>CAVRRQ010000006.1:0-1814858 GCA_963723595.1 uncultured Actinomycetes bacterium
GGAGGTGGTGAGATGATCCCTGCTGTAAGACCGTGTGTTAGACCGCAATTAATCAGGCCATTTAACATTTAAGGAGCGTCGATGCACGACCTCACTATGACTATTTCGGGCAAGCCTAAAGCGTCCAAGGAAACGTTTCCAGTCCTCAACCCGGCGAATGGTCAGCTGATCGCCCATGCTCCGGAATGCACCCCGGAACTCCTGGACGCGGCAGTAACGAGTGCGAATGAGGCACGCGAACCTTGGCTAGCGGACTCAGCAGCGCGATCATCGGCATTGCTGGAGATTGCTGCAAGAGTCGAGGGAAACCTTGAGAAACTCGCCGCGCTTATCACTGAGGAGCAGGGGAAACCGCTACATGAAGCCAAGGACGAACTGGGCGGAGCCGTGGGAGATCTTCGCTACTATGCGGAACTGAATGTGCCTGTCGATACCGTCGCGGACACCGACGACCTAGTCGTTCAGGTACTCCGGCGGCCGATAGGAGCGATCGCGGCCATCACGCCGTGGAACTTCCCCTTGGGAACTGCCATGTCCAAGCTGGCCCCCGCTCTCGCGGCGGGCTGCACGGTCGTGCTAAAGCCCTCGCCGTATACGCCACTATCGAGTCTGCGCTTCGGGGAGCTGGTCAGGGACGCGCTGCCACCAGGGGTGCTCAATGTTGTCAGTGGCAGTGACTCCCTCGGCTCGCTGATGACAAGCCATCCTCTCGTGCGCATGATCAGCTTCACCGGCTCCGTTGCCACCGGCAAGAAGATCGCGATGACTGCGGCCGCAGACGTCAAGCGAGTCCTCCTCGAACTCGGAGGCAATGACCCGGCGATAGTGCTGGACGATGCCGACGTGGACGCGACGGCTACGGCGTGTTTGCGAACGCGTTCGCAAACTGCGGTCAGATCTGTGTGGCTATCAAGCGGGTATACGCGCCCAAAGCACTCTACGGCCAGCTTGTCGACGCCCTGGCTGACCGCGCGCGGGCAGCGCGGCTTGGAGATGGGCAGGATCCTGGAACTGACATCGGCCCGTTGTGCAATCCGGCACAGCGCGACCGTATCCGGGAAGTTGTCGGCGACGCACGCCAATCCGGGATCAGGGTAACAACTGGTGGTTCGGCGACAGACGGGCCCGGGTATTTCTACGAACCCACTGTTCTCGCCGGGCTGAATGGTAACGAACGAATTGTCGTGGAAGAGCAGTTCGGGCCGGCGTTGCCTATCATCGAATATTCGGACGTCGAGGAGGCGATCGCCGAGGCGAACGATAGCCACTACGGGCTCGGGGCTTCCGTATGGACCTCAGACCCCGAGCGAGGGCGGACCCTAGCCCCCCAGGTAGAGTCAGGCACGGTCTGGGTGAATACCCATCAGGCGGGAGTCCCTGGGCAGCCATTCGGGGGCCTGAAGTGGAGTGGAATAGGCGTCGAGGGTGGGCCCTGGGGAATGCTGGCCTATACCGAACTCCAAGCGATTCACACTAATAGGCTTAGCCATTGAGGGCGCCAGGGGCAGGTCGGCGCATTTGTGAGTGACTGAGCGCCTCCTGGTGCCTGCGCGAGTAACAGTCGCGGGGCCCGGCCTCTGAGCGTCTCGAGACTGCGAGGCTCGTGTCTTGATCGGCGTGCCCGGAGTCGGCCACACGGCGTGGGCGGGAGCCTGAGGTAGTTGGTCAAGCAGAAAGTCATTTGGGCGGACGGCCTCCAATCCGAGTGGGCTGAGCGTCTCGCCAGAGAAGTCATCAGTGTTGGAGGCTACGACGGCCTGGGCGATCGGTCAGGTGGTTGCGGCGACAACGAGGCGGTCATGGTCGTCGTCTAGGAAGATCCCGGCTTCGAGTTCTTCCCCTCGTGAGCAGCACGTGATCGAAACTTTCCACGAGATGGTAAAGCCCTCCCGCACGTCAATGCGGGGGGGATCGCTTCGGGCATTGACGACCCTGACCAAGGATCCGGTAGATCTTCCCGGGAAGTGGGCTTGCAACTCATCAAGGCCAGGGAGGAGAGGAGGCTCAGAGTGCCGTTCCAGGAAGCGGGTCAGGTCGTGCAGCCAGATTGGAATCTAAATGTGCCAAGTTGGCTGAGTAGTGGTTGAGTGGCGACCTCGGCATGGCTTTATTCTTCATTACCGCAGCTCAGGTATCACTTGCGATCTTCCGGCCAACGCCCTGTAAAACCGTCGGCTTAGCCTACGTTGGTTCGAACCCAACACCTGCCACCATAAACTCGCAGGTCAGACCCGGTCCCTAGCACGACCGGGCCAAAGAACTCGGCGCGTTCGCCAACCCCAAAGGCCGGCCCAGGCGGAAGAACTCAGCAACCGGGAATGTCCCCTAGCTACCGGAACCTCTCTGTCGCCCAGGGACCGGAACTTGACAGGTGGCTGCCCGGTGGGCTTGTAGTCCCTGGCCAGGTCAAGGGTAAGCTCCCGGAGGAGCTCGCCAGCGGCGGCGTTGATGTGCGCGTCGGCGCTCAGGAAGTCCCATGGTGAGCCGCCTTGCGCCCGACTGGTCGTTGGACCCGCGAGGTTGTCCGCCGGGTCTATGCGGCACCCGACGGCGGGTTGCACCGCGGCGAGCTTGCCGAGTTCTTCCGCCCCCCGGCTACGGCGAGGCGATGCCGGAGGCGCTTGGCATCGCCTACCGCAGCGGAAGGATGGCACCGATGGTAGTGGCGGATGCCAACCGTGCTGCGGTCACCATCCGTGTTGCCCGGTCACCATCCGCCGGAGTCCACCGTCGCGCCCGGGCCCATGCGCTGGGTGATTCCGTCCAGCGTGTCTGGACATTTGCCCTGCGTAGTATCACTCTGAAACAACCAGGGGCTGCCGGTTAGTCGGCTTGATCGTCTTCAAGCGCTGGCCGGGGGCGCCCAGCGGTCCGCCTGGGGGTAGGCGGCCCGGTGTTCGGCGGTCGGCATGAATGGGCTGGGACCGGTGCGGTCGTTCGGGGGAGGTGTGGCCGGGCGCGCTATTCGCGTACCCGAGCCTATGGCGAGGCCCGCCGTCCGGGAGCCGGTCGCGGCGGACGGGGATGCCGCCGGTGCGGTGACTGCGCTTTACGCCGCGCATTATCGATCACTGGTGGGCCTCGCGGTACTGCTGGTACACGATGTGGGGACCGCTGAGGAAGTAGTGCAGGAATCCTTCATCGCGATGCACAGCCGCTGGCGCCTGCTGAGGAACAGCGAGAAGGCGCTGTCCTATCTGCGGAGGTCGGTGGTGAATGGGTCTCGCTCCGTTCTGCGGCATCGCAGGTCGTGGAGCGGAACGCTCCCAAGCCGCCGCGGGATATGCCCAGTGCGGAGGAGGGAGCGGTCGAGCTGCTCGAGCGGTCCGCAGTGGTCGCCGCGCTGCGCACGCTTCCGCCGCGGCAGCGCGAGGTGCTCGTGCTGAGGTACTACGGGGACCTGTCGGGGACTCAGATCGCCCAGACGATGGGGATCAGCCCGGGCGCCGTCAAAAGCCACACCGCCCGGGCCATGTCATCGCTCCGTGGCCTGCTGGAGAACCGGAAATGACCCAGCGCGATCGTGACCTTGAGGAGATTCTGCGCCGCGTGCTGCGGGCAGCCGCCGACTCGGTAGAGCCGGGCTGACGATGGCCTGCAGCGGATCCGCCCCCGGCTGACCGCGCCGCGCCCGCTGCTCGTCGCCTGGATAATGGCCGGATATTCCGCCGGGGCCAGTCGCGCGCTGAGCGGGCTGCTAGTTGTATCCGCGTGGCTGCAGGGGGTGCGCGGCGCGGTGAATGCGCGTTTGCGGGTAGCGGGTTCCGGCGGACTGCGCGACCGGCAGCGCCCAGCGTGGCTGCGCGTTGGCGCGGTGCTGGCCATTGCCGTCTTCCTGATGTCAGCAGGTGTTCTCGCACTGACTCCGGTGCCACAACTGGCGATTTCGCAGACCGCCGGACTCATCCGGTCTCTCGTAAGCGATGGGCATCAAAGCGGCACCGGCGGCGCCGGCGGGTCCCGGGGGAGCAGCCCCGGCGCGGGTCAGCCGCACGCGACAGCCCCCAGCTGCACGGCGCCGCCAGCACCCACCCATCGCGCGGCCGGCCCGGCTGACTGCGCAAGCTCGGCTGCCAGCGCGGGCCCGGCGGTTTGCCAGAGCCCCGCCGCCGGCGCTCCCGCCAGCCCCACCGCCGACGCCAGCCCCACCACTAGCGCAAGCCCAGCTGCTTGCGCAAGCACCGCCGGCCAGCCTACGAGTCCTGCCACCAGCCCGAGCCCCAGTACCAGCCCGAGCCCCGGCACCAGCCCGAGCCCGAGCCCGAGCACCAGCCCGAGCCCGAGCCCGAGCACCAGCCCGAGCCCGAGCACCAGCCCGAGCCCCACCACCAGCCCGAGCCCCACCACCAGCCCGAGCCCGAGCACCAGCCCGAGCCCCACCACCAGCCCGAGCCCGAGCACCAGCCCCACAGGTGCGGCCACCAGCCCCACGCCGAGCCTGACCGGCAGCCAGAGCCCGGCCGGCAGCCTTAGCCCGAAGGAGTGATCACGTGGGCGGCGAACTATCACGGCCTCATAGGTTCGAGTCCTATAGCGGGACCAGTGTGATGTCGCAAGACATCGAGGACACCTCGAACCTTCATCTGGGGGTGTGCCGTGGCGGCTTCTGCACCACACCGCCGACCTCACCAGCTGCTACGTCGGCGTCTCCTTCTATCGGACCATCAGCGACGACACCCTGCAGACCAGCGTGGTCCTATGGGGTGCCAGAAGTCTGCCTGGCCTGTGAGCTGCAGCGATGCACCGGAGCAGCAGCGGGCCATGATAATCAGCCATGTCCCTCCGTCTGCTTTATCTAATCTTCATCCGGGTCTGCGGCTGGCTGGTCCTGCTCGGCCGCTCATCGGCGTCGAAGAACGCGGAACTGCTGGTGCTGCGGCATGAGGTCGCCGCGCTGCGCCGCACCACGCCTCGGCCCCGCCTGGACTGGGCCGACCGCGTCTGTGGGGTGCCAGAACTGCCGCTACAGCGCCGAGATAAATCTCTATGATCCAAGTGCATGTCCGGAGCCATAAGTTCTTTGAGGTGCAGGACGCTATCTGCAGCGGCGGCATTCTCCGAGACCCTGGGTCATGCTGCCGTGGCCCCGGCGGACCTCCGGTCCTGCATCGTCGCGCGGGCAACGCCATGGTGGTCGCCAGTTGTGCGCGGCCACCATGGCCGCCAGGCCAGCCCGGCGCAGTTGCTGGTGGCTGCGGATCAGCCGGGCAGCATGCCGCTGACCAGTGCCTGCCAGATGGTGTCGCTGACGGTCCCGTCCTGCGTGACTCCCAGCCCCTTCTGGAAGCCCTTCACCGCCGCGTCTGTCTTAGGCCCGAAGATCCCGTCTATCGCGAGGTTCTGCTTGCGGAACACGAACTCTTCCTGCACCCCGCGCACGGCGTAGTCGCTGGCCCCCTCCTTGACCTGGAGGACCAGCTGAGCCCAGGTCAGCGGCCCGACTTCGCCATCCTGGGCCAGCTTCTTCTCGGCCTGGAAGCCCTTCACGGCCGCCGTCGTCTTCGGCCCGAAAATTCCGTCAATGGTGACCGGGTGGCCGCGCTGGTGGAGCAGGTACTGCACGGACTGGACCGGGTGCTGGCTGTCCCCTTCCTTGACCAGTGGCCACGGCCGGATCGCATCACTCATGACTTTCCCCCTAGGTGTGAGAGTGGCCCCTAAATGGCCCCAAAGCACAGCTCACCACAATGAGCAAGACATCGGCTACCCACCGACGCAAAATTCGCCCTCGTCTCGCCGCCTATTTGATCAATGAGCAGGGTCCGCTGCGCGAAAGGGCCCCAGGTCAGCGCGCTGACCGGCGGTCGGAACCATGCGCTGTGAGGACGCTGGACGCGACGGAATCGGGCGCCACGCGTCGAGCTCCCCCATGATGGCCATGGCAGGCGCGGCCACATTGGCGAGCCGAGCCTCGGCGGGAGTGTGGTCGGTCCTCGTGGTCAGGGAAGGCCCCTGGCGTACCTGGGCCGGTGGAGGCAGCGTTGGTTGGCCGATCGCGGCGGGCGGCAGACTGGTCGGGTGACGTCGTCATGGAGTTCCTCAGTGTTCGCCGGTTTCCGGTTCCCACGGGAGGTGATCTCGGTCGCGGTCCGCTGGTACCTGCGGTACGGGCTGTCCTATCGTGACGTCGAGGAACTGATGGCTGAGCGCGGAGTCACTGTCGACCACGTCACCATCTATCGGTGGGTCCAGCGGGTTCATGCCCGAGTTCATCGAGGCGGCCCGGTACTGCCGACGTGCGCCCGGGGACCGGTGGTTCGCCGCTGAGACATACGTCAAGGTCGCCGGCCGGTGGACGTATTGTCAACGGCGCGCGAATTCTGACCCCCTGACGGCATCTGAAAACTGACCCCCTGCTGGTCGTGTTGTCCGGTTAGTCGTCGGTTGCGGCGGCCGCGGGGACGCGGCCGAGGTCGCGGTCTTTGAGGCGGTAGCTGTCTCCCTTCAGGGCGATGACTTCGGCGTGGTGGACGAGGCGGTCGATCATGGCGGCGGCGACGACGTCGTCGCCGAACACCTCGCCCCAGCGGCCGAACGGCTTGTTGGAGGTGACGATGAGGCTGGCCCGCTCGTATCGGGCCGAGACCAGCTGGAAGAACAGGTTGGCGGCCTCGGGCTCGAACGGGATGTAGCCGACCTCGTCGATGACCAGCAGCGGGTAGCGGCCGAGGCGGATGAGCTCGCCCTGGAGCCGTCCGGCGTGGTGGGCGCTCGGCGAGCCGGTCGACCCACTCAGACGCGGTGGCGAACAGGACCCGGTGCCCGGCCTGGCAGGCCCGGATGGCCAGCCCGGTGGCGAGGTGGGTTTTGCCGGTGCCGGGCGGGCCGAGGAACACCACGTTGTCGCGGGCGGTGATGAAGTCCAGGGTGCCCAGGTGGGCGATCACGTCGCGTTTCAGCCCGCGGGCGTGGTCGAAGTCGAACTCCTCCAGGCTCTTGCGCGAGGGGAACCGGGCGGCCGGATGCGGCCTTCCCCGCCGTGGGACTCACGGGCGGAGACCTCGCGTTGCAGGCAGGCGGCGAGGAACTCCTCATGGGTCCAGGACTCAGCCCGGGCCGCTCGGCCAGCCGCGGCACCGACTCGCGCAGCGTCGGCGCTTTCGAGAGCGCGGGTGAGGAAGGCGATCTCGGCGGTCGTGTCCCGGGCGGCGGTCTTGGCGGTGGCCATCATGCGACGCCTCCGTCCACGCCCGAGCGCGGTGTCGTAGTCGGCCAGCGCGCGGATCTCGACATCGGGCTCAGGCGCCGCCCGCAGGGCAGTGACCCGCTGGCGGCGCAATGGCCCGCGCCGCCGCGACATGCGCGGGATCGCTGATGCTCTGGTGCCAGGCCCAGGACCGTTCGTGATCGGCGACCACCTGGCCGTCGCAGAGCACCCGCACCCGGGCCAGATCCGCGGTGACCTCGATCCGGCGGCCGATCACGCGCCGGATGGACGGAGTAGTCGTTGGAATCCAGCCGGACGTAATGGTCACGTGCCAGCCTGGCCGACGCCCGCCACCCCGTCACCGGCGCGACCGGCGGCAGAGCCAGCATCGCCTGCTTGTCCGCGCCGATCCGCTCGGCCGGGGAGCAGCCCAGCGCGCGGCGCGGCCGGGTGTTCACGAGCGCCAGCCACCCGGCCAGCTGGGCATTGAAATCCGCCGGTGCAAGCGAAGACGCGGCCGGGCAGGAACGAGCGTTCCAGGTAGTCATGCGCCCGCTCGATGATGCCCTTTCGCCTCAGGATCGGCGGGCTTGCAGACCACCACCTTCGCGCCCAGGGTCCCGCGGAACGCCTGGCAGTCGCCGGTGAGCTCCGGCTCGCCCGGCCCGCCACCGGCCGATCGCGCCCTCGCCGTCCCAGACCAGCACCCGCGGCACCGCCCCCAGCCCGCTGATGAGCTGCCACCAGCCGGCGAACAGGTCCGCGGCGGTGCGAGTCGGGAACGAGCAGCGCCAACAGCCAGCGCGAATACGCGCACACCATGGTCAGCACCGGCAGCTGCGCCGGCTTGCGCACCTGGCCGCAGCCCGACCGGGATGCGTGACCGGCGGGAACCAGAAATCGCACTGGGCGATCTCACCGGCCGCATACGCCGTGCGCGACGCCGGATCCGGCGGCAGATACGCCGGGCGCAGCTCCGCGACCCGGTCCCGCAGCACCCGGATCGAACGCGTGCCAGCCGATCCGCTCCGCGATCACCGTCGCCGGCATCGTGGGATACGCCTGCAGCAGCTCACGGATCCGCGGCTCAGCCGCATCGACGACCGATCCCTTCCGCGGCCGCTCATACTTCGGCGGCCGGTCACTGGCCACCGCCGCCCGCACCGTGTTCCTCGAGACCCCCATCACCCGGGCGATCACCTTGATCGGCATCTTCTCCGCCCGGTGCAACCTGCGGATCTCAGCCCAGTCCTCCACGCAAAGCACCCCTTCCACCCCCTGGCTCGGCTAGAGCCAGAGTCATCGGGCAGGGGGTCAAAATTCAGATGCCACGCCGGGGTCAGTATCACGTGCCGCCGACACGTATCTGTACCGGAGTGATTGACCAGCACGGCCAGGTCATCGACGTGCTGTTGTCCCAGCGCCGTGACCTGGCCGCGGCCCGGCGGTTCTTCACCAGCGCGCTGCGCGGGCACGAAACCGGCCGAGGTCACTACTGACCGGGCCGCTGCATACGCGCGGGTTCTGGACGAGCTGATCCCGTCCGCCCTGCATACCGTCGAGCGCTACGCGAACAACCCGGTCGAGACTGATCACGGCCGGCTGAAAGCGAGGCTGCGGCCGATGCGCGGCCTAAAGCGCCACCGGTCCGCGCGGATCCTGGCTGCCTGTCATGCGTTCATGCAGAATCTTCGCCGCGGCCACTATGAACTCGCCACCGACGTCCCCCCGCCACCGGATCCGCACAGCCTTCGACCAGCTAACGGTGACCATCTGACCAGGCAATAGTTATCGTCAGCGCGCTCTGTCATGCTCACCGATCAGCCAACGCGACACTGTCCGCCAGGATCCCTGGTCAGGCGTGGCGGCTGGGCGGCAGTGAGACGCTCAGGCCGGCGTGGCTCCGCTGCTGCGGGCTGCGGTACCACCGCGATCCGGGGACACCGCCGGCGTGACCGATCCAGCGGCCAGGCCCACCGCCCAAATTCTCCATGATCGATGCTCTATCCGTGGGTGGCTGCGGGTGCGCATCATTACTGAACATGGTGATGAAAGCGCTGGGCTCTGACGGCGCGGGGCGGGCACCGTCAGCAGGCGCCGTGTTGCTGCCTGCGCGGGGAGTGACCCCGCTTGCCGCGGTGAGCAAGCGGATGCTGCTGGCCCTCGGGCTGCTCGCAGTCTCTACGGTGATCGTCTACCTGGGCCGTGACGGTTACCGGGATGCTGCTCATCCGGGACAGCCGCTGTCGGTTCTCGGTTGCGTGTACTACTCGACCGTAACGTTGTCGACGACGGGGTTCGGTGACATCGTCCCGGTCACCGCGACAGCCCGGCTGGTGAACACGGTGCTGAACACGCCGATCCGCGTGATCTTCCTCATCCTGCTGGTGGGCACCACGCTTGAGGTGCTGGCTGAGCGGACACGGACAAGCTGGCGGATCAAGCGGTGGAGGTCGCGCGTGGCTGGTCAGACGGTCATCATCGGCTACGGGACGAAAGGCCGCAGCGTAATCAGGACGCTCGCCCAGTCCGGGCTGCCAGACGGGTCGGTCGTGGTCGTGGACGTGTCCGCGGAGACAGTAGCTGAGGCCAATGCCGCCGGGCTGGTCGCGGCCGGCGGGGACGGAACAAGGCAGAGCCTGCTTAGCCGCGCGGAGATCGGCAGCGCAGCCCAGGTCGTCATAGCCGTGAACCGGGATGACACGGCCGTGCTGATCGCTCTCACGGCTCGCCAGCTGAACCCGTCCGCAACAATCGTGGCGGCGGTCCGGGAGGAAGAAAACCGGCAGCTGCTGCGCCAGAGCGGCGCCGCCCGCGTGGTGGTGTCCTCAGATGCGGCCGGGCAGATGCTCGCCATTTCCACCGTCCGGCCGGCCGCGGGCATGGTGATCGCCGACCTGCTGGATCGCGGCCGCGGCCTGGATCTCATCGAGCGGCCCGCGGCCGGGGCAGAGCTGGGCGCCCCGGCACGTGACGCAGCGGGAACAGTCATTGCGGTCGTGCGGGAGACGAGGTCCTGGCGTCCGACGACGCCAGGGGCGCCCCGCTGGCCGGCGGGGACCGGCTGATCCTGGTCAGCTCCCGTGCGCGGCCCGCGAGCCGGACCTCAGGCTAGCCATCGTTAGGGGGTGAGACATGGCTATCTCGTTCAATGGCGTCCTGATCATTGCCGCGGTGGCAGTGCTGGTCCCGGTGGTGCTCGGCTTCCTGCCGGTGCTGCCCGTGCCAGGCGCGGTAATGGAGGTGATCGCCGGGATTGTGATCGGCCCGTCGGTGCTCGGCTGGGTGCATATCGATGCGCCGGTCAAGGTACTGAGCGATCTCGGGCTGGGGATGCTGCTATTCCTGGCCGGCCTGGAAATTGACGTGGACGGCCTGCGGGGCGCACCGGGGCGGCTGGCGGGCCTGGCGTTTGCGGGCTCCGCGCTACTCGGCGTTGGCTGCGCGTACGCGCTGAGTGCGGCCAGCCCGGCCAGTCAGCCGCTGTTCCTGGCGATCGTGCTGATGTCAACGTCCGCAGGACTGCTGCTGCCGTTGCTGAAGGACGCAGGGCAGGAGGAGACGCGGTTCGGCCAGCTGGTGATGACAGCGGCTGCCCTCGCCGAGGTGGCCACGATTATGCTGCTGTCGCTGCTTTTCTCGGCAACCTCGAAAACCTCAGCCGACCGGGTTGCGTCACTCGCTATTTTCCTCGCACTGCTGGTGGTGTTCGGGCTCACCCTGGGCCGGGTGCGCCAGATGGCTGGCCTGGAGAGGCTGCTGGACCGGCTGGAAGACCGCAGCGCCCAGCTGCGGGTACGCGCCACGCTCACCCTGGCGCTGGCCTTCGGCGTGCTGGCCTACCGGTTCGGGTTCGCCTCAATTCTGGGCGCATTCGCGGCCGGCCTGCTGGTACGCATGATCGACATCACGGGCCACGCCCCGCACCCGCAATTCCAGACCAAGCTGCAGGGCATCGGATTCGGCTTCCTGATCCCCATCTTTTTCATCGCCACCGGCGTCCAGTTCGACTTGAAGGCCCTGACCGGCGACGCCGCGGCGATCGCGGAGGTACCGCTGTTCCTCATCGCCTTTCTTGCGGTACGCGGCCTGCCCGCACTGCTGTATGCACGCTTCATCGGCACCCGCCACGCGATAGTCGCCGGCTTCATGCAGGCGACCACGCTCACCTTTGTGATCGTGGCGACCCAGATCGGGCTCGCAGCCCGGCTGATCTCCCCCACCACCAGCGCCTCACTGCTCACCGCCGGGCTGCTCTCAGCTGCCTTGTTCCCCGCCGTGGCCCTGCGGCTACTAGGTCCGCCGGGACCAGCCCGCGAACATGTCGGGCTGGAGGACACCGGCTAATACTGCCAACAGCACTCAGGTGAGTGCATAGCCGTCTCGCTGGTCGCGGCAGACCCGGGCCAGCGGCGACAAGGCGGCCAACTCAGTCGATTCAGTGCCGGTGTTCAGCGCCCACTCCGGGGACCCGTGCTACTCCAGTTCTGGGTTCGGCTCGTCGGCCTGCGTGATGGCGTACCGGTGGAACCTGGACTACGTCACCGACCTGCACGGCAACGCGATGTCGTACTACTACGGCCAGGACACCAACGCCTACGCCGAGAACGGCGCCACCTCCAGCGCTGCCAGCTACGTCCGCGACAGCCACCTGGATCATATCGACTACGGGTTCACCGACGGCAACGCCTACAGCGGCCACGCTCCCGACGAGGTGACATTCGCCACCGCGGACAGGTGCTTCGCCAGCTCCTGCGACCCGATCGGCTCTAACGCCGCGAACTGGCCCGATGTCCCCTACAGCCAGGACTACTGTGCCTCAGGCAGCTCCTGCCAGGTCACCGGGCCGACTTTCTGGTCCACCGTCCGGCTCAAGTCCATTACCACCCAGCAGTGGAACGGCACCGCGTACGTGCCGGCCGATTCCTGGGCGCTGGCCCAGCACTTCCCGGCCACTAACGACGGATCCAGCCCGGCGCTCTGGCTGGATTCGATCACCCGCACCGGAGCTGACGCCACCGCCGGGGGCAGCTCGGTCACGCTGCCCAAGGTCAGCTTCAGCGCCGTCGAGATGGGTAACCGGGTCAACCCGGCGAACTACCCGGCGCTGGACCGTTTCCGGATCGGCTCGGTCGCCACCGAGACCGGCTCTGTGATCGGCGTGGACTACGAGCTCGCGAACTCCTGCATGTCCCCGGACTCGCCCCCTTCAGATCCGTCGCAGAACACGTCCTCCTGCTTCCCGGTGTACTGGCAGCAGTTCACCCCCTCGACCGGCCCGGACTGGTTCAACAAGTGGGACGTCGCGTCCGTGTCGGTGTCCGACCCGACCGGGGGCTCACCCGGCCTGCACACCGCCTACACCTACAAGGGCGCGGCGTGGCATTACGACGACAACGAGCTGGTGATGCCCAAGTACCGCACCTACGGCCAGTGGCGCGGCTTCCAGGACGTGAAAACCTACACCGGCACCGGCACCGGCACCGACACCCCGACCGAGACCGACACTGCCTACTACCAGGGCATGAACGGTGACACCCTGCCCGGCGGCGGCACCCGGTCAGTCAGCCTCACCGATTCCCAGGGAGGCAGCCACACCGACGCCGGCCAGCTCGCCGGGAACGTGCTGGAATCCACCGGCTACAACTTCAAGGGCGGCCCCGTCGACCACTCGGCGATCGACTCCTACTGGGTGTCCGCGGCGGCGGCGACCCGCACCCGGTCCGGGCTGCCCAGCCTGACCGCCAACGCCACCGGCCTGGTCGAGACCTGGACCCGGCAGGCGATCACCGACGGCGGGACCACCACGCTGGCGGAAAACCGAGACCGATACCAGCTATGACGCCACCCCCACGGATGCGTTCTTCGGCCTGCCGGTGTATGTGTTCAGCCACGGGGACCTGTCCGATTCCTCGCAGCAGACCTGCACGGCCACCAGTTACGCCCCGGCGAACACGTCGGAGAACCTGGCCGGGCTCCCGGCCGAAGTGGAGACCGACGCCCAGCCGTGCGGCGGCGCTAACCCGAACGGGGCCAGCGCGCCCGGGTCCGGGCAGGTCAACGCGCTCACTGTCCCCGCGAGCCTGTCCCGGCCCGCTGACGTGATCTCTGACACCCGCACCTTCTACGACAACGCTGCCCTGGCCGGGACCTGGCCGCAGCCCGCCAGCCCCGCCTGGCCGCAGGCCACCCCTGCCCTCGGTGACGTGTCCGCGGTCAGGCAGGCCACCGGCTACAGCAGCGGTGCCTTCACCTACCAGACCCAGAGCGCCACCGTCTACGACTCCTACGGCCGCCCGGTCACCAGCTACGACGCGAACGGGAACAAGACCACCACCAGCTACACCATGACCAGCGGGGTCACCACTACCGAGAAGGTCACCAACCCGCTGAACCAGGCGACCAGCACCACGCTGGACCCGCTGCGCGGCATCCCGGTGTCGGCCACCGACCCGAACAGCATCACCACCACCCTGCACTACGACGGGCTGGGCCGCCTGATCGACGTGTGGGGCAACAACCGGCCTGCCAGCTCGGCCGCCAGCGACATTTACAGCTATGCGGTGTCGGATACTGCGCCGACCGTGGTCACCACCCAGAAACTCCAGGAGGCCGGGTACGCCACCTCGACCACCTTGTACGACGCGCTGCTGCGGGTCCGCCAGACCCAGGACCCCACCCCGCAACTCGGGATCCTGGTCACCGACCACATCTACGACTCCCGCGGCTGGGAATGGAAAACCAACACCAGCTGGTGGGACTCCGGCGCCAGCCCCGGCTCGTCGATCGTCACCATCCCCGACAGCCAGGTCCCCGACCAGACCGAAACGGCGTTCGACGGCCTGGGCCGCCCGGTCCAGGTCACCTCCTACGACAACTCCACGGTCAAATCCACCACCTATCACGCCTACTACGGGGACCGGGTCACCACCGTGCCCCCGGCCGGCGGCACCCCCACCTCCACCGTCACCGACGCGCTCGGCCGCACCACCGAGCTCGATTCCTACACCTCACAGCCTGCGGTGTCCTCTGGCACGTCCGGCGGGATCACCACGGTGTCAATCACCGGCGGCACCACCCAGGCCACCGCCTACTCCTACAACCACCGCGGTGAGCTGTCCGACGTCAAAGACGCCGCCACCGGGGAGGACTGGTCCCGGGCCTACAACCTGCTCGGCCAGGTGACCGGCACCACCGACCCCAACTCCGGCACCACGTCGAACAGCTACGACGGCAACGGCAACCTCACCGGCACCACCGATGCCGACGGGCACGCCCTCACCTACACCTACGACCCGCTGAACCGCAAAACCGGCGAGTACGACGGGCCGTCCACCGCCTCGCCGCAGCTGGCGTCCTGGGCCTACGACAACTCCAACAATGTCTCCGGCGTCACCGACCCCATCGGGCACCTGACCACCGAGATCTCCTACTCCGGCACGAACGCCTACACCATCCAGCAGAAAGGCTTCAACGTCTTCGGCGAGTCACTCGGCGAAACCGACACCCTGCCCGCCGCCGAAGGCGCCCTGGCGGGCAGCTACACCCTGACCCACACCTACACCGCCACTATCGGGCTGCCCTTCCACGACGCCTACCCCGCCTCACCCGGCGGCGCGGCGCTCCCCGCGGAGACGGTCGGCTGGACCTATGTCCCGGGGTTCCCCCTGCCCAACGGGATGGGCGGCAGCATCAACACCTACGTCCCGGACGTCACCTACACCGCGTTCTCCCAGGTCGCCCAGGAAGAAGTCGGGACGTCCAGCAACGCCTACATCACCAGCACCTACGACCCGCACACCGGCAACCTCACCGACACCCAGGTGAAGAACACCGCCGTCTCTGCCACCCCGTTCGATGACACCGCCTACACCTACGACCCGGCCGGGAACATCACCGCCCAGACCGACACCCGCAACGGTACCCAATCCGAGACGCAGTGCTTCGGCTACGACACCCTCGACCGGCTCACCCAGGCGTGGACCGCCACCGACAACTGCGCCGCCAGCCCCGCGGGCAACGGCGGGTCGACTGTGGGGGACCAGATCAGCGGCGGCGCGTATTGGACGACCTGGAAATACGACCCGCTCGGCGACCAGAACACCCAGACCCAGCACTCCGTCACCGGCGGCGCCGACACCGCCACCAGCTACACCTACAACGGCAACGGAACCAGCCAGCCCAACACCCTGACCTCGTCCAGCACCACCGGGCCCTCCGGGTCTGCGACCGCCGGCTACACCTACGACCCCGACGGCAATACGCTCACCCGCAGCCTGCCCGCCGGGAAGCAGACCCTGACCTGGACCCACGACGGGAAACTGGCCACCGGCACCACCAGCGGCGGCACCACAAGCTACCTCTACGACGCCGACGGCAACCTGCTGCTGCAGAAAGACCCCGGCCAGACCACTGCCTACCTGTTCGGCGGCGCCCAGCAACTCACCCTCAACACCGGTACCAGCGCGGTCACCGGCACCCGGTTCCTGGGCCCTGCCCGGCGGCGGGCTAGCGGTGCGCACCGGTGCAGGCACGGCCTACAGCTTCGAGATCACCGACCAGCACGGCACCAGCCTGCTCACCCTCGACCACACCGCCGCCAACCCGGCCTGGCGGCAGTACACCCCCTACGGCGCCCCCCGCGGCCAGGCCCCCTCGTCCTGGCCCGACACCCACGCCTTCCTCGGCAAACCCGCCGACACTAACACTGGCCTGGACATCATCGGTGCTCGCCAGTACGACCCCGCCACCGGCCGGTTCCTTTCCGTCAACCCTGTCCTGGACACCTCCAGCCCGCAGACCCTCGCCGGCTACAACTACGCCGCGGGCAACCCCGTCACCCAAGCCGACCCCACCGGCCTGTGTCCCTCCACCCAATGCGGCGGCGTGCCTCAGCCTGGCCCCCGCGGCCACCGCCGCATCCAGCAGCCATATACGCCTTGCACCACCAACTGCTGGACCCCGCCCGTCAGCGCCGGGCCAGGCCAGGGCGGCGAACAGGTCTCCGGTCCCGGCTCCAGCCCTGTGCCCGACGTCCACCCCGTCGCCGCCCACTACGCCGCTGACACGCAGCCTGGCAGCGTGGTCGCTCCAGGCTGCAACCAGTTCCTGTTCAAAGACGGAGGCTGTCCCAGCGAACGCGGAGCCGCCGGAACCACCCCCCAGGAAGTCAGGCAAAGCGCTCTCGGCGCGCTGGGAATCGTGGCGGGCTCGATCCCCATCTTCGACCTCCTCGGCCTCGCCATCGGTGGCGCCGAAGAAGCTGGAGCAGAGTCAGGGTCGCTGAGCGGGTCTGCCCTCGCACGCTCAGGTTTCAACGCCGAGCAGCGAGTCGAGCAGAACATAGGTGTAGGTCGGAACGTCGGTGTAGGGCGTACGACCATCCCAGGTAGTGGCCCTGGTGGCTTCCGCGTGCCTGATTTCAACCCCACGCTCACGGTCGCCGCCCGTGGCTCCGTGGTTGAAGTCAAGGATGTGGCTCAGCTATCAGCCACGCCCCAGCTTCGGGATCTGGTCAGCTATGCTCAGGGGCAGGGTGTTCCACTAGAGATCTTCACTAATGCGAATCTTCCAAGCTCAGGAGAATTGTTCAGTTGGATCCAATCCGGTCAAGTAACAATTAGCCCGATTCCATGATGCCTCGATTTGCAGAATCTGACCTCGACTGTGAGATGGTGTTCGACCGATATCTCGGAATCGATGATACTCTCAACGCGCTGCAGGAGGCGCTAGTTGCCCTCGCCCCAAGATGGGTGCCCAATCTGAGGGTCTGGAGAGGGCCGAGAGATCAGCGGCCCATAAACACACAACAAAAAGGAGCACTGAGTACCGCAGTCATGGCGTGTGCCGCGGAGCGGGGCCCTACATACCAAGCTCTTGTTGACCAGCATGGTGCTCCCCCGTTCGGAAGGTTGGCGGGCTCGGCCGAACTGCGTGGCTCCGGCCCGGATCTGGTGGTCGTGGTGTCGGTGGACACGATGGTGGCGAGCCCTCTCGGGGCTAGGTGGCAGCTCGGTAACCGGATCGCGCTCCAGGTGCGTCGCCCCAGGGTAGGCCGGGTGCCGAGTGGGACGTGGCTGTTCGAGGCCTTCGGGTGCCTGTGCGCGAATTTGTTGCCAGCGTGGGGGTGGGCGGGTCATCCGGGTGAGTACTGGGCGAAGGTCATGAGTGATCCACCGCGCGTCGAGGCGGTCGGGCGTGATTTCGGGCAGTTTCTGCCCGGCGTTTTCTGGCTTAATTTCTTTGGCAGCCGCTATCGTGAGCTAATCGGCGACGATCGACTTCGGTCGGCTCCTGCTGAAAAGGTGATGCCGCTCGATGGCGGTACGCTCATCGAGATTGCGGGCGACCCTCCCTCATGGGATTCACCGGAGTATGCTGCCAACGAACAAAGGATTCGGAGTCATCTCGGCACCGAGCTGTTTTTCTCAAAGGGTGAGCCTGAGCGGCTTACTATAGCCCCCGACTGGGACGCGTGAATTACCTAGAAGTCAGGAGCCGCGCCGCTTCTGCCACAGAAGACGGAGCGAGAGCGGCGCTGCCGGGAACCACCCCCAGGAAGTCAAGCAAAGCGCATAGCCGCCGCAGGGATCCTGCGGGAGCAATTGTCAAGACCTGTGGATTACGTTTCCGGGCCGGCCTCGGTGAGGTCGTCGAAGAACTGGGCGACGTCGTAGTTCGCGATCAGGCGGGCAAGACCGGCTGGGGTCTGCCCTGTGTTGTTCCGGTGCCGGGGGTCGGCTCCGTGGTGGCGTAGCAGCCGGATGAGCCCGCCCCGCCCGCGACTGTTAAATACGGCCGTGAACAGCGGCGTGTTCCCATAGATGTTGACAGCGTCCACCCGGGCCCTGCCAGCGAGCAGGATCGCGGCCGCCGAGATGGCTCCTTCCTGGGCGGCAAGGTGCAAAGCGGTGAAGCCCAGCCGGTCAGGAACGTTGGGGTCGGCGCCCTCGGTGAGCAGCGCGCTGACGGCATCAGCGTCATCGGCCAGCGCGGCGTAGTGCAGCGGGGTCCGGCCCCGTGCATCGATACCGGCCACGTCAGGCCGCTACCTCGCCAGGTCGTTCGATAAGCCTGCCGCCGGTGAAGGTCGCTCCGGCCCGGACCAGGGCGATCCTGGCAGGGCGCGCGCTCACTGGGCTAGCTGATCGGCGATGAGGTAGGCGCCGAGCAGGACCAGGGCGATCCCGGCGGCCCGCTCGGTGCGCTCACGCCAGCGCTCACCGATCCGGGCTCCGATCCCCAGGCCAAGTTGCGCGGCTGCGAAGGCCTGGACGGCGATGGCCACGATGACGGCGCTGACGGGCAGGTGAGCCAGGCCGATGGTGAATCCGATGGCCAGCTCGTCCAGGCTGATACTGAGGCCGAACGCTATGAGCGCCAGACCGCGGCTGGTGGTGATGCGGCTGGCCTTGTCCTCCTCGTCCTTATCGCCTGCTAGCACCATCCAGGCTCCGATGGCGATCACGGCGGCACCGGCCAGGTAACCGGCGGCCTGGCCGATCCCGCGGGCTAGCGCGGTGCCCAGGCCCAGGCCGATGAGCGGCATCCCGCCCTCGAAGAGCACGAAGACCAGCGAGATGCGAAGCCGCTGCCGCGCACTGATCGCCTGGCCCGCTCCGAGAGCGGCGGCCACCGCGAAGGCGTCCAGGCCCAGCGGAAGCACGAAAGCCAGCAGCTTCAGCACCGGTTCAGGCTCTCACGGGCCTCCGGTCTTTTTTCCGGAGGTGGCTTGCCAGACTGGGCTGGTGACCTTTGCCGATAGCCCGCAAGGCGCTCTGCTGCGCCGGGGGTTTGCGCTGGAGTACGTGACGCTGGCCTGGAACGTCGCCGGGATCGTCGTGCTGGCGGTCGCGGCTGCCGCGGCCCGGTCGGTGGCGCGCGGGGTTCGGCCTGGACTCCCTGATCGAGATCGGCGCGTCCACGGTAGTGATCTGGGAGCTGTCGGCCGCGGCGCCGATCGCCAGCGCGGGGGGCCTGCGGCTGATCGGGTACGCGTTCGCGGCCCCGGCGGTCTACCTTCTGGTGCAGTCCACGGTGGTGCTGGCCGCCGGGTATCACCCGCGGCACTCCGCGCTCGGTATCGCCTGGACCGCGATGACCGCCGCGGTGATGTTCGCGCTGGCGTCGGGGAAGGCCCGGACCGGCCGGGCTCTGGGCAACCCCGTGTTGCGCACCGAGGGCCGGGTCACGATGATCGACGGGATTCTCGCCGCCGCCGTGCTCCTGGGCCTGGTGCTGAATGCCGGGCTCGGCTGGTGGCAGGCCGATCCTGCCGCCGGGTACATCCTCGTCTACTACGCCGCCCGCGAAGTACGGGAGATCTTCACCGCACATCATTAAGACAACAATCGTCGCTGACCCAGGCCGAAGGTCTCGTTGCCTGGCGCAATTACCAGGCACCGGCTGTGAGCCTGGCGACCGGGTGCGCCGCGATCTCACCCGTCGTCAGGCCTTGGCATACAGCGACAAGACGATCTCATCGACACTGTTCAGCCGCCGCTGCCCCTTCTTCACGATCTGCGGCCCGGACGTCCCGGCCCGGGCCCGCGGCACATCGATCTCCATCTGGCCGGTGCTGCCGGTCAGCACCGTCTCTGGCCGGCTGCCGTTCCGGACGTTGCCCGACCCGGCGCCCTGGCCGGCCGGGTCGTGCTTCTCCTAGCCCAGGTGCCCGGTGATCTCCTCGTTCAGCGCGGTCTCGATCACGGTCTTGGCCAGCTGCTTCAGCAGGCCGCCCGGGCCGGTCAGCGACAGGCCCTGTTTCCGGCCAGCCGCACCAGCTCCTTCGCGGCCGCCTCCTCAGCGGTCGGCTCCGGCCGCTGCTTCTTGTCAGCCGTCCAGTGTCGCGGTCACCACGGCACCTTTCCCGCCGGGCCGGGCGGTAACGGAGGGCAGTGCGCGGGGCAAGATGACTGTGCGGCTAAATCGGAGCCGGACAGCCTGCGTGCGCACTTTTCCAGTGGGTTGCCTCGCAGTGCATGGTGCAGATGCAGTCACGGCCAGCCCAGCCAACGGATATGGATGCCGGGCCGATCGAGTATTCCGTTCCCCGGTGGGATGACGTAAGGTCCGCTGCAGTTACGGGCAGCGGTCCGGGGGTCGGTCGGGCCGGTGTGCAGGCGTCAGGAGGTACTTGTATGAGGCGCACACTTCTGGCCAGCAGTGTTCCGGCCGCCGGACTGGCGGTGGCCGGGCTTCTGATCGGGCTGGTCTCCTCGGCGGCGGCCACCGCCCGGTCCGCGCCAGGGCCCAGCGTCAGCCCGATCGCCAGGGTAAGCCAGGGCTGCGGGGGGCAGAACGCTGAGGTTGAGCAGGCCGTCGATCCCGCGGACGGGTACGTGTACGAGGAGTGGATGGGCTGCCATAACAGCATCGGGTTCGCCCGGTCCACCGACGGCGGCCTGCGGTTCAGCAAGCCCATCGTGCTCGCGCGGTCAGCGGGCGCCTGGGATCCCGCGGTCAGTGTCGCGCCGGACGGCACCGTGTATGCCGCGTTCATGAACGCCACCAAGCACCACACGTTCCCGGTGGTCGAGGCTTCCTTCAATCACGGGCGGACCTTTCCCCAGGTGACTGCCCTGGTGGCCAGGAAGAGGAACAACTGGGGGGACCGCGACTTCATCGCGGTCGGCCCGGACGGCTCGGTCTACCTCACCTGGGACTATGGGCCGAGCGCCAAGGCCGTGACCTACATCTGCGCTAAAGGCGGCAGTTGCGCGTTCGCGACCGGTGATCTCAACGTTGTCATGCAGAAGTCGGCCGACGGCGGGAAAACCTGGGGGCCCATCGTTCACGTCAGCCCGGGCTTCCCGGCCAGCGGCGGCGATAGCGCCCCGCTTGTGGTGGAGCCCAGCGGCCGGATTGACGTGCTGTACCAGGGCTACCACATCACCAGCAAGACGAAATTCACGATGACTCCCGCGCACACCTATTTCACGTCGTCGTCAGATGGCGGGAGGACGTGGTCCTCCCCGGTGCGGATCGGGCCCGCCACGCTGACGATGTCACTGGCGGAGTGGTGGATCGACGGGGCTATCGGCATCGACGCGGCGGGCAACTTGTACGCGACCTGGGACACGCAGACGGCCGGCCGGGACATCGGCTGGCTGTCGTATTCCGCCGACCACGGCAGGACCTGGTCCGCCCTGCAGCGGGTGACTCCCGACGCTGACAACGCCACCCACATCGTGGAGGTAGCCGGCGGTCGGCCAGGCATTGCCTATGTTGGCTGGCTTGCCGACAACTCAGCCCGGGGCTACGCCCAGTACATCAGGGTGTTCTCAATTAAACGGGGCTGGCTGTCCGCGCCGGTCCGGATATCCGTCAAATTCGGGAACCAGAAGGTCTGGCCCGGGGATACGTTCGGCATCTCGGCATTCCCCCGCGACCCCGATACCCGCCTGGGCGGTGGCGGCCCGGAACGGATCGTGCTCAGCTGGGGCAGTGCGGTCGCCAAGCAGAAGAAGCCGGACTCAGAGATCTTCGCCGCAGTGCTGAAGTACTAGCGCAGCTGGCCCGCGGGGCGCTGGTTACTCGGGCCGAGCCGGGCGGGCGTGCTTCGGGGGGAGCGCGGCGCGCTCCCCCCGAAGATTGATCTAATGCCCGGACTATTGAAGGCCGGGCGGTGAGCATGGCTAGGGGACGGGTGCGTACCAGACCCTGGTTCCCCAGTTGCTGAGCACGTCCCGGGGCTGCGGGCCACGTACTCGGAAGCCATGTAAATCCTGCCGTTGTAATTCTGGGCCATCGAGTAGTCGCCGTACCGCCACTGGCCGGAGGAGAACGGCGGATAACAGGTGAAATCGTCGAGAGGGTTGACGCCCTGGGCGGCGATGTGCACCTCCGCCGACGGCAAGCTCAGAGATGCGGACAGCCGGTGGCAGGTGGCAGCAGCGGTCCTGCCTCCCGGAGCGTCAGCGGCCGGGGCTAATCCAACAGCCGCGCTGGTCGTGTATATAAGTGGCGAGCGGAGTGGGTGACCGGCCGAGGAGCTTTCCCACCGTACCTGTCACCTTGGCCGCCAGGCCGACCCGGGCGACCAGGTTGATCAGCAGCTGAACGCTAACGTAGGCCGCAGGTAGCTTCTGTCGCCGCAGTTCGCGGCGGTAGGCGAGCAGCCTGAGCGGGGCGTAGGTGACGGGGCGGCCGAGTTCCGCAGACGGCAGCGAGGCGACCTGGTAGTAGTCCAGGGCTTCGGCTCCGGTGAGCGTGTAGGCCTGCCCGGCGTGCGTTGCCGGGTCGCTCATGACGAGGTCGGCGACCGACGCGATGTCACGGGTATCGATGAAACTTGTCCGGCCGCGTCCGGAGGCCACCCGGACCTGGCTGTGATCGCGGATATCGGCTAGGTAGGCGGTCTGCAGATTCTGGGCGAAAAACGATGGCCGCAGGAACGTCCAGCTCAGGGAGGACGCTCGCAAGTCCTGCTCGACCTGCCAGTGCGGCATCACCGGGTTCACGCCCATCAGCGACAAGAACACCACGTGCTCCACCCCTGTGCCGCTCGAAAATAGGATTCTGGCCTTGAACTGGGCCTTCCCGGTTTTCAGGCGGCTCGCTCGTATTCGTTGATCAGGCCGCCCAGGACAGGTTTTCGGCGGATCTGACACGTGCCGGGGATCGGCGGCGGTGACGCGGGGACCGGGATCAGCGCTGGGGACGCGCTGGTGGAGGCCCTGATGGGGACGGGCTGTGTTGTAGTGCTCTTGGTATTCGGCCAGGATCGCGCGCAGATGCACCTGATTCAGGATCAGGGTCCGGTCCAGGAGCTCGCGCCGCAGGGTGCCGATCAGGCGCTCGCAGATCGCATTCATCCGCGGCGCCTGGACGGCGGTGCGCAGAATGGTAGTTTCGGTGGCCTGAAAGACGGCATCGAAGGACGCGGTGAAGTTCGACCCGCGGTCACGGATCAGGAACCGGAAGTCCCCGAACCGGTCGCCAAGGTCCAGGGCGAGGTTGCGGGCCTGCTGGACTGTCCAGTCGCCGGTGGGGTGGGCGGTGATGCCGCCGATGTGCATCCGGCGGGTGCCGTGCTCGATGAACACCAGGGCGTACAGCCTGGTCAGCGCCACCGTGTCAACGTGAAGAAAGTCGACGGCGAGGATTCCGGCGGCTTGCGCGTGCAGGAACTGCCGCCAGGTCGGTCCGTCCCTTCGCGGTGCGGGGTCGATGCCCGCGGCGCGCAGGATCTCGTAGATGGTCGATGGCGCGATGGTCAGGCTCAGCTTGGCCAGCTCCCCGTGAATGCGGCGGTAGCCCCAGAGCGGGTTTTCGTGTGCCAGGCGGATGGTGAGCCGGGCGATGCTCCGGGCCGTCGGCGGGCGCCCGGGCTGGCGTCGTTTGCTGGTGCCGTATTTCCTGGCGGCGAGCTTGCGGGTGCCAGGCCAGCAGCGTCGCGGGCATCACGGGGAAGACCTCGGCCCAGCGCCGCCGCGGGATGAACCGGGTGAGCGCCGCGAACCAGGCCCGGTCACCGGAGTCGTAACCGGACCCGGCCGGCGTTCCGGCGCAGCACCGCGTTCTCGTGCCGGAGCACCAGCAGCTCAGCGCTCTTCGCCCGGTCGCCGCGGACCACCAGGACAGCCAGACTGAATGACCAGCGCATGAGCAGGCAGACGATCTTGAGCAGCACCCGGTCAGCCAACCATCACCGCACCCGCCTCGCAGGCGAAACGAGCAGGTCAACGACGCGATCGAGTTTTCGGGCGGCGCAAGATCCCCGCCGAGTTCAGGGACCCTATTGGGGCCCTCTCTCACATCGCAGGTCTGACGACTGCCGGCCCCGGCCCGCGGTTCGCCGGGACCATCGACACCAGGATCAGCGAATTCGCAGCCAGATAACAGGTGCTCCACCCAGCCGCGGCCAAGATCCTGCTCGCAGTCCCGGCTCGGATTAGGGGACTACATCCGCAATGATGTGCTGGTTGCTCTTCGGCGGCCGGACGTAGTCGCGCGAAATGGGCGGCCGTGGCGGGAGGTCCTCGGCGGGAGGAGTGAGGTCTTCATAGTGTACGTGCCGAAAACCTCGTCCACGTCATGCGACCAGGCGATATTCGTTGATCAGGCCAGCGATGGGGATGTGTTTTCGGACGCGGTAGTGGCCAAGGTTGACCGGGTCCGGTAGCGGCTTCAGGGGTGCGGCGCCATACAGGGATCGGTAGGGCCGGTGCTGGTTGTGGTGGGCCTCGTACTGGCTCAGGATCCGCCGGAGGTGGGCCTGGTTCCAGATGAGTGTGCGGTCCAGCAGTTCGCGTTGACATCCGCCGATCCACCGTTCGGCGATGGCGTTCATGCGGGGCGTCTGGATGTTGCAGAGCACAGTCCGGATGCCAGCGTCGGCGAGGACGGCGTCGAACGCGGCGGTGAAGTTCGATCCGCGGTCGCGGATCATGAACCTGGCCCGGTCGGCCTGGCCGCCGAGATCCATGAGTAGGTTGCGCGCTTGCTGGGTGGTCCACTCCCCGGTGGGATGCAGGGTGACCCCGAGAATGCGGATGCGCCGGGTCGCATGCTCGATCACGGCCAGGACGTAGGCCTGGGTGCCGTCGAGCAGGTCGACGGTGAAGAAAGCCGCGCCAGGATTGCGTCGGCCTGGGAGTGCAGGAATTGGGACCAGGCTGGCCCGGTCCGCCGCCGGGCGGGGTCGAGGCCGCTGGCCTTGAGGATTTCCCACACGGTCGAAGCCGCGACCTTAACCCCGAGTCCTGCTAGCTCGCCGTGGATTCTGCGGTATCCCCAGTCGGGGTTCTCGCGGGCCAGCCGTCGGACCGGCATCCGGATGCTCCGCCGGGTCGTCGGCCGGCCAGTCCTACCACGCATGGACCGGGTGGCCCAGCGGCGGCGGACGATGTCGCGGTGCCAGCGCACGATCGTGTCCGGGGTAACCAGCAGCCGCAGTCCCTGGCGCCGCGCTTTGGGTATCACGCCGAGCAGGGCCGCGAGCAGCGCCCGGTCCGCCCAGCTCAGGTTTGGCCTGCGCGACTGCCGTCTCTGCAGGACCGCGAGCTGATGGCGCAGGATCAGGATCTCCGCGGTTTTCCATGTGTCATCGCGCCGGGACAGCCGCAACGACCCGGCTAGCTGGATGATCAGGAGGAACACGAACCGCAGGCACATGACCGGTGATCATCACGGCCAGACGGCCGGTAGAGCAAACTGCTGGTCAGAGCCGTGGACGAGATTCTCGGCACGCACAGGATGAGAAGCCGCTCAGCCGGCTGGCCTTGGGTGCGTCCGGCTCCATCAGCAGCCAGCCGGGGCCGCAGATGGGTGCGGCGCAGCACGGCGACCTCGTGCCGCACCACGAGGAGCTCGGCATTCTTGGAGGCCGATGACCGGCCGAGAAGGACCAGCCAGCCGCAGAGCCGGACGAAGATGAGATAGAGCAAGCGCAGAGGCATGGATGATCATGGTGCCCATAGCCTGCCTCGGCCGTCATCGCAGCTCACAGCCCAGGCAGACTTCTGGCCCCCAAAGGCCGCCAGATCCCGCCGCTCGACCGCCGAGGCCCTCATCACCTTCGCCCTCGCCCTGACCCGGCTGCGGCTCGCGTTCCCGGACCCGGCTGTCCTGCGCCAGGCCCTGCTCAGCTAGGCATTCCACGCCGCCCCCGTCCGCCAGCCCGCCCCGCCTATATCGCCCGCGCAATGGCCTGGGCCGCGAAAGCGTCCTTGCCGCTGGGCAGGCTAGGCGACCCGGACACCGTCCGCGCAGTCCTGAACGCCTGCGTCCGGCGGCTGGACGGGAGGCCCGCCGCCGCGACCACCATCCGCCGCAAGCGGGCCGTGTTCGCCAACTGCGCTCGGCAGCCCCATAAGCCAGATCCAGCCGCGAGGAACGCGGACTGAAGCACCGCGCCGTCGGCGAGACCCGCAGCATCCCCATCCCGTGCGTCCTGGTCGCGATGCTCCGCGCCCACCTAACCCGGTACGGCACCAGCCCGTACGGGCGGCCCGATGCGTAACGTTTCCAGCAGGCGCTGCAAGAATGCCTGGCCATGACGCTCAACCTGCCCGGTGGCTCTCGGATGGCCGTGGCTATCACTTGCGATTTCGACGCCCACTCGCCGTGGATCGGTGCCTACCGGATGACGTCCCCCGCCGTCCTGTCCCGCGGCGAATTCGGCGCCGAGGTCGGCGTTCCTCGGCTGCTCGCGCTCTTCCGGGAACTCGAGATACCGGCCACGTGGTTCACCCCCGGACACGATCTGGTGACCTTCCCCGGGAAGGTGTGCGACGTCCTGGCCCAGGAGCACGAGATCGCGGCCCACGGCTGCTACCACGAGGTCATCTCCGACCTGCTGCCGGGCGAGGAGCGCCGGCTGATGGAAGTGCAGCTTCGCCAGCATGAGGAGGTGACTGGCCGGCGGCCGCGCGGCTACCGGTCACCTTCCTGGGAGTTCTCCGACCTGACTCTGGGACTGCTGGAGGAGTTCGGGTTCGACTGGGACAGCTCGCTGATGGGACGCGAGTTCGAGCCGTACCACCCGCGTCCGGTCACCACGAATTACGAGACCGCCAGCACGTTCGGGCCGCCGAGCACGATCGTTGAGTTCCCGGTCAGCTGGTATCTCGACGATTTCCCCGCCGTCGAGTACGTGCAGGGGGTGGCCGAGGAGATCGGCTCGCACACCGTGATGATGCAGCGATGGCGTGAAATCTTCCGGTACGCCTACGACCGGGTGCCCGGCGCGCTCTACACCGTGACGGTGCATCCGCAGACGATCGGCCGGGCCCATCACATCGCCGCCTTCGAGGATTTCCTCACCGAGCTCCGGTCGCTGGACGGGATCTGGTGGGCCACGATGAGCAGCATCTTCGACGCGTGCTCTCCCGACGACCTGCCGGGATAACCGGCCTGTCAGTCCACGGTCGCTGTGGCCCGCAACGCCAGCCAGACCTCGGCCAGGCTCTCGGTCGAGGCGAGGGACCGCCCGCTGATCTCCTCAAACCGCCGGATCCGGTACAGCAGCGTGTTCGGATGGATATGCAGCGCCTGGGCCGCCTCCGGCGTCCGCCGCCCGCGCTCCAGCCAGGTCCGCAAAGTGGGCACGATCTCCGCACCGTGCTCCCGGTCGTAGCTGATCGCCCCGCCCAGCACGTCGCTGACCAGGACCTGCAGGTCGGTCTGGTCGCTGGTCAGCCACCGGGCGATCTGGTCCTCGTCGTAGCTGGCCAGCACCCGCCCGCCCGCGGCCGCCCGCGACAAGGCCCACTGAGCCTCACGCCGGGCGATGACCAGGGACACCCCAGCCGGGAACGGCCGGCTGAGGCCGGCCACCACGTCCGGCAGCGCCGCGAGCCGCTCCCGCGCCGCCGGGGTGCCGGGGATCAGCACGCACAGCGCGTCCTGCTGGCGCAGGACCAGATGGGGAAAGTCCCCGTCCGCCAGCGCATCAGCCACCGCCTCGTAGTCGGCCGGCTCGGCCCGGAACCGGACCAGGCCCAGCACCAGCTCCCCGCTGTCGGGGAAGCCGCTGCCCGCCAGCCGGCGCCGGACCACCAGCGGGTCGACCGGGCGCTGCAGCATCTCGGACAGAAACTCCGCGCCTTCGCGGCGCAGCATTTCCCGCTCATGGCCGAGCATGGACAGCTGCAGGGCCGCCACGGTCGCGATGTGCTGCACCGCCGAGACGCCGGCCGGCATGGCATCAGCGCGCTCCATGGCCAGGATGTACCCGGCCGTCCCGCGCGGCCCCGAGACGGGGAGCACGTAACCCCCCGGCACCGTGGGCGGGCTGGTGGCCGTGCTCGGCATCAGCTCGGCGTAACGTTCCGGCGGCACCGGCACACCGTCGAGCAGCGGCCCGCGCTGGAGCGTGCAGGCGTACAGCGAGTAGCCCGACAGGCGTTCCAGCCGGGTGAAGATCTCCAGGGTGCTGAGCCCGGCGGCCAGCCAGCGCACCGCCCCGAACACCTGCAGCTGGGCGTTGAGCCGCTGCGCGTTGTCCATCTGGACCGCGGCCGCTACTTCCTGCGCGATCGTGATGAACGGCACCGGGATCGGGACCTCCACGATGGGGAAGCCCCGGCGGTCCGCCGCGGCCAGCAGGGCGGGTGAAACCGGCGGCACGAACAGGCCCTCCGACAGTGCGAGGCAGGCGACCCCCGAGTCATCCAGCCGCTCCATGTAGACGCGCTGGGCCTCGCCGCCGTGCGGGACGGCCATCCCCGTGGTCATGATCATCTCTCCGCCAGACAGCCACGGAGTCGGGTCTTCCAGCTCGCTGACGTGGGCCCAGGACACCCGCCGCCCGGTACCGCCCGCCCCCGCGATCAGGCGCAACTGCAGGGCTGGTGAGCGGAGCAGGTCCTCTACCCTGAAGCCCGATGCTGGCATGCAGGCCAGGCTAGGTTGTGAGCCGCACAGCCACAAGCCCTTATCTTGTGGCTCACACTATTGTCACTCTGCTTTCCTGACCGCCACAATCGTGCAACAGCCTGATCTTGGATCGGTTGCTGCCCCTTCAACGCTGCGGGCCGGAAGGGAGCCACGGTGCGCTTGTTCAGTCGCTCAACCCTGGGAATCGCGGCCGGTTGCGTCGCGGCGGCCGTCCTGGCCGCCGGCTGCACCGGGTCCGCCGGGTCCTCCGGGTCTCCGGCCGCAACCTCCAGTGGCCACAAGGTCTCTGGCGGGAACATCACGTTCGCCGAGGTCCCGGGGACCCCCCCGAACTACATCTTCCCGATGGACTCCCTGGCCTACTACTCGACCAACAACCTGGCCCAGTTCCAGTACCTGATGTGGCGGCCGCTGTACTGGATCGGCAATCACAGCCAGATCGTGGTCAACGAACCGCTGAGCCTGGCCGAAACGCCGGTGTACTCCCGCGGGAACACCGTGGTGACGATCAACCTCAAGCACTATCTGTGGTCCGACGGGAAGCCGGTCACCAGCCGCGACGTGGTCTTCTGGATCAACCTGCTGCGGGCGAACAAGGTCAACTGGGGCGAATATGCGCCCGGATTCTTCCCCGACGACGTCACCAAGGTCGCGGCCCCCTCGACGTCGCAGGTGGTGCTCACGCTGAACGGCCCGGTGAACCCGCAATGGTTCACCGAGAGCGAGCTGACCCAGATCTCCCCGCTGCCGCAGCACGCCTGGGACAAGACCTCCGCCACGGGCAAGATCGGCAACTACGACACCAGCACCAGCGGCGCGCGCGCCGTCTACAAGTTCCTGGCTGGCCAGTCGACGCAGCTGCGGACCTACGCGACCAACCCGCTGTGGCAGGTCGTGGACGGCCCGTGGAAGCTGTCCTCGTTCAGCCCCAGCGGCCTGGCCAAGTTCGTGCCGAACTCGTCCTACTCCGGGCCGGTGAAGCCCTCGGCCGCCAGTTTCACAGAGGTGCCGTACACCTCCGAGAGCGCGGAGTACGACGCGCTGCGGGCGGGCCAGCTCAGCTACGGCTACGTCCCCTTCACCGACGTGGCCCAGAAGGGGCTGGTCCAGTCCCAGGGTTACCAGGTCGCGCCCTGGTACCTGTGGTCGATGAACATCATCCCGATCAACTTCCACAACCCGACGGTCGGTCACCTGTTCCAGCAGCTGTACGTGCGGCAGGCCATGCAGAGCCTGATTGACCAACGGCAGTACGTGTCCGCGGTGCTGCGCGGCAACGGGGCCGTGGACAACGGCCCGGTGCCGACGCTGCCCCAGACCGATTTCCTCACCCCGCTGCTGCGCCAGGGCGCCTACCCCTACAGCGTGACCCGCGCCAAGTCGCTGCTCAGCCAGCACGGCTGGACGGTCAAGCCCGGTGGCACGAGCACCTGTACGAAGCCCGGATCGGGGTCCGGCGAGTGCGGTGCGGGCATCTCCGCCGGGCAGGCCCTGTCCATGAACCTCGTGTACAGCGCGGGCCTGCCCGAGGTCAGCCAGGAGATGCAGGCGTACAAATCGGCCCTGTCGCTGGTCGGTATCCAGCTGAATCTGTCCCAGCAGCCGACCGGCGACATTTTCTCGACCATAACGCCCTGTTCTCCCTCGGCGGCCGCCTGCAAGTGGCAGATGGCCTACTGGGGCAACGGGTGGGAGTTCGCGCCCGACTACTACCCCAGCGGCGAGGTGGCCTTCTCCACCGGAGCGATCGGCAACTGGGGCAGTTACAGCAACACGGCGATGGACTCCAAGATCAAGGCCACCACCACCCAGCCCGGCAGCACGGTCTTCCAGGACTGGGCCAACTACACCGCACAGCAGCTGCCGATGCTGTTCATGCCGTTGTCGGCGAGCCAGATCTCGGCGATCAAGACCAGCCTGGCCGGCGCGGCCCCGCAACCCTCCGCGGGACTCGCGATCACCCCGGAAAGCTGGTACTTCACCCGGTGACCAGCTACATCATCCGGCGCCTGTGGCACAGCCTGCTGGTGGTCATCGGGGTCACCATCGTGACGTTCATCCTGCTGCACCTGCTGCCCGGCGGCCCGGCCCGGGCCATCCTCGGGCCCCGCGCCACTCCCGCGGCAATCGCGGCCTTCAACCGCGTGAACGGCTTCGACCAGCCGATCTTCGTCCAGTACTGGGACTGGATCGACCGCCTGGTGCACGGGAACCTCGGCTACTCCTACAAGCTCAACCAGAGCGTGGCCAGCCTCATCGCCGACCGGCTGCCCAAGACCATCCTGCTGGTCGGGCTGGCCAACCTGGCCGCGCTGATCATCGCGGTCCCGCTCGGGCTGCTGCAGGCCAGCCGGCGCAACAAGGCGTTCGACTACGCCGTGACCGGCGGCGCGTTCATCTTCTACTCCATGCCGCTGTTCTGGCTGTCGCTGCTGCTGGTCATCGTGTTCGCCATCGACCTGCGGTGGTTCCCGCCCGAAGCGCCGCAAGGCGACCTGATGCAGGTACTCGCCGATCCGGCGGGCCTGGTGCTGCCGGTGGCTTCGCTGACCTTGATCACGGTGGCCCTGTTCAGCCGCTACATGCGCTCCTCGGCCATCGACAGCCTGACCCAGGACTATGTGCGCACCGCCCAGGCCAAGGGGGTGAGCGAGGCACGGCTGCTGCGCAAGCACATCCTGCGCAACTCGCTGCTGCCCACGATCACCCTGATCGGCCTCACCCTGCCGGTCGTGGTCAGCGGGGCGCTGATCGTGGAGAGCGTGTTCAACTTCCCCGGCATGGGCCTGCTGTTCTGGAACGCCGCGCAGACCTCGGACTTCCCGGTACTGCTGGGCAGCACTGTCGTGGTCGGCGTGGCCACGGCCATCGGCTCGCTGCTGGCGGACCTGCTGTACACCGTTGTCGACCCGCGGATCAGGAGTAGCTGACCGATGACCGACCAGACTCCTGTCCCCGCCCTCGACCCGCGGCTGCCCGGCGCAGGCCTTGACCCCGCCCAGCCCGAGCGCGGCCCCCTGGGCCCGGGCAGCCCCGACGGCGCGGTCGGCCCCGGTCGGCTGCGCGGCTACGGCTCCTTCGCCGCCGTGTTCTTCGAGAACAAGCTGGCCATCGCCGGCGTCGTCATCGTGCTGTTCATGTTCGCCTTCTGCTTCCTGGGCCCGCTTTTCTACCACACCGACCAGGTGCACACGAACCTCAACCAGGTGACCCTCCCCCCGGGTGCGGGTCACCCGCTCGGCACGGACGGCGTCGGATACGACGAACTCGGCCGGCTGATGGTCGGGGGGCAGACCTCGCTGACCGTCGGCCTGTCGGCCGCCATCATCGCCACGGTGATCGGCAGCCTGTGGGGCGCGATTTCGGGGTACGCGGGCGGGCTGGTCGACTCGCTGATGATGCGCACCGTGGACGTGCTGCTGTCCATCCCGACCCTGTTCCTGCTGCTGTTCATGGCCACCATCTTCCAGCCGACCCGGCTGGTACTGATCATCATCATCGCGGCCGTCTCCTGGCTGGTGACGTCCCGGCTGATCCGCGGGGAGACGCTCTCGCTGAAGGTCCGCGAGTACGTGCAGGCGGCCAAGGTGATGGGCGCCTCCGGCCGGTATTCGATGTTCCGCCACGTGCTGCCCAACGCGATCGGCACGATCGCGGTGAACGTCACGTTCCAGGTCGCCGACGCCATCCTGCTGCTGGCCGCGATGAGCTACCTCGGCCTGGGCGTCCCGGCACCGTCCACCGACTGGGGCGGCATGCTCTCGGACGGGGTGAACTACAGCTTCTCCGGCTACTGGTGGCTTATCTACCCGCCGGGCCTCGCCATCGTGCTGACCGTGGTGGCGTTCAACTTCATCGGTGACGCCCTCCGTGACTCGCTGGAGTCCCGCCTCCAGCAGACCAAGTGAAGGGCGGGCCGCCGATGCTGCTGGAGATCAGTGACCTGCACACCGTCGTCACCGGGCGGCGGCGCCAGGTGCACGCCGTCAACGGGGTTTCCCTGAGCCTGGACCAGGGCGAAGTGCTCGGCATCGTCGGCGAGTCCGGCTCGGGCAAGACGATGACCGCGATGTCGATCCTCCGGTTGCTGCCCCGCGGAGGCGCCATCACCGGCGGCAGTATCCGGTTCGACGGGACGGACCTGGTCTCACTGCCCGAGCGCGAGATCAGGAAGGTCAGGGGGGACGGCATCGGGGTCGTCTTCCAGGACCCGCTCTCCTCGCTCAACCCCACCATGTCCATCGGTGACCAGATAGCCGAGAACGTCCTGCTGCACCGGCAGGTCAGCCGGGCCGAGGCACTCGACCGGGCGGTCGAGGTGCTGTCCCTGGTCGGCCTGCCGCAGCCCAAGGAGCGCATCCGCGAGTTCCCGCATCAGTTCTCCGGCGGGATGCGGCAGCGCGCCATGATCGCCATCGCGCTGGCCTGCGACCCCAAGCTGCTTATCGCCGACGAGCCCACCACGGCGCTGGATGTCACTATCCAGAAGCAGATCCTCGCGCTCATCGACGGGCTGCGCGAGCGGCTGGGCATGGCGGTCATCCTGGTCACCCACGATCTGGGAGTGATCGCGGGCCACGCGGACCGGGTCGCGGTGATGTACGCGGGCAAGATCGCCGAGACGGCTAGCACGGATCAGGTCTTCGCGCACGCCCGCCACCCGTACACGGTCGCGCTGTTTGACGCGCTGCCCGAGCGGGTCACCCAGGCTGGTCAGCGGCTGCGCACCATCCCGGGCATGCCCCCCGACCTGTCCGCCCCGCTGGCGGGCTGCGCGTTCGCGCCGCGGTGCGCGAACGCCCAGGACACCTGCACGGCCAGCGATCCGCCGCTGGGCGGGGACGCCACGCACGCCTTCGCCTGCTTCTTCCCGGTCAACGTCATGCTGCAGCAGTCCGCCGAACCCAGCCCGGACGACGAAGCCGACCCGGACACCGAACCCGACCGGTACGCCGAGACCAGCCCGACCACCGAGGCCGTCCCGGTCACAGAGGCCAGCCCGGACGCCGGGGCCGGTCCGGACAGCGAGACCAGCGCAGACGCCCCCGCCAGCGCGGCCAGCGCAAACGACCCGACCCTTGTGCCCGCCGCCGACCCGGCCACCCAGCAGGTCCTGGCCGGCCCGCCAGGTGATCCCGATCCCGCACCGCCCGGCGACGAAGGATCGCCGCTGCTGGAGCTGGCCGGCCTGACCAAGGAATTCCCGGTGCTCAAGGGCCTGCTGCGCCGCCAGGCGGGCCGGATCAGCGCCGTCGCCGACGTCAGCCTGAGCGTGGCTCCCGGCTCCACCCTCGGCATCGTCGGGGAATCCGGCTGCGGCAAAACGACCGTCGGACGCCTCATCGTCGGGCTGGAGAAGCCCACCTCCGGGACGATCAGGTTCGCGGGCGCCGACCTCGCCGACCTGACCGGCGAGCAAGCCGCGCGGTACCGGCGCGGCATCCAGTACATGTTCCAGGACTCGGCCGCGGCCATGGACCCGCGGATGCGGGTCGGGTCGATCATTCGGGAGCCGATGCGGCTGCAGCATCAGGGCAGCGCCGCTGACCAGCGGCGCGGGGTGCGCACCCTGCTCGATGAGGTCGGCCTGCCTGCCACCGCGATAGACCGTTACCCGCACGAGTTCTCCGGGGGCCAGCGCCAGCGCATCTGCCTGGCCCGGGCCCTCGCCCTCACCCCCCAGGTCATCATCGCTGACGAGCCGGTGTCCGCCCTGGACGTGTCGGTCCAGGCCCAGGTGCTCAACGTGCTGCGCGACCTGCAGTCCGCACACGGGCTGACCTTGATCGTGATCTCCCACGACCTGGCCGTGATCCGCTACCTGGCCGACTCCATCGCGGTGATGTACCTGGGCAAGCTGGTCGAGCACGGGCCGGCCGGGCAAGTGTACGCGCGGCCGCTGCACCCGTACACCAGCGGGCTGATCGCCGCCGTCCCGGTGCCCGATCCGCGGATCGAGCGGACCCGGCGCGCGGCCGGGGTGACCGGTGAGCTGGCCAGCGCGATGCACCCGCCGTCCGGCTGCCGGTTCCGCACCCGCTGCCCGCGGGCCTCAGACGTCTGCGCGGAGCAGGAACCACCGCTGCGCGTGCTGGCCCCGGGCGGCCATCAGGTCGCTTGTCATCACCCGCTGAACGCACTCGCCGATGGCCGTGAGGCGGCCCCGGCAGTTCAGCGCCGGCCCCATGACCACATCAAGCGACGGCCCCATGACCACCCACCGCCGTCCGGGCACGGCACCACCCAGGGCAGCGGCGCCGCCCAGGACAACTCTTTCCAGGAGGTCTTGATGCGCAGCATCAGACGACTCGCGCGGGCCGGCATCGGCGCGCTGGCCATCGGTTCGGCGGTCACCCTGGCCGCATGCTCAGGCTCCTCGTCGCCCGCGAGCAGTACGGCCGGCGGGACGACGACGAAGGGAGGTACCGCCTACTTCGCGGAGAACCCGGCCTCCGGGTCGGCCGACTACATCTTCCCGATGGTGTCGCTGACCTATGACACCCCGACGAACCTGCAGTTCCAGTACCTGATGTACCGGCCGCTGTACTGGTTCGGCCAGGGCAGCCAGCCCACCATGAACACCTCGCTGAGCCTGGCCGCCCCGCCCGTCTACACCGACGGCAACAGCACCGTCACCATCCACCTCAAGTCCTACCAGTGGTCCGACGGCAAGCCGTTGACCAGCCGGGATGTCATTTTCTGGATCAACCTGCTCCGCGCCAACGCGCTGAACTGGGCGGCCTACCTGCCCGGCGGATTCCCGGACAACGTGAAGACGGTGACCGCGCCCAACCCGCAGACGGTCACCCTGAAACTCAAGCACGCCTACAACCCGAGCTGGTTCACCCAGACCCAGCTCGCGCAGATTGTCCCGCTGCCCCAGCACGCGTGGGACAAGACCAGCGTGAGCTCCCCGGTCGGCAACTACGACCAGACCACCACGGGCGCCAAGGCCGTGCGCAACTTCCTGGACTCCCAGGCCCACAACATCAACGCGTACGCCACCAACCCGCTCTGGCGGGTCGTGGACGGGCCGTGGAAGCTGTCCCAGTTCCACAGCGACGGCTACGCGCAGTTCAGCCCCAACCCGCGGTACTCGGGGAAGAAGCCGGTGCTGTCGAAGTTCGTGATGGAGCCTTTCACCTCCGAGACGGCCGAGTTCGACGTGCTGCGGTCGGGCGGGCTGAGCTACGGGTTCGTCCCGCTGACTGACCTGAGCCAGAAGGCGCTGCTGGAACAGCAGGGCTACAAGATCGTGGCCTGGCCGTCCTGGTCGATCAGCTACATCGTGATCAACTTCAATAATCCGACCGTCGGGCCGATCTTCCGGCAGCTGTACGTCCGCCAGGCCATGCAGGAACTGATCGACCAGCTGGGCTACATCAAGGCGTTCCTTAAGGGCAACGGCGTGACCACCAACGGCCCGGTGCCCGCCCAGCCGGTCAGCAGCTACGCCAGCCCGCAGCTGAAGTCGGGTTTCTATCACTTCAGCCCGTCGTCGGCGGTCAGCCTGCTGCGCAGCCACGGCTGGGACGTCAAGCCCAACGGCACCAGCACGTGCGCCAAGCCAGGCAGCGGCTCCGGTGACTGCGGCAGCGGGATCGCGGCCGGAGCTCCGCTGAGCTTCAGGCTGCAGTACCTCAGCGGCGTCACCTACCTCAACCAGGAGATCACCACGTGGAAGTCGGCCCTGCTGCAGGCCGGCATCCAGCTGAACCTCAGCCAGGGATCGGAGGGGCAGGTCGTCGGCACCGCCACCGCGTGCAAGCCCGGGCCGAGCTGCAGCTGGCAGATGGTGCAGTGGGGGTCGCCGTCCTGGATCTGGCCGAGTGCCTACCCCTCGGGCGAGGCGATCTTCGCCACCGGGGCCGGGGTGAACGCGGGCAGCTACTCCAGCCCGACCAACGACGCCAACATCGCCGCGGTCGAGACGTCGAGCAACCCCGCGGCCTTCGCCACCTACGAGAACTATCTCGGGAAGCAGCTGCCGGTGCTGTGGCTGCCCAATACCTACAACCAGATTTCGGCGATCAAGACCAACCTGGCCGGGGCCGATCAGCAGAGCCCGCTGCTGTTCGTGAACCCCGAGTCGTGGTCGTTCACGAAATAACCCGCGGGCCACGCTGAGGTACGGAGGAAGGAACTGATGGGAATCCTGGACCGGGTCGGTACTGGCGAGTACCAGATACCCGACCAGCTCGACCCGGCCCGGACGGACCTGCGGGACGAGTTCATGGCCGATCCGCTGGGCCGCCACGACCTGGACCTGGAGCTCGCGCTCGGGGCCATGCGGGGCTCGCAGGCGCTGCCCCGCTGGATCCTGATCGCCACCGAGCCGGGCCGCCGGTGGGTCCTCGGTATCGCGGGCCGGCGTGGTGAGCCGACCCGGGTGCTGCCCGGCCGGGTCTTCACCGACCTGGCCGAGGCGGAGCGGTACGTGTTCGACCTCCGCTGGCAGGTGCTGACCTCCCCGGACAGCCCCAGCGCCCAAGGATGACCCCGCCGATGGAGCCCCCGATGCCTGATGACCGCCCCGCTGGCGCGGATGAGACCCGCCCGGCCGCGGCCCTGCCGCTGGCCAAGCGCATCATCGGCTACTGCGACCCGCTGTCGGTCGCCCCGGGACAGGAGGTCCGCGTCTTCGTCAGCTGTGACCCGGCCCTCGCTTCGTACCAGGCGGAGCTCGTCCGGTTCCGGGCCGGCGCGGGCCCCGTGGCGGCGGATGACCCGGACTGGCAGCCGGTGCCGGGCTGCTCCGGCAGCTACCCGGCGCGCCACCAGGAGGTCCATCCGGGCTCGTACGCGGTGATCCCGGACGTCACGCCGGTACTGGCCGGCGGTGAGATCACCCTCGCGCTGCTGGTCCAGCCGACCTACCGGGCCCCGGCCAGCCAGGTGCTCGCCGCCTACCGTGACCCGTGGGCCGGGCACGGCTTCGCGCTGGTCCTTGACTCCGAGCTGCGGGCGTCCCTGGTCAGCGGGGCCGGCCCGGACGAGACCGTCACCTGCCCCGCCCCGCTCCAGCCCGGCGCCTGGGCGGTGGTCCTCGCGATCTTCGGGGGGGAGGCTCCCAGCCGGGTGACGGCCGGCCCGCTGGCCGGGGCTCCTGCTTCCTGGTCCCATGCGGGTGGCTCACCGGTCACGATCACCCCATCCTCCCTAACGAACGGCCCGGCGGACTCGCCCCAGGAATCCGACCTCATCCTGGGCGCGGTCAGGCCGGCGGGCGGCCCGGCCCGCCTGCACTTCACCGGGCGGCTCGAATTCCCGATGATCGTCGCTGGCCAGCTGAGCCCGGACGAGGCGCAGGCGCTGCTGGCCGCGGGGCCGGCCAGCCTGGACGCTAGCCGGGTCCGCGCCGCCTGGGACTTCTCCGCCGGGATCGACAGCTGGACCATCACCGATCTCGGCCCGCACGCCCGGCACGGCACCCTGCACAACCTGCCCATGAGGGCCGTCCGCGGCGCGCGCTGGACCGGCGAGCATGACGACTGGCGGCAGGCACCGGAGCAGTATGCGGCGCTGCACTTCCTGGCCGACGCACTCGAGGATTGCGGCTGGGACGCCGACGCCACCTGGACCATCCCGGATGGCACGCCGAGCGGGTTTTACGCGGCGCGGATCAGCAGCGGGTCAGAGCACGATTTCATCCCGCTGTTCGTCCGCCCGCCCTGGCCGGGGGACGCTCCCGCACCCGCAGCCGCGGGGGCGGCGGCCCCGGCAGCGAAGATCCTGCTGATCGTGCCCACGGCCACCTACGCGTCGTACGGGAATTCGCGATTCTGGTGGGAGAACCCGATACAGGAGATGGTGCAGGACCGCCTGGTCGAGATCGGTGCGGAAGAGCAGTACCTGATCGCCCATCCCGAGCTCGGCTCGTCCAGCTACGACTGCCACCTCGATGGCACGGACATCTGCTATGTGTCCCGGCGACGGCCCAACCTGAACATGCGCCCCGGTCACGTCCGCCGCGAGGGCTACACCTCCGACCTGGACCTGGTCGCGTGGCTGGATCAGCTGGACATCGGCTACGACGTGGTCACCGACGAGGACCTGCACCGGGCCGGTCCCGGCCTGCTCCAGCGCTACCAGCTCGCCTTGACCGGAACCCACCCGGAGTACATGTCAGCGCGGATGTTCGACGCCATCGCGCTCTGGACCGCCGGTAGCGGCCGCCTCATGTACCTGGGCGGCAACGGTTTCTCGATGAACGTCAACTTCGACGCCGAGCGGCCCTGGATCATGGAGAACCGGCGCGTCGAGCTGTGGGAGCGCGGCGAGGAGTTCCAGCGCAGCGAGGCCTTCAACTCCACCGACGGCCGACGGGGCGGATACTTCACCGCGTCGGGCCGCCAGCCTGCGGCGGTCACCGGCGTCGAGTCCGCGACCATGGGCTTCGACCACTCGTATCCGTACGTGCTGAGCGAGGCCGCCCGGCGGCCCGAGGCCGCGTTCGTGTTCGAGGGCGTGACCGGCGGCACCATCGGCGACTTCGGCGCCATCGGCGGCGGCGTGGTCGGCCAGGAGTGGGACAACGCCGCTGGCCACGAGTTCGGGCCTGAGCACCTGATCCTCGGGTCTTCCCACGACCACACCCTGGTCCCTCCCTTGTTCGGGGCCGTGCGACCCGATTACCACGCCGACCTTGTCCTGTACCTGCGCGGCAGCGGGGCGGTGTTCTCGGTCAGCTCCATGGCCTGGTGCGCCGCGCTGAGCCACGACAGCTACGCCAACGAGATAGCGCGGATCACTCACAACGTCCTGAGCCGGTTCCTCGACCCGGCCCCGTTCGCCACGTCAGGAGACGACTGAGGCATGAGCAGCGAGTCCATCGTGAAGACGAACCCGCCCGAGTTGCACGTCCCGGTCGACAACCTCTACACCCATGTGGTGTCCGCCCGCGCGGGCTGGGTGCACCGGATCGGCGGCCAGGTAGCCGTCGACCAGGCGGGCGGGAACGTGGCCCCGGGGGACATGGCCGCCCAGATCCGCGAGGTCTACCGGCAGGTGACGATCGCCCTGGCCGCGGCGGGCTGCACCTGGGCCGAGGTGATCCACATTTACACCTTCACCACGGACATGGACTCCTACCTGGCCGCCGAGCGCGACATAGCGCCGGGCTATCTAGGCGACCACCCGCCTGCGTCGACCCTGGTCGAGGTGAGCCGGCTGGTCGATCGTGACTGGCTGGTGGAGGTCCAGGTGGACGCCGTGGGCGGAACGCTGGAAGGAAGCACGTATGAGTGAGCGCGATAGCGGTGACCGCAGCCCCGCCCGGGGACCGGTGGACAGCCTGGCCGTGCCGCGCTTCGCCGGCCCGGCCACCTTCGCCCGGCTCCCGCAGGCGGACGAGGTCAGCGACATCGACGTCGCCATCGTCGGTGTCCCGTTCGACTCCGGGGTGAGCTACCGGCCGGGAGCCAGGTTCGGCCCGGCCCACATCCGTCAGTCGTCCAAGCTGCTCCGCCCCTACAACCCGGCCCAGGACGTCGAGCCGTTCGCCAGCCAGCAGGTGGCGGACGCCGGGGACATCGCCTGCAACCCCTTCGACATCGAGGAGGCCATGCGCGACATCAATGCCGGAGCCCTGAGCCTGCTGGAGCGGGCGGGGCGGCTCGTCACGCTGGGTGGTGATCACACCATCGCCCTGCCCATGCTCCGGGCGGTCAGCCAGCGGCACGGCCCGCTGGCCGTCGTCCATTTCGATGCCCACCTGGACACCTGGGATACCTACTTCGGTGCTCCCTACACGCACGGCACGCCGTTCCGGCGGGCCTCGGAGGAAGGGCTCATCGACCGGACCGCCAGCGTGCACGTCGGCATCCGCGGCCCGCTCTACGACTCGCTTGACCTGACCATGGACCGTGACCTCGGGTTCGAGATCATTCCCTCGCCCGCTTTCGACCTGCTGGGCGTGGCCGGGGTCGCCCAGCAGATCGCCGAGCGCGCGGCCGGCCGCCCCGTCTACCTGTCGATCGACGTGGACGTGCTCGATCCAGCGTTCGCGCCTGGTACCGGCACGCCGGAAGCGGGTGGCCTCAGCTCCCGCGAACTGCTCGCGCTGCTGCGGACGATGAGTGACCTCAACATCGTCGGGGTCAACGTCGTCGAGGTGTCTCCTCCCTACGACCATGCGGAGATCACCGGGATCGCCGCCGCGCACATCATCTACGAGGTGCTGAGCGTGCTGGCCCCACGCAAGCCCGACCTTCCGGGTGCGAACGGCGGCCCACCCGGTGGCATCCGTCAGGGCGCCGGGCCGGGCCGGGACGGCAGCCATGAGTGACACACGATCCGGCGTGGCCGCAGGTCCGCCCTATGCCTGGTCCCCCCGGGGCTGGCCGTCCGAGCGGCCGTCCGGTGACCCAGCCGCGGGCGAAGTCTGGGTTTACACCGACCGGCTCTCCTACGCGCCAGGTGACGAGGTCAGCTTCCACCTCAGCGCCACGGCCAGCCGCTTCTCGCTGGAGATATACCGGGACGGCCCGGACCCGGAAACGGTGTACCGCCGGAAGGGCCTGACCGCGGCGCACTGCGACACGCCACCAGATGCGTACGCGTCCGGGTGCGGCTGGCCGGTCGGGCATTCGCTGCGGCTGCCGCAGGAGTGGCGCAGCGGTTTCTACGTCGTCGTGGTCCGGGCCGTCAGCGCGGCCGGGGAGGTCTGGGAGCGCGAGCACGGCTTCGCCCTGCGCGCCCTCCCTGGCCAGCGCAGCGCCATCGCCCTGATCATGACGACCAGCACCTTGCTCGCCTACAACGACTGGGGCGGGGCGAACCACTACCGGGGGATCGGCGACGACCCGAGGGTGGACATCGGCTCGCCGGTCTCCTCGACCCTGCGGCCGATCGCCCGGGGCATGATCCGCAAGCCGGCCGGAGCGCCCCGGGAGGCCAACCCCGCCACCCCGGCGATGTTCGCCGCGCCGCAGTACCCGGCCTGGGAATGGGCCCGGCTGCACGGCTACAGCCGTCATCATGCGGATGCCTACTGGGCTACCTACGAGCGGAACTTCGCGCACTGGGCCGAACGCAACGGATACGAGCTGGACTACCTCACCCAGCATGACCTGCACTTCGATGCCGGCGCGCTCGACGGGTACCGGTGCGCGGTCGTGGTCGGGCACGACGAATACTGGTCCTGGTCCATGCGCGACACCATCGACGCGTTCGTCGACGGCGGCGGTGGCCTGGCCCGCCTCGGCGGCAACTTCGGCTGGCAGGTCCGGCTCAGCGACGACGGCACGCAGCAGTTCTGCTACCGCCTGCCCTCGGAGGATCCAGTCACCGCATCCGCGCCCCACCTGGCCACGACCTTCTGGGAGGCCAAGTCCCTGGGACGGCCGGGGGCGGCGAGCGTAGGGCTCAACGCCCTCGGCGGCGTATACAACCGCTTCGGCGTGGCCAGCCCGAGATCATCCGGCGGATTTACCGTCTACCGGCCTGAGCACTGGGCCTTCGAGGGGACCGACCTTTATTACGGTGACGTGGTCGGCGGCGTGCCCGTCTGCCTGGCCGCGTTCGAGCTTGACGCGGTCGAGTACACGTTCCGGCGCGGCCTTCCTTTCCCGACCTTCGAGGACGGAGCGCCCGACTCACTGGAGATCCTAGGCCTGGCGTGCGCGCAACGCGGCGAGGAGGACCGCTGGGACGGGGACGTCCCCCTCGGCGGACCGATCAAAGAAATGCAGGCCACCCTCGACGCGCTAGGTGACGACCTGCCCTCCTACGTCCGGGAGGGCGAAAACCGCGGGGCAGGCATGATCGCGGCATTCCGGCGCGGACACGGTGAAGTGTTCAACGGTGGGAGCACGGAATGGCCGTACGCGCTCAGCAGCGGAGACCCTTACGTCGGGCAGATCGTCCACAACGTGCTTCGCCGCTTCACGTCGGACTGAAAAGTCCGCAGCGCACCCTCACAGCTTGTCGTGATCTTCCCCCGTTCCCAGGACAGCGTGATCATGACCCGTTCATCGGATCATGATCTTCAGGGTGTCCGGGAGACGGGGGAGCTCAGCCTGATTTGCGAGCCTCGGCTGGTGATCGTTGGGAGAGTCGTCAGCCGTCCGGCGATGACCCGGCGGAGCCAGGTGGAACCGCAGGTCAGACTGCGTGTACGGACGCTGTCCATGGCTGTCCGTGGTGTCAGCCGTCTCGCGGCGTTAGCGGTACGGACATATAGCGGACAGGGTCGGATGTTCACGTGATCTTCAGGGAAGTTGGCCAGGTCAGCGACCATTCGGATGGACGGGTGAAGCGGTCTGTAAAACCCGGCTTAGCCTACGTTGGTTCGAACCCAACACCTGCCACCACCTGCGAAGATAGCCCGTGAGCTGGGTTTTTCCGGTCTCGCGGGCCTTCTTGCTGTTGTGCCGCCGTGTTTCATGATGTGCCGCTGTGGGCCGTTGCGTAGCAGTGGTTGCGGACATATGGCGGACGGAACCGGGGCGGAGCAGCGGTTCACCGACTCTGTGCCGATCGAAAATAGGATCTGGCCGGTGACCTGCAGGCCTTCCATGCGTTAGGCGGCGTACAGATATTCGTTGATCAGGCCGTCGAGGACAGGTTTTCGGCGGATCTGCTTTGTGCCGACGTCAGTTACGGTCGCAAGGTGGGCGTCGGGTTCGTCTACGGGGACGTGTTGAGCGATGCCTTGGTGGGCCGGGCCGTGGTGTAGTGCACCTGGTATTCGGCCAGGACGGCACGCAAGTGTGCCTCGCCGACGATCAGCACGCGATCCAAGAGCTCTCGGCGCAGGGTGCCGACGAGGCGCTCGCAGATCGCGTCCATCCGCGGCGCCTGGACCGCGCTGCGCAGTAGTGGGTCAAAGGCGGTGGGCCGTGCACGGCCGGAAGAAGGCGGGCCGTTCCCGGGTTGATCACCAGCGGGGTTAAATCACTTGGCGGCCGGCTGTCCGGCGCGTTAGTGTCGGCGGCTGACCTGCTTTGATCGGAGTTTCTGGTGTTTTCGCGTGCGGTGGCGCGCTGTCTGCCGGGAGCGCTGCGGCGCTTCCCCGTCCTGGGTATCCGTGATTTTCGGCTGCTGCTGGCCGACCGCCTGCTAGCCCCGGCCGCCTATGGGTTCTCGCTGGTCGGGGTCTCGTTCGCGGTGCTGCACACTACCGGGTCCACCTTCGACCTGTCCCTGGTGCTGGCCGCGCAGATCCTGCCATCGCTGATCTTCACGCTGGTCGGCGGCGTGATTGCCGATCGGATCCGGCCCCAGCTGGTGATCATCGCGGGCAATCTGATGATTGCCCTGGGCGAGGGCACGTTCGGGATCCTGGTCCTGACCGTGCATCCGCGGCTCTGGCAGATGATCGCGCTGGAGACCATGACCGGGACGGGCATGGCGATCTTCTACCCAGCCTCCCAGGCGCTGCTGCCCCGGCTGGTTCCCGGCGGGCTGCTGCAGCAGGCCAGCACGATCAGCCGGATGGCCATGAATGGCGGCCAGATGGCCGGGGCTGCCCTGGCCGGACTGGCGGTGACCGCGTTCGGGCCGGGCTGGGCGCTGCTGACGTGCGGGACCGGCATGCTCGGGACTGTGCCGCTGATGCTGAGCCTGCGAGTGACGGCGCACGAGCGGGTCCAGGAGACCAGCATGCTCCGGGACCTGCGGGAGGGCTGGTCGGAGTTCCGTTCGCACACCTGGCTCTGGGTGATTGTTGCGCAGTTCGGCGTGATTCTCATGGCCTGGTACGGCTCGTTCGAGGTCCTCGGGCCCGTGGTCGCCCTCGCCCACCTCCGGGGGGCGGCCGGCTGGGGCGCGATCACCGCCTCGGAGTCGATCGGCCTGATCGTCGGCGGGCTGGTCTCGCTCAAGTTCACGCCGCGCCGGCCCATGCTGTTCGTCGTGGTGATCGGCGGAGCCATCGCGCTCTCGCCGGTGTCGCTCGCGGGGCCCTGGCCGCTGCCGCTGGTCTGCCTGGCGTCGCTGGCCCTCGGCATCACGATGGAGATCATGATGGTCCAGTGGACCGTCGCGCTGGCCCGGAACATCCCGCCGCGCATCCAGGCCCGGGTCTCGTCCTACGACGCGCTCGGGTCCGTCATGGCCATGCCGGCCGGGGCGCTCGTGGCCGGTCCGATCGCCAGCGTGATCGGGGTATCGGCGACCCAGTACGGTGCCGCCGCGCTGATCATCGGCGTCTCCCTGCTGGCGCTGATTCCGCGCGACATCCGCCAGATGCGCGCCGTTCCCCCCACCGCGCGCCCCGCCAGCCCCGGCCCCGCTAGCCACGGTGATGGCCGCCCGGTTCCCGGCGATGTCCCGGCCCTGGGGGATCGGCCCCTGCCTGCCGCAGCCGGCCGTCCGTAACCGCTGCCCGCATGCGCCAGCCGCCCTCCTGGGGGGTGTGCGTGCCGAGAATCTGTCCGTGGCGGGTCTATGCGCGGCAGGACCCGCCACGGCGGCCCGCATTGAACATAGGTAGCGTGTCGCGTTTAACGAGCAGTGGCCTTCCGGACGGCGTCCGCCGTCCGGAAGGCCACGTGATCGCTACGGGCCTGCCTGGCGTCAGACCTTGACCCGGAACACCTGCCCGGTCAGTTCGCCCACGTAGACGGACCCGTGGTGCAGGCCGAGGCCGACGGTCGGCGCGACGAAGCCCTTCAGCAGCGGCTTGAGTACGTGGCTATTCAGGCAGAGGGTGAACACTTCGCCACCTGGTCCCTTGCCGCCCTTGCCTGCGAAAGAGGTCATGTAGAGCGTCCCGGCGTGCACCGCGATGCCCATCAGGTCGGTGTGCGGCCTGAAGGTGCGGAACGGCTTCGTGAAGCCCTGGCAGTCCGCCGCCACCGTGTGGTTGCACTTGGGGAAGCCGTAGTTGTCGCCGGCGTTCACGTGCAGCACGAAGTCCGGCGGGTTCTTGGCGCCAGAGTCCTGGCCAAGGTCAGTGACGAACGGCGCGTTCGAGCCTGGCTGGAAGGCAAGCTGCCACGGCTGCCGCATGCCCTTCGCGAAGACGTGCAGATCCTTGCCGTTGGCGTTGAACGTCAGGATGTCGTACAGGTGAGGCGACGTGGTGGCCGGGCCGTGGTCGTTGCCGTCGGTGAGGCCGACGTCCACGCCGACATACAGGCGGCCGTCGGCGCCGAAGCCGATGCCGTTGAAGCCATCGAACTTCTTCCCGGCCACGAACAGCGTCTTGCGGACAGTGAACGTGGTGCCATTCCAGCCGCTCCACGAGATCAGCCGCCAGCTCGGGCGGCCGCCGGCCAGCACCGCGCCGCTGATGTACAGCTTGCCGTGGTCCCAGGCCACGCCGGCCACGAACTTGAGCGGGCTGGCGATCTTGACCGCGGTGCCGTGCTTCAGCACGTAGACCCCGCCGTTCGGTGGTGCCGAGCCCTCGGAGTTGCCACCATCGCCGACGAACACCCTGCCGTCGCCGAAAGCGAACGACGTGGGCGTCTTCAGCCCGGACGCGACGAGCTCAACTTTGTGACCATTAGTCGAGACGGGTGGCGGCGGCCCGGAACTCGCGCTGGCGGCCGGCGCCCCCAGCGCGAAGGCCAGGGCGGTGGCCAGGCCAGCCACCGCGATTACTCGTTTGAACATGACTACTCCCCGATCTAAACGAGGGGGCCTGCTGCGGACTGGCGACAGCCGACCCCATCCCCCTACACGACTGTTGCTGTGCGCCTTGGTGCGGCGTCTGTGTCATCCAGCCACTCCGCTAGCAGGGCAGCAAGGGTAGTAGCACCAGCGCCGCTGGGAGTGGCAGCCGCACCGGGTGCCAGGCCGCGTCCAGGACGGCAGTGGGACAGCGAGATGCAGCGGGACTCAGCTGGACTGTTCGGCATGGAGAACTACCTGGGAGTTCTCGACGCAACGAGGGCGTACTTTGACGAGAACCCCCTCGCGATGAAAAACTATGGCCTGGTAATCGCGCGTGTCACCACGGAAGATGGCGTTACCCGCACGGTTGTCTTTGCGAGCAAAGGAAACCTTTCCATTACCCTGATAAACCAGTTTGAGTCACTTGGCGTTTCAGCGTACCAGCTCGAAGATCTTCCGAAGGCGCAGTCTCACGCGGAGAGTGCTGCGCTGGCCTACCGGGAAGCAATGGGAGATATGCCGGTCGAGCAGCAGATAGCATCGGTTCATGACGCTTACTCAACCAACCAGGTCTGCAGTCCTGACTGCGGTGGAGACCTCACGGAATTCATCGGCCGCCCAAGCGTCGAGATATCCAAAGGGTCGAATGGCTACCTCGGCGGTGAGGTCGTCAGCAGGTCAACCCTTAATGAGTGGGGGTCCATCACCGGGGTCGGCGGGAGCCCTCTCGATATAGCGACTGGATTTTACCAGCAATACATGATTGACGTGACTGGTACCGCTTCAGAGGAGGACAGGTAGATGAGACTGAGGGACTTCCAGATGTCTATAGTCAGGCGGTTCCGTGAGCTGCCCTACCCTGCGTATCTCTGCTCGATGGCGGTCATTCTGGGCGAGCTGCGGGAATCCTATAAGCCTTTCCTTTCGGATAGAGGGCTCTCGTTGTCCTCGCAAACGGTTGATGCAGCCCGTCTCGCCGTACAGCCGGGAAATCCCGGCGTCGGCGAAATGGCTACGGGGCTAATGCTGGAGTGGCGCCAGCTGATTGATGACCCGGAGGAAGATGGCCCGAAGGGCTGGTTTCCCCTGACATATACTTTCGAGGCGTTTACTGGTGAGATGGCAGGGAAATTGAAGCAGTACGCGGCCGTGGAGCATGTAACTGACGCCGCGGCGGAGCTTCCCGTCGAAGCGGTTTCCGTCAGCAGGGCCGGACGACTGGTTCAGATCGATTATGATGAGGAGCTCGACGAAGATAGTCCCGGCGGGCAGATGCTCAGCAAGTTCGTTTCAGCTATCCGCTTTGCGGAGGAAAAGGTCGGCAACGGAGCGTCCTGCGGGATCGATGAGCTCCGGGCGGCCGTATTTGGCCAGGCCGGGGGATCTTAATCTCCAGGAAAGCCAAGGCCGGTAATTCGGGCCGGCTCGTCGCGCCTGCTGGAAAGTGGGCCTGTCTGGGGACTAGCGACGCTCGATATGTAGATGCTTCCGATCGCCCTAAACCCGGCTGGCAAAGCCGGCCCCGACGGGACAGGCTTTGGGACGCACGCGGAAGGTGAGGCAATAGTGCCAGGCCGCCCATATGGGCTTTGCGCCGGTCGCTGATGCGGGATGCTTGCAGGCGCGAGTTAGGGGGTGGCATCGTGCGCAGGGGACACTTCGCCTCGGGCAGGGCCGGGGTGCTTGCCGCCATCATGCTGCCGGCTGCGTGGATGATGGCCGGCTGTTCGCAGGCAGTGCCTGCCGCCGCTACCCGGCCCGCCGCCCCGGCCCGGCCGGCGCTTCCGTCGGGCTCTTTCCTGCCGGGTCAGTTGTCGGGTGTGGCTGCTGTCTCGGCCCGCAGCGCCTGGGCGGTTGGCGTCGGCAATGACCCGCCAGCAGATCGGGAACCCTCTCAGCGCCAGCCCCAGCGGGATCTATTCGGTGGCGTTCAGCCCCGACGGCACGCGCCTGGCCAGCGACGGCGCTGATGGCAGCGTGCGCTTGTGGGACGTTGCCTACCTGGCCCGCACCGCAATGCACTTGTGTAACTCAGTGCGGGAACCCCTCGCGCCCCGTGAATGGGCACAGTACGCACCGCCAGCTCCGGCGTACCAACGCGTTTGCCCTTGAAATCCGGTCAACATCAGCGACTACGGCGACCCGATCGCCATCCCGCGGCCCCTCAAAACCTACTTTCCCCCGACCGCCGCTTGCCAGCCAGGCAACCCAGAGAGTCCCACGCGGAGCACCCGGCCCGCATGGGGTCCAATACTCGAATATGTGATCGAATACTGCTAGCGTGCTGCTGGGCACCTCGGGCAGGATGACCCGGGGAAAGGCAGACCGTCCGGGGTGCTCCATGGCGTGATCGACTTACCTCGCCCGTACGAGGAACCGAACAGTAGCCCCGTCCAAGCAGGGCCCAGGTCGCTCTCACCCCTATCCGCCCGGCTATCACTGGGCGCGTCGGCTGGATCACCCGGGCTGGACACCGGCCCGCCTGCGCGGGGCGCGCATCCCGCCCGCAGACTCGAAACCACCGCCAGAGCCCCGTTACCATGACCGCACCCCACGGCGTGCAATTCACTGCCCGGAAGCCATCTTCCCGGGCGCGGTCACCAGGCGGCGCAGCGGGCAGGCGGGCGATCCGGCTGGGGTTCCGTTCCGCCAGCTAATCCGTATTCCATCCGGGGTACCTGCTGACGCCGGAAACCCCTGCCCGGCGCCTTTCCGCAGGCACCGGCCGATCCGGACCTTCGAGCGGACTCCCAGACTGATACAGCACAAAGCCTGTAAAACAATATGCGGCGGCGCGTGGCTGATAATCAGGTCGGTTAATGCAGGTCTCTTAAATGTTCCCTGTCTCCTGCTTCTGTGTCCCCCGGCATCTCCTCGTACCCGCCGGCGAGGCGCTCCTCCTCGGACCTCGCCCCGGCGAGGCCGGGCACGGCGAGGCCGGGCACGGCGAGGCTGCCAGGCCGGACATGGCCGAGGGTGAGGCCGGCGCGGGCGGCGGCGAGGCCGGCGGCAAAAGGTGTCGGGGAGGCGCCGCTCCCGCCCGTCCGGCGCGTTCGAACGCACGACCGGGCCGGGCCGGCCGGATTTAATTTCACGGGCTTACCGCATTCACGTTCGAATTCGGCGGTAAAACACCCGCGAATCCATTTCGAGGCGGAAAATGGTTGATGGGTGCGGAAAGGCGAGATAGCGTCGTGGTGTACCCGGAAATACGGGGAACCGGAATAGCCGCCGGTAATAGCCATTAGCGAGAAAGGATGGCATCGTAATGCCCGCCGCAAATCCCGCCGCCGCCCCGCCCCCCGCCGCCGCGCCTGCTCCCCGCATCACGCCCACTGGCCGGCTCGGCCAGGGTGAGCTGCGTCGGCTGACCGCCGCGCACCTGGCGGCCAGTCTCGGCCCGCAGACCCCCGGCGAGATCGCCCGCGTTCTGGGCAAGTCCGCCGGCGCGGTCGGCAACGCCCTGACCGTCCTGGCCAAACGGGGTGAGGCCGCCCGCGACCCCGGCACCCCTGTCCGCTACCGCGCTACCCCCGCCACCGCAGGCGTTGCCGCCGCCCCCCGCCCCGCCCTCCGCCCGGCCCGGCCCGCACCAGCCAGCCCGCCGCGCCCCGCGCCGGCCGCGCCGCCGCGCCCGGCTGCTGTCGGCCCGGTCCCCGGGGGCGGTGGCGCGCCCGGGCGGCCAGGTCTACCGGCCACGTGTCCTGGCCGACATGGCCGACGTCGGCGCGCTGCGCAAGCTGCGTGACGCCGGCATCCCCGCCCTGCTGTACGGGCCGCCCGGCACGGGCAAGACCAGCCTGGTCGAGGCCGCGTTCCCCGACGTGATCACCGTCACCGGCGATGGGGACACCACGGTCGCCGACTTCACCGGCGAGTACATCCAGCGGCCCGACGGCACGTTCGACTGGGTCGACGGGCCGCTGATCACCGCGATGCGCGAGGGCCGGGTCCTGTTCATCGACGACACGACCCTGATCAGCCCGCAGGTGCTGGCGGTGGTCTACCCCGCGATGGACGGCCGCCGCGAGGTCACCGTCAAAGCCCACAAAGCCGACCGCGATCACCGCCGCCAGCGGGTTCTACGTGATCGGCGGGCACAACCCCGGCGTGCACGGCGCGGTGCTCACCGAGGCCCTGTCGTCCCGGTTCTCCGTCCAGGTCAAGGTCGGCACCGACTACGACCTCGCCCATTCCCTGAAGATCGACGACCGGGCGATCCGCGCCGCCCGCAACCTCGCCACCCGCCAGGCCAACGGCGAGATCGGCTGGGCCCCCCAGCTCCGCGAGCTGATCGCCTTCCAGCGCATCACCACCGTCCTCGGCCCCGACGCCGCCATAGCCAACCTCGCCGGCGTCGCCCCCGAGGAAGACCGCGACGTCGTGATCGACGCCATCACCCGCGTCTTCGGCCGCCCGGTCACCCCCCTCGCCCTCGGCCGCCAGATCTAACCCCAACCCGCCCGCCGCGATTGGGGGCACCCCGATGACCGCCCGCCCCGCCACCAGCCCCACGCCCCCGCCCCGCCTGCCGGCGCCTGGCTGAAGCTCTCCGCCGCCCTGACCGGCCAGGTCCCCCCGATCGCCGGCCGCAAGGACCTGGTGGTCACCTGCGCCCCCGGCGCCGGCCACGGCAGCCCGGCCTGCTTCTTCCCCGCCCTCGCCGCCATCGAGGTCGACGGCACCCACCTCGGCGTCGCCCCCGCCACCGCCAACCCGGCCAGCCCGGCCGACCGGGAACGCTACCCGGTCACCTGGGGCGCCCTGATCCACGAATGCGCCCACGCCGCCCACACCCGCTGGACCCCGCCGCCCGCCGGGGCCGCCGCCTGGGCCGAAGCCGCCCGCATGCTCGAGGAATCCCGCATCGAAACGGCGCAAACTGCCCGCCGCCCGGCCGACCGCCGCTGGCTCCGGGAAACCATTACCCAGCTGATCCTGGCCGACTTCACCGCCGCCGCCGCCACCCCGGCCAGCCCCCGCGAAGCCGGCTGCGCCGCCGCGCTGATCCTCGCCCGCGCCGACGCCGGCATCCTGGACCCCGCCGAGGCCGCCCCCGCCGAGCAGGCCGTCACCACCGTCATCGGCGCCAGGCGCCTCGACAGGCTGCGGGCGATCTGGCGGGCCGCGCACGCCACCGCCGACACCGATGCCCGCACCATGCTGCGCCTCGGCCGCCGCTGGTGCCGCATCCTCGGCATCCAGCCCGACCCCCCGCCACCCCCCAGCACAGCCGGTGCGTCCGGGGTCCCATCGCCGGTCGCCTCGGCCGTAGCCAGGACCACCGCCGCGATCAAGGCCACCGTCGCTGCCGAGAACACCCCCGCCCCCGCCGTCCTGCCCGGCCAGGCCACCCAGCGGGCCGCCGAGAACACCGCCCGCGCCAGCGCCCAGCGCGCCGCCCACGCCGTCTTCGGCGCCCCCTCACTGTCCGGCCAGCCCGGCGCAGGCGGCCCGGCCACCGCCGGCACCCGCGAACCCACCGAGGAAGAAAAGGCTGCCGCCCGCCGCCTCGCCCGCGCGCTGCGGAACGCCACCATCGGGCAGCGCGCCGCCGTCACCACCACCTCGCCCACCCCGCCCGGCCGGCTGAAGATGCGCCAGGCCATGGCCGGCTCCGCGCAGCGCGCCGCCGGCGCGCTGCCCACCGCCGAGCCGTTCAGCCGCACCACCCGCCGCCGCGTCCCCGCGCCCCCGCTCAAGGTCGGGATCGCCTGCGACGTGTCTGGCTCCACGATGCTCTTCACCGGCCCGGTCGCCTCCGCCGCGTGGATCCTCGCTCGCGCCACCACGGCGATCCCCGCCGCGACCGCCGCCGCCGTCACCTTCGGCGACACCGCCGAAGCTGTCACCTGGCCCGGCCACGCCCCCGCGCGCGTCAGCACCTTCACCGCCACCGCCTGCTACGAGGACTTCCGCAGCGCCATCGACGCCCTCGACGGCGCCCTGGGCCTGTCCCACCCCGGCGCCGCCCGGCTGCTGGTCATCATCTCCGACGGCCAGTTCAAGGACACCCAGCACGCCGACGGGCAGGCCCGCATCACCCGCCTGGCCGCCGCCGGATGCGGCATCCTCTGGCTCGCCCCCGACCAGCCCGGCAACCAGCCCATGACCGGCGCCCGCGTCATCACCCTGGCCGACCCCGCGGCCACCACCGCCGCCATCGCCACCGCCGCCACCCGCGCCCTGCACAGCGCCTAACCCACCCCCGGGGCCGGGGCTTCCTGCCCCGCCCCTTGAGGCAGGTCCTCGCCCGCCCGCAGGCCGATCAGGAGACCGCCGCCATGAACAACTCCGCCCCGTCCGCCGCCGGGATGGCCCTGCCCAGGTACGAGGCCGCCGGCTGGCCGCTTGCTCCGCCTCGCTATTACCAGCAGCCGCAACCTGGTCCCGGACCGGCCCGGCGGCAGAAAGAAACCCCGATGACCCCCTACCGCCCTGCCGCCCGCCTTGGCAGCTAAGGCTGCGTCCCGGTCAGAGCCCTGCGCGGGCTGGAAGGAGAACGTCATGACCTATCAGCGTGGTGACCGCATCGTGCTTGTGCACACCAGCGACCCGCACACCCACCTCGTCCCGGGTACCGCCGGGACCGTCACCGGCTACGACGCCAGGCTCGGGCAGCTCGCTGTGGCCTGGGATGACGGCAGCACCCTGGCCATGCTGCTGCACGACGGCGACCAGGTCCGCCCCCTGGGCCTGCCCCCGGCTGCGGCCAGAAAGCGTGCCCAGCGCCGACGGCTGCCAGCCCTCACGGAAAGAGCGCACCGTAACCTGGGCGAGCACGCGGCCCTGCCCGGCGGGCACCGGACTGGCGGGATGGCGTATTCGTTCGGTGCGTATTCGGCGACCCGTGACAGCATGTGATCACTTTGCGTGGTTGCGGGGGGGCGCCCGCTGGGCGGGCCGGTAGAGTCCTGGGCGTGTTCCAGGACCCGGTTGTCCCGCGTGCTTGATGCCGCAGCTGAGCGTGCCCTCAGGTCCGCTGCGGAGCCGTAACTTCCGGCTGCTGCTGGCGTGTGACGTCATCTCGGCCATCGGGACTGCGGTGGCGACGGTCGCCCTGCCCTTCGCGGTCCTGAGGATCGGCGGTTCCGCCAGCGACGTGGGATACGTCGCCGCCGCGTACCTGGTCCCCCTCATCGGCTTCCTGCTGCTCGGCGGCGTGGTCGCGGACCGGCTGCCCCGCCACCAGGTCATGGTGGCGGCGAACGCGCTCCAGGCCCTGGCCCAGGCCGCCTCGGCGGCCCTGCTTCTGACCGGCCACGCCCTGGTCTGGGAACTCGCCGCCCTGGCCGCCCTGCGGGGCGTCGGGACCGGCTTCTACTTCCCGGCCTCGGAGGGCCTCCTGCCGCACACGGTGCCGGCCGATCAGCGCGCGCCAGCGAACGCCCTGGACCGGATCGGCCGTAACAGCGGCCAGATCGGCGGAGCGGCGCTCGGTGGTCTCCTGGTCGGCCTGGCCGGCCCGGGCTGGGGCCTGGCCGCCGACGCGGTGAGCTTCGCGGTCGCCGGCGCGCTGCGAGCGGGCATGCGCTTCCCCTCCCTGCCGCCGGAGGCCAGGGCCGGCCTGGTCGACGAGCTGCGGGAGGGCTGGCGCGATTTCATCTCCCGGCGCTGGCTCTGGGTGATCGTGGCCCAGTTCGCCTTCGTCGTTGCCATCGCGGCCGGCACCCAGAGCGTCCTCGGCCCGCTCGTCGCCGACGCTCACCTCGGCGGCGCCCGGAGCTGGGGACTGATCCTGGCTGCCGAAGGGGTCGGGGCCGTCGCCGGCGGGTTCGTCATGATCAGGTACCGGCCGCGCCGGATGCTCCTGGCGGCTAGCCTGTCCGTACCCGCGGACTGCGTGTTCCTCCTGGCCCTGGCGGTGCCCCTTTCAGTTCCCGTGATCGCGGCGGCCGCGTTTCTCACCGGCGCGTGCGCCGAGGTGTTCGGCGTGAACTGGGCCACGGCCATGCAGCAGGAAATCCCGCCTGCCATGCTGTCCCGGCTCTCGTCCTACGACGCGCTCGGCAGCTTCGCCCTGGCCCCCGTGGGGACGGTGGTCGCGGGCCCGCTGGCCAGCTCGTTCGGCACCGGGCCCGTCCTGCTCGCCGGGGCCGTCCTGGTGGCGGCGCTCACCGGTGCCGTGCTGCTCGTGCCCGAGGTGAGGCAGCTGCAGCGGCAGGCCGTCCGCCCGCGGCCGCCGGGAAAAGTGCGCTGACGACCCGGGCCGCGTGGTCCCGCGCGAGATACGCAGGAGAGCGGGAGGCGGAAGCGAGATACGCAGGAGAGGCAGGATAGGGCTGGCGGGTTGACGTATTCGTTCGGTGCGTATTCACCGACGTCAGGTGACGGACGGTAGCTGTACGTAGTTCGAGTCCTTGTTAGCTCAGGTTGTGCGCTGGGTGATGAATACGAATTCGTTACCTGGGCGGTCGGGGGCTTCCCGGACGTCCAGGGTCTGGTAGCCCTGGTCAGCCAAGCTTGATTCCACCTCTTGGCGGCTGCGCAATCGCAGGGTGGAGTCCGAGGTGAGTGCTTCGCTGTCGGCCAGGAATGTGTAGGTGTTGTGGAGGGAGACGAATGGGAGGCTCACTTCGGTGATCTCCCGTCGCTGCTCGACTGGGCCGCTGCCTGCGATGTCCAAGATGACTGGGCTGGTGTCAGCGGCCCATTCCTCCCAGGCCCGGCGTTCGGGACGCCGTGTCTCGAACACGAGGTATCCATGTGGGCGGAGTGCAGCGTGGATGCCTTGCAGGGCCTGGTTCCAGTCTTCGTCGGTGAGGAATACCTGGGCCACGTTCCCGGTCATCACGGCGAGATCAGCCTCGATGGCTGGGGCCGTCGCGGCATCGCCGTGTACCCAGGTGATTGCTGCAGATTTGTCTTTTGACCTCGCCACCCCTAGCGAGGCCTGAGCCGGGTTGACACCCACGACGGTGCGTCCGGCCCTGGCGAGCAGGATCGCCAGTGATCCTGTTCCGCAGCCGACGTCAAGCACGCGGTGGGCGCCAAGTTCCTCGGTAATGCTGAGGTAGGCGGCCAGGTCGTCGCGCTGTCCGTCGAAGGCGTCATAGACGGGTGCGAGGCGAGGGTGGGCAAACATCGCATCGGCCACCCCGTGACCTTATCTGCGCCCCGCGCCTCCAGGCTTGCGGTTGGTCCTGCCGGCGGGCCCTCACTGCCTGGTCGTGTAGTGGCTCCAGGTGGCGCCGGCGTTGATGTGCTGGTGGTGCGTGGTGGTGTGGTGGAAGCCGAGGGCGTCGGCGATGACGGGGCGGGGGCCTGGGCGGCGAGCTCGCGGAGCGCGGAGACCCGTCCTGTGCGCATGGGGAAGCCGAGGCTGCGGAGCTGGTTGAAGACGGTGATGTAGGCGGCTGGCTGGCCGGGGTTGCGGCCGGGGAACAGCCAGGTGCTGGTGGTCAGGGCCGCGTGGGCGGCCTGGAGGAGCAGGACCTGGGCGAAGGGCTCGGGGACGGGGGAGGCCGGTTCGCCGATGCGCAGGCAGAGCTGGCCGCCGGGTTGCTGGTTGACGTCGGTGAGGGTGAGCCGGAGGACCCGGCTGAGCGGCTGGGCGTAGAGCAGCATGAGACAGGCGGCGGCCCGGATCCGCAGCGGGTCCTGGTCGGTGAGGGCGTAACGGCGCAGCAGGGTGATGCGCTGCTGCTGGGTGATGCCTCGCCGGTGCCGAACCGGATGGCGGGCAGGTCGAGGCGGGCCATGTGGCCGCTGTCCATGGCCCAGAGGGCACCAGGATCACCTGCTGCCGCTGCTCCCGCGACCGTGCGCTGGCCGCCAGGTTCCCTGACGGGCCGCTGTGCACCACCTGCCTGGACCACGCCGTCCGGACCCACGGCACCTGCCCCGGCTGCCGCCAGGACAAGACGCTGCCCGGCCGGACCGCCGCCGCGGTGCCCATCTGCGGTGACTGCGCCGGGATCACCCGCCGGTTTGACTGCCGCCGATGCGGCGCCGACGCTCACCGCCGGGGGCGGCTGTGCGCCCGGTGCAAGATAGCCGACCGCGCCTGCCGGCTCCTCGGCGACCAGGCCACAGCCGGGCTCGCGCCGCTGGCCCGTGCCCTGCACGCCAGCACCAACTCGGCCGCCACCCTGGACTGGCTGAGCACGCCGCACATCGCTGCCCTGCTCACCGACCTGGCCGTCGGCCGCCTGGCCCTGACCCATCAGGCATTCGCCGGCCGCCCAGACTGGCGCTCCGCCATCTACCTGCGTGACCTGCTCATGGACTGCGGCCTGCTGCCCGCCCCCGACCAGCAGCTCCTGGACTACGACAGCTGGCTGCGCCGACGTCTCGACGACCTGGACGGTCACCCCCACCAGCAGCTGCTCCGCCAGTTCGGGGTGTGGCACCAGCTCGCCAGGATGCGCGCCCGCGCCGCCAGCGGGCCGCTGCGGCCCACCGCCCGCCAGTACGCCGAGCAGCGGTTCACCACCGCCTGCACGTTCCTCACCTGGGTCCACGACCGCGGCGGCCACGCCGCCCGCCTCAGCCAGGCCGACCTTGACGCCTGGCACGCCACCTGCCCCGCCTACCAGCGGCCGGCCAGCCGCGCGTTCCTCACCTGCGGCGAACACCCCGACCTGGGTAACACCGGCGCCATCAGCCTCGATGGGGCGCGCCATCCCCTCACCCCGGACCTGCTAGATCGTTGACCGGGAATTAACCCGTCGCGGGTACGAAGTTGACGACGCCGCCGCTCAGCTCAGGAATGAGGTGATCGCGGCAGTGAAGAAGGCCGGATCGTCGAGCCATGGGAAGTGCGCGGCCCCTGGTTGAACGGTCACCGTGGCGTTCGGGAACCAGCGCGCGCCCGCTGCGGCGGTCTGCGGTGTCGGAGCGGCGTCGAGCTCGCCCGCATATATCAGCACTGGCGCGGTGAGCCGGCTGACCGCCTCGCGGGTCTTGGGCGGGTTGAACGCGCCCTCGGCGCGGAAGCCGTCCCGTACAGGGCGGGAGCGCTCGCTGACCCCGGCATCGACGTGAGCCTGTGCCGCACTATCCCAGCGGCCGTAGAAGAACGGCATGTATGCGCGCCGGTTGCCCATCGACTCGTCCTCGGTCTCTGCCTTTTCCATCGCAGCTAGTGCCGCTGGGTACCACGGCTCCGCCGATCTGCGCGCGAGCGCCGCGCGCCATTGCTCGTCTGTCTCTTCGACGCCGACCGCATCCAGGCCAGGTGTCAGCAGGATCAGGTGCGTCACACGCTGCGGGAAGGCAGCCGCGTACAGCGTGGCCAGGTCGCCCGCGGCGGAGTGCCCGAGCAGGTCCATCCGGTCCAGGCCGAGGTGGGCGCGCAGCGCTTCCACGTCGCCGGCGAGCCGGTCGCAGCGGTAGCTCAGCGGGTCGCTCGCATCTGCTGATTCCCCGGTGCCCCGGGTGTCTGGGCTAATCAGCTGCCGGGACCGGCTCAGGCCGCCCAGGTCACCGAAGTACTCGCACGTCCGGCCGGGGCCGCCGGGCAGGCAGACCAGCGGAGGCCCATCGCCGAGGGTGCGGTAGCCGATGTGGGTGCCGTCATAAGAAGCGAACCGGGTCATAGGCCGATCTTGCCTTGCCCGGCGGGGACTGCGTACCGCGTTACTCCAGCGCGCGGCCGGCTGGCACCGGGCGACGACATGCCGCACGTAGTGCGTGAACGTCAAGCGAAGAGTGTCCAGGATCGGCGTGTTCACACACGTCCTGACCCTGGAGCCCGTCATGATCGCCGCGCACCCGCCCGCGCGCCATCCGCGCTGACGCGCCCTGCAGGGGGCCGCCGCCCGGTCATGCCGGGGATCGGCTCCGCGGCGGCATGGGGCACACGGCGATCCCCGCGCCGGTGCGGGGTCCCGGTCGGCCCGGCGGGCGTCCCCGAAGACCCGGCAGCGATTGATGCCAGCGCCGTGAACGCCTTTCGCGGAACACCTTTTCATATGGCGCCCCGGGGCCAGCAAAATGTGCCGCCCGTGTAACCGGCACGGGGATTAGTTACCGTCAATTCGCGGGGCATTCCGGGTGGCTATTCGTGTCCCGTTCTGCCAGGTAACCGGGTTCAGCCGTCGAGGTAACCGAGATAGGCACGCACACCGCTTGCCTGCCGCTATCTGGAGTAATGGTCGTCCGGACCGCAGGAAAACACCCCGGAATAACCCTTGGATAAGCGGGGCCGGGATCCCGGAAAAGGAGTCACGCCATGGCCGCCAGGAAAAAGAACACCACCCCGGCTAGCGGGCCGCGCAGCGCCACGCACACGGCCGCACCCCCGCCACCCGCCCCGTCAGCTACCCCGCCGGCGGATGGGCCCGCAGCGGCCGTCTGGGCCGCGCTGGCCGCCACCCCGGGGGCCACCGCCGCCCAGATCGCCACCGCCGCCAGCACCAGCCGGATCGTCGCCGGGCAGGAACTGGCCGCCCTCGAAACCAGCGGCCTCGCCACCCGGACCCCCGGAACCCGCACCGGCCGCGCCACCGCCCCGGCCACCTGGCAGCCTGTCCCGCAGCCAGCAACACCAGCCGCACCAGCCGCCGCCCCCGAGGACCCGGGTGAGACAGGCCCGGCCGAGACAGCGGACGGCCCCTCCGCAGCCCTCGGCCCCGCAGACGATGACGCTAGCGTTCCCGCGCCCAGCCCCCGCCCGGGATCGGACCAGGCCGCCGGCAACCCGCCAGAGGCAGCCGCCGCGGTCAGCACCGCCCCCGCCGCTCCTGGCGCGGACGAGACCGCCCCCGCCGCAGCGGACGGCGGGGGCGCCGTGCCGGGCACAGGCACCCCCGAGGGCAGCGGCTCTGATGGCCCGGCCATTAGAGATGACACACCTGCGGCGCCGGCGGACGGGGAGCCGCAGCCTGCGCCGGCCAGTGAGGCAGCGGTGCTGCTACACGAGCTGGCCACCGCCGCTGCCCAGGCCGCCGGCGTGCTCGACGGCGGGGACACCGCCGCCGCACTGACCGCGGCAGACGCCCTCTGCGCCACCGCCGCCCAGGCTCGCCGCCTGGTAAAGGCCACCGCGACCGGGCGCAAGCCACGCGGCACGGCCGGCCCGGCGGCCCGCCCCGGGCAGTTGCGCGACCTCGTCGCGGCCCACCTTACCGAGCACCCGGACACCGACTTCAGCCCGCACCAGATCGGCCGGGTCCTGGGCCGGTCCTCCGGCGCCGTCGCCAACGCCCTGGACCGGCTCACCGCCCTAGGGCAGGCCCAGCTGACCAGCGAGAAACCCCGCCGCTACCGCCACCAGGCCCCCGCTGGCACCCCCGCCCCCGCCCCGGCCACCACCTGACCGGCCCCGGGCAGCAGCCCGACGTGATCACCGTCGCCGACGACGGGGACACCAATATCGCCTCTCCCAGCGCTGGGCGAAAAGGCCTGGCGTGGGCCCGGCCTCGGCCAGCCCGACGACACCGGTCAGCTGGAACAGCAGATCACCCAGCTCACCGAGGACAACCAGCAGCTACGGGCCGGCCTAGCCGAGCGCGACCAGGACCTGGCCGCCGCCCGCGCCGCCAACCCCGAGCTCATAGCCCGCCTCAACCCGCAGCTAGCTGGACATCCTGATCTCTCACGTCGCCCGGGACTCTGCTGACCTGGTTCAAGGACGCGGCATCTCACCGCGTTGACCAGTGGTCCGCGGGTTCTTATCGATCCGCTGGCGTCCCCAGAGGCAGGTGCGGAAGCCGCCGCCTGTTGTTCACTGATGCCTGGGAAGCTCGGGTCAGGGTCGTTTTGTGCCGCGACCGCGACCGGTTGTTGTCGCGCTTGTCCCGGTAGCGAAAGGCCGCGTCTATCAGACTGGTCACGGCAGCGGCCATGGCCAGGATGTCGCTGGCGAGGCTGATAGCGGCGAGCGCGTGTTCCACGATGCATTCCTGTCGATCGAGAGTGATCGGGCCGGCCGGCGCCGCTGACAGGACCGAGCATGCAACCGCCGCTGGACGACGCTTTGTTCTGCGCTGTTCTGCATGAAAACCCGCCCGCAGAAGGAAGGGCTGATCAGCCCGGACGCTCCTCCAGATGAGAACACCTGCGGTACAGCCGGAGAACGGTTCTAATGTTGCCCGTGGAAGGCCGGCGGGCAGCGCAGCGAGGAGGGACGGTGGGCAGAGGGAAGCCTGTCAACAGGTCCCTGTGGCCTCCCGAAGGGACACACCGCAGGTTCCTTGAACTGCTTGACAAGGTTCACCGCGACAACGGAACCAAGAGTCTGCGGGTCATCGCCGCATCCATGCACTTGAGGGCGCACTCGCGGGTGGACATGCTGCTGCGCGGTCTAGCCCTGCCGGCAGATGACAACCAGGCTGAGAACCTGATCCGCGCTCTCGGAGGGGCAGCTGAAGACATAAAACGCGGGTTGAAGCTGTACCGCGCGGCCCGGTCTCCTGATGACGCCCGTCCGGCCCCACGCGGCGGTGATGCCCATGCCCGGCGGAGTTACGCGCCAACTGCGGCCGTCGCGCCGGCGGCAGCGGCGCAGTTGCCAGCCCAGATCACGGCGTTTGCCGGGCGCAAGGACGAGCTGACGAAGCTGGCCGGATTGCTGGACCCGGTCGCAGCGCCGGGCACGACGCTGGTGCTGGCGTTGGCCGGCCCACCAGGCGTGGGAAAGACGGCCCTGGCCATTGAGGCCGGATATGCAGCCGCGAGGCGGGGCTGGTTTCCGGGAGGCGCACTGTTCATTGACCTTCACGGCTACGACAGCAAATCGGCGGTGCAGCCGGGTCAGGCGCTGGATGTGCTGCTGCGCAGTTTGCGGGTGCCAGCAGAACATATTCCGCCCACCGCCGAGGAGCGGGCAGCCATGTACCGGTCTGCTCTCGCCGGAAACCGCGAGCCGATACTGCTCATAATCGACAACGCTTCGGCAGAGGCCCAAGTCCGGCCCCTCCTGCCCGGCGCAGGGCCGCACCGCGTGGTGGTGACCTCCCGCCAGACGCTGGCCGGACTGAGCGCCCGCCTGATAGACGTCGCTGTATTCGATCCGGAAGCTGCGCTGACACTGCTAGATTGCGCGCTGCGTCTGGGCCGCCCGGAGGATGACCGGGTCAGCAGCGACAGGTCCGCAGCCGGGCGGGTCGCTCAGTTCTGCGGCGGGCTGCCGCTGGCCCTTCAGATCATTGCCTCGCTGCTGAAGGCCGACCCGGCACTCCAAGTCAGTCAGTTGGGCCATGAACTCCGGGTAGAGAAACTGGAGCGGCTGCGGTATGACGACGGCAGCGGGCTGAACGCCCCTTCTGTCGCCGCGGCGTTCGAGTTGTCCTACCGGCAGCTCGACGAAACCTCTGCGCGGCTGTTCCGGATGCTTTCCGTCCATCCCGGCCCGGATACATCCACCGCTGTAGTGGCAGTACTCGCAGGGCTTCCGGTCAGCCAGGCGCGCCGGATCCTGGGCGGACTGGCCCAGGCGCACCTGGCCGAAGTCACGGCAACTGTGGATCCCCGCTGGCGGATGCATGACCTTCTGCGCTTGTACGCGGGGAAGCTGGGCGATGAGCACGCAGACGCTGATGGCCGGGAAGAGGCCCGCGACCGGCTGCTCGGCTACTTCGTCGCGCTGGCAGCTGCTGCCGACGAGCATCTTCGGGCATTGCCCGGCCCGGCAGTGCCGACGGAATTCCCTGACCGCAACGCGGCGATGGCATGGCTTAACGATGAGCGGGAGAGCCTGGTGGCCGCCCTCTCGATGGCAGCCGACACCGGCCGTGAAGAGGCCGCCCTTGCCCTGTCCGCCGCCCTTGCCCTGCATCTATCTATGCAGCGGCGGTACGACGACATGCTGGCAACAGCTGAAACCGGGCTGGACGCTGCCCGGCGCCTCGGCGGCCGGGACGCCCAAGCCGGCTCATTGAATAACCTCGGCGTGGCGCTAGGCGGTCTGCGGCGGTTCGACGAGGCGATCACCGCCTATCGCGATGCGATCGCCACTTATCGGGACATCGGTGACCGGCGAGGTGAAGCCACGGCATTGACCAATCTCGGCTCGGCGCTTCGCGAGGCGCGGCGGTTCGACGAGGCGGTCAACCAGTGTGAAGATGCCGTCGTCATCTGCCGTGACACAGGCGACCGGCACGGCGAGGGCAACGCCCTGTCCGAACTCGGCGTGGCGCTGCGTCACCTGGGCAGGTTCGAGGATGCGATCATCGCCCACCGCAACGCCGCCGCCATTTTCGGCGATAAAGGCGACCGCGCAGGCCAGGCCCAGGCGATTGCCGCTCTGGGCCTTGCTCTCGACGATGCAGGGCGCCACAAGGATGCGATCACCGCTCACCAGGAGACCGCCGCGACCTACCGCGCCATGGGCGACAGCTATGGCGAAGCGACAGCACTTAACAATCTTGGCTCAGCATTGCGGGAAGCCGGACGACTGGAGGAGGCAATCACTGCGCACCAGGAGGCCGCTGCCCGCTACCAGGAGATGGGCGAACGGCACCGCGAAGGCAACGCACTGAATAACCTCGGCATAGCGCTGCAGTCAGCTGAGCGGTCGGAGGAAGCGGTCACCCCGCTCCGGGATGCCGCCGCCTGTTACCGCGAGACTCGCGACCGGCATCGTGAGGGCATCGCGCTGGGAAACCTCGGCCTGGCATTGCTGGAGGCGGGACAGCCCCAGGAGGCGATCACCCCGTCCAGCGAAGCTGTGGCAATCTTCCGTGACACCGGAGACCGGCGCCGTGAAGGCAGAGCGCTTGGGAACCTAGGCGTCGCAATGCTGCTGACAGGCCACCATGACGAAGGGATCACCATGTCCCGGGAAGCCGTCGCCATCTTGCTCGAAAGGGGTGACCAGCTCAGCTCGAAGTTCCCCCCGATGCCGGGAGGAGGGCCCATCACCATTACCGGAGTCCGGCTACCCCAAGCTGACGCGTAGCTCGTCCCCGCCGAACTTGCCTGGTGTGACGGTCGCCGTGTCCTGGCGCAGCCTTATCCCAGTTGTCTCCCCGGCCAGCCTGCACAGCGGTGCGTTCACTCCTGCCATCGACTTCTTCCCAGGTTCGCCTCTCCGGATTTCGCTATCTCGCCAGGGCAGATGCCGCCGTCGTGGCGGCTTTTGACCGCCACGAGCTAGCCAGGACGAGTAAAGCCGACCACAACCTGGTCGCCGGGCGGTGAGGATGGCTTTCCGTACGTAGAGATCCGGATCGGGTAGCCGGTGGCGTACGCCTCGATCATCTCGCCGCTCCCGACCACGACGCCGACGTGCCCCGGCGCCGTTGGTGTCCCGTCCGAGCCTGCGAAGAAGACAAGATCGCCCGGCTGCGCCCATCCCGGAGGAACGCGGGGACCGGCCGCCCACTGCTGCTGGCTGGTGCGGAGGAGCGCGATGCCGGCAGCCCGGTAAGCCATCATGACCAGACCGGAGCAGTCGAACGCATCAGGCCCGGTACCGCTCCACTGATACGGCTTCCCCAGCTGGGCTGCTGCATACAAGATCATCGCCGCCGCGACACACCGCTGCCCAGGAGTAAGGCTTGCTTGCACCACATCCGTTGCACCGCCAGCGTGACCCACATCAGCCTTCTGAACTGGACAAACACGAGGATTGAGTGTGATCTCGCCGCCGGGACCCCAAGAGAACAGGTAGGGCTTGCCGAGCTGGGCTTCGGCGTAGGCGATGACCTTCCCGGCGGTCCTGTGCCGCTCGAAAATAGGATGCGCCTGGTGGCCTGCGGCTCTTCTGTGCGTCAGGCGGCGTGCGTGTATTCGTTGATCAGGCCGTCCAGGACGGGTTTTCGGCGGATCCGTTCGCTATCAAGGTCGGTAGGGGCGACGCAGCTTGGGCCGCGCTCGTCGTCGGGGACGCGCTGCGCGATGCCCTGGTGCGGCCGCGCCATGTTGTAGTGCACTTGGTACTCGGTCAGGACGGAGCGCAGGTGGGCCTCCCCGAGAATCAGCACCCGGTCCAGGAGCTCTCGGCGCAGGGTGCCGACAAGGCGCTCGCAGATCGCATTCATCCGCGGCGCCTGGACAGCGGTGCGCACGATCCTGGTGCCGGTGGCCTGGAAGACGGCGTCGAACGAACTCGCCGCTGACATCCCCGCCCGCCACCGGATCCGTGCAGCCTTTGACCAGCTCATGCTGGCCATCTGACCTGCCGATCAATCTCACCAACACGTTTTGTCATGCCTCGATCGACCAACGCAACACTGCCGTCCGAAAGCGCTCCAGCCGGGAAGGCAGCCGCTAGCACGGCCTCCACGAGAACCGCCGCCACGTCCCCGTCCAGCGGCGACCCGTGTAGGTACTTCTGCCAACGATCCCCGTCGCCCGAAAGGGGCATTCTGGCCCCTGCCCAGTTAGCAGCCCTGCCAGGCAGCATTTGCTCACCGGCGGGGCACCTCCCGCCCCGTCCGCAGCAGGCAGGAGAACCCATGTTCACCAGTTCCGGTCACGTGCTTGCCGATCCGCGCCTTTCCCCGTCCGACGTGCACACCATCGCCGCAATGCTCGGCGGGATGAGTGGGGCGGTCCTGGTCATCGCCATCGTCGGCGCCCTCACCGGCTGGGCTGCCGCCTTGATGATCGACTGGCTCCCGGCTGGAATCGCGATCCCGGTAGGCATCGTCGGGGTGTTCGTTGTCCTGAGCGTCCTCGGCTAGGCCCCAGACCTTGTGCCGCGGGCGCTGGGCGGGACAAGCCGCCCGCGCCCTGGAGATGATGCGGCCCGGTGCCCCGGGCGGGCGCAGGCGAGACGGCCCGCTAGACCAGGGCTGCCTGCAGCGCCAGCCGGGTCAGGTCCGCCCGCCGGCGGCGGCTTGTTCCGCCCTGGATCCGGTCTAGGTGCGAGCGCACCGTGCTGATACGGATTTACAGCTGCGCCGCGATCTGCGCATCGGCCAGGCCCTGGGCCACCAGGTCCGTCAGTTCCCGTTCCCTGGCACTCCGCGACCCGGCCATCGCGGACCGCTGGACCTGGCTGATCATCGCTTGCCATGCCAGCTCCGCCTCGCCCGCCCCCCTTGCTGCAGACCTGCGCCTGCCATGGGAACGGCCTGCCCCGCCAGGCCAGCTGACCCCGGCCAGGGTCCGCCGCGGTTCCGGAACATCCACGCGACCCTGCCCCTGCCTGGCCGGTGTACCGAAAACCCGGCAAACCCGGCCCCGGTCGGCCACCAGGGTCGGGGAACCACCGCCCGGCGCCCCGTCACGACGTGGGCAAGAGAACGAAAAGAGACCGCATGCTCAAGGCACGACGAGAACGCGCAGGTTAAGCGGCAAGCTTAGACGAGGCCGGCTTGCAGTGCTAGCCGTGTCAGATCGGCGCGTCGCCGGCAGCCGCTCTTGTCCCGGATGCGGTCCAGGTGCGACCGGACGGTCCGGACGCTGATGCAAAGCTGCGCGGCGATCTGGGCGTCGGTCAGCCCTTGGGCTACCAGCACAACCAGTTGCCTTTCGCGGGCGCTGAGCTGGGCCACGCCCGGCAGTTCGGGTGGTGTCTGCGGACGGGCGGGTGATGCGGCAGCGAGATGGGCAAGTACCTGCTCGGCTGTTTCCAGGCTGCGGCCTTCGCCCAGCCTGCTTTCAAACGCCTCCCTGCCGAGCAGGGTGGTGAGATGCTGGCGGTCCTCTTCGCGCATCCGGCGATCGAGCGGTTCCGGCGGTACTCCCATCCCGTCTACCGCACCGTGCAGCACAGCCGCGGTGTGGGGCTCGCCGACGGCGGAATGATAAAGCGCCAGGTACAGGGTCGAGGAGCGGAGCACGCTTTTCTCGTCCGTCTGGATGCTGCGGAGCGCCTCGAGGGCGGGTTCGCGGGCCGCGGCGGGATCGTCGCGGAGCAGGTAAACGAGGGCGAGATTTCCGAGCACGAAGGAACTATTCGACGTGTCGCTGCCTTCGGCGGAATACGGGAGTGCCTCTTCAAGGTGGCGTTGCGCGTCGTCGAGCCGACCGAGGGCAATCTCGTCGCAGCCTAGATTGTTGAGCACACGGGACAGGCCCTTCCCGTTCCCGGTAGCCCGGAACAAGTCGGCTGCCTCCAGGCCGTCTCGGCAGGCCTCGTCATACCGCTCAGCGAAACTGTGCACGGCGCTGCGGGCCCGCAAAGCTCCCGCGACCTGGTCTGGGGAACCGGCCGAGCGGCTGAGGGTGACTGCCTCCTCGGCGAGTTCGGACGCTTCGGCGACGGCTGCGGGCGAGTTGTCGGTCATGACGATGCTGCCGGACAGATTCGCGAGGATCCGCACGGTCAGGGCCGGTTCACCCAGGCGCCGCGCTATCTCCAGGCTCGCATGCTGCAGTTCCCGGGCTTCCCGCCGCCCGCCGCCCGCCCGGACCAGGGCACTTGAGGTGGCGAGCATGGCCTGCGCCCGGACCACGGTCGGCTTCTGCGCACTGGGATGATCCAGCGCTGCGCGCAGCAGCCCGAGATGTTCCTGGATGGCTCCGCGGGTGATCGAGAAGCGGTACAACGTCTCCGCGAGCCGGAGTAGATCGTCACCCCGGTCAGCCTGGCCAGCCAGATGGTGGAACGATGCGCCGAGGTTGGCGTTGTCTGCCTCCAGCCGATCGCGCCAGGCCTGTTCGTCTGCGTTATCAAAATGCTGGGCAGCGGTCTCGGCGAGCCGCAGAAAAGCGGCCGCGTGCCTGTCGCGGGTGGCTTCCTCGTCGCCAGGAATACCTTCAGCTAGTCGTTGCGCGGCGTAGCGGCGGACGGTGTCCAGGAGGCGGTAACGAGCCGACGGGCTCCCCGGCTCGAGCTGCAGCAGGCTCTTATCAAGCAGCGATGCGACGATGTCGAGAATGTCGTCGGCTTCAGTATCCCCGGCTGCCGCGACATTCTCGGCTGCGGCCAGGTCGAAGGTCCCGGCAAATACGGACAGGCGGCGCAGCACGCTGCGCTCAGTCTCGGTGAGGAGGTCATAGGACCAGTCGACGAGGGCCCGGAGGGTCTGCTGCCGGGGCAGGGCCGACTGGTATCCGCCTGTGAGTAGCCTGAAGCGGTCGTCGAGGCGGTGCTCAATGTCGGTGATTGCCAGTGACCGGAGCCGCGCCGCGGCCAGTTCGATGGCAAGCGGTATCCCGTCCAGCTGCCGGCAGATGGAGACGACTGCCGCTCCGGTGTTTTCGTCGAGCCGGAACGCCGGCTGATGCGCTGTGGCGCGGTCCACGAACAGACGGACCGCCTCGCACGTCCGCAGAGCTTCCTGGCCTCCCGCAAGTTGGTCTGCCGTGGGGAGCCCCAGAGACGGGACGCGGTAGAGGTGCTCACCGGCGACCCCGAGGGGCTCGCGGCTGGTCGCGAGCAGGTGAACCTTGCTGCAGGTCCGCAGCAGGGCATCCGCCAGGCGGATGCAGGCGCTGACCAGATGCTCGCAGTTGTCCAGGACGAGCAGGAGTTCTCTTGCCCGGAGCGACTCTATGAGGGTGTCCAGGACCGGGCGATCAGCTGCTTCTTCCACTCCGACCGCGGCAGCCACTGTCGGCGCGACCAGGTTCGGGTCGGTAAAGGAAGCAAGCTCAGCCAGCCAGACTCCGTCGCCTGACCCATCCAGCATTTCCGACGCAATCTGGAGGGCCAGGCGGGTTTTTCCGACCCCGCCCGCCCCGGTCAGCGTCACCAGGCGGGAGGTAGCAACCAGCCGGGACACCGCGGCCAACTCGGTGTCGCGGCCGATGAAGCTAGAGGCCTGCACCGGCAGGTTGTTTGGCAACCTCGGGTTGTCCAGCGACCGTAGCGGGGGGAACGCAGCGGGCAGCCCCGGCGCATCGAGCTGGAAGATCTGCTCGGGCCGGCCGAGATCCTTCAGCCGGTGCATGCCCAGATCGCGCAGGCTGGCGCCACCTGGCAGTGAGTCCCCGAGCAGTGCGGCGGCCGCGGCCGAGACCAGAATCTGCCCACCGTGCGCGACCGCGGCGATCCGCGCGCCCCGGTGAACTTCGGTGCCCACCAGGCCAGTCCCGGTCTCTTCCGCCTCGCCGGCGTGCATCCCGATCCGGACCCGCAACTTCCCCCCGCCGGGCCAGGAGTGCACGGCCATCGCTTGCTGGATGGCGATCGCTGCAGCGGTGCAGGCGCGAGCCGTGCCGAAAACGGCGGGAAATGCATCTCCCTGGATGCCCATTTCCCGCCCCCCATGGGCGGCCAGAGCCTCGCGGATCAGCCGGTGATGATCGGCGAGCACCCCCGCATACGCCCCGCCGGGGCGGCGCAGCATCGCGGCGGAACCCTCAATATCGGTGAACAAGAAGCTGAGCGTCCGCGCTGCCGGCAGATCCTCCCCAGCTGGCTCGTCCGCCACGACAGGTGGGGCCCCAGCGGCGGACGCCGCGCCCGCGAAACTCTCGCTCAGCAAAACGGCGAGGTCGTCGGCCAGCAGCCGTTCCAGCTCCCGCACCGTGGCGAAGGTCCGGTAGGAGGCGGTGCCGCCCGCCCGGATGGCATCGATCATCGCCGCCAGCCGCGGCTCCTGCCCGGGCGCCGGGCGCTTCAGGTACAGCAGCATCGGCTTGCCCGCGGCCAGCCGGTACTCATCCTCCAGCCCCGAGATGTCCATCCCTGGCGCCACCCAGCCATACCGCTGCCAGTAGATGCCCACGAACACTTGGCTCTGCTCCAGATAAGCCCGGTACATGCTCCGCGGCGGATGCGGCCGCGCCCCCGACTCGAAATACACTGGCACCAGGTGCAGCCGCTGGATCGCCCGCCGGGCCGCCACCCGCTCGGGGGCCAGCTCCTCCAGCGTCGAGGAAATGAACACCCGCACCCGCTGATCCGGCGTGAGAATCACCCCAGGCCACGCCTGGCCCGGCTCATCGCTCACCGCCGGGCCCGGCTCAGCGCTGAGCACGGTCTCAGTCCCAGGGCCTTTGCCGCCACCGACCACCACATGGGAACCCTGCGATGGTTTATAAGCCCGTGTCAACCAGCACACGGGCCTGGCGGGGAGGCGCCACGCGGTCTCGATGTACGCCGTCAGGTTCGAGGCTGTCCGCGTGGCGCGCCCGCGCGGGGGCCGGTGACCCTGCGCAGGCCGCAACGAAAAGACCAGGATTGAGTCATGCGCAGCGGCAAACTGGCCCACAACCACGCCCATGAAAATCGATACGACGCGAAACGCATAAGTATGCACAGAGTCGATGTGGAGTGCCCCGAGCTTTCCGGACAGGGATCCAATAGGATCTTCGCTGGAAAGGATGGCATCGGGTGGCAGGAAAGAAACGCGGTAATTTCTCTCCGGAGTTTAAGGAGGAAGCCGCCAAGATGGTGGTCGAGACATCCCGCTCTATCGCTGAGGTCGCGCGTGAGCTCGGGCTGAATGGGACCACTCTGGGTTACTGGGTAGCAGCGTACCGGGAAAGTCATGCCGGGGATGAGCCGGTGCTGGGGACTTCGGAGCGGGCGCGGTTGCGTGAACTGGAACGGCGGAATCGTGAGCTGGAGATGGAGAATGCGTTCCTGAAAAAAGCCGCGGCATACTTCGCGAGGGAGCCCCGGTGAGCGAGAAGTACACGTTCATCGAGGCGGAGAATGCCACCGTGGCCGGGGAAACGGCCTGCGCTCCGACGGTCACTCAGATGTGCAGCTGGCTTCAGGTATCCAGGTCCGGTTTCTACGAATGGAGAGCCCGCCCGGACAGCGCTGCGGCAAAAAGGAGGAAAGAGCTTAGGCTGCTGATCGCGAAGGCGTTTGAGGACTCCGACGGCACGTATGGCTACCGCCGCGTGGCCCTGCAGCTGGCCCGCTGGGGTGTGCAGGCCGGGCTGGATCTGGTCCGCGGCCTGATGCGTGAGCTGGGCCTGGTGCCCTGCCAGCCGCGGCCCTGGCGGCCGTTGACCACCCAGCAGGGCCAGGCCGGGCCGATCCCCGATCTTGTCGCCCGTGACTTCAGCGCGGCCGCTCCGGGAGAGAAAATGGTCGGCGATATAACCTACATCCCGACCTGGCAGGGATGGCTTTATCTCGCGACGGTCATTGACTGCGCGACACGCAAGGTTGTCGGCTGGGCGATGGACGATAACTACAAGACGCCGCTTATCACGGAAGCAATCGAGATGGCCGCCCGGAACCTTGATCTTCCTGCCGGTGCGATATTCCATTCTGATCGGGGCAGCAACGGCGGATTCAACCGGTCGTCGCAACACCTCGATCACGGAGGTTCGCGATGGGACGCGGTAGGAAGCAGTTGCCGGAGCCGCCGGCGGGTGCACGTCGTCAGTGGGCAGCGGATCGGGCGTTGCGTCCACCGATGCGTTCACCTGGGCGGCCTGAGCCCTCACGTGCGGTGCAACGGGAGTTCTGGCGGCTGATCGCGTCCGGGGTGACGACGGCCGGGGCCGCGGAGGTTATTGGAGTGTCGTGGCCGGCCGGAGCGCGCTGGTTCCGTCACGCTGGCGGGATGCCGCCGCTCAGCCTGGTCGAGCCTGCGGGCCGGTACCTGTCATTCGCCGAGCGTGAAGAGATCGCGCTGTTGCGCGCCCAGGACGCCGGCGTGCGAGAGATCGCCCGCCGGATCGGACGCGACCCGGGGACCATTTCGCGCGAGCTTCGCCGCAACGCGGCGACCAGGAGCGGCAAGCAGGTGTACCGCGTCCTGGTGGCGCAGTGGAAGGCCCAGCAGGCCGCGAAGCGCCCGAAGTCCGCGAAGCTCGCAGGCAACGACAGGCTGCGTGAGTACGTGCAAGAGCGGCTCTCCGGCAGCGTCCGCCGGCTCGGCGGCACTGCCGTCACAGGCCCCAGGACACCCGCGTGGAAGGGCCTGAACAAGCCGCATCGGCAGGACAGGCGATGGGCGGCAGCCTGGAGCCCGGAGCAGATCTCGCATCGCCTGAAAGTCGACTTCCCCGATGATGAGTCCATGCGCATCAGCCACGAGGCGATCTACCAGTCGCTGTTCATCGAGGGACGTGGCGCGCTCAAGCGTGAGCTGGCCGCGTGCCTGCGCACTGGCCGGGCGCTGCGGGAACCGCGAACCCGGTCGCGGAACAAGCCGCAAGGGCATGTCACCGCGGATGCCGTCCTCAGCGAACGCCCTGCCGAAGCCGCCGATCGTGCGGTCCCGGGGCATTGGGAAGGCGATTTGATCATCGGAACGGGCCGGTCCGCGATCGGCACGCTCGCCGGGCGCAGCAGCCGGTCCACGCTCTTGGTACATCTGCCCCGGCTGGAGGGCTGGGGTGCGAAGCCACCCGTGAAGAACAGCCCATCGCTGGGCGGCTACGGCGCCGCCGCGATGAACACCGCGTTGACGGCATCGGTGACGAAGCTGCCAGGGCAGCTACGCAAGACCCTCACCTGGGATCGCGGGAAGGAACTCTCCGGGCATGCGCAGTTCACGCTCGCCACCGGGACAAGGGTGTTCTTCGCCGATCCTGTGCCGCTCGGATATAGGATTCTGGCGCTGACCTGGTCCTTCCCGGTCTTCAGGCGGCTTCTTCGTATTCGTTGATCAGGCCGCTCAGGACCGGTTTTCGGCGGATCTGCCACGTGCCGGGATCGGCGGCGGTGACGCGGGGACCGGGATCAGCGCTGGGGACGCGCTGGTGGAGGCCCTGATGGGGACGGGCTGTGTTGTAGTGCTCCTGGTATTCGGCCAGGATCGCGCGCAGATGCACCTGATTCAGGATCAGGGTCCGGTCCAGGAGCTCGCGCCGCAGGGTGCCGATCAGGCGCTCGCAGATCGCATTCATCCGCGGCGCCTGGACGGCGGTGCGCAGAATGGTAGTTTCGGTGGCCTGAAAGACGGCATCGAAGGACGCGGTGAAGTTCGACCCGCGGTCACGGATCAGGAACCGGAAGTCCGCGAACCGGTCGCCGAGGTCCAGGGCGAGGTTGCGGGCCTGCTGGACTGTCCAGTCGCCGGTGGGGTGGGCGGTGATGCCGCCGATGTGCATCCGGCGGGTGCCGTGCTCGATGAACACGAGGACGTACAGCCTGGTCAGCGCCGCCGTGTCGACGTGAAGAAAGTCGACGGCGAGGATTCCGGCGGCCTGGGCGTGCAGGAACTGCCGCCAGGTCGGGCCGTTCCTTCGCGGCGCAGGGTCGATGCCTGCGGCGCGCAGGATCTCGTAGATGGTCGAGGGCGCGATGGTCAGACCCAGCTTGGTCAGCTCGCCGTGAATACGGCGGTACCCCCAGAGCGGGTTCTCGTGCGCCAAGCGGATGGTGAGCCGGGCGATGCTCCGGGCCGTTGGTGGTCGGCCAGGCTTGCGGCGTTTGCTGGTGTCGTATTTCCTGGCGGCGAGCCTGCGATGCCAGGCCAGTAGCGTCGCGGGTGTCACCGGGAAGGCCTCGGCCCAGCGGCGGCGCGGGATGAACCGGGTGAGCGCGGCGAACCAGGCCCGGTCGCCGGGCTCGTACCGGACACGGCCGGCGTTCCGGCGCAGCACCGCGTTCTCGTGCCGCAACACCAGCATTTGCCGCGGTACTTGTGCTGCTCGGAAACTCGATCACATGGTTGACCTGGCCGTTCGCTGGTGCTCGACGCCGACGGGCATCCGGTCGACCGCCTGCGGCCGTGGACATTCCCGAGCGCAGCGTGGGTCTTGATGGACATCCCGCCGACGCCATCGACACCGCCAGCGCTGAGTTCATTGCACGACATTCCCGCCCGCCGGCCACTGACTGAGGTCAGCCGGGCGCATAGGTGAGGATCACCGACCCGTTCTCCAGCCTCCTGTTGCCGGTGAGCTTGAGGTCGAGCCTGGAGGTGTCCACGTCCTGGAACAGCCGTTGCCCTGAGCCGGCCACGACGGGCATGATCCAGAAGTGGAACTCGTCGATCAGGTGGTCTCGCACGAGGGTGTCGTCGAAGCGGCTGGTGCCGTACTTGATGAGGTCCTTGCCGGGCTGGTCTTTCAGCCGGGCGATCGCGCTGGATGGGTCGGGCCCGAGGAGGGTGGCATTCCATGCCGTCTGGGTCAGCGAGCGGGATGCGACGTACTTGGGCATCGTGTTGATGAGGTCGGTGTAAGGATTGCCAGCGATTTGGCCCCAGTTCGCGAAGAACTTCTCGTAGGTCACCCGGCCCATGACGAACGCATCGTAGTTGCCCAGCTGCTCGGTGGAGTACGCCGTGGCCTCGGCGTCGAAGTTGGCCCAGCGTTCGGGCGCTTCGATGACGCCGTCGAGCGAGACGAGGGTCGATTCGATCAGTTTGCGCATTGTCGTTCTCTTTCTCGAGTGGTTGATCTGGTGATCACGGGCCCAGCTTCGGACGGGCCAGGTCGGCCAGCCGCCGCATCACCTCGTTGGCGTCCTCCGGATGGCCCACGGCCGGCGCTATGCCCGGGGAGCGCCCAAGGAAGGCGGCGAGCCGGTCGCTGGGGCCTGCCATCGCTGCCACAGTGACCGGCGCCGCGAACAGGGGGTGCCTGCCGGCGCGGGGGATCAGCGCCGGGGCTATCGCCAGCAGGTCGGTGGCCAGGGCGCGCGGGATCGGCTGGCGCTGCCCGCATGCCCGGGATATGTCCCACCCGTGGACGGCGATCTCGAGGGCTGCCGTGGCGGCCATGACGCTGGCCGCCAGCGGGCAGCGGGCGATCTCGATGATCTGGCGCCGGTGGCCGGGGCTGGTCCAGGCATCCAGCAGCTGGCCGGCGCGATCACGGAACGCCCGGGCGGGGTCAGCCACCAGGTCACCGTCCTCGGCGGCGGGGTCGGGGCCCACGCGCCCGGTTTCGATGCCCTCACCGAGCGCGGCCAGGGATTCGCTGGCGTGCCGCAGCAACATCCGCAGGTCCCATTCCCGGCATGGCGTCGGGCGGGACAGGAGCTCTGGCGTGACGGCCAGGACCACGCCGACCGCGTAGCTGACCGACGGTTCAAGCAGCCGGGCATCGTCGGCCGGCCATGCCGTCGGGGTCATCGGCCCGGTACCGGAGCCGCGGCAGCGGGGACGGCCTGGGGCAGGCCAAAGGCCGCGAACAGGCCCGGGTCGTTGAACGAGGTGACCCGTGTGACGCGCGATGCGACGATGGTGAGCACGCAGATCGAGTGTGCGCGGTAGGCGCCGTCGTGACCGCGCAGGTAGGCCGTGAACGCGGGCTGGCCGTTGGCGGCCGTGGGGATCATCTGGAAGCGGCCGGGTTCGGTGAGCACCCGGGACCGCAGGAAGCGCCCGATCAGCTCACGGCCAGTGAACCAGGTCGGCTCTGGCGGCATCTCGAACACGGCGTCATCGCGCAGCAGTTGCATGACCGCGGTGATGTCGGCGTTCTCGAAGGCGGTGGCGTACCTGTCGAGCAGGGCACGGCCGGCCGGGTCGGCAGGCTCGTGCATCTGATCCGCGTCGGGGGCTGCCTGCTCGAGCCGCGCCCGGGCGCGGCGCAGCATGCCGTTCACCGCGGCGGTTGTGATGCCGAGCAGCTCAGCGACCTCGGCTGCCCGCCAGCGCAGCCCGTCATGCAGGATCAGCACGGCGCGCTGCCGGGCGGGCAGGTACTGCAAGGCCGCGATCAGGGCCAGCCGCATGCTCTGCCGCGACGCGACGATGTCGGCCGGGTCGGCGGACCCGGCGGTTATCAGCGTGTCGGGAATGGGCTGCAGCCACGGAACCTCGGGCCGCGCCGCCGCCAGCGGAGCTTCCGGGTACTCGCCCGGGCCGGCAAGGCCGGACGGCAAGGGCCGGCGGCTGCCGTTCTCGAGCGCGCGCAGGCAGGCGTTGGTCGCGATCCGGTACAGCCAGGTCCGCAGCGACGCCCGTCCCTCGAATTCGCCGTAGGACCGCCAGGCACGGATCATCGTCTCCTGCACCTGGTCTTCGGCATCGTGGACCGAGCCCAGCATGCGGTAGCAGTGCGCCAGCAGCTCGGGCCGGAACGGGTCGGTGAGACGCGCGAAGTCTTCGCCGACTGCCATGGCTGCTCCCTCCGTGCGTCAGGTGATGCGCCGTCACTGGTACAGATCCGGCCCGGCCGCGAAACTGACCGGCCCGCGGCGCATTATCTTGCCCGCGGTTTCCGCGGTCAGTTTTCCGTGCGGCCCGGATCGGTACAGGTGAGCGCGGGTGAGGCCGCGCGTCACACACATCAGGGAGCCCGCATGTCAAGCCAGCAGCTTTCCGGCGCAACCGCCTACCAGGACAGTCAAGGCCTGGACCAGGTCCATCGCTGGCGCGCGTTCGCGGTGCTGGCTGTCTCATTTTTCATGACGGTCGCCGACCTCGCGATCGTCAACGTCGCGCTGCCGACCATCGGCCGCAAGCTGCAAATGCCGGAATCGGCCCTTCAATGGGTCGTCACTGGCTATGCGCTCACCTTCGGCGGCTTCCTGCTGTTCGGCGGCCGCGCCGCGGATCTGCTCGGGCGCCGCCGCATCCTGATGGCCGGCCTGGCCGTGTTCACCGCGGCCTCGCTCGGCTGCGGGCTGGCGACCGCGGAGGGGTTCCTGATCGCGATGCGCTTCGTGCAGGGGCTCGGCGCGGCGATCGTGTTGCCGGCGGCGCTGTCGATCGTGATGAACATGTTCCCTGAGGGCGCCGAGCGGAACAAGGCACTGGGGGCGTGGGGGGCCATCGGGGCGAGCGGCGCGGCCGTCGGGGTGATCGCCGGCGGGCTGCTCACCCGCTACCTGGGCTGGCAGTACATCTTCTACCTGAACGTCCCGGTCGGTGCGGCGGCGCTGGCGCTGGCCCCGCGCGTGGTGCCGGAGAGCCGGCTCGCCACCGAGCGGCGGCGCTATGACCCGTTTGGCGCGGTTACCGTCACCGGCGGCCTGTCGCTGCTCGTCTACGCGGTCTCGACCGCTCCGCAGGCCGGCTGGGGTACCGCCAGGACGGTGTCGCTGCTCGCGACCTCCGCCGCCCTGCTCGTCGCCTTCGTGGTCATCGAGACGCGCGTGGAGGCGCCGCTGATGCCGCTGCGGATCTTCCGGCTGAAGACGCTGGCGGGCGCGAACGCGGTCGGGTTGCTGCTTGGCGGCGGCTTCTTCGCCTACATCTTCATCGGCACCCTCTACATGCAGCAGGTGCTCGGGTACTCCGCGCTGAAGGCCGGCCTGGCCTGGCTGGTGATGGCGCTCAGCTCGGTCGCCTTCGCCGGCCTGTCCCAGGCGCTGGTCACCCGCGGCTCTGCCAAGCTGGTGATGGCGGTCGGCATGGCCATGATCGGCGGCGGCATCTTGTGGTCAACCCAGGCGCCCGTGCACGGGAACTTCTGGACCAGCCTGGCCGGGCCGTTCATCGTCGTCGGGATCGGCACCGCGTTTGCCTTCATCCCGGTGTCGATCGCCGGGCTGGCCGGGGTCGCCGAGCACGAGGCCGGCCTTGCCTCCGGGTTTATCAACACCTCCCAACAGCTCGGCGGAGCGGTCGGCATCGCAATAGCGTCCACGATTGCCGCCACTCACGCCAGCACCCTGCTCCACCAGGGCGCCGCACCAGCCGCGGCACTCACCAGCGGCTTCCACTGGGCGTTCTGGGCCTGCGGCGCAATCGGCCTGGCCGCGGTCCCGGTGACCTACCTGCTCGTCCGCCGCGACGAACTAGCCAAAGCGGTTGCCAGCACATCCCAGAAACCCCAGCCCGCTCCCGCCGACGTTTAACCGCCTCATACGCATCAGGGAGTCCCACATGTCAATCAAAGACTTTCCGGAACGACGGCACTGGTCACCGGCGCAAGCCGGGGCTTCGGCCGCGCCATTGCCATCGCCCTATCCTCCCGCGGCGCAGGTCGTCGGGGTCGCCCGCGACCGCGCCCGGCTCGAGGAACTACGCGCACAACTCGGTGACACCTTCACCCCGTCGCCGCTGACGCCGCCGACCCGGTGATCGTCGGCCAGCTCCTCGACACGCACCGCCTCCACACGCTGGTCCTCAACGCCGGGGGCTGCCGCGGCCGATTCACCGGCAAACCTGGCAGACCTTCCGCCGCAACTGGGAAGTCAACGTGCAGCACGTGTTCAACTGGACCCGCGAGGCGCTGCTGCTCCCCCTGCGGCCAGGCAGCGCGGTCATCGCCTTCTCCGGCGGAGCCGCGGTCAACGGCTCGCCACTCAGCGGCGGCTACGCCGGGCCACCATCCGGTTCATCGCCTCCCACGCCGCCGCGGGGCCGGGCCGGGCTCGGCATCAGGTTCATCTCCGTGCTGCCACAGCTCAGTCCGGAACTGCCTGGGCGCGGGCGGAGTCGTCTACGCCGCCAGGCAGGCCGCCGGTATCCCCGCCTTCCTCGACCGCCTCGGCCCGCCGCTCACCCCAGAGCAGGTGGGCACCGCGATCGCCGACATTGCCACCGGCCCTGCCAATGACCGCGACACCTACCTGCTCACCGCCACCGGCCTCAGCCTGGCGCAGTGACGCCATTCATTACCCCTTCGGGGACGGCCCAACACTCCCTGACGGTCCCGAAGTCGGCACCGTGCTCACCGGAACACTCGAGCCAGGTGGGACGCCCCGCCTGACCGGAGCCCGGACACCGTCTCCGACGCCCGCGTCGACGGCATCTAACCTGCCTGACGCCAGGGGTGCGCAGTGCACCGACCGGCGCGCGCACGCAGGGCCACCCCTGGCGCCTACCACCTTCACACCGGCGCCAGGGACACCGGCCCAACCTGCTTGCGCGCCATAACAACCCGGGAAATGCGCGGAAACGTGCACGATCTGACCGCATCACGCGAACGTGCATATCGGCGGGAGTGGGCGCGGGCAGGTCGCGACGGATAGCCACTTTCCGTGAGCAACACCCAGATCCAGGGACGCCGCCAGCACTCAGCGGGTGTGAGAGATGGCCGCGCAGATCGGATTTCCAGGGTGGGCAGTATCCGGCGCATGTCCGGCCGGGGAGTACGGGCATCGGCTCTGGCAGTTCGCGGCTCCGTAATGGACGCAACCCCTCTCCTGCGGCGATCACCGTAGGTAACCAACAAGGGGAACGCCTCTGTATTGACACTCATGCCGAATGATTACGCGCGAGTGGTCAACTAGCTGATCCGCGCGCGGAGTGCCGGGAAGACAGGCCAGATGCCGTTCAGCGGGAGGAGCTGATGATCCGGTATCCGGCGCTCGGTATGGTCTCAATGATGGGTGGCTCTCCGAGCTTGCGGCGGAGCCGGCTCATGGTCACCGAGACGGTAGCGGTGAACGGGTCGGCGTGCTCGTCCCAGGCTTGTTCGAGGAGGCTTTCGGCGCTGAGGACGGCATGATCGGCTCTCATGAGCGCTTCGAGCACCGCGAACTCCTTGGCGGAGAGGTCAAGCTGCCGCCCGTCGCGGCGAGCGGTATGACGCAGGGGATCGAGTTCGACGCCGGCCGCGCGGAAGACACGGGACCTGGCCGCGGGCTGGCGGCGGGCCAGAGCGCGGATCCTGAGCACCAGTTCGGGGAAGTGGAAAGGCTTGGCCAGGTAGTCGTCCGCGCCGAGGCTGAGGCCGCTGACGCGGTCGTCGGGGGACCCGGAAGCGGTCAGCATGAGCACCATGACGGCCTTGCCGCTGCTGGCGATCATCCGGCAGATCGTGTCACCGTGCACCCCGGGCAGGTCACGGTCGAGGACGACGACGTCATAGGCGTTGACGTCGAGCTTGGCGGTCGCGTCCGGGCCCTCGTAGGCCACGTCGACGGCCATGCCGTGATCCCGCAGGCCCTCGGCGATGCCATCGGCCAGGCTCCGGGTGTCCTCCACGACCAGCACCCTCACGCCGGGGCTCCAGCCCCGGCTCGCACCACCAGGGGAAGCTCGATGACCACCTGGAAGCCGCCTCCGGCGAGAGCGTGCAACTCCAGCCCGCCGCCGTGCATCTCAGCGATGGCGGCCACGATCGACAGCCCCAGGCCGCTGCCGGTGTCCGAGCCGGTCCGTTCGGTGCCCAGTCGCCGGAATGGCTGGGTCAGCGCCTGCACGTCACGCTCCTCCAGCATCGGGCCGCCGTTCTCCACCACCAGGCGGGTGGTCGCGCCTGCGACGCCGGTCCGGATGCGGACCCAGCCACCCGGCGCGTTGTGGGTGATGGCATTGTCCACCACGTTGCCGACCATGCGGGCGAGCAGCGTCTCGCTGCCGGTGACCCACGCCCCGGGGCACTGCTGATGGCGGACGTCAAGGCCCTGGCCGGAGATGAGCGTGGCGCGCTCCGCGGTGGCGGCAGAAACAACGGTGTCGAGCGGAAGCGCCGAGGAGTCCGCGGCCGAGCGCTGCTGAGCGCGGGCGAGGACAAGGAGGCCATCGAGCAGCCGGTCGACGTGATCGAGCTCATGGCGCAGCCGGTCGCCGAGGTCTGCCATGTGCGGCGGCGCGGGCCCGGGCTTGGCCAGCGCAACATCGAGCCACACCCGCATGGTGGCGTGTGGGGTGCGCAGCTCGTGCGAGGCGTTGGCGACGAACTGGCGCTGGTACTGGAACGACTGGTCCAGGCGGCCGAGCAAGTCGTCGAAGGTGTCTGCCAGCTGCTTGAGTTCGTCGTCGGGGCCGCTGAGGTTGAGCCGTTCGTGCAGGTTGGTGGCTGAGATGTTCCTGGCCGCCGTCGTCATGGCGCGCAGCGGCCGCACCAGGCGGCCAGCCACCAGCCAGCCGGCCGCGATAGCCGGGACCGCCATGATCACCAGGGCGATCCCGGACACGACGATGAGCTGATGCAGGTCGAAGCTGTGCTGCACCGACGATACCGAGTGGTGCTGGCCAGCAAGATTGCCCGGCGAGCCCCGGGCGGCGGACCCGGCTGGCCCGGTTACCGAGCCGGGTGCAGCTACCTGGCCGGGCGCGGCTCTCGAGCCGGACGAACCTCCCGAGCTGGTCGTTCCCTGCCACAGCCCGACCGTGACGGCCAGCAGGGGAACGCCTGAAACGACGAACACCCCCCAGCAGGCAAGCGCGAGACGCACCCGGAGACTGCGCCGCGGCCGGTGCCAGCCAAGGCCGTGACCGGTGAGTGGTGGACGAAGCCGCACGAGCATCTCCTCTGCCAGGCCACCGGGCGGACCTGCGGTGGCAGTGACGGTCCAAGGATGCCGCTTCCCGCATTACAGCGGCCCAACAGCGGCTGTTGGCCCGCTGTAAGAGCCCTCAGCGTAAAACGACTCTCAGAACGGCCCAGCCAGCAGAGAGGGACAGCACCATGCAAACCAATAGAGGCACGGAAGGGGGCGTCAGCCACGTTCCCGGCCCGGCCGGCGGCGCCGAGGGCGCCCCGCGGCCCGGCCGGCGGAGGTCGCTCCCGGCCCGGCGGGTCGCGGCGATCACCGCCGCGCTGGCCGGAGTTGCGTGCGTGGCCGCAGCCTGCTCGAGCCCGAAAAGCCCGGCGGGCAACTCATCGGCGAGCGACCCGGCCGCCCAGGCCCTGGCGTACTCGCAATGCATGCGCAGCCATGGCGTCCCGGACTTCCCCGACCCCAAAGTCAGCAGCAACAGCGGCGGCAGCGGTGTCAGCCTGGGGGTGGGCAGCCGCGGCGATCTCAACCCCAGCAACCCTGCGTTCACGGCCGCCAGCCGGGCCTGCGGGTCGCTGCAGCCGGGAGGGGGCAGCCCCCCCGCGCAGTCGGCGCAAGAGCTAGCGACTGACGTCAAGTTCGCCGACTGCATGCGCAGCCATGGCGTCCCGCACTTCCCCGACCCAGACCCTAAGGGCGTCTTCAACCTCCCCAGCGCGATCAACCCGAACTCGGCGCAGTTCGGGTCCGTGACGAGCGCCTGCCAGTCGAAGACGAACATACACAGCCTGAACATGAGCCAGAACGGAAATGGCGGCGGTTCGTGAGCGGCACTGAGGCTCGCGAGCAGGCGGCGGGACCGGTGGTCCCGCCGCAGGCGGCAGGCGAGCGGTCCGGGCCGGTGCGGCCCGGCGGCCCCGGGGGCGTGCACCGGGGTGGCCGGCGCCGGCGGGTGGCGGTCATGCTGGCCGGGGTCGCGGTGGTGGCCGCCGGGAGCGTGGCTGCGCTGGCGGCGGCCGGGGTGTTCTCCCGCCCGGGTCATCCGGGCCGCGGCGGCACGCGGGGCACGGCGACGCAGAGGGTATCGCGGCAGACGCTGATCTCGCAGACCGCCGTGAACGCGACCCTAGGGTATGCGGGGTCGTCCACGGTGACCGGCCGGGCCCCGGGCACGGTCACCTGGCTGCCGGCGCCAGGCCGGGTGATCCGCGAGGGCGGGGTGCTGTACCGGACCGGAAACGGGGTGCCTACCTACCTGCTCTACGGGCGGGTTCCGGCGTGGCGGGCGCTGCAGGAGGGCATCCGCGGCGGGGACGTGCGCCAGCTCAACCATGACCTTGCAGCGCTGGGGTACGCCAATGGCGACTATATCTCGGCGCTGGGCTGGGATTACTTCTCCTGGGAGACCGCGCACGGGCTGGAGCAGCTGCAGGGCGCGGCGGGCCTGGAGGAGACCGGAGAGCTGCCGCTGGGCCAGGCGGTGTTCGAGCCGGGCGCGCTGCGCGTGTCTGCCGTGTCGGCGTCGCTGGGCTCCCCGGCCTCAGGGCAGATCTTCACGGCGACGTCGGCCCGGCCGGTGGTGACGATCTCCCTGGACGCCGCCGAGCAGCCGGAGGTGGAGACGGGCGACAAGGTGGGCGTGACCATGCCCGACGGCACGCCTGCGCCGGGTGTGATCACCTCGGTGGGCAAGGTCGCCAGCGGGACCGGAAACTCGGCGACCATCACCGTCGATGTCCGGCTCCTGCATCCGAAGGCGGCCGGGGGCCTGGACCAGGCGCCGGTCACGGTCAATATCACCACAGGCAGCGTGAAAAACGTGCTGGTGGTGCCGGTGGATGCGCTGCTGGCACAAGCGAAGGGGGATGGCGAGGCGGGTGGGGGCTACGCGGTGGAGGTGGTGGGGGCGACGGGCACCCATCATCTGGTGGCGGTGCGCGTGGGGATGTTCGATAACGCGGCCGGGCTGGTGCAGGTGTCCGGGCCCGGGCTGGCCGTCGGTCAGCATGTCGTGGTGCCGTCGCTATGAGCGGGCCACAGGAGCGGGGAGCGGGGAGGCGGGCGGGGGCCCGGAGCCAAGCGGGAAGTACTGTGCTGGAGCTGGACCAGGTATCCCGGACCTATCCGGGTTCCCCGCCGGTCACGGCGCTGGACGGGGTGAGTCTCGAGGTGGCCGCCGGGGAACTGGTGGCCGTGGTGGGCCCGTCAGGGTCGGGCAAGACCACGCTGCTGCACCTGGCGGGCACCCTGGACCGGCCGTCCGCCGGCCGGGTGCGGGTAACCGGCCTGGACGTGGCCGGGCTGGACGACCGACAGCTGGCTGGGCTGCGCGCGGCCAGCATCGGGTTCGTGTTCCAGCAGTTCTTCCTGGCCGAGCACCAGAGCGCGTTGGCTAATGTCGCCGACGCCCTGCTGTATGCCGGGTACCCGGCCGCCGAACGCCGCCAGCTGGCCGCCGCCGCGCTGGAGCGGGTCGGACTGGGCCACAGGCTGAGGTCCCGGCCCACGCAGCTGTCCGGCGGGGAGCGGCAGCGGGTAGCCATCGCCCGGGCACTGGCCGGGTCACCAGCGATCGTGCTGGCCGATGAGCCGACTGGCAACCTCGACCAGGCCACCGGCCAGTCCATCCTGGGCCTGCTGGACGAGCTGAACGCGGCCGGGACCACGATCATCGTGGTCACCCATGACCAGGCCATCGCCGCCCGGATGCCCCGGCAGATCGGCATGCTCGACGGGCGCATCGTCACCGATACCGCCCTGGCTTCCGCCGCCCCGCCTCCGCCGCCCCGGCCCCGGCAGCCCACTCGCCCCTCCGCGGCGGCGGCCCCCGCCCGGCAACGCCGGGAGAACCGTCATGACCGCCGCGGGCGTACCTCCCGCCGGGCGGCCGCAGGCACCGGCGCCGGCCCGGCTGCGGGCCGCGGACCTGGCCCGGCTGGCAGGGGTGGGGCTGCGGACCAGAAAACTGCGGGCCGCGCTGTCGGCCCTGGGGATCGCGATCGGGGTGGCCGCCATCACCGCGGTGCTGGGCCTGTCCCAGTCCTCCCAGGCCGGCCTGCTGGCCGAGATCGCCAAGCTCGGCACCAACCTGCTCACCGTGCAGAACGGGCAGACCCCCGCCGGCGCCACCGCCGAGCTGCCCGAGATAGCTCCGGCCATGATCGGGCGGCTGCCCGGGGTGTGGACCGTGCAGGACACCGGCACGGTCGGCAACGCCAGCACCTACCGCTCCCCCTGATCCCCTCGGTCGAGACCAACGCGCTGAGCGTGAACGCAGCCAGCCTGGGCCTGCTGCACGCGGTCGGCACGTCTATCGCCCGCGGTGCGTGGCTGAACACCGCCACCGCCCGCGAGCCGGTCGCGGTACTGGGCTCGGCGGCAGCGCAGCGGCTGGGCATCGACCGCGTCTGGCCCGCAGAGCGGATCTGGGTCGGCGGCCAGTGGTTCTACGTGACCGGGATCCTGCACTCAGCCACTCTGGCACCGGAGATCGACTCCTCCGTGCTGATCGGCTACCCGGCGGCCCAGCAGTACCTGCACTACGACGGGCACCCGTCCACCATCTACCTGCGCGCACAGACCAGCCAGGTCTCCCGGGTGAACGGCCTGCTGGCCGCGCAGGCCAACCCGGAGAATCCCGGGCAGGTCAGCGTCAGCCAGCCCTCGGCCGTGCTGACCGCCCAGGTCGCCGTCAAGGGCGCGTTCAGCACCCTGTTCCTGGGCCTGGGCGCGGTAGCCCTCCTGGTCGGCGCGGTCGGGGTGGCCAACATCATGGTCATCTCCGTCCTGGAACGCCGCAGCGAGATCGGCCTGCGCCGGGCCCTGGGTGCCACCCGTGGACACATCCGGGTCCAGTTCCTGTCCGAGGCCATCCTGCTGGCCCTGGCCGGGGGCGCGGCCGGGGTCGCCACCGGCGCTCTGGCCACCGCCATCTACGCGCACTCCAAGGGCTGGATGGTCGTCATCCCGGTCGAGGCGTGGGCTGGAGGGCTGGGCGCGGCAGTGCTCATCGGCGCCCTGGCCGGGCTGTGGCCAGCCCTGCGCGCCGCCCGCATGTCACCCACCCAGGCCCTGTGGACCATGTAACCCGGTCACCGGCTCGCCGGCCTGTCACGGTCACTAACGAACTGCTGGCGCCCGGTCTGGCAAGCGCGGGGCCTGGCACGCAAGGCTCCTGGCATCGCGCTGGCTTCGACACCCATGCGATTACCAGGAGCTTCTTACGTCACATCAGCGACACGCCGCACCCCGTCCAGGAAGATCTAGTTGTGGCCCTGGTCTGCAGACCCTGTCAGTTTTCAAGCAGGCACTTACGCAATAGCCGGCTCCGGACGTGCTGCGCCACGGTCACGGTCCCGGTGCACTGTGACGTGGTCAACGGTGATGCCGCGCTCGGCCAGCAACTCCTCGACATCCCGGTAAGACCGGCCGTAACGCAGCTACCAGCGGACTGCGACTGAGATCATTTCCCGGGGGAACCGGAAGCCAGCGAGTACTGAAGACGACAAGGAGGATCAAGCGTGACCGAGAACACCAGCACCAGCCCGGCACTGCAGACGGCGCTTGCCTATTACCATGCGTGGACCAGCCACGACATCGACAAGGCCATGACCTACATTGCTGGCAACATCGTCTGCCTGGCACCGTCTGGGCGGCTGGAGGGAGCCGGGGCCTTCCGCGGCTTCATGGGGCCGTTCGCGCAGATCCTCACCGGCTCGAAGCTGATCGCCGCCTTCGGCGACGACGAGAAGGCCGTTGTCATGTATGACACCGACACCGTCCCCGTCAAGGACGCTCCTGCCGCGGAGTGTGTCACCGTGAGGGACGGCAAGATCACTAACATGCGGATCGTCTTCGACCGCCTGCCCTTCGAGGAGGCGCGCAAGGCCGCCGGGACACAGTGATCCCAGCCGATCACCAGTTCTGCCGCGTCAACGGCCGCCCACATCGTGCTGGAAGCGCACTTTAAACAAGGATGTCAGCACCGACTGCCAAGGATGAGACCGTGAAGGCGACCTGATGATCAGGGCACCCACCGAAGTTCTATGGGACTCGGGACAACCTCCTGCGGCAGCCCGGTGGCTCTGTTGAAGGCGGCTGAAGCTGACTCCGTTTTGGGTCGTGAACCAGCAAGGCGTCCAGCACGCACTGAATGCGCCCGCGGGCGAGGTCGCCGGGCAACTGGAGCGGCTGAACTGGTTCTGCTGGCACAGCAACGTATCCCGCGCCCTCCAGCTACCGAGGACCTGATCTTCGATCCCGGCATCACCGAGGCCTACCCGGATCAGCCGGCCCGCCGCGGGCCGGCCGCGCTATCGGTGGCGACCTACCGGTACTGACCAAGAGCCCGTGAGGCCGCGCCGGCGCCGCGGCCTCACGGGGTTACGCGTTCAGGAACCCAGCTTGGCCAGCTCGGCCTGCACCATGGCCTCGTGCTCCTGTTCGTCGCGCCGGGCGTCAGCGGGCTTCCATCGGCCGCGCAGCAGCGGGATGCTGAGCAGGAAGAAGATGATCCCGCCGAAGCAAATCCAGTACCAGGTCTTCCACTGGCCGGCGGTCTGGGCGGCGGCCGTCTGCACCGCGGCGCCGTGTGCCTTGAGGTAGGCGATGACCGACGCCGGGACCTTAGACAGCGCGGTCAGCTGAGCCCCGTAGGGAGCGATCGTCGTCAGCTCCGCCGAGTACGGAGCGATGGTCTTCAGGTCCGCCGCGTACGGGGCAACGGTCTTCAGCACCGGCGCGACCGCGATCACGCCGTTGATGGCCGCCTGGTTGGCCGCGATCGTGGTAAGGATCTTGAGGCCCTTGGCGCCACCGCCGGCGGCAGCGATCGCCTGCGCCTGGAGGCCCGGCGGGATCGCGGCCGGGTTCTTGTAGGTGGCCAGCCTGGCGAACAGCGCCGGGTGGGCCTGGATCACCGCGAGTTCGGGCGCGAACTTCTGCGCGTTCGCGAGCTGCGTGGCGTCCTTCTGCGCGGTGGCCAGGACCGACGGAGGGATCTTCTGAGCGGTGGCTACGACCGACGGGGGGACCTTCTGGGCGGCCGCCACGACGTCCGGGTGAGCGCTGGCGAACGCCAGCTCGCTGGCGTACTGGGTCGAGTACGCTTGCACGGTAGCGCCGTAGTTGACTAGCGGGGTGACCGAGTTGACCACGGCCGGGATGATCAGGAACGAGACGAAGACCGTCACCCGGACGATCCAGCCCCAGATGGCCAGCCCGGTGGCGGTGAGCGCGGGGTTGCGGGCCTCCACGGTCTCGGTAAAGCTCGCCATCCACGGGGTGTAGGCCACGCCTAGGCCGAACGCCAGCGCTGCCAGCATGACCGCCAGGGTGTAGTAGCCGGGATGGCGGCCCGCCTGCTCCAGGTACACCACCGTCATCACCGCGGCCAGCACGCCGCCGATCACCATGAACGGCTTGCGGACCCGGAACCGGTCGGAGATGAACCCGATCAGGATCACCGCGATGACGTTGAAGCCCCAGTTCCAGTTGCCCAGGCCGTTGGCGTCCTTGACCGAGAACCCGAACACGCTGTTCAGGTAGATCAGGCTGAAACCGACGGCCGTGTAGTAGATCAGCAGCATCACCGATACCGCGAACGCCGAGACGATCACGTCGGGCTTGAGTAGCTGCCGGAACGGGTGCCTGAGCGCTGCCCCGACCTCCGCCTCGGTCAGGCCCTTGGCCCGGGCCTCGATCAGCGCCCGGTCCCGGATCGTCACCATCAGCTGGTCACGGAGCCGGGGAGACAGCTCGCGCAGCCCGACCAGGGCGATCACGAACACGACCAGGCCGGCGATGCCGCAGATGCGGTACTGATGCGTCCAGATCCGCGGGTCATGCACCACCGCGGGGATGGTGGCGCTTCCCACGACCGCGACGATCAGGCTGCCCACCACCGGGCCGCTGGTCCAGAACCCCATCGCCGTGGCCCGGCCCACCTGCGGGGAGAAATCCCTGATCAGCGCTGGGGTGGCCACCAGGCAGACGCCCTCGACCAGGCCGACGGCGAAGGTCTCGATGCCCCAGGCCCACCTGTTGGTCGCGGCGGGAAGAAGGAAGGCAGTGAACACCCCGGTGACCAGCAGCCCGCCGACTACCAGGTTGGCCCGGCCCAGCCGGTCGGTCAGCCCGGCGAACAGCGAGCCGAAGGCCCCGATCAGGTTCCCGAAGGCCAGGATCACCACGAAGAACGTGAAGCTCATGTGCAGGTTGGTCAGCAGCAGCGTGGACACCGAGCCGACCACGTACAGCTCGTAATACAGCGTGATCGTGGCCAGCACAGTGATCGCAAGGTACAACGTCCGGGGCCCGGTCTCCGGGTAGGTATCGAGCTGCCGGCGCCACACCCAGGATGCCCTTCCTGGGTGGCCGCTAACGGCCGGACCTTCCGCAATCCTGCTCATGCTGACCTCGCCATCCTCGCTGCCGGCATACCGGGACCCCTGATCCCCAGATACGGCATCCGCGGCGCCGTATCCGGATATTGCGACAACTGCCGATCGCAGAGCCGGCGCGTCCCTCTCGGAGCTGCCACGGCACGCCCTCCATGTTCGGCGAGGGTGCTCATCTGATCCTCCTCCTCATCAGTTGGTGTCCGGTCCCGTACAGGGCGCGTCTGCGACCCTTGGCTGGTCTTTCGCGTCGCCCTAGGCATGTCCAGCGGTCACGACCCGGTGGCCGTGCTCTGGGGGTCGATCAGGATCTTCGCGTGCGACTCCGGGTCGCCGAGCACGCCGAAGGCGCTCTCGACTCCCGGAAGGCCCACCGTGCCGGTGACGATCGGCGCCGCGTTCACGGCGCCCTCGGCGAGCATGTACAGGGTGTCGCGGAACTCGAGCGGCGTGTAGCCGACGACGAACCGCAGGTCTGTCTCTTTGTTGATCGCCATCGCCGGGCGGATCTGATCGGGAACCATGCAGACCCCGACCACCACCACGCGGGAGAGCAGCGGCGCGCTGGCGATGATGCCGTCGATGATGCCCGGGACTCCGACGCACTCGAAGATCACGGGGCGCTTCGGCTTGACGCCCAGGGCATCGGCGGCCCGCCAGACGTGATGCCAGGGCACCGGCAGGCGGCGGAGCTTCTCGACGGTGCCGACGACGAGACTGGCTCCCGCTGAGACGGTCGTGAGATAGCCCTCGGCCTCGCCGCCTGCATACGGTGATTCCACGCCGGGATCGACCACGACGTCCGCCCCGCAGGCGGTGGCGAGCGCGCGGCGGCCTGCTGAGAAGTCGCTCGCCACGATCTTGTGCACCCTCCGCGCCTTGAGCATGCAGATGACCGCCAGCCCGACGGGGCCGCAGCCGATGACGATCGCCGCGTCACGCTTCGTGATCTCCGATCGCCGGACGGCGTGCCAGCCGATCGCCATCGGCTCGGTCAACGCCGCCATCTCGCGTGAGAGGCCGTTCGGAACCGGGAGCATCAGGGACTCCTCGACCACGACCTGCTCCGCGTAGGCACCGGGTGCCGCTGCGGACAGGCCGATGGCGTGCAGCTCCGCGCCGGCCCTGCGCAGCGGCAGCGCGACCACTAGGGTGCCCGTGGCGATCTTCTTCCTGGTCTTCGGCCCGTACCCGGCGACCTTGCCGGAGAACTCGTGGCCGAAAACGACCCGCTGACCGGAGCGCATGAAGCCGTCGTAGCCGGCCTCCGCGAGCACGTCAGCCTGCTCGTCGGCGTGGTGACGGGAGTGCAGATCGGATCCGCAGATCCCGCAGCGCATCACGTCGATGAGCACCTGGCCGGTGGCAGGCTGGGGGGTCGGCAGGTCGGCGAGCTCGAGTTTGGCGTGCTCGCAGACGACCGCCTTCATGGCCGGGGGCGGCTGGTGCGGGGCAGCAGGCTGTCGTCGAACGGCGGCAGCGGCTTGATCAGCGGCTCGAGCAGCTCGGCGGCTCGCTGGGTTGTCAGGACGTCTCCCGGATCGAGCTTGATCAGCTCCCGCTCGGACTCGTCGAACTCCCACACGTTCTCGCCGGCCAGGCGACAGCGCTCGTCGTACGGCCAGACCATCGCCACGCGGCCCTTGCGCAGGTACATCGCGTCCTCATCCACATCAAACCCGCTCGCCACCAGATCCGAGCCCAGCACCTGCTGGTAGCCGACTGTCGAGCTCACGACCAGCCAGTCGCCGACTGCGATGGTCTCGCTGTCGATGTAGAAGACCGTTTGGTTGGTCTCCGCCCAGTAGCGGTAGAGCGGCTCCACCTGCTCGCGGCCGTCGAGCGTCATCGGCGGCCCCATGACGAACCTGTACACCGGGTGCTCGACGGTCATCTCCGGCACGAAGATCTCCTCGAACCGCCCCGCGTGCTCAAGGTTGCGATGGCGGTCGTAGGCCTTGAGCAGGTACCGATGGCGAGGGTTCTCGGTGACCTCGATGAGCTCTCGCACGGCCCGGTTGGTCTCGGTGATGTCGAACTGCCTGACGTCAACCTGTGCCACGGCTGCCCCTCCTCGTTCCTCGGACTACGCGCTGTCTTCCCGCGCGACCAGTCGCTCCAGCAACCGGATTCAGAGCCTAACTAACACTGGTGGAAGTAACGGTAGCGTAAGATAACCGCGATGTCCCGACCCGCAACCCGCCAGCGCCGGATGAGCGCCCGCGCGCGCCGCGAGCAGCTGCTCGAAATCTCGACCGAGCTCGTTGTCGAGCAGGGCTTCCACGCCGTCTCCGTCGAGGCGATCGCCAAGCGAGCGGGTATCACCCGCGCGGTCATCTACCAGCACTTCGGCAGCCTGCAGGCGCTGCTGGAGGCCGTCGTCGACCGCGAGATGACCCGCGCCCACTGGCAGGTCTCCGAGACCGAGCTGACCGACCTGCGCGAAGGTGACCCGCGCGAGCTCATGCTCGAGAGCCTCGAGGCGTTCCTGCGAGCGGTGCACGGTCACCCCACGACCTGGCGGCTGGTGCTGATGCCCCCTGAGCGGGCGCCAGCGAAGCTGCGCCGCGCGATCGCGCGCGGGCGCGGCCAGGTGCTCGCGTCGCTCGCGAGGGCGGTGCGGCCCGCTCTGCGCGGAGGCGATAACGGCGACGCCGAGCTCACCGCTCACGTTCTGTCCGCGATCGCCGACGAGTACGCCCGGCTGCTGCTGAGCGACGCCGAGAACTACCCGCCCGAGCGGCTGCTGCGCCACGCCCGCTGGTGGCTTGAGCAGGCGACCTTCGGCCTATGACCTGCCGGGCCGGGCAAGGACGGGAACGCGATGGCCCTCATCGAGCACGACCTGACCATCAGCGATGAGGCTGAACTCCTATATAGCTACGGCGAGCTGCAAGGTAGCAGTGGGCTGATTTCGGATGCGGCACGTAGTGGTCTCAAGTGAGGCATACCGGCAGTAGATAGTCGCGGTTCCGGGATCGTGGTGGGCGATCGTCTTTGGTGATCGCTGACCCGGGGCCACGGGTGCAGGCTGAGTGGGAGCCGGAGAAACTGAGGGGCGTGCTGCCCGGCGGCCTGTGGAGTGCCAGAACTCGGCCACAGGCGCTGAGCAGGTCTTTCCGGACGGTTCGCTCGGGTCAGGTGACGAGGCCGCCGGGGTCGAACATCCGCTGCGGCCCTTGCAACTCGCTGCCGGCGTCCCCGCCCGCCAGCGGGTCCGCACAGTATCTGGCCAGCTCGTGATCGCCATCTGGCAGTCGGTCATTCCGATCAGAGCGCTCCGGGACAGCAACGATCGGCCAATGCAACACTGCCGTTCATGATCCGCGACCGGGATCGAACTTAACCGCTGCATTCGACGCGGTCCTGGCCGACCCCGGAATCCGGACCGTTTCTGTAACGTGCGGACGCCCCGCATAAACGCGATCGCCGAACGCTGGATCGGGGGATGCCGCCGCGAGCTTCTGAACCGCACCCTTATCCGGAACCAGGACCAACTGCTACGATCCTGCGCGAGTACGAGACCCACCACAATCAGCACCGGCCCCACCTGTCGCTGGACTGATCCGGCGCAGATTTCAGCCGTGAGGGCCGGGCGGTTCTGACGACGGCGCAACCGGCGAGCCTTCGGCATGATGATGCAGCAGCCAGGCGCCGAGACCGCTGCCGATGCTGAGCACGGCCGCGACGATAAAACAGGCGCGTGCTCCCGCGAATCCCAGCACTATGCCGGTCGCGATGCCGCTCGCCCCGTAGCCGATCTGCATCGCGGCGGACAGAGTTGAGAACCCCTCGGAGAGCTGGCTGGCCGGTAGCAGTTCGCCGAGGATGAGCGTACGCAGCGTGTTGAGCGGCGCGAACCAGAGCCCGCTAGCGGCAACGGCGAGTACCAGGAAGATAAGTGACGGCGCGACCGCGATCAGGATCGTGCAGAGGCCGAGGGCCACGAGCATGATGTTCGCGCGCTGGTCCTTATTGCCGGGTCGGTGACCGCTGAACGCTCCGTAGGCGAAGCCGCCTGCGGCGCTGGCCAATGACAGGAGGGCTATCAGAAGACCCGCCGTTGCGGGCCGCGAGCCCAGCGCGGGCATGAGCGGTGCCAGCGCGATGTTCATCGTTCCCTCGGCATAGCCCATGACGGCACTGAGGAAGTAGATGGGAAGTGCCCCCGGGCTTCTCCATGCCCCGCTTGCGCCGGCAACGTGCTCGGCTGGCTGATATGGCTCGAACCGCCGGGCCACGCCAAGCGCTCCAAGCGCCGCCAGCGCCATCAAGACGATGGCAAGCACAGGCGCGCCCAGATATCCCGTTATCGCGACCAGCGCGGGCGCGAACATCCATTCCAGCTCTAGCAGCGTTGCGTCCAACGCGAAGGCGCGATCTCGCAGATCATCGGTGACGATCCGCTGCAGGCACGCTCGCAAGCCGCCCATGACCCCTGCTGGGGCCGCGCCAGCAAGCCCGCTCAGGACTATCAGCACCACTGCCGGAGCACGGCCAGCGATCAGCCCGGCAAGCGCCGCAAGAACCACCGCAGCGACGCCTAGCTCCACGCTTACTCCGCGGCGAAACTCCACGCGGTCGATGAGCCGCCCTGACCACGGCGAGGCGATTCCGTCGGCGAAGGTATACGCACTGGCCATCAGCGCGCCCACCCGGAACGATCCGACGGCGCCATGGCCAGCAAGCACTAGCGCGAGGGGCGCCATCGCGACCGACAAGCGCTGAAGCCCAGCCGTCAGCGTGAACCGGCGCCAGGCAGCACTCGCCAGCAGCCGCCGGTACACGCGGCCCTCGCCTGTCACCGGGACACCTGTGCTGTGCATCCAGCCACCGCAGTTCGCCAGCTGCCACCGAGACCACAAGCGAGTACCGCGTCCCGGTTAATGTGCATCGCGAAATCTGGGTTCGGCCTCGCGGTCATTGCCTCCGCGGCGTTTGGGTATCGGCCGCGGCTCCGGCCGGTCATCCCCGCGATGCCTACCGCCGCCAGCACGCTCGACAGGACAGGTACGCAGGGTGCATGCCCCCACATCGCACAAACGGCAGATCCGTTCGGCATGCACGGCATCCGTGGTAATCGCGGCGAGCATCTTCTCCAGCGTGGCCATGAAAGCCTTCCGCTCACCGGCATCGAGCACGGCAACGGCATCACGAAGAACCCGGCTGCGGGCCTCCAGCACGTGAGCCGCCGCCGCAATCCCCTGGTCAGTCAGGACTACAGCAACCGACCGGCCGTCACGACCTGCCTGCCTCTCCGCATGGCCCTCCGCCACGAGCTGATCAACGAGACGTACCGTGGCAGATTGCGTCCGGTCAAGCGGCCGTCTGAGCTGCTCGATTCCCAGGCCCGGCTCCTGCGCAAGGACCGCTAGCCCAGCGCCCAGAGCACCAGGATGCCCGGCCGAGGTTTCCACAGCAGAGGACAGCGAGTCGGACATTGCGACGACCAGCGCACCCAGCAGATTCTCCAGACGGCCGCTCATGCGCACAATAATGCAACACTCATACATGTAAGTAAACGTGCTGCCGCAGACTGTCGGCCCCGGACGGCGCCAAGTCCCACTGAGGGCAGCGGTGACGGCAACGACGGCAACCGCCAGCGCGCTGGTGCAGACGGCGGCAGCGCACACGCCTGGGCTTCAATCCAGAGCTGGTATTTGCCACACCTACAGAAGGTCGCAGGTTCTATGGCGAAGGTGTAGTTGGCCATCTCGAGGGGGGCACGGGCCTTCTGGCCCGGGGCAACAGCGGTGCAGTTGGACCAGGCCGGGTTCCACCCGATCCAGGCCGCTCAGGAACCGGCTGACCTTGGCGTGGCTACGGCAAGTCGCTTCCCTGGTCCATGGACGTGCTCCCGCCGAGTCCGTGGATGGCAAGGTGGCAATCAGAGCTGGGTGTCGCTGGACCCAGCTGGACTTCATGGGACATGATCCAAAACTGCGCCGCGCTGACCAGGACACGCCGGGACTACGGACGCCACACGGACAGAACGCGGAATTCACACGGCGGAAAATAGAGAAACAGCAGGTCAGCGGGTATTCCGATGGGTCGGGATCGGCTCACTGTAAAACCGTCGGCTTAGCCTACGTTGGTTCGAACCCAACACCTGCCACCACCTGCGGAAACGGCCCGTGAGCTGGGGATACCCGGCCTCGCGGGCCTTCTCTGTGTTGTCCCGCCGTGTTTCATGGTGTGCCGCTGTGAGCCCCTGCGTAGCAGTGGTTACGGACATACGGCGGACGGGATCGGGGCGAAGCAAGCGGTTCACCGCACCGCTTGCTCCAGGATTTCGATGGCCCGCTGGCCGCGGTGAAGAGCCCGCCAGGCTCCCAGAAGATCACTGATGATCGAGGGTCTGGCCTGCGCATGGCCCACGAGATCCATGGGCAGTCGCGAGAGCCCCGCGGATGTCGGGGTATCGCGTTGGACTGACCGCGCCGGGCAGCAGGCCGCGCCTGCCTGGTCTGAGCATGGGCTTCAGAATGCCACCACCCGCCACGGATAAACGTGCTTCCAGCTGGACGGTGCTGCACCAGTTCCGCCGGCCTCTTGCTGACCTGCGGTGGACCTTTCAGGTACCTCGCTGGACAGGTCCCGATGACGGCGAGAGGTCAAAAAGCCCCATTACCTGCGCAGTCCTGCTGACACAACTGGTGCCGCAAAGGCCAGCTCCAAGCCCCGCGGAACCGGCCGGTTCAGCAGGGCGCTGACGCCGGAGTATAGAGCCATGAACACCAGGATGGCGCCGGCTGCAGCCCCGGAGGGATCGGCTGACATGCGCGACACCAGACCCAGATGGGGGTTCATGTCGGCGGGGGGATCGACCCCGTATCCCACATTGCTCTATGAGCTACAGCGCCGAAATAGCTCTATAAGCCGGGTACTCTTAGCTGGTCTAGTGACCGTTGAGCGCTGGGCATTGAGCGATTAGCGGGCAGTGACGCTCAGCCGGGCCCAGGAGTTGTTCACGTAGCCTTTAGGATTCCACAGATGCGCGGCCGACTCTGGCTGCACAGCGGCAGCGGTGTCCCAGGCTCGCGCGGTGATCTCAGTCTTCCCGGCCGGCAAGTCAATCGTGATCCGCCAGTGCCGCCAGGCCCACGGCCCCAGCTCCTCGCCCAGCTCTGCCTGGATCCAGCTACTCCCGCCGTCCACGGAGACATCCACCCGGGCAATGCCCCGGTCGTCCCCGGCAAAGGCATAACCGGCGACCTCCGTCGGCCCGGCGGAGACGACAGCCTGGCCGTCGGGCCGCAGGATATCGGCGCTGACGGCGACGGCGCCCAGGGACAACCCGTCACCGGGGCCGGCTTTGGCCGGGTCAGCTTCGGCTGGGAGCAGCCGGTAGGCCGTGGCCTGGAAGTAGTTGCCCGACGGGTCTCGCTGCACGGTGATCTGGTCGACCCACTTGACGCTGCGGGCGCCGATATAGCCGGGGACCACCACGCGCAGCGGGGCGCCATGCGCGGCGGGCAGCGGCTGCCCGTTCATCTCCCAGGCCAGCAGCACTTCCCCGGCCATGGCTTTGCCCAGCCCGATGGACCCGCCGTAGGGCTGCGGGGGATCGGCGATCTGGGACACATCCGGGGCAGCGAAGGCGATATGCGCGGCTCCGGGCAGGGGGCCGGCGGACTCCAGGACCTCGGCGAGGCGGACGCCGGTCCACTCAGCCGTTGAGATGGCGCCCGGCCCCCACGGGTCCTCACCCGGGATATCCCTGACCTCAATCAGTCCGGCACGCCGGTTACCCGCGCATTGCAGCGTCACTGTCAGTGTCTGCCGTTGGTAGCAGGCCTGCAGGTCGGGCAGGGACAGCGCCAGCTCGCGGGCCACCAGGCCGCCGACCCTCAGCTGCCACCCCCGGGCGTCGATCATCGGGATCGGGCCGTGATTACGGGCGTAAAACGAATCCGCCGCCGTCAGCAGGTGACCGGCCAGCGCGGCGCGCGGCGGCTCGGCGTTGTAGGGGTCCTCCTCATGGACGATCATGTCCGCACGCTTGCCCCACAAGCCCACCCTGGCTCCCCCCTAGCAGCTGACACCACCGGCCTCACCGCTGCGACCGCCAACCACAGCGTCATCCTCCGGGAGGCGTTCGCAGCCTGGCAAGGAACATCCGCTCATGGGCCAGGTGACCCCGCGCTCGGCTGGAGCCTGTCCTCCGCGGCCGGTTCCAGATCCCACAAGCCGCAGGTGAACCTCGCCCGGGGCGCTACCCGCTCGCCCCTCCGCCACACATGCGGCTTCGATAGCCGCCTGCCATCGGCCACAGGCGAGATGATCAGGCGGAAGGGGCTTACCGCAGTGCGCGGCATTGCTTTCTCGCAGTACACCGCCGCATCGACGCGGTCCCGAGTCAATCCGGACGATATCCAGCAGCGGGTCCGCGCGAGCGTGGACGGCGCATTAGCGTCCAACGTGCTCTCGGCTGACTTCAGACCGCCGTTCCCAAAACTACGAACACGCCATCCGCGCTGCGGTGAATGCGATGTCGGGCCTGCTGGGCAGTCCACGGTGGTTGATCCTGAATCGCAGCTCGCGGTGGTGCAGCTCCCGTCGCAGCAGAACTTCCGGGCCGCTTGAAGAGCGTGGCATCCGCTGCATCTGGGCGGACACTTTCGCATTGAGTGGCGGGGGACCACGCCGGTCCTTCGCGTCTGCCATTGAAGCTCACTTATCGCCGATGCTATCTGCGCACACCTTTACCAGACCCCCGGAAGCCCGAGAGTGCGAATCTTTTGCGCGATATCCTGGAAGCTTGATATCAGTTGTCGCTGGTTGCCGTGAGAAGCCGGGTGGCCCGGCGGATAACGAGACTGAGGCAGTCAGACAATGGAGTTCAAGTTGAGTACGTCCCATGATGCCCACGATCCCGCCGAGGCGGGAAATTCGTGCCGGGCGTGGCACATTGTCATCCCGGCGGCCAGGCAGGCCCCTGGGCTGGCCCGGAGGGCCACCGGTGAAGTGCTGACCTCATGGCAGATAGCTCACCTGACAGAATCAGCCGTCCTGATCGTCTCCGAGCTCGTCACCAACTCGGTGAAGCACAGCACGGGAACCCGGCTGCGCCTGCGGATGCAGACCACAGGAACCTGGCTTCGGATCGAGGTTCACGACGCGGACCCCCGCTGGCCGCAGCCGTCCACCCCCACTGGGCTCGACGAATCAGGGTTCGGACTCGTACTCGTGGATGCCCTGGCCGATAGGTGGGGAGTTTGTGATAACGCAATGGGCAAAGCCGTATGGGCGGAACCGGAAAACCGGGCGCAGTTAAGGGCACGCATTAATGGCTGGGATTGGTGCTTGAGCCTGGATCAGGCCGGCATTCCGCCGACTCGGCGGATGACCTCGCGGCACAGCCTGCCTACGTCGTCTGGGTCGTCGCTGAACTGCGACGGCTTGATGCAGAACGTGGTGAAGCCAGCTTCGGCCTGCGCTGGGATCGTCGCCAGGGCCTGGCCGAGATCGGCCACTGCGTCCCCGTCGGGGAAGACGGCCCGGGTCCCGCCGACCAACTCCAGGTCCCGCGGATCTCGCCCGGCCGCGAGGATTGCCTGCTCAAGCCGCAGCATCTCCGCCGATGTCGGGCGGCCGAGCGGGTTGAACCCGTGACCGTACCGGACAAGGCGATCCAGCATCCGGCGGTGCAGTCCAGCCCCGCCCAGCCACAAGGCCGGGCCGTCCGGCCGGAACGCCTTCGGCTCGAAGTACACATCACGGAATGAATAGTGGCGGCCCAGGTAGGTGGCCGGCGTCTCCCGCCAGAGCACGGCCCAGGCCTGGAGATGCTCGTCGAGCAGGTCACCGCGCTGGTGGAAAGGCACGCCCAGCGCTGCGTACTCCTCCTCCAGCCAGGACACCGTGGGCTGCACGACCAGGCGGCCGCCGCTGACCAGGTCGAGGGAGCCCAGTTCGCGGGCCAGCAGGAGCGGATGGCGCAGCGGCGCAATGATCGCACTCGCGACCAGCCGGACCCGCTGGGTCACCGCCGCGATCGCCGAGAGCAGGACCAGCGAACTCGGCCACGGCGTCGCGGGGTCCTGGTTGCCGGGCAGCGCGTATTCGCGGGGATTGAGCATGACCCCCTTGGCCGCCGCCGACCGGCCCAGCACGATGTGCTCGCTGACCATTACCGAGTCGAATCCGGCGTCCTCCGCCTCACGCGCCCAGCGCACCAGGGTGGGCAGGTCACGGCCGCAGGTCATGGTCCAGTTCTCGCTGAGGATCAGGCACATTCTCGGTGCGGCCATATCACTCCCTCCCCGGTCCGGCGCCTGCCACCGGTCCGGTCCGCAGGTGCCTGTGACCGCGGCGGTCAGGCTCGCCTGGGCGGCCGGATGCCGCGGAATTCCCAGTCCCCGCCGAAGGCGGTGGAGATGACCTCTTCGCTCTCCGTTGGCTGCGCCCCCAGCTCGCCCGGGATCGCTGGCCCGGCGACGATATGGCTGGTCAGCGTGCCGAGCCCGTCGACCGTCACGTCGATCACGTCGCCCGGCTGGACCGGGCGGGAGTTGGCCGGCGTGCCGGACAGCAGTACATCGCCCGGGCACAGCGTGATCGTCCGGGCGATGTCGGCGACCAGGTAATGCATGTCCCACTGCATCTCGTCGGTGGACCCGTCCTGGACCAGGTGACCGTTGACATAGGTGCGGAGCCGCTTGCCGCGGAAGTCCCAGCCGGTGACCAGGCCGGGTCCCAGCGGCGCCATCGTGTCTGAGCCCTTGACCCGCAGCATCGAGCCGGCGTCGGTGTCGCGGAAGTCGTGCAGCCCGAAGTCATTGCCGATGGTGTAGCCCGCTATGTACTCGCTGACCTCCGGCGGAGATACGTTCCGGCAGGTCCGCCCGATGACGATGGCCACCTCCCCCTCGTAGTTGAGGTACTTGGCGTTGGCTGGCCTGATCACCGCACCGCCGTGCCCGACCAGCGCAGAGACCGGCTTGTGGAAGTACGTGGGCGCGGGCGGCAGCCGGGCGCCGAATTCGGCGACCCGGCTGCTGTGATTCAGGTGCACAGCGATGATCTTGGTCGGCGTGCTCGGCGGCAGGTGCGCAGCGTCCGCCGCGGCGACCCGGCGCCCGTCGCCGGCGACCAGCTCATCACCGTCCCGGCGGACCTGGACTACGGCGCCGTCGAGCAGGATCCTGCGGTACTCGGCCATGCCGGTTACCCGCCCGCCGCCGTGGACCAGCCACCGGCCGGCCGGTCGAACCAGATGTGCATCTGCCCGGTGCCCACCGAGTTCTCATAGTCGCTGAACGGGCGCCCCGGCGCGGTCAGCCTGCCCTCGCCCAGTGCCGCCGCCATCATCAGGTAGTGCGCGAATCTGGCCTCCGGCCGCACCCGCAGGTACTCCGGCATCGTGTCGATCACCCGGGCGTGCCGGCCCGCCTGCAGCCAGCCGATCCGCTCCAGGTCCGCCTGCCGGGCCGCCTCGGTCCTGATGTGCACCGGGTCGCTGGCCTCGTGCGCGCGCAGTTCGCGCAGCGGCCAGAACGTGTGCGACATCGCCCCCGAGGCGAGCAGCAGCACCCGCCGGTCGCTGCCGGCGATGGCCTGGCCGAGCGCCCGGCCCGCACGCAGGAAGTCCTCGGTATCACCCGTTTCGGCGGTGTTGCTCATCGTGACCCACCGCCGGTCCAGGCCGCGCCCAAGGTAGGTCCACAGATTGACGGTGGCGTAATGCAGTGGCAGGTACGGGTCATCGATGGCGGTGATCCAGGTGCCGTACTGATCGCCCAGCGCGGCAGTGGCCCGGGCGAGCTCAGGATCGCCGCACCAGTCGTAGGGCACCCGGCACATGCCACGGGGAAGCTCGTCGGAGGTAAACAGGCCGGCCCGGACATCGTGCGCGGAGATGACGAACTCGACAGTAGTGAACCAGTGCGAGTCGAGCACCACCACCGTGTCGTAGTCGAGCGTGTCGAACACCTCGGCCCTCAGCCGCTCCAGCCCGGGCACCAGGCTGATCTCCTTGCCCTCGTTCAGCTCGAGGCGCTCCTGATACGGGAGCATGATCGTGGGGACATGGGCAAGCAGGCCCGCTCCGACGACCTCACCCATGGCTCTTATCCATTGGGCTCATCCATGGGGCCGCCATCCCTTCGGGGCGTAAACGGTGTTCTTTACATCGCTGTAGAAGTCAAAGCTCCAGGTGCCGCCCTCCCGGCCGATGCCGGATAGCCCGGCCCCGCCGAACGGCGCCCGCAGGTCCCGGACAAAAAAACAATTGACCCAGACGGTGCCCGCGACCAGCCGGGCGGCCACCCGCTCGGCCCGGGCCTCGTCGCCAGTGAACACGGTGGCCGCCAGCCCGTATCTGGTGCTGTTGGCCAGCGCGACCGCCTGGTCCTCACCGGAGAACGTCTGCCGGGTGAGGACCGGGCCGAAGACCTCCTCGGTGAGGATCTCGGCGCCCGGCTCGGCGCCGTCCAGCAGCGTCGGCCGGTAGTACAGCCCGCCGAGACCGGGGTGCACCCCGCCGCCGAGCAGCGGCCGCGCGCCCGCCTCGACCGCGCGGCGGACAAACCCGTCCACCCGGTCCAGGTGCGCGCGGGTGATGTTCGGCCCGATGTCCGTGGTCTCGTCTCGCGGGTCACCCTGGCGCAGGGCCGTGGCCCGCTCGGTGAACCGGGTGGTGAACTCCTCGGCCACCGGCTCCTCCACCAGCAACCGGGTGCCGGCCAGGCAGACCTGCCCGGCGTTGTCGTACTGGCCGGCCGCGGTGGCCACAGCGAGATCCAGGTCCGCGTCCGCGAAGACCAGCAGCGGGGACTTGCCGCCCAGTTCCAGGGAGACCGGCGTGAGCTGCGCCCCGGCGGCGGCGGCGACCAGGCGGCCGGTCGTGACCGAGCCGGTGAAGCAGACCCGGGCCAGGTCCGGGTGAGCGGCCAGCGGCGCGCCGGCCTCGGTGCCCAGGCCATGCACGACGTTGAACACGCCGTCGGGCAGCCCGGCCTCGCGGGTGATGTCGGCGAGCAGGCTCGCGGTGAGCGGCGCCCACTCCGGCGGCTTGGCGACCACGGTGTTGCCGGCCGCGAGGGCCGGCGCTATCCGCCAGGTAGCCAGCATGAGCGGGGCGTTCCACGGGGTGATGACGGCGGTGACCCCGGACGGCGCCCAGGACACCTGCTCCCGGTGGCCGGAGATCTCCAGGTCTCCCGGGCCGAGCTGGCCGAGCCAGTCGGCGAAGAACCGGAAGTTGTGCGCCGCCCGGGGCATGACGCTGCGCCGGTGCGAGCGGAGCAGCGCGCCGTTATCCCTGGTCTCCACCTGGGCCAGGTCCTCGACCCGTCGCTCGATGCCGTCCGCGATCGCGTGCAGCACCGTGGCCCGGTCTTCCGGGCTGGTCGCGGCCCAGCCGGGGAAGGCGGAGCGGGCTGCCCGCACCGCCGCCGCCACCTCGGCCTGGCCACCGCGGGCGATCTCGGCGATCGGCTGCTCGTCAATGGGGGACACGTCAGTGAACGTGCCGGCCGAGGACACCCGCTGGCCACCGATCCAGTGCCGGGTGTCAACGTGCACGCCAGCCACGTTCGCGGTGCTGCTCGCCGTCCCGGTGTCCATTGCCGTCCCGGTGTTCGTGCCGGGTCGCCCATGGCCTCAGTGCCTGGCGGGCCAGGGACGCCCACGGGGTCTTCGTTGCGGATACTTTATCGTTTGGGACCAAACTATATTTGGGCCGGACCAGGCGTCAAGAGCTGGCCGCCGTCCCAGGTCACGCCGACCTGGCGGTAATAGCCGCCGATGATCTCGCCGACCTCCAGGCTGGCCAGTTCCTCAGTGGGGGACGGGAACAGTTCGAGCCTGGCGTCGCCGCGCCAGGCCGGGCCGCCCTCGAACCGGGCGCTGCCGGAGGCGATCAGCTCACCGAGCGAGTCCGGCGCGCCCTTCTCGATCGACGGCATCCACCGGTGGTGCGCCATCGGGTGCGCGTTGACGAACCCGTTGCCCGGCGACTCCGCGCGCAGCGTCACCACGGCCTGTGCGAGCCGCCGGTCGGCCGCGGCCAGTGTGCCCGCGAAGACCCCGCCCGGCCCGATCCGCGGCGCAGCCTGCCCGTACGGATGCGCCCGGGTCTGGTGAATGGAGCCGAGCTTCTTCGGGTAGCCCTGGTACAGCCCGCGGGCCAGGGCGAAGTCGGAATCGACCCAGATGAAGACACAGCGCGAGTAGATGCTGCCTTCGAAACTGCACCTGACGACGGCGAAGCACTCTTTGTACTGGGCCCGCACCGGATCGAGCAGCTCCGCTCCACCGTCGCCGCAGGACTGCCAGTCGGCCCAGATCAAGGCCACCGCCCCGGGGTCCTCCAGGGCGGGCTCGAGCGGGGCCGGCAGCAGCTCCGCCACCCGGGCCGGGTCGGTCCGGTACTCCACGGTGAGCAGGTCACCGGAGTAGTGCCAGGGCGGTGGGGGCAGCAGTGAGGATCGCCCGGTGGCGGTCCGCGGATAGAAAAACCCGGCTGCCTCGCCCATTCGCGCTCACCTGCCCGGCCAGGTCGTTTGTGCCCGTACGACTCGGATGCTAGACGCCAGGGAACATTCCCGCCAGGATCTTGCCTGCACCATCCGCCGCGGTTACGCTGCGAAAATCGTTTGCATCCGAACGTTCTTTCCGGGGAGCTGCCGTGACGCACGCACCGGACGTGGCCTCCGTCGCCGAGCGCCTGCGGGCCGATGGCGTGGATGTGATCCGGGTGTCCTATCCCGACCTGATCGGCGTGGACCGTGGCCGTGACGTGCTGCTCGATGAGCTGGGCTCGGCCGTGGAGCACGGGCTGGCGTTCTGCCGCGCGGTGTATCACACATCCCCGATGGGCGACGTGGTGCCGGTGCAGGGCGGCCTGGACTCCGGCCTGCCGGACATCACCGTCCGGCCCGACCTGGCCACGCTGACGCCGCTGCCGTGGGAGCCGAACGCCGCCTGGTGCCTGGGCGACGCCTGCACGCCCGACGGCGCGCCCGCGCCGGAGTCACCGCGCAGCGTCACCCGGCGGGTGGCGGACCGGTTCGGCGAGCTCGGCTACACCCTGGTCTGCGGCCCCGAGCTGGAGTTCTTCCTGTGCGAACCGGGCCCGGACGGCTCGTGGCGGCGCTACGCGAACGACCCGGGCAATGTGTACGTGGTCGGCCGCAAGGGCGACCCGCAGGGCGTGCTGGTGCACATGCTCCGCCAGCTCAGGGACGCTGGCCTGCAGGTCACCACGGCCAACCACGAATTCTCGCCCGGCCAGTTCGAGATCAACCTCGGCCACTCGGAACTGGTCGATGCCGCCGACCGCTCGTTCCGGCTCAAATCCGCGGTGCAGGAGATCGCCCGGCACCGCGAGCTGATGGCCACCTTCATGGCCAAGCCGTTCAACGATGACGGTGGCTCGGGCTTCCACGTGCACGTCTCGCTGAACGATGAGGCGGGCAGCAACGTGTTCGGCGACCCGGCCGGGCCGGACGGGCTGTCCCAGCTCGGGCGGCACGCGCTCGGCGGCGTGCTGCGGCACGCCCGGGCGCTGAGCGCGCTGCTCAATCCCACGGTCAACTCGTTCAAGCGATTCGGCCCGGACACGCTCGCCCCCTGGCTGATCGACTGGGGCCTGGACAACCGCAGCGCCATGGTGCGGATACCGCCCGAACGTGGCCCCGGCACGCGGATGGAGATCCGCCTGGGCGACGCCACCGCCAACCCCTACCTGGCTATGGCCGCTATCGGCGCGGCCGTCTACCTGGGCATCCAGGACAAGGTCGAGCCGCCGTCCAAGCTGGAAGGGTACGGCTACGATCCGGGCCGGTCAGAGCTGCTTCCCCAGCGCCTCAGCGAGGCGCTGGACGCGCTGGAGGCGGATCACGGGCTGGCCGGGATACTCGGCGAGTACTTCGTCACCTCGTTCCTGAGCTATAAGCGAAACGAGATCGAGCGGTTCGAGAGGTTCGTCACCGACTGGGAGTTCCGCGAGTACGCCTACCACCTCTGAACCGGGAGCGCTCCGGGGCGTCCGCCAGCGGGCAGGGAGGCCGGATCATGCGTGATGGCGACATCATGACGTTCGCTGAGTCCGTCACGGTGGCCGAGCTGGAGCGTGATCCGTACCCGGTGTACGCGCGGCTGCGCCGGGAGGCGCCGGTCTGCTTCATCCCCGCGGTCGGCCTGTGGTTCGTGACCAGGTACGAGGACGTGGAGTTCGTCGGGACGCACCCCGGGCTGTTCACCGCCGAGCTTGACGACTCCCCGGTGGACCGGACGTTCGGATCGCCGACCATCATCACGGTGGACGGTGAGCAGCACCTTGACCTGCGCCGCAGTCTTGACACCAAGTACCGGCCGAAGTACGTCCACGGCTACATCGACGACCTGGTCCGGCCGATCGCCGGCCGGGTGCTCGACGGCCTGGCCGGCCGGGAGCGGGCCGAGCTGATGGCGGACTACCTGGAGCCGGTGTCCGTGCTGAGCCTCGGCACCGTGCTCGGTATCGCGCAGCTTGGCGCAGACCGGCTGCGTGACTGGTTCTGGCGGCTCCATCAGGGCGTGATCAACTTCGAGGGCAACCCGGACCGGGAACAGATCGGCGCGGCCTGCTCAGCTGAGATCGACCAGGTGCTCGGACCGGTCTTCGACCGGCTGGAGGCCGCCGGTGATGACAGCACGATCTCGCACCTGCTGCACAGCGGGCGGCCCGCGGGCTCATGCCGGGCGCGGGACTTCGTGATGCCTACGCTGAAGGTCATCCTGCTCGGCGGCATGCAGGAGCCAGGCCACGGTGGCGGCTCGGTCCTGGCCGGGCTGCTCTCGGACCCGGCCCAGCTCGACGCGGTCCGTGACGACCCGGAGCGGCTGCTGCCCGCCGCGGTCGAGGAGGGCCTGCGCTGGGTCTCCCCGATTGGCACTCAGACCCGCCAGGTCGCGGCGGAGACCGAGCTCGGCGGGGCGCGGCTGCCATGCGGCGCGGCCGTGGGCTCGCTCGTCTCGTCAGCCAACCGGGACGAGGCGAAGTTCGACGACCCGGATCGCTTCGACGTCTTCCGCCCCCGGTCGGCGAATATCGCGTTCGGGACCGGCCGGCACTTCTGCGCCGGGCACGCCTTCTCCCGGGCCCAGATGAGGATCGCCATCGATGTACTGCTGCGCCGGTTTCCCCGGCTGGCCCTGGACCCGGCCCGACCGCCGCAGTTCCGCGGCTGGGAGTTCCGCGCGCCGCGGCACCTCGACGTGCTCCTCGGCTGACCGCCGCCTGGCCGCCGCGGCCGGGTTAGCTGACGGTCTCCTCGCTCAGGTCCGCGAGCTGGCTGCTGGCCGCCGGCCTGGCCCGCAGCACCCAGGTGGACGCGAAGCCGACCACGAACAGGCCCAGGGCGAACCACGGGGCGTAGATGGTCGGGCTGGTGACCTTGTAGAACGATCCGTAGATCGCCCCTCCGGTGATCACGATGCCGATGATCGCCGACACGATGAGCGAGACGCGGCGCTCGGAGTGGGCGAAGGTGCGCAGCGAGCCGACCGACATCAACAGGTACACGACCACCAGGGCGAAGCCGCCGAAGGTGGAGCCCCAGGCGAACAGCGCGAAGTAGTGCGGCGTCTGCGGCAGCGCGAACAGGCCGGTCCAGAACTGGTTGACGAGCAGGGTGATCACCGCCGCAGCCACGATGAAAGCCCCCGCGCCCAGCGGCGAGCCGTGCCGCCTGGACACAGTGGCCAGCGGGGCCGGAAGCCGGCGGTCGCGGGCCATCGCGAAGATGCCGCGGGAGGCGGACACGGCACAGCCGATCGCCACCGCCAGCATGTCGAACAGCACGACCAGTTCCAGCAGCCGGTCGATCCAGGTACCGCCATAGCCGCCGGCGGTCGCCGGTGCGCCCAGCGCGAACAGCGGCGCGGATGCGGCGGCCGTCAGCGTCTTGAGGCTGTAGTGGAAACCCGCCACCTCCACGTAGGCGGCGAGCACGAAGAACACTGTGGCGATGCCGGCCGTGGTCATCACCGCGATCGGGATCTCCCGGCGCGGGTTGGGTGTCTCCTCGGCCAGGTTGGCCGCGGTCTCGAAGCCGACGAACAGCAGCACGCCGTACAGCACGCCGAAGAAGATCCCGGACCAGCCGTCCGCGGCAGAGGAGGGATTGAACGGCTTGAGGCTGTTGGCCGAGCCCAGCTTGACGATGACGGTGATGAAGAAGATCGTGACGACCACGATGGAGATCAGCGCCAGGGCGAGCTGGCTGCGGGTGGACAACCGCACCCCGAAATAGAGGATCACCGCGATCAGCGCGATCAGCAGCACCGTCCAGGCCCAGGACGGCAGCGGATTCACCTTGAACTCGGCGGCGATCGTGCTCTGCAGGTAGCCGCCGATGAGCAGCAGCAGCCCGCTCAGCAGCACGATCACCCCGCCGTAGTACAGCCAGCCCGCTGCTGTGCCGAGCCGCTCGCCGAGCCCGCGGGTCACGTAATCATAGAGCGACCCCGCCGCATGAATCTCCTTGGCATAGCTGGACACGATCCAACCCAGCGCGAACACACCGATGGCGGCGATCAGGACCGACAGCGGTGACGCGACCCCGCCGCCCTTGCCGGAAGCGCTGATCACGCCGACCACCAGCGGGACCACGAAGGCCGAGGAGAACACGGGTCCCATGAACCCGACAGACTGGGCAATGACATCGGGGAGCGCGAGGATCCTCGCTCCCAGGCGCTCGTACTCTGGCTCAGAACTCGCCATCGTGTCCTCCTTCATTGTGCGAGCGGGCTGTGGCGGGGTCCGGCGACGCGGCCCCGGCGAGAACGCGTCCAGATGGCCCGGTACTCGGTGGTGATCGGGTCGGGTGGTCAGCCAGTTCGGGGGTGGCCGGCTGGTCCGGGTGGTCGCCGGTTCGGATGGCAGCCGGTTCGGTGGTCAGCCGGGTATCCGCAGCACCCTCCTCGCGTTCCCGGCGAAGATCGCGGCCGTATCGGCGTCCGGCAGGCCGAGCGCCTCGACGTCGGCGATCGTGTCCGCGACGACGGTCGGGCCGCCGAGCGGCATGTCCGTACCGAACAGCAGGTGGTCGGCACCGAGGAAGTCCATCGCGCACCGCACGGCGTGGCTGGCGCCGAACATCGCCGTGTCGGCGTAGAACCGCCGGAAGTAGCTCATCGGCTCGTCCTGCAGCCCGGCCAGGATCGCGGCGCGGCCGGGGTCCTCAAGCGGGGCGGCGAGGCGGCCGGAGAAGTGCGGCACCATGGCCCCGGCGTGGTGGGCGATCACCCGCAGCCCGGGATGCCGGTCGAAGCAGCCCGAGTAGACCAGCCGCGCCATGCACACCGACGTCTCGTACGGCCAGCCGAGCGACCACCAGATGCCGTAGCGCGACCGGCTCTCCGCCGGGTAGTCGGCCCACGCTTCGCTGCGGGTGGGGTGCAGCCACAGCGCGCCGCCGAGCCGGGTGACGGTCTCGAAGACCGGCTCGAACCTGGGCGCGTCCAGCGGCCGGCCGCACACGTTCGTGTGCAGCTGCGCGCCGAGCGCGCCCAGCTCGGTCATGGCCCGGCTGAGCTCGGCCGCGGCCGCGTCGGGGTCGCTCATCGGCAGGGCGGCCGAGAACCCAGCGAACCGGTCCGGGTACCGGGCGACCAGGGCGGCCACCTCGTCGTTGGCCGCCCTGGCCAGCTCACCGGCCAGGGCGGGGCCGCCCAGCTCGTCCAGTGGGGGCACCGCCAGCGTGAGCACCTGGCGATAGTCCCCGAAGCGGTCCAGCGTGCGCCACCGGGCGTCCAGGTCGATCAGGGCCGGGTCCTCACGGATCCACGGCCGGTAACCGAGAATCCGGTCGCTCACCGGGCCCACGGTCAGCGACTCCAGGCGCTGCGCGTAGGACGGCGGGAGGATGTGCGCGAAGGCGTCGATCTTTGTCACGTGCCCTCCTCTGCCCCCCCGGTGCCTGGCGCCAGCTGCACCCGGACCGGCAGCTCACGCAGCCCGTTGGTGAAGTTCGACCGGATCCGCCGCGGTGGGCCGTCCAGCTCGAATCTGGTCACCCGGCGGGCCAGCGCGGCCAGCGCCACCCGGACCTCCAGCCGGGCCAGGTGCGCGCCCAGGCACAGGTGCGGCCCGCCGCGGCCGAAGCTGAGGTGCCGGTTCGGAGCGCGCCCGACGTCGAAGACGTCCGCGTCGGCGAACTCGGCCTCGTCCCGGTTCCCGGACACGTACCAGAGAACCACCTTGTCGCCGGCCCGGATCCGCGCCCCGGCCAGCTCGGTGTCCGCGGTGGCGGTCCGCCGCATGAAGTGCGTGGGGCAGCTCCACCTGAGCACCTCGTCCGCTGCGGTGCCGAGCAGTCCCGGGTCCGCGCGCAGCCGGTCCCACTGGTCAGGGTGCTCGCAGAAGGCCAGCACGCCGTGCGCGATCGCGATCCTGGTGGTCTCGTTCCCCGCGATCACCAGGATCGAGAAGAAATTGTCCAGGTCGACCTCGCTCAGCCGGTCGCCATCCACCTCCGCGCGCAGCAGGGTGGACAGCAGGTCGTCGCCTGGCGTGCGGAGCCGCTCCCGGACAAGATCGCGGCCGAGATCCCAGAGTTGCTTGCCGTAGGGACTGCGGAACGGGAAGCGGCGGTAGGCGTCGGTGTCGTCCCGTCCCCACACCACGTCGGTGACGTCCGGGTCGGTGTTGGCGATCAGCCGGTCGCCGAGGTCGATGAACTGGTCCAGGCTGTCCTCGGGCAGGCCCATGATCCGGGCCAGCACCCGGATCGGCACCTCCTTGGCCACCGCGTCCACGAAGTCGAACTGCTCCTCGGCCAGCGCGGTATCCAGCACCTGCTCCGTGAGCCCCTCGATGAAATGCTGGTAGACCGCGGCCGCGCGCTGCGTGAAGCTCCCGGACACGATCTTGCGGAGCTTGGTGTGCTCGGGTGGGTCGGTGTCGATGATGGTGCGCCGGGCCGCCATGTCCTCGTCGGTCGGCTCTTCGAAGGAGATGCCGCGCGCCGATGAGAACGTCGCGGTATCCCGGCTGGCCGTGACGATGTCCTGGTAGCAGTGCACGGACCAGAAGCCGGAGTTCGGCGCGGGCTCGTCCAGCCAGCCGACCGGCGCCTCGCGGCGCAGCCTGGCGAACTCGCCGTAGGGCACGCCGCGTGCCCACATGTCGAGATCATTGAGGTCGACAGCCCCGGTCATGGCAGATAGTTTGGCACCAAACGAGCAGCTGGGCAATGGCAGGAAAGCGCGCACCGGGAGAGCCGGCCGGGCTGGGGCGGGCGGCATGGCCCGGGCCACGCCGCCCGGCCGCAGAGCGGGAGGCAGGTTCATGCGCGTCGTCATCATCCGCCATCACGTCGAAGACTCGGGCGGGCTCATCGCCGACGCGTTCCAGGCGCGCGGGGCAAAGCTGAGCGTGCGCATGTTTCCTGGCGGCGATCCGCTGCCCGCCCTCGACGGCGTCGATCACATCGTGATGATGGGCTCTACCTGCTCGGTCTATGACGACCGCGCGGCCTGGATCGCGGACGAGCTGGCCTGGCTGCGCGGGGCGGACGAGGCGGGCGTCACGGTGCTCGGCATCTGCTTCGGAGCACAGGAGCTCGCCGTCGCGTTCGGTGGCCAGGTAGCGCCCGCTCCCCGCCCCGAGATCGGCTGGACCATGGTCGAGCCGCTGGACCACGAGCTGATCCCGGCCGGCCCGTGGCTGGAGTTCCATCACGACCAGTGCTTCCTGCCCGCCGCAGCCAGCCTGCTCGCCCGCAATGAGCTGGGCGTGCAGGCGTTCTCGGTGGGCCGCCACCTGGCGGTGCAGTTTCACCCGGAGGTGGACGGCGCACAGTTCAGGCGGTGGCTCGACGCGGGCGTGTGGGAGGAAGCCAGGCGGGCCGGCCAGGACCCGGACCGGTTGCTCGCCGAGACCATCGCTCAAGAACCGGCCGCGCGGGACCGGGCCGATCGGCTGGTTGCGTCCGCGCTCAGCATCGCCCAGGGCGGGCGGGTCAGCCGTCCTCGACCGACCGGATGATCTTGCGGAGCAGCGAGGCGAGGTGGTTTTTCTCCTGGTCCGTCAGGCTGGCGCTGACGAACGTCTCGCCCATGTTGAACGCGGGGAAGAGCCGCTCGATCACGCCGAGCCCTTTGGGTTCCAGGCTGACCAGGACCAGCCTGCCGTCGGCGTCGTGGGCCCGCCGCCGGGCCAGGCCGCGCTTCTCCAGGGTCTTCAGCACGCCGGTCAGCGTCCCCTTGGTGACCCCGGCCTCCTCGGCGAGGTGCCGGGTCTGCTGATCGCCCCAGATCCACAAGACAAACAGCACGGTGAACGCGGCCCAGGACAAGTCCTCGTCGGCCAGCACCTTGCGCTCCATGTGGTTACGGACCACGTTGGCCGCGCGGTAGATGTTGGACACCGCGGCCATGGCCGCGAAGTCCAGGCGCTGATCGCCGATCCGGCTGCGGATTTCACGCTCGGCCCGCACGAGGTCATGAGCGCTGCCAGCGGCGAGGCGACGGGGCATGGCACGATGGTACGTGGCACGAGCGCTGCTGCGTGCGGCGAGATCAGGGCGGGTCGAAGGCGATGGTCGGCAGGTCCACTGCGGTCGCGCCGCAGTTGACGGTGATCACGGCGCCGGTGACCGCCGATGCCTGGCGGCTGGCCAGGAACGCCACCATCGCGGCGACCTCGTCCGACCGGGCAGGCCGGCGCAGCGGCACCTGCGCGCTGGCCAGCGCGTAGGCGGCGTCCCGGTCGGCCAGGCCGCGCAGGGCGGCCAACTGGTCCATTTCCGCGTCAGCCATGGGAGTGCGTACCCAGCCCGGGCAGACCGTGTTGACCCGGACGCCGTGCGGGCCGAAGTCCCGGGCCATCGACTTTGCCAGGCCGATCAGCGCGTGCTTCGCGGTGACGTAACCCACTGATTCCGGCGGCGCAGCCAGGCCGGCGATGGAGGAGATCACCACCACAGACCCGCGCCGCCGGATCAGCTCAGGCAGACAGGCGCGCGCCGACACCAGGCATGTCGTCAGGTTGACCCGCATGCTCTCGGCCCACGCGCCGTCGGTGATGTCCGCAGCCGTGCCGGAGCCAGGTCCGCCCGCGTTCGCCACCAGCGTGCTGATGCCGCCGAATCGCGTGATGGCGGCCCCGGCCACGCCGGCCATGTCCGGGGCCGACGCCGCGTCGGCGGCCACGACCAGAACCTGATCACCCAACTCCGCCGCTACCTCATCCAGCGGCGGCCGCCGCCGTCCGACCAGCACAACCGCCGTCCCGTCGGACACCAGCCTGCGGGCCACGGCCGCGCCGATCCCAGTCCCGGCGCCGGTGACCACGGCTACCTGATCTGCCCTGGTGACTGATCCGCTCATCAGGAACCTCCATCTGATCCTGCTGGCCCGGCAGGCTCCAGAGATATCACCACGATGGTCGGCAACCGCACCTATGCATCGCCGCGTCGCATCCGGATGGCGGCGAGACTCAGCAGGATCGCCGCTTACAGGCAGAACACGCCGAACCCGGTCCACGGCAGCGACGACGCGGGGTCGGGGCGGACCGTGGTCACGGCCTGGCCGGCCGTGGCGGGCAGGTACTTGCCAACGTCCTGTGATCAGCTTCCTGGCAGGAAACCGGCCACGATCTGGACGGCGAACAGCAGGCCGAACAACGCCGCGATCCCGCCGGCCGTGCTGCGCAGCAGAGTACCTAGGCCCAGGCCGATCAGCCCGGCCACGGCCAGGTACAGCGCACTGCCGATCACCGCGCGGGCCACGCCGGGCTGGCTGAGGGTTGCCCCGAGGTGCTGCCGGGCCAGGATCGACTGCCCGGCCAGGAATACCGTGAACGCGGCCGGCAAGCTCACCGCGACGGTGGCTACGGCCAGCAGCCCGGCTTTGCCCCACAAGACGGGCAGCCGCCGCGGCACGGCGGCCAGGCTCGTCCGGATCAGCCCGGTGGCGTACTCGCTGGTGATCACCAGCACACCGAGCACCCCCGTGGCCTGCCTCGTCGAGCAGGCCATCACCGACCCGGCGACCCGCGGCCAGGTCCTCGAGATCGGCGGCCCCGGCAACCTGAGCTCAATGAGCTGGCCCGAGCCGTGCAGACCGCTGCCGGACGTACCGGCGCACCCCGCCATGTGCCCCCAGCGGTGCTGCGCTTGATAGATGCAACCATCGGACGGGTCAACCCCGCACTGGGCCGCCAGGCGGAAGCCGCGCTCGTCATGGACCGTGTCGACCTCACCTTCGACGCGACGGCCATCCACCGCGCCTACCCCGACCTCCCCACCACCTCGCTGGCCGACCTGCTCGCCATCTCATCGTTGACAGAAGCCTGCCCGGCGCCCCGCAGGAGCGGCCGGGCCCCCGCTGAGGGAACGATCCGCTCGGTCCCCGGGAATTTACAGTCCGAGTAACGTCGCGGGTTCGCGTCCGCTTGACGAACGTGAACTAAGTCGCCATCTTGCCCCAAGACTGCTACGACATCGCGGCCGGCAGGTGACCGAGGTCGGCTCCCCTGGGCCGAATCCCTCAGGGCGCGCGAAGCAGGAGACGCGTCCAGGCGTCGGTGAGCCAGTCGCGGAACTGGCCGGGGGTCCAGCCGCGCTCGCGGACGAGCAGGTCCCAGTACTCGGCGGCGTTCATGCTCCAGATGATGTCGGCGACCTGGCCGTCGGTGAGGTCCTCGCGCAGCTCGCCGGTGCCGCGCAAGTCGGCGGCGAAGGCGCGCATGTTGGTGGCCCTGCGCCTGGCGATCTCGCTCCACAGGGTGGCGCAGTCCGGGTCGGTGGCGGCGGCGTCGCGCAAGGCCAGGAACACCGGTGCCATGCGCTGCTGGATGGCGGTGATGGCGTGAGCGTAGATGGTGATCTTGCCGGTCGCGGTGCCGGCGGCCGCGATCCGGGTCACGTAGTCGCGTTCTCGCGCGGGGACGGCCTGGTCGGTGCCGGAGATCGCGGTCTCGACGAGTTCGCGCAGCAGGGCAGGTTTCCGGCCGACTGTGGCGTAGATCGTGTCCAGGGACACGCGGGCCCGGGCAGCGATGTCGGCGATGGTGGTCGCGCTGTAGCCCTTGCTGACGAACAGCTCCCGTGCCGCGGACAGCACTTCGCGGCGGGTCGCGGCGGCCTGCTCGGCACGGCGCGGCGAGTGGTAGCTGCGCTTGCCGGGCGGCTGCGCCTTGACGTTCTCGCTCATCGGCCGTATGGTCTCCTTATTGATCCGAAACTTCTTCGGGTAAATATACCAGGAAGGGCCTGCCATGGTCTACGCCTACATCCAGGACGTCCCGATCGGGGAAGAGCTGTACCGCCAGATCATCGACAAGATCGGGCCCGAGCCACTTCCGGGGTCGCTGCTGCATCTATGTGTCCGCCAGCCCGGCGGCCAGCTGCGTTACATCGACGTCTGGGAATCCGAGCAAGCATGCACCCGGGCCTTCGAGGAACGGATCCACCCCGCCGTCAACGCCGCGTTCGGCGGCAACCGGCCGGCGACCGAGGCCGAGGTACACCACCTCGACGTCATAGACGCCAGCGGCGCCCTGCTCGGGCACTGACCTCAGCTGCCCGGAGGCCAAGAATGAGCGCCATCACCAACCCGCCGGCCACGAATTGCCGCGGGCCTGATCCTGGCCGCGGACGCCAGACGCGCTCCCAACGACCGCGGGGGCGCGTCTGGCGGCACGTCCGTGCGCCGTTGCAGTCCACGTCATGCGACCAGGCGGTATTCGTTGATCAGGCCACCGATGCGAGTCGGCCTTCGGACGCGGTAATGCTCAAGGTCGATCGATTCGGGTAGCGGTTTCAGCGGCGCGGCGGCGTTCAGGGAGCGGTGCGGGCGGTGCTGATTGCGGTGGGTCTCGTACTCGCGCAAGATCCGCCGCAGATGGGCCTGGTTCCAGACGAGAGTGCGGTCCAGGAGCTCACGCCGGCATCCCCCGATCCAGCGCTCGGCAATCGCGTTCATGCGGGGCGTTGCGACGTTGCAGAGCACGGTCCTGATCCCGGCATCTGCGAGGACCGCGTCGAACGCGGCGGTGAAGTTCGAGCCGCGGTCGCGGATCATGAACTTGACCCGGTGGGTTTGTTCGCCGAGGTCCATGATCAGGTTGCGGGCCTGCTGGACGGTCCACTCTCCGGTGGGATGCGGCGTGACTCCGAGGATCCTGATGCGTCTGCTGGCGTGCTCGATCACGGCCAAGACGTAGGACTGGGTGCCATCCAGCAGGTCGACGATGAAGAAGTCGCAGGCCAGGATCGCCTCGGCCTGAGAACGCAGGAACTGTGACCAGGTCGGACCGGCCCATCGCAGCGCCGGGTCAATACCGTTGGCCTTGAGGATCTCCCAAACAGTCGACGCCGCGATCTTTACTCCCAGCCCGGCCAGCTCCCCATGGATTCTGCGGTATCCCCATTCGGGGTTCTCCCGCGCTAGCCGGAGAACCAGGGCCTGGATGTTCCTGCGGGTCACCGGCCGGCCGGTCTTGCCGCTCAGGGATCGCGCCGCCCAGCGGCGGCGGACGATGTCGCGGTGCCAGCGCAGGATGGTATCGGGGGTGACCAAGAGCCGCAGCCCGTTGTGCCGCGCTCTCGGTATCACGCTGAGCAGGGCGGCGAACAGTGCTCGGTCCGCCCAGTTCAGCTTCAGGTGGCGCGGCTGCCGCCGTTGGAGGACGACGAGCTGGTGGCGCAGGATCAAGATCTCGGCGATCTTCCACGCCTCCTCACGCCGGGACAGCCGCAGCCACGCGGTCAGTCGCATAATCAGGAGGAACACGAACGCAGGCACATGATCGGTGATCATCGCGGCCGGAGCGCCGGGCGGGCAAATCTGCTGATCAGAGCCGCGGACGGGATTCTCGGCACGCACAGGATGAACCGCGTGAGCGCCGCGAACCAGGCCCGGTCACCGGAGTCGTAACCGGACCCGGCCGGCGTTCCGGCGCAGCACGCATTCTCGTGCCGGAGCACCAGCAGCTCAGCGCTCTTCGCCCGGTCGCCGCGGACCACCAGGACAGCCAGACTGAATGACCAGCGCATGAGCAGGCAGACGATCTTGAGCAGCACCCGGTCAGCCAACCATCACCGCACCCGCCTCGCAGGCGAAACGAGCAGGTCAACGACGCGATCGAGTTTTCGGGCGGCGCAAGATCCCCGCCGAGTTCAGGGACCCTATTGGGGCCCTCTCTCACATCGCAGGTCTGACGACTGCCGGCCCCGGCCCGCGGTTCGCCGGGACCATCGACACCAGGATCAGCGAATTCGCAGCCAGATAACAGGTGCTCCACCCAGCCGCGGCCAAGATCCTGCTCGCAGTCCCGGCTCGGATTAGGGGACTACATCCGCAATGATGTGCTGGTTGCTCTTCGGCGGCCGGACGTAGTCGCGCGAAATGGGCGGCCGTGGCGGGAGGTCCTCGGCGGGAGGAGTGAGGTCTTCATAGGGGAACTGGCTGAGCAAGTGGTGGATGACGTTCAGCCGGGCCCGCTTCTTTACCTCGGCTTCGACCACCCACCAGGGAGCCTCGGCAATGTCGGTTGCGGCGAACATGGCGTCTTTGGCCTTGGAGTAGTCCTCCCACCTCGCGCGGGACTCAAGGTCCATCGGGCTGAGTTTCCACCGCTTGGTGGGGTCGGCGAGCCGGCTAGCGAACCGGCGCTCCTGCTCGATGTCACTGACTGAGAACCAGTACTTGATGACGGTGATGCCGGAGCGGACCAGCATCCGCTCGAATTCCGGCGCGGTTCGCAGGAAGTCCTGGTACTCCTCGTCGGTGCAGAAACCCATCACGTGCTCGACGCCTGCGCGGTTGTACCAGCTGCGATCGAACAGGACTATCTCACCGGCGGCGGGCAGGTGAGCGACGTAGCGCTGGAAGTACCACTGGGTCTTTTCCCGCTCCGTCGGCGTTCCCAGCGCCACCACGCGGGCGAACCGGGGGTTCAGGCTCTCGGTGATCCGCTGGATCGCCCCGCCCTTGCCCGCTGCGTCGCGGCCCTCGAACAGCAGCACCACCTTGAGCTTGTTCGCCCGGACCCACTCCTGCAGTTTGACCAGCTCGACCTCGAGCCGGGCAAGCTCTTTCTCGTAGACCTTGGCCGGGACCTTCGCCGTCGCAGTGGGTGCGTCCTCGGCAGAGTGGGTGCGCCCGTCGGGGAGGGCGTCGTCCAGGCGGCCGTTGCCGCGATACCCTGCGCGATGGCCCGGCTTATCCCGCTTACCGGACGTCGCCGGCTTGCTGGACTTGGCGCTATGTGACTTACCCGGCTTGCTTGCCACGATCGCTCCTTAGCTCGCGGGCCCAGCACTACCCTGCTGCGCCGGGTGCTAACTCTCCCAGTGGCCGGTAAGAACGTCTTTCTTAGTCTGCGCGGGGCGGTGCTGCAGGGTACTCCCAGCGCAAGCCGGCGACTCGCAACAGCCGGCCAGAGCCAGTCCGTCACCGCCGATATTGGTGCTGACCCGGTTGGCGCACAAGGGTGACGGCATATGGTTCCCCAGGCCGCTATCGAGGCGGTGAGGCTTCCCGGAACTCGAGGCCGCGGGGACGCGATGAAACGCCCTGGCGGAGGGATGATGAACGAAGCCGAAACTGCGGGTAAACGAACGGGAGCGAGACGGTGCCGGATCCGCGTGGGCGCTTCCTGCGGGGAGGGCTGCGAGCGCCGCCGGTGCTTGGCGGCCTGCTGCCCGTGCACCGGTCCGGGATCGCGGCGGACGTCCTCGCTGGCATCACCCTGGCCGCCGTGAGCATCCCCGTGGCCCTCGGCTACGCGAAGATCGCGGGGATGCCGGTGGTGACCGGCCTGTACACGCTGCTGCTGCCGATGGCGGTGTACGCCACCCTCGGTTCATCGCGTCATCTCGTCGTCGGCGCGGACTCTGCCACCGCGGCCATACTGGGCGCGTCGCTCACCGGGCTGGCGGTGCCCGGCTCCCCGCAATACGTCCGGCTGGCCGGGCTGGCGGCCCTGCTCGCTGGCGGGCTGCTGCTGATAGCCCGCCTGGCCCGGCTCGGGTTCCTGGCGAATTTTCTGTCCCGTACCGTGCTGCTCGGATTCCTCACCGGCGTCGGTATTCAGGTGGCGGCCAGACAGCTTCCCGACATGCTGGGGGTAACGGTCGCGGGCAACAGCACCGTGGCCAGGATCCTGGACACTGCACGCGCGCTACCGCATCTGCACGACGCGGATGTGGCGGTGTCGGCCGGGGTCATCGTGATCGTGCTGGCGGCCCGCGCCGCCGCCCGCTGGACCAACCGCAGGATCCCAGGCCTGCTGATCGCGGTGATCGTCGCGATCATCGTGAGCCGGGCGGCAGATCTGTCCGGGCGCGGCGTGGCCGTGCTCGGACTCATCCCACGGGGGCTGCCGCACCTGGGGCTGCCCGCAGTCGGCTGGCACGACGCCGCCGTGCTGATCGGCACCGCAGCATCGATGTTCGTCGTCATACTCGCCCAAAGCGCGGCCACCTCACGCGCCTACGCCGAGAAGTACGAGGAGCCATTCAGCCAGGACACCGACCTGGTCGGCCTGGGCGCGGCCAACGTGGCCGCCGCATTCTCGGGCACCTTCGCGGTCAATGGCAGCCCGACGCAGACACAGGTGACCGATAGCGCGGGCGGGCGCAGCCAGCTGGCCCAGCTCACGACCAGCGCGGTGGTGATCATCGTCCTGCTCCTGCTCACCGGGCTGCTCGCCTACCTGCCGATCGCCGCCCTCGCGGCGATCGTCTTCCTCATCGCCGCCGGACTCATCGACATCGCCGGAATGCGGCGCATCCTGGCCTGCCGCCGCCACGAGTTCGCCATCGCCCTGCTCACGACCGCGGCGGTCGTGGTTCTCGGGGTCGAGGAAGGCATCGTGCTCGCCGTCGTCGTGTCGGTCATCGACCACCTGCGCCACACCTCCCACCCGCTCAACAGCGTGCTGGTGAAGTCACCGGCCGGGCACTGGCAACCTGCCCCGGTCCTGCCCGGCGCGCGGACCGAAGAAGGACTGGTGGTCTACCGGTTCGGCACCAGCCTCTACTACGCCAACGCCTCCCGCCTCATCGACGACATCACGGTCATGTCCGCGCAGGGCAGCCCGCTGCGGTGGATGGTCCTCGACGGCGCGGCCATCGGCGACGTCAACTACACCGCGGCGGCGGTCCTCACCCGCGTCATCGGACACCTCCGCACACGGCACATCCACCCTGCCATCAGCACCGTCCACGGCCCGGTACGCCAGCAACTCGACCGTTACGGCATCAGCGCCGCCCTCGGCCCCGGCGCCTACTACGACACCCCCGGCGAGGCGCTCGAAGCCTTCCACGCCGCGGAACGCGTCATCGGCGAGTAAACGGGCGCAGCGAACGGGAAGGCAAGGCAGCGTAGCCGGGACCTGTCGACGGTCCGGGTCAACCACAGGCCGGGGCGCCTGGCGTCGGTTGCCACAAGCATGATGTGGTAACCGCGGCAGTGCAACGGCCGCGGCCGGTTCGCGCGTGACCGGCCCAGCGGCCGAGCATCTCGAACACCCCATAGGCTCACCGGCGCGACAGAACATTCAATCTGGGCGACCGCCGCGATCCCTGATCAGGAACTTGACTGAAGTGCCGCGCTCTACGAGGTCCATCAGGAAGTTACGCGCCGCCTGCGCCGTCCACGCGCCGTCGGGATTCGCGGTGATGCCTGCCAGATGAACGCGGCGCGTCCCGTGCTCGATCACGATCAGGGCGTAGAGACGCCGCAGCAGCACGGTGCCGACGTGGACAAAATCGGCCGCGAGGATGCCGCAGGCCTGGGCGGTCAGGAACTGCTTCCAGGTCGGGCCCGACCGCCGGAGCGCGGGGTCGATCCCGGCGTCATGCAGGATCTGCCACACCGTGGAGGCAGCGATCGGGTGGCCGGGTTTGACGAGTTCGCCTTGCACGCGCCGGTGCCCCCACGCCGGGTTGCCTGTCGCGATACGGATCACGAGCTTGCGGATCGCGGCTGCCGTCGGTGGCCGTCCGGGACGCCGCCGGCTGGTGTAATCCCAACTGCGGGTGACCAGCCGCCGGTGCCAGGCGGGCAGCGTCGCCGGGGTCACCCCGAACACCTCACCCCACCGGCGCCGGGGGATCAGCCGGGATAGCGCCGCCAGCCACAGCCGGTCGGCCGGCTCATAGCGAACCCGGCTGACCTGCCGGCGCAGCACTGCGTTCTCGTGCCGCAGCACCAAGAGCTCGGCATCCTTGGACACCCGGCGGCGGGCCAGCACCGTCAAACTGCCGAACAGACCACGTATGACCAGGTAAAAGACCGAAAAGATCACTCAGGGATGATCCCAGCCCGCACCACTCGCCAGGCGAGATCGAGTAATCGAGCCCCACAGGCTCGGATCAGCAGCCACCGCCGGGGAGGGAACACAGAACCTGCTGTGCGCCTACCTGGCCATCGCTGTATTCGCCGGACTGGCCGCTAACACGTTGCTGGGGGCCTGGTGGCTCGACCAAGTGGTCACGCTCGGGATCGCTGGCTGGGCAGTAGTAGAAGGGCGGCGGGCATGAGCCGGGCAATCCTGCGGCTGCGCATCTCAGCGGGGCGCGTGCCGCTGATCACCCAGAAGAGACACAGGCATGGCGTACGCATGCTCATGCCCGGACCGGCATGGTCACTGGCAGCTATGAGGGCTGGTGCCACTGGTCCCGGGCCCACCAGGTGTTGCCGGGACCGTTGTAGCTGTTTCCCTCGCTCCACGTCAGGTAGCTGGTGCCACGACTGTCCACTGTTATGCCGAAGTAGTCACCGTAGGGGAACCGGAAGCCCGCGCTGGACTTGTAGGGCGCACCAGATCTGAGGCCGGAGACGCGGACGGCGGGACTCCACGAAACTCCCAGGTTCACTGTCGCCCGGTACCAGACATTCCACGCCTTGGCGCCGTTGCCGTCGTCTTCCCACGCGACCCGGAAGTCGCCGGGCCGCGGGCCGGCCTCGGCTTTCGGGAAGTCAGCCCCGACCCTGGTGCCATGAGCTCCGAGTGCGGCTGGGGCGCTCCAGGACACGCCGTTGGCCGATGTGATCGCATAAAGTCTCATCGGCGCTCCGGGTGAGGTATTCGCGACGTAGGCGGCGAGGATGGTCCCTGCACGGTCGATGGCCAGCGAGATCTGCGGGCCGTAGAAGTCGTTCGGGCAGCCCTTGACTGGGCACGGCGGTTGTTGCTGGCTTTCTGCAACGTAGGTGGTCGTCCATGAGGTGCCGCGGTTGGCAGAGGAGATCACCGCGAGACGCACCGTGCCTTTCGCGTTCTGGTGCTCGGCGCTCTCGGCGAAGTACACGTGCCCGTCCGGCGCAACTGCGCCCGCCTCGGCGAACCAGTACCGGCCGCCGGTGTTCGTCCGCACCGGCTTAGACCATTTCTGTCCGTAATCGCGTGAGGCGGAGATGTAGGAGTCGCTGCGGTTGAACGCGACGTACACATCCTTGCCATCTGGCGAAATCGTGATCCATGGCTTATCAGTGAACGATGCCCCGAGCGCTCGCCGGAAATCGTGGAAGCCCGTCCACGTCCGGCCGCGATCCCGTGACTTCGCGAACACCACATCCCACTGATTCATCCACGCCGCGTAGATGACACCAGATGCCGAAACGGCCAGCACCGGGTCGTTCTGCCAGGCCGCCCGGCGGCAGGCCTTAACTGGAGGGCATTGCCGCCTGTTCATGACAATGCTCTTGTGCCATGTCCTTCCCCGGTCCACCGACGACCGGAACAAGATGCAGTGATCCATGTGCGGACGGCATACCGAGGGGCCGCCGTACTGAGTGGTCATCTGATAAAGCCACGCCGATGAGGGATCCGCCGCGATGTTCGGCTCCCAGTCATTCTTCAGGCCCCACCGCTGTTCCGCGGTCCAGCCACCCGCGGGCCGATGGCCCGCGGCCATTGCAACCGCCGCGGGTGCGACCGACCACAACCCGGCCAGAACAGACACCGCGGCCAGCACGGCACGTCCAGTCCTCATGCGCCCTCCCGGCGGCAGCACGGCGGTCTACGGCCCTTCCCGCGTCTCCTGCACAGGAACCCATCGCTGTCTGAGGCCTGACAATGTACCGGCAGTCCTGCCCAGGGTGCAGGCCCAGGCCGATGACCGGCATCTTCCCCGGGGTGCACCCGCGCACACCCGTAGATCGGTCGAGCCGGCATCGCTCCGGGCCAGTCTGTGCGCCCAGCCATGCCACACCGAAGAACTGATATGAACGGCCGAATCTGCCATGGCGGCGGAGGCTACCTCCGCCGCCCGCGGCCAGACTTGATCAGGATCGGCGCGAGGACCGATCCTCCGCCGATTCCATGGATTCCGGTGACAGCCACCACGGCCGCCACGATGATCAGACGGGAGCAGTGCCACTATGCCTGCGGAGCAGATTCGAGACGATGCTTGCCCAGGCAGCAAGGCACAGCAGGCCAGGCCCCTCGCTGAGGACCGTGCCTGCGGCCGGGCATTCCCGTGGCCGCCGGCGCTAGACGGCAGCGACCCCGCCGTAGGCCCAGGCCCGGTCGGCATTTGGCCCTGGATCACCGTCGTCCGGCCGCCAGTAGGAGACTAGGACCAGGCCGGGATCGACCAGCTCGCGTCCGTTGAACATGCGCAAGATCGCGTCCTTACTGCGGGGAATGAGCACGGCGCCGCTGCTTTCGGCCACCTCGGCGTTCGCGCGCATCTTTTCCGGCGAGCGCTCATCGGTAGCATGCGAGATGACCAGGTAGCTTCCCGGCGAGAGTGCCGCCAGGTACCGGGCCACGACGCCGGCTGGGTCGTCGGAACCGGCGATGTGGTGCAGGCACCCGACGAACAGCAGCCCCACCGGCCGGGTGAAGTCGAGCATCTTCCCGGCCCTGGACAAGACCTCGTCCACGTCGCGCAGGTCGGCCCGGACCACGGCGGTGATGTGGTTCGTTGCCATCAACGCCTCGGCGTGCACGAATACCACCGGGTCGCTGTCCACGTACACCACGCGCGCGCCAGTATCGCCCGCCTGGGCGATTTCATGAACGTTCGGGCTGCTCGGCAGCCCGCTGCCGATGTCGATGAACTGGCGGATCCCGGCATCGCGGAGGAAGCGGACCGCGCGCACCAGGAACTGGCGGTTACCGCGCACGGTGTCCAGGATCTCCGGCATCACGTTCATCACCTGCTCGGCGGCTGCCCTGTCTGCGGCGAAGTTGTCCTTGCCGCCCAGCCAGTAGTCATATACCCGGGCCGGGTGCGCGATGTCCGTGCGGATGTCCGCCGGAACGCCGTTCCCCGGCTGGCCCGATCCGGTCATTCCGCCCTCCTCGTGATGGCCTGCCCGCCCTCGATAATGCCATGCGCCGGTGGGGCAGAACATGACGAAGAACAAAGCGGACGTCTCGGAACCAGCCGACATGAACAGCCCGTGACCTCGGCACGGATGCTGTGGCAGTTCATCCGCCGCCCTGTCCCTTGGTGGAGCGGGGCAGTCCAGCAGTTCAGAGGTCATATGAGAGGCAACTTCCCCTCACGGAACCTGCGCGGAACGTCATCGTGGGCAAGCGTGCCGCCGGGGGAGTAATGGCGGGTCATGAGGCGCCCGGAATGCGCATGGATGGCTGTCTGATGCGATGAAGAGCGGATCTCCGCTCCTGGCGGATGCTGGAAGTTGCGTGCATCCGTCTCCACCAGGTTGGGAGGCCCTATGACGGAAGCCTGCGACGGCCGGGAGGTCGTCGGGATGGATCTGCACCGGCGCCGTAGCGTGCTGGTGCGGATGACGCCGGATGGCAGGAAGCTGGAGACCGCGCGGATCACCAGCAGCCCGGCGGAGCTGCGCCGGGCGATCACCGGGGCCGGGACGCACCCGAGGGTGGTGCTGGAGGCAACGTACGGGTGGGTGCGAAGTGAGGGTGCATGAGTTCAAGTGGGAGGCGCTGCTGGAGGTCCGGCTGAGGCCGGAGGCGCAGTACCCGGGGCAGTGCGCGTTGGCCCGTCTCCGCCCTGGCGTGCGGCGCGGGTAACTGCGGGGTGCGAAGCCCGGGGAAGAAGCCGAAGCAGCCCCTTGTCCCATCCGGGGGCGCAGGCGAGGAGAAGACCGGCGGGAAGTGGCAGCTTCCTGGTCCCGGGGCGGCATCCGGCCGTCGCGGGTGATGGGCGAACGTGAGTGAACCCCTGATGACGTCTCGTGAAGGTGACCCCGGCAGGTGGGATGTTCCAGCGGGGCCGTAGGGACTGGCCGCGGAAGAGCGGCGGGTGCCGGCCGGAGGATAATCGCCGGCCGGGAGCGCACCACCGTCCCCGGGTAAAGGGGGCGCCCTGCCCGGTCGCGTCTTGCTCATGTGCAACACGACAACCCCGTTGGGGTCCGGCGGTCAGATGGCTGCCGGCAGGCCGACCGTGAGGAAGGCTCCATTCCCCAGCGGGCGCAGGATGACCCAAGAAGCGAAGGCCGGCAGCCGAAACGGCAGCAGGAGGCATGCCAGCGGACAGTGTCAGGACCGCGCGGACCGTCCTGCCGGGCCGGTCCCGGGCTCGCCCGGGATCTTTGGCCGGGTGTGAGGGATGGCCGTGCAGATCGGATTTCCAGGGTGAGACAGTATCCGGCGCATGTCCGGCCGGGGGAGTACGGGCATCGGCTGCGACAGGCCGGATGGCTCAGCGGCGTGCCTGGCCGGGTCCAGGACGGCAGTGGGACAACGAGGTGCAGCAGGACTCAGCTGGACTTGATGAGCGGCATTGCGTCGCTACGCGATGGCTGCGCCACCCCTGATCCGGTGACCGCTCAGAGGGTTTGGCGCCTATGAGGAGGACGGGGGAGGTGCAGAACGCTGGATGAGCTGATCTTGTGATTATCCTGGGCTTGTGCCTCGCGCAGTCTCGGTCAGCGGCAGGGCCAGTCCGCCCGGCAGGCGACGGCCTTCATTCCTCGCCGCACGGGCACTGGCCATAGGGGGCCTGCGGGTCCGGGGCTGGGTCTGGTGGCTGTCGCTTCTGTGGGTGGCGATAGGAGCTAGTGGGGCTGGTTACGCCTTTGCCATGACCACGCAGGCGTGCAGCTACGAGTGCGCCAGCGGCATGCTCTGGTTCCCCCAATGGAATGGGGAGCCCGGGGTGATCATCGCGGCGGGCGCGCTGGCAGCGGTGGTATGGATGCTGCTGGCGTTCGCAGTGCTGGTCGCCGGGCTCGCCCGGTTCGGCAGGAGAGAGTCACGCGACGACATCCGGCGGTACGCGTGGATCGGTATCTGGATCGCGGGTGTGGCGCTGGTGGTTCTGGCCTATGTCGCGGCGTTCAGATGGCTTGATGCCAATGGTCCCGTCGTGCCCGCGGTGGGGACTACCTTGCCGAGCCCCGGTCCCGCTGTGGGCTGGGGAGAGCTGCCCATCTGCGCCGCGTGGCTGGCGCTCGGAGCCGTGATGACCTGGATACTGGCCGCACCCACAGCAGGAACGTGCCCGAAAACAGCGGCCGTTCGACCAGGCAAGCCAGCTCGTAATTCACCGCGCCGTCGGTAGTTCGGGACGAAGAGGCTCGTGCCCGTTGCGTGCGATCGGACGGCGAACCAAGGTATCTGGCGGTTACTCGCGGACTGGTCCGGACAGGTCGTGGCCTGGAACCGAGCATGTAGGAGCGTAGCTCCGGACGATCTCCTAAGCCACAGGATTGCCTGCAGGGACGCCCGTTCGGGGCGGAAAATGGGGGTGGCTGCTGCCCGCTGACGCCGTCCACTGCTTGATCGCTGCGGGACTGGGACGACGCGCATCTCATCAACGCCGCCACGGACGTCCACCGCGACGACCCGGCGTTCGGGTACCGGTTCATCGCCGATGAGCTGCCCGCCAGAGGCATCCAGGCCGGGCAGAACAGGGTGGCGCGGCTGTGCTCCCAGCAGCAGATCTGGTCGGTGTTCAGCAAGAAGCGCGGGCTGAACCGGAAGGCCGGCCCGCCGGTCCACGACGACCTGGTTGCCAGGAACTTCACCGCGGCCGGCCCGGACCGCACCTGGCTGACCGACATCACTGAGCACCCCACCGGCGAAGGCAAGCTCTACCTGTGCGCGTTCAAGGACGTGTACTCCGGCCGGATCGTCGGCTACTCAATGGACGCCAGGATGACCGCGCAGCTGGCGGTATCCGCGCTGCGCAACGCCATCGCCCTGCGAGATCCATCAGGAACGCTGATAGTGCATTCGGACCGGGGCAGCCAGGGCGAAGACTGGTTGAATCCGCCCAGTTCCGGTCCGCTGCCTTCGTCCGGACGCTGAAGTCCCACGGCCTGACAGGGTCGATGGGCCGGGTCGGCGCGTGCGGCGATAACGCTGCCATGGAGTCGTTCTTCGCGCTGCTGCAAAAGAACGTCCTGGACCGGCAGCGCTGGTCAGCACGTGAGCAGCTGCGGCTGGCGATCATCACCTGGATCGAAAGGACCTACCACCGCCGGCGCCGGCAACGACGACTTGGCCGCCTCACACCCATCGAGTACGAGACAATCAACCAGGCCGCACACGCCGCCTGATCCACCCACCCCCGGAGTCAGCTAAAGCGGGGGCAGTCCCTCCTGCTGGGTGAGCCATCTGGACCGACGGCCCTGTACCAGGTTCTGCGCGGCCGCCATGACAGCTGCCGCCGCTGCGCCGATCGTGATCAGCCTCAACCCCGGGACAGGACCTAGCGTCACGACTGGATCGGCATACAGTGCGAGCCCGGCGATGGCAAATAGCGAGGCAGCGAGCGCGGAGACAGGGTGGCCAGTAGATGTCATACCGAAAAACTTTCTGCCCAGCCGCCGGGCCGTCAACAAGATCACACCCACTATTAGAAGCACAAGACCCACGACCACGGTTTTCCACGTGGTCGGCATTTCGGGATAACATGATGGGCTCAGAAAGCTCGAGCACGAGTTGTAGGTGTAGAGCGGAATATGCGCCAACCGCAGCGCGGCGGGAAAGAAAAAAGCCGCCAAGAACATCACGCCCAGCCAGCTCAGACCAACGCCGACAACAAGCCACGCCGCAGAGACCGCGGTCATGACCGGGCCGGCGCGGTGGACTCCCCGCACCTGACCCGCGATCCGGGCGGCCGAACCGAAGCGGACGACGGCCTCATGCTCAGCCTGCCGCTCCGGCAGCCCCTCAGCCAGCCCGGCAGCCACCGCAGCACGGAGATGGTCCTCGGTCTCGGCCAGCGCGCGTCGGCCGGCGGCGCCTGTCCCGGCGAGCTGGTCAAACATCTCATCCAGATACCGCTCCACCTCGCTCATCCGAATTCCTCCACCGCCACCCTGCGCCCCACGATCGCCTGCACGCCCCGCGCATAAGTCCGCCACTCGCGGCGGCGGGCCGTCAGCGCCGCCTCCCCGGCCGTGGTGAGCTGGTACACCCTCCGCCGCCGGGGGGATCCAATGTCCCATCGGCTGGTCACCAGGCCGTCTCGCTCTAGCCGGTGCAGCGCCGGGTATACCGTGCCCTCGGGCAGATCGAAGGTTCCCCCGGACCGCTCACGCAGGCCGACGATCAGCGCGTATCCGTGCGCGGGTCCGATCTGGCGCAAGGTGCCCAGCAGCAGCAACTCCAGGTGGCCTCGCAGCTCCATACCTAGAAAGATATGCATAGTGCCACGAGGTGTCAATCAAGCAGCGCTCGCCGAGCATAATCCGGAAGATACACGGAATGATCTTCGCGGTAGTCGTCGCGGGGACTCCAGCCCGCCCAGGTCATCAGCGGCGCGGAAGTGCGCAGGCAAGACGTCTGAGCTGAAGCAGCCTCCCGTAACCACGGCGAAACGCCAGCGGCGGCGGCCAACTATCGGGACGCGCTGACCGCAGGTCAGACGCCAAGTGGCGCGTAATGCCGCCGACTCCCTGCGGCCCCTTCCCGACCTGTGAGTATCGGGGGGCCCTGCTCCGGCTGGTGGCCTGACCCGTTCCCGCCTGGCCTTCGGTGCCTTTAGGGTGGCCGAGCTTGCGGAGGAGTTCTTCGTGCCGGCGGGCTTGGCGGCGAGGGCCTGGAGGGTGAGCCGCTGGCTGGCGAGTTGCGCGGCGAGACCGGTCAGTGTGGTCGCCTCCTGTGCTTTGGCGCGGTGTTCTTCGACCAGGGCACGGAGGGCCGGGTTGCGGTAGAGGGTGACGCGGGGGATGCCGGAGCGCTGGGAGACGGTGACGAAGGTGACCGGGTCGCCGTGCGCTACGATCAGAGGCCGCCCAGGACGAGTCGAACGGGTGGCCAGCGGGGGGCCTGCGCCCGATGGCGGCGCAGGTCTGTAGCCGGCGGCGCGGCGGGTGTCGTAGTAGGCCCTGGCGCCTGGCGAGGCGGTGAGGGAGGCGAAGGCCTGCAGGTAGAGCGCGTCGGCGAGGCGCTGGTTGGGGACGTAGCGGGCGAGCACGACGCGCGCCTGATGCCGGAGGCTCTGGTGATCGGTGATGTTCCGGGCCTAGCCCCGGGTAACGGCCTGAGGTGCCGGCATTGCGAGGAAGGTTATGCTCGCTGGGACCAGGGTGATCGTACCGGGCGGTGTGCGTATGCCGGCGATCTGGGGTAGGTCGCCGCTGGCTTTGAGTTTCAGCTCTGTCCCGTTCAGCTCGACGGCCGTATCGAGAAGCTTCTTTGCGGTCAGCGTGTAGCGGTCCGATTCCGCCGGGATGCTGATTTCCTGGGAGCCTGCCCGGTCAGTGTTGAGCACGACGAGGGCAATAGCCTCAGGTTGATCGCGTAGCGAGTGCGCGTACACGTGCAGGTTAGGCGCTGACGTGTGACCAGGGTCAAGGACGGTGGTGCCCATGAGCTTGCGCCATAGCAGTGCGGCCCAGTAGTTCGGCCGTGGTGTCAGCGTCCGCTCGTCCAGCAACCCGTAGTCGCTCGAGGCGAGGGTGTTGTGGGCGATCACCTGGACGCCCCGCCTGGCTAGCCGCCCGAGCTGGCCGATGTACCGGAAAGTGTCGAGGAACGTCGAGGCCCACGGGTTGCCGCCGCAGGCCGCGTCGGCTGTCTCGGTCACCCACAGCCGCGTGCCGGGTTCGAAGCGGTCCCGCAGGTCCGCGTAGAACGCCTGGGCCGTCTCGGTCCGGGTGAGCCATTCTTCGGAAAGGGCGGCCTCAGCCGTGGTGGTTGCATCCGGGGCCGCTGCTGCGCACCGTTGGGACACCGCTCCGTAGAAGTGGTAGGAGAAGGCGTCTAACACGGGACCTGCGGCCGCGAGGAGATCCTCGGAGTGCAGCATCCGGGTGGGCAAGGTGAATGTTCCCTGCTCCCCGACTGAGCCCGGGCCGAGAAAGATCGTGGTGGGGGCAGCCTGCTTCAGGAAACGCTGGAAGACGGCGATGTCGCGGCCATACGCCGCTGCGCCGTAGCCTTCCGGCGCGCCGCCCATCGCGGCGTAGGTTGGCTCGTTCATGAATTCGGCAGCGGCGATGTGGCCACCGGCCGACTCGGTGCATGCGAGCAATCGCCGGGCCCGATCCGGGGTCCAGATCCCATTCTCGTCGCGGGTTCCGCTGCCGGTGGCAAACGATGTGACCAGTTCCGCATCCACGGCCCCGGCGAACTCGACGACGTTGGCCCATTGCCGCTGCGTCAGCACGCCGTTGAAGCCCGCCGGGGCTGATGAGGGAGCTGGGTCGGGTGAGTCGTGGAAGTACACGGTATTCGCCCAGGTTCCGCTGACCCGCACATAGGCTGGCCCCAGTGCTGCCGCGAGCCTGCGCAACCGGGAATCGGACAGGTTAACCGGCGGCCGCCGCTGAAAAAGAGCAGGATCGAGCCCGACCGGGGTCGCGCCCGGCGTCGTTGCCTGCTGCCGTCCGGGGATCGCAGCCGTGTCGTTGGCGTACGGTTTTCAGAACGTCCCGCCGATGACCTCGGCCATTTCGACGTTGTAGGACTGCAGGCGCTCGCCGACAGTCCCGACGCGCGGCATCGTTGCAGGGTCGACTCTCACGTCTCGCCGTCTGTACCGTCCACCGGCATTCCCTCGCTTCCGGGACTGGGTAACCGGGTCCAAGGCGCACTGTTTTCATGCGCAACCGCTGGCAGCAGCAAACCTGGAACCGGCAGCCGGGCCCCACCAGACTGGTGTGACGGTCAGCTGCACGTGTGCTCATTCGACCCGGTCAACCGAGAGCTCAGGCTGCTCGCCCAGTAATGTGCCCAGGTCCGTTGCACGCACGGAAGTTCGCCGAGACCCCGCTAGGTCCTGAAGTTGGTGACGTCTTCGTCGAAGCGCGGCTGCGGCCCGGGGATCCCGGGGCAGGCCCCGGCAACGGCGCGCCCGTCAGCGCCAGGCTGCATCCCCGCTCACCGGCTGCCCGGCGTCAGCGGGTCTCGCGCGCGGCGAAGGCCCGTTCTTTGTGGTCGAGTTCGCGTTCGAGGATGCGCAGGCTGGCGTCGAGCAGACGGTCGACGTCGCGCCAGCGCAGCAGTTCCTCGCATTGCGCGTTGACTACGGCCCGGCCGGCCCGCAGCGCGGCGTCATAGCCCGGTGGGCCTGGCGGTTCCCCGACCTCGGGCGGTTCTGGGTGGTCGAGCAGGCTGTGTAGTGCCGCGCCCGGTGGTCAAGGCTGGCGCGCAGCCGGGCCACAGTGTCATCTGGTGCGTCGTCGTCAGCGGCGATCTGTTCGAGGCGGGACACGGCAGCCTGGACCGAGGCGGCCCGTGCCTGGTTGCGTACCGAGGCGGCATCGGCAGGGTCAGCGCGCACGCCCAGCGGCCGCACCACCGGCGCGAACGTGACCCCCCTGGCCGACAAGGGTTACCACGACGACCTGGAAGGCGCAGGACAGGAACAGGTCCCGTCCGGTGAAGGCCGCGCCGCGGCTAGTGCTCAGGGGAAGGGTGAATTTTGCCGCCAGGCTGGTGATGCGCCTGGTGCCAGCCCAGCTCAAAATCACCACTTCCCGGCTGGTCAGGCGCCGGCCTTCGCGCGGGGCCCCGCCCGGGCGCGTGTGCAGGGCACGTGGCAAAGACTGAGTGAGCCCCAGCCACACCGGCCGCAGTAGCAAGACCACACCCACGCCGATCGCCGCGGTGACGATCGTGGGGACCGCGTAAGCCCGCAGCCCGCGCACCACAGGCACGATCTGCTGGCCGATCAAGAGGAACACGAATCCCTGAAGGAGAAAATCAGCCAGCCGCCAGACCGCGCTGGCCTGCAGACGGCTGGCACCAGAGGTAAAGCGGGATGTGTCGTGGCCAATCATCAGCCGGCGACCACCACGGCCAGCATCCCGGAGACCCGCAGTTCCTGCCCGAGGAGGTACGCCGCGAAAGGCGTGGCCAGCGAGGTAACGTTCACCAGCACCGGGTCGCGGACCGCAGAGCGGACCCGCGCACGGCGAGCGCGATGATCACGCCGGCCAGCATGCCCCCGGCGGGCCGCCAACCGTCAGCGCCGCCACCGGGTCGGGCGGAGCAACAGCAGCGCCCAGGGCGGTACCGGCCGCCAGGCTCACCCCCGGGAAAAACCAGGTCAATGCCCACGCCGGCGATCAAGGCGGTGACCAGAACGAGCCCGATGGACAAGCTGACGACTACCCCGCAGGTTCTTTCCCGATGGCCAGCAGGGAGGAGTTGAGCGCTGGGCTGCAGATCAGCGGCGGGATCACGAAGGTCAGGATCATGTCGGGATCCAGCCTGACGTCCGGGCCCCGGAGAGCGGCATAGATCAGCCTGCTGACGGTGAGCTGTGCAGCAGCCGGCAGGCCCGTATTGCCGGCCAGGACCTGGACAATCACGATGACCGCGACAGCGGCGAGAACCAAGGCCACCTCAAGCACGCGACCTGCCACCAACTCATTCGCTCGAACGTCCCCGTACCCGGCGGAAGCGGAGGCCAGTACGACGACCTGGCGTTGGTGGGAACCAGTGCGCGGCACATAGGGTCGGGGGGTGGCCAACGCTGATCACGCTGACGCTCACCGCCCAGAGGCCGTCCCGTGCCCTGGCGTTCTGCTGCAGGTCACTGTCACCTGGTGTGACTAGCCGCCGTGTTTGGTCAGTTCACGCAGCTCGTCTCGGAAGCGTCCGGGTGGGCGTACGGCATTGTTTTCCTCTTCGCCTTCCTGGATGTGCTCGTGCCGGTAGTGCCGAGCGAGGCTTCGGTGATCACGGCGGGCGTGGTGGCCGCGGCGGGCGGCCTCTATCTGCCGCTGATCATCGCCGCCGCGGCCAGCGGCGCATTTCTCGGCGACAACACTGCCTACCTGGTCGGTCGCCGCTTCGGCACCCGCGCGACCAAACACTTCTTGCGCGGCGGCAAGGCACAGAAGACCCTCGACTGGGCCGAGCGCCAGCTCACCCAGCGCGGAGGCGAACTGATCCTGGTCGCCCGCTTCATCCCGGGCGGGCGGACCGCCGTCACCCTGGCGGCGGGCACGCTGGCGTTCCCATGGCGGCGCTTCGCCGTGTTCGATGCCATTGCGGCGCTCATCTGGGCCCTGTACGCGTCGCTCCTCGGATACTTCGGCGGGCGGGCGTTCGAGAATGCGGCCTGGAAAGGGCTCCTGGTCGCGTTTGGGATCGCCTTTGCCGTGGCAGCCGGCGTTGAAATCGTGCGCTGGTACCTCAGGCGGCGCCGGGCAGCCCGCCAGCCCGGGCCGGACGGATGACCCGCTGGGGGCAGCCCGGCGATGGCGGTGACGACCATCCGGTGACCTCTCCGACCGCGCAGCACGCGCAACGCCGAGGCCGCGCTGCCGCACGCAACATCGCTGCCAGCCTCGGCATCGGGCAGCCCTACCGCCACCATGACCTTGGTCTGGTCGCCGACCTTGGCGGGATCCGAGCAGTCGCCAAGGTGCTCGGCATACCGCTTGCAGGCCCGCGGCCAAAGCCGCCGTCCGCGGCTATCACCTGTAGGTGCTGCCCAGCTCATGCGGCTGGGCGGCCCTCAGCCGCAAAGGTCCGCGTCGCCGCCGACTGGTTCTTCGCCTCCACCCTGCCCACGCGCGTCGAACTCAACGACGTCCGGCCCGGCGACGCGCTCATAGCGACGGCACAGGCCACCGGCATCTACTCCTCATCCAAACAAGGGGAACGATGACCACGATGGCACAGCTAAATTTAGCTCCTGATCCGAGTCACCTGCTGCTTTCCTGAAGATCGGTGATGGCTTCCATTAGATCCGCAGTCCCGGTCCCGTGGGGAACCGCGGGTGCGTGGCTGGCCCGGCGGTGCCCGCCTTCTGGGCGCTGCTGGCCACGGCGGCCAGGATACGCACGGCTACGGGCACGGTTCATGGCGTGGCCGCGCGTCTGGCCCGCCTGCCGCTCGTCTGGTTCCGGGAAGCGTCGAAGAGGAACGGCGGGAGCTGGGACGTTCTTTGTGGTCACTCCTCGTTCTTGGCCTCAGGGGCGATGGGTGCGTTGAGGTGGTAGCGGATGCCCGCTAGCCGGATCAGGAAGCAGGCCGCGGCGGCTCCGAGAGCAGCGGGGACGCCGTACACGCCGGTACGCACAGTGGTAACGGCGATCGCGGCGCCTATCAGGGCGGGGATGGCGTACAGGCCGCTGGTGAGGACGGTGGGGATCCGCCGGACCAGGACGTCGCGGATCGTCCCGCCGCCGACGGCGGTGACGGCTCCGAGGATGACGGCCTGCGCGGCGCCGAGGCGATAGTCCAGGGACTTGGTCGCGCCGGTGACGCAGAACAGGCTCAGCCCGGCGGCGTCCAGCAGCAGGATCGTCAGGGTGAATCGCCGTAGTTGCCGGCTGAGGAAGAACGCGATCAGCGCCCCGCCGGCGGCCACCGCCAGGTAGGGCCAGGAACTGAAGGTGGCCGGCGGCAGCGCGCCGATGAGGATGTCGCGCAGGATGCCACCCCCGAGGGCCGTGACCATGCCGAGGGTCAGCATCCCGACGATGTCAAGCTTCGCTGCTTCCAGGCCGGTGATCGCGCCGTTGAGCGCGAACGCGAACGTGCCGGTCAGGTCCAGCGCGAGCAGCAGCGGAGGTTCGGCCATGACCGCCAGCATGCCTTATTGCCTGGCCGCTCACGATCCTGAGTGCGGTGCCAGCCAGGCCAGGGCAGCAGCGGTCAGGGCCTCGGTGCCGGCCCGCAGGGTGGGCTGCAGTACGGGCAGGAATTTCGGGGAATGGTTAGCCGGCAGGTCGTCCAGGTGCCCATTCTTCTCGGCGGTGCGGTACGTCTGCGGGTCGGTGCCGCCGATGGCCCAGTAGGTGTACGGGACGCCGGCGGCCCGGGGAATATTGCTGAAGTCCTCGCTGGCGGTCTGCTGGTCCCATTGCAGGGCGCGGTCGCCGAAGTACGCGCTGAAGGCGGCGGCCACCCGGCTGGTTGCGCCGGCGTCGTTGTCGGTGAGCGGATAGCTGTCGAGGGTCTCGAAGCCGGGGTCCTTGGGTGAGCCGGAGGCCTGGCACTCAGCGCGCACGATCCGCTGGATCGCGGCCAGCATGCGCTGGCGGGTCTGCTGCGAGTAGCTGCGTATGTTGAGCTGCAGCACGGCGTGGTCGGGAATGACGTTGCTCGTGGTACCGGCCTGGCTGCTCCCGACGGTCAGCACGGCGGTTTCGCCGGGCGCGATCTCACGGGACACGACGGTCTGCAGCCGGACGACGATCACGGCGGCGAGCACCACCGGATCGATGGTGTTCTGCGGCATGGAGCCGTGGCCACCCCGCCCGTACACGGTGATCTTGATGCTGTCAGCGGCCGACAAGAAGGGCCCGGAACGTGTCCCCACCGAGCCGGAGACTCCCCGGAGGACGTGCTGGGCCAGGGCGACGTCCGGGGCGGGGATGCGCGTGAGCAGGCCGTCGTCAACCATTCCCTGGGCGCCGTCGCCGGTCTCCTCAGCGGGCTGGAACAGCGCGAGCAGGGTGCCGTTCCACGGGCCGGGGTGGTCGGCCATGAGCTTGGTCATGCCGAGCAGGCAGGATACATGGATGTCGTGGCCGCAGGCGTGGGCCACCGGTACCTCATTGCCGTCGGCGTCCTGCGCGGTCGCGGTGCTCGCGTAATCCGCGCCGGTGTCCTCTTTGACCGGCAGCGCGTCCATGTCGGCCCGCACCAGCACGGTGGGCCCGTCGCCGTTGGACAGCACCCCGACCACCCCGGTGCCGCCGATACCGTCCTGGACCGTGCAGCCATACTGCCGCAATTGCCCGGCGACGCGCTGGGCGGTGCGGTGCTCCTGGTGGGACAGCTCCGGATGCTGGTGCAGATCCTTGTAGAACGCCTCCTGGTCGGCCTGGAGGCCGTCGTAGCCGGCCAGGATCTCCTGGGCAGTGCTCATCGTCGCCGTCCTTTGCACTGGGCGTGAGGGACAGGCGCTTCAAGCGCGGTGCCTCCCTGGATCAACCGTAACCGGACCGCGATGGGCCGGGCCGGGAGCCGTTGACACTGATCGCTGCCAGGCCGCGCCGTCCGGGCAGGTCGGGCTGGGCCCTTCTCGCCGCAAAAGGATCTCTACCCTGGACACGTCCACCACGGCCGATTCCAGGTCGAGGGTCAGGGCTGGAATCTCTCCGCCTTATCGGTCAGCAGCCCGTCATGGGTAGACGGGCCTGTGATAGCAGCGATCGACGTTGATCTGGGGCTCCTTCATCTCAATGCTCCGAGTAAGGCGTCCTAGGCGGGCCGAGGCAGCTGTGTGCAGCCAGCGCCGACGGTCGGTAGGGCCGGCCACGACGCGGAAGATCCGCTGGGCCATTCAGCAGCGTCAGGGGCCGGTGCGAGCTTCGGGAACGCTCAGGACGGGCATGGGCGTTGCGGAGCACGTACTGGCTGATGGCACCCGGCACGCCGGCTATTTCCTGGCGGACAGATAGGACAAGCTCGGCCGGGAGGCCGCCGTCCCGACGCCACCGCGGGGGGCGGTTGCCTTCGGTGTTTCCCCGGCGGCGCTGCACTGGCCGGGACCGGGCAGGATGAATACGGTGACCGATGGGCTATCCGGGACGAACCAGGCCAGCCCGGTCACGCTCGCCAGCCTGAATCTGCAGCGAGGCATGACCAGCCGCGGCGCGCCGTTCGACCTGCCGTAGGCGTGCCAGCAGCTCAAGGCGGACGTCATCGTCCCTGCAGAAGCCTGGCGGCCCGAGCCGCAGCCCGGCGTGACGCGTGACCGACGTGACCGACGTGCCGCCGCGCTTGGCGCCGAGGTATGCCACCGGGGGCTCGCCTGGGTCATCTACCGGGGTCCGCCTCGGAGTCGGGATGGACGAGGCGCCGGGCACCTGGGGACTGCCGTGCTGACCATGCTCCCGGTCACGGCTACCACGAGATTGAGCCCGGCCGGCCGCCAGGTGACCGGATCGGCCGCGCGGTGCAGGTGCTCACGCTGGCCACCCCGGGGGGCGCGCGGCGTGTGATGAACACCTACCTGACGCACCGTTACAGCAGTCCCCTTCAGCTGGCCCAGCTGGTGCGCGGGCTGGCGGCGGCCCACCCGTGCCACCGTCATCGCCCGGCGACCTGAAGAGGTGGCCGCGATCGCCTGCCGCGCCGGCGCCGGCGGCCCTGGTCCGCGCTGGCCGCCGGTTCCTGGCCGCCGCGGTGGCCTAGTCACAGGTGCGCACAGGTAGTGACTGCGGTTGGCGTTGACCGAGCCGACGATAGCGTCGTCGTTGCGCATGACCTCGCGCCGATTGAGCACATCGCCGCCGACGCTGATCTCGCGGGTGCCGACGGTGATGCCGGTCAGGCGATCGCGGCGTTGGGCCCTGTCATCGCGCAGAGGTCGAAGATGAGTTCACCGGCGCCGGCGGCCCCCACGACAGCTTCGGGCGCCAGGTGCAGATCCGTGAGCGCGCTCGAGCGGACCGCTCTGTCGGCGGCATGTGTGCGCTTTGAGGGACATGGCAGAGCACGGGTGTGCGGGCTTGGTGGCAGTCGGCGACGTGTGGCCTGGCGCCCCACGGGTGCGGGCGCGCCACCCATTGCCTACGGCACCGTCGACGCCCAGCCCGGGCCGGGACTTTCCGAGTCGATCGCGCTCGTGATTTCCCGGTTCCGAAGCGCACTCCGCCCGACCGCACGAGCGTACTGTTGACCACAGGCAGCACCGAGCCGGGTGCAGGAGGTTGCGATGAGACGGCGAGTACATCGGCGGAACCTGGCGGTATGGAGTTCCTCCGACAGGGCCGGGAGCTCTTGGCTCACACGTCCCACCCGGAACAGGCGGGTCCGCAGGTTCATCCGTACTAGCGCGCTGTTGACCGTCCTAGGTTTGATGCGGTTCGCGGGCGGCGCATGGCCGCGAGGACGGCTCGTGCTGGCCGGGGGGGTGCTCACGGTGGTGGGCATTGTGCTGCGCAGCCAGCCTGCTGGCGTGGTTCTTCTCCCCGGACTCCTATTTATATTTTCCGCCCCGCTGATTCCTGCCGTTCCTAAGGCAGACCGTAAGCGAAACCTCGAGCTGGCGCGCGAGCTGGCCGCATACTCGACTCCCGCCCAACGGTGCGATCTTGAAGCGACTCTTGACCAGTATCCAGCCGAAGAAACCTCCGAGCTGCGCGCCATCCTGGGGAGTCAAGCACTGGCTGGCGTTTCCCCAAGGATTGCTGGCGCGGGGCGGTACTGAGTCAGCGTCCAAGGGCGGAGGCCATCTTGCCGGGTAGCCGGGGGTACATTGCTGCACCCCCGTCCCCTTAGAGCCGTGCGTGCGGGTTGTGCCCGCACACGGCTCAAGCAAGCCTCTGGGGTGTCGCGGGTTGAAGGGCTGGTTTCCTGCGCTGGCAGGATGCGTGCACGAGGCGGGTCTGGGGCGGTGTTGCATTGACCGATCAGTGCGCATGACAGAGCGCGCTGACGAGAATGACCGGCTGTCAGATGGCCATCGTGAGCTCGTCGAATGCTGCGCGGATCCGGTGGCGGGGGGGGCGTCGGGCCCAGTGTGTGCTCATGGGCACCGAAGGTACCGGGGTCCAGGTGTAGCGCCCGGCCCGGAAGGCATCCGCTGGCGTATTCCTCCGCGAATGCCCCTCATGTGGCTTCCTGGGCGCGGGGGTTCGCCCTGGGCCACTACGGGCGCCCCGCTTGTCGCCCTATCCGGACACGGCGGGGCGCCCGGCCTCTCGCTGCTCTCCTTGCTGCTCCCTCTCGTCCAGCCACTGGCCCCCGGTCACGCTAGCCCCCACCGCCCGGATCGTCGCGGCACCCATGGACCCTGTGGGGTGCCAGAACTCGGCCATGGCCTTGACCTGGCCTTCTTCGCGCTTCGCTCATATTCGTTGATAAGGCCGCCGAGGATGGGCCGACGCTTGATTCGCTCCCGGGAAAGGTCTGCGGCGGGGTAGTCGGGCGTGCAGGAACTGCCGCCATGTCGTGTCGGTGTGCCGTTTCGAGGCCGGAGGGATGTGCAGGGCTTGAGGACCCTGCGGATCGTGGATGCGCCGACCCGGTGGCCAAGCTTGAGCAGCTCGCCCTGGATGCGCTGGTCCGCATGTGCTGTCCTCAGTGGCGAGATGCTCGATGAACGCGGTGATCTCGGCGCTGATCGGCGGCCGTCCCGTGTGGTTCGGACAGGCCCACTTCTTTCTGACCATGCGGCTATGCCATCGCAGGACGGTGCCGGGTGTGACCAGCCGGTGGGCCCGGAGCCTTAAGGCAGCGGCGCGGGGAGATGGAAGGCCGGCACGTTCTGTCCGGAGACGGTGATCACTGGGGTGGCCCCACGCAGGTCGGCTGAATGGTAAGTAACGTCCAGCGTCTCAGACTCGCCTGGCCAGAGGGTTATGTCGTTGTCGTTCCACATCGATGATTTCAGCTCGCTGCCGCCGTGCAGCTTTGGTCCGCGGGCGGAGGCCTGGCGGACATCCGCCCGGAGGAAGAACGCGACGGTCCGGGTGGCCGATACATTCGTGATCGTCACTGCCGTCACCCGGTTGGCTCCGTCCGGCCCGGACCGCCACGAGGTGGCCGCCCGGGCCCGAACTGCTGCCCGGGGCAGCGAGCTCAGCGCCCGCAGGTTGGCATACTGGCTGAGCTTGGCCTGCGGGTTGCCAATAGCGTGCCAGTTTACGGTGTCCCGCTGCGTAGACAGCCAGTAGACGTTTCGGTCGATGATCGTGCCGCGGTTGTTGCGCAAGAGAAGCTCGACGAAGTACACGCGGGCCGGTTCAGGCGCCGTGGTAGCCGCGGGCACCTTTGGGTGGAGTGCGTCGTTGACGACTCCCTGGCTGGACACGGTGAGGGGGCCGGTCCGCCGGTCGTCGAGCAGTCTCCCGGCCAGGTCGTACACCCTGGACTCCACGGATATGCCGGGCTGCCGTGAGCCACCCAGGTTGTCGACTGTGACGGTGCCGGTGTCCAGCGCGTAGAGGGCGTGCAGGCTCTTGTTGGCCTCCTGCGCGCCGAAGTAGCTGCCCGCCTGATCTCCGTCACTGTTGTAGAGGTTCCACAGCAGGCTCGGCCAGCCCTTGTTCACCTGCCAGTAAATGGTGCCGGTGGAGGGGGTAGGCCAATGCGTGGAGTGGTCGATGAAGGCCTCGAACTGCGCGCGGGTGTTTTCGTAATTCTGCAGCTGAGCCTTCTCGACGTATCCGTCCAGGCTCCGCCACGAGCCGTACCTGCGTGACAGCGCCTTGTCGAAGTTGTACAGCGTGCCGAAGGAGTAGCCGCTGTGGCCGGTGCCCTCATAGTTGGTGTGGTACTGGTTGAAGCCGGGGTCGCGCCACAGTTTTGCCTGCTCCCGCGCGGACATGAACCGCCGGATCGAGTCAAGCGTGGGCACTGTGTTCCCCGCGCTCTGCTCGCTGTCGTAGCCCCACGAACCGCCGACGTTGGTCCGGGTGGAGTCTCCCGGATCGTAGTGGGTGGTGTCGTACCAGTAGTCCGGCGGCACCCAGTCGTAGGGGCCCTCCTTTTCGCCCGAGGGGCCGAGCTGCGGGCTGCTGTTGTACTCAGCCGAGGAGATGATCGGATCGGTAAAGTCGGCCTGCCTGAACGCCTGCAGTGATACTGCTTCCTGCTTGCGTGTCGGCTGGTTGTCGCTCCATTGGAAGCTGAACACGCTGGGGTGGTTGCGCAGTTCCTGGCCGAGGGTCAGCGCCGAGAGCCGGAGAATCCGGTAATCGGCGGCCGTTACGCCATGACCATTGGTGGGCAGCTGCCAGGCGTCACAGCACTGGTACCCGGCGTTGATCAGTATTCCCGCGCGGTCCATCTGGCGGTAGAAGTCATCGGGCATCAAATGGCCTTCCAGCCGCAGCGTGTTGAGGCCAAGGCTCTTCAGCAGGGCGATCTGCTTCGCGATATTGGACGCGGAGTAGCGCAGGAACAAGCTGGGCGAGAACCCGCCACCACGGACCACGAATTGCCGCCCGTTGATCGTGAAGATGCGTACCCCGTGGGGTGCCTCGGGCGAGTTGCCGGTCAAGTAGGAGGTGATGGTCCGGATGCCGAACGATTCGGTCGTCGAGTTCAGCACGCGGCCCTGCTGGGATACCGACGTCGATAGCGTGTAGAGCGGCTGGGAGCCCATCTGATAGGGCCACCAGATCGCCGGGTGGGTGATCTGCAGTGCCGGATAACGGACCGGGCTGAGAGACAGGACCCGGGTCGCATTCGCAGCCACGGTCACTGGCGCGCGAACGGTGATAGCTGCCCCCCGGTTGGTCGGCGCTCGAACAGTTGCTGTGAACACGCCCTTCTGAGGCCGACTGCTGGTGTTGGTGATGTCGGCCCGGATGGTCAGCACCGAACTGCTGAGGTTCGCCGCGTTGCGCTCGATCACGTGAGCGTTTCCATCCGTGAGCGGACCCGCCACCTGCAGCTGGACAGGAAACTGGATGCCGGTGTTATTGTCTGGTGGAATCTGGTTCCAGTCCACGTCGTCCAGCGTGAACATGCGGTTCGGATTGTTCGGGTGCATCTCGATGGCCAGCGAGTTCCGCCCCGCCCGTAGCAGCCGGCTGATCGGGAACGCGAAGCGGGTGTAAGCGCCCGTGACAGTCGAGGCGGCTGCGATTCGGTGGCCGTTGACCCAGACGTCGGCTTGGCCGATGACCCCGTTGATGATCAGGACAGCATGCTGGCCAACCCGCGGGTAGCCGTGGAAATCGGTACGGAACCACCAGGGCACCTTGAACTGGGGAACAGTGTCCGCCCCGACTCCCCTCTCATAGCCGAAGCACCGGCGCATGTTCGTGGAGAAGAACACGTTCCGGCACCGGCCATTCTGCAAGAGCGCCTCGATCTCCGTCCCGGGCGCGCCTGCGTCGTCATTGCTGACCGACAACCATGAGGTGGTGTCAAAGCCCGGCGCGGAAATCTGTGCGCCCTGCTGGGTGACCGCGGCGCTGCTCGCCACCTTCCAGCCGCCGGTACCCAGGTTGGACAGGTCACTGGCGCCTGTGGCCGATGGCGAGGCAAGCGAACCAACCCTGGCCGGTACCCCGCCAAGGCCGCGGCGGGCCCCTGAGCGTGACGCCCCGGCCAGGGCCGGAGTTCCGAGCGCTACCGACACCACAACCAGGACGATCGCCGTCAGAAGAACCGGACGCGGGCGCATGGCTGGTCTCACAGCTGAAACCCCTTCTCCCGGCGGATGCCGACTGCCCTAGATAAAGTGAATTAGTTCGTATACTTTCCAAACAAATTCGTCAAGAGCTGCACCGGCCCCTGGTCATCCGCGCAGCGCGGTGTGCGTGCCGAAACCTATGCCACCAGGCGATATTCATGAATCACGCCGCCGACGCGGTCACGTCGCTGAACCCGGAACTGTCCGTGCCGAAAACCTCGTCAACCTCATGCGACCAGGTGGTATTCGTTGATCAGACCACCGACGCGAGCCTGTCTTCGGACCCGGTACTGACCGGGATCGACCGGCTCGGGTAGCGGTTTCAGCGGGGCAGCGGCGTCCAGCGCCCGGTGAGGACGCCGCTACCTTCACTCCCAGGCCAGCCAGTTCGCCGTGGATCCGGCGGTAGCCCCATCCGGGATTCTCCCGGGCCAGCCGGAGGGCCAGGGCCTGGATGTTCTGGCGGGTGGCCGGGCGGCCGGTCTTGCCGCGCCTGGACCGGGCCGCCCAGCGGCGGCGGAGGATGTCGCGGTGCCAGCGCAGGATCGTGTCCGGGGTGACCAGAAGCCGCAGTCCCCGGCGGCGGGCTCTCGGTATCACCCTGGCCAGGGTCGCGAGGAGTGCCCGGTCCGCCCAGTTCAGTTCCGGGCAGCATGGTTGCCGCCGCTGCAAGACGGCGAGCTGGTGGCGCAGGATCAGGATCTCGGCGGTCTTCCACGCCTCCTTACGTCGGGACAGCCGCAGCCACCGCAAATCTTCCTGTCAGGTGTAGGCACGAAGCCCGTCAGGCAAGCTGAATCGGGCATCTGGTGGCCGTCGAGCACCCGCCGACGATAGATCTTCCTGTCTGATGATCATGGGATCGCTTAATGCAACAGTGCCGTCCCGAAGCCGATAGTGGCTCCGGGACTGACCCACCAACCAGGTGCGAGTGTCCTCGGCTTGCCCGGCTGGCGAGAGGTTTGCGTTCCGCGCGAGTTTGTAGATACTGGAGTTGCCGTAACGGTACCGCCTAGATCCTCGCGGTAGTCCGTCACGTCGGCGCTCGTCACTGCGCCCTCGGCCATCGCGCCGGAGTGGCTCCTCCTGACAAGCGGTCGGCTGAACGCCGAGTTCGCCGCTGCTGACCAGGAGATCCGATGATAATTCTCCGCCTCGCCGTGCTGCTTCTCCACCTTCTTACCAGGAAGCGGAGATCGCGGCGGCGTTCACGATCATTGAGCTGGCGGGCGGCGGCCGGCTGGCTGGCCAGGCCCGGTATCGGGTGGACGAGCCGCCGCTGTGGCCTGGCCTGCGGCCGGGTCGTGCAGGCGGCGGCCGCCATGGTGGTCTTTCCGCCAAGAGCTGGTGACACTCATGCCGACCGGGATAATCGCGGTCATCACGGTGGCGGTCATCTTGGCGGGAGCTCTGGTGAACGCTGAGATGAAGGTGATCCGCCGCCTGCTCCACCAGCGGTTCGGCCCGAAGTACGAGCGGCTGGCCGCCGAGAGCGACAACAAGCTGACGATCGATTCCTGGCTGGCGGGGCGCAAACGCCGGGCTTACGGCCTTGACCGGGCCGGAACTCAGGATGCAGGCGCAGCCAGCGATCCGGCCACTGATCAGGCCGCCGCGGCGGCCTTCCCGCCGGTGGGGTCAACGACATGACCGCACCGGCGCCCGCGCCAAAGGATCAGCAGTCAGCGCCGGCAAACGCCGACGGCGCTGCCGGCGACAGCGAGGGGCCAGCGGCGCGGCCAGACGATGGCTCTGAGAGCCTGGTTGACCGGCTAGACATGCTCGTCGAGCCAGCCGCGGAGCCGGAGAACGCGGTCGTCACCGACCAGGCACCGCTCGTGCGGTGGACGGGCCCGCTGTTCTGCCTGTTTGCCGTGATCTTGCTCCCGTGGATCGGCTACATCGCGGTCTCGCTGCCCGCCCGCCAGCTCTCACCGAACTATGACGTGGCCTGGGCCGGCTTCGATGTCCTGCTCCTCGCCGGCCTCGTCAGCATCGCGTATTACGCGCTGCGCCGGTCTCGGTACTTGTCCACTGCCGCTACCGCGACAGCCACCCTCCTGGTCGTCGATGCCTGGTTTGACGTGATGACTACGCCCTCCCGGGACCGCCTCCAGTCGATCCTGCTGTGCGTCGTGGTCGAGCTGCCGCTGGCAGCGCTCTGTCTGTGGCTCAGCTACCACACTCACCAGCTCGCCGAACGCCGGATCCTGTTGCTGCAGCGACGCCGAGGATCTGCCCGTCAGAACGCCCTCAGCTGAGGCCGCCCGGCGGCACTCATGTGTCTATCTGGCCACCCGTCCCTGGACCGTCGCCTGCCGGACGATCGAGTCCACCTCACCATGGGGTGCGTGCCGATAACCTCGTCCGCGTCATGCCACCAGGTGATCGCTCGTAGGGTGGGCGGTGATTCCGCCGAGGTGCATCCGGCGGGTGCCGTGCTCGATGAACACCAGGACGTACAGCCTGGTCAGCGCCACCGTGTCAACGTGAAGAAAGTCGGCGGCGAGAATCCCGGCGGCCTGCGCGTGCAGGGACTGCCGCCAGGTCGGTCCGTCCCGGCGCGGCGCGGGATCGATACCTGCGGCGCGCAGGATCTCGTAGATGGTCGATGCTGCGATGGTCAGGCCCAGCTTGGCCAGCTCGCCGTGAATACGCCGGTAGCCCCAGAGCGGGTTCTCGTGCGCCAGGCGGAGGGTGAGCCGGGCGATGCTCCGGGCCGTCGCCGGGCGGCCGGGCTGGCGCCGTCTGCTCGTGTCGTATTTCCTGGCGGCGAGCCGGCGGTGCCAGGCCAGCAGCGTCGCGGGCATCACGGGGAAGACCTCGGCCCAGCGCCTCCGCGGGATGAACCGGGTGAGCGCGGTGAACCAGGCCCGGTCGCCGGGCTCGTGCCGCACCCGGCCGGCGTTCCGGCGCAGCACCGCGTTCTCGTGCCGGAGCACCAGCAGTTCGGCGTTCTTCTCCCCGTCACCGCGGACTACCAGGACAGCCAGGCTGAATAACCAGCGCATGAACAGGTAGGCGATCTTCATCAGCACCTGGCCAGCCAACCAGCACCACACCAGCCGCGTAGACGAAACGAGCAGGTCAGCGACACGACCGGGTTTCCGGGCGGCACAGGTTCACAGTCGATGACTTCACCGCCGATGAGAACACCGGGACCGTAACCTACCCGGCCGGTGTCATCCGGCGCATCAGCGCCGGCCGGAGGGTGACCTTCGGCGCGGCCTGCCGCGGCTGCCCGCTGCGTGCCCGGTGCACGGCGAAAAGACCGGCCGGGTCCTGAACCTGCACCCCCGCGATGCACTGCTGCGCACCGCCCGCCAGGACTGGGCGGGCCGGCCCGCCCTGCGTGAGGACTACAGGAAGTTCCGGCCGAACGTGGAGCGGGTCATCTCCCAGGTCGCCAGCCGCGGCGGGAGACGCCTCAAGCTCCGCTACCTCGGCACCGCCCGCAACAACGCCTGGCTGAAGAACCGCACCGCCGCGCTGAACCTGCGCAACCTCATCACCCGCGGCCTGGACCGCCAGAACGGAGCATGGGCACTGGACTGACCGCCCGGCAGAGCAGGCATGCGATCCCCGTAGCCATCCTGCACACCTGCCACGCTGGCTGAGATGAGAATTGCGACCACGTTGCCGGGCCCCCCGGGGCCTGCCTCCGGCCCCGCACAGACTGCCACCCCGCGCTCTTCCCTCCCCAGATCAGGCTTTGTTCAGGGCCCTCCTAGACGAGGATTCGCGGGACCGTCGGGTCGATGCGGGCGATGTCGCGGGGGTCGCTGGTGACGATGGCGTGGTGACGCTGCCGGGCGCAGAGCACGACGTGTACGTCCACGACATCATCATGGTTGGCGTCTGCGCACATTAGACCGACGCTGCGCGCGACGCTGAGCGTCATGACCGCGATGTCGATGTCGGGTGACTTGAGCAGCCGGGCGAGGCGGGCCTGACGAGGGCTGCGCCATGCCTGTGCGACGGCTCCGGCGGGGATGCAGATGGCGCCACCGCGCCGCCGGGCCGCCTCCAGGCGTGCTTGCATGGCCACGGTCTTGGCGGGGTGGTCAAGCGCCAGGAGCGCGCCGGTGTCGAGCGTGAGCCCGGTCGTTGGGCCCGCGCTCACACGGCCATCCTGCCGCCCTGCTGAGGCTGGCCTGTCAGCCCGGCCTGGTCCAGCTCGGCTTCGGCCTGCAGCCGGACCTCCTCGGGCACCGGGGTTTCCGCGCGCCAGGCGGCCAGGATGTCGTCGAGATTCTCGCGTTCCTGGTAGTCCTCCAGTGCCGTGGCCACATACGAGCTGACCTGCCGCTCGCCTCCGGCAGCATGCTTGATCTTCTCCGCCAGTTCGTCGGGCAGGCTGACCGTGATCCGTTTCATACAATCATCATACTCCGCTGGGGCGTGGGGTCACCGAACCTGCGGCGGGTGAGCGATCGTCCTGCGCGACACCCTCGAAGCCGACGGCCGGTCGAGCGGCCCAGTAACGGGATCGCGGACGCTGTCCGTGGATGTCCGCGGTTTCACCCGCCGGGACCGCTGAGTGTACGGACATATGGCGGACAGGCAAGATCACGAAGCGGAGGTTCGGCGGATAACCGCAGGTCAGACATCATACTGGCGGACCGGGGCGAGCGGTCTGTAAAACCGTCGGCTAAGCCTACGTTGGTTCGAACCCAACACCTGCCACCAGGCGAATCAGCAGTTCAGGGACGCTACGGCGTCCCTGATTCGTTTCCGGGCGATGCAGCCAGATGCCAGCGGAAGCCGTTACCTGCCGCTGGTCGTGGGATATACGTGGGATGGCGCTCAGCCATGCCCCCTTCTTTACCCGGGATCTGGTTTCGCCGCTAGCCCGAGCGGAAGATCAGGCAGCAATCGGTGCCCGGGAGCCTGGGCACCCTCTGCGCTCGGGAGGCATCGATGACAGAATCTGTGGCCGGTCAGCACGGCGAACAGACAAGCAGGCGGCGACTTCTCCAGCTGGGCGGTCTCACTGGCGGGCTGGTCGCCGCAGCGCCACTGCTGACGGCCGCCTCCAGTGCGTCCGCGACAACGCTGACGGGGGCAGACAGCACCGCCGGCAGTTCGGGTGCTCGCCTCCCCGTCAGTGAGATCGAGTCGATCATCCGGGCCAAGGGCACCGTCTCCAACGGTGTGCTCAACATCGAGATCGACCGGGACGACATCCCGGACGTGCACAAAGACGGCGTGCCGATCAAGCCCGCATTCGAGATCAACGGCAACCTTTGCTTCCAGGCGCTGCGTGACGGGTCGGTAATGTTCAATGGGGACCTGTGCTTCAAGCCGGACGAGCTGAACCCGGCCATCGACCAGATGATCTCCCACGGACTGACCTTCCAGGCCATGCACCAGCACCTGTTCGGCCTGCAGCCGATGGTCTGGTTCATGCACATGCGCGGACACGGCAGCGCCCGGGATCTGGCCAGGGCGTGCGCCGCAATCCTCTCGGTGACCTCCACGCCGCTGCCGCAGGCGCCCCCCAAGCATCCGACCACCCCGCTTGACGTCAAGCGCCTGTCGAAGATCATCGGGGCGCCGGGCACCGTCGGCGCCTCGGGGGTCGTCGGGTTTGAGATTCCGCGGCGCAACCCCATCACCCTCGGCGGCGTCCGGATCAGCCCCTTCCTGAACGTCTACACTCCGGTCAACTTCCAGCCGCTCGGCGGCGACCAGGCCGTCGCAGTCCCCGATTTCGGGCAGGAAGCACACGAGGTCGACCGGCTGGCGTCGACGATGCGCGCGCAGGGCTGGGAGATCAACTGCCTGTACAACCAGGAAACCGCCGAGCAGCCTCAGCTGTACTTCTCACACGACTTCAAGGTGGGCAACGCCTATCAGCTCGCCCGTGAGATCCGGCGAGGACTCGAACAACTCAACGTCGTGCTCCAGTAACCCCAACGCCGCGAGGTGCCCGGCGACGTGTCCAGATGCATTTGGCCAGGCCAACACGGACATGCGGTTAACTGTCCTCCGGAGACAGCATCTTTGCCCGGGTCTGATGCCGGGGACATCACGTCAGGCATCCCGCAGCGCGGCGTCTATGCGCGTGTTGTCGATGCCCTCGCGTCATCGAGGCACTCGGCGTAGACGCGGAGCAGCACTTCGACGCTGTGCCCCGCCTGTCCGGCCATCCGGGCCGGGGGGACACCGGCCGCCAGTCAGAGGAATACGGCTGCGTGGCGCAGGTCGTAGGGCCGTCCGGCCAGGGGTGAGGCGACCTGGGTGGGTCTCAGGGCCAGGGTCCGGGCCTCGGCCCAACGTCGCTGATGGCGGTCGAGGCGAGGGGGTGGCCACGGTCAGCTGCCCCTCCGATCGCGGGCAGGTGCCAGTCCTGGCGGCGCAGTCCGACCACCTCGGCGGGCCGCAGGGCAGCGAAGTACATGCAGGCATAGAAGGCCCTGAGCCGCTGGCCGCGTGCGCAGGGTCTCGGTGCTGCTGGCTGACGCGGCAACGGCGGTCAGCAGCTTGGGGGCTTGGCGCGGGGTTGACGACGACGCGGCGGTCCACCACTTCGGACACCTTGAGCGGTTTCCAGCTCAGCCGGTCCAGGGGGTTCGAGGGCATCTCGTCCAGCTCGACCGCGCAGCGGACGGCGTTGGCGAGCACAGAGCGCTTGCTCGCGATCGTGGTCGCGCCCGCGGCCCGGCCGTCCGGGAGCACGCAGACCGCATCAAGCCGGCGGCGCGAGCGCCGCCGGCACGCGGAAGGTGCCCGTCCGCCCCGCTCCGTTTGACCCGCTGAAGCTGGGTAGCACCCTGGTCATCCGACAGCAGAAGGGAGCAACGATGGCTACCGGAGAAACCGGCTTCGACGATGTGACTTATGACCTGGTCTCGGTGCAGTACCACGCGCTGAAGGCCGGGCACGACTACGGTCAGTACGTCCGCGACGCCGAGAACGCCGGGCTGGGTGACATTGCCCAGTTCTTCCGCCAGACGATGGAAGAAGACTCGGCGCGGGCCGCGCGCTGCCACGAGCTGATCAAGGAGGTAAGCGGCTCCGGCCAGGCAGGCCCGGCAGTCCACTGACCCCGCCCGGCCCCAGAGCCCCGGTTCCCTGCCAGCAGGACGGCCGGGGCTCTTTCCTTGCCAGCATTTACCCGCTCATCTCACGCTCTGCCAGGCCGGCGCGCTCCGGCGGGGCCCCTGTCCGTGCCGAAAACCTCGTCAACCTCATGCGACCAGGTGGTATTCGTTGATCAGACCACCGACGCGAGCCTGTCTTCGGACCCGGTACTGACCGGGATCGACCGGCTCGGGTAGCGGTTTCAGCGGGGCAGCGGCGTCCAGCGCCCGGTGAGGACGCCGCTACCTTCACTCCCAGGCCAGCCAGTTCGCCGTGGATCCGGCGGTAGCCCCATCCGGGATTCTCCCGGGCCAGCCGGAGGGCCAGGGCCTGGATGTTCTGGCGGGTGGCCGGGCGGCCGGTCTTGCCGCGCCTGGACCGGGCCGCCCAGCGGCGGCGGAGGATGTCGCGGTGCCAGCGCAGGATCGTGTCCGGGGTGACCAGAAGCCGCAGTCCCCGGCGGCGGGCTCTCGGTATCACCCTGGCCAGGGTCGCGAGGAGTGCCCGGTCCGCCCAGTTCAGTTCCGGGCAGCATGGTTGCCGCCGCTGCAAGACGGTGAGCTGGTGGCGCAGGATCAGGATCTCGGCGGTCTTCCACGCCTCCTTACGTCGGGACAGCCGCAGCCATGAGGCCACCTGCGTGATCAGGAGGAAGACGAACCGCAGGCACATGATCGCTGATCATCACGCCCAGAGCGCCGGACGGGCAACTCTGCTGGTCAGAGCTGTGGACGGGCTTCTCGGCACGCACAGCCTTTGTCTCAGACTTTACGGAAGCCTGAAATTAAAGATCGCCTACTTCGTCACCGTGTTCGTCGCCGCTCCGCTGGCGCTGATCACCGGGCTGGGCATGTTCCCCGCCCTGTCCACCCGCTTCAAGCGGCTCAGCAAGGTCTTCAGCATCCAGGTCGCCCGCTCCGTCCACTTCCTGGGACTCGCCTACTTCCTGGTTTTCATCGTCATCCACGTGTCACTAGTGTTCGCCACCGGGCTGCTGGTCAACCTCAACCACATCTACGCCGGGCGCACCGACCACAGCTGGGAGGCTTCTGGGTGTTCGCGGTGTCGATGGCCGTCCTTATCGTCGCCTGGGTAGCGGCCACCCCGTTCACGATCCGCCACCCCCGGGTCGTGCAGCGCGCCGGCCAGGCCATCGTCGGGCCACTCCAGCACCTGTTCGAGCACGTCAACCCCAAACCCGGCGAGTACGGCGAGAAAGACATCTCCCCGTACTTCTGGCACAACGGCCAGTACCCCGACTCCGATGAGTACAAGCGCCTGTTCGACGGGCACTTCGCCGGCTGGCGGCTCCGGATCCACGGCCTGGTCGAGCACCCGGCCGACCTCAGCCTGGCCCGGCTGCGGACGCTGCCCCACCACGAGCCGATCACCCAGCACTTCTGCATCCAGGGATGGTCAGGGGTCGCCAAATGGGGCGGGGTGTCGATGCAGACCATCATGGATCTCGTCAGACCGCAGCCCGAAGCCACATGGATGGTGTTCTACCCTCGGCGAGGGCGCCGACAAGGGCGTGTACTACGACGCCCACCCGATCGAGCACATGGGCCACCACCTCACGATGCTCGCCTACGACATGAACGGCGAGCCCCTCAGCTTCGGCCACGGGCACCGCTCCGGCTCCGCAACGAGAATGAACTGGGCTTCCGGCAGGTCAAATGGATCAAGGGCATCGAGTTCGTCACCACTACTCCGAGATCGGCAGCGGCTACGGCGGCTACAACGAGGACCACCAGTTCTTCGGCTACCGGATTGCGGCAAGACCCGGATCATGCTGCACAGTCGCTGGCCGAGGCCACGACCTGCGGGAACGGGAGTACCGAAATATGTGGTTGCCGATGACCTGGCCGAGCGCGGGCGCACGGGAGTTCGAGGGGTACGGCGAGTGATGGATAACGACGTGCTCGTCGTGGGCGGCGGCCCGACGGGTCTGATGCTGGCCGGTGAGTTGCGTCTGGCCGGAGCGCGGCCGCTGGTGGTGGAGCGCCAGCCGCACCTTGGAGGGGTCCCGAAGGCCGGGGGTATCAACGGGCAGATCCTGCGGCTGCTGCGCTACCGAGGTCTGCTGGAGCGGCTCGAAGCAGCCGCCGGCGGCCCCGTCCGCCCGGCTCCCGCCGCGCCGTTCGGCGGAGTGCATCTGGATTTCTCCCAGCTGGCAGACTCCCCGATCCAGGCCCTGTCGCTCCCGCAGCGGCAACTGGAGGGCCTGCTCGATGAACGCGCCCGCGAACTCGGCGCTGAGATACGCCGCGGGCACGAGTTGCTCAAGGTGAGCCAGGACGACGCCGCGGTGACCGCGCAGGTGCGCGGCCCGGACGGCCCATATCGGGTCAGGGCTCAATACCTGGTGGGCTGCGATGGTCCGCGCAGCAGGGTCCGCGACCTGGCGGGTATCCCCTTCCCCGGCACTACCTATCCCGAGGTCAACCGGCTCGGCCAGTTCACTATGCCCGATTCGGTGACCCGACTGGACAACGGCGACCTCTCCATCCCCGGGCTGGGCACGATCCACGCAGGCTTCACCCGCACCGACCGCGGTGCCTTCGCGCTCGGATCGTTCTCTTCCGGGGATCTGCTCATCCAGACCACCGAGGACGAGCCTGCCGAATCCGACGACGGCCCGCCGATGACCCTGACCGAGCTGCGGGACAGCATCCGCCGCGTGCTCGGCGCCGATCTCCCCCTGGGGGAAGCGACTCGGCTCTCTCGGTACCAGTTCCAGGGCCGGCTGGCCGATCGGTACCGCGACGGGCGGATCCTGCTGGCCGGCGATGCGGCACATCAGTTTCCCGCAACGGGCATCGGCCTGAACGTGGGCATGCTCGACGCGGTCAACCTTGCCTGGAAACTGGCCGCGGACATCCACGGCTGGGCCCCAGCCGACCTACTGGACACGTATCACGACGAGCGCCGCTCCGTCGGCGCACGCGGACTGCTCCAGACTCAGGCCCAGGTGGCACTGCGGCGCGGACACGACCCAGCCGCCGCAGCGCTTCGGGACCTCTTCCTGGAACTGTTCGCCGACGAGCAACCACTGCGCCGCCTGGGAGCCCTCATCGCTGGCACCGACACCCGCTACCCGCCACCTGGTCCCGACCAACACGCCCTGACCGGCACCTTCGCACCCGACCTCACCCTTCGCACCGACCAGGGCACCACCAGCGTCGCGGAACTTCTGCCCACCGCACGGCCCATCCTTCTCGACCTTGCCGACCGCCCGGACCTGCGCGAGACCGCCCGCGAATGGCAGCATCGCATCGACATCCACACCGCCAAGACCGATCACCGACCGGCCGACGCTTTCCTCATCCGCCCGGACGCCCACATCGCCTGGGCCGCAACCATCGACGAGCCCGTCGGCACCGCCGAGCCCGCACTGCGAGAAGCGCTCTCCTACTGGTTCGGCGCACCCCCGAAAGCGCACCACAACCAACCTTGATCAGGACAGACCCCAACCTGGCGACCCACTTGGCGAACATCACCGTCGAGCAGACATCGTTGAGGCAGCGGATCTGGCGCACAGCAACTCGACGACCGTCCGGGTTCCGCTGACCGCTGCGAAGACACGCAACTACCTCACCGGGCTCCGGCCCAGGATTGACGGCTCCGCATCAGAGGGACCGCCAAGTGGGGTCAGTTCTCATCTACCAAACCGACTTCCCAGCCGCCAAGGGGAGTCAGAAGAGCCCTATAGATGGAGTCGGTCGATACCGAGGAAGCCATCGCCCAGCTCGTAGGCAGCAAACAGGTGCTCGCCCTGGCCGCCGCCATCTGGCACAACTACCGGACCGGCGCGGCAGACAAGCGATCCCTGATCGCCTACGACCACTGACCACATTAGGAATCACTCATCTAGACGGTAGAGGCCGCGACCGTGACGCCCAGCTTGGCCAGCTCGCCGTGGATACGCCGGTAACCCCAGAGCGGGTTCTCCTGCGCCAGGCAGATGGTGAGCCGGGCGATACTCCGGACCGTCGCCGGGCGGCCCGGTTTGCGCCGCCTGCTCATGTCGCATTCCTGGCGGTGAGCCTGCGGTGCCAGGCCAGCAGTGTCGCAGGCGTGACCGGGAAGACCTCCACCCAGCGCCGGCGCGGGATGAACCGCGTGAGCACGGCGAACCAGGCCCGATCCGCGGGGTCATATCGCACCCGGCCGGCGTTGCGGCGCAGCACCGTGCGTCCAGCATCGCCGCCGGGCCATCAAAGTCGGCGGCCAGCCACCGGCAGCGGTCACCATCGAGCAGCGGTAAAACCCGATGTGGACATCACCGGACAGGTACGAGGCCAGGACGTCAGCTGTCAGCGGCAAGTAATCCCGGTCCGCATGCGGGACCATCTTGCGCCACCCGCCCCGCACAGCCGGAAGCCAACCAGCCTTCCCCGTGTGGCTGTTCTCCCACCGGAGCGCATATACGTCCGTCCGGGCAGCAAACAGCGCGCCGAACACTGCCACCTTCTCCTCGGGAGGCGACGTTGCGTGCACTAGTCCGGGTGGTGCCTCGAATAGCCCGGACTGCCACGGCCCTGGTGAGCCTGCCTCCTGCCGGGTCAGGTTCAGCAAGCGCAGCAGCCGGGCATTCTCCGCGCGCAATCGCGCCAATTCCACGGCTAGGGCTGAATGTCCGTTACCGTCGATGACTTGCTCGCTCACAGTAACCACGGTACGGCCTGGCTGTTCGGTTTCTGCCAGGCGCCTGACGCCTTGATGTTGGCGGCGCGGCGACCCCTTGATCATCTACAGACAGTGCATCAAATAAAAGGAGTCCCGGCAGGAGCCGGGATGAGGCTTCAGCCCGCCTCAAGTACTACGTGGCCGGCCAGTGGTGGCCGAGGTAGGGCTCTGGGTGATCCTGTGCCCAGCGGTCGAGGATCTTCGCCAGTGCAGCGGCCTGCCCATCTCCGGCAGGCAGGTTCTTCTTCAGCACGAATGCCAGGACGAGGTCGCGCTCGGACGCGAAGTCGGCGACGTTCTCGGTGACGACCGCCCGGCCTTCCGCCCGGGCGGTCGCCGCCACATGGGCATCCTCGGCACCGCGAAGGCCGACCTCGGCGACGTGGACTGCGTCATGACCGTATGTCTCGCGCAGCATCATCGCTGTGCCTGTGGGGAACATCTCGTCGAGCAGGAAGGCAGTCATGCCAGCAGCGCCTGCCGCTGCTGGGACATGCCGCGGCTTCGCTCTGCCACAGCCGCAATCTGCGAACGCTGGATCGCCAGCGCCCGGCGCGAGTGCACCGACCGGATCCTCATCACCGGCCGGCAGCACCTGCACCACGTCCTCAGCGAATACGTCGATCACTACGACACCGATCGGCCGCATCGGGCGCTCGGCCAGAGACCACCCGACGGCAGGTCCCACATCACGCCGGCGGATGACAGCATCCGCGTCCGGCGACGTGACCGGCTTGGCGGCCTGATCCACGAGTATTCACAGGTCGCGTGAGGTGACCGCATTGTCGGCACCCACAGGATGGTTCGGAGCGGGAAGCGGAAGCGGGCGGTTCACCGAACGGTCCGCGGTTCCGCCCGCGGGCCGGCGGGCGGGCGCACGCCGCGGTTCGGTTTTCCGGCTCGATGAGCCAGACTGACATGCAGGACCCACCGGCCCCGGCGCTGCGGCTACACACCAACTGTGCGCCCTCCTGGCTCGTGGGCAACCGGCGCAGAGGGGAGGTGCCATGGAGTTCCTGCAGCCGCTGGCATGGGCGGAAGCCCTGCAGCTGAAGGCGGCGTACCCGCACGCGGTGCCGATCCAGGGTGGCACCGACGTCATGGTCGAGCTGAACTTCGACCGGTACAGGCCGGAGTACCTCCTGGACCTAACCCGGGTGGGTGACCTGGCCGAGTGGACCCCGGACGACGGGCGGATCTGGCTCGGCGCCGGGGTCACCTACACGAGGGTGCAGACCGAGCTGGGTGACCGGCTGCCTGGGCTGGCCATGGCATCCCGCACCGTCGGGTCACCGCAGATCCGCAACCGGGGCACCGTCGGCGGCAACCTCGGGGCCGCGTCCCCGGCGGGTGACGCGCATCCCCCGCTGCTGGCCGCCTGCGCCCAGGTGGAGGTGGAGTCGGTGCGCGGCATCCGGCTGATCCCGGCTGATGAGTTCTACACCGGGGTGAAGCGCAACGCGCTGGAGCCGGATGAGCTGATCAAGGCGGTGCTGGTAACCCCGCCCGCTGGGCCACAGCAGTTTTGCAAGATCGGCACTCGCAACGCGATGGTCATCGCGGTGGCCGCGTTCAGCCTGGCGCTGCACCCGGACCGGCAGGCCGTCGGCACCGGCATCGGGTCGGCGGGCCCTACCCCGCGCCGCGCGCGGGCCGCCGAAGAGTTCCTGGCCCAGGCGCTGGCTGCGGACGGCCTGTGGGAATCGCGCGGTGACCTGCCCGGCGCCACCAGCCGCCGGTTCGCCGACCTGGTCGCGGAGGCGGCCGCGCCGATCGACGATGTCCGGGGCAGCGCACGGTACCGGGTGCACGCCCTGTCGGTGATGGCCCGGCGCGCGCTGAGCTGGGCGTGGCACGACTTCCGGAGGGCGTAGGTATGCGGATCACCTGCACGGTCAACGGCGAGCAGCAGCAGGCCGACGACGTCTGGGAGGGTGAGAGCCTGCTCTACGTGCTGCGCGAGCGGTTGGGCCTCCCCGGCTCGAAGAACGCGTGCGAGCAGGGCGAGTGCGGCTCGTGCACCGTCTACCTGGACGGGGTGCTGGCCTGTGCCTGCCTGGTGGCGGCGGGCCAGGCCCAAGGCCGGGACGTGCGCACCGTCGAGGGCCTAGCGCCGGGCGGCGAGCTGTCCGCCGTGCAGCGGGCCTTCCTGGCCGCGGGCGCGGTGCAGTGCGGCTTCTGCACGCCCGGGCTGCTGGTCGCCGCTCACGACCTGATCGGGCGCCATCCCGCGCCCAGCGACGCCGAGATCCGGGAGGCGCTGGCCGGCAACTTGTGCCGGTGCACCGGGTACGAGAAGATCATGGAAGCGGTCCGCCTGGCGGCAGCCTGGCGGTCTGGTGCGGGGGAGTGACCCGATGACGGCACCGACCACCCCGACCGCACCCGGCCGGACCACCCCAATATCCGGCGGAGTGGGCAGCAGCGCGCGCCGGCCGGACGGCACGCCCAAGGTCACCGGGGAGTTCGTCTACTCCAGCGACCTGTGGCTGGACGGCATGATCTGGGGCGTCACGCTGCGCAGCCCGCATCCCTACGCCCGGATCCGTTCCATCGAGACCGCCGAGGCGCTGGCCACGCCGGGCGTGTCGGCGGTGCTGACCCAGGAGGACGTGCCGGGCAGCAAGTACTACGGGCTGGAGATCACCGACCAGCCGGTCCTGGCCACCGACGTCGTGCGCTACCAGGGCGAACCGGTCGCGCTGGTAGCCGCCGATCACCCGGAGATCGCCCGCCAGGCGGCCAAGCGGATCCGGGTCGACTATGAGGTGTACGAGCCGGTCACCGACGCCCACGAGGCCCTGGGCCACCCGCGGTGGAACCTGGTGCACACCACCCCGGGAAAGGTCAGTGAGCTGTCCCGGGAGCGGGCCAAGCTGCACCCGCAGGGCAACCTGGTGCGGCACCTGAAACTGCGCAAGGGCGACCCGGAGCCCGTGGCCGAGGTCGTAGTCACCGGCGAGTACCAGGTGGGCATGCAGGACCAGGCCTTTCTGGGCCCGGAGTCGGGGCTGGCCGTGCCGGCCGAGGACGGCGGCGTGGAGCTGTACGTGGCCACCCAGTGGCTGCACGTGGACCAGCGGCAGATCTGCTCGGCGCTCGGCCTGCCGCCGGACATGGTGCGGCTCACGCTGGCCGGCGTGGGCGGCGCATTCGGCGGCCGTGAGGACCTGTCCATGCACGTGCACGCGTGCCTGCTGGCCCTGCGCACCGGCAAGCCGGTGAAGATGGTCTACAACCGGGAAGAGTCGTTCTTCGGCCACGTGCACCGGCACCCGGCGCTGATGCGCTTCGAGCACGGGGCAGACCGGGACGGCCGGCTGGTGTACGTCAAGGCGCAGGTCTACCTGGACGGCGGAGCGTACGCGTCCAGTACCCCGGCGGTGGTCGGGAACGCGGGCACGATGGGCATCGGCCCGTACGTGGTGCCCAATGTGGACGTCAACACGTACGGCGCCTACACCAACAACCCGCCGTGCGGGGCCATGCGCGGCTTCGGCTCGGTGCAGACCGCGTTCGCCTACGAGGCCCAGATGGATAAGCTGGCCGCCGCGCTGGGCTTGGACCCAGTGGAGCTGCGCTGCCGCAATGCGATGACCCAGGGCGCGCAGGCGCCGACCGGGCAGGTCATCGACAGCCCGGCGCCGGTCGAGGAGTTGCTGCGCCGGGTCCAGGCCATGCCGCTGCCGCCGCCGCGTAGCCCCGACGGTGAGCCTGACCTGCGGGACCTGCCCGGCGGCGTGGCCAACACCACCCACGGCGAGGGCGTGGTGCGCGGCGTCGGCTACGCGGTGGCCTACAAGAACGTGGGGTTCTCCGAGGGGTTCGACGACTACTCCACGGCCCGGGTCCGGCTCGAAGTGCTGTCCGGGGCTGCGACCGCGACCGTGCACACCGCGTCGGCCGAGGTCGGCCAGGGCCTGGTCACCGTGGAGCAGCAGATCGTGCGCACCGAGCTGGGCGTCGACCAGGTCATCGCGGCGCCCAAGGACACCCAGGTGGGCAGCGGCGGGTCGTCGTCCGCGTCCCGGCAGACCTACGTCACCGGCGGCGCGGTCAAGGCCGCGTGCGAGCGGGTGCGGGAGCGCGCGCTGGCCGTCATCCAGCGGCGGCTCGGCCGGACCCTGCCTGGCCTGCGGCTGGAGAGGGGCAAGGTGGTCTCGCCGGCCGAGGGCATCCTCGGTGAGCTGGCCAGCCTGCTGGGTGATGAGGTCATCGACGAGACCGTCGAATGGCGGCACCGGCCGACCAAGGCGCTCGATCCGGAGACCGGGCAGGGCTTCGCGCACGTGCAGTACGCGTTCGCGGCGCACCGCGCGGTCGTGGACGTGGACACCGAACTCGGCCTGGTCAAGGTCGTCGCGCTGGACTGCGCCCAGGATGTGGGCAAGGCCATCAACCCGCAGGCGGTGCTCGGGCAGATCCAGGGCGGTTCGGCGCAGGGGCTGGGGCTGGCCGTGATGGAGGAGATCCAGATCTCCGGCGGCAAGATCAGGAACCCGTCCTTCACCGACTACCTGATCCCCACCATCCTCGATATGCCCCCGATGCGGATCGAGGTGCTCGAATACCCCGACCCGCACGCTCCCTACGGCCTGCGCGGGGTCGGCGAGCCGCCGACGATCTCCTCCGGCCCGGCCATAGTGGCCGCGATCCGCGCCGCCACCGGGCTGCCGCTGAACCAGGTGCCGGTGCGGCCGGAGCACATCACCGGCACCTGAGCCCAGCCTGGCTCAGACGTCCGCGCCACGAGTAAGAACTGCACGCCGGGGGTCAGCGCCCCATCCACCGGCAGGTTAGCGCCGGTCATGAAGCTGGCCGCCGGGCTGGCCAGGAACACCGCCGCACGGGCAATCTCCTCGGGTTCGGCCATCCGGCCGGTCGGGTTGGACGCCATGGCCATGCCGACCAGGTCGGGATTCTGCTGCTCGGGGTGCACCCGCAGATGATCCCGCCCGGCCTGGCGGCAAGGACAGCGCGGTGGCGAGACCACATGGCCGGGAAAAAGATCCTGCTCATACTTGATGATGCGGCCAGCCATGAGCAGGTGCATGACCTGCTCCGCGAGCACGCCCACACCCTCGCCGCCACCGATGACCCCGCCGACTCGGCCACTGCGATGGGAAGGCTGCTGGATTACTACCTGCACACTGGTTCGCTGACGCAGGCCGATCAGGTCAGGAGCGGTAGGCGTCACGTCGGTGATCTATGTCGAAGATGTGGATGGTGTTGGCGTCATCGTCGATCGCATAGCGGATGCGGTACTCGCCGCGCCCGGCTCTCCATTGTCCCTCGAAGGGTTTGCGCAGGGGGGCGCCGACTCGGTGCGGCTCTTCGCTGAGGGGACCTCGGAAGAACTCGAAACAGGCCCACGCGACGGCTTCGGGTAGCCGGTCGTGAAGCTGGCGGGCAGCGGTCGGAGGGATGGTGACCTGGTAGGTCACGGCCGACGTTTCCCGAAACGTTCTTCCAGGGACCGGGCCACTTGGGCGATGGACAGGCCTTCTCCGCGAGCGATCTCGTCACGGGATTGGGCGATGCGCTCTTGCGCCGCCGGGTCGGACAGCAACTCGAGCGTCGCCTCGATGGACTCAAGATCTTCAGCTGCGAGCAGGACGACGTAGTCTTTGCCGTTCTTGGTGATGTGGACTCGCTCGTGGGTGCGGCCGACTTCGTCGGCAATCTCCGAGAGCCGGGCCTTCACCTCAGACAAGGGCAGCACTGTCATAGACCAGAATTATAGTCGGTCTGGCTGGGAGGCAAAGTTAGCCACGGCTATGGTGGGTGGTCATGGGCGGCGAGATAGGCAATTGTGACGCGTTCCGGCTCGTTGAGCCGGAGATGAGCGATGAGGAGCATCAGGCAAACCGTGCCGTCTGGTGGAACGAGTTCCCTTGCCGCTGCGCGAGCGCTTGCCTCTGCCAGGGGACGCTTGGCCGTCGGCCGATGCGGGTCCGTATCTTCGTCGAATTCCCTGAAGAGCCGCCGCAGCTTACGCCTACTGCCGCGCGCACCCTGCTGAGCCTCCTTCAGACGGCCGCCGATAAGCAGAAGCGCGAGGCAGACAGAGACTCCTAAGGCAGGCAGAAGATGATCGTGTTCGCGGGGGGGATTGCACCCGTAAGCCAATGCACGGTCACGGGTGAGTTCGTCTTGGTGAGTCCGGCATGACTGAACGGGCGGACGAGGACCGGCGACATCCGGCACGTCCAGGTCACCGGACCCGCACACTGCCTCGGCGGCAGCCAGGTCGAAGCCGGCGGCGAACGCCGACAGGCGCCCCCGCGGCAAATGCTCGTCGCCGGTCAGCAGCGCATAGGACTAGCTGACCGCCGCTCGCCGCGTCTGCTGCCGTTCCAGCGTGGTGCGGCTGCCCGGTCAGCACCGGGAACCGCTGGTCAGGACGGTCATGAAGCCCGGGCAGCGGCATGGCCGTGCGGGCGGACGCCCCGGGCGCGCAGCTCGTTGACACGGCGTGCGCGGCGGCGGTGTACTGCCCTGCATGACGGACACGACGAGTACGGCAGGCACCCCGGAGTCCACGGCTGCTGCTTTTCCTGTCACTACTGCGCTCGAGCTGCCGGGCGCGGTGGTGGAGCGGAATCTCGGCATCACGTTTGGTCTGGTGGTGCGGGCGATGGGCTTCGGCAAGACCGTGGCCGGCGGGATTTCGTCGCTGCGCCAGGGCGAGGTTTCGCAGTTCGCGGTGGTCCTCGAAGACGCCCGCAGGCATGCGATCGACCGAATGATCGAGAACGCGAAGCTGCTCGGCGCCAACGCGGTGATCGCGATGCGCTTCGACTCCTCCGAGATCGGCAAGGCACGCGCCGAAGTCGTCGCCTACGGCAGCGCGGTAGTCGTCACGCCGTCGGCATGAGCGAGCACGGCGGCGGTGCGCCGGCCGGACGGCGCTCGCCGCTCGGGGACGCCGACCGCGAGCGCCTGGTCGCGCTGCTGCGCGAGCACTACGCCGCGGGCCGGCTGGACCTGGACGACCTGCGCCACCGGGTCGGTGTCGTGCTCGCCGCCGCGGATGCCATTCAGGCCACGGTAGCCCTGGCTGGCCTCCCGCCCGCCGGTATCCCCGATGCGCCAGGCGCCCGCCGCCGCCGGGGGTCCCGCGGGCGGCACGCGCAGACGAGCGAACCCGAGCCGGGCTGGATGCGGACCGCTGAGCGGTTCCGCGATCCGTACAGTGGCGTGATCATGCGGGTCTGGATCGACCCGTCAGACGAGAGCCGCCACTACGTGCCGGATGACGCCCCTGCGACAACCGTGCTGACGGAAGTGGGCGACCTGGCTGCTGCCGAGCGGCCGTGCGCCGCCGGGCTGGCCGGCGCCCGGGACCCGGGCGACCTGCTGGAGAAGATGGTGGTTCTCGACCTGTACGCCGGCCGTTACGAGGACGCCGCCTCGCACCTGCGCGAAGCCCTTCAGGCAGCGTTGCGGACTGGCGTACCCGGAAAGGTGCTCGAGGACCTGGACTGCTGCGGCTACCTGTGCGTCCTGACCGGACGCCCCGCCGAGGCCGTCACGGTATGGGCCGCGGTGGTCGTGCTGGGGCGCGAGGGATTCTCGGTCCCGTTGCCTCCGGATCTGCCCGAGGGCTGGTTCCAGAGGCAGGAATCCCTCCGCGAAGCCCGGAAGGCGCTCGGACCGGCCCCGGCGCGGGCGGCCGAGGAACGCGGCAAGGTGATGAGCCTGGCCACCGCGGCAGACTACGTTCTCATGCTCACCGCTGCGGCCCCGGAGCCGCCGGTCGCGGCGCCGGGCCTGGATGCGCTCAGCCCCCGGGAACGGGAGCTGGTCACTCTGGTTGCCCGCGGGCACACCGATGCGCAGATCGCCGAGCAGCTGCACATCAGCGTGCGCACGGTCAGCTCGCACCTGGACCGCATCCGCGATAAGACCGGGTGCCGGCGCCGCGCCGACCTCACCCGCCTGGCCCTCAACGCCGGTCTGGTCTAACGCAGGCCTGGTATCGCGCAGCTCCGGCCTCGCGCAGCCTGCTTGGCCGGGCAGCCGCTGGTCACGCGGGCGGCGTGGGTATTTCCACCCCGGCTATGCGACCGGCAAGAGGGGCGAAACGACCCCTGTCGCGGACCTGGCCGGGCGGGCGACCCTATGGCTGACGGCCGGGAAACCGCCAGTTCTCAGCAGATACGGCAAGGCCACAGCCGACAGGAGGCATCCCATGTACGCACACGACGACAACACCGCCCCGAGAGGTCTGCACGGGTGGTGGGCATCTCCCCCGCGACCCGGACTGCACCGCCTGATCGCCCCGTGGGAGTACCGCCACCTCGGCGCCTCTGGGATCACGCGTATTGCCGGTGGCAGTGTCGCGGCCGCCGCGGGTGTCGTGTGCCTCTCGTACGGCGTCTACGGATGGGCAGCCTTCTTCCTGGTTCTTGGGGCCCTGAATCTAACGGGTGGTTGCTGGTACATCACTATCGCTCGCTCCGAGTCTGCCCGAACCTGAACCTGGTCAGACGCCCGCCGGAGCGACGACGCAGTGCTCATGGATCTTCCGGTAAACGGTCGCCCGGGACATGCCGGGCGCCCGGGACATGCCGGGCGCCCGGCGGCTTTCGCCTGGTTCCGTCACTGGCCATCAGGCCTCCGGTGACGGCGACGCGCTCTGGACTCACGTGGGTGAGCAGACGCCTGGAGGCCGACCAGCACTCCGGCGGCAGATCCCGAGGGCTGCGGCCGATGCGCCACGACGCGTCGCAGGACCTGCCGGACCTGCTCGGCGTTTTGGGTCGGCTCCCGCGATCGACGGCCCAGCCCCGCGGGAGCGAGCGCTCAGCGTGGTGGCGGGAGCGCTCACCGGAAGCGGTCAGGCCGGGCAAGCCGCGGATGCGGCCGGGCAGCCGCTCGGGGCCACTGCTGGTATCGGCGACCCAGTACAGCGAGTCCGGGCAGTGACTGCAGTGACGGAGGCGCTGGCACGGCGCATGGTAGGTTAATGGCATGAGAACTGCCATCGATTCTGCCGGGCGTGTTGTCATTCCCAAGGCACTGCGGGACGCGCTAGGGCTGACGGCGGGCCAGTCGCTGGAGATAGCCGAACGGGACGGACGGCTGGAGATCGTGCCGACTGCCACGCCAATGAGTCTGGTGGATGAGGGTGACGGTGTAGCTGCCGTCGCCGGTGCAGACATGCCCGTGCTGACGGCCGATATGGTGCGGGACACGCTGGAGCGCATCCGCCGATGAGGGCCGTCGATTCAAGCGTGGTCATCGCGGCCTTCGCCACCTGGCACGAGCATCACGCCATCGCCCGCAAGGCCATGGCAAGCCGACCGCGTCTGGTCGCGCACGCGGCAGTTGAGTCCTACTCCGTGCTGACCCGGCTGCCGCCGCCGCACCGGGCCCATCCGTCCATCGTGCACGCCTTCATTACCGAACGGTTCACCGAGCCATTCCTCACCCTGTCCGAGGCCGGTTACCAGGAGCTTCTAGCCACGGTGGCCGCCGGGCAGATCCTGGGCGGCCCTGCTTACGATGCCCTGATCGCTTTCACCGCCGCCGAGCATCAGGCTACTTTGCTCAGTCTCGATCAGCGGGCCACCGCAACCTACGAAACTGTCGGTGCTACGGTCGAGCAGCTCCTCGCCTGACTCTCCGTCGGCTATGCGCGGCGGAAGCGCGTACTCACGATTCCCCCACCGCTCACGGCCACGATGGTCCGGAAGACATCGCAGATGACGAACTGTAGTTACACGTCACGCGGACGCCGTCCGTGGCCGCGGGCAATTCAGCGGGCCGGGACCGTCAGCGGACGGACATATGGCGGACTGGCAAGATCACGAAGCGGGTAAGCGACTGGGTCCCTCCTGTCTGACACGGCGGCCACAACCTCGCCATGGCCGGGGTCGCTGATGAGACGATGCGGACCTCAACGATGTGGCATCCCTGGAAGGAGAAGGTCGGACATGACCCCACGGGCCGCTCGCAGGCGGAGCCAGTTCATCGATGCAGTGATCGATGATTACACGGCAGTGCATTCCACCCCGCCCGACGCGCACCAGCTTGAGCTGCAGCGCATCACGCAGGAGAAGACCGGCGGTGCCGCGGGCATGCAAATCGGCGATGACCAGGCGGTGCTGATGGAGATGCTGGTCCGGGCCATGGGAGCCACGAGCGCGGTGGAGATCGGCACGTTCACCGGCTATTCGGCGCTGGCCGTGGCGCGGGGGCTGGGTCCCGGCGGGCGCTTGCTTTGCTGTGACATCAGCCAGGAGTGGACCTCGATTGCCCGCGCGGCGTGGCAGGAAGCCGGGGTCGCCAACCGGATCGAGCTGCGGGTCGGTCCGGGCCTGGAAACCCTGCGCGCGCTGCCACCTGACGAGCAGTTCGACTTCGCGTTCATCGACGCCGACAAGACCGGCTACGCCCAGTACTACGAGGAGGTGCTGACCCGCCTGCGGCCAGGAGGCCTGATCCTGCTGGACAACACGCTGCAGGGCGGCCACGTGGTCGGTGATCTCCCGGACGACGAGGACGTCGCTGCCATCCGTTCCCTCAATGACGCGATCGCCGGCGATCCCCGGGTGAAAGTGGTTCTGATTCCCATCGGCGATGGCGTCAGTTTCGTGCAGAAACTCGCTGAACGGCAGTGAACTCGCAGGGCACTCAACGCGGGAAACGACGGCGGTCACAGGAATCGGCACGCACAGATCATCTCGCTCAGAACCCAGTTGAAACAGCTTTGCAGCCAATCGAATCGCCGACCAAACCGGGCCCTGCCCTTCGCCGGGGCGTTCGGCCTGACGGTCAGTTTCGGGGCGCTCGGGCACTTCCTGCCCGCCGAGCGTCCGGCGCTATTCGCCGGGGTGTACCGTGCGCTGCGGCCTGGCGGGGTTTTCGCCTTCCCGGTCGGTGCGCCGCAGCTCATCACCTCGGGCTGGTAGTGGGCGCTGGGCGGGTTCGACCTGGCCATGCGGGTCCGCAATGCGCTGTGGCATCCCCCGTTCGCCATGTACTACCGCACCTGCCCGCTGTCCGCGGTCCGCAACGACCTGACAGCATCTGGGTTCACCGTGACGACGGTCCCCCTGACGGCTCTGGGCCGGCGCGAGGACGGCAGCCCGCGGTACCGGCTTGTCCTCGCACGCAGAGCCAGCACGCCCTAAACGCTGCGTACGCGACTGGACTGCATCAGATCGCGGTCTCACCCCCGCCGCGCGTCAATCATGGATCCTCCTGATTCCGGCCAGTGAACAGGCGCTGGGGCGGCCAGACGCCGCCCGGTCAACTCAGATGTTCGGCGATGTCGCGCGAGACCGGGTTCAGGTAATCGCCGTTGATCCGCACATCGACGATCACTACTCCCGCCGCCGTGTCGACCGCCGCCGATAGCGTCCCAAGCTCCCCGGCATTCATGATCCGGTAGCCGGTGGCGCCGAACGCATCGGCCAGTGCCGCGAGGTCGGGTGAAGCGTAGTCGGCGAGACCGGCGGGAAGCCGGCCGCGTGACAGATTGTGACGTTCCTGACCCATGGCCTGGTCGTTCAGGACCAGGATCGTGAGCGGCAGCGAGTAGCGGATCGCGGTGTCCAGTTCGGCGATGCCCATCATGAAGTCGCCATCTCCGGTCACATGCACGACGCGCCGGCCCGGCCGGGCGAAACAGGCACCGATCGCCACGCTGAGTCCTTGGCCGATCGCGCCGAGATCGGTGCTGGTGCAGCTCCAATCCGCCGGCGAGATTGCACCGATCGTGAAGCACGCGACCTGGGCTGAGTGGCCGCCGCCGATGACGAGCCGCCGGTCGCTACCCGGCAGCAGCCCGTCGAGCACATCGAGCACGTGTCGCGGATCGATGGCGGTGTCGGTGTCAAGATACGGCGACGGGTCCCGCCGCCGTGCCCCGGCGATCGTGGTCGGCGGGCACTTGTCCTGGCCCGGTCTGGCGGAGCGAGCGGTGGTCTTGTTGCCAGTGATCATGTGAGGCAGGCGCCCCGGTCAGGACTCCAGGTAGCGGAGGACGGCGAGCACCCGGCGGTGGTCGGCGTCTGAGGGGGAGAGGCCGAGTTTGCTGAAGATGTTCCCGACGTGTTTTTCTACGGACTTCTCGGAAACCACCAGGATCCCGGCGATCGCGGCGTTGGAGCGGCCCTCGGCCATCAGCGCGAGCACATCACGTTCCCTGGCGGTGAGCGTGCCGAGCCCGTCGGTGCGGCGGCTGGCGCGCAGAAGTTGCGTGACGACCTCCGGGTCGAGGGCGGTACCGCCGGCCGCCACCCGGCACAGCGCTTCGACGAACTCCTCGACGTCGGCGACCCGGTCCTTGAGCAGGTACCCGACCCCTGCGGCGCCGCCGCCGGACGCCGCGCCGAGCAGGTCAGCCGTATAGCGGGTCTCGATGTACTGGGAGAACACCAGCACGCCGGTCGTGGGGTGGTCGCGGCGGATGGCGATCGCGGCGCGCAGGCCCTCGTCGGTGTAGCCGGGCGGCATCCGCACGTCCACCACGCAGACGTCCGGCTGGTGCTGGTCCACCGCGGTCCGCAGGTCCTCGGCGTTGCCGACCGCGGCGACCACCTCGTGGTCACTGTCGGCCAGGATTTCGGCCAGGCCCGCTCGCATTACGGCCGAGTCTTCGGCGATCACAATCCGCATCAGAGGGCTCCGGTCCGGTCAGGCGTGGGACGGCAGCTCTACCGTGACCACGGTGGGGCCCCCGGGTGGGCTGGCGACCTGCAGCCTGCCGTCCACGGTCCCGACCCGATCGGCCAGCCCGGCCAGGCCGCCACGCTCCTCGACGCGGGCGCCCCCGCAGCCGTCGTCGGTGACCCGCACCCGCAGCAGACCGGGCACGTGGGCCACTTCCAGCGTGGCATGCCGGGCGCCGCTGTGCTTGACCACGTTGGTAAGCAGTTCGGCAGCGCAGAAGTAGGCGATGGTCTCGATCGCGGCCGATGGGCGCTCGGGCAGGTCGATGACGAGCTCGACGGGCACCTCGCTGCGCGCGGCGAGGGTGGCGAGCGCGGTGCCGAGGCCCTGGTCGAGGACTGGGGGGTGGATGCCGCGGGCCAGGTCACGCAGCTCGGTGATGGCCTCCTTGGTGCCGCGGTGGGCCGTGACGACCAGCTCCAGGACCCGCTCCAGGTCGGTCTGCCCGGTCCTGTCGGTCAGGCCGCGGAGCTTCTTGGTGGCCAGCCCCAGCTGCATGGCAACGGCGACCATCTGCGCCTGCGCGCCGTCGTGCAGGTCCCGCTCGATCTGGCGCAGCCGCGCGGCCGAGTCGTCCACCAAGTGGGCCCGGGACCGCTCCAGCTCACGAACCCGCCGCGCAAACGGGCGGTGGTCGATAGCCAGGTACCAGTAGCCGACCGAGAACTGCAGCGCCGCCAGCACCAGGAAGAACGCTGCCCAGACGACCGCCTTCGGCGTGAAGGAACCTCCCACGAGCGTAATGAAGCCGAGGCCGACCAAGACAAAACCAGCGCCAATGCGCACGCCCGCCAAGAAGCGCAGGCGGCGGTACTCCCATGACCTGATCAGAATTCTTTCGAGAACGGACCGCTGGGGAGGGACATAGTCATCCGATGCGCGCATCCGGATGCCTCCTGTGACCTGTAGTGCAGCCATCTTCTCGCTCCCGATTGGCCCGCTCGCGGCCGCTGAGTCTAGGCCGCCCGGCCAAGACGTCGCTTCGCGATGGCTTGCACCAGCCTAGACCCGGCGATCTACTCGCGCGGATCTTGGCGCCTGCGAGAAGACCAGACCAGTGCGAGCAGACCAGCCTCAGGTCCGGGGAACCGCGGAGCGGACGATAGCCAGGTACCAGTAGCCGACCGAGAACTGCAGCGCCGCCAGCACCAGGAAGAACGCTGCCCAGACGGTCGCCTTCGGCGTGAAGGAACCTCCCACGAACGTAATGACGCCAAGGCCGACCAGGACGGTACCAACGAGAACGTGCACGCGCCCCACGGCATGGAGCCGACGGAACGCAAAACGCGGGATTATGCGTCGCATGCCGGTGCGCGACGGAGCGGTGTTGTCATCTTGTGCATTCATCGGAATTCCTCCTATAACCTGCGGTCCGGCCATCCCGGTCACCTGCCTCTCAATACTCGCCGGGCCCAGGCAGGAGATACACCGGGCGGACACCCAAATCCGAGGTAGGGCTAGCACGGTCCCAGGGACGCGGGCCAGTCGCCGGCACCAGCAGTTCGCATCGAGCGGGTAGCGATGACCATCGAACCAGGAACTGAGCTACGAGGAGGACGGGGCAGGAGCAGGGCACGAAGCACCCCCGAACCAGTACAGGTCCGCCTATGATCGCCGTGCCATTAGCTAGGGTGACGAGGGGTCAGCCACGGCCACTCGGGTTCGCCAGGTCAGCGTCCCTGGCAGCCGTAATCGCTGCGCTTCCCAAGCTGATGGTGCGAGTTCGATTCTCGTGACCTGCTCAATGCGAGGATCCAGGCCGCGGCCCCCCGAGTCCGTGGGACGCCGATGCCCAGGTAGCCTTTCGCGCCTGGGGGCAGGTCATTCTCCGGTGCCGTTATCGCTGCCAGTCCGCCACCTCGCAGCACGTTCGAGCGAGTAGGGATTATCCCGGACCAGGCTTGGCCCTAGTGGCGCTCGATGGTCTGCTTGACACTGGCGAGGCCGACGCCCGGGCCGGGAGCGCTTGGAAGGGAGGGTGCTGTCTCGGCCAGCCGGTCTTGAAGGAAGCGCTGTTCGGGCTCGGTCTGCGCGAGGTCGAGCGCGCGGCGGTACGCGTGGCGGGCCTCAGTGTGCCGGCTGGCGCGACGCAGGAGGTCGGCACGCGTGGAGTGGAAGTATCGGTAATGGTCGAGGTCGAGGCGGTCGAGGATGGCCAGGCCGGCTTCGGGCCCGTCGATCTCGGCCACAGCGATGGCCCGGTTCATCTCGACGATCGGGGAGCCGGTCCGCCGGGCGAGCGTTTCGTACAAGGCGGCGATCTGCCGCCAGTCGCGGGGCTTGTACAGGTGCAGGTCCGCGATGGCCGCCTGGAGCAGGTAGGGCTCGGTGCGCGGTCGTGTCATGGCCCGCTGCAGCAGCGCTCGGCCCTCGTCGATCTGCCGCGTGTCCCACAGGGTACGGTCCTGGTCGTCGAGGGGGACGACCTGCCCGTTGCGCAGTCGGGCCGCTTTGCGGGCGTCGTGCAGCAGCATCAGCGCTAGCAGGGCGAGTACTTCCGGCTCGTCCGGCATGAGGTCGGCCAGGGCCCGGCCGAGGTGGATCGCTTCCGCGGCGAGGTTGACGCGGCCGCCACCCCAGCCCTGGTTGAAGATCAGGTAGACCACGGCGAGGACGGCCGCCAGCCGGTCGGGTAGCTGGTGATCGGGCGGCACGGCGAACGGGATGACCGCGTCGCGGATCTTGTGCTTGGTCCTGGTCAGTCGCTTGCTCATGGTCTCGAACGGGACGAGGAACGCCAGCGCGATCTCGTCGGTGGATAGGCCGCCGAGGGTGCGCAGAGTGAGCGCCACCTGCGCCTCGAGGGCGAGCGCCGGGTGACAGCAGGTGAAGATCAGCTCCAGCCGCTCGTCCGGGATGGTGGCGGCGTCGTGCATGAGGGCCTCCGGTGGCTGTGGCCCGGCCTCGAGGTTGCGGGCGAGCAGCGTCGTCTTCGCAGCCAGGACCTGCTGGCGGCGCAGCTGGTCGATGGCGCGGTTACGCGCGGTCGTGATCAGCCAGCCAGTGGGGTTGGCCGGTTCCCCGTCGCGTGGCCAGCGTTCGGCGGCGATGGCGAACGCCTCGGCGGCCGCGTCTTCGGCCAGCTCGATGTCGCCCAGGATGCCGACCAGTGTTGCCAGCACGCGGCCCCACTGGCCGCGGAAGACGGCGTCAAGCCCCACGGAAGCGTCCCTCGAGGAGGGGCCGCACCTCGATCGCGACACCGGGCCTGGTCTCCTGGAGCAGTTCCTCGGCGATGGCGAGTGCCCCGTCGAGGTTGTCGGCCTCGATCAGGAACAGGCCGACGAGGTACTCCTTGCTGTCGATGAACGGTCCGTCGGTCAGCAGCATCCGTCCGTCGTCGTTGCGCAGCGTCGTCGCCGACTCGTCAGCGTGCAGGCGGGCCCAGCCGGTGACTTCCGGCCGGTCGAGCAGGGCGGCAAGACTACCCGGAATCGGGCGTGTTGCCCGGTCCGGGTCCTCGGGCGGGGCGTAGGCCAGCAACGCGTACTGCATGAGTCCTCCAGTCAGGGTCGATGCCGGTTTCAAGTATCAGACGAACAGCGTCGCGGTGGACGGACAGAACCACCGAGGAGATTTTCCGCGCCTGTGGTGTCCGTCCCGCGCCTGGCCGTTCGTTACTGCTGCAGATCCGCCCGAGAGGAGGCGGCACAACCGAGGAGAACCGATGACCACCGAACCCACGCTCAGCCCGAACGCCGCGCGGTTCGAGCGCACGTACGACGCTCCGGCGGAGCTCATCTGGGAGCTATGGACTACCGCCGCCGGCCTCGGGGAGTGGTTTGCCCCCGACGGCTTCGAAAGCCGGGTGAGCGAGCTCGCGCTCAGGCCCGGCGGTCAGCTGCGGTACACCATGACCGCGACCGCGGCAGAACAGGTCGCGTTCATGCGGAACACCGGCAATCCGCTCTCGATCGAGGTGTGTAAGACGTTCACCGAGGTCGCGCCGCCGACCCGTCTCGCCTATCTGTCACTGATCGACTTCGTGCCCGACCACGAGCCGTATGAGCACCTGACGGTAATCGACATCGAGGCCGCCCGTGACCGCACGAACGTGGTCATGACGGTCGATCCCCTCCACGACGAAACCTGGACGCAGCAGCACCGCGCCCATCGCGGCAACGAGCTCGACAACCTCGAGGCGGCGATCAGGCGACGCACAATGTGATCGCACATGCCCGAGCCGGCGGACGAGACGCGGCCGCTGCGGGAAGGCAAGTGGGACTGGCTGAGTGAGGTGCTCCTGGAGCGCCGGGGCAGAGCGCTCATCGTCGGTCGCGGCCGAGTCCGGCGGGTGAAGGATCAGCTCTGGAACGCCAGCGTCCAGGGCAATATGCGGCCGATCGGAAGAACGCCTTCCTGACCTGGTGCGACCAGTAATATCTGACAGGATATCTTCCCTATAAGTAGAGCTGAGAGGAGAATAAAATGAATACTGTCGCGTATGTAATCTCAGCAGTAGAGGGATTTGTGGACGAATCAACGGTCAAACGATACGCCGAACTTGCAGGCCCCGCAATTGAGCATTTCGGTGGTCGTTTCATCGCCTCGAGCACTGAGCTGGTAGTTGTCGAAGGCGAGTCGCCATCGAATCACCTTTCGATGGTCGAATTTCCCTCAATGGAAGAGGCGAAGGCTTGGTATAACTCGCCCGAATACGCGGAGGCACGTGACCTCACTCCAGCCGCCTTTAGGGGCCGTCTGCTAATTTTTGTGGAGGGCGTTTAGTGCGAATCAGATGCCCGCGGGGTTTCTAAACTCGGTTACTGGCGTTGAGCTGGGCTTTTATTCGGCGCGCTCGTATTTGTTAGGCCGCCGAGGACGGGCCGGCGCTTGATCCGCTCTTGGAAGAGGTCGGCAGGAGGGTGGTCGGGTTGTGGCGGGTGCAGCTGGCGGCTGCGGTGAGGTCGGTGTCCGTTCTAGGCGGTCGGTGACCTCGGTCCGGGCGGTGAACGCGAACCGCTCCGCAAAAGCGTTCGCCCGCGGGCGGCTGGTGGTCCACGGCCGGTCGGGATGCGCGGTGAAGTTCGGCCAGCTGGAGATGGCGGGTCCGGACGGGCCCAACGGCACGCCGGGTGACCTGCTGACCGAGGCGAAGAACGGGCAGATCGGCTCGGTCCTCGACCTCGTTGGCGTCAACAACATCAACCAGGTCCAGCAGCAGGCGCTGGACTCAGTCAACAAGGTCGTCACGGTCCGCCAGGGGATCATCAACGCCGTCCCGAAAACAACGACGGTTAACTACGCGCCGGGCTGCGCCGACCCGTACTGCACCTCGACCGGTGGCTTCGGTGCCGCGGTCGCGGCCGCGCAGGCCTCGGATGTGACGGTCGTCGTGGTCGGCGAGCCGTCCGCGTACACCGGTGAGGCCTCCTCGCGCACGTCGCTCGATCTGCCTGGCCAGCAGCTCGCGCTGGTGCAGGCGATCGCGAACACCGGCAAGCCGTACGTGGTCGTGCTGATGAACGGCCGGCCGCTGACGATCGACTGGCTGGCCGCCAACGCACCGGCGCTGCTGGAGGCGTGGTATCCCGGCACCGAGGGTGGCGACGCGGTCGCGGACGTCCTGTTCGGGAAGGTTGATCCCGGCGGCAAGCTGCCGATGACGTTCCCGGTGAATGTCGGGCAGATCCCGATCTCCTACAACGAGCTGCCGACCGGCAGGCCGTATGACCCCAACAACAAGTACACGTCCAGGTACCTCGACGCGCCCAACGCGCCGCTGTACCCGTTCGGCTACGGGCTCTCGTACACGACGTTCTCGCTGTCGAGCCCGCACCTGTCGTCGACCAGCGTGTCGGCGAACGGCCCGCTGACCGTCAGCACGAATATCACCAATAACGGATCTGTCGCCGGCGATGACGTCGTGCAGCTCTACCTGCACGAGAACTTCACCAGCATCCTGCAGCCCGTGGAGAAGCTCGAGGGCTTCCAGCGCGTGACGCTGGCGCCCGGGCAATCCAAGACGGTCACGTTCACGCTCGGTCGCCAGAACTTCGGCTTCTACAACGAGCAGGGCCAGTTCGCGGTCGAGCCCGGGCCGTTCAACTTGTGGGTCAGTGACAGCTCCGACGTCGGCACGCTCACGCCGTCAACGTTCACGGTCAAGTAGGAGGCTGGCCGTGGGCGTTCGCAGTTACCTCCCCGGCACCGCCCGCCGCGTACGACTCTGCGCCGCAGCGCTGATCGCAGCCTGCGCGCTGGTGTTCACGGCGGGCGTGCCGGAACAGGCTCTCGCCGACCAAGGCGGCGGCGCCCTCAGCGCCAGCCAGCGCCTGGTGCTGCACGGCATCGCTGCAGACACGTGGAAGTTCTACGCCGCCGACGTCGACCCCGACACGAACCTGCCGCTGGACAACCTCGGCCCCGGCGCCGTCCGCGCCACGTACACCTCGGCGGCGAACATCGGCGTGTACCTCTGGGCGGTCGTCTCGGCCCACGACCTGGGCCTGATCGACCGCGCGCGGGCCGATTCGCTGATCAGCGCGACGCTCGACGAAGTCGCCACGCTCAAGCGCTATGACGGCTTCCTCTACCAGTGGTATGACACCAACAACGGCAACGTCCTCGTGAACCCCGAGCAGGGCGACTGCAGCGAGACGACCCCGGCCCAGGACAACTGCTGGTTCGTCTCGGCGGTCGACAACGGCTGGTACGCGTCCGGGCTGATCGAGGTCCGCGAGGCGCTGCCCGAGCTCCGCGGCGTAGCCGACCGGCTCCTGGACCCAATGAACTTCGGGATCTTCTACGACAACCGGCCCCAGACGGACTGCAACGTCAACGCGGCGCTCGGCAACCAGCACACCGGGACGATGTACAGGGGCTACTACGCCGGCCAGGGGCCAGCCCCGTACCACGTCGACACGCTCTACAGCGACCCTCGGATCGCGATCTACATAGGAATGGGCATGCACCAGATGCCCGGCGACGTCTGGTGGCGGACGTGGCGGACACTGCCTCCTAAGCAGTGCCCGACCGACCCGGACTACTCCTCACAGGGCCAGTGGCCTGTGCCGGGGTACTGGCAGACCTACACCGACCCGCAGTCAGGCAAGAAGTTCAACGTCTGGGAGGGCCACTACACCTACCCCGGGACCTCGCTGACGTTCGTGCCCACCTATGCCGGCGGCATGTTCGAGGGCCTGATGGCCAACCTCGTCGTGCCCTCGGTGAGGCTGAACCGCCACGGCCGTGGCTGGCAAGGCTCCAGGCCCAGCTGACTGCTCCCCGGCACGTGGTCCTCCGTTGGCGAAGTTTCTTGGGAGCAGGAGGCAGCAGATAGGCGGATTTTGCGTCTCCTAGGTGTGGAAGTCGACGAATCAGGTGCCGGCGGGGCAGCGCCTGCGCTGGGTCCAGGCTGGCCTCGGCGCGGGGCGGGCGCTTCTACGGAGTGGGCGGTCACGGCCCTGTATGAGGCGCACGCGATGGCGCTGATCCGGCTGGCCTACCTGATGCTGGGAGACCGGGCCAGCGCCGAGGACGTGGTGCAGGAGGCTTTCTGCGGTCTGTACCGGCGCTGGGACCGGCTGCGCGACGCTGCCAGCGCGGACTCCTACCTGCGCTCCTCGGTCCTGAACGGCTGCCGCTCGGTGCTGCGGCAGCGGTCCGCACGGCGTACCAGCCTGCCGGATAAGCCTCCCGTTGCCTCAGCTGAGGCGGTGGTGGTCGGCAGTGAGGAACGCCAGGACGTGATCCGCGCCGTCCGGCGGCTTCCGCACAGGCAGCGTGAGGTGCTGGTCCTGCGGTTTTACTGCGACATGCCGGACGGACAGATCGCGCAGGCGATGGGTATCCGGCAGAGCACCGTCCGGTCAGCCGCGTACCGGGCCCTGGAGGCGCTGGGCCGGATCCTGGAGGAGGAGTCATGACTCCGCTTGAGGACAGGGTCCGTCAGGCCCTCCGGAGGGAAGCCGGCGATATGCCGCCGGGCACGGTGCCGCCGCTGCGGCTGCCGGTACGCCGGCGGCGCTTCTTTTCTCTCGCCTACGGAGGCGGTGAGAGACAAGGAGCGCCGCCGGGCAGCCGGCGGGGGCGGCTCGCCCCCGTCGCCGCCGCCGTGGTGGTCGCCTCCGTGATCGCGGGATCCCTGGCGGTATCCCGCATCATTCACGGAAGTACCCAACCGCAGGCTGCAGCGGCCGCAGATCAGGCAGCCGCCAATGAGGCGGCCGCCTGGATCGAGGCTCAGGTCAGCAGGTCCGCCTCGATCTCGTGTGATCCGGTGATGTGCCGGGTGCTTACCAGGCACGGCATCCCCGCCAGGGATCTGAACGTGCTGAAGTCAGGCGCGGGCAACCCGCTCCGCTCCCAGATCGTGGTCGCGACCACCACCGTCCGCCAAGAGTCCGGCGACCGCGTGAGCTCCGTCTACGCCCCGGGGATCCTGGCCACTTTCGGGTCGGGCACCACCCGGACAGACATCCGGATAGTGGCACAGCACGGCCCGGCCGCCTACCGCTCGGCACTGCGAGCCGACCTGCAGAAACGGAAAAACAGCGGGGCCGGGCTGGCGGACAGCACTCGGATAAGGGCCTCAGCCGCGGCCAGGACACAGCTGCGGGCCGGGCAGGTGAACGCGCGGGTGATGATAACGCTGGCGCTGCTGGCGTCCCTCCACCCGGTATCGGTGGTCGCGTTCGGGGACTCCGGCCCGGGTGCCAGCCCGGGCGTTCCGCTGCGCGCTATGGAGCTGGCCGTGCCCAGCCACGACGCCCTGCGGAAGATACTCGCATTCCTTGATGGACAACGACCGCCCTACCGCCCGGCCCAGGCCGGCCTGATCCGCCTTCGCGACGGTCACCGAGTGCTCCGCGTGGAATTCGCCGCCCCGAGCCCAATAGGTCTATTCAAATAGTTCCACCGACACGGCGCGGATCACCGACCTGGTGTCCCGGCTGACGGCGAGGACGATCACGAAGGCCAGCGGGGTGAGTTTCACGGCTGCGGCCAGGCCGGTCCCGATTCCGCGATAGCGAGATGCTGTCAGGAGATCGGCTATAACGATGACCATGAGGACGAGTTCGATCTGCCCGTAGTCGGTCGCGCTCCTGGCAGGTTCGAGCGCGATGCATGAGACGCACGCCCCCGTGAAGGCTTTGCACAGCAGACGTCGGGTGACCGGGGCGCCCGTGTCGCGCAGTACCAGCACGACCGCGCCGGCTGCGGCGGCGAGACTTGCCGCCCACAGGAGCCACTGGGTGACCGGGAAGGGTGCCCAGGCAAGCGGCCACAGCGCGATAAGGGCGAAGGGCGGGTACGTGAAGAGCAGGCCGCTGCGGGTGAAGGTCAGCAGATATGGATTTTGCCCGGATTCCCAGGAGTTCACGGCATCCCGGTAGACCTTCAGGTCCGTTCCGTACCGGTGTCCCCAGACTGACAGGTAGGCGATCAGGGTAATGGCCGCAACGGCGGCACTTACATATGACCATGACGTTGCCCGGTGTCGGTGGTTAGTAAGTATGTCATGACTCTCAGATATGATCACTCGGTTCTCCTGCGCGCCGCAGCCTTTGCTCCTGCGGGACTGACCGCTCCGGCGCATGACGTTGGACAGACGACAAGAGCCGGACGAGGCGCCACTGGCGCCCCGCTTGTTACTCGTTTCTGGCGGCCTCGGGGCCGGTGATGCGGGCCAGGAGGGGGAAGGTGGCGGCGATGATCACGAGGGAGATCACGATGTCGCCGGCGGTCAGCAGGTAGTACGCGATGCGGGGGGCGACCATCGTGTGCTGCTGTGCCTCCTGGGCGAACATCGCGGCGCCGGCGAAGCCGGTGCCGATCGCGACGGCGGCGACGGATAGCAGCGGGACGGCTCCCTCCAGCGCGACGACGCCGCGCAGCGTGGACAGCCGGGCGCCGGCCAGCCGCAGCAGGCTGAACGGCCGCTTGCGGTCCGCGAGCCCGGCCGCGATGCCCGCGACGAGGGTGCACCGGGCGATCGGCAGGCTGAGGCCGCCGGTTGCATCGTGGCCCGCTTTCCGATTACCATCCATATGGATGGTGAGGAGATGGCATGCGGATGGACGCCGGTCAGGGTGAGAAGACCGAGAAGATCACCATCAACCTGGGACTGGTGGACCTCGGACAGATCGATCTGCTGGTCCAGGAAGGCTTTTACACCAACCGCACGGACTTCATCCGCACCGCGATTCGCACCCAACTCGCCACCCGGGGCGAGGCGCTCGACCAGACAATGGCCCGGCGCACGCTCACTCTCGGCAGCTGTCATTACTCCCGCCGCGATCTGGAAGAGATCCGCGACACCGGGCAGATGATCCACCTTCGGGTGCTGGGGCTGGCGAGCATCGCCGCCGATGTCTCTCCCCAGCTCGCGCTGGCCACGATCGCCTCAGTGGAGGTGCTCGGCGCCTTCCGTGCCCCAGCCGCGGTGAAGGCCGCCCTGGCGGCCCGCATCGTCTAGCCCGCTGCGATCACAGCGGCCTACCCCGACCGCCGCCCACTCCGGGCACGCACCGTCCTGCCGGGACGCGGCGAACACAACCACCAGGGAGGAATACCGCCATGAACGCACGGCAGATGTCCGCGATGGTTGAGGCCACCCGCTTGACCCGCCAGGGCCGCCTCGTCGAGGCAACCGCGCTGATTCAGCGGACCTTGACCTCCTCGCCCGCACCACGGCGGGGGAGGCAACCGAGGCAGGGTCCTTCCGGCTGGGCTCATGGCCTCAGCGCTTTCTCCAGCCTGCATGTCCCGGATCCCGACCTCGCGCACGGGCCCGCGGCCCCGGCCGCGAAGCCGCCCGCGGGCCGGTTTGACTCCTTTTCCTACACCGCCGCCGCCGGTACCCGTGCCTACCGGCTCTATGTCCCCACCGGCAGCACGGGCGCCCCCCTGCCGTTGGTCGTGATGCTGCACGGCGGCACTCAGGACGCTGCTGCCTTCGCCGCCGCTACCGGCATGAACGATCTCGCCGAGCGTCAGTCCTTCCTCGTCGCCTACCCTGAGCAGCCCTCCTCGGCGAATCCTGGCAAGTACTGGAACTGGTTTGCCCCTGGTCACCAGCGCCGTGATGCTGGTGAGCCGTCACTCATCGCCGGGATCACCCGCCAGGTGATGGACCGCTATCCGGTTGACCACACCCGGGTGTACGTGGCCGGGTTTTCCGCCGGGGGGGCGATGGCCGCAGTGATGGCCGCCGTCTATCCCGATCTCTACGCCGCCGTCGGCGTGCACTCCGGGCTGGCCTATGCCGTCGCGCGGGATGTGGTTTCCGCGTTCGCGGTGATGAAGCACGGCCCGTCACGCCCGGCCCGTTCCCCGGCGAGCCCCCTGCCGCTGATCGTCTTTCACGGTGACCGGGATACGACCGTGGCCTACGGCAACGCCGGGCGCCTCATCGATCAGGTCGTGGCGGCGGAGCGCCCGGACCGTGGCCCAGGCACTAGGCCTACCGCGGTGACCAGCAGCGGGCAGGTTCCCGGCGGGCACGCGTACACCCGCACCTCGTACAGGGGCGGGGCCGGAACGACCGTTGCGGAGTCCTGGACTGTTCACCAGGGCGGGCATAGCTGGTCCGGCGGTGTCCCGAACGGGTCCTACACCGATCCCCGCGGGCCCAGCGCCAGCGCCGAGTTCGTCCGCTTCTTCGGCGAGCATCCGGCCGGCGCACCGGCTCGCTGACCGGCGCCGCCCACGTCGCCGGCAGAGCAATCTGGCTGCGGTGCGTCCCGAACTCGGGGACAGGCGCCGGCCTCAGCCTGGTAGGTGGGGGCGAAGCATGCTCTGGTACACGGTGATCAAGGCGGCCTTCTGGTCATCGCCCAGCCGGTGATCGGCGCGGATGGCGGCCTCCACGTCCGGCAGAGACGGCCCGGGACCAGGATCGGCGGCCGTGGCGGGGCCTGCGGAACTGTCCGGGTCCAGCAGTCCGGCTTCAGCGAGCAGTGTTTCCGCGGAAACGTTGAGCGCGCCCGACAGGAGCTTGAGGACGCGGACGGACGGCTGGTGCAGCCCGCGCTCGATCTGGCTCAGGTAAGGGTTGGACAGGCTGGTCAGCTCGGCTAGCTGGCGCAGCGAGAGGTTGGCCAGCTTGCGCTGGCTACGGATATAGGCGCCCAGGGCGTCCCTCTGCGCGGCCCACGGATCTGACACCGGAACCCCCCTTGCCTGGCTGGACCAGAAGACTTTTGCTAAGTATAGTACGCACAAGGCCCGCGGCCAGAATGCGCAAACGCGGCGAACCCGGGAAACCCTGGTCCGCCGCGCGGCTACTTGGTCACTTGGCCGGGGAGTCGGTCTTCCGGGCCGTGGTGCCGTTCTTGGTGGTAAGCATCGGCGAGGTCGCGTGGAGCACGTTCTCGGCGAACTTCCGCTGGCTGGCGAGCAGCTGCTCGGCGAAGTCGTAGGCGTTGGCCACGAACTCCTCGGGCTTGGGCAGCTTGTCGGCGTAGGGCAGGCTCGGCGTGGGCATCGACGGGGTCATCGACTGGACCGCATCGGCCCAGCGCCTGATGGCATCGACCACGGCGTCCTGGCTCTTGCGGACCGTGTTCAGGATCTCCCCCTGAACTTCCTGGCTGGCGGTACGGGTCTCAGTCATTTTCCTTCTCCTTAGGCCGGGCTCTTGCTAGCTATACTACGCACCTTGGTTGATTTGTCAAGCACGGGCGGGCTTTGACGGCGTGGAGCCCGCCCGTGCTTGCCTCAGCCGTGGATGTAGTCGCCGGGGGCGTCGCCGAGCACCTGGTAGCGGCGGCTTCCCATGGGCGGTGGCGTGGTCAGCTTGCCGGCCCGCTTCCCGGCCCATTCGGTCCAGTCTTCCCACCATGAACCGCTGTGGCTCTTCGCCGACGCCCGCCACTCGGCGGCGGCGGGCCGGTTCTTACCCGCCACCTCGTGCCGGGCCTTCGGTCCTGGCGGGTTGACGATGCCGGCGACGTGCCCTCCGTTGGACAGGACGTACCGCACGGTGCCGCCGAGCAGGTGGGTCGCCTTGTAGGAGGCCTGCCACGGCACGATGTGGTCGTTCACCGCGCCCACCACGTAGGCGTCGCTCTTGACGTCCTGCAGCGACAGGTGCTGCCCGCCCAGCTCCATCTCGCCCCGGGCGAGCTGGTTACCGATGTAGAGCGTCCGCAGGTAGAACGAGTGCATGGCCGCGGGCAGGCGCGTGCTATCGCCATTCCAGGCGAGGAGGTCGAATGCAGGCGGCTGCCCGCCCATCAGCCAGTTCGACGTGACGTAGCTGAAGATGAGGTCGTTGGCCCGCAGCAGATCGAACGTGGACGACATCTGGGAGCCTTCCAGGTACCCCTTGGCCGCCATCTGGCGTTCGAGCCGGGCCACGGTCGGCTCGTCGGTGAACACCCCGAGCACGCCTGGCTCGCTGTAGTCGAGCAGCGTGTTGAGCAGGGTGAGCGAGCCGAGCCGGTCGGCGTCGGTCGCGGCGAGATAGGCGGCGAGCATCGCCGTCAGTGCGCCGCCGAGGCAGAGCCCCACGATGTCGATCCGGCTCGCGCCGGTGATCTCGGTGATGACGTCGAGCGCTGCGATCGGGCCGCCGATGAGGTAGTCATCCAGGGTCACGTCACGCATGCTCTCGTCCGGGTTGCGGTAGGAGATGGCGAACACGGTGCGCTCGTGCTGGACCGCCCACTCGATGAAGCTGCGCCCGGGAGCGAGATCCATGATGTAGTACTTGTTGATCCACGGCGGGCTCGCCAGGAGCGGGACAGCATGGACCTCCGGGGTCTGCGGCGAGTACTGGATGAGCTCCATCAGCTCATTGCGGAAGACAACCTTTCCCGGGGTCGCGGCGAGATTCGTGCCCAGCGTGAACGACCGCGTGTCCACCTGCCTAGGGCGTCCGCCGTTGTTGGCCAGGTCGTCCAGGAAGTTACGGGCGCCCGAGAGCACGCTGCCGCCGCCGGTCTCGAACGCCCGCTTCAGGGCCGCCGGGTTGGTGAGCAGGAAGTTCGTCGGGCTGGACGCGTCGAGCAGGAAACCCAGCGCCATCTCGGCCTTCCGGTCGCTGACCGGGTCGCCATGCCCGGCGACGAGCACGTCATCGGCGAAGTTCCGGACGGCCAGGTAGGCCTGGCGCAGGGCGAAGAACCCGGGGTTTTCCTCCCACGCGGGGTCGCTGAAGCGCTTGTCCCGCCCGGCTTCAATGGGCGGCGGCGCGTCGGACCCAAGCGACCGGGCCATAGTGTGCTGGCCGATCCTGGCCAGGGTGGCCCAGAAGCGCACCCCGGCCTCGCCGATCCCGACCGGGTGCGTCGCCGCCCGGGTCAGTACCGCCAGCATGGATTCACCGAAACTCGCCATGTCCACTGAGGCGAAGAGGCCGGCCTCCGGCCCGACGGCCTCGGCCGCATCCTCCGCTGCCTGCCACACCTCATCGCGGTGGGTCATGCGTAACCTCCAGGGTCATCGCCCGGACCTCCGGGCGCAGTTGGCTTATACCCTTTCGAGAATCGCGGCAATGCCCTGGCCGCCCCCGATGCACATCGTGACGAGCGCATATTTGCCGCCGGTCCGGCGCAGTTCGTACAGCGCCTTCACGGCGAGGATGGCGCCGGTTGCGCCGATCGGGTGCCCGAGCGAGATCCCGCTGCCGTTCGGGTTGGTCCGGTCGGCTGGCAGGCCAAGCTCGCGGATCACGGCCAGCGCCTGCGCCGCGAACGCCTCGTTCACCTCGAAAACGTCGATCTCGTCCAGCTTCATCTGCGCCCGGTCGAGCACCTTGCGCACCGCCGGGATCGGGCCGATCCCCATGACCCGCGGCTCCACGCCGGCGTGACTGTAGGCCACCAGCCGTCCGATGGGACGCAGTTCATGCTCGTCGGCGTAGGACGCGCTGGCCAGGACCACGGCGGCCGCCGCGTCGTTGACCCCTGAGGCGTTGCCCGCCGTGACCGAGCCGCTTCCGTCGAAGGCTGGGCGCAGCCTTCCCAGGTTGTCGGCGGTCAGCCCTGGCCGGATGTGCTCGTCAGCGGCGAACACTGTCGTGCCTTTCCTGGTCGCCACGTCGATGGGCGTCATCTGCTCGGCGAAGTAGCCAGCCTCCGTGGCGGCGGCCGCCCGCCGGTGGCTCTCGGCCGCGAAGGAGTCCTGGTCAGCCCGGGATATCCCGTACTCAGCCGCCACGTTCTCCGCGGTAACGCCCATGTGGCAGTGATCGAACGGGTCAGTGACCGCACCGACCATCGCATCCACGGCGACGGCGTCCTGCATTCGCTTGCCCCACCGCATGTCGGGCAGCCAGTACTGGCCGCGGCTCATCGACTCGGCACCGCCAGCCACTGCGGCGCCGGTATCCCCGAGCATGATGGCCTGGGCCGCGGAGATGATGGCCTGCAGCCCGCTGCCGCACAGCCGGTTCACCGTCAGCCCGGCCGTGGTAACCGGCAGGCCGCCGTTGATGGCGGCCACCCGCCCCAGGTACATGTCCCTGGCCTCGGTGTGGATGACATTGCCGAAGACGGCGTGGCCCACGTCCGCAGGTTCCACCCCGGCCCGGCTGACCGCATCGCGCACGACGGCGGCGGCAAGGTCGCAGGGCGGCACGGTCGCGAGACCGCCGCCGAATTTGCCGATCCCGGTCCGCACGCCGGACAGGATCATTACTTCTGGCCGCTCATTCATGTCTGCTCCCTCACATGTCCATTCCGCCGTTGACGGCCCAGATCTGCCCGGTGATGTAGGCGGACTGATCGGCCGCCAGGAAAGTGACCACGCGGGCGATCTCCTCCGGCCTGCCGAGCCGGCCCGCGGGGATCTGGGCGCGCACCCGTTCGAGCACCCGTTCCGGCATCGCGGCGACCATGTCCGTCGCGATATAGCCCGGCGTCACCGCGTTCACGGTGAGGCCGACCCCGTCCCCGGCCGGCCGCTCGGCGCGGGCGAGCTGGAAAAGGGCTTCCTTGGCCAGCGTCTTCGTCAGGCCGAACAGGCCGGACTTGGACGCGGCGTAGTTGGCCTGGCCGATCGCCCCGGTTTCGCCGATGACCGAGGACACGTTGATGATCCGCCCGGTGCCGCGCCCGATCATGTGCTCGAGCCCCGCCTGGGCCATGAAGAAGGCGCCGGACAGGTTGACGGAGATGACCCGCAGCCAGTCCTCGTCACTCATCTTGGCCACGGTCTTGTCGATGGTGATGCCGGCGTTGTTGACCAGGATGTCCAGGCGGCCATGCTGGTCGATGACCTCCTGCAGCACGCGACGGCAGTCGCCGGCGTTGCCGATGTTCCCTTCATGCAGGGTGGTCAGGCGGTCCGGGTACTCCTCGGTCATGCCGGCGAGGAACTTCCTGGCCGGCTCCTCGTGCCGCCAGTACCCGGCGGCGATAGCGGCGCCCTGCTCGGCCATGGCGTGGCCGATAGCCGCGCCGATACCGCGGGTCCCGCCGGTCACGAGCGCTACGCGGTCCCGGAGCTGCCCTGCGGTTTCCAGGTGCTGCGGATCCATGGTGACTGTCATCGGGCCCCCTTCAGTGGCTTAATGTCAGGGGGTGTGCTCCCGGGATGTGATCCATGCCGTTGAGTTTTCATTTTCCCCTGCGTCATTACTTAGCCATATCATCGAAATGCAGCGGAAACATGACTGAAGTAGAACGCAGCAGGTGTTCGGCAAGATCGAGGACTTAGGTCACTCTTTTCACGGACGTACGACCGTGATGGTGCGGCCCAATGTCTCTAGGTGAGCCGGTGACAATGTGCCTCAGCATGGAGCTGACTAATTAGCATTGGGCAGTGAAGACTATAGCACCACTGTTGTCATTACCATGCTTTCATCCCGGCGAGCGAGCACCTGCCCCACGAACCACGCTGGCGTCCAGACGACGCAGGGGGATAGCGGTCTCCCGGATGAGGCGGAGTGCCTGCCCGGGACTCAAGACTCCCTGAGAACCGACCTTCGCCCCTAACAACTCATCCGTCAGAAGCCAAGAGTGAGCACATAGGCATGGTCAGGATTCAGGGCGCATGCACCAAGGATCGGCGTGGGAGACCCGCGGCGAGAGGAAAGAAAGGCTCGATGATGAAGCGCATCACCCTGGCAGCGATTGCTGCCGCCACATTCGTGATCCTCTACGCGGGCAAGGACGACATTCGCCGGTTCCGCCGCATGTACGCCATGTGAATGCGGAAACCGTCAAGCAGCCCGGAAGGTGGCCGCCAAAGAAATTCTTGGCGGTCCCTCACCGTGGGGTTTACAGCTGCGGGCTCGTCGATCTCGCCGCCATCGTCGGTTCGCAGCTGTAGCAGACAGCTCCCCTCGGGAGGAAGAAATGGTCGGCAAGCCCATCATCGTAGGAACTGACGGCTCGGAAGAATCGATGCGTGCGGTGGAATGGGCCGCTCGCGAGGCCGCGCTACGCGCTTCGCCGCTCCGGATCGTCTACACGCCGCAACCATCCCATATGAGCTGGCATCAGCCGCACAACCGGCCAGATGCCGCCGGAGAGTTTGCGCCTCGCTCCCATTCGTCGTCGCTGGCCAGCGCAGCTGACCGGGCCGCTGAACTGGAGCCAGCGCTGGTGCTCGACACGCAACTGCTGTCCGGTCCCCCAGTCCGGGCGCTCGCCGAGACGACCACCGACGCTTCGATGCTGGTCCTCGGCTCACACTGGGCAGGGGCGTTTCCCGCGATGGTCTCAGGCTGGGTTAGCCGGTACGCCGCAACCCATGACCGGTGTCCCGTCGTGGTCATGCGCCAGGAGACGACTTCCCTGCACCGGGAGATCGTCGTCGGTATCGGCGACCCGGATCAGTCGGCCGCCGCGCTCGGGTTCGCCTTCGAGGAAGCGTCTCTGCGCAAGGCCAGGCTGACCGTCGCCCACGCCTGGACTTGCTACCTCCCCACCCCGGGACCCTCAGGCCCAGTGACTGCTGCGGGACGGCCCGCGGCCAGCCCCCACCACCTGTGCCGAGGAACAGGCGCCCGGCTGCAGGACATGCTTGCCCCATGGCAGGAGAGATACCCAGCCGTGGAAACCGGCACGGAAATCACGAACGCGCATCCCGCTCACCTGCTCGCCGCCGCATCTGCCCGGGTGGATCTAGTCGTACTCGGCCGGCGTGCTCAGGGGGCTGATGGGTCTGGCGGGAGATCAGTCATCCACGGCGTACTCCACCATGCACGCGGCCCAGTCGCGGTGGTGGCGGACTGACCTACGGTGACCGGACCGCTCGAGACACATGGCTTATGGCTTGCGTCCAATGAGGAGGACACGATGAATCCTGGCCTTGCGCGCATTGTGGTGGGGGTAGACGGTTCAGCCGCGTCGGTAGCCGCGCTGCGCTGGGCCGCGACTGAGGCAATCGCACGGCAAGCGGAAGTTGACGCCGTATTCGCCTGGGACGAGGCGCTCCAGCCGCGCGCACCTTACGCCGGCCGGACTGGCCTTCCGCACCCGGAACAAGACCGTGCTGCAGCCGCGGCCGTGCTGGCTTCGTCTGTCCACACCGCGCTCGGCCCAGACCCGGCGGTGCTGCTGACGGCGGAGGTTGTCGACGGACACCCGGAGCGAGTCCTGCTCGACCGGGCCCTCGGCGCAGATCTTCTGGTCCTCGGCAGCACCGCCCGGCCAGATCTCCAGGCGGAGGCCAGCCCCATCCACCAGACATGCCTGCGCAGGGCGGCGTGCCCCGTGCTCATCGTTAGCCCCAGCGGAGGAGCCGCCCTGTAAAGGCGCCGCGCAGGTGCTGTTCGCTGACGGGCTGGCCGGATACTTGAGTAAGCAATTTCTGGTTCTGCGGAGTCAACATGAGGGTGCTTATCGTGGGCGCGGGCGTGGTCGGCACCGTCTACGGGGCCCACCTCGCGGCGGCGGGGAACACGGTCTCGGTGCTCGAGCACAGACCTAGGACCGCTGAAGTGGCAGCCGGAGGCCTCTGTGCCCGGGAGGTAACCGGGGGAGGACTCACTGAGACGGGAGCGGCGGTGGTGCCGGATACCACCGGCCATTACGACATCGTCCTGGTTGCGGTCCGGCGTGATCAGCTGGACTCCGCGTGTGCCGGTCTTACCGGCCTGGCGGGGAAGCCAGCGGTCCTGTTCCTGGGCAACAACCCGGGAGGCCGGGCCGCCGTCTCGGCGGGCCTGCCCGGTGATGTCTATCTCGGGTTCCCCGGCGTCGGCGGGGTGCTGACCGGCGGGACTGCTGAGTATGTCCGCATCCGGCAGCAGTCGACGGCTCTGCCGGAAACATCTGATCCCCGGCTGGCAGCGTTCGAGTCGGACCTGACCGGCCGGGGGTTCGCGGTGCAGCGGGTCGCTGACATGGACGGATGGCTGGTCTACCATGCCGCGTTGGTCGCCTGCATCTGCGCGGCCCTCTACCGGTGCGGGACCGATCCCGCCCGGCTTGCCGCGGACCGGGCGACCCTTACGCTGATGTGCCGGGCCATCACCGGGGCCTTCGCCGCTCTGCGCGCCAATGGCACGGCAGGGCTGCCGCGTAACCTCGCCATTCTGCACAGCCCGCTGCTCAGGGTGGTTGCCGTCCGCTACTGGGCACGGACCATGCGCTCGCCCATGGGCGAGCTGTGCTTCGCTGCGCACGCGCGGCATGCCGAAGGGGAGATGCGAGCCCTTGCCCGGGATATGGAAGCCCGGATCACAGGCTCACCCGCACTGGTGGAGCTCCTCCGTGAAGCCCCGCCGCCAGCCGGCCCCTAAGCGAGGCCACCATGAACATCCGGGGCAGGTAGCCGTGACGATGCCGTAGGAGCCGCCTGCGATGGCGATGGCCGCGGCGCCGGCAATGAGGGACCTGGTGAGTTTGCGGACGACATTTCGCTGAGCTCCTGATCATGAGATGTGGTGGGCAGGACGGATCCCGATGGTGAGCCGGCCGTTTTCCATCAGGCCGGTCCGCTGGGCCGAGCAGGTAACCGTGCAGCAAGGCGGTACCCAGGAGCCGTGGCGCCGTACCTCGTGCGTGTCCTCATCGAGTTCCAGGTCCGCCACGCTCAGGCGGGAACCCTCCGCCCCGGGCCCACCGCAGCGCCGCAGCACCGCCCGGATCCGGGCCAGGACCTCATCCAGGCTGAACGGCTTGGTGACATAGTCATCCCCGCCCAGGGTCAGCCCGGCCACCCGCTCATGGACGTGGCTGCGGGCGGTCAGGAAGATGACCGGCACGCGTGGCCCCCGGCTCTGAGCGTGCGAACCACGTCAAAGCCATCGCCGTCCGGAAGCATCACGTCGAGCAGGACCAGATCCGGCCGCGACACCGCCGCGACGCGCAGCGCCTCCCGGCCGCTGGCCGCGGTGAGCACGTCGAACCCCGCGAACCGCAATGATTCCGACAGCAGTTCCAGGATGGTCGGCTCATCCTCGATCACGAGCAGCCGGGCCTCAAGACGGCCAGCCTGTGCCTCCACACCGCTGGCTGAGGAGTTCATAGTCTGACGGTCGCCGCTCAACCTTGTGATTCGATGACCGCTGCCGGGAAAGCCCTGTCCGCCAGCGTGACGGCCGGAGAGCGGATGGCCTCCCGCGCGCCTGAGAGTCCGAAAAGGTCGGAGGATCCCGACAACTTCCTGCGGAGCGGGAGTATCTAGCTAGTCATGAGACGGACAGAGAACGCGGTGAGCGGCCGGGACGAGGAGTTCCGTGAGTTCATGCAGAATCGCGCCTCGCTGCTGCATCAAAGCGCTTATCTCCTGTGCGGTGACTGGCACCTCGCCCACGATCTCGTGCAGGACACGCTCGTCAAGGCCTACCAGCACTGGCCCCGCGTCCGGCAGGCGGACAGGCCAGACGCCTACGTCCGGCGCATCCTGCTGAACGAGGCGCGCGGCCGATGGCGTCGGCGTGAGCGGGCGATGCCCGTCTCGCGCTTCCCCGAGGGACGCGAGCCAGTGGCGCCCGACGCGACCGACGAGATCGCCCGCCGGGCCGGGCTACTGCAGGCGTTGCTCGTCCTGCCGCTGCGGCAGCGCGCCACGGTCATCCTCCGCCATCTGGAGGGGATGAGCGAGCGCGAGACCGCCGCCGTGCTCGGCTGCAGCGAAGGCACTGTGAAGAGCCAGAACGCCCGGGCGCTCGGCACCCTCAGGAGTTTTATGGACAGAACGGAATCAATGCTATGAACTCACCTCAGGAAACCCAGCTCGGCCGCGAGCTGCGCCAGCTCGTGTCGGGTCAGCCCTTCACGCCCGACATCGAGGCGATCGGGCTGCGTGCCCGGCAGCGGCACCGCCGGGGCCTCGCGCTGCGCGGCGCGACCGCGGCCGGGGTGGCGGTCCTGGCCGCCGGCGGCCTGCTCGCCGCCGTGCACGGCACGGGCGGCACCGCTGCTGGCACCGCGGCCCGCACCGCGGCTGGCCCTACGGCTTCCCGGGCCCCCGCGGTGAATGCCAAGCTGATGTCCCTGGCCGCCCTCATCAAGGCCAGAAGCGGTCCGCTGCCGGGTAACGCGTCGCTGGTCATCGAAAAACAGGTCATTGGCGGCAAACCGATGCAGGCCGGCTACGGCCTGTACACCGACAGTGGCGACTTGTACTCAGGAGACGACAAGCAGACCCTTGTGGGGGCGGTCGCCCAGCATGCCAACCTCGCCGACTTCACTAACGCGCGCGAGATAGCGGCGGCGCGCTACGCGGCGGCCGGCGACCTCGCCACCGCCCGGGTGCGGATGGTCAATGCCCTGCCCAACGACTTCTTCCTCAGCTTCGCCGCACGCAAGAAGATATGGGAGGAGGGCGCAAAGGCGAGGCAAGCTCTCATGCGCGAAAAGGGGGATAAGACCCCGCTGAAGATGCCCACCGGCAAGGCCCTGCAGGACGCAATCGACAACAGCCTCTGGACTGCCGCCACTATCGCGCTGTCCTGGGGGGCAGGCGATCCGGAGATCCGGGCGGGCGTCCTGCGCCTGGTGTCGACCATCCCCGAGGTCACCGTCGCGGATTCAACGGCCGGCGGGCAGCCCACGCTGACCATCACGGCGGGACCGGCGGTGTTCGGCGGCGACGGCGAACAGGTGCTGACGATCAATGCCAGGACCGGGATGCCGATCAGCTCCGTGGTGACGGGCCGGGGGATGCCGACGTCCGTGGAAACCTTCCGGGTCTCCCGGGTGACGCTGGCTGGCATCAAGGCCGGCAAGTTCTGACCACACCCGGCACCCGGCACCGGGGACCCGGCCAGGCATGACCGTGCGGGCCGTCCTTACCTGGGCGGCCCGCACGGTCGCGTCGTCGTGCTGGCCGCGTCGCGCTCACTGCGCGGCGATATTTGGAACTGTGAGCCGCAGCCCGACTTCAGGATTCCTGAGACGCTTCTGGGAGGTGTATTCGATGCCGATTTCGTGGTCACCCCAGAACGTGGCGAACTCCGCGCTTTGCCCGCGGAGGGGCGCCGGCCCGCAGGCACGACGGCAGCGAAAGGCGCCTACGACAAGGACTACCGGGGCGTGGCTGTCTGCGGGCGCGGTCTCGTCATTGCGGATCGCCACGACCGGCGCACCTCCTAGGGGAGCCCCATCGATCCCGCTGCGCGCCGCCCAGGCGTCTAATGGACGGACCCGATGTTGTATGGAGGCAGGCTCGATGATGTACCAGGTAGTGAACCCGGCCACCGGGAAGGTCGAAGGTGAGTACCCGACGGCCACCGACGCGGAGATCAGTGACGTGCTGGGCAGAGCCGAACGCGGCTACACCTCGTGGCGGCGAACTCCGATGGAAGAGCGTGCCGGGATCCTGCGCCGGGTCTCCCAGCTGTATCGCGACCGCTCCACCGAACTAGCCGCGATCATCACCCGGGAGATGGGTAAGGTCACCAAGGCGGCCAAGGGTGAACTGCGGTTCGTTGCGGCCATCTACGAGTACTACGCCGACAACGGGGCAGCGCTCCTCGAGGACCAGCCGCTGGCCTCTAACCTGCCGGGCACGGCGTGGGTGCGCAAGACCCCGATCGGCGCGCTGCTGGGCATCATGCCGTGGAACTACCCGTATTACCAGGTCGCCCGCTTCGCGGCGCCGAACCTGATGATCGGCAACACCATCGTGCTCAAGCATGCGCCGCAATGCCCGGAGTCAGCCCTGGCCATGGAGCAGCTGTTCCGCGATGCCGGGCTGCCAGAAGACGCCTATATCAACATCTTCGCGAGCAACGAGCAGGTCGCTGGCATGGTCGCGGACCCCCGCATCGCCGGGGTGTCGGTGACAGGCAGTGAGCGGGCTGGGTCGGCCGTGGCCGCTGTGGCCGGGCAGAACTTGAAGAAGGTTGTGCTGGAGCTTGGCGGCTCGGATCCGTTCATCGTGCTGGACGATGCCGATCTGCCGAAAGTGGCCAGGACGGCAGCAGCGGCCAGGATGGAAAACGGCGGCCAGGCCTGCAATGCATCCAAGCGGATGATCGTGGCCGATGCCATCTACGACGACTTCATGCGCGAGTTCACGGCCGCGATGTCCGGCTACGTGACCGGGGATCCGACCGACCCGGCGACGAGCTACGGACCGCTGTCCTCGGAGCAGGCGGCGCGCAACCTGATGGCCCAGATCGACGACGCGGTCAGTAAGGGCGCAACGGTCGATCTCGGAGGGCATCGCATCGACGGCCCGGGCGCATTCGTGGAGGCGACCGTGCTATCGGGCGTGACCCCCGACATGCGCGCCTACCAGGAGGAGCTGTTCGGCCCGGCCGCAGTCGTCTACCGGGTGGCCGACGCCGATGAAGCGGTGGAGCTGGCTAACAGCAGCGCCTTCGGGCTCGGCGGAGCCGTCTTCTGCAGCGACGAGAAGCTGGCTGTGGAGGTCGCCGACCGGCTCGACGTCGGGATGGCCTGGGTCAACACTGCCGAACTCGGCGGCCCGGAGCTACCTTTCGGCGGCACTAAGCGATCCGGGGTCGGCCGCGAGCTCGGCCCGCTAGGCATCGACGAGTTCGTCAACAAGAAGCTTATCCACACGCCGCCCGCCGCGCAGTGATCGTCTCCGTGGCCGCAGCCTCAGGCGGGGCTGCGGTCACGGCGGCGCTGACCAGCGGAACCTTGAGGCCTAAGTCCGCTCGCTGTTGCGCTCTCGCCGCGGGGCGGCGCCTGCTCGGCCATGGTGACATGCTCCTCTGAGGCATCCGGTAGGGCCCTGACGGCACCAGTGGAGCAAGGATCGGGAGCGGGAACTACACAGCGGCGCGCATTTTTGACACGAGTCTTTCGAACATCGGGTAGGCGGCACTGCCGCCGATCGCATCGATCGCCGGCTGCCACATCTCCCACCGGTCGATCAGCCGGCGGCCGAGCAAGGTTCTGATGAGCTCGAATTCGAAGCCGCCGTGTCTCTCGAGGGCACCGAGTTGCTCGAAGTAGTCGAGCTCCCGGTACAGGATGTACGCCTCAGCGGAGTTCTCGGCCACGAATACCGTTAGTGCGTCCCGCAACGCCTCTGGCGTTTCGAACTGGGCGACGAGCCGACGCGTCTCCACCATCGGGCCTTCGCTCCAGCGCCTGAAGAATTCGACTGCCATCTCAGCCTGACGGCCAATCCGGGCTTCACGGGCCTGCTGGCCCGCGAAGATCACTGCGCCGATCGCGCTGAGAAGCCCGATGGCGCTTACCGCGGTCGCGATCGCCGTGACCTGCTCGGCCCAGTTCGGCATAGGGCAGCCCTCCTCTTGATGATCTGAACTCCCCGTGGTCTTGACGAGCGCCGGGAGTGGCGGGTCGGCAGATGCAGAACATGGAGCATCCGGCGGCGGCACCTGATGGCCGGGTGGATCCGCACTGTGCCTGGCCAGCGTGCCACTCGTACGGGAGCGATCGCACTCGGGTTTAAGCTGCGTCCAGCGTGGAAGATGGCAGCCACCGGATCGTGGTGTGACAGGCATCGAAGAGGAGTCGGTCATGGGTGTGGCTAAGAAGGCAAAGCACGGGGCGAAGGCAGCCAAGGGCAAGACCAAGAAGGATGCCGGCAAGGTCAAGCACAAGGGCAAGAAGGTCAAGAACGCTGCGAAGCACTGACCATGACCGCGTGCTGAAAAGGATCTTAGGGCCCGCAGGAGAGACCCGCGGTCACCGCGGGCCATCGGCGGGGTCCGCCGGCCACAGGCGGGCGAAATCGTCACGCATGCTGAGCACCGTCCAGCCGCCCCCGGCGGCCGCGTTGAGTACCTGGCGGTCGTCATAGGCGTATTCGCGCACATCGTCGTCATGGTGAACCACCAGGGCGAAGCGGGCGGCCCGGAGCATGTCGATATCTCCGGCTGCGTTGCCCGCTGCCAGCACCGGCTGGGTTCCGGTTCGATCCCACAGGTGCACCGGCTTGCCCGGCCCGTCATCCATGGGGACCGGTGTGGCCGTACGGACCAGCCAGCCGTCCACGGCCTGGATCTGGACCTCCGACCCGATCACCCGCTCACGCCGCAGCCCGTAGGCCGGGCCGGCGATCACCCGCATGAAGTCGCGGGAGCTGTCGGTGCACATGAACACGCTGAAGTCCAGGGCCTGCAAGAGGGCCATGAGTTCCAGCATCGGCTGGTACGTCAGCATCGGGTAGGGGCGGTGGAAGCGCGGATGGAGTGCCCTGGTGAGGTAACGGCGCGCCTGTTCCTCGTACTGCGCCGTGGTCTGGCCGTTGAACAGCACACCTAGCTCGCGCAGCACGTCGTGGCCGCTCGCCACCTCCGGCTGAGCTGAGCCCGCCGCGGCGACCCGGTCCAGGAGGAATCCCGCCAGCGCCGTATGAGGCTTCTCGCAGGCTAGCGTGCCGTCATTGTCGAAGGCAGCTACCCGGTCAGCCACGGGGAGAGCGTCCGGTCCCTGCGTGATCTCCTGCAGAAAGGCGATCACTGAGCGCCTCGCGGACCCGTCCCGCCAGGAGGGCAGGCTCACCTTCCACTCCTCCACATCCGTCACGCCAGGTCCTCCTGTCAGGGCAAGCGGATTCGGGTTCTGCGCTGGCACCCAGCCGGTCAGGCGGCCCGGCTCGCTCCACCCTGCCCTGTTCGCGGCCGAGGCGGAAGCGATCACCGGTGACTCAGGGTGAGCGCAGACCCGGGCTGTGGCCTGCTTCATCATGACGACCGGGCCCGCACGGCCTCGGTGACCAGGTCGTCCGCCATGAGCCGGGCTCCTACGGCGCTAGCGAGCTGGGGCGTTGCGCCGGCGCCGGCCAGGGCCAGCGGGGCGCGCCGGGCGAGCGCGGCGAGCTCGGGTCGCAGCGGCTCGAGAGTCTCCGGGAGGGTGGCCGCTAGGACGACGAGGTCAGGATGCGTGGCGTCAACGGCCCGCTCCAGTTCCCCGACGGGGGTTTCTGCCCCGAAGTAGTCGATGCTCCACCCGTTGCGGTTGAGCACGATGCCGAAAATCATGAGCGCCATATCGTGCTGCTCCCCCGGCGGGCAGGCGAGGATGGCGCGCGGCCCCTGGCCGCCTCCCCAGCCACGGGCCAGGCCCGCGAGACGGCCGCGGATGATGTTGCTAGCGAAGTGCTCCTGCGCGATGCTGGCCGTCCCCCGCTGCCAGCGTTCGCCCAGCTCGGCGAGGTAGGGGAGGACGACGTCCCGCAGGACAGCAGTCAGCGACAGGTCCGACACGAGCCGGTCGAATACGGCCTGGGCGGACGGCTCGTCGAACGCGTCGAGAGCCTGCCGCAGGGCCGCGGCGAGTTCACTCACCGTGGATGCGGCGAGGTCCGGTCCGACGGGCGGGGCTGGTTCCTCGCTGGCGCTCCCGTCCTCGCGTAGCACGGCGCGCGCTGCCTCGGCGGCGGACAGCCCGTCGGCGAGGTGGGCCTGCATCTGGCGGATCCGCCATTCATCCGCTGCGGAGTACAGCCGGAAGCCGCCTGCTGATCGCACCGGCTGGAGCAGACCGTAGCGGCTCTCCCAGGCCCGGAGCACGTGGTCGGTTACGCCGAGGCGCCGGCTCAGCTCACCGATGCGCAGCAGCGGGCGATCCCCTGGAGTCTCCATGAGAACACTATACAGTTCTTAGACAAACATTTGACAAGATTACCTGCGATGCCTACGTTGGGCCTAGACAAACTCTAGACGGAATCTGGACAATGAATCCCAACGCTATCGGCCCGACGCCTGACCCGCCCCCCGCCCAGGAGGCCCGCGCCCCAGGTGCCCCTGTCGATTCCCCGCGCCCGTCCGTGGCCGTGATCGGCGCCGGGGTCTCCGGGCTTACCGCTGCCTACCTGCTTTCCCGCACCCACGACGTCACCCTGTTCGAAGCCGAGGACCGGCTCGGGGGCCACGCGCATACCCATGACGTGTCTGACTCCGGCGGCCGGCGGCACGCTGTTGACAGCGGGTTCATCGTCCACAACGACGTGACGTATCCCTGGCTGCGCAAGCTTTTCGGCGAGCTGGACGTCGAGGTACGGCCCACCGAGATGAGCATGAGCGTTCGCTGCGACGGGTGCGGCCTGGAGTATGCCGGCGGCCGCGGCCTGCGCGGCATCTTCGCCCAGCCACGCCGCCTCATCGACCCGCGGTTCGCCCGGATGCTGTGGCAAGTGGCCAGGTTCCACCGGCGGGCGCTGGCCTTCCTGCGCACGAGCGGGGACGAGGATCTCACGACCTACGGCGAGTTCCTGGCGCGCGAGGGGTTCGGCGGCCACTTCATCGCTCATTACGCCGTTCCGGTCGTCTCGTGCGTGTGGTCCGCCGGGCGCGAAACCACGCTGGCTTACCCGGCGCGCTACCTCTTCCGGTTCCTCGACCATCACGGCCTGCTGCGGGTCGCCGGGTCACCTCAGTGGTACACCATCGTCGGCGGATCACGGATCTACGTCGAGCGGCTCGCCGGGCAGCTACCGGATATCCGCGCGGCCCATGCCGTCACCGACGTCACCAGGCGAGCGGACGGCGTCGAGATCCGGGACGTCACCGGGCAGGTCACCCGGGTGGACCGCATCGTGATCGCGACGCACGCAGACCAGGCCCTCAGCCTGCTCGCTGACCCGAGCGACGCGGAGATCGCCACCCTCAAGCAGTTCGGCTACTCGGCCAACGAGACGGTTCTGCACACCGACAGCTCGGTCCTTCCGCAGGCACGGAACGCCCGGGCGTCGTGGAACTACCGGATGACATCCTGTGACCGGCCCGACCAGCCCGCCCTGGTGACTTACTGGATGAACCGGCTTCAGGGCCACCAGTCGCCGGAGGCCTTCCTCGTCACGCTCAACGACCGCCAGCGCGTCGCCCCGCGCTCCGTCGCCGCGGTCATGGACTACGAGCACCCCGTCTACACCCCCGAGATGGTCCGCGCCCAGTCACGGCTGGCCGGCCTCGCCACGGACCGCACGGTCTACGCCGGGGCTTACCACGGCTGGGGCTTTCACGAGGACGGATGCCGCTCCGGCGTGGAAGCCGCCCGGCATTTCGGGGTGACCTGGTGAGCGCCCTCGCGGCGGCCGTACCGGAGGCGGCCAGGCACGTACCCGAACTGGCACCGCTGCCTGTGCTGCCGGCGCTCGTCGTCGGCGAGGTCACGCACCGGCGGCCCGGCCCGGTCCGCCATGCTTTCCGGCACCGCATCTACCAGTGGCTCATCGACCTCGACTCGGTCCCCAGGCAGCCGGGGTACCTGAGCCCGTTCGCCAGCTTCAGCAGCCAGGATCATCTCGGTGACCCCCGCCTGACGATCAAGGACAACGTCGAGAACTACCTGGCGCTCAACGGTATCGACCTCGGTGAGCGGAGCCGGGTTCTCATGCTCGCCAGCGCCCGCCTCCTGGGCCATGTCTTCGATCCGCTGTCCGTCTTCTGGTGCTACGACAGCAGCGGGCGGCTCGCCTGCATCATCGCGGAGGTCCACAACACCTACGGGGAGCGGCACGCCTATCTCCTGCACCCCGACCAGGCGGGGATCGCCGTGACGGGCAAGGACTTCCACGTCTCCCCGTTCTTCGACGTCACCGGCACCTACGGGCTGCGGTTCACCCTGAGCCCGGACCGGGTGTCCACGACGGTGACGCTGCGCCACAAGGGCGCCGTCGTGTTCTCGGCGGCCTTCCGGGGCCGGCCAGAACCCGCTACCCGCCGGACCCTGGTCCGGCTGCTCATCCGCCAGCCCCTCATGACCCAGCGGGTCTCGGCCCTGATCCGGGTGCACGGCATCTGGCTCTGGCTGCGTGGCCTGCCCATCCGCTCCCACCCGAACTACATCCGTCAGGCAGGCATCTGAACATGAGCATCTCCACCTCCATCGGCTGGCCCGCACTCGCCAAGCACCCGCGGGCGCCCATGCGCGCCACCGTCGCCCGGCTGATCTTCGAGCGCGCCGTGGCCGGGATCCCCGTCCGGGTCACCTATCCCGACGGCCGGGTGCTCGGCAGCGGCTCACCGGCGTCGCCCGAGTTCGAAGTCGTCCGCCCCGCCGCGTTCTTCGCCCGGCTCGGCCGGGACGCGAAGATCGGGTTCGGTGAGGCCTACACGGCCGGGGACTGGCGGGCTGGGCCCGGCACGGACCTGGCCGACCTGCTGACGCCCTTCGCCTCGCGGCTGACCACGCTGATCCCGGCGGCCCTGCAGCGGCTGCGTGTCCTCGTCGACCGGCGCGTCCCGGCGAGCCAGGAGAACTCCCTCGACGGCTCGCGAGCCAATATCGCGGCTCATTACGACCTCAGCAACGATCTTTTCGCCGCGTTCCTGGACCCCACGATGAGCTACTCGTCCGCCTGGTTCGGCGACAGCGAGCTGATCGCGTCGGTCACCTCGCTTCAGCAGGCGCAGCTACGCAAGATCGACGGCATCCTCGACCTCGCGGGTGTCCGGGAAGGCAGCCGGGTGCTGGAAATCGGATCAGGCTGGGGGTCACTGGCCATCCGCGCCGTGCAGCGCGGTGCCCGCGTCACGGCGATCACCCTCTCTCACGAACAGATGCGGCTGGCCCGTGAGCGGGTGGCCGCCGCTGGCCTCTCCGCGCTCGCCGAGGTGCGCGTGCAGGACTACCGCGAGGTCGACGGCGAGTACGACGCCATCGTCAGCGTCGAGATGATCGAGGCAGTCGGGGAGGCGTACTGGCCTGCCTACTTCGCCACTCTCGACCGGCTCCTCGCTCCCGGCGGCCGGATCAGCCTCCAGGCCATCACCATGGCCCATGACCGCTTCCTCGCGACCCGGCGCAGCTTCGGGTGGATCCAGAAGCACATCTTCCCCGGCGGCATCATCCCGTCTCTGCGCGCCGTCAACGACGTCCTTACCGCCCACACCACGCTGCGCGTGACGCGGCAGCGTGAGCTGCGGCCGCACTACGCACGGACCCTGCGGCTGTGGCGTGAACGCTTCCTCGGCCAGTGGCCGCACATCCACGCGCAGGGGTTCGACGAGGCTTTCCGCCGCACGTGGGAGTTCTACCTGGCCTATAGCGAGGCCGGCTTCCGCAGCGGTTACCTGGGGGTCAGCCAGCTCCAGCTGACCAGGGGCTCAGCATGAATCTGACTGGGAAGGTCGCCTGGGTCGTCGGCGGGTCCAGCGGAATCGGCGCCGCCGTGGCCCGCGAGCTCCTCCGCCGGGGCGCAACCGTCGCGATCTCGGCCCGCCGCGAAGACCGGCTTGCCGAGGTGTCGGGAGGGGCCATGCTCGTCGTGCCCGCCGACGTCACCGACGCTGCCTCGGTCGTGACGGCCGCCACCCGAGTCTGTGAAGAACTCGGGCCCATCGACCTCGCGGTGCTGTCCGCGGGCTACTGGAAGCAGATGGACCCGGCGGACTGGGACACCGCGCTGTTCGACCAGCACATCCGGACCAACCTCAGCGGGATGAGCAATTCCATCGCGGCGGTGCTCCCCGGGATGCTGGTGCGACGTCAGGGCGTCATCGCCGGCGTCGCCTCGGTGGCCGGCTTCCGCGGGCTGGCTGGCGCCGAAGCCTACGGAGCGACCAAGGCGGCGCAGATCAACCTGCTCGAGTCGCTGCGCGTCCATGTCGCCCGGACGGGGGTGCGCGTCACGACGATCTGCCCCGGTTTCGTCCGGACCGAGCTCACGGCAGGCAACCCCTTTCCCATGCCGTTCATCATCGAGCCGGGCCAGGCCGCGAGGTCCATCTGCGACGGCCTCGAGCACGAGCGTGCGGAGATCGTCTTTCCCCTGCCGATGGCCCTGCTGATGAAGGCGGCACGCCTGGTCCCCGTTCGCCTCTGGACGGCCCTGTGGGCGCGCACCTCAATCGCCGGACCCGCCCCGGCCGAGCAGCCCACGATGACCAGAAAGATCTGAGGATTCCATGAAAGTGCAGAAGACCGTCGTCGTGGATAAGCCGCTGGACGCAGTGTTCGGCTACCTCTCCGACTTCACCACCACCACCGAATGGGACCCGGGCACGGTGGTCACCGTGAACCGCCAGGGGGATGGAGGAGTCGGCACCACCTATCTCAATACCTCAAAGTTCCTGGGCCGGGAGACCCAGCTGGCATACATCGTGCGTGACTTCGTCCCCGGCCAGCGTGTTCAGCTGTGCGGAGAGAACAAGACGGTGATCGCCATCGACACCATGACCTTCCGCACCGTCGATGCCGCCACCGAGGTGACCTACACCGCCGAGTTCACCTTCAAGGGGCCGGCCCGCCTGCTTGCCCCCTTGCTCAGGCCCGCCTTCGACCGGCTCGGCACCGAGGCGGAGATCGGCATGCGCCAGGCACTGAATCGACTCTGACCACGCGCAAGGTCAGGCCCGGTCCGGGTGTCCCGGACCGGGCCTGCGGCGTGTCCGGGAAATTCTGCGGACCGTTCCCGGTTGCTGCTGCTGCCGCAGGTCAGGAGGGTCGCGACCAGCTGGGAACGAGACTGGGACGCCATCGCCCAGGATCGATCAGCCGCCCTCGTGGTTGCCAGCGAATAATCGCTGGCATATATTTGCAGACGAGTAATGGAGGGAGGCGACGCTGATGGCGGCGAAGCGCAAAGTTGACAACGTGATGGCCCTGGCGGTGCTGGCCACCGTCGTCCAGCGGCCGATGCACCGCTACGAGATCGCGTCCCTGATGCGTGCCCGCGGCAAAGACCAGGACATGGACGTCAAGTGGGGCTCCCTCTACACCGTCGTGCAGAACCTGGCGAAGCACGGCTTCCTGGAGGTGGTCGGCACCAGCCGGCAGGGTGCCCGTCCGGAAAGGACGGTGTACCAGATCACCGAAGCGGGCCGGCAGGAGATGCTCGGCTGGACCCGGGAGCTGCTGTCCACCCCGGAGCCCGAGCACCCGAAGTTCGCCGCCGGGCTCTCGGTGCAGATGATCCTGTCGCCCGACGAGGTGATCGCCCTGCTGCGGGCCCGGCTCGGCAGGCTGGAGGAGTCGATCGCCGCACGTCGTGCTGCGATCGCCGAGACTCTCAAGGAAGTTCCCCGCCTGTTCCTGGTCGAGGATGAGTTCGCCGTGGCGATGGTCGAGGCGGAGGCGGCCTGGGTCCGCGCGCTGCTGGAGGAGCTGACCTCGGGAAGCTTCCCCGATCTCGCGATGTGGCGGGCCTTCCACAGCAGTGGCGAGATGCCCCCGGAACTGACCGAACTCTCGGAGAGGGGCCTGACAGGGAACTAGCGGACTCTCAATGGCCCCGGCGGCGATGCGCTAACACCGCCGCCGGGACCCGGGGCGGCTGCTGGCAGCCATCCCGTCCAGCACTCTCGAACCGATGCCCGCACGAGACGAACCCGGCCACGAGGTGGCAACCAAAGGATAGCTGGGTTCCCGTGCGTGATCTCGGCACAGAAATGACCGACGAACACCACATGCAGGAGAGAACCCATGTCCACAGCCACAACGTCCAAAGTCCGCACCGCGCTGGTCATCGGCGGCGGGATCGCTGGCCCCGTCGTCGCGACCGCCCTGCTCAAGGCCGGCATCCAGGCGACGGTGTACGAGGCCTACCCCACCCTGGCCGAAGGAATCGGCGGCGGCCTGGCTCTGTCCCCCAACGGCCTGGCCGCGCTCAGCCTCATCGGCGCCGACGATGCCGTCCGCGCCCTCGCCACACCGATCTCGGGCACGGTCATGGCGGTCGGCGGGAACACCCGCAGACTGCCCAGCCTGGCGGACGTGGAGCCGCTCCAGATCGTCGGCCGCGGCGACCTGCACCGGGTCCTGCACGACCGGGCGGCCGAGTCGGGTGTCCGCTTCGAGTACGGCAAGCGCCTGGTCGCAGTCGACGAAGGCCCGGATTCGGTCACGGCGAAGTTCGACGACGGCGCCGCCGCGACCGCCGACGTCCTGATCGGCGCCGACGGCGTCCGCTCTACCGTCAGAACCCTGATCGACCCGGAAGCCCCCGCCGCGGGCTACACCGGATTGCTCAGCTTCCAGGGTTACGTCAACGCCTCCCCTGACCTCGACCCCGAACCTGGCGTCATGACGTTCGCCTTCGGCAAGCGTGCGTACTACCTGTTCTGGAAGATGGCGGACGGCCGTGTGACCTGGGGGGCGAACCTGCCGTCGAAGCAGTACATGTCGCTGGCCGAGGCCCGGGCGATCCCGTCCGGGCAGTGGCTGCGGACGCTGCGCGAGACGTATGCGGGCGACCTGCCAGGCGAGCTGCTGGCGAACCGTACTACCGCGGAAAGCCTCGACATCACCGGAGCGATCCACATCATGCCGCCGGTTCCGCACTGGTACCGCGGCCGCATGGTGCTGGTCGGCGACGCCGTCCATGCGCCGTCCAACAGCACCGGCCAGGGCGCGTCACTGGCCATCGAGAGCTCGATCCAGCTGGCGCGGTGCCTGCGGGACCTGCCCGATCCGGCATCGGCGTTCAGTGCCTACGAGCGGCTGCGGCGGGAACGGGTGGAGAGGATCACGAAGCGGGGCGCCCGGACGAACAGCGCTAAGACGCCCGGGCCTATCGGGCGCAAGGCGATGCACGTGCTGATGCCGATCTTCTTCAAGGTGATGAACTTTGAGAAGGTCATGGGGCGGGAGCAGCGGTATCAGATCGACTGGGACGCGCCTGCCATGGACGGGACTTCGGCGGGCGGCCTGTAGAACCGCCGGCCTGGCCGACTTTGGTTCGGGCCCAACACCGGCGCTCGCAACCCGCTGGCCAAACTGTAACGTGTTCTACCATGGCTGCATAGCATCCACCACGTCTGGGGGTTCATCGGCGATGATCAGTGCGCGCGCAGCGTTGCTCTACGGACCCACCGCGACGGCATCCTGAAGCTGGATGAGCTGATCACCGAGACGTACTCGCTTGATCAGGTCAACCAGGGGTACGCGGACATCGAGGCCGGCCGCGTCCTGCGCGGGGTCATCGCCTTCTGACCCGTGACCGCGCTCTCCTCGGGGGCATCCGCGCAAGGTAGGAGCCGCGCCGCGCCGCGTCAGCATGGCCTGCTGGCGGCCCGCCATCGGATTGAAACACGTTCTGGCGAACGCTAACGGGCCGTGCCCCGGCGGTCAACGGCCTCGCCCGGCGCAGCGACGGCTTCGCCGGAATCGACAACCTGTTCGACTTCGCCGCCGCAGCCGGGGTGAAGGTCATCTACTCGCTGCGCATGCTCAACCCTGGTGCGCAGTCCATAGGTGACCTGAAAGCCGTCAATGCCCGGGTGGCCGGGTACATCTGGGGTCACTACCGGGAGAATGTGGCCAGCTTTGCCGTGGGCAATGAGCCGGACTGGCATGACTATCACACCTACCCGGGCCATCCGCTGGACCCGGCGATCTACGAGCACGCCGCCGGATTGCCGGGCAGCCAGGCGGGAGACGCCAGGGGATCAACGGCCACGCTCGGCGGCGCCGCGATCACCGCTGACACCTCCTGGGACGGCACGTGGAGCACCCTGCCCGCCGATCCAGGCGCGGGAATCAGCCTGACCGTCAGGGCCCCAGTGCCACCATCGTCAAGATCCAGAGCGGGGCCTGAGCAGCCGGCGGCGGCCCGGATCCCGGCCTGGCCTTTCCCGAAACGGCCCTGATTTGGGTCGCTAGCGGAACATGCGCGCGCCGGGGGACACGCAAGAGGCGAGTTACCGATCTCCCGTCCCGCGGTTCAGCGCACTTGACGGTGCGCCCGGATCGTCCCTGTTTGCGGCGCGCCTCACGATTGGCTCGGTGAGACGGCGTGCTGGGTCCCGTGGTGAGCTGGCAAAGTCTCCGTCATTGGCTGCGGAAATAGCGGCTAAGTGGCCAGCTGCCCGGGTGGCCCGGCGTCGGCGCTGGTGGCGCGTGGTGTACGCCGGGAATCGCCCGCCTGCGCGGGCGGCGTGCCGCCGCTCGCGCGCAGAGCCTGCGTGAAGGCGCTGCCCTGATCCGCTTTAGTGCGGAATGATCTGTTATTGACGTGGAAGCGCTCCTGGCCAACACTTGGGGGAAGTCGGCGCCGGGTATGCCGGATATGCCGGGCCTGAGGCGTTTGCCGGATGTAAATGGCCAGGAAAAAAGGAGGAAGAAGTTGACCACCACAGGAACCCGGCCTGGTGCGCAGCCGCCGGGTGGCAGCCGGAATCTGTTCGTACGGAACGCGACCGGCTTAGTCCGGGAGCTCAGCGCGTTCGACGCGTTCAACCTGGTCTTCTCGGCGGTGCTGATCCCGGTCGGGATCACCGAGGTGATGGCGTTCACCCCGATGTTCTGGCCGCACGCGAACATGCTGCTGTCGTTCCTGCTGGCCACCCCGCTGGTAGCGACCTGCGGCCTGGTGTACCTCTACTTCACCGTGATCATGCCGAGGTCGGGCGGCGATTACGTGTGGGTGTCCCGGACGCTGAACCCGTTCCTCGGCTTCTTCGTCAACTTCTCGATCACGTTCGTGTTCCTGACCTGGATCGCGTTCAACTTCACGTACATGCTCTCGGTCATGGGCCCGGCGGCCGCGTTCGTCGGCGGGTGGCACTCGGCGGCGCTGACCTCGCCGAGCCATGGCGAGCTGATGATCATCGCGACGATCCTCACGGCTGCGTTCACGATCTTGATGATCTTCGGGGTCCGGGTGGTGGCCCGCTACATGGTGGTCACGTTCGCGGTCGTGTGGCTGGGCATGCTCGCCTGGCTGGTCGCGATGCTGGTCGGCACCCACAGCCACTTCATCAGCAGCTGGAACGCCAGCTCCGGCACCACCTACAGCGCCATCATCGCCCGGGCGCACGGCCTGGGCTTCAGCTCGGCGGGCGGCATCGGCTGGGGCGCCACGATCTTCGCCATGATCTACTCGTTCCAGGTGTACACCGGCTTCCAGTGGACCGGGTACTTCGCCGGCGAGATCCGCAACGTCCGCCGCACGGCCACCACCTCGATCCTCGGCGCGCTGCTGATCTCGGCGATCGGGTACGTCCTCGGCGTAGGCCTGATCTACAAGTACTTCGGGTTCAGGTTCTTCGGCGCGTCGGTATTCATGGGCCTGGGCGGCGGCTCGGCGCACTGGAACCTGAAGTTCCTGCCGTACCTGCCGGCCCTGGTCAAGTTCCTGCCCGGACCGCATTGGCTGCTGGTGTTCATCGCGCTGTGCTTCGTGGCCTCGATCCTGTGGTGGACCCCGACCGGGTTCATGCTCGGCACCCGCAACCTGTTCGCCTGGTCCTTCGACCGGCTCGCGCCGGAGAAGCTCACCACCGTCTCCGACCGCTTCCACACCCCCGTGATCGCGACCGTGACCATCGGGTGCGTCGTGGAACTGCTCAACTATCTCAATATCTACCAGGGCCTGGGCGCCTACCTGCTGAACATCATCGCGGTGCTGGCGCTGGCGTTCATCATCGTGTCGATCGCCGCGGCCGTAGCCCCCTGGCGGCGTCCGCAACTGCACGCCCAGGGACCGGGATGGGCCCGCAGGAAGATCGCCGGGCTGCCGGTCATCACCTGGGCCGCCGCGATCTCCGCGATCTCCTGGGGCTTCGTGATCTACGTGGCGTTCCACACCGGCTTCGGTGGGACGTTCGGCCTCAAGCCCATGCTGGAAGCGTTCTCGGCGCCTGCGATCGGCGTCATCTACTACATCTGTGCCCGCCTCTACCGTCGCCACCAGGGCATGAGCTTCGGCCAGACCTTCGCGGAGATCCCGCCGGAATGAACGAAAGTCCTGCCTGGATGGCCGGCGACCCTCCCGGGGGTGGCCGCGTTCCCGCCCCTGCCGGGGACGGAGATCCCTCCGTCCCCGGCCCGGGCGGCGAGCCGCCGATGGTGACCGCGGGCCGCGGGGTGGTCGCGGCGGCGGCGGCGCGGTCCATCCCCGTGCGGCTGCTCGGCGGGGTGGCGATCTGGATCCGCGGCTCCCCCGCGGCCCGGGCCGCGCTGGGCCGCCAGTACCCGGACATCGACCTGGTCGCGCGCAAGCGCCAGTCGCGCTCGCTGCGTGCCCTGCTGGAGGAGACGGGGTTCGAGCCGGAGCGGGTGTTCAATGCCACGCACGGCGCGCGGCGGCTGCTCTACCACAGCCCGGGCGGCCAGCAAGTCGACGTGTTCCTCGACACCTTCGAGATGTCGCATACGCTCGATCTCGGGGCCAGGCTCGAGGCGGAGCCGGAGACCCTGGCCGCCGCCGAGCTGTTGCTGACCAAGCTGCAGATCGCCGAGATCAACGCCAAGGACCTGTCTGACGTGGCCATGCTGCTCTGGGATCACCAGCCCGCAGGGGGCGACGGGCCAGGCCAGCTGAACCTCACCCGGCTGACGGCCCTGTGCGCGGCTGACTGGGGTCTCTACACGACCGTGACGCAGAACCTCGAGGCCTGCGGTGACCTGCTCGGTGACCTGGTCACGGGCCCGGCCGACCGGGAGCGGATCGCCAGCCGGATTGCGGCGACCGGTGCGGCTATGCAGGCCGCGCCCAAGACGATGTCGTGGCGGGCGCGGGCCAGGGTGGGCCGCAGAAAACGGTGGTACCAGGTTCCCGAGGAGGTCACCCGGTGACCATGAGGGTCTACTTCGCCACCGACATCCACGGCTCGGAGGTGTGCTGGCGCAAGTTCCTGAACGCGGGCCGGTTCTACGGCGCGGACACCCTGATCATGGGGGGTGACGTCTCGGGCAAGGCGGTGGTTCCCGTCGTGTCCCGCCCGGGCGGGGGCTATCTCATCCGCCAGATGACCGGCGAGAAGGTGCTGACGGAAGCGGACGTCCACCAGTCCGAGGCCAGGATCCGGGACATGGGGTTCTATCCCTACCGGACCACCGACGAGGAACTCGAGGACACCTGGGACCAGCCCGCCGCCGTGGAGGCTGTCTTCCTGTCCCTCATGCGCGAGACGCTGGCCCGCTGGCTGGATCTTGCGGAGCAGAGGCTGGCCGGAACCGGTATCCGGCTGTACATGATGACCGGCAACGATGACCCGCCGCCACTCCAGGAGATGCTGCGGGAGTCGCCCATCGTGACGGAGACCGAGGGCCAGCTCGTCGAGCTTGGCGAGGGCATCACGATGATCTCCTGCGGCTGGTCGAACCGCACCCCGTGGAACACCCCGAGAGAGATGGACGATGACGAGCTGGAACACCGGATCGAGAAAGCGGCCGCCGGGGTGCCCCGGCCTGAGCGGGCGGTATTCAACCTGCATGTCCCTCCGGCCCGCACCGCCATCGACCTGGCGCCCGAGCTCGATGCTTCCCTGAAGCCCGTGGTCAAAGGCGGTGCCGTGGCGATGAAATCGGTGGGTTCTGAGGCGGTGCGCCGGGTGCTGGAGCGCCACCAGCCGATGCTCGGGCTGCACGGGCATATCCACGAGTCCAGGGGAGCGGTGCGGCTGGGCCGGGCACTGGCCATCAACCCGGGCAGCGAGTACGGCGACGGGGTCCTGCGGGGAGCGCTTCTCGAGCTCGATGCGCGGAAGGGGATCAGGAGCTACCAGCTTCCTGCCGGGTAGGAAAGCCGGCGGCCACCCAAGCCGGCGGCCACCCAAGCCGGCGGCCACCCAAGCCGGCGGCCACCCTCGCCGGAACCCGGCACCCTCGCCGGATGGCTCCTGGGCGGGGCGGGTCATCCCCGCCTGACGGCGTTCAGGCTCTCCCGCACGGCTGCCGTCAGCGGATCGGCCGGGGCCAGGAACCGCTCACAGGCCGCGAGGGTGTCCTGCAGCAGCGTGACCGCCTCGGTCAGGCGGCCTAGGTCGTAGTACGCGTGCGCCAGGTTGGCGCGTGCGGCGAGGGTGTCCGGGTGGCGGGTGCCCAGGACCCGCTGGCAGTCCGCGCGGCTTCGTTCGTAGAGTTCCAGCGCGCTGGCCAGCCGGCCCGCCGAGTGGTACGCGGAGGCTAGGTTCCCGCGGGCGCCGAGGGTGTCCGGATGGTCCGGCCCCTGGGCGCGCTCCCGGTCACGCAGCGCCCTCTCGTAGAGCGGGAGGGCGTCCTTGAGCCGCCGCGCCAGGTGGTAGGCGGAGGCGAGGGCGCTGACCGTGCCCAGGGTGCCGGGATGGTCGGGGCCAAGGGTGCGTTCCTGGCCGGTCAGGGCCTGCTTGTAATGGGCAAGCGCGTCCTTGAGCTTGCCGTCGGCCAGGTAGGCGTGGGCCAGCTGCTGCTGGGTGGTCATCGAGTCAGGATGCTGGGACCCCTGAAGGCGCTCACGGTCGGCCAGCGTGCGCCGGCCCAGCCGGATAGCGTCACCGAACTGCCCCGCCGCGTAATACGCGGCGGCGAGTTCGTCCCGTGCGCCGAGCGTCTCGAGATCGTCAGTCCCGTGGACACGCTCGTAGTCACTGACCGCTCCGCCCAGGATCGTGACCGCGTCGCCAAGCTGGCTCGCCGCCGCCGAGGCACGCCCGAGATTACGCCGGGCCGTGATGGTGCTGGGATGATCCGGCCCCAGCGTGCTGGCCCGGTCAGCGAGAACCCACCGAAACCACGGAACGGACTCCGCGGCCCGCCCGGCCGTCAGGTACGCGTCGGCCAGTTGCTGGATGGCGACCAGGGTGTCCGGGTGGGCCCGCCCGAGCACCCGGTCGCCAGCCGCGGCCAGCTTGGCCCAGTAAGCGATGGCGGGGCCGGTCAGGCGCGCGCTGACCAGGCTCCGCCCGGCCCGCATCAGCAGCGGATGGCAGCCGCCCGCCCACAGCAGATCCCCGCCGGCTTGCTCCAGGCTGACCGCACAGGACCGCAGATCCTCAGCGAGCCACGGCTGCAGATCGTCCCCGGGCCACACCTCCAGCAGCGCGTCCGCTGCGGCCCTCGCTGTCCGGTCAAGCATCCCATCGGGCATCCCGGCCCGGACGGCCGCCTGGATCACCGCGCTCATCCGGACGGTCGGTGGCGTGCCCCCCCGGTCAATGGCCAGCAAACCCGTCCGCTCCAGCGTGAGCAGCGCGTCCCTGGCCTGCTCCCGCTCCGCCTGGGCCGCGACGCCGTCTCCGGCCAGGTACTTGCACGCCGCCGGCGTGGTGAACAGCTCGGCGGGAATCCCATGGCCGTCCAGCAGGGCGGCCAGGGCCAGCAGGGACTGGGTGGTGCCGCCCGGCGACAGCCGGTCAGCCTGCTCGGCGGAAAAAGTCCAGGTCACCGCCGCTGCCGCCGGCGCGCGGCTCGCCGCGGCCAGCTCCTCCCGCCTGCGCCCGAAATAGTCACGGTAATCGCGGCACGACAGCGCCGCGGTCGCGATCACGGCGCTGGCCTGCGCCAGCGCCAGCGGCTCGCCGCCAAGATCCCTGGCGAGGTCGATTGCCCCGATGCGCTTGTCCGGATCGGCGGTGAGACGGCCCATCAGATAGCTCAGGGCCTCGCGCGCGGTGAAACCCCCGACCGGGACGACCAGCGCGGGGTGTTTCCCGGACAGAGCCGCGGAATCCTTCGTGGTAATCAGGACCCGGCCTGCCGGCCCGTCCGGCCAGAGTCCCTCCAGATCCGCCTCGTCGGACAGATCATCGAGCACCACGAGCCACGGCCGGCTGGTCTCGCTGAGCCAGCTCAGGAAGCGGGCCGCAACCGACTCGGCGTTATCCGCAGGATCGGTTCCCGTCGCCGTCACGGCCGCCTCCACATAGCCGGACAGCACCGATGCCCGGCTGGTGGCCACCACCCAGACCAGCAAGTCCACCCCGCGGGAATGCCACAGCGACTCCGTGAAAGACACCGCGAGCTGAGTCTTGCCGCACGGCCTCAGCCAGTCCCGCGATGTCTCCGCGGCCACCAGGTCAGGCACTAAGACCGCGGTGACGCCCGGAACCAGCGTTGCGGCCAGGCCGGGCGCGGATTCCAGCCTGGCACTGAAACCCTCGGCCAGCGGCGGCACCGCGCCTGACCGGGCCGGCCACACAACCTTCCTGACCCGCGACCCGGCCGGCCCTCCGGCCGGAATGGCGCTATCCACGTCCGCTGCCCGCGGCCCGCATCCATCGGCCGTCCAGGGACGTGCATTCCGTATGGCGTCCTGAGCTGCCTAAAACGACCATTTGATATACCGCCCGCCCAGCCAGACTCTTCCGTCAGTGTGCCAGCCTGCGGCCATTATCATGGAGATTCCTGGAATCGGCAGGCTGTTACCCCGGACCGTTGTGCTCGACCGCGGCAGGTTCCCGCGAAGTTCCACTGCGCCCGGCGGGCGGCCACCGATCTAGAGGCAGGTTCCGGGCACGTCCAGGCCGGGGTTCGCGTCGAAGAAGCCGGCCGGGACCAGGCGGAAGCCGATCGGCGTGACGGGCATGACCGGCCAGTCCTCGGGACGCACGACATGGGTGAGGCCGAACGTGTACCAAAGGACGATGTCAGCGTCGACCAGATCGCGGTCGGCGGCCACATAGGACGGCAGCCCGTCGCCTCCGGGAGACTGGTAGGGGTAATCGCCCGTCGCGAACAGCTGGCCGGGATCATAACGGGTCGCCCAGAGGTGGCTGGTGATGAATCCGGCCCGGCGCAGCACCGGCGAAGCTGGATCGAGCAGCGGCCGGACGTTGTCGCCGGGCATGAGCTTGTACGCGACGGGCTGGCCCAGCTGGTTCGCTGACGACGCGTTGACGATCTTCCAGTAGCGGCCGCCGAGCGGGTCGACCTGGCGCTGCGCCTGGGATTCGCGGGCCAGGAGCGTCTCGGGCGCGGTCCACGCGGTGCCGGCCGGGTTGGCCGGGCCGACGGGCACCCGGGCCGGGTTGACCTCCACCAGGCGGTTCTCGCAGCCGTCCACCGTCATATCCAGGCGCACATTGAAAAAATGCTGATGGTTGGGTCCGTAGACACCGGGGGCGACCAGGGTCCCGTGGGCAGGCGTCTCGCCCGGGCGGCAGGCACCGTTGGAGATGACGCCGGTCAGCTTCACCTCGAACTGGAGGGAGCCGTCCAGGTAGAGGTACCAGTAGAACGCGTACTCGTAGTTGCCGACGGTCACGATCGACGAGATCACCATCCGCCGGGACCGGCGGACCTCGGCGTACCCGGTCCGGAAGTCGGTGTGCTTCCAGAGGATGCCAGCATCTTCCTCGTGGAGGCAGATGGCGTTGGGTATGCACCGCGCCGAGCCGTCCTCGCTGTTGACGATCCCGTCGAGGTAAACGATCTCGCCCAGGCAATCGCAGCCGAGTTCGAGACTGTTGGTGAGCAGCCCGATGCCGAGTTCGCCCTCGTCGAGCACCATCTTGCGGGCGTGCGTTGCCGCCGGGTCACCGTAGGGCACGAACATTTCCGACAGCGAAGCGCGGTAGATCACCGGGCGCAGCCGGTCACCGTCCCGGTAGCCGAGCTGGTGCAGGACGAGGCCTTCCCGGGCGGTGAACCCGATGCGCAGCTCCCACTTCTGCCAGCGGAGGTGGTGACCGTCGAGCTCGAAGCTCGGGCCGCCAGGCTGGATGATATCGAGCGGCCGCAGGCCCGTCCGCGGGCCGTCCGGGAAATGCGGCACGTTGGCGGGGTCGCGCAGTGCCGCGGCCGAGTAGTTAGCCGGGCGGCGCGGAACCGGCACGTCATCGAGGTCGGTGACCTCCACCACCTGAAGGGTATCCAGGTCGACCCGGGTGATGAGCCCTTCGACCGGCCGCGCGTAGCCGTTATCCGCGGGGTGCGAGCGAACCCAGGTAAGCGGCCTGACGAAGCGCCCGCGATCCGGATCATCCTCGGCCCCCCAGTGACCGAGTGGCCACGGATCAATCATCGCCAGACTCATGTCCGAGATCCCCCGCCGGCGCATGGCGGCCTGCCAGCGTGGGTCGGCCCGGACCGCGACCTCCGCCGTCAGCAACTCATCCGGCGTTAGCGACGGCTGCGCGCTGGGGAGGTGCACCCACGAGATGACCGCCTCGTCGTCGAGGGAGACGAGGACCTCATAGGTGGCCCGCCGCGCCGGGCTGCGCAGCACGGCCCTGACCAGCCGGGTGGCCCGTGGCCCGCCGTCGGTGGCCAGCACCTCGGCCTTGGGTGGCTCGGCGAGCGAGACGTACACGAAGCGGGTCGGCGGCTCGAACTGGGGGGCCCTGCGCACCACGCGCGGACGCCTTCTCGATCTCCTCCGCTGCGAGCGGGCGGAGGGGGTGCCGGTCCGTCAGTGCCGGTGCGGGATCGTCGATCATGGCCAGGGATCCTCTCGGGATAGGAGCCAGAATGGCCGCTCCGAACGTTTTCTAAAGTGTGACAGTATCCGGCGCCTATTGGTCCTGCCCTGGCCATCGGCCGCGGCGGCCCGCCATCACCGTGCTATGTCCGGCCGGCGGGTAGACGGCAGGATCTTGTGCATTCCCGGGCGGCAACGTTTCAGGATGGGGACGCGATGATGAGGAAAGCCGCTGGCCGGAGGATTGCCCGGGACGCTGTCCGTGGCCGTTGGCGATTTCAGCCGCCCCGGACCCCGGCCCCCCGGACCCCCGGCCCCCGGACCCCCAGCCCCCGGACCCCAGCCCCCGGGCGCGGGGGCGTGGGCCAGACCGGCAAGATCACCGAGCAGTTTGCCCGGGTTTTGACACCCGCGCGGCCGGGTGATTGTTAACTCCAAGAACTTCGTGCAAAATTGATCACATACGTGCAGTGCCGCCGTAGACATTGTCAGGAGCAAGAACCACGTGCCCGGGGGGCGTATGAGTTGCGCGGAGGTGCACGCTGTCGCTCCTGCAGCGGCCGGCGGCTCGGCAGGATCGTCCGAGCCACCGGCCGCTTCAGTGCGACGGGCCGTTTCGGTGCCACCGGCCGCTGCCGTGCCACCGCAGCGGGATTTCGGTGCGCTGCTTGAGACGAAGCTCCATGGGCCGGAGACCCGCAGGGAATGGGTGGCGCGGCCGCAGCTTGCGGGCTATCTGGCCGGTCTGACCGCCAGGCTGGTGCTGGTAGAGGCGCCTGCAGGGTTTGGCAAGACCACTCTGGCCGCCCAGTGGCGTTCGAGCGCGATCGAGAGCCGTCCCTTCGCCTGGATCTCAGTCGATCCCGGGGACAACGATCCGGGCCGGCTGTGGGGGCATGTCGTGGCCGCGCTCCACCTCGCCTGCCCGAAGCTCGATGCGGAGAGAATCCTGGACGCTCTGCGGGTTCAGGTGCCTGACTTCGAGGGAACGCTGCTTCCGCTGCTGGTCAACGAGCTGGCCGCGCTGGCGGAGCCGATCGTTGTGGTGCTGGACGACTACCACATGATCACGGAGCGCCGCTGCCACGACCAGATCGCCTTTCTGCTGCTGCACCTGCCGCCGGCGGTCCAGATGGTGCTAGTGACCCGGGTGAACCCGCCGCTGCCCCTGGCCCGGCTGAGGGCAGCCGGGGACCTGGCGGAGGTGCGGGCGCCCGAGCTTCGCTTCACGCCCGCGCAGGCGGCCGAGCTGGTCACCGCGGTCGTCGGCGTTGCCCTCAGCCCACCTGATCTCGCGGAGCTCGTCGAGCGGACCGAGGGCTGGCCTGCGGGGCTCTACCTCGCCGCGCTCACCCTGCGCGGGCACCGGTCGCCGGGTGATTTCATCCGCCAGTTCACCGGGGACAGCCGGTTCGTCTTCGATTTCCTGGTCGAGGATGTCCTGAGCCGCCAGCCCCCTGAAATAAGGCAATTCCTGGCGCGCACGGCTATCCTCAGCCGGTTCTGCGCGCCCCTTTGTGACGCTGTGACCGGCTCGGCCAACTCGGCCGATATCATCGACCTGCTCGAGCGGGACAACCTTTTCGTCGTGCCACTCGATGATTCCCGGCAGTGGTTCCGTTACCATCATCTTTTCGCTCAGGCGCTCCGCCATGAACTGGCCAGGACCGAGCCGGAGATGCTGCCCGGCCTGCACGCGCGCGCGAGCGGCTGGTACCGCCAGTCGGGCTGGACGGACGAGGCGATCAGCCACGCGCAGGCCGCCGGTGATGCCGCCGGGGTCATCGATCTCATCGCGGGGAACTGGTACGCCTACGTCGATTCCGGCCGGGAAGCAACCGTCCGAGGGTGGCTGAGCTCTCTTGGTGACAGCGTGGTCAGCTCTCATCCGCTGGCCGCGCACTGCGCGGCGTGGGTCGCGGCACTGTCAGGGGACCGGTCCTCCCTGCGGCGGTGGCTGCCGATCGTCGAGGCGGCCTCGCAGCAGGACGTGCTGCCGGACGGCATCCGCTCGCTGCAGTCATCGGCGGCCCTGCTCCAAGGCACCTTCGGGTTCGAGGGCATCGGCCCCATGCGCGAGGCAGCCGCCCGCGCCGTCACCCTGGAGACCGAACCGGCGTCGCCGTGGCATGCGCTGGCGCGCAGCTCGTACGCGGCCACGCTCTACTGGTGCGGGGAGCTGGAGGCGGCCGCGGCGCAGGCGCGGGCGGCGGCGTCCGGCGCGGGGTCTATCGCGCTTATCCGCATGGTGGGCCTCACGATCCTGGCCCTGATCGCAGCCGAGCAGGGAAACCTGGACGAGGCCGGGCAGCAGGCATGGAAGGCGCGAGAGATCGTGACCAGTGCTGATTCCGGCCTCGGCGGAGCCCCGCAGAGTTCCCTCGCGTTCACGGCCGTCGGTGCCGTTTCCGTCGCGCGGGGACAGCTCACCGAAGCCCTCCCGGAGTTCGAGCGTGCCCTCCGGATCCGGCGGAAGCATCCCGGGATCAGCTCCTGGTTCACGCTGGAGCTCCTGCTCAGGATGGCGCCGGTGCTGCTCGATACCGGCGACCGGCCACGAGCGGTGGCGCTGCTCTCGGAGGCCAGGCTCTTGCTGACCTCATCGCCGGATGGCGCCGAGGTCCAGCTGGCCCGGCTGGACCAGCTCGAACGGCAGCTCGCCGCCGGGCCGCGGGATGTGGTGATCAGCGAGCCACTCACCGAACGCGAGGGGGCAGTGCTGCGGCTGCTGCGCGGCCCGCTGTCGCTGCGTGAGGTCGCTCAGGTGCTCGGAGTGTCGTCGAACACGGTCAAGACCCACGTCAGGGCTATTTACCGCAAACTTGGCGTGTCCGCCCGGCATGAGGCCGTGGCCCGGGCCCGCGACCGCGGCATCCTCTGAATACCAGGAGCAGCTGCCCGGCAGCGCCCTGGCTTCCGCGACCCTGAGGTCCTGCTGCGCCCGGTGAGTCCAGCGCCGTAGTCCGCGCCCAACATCCGCGTCCCTCGCTGGGCGTCCCCCGCTGGGCGCTGGCCGTGGTGCGCCTATGGGAGCTCGTAGCCCAGGCCACGCGGTCCTGATCCGGCCCGGTCCCGGCCACCCCGGGTAGACAGCGCACCCAATGCCTATTAATTTGATCAGTAGAGCAGGAGAATCACGGCCCGGTCCGCCCGCTGGGGCAGGTGCCCGGCTGGCACGCCGTGGCTCCCGGGGGACGATGCTGGCCCGCACCCGATTGCGGTCTGGGAGCAACTGGGACGATGATGAACCGGCGCCGGGGCGCCCGCGGACCCGGTTGCCCACGACGGAACCTGACCGAGATGTGCCTCATACCTGGTCGCACAGCCTCGTGACAGGCAAGATCGTGGGCGGTAATGGATACCAGAGAACGAATTCGAAGGAGAAACATGAGTCTTGCGCTTGGGGACATCGCCCCGGACTTCACCGCCGAGACGACGGAGGGGCCAATCAGCTTCCACGAGTGGATCGGTGATTCGTGGGCGGTCCTGTTCTCGCACCCGAAGGACTTCACCCCCGTCTGCACGACCGAGCTCGGCTACATGGCCAAGATCAAGCCCGAGTTCGACCGGCGGAACGTCAAGATCATCGGGCTCTCGGTCAACCCGGCCGGGAAGCACGAGCAGTGGGCGAGCGACATCGAGGAAACTCAGGGAACCGCGCCCAACTATCCCATCATCGGCGACAGCGATTTCAACGTGTCGAAGCTGTACGGGATGCTGCCCGCCAGCACCAGCGGTGACCCGGCGACCCGGACCCCAGCCGATAACCAGACGGTTCGCAACGTGTTCGTCGTCGGCCCGGACAAGAAGGTCAAGCTGATCCTCATCTACCCGATGACGACGGGGCGCAACTTCGACGAGGTGCTCCGGGTGATCGACTCGCTTCAGCTGACGGCCAAGTACCGGGTCGCCACGCCGGTCAACTGGAAGTCGGGCGATGACGTGATCATCGCCGGCTCCGTGTCTGACGACGAGGCGAAGACGATCTACCCGGAGGGCTGGAAGGCACCCCGGCCCTATATCCGCATCGTGCCCCAGCCGCGCTGAGGACCAGGCGGCCAGATCGCGCTAGCCGGGTTCCCCGGGTGGTTGCTTTGCCTCCGGCCAGGCACGCAGGTGCACCCGCTCGCCCTGCGTGCCGGAACTGGCCGGGGATCCGGCGGCCGCGGCCGCCGGGTGACGTATGTTCGCCCGCGTGACCTCTCCCGGCGGCACCGTCCCCGGCCTGGCCGCCGGCCGGACGCCGGCGCCGCCCGGCCGTGGCCGGCGTTCCCTCCGCGTGGCGCGGCGGCTGTTGCTGTGGCTCGCCGCCGCCGTGGTGGCCCTGACCGTCGCGAGCCTGCTGTACAACGTGGCCACGAACGGCTACGCGAGCCGCCCGGCCGGCCTGACGTTTGTCCGGACCGGGAATATCGAGACCCGCTACCGGGCCTGGGGCACGACGGGGCGCCCGGTCGTGCTGATCCCGGGGGCCTTCGAGACCGCGGACACCTTCGCGGCGCTCGGCGCGCAGCTGGGCACCGATCACCGGGTGTACGCGATCGACCTGACGGGGACCGGCTACAGCCAGGCCAGGCCCCCGTTTACCGTCGCGCATGACGCCGCGCAGGTCCTGGCCTTCATCCAGGCCAAGGGACTGACCGGCGCCAACGATCCGATCGTGGTGGGCCATTCCAGCGGCGCGGCTGTCGCGGGCCTCGCGGCCCTGGACGGCGGACGGCGGATCGCCGGGGTCATGTTCCTGGACGGCGACGCCAGGCCGCTGGCCGTCCCGCCGTTCGCGCGTTACCTGGTCATCGACCCGTACCGGACCACGCTGTTCCGGCTGGGGCTGAGCCTGGACTGGGTGGTCCGGACGATCTACGGCTCGCAGTGCGGCCCGCTGTGCCCGCGGCTCAGCCACGCCGGCGTCGAGGTGTGGCGCCGCCCGCTGCAGCAGCCCGGGGCCGAGGACGCGCTGTGGTCCACCCTCCGGACCGGCATCCCGAGCCTGACCGGTGCCCAGCTCAGCAGGCTGCGTGGCAGCCCGGTGCCCAAGAGCGTGGTGTTCGGTGCCGATGACCCGCAGTACAGCAAGGGGACGCCGGCCCAGGTCGCGGCCAGGATCGGGGCTCCGCCTCCGGTCCTCGTGCCGGGCAGGCACCTCACGATGATCTCCTCCCCGCGCCAGGTCGCCGCCGCGGTCCGGGCCCTTATCCGCCGGGCCGCAGCCACCGCCGCCACCGGATAAGCCGGCTCAGCCGGTCACGCCTGCTTCCTGGTCCGCGAACTGGCGGGCGACGTCCGGGGCCAGGCCGGCCAGGCTGTCCGTGCCGAGGTCTCCGTGCTTGATGCCGAGCGTCTTCAGGAACCGCTGCTGGCCCATGGTCAGGCCGATGAAGTAGCCCAGCTCGACGAGTTCGGGCTCGGAGAAGTGCTGGTGCAGCTCCGCCCAGAGATCATCGTTGGCGCTGGCGGGATCCCAGGCGATCGCCTCGGCCCAGCGCAGGGCGGCCAGCTCACGGTCGTCGTAGTGATCAGAGCGGCGGAAGTCGATGATGTCGTCGTACTTGTCCTCGGTGACGCCCTGCGCGGACGCGATGTGGGACCGCTGGCCGGCGCAGTACCCGCACTCGAGCGATTTCGCGACGTAGACGCGGGCGAGTTCCTTGATCCGGTGATCGAGGACGCCTTCGCGGAACACCTGCTGCCAGGACGCTGCGAAGGTCCGCAGGACGGCCGGCACGTGGGCCCGGATGGCCTGGCTCTCCAGCCGCGGGGTGCCGTAGGTCCGGGAGTCCTCAAGGGCGGCGGCCAGCTCGGGATCGGTAACCGAGCTCGGCTCGACGTAACTGATACGGGGCATGGGCGACCTCCTGGCAACCGATTGCCATCTACTGTGCTTCCCTGCTGCGGCAGATGTCAAGAGATCGTGGGCTTAATGCTGGCAATCGGTTGCCACTCCAGGTAGCCTCGGCTCATGGCTGGTCGCCCGACGATCCGGGACGTCGCCGAGCTGGCCGGGGTACACCCGGGCACGGCGTCGCGGGCGCTCGACCCGCGGCGCGAAGGCCGGATCTCGCCTCCCACCGCCGAGCGGGTGCGCTTGGCGGCCAGGCGCCTCGGCTACGTTCCCGACCCCGTCGCCCGGACCCTGCGGGCGCGCCGCAGCGCGGCGATCGGCGTGATCGTCCCGGACCTCGCCAACCCCGTCTTCCCGCCGATCGTCCAGGGCATCGAAGACGCCCTGGCGGGCGCCGGGTATGTGGCGTTGCTGGCCAACACCGGCAACGATCCCGTCCGGGAACGCGAGCGCGTCGACGCGCTGCAGGGCCGCCGCTGCGACGGGTACATCGTGGCCTCCGCGACCCTGGACGGAACGACGGTCGCCCGGCTCACGTCCGCGGGCGACCCGGTCGTCCTGGTCAACCGCGAAACGGCCGACCCGGCGCTGCCCTCGGTCAGCAGCGACGACCGCGTGGGCATCCACGCCGCCCTGGCGCACCTGGCCGGGCTGGGCCACCAGGTGATCGCCCATCTCACCGGGCCCCCCAACCTGTCGGTCGTGCGGAACCGGGCCGACGCATTCCGCTCGTCCGCCGACCGTCTCGGGCTCGACCCGGGACAGCTGATCGTGCGCCACTGCCCCGCCCTCACCGCCGCCGACGCCCAGGACACCGCCCTGGCCGTCCTCACCAAGACCCCGGCGACCACGGCCATCCTGGCCGGCAACGACCTGATGGCGCTGGGCTGCTACGCCGCCGCCCAGCAAGCCGACCGTCCGTGCCCCGCCAGCTTGTCCATCGTCGGCTACAACGACATGCCCTTCGTGGAGTGGTGGCGCCCGGCCCTCACCACCGTCCGCATCCCGCAGTACGACATCGGCCGGGAGGCGGCCCGCCTCCTGCTCGAGCGGCTCGCCAGCGGCACTCCCACGCCGGCCAGGCAGATCCTGATGCCCACCTCCCTGATCGTCAGATCGTCCACTGCCTGCGCGCCACCGCGGAGTGACCAGGCCTAGGACCCGGCCCCCGGACCCGACCTGTGGTCGCCATTATGAGGCGATAATTCACCGTAATATCACCGGCCCGACGCAGGGTGGCGAGACGCCGGAACGCCGGGCCACGTTCCGGAACGGCCGGCTGGCGTCCGGCATGCCAATAGGTACTGTCACTTCGCCGCCCGGCGGCTGCTAGCCGGCAGGTAACACAGTTGTGCCCAGCCCGGGTGTCCGTGATTGGCGTAACCGGGACGAAACGCGGTCCGGGGATCCTTGGTCCTGGACATCCGCCCCCCGTTCGGTGGTGGCGGACCGGGAGCGGCATGGCCATGAAGGGCGGACCATATCCCTGCCTTGAGCAGGGAGAGTGCGGCGATCACAACGTTGCGGGGTGACCCGGGAGAAGCCAGCGGGGCCGCTGAGCCGCCGGGATTTCCGGGAGGCGGGTGCTGCCTGAATAACCGCGCGCCCGCGAGCGCTCGTCAATAGAGACGACCATGCCGGATATCGGGCCGCCTGAGCAGCTTCTCAGCCATTGTGATACGTCCTTGCCTGCGAAGTTTGGCCAGCAGTGCCGGTGGACAAGTAACGGCCAGGCTTGCAGGATTGGTTCTGTATGCAAGCTAACGGGACGCGCCAATGTAAACGGGGAGTAATGTCTGAGCGGAAAATGCCCTTTTCCCAAGCCCGGTCGGTGCCCAGGCCTGCGGTGATGGCGCAGTCGGCGCCGGACGAGGGCGGCCGTCAGGGCGGCGGTGCTGCCGATGAGGGGGAAATTTCCGCTGATTCCCCGGTCGGCGACTGGCTGGCTGCCGGACCGGGGCCGTATGAATGGCTGTCCGCGGGGGCAGAAGAGGTGCCTATAGAGTCACTGGTAGTGAGCGACACGCCGAGGCTGTCCGGCGAGAGCCTTGAGCACGTGCGGACTCTGGCCGCCGCGCCGTCCAGGCTCCCGCCCATCATCGTGCACCGGAAGACTATGCGCGTCGTGGACGGGATGCACCGCATCCGGGCGGCCCGGCTCAAAGGCCACGACCGCATTGCTGTCCGATTCTTTGACGGTAATGACGCGGACGCTTTTGTGCTCTCCGTTAAGGCCAATGTAGCACATGGCCTGCCGTTACCGCTGGCTGACCGGAAAGCGGCCGTTGCGCGCATTATCGAATCGCACCCGCATTGGGCGGACCGGATGATTGCCCAAGTTACCGGCCTGGCCGCGAGAACGGTTGCGGAGATCCGGAGAAAGACCAAGGATCCCGCCCAGGCGGGCGCCAGGCTTGGCCGGGATGGCCGGCTCCGGCCGGTCAACCGCGGAGCGGGCCGCGTGGTCGCCTCCGAGCTATTCCGCAGCAATCCCCAGCTGTCCTTGCGGCAGGTGGCCCGGGAGGCAGGTATATCCCCGGAAACCGCGCGGGACGTCCGCAACCGCTTGCGCAAGGGCGAGAGCCCGGTGCCGGACCGTGCCCGGGCGAAGCGGCGGGGCGCGGGTGAGGGAGCACCCGGGGACGGGGGCGCCGACCGGCGGCGGCCCGGGCTTGGAACCAGCCATAAAGGCGGCCGGATAGCCAGCGAGGACCGGGTCGCGGTCATCGAGCGGCTGCGGGCGGACCCGGCTCTGCGTTTCAGCGAGAAGGGCCGGTCCCTGCTCCGGTTACTGAATCTGCACACCATGAAGGACGAAGAACTGGACAGGATCGCCGAGAGCGTTCCGGCCCATTGGCGGGGTACGGTCGCCTGCCTGGCCCGCGAATGTGCCCGGCTCTGGGCGGAGCTGGCGGACCGCGTGGAGCAGAAAGGCCAGCACCGTGCGGCCGCCCGGGCTGAGCCGGCCGTTGACCGTCCGCCCCGGTGAGCTCGCCGGGATATCCCGCAGCCGGGCCGCCCGCGGGGGTGCCCATTCCGGCCCGCGGGCGTCCAACCGCGGGACTCCCGCGGTTGGATAGCGCCGGCGCCCGCCGATCATGTACTGCGCCGATCCGGTGGCCGGCCGTGTTTACGTCGAAATAGTTAACGGCAGGTAACACGTTAAAGGCCCAATGGCCTGCAGGCGGCTTTCCTGATCAGTTAAATAGGGATTTGTCATTTTTACCCCCTCCAATCCGGGGAGCCCGTCCGGCGCCAAATGCCCTTGACAGACGTGCTTAGCCAAACCTAATCTCGGCAACTGGCAGGCCCCGGCATGCTCGGCTGCAGATGCCATTTAGTTTTGAAATGCTACGCAGGACGCGGCCATTATGGCGGCCAGGGGAAATGTTGTAAGGTCCTGATAACTGCTGGCGTGGCGGGGAAATCCAAGAGTTCCCGCCCTAGATAGCGCAGGGTCGCGCTCGCGCCAGAAGGTCCGCCGGAACCATGCCGAAGTGGCTGGCGGAACCGGCTTGACCGGGCTACCGGAACCGAGTTAACCGAGCGCTATGCAGCGGACCGGGAGGGGCCGGCGCTGCCCATCCTCACCATTTCTTTTGCCGCGGCGTTCTGAAGTGGAGTTCCTCGTGCCTGTGGAATCAGCCTTGCGTGACCTGGTCATGGCCATCAGCCCGTGCGGCGCGCTCGAGCCCAGCCCCCACGTCATTACCGAGGCCTCCCGCGGTGGGGGGACCGGCGTTCTCGATCTGGCCGACGGCGGCCCTCGGCCGCTCCACGCGCTAGCGCGGTGCGCCTCCTGGTCGGTGGCGCCGATCGGGATCCGGATCCCGGCCGGCTGCACGGCCACGAAAGCCGGGGTTCAGCGATCGGCGGCCGGGTCGGTGGACCTGGCCGTGCTGGGTGTGGACACACCGTGGGGGGTAACGGAGACCGCGTCCTGGTGCCGCGTCCTGGTGGAAGTGGGCAGCAGGGAGGAGGCCAGGAAGGCGGCGGCCAGCGGGGCCCACGGACTGATCGCCCGGGGCATGGAGTCGGGCGGGCGGGTCAGCGACCTCAGCACCTTCGTCCTGCTCCAGCAGCTGCTCGAGGACGGCCCGCTGGGCCTGCCGGTCTGGGCCGCGGGCGGCATCGGCGTGCGCACGGCCGCCGCCTGTGTCCTCGGCGGCGCCGCCGGCGTGATCCTGGACAGCCAGCTGGGACTCATGCCCGAATCAGAGCTGCCCGGAGACGTGATGGGGGTGCTCCGGCGGATGGACGGCTCGGAGACGGTCGCGTCGCCGGGACAGCGCGGCCTGCGGGTCACCGGCAGGCCGGCCCGGCTCGCCGGGCCGCGGGACCCGGCTGAGGACACCACACTCCTGCCGGTCGGGCAGGACGGCCAGCTGGCCGCGGCCTTCGCGGCGAGATGGCGGGACACCGCCTCGGCGGTCCGCGGCGTCCGCTCCGCCATCCTGGAGACCCTCGGCGATGACGTGGCCGGTCACGCGCTGGCTCCCGGTGCCCCGCTCGCCTCGGCCCTGGGCGTCCGGGTGCCGGTGGCCCAGGGGCCGATGACCCGGGTCAGCGATCAGGCGGGCTTCGCGGCGGCGGTCGCCGAGGACGGCGCCATGCCGTTCATCGCGCTGGCCCTCGCGGACGGGGAGCGTTCCCGGCGCATGCTGCTGGAGGTGGCCGGGGCCCTGGGCGAGCGTCCCTGGGGAGTGGGGGTGCTCGGCTTCGTGCCGGAGGAACTGCGCGCCGCGCAGCTCCAGGTCATCCTCGACATCAAGCCGGCCTGGGCGATCGTGGCCGGCGGGCGGCCGGCCCAGGCCAAGGAGCTCGAGCAGGCGGGTATCGCCACGTTCCTGCACGTACCCTCGCCCGGGCTGCTGCGCCAGTTCCTGGGCTCAGGCGTCCGCCGGTTCGTGTTCGAGGGCGCCGAATGCGGCGGTCACATCGGCCCACGGGCCAGCTTCCCGCTCTGGGAAGCGCAGATCGACGTCATCGAGGAGTTCCTCGACGGCAGGCCCGCTGGGGAGGCCACGCAGGTTCAGGTGCTGTTCGCCGGCGGTATCCACAACGGAAGATCCGCGGCCATGGTCGCGGCCATGGCCGCCCCGCTGACCCGGCGGGGGGCGCAGATCGGGGTGCTGATGGGCACCGCGTACCTGTTCACTCAGGAAGCCGTCGACCATGGGGCGATCGTGCCGCTCTTCCAGCGGATGGCGCTGGAATCGGACGGAACAGCGCTGCTGGAGACCTCCCCCGGCCACGTGACCCGCGCCCTGCGTACCCCCTTCGTCAACGAGTTCGCCCGGCAGCGGGCGGAGCTCGAGGCGGCCGGCGCGGAGAGCCGGGACATCTGGATGAGCCTGGAGATGCTGAACACCGGGCGGCTCCGGCTGGCCAGCAAGGGACTGGAACACGACGGCACCGGCATCGGCGAGGTAACCCAGGCGGCCGAGGGCCTGTACATGGCCGGCCAGGTCGCGGTCCTGCGTGAGTCGGTCACCACGGTGGCCGCGCTGCACGCCGGGGTGACCGACGGCGCGAGCGGCTTCCACGGCACGCGCCGGGGCGAGCTGCGCCCGCTGCTCGCCGGGCACGGCCAGGCCGGGCCCACCGGGCCGGCCGAACCGCTGGACGTCGCGATCGTCGGGATGGCGGGTCTGTTCGCCGGGTCCCCCGGCCTGCAGGGCTACTGGCGCACCATTCTCAGCGGCCAGGACAAGTTCACCGAGGTACCCGCCGAACGGTGGGACGCCGGGACCTACTACACCCCCGATTTCGCCGAGGCCAAGGTCGGCCGGCGGGTGACGTCCAAGTGGGGCGGCTTCCTCCAGCCGGTGCCCATCGACCCGATCCGCTACGGCATCCCCCCGAGCGCCCTGGGGAGTATCGATCCCAGCCAGCTCCTGGCCCTGGAGGTCGCGAACCAGGCCCTCAACGACGCGGGGTACGCCTACGACGAGCCCGGCGCCGACCACTCCCGGACCGGGGTCGTGTTCGCCGCTGAGCCTGGCTCCGACGACGGCGGGGCGCTGGCCCTGCGCGCGCTGCTGCCGGCCTACCTGGGCGACCTCCCCCCGGAACTGGACGAGCAGCTGCCCACGTTCACGGAGGACACCTTTCCCGGTCACCTGTCGAACGTGGTGGCCGGGCGGATCGCCAACCGGTTCGATCTGGGCGGCACGAACTACACCGTGGACGCCGCCTGCGCGGCCTCCCTGGCCGCCCTCGATGTGGCCTGCAAGCAGCTGTCCACCGGCAGCGTCGACATGATGCTGTGCGGAGCCGTTGACCTGCACAACTCCATCGGTGACTTCCTCATGTTCGGGTCGGTGTACGCGCTGTCCCCCCGCGGGCGGATCGCCACCTTCGACGCCGAGGCGGACGGTACCGCCCTCGGTGAGGGCGTCGCCTGCATCACGCTCAAGCGGCTGTCCGACGCCGAACGGGACGGCGACCGGATCTACGCGGTCATCAGGGGACTGGGCGCCGCCAGCGACGGCCGGGCCAGGAGCCTCATCGCGCCGCGGGTGGCCGGGCAGATCCGGGCCATGCGGCGCGCGTACCGGCAGGCCGGCATCTCGCCGGCCGAGGTGGGACTGGTGGAGGCCCATGGCACCGGGACGCTGCTGGGAGACCAGACCGAGCTGGACAGCCTGACCGAGGTCTTCACCGAATCCGGGGCCCGGCCCGGCGGCTGCGTCCTGGGCTCGGTGAAGTCCCAGATAGGGCACACCAAGTCCGCGGCGGGCCTGGCGGGCCTGATCAAGGCGGCGCTGGGCGTCTACTACGGGGTCCAGCCGCCGACCAGCAACCTGGCCAGCCCGAACAAGGCCTGGGACCCGGAGACCAGCCCGTTCGCCTTCCTGAAGGAACCGCGGCCGTGGCTGGCGCCCCCGGCGGAGCGCGTGGCCGGCCTCAGCGCGTTCGGATTCGGCGGCACGAACTTCCACGTCGTCCTGGGCGGCCATGCCGGAAGCCCGGTTCCCCGCCATGCGGCGAGCGAGTGGCCGGCTGAGCTGTTCTGCTTCCGCGGCCCCGATCGCCCCACCGCCCACCGGGCCGTCCAGCGGCTGGCCGCCGCGGCTGCGGCCGCGGCCGCCCGGCCCGGCGGCGCGGTGCTGCGGGAACTGGCGGCCCGCGCCGCCCTGGATGCGGAAGCCGCGGCCGGGCCGGTCCAGGTCGCACTCGTGGCCCGCGATGTGCCCGAACTCGGGCGGCTGCTGGAGCGTGCGCTGGCCGGCGAGCACGATCCCGCCGCGGCGCTGATCCAGCCGCCGCCGGCCCAGCCGCCACTCATCCAGCCGCCGGCCCCCGGCGAGGCGCAGCTGCCGGCCGTCGCCTTCTTGTTCCCCGGTCAGGGCAGCCAGCGCACCGGGGCTCTCGGCGAGCTGTTCGTGACCTTCCCGGAGCTGCGGCATTACCTGGAGATCGGGCGGCGCTGGGCGGACCAGCTGCTTCCCGTCACGGCCTTTGACCCGGCCCGCCAGCGCGAGCAATCGGACCAGCTCCGTGACACCAGGATCGCCCAGCCGGCGCTGGGCATCTGCGGGCTGGCGGTCAGTCATCTGCTCGGCCGGCTCGGGATACGCCCGGACATGTCGGGCGGCCACAGCTACGGCGAGCTCGTGGCGCTGTCCACGGCGGGCGCCTTCGATCCCCTGACGCTGCTCGACCTCAGCGACGCCCGCGCCACCGCCATCCTGTCCGCGGCGGGCGAGGATCCCGGCACCATGGCCGCGGTCCCGGGAACCGCCAGCGAGGTCACTGCGGCGCTCGAGGCCCGCGGGCTGACCGGCGAGGTGACCCTGGCCAATCTCAACGCGCCAGGCCAGGTGGTCATCTCGGGACCTACGCCCGCGGTGGACCAGGCGCTGGCCGCCCTGGCAGAGGCCGGCCTGAAAGGCCGCCTGCTGCCGGTCGCCTGCGCCTTCCACAGCCCGGTGGTCGCCGCGGCCAGCGCGCAGTTCACGGCCGCGCTCGCCACCCGGGAGATAGCCGCGCCCTCCCGGCCGGTCTGGTCGAACCGGACCGCCGCACCGTACCCCGCTGACCCTGGGCTGATCCGCGCGGAACTGGCGGCCCAGATCAGCGCGCCGGTGCGGTTCAGCGACCAGGTGGAGGCGATGTACGCGGCCGGGGCCCGGGTGTTCGTGGAGGCCGGTCCCGGCCAGGTGCTCACCGGCCTGGTCCGCGCCGTCCTGGGTGACCGGCCTCACCTGGCCGTGGCCTGCGATGGGCCCCCTGGGCAGGGGCTTCGCCGGTTCCTGACCACTGCGGGCCAGCTCGCCTGCGCTGGAGTGCCGGTGAACCTGAACTGGCTTTTCCACGGCAGGACCCGGGCCGATGCCGGCCCCGTACCAACGGGCGGTCGCTGTGGACCGTCAACGGGCAGCTGATCCGCGACATGAACGGCGGATTCCTGCCCGGTGCCAATACCCCTGCGCGCCTGATCAAGGAGTTCCCTGTGTCCGCACCCAATTCTCACCGCCCCGCCGTCCCCGACTCCATGCTGGCCGAGTACCTGCGCACCAGCCGGGAGATGATCACCGCACAGCGCGACATCATGCTGGCCTTCCTGGGCGGGCAGCCCGCCGGGCGCATGGTCTGGGAGCCTGAGGCCGCCGGGCCGCCCGCCGGGAACGGTGCGGTCCGCACGGCCGCGGTCGTCGTGTCGGAACCGGTTCCCGTGGCCGCCGCGGCGGCCGTCCCCCCGGTCCCAGCGGAGCCGGCGGAGGCCGCCGGGCCGGTGTCCAGCGCGCCGCCCACCGTCGCCGAGCTGCAGAGCACGGTGCTCACCCTGATCAGCGAGCGCACCGGCTACCCCGTGGACCTGATCGATCCTGATCTCGATCTCGAGGCCGACCTGTCCATCGACTCGATCAAGCGGGCCGAGATCGCCGGGGAAATGGCGTCCCGGCTGGGCATGCTGTCCCTCGACACGGCCGAGTCCATGTTCGAGGACCTGGTGAAGGCGCGCACCGTACGGGCCATCGCCGACTGGCTCGGGCAGGCAGTCTCCGCGCCGGCCGCGACGGAGCCGGCCGCCGGGGCGACTGAGCCGGCCGCCGCGGCCGCGACTGCAGCCGGCCGCCGCGGCCGCGACTCGCAGCCGGCCGCGAGCCGGAAGCGGGCCAGGATGCGCTGGCGGGCGCGGCCGTCTTACGGAGCCTGCCCCGGCTGGCCCGGTGCGACGGCCCCGGGCAGCCGCCGGGATCGCTCGGCGGCGCACGCTTCCTGCTCACCGGCGATACCCCGGTCGCTGAGCAACTCGCCGGCCAGCTCCGTGAGCTGGGCGCGGAGGTCCGGGCGGCCGGGATGTCCGCGGTCACCGCGGAAGACGTCCAGGGAGCCGATGGCCTGATCCTCCTGGATGGCCTCACCGAAACCCCCGCCACCCTGCCGCCCGCCCTGTTCCCGCTCATCAAGGCCACACTGACCGGGACGGGCTCCACCAGCTCCGGCGCCAGCACCGGCCAGCGCTGGCTGCTGGCCGCCGGCTACGCGGGCCACGGCGCGGCGGCCGGCCTGACCGGCCTGTTCCGGGCCATAGCCCTGGAGTACCCGGACGGGCTGGCCCGTTACGTGGAGCTGGACCGGGCGGCCCCGCCGGCCGACCTCGCGGGGCTGCTCCTGGGCGAGCTGGGCGACAGCACGCATGAACCAGCGGTGACCTACGCCGGGGACGTACGCCACCGGGTAGAGCTGGCCCCGGCCGAGCTCCGCCTGGACGGGGCGGCCACCGGCCCGTCGGCCGCGGCCGCGATGGGCCTGACCAGTGATTCGGTGGTCCTGCTCGTGGGGGGCGGACGGGGCATCACCGCCCTGCTCGCCCGGGAACTCGCCGCGGCCAGCCGGTGCCGGATCGAGCTGGCCGGGCGGACCCAGCTGCCGCCCGAGCCGCTGCCGGGCGATCTCGCCTCGGCGCCGGACGCGGTGGCGCTGCGGGCGGCCCTGGTCCGCCAGGGACTGCGCAAGCCGGCCGAGATCGAGCGCGCCACCCGGGACATCCTGGCCCGCCGCGAGGTCGAGTCCACGCTCGCGGAACTGCGTGAGCTTGGCTCCGCGGTGCGTTACCACCCCGCCGACGCGCAGGACGCGGAAGCCATCCACCAGGTGCTCAAGCTGATCCGGGAGGACCACGGCCGGCTCGACGGGGTGGTCTACGCCGCCGGCATCATCGAAGACCGGCTGATCGCCGACAAGGATCCGGAATCGTTCACCCGGGTGTTCCAGACCAAGGTGGGCGGGGCCGAGCTACTGCTCGGCGCCCTGGCCGAGCACGATTTCGCCCCTCCGTTCGCGGTCCTGTACGGCAGCATCGCCGCCACCTTCGGCAGCCGGGGCCAGGCTGACTACGCGGCGGCCAACGACGCGCTGGAATCGGCCGGCCGGGCGTGGGCGTCCCGTACCGGCGGCCGCTGCCTGACCGTGCACTGGGGACCGTGGGCGCCCGACGGCACCCATCCCGGCATGGTCACCCCTGAGCTCAGCCGGGAGTACGGGCGGCGCGGGCTCGGCATGATCGACCCGCGGCGTGGTGCGCTGGCCGTGCTGCAGGAGCTGGCCTGGGGTGACCCTGAGCTCCGCTCCGTCGTCTACACCGGGCTGGTCCCCGATGCCGGCTAACGGGCCGCCGGGTGGCGGGACAGCCGGGCAGCTGGCCGAGCCGGTGGCCATCGTCGGCATGGACGTGCTGCTGCCCGGGGCCGGCTCGCTGGACGAGTACTGGCACAACCTGGTCAACGGCGTCGATGCGATCTCCGACGTGCCCGCGAACCGGTGGGAGCCGGAGTTCTACGACACCGAGCACGCGGACCAGCCCAATCGCATCTACTGCCGGCGGGGCGGGTTCGTGGACAACCTGGCCTACTTCGACCCGATGCCGTACGGCGTCATGCCGGCGTCGGTCCCCGAGACGGAACCGGAACAGCTCCTCGCCCTCCGGGTGGCGGCCGGCGCCATCGCGGACGCGGGGGGCATGGACCGGCTGCCCGACCGCGACCGGGTCGGGGTCATCCTCGGGCGCCTGGGGCAGAGCAGCATGACCAGCATCAAGTTCTTCCTGCGGGTCATGCTCCCGGACCAGATGGTCAGCTACGTGCACGAGCTGCTCCCGGAATTGAGGCCAGATCAGCTGGAGCGGGTGCGGGCCAGGATCGTGGAAAGGCTCGGCCCGCATCACCCGGAAAACGTGATCGGGCTGATGCCCAACCTGACCGCGTCCCGGGTCGCCAACCGGCTCGGCCTCCGCGGCCCGGCGTACATCCTGGATGCCGCCTGCGCCTCTTCCCTGATAGCGGTCGATCACGGCATCGCCGAGCTGATGCGGGGCCGGCTGGACGCGGTCGTGGTGGGCGGGGTGCACCATAACCACGACGTCACGTTCTGGTCGGTGTTCAGCCAGCTCCGGGCCCTGTCGCGGCGTCAGCAGATCCGGCCGTTCGACGCCGCCGCCGATGGGTTGCTGATCGGTGAGGGGACCGGCGCGGTGGTGCTGAAACGGCTGTCCGACGCGGTCCGCGACGGTGACCGGGTCCACGCGGTGCTCCGCGGCGTCGGCGTGTCCAGCGACGGCCGCTCCGCCAGCCTGGTCAACCCGGAGACCTCCGGCCAGCTGCTCGCGGTCCGGCGGGCGTGGGCCTCCGCCGGGCTGGATCCGGCGGCCCCGGACGCGGTGGGGATGCTGGAGGCGCACGGGACCGGGACCCCAGCCGGCGACGGCACGGAGCTGGCCACGATGGCGGACGCTTTCGGGCCGCCGCGGCCGGGGAACTCCCCGCCGGTGATCGGCTCGGTCAAGTCCATGATCGGGCATGCGATGCCCGCCGCCGGGATCGCCTCCCTGGTCAAGACGGTGCTCGCGGTGTCCAACGGGACCCTCCTGCCGACGCTGCACTGCGACCGCCCGCGGGAGGAAATGGCCCGCACCCGCTTCATGCCGGCCGCCACCGCACGGCCGTGGGACCAGGCCGGGCCGCGCCGGGCGGCCGTCAACGCCTTCGGCTTCGGCGGCATCAACGTGCACGTGATCGTCGAGCAGGCGCCGGACCGGCCCCGGCCCCGGCTGCGGCGCCCGGACCAGGCACCGGCGTCCCCGGAACTGGCAGCACGGGTACCAGGAGCACAGCTACCGGCAGCAGGCGCACCCCCGGCTGCGGCGGCGGTCCGCGAGCCCGACCAGATCGTGCTGCTGGCCGCCGGGGATCCGGCGGCGCTGGCCCGGCTGCTGGCCGCGGATGACCAGGAAGTCCGGGCGCACGGCACGCACCTGGCCAGGAACGGCGCGGTCTCGGTGCCCGGCGGCGGATGCCGGCTCGGGATCGCCGATCCGACCGCGGACCGGCTCGCCGCCGCCCGGAAGGTGGTGGCCGCGGGGGCCGCCTGGCGGGGCGGGCGGGACATCTGGTTCAGCCCGCGGCCGATGCTGGCCGGCGGCCACGGCCGCATCGCGTTCATCTTCCCCGGGCTGGAGGCGGAGTTCTCGCACAGCGTGCAGGACGTCGCAGCCCACTTCGGCCTGAGCGTGCCCGAGGCGGACGAGCAGGATTTCAGCGGGCGCTTCATCTCGGCCATGGGGCTGGGCTGGCTGCTGCACCAGGCCCTGCTGCGCATGCGGATCAGGCCGGACGCGGTGGCCGGGCACAGTCTCGGCGAATGGACCGCCCTGCTGGTCGCCGGGCTGCTCGATGAGTCGACGCTGGACGAGACGGCGGCGCTCATGTTCGACCCGGGCCGGGAGCGGACGGACCTGCTGCATGCCGTGATCGGGGCCAGCGCCGAGGCGGTCACGGCCGGCCTCGGTGAGTACCCCGGGGTGGTCGTGTCCATCGACAACGCTCCGGCCCAGTGTGTCGTGTGCGGGCCTACCGGGCAGGTGGCGCGGCTCACCGCGGAATTCGGTGCCCAGGGCGTCGTCTGCCGCCCGCTGCCGTTCACCACGGGCGTGCACACCCCGTACCTCGCCCCGGCCGTCGAGCAGGCCCGGTCCGTCGTCGAGGACATCCGGTCGCGCACCAGGCCGGGCACCAGGCCGCAGGCCGGGCACTCGGAGTCTGGGCACCCCCAGTCTGGGCCGGACCAGATACCCGTCTGGTCGGCGACGATCGCGGCGCCGTTCCCGGCCGGCGAGGAGGAGCGGATCGAGCTGCTGTACCGGCAGCTGCTGGAGCCGGTCAGGTTCCGCAGCACCCTGGCCGCGATGCATGACGCTGGCTTCCGGGTGTTCCTCCAGGTCGGGTCCGGTCAGCTCGCGTCGCTCGTGACGGACAACCTGCGCGGCCGGGACCACCTCACGATCCCGGTGAACGTAGCTTCCCGCAGTGGCCTCGCCCAGCTGCAGCGGGTGGCTACCGCGCTGTGGGTCGAGGGATACGCCCCCGACCTGACCTCCCTGGACCCGGCGGCCAGGCCCGCGCCCGCCCGCGCGGCCGCCGCGGCCCGCAGCATGCCGATCCGGGTGGAGCTGGGCACCGAGCGGATCACCCTGGGGGAGGGCGCCGGCCTGCTCATCGACCGGGCGGCCATGGCGCCGCCGGCGGCCGGGCCTCTGGTGGCCGGCCCCGCGGGCCTGGCCGGGCCGGCCACGCCCCGGCCCTCGCTCCTGTCCAGCCTGGACCTGGCCGGGTCGCCGTCCGTGACGGCCGAGCTCGCCGCCCTGCTGGAGGAGGCCGCGAGCGCGGCGGCCGCGGTGGTCTCGGCCGCCGGGCAGCGGGCCGGGACCGGCGTCCCCCGCCCCCCGTCCCGGGCCGCGGGCCCGCTCCCCGCCGGCGAGGGCGGCCCCGCGCCGGCGGCGGCTCCCCTTCCGGGCGGCGCCGCGGCTCCCCTTCCCGGAGGCGGCCCCGCTCCGGCGGCTCCCCTCCCCGAGGGCGCCGTCCGCACCTCGGTGCTGCGGGTCAGCCTCGCTGACATGCCGTACCTGAGGGATCACTCGTTCAACCCGCAGCCGGCCGACCTGGCCTCACGTCGCGGACTTCAACCCGGTGATGCCGGCGACCACCATCATCCAGCACATGATCGACGCCGTGCAGGCCGCGGCGGGGGGGATGACGGTCATCGGTGTGGACGACGCGCGGTTCCGGACCTGGGTGCTGGTCGAGCCGCCACCCGACGTGGACATCCAGGTCAAGCGCGCCGGGGCCGCCGAGTTCGACGTGGCCTTCGGGGCCTACGCGCGGGCCACGGTCCGGACCGCCGCGCACTACCCGGCGGATCCGCCGGCCCGGTGGCACCAGGACCCGGCCACGGAAGGCCCGAGCCCGCTCAGCGTGGCGGACATGTACGCCCGGCGCGTCCTCTTCCACGGGCCGATGTACCGCGGCGTCACGGCGGTGCACGCCGTCGCGGAACGCCATATCCGGGGGCGGCTGCGCGTGCCATCGCCCCCGGGGGCGCTGCTCGACAGCGGCTTGCAGCTGGTCGTCAACTGGATGCACGTCATCCTGCCCGCCCGCAACGTCATGTTCCCGACCAGCTTCGGCTCGATCCGGTTCTTCGGGCCGACGCCGCCGCCGGGAGACGAGCTCGAGTGCGTGGCCCGCATCCATACCGTGAACGAGCGCAGCGCCATCGCCGACCTCCAGTACGTCTCCGGCGGCCGGGTCTGGGCCCAGGTCAGTGACTGCGCCACCCGGCGTTTCGACAGCCATCCCCGGTCCCGCGCGGCCGAGACCGCCCCGGGACGTAACGCGTTCGCGGTGCGGCAGCCGGAAGGCTGGGTGGCCAGTTTCGACTACTGGCCCGACCCCGCCTCGCAGAACTCGATCGTCAGCCTGGTGCTGGGCTCGGACGGGTACGCCGAATACGACCGGCAGCCTGTCGTCTCGCGCAAGGGCTGGCTGCTGAGCCGGCTGGCGGTGAAAGACGTGGTCCGCTACCAGCTCTGGGAGGCCGCCCCGGACCGGGAAGTCTTCCCCATCGAGGTCAGCGTCAGCGACGGGGCGGACGGCCGTCCCCAGGTGCGGGGCTGGGCCGGGCTGACCATCCCCGGCTACCAGATCTCCTCCGCGACGGCCCGGCATCTCGGGGTGGCCATCGCCCGGCCCGCCGCGCATCGCGGTGTCCCTGGCGTAGGCATCGGGGTGGCCGAGATCGGCGGCGACCCCAAGCTCACGCCGCCCCCCGGCCTGTCCGGCCCGGAACTGGCCGTGCTCGACCAGGTCCTGCTGGACCGGGCCTTCCAGCTCGGGGCCTTCCAGTACGGGGCCGTGGGGGACGCTGCCGGGCCAGCGGCTGAGCGCCTGGTGTGGCTGGCCCGTTTCGCGGCCGCCAGGGAAGCGGCGGCCAAGGCCCTGGGGACCGCCGGGGCGGACAGCCCGCCGGTCGTCACGGCCGCCACCTCGTCCGCCATCACGGTGCACGGCCCGGACGGCCGGTTCGAGGTCAGCTACCGCGACATCAGCACCCCGCCCGAAATCACCCCGCGGCGCTACGCCGTGGCCTGGACATGAGCGGCGCCGCCCGGCCAGGCCGCCCTGACGTGACACGCAGCGAAAAATTTGCGGAAAAAGTACTAGGGAGGACCTACGCATGAGCGCCGACCGGACGCACATTCTCACCGAGATCGCCGGGTTGCTCCGGCCTCTCACGGACAGTCTGCTGCCCGGTGAGGAGATCACCATGGACACCAGGTTCGGTGCGGATCTGGGGCTGGAGAGCCTGGCCCTGGCCAACCTGAGTGGCCGCCTGCAGGCCCGTTTCGGGCCGGAAGCCAACGTGGTGCCGTTTCTCGCCGGACGTGATCCCGGCCCGATCAGCGACATCCGGGTCGGCGAGCTGGTCGATTACGTCGCGGGTGTCCTCGACCAGGACGGCTCGCAGGCGCCGGGCGCGGGCCGTGCGCTCTCTAACGGTTTTAACGAGGCTGAGCGGCAGGCGTCGCAGATGCTGCGTACCGTGCTGCTCGATGAGGAAGCGCCCCTCGCTGAGCTGGAGAGTCCCGCTGACCGGCAGCCGCCCAGGGACGAGAACGCGGCCGTGCTCAGCGAGATCGCGCCGGGCGCCCGCCAGAGCGTGCTCCGGTTCCCCGGCGGCGAGGTCGAGGTGTTCACCGCCGGTGACGGCCCCTCCCTGATCCTCATGCACCCGATCAACGTCGGGGCGGGCGTCTTCGCCCGGCAGTTCGCCAGCCTGGCTGAGCGGTACCGGGTGATCTGCATGCACAACCCGGGCGTGGGCGCCTCGACGTGGGCGGCGGACCCCACGCTGAGCGGGATAGCCCGGCTGTACCGCACCGTCTTGACCGAGCTCGCCGTCCCGCCGCCCTTCCACGTCGTGGGTAACTCGTTCGGCGGTCTGCTCGCGCAGGAATTCGCGCTGCAGCACCGGACCGAATGCGCCTCGCTGGTCCTCGTCGACTGCTCGTACCGGGCCGGGGCGCGGGCGGGCGGACCGCGGCCGCTGACGGCGATCATGCGTGAGGAGTTCGACCGCATGTACGACGCCAGCCGGGCCGGCCAGGCGCCGCCGGCCGGGCGGGCCGGCCTGGAGGACCTGCTGCTGCGCTGCGAGAGCATGGATCCCCGGTTCGGCCTGATCTACCTGGAGGGCATGAAGTACCTGCCGAGCCTGTACGCCCGGCTCCCGCAGATCGCCGCCCCCACGCTGGTCCTGCGGGGCGAACTGGACACGATGGTGCCCGCCGAGGATGCCCAGGTGCTGGTGAAAGTGATCCCGGACGCGCGGTTCGGGGAACTCGCGAACGCCGGCCACTTTCCCTGCCTGACCCACCCTGACCAGGTGGACGCGCTGATCACCCCGTTCCTCGCCGCCCACGCGGGACAGGGCCGCCGGGCGCCGGGCGCCGTGGTCCGCGAGCCCGCCCAGGCAGGCGGCGGCGAGCCGGCCACGGCAGGCCCGGACGTCGGCCGCTGCATCATCATCGGCACCGGCCGGTGCGGATCGACCATGCTCTCGGACCTGATCACTCACGAGCCCGAGACCCTGTCGGTGTCGGAGTCCCTGTCACCGATCCGGGGCCGTCTCCTCGTCCAGCCGCTCAACGAGTTCACCGGCGCCCAGTACTGGTCGATGCTGAGCCAGCCGGGCGCGCAGCACGGGCACCTGCTGACCAGGATCGGGCTCACCGGCCGGCAGTACTCCTATCCGGACAACGGGCGCTACGCCGTCGACAAGACCCGGGTGCCCCCGATCCTCCGCATCGCCCTGCCGAAAATCGTGCCGGACCCGGACCGCCTGTTCGACCAGCTGGCCGTCAAGGTGCCGCAGTTCCCGGCCCAGCCGGTCGGCCTGCATCACCGGATGCTGCTGGACCTGGTGGCCGAGCTGGAGGGACGGCGCCGCTGGGTGGAGCGGACCGGCGCGTCCAGCATGGTGGCCTATCCCTGGCTGTCGGTGAATCCCGACGCCAAGGTCATCTACCTGACCCGCAATACGGCGGACACGGCGCTGTCGATGAGCAAGCACCCGGTGTTCCAGCTGTCCGCGATCCGGAACCAGTTCCACCAGCGGTACGGCGCCGATCCCTACGTCCGGGTCCTGGAGCGGGCCCTCCCGGCCGAGCTGCCCGACGAGATGCGGCGCCTCCTGCCGGAGAACCTGACCGCGCAGACCCTGCGGGAACTGGACTACGACCTGGGCTTCTACGAGACCACGATCGCGCAGATGAACGGCTCAGCCGAGCAGGCGCTGGCCGATCTCCAGCCGCGCGAGCTGCTCCGGGTGCGTTACGAGGACATCCTCGCCGACCCCGTGACCCAGCTGGCCGAACTCGGCCGGTTCATCGGGTTCGCCGACCCGTCCGGGTGGGCGGCGCAGGTCGCGGACCAGGTCAGCCCGCCGAAGAAGCGCTCGGCGGCCCCCGCGTGACCGCCCCGGCGACGGCGGCCGCCACGCCGGGCCGCGGCCGGCCCGGCAACATCCCGCTCTGATCCCGAACCGCTCTGCCCCGAACCGCTCTGCACCCGAACCGCTCTGAACCCGGAGGTCCACGGTCATGTATCCCCAGGGCAACGTGCGGATGATGCGGGCCTTCCGCAACCAGGACGCGTCCATCACCCAGCAGAAACTCAAACCCGGCACGGTCCGCAGGATCCTGACCTACGTCCGGCCGCACCGCCGGCACCTGGCCGTGTTCCTGCTGGCCACCAGCCTTGACGCGGTGATTACCGTCGTCAACCCCCTGCTGCTGCGGGCGATCATCGACCGGGGAATCCTGCCCCATGACGAGGCGGTGGTGGTCGGGATCGCGGTCGCGGTCGCTGGCGTCGCGGTATTCGACGCTTTCCTTGGTTACGCCATCCGCTGGTTCTCGGCGCGGATCGGCCAGGACGTGGTCTACGACCTCCGCACCCAGGTGTTCAGCCATGTCCAGCAGCAGCCGATCGCCTTCTTCACCCGGGCGCAGACGGGCGCGCTGGTGTCCAGGCTGAACACCGACGTGATCGGGGCGCAGCAGGCGATCACGGTGACGTTGTCCAGCCTGGTGGGCAACGTCCTGTCCCTGGCCGTCATCCTGATCACCATGTTCTACCTGTCCTGGCAGATCAGCCTCATCGCGCTGGTCCTCATCCCGCTCTTCCTGCTCCCGGCCCGGATGATCGGGCGCAAGCTCCAGCGGCTGACCCGGGAGGGGATGCAACTGGATGCGGCCATGGGAACGATGATGACCGAGCGCTTCAACGTGGCCGGGGCGATGCTCGTCAAGCTGTTCGGCCGGCCCCGGGAAGAGTCGGACCTGTTCTCCGACCGGGCGGCCAAGGTCCGGGATATCGGCGTGGTCACCGCGATGTACGGCCAGACGCTGGTCATCGTGCTCACCCTGCTCGCCGCGCTGGCCACCGCCGTCGTCTACGGGGTGGGCGGCACCCTGGTCATCCGGGGTGCCTTCCAGCTCGGCACCCTGGTGGCGCTGAGCACCCTGCTGCTGCGGGTGTACGCGCCGATCGGCCAGCTGACCAACGTGCAGGTGCAGGTGATGACGGCCCTGGTCAGCTTCGACCGGGTCTTCGAGGTGCTGGACCTCAAGCCGCTGGTCGCGGAGCGGCCGGGCGCGGTGGCGCTGCCCCGCACGAACGGCGGTGACGGTGCCGCACCGGACATCGAGTTTGCGGGGGTCGCGTTCCGCTATCCGGCCGCGAAAGACGTGGCCCTGGCCTCGCTGGAAGCGATCATGCGGCGGCGGGGGATCCCCGAGCGCGTGGACACGTCGTCCGCCGGCGTGCTGCATGAGGTCAGCTTCCGCGTGCCCACGGGCACGCTCACCGCGCTGGTCGGCCCGTCCGGGGCCGGCAAGACCACGACCACCCACCTGGTCAGCCGGCTGTACGACCCGGACCAGGGCTCGGTGCGCATCGGCGGCTATGACCTGCGTGACGTCACGCTGGAGTCGCTGCACGCGGTGGCCGGGGTGGTCACCCAGGACGCGCACATGTTCCACGACACGATCCGGGTCAACCTGGCCTACGCGCAGCCGGACGCGACCGAGGACGAGCTGATCGAGGCGTGCCGGGCGGCCCAGATCTGGGACCTTATCTCCAGCCTGCCCGACGGGCTGGACACGATCGTGGGCGACCGCGGGTACCGGCTGTCCGGCGGCGAGAAGCAGCGCATCTCGGTGGCGCGGCTGCTGCTGAAGGCGCCGTCGATCGTCGTCCTCGACGAGGCCACGGCGCATCTGGACTCGGAGTCCGAGGCGGCGGTGCAGCGGGCCCTGAAGGCCGCGCTCACCGGCCGGACCTCCCTGGTCATCGCGCACCGCCTGTCCACGATCCGCGAGGCGGACGAGATCCTGGTCATGGACGGCGGGCGGATCACCGAGCGTGGCCGGCACGCGGACCTGCTGGCGGCCGGGGGGCTGTACGCGAGCCTCTATCACACCCAGTTCGCCAGCCAGGAGAACGTCAACGGGCACGGCCCGCAGACGCGGCCCGAAGTGGCCGCCGACACCGCCCGGCTACCGGATCCGGCCGGCGTGCCGGGTGGCGCACACGCCCGCCCGCCCCTCCGCCGTGAGCCCTGACGCGGCCCGTGCCCGCCGGGGTCACTCGTCCGTCACACTGGCACCTCCCGTCCACGTTTCCCGCGAAACGCTCGCCGAACCGGCCAGACACCCCGGAAAAACGCACCATTCACGGGAAACGTGGCCCATGGCCATGATCAATGACGGCTCTGGCGCGGGTGACCGGGCCGGGGCGGTTTTCGTTGCGGCGACTGAGGGCGGTCCTACGGGGCGGGGACCGGGTGCGCCGGCGTGCGGGAGCGGCGCGCAGTCTGCCCGGCATGCTGATGCTGGGGCACTCGCACGCCCTGTCCGGCGGGGTGGCGGCCCTCGCCGCCGGCATCTTCCTGCACCTGCCGATCCCGCAGATCGGGGCGCTCGCCGGGTTCACCGCGGGCATGGCGCTGCTGCCTGAGTAAGGCAGCACGCCTGGCCGGCAGGCCGGCCAGGCGCACCACGGACCGCATCGCGCCGCCTACCCCACGGCGGGGCGGGGGCTGGGCTGGCGGGCCTGGCCCGCGGCCGGCGTGACGGTGAGACGCCCGTCCTTCATCTGGCCGAGCCGCTGGGCCCGGCCGGCCACCGTGCTGTCGTGGGTGACCAGCACCATGGTCAGGCCCCGTTCGACCCACAGGTTCTCCAGCAGGTCGATGATCTCGTCGCGGGTTCCCTCGTCGAGGTTTCCGGTGGGCTCGTCGGCGAGCAGCACGCTGGGTTCCTTGACCAGCGCCCGGGCTATCGCGACCCGCTGCTGCTGACCGCCGGACAGCTCAGACGGCAGGTGACGCAGCCGGTCGTCCAGCCCGACGGACCGCAGCGCCTGCTCCGCGCGGGCCCGCCGCGCCGCGCCGCTGACCCTGAGCGGGACCAGCGCGACCTCGACATTCTCCGCCGCGTTCAGCGTGGGAATGAGGTTGAAGGTCTGGAAGATGAACCCGATCGAGCGGGCCCGGACCTTCGTGAGCCTGGACTCCCGCATCCGGCTCAGGTTCACGCCATCGAGGTCCACCGTGCCCGCGGACGGGCGGTCCAGGCCGCCGAGGAGCTGGAGCAGGGTGGACTTGCCGTGGCCGGTCGGGCCCTGGATGGCCAGCCACTCCGCATCCTCGATGACCAGGTCCACGCCTTGCAGCGCGTGCACCGTGCTCTTGCCCTTCTTGTAGTTCTTCACGACACCAGACAGCTTGTACATCGGGGTCCTCTCTCGGTCCGCCGGGTCATTCAACTTTGGCCAGCGCGGCCGCGGGCCGGAGCCGGGCCGCCCGCCACCCGCCGAAGATCCCGGCGATCAGGCCGCCGGTGATGGCGAGCAGCACGGCCAGCACGATCACGCTGATCGTGACCGGCGCGGTCAGGGTCACCGACACCGTGTGAGGGGTGTTGTGCAGCAGCGACCCAAGGGCGCCTCCGCCGGCCCCCGCGGCCGGGGCGGCGCTGCTCGCGCCGACCGTCGCGGACAGCTTCGGGGCCAGCTTGTCGATCAGCGTGGCGCCGGCGTACCCCAATGCCACGCCCGCCGCCCCGCCGATGATGCCGATCGTGATCGACTCACCCATAACCTGGCGGATGATCCGCCAGCTCGGCCAGCCGAGGGCCTTGAGCGTGCCGAACTCCCGCACCCGGCGGGCGACCGCCGCCATGGTCAGCAGGCTGGCCAGCAGGAACGACGCGATCAGCACCGCCACCGACAGCCACCTGCCGAGGTTGTTGGCCAGGCTGGACGCGCTGGCCAGCGACCCGCTCACCTGGCTGGCCAGGTTGTCCTGGTCGGTGATGGTGGATTTCGGGAGGGCCTTGGCGATCTCCGTCTGGACCGCCGGGATGGTGGTGGCGCTGGCAGCCGACACGTAGATCGTGTTCACCTTGCTGGACAGGCTGGCCCCGGAGGTCTTGCCGAGGGCCTGGGCGCGGGTCAGCGGGATGTAGACGTCCGGCGGGCTGCCGCCCTGGGGCACTCCGGCGATACCGATGACCTTGAAGGTGGTGCCGCCCACCGCGACCGTGTTACCGACCTTCAGCTTGTTCTGCTGTGCGTAGTTGGAATCGATCACCGCGTCGTCGGCCTTGGCCTCGCCGGGCGTGAAGCCGGTGCCCGCGGTCAGCTTGGCGGCGCTCAGCGCGCCGAGCGAGGTGTTGGACACGTCCACGCCTTCGACGGTGAACGAGTTCGTGGTGAAGCTCGACGCGAGGCTGCCGCTGCCGGACTTGACCGCCGGGACCGTGCCGGTCACGGTGACGTCATTGAGGGTGAGCCCCCCCACCGCGCTGCGCACGTTGTGCAGCCCGGCTACCGTGGCGACGGAACCAGATTTGAGCGTCCCGTACTGGGTGTTCACCAGGTTGTTGATGTTGATCTTCGTGCCCGCGGCGATCTGCCCCCGGCGGAACGCCTGGATCTGCTGGCGGAAGCCGAAGGTGGTCGCCCGGCTCGCCCCCGCCACCGGAGGCTGGGTCACGGTGATGTCCGTGCCCACCCCGTACAGCGAATGCAGGACCGCGGCCTGGCCATTCTTCACGCCATCCGAGGCCGCCGTTACCGTGATCACCAGGCCGATTCCCACCGCCAGCCCGAGCGCGATGAAAATCGCCTGCCGCAAGCGCCGGCGCAGCTCGCGCCGGAGATATGTGAAAAACATGCGCCGCCTCCCGGTCAGTGCCCCGGCCGCAGGGCCAGGAGCGCATCGACTTGGGTCTGGCAGGCGGTGATCACGGACGAGCGCTTAGCCGAGGGGAGGTCCCGGATCGTGGTGCGGACGCCCCGCCGGGTGATCGGGGAGGGCACTTTCACGCCGTGGGCGCCCAGGCACGTGGTGAGCTGGTTCAGGGCTTTCACGACAGCTGGCGGCAGCGAAGATCCGGCAATGGCATGGCTGCCGCTGCCCGTGCTGCCGCTGCCAGAGGAGCTGCCGCAGGCCGCCAGCGTGAGCACGAGGAGTATGGCCAGACTGACCGCCGCGAGCCGGCCAGACCGCCGCCTGTTCCTGGTCAAGGGGGTTCCCTTCCTGTCCTTGGTCCGGGGGCCCACGCGGTGCGGGCCGCCTCGGTGTGACAGTTCAGCGGAGCGGCGGTAAAACCAGTGTCAACGCCCGGTTTTACGCGGAACTGACGGGGCGCGGGGGAAACTCGTCACGCTGGGTGAGGTACGGTCCGCTGGCTGGCGGGAGGAGTCAGGTGCGGGTACTTGTGGTGGAGGACGCGCAGCCTCTCGCCGAGGCGATCGCTGCGGGGCTGCGTGACCAGGCCATAGCCGCAGACGTGGCGTTCGACGGCGCGACGGCGGAGGAACAGCTGGCCGTGAACGACTACGACGTGGTGATCCTGGACCGCGATCTTCCCCTGGTCCACGGCGACGACATCTGCCGGTCACTGGCCAGCAGCGGGGCCATGGTGCGGATCCTCATGCTCACGGCCGCCGGGGAACTGCTCGACCGGGTCGAGGGACTCGGTCTCGGCGCCGATGACTACCTGGCCAAGCCGTTCGCATTCGCCGAGCTCGTCGCCCGGGTCCGGGCCCTGGGGCGGCGGGCCCGCCCCCCCGATCCGCCGGTCCTCGAGCGGGCCGGGATCCGGCTCGACCCGGCCCGCCAGGAAGCCACCAGAAATGGCCGGCCGCTGCCGCTGAGGCACAAGGAACTCGCGGTTCTCGCGGAACTGCTCCGGTGCGGCGGCTCCATCGTGTCCGCCGAGCAGCTGCTGGAAAAGGCCTGGGACGAGAACATCGACCCGTTCACCCACGTCGTCCGGGTCACGATCATGACGCTCCGCAGAAAGCTGGGCGAGCCGCCGCTGATCGAGACCGTCCCCGGCGCCGGGTACCGCATCCCATGAGGCGCGCCGCCGTGCCCGCACTCTCCAGACTCGGCATCCGGGCCCGGCTCACCGTCCTGTACGGCGGCATGTTCCTGCTGGCCGGGGCGGCCCTGATCGCGATCTTGTACGTCCTGTTCAAGAACAGCTATCCCGGCGGCAAGGCCGTAGCCAACATTCTGAGCGGCTCGGAGAATCCCGGGCCGCACACGGTGATCCATCTCCGGTCGGGAGCCCGGCTCACGCTGCCTGACGTCACGGCGATCCGGCGGAGGTTCGATCATCACCGGGCCCGGGCCCTCACCACCCTGGTGGATGAGTGCCTGCTCGCGCTGGCCGCGCTGGCCGTGGTCGCGGGCGCCTTCGGATGGGTCATGGCCGGCCGGGCGCTCAGCCCGGTCCGCCGTATCACCCAGACCGCCCGCCGCGCGGCCGATGGCAACCTGCGCGAGCGGATCGGGCTGGCCGGCCCCGCTGACGAGGTCAAGGAGCTCGCGGACACCTTCGATGTCATGCTCGAGCGCCTCGACGTGTCCTTCGAGGGCCAGCGCCAGTTCGCGGCCCACGCTTCGCACGAGCTCCGCACGCCCCTGGCCACCAACCGCACCGTGCTCGAGGTGGCGGTGGCGTCCGGGCGGGTACCCGCGGAACTGCGCGAACTCGTGGACACGGTGCTGGCCACCAACGCGCGCAGCGAGCTGATCATCGACGGCCTGCTCACGCTGGCCCGCAGCGAGAGCCAGGCCATCACGCGGGTGCCGGTCGACCTGTCGGACGTCGCCGCCGACGCCGTCGAGCAGACGGCCGGGGAGGCGGCGGCCGCGCGGGTCACCGTGGACGCCACACCGGATCCGGCCGGCACCGTGGGCGATCCCGTGCTGCTCGAGCACCTGGCCCTCAACCTGGTCCGCAACGGCCTCCGGCACAACCACCCCGGCGGCTGGGTGACGGTCTCCACCACAGCCCGTGCGCAGTCCGGCGAGGCCGAACTGCGTGTGGCCAACAGCGGGCCCGTCGTGCCGCCCGGGCAGATCAGTGCGCTGTTCGAGCCGTTCCGGCGGCTCGGCCCGGGCCGGGACCCCGGCCGCGAGGGTGTCGGCCTGGGCCTGTCCATCGTCCGGTCGGTCGTCCGGGCCCACGGCGGACGGGTGCTGGCCGAATCCCGTGAAGGCGGTGGCCTGATCGTCCGGGTCGTCCTGCCCGCCGGGACGCCGGGCAGGACCCAGGGGGCCGAGCCCGCCCGCGTCCTGGCGTCCAATTCGCCGCCCTTCCAGCCAGGCTGATCACCTCGTACCATGGGCCCCAGGAAAACGTCCTGCATAATGGCTGATCCGCCAGGCCATTACGGTTCTTGCCCCTTTGCGGTATAGCCACGGTTACTGGAGTTTCGCCATGCGGCCCAGCACAGTTCGCGCGCGCTCATTCGCGGCCGTCATCGCCGTGGCGGCCGCCGCGCTCACCGCGCCTGCCCTGGCGGCTGCCGCCCCGGGTGGCGCTCCGGCCGCCGCAGCGGCCGCGGCGGCGCCCGCGTGTGCCTGGGGGACGGAGATCTCCGCGGGCGCCCAGAACGAGCTGTATCCCGACTCCGCGGCCGCCTACTGGGTCCTGCCGTTCCCGGTCCGCAGCGGCCTGGTCATCACGCTGTCCGGGCAGTATCCCGACAGCAGGTACACCTCGTTGCAGGTCTACCAGCCGGGGGGCGGCCTGTTCACCACCAACGGTGTCACGTCGGCCCTTACCGATTACCTCATCCAGCCTGACCCGGGAAGCGTCAATCCCTGGCAGCACCGGGCCCGGCCCGGCGGGAGCTTCACGGTGACCGTGAGCCAGGACGTGGCCCCCGGCGAGGCCAACACACTGCCCCTCGCCCCCGCGGGCGTGACCAGCGGGACGGGCTACATCCTCTACCGCGTCTACCTGCCAGCCCACCGGGACTTCGCCGCGGTGCCGCGGCCTGCCGTCACGTTCACCCTCGGCGGCGTCTCCCAGCAACTTCCTACCTGCGCCGCCACCACCGGCGTCTCCGCGACCGGGCCGGCCCCGGCCCCGGCCGGTCCCGCCAGCGACGGAGTCGTTTTCGCCCCCAACCCGGGCGTCGGCGGCGGCATCGTCGCGAACGCCGACTCCGCCTACCTGATCGCCAGCGTCATCCCGCCCAGCGACGGCGAGGTGGTCGTCATCCGGGGCAGGGCGCCCACCACGGCCATCGGGTCGCACCCCGCTCCGTGGCCGGGCCCGCGCGAGGACATGCGGTACTACTCGATGTGCGTCAACCTGGACGAGCAACCGTTTCCCCTGGTGGTGAACCCGCTGCCCAGCGGGAAGGTGGACGCCGGATGCCGTCATGACACCACGACCAGACTCGACGGCCGCGGCTATTACACGTACGTGGTCGGCACCGAATCCCAGCGGGCGGCCGTGCAGGCCCTCCGCGGCGTGACGTTCCTGCCCTTCTCCGCCGCCCAGCCGACCGCGCCGGTGTCACTCATGCTGCGCAACATGGTCGTGGCGCCGGGCTTCACCCACGCCATCCAGGACGTACCGCCGGACGCCAGCGCGGCCACGGCCGCCGCGGTCATGGGCGCCTACTACCCGCTCGCGGGCGTCTGCCCGCTCGCCACCCTGGCCAGCCAGGGCGCAGAAGCCTGCCTCCCGGGCTAGGTGCCCCAGATCGCGTCCAGGATCCGGATCCGGACCGACCGGATGGCCGGGGCCAGCGCGGCCAGCGTGGCCACGACGATCAGGATGATCAGGTCCCGGATCATCTCGTTCCAGGTGGTGGCCAGGGTCACCGGCCCATTCGGGAAATGGAACGGGTGGCTGGCCACGACAGGCGTCACCGCGTAGCGGAACAGGACGAACCCCGTGCCCACGCCGGCCAGGGCATAGGCCCAGGCCTTGAGGACATAGCTGAACACGATCGCCCTCGACTTGATGCCGATGGCCCGCTCGATGCCGATCTGCCGGCGCTTGTTGACCAGATCAATGTAGGTGATCGTGAAAATGGTGATGGCGGCCGTCAGCAGGGAGACGATCTTGAGGATGTTGCTGATCAGCCGGAAGGCCGCCGTCTGGTCCTGGACGGCGGCGCCCAGGTCCGCAGAGGTCTGGAAGTTCATCCCGCTGCGCAGGGAAGCCAGCCGGCTGACCTCCCGGCTCACGTCGACCCCGCTGCGGGTGCGCACGTAGATGGCGGTGGCGCGGTCCCGGCTGGCGGGCAGCAGCCGGTCCGCTTCGGTCATGGTGAGGTAGGCGTCGCTGTCTGACTGCGGGAACTGGTTGTTGTAGATGCCCATGACGGTGAGGGTCACGCTGCGGCCGTTGACGAGGGTGACGCTGACCCTGGCCCCCGCGTGCACGGTCTGCAGGGAGGCCCGGTACCCGCGGACGTCGGTCTCGCCGGCGCCGGCGATGCCGATTCCCAGTAGCCCCTGGTTGGTGTCCTGCGGGGTCAGGGCCCGGCCTTCGACGATGTTGCCCAGGGTGGTGAACACCGCGCGGTAGCTGACCGGGTCGATCGCCTCCACCGGCCACGAGCCGGACCTGGCCCCGTACGACACCTGCGTGCCGACGCGATAGACGCCGGTGGCGGCCTTGACCCCGGTGGTCCCGCGGATCTGGGCGAGATAGGGCCCGACGTTGTCGATGCTGGCCGTGCGGCCAGCCGGGGTGATCACGATGTCGCTGGTCAGCGTGTTGACGAGCTGGGCATTCACGCGGTTGATCGCGCCCTGGATGAGCGAGGGCAGGAACAGCAGGCTCATGTAGATGAGCAGCATCATCAGCGTGGTCGCGACCGCGATGCCGTAGTTGCTGCGGGCCAGCGACCGGGCGGCCAGGAACAGTGCTACGCGCAGGCCTCTCACGGACTGAGCTTGCCGTCGCTGAGGTGGACGAGATGGCTGGCGTACTGCGCATCGTCCGGATCATGGGACACGAACACCACCGTCACTCCCAGGGTGCGGTTCAGCCTCTGCAGGGTCTGCATGACCGTCTGCGCCGACCGCGTGTCCAGGTTGGCCGTGGGCTCGTCGGCGTAGATGATGGCCGGCTCGTTCACCAGCGCCCGCGCGATCGCCACCCGCTGCTGCTCACCTCCGGAGAGTTCCTTGGGCCGGTGGCCCGCCCGCGGGCTGAGGTCGACCAGGTTCAGCAGCTCGGCGGCGCGCAGGCGGTAGGCCCGGCCCGGCTGGCCGGCCATCATGGCCGGCAGGTAGACGTTCTCGGCGGCGGTGAGCTCGGGCAGCAGGGCGTATTCCTGGAACACGTAGCCGAGGCGGCGCAGCCGCAGATCGGTGCGGTCGTGCTCTGGGAGCCCGGTCACTTCCTGTCCGTGCAGCCAGATCCGGCCCCTGCTGGGCAGGTCGATCAGGCCGAGCTGCCGCAGCAGGGTCGACTTGCCTGAGCCGCTCTTGCCCATGATGCAGGCCATCGCCCCGGCGCCGATCTCCAGCGTCACATCGTCGAGGGCCCGCACCTCCACCTTTCCCATCCGGTAGAGCTTCGTCAGGTGCTCGGCGGTGATGGCGGAGGCTGCGGCTCCTGACTGCGGGGCCTCCCGCGGCCCGGCCGGTGCCTGCGCTGCGGGTGCCTGCGCTGCGGGTGCCTGCCCGGATGGTGCCTGCCCGGATGGTGGGAGCGCCGCGGGTAAGGGCGTCCTCCGGCGGGCCCGCCGCCGGGCCAGCGCCACGATGGCCCACCCGGCGGCGAGGACGGCGACGACCACGAGGCCGGCCAGTCCCAGCAGCCTGATCAGGTGGTGATGCTGACCCGCGGCCAGGATCGGCGCCCCGGCGGCTAGCGCCGGCTCAGCCACGGGCCTGGCGGCCGGGTGGCCCCGGCCCGTCCCCAGTTCTGGCAGCAGTGTTTCCGGCAGCGGGCATGCCCGCATTTTAACAGAAATGGTGGTCCGGCCAATTTCGGCGTGATGAACTAATCTCCCAGAATCGGTAAAATCCTGGACGCCGTGGCAGGCTTTTGGAATGGCCTCACCGAATGGTTCCTGTGCGGGCCGCAGCGACGTGGGGCCCGGTCAGGCCGCAACGACGACCGCCGTCGCCACGAGCCCCCGGTCAGCCAGCCAGCGGCCGTGCAGCACGGTCAGCGGCGATCCCGCCACTAACGGGCCGGGTACCAGCAGCCGCGCCGTGAACGTGCCGTCCAGGGCGCCGATAGTGATCTCGGCCTGGTCGAAACCGAGCCAGCTCCCGGTCAGCGGGAACCAGGCCTTGTACACGGATTCCTTGGCCGAGAACAGCAGCCGGCCCCAGGACACCCCGGGTTCCGTGGCCTCGAGCCGGCCGATCCGGGTGCGCTCGCCGGCCCGGGCGATCACGGCGAGTACCCCGCCGGGCAGCACCTCGTTCGGTTCCGCGTCCAGTCCCAGGGCGGCGACATCCCGGGTCCGGGCCACCCCAGCCGCCCGGTAGCCCGCGCAGTGCGTGATGCTGCCGGTCACCCCGTCCGGCCACCGGGGCGCGCCGCCTGGGCCGGGAAGCAGCGGCGCCGGCGGCACGCCGAGCCGGGCCAGCGCGGCCCGGGCGCAGGCCCGCCCGGAACTGAACTCCCTGCGGCGCTTGCCCACCGCCCGGGCGACCACGGCTTCCTCTTCCGGGAACAGCGCGACGCCCGGCTCGTCCCGGAAGGTCTCCACGGCCACGACGCCGGGCGGCAGGATCTGCTCAAGCACGCCAGCACCGTACAGCGGACCGTGTTGCCGGGCCTGCCGTCGTGCAGCTGGCCGTCATCCAGGACGGCCGCGGAGATCGCGCTGGACGGGAACGGCGCTGTGCTGGCCAGCATCGGGGAAATGCTTCCCGCCCGGGTGGCCTCACCGGCCCAGGCCAGGATCCGGACCCTTCTGACCTGCCAGGCAATGGCCGGGACGGCATTTGAACCCAGCGGTCCCTGACCACCAGGCCATGCTGGGCTTGTCCGGTATCGGCCATTGTTCGTCCGCAAACCCCGACGTAGCATCTGGGGCACCGGGCGATTGGCGCTGAATCTCCAGGCAACGACGCCCCTAATGGATGGGAACCCCCTCACACTCACCAGCCCAGGCCGACGGAATGAAACGTTTCATCCCGGGATGCGCCGTTTCCGCTACCCGTCACTTCACGCCCGCACCCAGCTCGAGGAGCGACATGATCACCGGAGATCGAGTCCCCCGCCGCCGGCCGCGCGCCGCCGCGATCCTGGCCTGCGCGCTGGCGCTGGCCACCTCCGCGCTGGCCGCGCCGGCGCTGGCCCGCCCCGCCTCGGCCTCCGCGAGCAGCAGCGCACGGGCCCAGGCCGGCACCGCCTCGAGCACCCGCGCTCCGGTCCAGGCCGCCGCGTTAACGGCCACGCCCTGGCCGTCCGCCCCGGACTGGCAGCGCTACGTCGAGACCCCGTCCAGCTCCAAGCTCTGCCCGCAGGCGATCCAGAGCACGTCGGGCACGGTGACCGGGGCGCAGAACCTGGTCTGCGGCGGGTCGGGCAGCGCCACGCTGACCATGACCTCGGGCGGGGCGACCCCGGCCATCGTGCTCGACTACGGCCAGGAGGTCGGCGGGGTGCCGTACTTCGATGTGTCGGCCGAGTCGGGCTCGCCCACGCTCGAGGCCGGGTACAGCGAAGGCCTGAACTACCTGTCCGCCACGGGCGACGGCGCGACGCCGTGGGCGGAAGGCGACACCTCCCGGGCGGACAGCTACCCGGTCACCGGGACGGGGACGATCACCAATGCCCAGGTTCAGGGTGGCGAGCGGTACGAGGAACTCACGCTCACGTCACCGGGCACGCTGACGCTCAGCGCCGCGGGCATCACCTACATCGCCGACCGCAGCAGCTACCAGGGGTACTTCGTCTCCAGCTCCGACGAGCTGAACAAGATCTGGGCCGACAGCGCCTACACCGCGCAGATCGACTCGGTGCCCGCCGGCTCGCTGCCCGGCAACTGGACGATCGCGAACGGGGTCATGGACGCGGCCGGCGGCGACGTGGGGCTGCTCAAGCAGGGCAGCACGTGGACCGACTACACCGACACCTTCGGCGTCAACATCGTGTCGAACCAGGCCGGCTGGGTGGTCCGCGGGCAGGACGCCGGCGACGGCTACGTCTTCATCCTGAACGCCCACAACGACACCGCCGGCACCCCGGACACGCTCCAGGAACTTGACCTGCACGGCGGCACCTACACCAGCGTCGGCAGCGTGACGCTCCCGGCCCAGCTCGCCCCGGGGACCTGGCACACCGTGACCACCACGGTGTCCGGCACCACGATCACGGTCTCACTCGACCAGCAGCAGGTCGCCACCCTGAACTCCGCGTCCTTCCCCTCGGGCACGACGGCGTACCCGGCCGGCACGATCGGGTTCCGCGAGTACTCCGGCGAGGAAGCCGACTTCCGCAACCTGACCGTGACCAGCAGTTCCGGCGCCACCCTCTATACGAGCCCGCTGAACGCCGCCCCGGACCTTCAGGACTTCGCGGTGCCGGGCCTCAACAGCCTGCCGTCGATCCTGGACGGCGCCAAGCGGGACCGGGCCATCTGGGCGGGCGACATGAACGTCGAGGGCCCGAGCGTCTACTACTCCACCGGCCAGAGCCAGTACATCAAGGGCGCCCTGCAACTGCTGGGCAGCTACCAGCTGTCCAGCGGGTTCGTCACCGGGGACCTGCCGCCGCAGGACGCGCTGCACACCGGGGCCAACCAGAGCGGCACGACCGGCACCTACTCCGCCTCGTACTCCATCTACTGGCTGCTCGGCCTGGGCTCGTATTACCAGTACACCGGCGACACCGCCTTCGCGGCCCAGGAATGGCCGGTGGTCCAGGGTGAGCTGGCCTGGAATGCCTCGCAGCTGGACGCCAGCGGCCTGCTCGTCACCAACGGCAGCGACGGCAACGACTGGGACTACTACGACGGCGCCAAGACCGGGGAGGTCACCGAGTACAACATCCTCTACTACAAGGCCCTGCTGGAGGGGGCCGCGCTGGCCACCGCCGCGGGCCAGACCGCCCAGGCCACGACCTACACCCAGCAGGCCGCGGCGCTCAAGACGGCCATCAACGCCCACCTGTTCGACAGCTCGACCGGCCTGTACTACATCAGCAACACCCAGACCACCGGGGTCGCGCAGGACGCGAACGCGCTGGCCGTCCTCTACGGCGTGGCGCCGGCGGCGGACGACGCGGCGATCCTGGCGTCGCTCAAGACGGACCTGTGGACCAACCCGTACGGGCCGCTGCCGTTCACCGCTGACACCGGCTACTCCCAGCGGGTCAGCCCGTACGCCAGCGGCTACGAGCTGGACGCCCGGCTGGCCACCGGGGACATCGCCGACGCCGAGCAGTTGCTCACCACCGAGTGGGGCCACATGATCGCCGCTGGCCCCGACGACACCGGCACGATGTGGGAGCTGATCAACAACGACGGGACGCCCGGCTTCGGCTCCTTCACCAGCCTCTCGCACGGGTGGGCGAGCACGCCGGCCTCGGCCCTGCCGGAATACGTGCTCGGCATCCAGCCCGTCACCCCCGGCTACGCGACGTGGCTGGTGCAGCCGGATCCCGGCGACCTGACCTGGGCCGAAGGCCAGGCTCCCACGCCGCACGGCGCCGTGGCTGTGTCCTGGGCGGGCGAGAGCGGTGCCCGCCAGTTCAGCATGAACGTGACCGCGCCTTCCGGCACTAACGGCACGATCGCCGTGCCGACTTACGGCGCCGCGAACCCGGTCGTCGAGGTCGGCGGCCAGGTCGTCTGGAGCGGCGGGTCGTTCACCGCGACCACCGGGATCGGCGGCGCCCATCAGGACTCCGGCTACGTGTACCTGACTGGCGTCCAGCCGGGCACCTACACGGTCGCGGCCAACCCCGGGCCCACCGGGGCGCCCGGCCGGGTACACCGCCTGCGCGGCGGAGAACGGCACCTGCTCGTTCACCGGCACGCAGTCCGTCGCCTACGGCGCGAACGGGATCTTCACGTACCTGACCCTGACCGGCGGGACGGCGTGCAGCAACGCCGTGTTCGGGGATCCCGACTACGGGGTCACCAAGTCCTGCTACGCCGGGCCGGTCACCGCCGGGCCGGCCGGGTCCACGCTACTGCGCGCCCGAGAACGGCATCTGCTCCTTCTCCGGCACCGCCACCGTCGCCTACGGCGCAGGCGGCACGTTCACCGACAAGACGCTGACCAGCGGTACCCCGTGTGACAACGCGGTGTTCGGGGATCCGGTGTACGGCACGGTCAAGGCCTGCTTCCTGGTTCCGGCCGGGTAAGGACCAGGGCCACCCGGCCCCGTGAGCTCACGCAGGGAGAATAGCAATTCGCCAGATATGCGCGGCTCTGATCGTCTAGTCATCAGCTCAATGGTTGGTACTACCGGCTTCAATGGCGTGCGCTATAACTCTGCGGGCGGGATCCGTTGGTAGTAGCTTATCCGCCGGATCCGGGAATCTGGATTCTAACCTAGGAGCTTATATGCGCATAATCCGCACGCTACTCGTAGCATTCTCGGCCACTATCCTGGGTGGCGCAGTTGTCATTTCCGCCACCGCGTCACCGACTTCAGTCCCGGCCGCGCACCAGGTCACTGTGCGCGCGCACCTCACGGCCAGGTTCCTGTCCGAGGCACGCGCTGCTCTGGTCCGGGACCTGCGCACTCCCGATACTGCAATATTCCCCCACGGCTCTCCCACGCCAGCCGGAGCGGCCGCCTCCACCAGGACGTCCGACGTGAACTGGGCGGGCTACGCGGACGTCTCCACCACGGATGGCACGTTCACGAACGTCAGCGGTTCATGGACCGTACCCAAGCTCACCTGCACGAAAGAGGACAGGATCACCTCGGACTGGGTCGGCCTCGACGGGTTCAGCAGCTCCACTGTGGAGCAGGACGGCACGGCCAGCCAGTGCTTCGAGGGCACACCCGTGTACTACAGCTGGTACGAGATGTACCCGGCGGGCACCGTCGAGGTCGGTACCTCGGTGGCACCAGGCGACACCATCAGCGCCTCCGTGGTCCGCAGTGGCTCCAGCTACACACTCAAGCTGACCGACTCCACCCACACCGCCAACAGTTTCAGCCAGACGGCTAGCTGCCCGACGTCGACGTGCCTGGACACCAGCGCGGAGTGGATCGCCGAGCGCCCGGCGTTCGCCAGCACGGGCATCGTGCCGGAGGCGCAGTTCAGCCCGGTCAAGTTCTCCGGTGCGTCGGCGACGGCCGGCGGCAGGACCAGCACGATCTCCGGCTACTCGGGCACCAACTACGACATCACCTGCGTGGACTCCACCGGCACCTACGACATCGTGGCCACCTCAGGCCTGACGGGAGGCAACGCCTTCACCAGCACCTGGAAGAACAGCTACTAGGGCCACGGTGACATGACGGCCGGGGGCCGGCCAGCCCGCCCAGCGGGCTGGCCTGCCCTTTCGCCAGGGCAGGGCCTCGCGCGAGCGCGCCCCGGGACCGGGCGGGCATACTGACGAGCAGGTGTCTTCGCGGTGCCGCCTGGCCTGGGAGCGGGCCGCGCGGTGGAGCGGTACCGGGTGGGGGGTCGTCATGGGACTGGGATCGTCGCCTGCGAGCGAGCGCTCCGGCGGGCGCAGGCGGCCGCGCATTATGCGCACCGGACCGGATGCGACATCAGCGAGGCCACCAGCGTGCTGGCGGAACAGGCCGCCGGTCCCGCCTCCGGCGAGCCGACTGGGGCTGGCGGCTCTTCTACGAGGCCGCGTTCGTCAAGGCACCCTGGCCGACCCTGCTCGGTAAGTACACCGCCTGGGGCCGGCGGTGGGACCACACGCCCGCGCCGGAGTGGATCGAGCAGCACATTCCCGGCGGCCTGGGCAGTGACTTCGGCCGCCTGTGCGTCGCCGTCCTCCTCGACGAGTACGGCGGTCCCGTCGCCCAGCAGTCGGCGCTCAACCTCATCTACCTGCTCGGTTCCTACGACAGCGTGCCGAGCGGCCGGCAGCCGAGGAGCCACCCGGAACTGTCGGCCACCGACGAGAAGTGGCACATCCGGGAGGGGAACGACCAGCTCATCCGGGGGCTCCTCGGCAGGCTGCCCGACGGCGCGGTCCACCTGGGGCAGCGTCTCGTGGCGGTGCGCAGCCGCGGGCACGGCCGGTACACGTGCACGTTCTCCTGCGGCACCGGCACCCACGACGTGGCCGCCGATCACGTCGTGCTCGCGCTGCCGTTCACCAGGCTGCGCGTGGTGGACCTGCGCGGGATCGAGCTGCCGCCGCCGCAGCGGCGGGCCATCCGCGAGGAACCGCTCGGCACCAACGCGAAGATCCAGATGCAGTTCTCCCGCCGGGTGTGGAACGCCGATCACTGGACGGGGAACCTCTACACCGACGGCATCGTCCAGGGCGGCTGGGAAGCGACCGTGGACCAGCCCGGTACCCCGGGGATCCTCATCGCCCTGCCCGGCGGCGAGACAGGCGCGGACCTGGGCCAGCGTTACGGCCTCACCTGCTACGAAGGGCCCGCGCCGCAGGCCATGGCCCGCGACTTCCTGGCCGGCTTCGACCAGAACTTCCCCGGCGCCCGCCAGGCCTACAACGGGCAGGCCTACTACGCCTGGTCAGCCGGTGATCCGCATATCGGGGGCGCGTACTCCTACCTCAAGCCCGGCCAGTACACCGCGTTCAACGGCATCCAGGAACGGCGCAGCGGGAACCTGCACTTCGCCGGGGAGCACACGTCGGTGAACTTCCAGGGATACATGGAAGGCGCACTGCGCAGCGGCTACCGCTGCGCGGCGGAGATCGCCGGGTGAACGCCGCCGCGGGCCGGCCGACTGTATAGGGTCACCAGGTATGCCGGAACTGACCGCCGCGGTCGTCGAGATCTTCACCGATGGCGCGTGCTCGCCCAACCCGGGACCCGGCGGGTGGGGGGCCGTCCTGCGGTACGGCGGCCACGAGAGGGAGATCTACGGCGGCGAGCCCGTGACGACGAACAACCGCATGGAGATCATGGCGGCGATCCGGGGGCTGGAGAGCCTGACCAGGCCGTCCGTCGTGGACGTCCACACCGACAGTGTGTACCTGCGCAACGGCATCACCCGGTGGCTCCCCACCTGGAAGCGCAATGGGTGGAAGACGTCGGACAAGAAGCCGGTCAAGAACGCCGACCTGTGGACCCGGCTGGACTCGGCCGCCCGGGACCACACCGTGGAGTGGTTCTGGGTCAAGGGCCACGCGGGCCATCCGGAGAACGAGCGCGCCGACGCACTGGCCTGCCGCGGCTCCGCGGAAGCGGCCGCCCTCGTGGCCGGCGGCGCACCGGGGGTGTAAACGCCACCTCTCCCGATACCGGGTTATGGCGCAAATCATAATATTCCCGCGCAAAAGTCATAAGGCACGTGAATCGCTCGCTACTTTACCGGCCCGCGGGAACCCGTGCGGTGGATCCGCAGATATAGGTGCATTACCAGTTGCGCTCAGGCGTCCTGATGAGTCTTAATGTCATTGGGTCAAGAGTGTCGTGGCAATGATTTCTGGGCTGTCATCCCTTTCTGACACCGGGGGGCCGGGCAATGGCGTCTGCAGGCATACCACCTCGACCGGGTGATTCCAGCGGCATCTCGTGGGTTTTCCGGCCGCCGCCCGATTGGCCGGTCCCCCCGGCTGGCTGGCAGCCGCCCCCGGCTGGCGTCCCGATCCTTCATGGCCGTCCCCGCCGGCCGGCTGGGATTTCTGGGCCCCGGCGCCGGGCCGCAAGCCCCCTAGGTTCAGCACCCTGGTCAAGAGCATCGCGGCAACGTTAACCTTCGCGGCGACGATCGCGGCCGCGTACTTCGCGTTCCGAAGCCAGCCGCACAGCCCTACGACGGCCGGCTGGGTCACCCAGGCGAACGCCGTCTGCGAGCGCGACATAGGCCCGCTGCAGATGTCTTCCTTCGACGCGGCCCTGCCGGCGAGTGATCAGACCACCGGCCAGAATGTCTCCGCGGCCCAGCAGACGGCCAGGCACCTGCGCGATCTGATCGCCACCGAGGGCAGTCTCAGCAAGCTCACTGGCGACCTGGCCGCGCTTCAGATGCCCCAGGATAGCCGCGCACCCGCCGTCCAGGCCGTTCTGCGCAGCGGCTCTCTGCTGGTGAGCAGCATGGACAATTTTTCCGGTGCCATGCAGTCCGCTCTCGACAGCAGTTCCGCCGTCTCCGCCGTGCAGATCGCTACCGAGGTCAGGGACGCGGACGTGGTGCTGGTCCACGCCGTGACGTGGGAGAGGGCGATCCGGGTTCTCGACCTCAGGAGCTGCCCGTACTGGACCGCCCATCCGCCGAGCGTGGCGCCGACCGTAGCCCAGCCGACGGCGCCGGCCGCGACCCCGACCGCCCCGGCCGCGACGCCGACCGCCCCGGTCACGACGCAAACCGGTCCGGCGTCCTCCCTCACGGCGGGTGAACAGCAGCTAGCTGACCGGCTGTCCCCGAACGACCTCACGAACTGTGCCGGACGGCCGGATCTGGAGACAGTTGATGTCGTCGCCGCCATCAACTGCCAGAGCGTCCAGTTCGGGCCGGGGGAGCGTCCCCTGGTCGTCCAGTTCGCGAACGCCGGGGGTGCGCTGGCCTGGTTCCAGGACAATACGGCCGACTTCGTCAATCACGGTGACTGCGCAGCTGGCTATGAAGTGGGTACCTGGAACCACGATGGGCTCCTGGAGGGACCGTGGGGCTGCGCCTACACGAGCAGCAGCGACTTCCGGATGGTCTGGGTCGCCGATACCTCTCTCGTCGGCGTCATCGCCGACGGTACTAACGGCGCCACGATGTATTCCTGGTGGACAAACTGGGCCTATGCGCTGTCCAGTGCCGGGTAGCCGGGGCAGGCCGGCTGGATGGGCGGCGGGCTGGCCGGCAGCGACGGCATAGACACCGGTGTCCCCGCCGGCCCGATGGTCAGCGGGGGGTCCAGGTGCCCGGCGGCGTTTCCGCCTCGCGCGGCCGCGGCCCGTCCGGTGTCGCGGGCTCGGCCCGGCGGGCCCGCAGGTAGCGCCACACGGCGATGGCCAGCGCGATCACCACGAGGGCGGCGATGATGTAGGTCGGGCCCTTGAAGCCGTCGACGATCGAGTGCCAGTTGGCGCCGACCGCGTAGCCGGCGTAGGCCAGGGCGGCCGTCCAGGGAATGCAGCCGAGCGTGGTGTAGATCCCGAACCGGACCGGGTCCATGTCCGCGATGCCCGCGGGCAGCGAGATGAAGGTCCGGACGACGGGCAGGAGCCGGCCGATCAGGACGGCCCGCGGGCCGTAGCGGTCGAACCACTGGTTGGCCCGGTCGAGTTCGTGCTCGCGTATCCGCAGCCGGCGGCCCCACCGGCGCAGCGCGGGCTGGCCGCCGTAGCGGCCCACGGCCCAGGCCAGGTAGCTGCCGGCGACGTTGCCGAGCACCCCGGCGATGATCACGCCGATCAGGTTGAGCCCCGTCCCCGGGACGGCCCCCGCGGCCAGCGCGCCACCGAACGTCATGATCAGCTCGGAGGGAACCGGGATGCAGGCCGACTCCAGGAGCATGAGCAGGAAGATGGCGACGTACCCGTAGGTGGCGATCAGATGCTGCATTACTTCACCAGGCCCAGGTAGAGGACGCTGGCCACGCCAGCGATCAGGCAGTAGACCCCGAACGGGGTGAGGGTGCGGGTCCGCAGGTAGCGGAGCAGGAAGCGGACCGACAGGTACGCGCCGATGCCGGACAGCACGCTGCCGAGCAGGATCTGGCCGTGGATCCCCTGGCCGAGCGGGCCGAAGAGGTCGGGGATCTTCAGCGCCCCGGCGGCCAGGATGACCGGGGTGGCCAGGAGGAAGGCGAACCGGGCGGCATCTTCACGGGACAGCCCGCGGGCCATGCCGGCGACCATGGTGACCCCGTCCCGGCTGATGCCGGCCAGCAGGGCCAGTATCTGCGCGGAGCCCACCACGATCGTCTGCGGGTAGGTCATCCCGGCCAGCCGCCGGTCGGCCTGGATGGCCTCGGCCTGCTCCTGCTGGCGCAGGTCCCGGCCCCCGGCGCGGGCATGGCTCCGGGCTGGGGTGCGGCCCGCCGCCACGAGCTCCGGCTCGCGGGCCGGGACCGGTCCCGCGTCCCGTTCCGCGGCGATCGCGGCGTCGGCGGCCCGCGAGGCCCGGCTCCGGTAGCGCTCTCCCGCGATGAGGATGAGGCCGTTCACGGCCAGGAAGATCCCCGCGAGGATCGGCTTACCGAAGATCACCCGGAACGCGTGCTCGAACAGCAGGCCGACGATACCGACCGGGATGGTGGCCAGGATGATCATCCAGGCCAGTTTCTGGTCCTCGGTGTGCACCCCGCGGTCCCGTACCGAGGTCAGGAAGCCGCCGATGATCCTGATCCAGTCCCGCCAGAAGTAGATCAGGAGGGCGATCGCGGTGGCCACGTGCAGCCCGACGATGAACGCGAGGTAGGGCGACTCGGGCTTGGAGACGTTCAGGTCGCTGGCCCAGGACCCGCCGATGATGGCCGGGATCAGCACGTTGTGGCCCAGGCTGGAGACCGGGAACATCTCGGAGACGCCCTGGACGAGGCCGACGACGGCCGCCTCCAGGTAGGTCAGGTGGGTCATGCCAGGCCCCTCACTGAGGATCGATCCGGTGTTCCACGTCCCCCGGCACCGGCGGGGCGTGCTGTCCGGCTCGCCGGGCGGGCCGCGGGGGTGGCATACTCGAACCGCCGGGTTCTACAGCAACTGTAGAGCATCTACAGGACTTGTAGATGCTATCCCGGAACGAGAGGTGGCCGGCGTGGGTGAGGAAGGTCCCGGGCTCGCGTCCGCCAGCCCGCCCGCTAGCCCGCCGAGCGCCGAGCGGCGGGCCGCGGGGGCGCTGGAAGCCGAGATCCTCGCGATCCTGCGCGAGGCGGACGGCCCGCTCAGCCCGGGCGAGGTCCGCCAGCGCCTGGCGCCCCGGCCGCAGCCCGGCGGCCCGCGGGGTGAACTGTCCTACAGCACGGTGGTGACGATCGTTTCCCGGCTGCACGCCAAGGGCCTGCTGGCCCGCCAGCGGGCCGGCCGCGGGTTCACCTACACGCCGGTCGATGAGGCCAGCCTGGCCGCGAGCCGGATGACCCAGGTGCTCGGCAGCGAGCATGACCACGACGCCGTGCTGAGCCGGTTCGTGTCCGGCCTGTCCAGCCGGGACGCGAGGCTGCTCCGCGAGCTGCTGGCCGGTGACGCCGGCCCGTCAGGCAGCGACCCGGGACCGGCCGGGGAACGGGGGTAGGGCCCATGTGGCTGCTGTACCTGCCCCTGGTCATCCCGGTGCTGGCCGGCGCGGCCGCCCGCCCGCTGGCTGCCCGGCTGGAGCCGCGCCACGCGACCTGGCTGCTCACCACGGCCGCCGTGGCCCTGGCCGCGTGCAGCATGGCCGCGCTGGCCCTGCTCGCCGCGTACGCCGCGGCCCGGGCGCCGTTCCTGGCTGCCGCCGGAGGCTACTCGCCGGAGGTCATGCGGCGCGGTGACCCGATCTCCGCGGCCGTGGGGGTGGCCGCTGCGCTGGCCCTCACCGGGGGCGCGGTGGCGGTCGCGGTCATGTTCCGCAACCGGGCCCGGGCCCTGGCCGAGTCGTACCGGCGCGCCGCCGGGCTTCAGCCCGAGGACGGCATCGTGGTGGTGCCCGGCCCGGCCATCGAGGCCTACGCCCTGCCCGGCCTGCCGGGCCGCATCGTGGTCTCGGGCCGCCTGCTCGACTGCCTGGATGACCGGCGCCGGGCCGCCCTCATCGCCCACGAGCAGGCGCACCTGGCCAGCCGGCATCACCTGTTCAGCGCCGTGGCCCGCCTGGCCGCCGCGGCCAACCCGCTCCTCATCCCGGTGGCCCGCGCGGTGGACTACACCGTGGAGCGCTGGGCGGACGAGCACGCCGCCGCCGTCACCAGCGACCGCAGGCTGGTGGCCCAGACCATCGGCCAGGTGGCCCTGCTCGCCGGGACCCGCCGCCGGCGGGCCGCCGGGATGGTGCTCGGCATGACCGGGCCCCGTGCCCCGCGGGTCTCGCTGGCCTGGGCCGGGCCCGTGCCCCGGCGGGTCGCCGCCCTGCTCACCGCGCCGCCGCGGCGCCAGACCATCCTCCTCGCCGCCTGCACGGTCATCGTGCTCATCGCCGGCGTGGCCGCCCTGCTCGCCGCCCGGGACCTGCACGCCCTGCTCGAGCTGGCCCAGGGCCCCCGCTCCCGGTAGCGGCGGGACCGCGGCGTCCGGCCTCAGCGGTCCCGCCCTGAACCGGCGGCCTGCCCGGCCGCTGCCCGATGGGCGAACATGTTCGCTCCGAACTTGTTTTTAACGAACATGTTCGTTATAGTTCGGATATGGCCTCTGACATCCGTCCCACCGTGAGCCGCCGTGAGCGGCCCGCCAAGCCCGCGCTGACCCGCGAGGGCATCGTCGCCGCCGCCGTGCGGATCATGGGGGCCGAGGGACTGGACCGGGTCACGATGCGGCGCCTGGCCCAGGAGCTGGACACCGGCCCGGCGTCGCTGTACGTCTACGTGCGCAACACGGCCGAGCTGCACGCGGCCATGCTCGAGGATCTGCTCGGCCAGGTCGAGCTGGCCCCGGTCACGGCGGCGGGTGACTGGCGGGACCGGCTCACCGAGCTCCTCTTCTCCTATACCGCTATCCTCTTCGGGCAGCCCGGCCTGGCGCAGTCGGCGCTGGTGACCCGGCCGAACGGGCCCGCCTACCTCGGCCTGGCCGAGGGGATACTGGCCCTGCTCAGCGCGGGCGGGGTCCCCCCGGCCCGGGCCGCGTGGGCGGTGGACCTGCTGCTGCACTTCGCGACCTCGACCGCCGCCGAGCAGGGCACGCGCCAGCAGGCGATCGACGCCGACGACGAGCAGGACGCCCTGGCCGCGGTCCTGCGCGCGGCCCCGGCGGGCCGCTTCCCGCACATCGCCGCGCTCAGCGCGGAACTCGTCTCCGGCGAGGGCCCGGACCGTCTGCGGTGGGGCCTTGCCGTCCTGATCAGCGGGATCCTCCAGACCCCCCGGCCCCGCGAACCCGGAAGCACAGCGGGGCCGGTTACCTGACCGGCTAGCCCGCCCCACTCCCTCAAGCAGGGCCGGCGATCCGCCGGGCCCTCTCTTCAGCCACCCGGGAATCCAGCGCACCCACGCGGCTTCCAGGAAAGCGAGCCCCGCCATGACCACGACCAGCCACGACGCACGCGCCGGATCCACGGCGGACCCTTCCCGGCTGACCCGCCGCCTGCGCCTGATCCTGGCCGTCGTCCTGCTGGCCGACGTGCTGGACCTGATGGACTCGACCATCACGAACATCGCCGCGCCGAGCATCGTCCGCGACATCGGCGGCGGCGAGTCGCTGATCAAATGGCTGGGCGCCAGCTACGCCCTGGCCATGGGCGTCCTGCTCGTGGTGGGCGGCCGGCTCGGGGACCGGTACGGCAAACGGCGCATGTTCCTGATCGGCATCGCCGGGTTCACCCTGGCCTCGCTCGGCTGCGGCCTGGCCGCCGACCCGGCCATGCTGATCGCCGGGCGGCTGGTGCAGGGCGGTTTCGGGGCGCTGCTGATCCCCCAGGGCATCGGCATCCTGATCGGCACGCTGTCCCGCGAGCAGATGACCCGGGCGGTGAGCGCGTTCGGGCCGGTGCTGGGCGGCTCGGCCGTCCTCGGCCCTATCGTCGCGGGCTTCCTCATCAGCGCCGACCTCGCCGGGCTGACCTGGCGGCCGATCTTCCTGATCAACATCGTGCTGGGTACCGCCGGGTTCATCGCCGCGCTGCGGCTGCTGCCCCGCGACGGGCCGGCCGGCGCCGTTCCCATCGACGGCCTCGGCTCCGGCCTGCTGGGCGCCAGCATGCTGGCCCTGATCTTCGGGCTGATCGAAGGCTCGACCGCGGGCTGGACCGCGCTGCCCGCCGCGTGCCTGGTGGCCGGCGTCGTCCTGCTCGCCGGATTCGGCGTGCGGCAGCGGATGGCCCCCGACCCGCTCATCCTGCCCTCGCTCCTGGCCAACCGGGGATTCACCGCTGGCCTGCTGCTCGGCCTGGCGTTCTTCGCCGCGGTCAGCGGTCTGGCCTACGTCCTGTCGCTGTTCTTCCAGACTGCGCTCGGCCTGTCGGCGTCCCACGCGGCCGTCGCCCTGAGCCCGCTCATGGCCGGCATCATCGTCGCGTCCGTGGTGGGCCGGCCGCTGATCGGGAAGCTCGGCCGGGTCCTGGTGGTCGCTGGCCTCGGCATCACCCTGGCCGGCGCCGCGGGCGTGTGGGCGACCGTCCTGGCCTACGGCACCGCGGTGAGCGTGTGGGCCCTGGCTCCGTCGATCCTGGTGCTCGGCGCCGGGATGGGCGCCTGCTTCAGCAGCATCTACGACGTTGCGATCGGCGACGTGGCTCCCGCCGAGGCAGGCAGCGCCAGCGGCGCCCTGAGCGCCGTCCAGCAGCTGGCCGCCGCCATCGGCTCCGCGGTGGTGACTACGGTCTACTTCACCCAGCGGGCCGAGCACGGCGCCGCGCACGCCATGACCGTCAGCGTCGCCGTGGTGGGCGCCATCGCGCTCCTGGGCCTGGGCCTCGTCTGGCTGCTGCCCAAGTCCGCCCCGCCGGACCAGCACTAAGCCCGGGATTTCATTTCCCTAACGGACTGACCGGCGCCATCACCCGGGCCAGCGGATCGCCTCGAGCACCTGGTCGGGGGTCTCGACCTGCGGCATGTGGCCGGTGTCGGTGAGCACCTCGAACCGGGCCTTCGGGATGGCGTCCGCCCAGGCGCGGCCGTACCCGGGGGTGACGATCTGGTCGCTGTCCCCCCACAGCACCAGGGTCGGGATCTCCACGGCGGCGAGACGACCGCGGAGGGTGGGGTCGCCGTCCATCGTCGCTCCCCCCGAGTAGGTGATGAGGGCGGCGCGGTTGGCCGCCCCGATCTGCTGCGCGGCGGGGGGCAGCGTGGCGGGGTCGATGGCGAACGGTGCCGGGTTGTGGAAGCTGAGCGGGAACACCTGGTCCATCCGCAGCGAGAAGAAGTCCACCGGAGGGTGCTCGGGAACCTGGATGCCAACGGGGTCGATCAGGATGACGCGGCTGATGCGGGGTGAGTTCAGGATGGCCATCTCGGCCGCGATCCAGCCGCCGATCGAGCTCCCGGCCACCGTGACGTCGTCCAGGCCGAGCTGGTCCAGCAGCGCGACGTACAGCGCGGCGAGGCCGCCGACCGTGTGCAGGGCCTCGGGGCGCGGGGTCCCGCCGAAGCCGGGGTGGATCGGGTTGAGCACCCGCAAGTGCCCGGAGGTGGCGAGACGCTCCCCGAAGCGGGCGGTCGTATCCGGCCCGCCGCCTCCGTGCAGGAGCAGGAACGGCTGGCCCTCGCCGTGCTCGTCGACGGTGACGTCAACCGGGCCGACGCCGTCGAGGTTCACGGTGTACGCAGTAGCGGTCATGGTTATCTCCTGGGCTGGTGAGGGGGGTGCTAGGCGAAGTCCGTGGCGGGCACCGTGGCGTACTTGCTCATCACCTGGATGGTCGACTCCGGAGTGAGGGCCTGGCCGTCGGCGATCATGTCCCGCAGATCGCGGAAGTACTCCACGTAGAGATCGGGCGTGAACGTGTTCAGCAGGACGGCGGGCTCGTCGCCCGGGTTCTCGAAGGTGTGCGGGGCGCCCGGCGGGATCATCACGAGGGTGCCCGCGGGCGCCTCGTAGGTGGTCTCGCCGACGGTGAAGCGGGCCGAACCGGAGACCACGTAGAAGCCCTCGTCGTGCCGGGCGTGCCGGTGCTGCGGCGGCCCTTCGGTGTGCGGGGCGAGCGTGATCTCACCCATCCCGAGCCGGTGCCCGGTGGTGCGGCCGTCCTCGAGGATGCGCATCCGGGTCGGCCCGAGGCGGATGACCTCACCGCCGCCCGGGCCGACCACTGAAATCTGGGTCATCTGGTCCCCTTCGTGAGAGCGAACTGTCATCACTATAGAGGGCTAGCACCCATGATGCAAGCTGACTATCATGAAGAGGGTTCAGTAGCATGTCAGCATGGGGAGGGACCGTTGATCACCGACTACGACACGGGCCGGGCCAACCAGAAGAAGCGCACCCGCATGGCCATCGTGGAGGCCTGCCGCGAAATCATCCGCGCGGGCTCCCCGGTGACGATGCCAGAGGTCGCCCGGGCCGCGCTGGTCTCGGAGGCCACGGCCTACCGTTACTTCCCTGACCTGCCCGCCCTGGTCAGCCAGGCCTTCCCCGGCCTGTGGCCCAGCCCGGCCGAGGCACTGGCCCCGGTCGCGGACTCCACCGACGCCGTCGAGCGGATCGCCTTCGCCTGCGAGTTCCTGCTCCGCGGCGTGCTCGGCTACCAGGGCGCGGTCCGGGCCATGATCGCGGCCACCATCACCCGCCCCGAGCTGGCCGAAGCCCGTCCGGGCCTGCGATTCGGGCTGATCAACCAGGCCCTCGATCCCGTGAGCGGCCGGCTACCGGCCGCGGACCCTGCCGGACTGGCCCAGCTCAAGGACGACCTGGCCGCGGTGGTCAGCGCCGAGGCTCTCTTCGTCCTGACCGACCTGGCCGGGCTCCCCCCTGACGACGCGATCGCCAGCCTCGTCCGGACCGCGGCCACCATCACCCAGGCTGCCCTCCAGTAGGCCTGGCCGATGCGTGGGGTGTGGCCTGTGCGCGGGGCGTGGTCGCGCCGGCGGCTGGGCCGGCTCGGGCAGCGCCAGCGGCTGGCTGAGGTACGGCCGCGCGTGGGGCCGGCTGAGGCGCGGCACCGCCGGGGGGTGGCCCGGCTCGGGCAGCTCCAGCGGCTGGCTGAGGTACGGCCGCGCCTGGGGCCGGCTGAGGCGCGGCACCGCCTGCAGCTGGCCACGGCCGGGCGGCTGCTGCGGCGCGGCGCGCAATATCTCCCACTGGCCGGCCGGGCAGGCCGGCCGGGGGACGGGCGGGGCATCCTCCCAGTCCCGCGGGACATAACGCGGCGCGGCGCGCGGCACTAGCCGGCACCCGTGGCGCCCGCGCGCCGAGCGCGGCGGCGATCAGCACCCCGGAGCCCATGACCACGAAGAAGGCGGGGTAGACGTAGAGCAGCCGCGGTGCGTGGCTGCCCAGGGCCGGCAGGTCCAGCAGGCCGGCCAGGATGAACGCCTGCCAGGTCAGGGGAGTCTCACTGCGTGGGTGCCGGTAGGCGCTGGCCATGACGAGGACCATGGCGCTGCCCTCCACGGCCAGGACGAGGCACATGGCCAGGCCCGGCGCGTGCGCGAAGGGCCAGGCCCCCATGACGGCCACGGTCCCGCCGAGCAGGACCCACCGGCCGGGGCCGAACTTCCACCCGCCGCGGACGGCCAGGACGGCGAGTACCGCGGCCGTCCCGGCCAGCTGCAGCGCCGCCAGGCACAGCGCCGCCCAGGGCGGATGCTGGGCGGCCTGGACCACGAGCAGGACGCCGTACTCCACGGTCCAGATCAGCCAGGCCGCCGGATCAGGGGCGCTGGCCCGCCGCCAGGCGTCCCGCAGGTAGGGGACGTAGCCGGCCAGGCCGGTCAGCCCGGCCAGCAGACCCCACGTCGCCGGGGACAGGAGGTGGTTCATGGCCTGACGCTCGCCTGCGCTCGCACCCGCATGGAAGGCGCCCTTCGCTCGCTGGCGGCCAGCGGTTTCCGCGGCCGGGAACTGCGCTCTCAGCGTGCGCTGGCTAGGTTGCAGACGCCTTGATGCCTCGCTTGCCGTGCAGGTCACGGCGCAGGGAAGGCGGACTCGTGCTTACGCGGTGCGGCTGTAGCCGGGGTCGATGGCCTCGATGCGGATCCGCGCGGACTCGGCTTCGGGCACGCCGAGCCGTTCGAAGATGTCAAGCGCCTGCCGCAGCACGATCCGCGCGGCGTCCGGGCGCCGCGTGCCCAGGGTCGTTTCCGCGATTCCCTCGAGGATCTTGGCCTCCTCGTAAGGGTCACCGATCTCCCGGGCCAGCCGCAGGGCGGTGTGGTAGTGATCGAACGCCTCGACGTACCGGCCGGCTCCGCGGCTCACCCCCGCTATCCCGCGCAGGGCCGTCACCTGCTGGGGCAGGTTCCCGATCTGCCTGGCGATCGACTGCGCTCTCTCGTGGAAGATCAGCGCCTCGTCGTAGCGCTCCGCGCTCTGGTACACGGCGCCGATGTCGTTCAGCACCCCAGCCTCGTTGGGGAGATCGCCGATGTCCTGGTAGATAACCAGGGCGTGGCCATACGCGGTGAGACCTTCCTCGTAGCTGCCCTTGTAATGGTGGATGGCCCCGATGTTGTGGTGCGGGATCGCCTGGTGCTGCGCGCCGCCTATCTCCCGGAATATGTCCAGCGACTTCTGGTACCCGTCGAGCGCATCCCGGTGAAGACCGAGAGACTGCTGGATCCGGGCCAGATTGTTCAGGGTCTTCGCCTGGCCCCGGCGGTCGCCGACGTCACCGTAAAGGGCCAGCGCCTCTCGCAGCTGGTCCTGCGCGTCGGGATAGCGCCCGAGCCACCAGGATGCGATCCCGCAATGGCTCAGCGTGGTGGCCACGCCGCGGGTGTCCGCGGTGCCCTGGTACAGGAACCGTGCTTCGTGGAAATAGCCGAGGGCCTCACGGGACCGTCCGGCCCGCTGGTGGGCTACGCCGGCCTGGTCGAGAGCGTCCGCTTCGCCGCGGCGGTCGGCCAGCGAGCGGTAGATCGCGGCTGCGTCCTCGGCCAGGGGCAGGGCCGCCTCATATCGGCCGGTCTGCTGGCTCACCTCGCTGAGCTCCAGTGACGCCCGCGCGATCCGGGCCGGATCATCCAGGTCGCGGCTGGCTTGCAGGGCCAGGGTGTGAGCGGCGATCGCCTCGCCCCAGTACGCGCCGATGTCCATGAACCCGGCCAGCGCGTGGGTCAGGTCGGCGCACTTCTCCTTCCATTCATGCCGCCCCGCGTGCCGTGCGGCCTGCAGGATGTTGCGCCACTCCGATTCCAGCCAGCCGGCCGCGTCGTCCCGGGTGCTGAGCGCCGCGCCCTCGGCCGGCGGCCGGGGAGCCGGCACCGGTGTCCGCTGGCGGAACGGGTTGAGGACCTGGTCCGCCTCGGCCGCCCGGCGCAGGTAGTAGTCCAGCAGCCTGCCGACGGCCTGCCGCCGCTCGGACCGGGAGTCCTCGTCCTCGGCACGGGCGGCCGCGTATCCGCGGATGAGATCGTGGAACCGGTACTGCCCGGCCGGGGCCCGGGCCAGCAGATGCTGGTCGACCAGGGCGGCAAGAGCCTGCTGCGCGTCGGCGAGGGTGCCACCCCCCAGCGCCGCCGCCGCCCCCGGGCTGATGTGGGTGCAGGGGCTCATGCCGAGCCGCCGGAAGAACAGCTGCTGGTCCGGATCCAGGGCCCGGTAGGCGAGGTCGAAGGCCGACATGACCTCGGGGCTGGCCGAGCCGGTGCCGCCGGAGCGGGCGGGGGACTGCGACAGTTCCTCGACCAGCTCCCCCAGCCGCGGCGGGTAGTCGTGCGCCAGCCTGCCCGCGGCCAGCTGGATGGCGAGTGGCAGCCGCCCGCACAGCTGCACGGCCAGGGCGGCCTCCCCCTCGTCGTGGGCCGTTCCGGGCCCGGCGATCAGCTGGAACAGCGTGATCGCGTCCTCCACCGGCAGCGCGTCCAGGGTCAGCGCGCGGGCGGACTCGAGGCCGGGAAACCTGCGCCGGGTGGTGATCAGGATCAGGCACTGCCCCGCCTCGGGCAAGAGGGGGCGGATCTGCTCATGCTGGCCGGCGTCGTCGAGGATCACGATCGCGCGGCGGCGGCTCAGCTGGGCCCGCAGCAAGGTGGCGCGCTCGCTGAACGCGTCGGGGAGCTGGGTGGCCGGCGCGGTCAGCATCCGGAGCAGGCGGTGCAGCGCCTCGTCGGCGTCGAGGGCCGGGTGCCCGGGGTCGTGGGTGTGCAGGTTGAGGTAGTACGTCCCGTCCGGGTACTGCCTGGAGACGGTCCGCGCCGCGTGCAGCGCCAGCGCCGTTTTCCCCACCCCGGCCATACCCTCGATGACGCTGATCTGGGGCGTGGCCCCGGACTGGATGAGACCGTGCTCCAGGGCCGGGACCAGATCCGCGGCGGCGCCGTGATCCGGCGCGGCCCCGTGGCCCCCGGTGAGCAGGACGAGCTCCTCGCCACGGCCCACGAACTCCGCCGTGGCGGGCGGAAGCGTGTCCGGTGGCGACCCACGGCCCGGACGGCCCCCGGGCGGGCGCACGGCCAGCGAGGGGTCGTGACGCAGGATGCGCTGATGCAGGTCGGACAGCAGCGGGCCCGGTTCCGTCCCCTGCTCCTCGATGAGGCGGCTGCGGATGTCCCGGTACAGGCTGAGGGCTTCCCCGGGCCTGCCGCTCCCGTAGAGGGCCCTCATCTGGTGGGCGATGAACGCCTCGTCCAGCGGGTACTGCGCCAGCAGATGACGGAGCTCCCCGACCAGGTCGGCGTGCCGGCCAAGCTCCAGCTCGCACTCGATGCGCTTGACGATGGCCGCCCGGCGTTCCTCGTCGAGGCTGTGCCGCATCCGCGCCACCCAGTCGCCGCGGATCCCCGCGAACGCCTGGCCGCGCCAGAGGCGGTCCGCCTGGCGCAGCAGTGAGACGGCCTGATCGCAGTCGCCGCCGGCGGCCAGCGCGTCCGCTTGCCGGCGCAGGCGCCGGAACTGATGCAGGTCGATCGTGCCCGGGTCGATGTCGAGTTCGTAACCGCTGTCGCGTCCCGTCAGCCGGATGCTGTCGCCAATAGCCTGCCGGAGCGCAGCCCGGAGCCTGGTGATGTACACCGAAAGGCTCTCCCGGGCCTTTGCCGGAGGCTGCGTATCCCACACCCGGTCAATGAGGGCATCCGTCGGCACTAAAGTGCGCGGCGTGAGCATGAGGATAGCCAGGACACATCGCACCCTGGTCGGCCCAAGATCACATTGCTGCTCCGCCGACCACAGTTCGATCGGCCCGAGCACCCGAAATTCCATGATCGTCCTGCGTCTCCTGGCCGCCCGCGAACCCTCCGCGGGCTGGCGTCCGAAACAGATGTAGTTGAAAACTTTCCTCTGGACTGATACCCGCTATAGCCAGTTTCACGCGAATCGCGGGCGAATTGGCGCGGGCAGGGTAATGTACTCCCGGTCGGGCGGCGCGCGGCTATGCAATTTGTAATGCATTTTGCAGATGCCGTCCCTGGCCGGCGGTGAACTTCGCGGTTAAGGGCGGATTCCCCGGCCAGCGCTGAACTCCATCCCGGCCAGCAGTGCACACCCCCAGGCCAGCGGGGCAGCCCATCCCGGCCGGTCGTGCCCTCCGCCCGGCGGTCGTTTCACCTGCCCCGCGAGCCCGCGGCGTTCCGGCCTTCACTCACGGGTCCGCCCGGCGCGCCCGCCTCACCTGTCGCACCAGTCCGCTCCGTGCCAGGCCCGGCGGGGCCATGCGGGGAACCGGCGGGAGGGTCCCTGGCCCGTGGCGCGCCGGACGCCGATCGCGCCGCGCGGCGGCTCTCCGCTCACACCTGGGCTTATCGTGCGGATTACTCCAAATGCCATATCTGGTAACGCATTGGGGTGTAGTTTCGCACTCGCAGATGGCCTGATGTCTAAGTCACCGACAAGAGGACATTCTACTATGGCGAATCATAGTTCGTTAAGGCACAGCATGGCGCGGGGCAGGAGGCCGGCGGGCGGTGCTCACCGCGTTCCCCCGGCGGGAATCGCGCACACCTGGGTGATACGCGGGATTCTCGTACTCGCGGTCACGCTGAGCGGCCTCGGCGCCGTCGCGCTGGCCTGGCCGGGGCACGTCAGTGCAGGTCATGCCCAGGTCACCTCCCAGCAGCGCGGCCACAGCCCGGCCCGCCCGGCCGCTCCGCAGTTGATGGTCAGCAAGGCTAAGCCCAAGCCCTTCATCTATTAAGCGGGATTGCTCCAGGCCGCCAAGACTGGTGCCGTCTTATGTCATTCCGCTCGGGGAGCGGGTTCGGGTCTTTTAAACGCCATCATGCCCGGCTGACGGCGGCGTCTTTTATCCGTAAGCAGCGTGCCTGCATGGCCGTGAATTACAGCCCCCCCGGCAGGAAGGCTGGCCGTATCGGGGCCAGCCTTCCGGCGTTTCCGCCACGGCCCGCCGGGGGGCCACCACCCACCGCCTAGGATCCTGCCTGTGCATGCTGTGGTCGCGCTGGCGCTGCCTGCTGTCGAAGCCTTCGACCTGGCCATCCCGGCCCAGGTCTTCGGCGATCCTGGCCTGCCCCGGCGGTACAGCTTCACTGTCTGCGCCCCTGCGCCCGGGCTGGTGCCGTGCAGCACCGGCTACGCCGTGCACACCGAGCACGGCCTGGAGGCCCTGGCCGCGGCGGACACGGTCGTGGTGCCGGGGTACCTGCCCCTCGGGGATCCCGGGGAGCAGGTCTGCTCGGCGCTGCGCCAGGCCGCCGCCCGTGGTGCCCGGGTCGTCTCGGTGTGCACCGGCGCCTTCGCCCTCGCCGCCGCCGGCCTGCTCGACCACCGCCGGGCCGCCACGCACTGGCAGTACGCCGGGGAACTCGCGGCCTGCTATCCCGCCGTGAAGGTCGACGCGGATGTGCTGTGGGTCAACGAAGGCCCCGTGCTGACCAGCGCCGGGCTGGCCGCCGGGATCGATTTGTGTATCCAGCTGGTCCGCAGCGACTACGGCAGCGACGCGGCCGTCGGCGTGGCCCGCCGGATGGTGGTGGCCCCGCACCGCGAGGGCGGGCAGGCCCAGTGGCTCGAACGTCCCGTGCCCCCGGCCGGTGAAGGCCTGTCCGCCACCTGCGCCTGGGCGATGGAGCACCTAGCCGAGCCGCTGACCGTCGCCGACCTGGCTCGCCACGCCGGATGGGCGCCGCGGACCCTGGCCCGCCATTTCGTCGCGGAGACCGGCCTGGCCCCGCTCCGCTGGATCATCGCGGCCCGGGTCCGCGAGGCCCGCCGCCTGCTGGAGGCCACCGACCTGCCCGTCGAGGACGTGGCCGTGCGCTCCGGGCTGGGCACCGCCGCGAACCTGCGGCTGCACCTGGCCCGGGACGCCGGGACGACCCCTACCGCCTACCGGGCCGCCTACCAGGGCCACCAGCCCGCAGACCGCCCCTGATTTCCAGGCAGGATACTTGCGGCATGGGGCAGATCTGCCTCTCGCCGCCGCGGCGCACGTGGCCCACGATGAAGCCATGTCCAACATCGCGCCGCTCCTCGAGCGCAACCGCGCCTTCGCCGAGACCGATGTCCGGCGGAACGTGCCCGCGCTCCCGTTCATCCCGCGGCAAAACCTCTACATCGTCATCTGCATCGACTGCCGGGTTGACCCAGCGCAGATCCTCGGGATCGAGATGGGGGAGGCCCTCGTGCAGCGCAACATCGGCGGCCGGGTGACCCCGGCCGTGATCAGGGACATCGCCTACGCCGCCTACCTGGTCGAGACCAAGGCTCCCGAGGGCCCGTGGTTCGAGGTCGCGGTCATCCACCACACCGACTGCGGGTCAACCCTCCTGGCCGATGACGAACTCCGCCACGGCTACGCACAGCGCATCGGCGCCGACGAAAGGATGCTCGCCGAGACCCCCGTCCTGGACCCGGCCCGCACGGTCCAGACTGACGTGCAGCGAGTGCTCTGGGCCGGGGAGATCCCGGCGCAGGTCCGGGTCTCTGGCCACGTGTACGACGTCGGGACGGGCCTGGTGACGACCGTCGTGGACGCCAAAGCCAGGGGCTAATGCCAGCCCGGCCAGGCCAGGCAGGTCAGCTACGCGGAATCCCAGTGCGGCGGGCGGTCACGGTAGAGCCGCTCGTCGTCGTCCGGCTCGGCCGGCTCGCCCCAGCCGGCGTCGGTGTCTTCCCGGCTCTGCACGGGCAGGACCGGGGCGTCGTCCGGGTCGGGGGGGCCGGTGCTGGCCGGCGGCTTCGGCGTATCCATCGGCTCTTTCCGCGGCTGGAGGCCGTCGCTGATCAGGGCCGCGAGTGCGCCGGGCGGGATCAGCGTGAGGCTGGGCTCGCCGAGCAGGGGCGCCATCCCGGCGGCGATGGCGAGCAGGCGGGCGGCGGCGTCGTGCTCGGGCCAGGGGTCGCCCGGGTGCTGGCCGGCCTGCGCGAGATAACGGGAGATGATCATCGTCATCTGCTCATGCAACTCGAGGGCCCGCTGGCGGATCTCCGGATGGGCCGCAACTTCCTGGATGATGATCTTGCGGACCGGGGAGGGCTGCCCGAGGACCGCTGACAGGTGCCGCCACAGCGCGGCGACGGCCTGGCGCAGGCCGGCCTTCGGCGCCGGCGCCGGGAGGAGACCGTCCAGGAGGGTGGCCTGGTCCTCGCGCACCACGGCGAGCAGGAGTTCCATCTTCGTCTTGAAGTGATAGAAGATCAGCCCCTGCGGGACGCGCGCCTGCGCCGCGATCAGGGCCGTGGACGTGTGGTCGAAGCCCCGCTCGGCGAACAGCCGCTCGGCCGCGGCCAGGATCCGCCCCCGGGCGGGGAGGTCATCCGGCATGGTTTTTCGCTCAGATCTTGCGGTCGAGGGCAAACCCGTCGGGCACGATCACGTCCTCGGGTGACAGGTCGCGGATGGAACCCTTGCCCAGGCCCAGCAGCGTCTCACTGACCCCCTGGCGCAGGATCTCGATCACGTTGGTGACGCCGCGCTCGCCACCGGCGGCCATGCCCCACAGGTAAGCCCGGCCGATCATCACCGCGTGCGCGCCCAGGGCGAGGGCCTTGACCACGTCGCTGCCCCGCCGGATCCCCCCGTCCAGCAGCACCTCGATCTGGTCGCCGACCGCGTCGGCCACGCCGGGCAGGCAGCGGATGGTGGCGGGCGTGGAGTCGAGGTTGTTGCCGCCGTGGTTGGAGACCGAGATCGCGGTGGCCCCGATGTCAACCGCGCGCCGCGCGTCGTCCGGGCGGGTGATGCCCTTGATCATGAACGGGCCGCCCCACTGCTCGCGCAGCCAGGCGAGGTCCTCCCAGGTCGGCTGGGCCGAGCCCATCCACTGGCCGTACGCGCCGAAGAAGGTCGGGATGTCCGCGCCGCGGGCGCCCAGGTTGGGGACGCCGAGATCGGGCAGGGAGCCGCTGCGGACCCAGCGGGCCAGGTACTCAGGCCTGACCGCGACCTGAGGTGCGTACCTGAGCATGGCCTTGAGGTCCAGCTTCTCCGGGATCCACGGGCTGCCCCAGTCCCGGCGGGAGTCGAACACCCAGTCCAGCGTGACGATCAGGCCCTTGGCGCCCGCGGCGCGGGCCCGCTCGGCCCGGGCCAGGATGTCCTCGCGGGTGCCCACCCAGTAGCTCTGGAACAGCAGCTTGCTGATGGCCTTCCCGACCTCCTCGACCGGCTTCGAGGCGAACGACGACAGGCCCATGGCCGTCCCCGCGGCCGCCGCGGCGCGGGCCACCGCCACCTCCCCGTCCGGGTGGACGGCCTGCACCCCGGTCGGGCGAGATCAGCACCGGCAGGCTGACCTCCTGGCCCATCACGGTGGTGGCCAGGTCGCGGCGGGCCGGAAGATCCGCCACGTGCGGCCGGAACCGGAGCTCAGAGAAGGCCTTGACGTTGTCGTTCATCGTCACCCCGGCCTCCGCCCCCGCGACCAGGGCCAGGTACACGGACCTCGGCAGCTGCCGCTTGGCGCGGCGCTGGGCTTCGGCGACCGTCTCGAACCAGGTTCTCGTGCTGGCCATCTCAGAACTCCGTAACGCCGGCGTCCGGCGCGATCTCGTGGGCGGTGATGAACTTCGATTCGTCCGAGGCCAGGAACAGCACCGTGTCCGCGACGTCCCGGGACTCGGTGCCGTCCACCGGCAGCATGTTGATGAACATCGCGCCCAGCCGGTCGTAGCCGGCGATCGCCGCGCCGATCTCGGCCTGCATGTTCCCCGATCCCATCGGGGTGTTCACGCCGGTGGGATGGACGCTGTTCACCCGGATATTGTGCTGGCCCAGCTCGGCCGCGAAGGCCTTGGCCATGCCGCGGACGGCGAACTTGCTCGTCGTGTACGGCACCATGAACGGCTGCACCTTGAGGCCCGCCGCCGAGCTGATCAGGATGACGGACCCGCCGCCCGCCCGGACCAGGTGCGGCGCCCCGGCCATCACCGTGTTCCAGGTGCCGGTGATGTTCGTGCTGATCGTGTCCTGGTAGATCTGCGGGGTCACCTGATCCCACGGCTTCGGCACGCAGATCCCGGCGTTGGCCACGATCACGTCCAGCCGGCCCAGCTGCGCGGACCGCGTCGTCCACGATCTCGCGCAGCTTGTCCAGGTCGCGGACGTCAACGATGGCGGAGATGACCCGGCGCCCGGTCTTCTCGATCAGGCTCACCGTCTCGGCCAGGTCCTCCGGCGTCGCCGAGTCGTAGGGGACGCTGGGCAGCGGCGCGCACACGTCCACCACGATCACGTCGGCGCCCTCCTCGGCCAGGCGCAGCGCGTCCGCCCGGCCCTGCCCCCGGGCCGCGCCCGTGATCAGCGCGACCTTGCCTGCCACCCGACCACTCATCAGCCTCACCGCTCCCGTCGTTCTTGGGCCAGATTACGGGCGGCGACCGTGTCGTCCTGACTGAGTACTCAGTTTAGTACCTTCTCCAGGTCACTAGACGACAGGTGTCCGTTAGAGCTAAGTTGGGAATTGTGGACGAGCAAGCTGCTGGTCAGGACGCCGGTCGCCGGCGTTCCATGATCGATAACCGGGATCCGCGCGCCGTCCGGACCCGCGAGAAGCTGATCTGCGCGTTCAACGAGGCGGTGCTGGACTCCGACCCGAGCACGATGTCCGTCAGCGCCCTGGCCCGCGCGGCGGGCGTGAACCGCACCTCGTTCTACAGCCACTTCTCGTCCCCTGAGGACCTGGCCATCCACGCGCTGAGCGAACTGTTCGACGTGGTCGGGAACGCGGACATCGTGATGCGCTCGCGGCACAGCGTGTCCGGTACCGAGGCCAGCCGGCGGGCGCTGCGGGACATCGTCGGCTTCGTCCACGAGCGCCGTGCCTCCTACGCGCGGCTGCTCGGCCCCGGGGCCGCCCCGCAGCTGGTCCAGGCGATTACCGAGGCCTTCACCGAGCGGACCGTCGAGGTCCTGGCGCGGATGGATGCGCGCCCGCCGGGGCGGACCCGGTGATCACGGCGCGGTTCCTGGCTGGCGGGGTGCGGGCGTCATCGGCGCCTGGCTGTCCGGTACCCGGACCTGTGCTCCCCGGACGGGCTGGTCAGGCCTGATCCAGTGCCTGCTCGGCTGGCTGATCCTGACGGGCCCTGACCCTGGCGCCGTCGGCCAGGGACCTGGCGGCACCGGCCGGGAGCGTCCGGGCCAGGACATCCCGCCCAGGACGCCATCGTCGTCACCGCGCGCGGACCCCGCCCGCTGCCGCCACGCAGCCGGCGCCGTCACGGGCCGGACTGCGTCCGGGCGCCCTGGTCCGGTGGTGCGGCGATGTCCAGGTGCTCAGGGGAGGCACGGCGCGGCGCACCGGGCCGGCCGCAGTCAATGAACCCCGGCAGAACTTTATCCCTATTAAATTGTCTGTAATTATAGACAATACGGGCCGCTTTCCTTGGCCTGACTGTCCATGGCGGGGGCCTTCTTCCCAGCGGCCGAAGCAATGTCTATATTTGAATCTTCGTTAATAGGAATTGCCGGTACTAGCCCGGGAGAAAGATGAGCCAGCGATGACCCTGAATCCCTACATCGTCCTGGGCAGCGCGGTCGTGGGGCTGCTGGTCGGGCTGACCGGCGCGGGCGGGGGCGCCCTGATGACGCCGATGCTGATCCTGCTGTTCGGGGTGAAGCCGTCGGCGGCCATCTCCAGCGACCTGGTGGCCGCCGTGCTGATGCGGCCGGTCGGGGCGGCGGTGCACCTGCGCAAGGGCACGGTCAACCTGCGCCTGGTCGGCTGGATGGTGGTCGGGCTCGGTGCCGATGGCGTTCGTCGGCGCCTACCTGCTGCACCTGCTCGGCGGCGGTTCCGCGCAGCAGAAGCACGTCGAGGTCGCCCTGGGCGCGGCGCTGCTGGTCGGGGCGGCCGCCATGGTGTTCCGCTACATCCTGGACCGCAGATCCGGCAATCAGCGGACCGGCACCGTGCACAAGGTCACCGTGCGCCCGGTGCCCACCATCCTGATCGGCATGATCGGCGGCGTGATCGTGGGCCTGACCTCGGTCGGCTCCGGATCGCTGATGATCGTGCTGCTGCTGTTCCTCTACCCGCTGCTCAGCGCGGGCCAGCTGGTCGGCACCGACCTGACCCAGGCGGTCCCGCTCACCGCGGCGGCCGCCCTGGGCGCCCTGATCTTCGGCACTGTCCAGTTCGGCGTGACAGCCTCGCTCGTGGTGGGCAGCGTGCCCGCCGTGCTGATCGGCTCGTACCTGTCGTCCCGGGCCCCCGATCGCTACATCCGGCCGATCATCACGTTCGTGATCTTCGCGTCGGGCCTCAAGTACGTGGGGGTCGGCACGACCGCGCTGGGCTGGATCCTCTGCGTGGTGGCGCTGGGCGGCGGGGCCTACTGGCTGGCCCGGGTGCGCCCGTGGGAGAACGGGCGGCCGGCGGCCAGCGCGCGGCGGCGGCGCCACCGGCATCCCGGCCCACGGCCACGGTCCGGTCCAGCCAACGGTCATCCGCCGGACCCCCCGGGGAGCCCGCCGTGCCCCGGGCCGGGGAACCGGGCCGGGAGCCGGCCGGGTAGCTCCGGCCAGGGCCGGACGGCGCCCGCGAGGGCACCCCCGGAACAACGGCGAGGGTTCACAACGATTCCGCGCCAAACGGATAACCATCTCTGCCCGGAACCTGGCGGCCGGCGGCCGGTCCGTAGCGTCGGATTATGGGCCGGAGCCTGGGGACGGACGTGCGCGACGCCGCCACCCGGCCCGGCGGGAGCGGGGCGGCGCGCGGGTCCCGGGTGAAGTTCGTGCTGCGGCGCACCCGGTCCGCGCCGCTGCTGCCCGCCAGCCTGCTGCTGGCCATCCTGATCGTCGGTGACCGTGACCACCGGGCTGGCCAGCTTCGGCGCCCGGGCGCTGCCCGCGGCCGTGCACGCAGCGGCTGGCCCGCGCGCCGGCCACCTCGATCCAGGTCAGCGGGCAGATCGGCGCGGCCCGGGCCCGCGCCGACGACGTCCGTCATCCGCGCCTCGATCCGCTCGGCCCTGGGCCGCGTTCCGTTCACGCTGGCCAGCGGCCGCTGGTCGGATCAGCTGGCGCTGCCCACCCCGCACGGCGCGTCCCAGCCTCCGCTGATCCAGGCGGCGGTGCTCGGCGGCGTCCGGGCCCACGTCACGCTGACCGCCGGGACCTGGCCCGGCCCGCGCCGCCCGGTGAGCCCCTCGGGGTGGCGCTGCCGGTGACCACGGCGGCCCTGCTCCACTTCTCCGTCGGCCAGGTGCTCGCGCTGCGCGACAGCCTGACCGGAACCCCGGCCCGGCTGCGGGTGACCGGCCTGTTCCGGCCGCGTGACCCGGCCGCGCCGTACTGGCGGCTCAGCCTGCTCGGCACCTCCGGCAAGCTCGTGCAGGGCACGTTCGTCACCTACGGCCCGATGCTGGTGAGCCCGGCCGCGCTCGGGCCCGGCGGGCTTCCGGTCAGCGCCGCGTCCTGGCTCGTCACCGTGGACACCGGCCGGCATCCCGCCGGCCGGCGTCGGCCGGGCTGGGGCACCGGCTGAGTGCCGTGGTCTCCTCGCTGCAGGGCCGGCCAGGGCCTCGGCGGCCTGCAGGTGACCACCGGCCTGCCGCAGACCCTGGCCGCGCTGGCCAGCAGCCTGGTGGTGGCCAGGTCGCTGCTGCTCATCGGCTCGCTGCAGCTGCTGCTGCTGGCCGCGGCCGCGGCCGCCCTGGCCGCGCGGCTGCTGGCCAGCCAGCGCGAGGAGGAAACCGCGCTGCTGTCCGCCCGGGGCGTGGCCCGCGCGCAGCTGGTGCTGGCCTCCCTGGCCGAGGCGGCCCTGCTGGCCGTGGCCGGCGCGGCGGCCGGGATCGTGCTCGGCAGCTATCTCGCCGGACCTGCTGATGTCGGCGAGCGGGCTGCCCGGCCGCCCGCGCCGCGGGCGGGCTGCCCGGCATGGTGCGCCGCGGCGTCGCCGGCGGCGCCTGGTGGCCCGCCGCGGTCATCGTGGTGCTGGGTCATCATCGTGGTGATGTGGCCCGCGCTGCGCCCGGTCACGCCCGGGCGCCGCCCGGCTCCGGCGGGGCCGGCAGGCCGTGCTCGCCACCGCGGCGCGGGCCGGCCTGGACGCGGCGCTGATCGGCCTGGGGGTGCTGGCGTTCTGGGAACTGCGCCGGTACTCGGCGGTGCCCGCGGCTGTCCGGGGGCGCGCTCGGCATCGACCCGGTGCTGGCCGTGGCGCCGGTCGCTGGCCCTGGCCGGGATCGCGCTGCTGCCGCTGCGGCTCCTGCCCGCCGCGGCCCGGCTGCTGGACCGGCTGAGCGCCCGCGGCCGGCGCCTCGCCGCGGCCCTGGCCAGCTGGCAGGTCAGCAGGCGCCCGGTGCGGGAAGGCAGCCCGGTGCTGCTCGTGGTCCTCGCCGTGGCGACCGGCACGCTGGTGCTGGCCCAGCACCAGAGCTGGCGGCAGTCCCAGCTGGACCAGGCGGCCTTCGCGGCCGGAGCCGACGTCACGGGTGGGCCTGGCCGCGCCGCTTCCGCTCGGCCAGGGCGGGACGTTCGCGCAGCGCCCGCGGCGTGCTCACCGCGATGCCGGTCGGCACGTTCAACAGCGGATTCGACGTCTGGCCCTCGACGCCACGAAAGCGGCGAGCACGGTGCTGCTCCGGCCGGACCTGTCCACGCTGCCGCCGGCCGCGCTCTGGCGGCGGATCACCCCGGCCACGCGCCGGCCCGGGCCTGGCGCTGCCCGGGCAGGCCCGGCCCGGCTGGACATCGACGCCATGCGTCCGGCGCCGGCGCGGCGGCCGCCTCGGCGCGCTGTCGGCGAGCCTGTCCGTGCAGGACGGCTGGGGCATCGTCTACTCGGTCCCGGCCGGGACCCTGCCCGCCGACGGCCGCGACCACCAGCTGGTCGCCGGCCTGTCGCCGGCCGCCGGGCAGGCCGCGCTACCCGCTGCGGCTGCTGGGCATGTCGCTGAGCTACCAGCTGCCCGGATTCCCGCCGCCGCCCTACCCAGCGCCGGCGGCCCAGCGGGCGGCCCAGCAGCGCCGAGCGCGCGCGGCGGCGGCCCGCGCCACGCTGGCGATCCGCGCCCTGGCGGTCTCCGCGCGGGCCTCCGGCGGCTTCCCCGCCCCGTTCGCCGCGGGCGGCCGCGCTGGCCCGGTGGCACGCCGCGGCGTCCTCCGCGGACCTCGCCAACCCGCTGGCCGCAGGGCATCCAGCCGGCCGTCGCCGCCTGGCGGGTCAGCGCGGGCGCGGCCGCGCTGACGTTCACGGTCGGGGCCGGGCACCTCGTCCAGCGCGCGGGGCTGCCGCCGCTGCCGGTGACCGGCCAGCTGGCGCTCACCGCCGGGCGCCCCGGCCTGCCGGTCCCGGCCATCGCGACCCGCGCGTTCCTCGGCGCGGCCGGCGCCCACCTCGGCCAGATCGTCCCGCTGCCGGTCGGCAACGCCAGCGTGCCGGTCCGGCTGGTGGCCGAGGTGCGCGCCTTCCCGGCCGCCGGGGGCAGCGGCGCCCGCGGTGATCGTCGACCAGGCCTGGCTCGCAGGAGGTCCTCGCCGCGCAGTCGCAGCCGCCGCTGCCGGTCACCCAGTGGTGGCTGCGCCACCGCGCACGGCGGCGTCCCGCCGGGCTGCCCGCCGGGGCCAGCGTGGCCACCTGGGCCGGGCCGGCCGGCCGGCTGCTCGGCGACCCGCTGCCGAACGTCCCGCAGCTGTCGCTGCTGGTGATCGTGGTGGCGGCCGCGGCTGCTGGCCGTGCGTCGGGTTCGTGGTCAGCGTGGTGGCCGCGCGTCCGGGAACGCCGCCTGCAGGACGCGCTGCTCGCGGCGCTCGGCGTGGGCCGGGCCGCCCGGGCGGGCCAGCTGTGCCTGGAGCAGCTGATGCTCAGCGTGCCCGGCGCGGCCGCGGGCGCGGCTGATCGGCGTGGCCCTGGCCTACCTGCTGGTGCCCGCGGTCACCCTGACCGCCGGGGCGAGCCGCGCCGTTCCCGCCGGTGCACGTGGTGATCCCGCTGGGCTGGACGGCGCTGCTGGCGCTGGGCATCGCGGCCGTGCCCGTCCTGGTGGCCGCCGCTGGCCGCCGCCTACCGGCCCGATCCGGCGGCCCAGCTGCGCGCCGGGGAGCCGGCATGACGGCCCGGCCGTGCCGGACTGGCCCGGCGCTGCGCGGCCGGGCCGCGAGCGCGCGGCCGGCCGCCGTGACCGGCACCGGGGCGGCGGCCAGCCTGGCGCTGGCCCTGCTCGTGCTGGTCTGCGCGTTCGTCGCGGTGGCCGTGCCGCGGGCGAGCCTGGGCTACCGCACCCAGGTCCTGCAGCGGACCTTCCGCGCCGCGTCGTCGTCGGCGACCACGGTGCTGGCCGACGCCGGCATCAGCGGCCTGAGCCGGAGCTACCCTGAGCGCGGCCCAGCTGGCGCTCCGCCCGCGGCCAGCTCGCCGGCGGGCCTGCGCCGCGACGGCCTGCCGCTGGCCCCGCCGGGCGCGGACTGGTCCGGGCTGGCCACCGGCTCGGCCCCGTTCTCCGTGGCCGGCCAGGCCCCGGCCACGACCATGGCCGCGCCGCAGCTGGAGCTGCTTTACCGCAGCGGGCTGGGCCGCAACGCCCGGCTGGTCGCCGGGCTCGCTGCCCGGCCGCGCGGCGCCGCACGGCCCGCGCCGGGACGCCTCCAGGTCGCGGTCACCGCGGCCACCGCGGCCCGGTTCGGCCTGCGCGTCGGCTCCCGGCTCCGGGCGGCCGGGCCAGGTCGCTGGTGGTCACCGGGATCATCCGGCCGCGCGCGCGCCGGCGTCCTCGTTCTGGACCGTCGACCCGGTCGCCGCCGCGCCCGCAGCTGACCTACCCGTCGCCCGATTCCGCGCCCTACTGGAGCTCCGCCGCGTTCGTCGGCGCGGCCGAGCTGGCCGCCCTGCAGGGCTACCTGAGCGCGCAGCCGCTGCAGCGCCCTGTGGAGCTTCCCGCTCGACCTGGGCCGGGTCACGCGCCGACCAGGCGGCCGGCCTGCAGCAGCGACTGCAGGCCGTCGCCTACCTGCCCGCCGCCACGTCGGTGGGCACGAGCCTCAGCGCTGCGGCGGGCCCGTCCGCCACGATCCAGATCAGCCTCAGCAGCGGCCTGGCCACCACGCTGCCGTCGTTCGTGGCGACCGACGACGCCGTGCAGCGGGTGCTGTCGCTGCTGTTCGTCAGCCTGGCCGTCATCGCGGCGGTGGTGGTGCTGCTCGGCGCCCGGCTGGTCGCCGAGCGCCGCCGCGGCGAGTTCACCATGATGCGGGCCCGCGGCGCGTCGCTGCGGCAGGTGGCCACGGTCGCGCTGGCGGGGCGGCGCCGCCGCGGTGCTGCCCGCCGCGGCCGCCGGCGGTCGCGGCCGCCGTCGCGGCCACGCCCGGGGCCCGCGTCGTCGCTGGCCTGGTGGCTGGCGGGCCTGATCGTCGCGGCCGCGCTGGCCGGCCCGCCGCTGCTGGCCGTGTGGCGGCACCGCACCCGCCGCGGCGCGGCCGGCGCCGGATGCCGCCCGGCGGCCCGCCGCCGGGTCGCCGCGGCGCGGCGGTGGGTCGCCGACGCCGCGCTGGTCTGCGCGGCCGTCGGCGGCCTGATCCTGCTCCGGCAGCAGGGCCTGCCCCCGCCCGGCCAGCGTCGACCTGTTCACCAGCGCGGCGCCGGTGCTCGTCGCGATACCGGTCGCGCTGCTGGTCATGCGGGCTTACCCGGCTCGTGCTGCGCCAGCTGGCCCGGCTCGGCCGGCGGCGCCGCGGGGTCGTGCTGGTGGTCGGCTTCGCCCGCGGCCGCGCGGCGGCGCAGGCCGGCGTGCTGCCCGCGTTCGCGCTGGTCCTCGCGTTCGCCGTGATCGCGTTCGCCGGCCATGGCCCGCGGCGCGGTGGCCCGCGCCGACGTGGCGGCGTCCTGGCAGGCCGCGGGGGCCGACGCCGTCGTCACCGCGCCCGCGGTCGGGCCCGGGGATCACCCCGGCCGCCCAGCGCCTGATCAGCCGCGGTGCCGGGCGTCCAGCGCTCCGCCGCGGTGGCGGTGGCCACGGGCACGTCCGGCCAGGGCCTGCAGCTGCCCGTGGTCATCGTCGACCCGGCGCAGTACGCGGCGCTGATCGCCGCCACGCCCAGGCCCGCCGTTCCCGGCCGCGGCGCTGGCCCGCGCCCCGGCCGCCGGCGGCCGCGGCCGAGCCGCCCGGCCCGGTGCCCGCGCTCATCTCGCCGGCCGCCCGGGCCATCCTGGGCCCGCGCAGCGGCCTGTACGTGGCGCGGCCGCCAGCTGCGGATCCGGGTGGCGGGCACGGTGGCCGGCGTCGCGGGCGGCGCCCGCCGGCAGCCAGTTCGCGGTGCTGCCCCGGTGGGCCCTGGGGACGCCGGCCCCCGGCCCGACCGTGGTCGCGCTGGTCGGCCCGCGGCTGGACGCGGCGGCGCTGCGCCGCACGGCCCGGCGCGCCGTACCCGGCGCCCAGGTCACGCTGCGCTCGCGCGTCGCTGGCCGCCATCTCGGGCGCGCCGCTGCCGCACGGCGGGTTCGTCACGCTTCGCCCAGGGCGCCGCCGCGGCCGGCGGCGTTCAGCCTGCTGATCCTGCTGCTCACGCTGGTGCTCAGCGCCCGGTCCCGGGAGCTGACGCTGGCCCGGCTGGCCACCATGGGCCTGGGGCCGGCCCAGTCGCGGCGCATCATCGGCGGTGGAGACCCTGCCCGCGATCCTGGCCGCCGCCGTGGGCGGCACGGCGTGCGCGCTGGCCCTGGTGCCGCTGGTCGGCCCGGCGGTGGACCTCGCGGCGTTCACCGGCATGCCGGTGACCGTGCCGCTGCAGGCTGACCCGGCTGGCCATCGCCGTCGCCGGCGGGCGGGCTGCTGCTGCTCGCGGCGGCGACCCTGACCATCCAGGACAGGCTGGCCCGCGGGCCGGGGCGCGACCCAGGCCCTGCGGGTGGGCGAATGACGGGCCGGCGGGTAAGGCGGATGAGCCGGATGCAAGGCGGAGACGGGGCGATGAGGCGAGGCCGACGACCGGGGCAGCGGCCGCGCGGAGTCGCGGCCGCGGCGGGGCTCAGCCAGCTCGGCGCCGAGGCGGAGCACGCCCGGACCTCCTACGGCGACGGCGCGCTCATCATGTGCGACCGGCTGGTGCGCATCTACGCCGCGGAGGGGATCGAGGTGCAGGCGCTGCAGGGACTGGACCTGCTGGTCGCCGACGGGCGAGCTGACCGCGATCGTCGGGCGCGTCCGGCAGCGGGAAGTCCACCCTGATGAACATCCTGGCCGGGCTGGACACGCCCGACCGCGGGCCGGGCCCGGGTGGCCGGGCACGACCTGGGCGCGATGACGTCGCGGCGACCGGCTCGGCTACCGGCGCAGCACGGTCGGCTTCCTCTGGCAGCAGACCTCCCGCAACCTGCTCCCGTACCTGACCGCGCTGCAGAACGTGATCATGCCCATGCGGTTCGCGGGCGTGCGCGCGGCGGCCGCGGGCCCGGCGCGGCCGGCGAGCTGCTGGACATGCTGGGCGTGGCGTACTGCGCCGGGCGCAAGCCGGCCCAGATGTCCGGCGGCGAGCAGCAGCGCACCGCGATCGCCACCGCGCTGGCCAACAGCCCGCGGGTGCTGCTCGCCGACGAGCCGACCGGCGAGCTGGACAGCGCCACCGCGCGGGAGGTGTTCGCGGCGCTGCAGACGGCCAACTCCGAGCTGGGCGTGACCGTGCTCGTGGTGACCCACGACCCGGCGGTGTCGGCCGAGGTCCGGCGCACGATCGCGATCCGGGACGGCCGGACCAGCAGCGAGACGCTCCGCCACGACCGCGCCGACGAGCACGGCAACGCCACCCGGCACGCGGTCGAGTACGCGGTGCTGGACCGGGCCGGCCGGGTCCAGCTGCCGCGCGAGATGACCGAGGCGCTCGGCATGCAGGGACCGGGTGCGGCTGCAGCAGGAGCCCGGCCACATCGGGGTCTGGCCCGACCGGGAGACCGGCTCATGACCGGCAGGCGCGGCCGGGAGCGTGAGCCGGTCGAGCGAGATGGTCGCGGCCCGCGGGGTGTCCCGGACCTTCGGCAGCGGGCATACCGCCGTGCAGGCCCTGCGCGAGGTGTCGTTCACGGTCAGCCGCGGCCAGCTCGTCGCGGTCTGCGGCCGGTCCGGGTCGGGCAAGACCACGCTGCTGAACATCATCGGCGGCCTGGACACCCCGACCAGCGGCCAGCTGGAGGTGGCCGGCCACGACGTGACCGCGGATGCCGGAACGGGACCGGCTGGCGCTGCGCCGCAGCACGGTCGCGTTCATCTTCCAGTCCTTCGGGCTGATCCCGATGCTGTCCGCCGCGGAGAACGTGGGCATCCCGCTGCGCATCACCGGCACGCCGGCCCGGGCCCGCGAGGAACGGGTCGCGACGATGCTGGCCATCGTGGGGCTCTCGGAGCACGCCGCGCACCGGCCGGACGAGCTGTCCGGCGGGCAGCAGCAGCGCATCGCGATCGCCCGGGCGCTGGCTGGCCGGCCGGAGCTGCTGATCGCGGACGAGCCGACCAGCCAGCTGGACCTGGAGACCGGGCGGCAGATCATGCGGCTGCTGCTGACCGTGGTCCGCTCCGAGGGGATCACGGCGCTGGTCGCCACCCACGACGAGGCGCTGATCGACCTGGCCGACGAGGTGCTCAGGCTGGAAGACGGCCGGGTCCATGGCTCAGGTGCCGCGGCGGGCAGGGGTAGAACATCTGGCCGTCCAGGTTCACGTCGAACTTGACCGCCGCGAACCCGGCGGCGGCGTCGTACACGGCCCGGCAGAACGCCGCGAACGTCGTGCTTGCCCGTGCACCGCACGGTCTGCCCGGGGCTGCAGACGTAGTGGTCGGCGCCGTACTCGGCTCGCCGACCCACTTGCCGGTGGGCTGGCGCGGCGGTGCGTGTCCGCGGTGAAGTCGTCCCAGCCGCACGGCGTGGCGCCGTTCAGCCCGGTGCAGGTGATCCCGTACTGGCTGCTGCCGCGCAGCTGGGACGCGAAGCAGCTGGTGGTAGACGTAGCACTCCTCGACCACGGCCCCGTCCGCGTACTGCCGTCCCCACCAGGACAGGTAGGGCGAGTTCTTCCACAGCCCGGTCATCCCGTCCTGGTGGATCAGGTTGAACGCTAGGCCAGGAAGTTCTGCGCGTCGCCGGGCGTGAGCCGGAACCCGGTGGTGGACGGCGGGTCGAAGCTGTCGATGTCGTCCAGTTCGACCGCGTCGAACCCCTTGCGCGCGCACATGCCGATCCGCTCGCGCAGCATCGGCTTGAGCGCGTCCAGCTGGCGGAAGTCGACCCAGCGCTCCTCCGGGTAGCCGTAGTACACGTTGCCCGAGCGTGGCGGCCGGGAAGTACGCCGCCGCGCGGCGACGGGCTGGCGTCCGGGCGGTAGTCCTCCCAGGCCAGGTCCAGGTAGCAGACGGTCTTCGGGTGTGCCGAGCGTGCTGGCCTGCCAGCGGGTCTGGATCGCGTGGACCTCGGCGCGGGTGGTGAGGAACCCGTCGATGTCGTAGAGGTCCACCGCGCGGCGCGCCGGTCCGCTGCAGCGGCGTGGTCCGGCCGATCTGCCAGTCCCAGCGCATCGGCCGGCCGGTTGGCGCGGCCGAGAGTGCGGCGGGTACCAGCACTGCGTGCGCGCGCGGGCGAGACGGCAGGCCACCGGGGCGGGCAGCGGCACGACCCGCCAGCCGAACCGGATCTGGGTCGAGTCCCGGCCCGGTTCGCGGTGCGCACGCTGCACCTGGTGCGGGCCCGACGGCCGAGCGTCCCGGTGTAGAACACGCGCCTTGGCCGGCATCGGCCGCCACCGGCCCCGCGTCCACCTGGAACTGCTGGACGGCCGTCCCGTCGGCGGCGTTGTAGTCGGGCGCGGCGACCTGGAAGTACTCCTCAGGTCGAGGCGGTGTGCCGCTCGGGTGTCCCGTTGCGGAAATAAGTAACCGGGCGCTGATGCCGCCGGAACGCGCGGACGGGAACCTCGGCCAGCCGGCTCACCGAGCGCCGCAGGACCCGGAACGCGAAGCTGCGGCCTCGCGTCTGCGACCACCTCGGACGCGGTCTCGGTGACCCGCAGCCGCCGGCCGGTGTCGGCGTGCCCGGCCCGGTACCGGCGGGCGGCGAACGGGGTCGCGGTCGTGCCCGCGGCCGTCCGGCAGTGGCCCCCGTGCGGCCCGCAGCTCTGCCAGGTGTAGGCGACCGCGAAGCTGAGCAGCCGGTCGCCGCGCGGCAGGCGGGGCGCGTGCCAGGCCAGCCCGGAGGCCGAGACCACCGCGCCGTCCCGGGGCTGGCCGCTGATCCGCAGCGTGCCGTGGTGCGCGGGGGCGGGGATCGGGGCGCTCGCGCTGGCGGCCGCCGGGCCGCGACGCCGGGGCTCGTGGCCGCGGGGATCGCGGCGCGCCAGCGGCACCGACGCGATGAGAGCCGCCGGGGTGATGAGCCTGGCGAGCACGCATGGCGGCTCCCGTGTGAGGTCCCGGGCGATCAGCCCGCGAAGGCCGCGGGCAGCAGGTCCCGGTGCGCCGCGAACAGCTCGTCGCACATGGCCACGGTCTGCGCCGTGGTCAGCGTGGCCGCGGTGTTCGGGTCGAGCAGCGCGGCCTGGTAGACGTGGTCGCGCGACTCCTCCAGCGCGGCCCGGACGGTCAGCTCGACCACGTTGAGGAAGGTCCGGTTCAGCGCGGCCAGCTGCGGCGGCAGCGCGCCCACCGGCACCGGCTTGGGACCGCCCGCCCCGACCACGCAGGGCACCTCGACGCAGCACTCGTCCGGCAGGCTGGTGATCAGCCCGCCGTTGCGGATGTTGACGTGCAGCTCGCGCTCGGTGCCGGTCTCCAGCGAGTGGATGAACAGCGAGGCGAGCTCGTGCGCGGGTTCGGTGTCGAGCGGCGCGTCCGAGGCCAGGGCCTGCTGCAGCGACTCCAGCTCGCGCAGGTTCTCCTCGGACCGGGCCAGGTAGTCGCCGACGAAGATGCGGAACTGCTCGATCTGGTCGTCGTGGCGCATGAACCACGGCACGTACTCGGCGGAGTGCTCGCTGGACTCGGTCGGGAAGTAGCCGAACCGGCGGTAGATCTCCACCCGGACCCGGCGCTGCAGCTCAGCCGAGCCGTCGATGATCTCGGCCAGCCGGGGGTACAGGGACTGGCCGTCCTGCTCGAACCGGAGCACGAACGCCTGGTGGTTGAACCCGGCGGTCAGGAACCGGACCCGGTCCGGGTCGGCGCCGACCAGCTCGGTCAGGAAGGCCTGCGTGTCCCGGACCGAATGGCACAGCCCGAACACCCTGGTGAACGGGGTGCCCTCGTACACGGCCCAGGGCAGCATGGCCATCGGGTTGCTGTAGCTGAGCAGGGTGGCGTCCGGGCAGACGTCGTGCATGTCCCGGGCCAGCGCGGTCGTCACCGGGATGGTCCGCAGGCCGCGGAAGATCCCGCCGATGCCGAGGGTGTCGCCGATGGTCTGGCGCACCCCGTAGCGGGCCGGGATGTCGAAGTCGGCCCGGGTCGCGTCGTAGCCGCCGACCTGCACCTCGTTGATCACGTAGCGGGCGCCGTCCAGGGCCTCGCGCCGGTCCCGGGTCGCGCTGACCGTGGCGTCCGCGCCTGTCTGCGCGGCGATCCGCTGGGCCAGCCGCTCGGCGTGGGCCAGCCGCCCGGCGCTGATGTCGTACAGCGAGAGATGCAGCTGGCCGCGGAACTCCGGGTAGGCGCAGAGGTCGGTCACCACGTTCCGGGTGAACTCGATACTGCCGGCGCCGACAAAAGTCACCTTGATCACAGCTCGGTAGTGTTCCATTGTGGCGGTTTGCGCGCAAGAGCACGCAAAAAATATGCCGCAACGAAGACCGGCCGGGTGCTCATGACCCGGCCGGGTGGGGGACGAACGGGCCCTGGCGGTCGTTCCAGGTCGTTACGCAGTCGAAATTTGTCCGTTACGTGCCGAGTTGGCGATCCGGCCAGCCCGGTAACGGGTTGATGTACGGGCCTTGACACCCGCTGCGCTGGTCGATCAATATTGCGCGAAACATCACGACTTCATGCAACTTTGATCGTCCGCCAGGTTCGGGAGCAGTGCCGGGCCGGAAAGCGAGTGCAGCATGGCGAGGTACCGGCTGCGGGCCACCCTGGCAGGTCCGCTCGTAGGACTCACGGCACTCGCGCTCGGGCTGGCCGCGTGCGGGACCGACAGCAACAGCGGCGGAGGAGGCGGCGGCGGCACCACCATCTCGATCTGGGAAGGCTGGACCGGGGCCGAGGCCAAGACGTTCACGCACCTGGTGGCCGAGTACCAGAAGGAGCACCCAGGCCAGAAGGTCAGCAGCCTGTACGTCAACAACGACAACACGCTGCAGAAGGTGCTGACCGCGGTCCGCGGCGGCAGCCCGCCGGACATCGCCTACCTCTACGGGTCGTGGGCGCCGAACGTGGCGCAGATCCCGCAGGTGGTCAACCTGACCAAGGTGGTCCAGCGCCCCGGAGTCAACTGGAACGACTTCTGGGTCGGCGAGCGGGACGTGGCCACGGTCAACGGCAAGGTCATCGGGGTCCCCGCCCTGGTCGATAACCTGGCCGTGGTCTACAACAAGACGCTTTTCGCCAAGGCCCATCTGACGCCGCCGGGCCCGGGCTGGACCTGGTCGCAGTTCCAGGCCGACGCGAAGAAGCTGACCGACCCGGCCAGCAAGCAGTTTGGCACCGCCTACGTGACGCCGGGCTCCGAGGACACGGTATGGCACTGGGAGGCCCTGCTGTGGGAGGCCGGCGGGCAGATCCTGACCGCCGATAACAAGAAGGCCGCGTTCGACTCGCCCGCCGGGCTGAAGTCGCTGACTACCCTGCAGAAAATGGCCGTCACCGACAAGTCCATGTACCTGGACCCGACCGACTCCGCGTACGCCAACCTGTTCAACTCGGGCAAGATCGGGATGGTGGTCACCGGGCCCTGGGACCTGTCCGCGTTCCCCAACGTGCACGACGGCGTCCAGGTCATGCCGGCCTACCCAGGCTCGGCCGCCGGTCACCAGACCATTTCCGGGCCGGACAACTGGGTGGTGTTCAACAACGGGGCCACCCGGGTCTCCGCGGCGGAGAAGTTCCTCCTCTGGCTCACCGCGCCCGCCCAGGTGAAGTACTGGTCGCTGCACACCGGGGACCTGCCGACCCGGGCGTCGGTGGGCAACGCGGCGGGCTTCAACCAGCAGATGGACTCCACGCTGCCCGGCGTGAGCGCGTTCGTGGCCAACCTGGCCAACGTCAAGCAGTCCCGGCCGCAGCTCGCGACGTACCCGAAGATCTCCCAGGTCCTGGGCAACATGATCGTGTCCGTGCTGCTGGGCAAGAGCCAGCCCCAGGCGGCGCTGAGCTCCGCGGCGCAGCAGGTCAACCAGATCCTGGCCGCCGGCTGACGTGGCAGCTTCGGGAATCCTGCTCCGCCGGAGGCGTCCGGGGCCAGGCCGGCCCGGGCGTTCCGGCGGGGCCCGCGGGGTACGCCGCCGGGTGACGGCGTCTGAGCAGTTCGCCGGGTGGGCGTTCGTCACCCCCGGGGTCGCGATCATCCTGCTGTTCTGGGGGGTGCCGATCGTCTGGTCCGCGGTCATGTCCTTCCAGCGGAACAACCTGCTCACGCCCAGTACGCCGTTCGTGGGGCTGAAGAACTACCGGCAGCTGGTGCACGACCCGATCGTGGGGCAGGCCATCCAGCACACGCTGGTCTACACCGCACTGTTCGTGCCCGGGACGATGATCGTCGGGCTGTTCCTGGCCGTGGCCATGAACCGGAAGATCCGCTTCATCTCCTTCTACCGGACCGCCGCTTACGCGACCATGGCCATCTCGACGATCAGCGAGGCGATCGTCTTCATCTGGCTGTTCGACCCCTCCTACGGGGTCATCAACTACTTCCTCAGCCTGGCCGGGGTCCCGCAGCAGCAGTTCCTGAACTCGCCGTCCCAGGCGCTGTACGTGATCGTGATCATGACAATCTGGGGCTGGACCGGGTTCTCGGTCGTCATCTACCTGGCCGCCCTGCAGGGGGTCCCCGCGACCCTGCTGGAGGCGGCCTCGATCGACGGGTGCACGGCCTGGCGGAGGTTCCGCCGGGTGACCCTGCCGCTGCTCAGCCCCGCGTCGCTATTCCTCGCCGTGTGGCTCACGATCAACGCGCTGCAGTTGTTCGACGAGGTCTACCTGAGCACCCAGGGCGGCCCGCTCAACGCCACCACGGTCCTCGTCTACTACCTCTACGACCAGGCCTTCGTGGACTTCAACTTCGGGTACGCCTCGGCCATCGCCTACTTCCTGTTCCTCATCATCCTCGTGGTCACCGCGATCCAGTTCCGGGTCGGCCGGCGATTCACCCACTACCGGTCTTGACATGACAGCGACCTCTGCACCCGCCCGAGGCGGGATCGAGTCCTCCGCCGGCGGCGGCGTCCCCCCCGCCCGCCGCCGGCGGCGGCTGCCATTCAGCCCGTGGCACCTGGTCCTGCTCCCGGCCACGCTGGTGCTGATCTTCCCGTTCTACTGGCTGGTGATCACCTCACTGGAGACGTCCTCCGAGGCGCTGCGCTTCCCGCCGGTGCTCGTGCCCCACGTGCTCCGGTTCGCTAACTACGCGGACGCGTTCAACAGCGCCCCGTTCGGCCGGTTCTTCATCAACAGCGCCGTGGTCACGGTGCTCACGGTGCTGTGCAACCTGGTGCTGTGCTCGCTGGCCGGGTACGCGTTCGCCCGGTTCCGCTTCCTCGGCCGCGCCGCCCTGTTCCTGGTGATCATGGCCACGCTCATGGTGCCGTTCCAGGTCACGATGATCCCGCAGTTCCTCATCACCAAGTGGCTGGGCGTGCACGTGCTGGCCGCGGTCGGGATCAACCACATCGGCGCGCTCATCCTGCCCAACGCGGCCACCGCGTTCGGCATCTTCTTCCTGCGCCAGTTCTTCCGGACCCTTCCGCTGGAGTACGAGGAGTCCGCCCGCGTGGACGGGGCCAGCCGGCTCAAGATCCTGATCCGGATCGTGCTGCCGCTGGCCACCCCGGCGCTGGCCACGCTGGCCGCGCTGACGTTCCTGGACTCCTGGAACAACTTCCTGTGGCCGCTGATCGTAGTCACCTCCACGAACCAGATGACGCTGCCGCTGGGCCTGGCCACGTTCCAGGGCGCGCACGCGACCGAGTGGACCCTGCTGATGGCGGCCAACGTGATGAGCCTGGTCCCGGTGCTGGCCATCTTCTTCCTGGCCCAGCGGCACTTCATCCGGTCCGTGGCCTCGACCGGCCTGGCCGGGACCTGAGCCGTAACCCTGAACGAGAACCCAGAGAAAAGAGGAAGCAACCCATGGGCGAGGAGGCCCCGGTGGTAGGTGAGCCAGTGATGCAGGAGCATGTGGCCGGCGGCGGCCGCACCGAGCAGGAGGTGGCCTCGCAGCCCGCCTGCTGGCGCCGGGCGGGCCAGCTGGCCGCGGACGTCGCGGGTGTCCTGCCCGCTCGCGGCGAGCGGGTCGCGGTCGCGGGCTGCGGCACCTCCTGGTTCATGGCCCAGTCCTACGCGGCGGCCCGCGAGGCGTCCGGGCACGGCGAGACTGACGCGTTCGCGGCGTCCGAGATGCCGCTCGGCCGGGCCTACGACCGGGTCGTGGTGCTGTCCCGGTCCGGGACCACCACGGAGATCGTGCAGCTGCTGGAGCGGCTGCGCGGGACCGCGCCCACGGTCGCGATCACCGCGGTCCCCGGCACCCCGGTGCCGGAGGCCGCCGACGCGGTCATCGACCTGAGCTTCGCGGACGAGGAATCGGTGGTGCAGACCCGGTTCGCCACCACCGAGCTGGTCCTGCTGCGCGCCCACCTGGGCGTAGACCCCGGCCCGGCGGCCGCCGCGGCCGAGCGGGTCCTCGCCGCCCCCCTGCCCACGGAGATGCTGGCCGCCCGCCAGTTCACGTTCCTCGGCACCGGGTGGACTTACGGGCTGGCCAACGAGGCCGCGCTCAAGCTCCGGGAGGCGGCCGGCATGTGGACCGAGGCGTACCCGGCCATGGAATACCGGCACGGCCCGGTCGCGGTGACCGGCGAGGGCAGCATCGTGTGGCTGTTCGGCATCCCGCCGGACGGGCTGGGCGGCGAGATCGCCGCGGCCGGCGGCACGGCCTGGTTCAGCGACGAGGACCCGCTGGCCGAGCTGGTCCGGGTGCAGCGGGTGGCCGTGGCCCTGGCCCGGGACCGGGGGCTGGACCCGGACCGGCCGCGGAACCTGGCCCGCTCGGTCATCCTCACCTGAACAGGCGGTTCATGTGATCGGAGTCGTCTGCCTCAACCCGGCCCTGGACGTCACCCATCACGTGCCGGCCGTTAACTGGTCGGGGGTGAACCGGCCGGACGAGGTGCACGCACGGCCCGGCGGCAAGGGGCTGAACGTGGCCCGCACGCTGCACGCGCTCGGGACCGAGGTGCTGGTCATGGGCCTGGCCGGCGGCACCACCGGGCAGGCGGTGACGGCCGCGCTGGCCGCCCTGGCCGTGCCGTCGGCGTTCACCTGGGTGCGGGGGGAGACGCGGCGGACGTTCACCGTCGTGGACGGGCGGACCGGCGACGCGGCCCTGTTCAACGAGCCCGGCCCGCGGATCGCGCCGGATGGGTACGCGGAGTTCCGGGCCCGGTACGCGTCGGTCCTCAGCGGGTGCGAGGCCGTGGTCGTGTCCGGGAGCCTGCCACCAGGGCTGCCGGCCGGGTGCTACGCCGAGCTCATCGCACTGGCGGCCGGCGCCGGGGTGCCGGTGCTGCTGGACGCGCACGGTGAGGCGCTGCGGCTGGGCGCCGCGGCCGGGCCCGCGATCGTCAAGCCGAACCTGGCCGAGCTGGAGACGTTCGCCGGGCGGCCCCTGTCTGTCCCAGCAGAGTCCAGGCCAGGAGAGTCTTCAGTGGCCAGCAGAGTCCAGGCCAGCAGAGTCCAGGCCAGCAGAGTCCAGGCCAGCAGAGTCCAGGCCAGCAGAGTCCAGGCCAGCAGAGTCCAGGCCAGCCGGGGCCGGGCCGGCCCTGACCGGCAGGCCGTGGCGGCGGCCGCCGGGGAACTCAGGGCGGCCGGCCCCCAGGCGGTCGTGGTCTCGCTGGGCCCGGACGGGCTGTACGCCGACACCGGCGGCGGCTGCTGGCAGGCCGTCCCCCCGGCCATGGTCGCCGGGAACGCGACCGGGGCCGGCGACGCCGCCGCCGCGGGCCTGGCCCAGGGCCTGGCCCTGGGGCAGCCGTGGGAGGAGCGGCTGCGGCACGCGGTCGCGCTCGGCACGGCCGCCGCCCTGGCCCCGGTGGCCGGGGAGTTCAGCCCGGCGGACTACGCCACGGTCCGGGCCGGGGTCACGGTGACGCGCGCGGACCACAGGGCCGGCGTGGCGCGCGCGGACGACAGGGCCGGCGTGACGCGCAGGGAGGCCGGCTGATGCCCGCCGCCGGGATGAGCGAGATCGTCCGGTCCGCGCAGGCGGCGGCCCGGGGTATTGGCGCGTTCAACGTGATCGGCATCGAGCACGCGGAGGCGATCGTGGCCGGGGCTGAGGCCGCCGCCTCGCCCGTGGTCCTGCAGATCAGCGAGAACTGCGCCGCCTACCACGGTGCGCTGGAGCCGATCACCAGCGCGTGCCTGGCCATCGCGGGCTCGGCCGCGGTGCCGGTCGCGGTGCACCTGGACCATGCCACCCAGGAGGATCTGGTGCAGGCCGCGGCCGGGCTGGGCGTCCGGTCGGTCATGTACGACGCGTCGGCCCTGCCCTACGCCCGCAACGTGAAGGCCACCGCGGCGGTGGCCCGGTGGTGTCACGACCGCGGCGTCTGGGTGGAGGCCGAGCTGGGCGAGATCGGCGGGAAGAACGGCGTGCATTCCCCGCACGCCCGGACCCGGCCGGACGAGGCGGCCGCTTACGTCGCGGCGACCGGCGTGGACGCGCTGGCCGTCGCGGTCGGCAGCTCGCACGCCATGCTGACCCGCGACGCGGCCCTGGACCTGGGGCTCATCGCGGAGATCCATGACGCGGTCAGCGTGCCGCTCGTGCTGCACGGCTCGTCCGGGGTCCCGGACACCGGCCTGGCCGGGGCGGTCCGGGCGGGAATGACGAAAATCAACGTGGCCACCCAGCTCAATAAGGCCTTTACCGCCGCGGTCCGGGCGTGCCTGAATGGCGACGCCGGAATGGTCGATCCCAGGCGGTACGGTTCGGCAGGGCGCGATGCGGTCGCCGCCGAGGTCGCCCGCCTGCTGCACGTGATCGGAGGTGCCGGTGACCCGGTATCGGCGGTGGAATGAGCTGCTGGAGCTGCTCGCGGCGGCCGGGCAGCTCCAGGTCGAGGAGGCCGCGAAGGCGCTCGGGGTGTCCGAGGCCACCGTCCGCCGGGACCTCGACGAACTGGCCCGCCAGCAGATGCTCACCCGGATCCGCGGCGGCGCGGTGGCCCAGGGTGTCACCTACGACCTGCCGCTGCGGTACAAGAGCGAACGGCATCCCTCCGAGAAACAGCGCATCGCGGCGGTCGCCGCCGGGCTGGTACGGCCGGGCCAGATCACCGGGCTGAACGGCGGCACGACCACGACTGAGGTAGCCCGGGCCCTGGCCACCCGCTCGGACCTGAATTCGCAGGTGCCGTCGCCGGCTGTCACCGTCGTGACCAACGCGCTGAACATCGCGACGGAGCTGGCCGTCCGCCAGCACATCAAGATCGTGACGACCGGCGGGGTGGCCCGGCCGCAGTCTTACGAGCTGACCGGGCCGCTGGCTACCGGGGTGCTGGAGCAGGTCGCCCTGGACGTGGCCATCCTGGGCGTGGACGGGATCGACGCGGTGGCCGGCGCTACCGCGCACCACGAGGGTGAGGCGAGCATCAACCGGCTGATGGCCCGGCAGGCGGCCAAGGTCGTGATCGCCGCGGACAGCTCCAAGGTGGGCCGCCGCGCGTTCGCCCGGATCTGCACCGCCCGCGAGATCGACGTGCTGGTCACCGACACCGGGATCGCCGCCGAGGACGCGGCCCGGCTGGAGGACGCGGGGGTCAACGTTGTCATCGCCTGAGGTCTCCGGCCGTGACGCCAGTGCGCCTGAGGTCGGCGGCCCTGAGGTCGGCGGCCCTGACGTCGTAGACCTGGTCGTCATCGGTGACTGCAACCCGGACGTGCTCGTCCTCGGCGACGACGTGACGCCCGCGTTCGGCCAGCAGGAGAAGCTGGTGCCGAGCATGTCGCTGGTCGTCGGCGGGTCCGCGTCGATCACCGCGGTGGCCGCGGCGCGGCTCGGCCTCAGCGTCGCGCTGGTCGCCGCGGTGGGCGCTGACCCTGCGGGCCAGTTCATGCTGGACCAGCTGGCCCGGGAGGGGGTCGGCACCGGCGCCGTGGCCGTCCGCGAGGACACGCCGACCGGGATGACCGTGGCCCTGTCCAGCGGCGGGGACCGGGCCATCCTGACCGCCCTCGGGGCGGTGGGCTCGCTGACCACCGCCGACGTCCCGGCCGCGCTGCTCGGCCGGGCGCGGCACGTGCACATCAGCTCCTACTTCCTGCTCGAGGACTCGCTCGGGCCCGGCCTGGCCACCGTCATGGCGACCGCGCAGGCGAGTGGGGCGACCGTGTCCCTGGACACCAACTGGGATCCGTCCGGGCGATGGGGCCGGGGCGACGACCGGCTCGCCGCCGCGCTGGCCCGGGCCGGCCTGCTGCTGCCCAACGAGGCCGAGGCGGTCCGGCTGAGCGGCGAGCCGGACCTGGCCGCCGCGGTGCCGCTGCTCACCGCGGCCGGGTCCCGCCTCGTGGTCAAGCTGGGTGCCCGGGGCGCGCTGTGCGCCGACGGCGCCCGGCGCCACCGGGTCAGCGTCCCGCCCCTGACGCCCATCGACGCCACCGGAGCTGGCGACTGCTTCAACGCCGGGCTGATCACGGGTCTGCTCCAGGGCCTGGGCCTGCCCGAGGCCGCCGCCCTCGGCTGCGCCGCCGGCGCCCTGTCCACCCGCGCGCCAGGCGGCACCGGCAGCTGCCCCGACCTGCCCTCAGCCCTGGCCCTGGCCAGCACCGCCACCGTGACGATCCCCAGCGCCAGCGCGCCGGCGTGAGGACGTCAGGCTGATCGCCGCCGTTTCACGGCCCGCTGGGTGCGCGGGCCCAGGACCGGCTGCCCCCCGCCTACACCTCGGTAGGTACGGTCCCACGGCAACTGCCCCGCGTCGTCGGCGTGCACCACCTGCAACGCCCGGATCCGCGGGCCGTACAGCTCCGCGGCCGTGAGCAGGTGCGCCGTGGGCTCGGCGACTCTCACGATCTCGATGAGCGGACCTCCGGTCAGCCGGACCTGCACCCCGGGCCGGGGTGGCTCCGCGTGCATGACGTGCGCGGCGATGTTGTTGAGCAGCCGCCCCGCCCGCCGCACCGGCATACCCGTGATCACTAACTCGGGCCGCCCGTAGGCAGTCAGCCCGGCGGTGTAGGCCCACGGCGGGTGGATGCGGTCCCGCTCGACTCCCTGCACCGCCCAGCCGTGAGCGTCGATGAGACCCCGTAAGTGGCTGAGGTAATCCTGGTGCGTGGCCTCGGGATGATCGCAGATCCAGCACATGTCTCCTCCTCCGGATCGGACCCCACCACGATCCCGCCCGGGACCGACAGAACGCGGGGGGCGATGAGGGCGGCGAGCAGGTTGTGCTGCCTTTCGCGCGGGACCCGTCCCAGGACGTGAGTTAGTTTGGTAGACCGCACTCGGATTTTGGAGGGATGCGATGTCCCAGTACCCAGACGAACTGGGGTCATGGTGGACCGAGTTTCCTGGCAGCGACCGCGCCACCTGGCTTACCCCCTCCTCGTCCCCGCTGAGTGACCTTGCCCCGGCGCAAGACGGCGTCAGGGGCGCCGTCTCGAGGCGGGCGCTCAAGCGCAGGCTGGTGATTCCTCCTGGCCGGCGCGAGCGAGCCAGGCGCGAGGCGGTGGCGCAGTGGCGGCGCCAGACGGTCGAAGCCATCCGGAAGCCGTCCCTCAAATCGGGCGTGATTACCCTGGGCTCGGGCTTCGGGGGGACCGGCAAGACTGACGTGGCCGTGACGCTGGCGGCGATCTACGCCGCCGCGCGGCCCGCCGACCGCGTCATACTCGCCGACAGCAACGACGATATGCCCCATGGCTACATCCGGCTCGGCGGCGTCCCGGTCGAGGCGCTGCCGCCGGACAAGCGGACGCTGTCCATCCGGGGCTTTTATCGGGCGTGCACGGATGCGAGCATCAAGGTCTACGCCGATCTGCGCGATGCCGTCGCCTGGCTGCAGGGTGTGGCGGTGATCCGCGGCGACACCGCCGATGAGTGCGTGGGGATCGACTTCGGGGAGCATGAGTACCTGACCGTGCTGGAGTTTCTCCAGTGCATGTCCAATATCGTCATCAACGACGGCGGCACCGGACTGTTTTCCCAGCTTCAGGTGGGCACCCTGCTGCACGGTGACAAGTACGTCTTCGTGACGGAGGCATCGCAGCTGGGCTTCTGGTCCATCGATCAGGTGTTCAGCCGGTACCGGAACTACGAAGGCGAAAAGGAAAGGCCGCTGACTGACCGGGAAAAGACGCACCTGAATCTGCTTATGGACGAGGCCACGATCGTGGTGGATAAGTTCAACAACAACGACCCGGAGCAGGCTCGCTGGTTTACCCGGATCCGTGAGGGCTTCGAGGGGTCGCAAGTGTCGGTGGTGGCCACTCCCTGGGACCAGGCGCTCGCCAACCGGGTGACTCTCGATCTTGGTGCCGTCGTCGGGGCCACGCTGGACGCCAAGCTCGCGATGGCCGAGGTGGTGCTGCGCGGCGTCAACCGGGCTAACCGCCGGCGGCTGGGTCTTCCCGATGAGGAAGCGCAGAGTACCGGCAATGGCCACGGGACCCTCGCCGAGCCGCCACGGTGGTTCTCGGAGCCCGAGCGGCCGCCGGCCGATACCGCGCCCCAGGACGCGGGCAGTGACGCCGGGCCGGTGCACTCCCCATGGCCAACCGGCGGAGTCGGCGGCTGAGCTCGCAGGCCGGGCCCCGTTCGGTCGGTGCCCTGTACGACGAGGAGCAGGTCGCCGGGATACGTCGCTGGCCCATCGATGCGACGGAGAAGGGCTTCGGCGGTCCGTCGCACCGGTCGCCGCTGACCGCAGGGCAGCTGGCCCGCGAACGCCCCCGGGCAGGCGCCGGGCTGCTCAGCACGCCCCGGGTCCTGTTGCGAGAGCAGGCCCTGCGGCACAACATCGCGGCCATGGCCGCCTACTGCGCGGCACATGCCGTCATCCTGTTCCCGCACGGTAAGACCATCATGGCGCCGCAGATCCTCGCGGCCCAGCTGGACGCGGGCGCGGGTGGCATTACGGCCGCGTCGATCTCGCAGGTCCGGATGTTCCGGTGCTTCGGCGTGCGGAACATCCTGCTCGCCAACGAGCTCGTGGAGGACGCCTCCATCAGCTGGGTAGCCCGTGAGCTGACCGCGGATGGGCAGTTCTCCTTTCTCTGCTACGTCGATAGCGTCCCGGGGGCCGACCGGCTGGACAGCACCCTGGCGGCGTGCGGTTTCACGAGCCGGCTGCGGGTGCTGGTCGAACTCGGCCACGACGACGGCCGTACCGGCTGCCGCACCCGCGCGGAGGCGCTCGCCGTGGCGGCCGCGGTCGGGCGCGCGCCGCGACTCGAGCTTGCGGGTGTGGCCGGCTACGAGGGCTCCCTGGTGGCTCCCACGCCCGCCGAGACCGCCCGGAAGGCGCGGGCGTACTGCGGGGAACTCCGCCAACTGGCCCTGGCGCTCGCCGCTTCGGGACAGTTCCCGGAGCCGCCGGTGGTGACCGCTGGCGGCTCCGCTTACTTCGATGAGGTCGTCGATGTGCTGGGCGGACAGCGTGACTGGAGCCTGATCCTGCGCAGCGGGTGTTACGTCACCCACGACCACGGGTTGTACAGCCGTATCGCGCCCTCCGGACGGAACAGGCCGGCCGTCCCGTCCTGGAACCGGCACTTGAAGCCTGGGCACCGGTTCTCTCCCGGCCCGAGCGCGACACCGCGGTGCTGGGAATCGGGCGCCGGGGCGTCTCATCCGACGCTGGAAACCCCGTAATCCTGTACGGACGCGCGGCCGACGGAACGACCCTCGACACCGGCGGCGCGGTGGTCAGGCGGCTCTTCGACCAGCACGCGGTGCTATCAGTCCCCGCCGAGGCCAGGCTCGCGCCCGGCGACGAGATCTGCCTGGGCATCTCGCATCCGTGCACGACCTTCGACAAATGGCGGTGGATCCCGGTTCTCGATGCCGAGGACCGCATTACCGACGTGGTACGCACATTCTTCTAGGACCGTGTTCTTCTTGGGCAGGCCCCTCCTTACATGACCGCGAGTTGCCCACCGACGATGACGATCTCGGCGCCGGTGATGAACGAAACGTCGTCCGAGGCCAGGAAGGCGTATACCGCTGTCACCTTGGATGACCGGCCAGGACGGCCCAGCGGGGATGTTGCCGCCGGCATACAGGCTGGCGAACTCGTCTCCGCCGAGGTCCGCACTGATGGCCGCGTTCAGCGGGGTCTCGATAAAGCCGGGACACAGGGCGTTGACGCGGATGGCGTACCGCCCGAGCTCGACAGCCATGGTCCTGGTCAGGAGCAGCACGCCCCCCTTGGACGCGTTGTAGTGGGCGTAGTCCGCCTCGCCGCCCAGCCCGTTTGTCGAGGACATGTTGACAATGACGCCCCCGCCGCCCTGGTCCACCAACGCCCTGGCCACTGCCTTCGCGACCAGGAACATCCCGCGCAGGTTCACGGTCATCACGCGGTCCCAGTGAGCTGGGGTGATCCTGAGGAAGGGCTCCCGCCACGCGACCCCGGCGTTGTTGATCAGGACGTCGATACCGCCCAGCGCCCCGCATGCCGAGTCAACCAGCCGCGTCACGTCGTCTTCGCGGCCGACATCCGCCGGGAGGCCAGCACCATGGCCGTATTCCTGCAACTCGGTGACGGCGGCATCCACCTCGTCGGGGTCGATGCCGCAGAGGAACACGCGGGCGCCCTCCTCCAGGAAGCGCTGGGCGGTCGCCTTGCCGATCCCGCTGCTGCCTCCGCTGATGAGAACTCGTTTATCCCGGAGCCCGCGTATGGCCCGCTCCTTCCGCTCTGCCTGGGCCGGCGGCGGTCACGATGAAGGCCAGGATCTCCGCCTCGTAGCGGAGCTGGTCGTAGCGGCCCGCCGGGCCCACGTGCGCCCCGGCGCCCAGCTCGGGGCGGAACAGCACCTGCCCGCCGCCGCCGCTATCCGTGGCCCGGAGCCTGGCCACCCACTTGGCCGGCTCGTGGATCAGCACCCGCGGGTCGTGCAGGCTCCCGGTGACCAGCAGGTCAGGCCGCGGCCCGGCGGGCACGTTGTCGTACGGGCTGTAGGAACTCAGATAAGCCCGCATGGCCGGGTCCCTGGGGTCACCCCACTCGTCCCACTCGGTGACGGTCAGCGGGATGGTCGGATCGAGCATGGTGGTCACCACGTCCACGAACGGGACCTCGGCCACCACCGCCCGCCACCGGCCCGGGGCCAGGGAGAACACCGCACCCTGCAGCAGCCCCCCGGCCGACAGGCCGCGCGAGACGATCCGGTCCGGGGCCGCCCATCCCTCACCGGCGAGCGTGTCCGCCGCCGCGATGAAGTCGGTGAACGTGGTGCGCTTGCGGTCCAGGCGGCCCTCGGCCCACCAGCGGCGGCCGCCCTCGCCGCCGCCGCGCACGTGCGCCAGCGCGTACACGAACCCCCGGTCCAGCAGGCTCGGGATGCCCACCCCGAACTCCGGCCAGGAACACGCCTCGTACGCGCCGTACCCGTACAGCAGGCCCGGCGCGGAGCCGTCGCGGCGCCGCCCGCGCCGGTAGGCCACGGTGACCGGGATGAGGGTGCCGTCCGCGGCGGGGGCGCTGATCCGCTCGGTCACGTACCCCGCCGGGTCGTAGCCGGGCACCTCCTGGCGTTTGCGCAGCTCCCATCGGCCGCTGGCCAGATCCACGTCGTGCCACGACGGCGGCTCGGTCAGCGACTCGGTGCGCACGGTCACCGCCGCGGCGCCGTAATCCTCGTTGACCGCCAGGGCCAGCGCCCGCTCCGGGCCGCCCGCCCCGATCAGGTACTCCGCCCCGGTCCCGCGGTCCACCACCCGCAGCTGGGTCGCGGCGCCGCGGCGCTGTTCCACCACCAGGTACCGGCCGAACACGTCGCAGCGCACCAGCCGGGTGTCCTCGGCGGGCCCGATGACCTCGGTCCAGCTCAGCTCGGACACCGGGGCCGCGCCCGGCGCCGTGGCGGGCGCCCGGACCAGCCGGAACTCGGCCGCCCCGGCGTTGCTGACGAGATAGAGCTCGCCGCCGCCCGGCCCGTCGGCATGGTCCGCGTAATATTCGGTCCCCGGCCTTCTTTTTTCCATAACGAATGGTTCGGCGCGGGTGTCCCGCGCCGGGATCATCAGGGTCTCGGTGGTGTCCCGGGACGCCGTCTCGATCAGCAGCCATACGCCGCTGCGGGTGGCCCGGACGGTCAGCTCGAACCGCTCGTCGTCCTCCCGGTAGACCAGCGTGTCGCGCTCCGGCGCGGTGCCGGGCTCATGGCGCCAGACCTCATGGGGCCGGTAGGCCGCGTCGGTGACGACGTAGAGCAGCGCCCCGGAGTCCGCGGCCCAGGCCAGCCCGTAGTACGTGCCCTCGATGCGCTCGGCCAGGTCGGTGCCGGCCGTCAGGTCCCGGATGCGCAGCTGGTACACCTCGTCGCCGGTGAAGTCGGCCGAATAGGCCAGGTACCGCCCGTCGGGGCTGACCTCGCGGACACCCAGCTCCGCGTAGCTGCCGGTGCAGGCCGGGTCGTCGAGCAGGAGGTTCTCGTCCAGCAGCACCTCGCCGGGGCCCTCCCGGTCCGCGGCGCGGCAGAACTGCTCCAGCTGCTGCCCGGCGACGGTCCGGGTGAAGTACCAGAACGCGCCCTGGCGCCAGCGGGCCGACTCCTCGGCCGGCGCCAGCCTGGCGGCCATCTCCGCGAACAGGTCCTCGCGCAACCCGTGCTGGGGCCCGGTCTGCCCGTCGTACCAGGCGCGCTCGGCGGCCAGGTACTCCCGCATCTCCGGCCGGTCCCGGTCCCGCATCCAGGCGTACGGGCCGGTGTCCGGGCCGCCGCCCGCGGCGGGCCGCCTCGGCGCGACGGGCGGGCCGGGCGGCGGGGGGCCCGGCGGCGCCGATCGTGATCCCGGGAGCCCCGGCGGCGGCGCACCCGGTCCCGGCGGCCGCTTTCCCCGCGTCATGCCGGACCCGCGGTGCGCCCGGCGACCAGCCGGCGCACAGCGCCGGCGGGCAGCCCGTAGGAGGTATGGCCGTCCCGGCCGGTTACGGTCTCCGCCTGCAGCAGGCTGTTCAGCACGGCCTCCTCGGTGGCCTCGGCCACGGCCGCGAAGTAGTCGTCCAGCGCGCCGCCGGTCACCGGGGACCGGGACGGCGCCTCCCCACGCGGCGCGCGCAGCCCGGTGGCCAGGGCCAGGAAGATCTCGCCGCTGGCGTGGTGCGCGGTGCTGCCCACCCGGGCCAGGCCCAGCCCGGCCCGGCGGGCCAGCCGCTGGCAGGCGGCCGCGTCCAGCGGCCCGTCGGTGAGGATCACCACGATGCACGAGCCCGCGGGCCCCGGCTGGGGGACGCGGGGCGCCGCACCGGCCCCGGCCGCGGCGTCCCCCGTCCCGGCCCCGCCCGCGGGGTCGGGCAGCAGCCGCCCGGCCGGCACCCCGGCCACCGTGAGCCGTTCCCGGTCGCCGAAGTTGGTCATCGTGACCACCCCGACGGTCGCCCCGCCGGGTACCACCCGGGACGCGGTGCCGATGCCGCCCTTGTAACCCAGGCAGCTCATCCCGGTGCCCGCGCCGACCGCACCTTCCGCGGCCGCCTCCGCCCCGGCGGACGCCCTGGCCGCGGCCAGGGCCTCCCGTACGTCGTCCGGCTGCACTTGCATCCGGCGGTTCTCGTTGAGGAAACTGTCGTCGCACTCGGCCACGATGGGGATGATCACGTCCTCGTCACCGATCGCGGGCTGCTCGTCGATGAGCAGCTCGCAGGCTGCGTCGTAGACGCGGCCGAGTTGCATGGTCGAGGTGAGGAACACCGGTGTCTCGGCCAGTCCCCATTCGCGGGCGGCCAGCATCCCCGTGCACTCGCCCGCCCCGCTGAGCACCGCGCCGCCGGCCGGGACGGGGAAGCGGAACAGGTCCCCGCCCGGGTCGATCACGGTCACCCCGGTCCGCGCCGTACCCCGTCCGGCCGGCGGGGCGGCTCGTCCCGCCACACGGTGGCGTGCCCCAGCCCGGCCCCGGGCACGTCGAGCACCGACCCGGTCGGGCCCGGTGGCAGCAGGCCGATGGTGATGCCAAGATCAGGAATGCGCGGCATCCCGCGATGCTAACCCCGCCGCGCCGTCCTGGGGAGGGTGCGAGTGAGCCTGCCGGTGCCCGTGGTGTGGAGTGAAGACTGCCTGCGGCACCAGCCCGGGGGCGAGGTGTGGCTGGGCCTGCGCGAGCCCGGCACCGAGGTCCCGGCCCGGGCGCTGGTGCTGCGGGACGCGCTGGCCGCGGCGGGCGCGCCGGTCACCGCCGCGCGGGAGCACGGTGACACCATCCTGCGCCGGGTGCACGACCCAGCGCTGCTCGATCATCTGGCCTCGGTCTGGGCGGACTGGGAGGCCGCCGGGCTGCCTGCGGAGCACGGGCGGGACCGGGTGGTCCCCTACGTGTTCCCGACCCCGGGCCTGCTGGCCGGGCTGCCAGTGCGGACCCCGCCGGCCGTGCACGGCCGGGCCGGGCTGTACTGCTACGACACGATGACGCTGATCGGCCCGGGCACCTGGGCCGCGATCCGGGGCGCGGCGGACGCCGCGCAGACCGCGGCGGATCTGGTCAGCTCGGGCGCCCCGGTGGCCTACGCGCTGTGCCGCCCGCCCGGCCATCACGCCACCCGCAGTGCCTACGGCGGCTCCTGCTACCTGAACAACGCCGCGATCGCGGCAGAGGCCCTCCGGGCCGCCGGGGCGGCCCGGGTCGCGGTCCTGGACATCGACGCGCACCACGGCAACGGCACCCAGATGATCTTCTGGGACCGGGCTGACGTCTGGTACGGGTCGCTGCACGTCGACCCGGGCGCGGGCTGGTTTCCCCACTACGCCGGCTACGCGGACGAGCGCGGCACCGGCCCGGGCGCGGGCTTCACCCGGAACCTGCCGCTGCCCCCGGGGACCGGCGACGACGGCTGGCTGGCCGCGCTCGGGCAGCTGTGCGCCGAGGCGGCCGCGTACTCCCCGGACGCCGTGGTGGTGTCGCTGGGCCTGGACGCGGCGGCCGCCGACCCGGAGAGCCCGCTGCGGGTCACCGAGGCCGCCTACCGGGTCGCGGGCCAGCGGATCGCCGCGCTGGCCCCCACGGTCCTGATCCAGGAAGGCGGCTACCACCTTCCCACCCTGGGCGCCTACGCGCTGGCCACGCTGGAAGGCGCGGCCGCACCCCGCCCAATTCCGTGATCGGGGTGGGTTCTGCCTCTCGGGCAGGGCATAACCCACCCCGATGATGCCGGGTCAGGCCGTTCAGGCCAGCAGGCAGGCGGCCTCGAGTCGCGCATCCAGGAGTACGGATCGGCCTCGTCCGCAGGCCGGGTGGCGTCCCCGTTCGCAGGCAGGAACCTGGGTGGTACCGGCGCGGCCCGCGGCCCGGGCCGATGCGGGGAGCGTTCACTCATCACAAGCTCCGGGGGTGAAGGTCGTGCGGAGCGTCGGCGGCAGCCGTGAGGAGATGTTGCCGCTGCGGCCGCTGACCGTTTCTGCCTGCAGCATGCCGTTGAGGACCGCCTCCTCGGTAGCCTCCACGACGACGGCGAAATAGCTGTCCAGGCCGGTGCCGGTGACCGGCGTTCCCGACGGCGCGCAGCCGCGCAGTCCCGTGCATTCGCCGGCGCCGTTGAGCATGGGGGCGCCCGCTGGGACCGGCGCGGCGAACAGGTCGACTCCCGGGTCCAGCACGGTATCCCGGTCGCGCAACGCCGCGCCGTCGCGGCGATCGAGGGCGCCGCCTCGGGTGCGTACGGGTAAGGAGGCCTCAGGCCTGAGCCTGCATCGGGAAATGACAGGCAGCGATATGCCCGGGCCCGAACGAGCGCAGCTGCGGTTCCTCCTCGGCACACAGATCCTGCGCGAACGGGCACCGGGTCCGGAACCTGCAGCCCGACGGCGGGCTGATCGGGCTAGGCAGCTCGCCCGTGATCGCCGCCTCGTTCCGGGCTCTGGTCTCCTCGGGATCTGGTACTGGGATGGCCGCGATGAGCCCGGCCGTGTAGGGATGTGCCGCCCGCTGGTAGATGTCATCCGCGGTGCCCATCTCGACCAGCTTGCCCAGGTACATGACACCGATCCGGTCGGCCATGTACTTAACGACCGAGAGGTCGTGGGAGATGACGATATAGGTGAGACCGTGGTCAGCCTGCAGCCGCTTCATCAGGTTGAGGACCTGCGCTCGGATGGAGACGTCAAGCGCGCTGACCGGCTCATCGGCGACGATGACCTTTGGGCTCAGGGTGAGCGCCCGGGCCAGGCCGATTCGCTGCCGCTGTCCGCCGGAGAACTCGTGCGGGTAGCGCTCGACCGCGTTGCGCGGCAGGCCGACCTCGTCGAGCAGTTCGAAGACACGCTGCTCCTGATCCCGGCGGCTCCCGACACGCTGGATGGTGAGCGGCTCGCGGATGATCGAGCCGACCCGCATCCTCGGGTCGAGCGAAGAGTACGGATCCTGGAACACCAGCTGCAGGTCACGGCGCTGCCTTCGCAGCTCGCCGCCACTGAGGGCGGAAACGTCCTGGCCGCCGAGCAGCACGGCGCCCGAGTCCGGGTGCTCCAGCGCCACCACCACCCGCCCGATGGTCGTCTTGCCGCAGCCGGACTCGCCCACCAGGCCGAACGTTTCGCCTGCCGACACGGTGAACGAGACGCTGGACACCGCGTGCACGCTGGCGACCTTGCGCTGCAGGATCGCACCAGCAGTGACTGGGAACTCCTTGACCAGATCGCGCACCTCGAGCAGGGGCGTTCCCGGTGGCGCCTGCCCGTTCTCGCGGCGCGGCCCGGCCGTCCCGGCGGCGGCCGGGGGCCCGCCAGCGGCCGTGCCGTCTGCCGCCTGCGCACTGGCAGGACCATCAACCGGATGCCAGCAGGCGAACCGATGCTCCTGGTTCTCGCCTGCCAGGGGTGGTTCCTCGCTACGGCACTTGTCGGTAGCCCGGCTGCACCTCGGCGCGAACCGGCAGCCGGCCGGTGGCCGCGCCAGATCCGGCGGCAGCCCGCTGATGCTGAACAGCCGCTGCGTGCTGCTGGAATTCAGTCGCGGGATGGATGCCAGCAGCGCACGCGTATACGGATGACGCATATGCCGGAATAGGCTCCTGGTCTCGGCGGCCTCGACCATCCGGCCCGCGTACATCACTTGGACCCGGTCTGCGTGCCCGGCGATCACCCCCATGTCGTGCGTGATCAGCAGCATGGCCATGCCGAGGCGGTCCGTGAGGTCATGCAGCAACGCGAGGATCTGCGCCTGGATGGTGACATCCAGAGCGGTCGTCGGCTCGTCGGCGATCAGCAGCTTGGGCTCGCAGCTCAGCGCCATCGCGATCATCACGCGCTGGCGCAGCCCGCCGGAAAGCTGATGCGGGTAGTCGCCGAGGCGCTCGGCCGGCCGGGGCAGGCCGACCAGCCCGAGCACCTCGATCGCCCGGGCCCGGGCCGCCGCCTTGCTCGCCCCCTTGTGCAGCCGGACCGGCTCGGCGACCTGGTAGCCGATCGTTTTCGTGGGATCCAGTGAGGTCAGCGGGTCCTGGAAGATCATGGCCACGTCGTTGCCGCGGATCGTGCGCAGCTCGGCGTCACTCAGGCCGACCAGTTCCTTGCCGTCCAGCTTGATCGAGCCGCTGACGATCGATCCACCTGGTGGCAGCAGCCCCATGATGGACAGGCCCGTCATCGACTTCCCGCACCCCGACTCGCCCACCAGCCCGAGGGCCTCTCCCGGCGCGATGGACAAGTCAACGTTGCCGACGGCGTGGACGACCGACTTGGTCAGCTGGATGTGCGTGGACAGGTCGCTGATCTGCAGGACTGGAGGCATCCGGGGCTACTCCTGGGTGGACGGCTGGTAGCGGGCCTGCCGGGGCGGGGCCGTGATCACCGGCGGCGCAGCCTGACGTCCAGCGCGTCCCGCAGCGCATCGCCCAGCAGGTTGCAGGCCATCACGACCACGATGATGCAGATCCCGACGGGATACACCTGCCACCAGTAACCGTCCTGCAGGTAAGTGATCCCGCTGTTGAGCATGTCGCCCCAGTCGAAATTGGGATAGTGCAGGCCGAACCCGAGGAAGCCGAGGGTGGCGACGGCCAGGATCGCGTCGGCCACGGAAAACGTGGCGGTCACGATGATTACCCCGAGCGAGTTGGGCAGCAGGTGCCGGTTGATGAGCCGGACTCGGCCGGATCCCGCCGCGCGCGCCGCGGACACGAAGTCCCGCACCCGCAGCGTAAGCACCTCGCCCCGGACCAGCCGGGCGGGAACCTGCCAGGTGAAGATCCCGATGATCACGCTGAGCCCGAGCACCGTCGCTCCGTAGCGGACCGCGACGATCAATATGACGAACAGGAACGGGATCGACAGCAGCACGTCCACGATCCGCATCAGGAACCCGTCGAGCAGCCCGCCGGCCAGGCCCGCCACCGCGCCCCAGACCGCACCGATGACCATGCCGATGAGCGCGGAGAGAAAACCGATCTCCAGCGCGGCCCGGCCGCCGATCATCAGTTCCTCGAGCACGTCGAAGCCCTGGTTGTCGGTGCCCATCGGGTGCCCGGCGGCCGGCGGCACGTTGGTGGCGGTGAGGTCGGAAGTGAGCCCGCCGTGGTACACCAGCGGCCCGAGATAGCAGAACACCACGAAGAAGACCAGCGCGGCCAGCCCCAGGACGGCCAGCCTGTTCTGGGCGAACTCGCGTGCGGCCAGCCGCCAGCTGCCCTGCACCGGGCCGACGGCGCCGCCCTCGGGCACGTGCTCCAGGCCTGGCGGCGGAAGTTCGGGGGTGATGTTGGTCACGAGGTCTCCCGGGCCATCAGACGAGCCGGATCCGCGGGTCGGCCACCGTCAGGGCGATGTCGGCGACGAAGTTCCCGACGACGACCAGGACGGCGCCCACCAGCGTGTAGGCGAGCATGATGGGGTAGTCGGCGGTGCCCAGGGCGTCGTAGAACAGCAGCCCGAGGCCGGGGAAGTTGAAGACCGCCTCACAGACCAGGTTGCCGGCCAGCAATGCCGGGATCGACAGGCCGATCAGGGTGATCATCGGCAGGAAGGCGTTGCGGACCAGGTGCCGCCACAGGACCAGCCGCTCCGGCAAGCCCTTCGCCCTGGCCGCCTTGATGTAGTCCTGGGCCAGCGTGTCGATCGCCGCCGACCGCATGTACCGGGAGTACCCGGCCAGCTCCAGCAGGGTGAGGCAGACGATCGGCAGGGTCATCGCGCGCCAGTTGAAGATGATCGAGATTATCGAGGTGGTCTGCGGGCCCTCGTAACTGAATATCGGGATGGCGATCGCGAACAGCTGGATGGCGATCAGGTAGAGGAAGAAGTCGGGCATCGCGTAGGTCACGAACGCGCCCGTCGTCACCACGGCATCGCCGACCGTGTTCCGCCGGGCCGCCTGGTAGATGCCGAGCGGGACAGCGATCAGCACCGAGAGAAACAGCGTGATACCGGACAGGTAGGCACTGCGCAGCCAGCGTTCACCGAACAGCGCGGCCACGCTCTGGTTGAGCTTGTAGGAGTAGCCGAGGTTCCCGTGCAGCAACTGATCGAGGTAGCGCAGGTACTGCACGATCCACGGCTTATCGAAACCGTGCTGGGAGTTCCACTGAGCGATGGAGAACTTGTTCGCATGCGGGCCGAGCACGTCGATGGCGGGCGTCGGGTAGATCACGTGCAGCAGGAAGAAAATGAAGATCGAGACGCCGAAGAGCACCACGATCGCGATCGCGGTCCGGCGGATCAGGTAGGCCGTCATACCTTCCCCTGTTACTTCGTCAGGTACATCGACTCCGGGTTTAGGAAGAATTGGGTCAATGCCTCGATCGCGCCCGGCTGGCCGGAGACGTTGTTCTTCCACACGACGATGGAGTCGTAGTTGGGCTGGAACAGGCTGGGCTGCTCCCGGATGAGGTAGGACGCCTCGGCCTTCACCGCGCTGGGGTTGTTGCTGGTGACCGACGCGTTGATCAGCTTGTCCGCCACCGGGCTGCTGTAGAAGCCGCCGTTGAAGGATCCGCCGGTGGTGAAGATGCCCAGCGTCGTCGGGTAGTACGCGTCGGTGTACCCGCCGTAGACCGCCACCGCCCACTGGTTGATGGTCTTCGGCGAGCCCGGGTCGTTGGCCACCGTGATGACGTGGTTGAATGTGCCGCTCTGCAGGGTGATGTTGATGCCGACCTTCTTGGCGTCCGCCGCCCAGGCGGTCAGCTGCTCGCCGAAGATGACCGGGTCACTCGCGTAGATCACGTTGAACGCCAGCTTGGTTCCGGCCGGGACGCCCGCGCCGCACTGCCCCGCGCCGGTGCCCGGCTTCGCGCACGTGCTGGTGCCGCCGGGCACCACGTGCCAGCCGTGCGACCTCAGCAGGGCGGCCGCCGCGGCGACGCTGTAGGGGTAGGGGTTCTTCAACGCGTCCGCGGGCGTGTACGGCGACGCCGGCACGGAGGGAATTGGCCCGTACGCAAGCCCACCGGCACCGTGGAAGAAGGCCTTGATGTACCCTTCCTCGTTCTCCAGGTGCGCTAGGGCCTGGCGGATGTAGAACTGCCTGATGACGTTGTTGAAGTCACCGGTCTTGTCGGCGAAGTTGTAGTTCGCGTAGGCGAAGCCCCAGCCGGGGTACCCGAACACGTGGTACCCGGCCGCCTTGACCGCGCCCAGTTGCGGCACGTCGTTCAGGGGCATGTAGCCGATGTCGACGCTGTGCGACAGGACCGCGTTGAACTCGGCGGTGTCGGAGGTGTACGGGATCGCCTGCACGCTCGGCATCTTGGCCGAGTGCGGGCCACCGTAGCGGGAGTTGGGCGCCCAGGTGTATCCGCCGGTGGTGTTGTTGAACGCGGTCAGCCGGTAGGGGCCGTCGACGACCTGCCACAGCGGGTTGGTCGCGTAGGAGCCCGTGGACCCGGATTCCTTGGCCAGGAAGTCGTAGATCTTCTTCGCGTTCGCCGGGTTGGTGAAGTCCAGGTTCGGCCCGTTTGGTGAGTCCTTCGCCCAGGCGTGCACCGGTATCGGCTGGACGTAGTACAGCTCGTCCGCGGTGAACCACTGCGGGTTGACCGCCTTGTTCAGGTGGATCACCAGCGTCGTGGCGTTCGGTGCGCTGGCGCTGACCACCTGGTCCGGGATCCCGATGTGCGGGGTGTAGTACCCCCAGTTCGAACCGCTCTCCTTCACGGCGGCGCGCACCTCGTCGATGTAGAACAGCGCGTCCTTGGCGGTCAGCGGCTGGCCATCCGACCAGCGGTAGTTGCTCTTCAGCCGGACCGTCACCGTCTTGTTGCCGTCCGAGTACGTCGGCAGGGAGGCCAGGCTCATGGACGGCACGAGGACGGGCTTGACCCCGTCGCCGTACCAGTACAGCGGCCGCCACATCTCGTACTGGAAGCTGCTCGTCGTGTACGTCAACAAGTTGGCGCCCGGTGTCACCGGGAAGATCCAGGTGGGAGCGGCGCCGGGTGACTCGGCCCAGGTGATCGTCCCGGCGTGGGGCGTGCCGCTGGCCGGTGGCACCGAGCCGAATGCGCCGGACGCGTTGGAGATTGATCCGCTGGAACTGCCCTTGCTGCAGGCGGCCAGGCCCATGGCCCCCACCACCGCGCACACGGCCAAGGCCGTCGCGCGACGCGAGAGGCTCATCGGCCTCACTCGCAATCGTGGCGTCGTCCGGCTGGCCCGCGTACCGGGCTCCGGTTTGGGTGCCTGAGCTGTGTGCGGTCGGGCCATCGCGGCCGCCTCCTTCATGGGCAACTTCATGCAGCGGGGCCCGCGGCATGACATAACCCCTGGCTAGCGGGCCTGAGGTGAGCCCTATTGAACCGCCATATAACGCCTGATGCGATCACAAATTGCTATCGATGTGCCGGGGAGGTCCGGAGCCCGGCTGGCCACGATGCCAGCTGGGCCCCCGACCAATACCCAGCGCGCGCGCCCGAGCTGCAGGTGCGCCCCCCCACAGTGGTGGACCCCAAGTCCCGCTCCGTCACACCAGGTCAGGCGGGCGCGACCAGAGAACCATGGCGGAAGGGCGGCGCGTCCATGACCGCAGGAAGGACGGCGGTTGTGCGCGTCACCCAGCCTTGGATAGGCCGATGTAGATCTTCGGGAATGTGTTCGCGATGACGCCGTAACCGAGCACATTGGCGTGCTGATTGGGCCCGACCGGCGGCGGTGCGCACTCCCAGGTGTACGAGCAGACCATCGCGACATTGAGCGGGACGGTGCCGAACGCAGGCGAGGTCACCATGTCCATGAGGTCGGCGGTCCGGAACACCCCGAACACGTTGGCGACCGGGGTAGCGAACTTCTTGTACACGCTGGCCAGGTCCTTGTTCAAGGCCTGGGACGGCCATGGTCACCGCGGCCAGGATCCCGGACAGGACTCCGGCCGCCATCGCGCCGGGTGAAATAGCGCGTAGCCCGTGCTCACCGCCCCGCTCGGAGTCCACCGTGAGGTACACCGCCGTGAGGTAGGCGGTCACCGCCACGAACAGCGCGCCGGTTAGCAGCGACGTGGAGTTGACCCAGGAACTGGCCGGATCACCGTGCGCGCCGGCCCGGCCGGTCACCACCGACCCGATGACCGCACCCAAGCAGAAGGGGGTCAACAGCGATGAGAGGGCGAGCACGCCGACCATGGGCCGCCTGCCAGCGCCGCGAGCGGGCCTGGGACCGGAACGCGAACCCGGAGCCCGCAGCACTATCCCGAGCGCGGCCACCTGAAGCGGGATGAACGGCGTCGTGAAGATCGCCGGGCCGGGTGACGGCGCCCGCGCGGGTTTCCCGGGCGCGGGCGCAGCATCCTGGTGAGCCACGGGGATCTCCCGGGCAGCCGACCGTTGCGTTCCATCGCCCACTCTCATCCCTGCAGACGCCCGGGATCCGCCTTCGCCAGGCTTGCCGGGTAAACCACCTGAATAGCCGTTTAGGGTTGCTTCTGGACAGACGCGTCAACCCCCCGGCGCGAACCGCCGCCGCGACGTGACCAAAGCGGGAGGGCGGGACCGTCCCGTAACCGCGGTCAGCCGGGCTCGCCGCGCAGCTTGCGCCGCGCCACCACCACGATGTCCGCGACTGCCACGGCGGCCAGGAAGGCGAGAATCCCGGCCAGGACCGGCTCGTTGGCCAGGATCACGAACGCGGCCGCGCCGAGTGTGCAGACGACCAGGCCGAAGGCGGCCAGCACCAGGCGGAGGGTCAGGGCGCTGCGGGCCGGCGCCGCGCCGCCGAAGCCCGCGGTCGGGTCGTGGTAGTCCTCCCGGGCGCGATCTTCGCGCCCCGCGCGGTCCTCGTGGTCGGTCATCTGTCCTTGCCTCCCGGTCAGGAGCCGGTCTCGGGCCCGTCGCCGGGCGCGAGGATGCTGGCTGACGTCTCCCCGGACTCGCTGAGCGTCCCGCGCTGCGCCAGCCTGAACAGCCACGCGAACGACGGCACCACGAGGAGCACGATGATGGCGACCACGACCAACTCGGCGGCCTCGGCCCCGGCCGGCGCAGCCGCGGCCTGAATCGTCAGGCGGGGCGGGAGCAGGTCCGGGTACTGGGCCACGGCCCAGCCCCAGACCACCGCGGTGACCGCCAGGGCCGCCACCGGCCGGATCAGCCGGATGCGGTCCATCACCAGCAGGGCGAGCGCCGCGCCGCCGGCCATGACTGAGATCACGAGCAGCGGCAGCGCCCGTCCGGTGGTCAGCGCAGCAAATTCGCGGGCGGCGGTGGTGTGCATGACGGCCAGGGTGACGGTCGCCAGCGGGCCCGTGACCACTCCCGCGCCCAGGGCCCGCCGGGCGAAGTACGCGCGCAGCCCCGGGTCGCCGGCCCGCTCGCTGTCGACGGCCAGGAAGACCGCGGCCAGGTAGGCGGAGGTGGCCACGAACAGCGCGCCGGTCAGCAGCGAAGTCGGGTTCACCCAGGAGGTCACCGGGTCGCCGTGCGCGTGCACCCGGCCCGTCACGATGGCCCCGATCACGGTGCCGAGGAAGAAGGGGGTCAGCAGGGACGAGAACGCGAATATGGCGCCGCTGACGCGCTGCCAGCGCAGCGTCTGCACCTGCGAGCGGAACGCGAAGCCCGCCCCGCGCAGGACGATGCCCAGCGCCGCCACGCTCAGCGGGACGAACAACGTGGTGAAGACCCGGGCGAAGGCAACCGGGAAACCGGTCCACAGCACCACGAGCGCGATGATCAGCCAGACGTGGTTGGACTCCCACACCGGGGCGATGGACTCGCTGATCCGCTGGCGTGGTCCGGCCCCCCGGGCCGCGGAGCCGGCGAGCAGGTCCCAGACGCCGCCGCCGAAGTCGGCTCCGGCCAGCACCGCGTAGGCGGTGCACACCAGGACCAGCACGGCCGCGACGATATCGGCGATCATCGCGGAGACCCCGGCTCCCGGGTGGTGTCCCGGGCGGGCGGCCCGTAGGGAACCGGCGGGCCGGGGTCCGGCCCGGCACTCCAGCGCCGCTGCATGGTCAGCAGGACGGCGAACGTGGCCACGGTCAGCGCGCCGTAGATCACCAGGGTGGCGGCCAGCGTCCCGGTGACCCCGGTCGCGGTCGTGGCCGCCTGGCTGGTCAGCAAGACGTGATACACCGTCCAGGGCTGGCGGCCGACCTCGGTGACGACCCACCCGGCCTCCATCGCGGCGGTCGCGGCGACGCCGGACAGCGCGCCGCCGACGAGGAATACCGTCCCCGGCCGTCCGCGGGGAAGCTCCCGGTAGCGCCACCAGGACCAGGCCAGCCACAACCCCCACAGCAGCAGCAGGGTGCCGATGCCGACCATCAGGTCGAAGCACAGGTGGATCAGGGTGGGGAACGGCGGCCGGTAGGCGGCGGCCACGGTGTCCCAGCCGGTCACGCGGGTGTTCGGTGAGAAACCCACCAGCAGCGAATCGACGTCGGGCAGGCCGATCCCGGCGATCACGTGGCCGTGGTACCAGATGCCGGCGATCCACTCCGTGGCGCCCCGGGTGGTCCGGTTGACGTATTCCATGGACGCGAACTTGACCGGCTGCTGGCTGGCGATGGCCCGCGCCGCGGTGTCGCCCACCGCGATCTGGAATGGCGTCACGATCGCGGCGATGGTGAACGGCACCAGGAAGCCGAGCCGGGTGTAGCGGTCGCGGTGGCCGCGCAGCAGGCCTGCGGCGTAGGGGGTGGCGGCCAGCCCCCCCGCGACCATATAGGCGGCCAGGATCATGTGCGGGGCCTCGTAGTAGGTGGCCCCGTTGAAGAACACCGCGACCGGGTTCACGCTGGTGATCTGGCCGTGGGCCATCGTGTAGCCGGACGGCTGGTTCATCCACGAGTTCGCGGCGACTACCGACAGCGCCCCCAGGATGCCGCTGAGGACGATGGGCGCGAGGGTCCAGAAATGCAGCCACGCGGGCAGCCGGTCCCAGCCGTAGAGGTAGATCGCCGTGAAGACCGCTTCGAGCAGGAAGAAGATGCCCTCGAAACTGAACGGGATGCCGATCGCCGAGCCGTACCGGCCCATCAGCCCAGGCCACAGCAGGCCCATGTCGAACGACAGGACCGTCCCGCTCACGGCCCCGACGGCGACCAGCACCGCCATCACCTTCGACCACCGCCGCGCGAGCAGCAGCGCATCGGCGTCGTGCCGGCGCAGCCCGAGGTAGTGCGCGACCATGACCACCGCGGGAAAGCCGATGCCCATGCAGGCCAGGATGATGTGGAAGCCGAGACTCGATCCCATCTGGGCGCGCGCCGGGATCACCTGCCCGGCGCGCACAGCCACCCCGGTCAGCACCGCCGTCAGCCCTCCTGCTCGGCCCCCCTGCCCGGCTGCCGTCTGGCCAGCCGCCCCTCCACCAAACTAGCCCCCGCGCGATCGCCCGCCCCACTCGCAGGCAGGTGTTTGCCCCGGCGCCTGGTGGGGAGACGCAGGTGCTCCGCGCATGGCGCACCGGGCAGCTCACCGTAGGTGGTGACATGAATATGCGAGGCACGGGACCGGCGGCCGCCGATCAGATCACCTTTATCGGGACGGCGACCACCCTCATCCAGATCGCAGGGTTTTCCATCCTCACGGACCCGAATTTCCTGCACCGCGGCGACCGGGCCTACGTGGGCCTGGGCGTCAGTACCAGGCGGCTGACCGAACCCGCTCTCTCCATCCAGCAGCTGCCGGAGCTGGATTTCATCGTGCTCTCCCATCACCACGGAGATCACTTCGACCGGATCGCGGCGCGCGACCTGAATCACGATCTGCCCGTCATCACCGAGCCCCATGCGGCCCGGAAGCTGCGCTCGCAGGGATTCCGCGCGCCTCTGGCGCTGTCCAACTGGCAGTCCCACACGATGACCCGCGGCGATGCCTCGGTCGAGGTCACCTCCCTGCCCGGCCAGCACGCACCATGGCCGCTCGGCAACCTGGTTCCCCCGGTGATGGGGAGCCTGCTGGACTTCTCGCGGGCCGGCCAGCGGCTGATGCGCCTGTACATCACCGGGGACACCCTGATGTACGACGGCATCCACGAGGTCGCCCGGCGGTGCCCCGACATCGACCTGTGCCTCATTCATCTCGGCGGCACGCGGATGGCCGGCATCCTGCTGACGATGGACGCCGCCCAGGGTGTGGAGGCGCTCCGGGTGGTCGCGCCCCGGGAGGCCGTCCCCATCCACTACGACGACTACACGCTGTTCAAGTCACCGTTGCCGGACTTCCGGCAGGCGGCGGCCGAGGCCGGGCTGCCGGTGAACCTCCGCTACCTGAACCGCGGGGACACCCTCCGGCTCCGCCTGGCCGAAACCGGCTGAATTAGCGTGAAACGCCTAATCCGAGGCGAGGCGGGGCGGCGGGGCGCGCCGGACCGTTAAAGCTCACTGGATGCCGCCGTTAAGCGAGTGATCATCACGTCTGCGGGTAACTCCCGTTATGTGGGAGTGCCTGAGCTTGTGCTTCGGGGGCGGTACCGGCTGGATGTGCTCATCGCTACTGGGGGGATGGGGGAGGTCTGGCGGGGTACTGACCTGGCCATCGACCGCCGCGTGGCCATCAAGGTCCTCCGGCCGGAGCACGAGGACGACGAGGAAGGCCTGGTCCGGTTCCGGGCCGAGGCGCACCATGCGGGCTCGCTGTCGCACCCGAACATCGCGCAGGTCTTCGACTACGGGGAACCGGTGCCTCCCGAGCCGGGGTACCTGGTCATGGAGCTGGTGGAGGGGCTGTCCCTGACCCGGATCCTCGACGACGGGCCGCTGGCCCCCGAGGACGTCATGGACGTCGTGGCCCAATCCGCCCGGGGGCTGGCCGCCGCTCACCGCACCGGCCTGGTGCACCGGGACATCAAGCCGGGCAACCTGCTGCTCCGGTCGGACGGCCTGGTCAAGATCACGGACTTCGGGATCGCCCACGCGGACGGGCAGACGACCTTCACCCAGCCGGGGATGCTGATCGGGACCCCGGCCTACCTGGCGCCCGAGCGTGTCTCGGGCGGCCCCGCGACGCCCGCGGGCGACCTCTACGCCCTCGGCGTGGTCGCCCACCAGTGCCTGACCGGGCACGTCCCGTTCGCGGGCGAGGCGCTGGCCGTGGCCCTCGCGCACCTGGACCGGGGCCTGCCCGCGCTGCCACCATCTGTGCCACCCGGCGTGGCCGCGCTGGTCACCGACCTGACCCGTAAGGATCCCGCGGCCCGGCCGCCGTCGGCCTGGGATGTCGCGCTGCGGGCGGAGCACCTGCGGGTGCTCCTGTCCAGCCCGGAGGTGCTCAGCCGGCCCGGCCCGGCCGCAGCCCCGCTGGGGGTGCCCGGGGCGGAGGGAGCGGTACTGGCGGGCGCGGCGCAGGCGGGTGCCGGGCCGGACCCGGCCCGCGCCATGGCGCCCGCGGGCTGGACGCGGACCCCGCCGCAGCCACGGCGGCCCCGGTCGCGGGGTTCGCGCCGCGCGCCGGGCCGGGCCAGCCTGCCGGCCCGCGGGGCGCTGGCCGCGACCGGCCTGGCGGCGATCGCCTTCATCACCTGGACACTGGCCACGCTGCCGGGGCCGGCCGGGGCGGACTCGCCGGCCGTAGCGCCGCCGGCGGCCACGCGCAGCTCCGCACCCAGCATCCTGCCCCGGCAGAGCCCGCTCGCGGCCACCCGCCACGACGGAACCGGCGGCAACGCGGTGGTGGCGCAGGCGGCTGCCACGCCGCAGCAGTCCAGGTCCCCGACGCGGGCGGCCCCGTCGTCGCCCGCGGCGCCGGCGCCCTCGTCGACCCCGGGCACGCCCAGCGGCTCGCCCACGCCGTCCACGAGCCCGACGCCCACGCCGACGCCTACTCCCACGACCTCCACGCCGACCTCGCCGCCACCGACCTCGCCGGCTCCCAGCACATCGACGCCCGTGCCGACCGCACCCGGGCCGACCACGTCCGGCGGAGCACTCGGCTCCACTCAGCCCTCGTCCTCGGCCAGCGCCACCGCCAGTTCCGGCTTAGTCCTGGCCAGCGGGCCGACCGGACCCTGAGCTACGGCTCAGGGGGGCGGGGCCGCGGCGGGGGAGGGCTGCGCGGCCCGCCCGTCCCACGCCCCGGATACCCGGACCAGCAGCAGTGCGGCGTCGTCGTCGAGCGGTGCGCCCACGTGCCGCAGCAGGTCGTCGCGCAGCAGGTCCAGCAGGTCCTCGGCCGACCCGCCGGACCTGGCGGCCAGCCCGGCCACCCGCTCCTCGAGCGGGTAGAACTCCCGGCGCCCATCACGGGCCTCGGTGACACCATCGGTGTAGAGCAGCAGGGCGTCACCGGGCTGAAGCGGCACGGTACGCTCCGCGCCCGACGTGCCGCCGAGCGACATCAGCCGCAGCGGCAGGGCCGGGGCGGGCACGTCCACCGTGGTGACCTGCGGCAGGTGCTGCCCGCCGCTCCCGGCCTGCCCGTCGCTCCCGGTCCGGCGGCCGGGGCACGGGCTGAGCACGAGGGGCGGCGGATGACCGCAGTTGTAGACGGTCAGGGTGCCCGCGGCGGGGTCGATCTCGGCCAGCACCGCGGTGACGAACTCCTCGAGCGGCGACGCCGGGCGGCGGGCCAGGCTGGCGTCGATCCGCCTGGCCACCTCGGCCAGCGTGTACACCTCGTGGGCGACCTCGCGGAACACCCCCAGGACGTCCGCGGCGATCTCCACCGCGTCCAGTCCCTTGCCGCGGACGTCTCCCACGATCAGGCGGATGCCGAACTGGGTCCGGGTGACCTCGTACAGGTCACCGCCGACCCGCGCCTCGGCCGCGGCCGCGAGGTACACGACCCCGAGCTCCAGCGGCCCGACCTGGCGGGGCAGCGGGCGCAGCAAGGCCCGCTGCGCCGCCTCGGCCACCGAGGTCACGTCGGCCAGCCTCTGGTCCTGCTGCCCGCCCCGGGCCCCGCCGGACACGCTGAGAAAGGTCACGACCAGCACGGCCACCGTGGTGGCCGCGGGGAGTTCCGGGGTCGTGGTGAATGGCGCCGTCGCGATCGCGACGAGCAGCATCACGGCCCCGTAGGCCAGGGGCCGGCGTGGTGTCGCGGCACCGATGCCGGCCAGGGCCGGCGGCACCGCGAGCAGCGGCAGCAGCAGCTGTGCGTCCGGGGCGCTGCTCACGGCCAGCACGATCAGGGCGGCTAGGGCGGGGAGGGCGCACAGGGCCAGCCAGTACCGGGTGAGCCAGCCGGCGGGCCAGGGAACCGCGCGGACGGCCGAGCGTCCCCGCGCCAGTGGTGCCAGCATCTAGTGGCCGCGAGTTGCGGCAGCCGCGTCACGCAGCATGGGATGCTCCTCGCTGGCCGAGCGGATACCCGGGGGGGCCGGAATACGCCCCACAATAGTGCATCTACCGCCGGATCCACGGTGCGGGAATCCGGGCCGCCCGCCTCCGGGTCACGCCGGTATCTGGGCGGCCCGGGCCGACGTCACGCTGGGCCTGTCCAGCCCGGCCTTCGCCCGGATGATCGGGGGTAGCCCCGTGCTGGCCACCCGGGAGCGGGAGATGCTGCTGCTGCGCGAGCGGGCGCTCGGCGACGCGATGGCCGCCGAGACCGGCACCGACGGCCCGCAGCAGCGGCTGGCCGCCGCGCTGCTGGCCTCCGTGCACCGGGTCCTGTACACGGAGGCGCGCCAGCGCAGCCTGGCCGGGCAGCCGAGGCCGGAGATCTGCGCTGTGCTCGCTAGGGCGGCGACCAGAGCGTTCGACCTGCTCGAGCCGGCCCTGGGGGATTCCTACATCCGGGTCTGACGGCCCTCGCGGATCCGGGCCTGACGGCGTGACGGCCGCCCGCCACGGGCCAGGTTACGATCCACTGTGGCCAACGGCAGCGGGCAGTTCGCGATCTCCATCCCCCAGTTCTCCGCCGACGGTACCTTCGACCCGGCGGCCTTCCGTGCCTACCTGGCCCGGGCCGAGGAGCTCGGGTTCCACAGCGGCTGGACCGCCGAGCAGGTGCTTGGCTCCATGCCCCACCTGGGCCCCGTCGAGACGCTCAGCTACGCCGCGGCCTGCACGGAGCGGCTCCGCCTGGGTTGCGCGGTCTTCGTCACCCCGCTGCACAGCCCGCTGCACCTGGCCAAGAGCATCAGCTCGCTGGACCAGCTCAGCCGCGGCCGGGTCGAGGTGGGCGTCGGCACTGGCGGCGGGTTCCGCATGTTCTCCGCGTTCGGCGTGGACGGGCAGCACTTCGTGGCCCGGTTCACCGAGGGGCTGGAGCTGATGCGCGCGATGTGGACGCAGGACCGGGTGGATTTCGACGGCCGCTTCTGGCAGGCCCGGAACGCGGCCATGGAACCCAAGCCGTTCCAGAAGCCGCATCCGCCGGTCTGGTTCGGCGGCAGCCATCCGAACGCGCTGCGCCGGGCGGCGCGGCTGGCCGGGGGGTTCATGGGCGCGGGCTCCACGACCACCGCCGACTTCCTCGAGCAGGCCCGCGTCGTGCGGGAGGCCCTCGCGGAGCAGGGCCGGGATCCGGCCACGTTCCGGCTGGCCAAGCGCGTGTACCTCAGCGTGGACGACGACGCCAGCCGGGCCCGGCAGCGCACCGGCGAGGCGCTCAACGACCTCTACGGCTACTTCGGGATGAAGGGCATCGAGCGGGTCGGGGTGACCGGCCGCCCCGGCGACGTGGCCGCCGGGCTGGCTGAGATCGCGGCCGCCGGAACCGACCTGATCCTGCTCAACCCGCTGTTCGACGAGGCCGCGCAGATGGAGCGCCTCGCCGCCGAGGTCCTCCCCCGGCTCGCCTGACTCCTCCCCGGAGCCGGGCGGCCTGACGAAGCCCCACTGGGATGTCTAGCCCAGGACGAGCAGATCGCTGACCCCGTCGACGGGCTGCGGAGAGGTTTCCGCAGCCTGGGCCTCACAGGTCCCGGCGCATGCACACGCGCGGCCACCGGTCCAGGCCGTGCGCGGCTTCCCGGCGCCGGACCTCCCGCAGCCCCGGCGTGATCTCCGCCTCGGCCAGGCGGCGGAATCCGCAGCGCTCGTAGTAGGGCGCGTTCCAGGGCACCTCAGTGAACGTGGTCAGGGTGAGCGCCGGCAGGCCGCCACTGGCCGCCCTGACCGCGGCGTGCTCCAGCATCGCCCGGCCCACCTCGCGGCGCGCGCTGTCCGGGTGCACCGACACCTGCTCCACGTGCAGGTTGCCGTTGACCAGATCGGCGACCAGGTAGGCGACGAGGCGGCCGTTCTGGCCGACCGCGACCCAGGCCCGCCCGGCCCGCCGGTACGCGGTCAGCTCGTCCAGCGAGAATGGCTCGCCGTCCGCGATCTCGGGCATGCCGATGTCCCGGAAGGCCTCCCCGGCCGCGCGCTCGATGCCCTGCAGCGCGGGCAGTTCCGCCGCAGCAGCGGCGCGGATGCGCACCGGGTCAGCGCCCCCTCTGGTCAGCGCGGCCCGCGGGCAGGCCGGCCAGCGCGGCGAGATGGATCCCCCGCCCGTCGCAGATCCGCCGGGCCGCCATCTCCCGCCGGTGCACGGTGTCCACCGCCGGCGACCCGTCGATGAGCGCGACGCTCCGGTGCCCGAGCCCGGCCACGTGGTCCGCGAACAGCCGGACCGCCCAGCAGCCCGCCGTCGGCGTGCGCCGGGATCCGCAGCGACGTGGCCGGCTGGCCGGCGGCTGCGGGTCATCCCCGGGTTCCTCCATGATCTTGACAACGTAGCCGCGTTCGCCGGCCCGCTGCAGCACGCCGCGCTGCAGCCGGGCCCAGATCGGAGTTGCGCAGCAGCGGGATGACGAAGGCCAGGGCGCCGGTGCGCCGCCGTTTGAGCGCCCGGGCCAGCGCGTTCGGGCGGCAGCCCTGCTGCCGGGCTGGTCCTGAGTCATCTGGCTGGCCCTGGTCCGGGCGTCACACGGTCTCGGCGATACCGCGGGTCAGCAGGATCACAGCGCAGAACGAACGGTACGTGGCCAGCGGGTCGGCCCCGGCGCAGCGCAGTTCCCGCGGCCCGGTGCGCTCCACCCCGCGGACCCAGCTGGCCGCCTCGGCGATGTCCGTGGTCCGGACGGACAGCTCGAGCACCGCCTGGCCCAGCGCCGGCGGCGGCGCCGCGGCTGCCCCCGCGACCGCCCGCTCTGCGGTCTCGCGGATCAGCGCGCACGCCCGTGCCGGGTGCAGGCTGTGTGCGGCCACCCGGCTGACCGGCTCTTTGACCACGGCCGCATGCACGCCCGGGATGACGGCGGCGGTCTCCTCGCAGGCGCACCGGTCCCCGGTGACCAGGACCACGGGCACGCCATAGTGCGCGGCCACCAGCGCGTTGATGCCCGCTTCGCCCGTCACCACCCCGTCCAGCCGGGCTTCGGTGACGGCCCGGGGGTTATAGGTGTGCGACAGCCCGGCCGGCGCCCCGACCGAGCCGTGATACGACACGAACAGCACCGCGCCGTAGCTGCTGTCCAGCCCCTGCATCATGTAGAGCGGCTTGTGGCTGCCGGAGATGTAGGACGCCTCGCCGGCCAGCGCCTCCGGCGGCAGGTTGCGCATGGCCGAATGCGAGTCGTTGACCACGATCTCGCTGGCCCCGCCGGCCAGCGCTCCCTCGATGGCCGCGTTCACCTCGGCGAGCAGCAGCCGCCGACCGGCGGCCGCTTCCGGGCCGTCGCCGATGCACTGTGCCCAGTCGACCACCCCGGCCGTGCCTTCCATGTCACTGGACAGGAAAACCTTCATGCCCGCCTCCGCCCGGGACCCGGTATAGGACTGACTGGATCATGCCTGATCCGAGGCCGCGGTGACGGGGGCGGGTGCGGGGGTGAACGCGACGTGGCAGGCGGCCAGGTGCCCCGGGTCGCCCGGTATGACCGTTAGGGCCGGATCTACCTGCTCGCAGCGCGGCTGCGCCACCGGGCAGCGGGTGCGGACGGGCTGCTGCTCGAGCTGGGGCCGAGCAGCAGCCGCCGGGGCCGCCGACAGGCCTGGGCGCGCCGGCCGTCTATCCCAGCGGCGCGCCGACCCGCTCGCGTATCTCCTGCACCGCCCACTGGTTCCCGTCCGGGTCGGCGAAGAACATGAACTTCCCGCCGTCCCGGGGATCGAGCTCCTGGACCTCCGAGACCTCGACACCCCGGCCGCTCAGTTCGGCGCGGGCCGCGTCGATGTCGGTGACGATCAGCTGAAGATGGGACCCCGCCCCGCTGGCGGCGTCCGCGCTGACCACCACGGGACCGATCACGACGGAGCAGGCCGACCCGGGCGGCGTCATGTGCACCACCCGCATGTCCGGCGTGGGCTGGGTATCGGCGTCCAGCTTGAACCCGAGCTTCTCCAGATAGAAGTCTTTCGCCCGGTCGATGTCGGTGACCGGCACGACGACCACTTCCAGCTTCCAGTCCATGATGTGTTTCCCTTCCGGCTGGTGCGCCTGGGTGGCGCTCTTGGTCCTAGGACGGAGCCGCTGTGCCGGTTCTCGACATCAGGGGCAGCGGCTTCCGGTACATCACCGGCCCGTGTCCGCCACGACCCCCGTGGTGCTCTGCACGTGCGCGGGGATGTCTCCCTCGTGCCGGTCTCCGGTGGTGGATGTCCCGGACGGCTCGAACATCAGGATGGCGCCCCCCGGTGACGAGGGCTTGTGCTCAGTGCCCCGGGGGACGACGAACATCTCCCCGGCCTGCAATTCGATGGTCCGCTCTCCGCCGCCGGCGTCACGCAGCGAGACGTTGAACTGGCCGCTGAGCACGAGAAAGAATTCGTCGGTGTGATCGTGGGTGTGCCAGACGTGCTCACCCCGGGTGTGCGCGATACGGACGTCATAGTCGTTGACCTGGCCGATGATCCGCGGGCTGTAGATCTCGTCGAACTGGGCGAGCGCGGCGTCGATATTCACGGGCGTGGATTCCATACCCACCACGATTCACCGCCGCGCCGGGCCCGGGCAAGTGTGGCCGGTCCCAGGGTCTGCCTCGCGGAGATCGCTGCGCTCACTCCCGGGTGGGTCCAGGCCTACCCCGCAACTAGGTGCGCCCCCATAGCGCCCGGCCCCCAGGGAGGGTCACGATGGGTGACATGTGGATCCTCCTCACCGTCATCCGGCGGGCCGCCGTCCGGCTGCTCCGCCACCTGCGCCGCGGCATCTTCCTGGTGCCGGTGGCCGCGATGGCTATCGCGCTGTTCGGGCTGCACCTGTGGACCGTCGCGGTCGTGCTGCTGGCCGTGACCGTGGCCTTCTGGCGGCCCGTCGTGGCGGCGGCGCTGCTGCCACTCAGCATGGTGGTCGCCGGGATCAGCGGTCTGGTGGTGGCGGCCACCGAGCCCGGGTCGGGCTTCTGGCAGGTTTCCGTCCTCAGCGTGATCAAGCGGCGCCTGGCCCGGCGTTCCCCGGCCATCGTGAAGGCGCAGGCCATCACGAAGCAGGCCAGCGTGAAGCGGCAGGCCATCCTGAAGCAGGCCGTCGTGAAGCGGCAGGCCATCATGAAGCAGGTCGAGCGTGAAGCGGGCCGTCTTCCACGGCCATCAGGTCGTCGTGACCCGGATCGGCGGCGCGGCCCGGCCCGGCGGCGTGGCCGGGCCCAGCCCGGTGGCGCAGATCCCGGCGGGCGCGCGCCTGAACTGGGCTCCCGCCCCGGCCGCCCAGGCCTTGATGGCCGGGGGCCCGGGCGCGAAGGGCTCGGTCCCGGCACCGCCCGACGTGTACTGGCAGATGGTGGCGCGTGGGGGGGGCGCTGGCCTTCACATCGCCCCCGGCGGCGGTCCCTGGCTGGGTGGCCTGCTGGTCCCGCTCGCGTTGCTGCTGCTCACCGTGGGCCTGTGGCTCCTGCCGCGCAGCGCGGCCACGCTGCGGACCCACGCCGCGGGGCTGCTGTCCTACCTGCGGCAGCGGATGCTGGAGAATCGCTGGGGCATTCTCCTGATCCCCGTCGCGCTGCTCGGCCTGACCGTGTTCGGTGTGCACCCGTGGACGGTCGTGGCGGTCCTGGCCTGCGTGGTCACCGCGGTACAGTGGCCGGTCATCGCCGCGGACCTGGTCCCGCTGGCGCTGGCCGCGTTCGCGGCCCGGGGTTTCATGATCGCGGCGAGCTGGCAGTCGCTGCCAGCCGGGCTGGGGCGGCCTGTCCTGCTCTACGGCGGCATCCTGGTCAGCGGCCGCCAGTCGGCCATGCTAGCCGGGGCTGAGGCCAGCGCGTTCCTCGTGGTGGCCGCGTGGCTGGTGCCGCGGACGATCGGGGCGCACGCCCGCGCGGCGCTGGCCCCCGGGCGGGACCTGGAGCTGGAGGGCCGGGTGCAGCGGCTGACCGAGACCCGGGAGCTGGCCGTGGACGCCGCCGCCACCGAACTGCGCCGGATCGAGCGGGACCTGCACGACGGCGCCCAGGCCCGCCTGGTCGCGCTGGGCATGAACCTGCGCGCGGTGGAGCGCATGCTGCCGGGCCGCCCGGAGGCCGCGCTGGCCCTGGTCGCCGAGGCCCGGGAGACGTCGCTGCGCGCCCTGAACGACCTGCGTGACCTGGTCCGCGGCATCTGCCCGCCGGTCCTGGCCGACCGGGGTCTCGGCCACGCGGTGCGGGCCCTGGCCCTGGACACCCCGTTCCCGGTCGACCTGGACATTGACCTGCCTGGCCGGCTGACCGCGCCGGTCGAGTCCGCCTGCTACTTCGCGGTGGCGGAGGCCCTGGCCAACGCGGTACGGCACTCCGGCGCGCGGCGGGTGCACATCCGGATGCAGCACGCGGGCGGGCTGCTGCGGATCCAGGTGGCCGACGACGGTGCGGGCGGCGCGGACCCGGCCCGCGGCACCGGGCTGCGCGGCGTGGAGCAGCGGCTGGCGGCGTTCGATGGCATCCTGGCGGTGAGCAGCCCGCCCGGCGGGCCGACCATGATCGCCATGGAGGTGCCGTGCGCGTTGTCGTCGCCGAAGACCTGTTCCTGCTGAGGGACGGTCTGACCCGGCTGCTCGCGGCGCACGGCTTCGAGATCGCCGCGGCGGTGGACAGCGCGCCCGGCCTGCTGTGCGCGCTGCTGGAACACCGGCCCGACGTGGCGGTGGTGGACGTCCGGCTGCCGCCCTCGTTCGCCGACGACGGGCTGCAGGCGGCGCTGGCGGCCCGGCAGCAGGTGCCGGGCCTGCCGGTGCTGCTGCTGTCCCAGTACGTCGAGCAGCTGTACGCCCGCGAGCTGCTCGCCGACCAGTCGGGCGCGGTCGGCTACCTGCTCAAGGACCGGGTCTTCAACGACGACCAGTTCGTCGACGCGATCCGCACCGTGGCGGCCGGCGGCACGGTCATGGACCCCGACGTGGTGACCAAGCTGCTCGGCCGCCGTGCCCGTGACGAGCCGGTGACCCGGCTGTCCGCCCGGGAACGCGAGGTGCTCGCCCTGATGGCCGAGGGCCGCTCGAACGTGGCCATCGCGCAGCGGCTCTTCGTCACCGAGAAGGCCGTCAGCAAGCACACCACGAGCATCTTCACCAAGCTCGGGCTGGCCGCGTCCGAAGACGACAACCGGCGGGTGCTGGCCGTCCTGGCCTACCTGAACGCCTGACCGTCACCCCGAGTACAGCTCCAGCTGGCTCAGGGCCTGCGCGGCCACGACATCGCGGGGCAGGCCGGTGGCGAGGGCCGCGGCGGTCACGTCGTCGTGCTCGGCCTTGGCCTGGTGCGGGCCGATCTTCACCCGGATCCGGTGCCCGTGCACGGTCACCGCGGTTTCCCGCCGGGGCAGCGCCTCGCGCTGCACAGGGTGGCGCCGGGCGCCCAGGCTGCCCGTCTCGGCGAGCAGCCTGGCCTGGACGGGGACGTCCCGGCCTGGCCGGCACAGCGCGGTGACGACGTGCGCCGGGCGGCCCTTCTTGCCGGTCACCGCGGTGATCCAGGCGTCCAGCGCCCCCGCCCCGAGCAGCAGCCCGGGCAGGTCGCCGAGGAGCTCGCCGGTCACGTCGTCCACCGTGGTCTCGACCATGATCAGGGTCTCGGTGCCCCCGGCGGATCCGTCCGTAGCCGGGTCCGCCGGATCGTCGAGGGGCTCGCCGAGCAGGGCGGGCAGCACGTTGGGCCGTCCCGGCACGTCCCGGCCGCCCGCGCCGTATCCGCTGCCGGTCACCCGCATCGCGGGCATGGGCCCGTACCGGCAGCCGGCCGCGCGCAGCAGCGCCGCGCCCGTCGGCGTGACCGTCTCCCCGGCCCCGGCCGCAGCCCCGGCCCCGGCCGCTCCGCCGATCCCGGTGATCTGCGCGCCCTCCAGCAACGCGACCGTGGCCGGCGCCGGGGCCGGGAACTGGCCGTGCCTCATCTCGATCACGCCCCACCCCAGCGCCAGCGGGGCCGACCAGACCGCGGTCACCCGCAGCGCGTGCAGCGCGGCGGCGACCCCCACGGTGTCCACGACCGTGTCCACCCCGCCCAGCTCGTGCAGGTGCACGTCGGCGGCGGGCACCCCGTGGATCCGCCCCTCCGCCTCGGCCAGGGCGGTGATCGCCGCGGCGGCCAGCTCCCTGGCGGCGGCCGGCATCGCGGCCCGGGCCAGCGTGAGCAGGTCCGCCGCGCGCCGTGTGGGGACGTCGTCGTCCACCTGGACCCGGGCCTGGCAGGCGGCGAGCCCCGCGCGCCGTACCGGCCCGGCGGTCAGTTCCCAGCCGGTGATCCCGGTGCTGGCCACCGCCGCGCGGACCGCGTCGAGCGGCGCACCCAGGTCGAGCAGCGCGCCGAGCAGCATGTCACCGGAGATCCCCGAGAACGGGTTCAGCCACAGGATCACGGCCCGCTCACCCTGGCCCGTGGTTCAGGGCGCTGGCGGCGCAGGGAGAAGGCCAGCCGGTGGGCGGCCATCGCGCCGCCGAACCCGGAGTCGATGTTGACCACGCAGACGCCGGCCGCGCAGGACGACATCATGGCCAGCAGCGCGGTGATGCCGTCCAGGGCCGCGCCGTACCCCGTCGACGTGGGCACCGCCACGACCGGGACCCCGACCAGGCCCGCGACCGCGCTGGCCAGCGCGCCCTCCATGCCCGCGATCACGATCACCACGTCCGCCGCGGCGATGTCACCGGCCACGGCGAGCAGCCGGTGCAGCCCGGCCACCCCGACGTCGCGGAACCCGGTGACCTCCAGGCCGATGGCGCGGGCCACCGCGGCCGCCTCGTCGGCCACCGGACCGTCCGCGGTGCCCGCCGTGACCACCGCCACCCGGCACCCGGCCGGCGGGGGCGGCCGCCAGCTCAGCAGCCGGGCCGCGGGATCGTAGTCGCCCGCCTGCGTACCGGCGGCGGTCAGTTCCGCCGCGACCTGGTCCGCCGCCCCCGGCTCCAGCCGGGTCACCAGCACCGGCCCGGAGGTGCGGGCCAGCAGCGCGGTCGCGATGGCCGCGATCTCACCGGGCTGCTTTCCCGGGGCGTAGATCACCTCCGGCAGGCCCTGGCGCCGCGTCCGGTCCAGGTCGACGGTGGCGAAACCGAGCGGGAGCGCGGGGAGTCCCTCACCCGGCCCCCCCGCCTCCGGCAAGCCCGCCTCCGGCAAGCCCTCCCCGGCCTGGTCCGCGTCCACTTAACCCGCCTCGCCCGCCCGGGATGCGGAGACCACGGACAGCGGCAGCAGCGCGTTCATGCTGCCGCTGCGCAGCCCGGCCAGGTCCGCGGCCGCGAACACGAAGCCGGCCGCGCGGACCAGCCCGCCGATCTCCTCCCGCCGGTCCAGCAGCCGCCCCAGGTCCTCCGCCGGCACCTCGATCCGGGCTACGCTGCCCGCCGCGTGCGCCCGGACCCGGCAGACCGCGAAGCCCGCCTGGTGCAGCGCGTCCTCGGCCTGCTCGATCTGGCCGAGCAGCTCCGGGCTGACCGGGTCACCGTAGGCGATCCGGGACGACAGGCAGGCCGCGGCGGGCTTGCCCGCGGTGGCCAGGCCCAGCCCGCGGCTCACCGCCCGGACGGCCGCCTTGGACAGGCCCGCGTTGACCAGCGGGAACACCGCACCCCGGTCGCGGGCGGCCGCCTGGCCGGGCCGGTGGTCGGACAGGTCGTCGAGGTTGGTGCCGAGCGCGACCCGCGCACCCATCGCGGCCGCCACCGGGGCCAGCGCGTCGAACAGGGCGCTCTTGCAGTGGAAGCAGCGGTCCGCGCCGTTGCGGCGGTACTCGGGCCGGTCCAGCTCGTCGGTGCACACCTCGACGTGGGCCAGGCCCCGGGACCGGGCGAAGTCCCGCGCCGCGGCCCGTTCGGCGGCGGGCAGGCTCGCCGACACGGCCGTGACCGCGAGTGCCTGCGACCCCAGCACCTGGTGCGCCACGGCGGCCAGCAGCGCCGAGTCTGCCCCGCCCGAGTAGGCGGTGACCAGCCGGTCTTCCTGGGAGATCCGGCGCTTCAGCCCTTCGAGCAGGCCAGCTGTCTCCGGCTCGGTCACACTCTGAGACCCGGTCACACTCTGGGACCCGGTCATACTCTGAGACTCGGTCACACGGGGCTCCCTGCCACGTCAGCGCTCATGAACGGGATCGTCTGCGGCCCCTCGGGCAGCACGCAGACCCGCGCCCCGGGACCGGCCGCGGCCAGCTCGGCGGCGACCGCCGCGGCAATGTCCGGCACCGCGAACAGGTGCGCGCTGCGCAGGTCCGCGTCCGTCAGCCGGGACGTGTGCACACCCACCCGGGCCCGCCGGAGCACCCGGGCCAGCACCTGCACCTGCCACTGGTCCGGCACGGTCCGGGGCCGGGCCGCGATCGAGGCGAGCAGCTGCTCGGGGCCCGGCTCGGCGGCCAGTTCCGCGCGGAACGACCCGTGGTCGGGGAACCCGTCGGCGCACTCAGCCACGCAGATGATGAGGCCGCCGGGGCGGACCACGGTGGCCGCCGCGGACATTCCCTTGACCGCCTGGTACAGGTTCTGGTCCAGCGGGAACCCCGCGTTGGTCGTCACCACCACGTCGAACAGCCCGTCCACCGGCCGCATGGAGACCTCGCGGACGTACGCCCGGGCGGCCTCGTGCATGGCCAGCACCTCGCCGCCGAACGCCGCGACGACCTGCTGTTCCCGGTTCAGGACGACGTCGAACGCGAAGTCCACCCCGGTCGCCGCGGCGATTGCGCGCACGTCGTCGTGTACCGGGTTGCCCTCGCACACCGCCCAGGTGGCCTGCTCGCTGCCGATCCGGCGCGCGTCGTGCAGGGTCAGCGTGGTCTCCAGGCCCGCCAGGCCCGGGGCGACGAGCTTGGGGCCGCCGCTGAACCCGGCGAAGAAGTGCGGCTCCACGAACCCGGTGGTGATCTTCACGTCCGCGCCGGCCCAGTGCCGGTTCAGCCAGACCGGGACCCCGTCGCCGTGCTCGCCGCACCAGGTGAGCATGCTCTCGTCGCGGGCGTCGTGGTTGATGACCCGCAGCCGGGCCGCCAGGTCCGTGCCGAGCATCTCCGCCAGCTCGCCCGGGCTGTTGCCGCGGTGCGTCCCGGTCGCGATGAGCACGGTCAGGTCGTCCGGCCCGGCGATGCCGTCCAGCTCGTCCAGCAGCGCGCGGAGCATCGCCTCGCGAGGCTGCGGCCGGGTCACGTCGCAGACCGACACCGCCACCCGCTGGCCCGGGCGGACCACCGCCCGCAGCGGGGGCCCGGCCACCGGACGGCGCAGCGCCTCTCGCAGCGCGGCCGGGACGTCCGCCGCGGCCGGGTGATACGCGGGCGCGACGACCGTAGTCCGGTCCGCGGGCAGCGAGACACGCAGGCCCTGGCGCCCGTAGGCCAGGTCGATGTCCAGCAGGCCGTCAGCAGGCATCAAGCATCAAGCTCCGTCCACGCCTCGTCCGGGACCACCGTAGCGAAGCGGGCCAGGGTCGAGGCAACCTGCTTGCCGCTGCGCATCCCGCTGACACGGCCACCCCCCGCGCCGCGCACTCGTCGAGCAGCGGCCGGCGCACCCCGGCGAGGACGCGGCCGCCCGGCACGGCCTGGGCGGCGCGCAGCTGGTCCGCCGCGTCCCGGCGGGACAGGTCCGCCCAGCCGACCACCCCGGCGACAAGCGGGTGCGCCGTGGCCAGGGTCAGCAGCTTCCCGGGTTTCGGCGGCGCTGGCCCCCGCCTGCACCACGATGACCCCGTCCTGGTCGGCCGGCCACGTCCCAGACGTGCACGGGCGCGTCGAGGGCGCGCCCAGGACTCAGCGGGTCAGCCGGCTCCGTCACTGCCTGGGCCGCAGCCGCAGTCCGCCCATCCCGCCGTCCACCGCCAGCTCCGAGCCGGTGGTCGAGCCGGCCGCGGGGGAGGCCAGGTAGACGACCGCGGCGGCCACCTCGTCCGCCGACACCAGCCGGCCGTGCGGCTGCCGGGCTTCCAGCGCGGCCCGCTCGGCGGCCGGATCGGGTGCCACGTCGAGCAGCCGGCTGACCCAGGGGGTGTCGGCCGTGCCGGGGTTCACGGCGTTGACCCGGATGCCGTCAGGCATCCCGTCCGCGGCCATCGCCCTGGTCAGCGCGGCCACCGCACCCTTGCTGGCCGAGTAGACGGCCCGGTCGGGCAGGCCGGCGGTGGCCGCGATCGAGGCCGTGTTGATCACGGCCGCCTGGCCGGACTCGCGCAGGAACGGCCAGGCCGCGCGGGACACCCGGGCGGTGCCGATCACGTTCACGTCCAGCACCCGCTGCCACTCTTCGTCGGTGCTGTCGGCCACGCTGCCCTGGGCGCCGATGCCGGCGTTGTTGACCAGCACGTCCAGGCCGCCGAGCCGGGCCGCGGCCGCGTCCACGGCGGCCCGCACCGCAGCATCGTCGGTGACGTCGGCCTGCACGTAGCCGGTCCCGCCGGGCAGGTCCCCGGGCGCCTTGTCCGCCATGTCCAGCACCACCACGGCCGCGCCCTCGGCTGTGAACGCCGCGGCGATCGCGGCGCCCAGCCCCGACGCCCCGCCGGTGATCAGCGCACGCAGGCCCGTCAACTGTCCCATCCTCATCCTTCCTCTGCTGCGTCCCGGGTGGCCGCCTCCCGGGTGGCCGCCTCCCTGGTGGCCGCCTCCCTGGTGCCGCCCCGGTGCCGGGTCCCACGGTGCCGGGCCCCACGGCGCCATGTCCCAGGGAGTACGCGCCGCCCGGGACCCGGACCCGCAGGCGCGGCCGCAACGTCAGCACGACCTCGGTCCCGGGAGGGAGCTCGACGTCCAGCTACGGGCCGCCGACCGCAGCCTCCCGCCCGGTCATCCCGACATCATGGCCTGTATACCCCGCTACCACGGGTCGGCCACGGCGGCGCGGATCGCGGAAACTATCGACGACCACCGCCCCACCCCGCACGCCCAACCCGTCCGATCGGGCTCCCCGACCATGATCCTGGGCTATTACTGCGAAATAGCAGCACCGATTGCCCAGGATCACGGTCGAGACGCGTTGCGCCATGCTCAGCTAGGCGGAGAGCTGGGGGGTGGCTTTTTTCGGGAAATCGGTCGCGGGGATCTCCATTGCCCTTCCTGCGCGCTGCGATCCCCGAAGCCCGTGTCCTCGGTCGAAGCCCGTGCTGCCGTCGAAGCCCGTGCTGCCGTCGAAGCCCGTGCTGCCGTCGAAGCCCGTGCTGCCGTCGAAGCCCGTGCTGCCGTCGAAGCCCATGTTGCCGTCGAAGAGGGTGGCCTGGGGGCCAGTCCCGGGCGGCGGGCCAGCGTCGGCCTCCTGGATCGCCAGCTCCGCCTCGGTCTCGACGCGCCCATCGCGCCTGATGTGGGCCAGGGCCACGCCGCGCGCCCGCAGAACCCGCCCGATGAGCAGATGGCGGTGGCATCGGGACGGGTCCTCCTCACTGCAGAGCAGGGCGATGCGGGACGTCCGGGCCCCGGCCAGTACCCGGTCGATGCCGCCGCGGAACGCAGGGGTCGCGGCGAGCCGGCCGTACAGTACGTGACCCTCCTCGTCGTAGAACTCGTCGCCCTCCGGCCGGCCGCCGAGTTCCCGGCCCATCGGGATGTAGGCGATCCCGCGCCCGGCCAGGGCTTCACGCAGCGGTCCCGCGCTGAAGTGCGGCACGTAGCGGGACCGGGGCACGGTGCGCACGTCGGCGACGGCCTCGATGCGGTGCTGCTGGAGGAGGCCCAGGAAATCGTCGAGGGCCTGGTTGGAATGGCCGATCGTGAACAGGCCTGGTCCGTCAGCCGGCACGGCCGGTCTCCTCAGGCTCCGGGGAGTGGGGAACGTCCGGGGTCCGGGGAACGTCCGGGGTTCGGGTGGCGGCCGCGATCGCCTCTTCCCAGTGCCGGAGGAACTGGGGGTACCCGGCCGCGAACCGGGCCAGGCCGGCGCCTGCCTCGGCGGACAGTGCGGTCAGGTCGTACTCCACGGTGGCCACCCGGGATTCGCCCGGGGCGGCCTGGTCGTCCAGGGTGACGGTCACCGTGCCGGCGTCCCGGCCGTGGGCGATGCGGGCGTAGCGGACGGACCGGCCGGGCTCCCGGGCGCAGACCACCCAGGTGGTGCGCTGCTGGCCGTGGGCGGTCTCGAACACCGTGCCCGGCTCCGTGTCGTCGTCCGCCGGGGCGGGGAACAGCGGGTCCCAGCCGTCCGCCCACAACTTCTCGCCGCGCGGAGTGAACAGGAACCAGGCGGGCTCGTAGCCGGCCGGGAGCCGGACGGAGCCGGTGAGCTGCGCCCGGGACAGCGGAGCGGGGTCTGTCGGACGGTGTACCATGGTACAAAGGTAACATGACGACCGTGGAGCGTGTCCAGACCGGCGTACGGATGGAGCGCAGCCTGCTCAAAGTGCTCAAGGGGCTGGCCGAGTACCTCGACCTGTCCCTGGGTGACCTGCTGGAAGGCATCGTGCTGCACGCGTTCGAGGGGGATCAGGCGTTCGGGACGCCCACGCTCGAGGTCATCGCGGAGCTCAAGCGGATCTACGGCTGCGCGCTCACTGCCGCCGATAGTCATCAGCTCAGTGAGTCTGAGGGCGGCTAGCCCCCGGCTCGCCCAGATGCTTAACGAGCGCGGCCCTGGCCGCCGGCCAGTCGTCGTCCACCATCGCGTACTGGACCGTGTCGCGCCAGCTGCCGTCGTAGCGCAGCCGGTGCTTGCGCAGGACCCCTTCGCGGACGGCGCCCAGCCGCTCGATCGCGGCCTGCGACCGGGTGTTGAAGATGTCGGTGTGCCAGACGACCCGGACCGCGCCCAGGGTCTCGAAGGCGAACCTCATCATCAGCAGCTTGGACTCGGTGTTGTGCCCGGTCCGCCACCAGCGCTGGCCCAGCCAGGTGTGCCCGATGCCCAGGGCCCGCAGCGCGGGGTTCACCTCGTAGAACGACGTGGTGCCCGCGAACTCGCCGGTGGCCGCGTCGATCTGGGCGTACGGGAGTCGGGCGCCGCGAGCCCGGGCCGCGAGGGCGTCGCCGATATGCCGGGCCGCGTCCTCGAGCGTGACCGGCTGGGCCAGCGCGCCGCCCGGCGGGCTCATCCAGCGGAACACCTCGGCGGCCTCCTCACCGCGGCCCGCTGCGGCAAGGTATCCGGGCGCGTGCTCCAGGGCCAGCGGCTCCAGCCGGATCATCCGCCCGGCCAGCACGGGCATCGCCCACCAGAGATCGTCACTCACGTGAGGCATCATCCCAGCCGCCAGCATCGATCATGGTTGGCGCCGACGTTTCCCGCGTACGGTGCGCTTTTCCGGGGCTTTTTGCCCGGTTCGGCGCACGTTTCGCGGGAGACGTGGACGGGAGGGGCCAGTGTGACTGGAGGGAACGACAGACCAGGGACGGGGGATAGGCGTAGTCGCGAGGAGGACCAGTGTGACTGGAGGGACGGGGCACGGGCACGGGGACCGGGGACGGGGGCCAGGGACGGGGACGGGGGCGCGAAGCGCCGGCGCCGCGAGGCGGTGGACCTCAACAGGCGTCAGGCCCAGGCGGGGCCGGGATCGGGGGCGTCGTCGGCCAGTACGGTGCCCTCGATAAGGCCGTAGGGGACGGTCCCCCGGGTAGTAGACCTCGTTGTCGTTGGCCAGCCCGAACGGGGCCAGGTCCACCAGGTAGTGATGCTTGTTCGGCAGCGCCAGCCGGACCTCGCACACCTCCGGCACGGCCTCGATGATCCGCTCGCCGATGGCGTACAGCGTCTGCTGCAGCGAGTAGCTGTAGGTCTCGCTGAACGCGGACAGCAGCGCCTCCCGCGCGACCCCGAACGCCGCGTCCCAGTCCACCTCCGGAGCCGCCGGGCCCCGGTACCGCCACCAGGCGCTGACCTGGGTGGCGAGCACCCGGTCCCGGGTCTCCTCCAGCGTCGTGTACTCGTCACGCGGGAAGCCCCAGAACTCGGAGTTGGTGGTGTTCAGCACGATCAGGTCCTCGATCCCGGCCACCACGCTCACGCCTGACCCGGAGTCGTGGATGACCCGGCAGGCCCGGGTCAGCTCCCCGGTCCGGGCGAACGAGTGCCGGCTCTCTCCGACCGGAGCCCAGCCGTACTCCTCGACCGCCACCCGCGCCCGGGTGATCTGCGGCTGCGTTCCCACGAAATGCGCGGCGAGCTCCATCCCGAGGACCTCGGGCGGCACCGGGCCAAGCTTCCGGGCGAACGCGTACACGGTGTTCTTCTGGGTGTCGGTGGCCAGCACCGCGGAGTTGTCGCCGGTCAGGTGGGTTGCGGCCAGGTCGCCGGACAGGCTGGTGGACACGTTCCAGTCCCTGATCACGTCCCCGCCGCCGGGCCCCGCGCCGCGGGCCACGCGCATCACCCGGACCTCGGCCTTGCCGTACCGGTTCGCTCCGAGCTGGACCATGGGCGCAAGCCTTCCTGTGGTGAGTTACTCCTGATTGAGGGCCAGATAGACGCGGTCGGTGCTCATCGGCAGCGCGGTGATCCGGACCCCGGTCGCGTCGCGCACCGCGTTGGCCAGGGCCGGCGCTACCGGGTTGAACGGGGCCTCGCTCATCGACTTCGCGCCGAGCGGGCCGAGCGGATCGTAGGTGCGGGCGAAGTACACCTCGGTGCGCGGCACGTCGGCCAGCACCGGGACGTGATACTCCCGCAACGTCCGCGTGGTCACCCGCCCCGTCTCGTCGATGTCCACGGGCGCCTTCAGCGGCCACCCGTCATTCGGCCCCGGATCATGTGGCCCCGGCGATCACGGCGCTCGCCCGGGCCGCGGCTCCGGCGAGCTCGGCGGAGTCGGCGGTGCGCAGCTCGCCGGCCGTCACTACTGGCTGGCCGCCGACGAACAGGTGCTCCAGCGCGGGCGCCCCGAACACCAGCGTGGTCACCGGGTCCGCGATGCCCGCCCCGGGGAGCTGGTCGATCCGCCACACGGCCAGGTCGGCCACTTTGCCGGGTTCCAGCGAGCCCAGTTCGGCGTCGCGGCCCAGGCAGCGGGCCCCGCCCATGGTGGCCATCTGCAGGCAGTCCCGGGCACTCAGCGCGAGCGGCCCGCCGGCGTAGCGGGCCGCCAGCATGGCCTGGTGCAGTTCGTCGATCATGCGGCCCGACTCGTTAGACGCGTTCCCGTCCACGCCCAGGCCGACGACCGCGCCCGCGTCGAGCAGCTTGCGGACCGGGGCGATGCCCGAGCCGAGCCGGCCGTTGGAGGTGGGGCAGTGGGCCACGCCGGTGCCGGTGGCCGCGAACCGGGCCACCGCCTCATCCGACAGGTGCACGCAGTGCGCGAGCCACACGTCCGGGCCCAGCCAGCCCAGGTCCTCGGCGTACTGGGCGGGCGTGCGGCCGTAGGTGTCCAGGCAGAACTGATCCTCGTCCCGGGTCTCGGCGATGTGCGTGTGCAGCCGGACGCCGGCCGCCCGGGCCAGGGCCGCGCAGTCCCGCATGAGCTCCCCGGTCACCGTGAACGGCGAGCAGGGGGCGACCGCGATGCGGGTCATCGAGTCCGGGGACGGGTCGTGCCAGCGGTCGATCGGCGGCCTGCGAGGCGGCCAGGATCGTGTCATGGTCCTCGACCACGGAGTCCGGCGGCAGCCCGCCGGCCGACTGCCCGAGGTTCATCGAGCCGCGCGTCGGGTGGAACCGGACGCCGATCTGCCGGGCGGCCAGGATCTCCGCCTCGAGCAGGTCGCCCGCGCCGGCCGGGAACACGTACAGGTGGTCGGTGCTGGAGGTGCAGCCGGTCAGGGCCAGCCAGGCCAGGTTGGCCGCGGCGGCCGCACTCATCAGCTCCGGGGTCAGCCGGGCCCAGACCGGGTACAGCGTCCGCAGCCAGCCGAACAGGGTGTCGTCGGTGGCGTACCCGCGGGTGATCCACTGGTACAGGTGCGAGTGGGTGTTGACCAGCCCGGGGGTGACCAGCCGCCCGGAGCCCTCCACCCGGGTGGCCCCGGCGAACTGCGGCGGCACGGGCCCGGGACCGGCGGCCACGATCCGGCCCTGGTCCATGACCACATGCCCGGAGGAATATTCGCTGCCCGCCGGGTCCACGGTGGCGACGTAACAGCCCTCGATAGCCACGGGTTCGGTCACGCAGCCCCCTTCCGTGCTCACGGTGCCAGCGGTGCCAGCACGGTCTCCGGCCGGTATCTCCCTTGGGTGCCAAGTATCCGCGGCCGGTGTCAGGAGCCACGGTAGGTCGAGTAGGCGTACGGGCTGAGCAGCAGGGGTACGTGATGGTGCGCCGGCCGGGTCGGTGATCCGGAAGATCACCGCGACCTCGGGATAGAACGTCTCCGCCGCGGGGGACTGCGCCTTCAGGTAGGCCTCGGTCAGGAAGACGATCCGGTAGATGCCAGGGCCCGCGTGAGGGCCGGCGTCGGTGAGCCCGGCGGCGGTGGCCAGGTCGCTGACCCGGCCGTCCGCGTCGGTGCGGCGCCGGCCCAGCTCATGCCACTCGCCGCCGTCCTGCCGGCTGAGGACGAGCTCCAGCCCGGCTGCGGGCCGTCCCGAGGTCGCGTCCAGCACGTGGGGTCCGGAGATGCTCATGCGAACGCCTTACCCAGCCGCAGCCGGACGATCTTCGTGAGCTCGGCGCGGACCACCTCGCGCTCGCGGGCGGGGTCGTGGCCGAGGCGGGCCCGCAGCGCGGCCAGCATGCTCGCCGCGGACATCCCGGTCGCGCAGATCAGGAACACGTGCCCGAACCGTTCCTCGTAGGCGGCGTTGCCGGCCCGCAGCCCGGCCTGCACGTCCGCCGGGGCGTCCCGGGCCCCGGACTGCTCCTGCCGCGACCAGGCGGCTTCCCGCCCTCCGCCCGCCGGTCCCTGTCAGGCCGTTCCGGGGCGGCCCCCCCGGAACGCACGCGGCCGCCGATCCGCGGATGGGCGGCCAGGGCCTGCTCGATATCCGGCCACCCCAGCGCGCCGATCGTGGCGTCGGACGCGGCCACGAGCGCCGGCAGGGTCCCGTACGGGCGGCCGCTGACCAGCCGCTCGATCCAGCGGGCGCTGGCGCACGACGGCCGGAGCAGCCCGGCGGCGGTGGCGGCGCTAGCCCGGTCCAGGTCAGCGACGGGCACGGGGTCGGAGTCGGTCATCCCGACGACCATAGCGCCGCACCTTTCCCCGATCACGCTGTGCGAGAGTGGTCCCGATCATCAGCGCGGTGCATTGTCGGCGTTATCACGCCCACGATGCACCGCACTGATCCGGCAGGGGGCGGGAGGTGCGGGTGGGTGAGGTGACGGCGATCCGGGGGCGCCGGGTCATCACGCCTGGCGGGGAGCGGGCCGCGACCGTGCTCCTGCGCGACGGCATCATCACCGGCCTGGCCGGCTACGCCGGCGCGCCGGCCGGCGCCCTCACCCTGTCCGATGACGAGGTGCTGCTGCCGGGGCTGGTGGATAGCCACGTGCACGTGAACGAGCCCGGGCGCACCGAGTGGGAAGGGTTCGCGACCGCCACCGCGGCCGCGGCCGCCGGCGGGGTGACCACGATCGTGGACATGCCGCTGAACAGCATCCCGCCGACGGTGACCGTAGCCGCGCTGCACGCCAAGCAGGCCGCCGCGGCCGGCCAGCTCGCGGTGGACGTCGCGTTCTGGGGCGGGGCGGTGCCGGGCAACGTCGCCGACCTGCGGCCCCTGCACGAGGCGGGCGTGGCGGGCTTCAAGTGCTTCCTGCTCCCCTCCGGCGTGGACGAGTTCGCCCCGCTGGACCCGGCCCAGCTCGGCGCGGCCATGGCCGAGATCGCCAGCTTCGGCGGCCTGCTCATCGCGCACGCCGAGGACCCGGGCGTGATCGGGGCGGCGCCCGCCGCCCGCGGGCGCCGGTACGCGGACTTCCTGGCCTCCCGGCCCGCCCGAGGCGGAGCAGCGGGCCATCACCCTGCTGCTGGAGCAGGCCCGGCGGACCGGGTGCCGGACCCACATCGTGCACCTGGCCAGCGCGGCGGCGCTGCCCGCCGTCCGCGCGGCCCAGGCGGGCGGGCTGCCGGTCACCGCCGAGACCTGCCCGCACTACCTCACCCTCCGCGCCGAGGACGTGCCCGACGGCGCCACCCAGTTCAAGTGCTGCCCGCCGATCCGGGACGACGCCAACCGCGACGCGCTGTGGGCGGGGCTGCTGGACGGCACGATCGGCTGCGTCGTGTCCGACCACTCACCGTGCACCGTGGCGGCCAAGCGGCTCGACACCGGGGACTTCGGTGACGCGTGGGGCGGCATCGCCTCGGTCCAGCTGGGCCTGCCCGTGGTGTGGACCGAGGCCGCGCGGCGCGGCATCGGCCTGGACCGGGTGGCGGCCTGGATGGCCGCGAGCCCCGGCCGCGCTCACCGGCCTGGCCGACCGGGGCGCGATCCGTCCCGGGCTCCGGGCCGACTTCAGCGTCTTCGCCCCGGACGAGCGGTTCGTGGTGGATCCCGCCGCGCTGCGGCACCGCAACCCCGTCTGCCCCTACGCGGGCCGGACCCTGCGCGGCGTGGTCCGCCAGACCTGGCTGGCCGGGCGGCCCGCCGGGCCGGGGCGGCGAGCCGGGCAGCTCGTTGCGGTGGGTAGCAGCGCAGGCCGGGGGACGCAGGCGGGGGCCGTCCCCGGTGCGGCGCGGGGAGGCGGAACATGAGCGAGAATCCCGCGGCCGGTCCGGGCGGCCTGGGCGGCACTGGTGACCCCGGCAGCACGGGCGCCGCGGACTTCCGCCTCCTGCCCGACCTGGCCAGCCGGGCCCTGGGCGGGGCGGTGCTCTACGCCAACGACGAGTTCTACGCGGACGCGCACAGCCTCATCGACCCGCGGCCCCCGGTCCACGATCCGGCGGCCTTCGCGGCCCGCGGCAAGGTCTACGACGGCTGGGAGACCCGGCGGCGCCGGGAGCCCGGTGAGGACTTCGTCATCATCCGGCTCGCCGCGCCCGCCATCGTCCGCGGGGTCAACATCGACACCTCGCACTTCCGGGGCAACTACCCGCCGTTCGGCTCGGTGGACGGGGCCACGCTGCTCGGCTACCCGACGGCGGCCGAGGTGCGCGCGGCCGCCTGGACCCCGCTGGCGGACCAGGCCGGCCTCGGGGGTAACCAGGCCAACCTGGTGCCGGTCACCGCCCCGGACCGGCTCGTCACCCACGTCCGGCTGACCATCCATCCCGACGGGGGCGTGGCCCGGCTGCGGGTCTTCGGCGAGGTGGTGCCCGATCCGCGGCGCCTGGGCGGCCGGGTGGACCTGGCCGCGACCTGCGCCGGCGGGCGGGTGGAGGCGTGCAGCAACATGTTCTTCTCCTCGCCGGCCAACGCGCTCGCGCCGGGGCGGGCCCAGGTCATGTCGGACGGCTGGGAGACCGCCCGCCGCCGCGACGACGGGAACGACTGGCTGGTGGTGCGGCTGGCGGCGCCGGGTGTGCTGCACCACGCCGTGATCGACACCAGCCGTTTCGTCGGCAACGCGCCCGGCCACGCCCGGCTGAGCGACGCGGGGACCGGCGCGGAACTGCTGCCGCGGACCCGGCTGATCCCGGACACCGAGCACCGGTTCCGGATCCTGGGGGATACCGGCACCGTCCCCACCGGGCTCGTCCGGCTGGACATCTACCCCGATGGGGGCATCTCCCGGCTGCGGCTGGCCGGCGTGGTGCCACCGGACCACCGCGAGCAGATCGCCCGCCGCTGGCTCGGCCTGCTGCCCGGGGAGGTGGCGGCCGCCGTCGACCAGCGCGAGTTCTTCGACTGACCACTCCGGCTGACCACTCCGGCTGGGCCTACGGCGGCGGGGCCAGGAAACCCTGGGCGTCCGCGCCCCGCAGGGCCTCGGCGAGCGCCGCGGCGTCGATCCGTTCCTCCGCCCCGGCCGCCCGCGCCGCCAGCCAGAGCGAGCCGCCCACGGCGGGCAGTTTGGGGGCCGCGAAGTCCCGGCCGCCGGTCACGTGGCGCAGGTGCTCCCGCAGTGGGCCCATGAACACTTCCCCGGCCCGGAAATTGCTGCCGATCAGCGTCACCTCGGCCGGGCCGCCGAAGTCCAGGGCCGCGTAGACGGCGCTGATCTGCCCGGCCAGGGCCACCGCGGCCTGCCGGTAGATGCCGGCCGCCACCTCGTCACCCTCGTCCGCGGCCTCCTGCACCTGCACGGCAAAGGCCGAGATACGGGCCTTGTCAAAATCCCGGTAAATAACCGGCTTGATATCCTCGATATGCCGCAGCCCGTAGAATTCGAGCAGGCGCGGGACGAGCGGCGTCCAATCATTTCTGCCGTCCCGGTAGGCGAGGACGGCGCGGATCGCATTCACCGCGACCAGGTACCCGGAACCCTCGTCGCCGACGATATGGCCCCACCCGCCGCAGCGCCAGGCCGCGCCCCGCGAATTAACACCGAACGTATTACTCCCGGTGCCGGAGATGGCGGCGATACCGGGCGAGGCGAGCGAGCCGGCCGCCCATGCCGCCACGACGTCATTGACGGCCAATGTTACCGGTGCGCTGAGGGCGGTCACCCCGGACAGCAGGCGCTTCTGTTCGTCGTCGGTGTCTATTCCGGCGACACCCAGTACTCCCGCGGCTACGGTTTTGCCGTGCCCGAGCGACCGCACTAATGGCGTCATTAATGGAAGCTGCCGCGGCATCGAACCCGACCGCCTCCGGGTTACTCGGCCCGGTTTCCGCCGCGGCGACCGTCCCGGTATCCAGGTCGAATGTTGCGGCTATCAGTTTTCGTGGCGCCGCCGTCCACTCCGATCAGGAGCCCCTTCACCGCCCCGCCGCTGTTACTTCCGGTGGCCTTGGGCAGCAATTCCGCAGGCAGTGTGACGAGGCTGTCTTTACGTTGTTGCCCGCTATCTACTGATGTACTATGCATCGAGTCCCATCGGCCAATCTACGAGCGGATCACGGTGCGCCTAGACTACCTTGCTTTGGGTAACCCAACCCTGGACCTCCAGGCGGGGGGTTCTTCCGTGCTAGGCGGATCGGTAGTCTACTCCGCATTGCAGGCGGCCCGGCTAGGGCTTAGTGCCGGGATCGTGGGCCGGGCGAATCCGGCCCAGCTGGGGCCGTACTGGCAGCCGTACGCCGGTGAAGTAGGGTTGCACCTGCAGCCCGCCGAGTCGACCACGATGTTCCGTAACGTGTCGGCCGGGGATTTGCGTGAACAATGGCTGGAAGACTGGTCCGGTGTTATCCAGGATCTGAGTGATTTGCCGGACAGTGACATTCTTCATATCGCCCCCGTGGCCCAGGAAGTAGAGCTGGAAAAGCTGGCCGGGGAATGCCGGTCACGTTTCGTCCTGCTCACCCCGCAGGGGCTGGTCCGGAAGTGGGACGGCATCGGCGCACGCATCGAGCTCGTGCCGCGGGGCTTCCCCGCCGCGGTCTCGTCGGTGGTGGACGTGGTGGTGGTGTCCGAGACCGAGGCGCCCTACGTGAGCGACCTGCTGGCCGCGGTGCCGCGCCACGGCGGCGTGGGCGTGGTGACCCGGGGGCGGCGCGGGTGCGAGGTCCTGACCCGCGAGGGGTCCCGGGAGTACACCGCGGACCCGGTGCACGTGCTCGTCAACCCGACGGGCGCGGGGGACTGTTTCGCCGCGACGCTGACCACCGAGATCTTCCGGGGCCGGCCGGTGCCGGAGGCGGTCCGGCTGGCCACGGCGGCCGCCTCGCTGTGCGTCAGCGGCCAGGGCCCGGCCACCATCGGCGGCCGGGCGGAGATCATGAGCGAACGCGGGTCTTCCCCCGGCGTGGTCGGGTTCCTGGGCCCTCCCCGCCGCGGCGGCTAGCCAGGGCGCCATTCCCCGCCGGGGAGCTGGGCGGGTGGGCGGCCGTGTACGCCCGGGCTCGCTCGATGAAAATCCCGTGCAGGTCCCGGGCGGCCAGCGGGATAGATCCGGACCGGGCCCGCTGGATGACCAGGTCCACCCCGGTCTGATCGTCGGCCAGCGGCCGCCAGGTGATCACCCCGTGCTGTTCGAGCGGGTCGCCGATCACGCTGAAGTCCGGGAGCACGGTCAGCCCGAGTCCCTCGGCCACCATCAGCTTGCCCATCTCGGCGCCGTCGGTGGAGTAGGAGAACGCCGGGGGCTGGCCCTGCAGCAGCCGGTGCAGGTAGCGGTGCATCACATAACCAGATCGCATCACGATGAGCGGCTCGGCGAGCAGGTCGGCGGTGTGCACCGCCGCCTGCTGGGCCAGCGGGCTGCCCGCCGGCATGACGACGACGGGGCGGCCGCGCAGCAGCGGGGTGGTGTCCAGTTCCGGGGGCATGTCGTCGCCGTCGAGGTAGTTCACCAGGCCCAGGTCGAAGCTGCCCTCCAGGACACCGCGGTGGATCTCGGCCTGCTGCGCGCCGATCACCTCGACCTGGGTCAGCGGGTGACTCTGCCGGAACTGCTGGATGGTCGGCGCCAGGAGCGGGGCCGTGGCCGCGCTGACGGTCCCCAGGCGGACCAGCCGGACGCTGCGGTGCTGCTCACCGGCGGCGTGCCGGAGCCGGTCGAACGAGTCGAGCAGGGTCAGGATGTAGGGAAACAGCTCACGGCCGGAGTCGCTCATCCGCGCCCCGTGCCGCCCCCGGTCGAGCAGGTCCACGCCCAGTTCGCGTTCCAGGCTCCGGACCGAGCCGCTCAGCGCGGGCTGGGAGATGTGCAGCTCATCGGCGGCGCGGCGGAACGAGCCCAGCCGGGCGACCGTGGCCACGTATTCAAGCTGCTCGATCCGCACACGACCCCTCTCGCCTGGCATCGGTCAACACCAGGATAGCGATCGTTTTAATAGGAAAACCTTACCACGCCCCCGCCGATCGGTATTGGACGCGCCGCCGGGACCGGCCGCATGCTGAAGCTAGTTCCGCTGGTGGCGGGCCGGGAAGCTGGTGGTTACCCGGGAAGGATGCCGCCAGGCCGCCCCCCTGACCCGCCCTCCGTCACCCACCCCCGATCGCCGGAACCTATCCAGTCACCCGAACTTCCTATAAATTTGATCGACAAACCAGGGAAAAGCCGGCCCCGCCGTCACGACCCGAAGGAGGCCCCCGCCCATGGGAGTGGTCCTGCACTGGTTCCTGCCCACCAACGGTGACTCACGCACCGACCTGAGCCTGGGCAACGCGGTCGGCGCGGCCGGCAGCCGGGCCACGGCCGGTGGCACGGAGGGCGGCACCGAGCGGGCCCCGGACATCAGCTACATCGGCCAGATCGCCCGGTCCGCCGAGCAGCTCGGCTTCACCGGCGCGCTGACCCCGACCAGCTCCTGGTGCGAGGACGCGTGGATCATGACCGCCGGGCTGACCCAGGTCACCGACCGCTTCAAGTTCCTGGTCGCGTTCCGCCCCGGGCTCATGTCGCCCACCCTGGCGGCCCACATGGCCGCGACCTACCAGCGCGTCTCGGGCGGCCGCCTGCTGCTCAACGTGGTCACCGGCGGCGACGACGTGGAGCAGCAGCGCTTCGGCGACCACCTGGGCAAGGAGGCCCGGTACGAGCGGGCCGGCGAGTTCCTGCACATCGTCCGGGAGCTGTGGCGCGGCGGCCCGGTGAGGTTCACCGGCCAGCACTACGACGTGCGCGGCGGGCAGATCATCCCCGCCCGGATCTGGCCGGAGATCTACCTGGGCGGGTCATCGGCGGCGGCGCTCGACGTCGCGGCCAGGTACGCCGACGTGTACCTGACGTGGGGTGAGCCACCACAGGCCGTTGCGGAAAAACTGGACGCGGTGCGGACGCGCGCCAAGGCAGCCGGCCGGGAGCTGCGCTTCGGTATCCGCCTGCACGTGATCACGCGGGAGACCGCGGCCGAGGCGTGGGCCCAGGCCCAGCGGCTGCTCGACGGGCTCGACCCGGCCGCTATCGAGCGGGCGCAGGCCATCCAGCGGGCCTCGCAGTCCGAGGGCCAGCGCCGGATGGCCGCGCTGCACGGCGGGCGCACCGACGCCCTGGAGGTGTCGCCGAACCTGTGGGCCGGCGTGGGCCTGGTCCGCGGCGGCGCGGGGACCGCCCTGGTCGGCAGCCACGACGAGGTGGCGGAGCGGATCGCCGAGTACTACGCGCTCGGCATCGACGAGTTCATCCTGTCCGGCTACCCGCACCTGGAAGAGGCCTACCAGGTCGGCGAGGGCCTGATCCCGGTGCTGCGGCGCCGCGGCCTCATGACTTCCCCGGCACGACGACAACTGACCCCCTCTGGAGGCTGACCGTGACCACCGATCCGACCACCGAGCCGCTCCGCTTCGCCTACTGGGTGCCCAACGTCAGCGGCGGCCTGGTGACCAGCACCATCGAGCAGCGCACCGACTGGTCGTTCGACTACAACCGCACGCTGGCCCGGCTGGCCGAGCGGGCCGGCTTCGACTACGCGCTGAGCCAGGTCCGGTACACGGCCAGCTACGGCGCCGAGTTCCAGCACGAGTCGACCAGCTTCAGCCTGGCCCTGCTGATGGCCACCGAGCGGCTCAAGCTGATCGCGGCGGTCCACCCGGGCCTGTGGCACCCGGGGGTGCTGGCCAAATGGGTGGCCACCGCCGACCACCTGTCCGGCGGCCGGGTCGCGGTGAACGTCGTCTCCGGCTGGTTCAAGGACGAGTTCCGCCAGCTCGGCGAGCCGTGGCTGGAGCACGACGAGCGGTACCGGCGCACCGCCGAGTTCATCCTGGCGCTCAAGCGGATCTGGACGGAGGACCAGGCCAACCTGGCCGGTGACTTCTACCGGATCCGCGACTTCAGCCTCAAGCCCAAGCCTCTGTCCTGGCCGGGCCAGCCCGCACCCGGAGATCTTCCAGGGTGGCAACTCCTCCGCCGCCCAGCGCAACGGCGGCCAGCTGTCCGACTGGTACTTCTCGAACGGCAAGGACTTCGAGGGAGTCCGCGAGCAGCTCGCTAACCTGCGGCAGATCGCCGACGCCGCGGGACGCACCGACGGGCCGAGGTTCGGGCTCAACGGCTTCGTGATCGTCCGCGACACCGAGCAGGAGGCCCGGGACACGCTGCGCGAGATCATCGCCAAGGCGCACGTCGAGGCGGTCGAGGGGTTCGGGGCCGCGGTCAAGCAGGCCGGGGCGTCCACCGGCGACAAGAAGGGCATGTGGGCCGACTCCTCGTTCGAGGACCTGGTGCAGTACAACGACGGGTTCCGCACCCAGCTGATCGGCACCCCCGAGCAGGTGGCGACCCGGATCGTCGAGTACCGCAAGCTCGGCGTGGACCTCATCCTGACCGGCTTCCTGCACTACCACGAGGAGATCGAGCGCTTCGGCAGGGACGTGATCCCGATCGTCCGCGCGCTCGAGGTGGAGGCCGGCCTGGACCCGGCCGCGATCCCCGACCCGGCCGCGGGCCTGACGGAGCCCGGTCCCGTCCTCGTGGGCGCGCGATGAGCATCACCTCCACCGCCGCGCAGCCTGAGGTTCTTTTCTCCGCAACGGAAGCGCTCGCGGCCGCCCGGTCCTACGCCAGCTCGATCGCCGGCGGCGTGATCGGGCGGGACCGGGCGGGCGCGGTGCCGTACGCCGAGCTGGCCGCCCTGGACGCCAGCGGGCTGCTCGGCATCACGGTCCCGGCCGGCCACTTCGGCCCGGATCTGTCCCCGGTGGTGCTGGCCGAGGTGATCAGGACCATCGCGGCCGTGGACCCGGCGATCGCCCAGGTCCCGCAGGCCCACTTCCTGTTCGTGGACGTGCTCGCCGTGCACGGGAGCGCGGCCCAGCAGGAGCGTCTGTTCGCGGACGTGCTGGCCGGTGCGCGGCTGGGCAACGGCCTGGCCGAGCGGGGCGGCCAGCATGCCCAGGACCTGAAGACCCGGCTGCGCACCGTGCCGGAGGGCCGGGGGCGGGACCGCCTGCGCCTGGACGGCCGGAAGTACTACTGCACGGGCGCGATCTCGGCCCGCTGGATCGGGGTCAGCGCCCTGGACGACGACGACCGCCTGGTGCTGGCCTTCGTCGAGCGGGACGCCCCGGGCGTCCAGGTCGGCGACGACTGGGACGTGATGGGCCAGCGGGCCACGGTCAGCGGGTCCGCGGTCTTCGACCGGGTGCCGGTGGACCCGGGCCTGGTCATCCCCTACGGCGACGCGTTCGAGGTGCCGCAGCAGCTCGGCGCGCGGGCCCAGCTGGTGCACGCCGCGATCCAGGTGGGGATCGCGGGCGGCGCGCTGCGCGACGCCAGCGAGTTCGTCCGGACCCGGGCCCGGCCGTTCTTCGAAGCCACCCGGGGCGGCTGGTCGGACACGGCTGCGGCCGATCCCCACACGATCCACCGGTTCGGCCGGCTCGCCACCCAGGTGCGCGCGGCCGAGTCCCTGCTCGCGTCCGCCGCCGCCACGCTGGAGGAGGTGGGCCGCGTGCCCCGGGACGCCGCGGAGGCGGCCCGCGGCTCGATCGCCGTCGCGGAGGCCAAGGCATTTGCCAGCGACGTCGCGGTCGAGGTGGCGAGTGACCTGTTCGCGCTGGCCGGGGCGAGCGCGGCCGACGAGCGGCTCGACCTGTCCCGGCACTGGCGGAACGCCCGTACGCACGCCAGCCACGACCCCGTCGATTGGAAGTATCACCATGTCGGCAACTTCCGGCTCAACCACGTCCTGCCCCCGAATCACGGGCAGCTCTGATCATGACGACCACTGACTCCCGGATGGCCGCGGCCGGCGCTCCTGGTCAGGATCCCCGTGGTCAGGACCCCAGTGGTCAGGATCTGAGCCCTGCGGACTTCCGTCACGCGATCGGCCACTTCGCCACCGGCGTCACCGTGGTGACCTCGGTCGGGATCGGCGGCCAGCCGGTCGGCACCACCGCCAACGCGGTCAGCTCGCTGTCCCTGGACCCACCGCTGATCCTGGTCTGCTTCGACCGCTCCAGCCAGACGCTGGAGGCGGTGCTGGCGCACGGCGCGTTCGCGGTCAACGTCCTCGGTGCGCGGCAGCAGCACCTGTCGGCCAACTTCGCCCGCCGGGGCCTGTCCGCGGCCTGGGACGAGGTCCGGCACCGCCGGGGCCGGACTGGCAGCCCGCGGCTGGAGGACGTGATCGCCAGCCTGGAGTGCACGGTGGAGCACCGCCTCGACGGGGGGGACCACGAGATCGTCGTGGGCCGGGTCCGCGAGGTGGAGACGAGCGGGGACGACGCCGCCCCGCTGGTGTTCTGGCGCGGGAGTTACGCGTCGCTCGGCAGCTGATCCAGCCACCACCCTGAACGCCGCCCCCGGGCGCCTGGGCGCCCCGTTATGACCTCACCTTCTCACTGTGCGATCGAAAGGACCCTGTGGTGACCGCTACGCAAAGCAGTACCGCCCCGAGCACCCCGCTGCCCGGTATCGAGCTGGACGACCCCGTCCGGGTCGCAGAAGTCCTGCGCGACGAGTTCCGCCGCGGCGCCGCCGAACGGGACCGCGAGCGTGCGTTCCCCTACGAGCAGTGCGCCTCGTTCCGCGCCTCCGGCCTGCTCGGCCTCATGGTTCCCCGCGAATACGGGGGCTACGGGGGCACCTTCGCGGAGCTCATGAGGGTCGTGATCGCCATCTCGGCGGGCGACTCGAACATCGGCCAGATGTACCAGCTGCATACCGGCGGCATCCGGCTGCTGCAGGAGTTCGCCTCCCCCGACGTGCAGGCTAAGTGGCTGCCCCGGTTCGCGAGCGGCGAGCTGTGGATCACCAACGCGTACTCCGAGGTCGGCACCAGGAGCGTCAACGACTTCAAGACCACCGTGACCAAGGACGGCGCCGGCTGGCGGCTGAACGGCCAGAAGTTCTACTGCACGGGCAGCCTGGCCGGGGACATCACGTTCGGGCCCTGCCGCATCGAGGGCACCGATGAGGTGCGGGTGTTCTACACGCCGACCGACGCCGAAGGCGTGACGATCCACGACGACTGGAGCGGGTTCGGCCAGCGGACCACGGCCAGCGGCACGACCGAGTTCCGCAACGTGTGGATCCCCGACGAGCTGATCCTCGGCAGCCCGGACACCGAGGGCGGCGGAGGCGGGGACATCACCTCGCTGAACTACCAGGCGGTGCACACCGGCGTGTTCGTGGGCATCGCCAAGAACGCGCTCGACGACGCGGTCGAGTTCGTCCGGACGAAGGCGCGGGTCTGGTACGAGAGCAGCGCCGAGCGCGCCGTCAACGACCTCTACACCCAGCTGCGGGTGGGCGAGATGAAGACCGCCGTAGACGCCGCCGAACTGCTGTCGCTGCGTGCTGCCGACCTGTGCGACGAGGCCGTCGCGCATCTCGGTGACGCCCGCATCCGCGGTGAGGCGTCCCTGGTCACCGGCCAGGCGCGGCACGCGGCGGCCGAAGCCGCCCTGTTCAACGGGTCGTACCTGTTCAAGGTGTGCGGCGCGGGCAGCGTCCTGGAGAAGTACGGGTTCGACCGGCACTGGCGCAACGCCCGCACTCTCTCCCTGCACAACCCGCTGGACTTTAAGCTCCTGCACGCGGGCGACTACCTGCTCAACGACACCCTGCCGCCCGTCAACTCGTACAACTAGCCGCTCCACACCATTAAGGAGACGATCATGTCCGATGTAGGACTGATGTTCGTGGGAGCGGTGCTGTTCGTCAACGGCCTGCTCTTCCTGGGCCGGATCGACGGCAAGGGCGCGGCCACGTTCAACCTGTTCGTCGGCGCCCTGCAGGTCGCGATCCCGTTCTACCTGATCGCGACGGCCCCCACGGCGGATGACATCCTGCTCGACGCCGGGATCTTCCTGTTCGGGTTCACCTACCTGTACGTGGGCATCAGCAACCTGGCGGGGCAGCCGCTCACCGGGCTCGGCTGGTACTCGGGGTGGGTGGCGATCATGGCCGCCGCCTTCGGCATCACCAACATCGTCAAGTTCCACGATCCGACGATCGGCCTGCTGTGGCTGCAGTGGTCGGTGCTGTGGGCCGTGTTCTGGCTGGTGCTCGCGATGGGCGTGACCCGGCTCACGGTGCCGGCCGGCTGGCTGACGCTGATCCTGTCCTTCACCACCTGCACGATCCCCGGCTTCCTGCTGCTTCTCGGGGAGTGGGGTCACGTGCCGACGTGGGCCGTGCTCGTCGTCATCGCGGCGACCGCGGCCGTCGTCGTGCCGATCGGCGTCCGGAGCCTGCGCACGGCCCCGGAGGTGCCGGAGCAGGCCGAGGCCGAGGCCGGGGTGCCGGTGTCGGTGTCGTGACGGCCGGGGCCCGGGACCCGGTCCCGGTGCCCTGACCGTCTGGCCCCACCCGGTCCGCTGGCCGGGTGGGGCTCGCCGGTGGCGGGCAGGCCGGTGGCGGGCAGGCCGGTGGCGGGCAGGCCGGCGGCGGGCAGGCCGGTGGCGGGCAGGCCGGTGGCGCCGGGCCGTCCTGGGGTAGGTTGCGCCGGTGACCTCGATCCAGGACCTGCTCCTCCAGTACCGGCCAGACGGCGAGACCGAGGCCGCCGACGTCGCGCGGGTGCGGGCGCTCTCAGAGGGCACGCCGGACCCGTATCCGCGGTCGCTGCCGTTGCACGTCACCGGGTCCGCGCTGATCGTCCACCCGGAAAGCCGCCGGGTGCTGCTGCGCTGGCACCCGCGCCAGCAGGCCTGGCTCCAGGTCGGCGGGCACGGTGACCCGGGTGAGAACGACCCGCTCGGGATCGCGCGGCGCGAGGCGGCCGAGGAGACCGGCCTGGCCGACCTGGCCCCCTGGCCAGACCCCCAGGTGCGGCACGTGGTCATCGTCTCGGTACCCGCCGCCGGAGCCGATCCCGCTCACGAGCACGCCGACGTGCGCTTCTTCCTGGCCACCCGGACGCCCGGCGCCGTCGTGCCCGAAGCGCCGGACGCGCCGCTGCGCTGGCTGACTCTCGCCGGGGCCCGGGAGCTGACCACGGAGCCCAACCTGCTGGAGACGCTGCACCGCGTTGAGCGATTGCTCCCTGATCGTCCCTGAAACAGCAGTGTCTCAGCTCATACCTACTTTTTGTCCGAATTGATACACGTTGAGACTCTTGTGCTGCCATGCTGCCCGATGAGCAATGGAAGGCCTGGTGAGAGGCGTGGGTTGCCGCGTAGCCGGGCGCGGATCGGCGTAAGGCAGGGACTTTGAACGCAGGAAAGTCGCGCAGCAAGAGCAGGAAGTTCCGGCGGACCGGACGGCACACGGCTCCCTCGCAGACGGTGAAGGTGGCCCAGGCGGCCGGCAAGGCCGCACCCGCCGTGGCGGTGGTGGGCGCGCTGGCGGCCGCTCCGCAGACCGCGTTCGCCTCCACCTCGGCCCCGGCGGCCGCCACCGGGCACACCGCCCCGGCCGTTCAGCGGCACCAGGTCACGCGGGCCCATCTGGACGCGGCGGCCCATCCCAGCCGCCAGGCGGCGCGGACCGTCACGGTCCGCACCGGGGACACCCTGAGCGGGATCGCCCAGCAGTTCTACGGGCACGCCAGCGACTGGGAGTGGCTGTACCACATCAACCGGGCCAAGATCAGCGACCCCAACCTGATCTACACCGGGCAGGTGTTCAGCGCCCCGGCCGACCCACCCGTCTCGGTCCGTAACGGGACCTACCAGGCCCGGCACGCCCGGGAGGCCGCGGCGGCCAGCACCGCGGGCAGCCCGTCGCCGGCCAGCAGTGCGACGGCCAGCAGCACGGCAGGCAGCGGTGCGACGGCCAGCGGTGCGGCGGGCGGCAGCTCATCGGGCAGCTCCGGGAGCAGCGCGTCGGACACCAGCGCGGCGACCGGTCACGGCGCGTCGTGCTCGGGGTCGGCCAGCGGGATGGTCCCCGCCAACTACGCGGCGATCGTCAGCTTCCTGACCTCCCACGGCTACACCGGGAACGCGGCCGCGGGGATCGCCGGGAACATCTGGCAGGAGTCCGACGGCAACCCCGAGTCGGTCGGTGACGGCGGCGGCGGGCTGATCGGCTGGACGCCGCTGCCGGGCGGGTACGTGACCGGGAACCCCTCGGCGGACCTGCAGACCCAGCTGGCGGCGATCCTGACCTTCAACCAGATCTGGTCGCAGTACATCCCGGCGCTGAACGCGGCGTCCTCCCCGGCCGCGGCGGCAGCGATCTACGTGACCGATTTCGAGCGGGCCGGCATCCCCGCGGTGGGCAACCGCGAGGCGGCCGCCCAGGCCGTGGCCGCGGCCTGCGGGATCTGAGCGCGCCTCCCCTCCCCGGCGGTGCTGGCCCGGGGGGACGACCCCCCGGAACCCCCCGCGATTCGCCGGCTCGGCGAGGACACGCCTCCGGCGCGCCTCCCCTCCCCGGCGGTGCTGGCCCGGGGGGACGACCCCCCGGAACCCCCGGCGAGTTAGCCCGCGGGCTGGCCCCACCGGGCCCGGCGGTTCCGGCGTGGCCGGGGCTGCCGGGCCCGGTGCCGTTCGAGGTCAGCGACTCCTGGGCTCCAGGCCGCGCAGCGCGGTCGTGGCCAGCTGCGCCGCCAGGCCGGGCGGGGCAGAAGGCCGGGGGCCAGGCGGCGCGAACAGGACCCGGGGCAGCACCTGGCCGTGAATCGCGCCCACGATGAGTGAGGTGGCCGCGTCAAGGTCGGTGCCCGCGTCGATCCGGCCGAGCCGCTGCTCGCCCTGGAGGTAGTGGAGCAGGATCTCCGGCAGGCTGCGCGGCTCGCGGGGTCCCGGGGCCTGCTCACCGGCCGGAGCCTGCTCACCGGCCGGAGCCCGCGCACCGGCCGGAGCCCGCGCATCAGCCGGAGCCTGCTCGCCGGAATCGGGCTGCTCACCGGCGGGCGCGGCGAACGCCGGGTCCCCGCCGACCATGGCGTGGAAACGGCGGAGCACGTTGGGCTGGGACATCAGCCCCGCGAACACCGGCGTGACCCGGTACAGCGACTCCATGCCCCGGTCGATGAACACGGTGAGGTTGTTGGCCACAGTGCCGGTGCCGGCCTCGGGGATCATCTGGGGAGCCTGGCTCATCACCATGGCGACGTGGGCCAGCAGGGCCTGGGCCAGCAGGTCTTCCTTGTCCTCGAAGTAGTTGTAGAGCGCGCCGTCGGCCACCTGGGCTTCCCGGGCGATGTCGCGCACGGCCAGGCCGGCGCTGCCGCGCTCGTCGAGCAGGCGCGCGGCCGTCCTGATCAGGTGCTCGCGGAGGTTCTCCCCGTCGCGGTCGCGGAGCACGGCAGGTTTCCTAGGTGACATCGCGCTTGAGTGTAATGAGCAGCGCGGCGGCGGCGAACAGCGCCGCGTAGCCGAGCAGCACCAGCCCGCCGCCCCACTGGGGCAGCAACCCGCTGGCCGGGGTCAGGCTGGCCCGGTCCAGGGACTCGCTCGCGTAGAACGGCAGCCAGCGGGCCAGGCCCGAGCCGATCAGCTGGCCCGCGATCCCCTCCACCACCGCGACCCAGGCCAGGGCGGCGGCCACGGCGGCGACCAGGCTGCGGACCAGGGCGCCGACACCGACGCCGATCGCGGCGAACGCCACGTTGGCGGCCACGCCCCCGCCGAGGGTGCGCCAGGTGTCCGCCGCCGTCAGGTGGAACGTGCCGCCCTTGGCGGACCACCAGGCCCCCGTGACCGCCAGGGCGACGCCCGCGGACACCAGCCCGGCGGCCGCCCCCACCGCCCCGTACGCGGCCAGCTTGGCGATGATCACGCTGCGGCGCGCCGGGAAGCTGAGGAACGTGTCGGTGATGGTGCCCCGGGAGTACTCGCCGGCCACCGCCAGGATGCCGAACACCAGGGTGAAGATCGCCGCCAGCCCGACGTGCGCGAAGGCCCGGCCCTGCAGGGCCGGGTCGTGCACGTTGCCGCCCGAGGCGACCAGCCCGCTGATCCCGGCCACGACGATCAGCGGTCCGAGCGCGAGCAGCAGCCACGGGCTGCGGAGGGTCCCGAGCTTGCGGAATTCGGTGGTCAGGGCGCGTGGCACTGGGTCTCCTAGGTCAGGTTGAGGAAGGCGGATTCGAGCGCCTCGTTCGTCTCGCCGATCTCGCTGAGCGGCCCCGCGAAGCGCAGCTGCCCGGCACTGACGATCAGCACGTGGTCGGCGGTCTGGGCGATCTCGCCGAGCAGGTGGCTGGCCAGCACGACGGTGCGGCCCTCGGCGGCCAGGCGGCGGAGCAGCCCGCGGAGCCAGGCGATGCCCGCGGGGTCGAGCCCGTTCGCCGGCTCGTCCAGCAGCAGCACCTCCGGGTCGCCGAGCAGGGCCGCCGCGATGCCGAGACGCTGGCGCATGCCGAGGGAGAACTCGCGGACCCGGCGGCCCGCGGCGCCGGCCAGGTCCACCTGGCCGAGCACCTCGTCGACCCGGCGGTCCGGGATCCGCTCCGCCGCGGCGAGAACCCGCAGGTGGTCACGCGCCCGGCGGCCCGGGTGAAACCCGGTCGCCTCCAGCAGCGCGCCGACCTGGCGGCGCGGATGGGCCAGCCCCGCGTAGGGCACCCCGCCGATCAGCACGTCGCCCCCGGTCGGCCTGACCAGCCCGAGAGTCATCCGCAGCGTGGTCGTCTTGCCCGATCCGTTGGGCCCGAGAAAGCCGGTGATGGACCCGGCCGGCGCGGTGAAGGACATGTCCTGCACCGCGGTCACGCGCCCGAAGATTTTCGATAGCCCGCGGGCCACCACGTCGGTCATCCGGCATCAGTCTCCCTGTCATGAACGCTCCTTCATGAACCATAGTTCATGAAGGAGCGTTCAGAACAGGCTCCGGGTCAGCCGGTCTTCGTTATCGGCGGTTGTCCACGGGGAAATGCCCGTGCTCGCGCGCCAGGCGGATGAGCAGATCGGTGGCGCGGGCCTGGTCAGAACCGATCGACCGGCGCTCGACCGCGGTTAAACGGCAGACGGTCTGCCAGGGATTGCGCTCCCGGCGGCCGTCTACGTGACTCAGCCGGTACTGGACCTCGCCGTCGGCCCGCACGACCCAGGCCCATGAGAACGTCCCGAGTTCGCTCGTGTAGGACGTCTCGATACTGGTGATTTCACGTGCGCTGAGCCGTGGCACGGCGGACCCCCTTCCGGATTCCTGGTCCGATCCCGCCGGCCCCCGGTTCCGGACAGTTACGCTCTGTACCACCATGACAACACATCTGCCGTGAGGTTCGCAAAGGAATGGTTCGCAAACCCGGATCACAACGAGACAACCTGGTCTCCCTGACGGCGCGACAACTGTGGCCCGGCGGTGATACTGGGAAGGTGACCGTGGTGATACTGAGCAGATGAGAGTGCAGACTGCCGCCGATTCCGTCCGGCGCCGTATCGGCGCGTCGATCTTCGAGAAGGTGGCCGGTCCCGAGGGACCGAACCGTCGCCAGGTCATCCACCAGGCCGAGGGTGACCGCTGGTTCGCCGAGGACCGTCCCATCCGGCGGGTACACGGGGACTCGTCGATGTTCGTGGGCGGGATCCGCGCCCTGCTGCTCCAGTCGCTGCACCCGCTGGCCATGGCCGGCGTCAACGCGCATTCCGGCTACCGCGGCGACCCGTGGGGACGGTTGCAGCGGACCAGCTACTTCCTCGCCGTCACCACGTTCGGCCGGGCCAGCGACGCGAAGGCGGCGACCGAGCGGGTCAGGGCCATCCATCGCCGCGTCACCGGGACCGCCCCGGACGGCCGTCCCTACGCCGCCTCGGACCCGCAGCTGCTGACCTGGGTGCATATCGCCGAGGCGGACAGCTTCCTGCGGGCGCACACCCGGTTCGGGGCCGAGCCCCTGGACCAGGCGGGCCGCGACGGGTACGTCGCCGACGTGGCCCGGATCGCCGTGGAGCTGGGGGTACCCGACCCGCCCCGCACCGAGGCCGAGCTCGCGGACCGGATCAGCCAGTACCGGGCGGAGCTGCGCGGGACTGCCGAGGCCCGCGCGGCGGCCCGCTTCCTGCTGCTCACCCCGCCCCTGCCGCTGGTCGCCCGGGGGCCGTATGGGGTCCTTGCCGCCGCGGCCACCTCGCTGCTGCCCGGCTGGGCCCGCCGCCCGCTGTACCTGCCGAACCTGCCGCTGACCGAGCGCGCGGTGGTCCGCCCGGCCGGCCACGCGGTCATCCGGGGCATCCGCTGGGCGATCACCCCGCCGCCCAGTGTTCAGGCCAGCCCGTGAACCGGCCCCGGTAAGGCCAGCACGGCCTGCTCGAGGACCGCGCCCGCGGCCAGCAGGATCTCCTCGCCGCCGGGCGGCCCGACCAGCTGGATGCTCGCGGGCAGCGGGCCCCCGGCCGGCACGGGCAGGGCGAGCGCCGGCACGCCCGCGAGGTTGACGGGGGACGTCAGGCCGCGGATACGGACCATCTCCCGGGACTGGTCCAGCGCGGGCGGGAACCCGAGCAGCGTCGGCAGCGCGAGCAGGTCGACCCGGTCCCAGAGCGACGACAGGGTCGCACGCCATCGTGCCGCCTGGACCCGGGCCGAGCTGAGCTGGGCCGGGGTGATGGTGCTGGCCGCCCGCAGCCGGGCCAGCACGTCCCGGCCGATCTTGTCCGGGGCCCTCTCTGCGTGCACGCCGTCGGACGCCCACGCCTCCGCGTCGAGCACGGTCATCGCGGCGGCGGTCGCCTGGTCCAGCCCGTCCAGGACGACCGGGATCACCTCCCAGCCGGTCGCGGCCAGGGCGGCGTCGACCGCCTGGTCGATGACGGGGTCGGCGCCGATCACGACCCGGCCGACGACCCGGGGCGGCGGGGCCGCGCCGGACTCAGCGGGAGCGAGAACCCCGGCTCCAGCAGCCGCATCCCGGCGATGAGGCCAGCCACGTCGCGGGCCATCGGTCCCAGCGTGTCCATGCTCGGCGCGAGCGGCCAGACCCCGGTGAGCGGTATGCGTCCCCAGGTGGTCTTGAGGCCAGCTACGCCGCAGCACGCGGCGGGGATGCGGATCGACCCGCCGGTGTCAGATCCGTATGCCACATCCGCCTCGCCGCTGGCGACGGCTACGGCCGAGCCGCTCGAGGATCCGCCCGGCACCCGGAGCGGATCGAGGGGGTTGACCGGCGTCCCGAAGGCCGCGTTGATCCCGCTGATCCCGTAGGCCAGCTCGTGCAGGTTGGTCTTGCCGGCCAGGCAGGCCTCGCCGCGGGCTATCGCGGCCCGCAACCCGGCCAGGCACGGGGCGTCAGCAACCGCGGGCCCAGCCTGCTCGGCGATGGCCCGGCTGCCCGCCGTGGTGGGAAGCCCGGCCACGTCGATCAGGTCTTTGATGGCGACCCGCAGGCCAGGCCCGGACACGGTTTCCCTCAAGATCCACGTGGACATAGCCGACAAGTATCACAGCCGCGGCGGGGGCGGCGGACGATCTTGCGGGGCAGGGCGCCGGGTGGACGACGATGACCCGGCCGAGACGTTCCGGACGGGACGCGCAGACACGCCGCGGCCCCGTGCAATGGCCCAGGAGAGGGCCATTGCACGGGACGCTCGCGGTTGCCCGGGATAGAGCACGGTGCGGGAATCCTGCGCTGCCTGGATAAAGGCCACGCGTGAATCCTGGTGCCCTATCCCCGGCCAATCGGGAATCCGGCTTCGCTCAGGTCAGAGCGCAGCGAGAATACTGAGAATACTGTTGAGCAGCGCGGAGATCGCGCTCAGGCTGCCGCCACCGTTCAGCAGGCCCACCAGCGAGCACAGCAGGTTGCCGAGCAGGTTACCGGCGCCAGGCACGGCGGTAATGGTCAGGTGGACCTGGTTGAGCGTGACCACCAGGCCGAGCAGGTTCAGGTTGAGCGGGCCCAGGGTGAGGTTGAGGATCCCGCAGGCCAACGGGGCGTTGGCCGCGTTGGTGGTGTTCACCGGGATGGTGACGGTCCGGCTCACGGTGCCGAGCTGGGTACCGTTCGCGTCCACGAGGGTGCCGGTCAGCAGCCCCGTGGCCTGCAGTGTTCCGTTGACCACGCTGAATTTCTGCGGCACGAACTTCCCGGTGAAGTTGCCCTGGCCGGCGGCGTTGGTGAACGTTCCGGTCACGGTGGAGGTGAGGGTGCCGAGGGTGCTGGCAGGTGCGCTGGACGCTAAGCGGGCCCCGCTGCTGGCGGGAGCCGCCGTGGCGGCACCCGCGGCGGTGGCCGCGCTGATGGACAGCCCCGTGGCCAGGGCCAGGGACGCTGCGACGGCTGGGAAAATACGGCGAACCTTCATTTTCGTGCCTCTCCGCTCGTTGGTTCCGGACGCGTGACAGCTAACCTCGACGCCTCCGGGTAAACACCGGTGGCACCAAACTTTTGCGGGCACCGCGGGATCCGCCGGGCCGGACCAACATCATCATCTCGTGTCTTCCGAGGTGAGAGCAGGAATGGCGAGCTGGCTCCGGGGGAGCCATTTTTTTCAAAATGGCTGGATTGGATCTCGGGAGTCCCGGGGGCGCGGGCCCCGGTGCGCGGAGCCCGGGACGCGGGCCCCGGGGACGCCGGGGCCGGGACGCCGGGGCGGCCGGGTCGGCCCGGGCCTCAGGGCGGGTAGCCGCTGGATCCCGCCGTGGAGGTCCGGCCCGCGGCATGAGGTCCGCCGCCCGGCGGGGGCGGAGGTTCAGGCCAGTAAAAGCGATTCCAACCATTCCTGCCGTTGTGCCGTCTTAGCTGACGAGTTTGGTCATTCCCGGGGCCAGGGCCACGGGAAAACGCGGACCTGAGGAGAGCAGACATGAAGCCAACTACTCGCGCGGCGCGGCGCGGCCTGGCTGGGCTGGCCCTGACCGCTGCGGCGGTCGCCATCCCGACCACCGCCCTGGCTGCATCCGGAAGCCCGGCGAAGCCGGCCCAGGCGGCGCGGCCCGCCGCGGCGGCCGTACCGCCGAGGTGCGGTACCGCCGCGCTCACCGCCTGGCTCGGCATCCCGGGTGACGGCTTCGCCGGCGGTGTCGTCTACCAGCTGGAGCTGTCCAACACGTCGAACCACACGTGCACGCTGTACGGCTTCCCGGGCGTGTCCGCACTGGCTCCCGGCGGCCACCAGCTCGGCAGCGCGGCGGGCCGCGATCACGCCGAGCCCAACCGCCTGGTGACGCTGGGCCGGGGGGCCACCGCTCATGCCGAGCTGCAGATCACCGACGTGAGCAACTTCCCGCCGTCGTCGTGCGGCGAGGCCACCGCGGTGGCGTTGCGGGTCTACCCGCCGGGCGCCACCAGGTCGCTCGAGGTTCCCTTCAGCTTCGCGGCTTGCGGCAAGAGCGGGCCGGTCTACCTGCACATAGGGACCACCGTGGGCGGTACCGGCGTTCCCGGGTTCAGCGGCTGACCCTGGTTCGCCCGATTGGGGCTGGGTGCGGCAGGACCGCTGACCACGGAGTCCTGCCGCACGCGGCGCGCTCAGCGGAGAGCGCACCCGCGGGTCCGCATGCGGCGCCTCCACGGGGGCGGCGCCGGGCGGGATTGCCGCACCCAGCCAGGGCGCAGGTGGCCGCGATGAATCAGACCGGCGCGGCCTGGTAACGCAGGCCGTCCATGAGCAGGTCGAGCAGGCGGCCGGCCTGCTCCCGCTGCGCTGGCTCTCCCGCGGTCAGGGACACCCCGCCCAGGCTGGCCAGCACGTCTGCGGGCTCGATGTCGCGGCGCAGCGACCCGGCTTCCCCCGCGGCCTGCAGCAGCGTGGTGATCGCGGCGATGAGCTGGCCGCGGCTGTGCTCGTAGGGGTTACGCCCCGAGGCTATGACCGCGCGCAGCGCATCGGCCATGCCACGCTTGGTCGTCATGTAGTCGACGAACAGGTCCATCCAGCGGCGGGTGGCCTCGTCCGGCGGCAGGTCACCGAGGAGTTCGGGGACCGCGTCGCAGAGCCGGGCCAGCTCGTTGCGGTAGGCGGCTTCCACCAGGGCCTCCCGGGTGGGGAAGTGGCGGTACAGCGTCCCGATGCCGACCCCCGCGTCCTTGGCGATCGCGTCCAGCGTCACCTCGGGACCTTCCTGGGAGAACGCGCGGACGGCCGCCTCCAGCAGCCGGGCCCGGTTGCGCTGGGCGTCGGCGCGCATCGGCCGGTCCATGGTCCCCGCCACCGCCTCTCCCCGTATCACTGGCCTGTCCCGCCACCACCGGCTCTCCCGGTGTTACTGGCCTGTCCCGCCACCACCGATATCCCGGGGGTGACTCCGGATTTGCTAAACGGAGGAAGCTCCGCTTATTCTTTGGCTGCGTACTGGAGGCTCCTCCGTTTTCCATGGTACCGGCAGGTCTCCCAGAAGGATCCCGGCCAGATCCGGGAATCCTGGCCGGATCTCCCAGGTCTGCGGGCGGCCGGGGCCCCCAGACCGTACCGCACCGCCACTGCCGATCAGAACTGGGCATCATGACTGTGAGCACGCCTATCACCACGCCGTTCACAGCCGGATCCACGGCCGCCGAGGTCGTGGACGGCATCGATCTCACCGGCCGCCGGGCCATCGTGACCGGCGGCGCATCGGGCATCGGCATCGAGACCGCCCGGGCGCTGGCCGGGGCGGGCGCCTCGGTAACGCTGGCGGTCCGCGACGTCGAGGCCGGCGAGCGGACCGCCGCCGAGATCACCCGGACCACGGGCACCCGGACCACCGGCACCGCGACCACGGGCACCCGGACCACCGCGACCACGGGCACCGGCAGCACGCAGGTCTCCGTGGCCCGGCTGGACCTGGCCGACCAGGCGTCCGTGGCCGCATTCGCGGCGGCCTGGGACGGCCCGCTGGACATCCTCATCAACAACGCGGGGATCATGGCCTCTCCCCTGATGCGCACTCCCGAAGGCTGGGAGATGCAGTTCGCCACCAACCACCTGGGCCACTTCGCCCTGGCCACCAGGCTGCACGGGGCCCTCCGGCAGCGCCGCGCTGCTCTGGCAGGTCTCGGTGGACACGCTGGCCAGCTGACCACCGCGGGAATTGGCGAGAGCCCCGCACCCGGGCCGGGTGCGGGGCTCTCAGCGTCGCGTCTTACTTGGCGATCATCTGGCTTACGTCGTAGGCCTGCGGCAGCATCCCGAAGTTCAGCATCAGGTTGGACAGCCGCTGGAGCAGCTGCGCGTTCTGCTCGGTCGGGAACTCCGGCGCGTTCGCGATCGCCGCGGCCGACTGTGACGTGCGGGCGAACTTCACCATGCCCTGCTCGATCGCGGCCGGGTCGGTGGCCGCGATGGCCTGGGCCTTGACGATGGCCTTGCGGAACGCCGCCGCGGTGTTCGGGTACTTCTTCAGCCAGGACGCCGTCACCATGTACCCGCTGATCGGCATGTTCTCGCTGTGACCCTGGTTGGAGTCGGCCAGCGGCACGGCTCCGAAATCCTCCTCGGCCTCGGTCACGAACGGCTCTGGCATCCAGGCCGCGGCCACCTGGCCCGACTGGAGCGCGCTGGCCATGTCCGGGAAGGGGATGGCGACGAACTGATTCGCCGTGGCGGACCTGGACCGCATTGTCGGTGAGGACCGAGCTCACCAGCAGGGTGCCGATGTTCTCCTTGACGTTGACGGCGATCTTCTGGTTCGCCAGCTTGGAGACAGTGTCGATCCTCGAGTTGCGCGCGACCATGATGTCCTGGTTGCCGGCCTGCATGATGGAGCCCGGCGCGAGCACCCGGAACTCGGTCTTCCTTGGGGTGGTCGGCGTTCTGCCGGATGTAGGACACGTAGTTCCCGACCGTGACGTCGAGCGTCCCCTTGAGCTGGCTGTCGATGACGGTCGCCCCGCTGGTGGCCTGCAGGATCGAGACGTTCAGGCCCTCGGCGTGCGAACAGGCCGCGGTCCTCCGCGATGTACAGCGCCGCCGAGTCCATGGCCGGGACCGCCGCCACGGTCAGGTTGGTCTTCTCCAGCCCGCCCGGCGCGGCGGAGCCGCCCCCGCCGCTGCAGCCCGCGGCCAGCAGCCCCAGACCCACCAGCGCGGCCAGCCCGGCGAAGGGCCGACGCCGGAAAAGACGTGACATGGGAAACTCCCTGATCGCAGCGCTGGATTCAGGGGCAGACTAGCGCATTAAAACGGGTCAAACATCCGGGATGACGTTTATACAACCCTGACCGGCGGCCCGGTGCTCTCCCTGATGACCAGGGTCGTGGCCAGCTCGATGTGATGCGGCTCCCCGGCTCCGGAAGCCCCGGGAATGCTGGTACCCGGGGCATGCAGCATCCGGAACGCGGTCGCCGCCATGGCCGCGAGGGGCTGGCGGACAGTGGTGAGCGCGGGAGTGGCCCATGAGGCGACCGGGACGTCGTCGAACCCCACCACGCTGAGGTCCCCGGGGGCCCGCAACCCCCGGTCGCCGAGCGCCTGGAGCACGCCGAAGGCCTGCGCGTCGTTGCCGGCCACGATGGCGGTGGGCGGCTGCGGCAGGGCGAGCAGCTCGTGGGCCTGCCGCCGGCCGCCCTCGGCGCAGAACTGGTCCCGGCGGATCAGCTCTCCCGGTGCGTCCAGCCCCGCCGCCCCCAGCCCCGCCCCTTCCAGTGCGGCGCGGTAGCCGGCCAGCCGGGCCCGGCTGGACCACAAGTGCTCCGGGCCGCCGATGATGGCGATGCGGCGGTGTCCGAGCTCGATCAGGTGCCGGGTCGCGGTCAGGCCGCCCTGCCAGTTGGTCGTGCCCACGGACCGGATGCCGGGGCCGGGCTCCTCGGGCGGGTCGATCACCACCAGCGGGATGCGCGCGGCCGCCAGCTGCTGCAGCTCGCTGCTGTCGGGCAGGTTCAGCACCGTCAGCGCGCCGTCCGTACCCCGGGCCGTGGCCCGGTTCAGCCAGGCGGTGAACCCGCCAGGTGAGTCCACGGTGCTGACCACGACGCTGGCCCCGGCCTCGTCCGCGGCCTGCACCGTGCCGCGCAGCAGTTCCTCGGCCCACGGGGTGTGCAGGGTGGCGATCAGCAGGTCCACGACGCCGAAGCCGAGCCGGGAGGCGACCTGGTACCCGTCCCGGCGGAGCAGCGCGGCGATCCGGGCCCGGCGTCCCGGCGGCCACGTCGGTCCGGCCGTTGAGCACCTTGGACACCGCGGACACCGACACGCCCGCCTCGGCGGCGATGCCCGCCAGCGTGCTGCGGCCGGTCTCGCGGGCCACGGCGGCTCCTGTGCATCGTGATTTTCGAAATTCTAGCCACTTCAGCGTAACCCGCCCGGGCTCTTGACCGCCCAAACGGGCGAATCTAGCCTGGATGCCGTAGCGAATAGTTTTCGAAAAGCCTGCGCCTGCCGTACCCATCACAATCGTCCCTGACGCACCGGAGCCTGAGGAACGTGACGACCAGCACCCCCGCGACCGGCCACCCCCCGGCCAGCACCCTCCCGGCCCTGCAGCTCTACACCGTGCGCGAGCAGCTCGCGGCGGACCGTAAAGGCGTCCTGGACCAGGTCGCCGCGTTCGGTTACGGAGCGGTGGAACCGTTCGACATCCTCAGCGATCCCATCGGGCTGGCCGCCGACCTGGCGGCCGCCGGCCTGGCGGTGTGCAGCGTGCACGCCATCCCGGCCGGCGAGCAGGCCGGCCCGGTCGCGGCGGCGGCCCGGACGCTGGGCGCGGGCACCGTGATCGTCCCGTACCTGCCGCCTGAGCGGTTCGCCGACCATGACAGCGTGCGTGCGGTGGCGGCGGAGCTGAACGGCATGGCGGCCCGGCTGGCCATCGAGGGCCTGCGCCTCGGCTACCACAACCACGATCACGAGCTCGCCCCGCTGCCCGGCGGAGATGGCCTCCCGGACGGCACCCCGGCGCTGGAGGCCCTGGCCGCCGCGCTGGACCCATCGGTGCTGCTCGAGGTGGACACCTACTGGGCCGCGGTCGGCGGCCAGGACGTCCCCGCGCTGCTCGGCCGGCTCGGCGGGCGGGTTGGCTACCTGCACGTCAAGGACGGCCCGGTGACCAGGGAAGATCCGATGACCGCGGTCGGCGCCGGGCGGATGCCGGTCGCGGAGATCCTGGCCGCCGCCCCGCCCGGCGCGTGGCGGGTGGTCGAGCTCGACCGGTGCGCGACCGACATGATGACCGCGGTCGGGGACAGCCTGGCCTGGCTGGCCAGCCAGGGCCTGGCCCAGCCGGTGCGTCCCGCCGCAGGCGGCTGAGCCAGTGACCACGGGCCCGGTCGGCGTGGCCGTCATCGGCTGCGGCACGATCAGCGACGAGTACCTCCGCAACCTCACCTCCTTCCCGGATCTGCGCGTGCTGTTCTGCGCGGATCTGGACCCCGAGCGGGCCAAGGCGCAGGCGGCGAAGTACAGCGTGCCGGAGACCGGCAGCACCGAGCAGGCCACCGCCCATCCGGACGTGGAACTCGTGGTCAACCTGACCATCCCGGCCGCGCACGCGGAGGTGGCCCAGCAGGCGGTGGCGGCGGGCAAGCATGTCTGGAACGAGAAACCCCTGGCCCTGGACACCACGGCCGGACGGGCCCTGCTCGCCGCGGCCGTCCGGGCCGGCGTGCGGGTCGGCTGCGCTCCGGACACCGTGCTCGGCGCGGGACTGCAGACGGCCCGCCGGCTGATCGACGGCGGCGTCATCGGCGAGCCGCAGAGCGCGCTGACCCTGATGCAGGATCCCGGGCCGCAGGGCTGGCACCACGACCCCGAGTTCCTGTTCCGGCGCGGGGCGGGCCCCCTGTTCGACATGGGGCCGTACTACCTGAGCACGCTGGCCACCTTGCTCGGCCCGGCCGAGCAGGTCGCGGCGCTCGGCCGGCGCAGCCAGCCGAGCCGGGTCATCGGCAGCGGCCCGCGGGCCGGGACGGCGTTCGAGGTCGAGGTACCGACCCACGTCGCGGCGCTGATCAGCTACGCGAGGGGCCCGGCCGCGACGCTCCTGCTCAGCTTCGACTCGCCGCTGCGGCGGCACGGTTTCGTGGAGATCAGCGGCACCGAGGCCACCCTGTCACTGCCGGATCCGAACCGGTTCGACGGCGACGTCCGGGTCCGCGCCGCCGGGCGCGACGACTGGGAGACGGTCCCGGCGGCCGGGGCCACCGCGGGCCGGGGCCTGGGGGTGCTGGACATGGCGCGGGCCATCCGGGCCGGGACGGCCCACCGGGCGTCCGGTGAGCTGGCGCTGCACGTGCTGGACATCATGGAAGCGGTCGCCCGCTCGATCACGGCGGGTAGGTTCGAGCGGGTCGCGACCACTTTCGACACCCCGGACGCCCTGTCCGCGGACTGGGATCCGTGCGTCCCGGGCATCAAGTGAGCGACCAGGGCGTACCGACCATGGGGAGTTCCATGACTGACTCACTGGGCGTGGGCATGGTCGGGTACGCGTTCATGGGCGCGGCGCACTCCCAGGCCTGGCGCACCGCCCCGCACGCGTTCGACCTGCCGCTGCGGCCGGTGCTGGCCGCGCTGTGCGGCCGGGACCGGGCGGCCACGGAAGCCGCCGCGCAGCGCTACGGATTCGCCGGCGTGGAGACCGACTGGCGCGCCCTGCTGGAGCGCGACGACGTGCAGCTCATCGACGTGTGCACGCCCGGCGACTCGCACGCCGAGATCTCCATGGCCGCGCTGGAGGCGGGCAAGCACGTGCTGTGCGAGAAGCCGCTGGCCAACACGCTCGCCGAGGCGGAGGCCATGGCCGCGGCGGCCTCCCGGGCCCAGGCCCGGGGGATCCGCTCCATGGTCGGCTTCAACTACCGCCGCGTGCCGGCCCTCGCGCTGGCCCGCGAGCTCATCGCCAGCGGCCGGGTCGGCGACATCCGGCACGTCCGGGCCAGCTACCTGCAGGACTGGCTGGCCGACCCGGCCTTCCCGCTGACCTGGCGGCTGCAGAAGGAGCACGCGGGCTCGGGGGCCCTGGGTGACCTGGGCGCGCACGTCGTGGACCTGGCCCAGTACCTGACCGGGCAGCTGATCGCGGGGGTCTCCGGGGTGACCGCCACGTTCGTGCCCGAGCGCCCGCGGCCCGGCGGTCCTCCCGGCGCCACCGGGCCGGTCACGGTGGACGACGCGGTCGCGTTCACCGCCCGGCTCGAATCGGGCGCGCTGGCCTCCTTCGAGGCCACCCGGTTCGCCGCCGGCCGCAAGAACGCGCTGCGGATCGAGGTCAACGGCGCGCGCGGCAGCCTCGCGTTCGACCTGGAGCGCCTCAACGAGCTGGAGTTCGCCGACCACGCCGGGTCTTCGAGCTCGGATGATCCCCTGACCGAGGGCTTCCGGCGCATCCTGGTCACCGAGCCCGGCCACCCCTACCTGTCGGCCTGGTGGCCGCCGGGCCACGTGCTGGGCTGGGAGCACACGTTCACCCACCAGGTCCGGGACCTGGTCACCGCGATCGCCAAGGGCACCGACCCGGAGCCGTCCTTCGCGGACGGCCTCCAGGTTCAGCACGTCCTGGAGGCCGTCTCGGCCAGTGCCGCGGTCGGCAGCCGGTGGACTCCGGTCTGACGCCCGGAAATTCACGAGCCAAATTCGCCGCAACGAAAACCACCCGGAGCCAATGATGTCCCGACCGTTCACGTTGTTCACCGGGCAATGGGCCGACCTGCCCCTGGAGGATGTCTGCCGGCTGGCCCAGCAGTGGGGCTACGACGGCCTCGAGCTCGCCTGCTGGGGCGACCATTTCGAGGTGGACAGGGCCCTGCGCGAGGACGGCTACCTGGCCGGGCGGCATGCCCTGCTGGCCAAGTACGACCTGAGCTGCTGGGCCATCTCCAATCACCTGGTCGGGCAGGCGGTCTGCGATCACCCGATCGACGTGCGGCACCAGGGCATCCTGCCCGCCCGGATCTGGGGCGACGGCGAGCCCGAGGGGGTGCGGCAGCGGGCCGCCGCCGAACTGGCCGACACGGCGAGGGCCGCGGCCGCGTTCGGGGTGCAGACCGTGGTGGGCTTCACCGGCTCCTCGATCTGGCACACGGTGGCCATGTTCCCGCCGGTCCCGCCGGAGATGATCGAGGCGGGCTACGCGGACTTCGCCCGGCGCTGGAATCCCATCCTGGACGTGTTCGACGCCGAGGGGGTCCGCTTCGCGCACGAGGTGCATCCCAGCGAGATCGCGTACGACTTCTGGACCACCCGGCGGGCACTGGACGCGGTGGGCAACCGCCCCGCGTTCGGGCTGAACTTCGACCCCAGTCACTTCGTCTGGCAGGACCTGGACCCGGTGGCGTTCCTGGACGCCTACCCGGACCGGATCTACCACGTGGACTGCAAGGAGGCCCGCACGCGCCTCGACGGCCGCAACGGGCGGCTCGGCTCGCACCTGCCGTGGGGCGATCCCCACCGGGGCTGGGACTTCGTGTCCGCCGGGCGCGGTGAGGTCCGGTGGGAGGACGTATTCCGGATGCTCAACTCGATCGGCTACCGCGGCCCGATCTCGGTCGAGTGGGAGGACGCGGGCATGGACCGACTGGCTGGCGCGCCCGAGGCCCTGGCCTACCTGCGGCACTTCGACCTGGAGCCGCCCAGTGCCTCTTTCGACGCGGCCTTCAGCACGGGGGGCTAAGCAGCACCGTGGGTTGAGCCGCACCGGGGCTGTGTAGCCACCTGACCCAGGGAGTCGAGCCTGCACGCAGGGCGCAGGCGGTGGGCTCGGCGATCAGGGCCGCGGTCGCGGAGGCCTGCTTGGGGATCGCCCACCACTGCCGGGTCCAGCGCCCGAACCAGGTGTGCCAGCCCTTGTACCGCTCGGCCAGGTCGGCGGCCTGGGCTGCGGTGGACTGCTCCGCGGCCAGCGGCATCGACGTGGCGACGGACGCGGTGCCCGCGACGCCCAGATCCCTGCTGGCCAGGAACTGGGCCCAGACCACCCGGCCGCGGGAGTCGCCTCGAGGCCACCGCCCGGCGGAACCGCTGCCCCATCTTGTCGAAGATCGCCGGGGAGGGAATCGGCAGGCCCAGGTGCTGGGTCATGAACGCGACCACCTGCCCGCTGGACTGCAGGACCGGCACATAGGCGTTGAGGTAGACCCGGTCCAGGCACTCGATATCCAGCGCCACATGCCTATCCAGGATCTCGCCCACTGTCACTACGCGTGCGCCCATGACACCCTCCGCAACCATCCCTATGCACGCGAGGATGAAGAGCCGGAAGTCTTCTTCAATCGGCCACCGCTGATGCCCATGAAGCGGGAATTGTCTCTAGGGCTAGTGGCGGCGGGTCGTTGACCCGCGGATGACCAGTTCAGTGGGTAGTTCGACGTCCTGAGTGGTCTCGTTGCCGTCGAGGAGCTCGAAAAGCAGTTCCGCGGCTAGCCTGCCCTTCTCGCGGAGCGGTTGACGGACGGTGGTGAGCCCTTCCGAGTAATCTGCGGAATCATCGAATCCAACGATGGACAGCTCGGCCGGCAGGCCGAGGCCACGTTCCCGTGCCGCGATACGGGCGCCGAGAGCAAGAGGGTCGCTGAAGGCGACGACGGCTGTGATGTGTGGGTCGGCGTCCAGTAGAGCGTGCGCACCGGCCCGTCCAGTCTCGGTGTTGCTGATCAAGCCCTGGAAAACGACAACGTCGCGCCCGCCGAGCCCGGCGGCGGCGAGGGCCCGTCGGACGCCGGCGAGTCTGCCCTTTGCGGTGCTGGCAGTACTGACGTCCTGCGTGTGTTCCGATGCCAGACCTGGCACGGCTCGAGCGCTGAGGCGGGTGCTGAGAATACCGATGCGCCGGTGTCCGAGGTCGAGTAGATGCTCGACGGCGGCTTGAGCTGAGATCGCTTCGTCGATGCCGACGAAGGATGCGCCGGGCACCACGGCCTCCTCGGAACGCGGTGAGTCCACGATCACGGTAGGAATGTGCCGGCGTCGCACGACATCGAGCAGTGGGTCGTCGCCGACGAGGGAATAGGCGAGAATCCCGTTGACTGCTACGTGCTGAACCGATGGCCCGGCCGTGCTGCCCGCCTCGGGATAGGACGGCACGATGACCAGCGCTTGTTGGCGGCGGTCCGCGGCTTCGGACACGCCCTGCATGAAACGTACGACGGCGATGTCGTCGAACGAATAGGACAGTCGCTCGCGCAGGACGACGCCGATGGCGTTGGTCCAGCCATACCGCAGGTTTCGACCTGCGGGATCGGGCCCGGTGTATCGAAGCTGGCTGGCCGCCTCGAGCACCCGCGCGGTCAACTTGTCTGACACCGAGCCGGGCCGGTTGAACACGTTGGACACGGTGCTGGGGGCGACGCCGGCCAATCGCGCCACGTTGACCAGACCTGTACGCGTGGTAACCGTTCTGCGCCGCCCGGAGCCGCCTGTTGACACCGTCGCAGCCTAGTTCTATCGTCACGACTGGCAAAAAAAACGTTGCAAAAAAGTGCGGCACTTCCTGCCGGGGTCCGGTTCCGAACACCCGGGCCGGGGGTGCTCCCAGCCGAGATTGGAAGAGCACCGCATGCGCCGAGTCCCTCGCCCAGCCCTATCGGCCGCTGTCTTACTCGCCGTCGCGACGGTGCTTGTGGCGGCAGTGCCGCCCGCTGCGGCGAACACCCGACCTGCCCCCACGGCTCGACCGGCGGCCGCCCATGTCGGCGCTTCCCTGCCGTTCGTCGAGCAGCAGGCCGAAAATGCCCGCACGAACGGACAGGTCATCGGTCCGGACCGGGCCTACGGCACGCTGGCTGCCGAGGCCACGGGTCGGGAAGCGGTGCGGCTGCGCGGGGTGGGCCAGTACGTGCAGTTCACGCTGACCCGGCCGGCCAACGCCGTCAACGTGCACTACAGCATCCCGGACACTGCCAACGGTGTCGGGCGCGATGCCACGCTCGGGGTGTTCGTGGCGGGCCGCAAGACGCAGTCGCTGCACGTGACGTCGAAGTATTCGTGGTACTACGGCGTTTACCCTTGGTCGAACACACCCGCTGACGGCGGACGTCGTCAGCTGTATGACGACTCGCGCATCATGTTCGGCTCGACCCTGCCTGCGGGTACCAAGGTTCGGTTCCAAGTCCGGGCGCAGGATTCCTCCCCCTGGTACGTCATCGACACCGCTGACTTCGAGAACGTCGCCGCGCCCGCTACGCGGCCGGCCAAGTCGCTGTCGGTCCTGGCGTTCGGCGCGGACCCCACCGGGCGGCACGACTCCTCCGACGCCATTCAAGCCGCCATCGACGCTGCAGCGGCCACCTCGGGCACCGTGTGGATCCCGTCGGGCACCTTCAAGGTCACCCGCCACCTCATCGTGGACAACGTCACCCTCACCGGTGCCGGGCCGTGGTACAGCGTGCTGAGCGGCAACGGCGTCGGCGTCTACGGCAAGTACAACCCCACCCCGAGCAGCCACGTGCACCTGTCCGGCTTCGCAGTCTTCGGCGAGGTGAAAAACCGGGACGACGCCGCCCAGCTCAACGCGATCGGTGGCGCGCTGAACGACTCGACGGTGACCGACGTGTGGCTACAGCACACGAAGGTCGGCATGTGGCTCGACGGGCCGATGCACAACCTCAAAATCTCGCACGTGCGGATCCTCGACCAGACCGCCGACGGCATCAACTTCCACGACGGCGTCACGAACTCGTCGGTGACCGACACCTTCGTCCGCAACACCGGTGACGACGGGCTGGCCATGTGGTCGGATGTCAACGCCGACGCGCACAACACCTTCTCCCACAACACCGTGCAGGTCCCGACGCTGGCCAACGACATCGCCGTCTACGGCGGCAGCGACAACACGGTCAGCGACAACCTCGTCTCGGACACGATCACCCAGGGCGGTGGCATCCAGATCGCGAACCGCTTCGGTTCCGTTCCGCTTGCCGGCACCACCCGCGTACTCCGCAACGTTCTGCTCCGCACCGGCACGCTGGACCTGTTCACCCACATCGGTGACCCCGCGCTGTGGTTCTGGGCTGGCGACGAGGCGATGGACGGCCATGTGGACGTTGCGCACAACCGCATCGTCAGCAGCTCCTACGCAGCGATCGGGTTTACCGGCTACGCGACGACCAACGTCGCTTTCACCGATGACCGCATCATCGGGGCCGGCACCTTCGCCGTCCAGCTCAACGCACCCGGAGCAGCGACCTTCTCCCACGTCGTTGCCACCGGCCTCGGCAGCACCGGGCGTTATAACTGCGCGTCCGGCTTCACCATCACCGAGGGTGCCGGAGACCGCGGCTGGTCCACCAGCCAGTGCGGGTACCCCGCTCCCGGACCGCTGACGCTCAGCGTTCAGAACCTGACTTTCGTCGCACCCGGAGTCGGGCAACCGAGCGCTCCGCAGGTCGTCACGGTCACCAACCCCACCGCCACGACGCAGCACATCGAGTCCATCACCAACACCGGCTCCTACACATTCACCACCACGTGCCGGGCCTACCTCGCACCGCACTCCTCGTGCACGATCGCCGTCCGGTTCGCACCCACGCCGCTCGGAGATCACGGCGGAGCGCTCACGGTGTCCGACGGGACCCCGGCCGGCCGCTACCAGGTCTATCTCAGCGGCACCGTGCAGACGCACGTCCCCGGGAACCTCGCCGACGGCAAACCGGCCAGCGCAAGCAGCGAGAACCCGTGCTGCACCGCCACGAACGTCACCGACTCCAACACGGGCACCTACTGGGAAAGCGCCGCAGGCCTGCCGTTCCCGCAGACCCTCACCGTCGATCTCGGTGCTGCCACGTCCATCTCGAAGACCACGTTCAAGCTCGACCCCGCCTGGGGTGGCACCCGCACCGAAAACATGGAGATCCTCGGCAGCACCGACGGCACCCACTTCAGCACGCTCGTCCCACCCGCCGACTACACATTCGACTCCGCCACCGGAAACACGGTGACCGTCACGTTCGCCAGTGCCACCGTCCGGTATGTACAGGTCCTGGTGGCCAGCAACACTGGCTGGCCAGCAGCCCAAATCGCCGAATTCGAGATCTACGCCTAACCGCCGATCTGCGCGCATGTAATCCTGTCAGTGAAGGTGGCGTATTTCCATCCCGCGTATATCCCGTCGCAGCGGTTACTCGGATGCGGAAACCCGTGCCACGTCCATGCTCTCTGCGGCTGGCACCCCGGCCGCGTGGGACTGTGCAGCGAACGGTCGGATAGCCCGGGGGAATCTCACCCCCGGGCTTCCACAGATCCGTGCGTAACAGTGAACCTTTTTCATCCTGATCTTGGAGCAGCCCGGCATATGACCTGATCACGGATGGCGTGTCGGCTTCCGGCACGGCGACGCCCCTGGTAAGTGAAGCGATCATCACAATCACCTTCATCTGCCAGGGGCTTCCATGCTGTTCTACCGTGCCGCGCTGCCGTTGTCGTCCCAGACCCTGGACTACACCGCCGGGGTCATCCGCCGTCACCGCAGGCAGATCGGCTCGCCCGGCGCAAGCTCAGTCCCGGCCGGCAGGCCCTGCTGGCCTGGCCTACCTGCGCAAAGGCGAGACACTGGTGGTGCTGGCGGATAAGGGCTACGCCGGTGCCGGGGAGCACGTCCGCATCCCCTGCCGGGGACGGGGCAAGCCTGCTTCGCAAGAAAGACGCCAACCGCGCGCACGCCCAGCTACGCAGCCCGGGTGAACGCGCCAACGCACAGCTCAAGACCTGGCGCTTCCTGCGCCAGCTCAAGACCTGGCGCATCCTGCGCACACTCCGCTGCTGCCCCTGGCGGGCCGGACAGCTGGCGAAAGCCATCCACGTAGGCCCTTCCGGGACTGGCGGGCAAGGCCGAATGCCGGCGGTGAACGGCGTCGGTGAGCCGTGCGGGAGAACCGCACGCACGGTTCGAAGCGGCGGGGGCTGGAAACGGAGCGCCCGGTCATGGTCACCGCAGTGAAGCGGCCCGCAGGGGAAACCCCGGGAAAAGTGGCTGCGGGACCTAACACCGGACAACGCCATCGCGCCAGCCCCCGACCCTACATTCCGCTGGGTCGCTGGCGGAAGTGGCGGCTGTGCCGCGTAGTGGATCTTGATTTTAGGGTCGGGGTGTGACAGCAAGCCCGGCTGGCGGGCTGGGTGGCCGGGGGTTCCATGGGCCCCAGGGTTCCTTCGTGGTGGCAGGGATGGCTTGCTGCCTGGTCAGGGCGCGTGCGGGAGGGCGCAGATCCTGGTCCAGGCGGTGGTGATGGCGGTGGCCCAGGGCCAGGTGGCGGGAATGGCGAGGTGGCGGCGGCGCTGGCCGCGGGTCAGCCGGGCGGCGGTGTGCAGGATCCGGTAACGCAGGGTCTTGGGCTCGGCTTTGGCGAGGTCGGCGTCGAGGGCGAGCAGCTGCAGCCAGGCGAGCAGCGCGGCGGCGGTCAGGGATGCGGTCAGCCAGGCTGAATTGGCGGTCAGTGACTGGGAGGGGAAGTGGCCCAGCCCGCAGTCTTTCCCGGTGCGGATGCGGTCCTCGACGCGGGCATGGACGCGGTGGGCGGCGTCAATATAGGCCAGCTGCCCGCGCCAGCCGCGAACGGTGGCGGGCAGGTTGGTCACCCAGAGGCTGTAACGCCAGCCATCGGCATCCTCGAACAGCGATAGCTGCGCGCCGGGATGCGGGCGTTCGCGGCGGGCGAAGACCCGCATGCCAGCAGGCCAGCCCGCCAGCTGGTCCCCGCCCGGGCCCTCACGCAGCAGCCCGGTCAGCTCGCTGACGTGCGCTTCCTCGACGCCAGCACCGCGCATGGGCGCAGGAAAGATCCACGCAGTTCTCGTCTGCGCGGCGGACCCGGGGACGGCCGCGCGGGTCAACGGCGATCTGCCAGGCCTGCGGCGGGACCGCGGCGATCGCCTGGCGTTCCCGCGGGCCCAGGCCCCAGCCGATGGAGTAGGTCAGCTGGCGGCCAGGCCGGGACGCGAGCTCATCGAGGCGGGTGATCAGCCCATGGCTGGCGCCGGCACCGTCGCAGGTGACCATCAGCCGCCGCCGGTGTCTCGCCGGGACCGCGGTGATCGCCTCGCCCAGGATCTGCAGGTGATCGGCGGTGGTGTTCGCGCCGGCGCTGCCCGGGCGCAGCATCCCGGCCAGCGGCTCAGCGGTGTTGTCGCAATAAGCCAGCAGCGGGTGATGGCCGAACCCTTTGTAATTGGGCTCGGCCCCTTCCTTCTCCGAGCACGCCGGGATGACCGTGGCATCCAGCCGGATGCAGGTCACCCCCTCGATCTTCTTGTCCGCGACCGCGACGCCGGGGATCGCGCCGTGCCGGGCCCCGATGCCCGCCCAGGCCTGCCGGCGGGCGCCGTTCAGTGCCCGGGTGATGCGGGCCTGCGCCCGCGGGCCGCCGGCCGCGATCTCGCTCAGCGTCCGCCAGGCAGCAGGCACCGGGGCGGCCGGACCGGCACTTCACGCAGGCCGCCGAGGACCGCGAAATCGCTGATCACCTCCGCGCCGCCGGCGATCGCCACCGCCAGATCCGCCAGCACCCGGCCCCGGTCATGAATCAGCAGCCGCGGCGTGGCCAGCGCCTTCGGCAGGCCCGCCGTCAGGCCGGTCTTATCGGCCAGCGACCGCAGTAACACCAGCCCGGCGTGCGACACGATCCCGCTACCGCCGGAAGTTACGTCCAGGCCCTTCGACCACCCGGTAACGTGCACGTTGAGGGTGCTCCTCAGCTTGGGTCCGGTAAAGGCTTCGACACCCCTATCGTCCCAGCCCAGGAGCACCTTCAGCAGTTGACGCGCCGGTCAGCCCGCACCTGGGGATGAATAGCCAGGGCTAGGTTAGCGCCCCGAAGGCGCTGAGGGTCCGCTGGAGGTGGTCGCGGATCCAGGCGGGGCCGGTGGGGAGCTGGCGGATCAGCCGCCGGTAGAACAGCGGTCCCAGCAGGGTGTCGGCAAAGTTCTCCTCGTCGAGACCGGGCGGGAGCTCGCCGGCTTTCTTGCCGTCGTTCACGATCGTGGTGAATGCGGCCCGCAGCCCGGCGGTGAAGGTGCGGTAGCCCTCGGAGAGGACGGGACTGGCGTCGGTGGCCGCGATGGCGGCCGGGAGGACCCAGCCCCAGCTGCTGGTGCTGAGGGCGGTGGCGATCTGCTGGAGCGTGGTTTCCAGGCGGGCGACCGTGGGCTCATCGGAGGGTGTGACCGGGAACGGGGCCTGTTCTTCGATGGCTTCGTGGAGCAGCGCGTCGCGGGAGGGCCAGTTCCGGTACAGCGTGCTGCGTGCGACGCCAGCGTGCTGGGCGATGGCGTCGAACGTCGTGGCCCCGATCCCCTCCCGGCGCAGTACGTCGAGCGCGGCCGCGTAGACCCGTTCCCGGGTCCGGGCCTGGCGTGGGTCGAGACGTTCCCCGGCGACCTTCATCCCCCCAGTATGCATCGCCGTTGTTGCATAAGTCGATACCTCCATATACGCTACAAATCTGTTGCACACTTCGTCGCCCTGGAGGCCCCGATGACCTGGTTCTGGATGAACATCCCCTTCGCCGCCGCATGCTTCCTGGCCTGGACTCTGATCCCACTATGGATAGTGATCAAGCGTCCCGACCGGAGCCCCCGGGCACCGGGTCAGGACAAGCGCACTGCGAGCCGTGGGACCCCGCTCACTCCTCCCCGGCCCTCCCGCCCGCACGCACCGGCCACCCACCCAGGGGCCGTGCACCGAGGTCTCAGCGGCCGCCTCCACGAGCACGCTGACCAACGTGTCCCACGGTAAGGGCCCAGACAGGCCGATGCCGAAATCCCACCAGGCTGCCGTCCGCAGCGATCAGCCAACCTTCGCGAGTACTTGCAGGTCGCATAAGGTGACGAGACTGTCGGCTCCCACAGGCCTGGTTCGGCTGATTATTCGCCGCGACGGACCAGGGCTGCCTTCATGCCGAGGACGAGTTTGAACGGATTGTTTGCGGTGTCTGCGAGGAGCCGGGCGTCGCTTGCCGCCATCGATCGGGAGGTCGTTACGTCTAGCGATGACGCGGCGTGGACGTCATTGCTGGTCGAGCACCATGTCGTCACCCCGGCTGCACAAGTCGTTGACATCCCGCCGACTCCTGATCAGACGATCGTTGTGGGCATCCGGGGAGCGCAGCAGATCGAGGTGCGTTCGCCCGGCAACTGGCGGCGCATGACCTACCGCGCGGGCACCGTCGGGCTGACCGCCGGCGGCCGAAGCCAGACGGTCCGCCGCCGCGCCGCGGGCTACGGTGCATTTGAAAAGATCAACATCTATGTCCCGCAGGCCGCAGTGCAGCGCGTTGTCGAGGATTGCCGCGGTGCCGGAGTCCGCCCAGCACGCCAGATGGACAGCCTGGGCGCGTGCGACCGGACGATCGAGACTTTCGCGCATGCCCTGGTGCGGGCGATCGGCCAGTGCGCTCCCGATCTGTATGCTCAGTCGGCCGTGCAGTGGCTCATCACACATCTGGTCACCGCGCTGCCCGGCGCCGGCGCGGCTGCGTCCGACCGCCGACCGGCGCCGTTGACGGATGCGCGGTTGTCTGCGGTGCTCGAGCTGATCTGCGCGGAGTTCGCGGCGCCGCTATCGCTGGACCGGCTTGCGGCAGAGGCCAGAGTCAGCAAATACCACTTCGGCCGGCTGTTTCGGCAGTCGACCGGAATGACGCCGCACGCGTATCTCGTCCGGGTCCGGCTCGACACAGCGCGAGAGATGCTGGTCGGGACCGACCTCAGCGTGGGGCAGATTGCCCGCCGGTGCGGCTACCGAGGCGCGTCCCAATTCGCTGCCGCGTTCGCGGCACGTTTCAGCATGCCGCCGGGCAGTTATCGAAGGCTAAGCCGCACGGGGTCACCGATGACGGGCCAGAACGAGCGGTTACCGGCTTCGTGCGGTTTCTGATCGAAAACTTGCTGTTCGGCCTGCTGACCGACCATCCGGGGGCTCCCGGGTGCCAGGATGTCAACGTGTGAACCGGGCGCAAGCATCGGGTTTCCGCGGCCGTACTGGGTGATCGGCGTCGCGGGCTGCCTTTGCTGGATCGTGCCGACCCTTGGCCGGAATCTCGCGCTTCGGTTGGCCGACGGCACATCTCGGGAAGGTCTTCCTCCCAAGGCGGCCACGAGGCGCACCCGCCTGTTGCAGAAGGGAAAGTTATGCAGTTTGTCGAACCTGTCTGGGAGGCGGTGGCGGCGCGCACCACCCGCCGAGGCGACTTCTGGGTGCCCGGTGACCGTGTGCTGGTCGATGGCAAGAGCTACCAGCGGGGCGCGATGTACGTGGCCTGGGAGGCACCGGCGGAGGTGATCAGGCCATACCCGCTCATCCTCGTCCATGGCGGGGCGGTGCAGGGCACCGAGTGGCTGGACACCCCGGACGGCCGCCCGGGGTGGGCGCAGCGGCTGGTTGACGCCGGCTACGCCGTATTCGTCGTCGATCGCCCGACGCAGGGCAGGTCACCACTGCACCCTGACGTCGATGGCCCCATCGGGCCGGGTTTCTCCTACGAAGAGGCGCGTGCGGTCTTCTTCCCGGACTCCGCCCGTGAGAAGCACACCCAGTGGCCGGTTGACGCCGATGACGAGCTCGCACTCGGCGCTTTTGTCGCAGCCTATGGCCCGCTGCCCGCTGACATCGAGGCCTGGCAGCGTATGGATGCCGCCCGGCTCGCAGACCTGCTCGACACGCTCGGCCCGGCGATCGTCTTCACTCATTCGGCTTCTGGCTCGGACGGCTGGCTGCTGGCCGCCGCCCGGCCAGGGCAGGTGGTCGCGATCGTGTCGGTCGAGCCGATGGGGCCGCCGTTCGATACCACGCCGGGCATCGGGACGCTGTCGTGGGGGCTGACCGCCGCGCCGATCACTTACGATCCGCCCCGCGCCACGGCCGAGGAGGCGCGGGCCGCGGACCCGTTGACGCTGCGGATCCCGGCGCTGCGTGGCCTGCCGGTCGCCGTGGTCGCTGGCGAGACGTCGCCGCAGGCGGGATACGCCCCGGACATGGTGCGTTTCCTGCGCACGGCCGGTGCCGCTGCTGACCTCATTCACCTGCCGGAACTGGGCATTTACGGTAACGGGCACGGGCTGATCTACGAGAAGAATTCCGACGAGGCCCTGCAGCCGGTGCTGCGCTGGCTCGCCGCGCTGCCAGACCCGGCGGCAGGGCGGACGCCTAAAGTAGCCGGCGACGCGGGCGGGACCGTGACCGGGCGATGACAGGCCCGGCCGGTGATCCGTCCGCCGAGCCTCAGCCGGCGGATCACCGACTCGCGGTGACGCTGACGATCAACGGGGCACCGTACCGGGTGGCCGTTGACGCCGCCACGACGCTGCTGGATCTGCTGCGCGATGACCTCGGCTTGACCGGGACGAAGAAAGGGTGCGGGCTGGGGCACTGCGGCTCGTGACACGGCGACCCGCCCGGTCTGCCCGGTCCACGTCACCTCGGTGGCGAAGAAACCGTCCGGCCGCTGGCGGTGTGCCGGATCGCGTTGGCGGCCAGTTCGGCCGTGCAGCGCGCGATGCCGTCACAGTCAGGGTGGCTGCCCAGCAACTGGGCGACGACCGTGGCGGCCTTGGTGATCTGGTCTTCCTGGCCCGGAAAGACCTTGCTCCATCTCATGACATGGGACATGCAGGCGGGGTCATGTTTCGGCGATAACACAGATTCAGGGGACCGTCCAGGCCCTGGGCACCGCGGGAGCGGCGCCCAGGGTCTGGCCAGCCCGCTGGAGACGTCAGGTCAGCTGGTCCTTAGTCAGCTGCCGGACAGGTCTCCGAGTGCCAGGTCTGGACGGTCGGGTTGGAACCGTCACGGTCTGCGCGGCGCTGGTCGTGCCGGTCGCGACCGAGCCGCAGCTCAGCGCGCCTGGCTGACCGTCACCCCCCGGAGGCGGGATAGGGCGGGTACACCGGGGCCGGCCACGGACCGCAGTACGGTGTGCCGCCGATGCCGGAGTTGCCGCCCCCGTCCGTCACGGTGAAGTTGCTGCCCTCGCAGCTGTACACGGGGGCCGGGCCGTTGACGCCGGTCGCGGTGACGTTGGTGAACGTGGCCGAGCCGGGGGTCTGCTCCTGCAGGGCGAACGTCCCGGTGCCGGCGATCGTCACGTTGTTCAGGCTGACCCCGCTGATCGTGCCCTCGACCCACTGGACCGCTTCGAGCGGGCTTTGCTCGATCAGGGCGTTGGTGACGTTGATCGGGCCGGTGACCGGGCCCTGGTTGCCGTCGAACCACAGCGCGCCTATGCCGAACTGCCAGCTCGGGTCGAGGTTGCCGTCCCGGATCATGGTGTTGTTCGAGATGGTGGTCGTGCCGAGCGGGGTGGACGAGAAGCGCTGCCCGACCTGGATGCCGCCGCCCGCGAGGATCCCGGTGTCCTTGACCAGGTTGCCGGTGACGGTGTTGTCGTGGCCGCCGTAGATCGCGATGCCGTTGGCGAGCATCGGCAGCTGCACGGTGTTGTTCGAGATGGTGTCGTTGGCGTCGGCGCCGATGTTGGCGTCGGCCCAGGTCGCGATGCCGTCGTCGCCGGTATTGCGGATGTCGCTGTCGGTCACGGTGGAGTTGGTGACCCCGCCGTGGAAGTTGATGCCGTCCGCGGTGGTGTCGCGGATGCGCATGCCGCTGAGCTTCAGGCTGTCCATCGGCCCGTCCATCCAGGCGCCGACCTTCATGTGCTCGATCCAGATGTTGGACACGGTCGAGTCGCTCATCGCGCCGCCGATGCCGTTGACCTGGGCGCTGTCGTTGCGGATCTGGACGTTGCCGAAGATCGCGAAGTTCTGCAGGTGCACGTTGGTGCTCGGGTTCGGCGCGGAGTTGCCGTAGAACCCGGGGGCCGTGCCGGTCACCGTCGAGTACCACATCCCGGCCCCGGCGATCGTGACGTTGTTGACGCTGACGTGGCCCGGGATGTCGTAGGTGCCCGGCGGGATCCACACCGTGCCGCCCGCGCCCGCCGCGGTGATCGCGGCGTTGAACGCGCTGGTGGAGTCGGCCGCCCCGGTCGGGTCGGCGCCCTCGCTGACCACCGAGACCGAGCCCGCGGGCTGGGTCAGCGCGGCGCCGACCTGCTCGAAGTCGGCGAAGTCGATGGTGTACGAGGACGCGGTGTCCTCGGAGTTGACCTGCAGCTTGAACGTCGTCCCGGCCGGATAGGTCGTGGGCAGCAGCCGGTGCGTCTCGTCGTAGAAGTGGTGCGGGGTCCCGTCGCTGGGGGTGTTGGTGAACGGGTAGGCGCCGTAATACCAGCTGTACGCGTTGGTCAGGGTGACGTCGGGCTGCTTGGTGCCGTTGACGTACAGTGACAGCGGCGCGGTGTAGACCGAGCCGTCCGAGCTGTCCGGGATGCTGTACCGGAAGACGATGGAGTTGGTCGCGACCGGCGTGGTGAACGTGACGTACTGCCCGGTGCCCTTCAGCGTCACCGCCTTGCGGTAGGACGCCTCGTCGGCCAGCTGGCCCTGGGTGTAGCTCGGGCCGATGACGGTCCCGTTGGTGGCGGAGTTCTCCGCCTGGACCTCGGTGTACGGCAGGCTCGCGCCGCTGCCACCGGTGGCAGCGGCGGTGGCCGGAGCGGCCGCCACGAGGGCACCGCCGCTGGCCAGCAGCGCGGTGCTGCCTGCGAGGGCGATCAAGCGTCTGAGATTCCGGAGAGGACGTAACACGGGGGCTCCTGGGGGTAAGGGGACGGACTTAAAAGTGCCCTCACCGTACAGAGCCGGACCGATGTCTGCAATATGTCGACGGAGTTACGGAAGTATTAAACTTCGTGGCGCATATCCGAGGCGGAGGTTGACCCAGCTCGCAGTCAGCCCCGGGCTCGGGCCGTGGAGCCCCGGACGACCAGTTCCGGCTCGAAGAGCAACTCGGCCGGCGCGACCGTGCCCCCCTCGACCTGCTGGACCAGCGTGCTCACCACGGCCCGGCCCAGCGCGTCGATGGGCTGCCGGACCGTGGTCAGCGGGGGATCCGTGCAGGTCATCAGCGCGGAGTCGTCGTAGCCCACCACGGAGACGTCGCCGGGCACCGACATGCCCAGCCGGCGCACGGCCCGGATGGCGCCCGAGCGCCAGCGGGTCGTTGCCGCACACGATGCCGGTGATGCCCGCCCGGACCAGGCGGGCGCCGCGACGCGTGCCCGGCCTCCACCGTGAACATCGTGTGCTCGACGGCGCCCGCGGTGTCGATGCCCGCCCGGGCGGCCACGGCGGTGAACGCGGCCAGCTTGCGCCGCGACGGCATGTGGTCGTCCGGGCCGATGATCAGCCCGACCCGGCGGTGGCCCAGCGACAGCAGGTGCCCCAGGGCCTGCTCCACCGCGGCCGCGTCGTTGACGCAGACCCGCGGGTAGCCGAGGTGCTCGGCCGCCGCGTTGACCAGCACAGCCGGGACGCCCCGCTCCAGCAGCAGCTCGTAGTGGTCATGCGGGGAGTCCGCCTCGGCGAAGTTGCCGCCGGCGAAGACCATCCCGGACACGTGCTGGTCGAGCAGCATGCGCACGTAGCTGGCCTCGGACAGGCCGCCGGCCCCGCGCACGCACAGCACCGGCGTGAAGCCCTGCTGGGCCAGGCCGCCGCCGACCACCTCGGCCAGCGCGGGGAAGATCGGGTTCTGCAGCTCGGGCAGCACCAGCCCGACCAGCCGGGCGCGCTCCCCGCGCATCTGGGTGGGCCGCTCGTAGCCGAGCACGTCCAGCGCGGTGAGCACGGCGTCCCGGGTCGTCTGGGACACGCCCGGCTTGCCGTTCAGCACCCGGCTGACCGTCGCCTCGCTGACCCCTACCTTCTTGGCCACTTCCGCCAGCCGCCGTGTCATGACGCAACTATACGGCGATTACCGCAAGAATTGCAACTTGCGACTTCGCAACCGGGCTCGGTACCGACGATCATGGAGCTAAGTCCTCTTTCCTACAGAAACCGTCTCCAGACTGTGATCTTTGCGTAAAGTCGTTATAGTCAAAAATGTGAATTGCTACGAAATGGAAGCATATACGGTCTGCGGTACCTGGTGACGGAGCTCACATCGCCCCCTGGACCAACTCGACCGCTCCACCCGACATCGAGGTCGTCATGAAGAGATTTGGCACCACCGAACAGACAGCTCTACCGGCGGCCCGGCCACCGGACGATCGCCGGGGTCGCCGCCGTGGCGGCTCTGGGCCTCACCGCCGCCGCGTGCTCAAGCAGCGGCTCCTCCGGCGCCTCGGGCGATGGCCACGTGACCATCAGCGTCAACTGCGAACCGCCGGCCACCGCGACGGCTCAGCACAAGGAGTGGGCCGAGGACGTCGCCGCCTTTGAGAAGGCCAACCCCAGCATCACCATCAAGAGCGTCACCTACACCGGCCAGTGTGAGGTCCCGGCCCAGTTCACCGCCACGCTCAAGGCCGGCACCGAGACCAACCTCTTCTACGCCTACTTCACCGACCTCAACCAGGTCCTCGACGCAGGCCAGGCCGCCGACATCACCTCCTACGTGAACTCCAAGACGGTCCCGGCGCTGCACGACATCGTCCCGTCGGCGATGGCCGCGGAAACCGCGGGCAAGACGCTCTACGGACTGCCGACGTCCAACTACACGCAGGGCCTGGTCATCAACAGGACGCTGTTCACCCAGGCCGGGCTCGACCCCAACACGCCCCCGACCACCTGGGCCGGCCGTGGAGAAGGACGCCAAGGCGATCGCCGCTCTCGGCCACGGCATCTACGGCTACGGCGACTACAGTGCGAGCCCCGTCGGCGGCTGGCACTTCACCTCCGAGATGGACGCGATGGGCGGCCAGATCGTGGGCTCCAACGGCCAGGCGGCCTTCAACAGCTCGGCCAACGCACCGCAGGCCACGGCGATCCTGCAGGCCCTGCACCAGATGCGGTTCGTCGATCACAGCATGAGCCCGACCCAGCAGCTCGCCTGGGGCACCCTGCAACAGCAGATAGCCGCCAACAAGCTCGGGATGTACATCGCGGCACCGGACGACATCTACAACACCATCGTCCCGGTCGACCACGGCAACGTGAACGACTACGGCATGGGCCCGCTGCCCAGCACCAGCGGCACCCCCGCGGGCTCGCTGTCGGGTGGCAACGGCTACATGTTCGCGAAGAGCGACACGCCGGCCCAGATCCGGGCCGGCATCAAGTGGCTCAACTTCGAGGACCTGACGCCCGGCCTGGGCCAGTTCAACTACGTGCGGCAGAAGGCCGACGGGTTCCCGGTCGGCTTCCCCGAGCCGCAGCTGTTCACCGGCGCGACCCAGCAGAAGAACCAGAAGCTGCTGGAGGCCAGCGCCACGATCCACACGTCCTACTACTCGACGTTCGCCGCCGCGCACGAGAAGGGCATGGGCGAGCCGCCCGACGCCCAGGCGCTGTACGCGGCACTGAACACGCCGATGCTCGACGCGCTCACCGAACCCAACCCTGATTACAGCAAGCTGCTCTCGGCGGCAGCGGGCAACGTCAACACGCTCCTGGCCAACAGCGGCGGGTAAGTGGCCGCCGCGGGGGCCGGGCTCCCGGCCCCCGCGGCGCGTCCCCGGGGTTGGCCTCGTCCCAGGAGAATCCGGAGAATCGATGACGGACACCGCGGTCCCGCTCCGCAAGGCCAAGGGCAGCCCCGGCCGGGTCGTGCGGCCGGCCGTCCGCAGCAGGCGGAGCCGGCAGCTGCGGCGCAACCTTTCCGCGCACGGGTTCCTCATCGGTGCGGTGCTGTGCTTCGCGCTTTTCTCCTGGTACCCGATGGCGCGCGAGATCATCATGAGCTTCCAGAAGACCCACCTGGGCGTGACCACGTGGGCCGGGTGGGTGAACTACAGCCGGATCTTCCACGATCCGGAGTTCCGGACGGCCTGGGCCAACACGCTGGAGTTCACCGGGCTCGCACTGGTCTTCGGTTACGCGGTGCCGTTTTTCATCGCGATCCTGCTCAACGAGCTGCGGCACGCCAAGGGCTATCTCCGGGTCCTGGTCTACCTGCCGGTGATGCTGCCGCCGGCCTCGGCGCTGCTGCTCTTCGCCTACTTCTACGACCCGAGCACCGGGTTGTTCAACCGCCTCCTGCAGCTCCTGCACCTGCCGACCTCGCAGTGGGTGCAGTCGCCAGGAACCACCATGCCGACCATCGCGATGATCTCCGTGGTGATCGCGGCCACCTGGATGAACATGGGCGCTGCGACACTGATCTACCTCGCCGCGCTGCAGAACATCCCCGGCGAACTGTACGAGGCCGCGGAACTCGACGGCGCCGGGCTGCTGCGCCGGATCTGGCATGTCACGGTGCCGCAGACCAGGCTGATCCTCTCGATGCTGCTCTTGCTGCAGATCGTCGCCACCATGCAGATGTTCATCGAGGCATTCATCCTGACCGGCGGGCCAGGAGTGAACAACAACACGCTGTCGGTGGTCGATCTCATCTACATGTACGCGTTCTCCATGAGTGGCTCAAGCAACTACAACAGCGCCTCGGCGCTCGGCGTGGTGCTCATGCTGGTGCTCGGCGCCTTCTCCGGCGCCTACCTCTGGCTGAGCCGCGACCGCGGCTAGGAGACAGGAGCTCACGTGTCAGTGGTCGCCGCCAGAGCCGGGACGTCGAAGCGCCGCACGGCGCCGCGCAATGCATCGTCACGGACACTGATATCCAACGCTCAGCTGAACCGGCGGGGCAGCAAGCTCGCCTACCGGATCGTCCTGACCCTGGTCGTCGTGGTCTTCACACTGGTGTTCATCGGCCCGCTTTACTTCCTGTTCACCGACGGGCTCAAGTCCACCCAAGAAGCGGGCCAGGTGCCGCCGACGCTTTTTCCTGCCCACATCCATCCGGGCACCTACGTCACCGCCTGGAATACCCTCAGCGTCGGCCGGCTGATGTTCAACACCCTGTATTACGCGTTCGGTGCGCTCGCGTTCCAGCTCATCTTCGACGTGGCCGCTGCCTACGCGTTCTCAAAGCTCCGGCCGGTGCTGGGTAACGCCATCTTTGGCATGATGCTGGCCACTTTGATGATCCCCTCCACCGTCCTGATCGTGCCGCAGTACCTGACCGTCGCCAGCCTGCCCATCCTGCATGTGAGCCTGATCGGCACGCCTGAGGCCATATGGCTGCCTTCCGTCGCCAACGCCTTCAACATCTTCCTGCTCAAGAGGTTCTTCGATTCGATTCCCTCCGAGCTGATGGAGGCCGCGGCGATCGATGGCGCGTCCCCGCTGCGGGCTCTGCGCTCTATAGTCCTGCCGATTTCCAGGCCGATCCTGGGTGTCGTCACGATCTTCGGGTTCGTCGCGGTCTGGAAGGATTTCCTCTGGCCGCTGCTGGTCGAGAGTGGCTACACCCCAACCCGGGAAACGATCAATGTCGGGATCACGGGGGCGACGACTACACCCGAGAACCTCATCATCGCCGCTTCCGCCATGGCCGCGATTCCCACGATAATTTTTTTCCTGATCTTCCAGCGCAACATCCTGTCCGGCCTCACCGCCGGAGGCCTCAAGGGATGAACGCCCACGGACCGCATTACCCTTTGTCACGGCGCCCCGTGCCTGCCAGCCCGGTAAGCCCCGTGCCTGCAAGCCCCGTGCCTGCAAGCCCCGTGCCTGCAAGCACTGTGCCTGCAATCAGAAACCGGTCGGCTCTTGCCGATTTCCAGGAGGTTAACGTGCCCAGCACTGGCCAGGGCGCTTCGGCGCATGACTGGTGGCGGACGGCTGCCATCTACGAGGTCTACGTGCGCAGCTTCGCGGACGGCAACGGCGACGGCGTCGGCGACCTGTCCGGCGTCCGCGCGCGCCTGCCCTACCTGGCCGAGCTGGGCATCGACGCGATCTGGTTCGCCCCCTGGTATCCCTCGCCCATGGCGGACGCCGGCTATGACGTGGCCGACTACCGCGCGATCGAGCCGCTGTTCGGCAGCCTGGCCGAGGCAGAGAAGCTGATCACCGAGGCGCACGCGCTCGGCATCAGGATCATCATCGACATCGTCCCGAACCACGGCTCGGACCAGCAGCCCTGGTTCGTCCAGGCGCAGGCCGCCCGGCCCGGCTCGGCTGAGCGGTCCCGGTACCACTTCCGGCCCGGCCGGGGCCCCGGGGGCGAGCTCCCGCCCAACGACTGGACCTCGATGTTCGGCGGCCCCGCCTGGACCCGGGGGAGGGACGTGGCCGGAGGGCCCGGCGAGTGGTACCTGCACCTGTTCAGCGCCCGGCCAGCCCGACTTCAACTGGGCGCACCCGGACGTGCGGGCCGAGTTCGCCAGCGTGCTGCGGTTCTGGTTCGACCGCGGGGTGGACGGGTTCCGCGATCGACTCGGCCGCCCTGCTGGCCAAGGATCCTGAGCTGGCCGACCTGGGCGCGACCCCCACGCCCGGCAGCTCCGCGCCCGTGGAGGCGGGGGCGGCCATCCCGGCCGCCGCAGAGGCGGCCGGACCGCACCCGTTCATCGACCGGGACGAGGTGCACGGGATATACCAGGAGTGGCGACGGATCGCGGACTCCTACCCCGGGAACCGGGTGCTGATCGGCGAGGTCTGGCTGCCCGACGCGCAGCGGCTGGCCCGGTACCTGCGCCCGGCCGAGATGCACAGCGTGTTCAACTTCGACTTCCTGTGCTGCGCGTGGGACGCGGCCGCGCTGCGCGGGGTCATCGACACCACGCTGGCCGCGCACGACCGGGTGGGGGCCGCGCCGACCTGGGTGCTCAGCAACCACGACGTGGTCCGGCACGTGACCCGCTACGGCCGCGCGGATACCGCGTTCAGCATGACCGACCGCCAGATCGGCGAGCCGTCCGACCTGGCGCTCGGCACCCGCCGGGCCCGGGCGGCCGCGCTGCTCACGTTCTCGCTGCCCGGCGGGGTGTACCTCTACCAAGGAGACGAGCTCGGCCTGCCCGAGGTCGAGGACCTGCCCGAGGAGCTGCTGCAGGACCCGATGTGGGAACGGTCCGGCCACACCAATCGCGGCCGGGACGGCTGCCGGGTCCCGCTGCCCTGGTCCGGCGACGCCGCCCCGTTCGGGAACGGCCCCGAGGGCAGCACGCCCTGGCTGCCCCAGCCGGCCGAGTGGAAGAACCTGACCGCCGAGGCCCAGGCGGGCGACCCTAGCTCCATGCTGGCGCTGTACCGGCGCGCCCTGCGGCTGCGCCGGGCCGAGCCCGCCCTGGGCACCGCCAGCCTGACCTGGCTGCCGTCTCCCGACGGCGTGCTGTGTTTCCGGCGCGGCGAGGACCCGGCCGCCGTCACCGTGATCGTCAACCTCTCCGGTAAGCCGGTGGACCTGCCCGCGCACCACGAGATCCTGCTCAGCAGCGACCCGGTGTCCGGCGGCCTGCTTCCGCCGGACACGGCCGCCTGGCTGCGCTGACCAGATCGGTCAGCCGACGGCAAAGTACGCAGAGTAACCGGAAGGCGCAAAACACGCAGAGTCACCGGAGAAAACATCCTATGATCGGGCCATGCGGTCGTCTCGTTCCTTACTGTCGTTGACCGTCGCAGGGGGGCGGTCCGGGGAATTTACGGCCGGGCCGGCGATGGCCGTGCTCAGGTCGGTGGTTCTGCGGATGGCCGCTATCGTCCGGGCCTTCGGGGCCAGCTACGTGGTCGTGCAGGTGGCCATCTGGCACGGCTACTACGCCGCCCACTCTGGTTTCTCGCCGGGCCCTTCGCCGCGGTGGCCTGGGGATGCGCGGCCGCGGCCTACTTGCGCCGCCGCTGCCCGCCGTGGCCGCTGATCGTCCTCGACACCAGCTTCTACGCCGCGCTCGCGATCACGGCCGGGATGTGCGTGCCGCCTGACATGCGCGGTGTGGCCGGGAGCTGGCTCTACGTCGCCATGGCCAGCCAGGTCATCGTCACGGTCTGGTTCGCGCCCCGGCCGCTGGCGGTGCTGCTGGGCCTGGTCCCGGAGGCGGCGTACTGGGCGGGCACCGCGGTGACCCCGCCCAGCCCGGCCCCCGGAAACGCCCCGGTGGTTTCCGGGGTGCTGCTGCTCGTCGTGCTGGCCGTGCACTGGACCGGGCGCGGGTTGCTCTACCGCCGGGCAGCCTGGGCCGACCTCGGATTCGCCGCCGCCGACCAGGAAGCGCACGACCAGTACGTGGTCCTGTCGCGGAACATCGAACGCCGCGAGCACGAGCGCCTGCTGCACGACACCGTGCTGAACACGCTCACCGCGATCAGCCGGGGGAGCGGCGGCCCGGCGGTGGTGGCCCGGTGCAGGCAGGACATCGCGCTGCTGGAGCACGCCCTCGCGGCCCCCGGCGGCCCGGATGCCCCGCCCGCCCCGGCCGGGGACCGGCTGGTGGCCGCCCTCGAGGCGGTGGCCGGGGCGATGCGGGCCCGCGGAATGACCGTGCATGTCGCGGTGGCCGGCCGCGAACCGGGCCCCGGTGATCTGGATCCGGACGGGCCGGGCCTCCCGGTCGCCAGTGGCCAGCGCTCTGGCGCACGCCACCCGGGAAGCGCTGGCCAACGTGGCCGCCCACGCCGGGACGGGAGAGGCGTGGGTCACGATCACCCGGGGCGCCGGCCCCGGGGACGGTAATGCCGTGCACGTCACCGTGCGGGACGCCGGGAGCGGATTCGACCCGGCCCGGGTGGATCCGGCCCGGCTGGGGCTGAGCCGCTCGATCACCGAGCGGGTGGCCGACTGGGGCGGCAGCGTGTCGGTACGGTCCGCGCCCGGCCAGGGGACCCTGGTCAGCATGAGCTGGCCCGGGGCCGTCGCCGCGGCCGAGGCTGGCCTGGTCGGGGTGGACTCGTCATGGTGAGCCACGCCGGGGCGGTGCGGGACGTGACCGAGGCCGCGGTGCCGCGCTTCGCGGCCATCATGGCGGCGGTCCTGCCCGTCGGCCTGCTCGTCCAGGTGCTGGCGGACATGCGGGACTACCGCCACCCGGCCCTGCCCATCGCGGTCTGGCTGAGCCTGCTCGTGGCCGCGTGGTGGATGATCCCGCGCGCCCGCCGGGGCGGCCTGACCCGGGGGCAGGCGGCGGTCGCGGTGGCGGTGGCGCTGGCCGCGGTCAGCGCGGTGGGCTGGGACCGCCTGCCGCACGCCCCGGCCGGTGCCCTGGACTGGTCCATCCTCGGCGCGGTCTGGCTACTCGCGCTCGCCGCTCTGAGCCGTCCCGCCTGGGAGTGGGTGACCGGGGCGCTCCTCGTGCTGGCGGTCAACGGCTTCTTCATCCTTCGCCTGCTGGGCACCGCCGCGCCGGGCATCGCCCGGCTCGCCGCGGCCACGTACGTGGTGGTGCTGATCCTGGGCGTGTTCGCCGCCCTGCGCCCCACGCTGCGGGTCCAGGCCGGCCTGACCGCCCGCCGGGCCGAGCTGGCCAGCCGCTCGGCGGCGGAACGCGCCGCGGTCGCCGCGATCGAGCAGGACCGGCGGGACCGTTTCGCGCTGCTGGAGCTGGAGGCGCTGCCGCTGCTGCGCGGCCTCGCGGACGGCTCGCTCGACCCCGCCGACGAGGCGGTCCGGCAGGAATGCGCCCGGCACGCCACCACCCTGCGCCGCGCCCTGGTGGACCGGGCCCGGCTCGGACGCGAACTCCTGGCCGGGCTGGAACCGGCGCTCGGCGCGGCCCGGGGACGCGGCCTGCAGATCGAGATCCAGGTGGTCGGGGACCCAGGGCTGCCGTCGCGGGACGTGGCCCAGGCGACCGCCGGCGCGGTGGGCACCATCCTGCGGGCGCTCCCGCCGCAAACGGTCACGGTGACCGTGCTCGGCCCGTCCGGGCTGGCCAACCCCGTGCTGGCCAACCCCGTGCTGGCTGGCCCTGCTCCGGTGCTGAGCCCCTGCTCCGGCTGGCCCTGCTCCGGCTGGCCCCGCCCCGGCTGGCACCGCCCCGGCCGACCGGATCCCGGACGTCGAGCTGTACCTGACCTTCGGGCACCTGCCGCCCGGCGCCCGGGCCTCCGGCGTTCCCGCCGCGTGCCGGGATCACCCGCTGGCGGGCCGGGCTCGACGTCGATGACACCGGCTCGGGCTGCCTGGAGGTCAGCTGGCGCGCGGCGGTGCCGGCATGACCGCGCATCGATCGACGTGGCGGCCGTGGACGACCACCCGATCATCCTGGACAGCATCGCCGGCTGGGTCAGCGGCCCGGACAGCGGCATCCGGGTCATCGCCACCGCGGCGACCGTGGACGGACTCCTCGCCGGGCCCGGGCGGCACGCCCACGTGGTCCTCCTCGACCTCGACCTGGGGGACGGGACCACGGCGGAGCGCAACGTGGCGGTGATCCGGGCCGCCGGCCCCGCGGTGCTGGTCCTGGCCGCCTCGGACAAGCCGGTCTCGGTCCGGGACGCGATTCGCGCCGGTGCGCTCGGCTATGTACTTAAGAACGAAGAGACTTCTGAGGTGCGGGCGGCCATTACGGCGGTGGCCGCGGGAAAGGATTGGATCTCGTCCCGCCTCGCCTACATCTTCGCCACCGACGATGCCCCTGACCGGCCCGTACTAAGTGCCCAGGAAACGCGGGCGCTTCAGCTTTACGCCACCGGCATGGCGATGAAGTCCGTGGCCAGGCGAATGTGCATTAGTGAAGAGACGGCCAAGCAGTATGTGGGCCGCGTTCGCGAGAAGTACGCTAGAGCAGGACGGGCGGCACCCACCAAATTGGACCTGTACTATCGAGCCGTCGAGGACGGGCATCTCCCCCCTCACCCCTAACCGCGGACCCCCCCTCCCGGTGACAGGGGTAACAGGAGATACCCGTCCTCGACTTTTGTTACGAGACATGATCTTAAGCTGCTCGTCAACCTGCCGTCATGACCCCTCTTGGGGGGTCAGTCCAGGGCAAAAGTCCAGCATCCGGGGCTTCCGGGCAATCTCGAGGTCCAGACGCGACCGGGTCCCCGGCTGATCAAGATCCGCCATTCCGCCGGCGTCATCATCTTCTGCGTGCCCCGTCGACTACTGCCGGCGACCGGCATCCTCCGGTGCGCCCTCCAGCGCACCGTCGATGAGCCGCAGGATGCAGCGGTCGAAGATCTCGTCCGCGTCCCGGGCGGGCGGCGGCGGCCCGGCCAGCGCCGTGGCCAGGTGCGGGTAGCGGCCGCTGGCGGCCGCCGCCACCAGGCTGGACACCTGCACGGCCGCCTGCTCCTCCTCGGTCACCCCGGTCCGGGCCCGTTCTTCGGCCTGCGCCGCCTGAACCCCGCCGTAAGAGATCGCGAACCCGTTGACCATCCCGAGGATCTCCATCTTGGCTCCGGTGTCCAGGCCAGAGCCGCTCAGCAGGCCAAGGAAGTAGCTCGACGTAACGCAGCGCACCGGGCCCGAACACCGGGGGCCGCTGCAGGGCCCGGGGCAGCCACGGGTGGCGCCGGGTGATGTCCCGTCCCTGCCGGGCCAGGTCGAGGATCGCGGCCCGGGGGTCAGCAGTCCGGGGGTCAGCGGCCCGCGGGTCAGCGGTGGGCCGCTCCGGGGGTGAGCGCGGGTAGCGGTACTCGTCGCTCACCTGGTCGATCATCAGCTGGACCAGGTGCTCTTTGGACGGCACGTAGTTGTACAGCGACATCGTGCCCATGTCCAGGCCGCCGGCGACCCGCCGCATCGTGACCGCGTCGATGCCCTCGGCGTCGGCCAGGGACACCGCGGCCGCGGCGATCGCGGCCCGGCTGTGCTTCGGCCGGGGCCCGCGCCCGCCGTACTCGGGCACCGCCCAGATCGACACCGGAAGCGGGGCCCTCGCCCCCGGATCCGCGCCTGACGTGGTCACCGACGCCCACCTCCCCCCGCAGCTTATCCACGTGCACCGTACGGAGTATCGTGCTGAGAAAGAACAACGTACAACGTACGTAGCTTGCTCAGGGCAAGCAGAGCCGAACGAGCAAAGGAGTCACGATGACCGAGCCATCTCCGGGGCGCCGCCCTGCCCCGGCACGTCCGGCTGATGGATGCGGCTGTCCCGGCGGGACCTGCGGGACCTGCCCCCGCCCGAATGCGCGGTCCGCGTCGACGCGGGCCTGGCGGTGCCCGCCGCCGACGGCGTGCCGCTCCGCACCGATCACTACATCCCGCAGGTGGCCAGCCCGCGGCCCACGGTGCTGGTCCGCACGCCGTACGGCCGCGGGCTTCCCCTGGGACCACCTGTTCGGCGGCCTGATGGCCGAGCAGGGGTTTCACGTCGTGATCCAGAGCTGCCGGGGGACCGGCGGGTCGGGCGGGGAGTTCCAGTCCGTTCCGCCACGAGCGGGGCCGACGGCCTGGCCACCGTGGCCTGGCTCCGCGAGCAGGACTGGTTCACCGGGGTGCTGGCCACCATCGGCCCGAGCTACCTGAGCTACGTCCAGTGGGCGCTGGCCGCGGACCCGCCCCCCGAACTGCGCGCGATGGTGTCGCAGAACGGGGTGTCCGACCCGTACCCCTTCGTCTGGCCCGGCGGGCGCCTTCGCCCTGGAGAACGTGCTGGTGGCCACCGCCGCCATGCTGAGCTTCGAGCGCGGGATGGTCGCGCTGATCCGGTCCGGGCTGCGGGTGCAGCGCCGGCTGCGCCGGGTGGCCCGGCAGCTCCCGCTGATCGACGCCTACCCGCGCGGCGCTGGGTACCCGGGTCGGTCACCTCGACGAGTGGCTGGCGAACCCGGGCCGGGCGGACCCGTACTGGGCGTCCCTGGAGATCGGGGCGGACCGCCCGCTGCCGCCCGTCCCGGCCAGCCTGCTCACCGGCTGGTGGGACGCCTGCCTGGACGAGGTGCTGGAACGCTACGGCCAGCTGCGGGCGAACGGGACCCCGGCCCGCCTGGTCGTCGGCCCGTGGACGCACGCGTCAGGCTTCAACCAGGCCCTCCCGGTCGTCCTGGGCTGAGGCGCTCAGCTGGCTGCGGGCTTACACCGGCGACGCTCAGACCCCCACCCCGGTCCCTGACGAAAACCTCCCGGTGCGGGTGCACGTCGGTGGCGCGGGAGAATGGCGCGACCTGGCGGACTGGCCGCCGCCGGAGCTGGCCCGCCAGCCGTGGTACCTGGGCGCCGGGGGCAGCCTGAGCGCCGGGCCGCTGGAGCCCCAGGACGCTGTCCAGCCGGGGGTGTCCTCGTTCCGCTACGACCCGGCGGACCCGACGCCGTCGGTGGGCGGTCAGCTGCTCACCGGCAAGGCCGGGGCCGCGGACAACCGGGCCCTGGAGGCCCGCCCCGACGTCCTGGTGTTCACCAGTGCCCCGCTCACCGGGGCCCTCGACGTGGTCGGCCCGGTCAGCGCGCGGGTCCGGGTCCGCGCCTCAGGCGGCCACGTCGACGTCTTCGCCCGGCTGTGCGACGTGGACCCGCGGGGGCGTTCACGTAACGTGTGTGACGGCATCATCCGGTGCGACGCCGTCGGCTCCGGTCAGATCACCCCGGTGACCGTGCCGATGAGCGCGACCGCCTACCGGTTCGCGGCCGGGCACCGGCTGCGGCTCCAGGTGTCGGGCGGGGCCCATCCCCGGTTCGCCCGCAACACCGGCTCCGGCGAGCCGCCGGCCACCGCGACCCGGCTTGTCGCGGTGGACCTGCAAATCCTGCACGAGGTCGCCGATCCCTGCACGCTGTCGCTTCCGGTCCTGCCTGAACCTAGCGATCAAGGGGCCGGTAGTGCGACACTGGGCCGTCACCACACCAGCCGGAGCCCCGATGTCCAGCCCCGAGCCGCAGCACGATCCCGCCCCGGCCGCTAGGCCGGCCGGGCCGCCGGTGCCCAACCCGGCGGCCAGCGGGCCCACCGCGCTGCGCATCGCGCTCGGCGGCCAGCTGCGGCGCCTGCGCGAGGCGCACGGCATCACCTGCGAGGCGGCGGGGGACGTGATCCGGGCCTCGGCCTCGAAGATCAGCCGGCTGGAGCACGGCCGGGTCAGCATGAAGCAGCGCGACCTCGCGGACCTGCTCACCCTGTACGGCGTGACGGGAGAAGCGGAGCGGGCCGACGTGCTGCGGCTGGCCCGCGAGGCCGCCCGGCCCGGGTGGTGGCATCAGTACGGCGAGGTGCTGCCCGGCTGGTTCGAGTTCTACGTCGGGCTGGAAGCAGCCGCGACCCGGATCCGCGTCTACGAGGTGCAGTTCGTGCCGGGTCTGCTGCAGACCCCGGAGTACGCCCGCGCGGTGATCCGGGGCGGCCATCCCGCCGCCCCGGAGGACGAGATCGAGCGCCGGGTCAGCCTGCGGATGAAGCGGCAGCAGATCCTGTCCCGGCCGGACGGCCCGGAACTGCGGGCGCCGAAACTGTGGGCCGTCGTGGACGAGACCGCGCTGCGCCGCCGGCTGGGCGGTCCCGGGGTGATGGAAGCCCAGCTGGAGCGGCTCATCGAGCTGGCCAGCGCGCCCAACATCGCGCTGTACGTGGTGCCGCTGCAGAGCGGGTATCACGCCGCCGCGGCAGGCTCGTTCAGCATCCTGCGCTTCGCCCCGCCGGAACTCCCCGACGTGGTCTACCTGGAGCAGCTGACCGGCGCGCTGTACCTGGAGAAGCGGCGCGAGGTCGATCGCTACTCCGCGGTCATGGACCAGCTGTGCGTGCAGGCCGAGCGGCGGGTACCCACCACGGAGCTGCTGGCCGGGATGCTGGACCGGCTGGGCTGAGCGCGGCCGGCTGACCGGGCGGGCTCAGCGGGCCAGCTCAGGGCTTGCGGCCCACCCCGCCCAGCACGACGAGCCTGGTCGGCTGGGTCTGGGCCACGGGCCGCCACTGCTGCACGCTGACCAGGCCCGGCTCGACCAGGTCGAAGCCGTCGAAGAAGCCCAGGATCTCCCGGTGCGACCGGAAGGCCAGCGGGATCATGGTGTTCTCGGTGGCGGCCCGCGACTGGGCCACGGCCTCGGGGTCGCCGTCCGACGTGAGCTGGGACAGCACCAGGTAGCTGCCCAGCCCGATGAGCCCGGTGAACCGGGCCACGATCCCGGCCGGGTCAGCGGAATCCGGGATCACGTGCAGCACGGCCACCAGGAGCACGGCCACCGGCTCGGCGAAGTCGATCAGCCCCCGGAGCGCGGGATGGCTGAGGATCTCGTCGGGCTGGCGGATGTCGGCCTGGACCGACCGGATGTTCACCGCGTTAGCCAGTAACGCGTCGTTGTGCACGCTCACGATCGGATCGTTATCGACGTACATGACCCGGGCTGACGGGTCGGCCGCGGTGGGATCGTGCACGCTCGGCGAGGTGGGAATGCCCGTGCCAGGTCGATGAACTGGCGCACGCCCGCCTCGGCGACAGCCGGACGGCCGCTCCAGGAACCCGGTTGGCCCGGGCCAGCGGGGGTACTCGGGCGCGACCGCCACCACCTGCTCGCCGTACTCCGGTCGGCTTCGTAGTGGTCCTTGCCGCCAGGGCCCAGTCGTAGACCCGGGCGGCGTGGGGCTTGGTGATGTCGATGCCGGGGATCTCGGCCACGCCGTCTCCTCGATGCTTGCGGGATTCCAGCCTAGACGGGGCGGCTGCCCCCGGCCGGTCACGGCTGGACCCAGGACTGGTTGGCCGCGCCGGTGCAGCTCCAGATCTGCACCTGGGTCCCGGGGGTGGTGGAGAACCCGGTGTCGTCCAGGCACTTGCCCGACTGCGGGTTGAGCAGCGCACCGTCAGACTGCGGCTGCCACACCTGGGCGCCGGTGCCGTTGCAGGTGTACAGGTGACCAGGGACCCGTTGCCGGTGGCGCCCGCGATCACGTCCAGGCACCTGCCGTCCGCGTGGATGGTCCCGCCGGTTCCCGGTCCATGCTGGCCGTTGGTCCCGTTGCAGGTGTGGACCTCGACCTTGGTGCCGTTGGTGTTGTTGTCCCCGCTCAGGTCCAGGCACAGGCCCTGGTATCCGACAGCGGGGTGGTGGCCACGCCCGAGCCCGCCGGGGCCACGGTCCAGGTGAACGACGTGGCGGCCGAGGCGCCGGCGGAGTCCTGCGCGGTGACGGTGACCGTGGACGTGCCCGCGGCCGTGGGCGTGCCGGTGATGGTGCCGCTGCCGGAGATCGACGTCCCGGCGGGCAGCCCGGACGCGGTGAACGCGAGCGACTGGCCGCTGCTGGAGTCGGCCGCGGAGACCTTCACCGACACCGCGGTGCCGGCGGTGCCCTCCTGCGGGCCGGGGCTGGTGATGGTGACCGGCTGGCCGAGCTGCGCCGACGTCACCGCGAGCGTGCCGGTCAGCGGCAGGTTCGCGTCCGAGTCGCCGACCGCGATCCCGTAGCTGCCGGTGGCGGTGGCCCACGTGTTGCTGGAGCCCAGTAGGACAGGCTGCGCTGGGTCAGCGGGAACGAGACCGTCTGGCTGGCGCCCGGCTGCAGGTTCACCCGGGCGAAGCCTTCCAGCTGGCGGGGCGGCTCGCCCGCCGCGGACGGATCGCTCACGTACAGCTGGGCCACGTCGGCGCCGGCCGCGACCCGGTGTTGGTCACGGTGGCGCTGACCGTGGCCGCGCCACCCTCCGGCAGGGCGGTGATCTTCAGGTTGCTGAACGAGAAGCTGGTGTAGGAGAGCCCGTAACCGAACGGGAACAGCGGGGTGAGGCTCCGTGAGTTGTACCAGCGGTAGTCGCCGCTCGGGGTGTCCGCGGGCACGGTCACGTTGATCACCGCGCCGGAGTCGCCGCACGGCCCGGGGCCTCCCAGTTGGCCACGGTGTCGCTGACCGTGCCGCCGTTGACGCTCATGCTCCGGTTGCCCACCGAGGCCGCAGTCGGCGTTTTCCTCGGCGTTGCTCCAGTTGCTGCCCAGGTCGTACTTGTAGGACAGGGTGGCATCGGCGGAGGCGTACGACGGTGGCGGTCCACTGTTCGCGTTGACCCTGGTCATCGGGATGCCGTTCGCCGCCCAGTCGGACTGGCCGAAGCCGAGCGCGGACAGGTTGCCGTCCAGGTAGACGGTGTCGGCCGAAGCCATCGGTGTTCACCGGCACGGTCACGTTGACCGTCTCCTTCACCGGACCGCTGACCGGGCAGCTGCCCGTGCTGGATGCAACTGGTGACGACGGCGGGGGTGTCCACGTCCTTGCCCGGCCGAGATGTCGATGGCCAGCCGGGCGTACTGGGCCATCGCCCACATGAGCGGGGTCGAGGAGTTGTCCGGCTGGCCGAACGTGAAGCCGCCGGTGCCGGTGCTGCCACCCCACACCTGCTCGGGGATCTGGTAGCCGGAGTTGGCGGCGCCGGCCATGGTGGCCAGCAGGGACTGCGCGGCGGTCAGGTTGCCGTCGGCGACGTCGTACTCGCCGCGCTCGCCGGTCAGCACCGGCCACGGGTTGCCTACCCCGGAGCCGGTGTAGTCGCCGCCGGACGAGGTCTCGCCGTAACCGTCGAAGTTGTAACGGTGATAGATCGGTCCCTCGGGGGTGGCCACCGCGAGCTCGGAGTCCACCACCGACAGGCTGCTGGTGATGTCGGACGAGGTGGCCGCCTTGATACCCAGCCGGACCAGCTCGAGGAAGCCGGCGTCGACCACGGTGCGGTCGTCGTGGCTGCCGCCGCCGTTGGCGATGCCGATCGACGCGCCGGAGTTGGGGTTGCCGTCCTGGCGTGATCCGCAGGAAGTAGTCGCCGCTGCCGTACGGTCCGGAGGTCGTGTAGGTCAGGTTGTCCACCTGGGACGCCCAGGACAGCGCGGTCGCCTGGTAGGTCGCGGCCAGGCCGGTCGCGCCGTTGGTCACGGCGATTGAGGCCGCGCAGACCAGCCCGGCGATCTCGGCCGCCATGGTGGAGGGGGAGTAGCCGCCGATCTCCTCCCAGCGTTCCTCCGGGGTGGACGGGCCGTTGGCGACCAGGTAGTTCGCCAGCGCTCTCGATGTGCGACCAGTCAGCGGAGTTCGTCGCACCGAGCTGGTAGGCCAGGATGATCGGGTCGGCCACCTCGTCCATCTGCAGTGAGCCGAAGACAGCAGTGCCGTTGAGGAAGGTGTTCTGCTTGACCGCGCCGCTGGACTCCTCCTCGTAGGTGAAGATGTATTGCAGCGCCGCGTTGGCGTCGGTGGTGTCTCCGGCCGCGAGCAGCGTGGAGGCCATCTCGTACTCGTCGCGGGTCCACACGGCGTGGTAGCCGTGGCCGCCACCGCTGTTCGCGCTGACGCTGCGTGCCCCACGGGGTCGGTGGGGGCGGCCACGAACGCGCCGGTGTAGGTCTTGTCCTCGTCGGCCTTGACCTCCATCAGCGAGACGTAGTACTGCTGCTTGAGCTGCGGCGCTGCCGGTCACGGACGCGGGTGGCGCGTTGAGGCTGCTCGACCCAGGAGTGCCAGCCGGACTCGAACGAGCTCTCAAGCGAGGAGAACCCCGTGTTCAGCGACGCGGCGGCGTCGGAGATGGCGGCGGACTCGGCTGGAGTCGAAGCCGAGCGCCAGGGTGAACGTGGTCGCCCCGCTGGAGGCCACCGGGATCTGCGCCACCTGCACGATGTGGCCGGCGGTCGAGGCCGAGGTGTACGTCGAGGTCAGCGTGTGGCTGCTGGTCAACTGCTGGCTGCCGTCGCTGGAGGTGCCCGACGTAGCCGCTGGTGGTCTGGGTGAAACCGGTCGAGGAGGCGAGCGCGCTGGCGACCGAGCCGTTCTGCGCCACCAGGTCGCCGCTGGTCGCGTCGGTGCCGCCGGTATTGCCCATCCCGTCGTTGTTGAGCTGCGGCAGGTAGTCGGCGTAGAGCTGGAGCGGCTTGGAGGTGAGGTTGTCGAACGTGGTCTGGATGAGCACAACCGAGCGGGACGGGTCGGCGATGTAGGTCTTGGTGATCTTGAAGTCGCCGTTGGCCGCGTGTTCACCTGCTGCCAGACGAGCGACGTCGGGTCGGCCAGCGAGACCGCGTGGCTGGTGTTCGCGGTCTCAGTGTCCGTGAACGAGGAGCCGTCGGTGACGATGTACTGCAGCCCGAACGTGCCCGGGGTGTCGGTCTCCGGGTAGAACACGTTCTCCAGCTCACCGTCGCCCAGCGTGTACCAGACCTTGGAGGCGGAGCCCAGGGAGTCGGCGAAGCCGCTCACGTTCGACTCGTTCCAGGTGGCGTTCGCCCCGGGGGTGCCCGGGGCGCTCCCGGCGGCCCGGGCCGGGCTGGCCGCCGCGACCGCGCCGCCCGCGACGAGGGCCAGGGCCGCGAATAACCTCGCGCCGCGCCACGCGCCGGGGGACCCGGCCGCTGATCTCGTTCTCCTGCTCATGATGTCCCCTCCTCGCGCCGCGGCCGGGCGGGCCTGGCCGGCGTGCGGCGGGACAAATGGTTTTCCGCACAACATAGATTTGGCGGAATCAGCGGGCCAGAACCTGACCCTGAAATAATTTAGAAATAAAGTGTCAAAGTTTCCGTAACGCGCACGTCACCTGGGCACATGCCATTGACTCGCGTGTTTGCTGATACCCGGCGGACTGATCTGGCTGCCGATGCCCGGAAGGCCACGGCCGTGTCCCCCGCTCCGCTCCGCCGCCGCCTCGGCGTCTTAGCCCTGCTCATCCCGGTGGGTGCCCTGCCGTCCCGGGCGCCCGCGGCGGTGGCCCGGGTGGCGGACCCGGCCGCGGCACCCGGCCCGCCCGGGCACCCGGCCCGCCTCGCGGGCTGGCCCAATCGGGCTATCCGGGCACCAGGAACGCCTTAAGCTCGGTGGTTGATAGCCAGGGCCGGAGGCGAGCGGTGCAGGAATTCGACGAGATCCGTAAGCGGCTGGAGAGCCTCGAGGCTCAGGTGGCCGCGCTGGCCGAAGCGCAGAGTGAGGGCCGCCGGGCCGCCGACCTCTTCGCGATGGTGGACCGGGACGTGGCCGACCTGAGCACCTCCTTCGGGACGCAGCGCCAGCTTCTCCAGGCGCTCCGCGACGACCAGGTCGGGCAGGGACACAGCCTGGCGGAACAGGGCCAGGCCCTGGACGGGATCATCGTGACGCTGCGGATGATCCACGACACGCAGCTCAGGCAGGGCCGCCACCTGGCCGAGCAGGGCCGGGTCCTGGCCCGGATCGATCAGGGGCAGTAACCACGCCCAGGGCGCCGGACCCCGGCCAGACGGCGCCGGACCCCGGCCAGACTGGGCGGCGACATCGCGGGCCTGGACCGGGCCGTGAGCCCGGTCCAGGCCGCGATGGTCACGCCTGGCGGTGAGTCACTGACCGGGCGGTCGCTGCGTGAGGGTGGCGATGAAGCCGGCCCACGCGGCCCGGCTGACGACGAGCGTTCCTTCCTGCCTGGCCTTGGAGTCGCGCACCACGACTACTCCGGGCAGGTTCCGGGCGACTTCGACGCACTGGCCGCCATTACCGCCGCTATGGCTGCTCGTACGCCAATTGGCACGGGACAGGTCGATGCCTGAGGGGGTCATCCCGCACCTCCTTTGTGTGGTCTAGATCTCTGCTTACCTGACTTACCGATTCTCGCTGGAAATTAGCTGAATCCCTTGGCTACCTGCGCAATCAGGTCGATGGATTGGCCCGTGCCCAGTGCTTCGGCACGGAGGTGATCGAACACCACTGTATAGCGCCGCACCTCGTCCTCATTCTCCAGTAAAAGACTCCCGGTAAGGTGCTCCAGGTACACGACGGCGGGATCGGCGGCCTGCGGGAAGTCCAGAATGGTGAACGGGCTGATGGGCTGCACCTGGGCGGCCGCGCCGAATGGCAGGACCTGCAGCGTCACGGTGGGCTGCCCGGCCACCTCGATCAGCCGGCCCAGCTGGGTGCGCATCACGCCGGGCCCGCCGACCTGGGCGCGCAGCACGTTCTCGCTCAGCACCACCCACAGGTCGGGCGGTTCCTCCTGGTCCAGGGTGGCCTGGCGGTCCATCCGCAGCGCTACCTGGCGGTCGATGTCCTCGGCCGGACCGGCGGTCGGCGCGGTGCGCAGCACGGCCCGCGCGTACTCCTTCGTCTGCAGCAGCCCGGGTACCACCATGCACTGGAAGTCGCGCAGCGCCGCGGCCTCGGACTCCAGGCCGATGTAGGGCTCGAACCAGGTCGGCAGCACCCGGCCGTACGTGTGCCACCAGCCCTTGCGGCGGGCCTCACGGGCCAGCTGGACGAGCGCGTCCGACTCCTCGCCGGGCACCCCGTAGATCTCGAGCAGCTCCCGGACGTCTCCCGGCCGGACGCTGATCCGGCCGGTCTCCATCCGGCTGATCCGGGTTCCCGAGCAGTCGAGCCGCTGCCCGACGTCTTCGCAGGTTAAGCGGGCTTGCTCGCGCAGGCGCCGGAGCTCGATGCCGAGCCGCTTGCGTCGGACCGTGGGGCTGGGGCTGGCGGCCATGATCCAGTGCCTCCGGGTCGGTGGTGGCAGGACTGTGGTGGCAGGACTGTGGTGGCAGGACTGTGGTGCGGGCGGGCCCGGCGCGATAGAATAGGAATCGCATAATACGGTTAGGCATCTTGCACAACGGCGTAGCTTGATGCATGCTGGGGCACAATGCTGTGACGCATGATACGCGCCCGCATTTGTGGGGTGCCGGTACTTAACCGCTGAGGTATCCGATTCCGGCGAGGTGACCCGCGAGATGCCCCGGACCGGTACCGGCCCGTTCCCCGCGCAGCGCTCCGCCTTCCCCGCCCCCGGCCGCCAGTACGGCTTCCTGTCCCGGGACACCCAGTTCAGCGCGCCCCCCTACGGCGGCTCCTACAGCCCGGCCTCGTCCGGCCCCTACAGCCCACCCTCGTCCGGCGAGTACAGCCTGGCCATCCCCGGCGGCTACTACGGCCCGGTCGCCACGGCCCGCGAGGATCCGGCCCGCGAGGATCCCGCCCGCTCCGGGCAGTGGCCCCTCCAGTCCCGGCTGGAGCTGGGCGCGCTGCCCGGCGCCGTGCCGTGCGCCCGGCTGCACGCCCGGCTGGTGCTCACCGAGTGGGGCCAGGCCGCGCTCGCCGACAGCGTGGAGCTGATCGTGTCGGAACTGATGACCAACGCGCTCCGTGCGTGCTCCGACCCGGTCACGGGCGGGCCGGGCTACGACGCCGAGGGGCGGGCGGTGTCGCTGGGGCTGCGGCTCGCGTCCGACCGGCGGCAGGCGCTGGTGGAGGTCTGGGACGGGGCCACGGCCCCCCCGGTGCCCGGCCAGGTCAGCCACGACGGCGAGACCGGCCGCGGCCTTTTAATGGTGGAGGCGGTCAGCAGCCGCTGGGGCTACTACTACCCGGGCCGTCAGCCGCGCGGTACCGCGCCGGACGAGCGGGCCGCCAAGGTCGTCTGGGCCCTCATCCAGCCCGGGGCCTGAGCGGCGGATAAGCGGGCAGACAAGCGGCGGATTAGCGGGCGGATCAGCGGCCCGGGATCCGCTCCCGCACGGCCAGGACCGCGTTCCACCGAGCCGCCCCGGCCAGGTCCCGGGCCCGTTCGGCCAGGGTGTAATCGGGCCGGGCCGCAGCTGTCGGCGATGGCCCGGTCCAGGTCATGCCCGCTGCGCTCCAGGACGGTGTCGAAGTCCCGCCGCATCGGCTCCAGCAGGCCGTAGCCGAACGAGCGGTACAGGCGCGGGTACAGCGGCTTGAACAGCCGGGCCCGCTCGTGCAGCCCCGAGGAGTAGGACATCATGTCCTTCGGGCGCCGCCGGATGTAGTCCGGCAGCAGGTCGGCGAAGGCCTCGCGGAGGATCCACTTGTCCTGCCCGTCCCGCTGCTTGAACGCACGGGGCACCCGCATGGCCAGTTCCACCAGGGACAGGTCCAGGAACGGCACGCGCAGCTCGGTGCCGTGGCCCATGCTCGCCCGGTCCAGCCGCTGCAGCTCGGTCCGGCACAGGTTGCGGATCTTGTGCAGGAACAGCCTGCGGGCCTGCTCCGGGCTGGCCCGGAAGTACATCGGGTACCCCCCGAACAGCTCGTCGGAGCCGTCCCCCGACAGCACGACCTTGATCCCCATCTGGTGGATGCGCCGGAACAGCGGGACCGAGACCACCTCGTTGATGATGTCGCCGTACTCGGTGAGCTCGCCCAGCCGGATGGCCTCCCGGATGTCGGCCAGCCGGATATCGCGGGGCCGGACCTCGATCACCTCGTGCGGCACGCCCAGGTCGGCGGTCAGGCGGCGCGCGTACGCCAGGTCCTCGCTGGCCGGGGCGCCGATGGTGAACGCCACGCAGTCCGGGTGCATCTCCCGCACGTGCATCAGGGCCAGGCTGCTGTCCAGCCCGCCGGAGAGGATGACCCCCACGGTCAGGCCGGTATCCACCCGGACCCGGATGCTGTCCTCCAGTGCGGCGCGGACCAGCTTGGCCGCCTCGTCGGCGTCCTCGATCAGCGGCTGGCCGTCGCCGAGCCGGAGCAGGTCCACGTACGGCTCCAGGGCGGGCCCGGCGGCCGCGCCCGGGCAGCCGGCCAGGGCCCAGCCGCCCTCGGCCCAGCCGTGATGTCCCGGCGGGACCTCGCTGACCGGGGCGCCGAGCCCGGTGAGCGCCTTGATCTCCGACGCCACGTGCAGGCAGCCGTCCCGCCGGGACCAGTACAGCGGCTTGACCCCGAGCGGGTCGCGGGCCAGGTAGACCCGGTCGGCCGCGGTGTCGGCCAGGGCGAACGCGAACTCGCCGCGCAGCCGGCCGACCGCGGCCGCCCCCCACTCCAGGAACGCCTCCAGCACCACCTCGGTGTCGCTGTCGGTGCGCAGCCGGTGGCCCAGGCTGGTCAGCTCGGCCTGGAGCATCCGGTAGTTGAAGACCTCGCCGTTGTAGCAGAGCACCCACCGGCCGTCGGCCGAGGTGAAGGGCTGGACCGCGCGCTCGGCGTCCACGATGCGCAGCCGCTGGGTGCCGGCCAGCAGCCGGCCGGTCAGCAGGGTCTCCTCCACCTCGCCGCGCGGGGCGAGCGAGCCGATCATCTGGCGGAAGGCCGCCGGGTCCGGGCGCGGGCCGTGGATCAGCGCGATGCCGCACATCGCGTCAGCCCCGGGTGTGCCCGGCCACGGCGGCCGGGCTGAGGCACAGATGCCAGGTCTGGCCCTCGTCGATCGCGTTGACCTCCCCCGCCCGCTGGCGCTCCAGCAGCAGTCCTTCCAGCACCCCGGCCGCGCCGAACCGGCGGAACCAGGACATCTCGATATCCATGGCGTACCCCACGCAGTGCGCGCTGGGCAGCGTGGCCGTGTACCCGAGGGCGCGCAGCCGCCGCTGCTGCTCGATGCTCCGGGCCAGGCTGGTGACCCACAGCGGGGGAGCCCCCGGCGCAGCCGCGGCGAAGTCGGCGGCCAGCTGGTTGAGCAGGGTGACTGCTTCCCGCCGGGCCCGGGCGAAACGCAGGCCCGCGGTGCGCGGAGTGTGGCCGGGCCGCAGCCGGCGGTCGGCCGCCCGCACCGCGCGGTGCGGCAGCGACCGGGCCTGGCGGCGGTAGCGGAAATGGAGTTCCCCGCGGCGGCGGAGCGGCTCAAGATCGGCGAGCTCGGCCGAGTGAAGCAGATCCGAATCCGTCACGAAAGCCCGGGTTGATCCCCACCACATGACGTCGATCAGGGCGAACAGGTGAATACGGATATGGGCGACTAGGTCGGCCGCGCAATTGCGGGCCTGGGGCTGATAATGGCGGACCTCGCGGAGCAGCCGGTCGACGGCGGCCGGGCGCCCCTCGGGGCTGGCCGCCAGGACCGCGGCGAACTCCGGGTCGGCCAGCCGTTCGGTCAGCACCTTTTCCGCTTTGGCCAGGTCTTCCGGGCCGGTATGGGCGGCGATCTCAATCAGCAGATCGGCCACGGCATCCCGGTACCGGGCCAGGTCCGGTCCGGCGCACGGCGCGGCTCCGTTAGCGTGCATTGACGAAGAGTAACACGTCAATAACGGTAAGTAACAAGAGGGCGTCGGCGTACCACGGCCCCCCGTGGGGACTGTATGGACGGCCGGGGGAGTTGGCAGGATCAGTGCATCCAACCGGGCACCCAACAGCGCATTCAACCGGGGCACCTAACCGGGGCACCCCAACCGCGCACCTAACAGCTGGAGGAAGTAACAGTGACTGAAGCCGAGGACTGGAACAGCAAGGTCATCGCGGAGTTCAGGGCCAACGGGGGCAAGGTCGGCGGCAATTTCGAGGGGGCGCCCCTCCTGCTGCTGCACACCGTCGGCGCAAAGAGCGGCCAGCCGCGGGTCAACCCGATGATGTACCAGGACATCGGGGAGGGCGTCGCGGTGTTCGCCTCCAAGGCGGGCGCCCCAACCAACCCGGACTGGTACTACAACCTGCGGGCCAACCCGCGGGTCAGCGCCGAGATCGGCACCGGCACGGCCGAGTTCACCGCGCGGGAGGCCGAGGGCGCGGAGCGGGAGCGCATCTGGGAGGCGCAGAAGAGCGCCTACCCCGGCTTCGCCGACTACGAGACCAAGACGACCCGGCAGATCCCGGTGGTCATCCTGGAGCCGGTTCAGTAGGAGTGACCACCACGACGGGAATCGGCCGGCTGGTCCTGGCCTGGTAGCCCCGGTAGCGGCCGTGGTTGTGGTCGTTCACCAGCTGCCACAGGCGGTCGTAGCCGGGGTCCCCAGGCGAGACGATCCGGGCGGTGGCCCCGGTCCGCCGGGTCCCGTCCTGGATCTCCACCTGCGGGTCGCCGGTGATGTTGACCAGCCAGCCGGGCGGCCGGTCCGAGCCGTTGTTCGAGGCGACGAGCAGGTAGTCAGCCCGGTCATGGCCAGCCCGGGCCGGGCCGTCCGGGTCCCGCGCGTAGGCCAGGACCACCGCCCGTAGCTGGCCGGTCCGGCGGCCCGTGGTCCGCAGCAGCAGGAACCGGAGGCTGATCAGCCGGTGCCCGAGGCGGCCGCCGCTGCGCTCGTACAGCCGCTGGTGCACGGTCAGCAGGTTCACCCGGCAGACAGTACAGCCTGCTGGTTTGAACCGCCCATTACGGGTGATATGTGCGTCCATGGCGCAGACACAGACCGGCGAGGGCGCCGGGACCAACGTGCTCGAGGTGCTCGACCAGCGGCAGCCTACGGCGTTCTACTGGAAGCTGACCATCCTGGCCTGCCTGGGCGGCTTCCTGTTCGGCTACGACACGTCGAACATCGGCTCGGCGCTCAACTTCATTCCCTACCACCTGAGCAGCTTCTGGCTCGGCTACCTGGTGGCGGGCGCCTCGCTGGGCGCGGCGGCCGGGGCGGTCCTGGCCTTCCTGACGGCGGACCGGCTGGGCCGTAAGACCCTGCTGATCGCCGACGCGCTCATCTACGCCGTAGGCTCGATCCTGGCCGCGGTCACCCCCAACGCGGCCATCCTGCTCATCGCCCGGACCCTGATCGGCATAGCCATCGGGGCCGACTCGGCCATCGCCACCGCCTACATCGCGGAGTACGCGCCCAGCGGACGGCGCGGCGCGCTCAGCATGCTCCAGCAGTGGATGATCACGGTCGGCATCCTGATCTCCTACGTCATCGCGCTGATCATCCTCAAGATCGCGCCCGGCGCCGCGGGTACCGTGGACTGGCGGCTGATCCTGGGCCTCGGCGCGGTGCCTGCGCTGATCGGCCTGGGCCTGCGGACCCAGATGCCCGAGTCGCCGCGCTGGCTGCTCCGGCAGGGCAAGTACGAGCGGGTCCAGGCCGCGATGAAGGAATTCGGGGCCGACGTCAGCCTCGAGGACGTGGAATACACCGCCCGCCAGCTCCACGAAGAGGACCAGCAGCGGGAGCAGACCAAGGCCCGGAACTGGACCCCCGGGGTCTTGCGTGCGCTCGTCGTGGTCTGCGTGTTCTTCATCTTCCAGCAGATCACCGGGATCAACATCCCGCTGTACTACGGCCCGCACCTGCTCGGCCCGCTGTTCCAGGGCAGTAACACCCTGGTGGCCAAGACCATCGCGGGCGTCGAGGTCACCGCGATGCTGACCGTGGTCAACGTGGGCGCCACCTACTTCGCGTTCCGCTACATCGACAAGGTGGGCCGGCGGAAGCTGGCTATGGGCGGCTACACCGGCATGGCCGTGTTCGCGCTGGTCGCCGCGGCCGGGCTGGAATACTTCACCGCCACCCCGCGGATCGTGGTCGTGATGATCGGCCTGGCCGGGTTCATCGCCTCGTTCGCCATCGGCGTGGGCGGCACCGGCTGGCTGCTCCAGGGCGAGGTGTTCCCCACCTCCGTCCGGGGGCAGGCCGCGGCCACCGGCGCGACCGTGGACTGGCTGGCCAACTTCGCGCTCATCGAGGTCTTCCCGGTCTGGATGGGCGCCATCGGGCTGGACTGGGTGCTGGTCTGCTTCGCAGGCCTGTGCCTGATGGCCATCCTGTTCGTGTACCGGTTCGTGCCCGAGACCAAGGGCCATTCGGTGGAGGAGATCAACCGGATCTTCGACCGGGAGGCAGAACGGGGCGTCCTGGCCAGCGCTGCGGCCGACTCCTGATGACGGGAAGCCCGGCCCCGGCCACCCGGGGCCGGGTGACCGAGCCCCGGGTTGCCTAGGATGCGAGGTGATGAGCGGGCGCTGGGAGTTCTGGATCGACCGGGGCGGCACGTTCACCGACGTGGTCGCCCGGCGCCCGGACGGCACGCCTGGCCGTCCGGAAGCTGCTCTCCGAGGATCCAGGCCGGTACCAGGACGCGGTGCTGGCCGGCATCCGCGGGCTGCTCGGGGTCCAGGACGGGCAGCCCATCCCGGCCGCGCAGATCGGCTCGGTCCGGCTCGGCACCACGGTGGCCACCAACGCGCTCCTGGAGCGCCGGGGTGAGCCCACCGTCCTGGTCATCACCCGCGGGTTCCGCGACGCGCTGCGGATCGGCTACCAGAACCGGCCGCGTATCTTCGCCCGCCAGATCATCCTCCCGGAGCTGCTGTACAGCCGGGTGATCGAGGTGACCGAGCGGGTCAGCGCGCACGGTGAGGTGATCACGGCGCTCGACGAGGAGGCGGCCGCCCGGGACCTGCGGGCCGCCTACGCCGACGGGCTGCGGGCCGTGGCCGTGGTCTGCCTGCACGGCTACCGCTACCCCGCGCACGAGGCCCGGATCGGCGAGATCGCCCGGGACATCGGGTTCACCCAGGTCTCGGAGTCGCACGCGACCAGCCCGCTGATGAAGCTGGTGTCCCGGGGGGACACCACGGTCGTGGACGCCTACCTGTCCCCGATCCTGTCCCGCTACGTCGACCACGTGACCGCCGAGCTGAACGGGACGCCGGTGCTGTTCATGCAGTCCAGCGGCGGGCTGGCCGACGCGCACCGCTTCCGCGGCAAGGACTCCATCCTGTCCGGGCCAGCCGGCGGCATCGTCGGCATGGCCCGGACCGCCGCCGCGGCCGGCTACCGCCGGGTCATCGGCTTCGACATGGGCGGCACCTCGACCGACGTGTCCCATTACGCCGGCGAGTTCGAGCGGCAGTACGAGACCGAGGTGGCCGGGGTCCGGATGCGGGCGCCCATGCTGAGCATCCACACCGTCGCGGCCGGCGGCGGCTCGATCCTGGCGTTCGACGGCAGCCGGTACCGGGTCGGCCCGGACTCGGCGGGGGCGGACCCGGGACCCGCCTGCTACCGGCGCGGCGGCCCGCTCACCGTGACCGACGCCAACGTCATGCTGGGCCGGGTCCAGCCCGGCTGCTTTCCCCGGGTGTTCGGGCCGGGCGGGGACGAGCCGCTGGACGCCGGGCTGGTGGCCACCCGGTTCGACGCCCTGGCCCGGCGGATCGCGGAGGCCACCGGGGACCAGCGCAGCGCCGCGGAGGTGGCGGCCGGGTTCCTGGACATCGCCGTGGCCAACATGGCCAGCGCGATCAAGAAGATCTCGGTCCAGCGCGGCTACGACATCACCCGGTACGTGCTGGCCACCTTCGGCGGCGCGGGCGGCCAGCACGCCTGCGCGGTCGCCGACGCCCTGGGCATGACCGAGGTGCTCATCCACCCCCTGGCCGGCGTCCTGTCCGCCTACGGCATGGGCCTGGCCGACGTGACCGCGATGCGGGAGAAGGCGGTCGAGGCGGAACTGTCCGGCGGCCTGCTCGCCCGGCTGGACCGGGTGGCCGGGGAGCTGGAAGCCGCCGCGCGGGACGAAGCTGGAGACCGGGGGCGTCCCGGCGGGACCAGGTCCCGGGTGCGTCGCGGCGGGCCCACCTGCGCTACCAGGGCACCGATACCTCTCTAACGGTTCCGTTCGGCTCGGCCGGAGTCCATGACCGGCGGCCTTCGAGGACGCCTACCGCCAGCGGTTCTCGTTCCTGATGCGGGACAAGCCGGTGATCGTGGAGGCGGTGTCGGTGGAGGTGACCGGGGGACATCACGACTCGGCCGGACCTGCGGGCTCCATGCCGCCAACCGGTCCCCCCGGCAACGTCCCGCCCCCCGCGCCAGACATCCCGATAACAGCAAGTTCACAGTCCCCGCCGGCCCGGGTCCGGATGTTCACCGGCGGCGAGTGGGCCGAGGTGGATCTCCTGCCGCGCAGCGGGCTGCGGCCCGGCCGCGTGGTCCCCGGGCCCGCCCTCATCACCGAGGACTTCGCCACCACCGTGGTCGAGCCGGGCTGGCAGGCCGCGGTGACCGGCCGGGGGGACCTGCTGCTGACCCGGCCCGGTGGCCGCCCGGCGCGGCCTGACACCAGCACCACCGCTGACCCGGTCATGCTGGAGATCTTCAACAACCTGTTCATGTCCGTGGCCGAGCAGATGGGTGTCCGGCTGCAGAGCACCGCGCACTCGGTCAACATCAAGGAGCGGCTCGACTTCTCCTGCGCGATCTTCGACGCGGCGGGCCAGCTGATCGCCAACGCCCCGCACATGCCGGTGCACCTGGGTTCCATGGGCGAGAGCATCACGATGGTCATCAGCCGCAACGCCGGGACCATGAAGCCGGGCGACGTCTTCATGCTCAACGACCCCTACCACGGCGGCACGCACCTGCCCGACATCACCGTGGTCACCCCGGTGTTCAGGCTGCCCGATGACGGCGGCCGGATACCGGCGGGACATCCTGTTCTTCGTGGCCTCCCGCGGGCATCACGCCGAGATCGGCGGCATCACGCCCGGCTCGATGCCGGCCTTCAGCACCCGCGTCGAGGAGGAAGGCGTGCTGATCGACAACTGGCGCCTGGCCGGGGGCGGCGAGCTGCGCGAGGCCGCCACCACGGACCTGCTCACCTCGGCGGAGTTCCCGTCCCGCAACCCCGGCGCCAACCTGGCGGACCTGCGGGCGCAGATCGCCGCGAACGAGAAGGGCGCCGCCGAGCTGCGGCAGCTGGTCAGCGAGTTCGGCCTGGACGTGGTGACCGCCTACATGGGCCATGTGCAGGACAACGCGGAAGAGGCGGTCCGCCGGGTCATCGCCCGGCTGCGGGACGGCGAGTGCGCCTACGAGCTGGACAACGGCGCCGTGATCAGGGTGGCGGTGCGGGTGGACCAGCGGGCCCGGACCGCGGAGATCGACTTCACCGGCACCTCCCCGCAGCTGCCGGGGAACTTCAACGCGCCCTCGTCGGTGGCGATGGCCGCGGTCCTGTACGTGCTGCGCACCCTGGTGGACGACGAGATCCCGCTGAACGCCGGCTGCCTGAAGCCGGTCCGGGTCATCATCCCGCCGGGCAGCCTGCTGGCGCCGGCCTACCCGGCGGCCGTGGCGGCCGGCAACGTGGAGACCTCCCAGGCGGTCACCGGGGCGCTGTACGCCGCGCTGGGGGTCATGGCCGAGGGGTCCGGCACCATGAACAACGTGACGTTCGGCAGCGCCGAATACCAGTACTACGAGACCGTGTCCAGCGGGTCCGGTGCCGGGGACGGGTTCGGTGGCACCGCGGTGGTCCAGACGCACATGACCAATTCCCGGCTGACCGACCCGGAGGTGCTGGAGTGGCGGTTCCCCGTCCGGCTGGAATCGTTCGAGATCCGCCGGGGCAGCGGCGGCGCGGGCCGGTGGCCGGGCGGTGACGGCGGCCGCCGCCGGCTCCGGTTCCTCGCCCCGATGACGGTCAGCATGCTCAGCAGCCACCGGCGGGTCCCGCCGTACGGCATGGCGGGCGGGCGCCCCCGGCCAGCTCGGGCACCAGTGGGTCGAACGGGCCGACGGCCGGGTCACCGAGCTGGCCGGCTGCGACCGCGCGGAACTCGGCCCGGGGGACGTGCTCGTGCTGGAGACCCCGGGGGGTGGCGGTTACGGACCGGCTGATGCACCGGCCTGATGCAGCGGCTTAAAGCAGCGGCCTAATGCACCGGCTCGGCCTGGGGGTCGAGGTCCTCGGTCTCGGGCTCGGCCGGCTCCGGGGCTTCCGGCTCCCGCAGCGGCCGCAGCGCCGCTTCGACCCGGGCCAGCTCGTCGAGCATGGCGGCCGCCGCCTCGGTCATGACCTCGTTCGGCTGCAGCGTCCGGGCGGAGTCGAGGAACTGCTGGACGAACGGGATGTTCACCGCCTCGAAGACCGGCGTGACCTTGAGCGTGGTCAGCACCTGCTTGAGCATCTGCACGGCCCGGGTGCCCGCGGCCACGCCGCCGTAGCTGGCGAACCCGGCGGCCTTGTAGTGCCATTCGTGGTGCAGGTAGTCGATCGCGTTCTTGGTCGCCGCGTTGAACCCGTAGTTGTACTCCGGGATCACGAAGATGAACGCGTCCGCCCGGCTGATGGTCGCGCTCCAGTCCTTGGTGTGCTGGTACTCGTACTGGCCCAGCCGGGGGTGCCGGGGCTCGTTGAACATCGGCAGGTTCACCTCGGCCAGGTCGACGACCTCGACGGCGAAGTGGCCGTGCGCGGCCGCGGCCGCGGTTATCCACTCAGCGACGGACGGGCCGACCCGCCCGGGACGGGTACTGCCGATGATGATCTGCAGCAGCGGCTGGCGCACGTGAGGACTCCAGGGTGTACGGGGATGGTGGGCCGATGTCTTGAGCGCCGGGCCGGGGACCGGTATTCCGGTGCGTGATAATCACCGCATGACCAAGAGGAGCTCATGACCGAGGACCTCATCACGGAGGCGGAGCACTGGCGCCGGATCAGGCGGCTGCTCAACGGGCACCGGCAGGAGCTCGCCGCGATGGCCGCCGGGCTGTACCCGGACCTGCCCCGGGTGGCCGGCACCGACCTGCTGTGCTGGCCGGGATGGCTGCCCGCGGCCCCGCTGGACCTGGCTGACCTGAGGATCGGCTGGGTCAGCGCGCCGCCGCCGCCCGCCGCGGACGGGGACCGGCGCAGCTGCCGCCCACGTCCTGCCGCGATCCCCGGCCGGCCAGGCGTACCCCACGTACGCGGCGGCGATCGAGGCGCTGGACCGGCCGGCCCTGTTCGAGAACCGGGTCTGCTACCGGCTGCTGGACGCGGAACTGTGCGCCCCGGACCGGGGCCGCCCGGGGCTGCGTTTCGGCCCGTCCCGGTACTTCGACGCGGTGAACCTCGGCCACGCCGTGGCGCACGAGCTGACCGCGGCCTGGGCGCCTCGGGAACCCGGCCCGGCCTCGCCGCCCTGCCGCTGCGGGCCTCCGTGGGTGATCCGTGCGCGCTGCCGCGCCGCAGCGCCCTGACCGCGGTCACCACCCTGACCCTGCGCCGCGCCCCCGGCGGCGCGGCGTCGTTCCTGCTGCACTGGCGGGACCCGGCCCGGGTCAACCACGCGGGCGGCGTGTACCAGGTGATGCCCGCGGGCATCTTCCAGCCGGTCTCCGCGGCCCCGGCCGCGCAGCGTCACGACCTCAGCCTGTGGCGGTGCATGACGCGGGAGTTCAGCGAGGAACTGCTGGGCGGGACGGAGGAGTACCCCACCCGCGGCGGGCGGCTCGACTACGGGAAGTGGCCGTTCCACCGGGAGCTGGCCGCCGCGCGGGAAGCCGGCCGCCTGCGGGTCAGCTGCCTGGGATTGGGGGTTCGACCCGCTCACGCTGGCCACCGACATCCTGACCGTGGCCGTCTTCGAGGCCGGCGTGTTCGACCGGATGTTCCGCGGCCTGGTCACCGAGAACGCGGAAGGCCGGGTGGTCACCCAGGACGGGTCGGCCGCGATCCCGTTCACCCAGGCCACCGTGGACCGCTTCACCGGCGGGGCCGAGCCGCTGCAGACCGCCGGCGCGGCCCTGCTCCGGCTCGCCTGGCAGCACCGGGATCATCTGGGTGTCTCCGGGTAATACCTTCCGTGGCCTGCTGGGTAAAGAACAGGCAGAGACAGCCTCGGGGAGGACAGCCATGGCGACGAAGCCGGTCATTGCGGGCACGGATGGTTCACGGGAGTCACTGCAGGCGGTGGACTGGGCGGCCCGCGAGGCGGTGCTCCGCGGAACGTCGCTGCGCATCGTGGCGGTCCCCGCGCTGCCGCCGCGGATGACCGCTACCCCCGCCACCCCCGGCACCGTGACCGACGAGGTCGAGCGGTCCATGAGCCAGGCCCTGGCCGGGGCCGCGCAGCAGGTCGCGGCGCAGCAGCCCGGCCTGGCGATCGAGACCCAGCTGGTGGCCGGGGCGCCGGCCGAGGTCCTGGCGGATGCCGCGCAGGACGCCTCCATGCTGGTCCTGGGCTCCCGCGGAGCCGGGGGCTTCAGCGCGCTGATCCTCGGCTCGGTGAGCCGCTACGTCGCGACGCACGCGCCGGTCCCGGTCGTGGTGGCGCGCGAGGAGGCCACGTCCGGGCAGCACGAGATCGTGGTCGGTGTCCGGGACCCGGCCCAGTCCGAGGCGGCCCTGGGCTTCGGTTTCGAGGAGGCGGCGCTGCGCCAGGCGCGGCTGCTCGCGGTGCACGCCTGGTCCTCGCCGGTCCCCGGGCGCACCGACCCGCCCGCGGAGGACAGCAGCCGCCTGGAGAGCGCGATCGCCGACTGGCGGGAGAAGTTCCCTGAGGTGGAGGCCCGCTGGGAAGTGGTGCACGCCCACCCCGGCCGGGTCCTGGCCGGCTCGTCCGCCCGGGCTGACCTGGTGGTCCTGGGCAGGCACGCGCCGGGTGGGCCGCGCGGTCCCGGCGTCGGCTCCGTCACCCATTCCGTGCTGAGTCACGCCCACGGTCCCGTGGTCTCCGTCCCCGGGGACTGAATCTTCCGGGGAACTGAATCACGTCTTCCGGGGAACTGAAGCGCGAACCTCAGGGGTGCTGGGCGATAGTGCCACGCCGGGGCGTTAGCACTCGACCCCGGGAACGGGGCGGCCGTTCTCCAGGTAGCAGGGCCCGCCGGACTGCCGGGCGGCCCTGACCCGCCGCCGGATGGGCTTGCGCAGCAGCTCCAGGGCGGCCGGCAGGGCCTCCAGCCGGTACCGGGAGATCTCCTCGCGCTGGAGCACAATCGCCGCCAGGTCCGCCTCGGGCAGCGGGCCGCAGTCGAACAGGAAGCGCAGCCCGCCCGGCTTGCCGCGGCGCGGGGGCCGGAAATCCACGCACACGAGACGGCCGCGGTCCACGGTCAGCCCGCATTCCTCGCGAACCTCGCGGCGGCAGGCCTGCCACGGGGTCTCCCCGCCACCCTCCATGACGCCGCCCGGGATGGTCCACCCGGACTTGTAGACCGGCTTGAGGATGAGTAGCCGCCCCGCCCGGTCGAAGATGAGCGCTCCGGCCGAGGCCGGGATGGCCGGGATCGGCGGGTCGTCCAGTGCGGTCATGGCACCACGCTACGGTGCCCGGCTGATCCCCTGGTCATAGGCTGGCCCCGTGGTGAACATGCACGCAGCCATGGACGAGCGGTGATCCAGCACCCGGCGTTCCCCGTCGAGCCCTGGGCCTTGCGGGAGATCACGCTGCACCCCGAGATGCTGCCCCAGACCGAGTCCGTGTTCGCGCTGGCCAACGGGCACATCGGGTGGCGGGGGAACCTGGACGAGGGGGAGCCGCACGGCCTGCCGGGCTCCTACCTGAACGGCGTGTACGAACGGCGCCCGCTGCCCTACGCCGAGGCCGGCTTCGGCTTCCCGGAGTCCGGCGAGACCGTCATCAACCTCACCAACGGCAAGCTCATCCGGCTGCTGGTCGACGACGAGCCGTTCGACATCCGCTACGGCGACCTGCTGAAGCATGAGCGGGTGCTGGACTTCCGGGCCGGCACGCTGACCCGGCGGGCCGACTGGGTGTCACCCGCCGGCCGCCGGGTGCGGGTCAGCTCGGTCCGGCTGGTCTCGCTGACCCAGCGCTCGATCGCGGCCATCAGCTACCAGGTCGAGTCCCTGGACGGCCCGGTCCGCGTGGTGGTCCAGTCCGAGCTGGTCACCAACGAGGAGCTGCCGCCCCGCGGCGGCGACCCCCGGGTCGCCGCGGTGCTCGAGGCACCACTGGAGGCGGTGGAACACGGCGCCATGGACGGCCGGGCCGGGCTGATGCACCGGACCAGGCACAGCGACCTGACGGTGTCGGCCGCCATGCAGCACGCGGTGGCCTGCGACGCGGACACCCACACCTGGACCGAGGTCCGGCCGGACCTGGCCCGGCTCACTGTGGGCACCCGGCTCCAGCAGGGGGAGCCGCTACGGCTGGTGAAGTTCGTGGCCTACGGCTGGTCGGGCACGCGCTCCCGGCCTGCCCTGCAGGACCAGGTGGAGGGCGCGCTCACGGTGGCCGTGCAGAGCGGCTGGGAGCGCCTGGTCGAGGAGCAGCGCGCTTACCTGGACGATTTCTGGGCCCGGGCCGACGTGGAGCTGGAGGGCGACGAGGAGATCCAGCAGGCCACCCGGTTCGGCATGTTCCACGTGCTCCAGGCCGGCGCCCGCGCCGAGGGCCGGCCCATCCCGGCCAAGGGCCTGTCCGGGAACGGGTACGACGGCCACTCGTTCTGGGACGCCGAGACCTTCGTGCTGCCGGTACTCACCTACACCGTCCCCGACGCCGCGGCCCATGAGCTGCGCTGGCGGCAGAGCACTCTGCCGGGGGCGCTCGACCGGGCCGCCCAGCTCGGCCTGCGCGGGGCCGCCTTCCCGTGGCGCACGATCAGCGGTGCCGAGTGCTCGGCCTACTGGCCCGCTGGCACCGCCGCGTTCCACGTGAACGCGGACATCGCGCACGCTGCGGCTCAGTACGCCAACGCGACCGGCGACGAACAATTTGAGGCATCTACTGGTTTTGACCTGCTCGTGCACACCGCCCGGCTCTGGTCCTCGCTCGGGCATCACGACGGGGGCGGGACGTTCCGGATCGACGGGGTCACCGGCCCGGACGAGTACAGCGCGATCGCGGACAACAACGTCTACACGAACCTGATGGCCGCGGGGAACATGCGCGCGGCGGCCGACGTGGCCCAGCGCTACCCGGAGCGGGCCAGCGAACTGCGGGTCTCCACGGACGAGATGGCCGCCTGGGTGGCCGCGGCGGACGGCATCATGCTGCCCTACGACTCCGGGCGCGGGGTGCACTGCCAGGCGGAGGGGTTCACCGCGCACCAGGTGTGGGACTTCGCCCGCACCTCCCCGGAGGAGTACCCGCTGCTGGCCCATTTCCCGTACTTCGACCTGTACCGCAAGCAGGTGGTCAAGCAGGCCGACCTGGTGCTGGCCATCCAGCTGTGCCCGGACGCGTTCTCTGCGGAGGAGAAGGCCCGGGACTTCGAGTACTACGAGGCGCTCACCGTCCGGGATTCCTCGCTGTCCGCGTGCAGCCAGGCGGTGGTCGCCGCGGACACCGGCCACCTGGACCTGGCCTACGACTACCTGGCCGAGACGGCCCTGATGGACCTGATGGACCTGGAGCACAACACCCGGGACGGCCTGCACATCGCGGCGCTGGCCGGGTCGTGGATCGTGCTGGTGCAGGGCTTCGGCGGGATGCGGTACCGGCCCGGCCAGCCACCCAGCTTCGCGCCGCGGCTGCCCGCGGCGCTGACCCGGCTCACGTTCTCGCTCCTCCTGCGCGGGCGCCACCTGCGGGTCGAGGTGACGCCGGGCCGCGTCACGTACATCCTCGACGGCGACGGGCCGCCGCTGGAGATCACGCACTACGGGTCGCCGGTCACCGTGACCGCAGGCGCGCCGGAGGGCCGGGATATCCCGCCGCTGCCCGCCCGGCCCCGCCCCTCCCAGCCCCAGGGCCGGGAGCCGGTGCGCCGCAGCAACGCCGGACCGCCGCGCCATCGCGCCAGCCGGGCCCGGCAAGCCGACCCGGCCGGGGCGGAACCCAGCTAGCACGGTGGACCGCTAGCACGGTGGACCGCTAGCACGGTGGACCGCTAGCACGGTGGACCGCTAGCACGGTGGACCGCTAGCACGGTGGACCGCTAGCACGGTGGACCGCTAGCACGGTGGACCGCTAGCACGGTGGACCGCTAGCACGGTGGACCGCTAGCACTGTGCGCTGCTAGCACCGCGGGCTGAGTCCCGCCGTCCCGCCCCGAGCGCCGCTGTCCCGGAGCTTTCCCGTGCCCGGAGGCATATCGATTGTATTTCGATCCTGGATAGGACGGTTACGGGAGGGTTACCGTCATCAGGAATACTAAAGTCGATTTCATACAGTGAAAGTCTGCCGTGAACTCGGTAACCCCCTCCGGAGCCGCCCGGATGAACAACCTGCTCGTGGTCGAGGATCTGCGCGTGACCTACGGCGGCGTCACCGCCGTGGACGGGGTCAGTCTCACCGTGGACGAGGGTGAGATCGTGGGCTTGATCGGCCCCAATGGGCCGGGGGGTGATGGGGCACTGGCGCAGCCCGTCGATCGTCCGGCCCGCCCGCCCGCTAGTCGCTGTACAGCGAGTCCCCGGTGGGCACCGGCGTGCCGTGGCCCTCTTCCCAGGACACGACGCGGTTGCGCAGGACGCCCACGTGCTCGATCTCGGCCTCCACCACGTCCCCGGGGCGCAGGTAGAACTCGAACGGGTCGGGCTGCACGGCAGCCACCCCGGAGATCGTGCCGGTGGTCAGGATGTCGCCCGCGCTGAATCCCTGCGGCGAGTGGTGGGCGACGAGCTGCGGCATGGACAGCACCATCCGGCTGGTGTTGCCCTTCTGCCGGATGTCCCCGTTCACCCGCAGCTCCATGGCCAGGTCGTGCGGGTCCGCGATCTCGTCCTTGGTGACGATCCAGGGGCCGATCGGGCAGAACGTGTCGATGGCCTTGCTGAACGAGAACACCCCGGACTCCATCTCGCGGCGCTGGATGTCGCGGGCGGTGATGTCGTTGAAGACGGTGTAGCCCGCGATGTAGTCCGCGGCCTCGTCGGGGCCGAAGAACTTGCCGGACTTGCCGATGATGATGGCCAGCTCGAGCTCGTAGTCGAGCTCCCTGGTCAGGTGCTCGGGGTAGATGACCGGGTCGTCCGGGCCGATGATCGCGTCCACGTTCTGGAAGAACACGATGCCCTTGTGCACCGGATGGGACCAGTTGACCTTGGCCAGTTCCTCATGGTGCTCGGTGAAGTTCCCCGCGGTATGGAAGAACTTCTTCGGCACGATGGGGGCGCGCAGCCGCACCGAGGCGAGGGGAAGCCGTGCCCCGGTCTCGGCGACGTTCCCGCCGCGCTCGAAGTACTCCCGGGTCGACCCGCAGTCCAGCTCGACCACCGTGTCGCCGTCAACCCGCCCGGCCCGGCCCTCGTCGAACGTCACCAGTTTCATATGACGAAATCTACTATCAGTGGGTCCAGGGTGGAAAGGGCCTAGTCCGGGGCGTCCACCCGGAACACCCGGAGCTGCAGCGCCAGCGTCGCGTAGTAGCCGACCAGGGTGGTGAGCTCGAACACCCCGGCCTCGCCCAGCTGGGCCACGGCCGCGGCGTACTCCTCGTCGTCCAGGTCGCCCGCCCGGACCAGGGCCCGCACCGCCCGGACCGCGGCCCGCTCGGCCGGATCGGCCAGGCCGGGCTCCTCGCCGGCCCGGACCGCGGCGAGTTCCGCCTCGGTCAGCCCGGCCTGCCGCCCGGCGGCTTCGTGCGCGTGCTGCTCGAACGCACTCGACCAGTGCGCCGCGACGACCAGGATGGCCAGCTCGCGGGCGCGGCCCGGCAGCGTCCCCTGGAAGCGGAGCGCGGAGCCCAGCTCCTGCAGCGCCGCGCCTGCACCCGGCTGCAGCAGCATCGCGTTGAACGGCCCGGTCAGCGCGCCTGTCTCATCCACCAGCGCAAAGGGCCCCTGACGGCCGCCCCTCGGCCCGCTGGTAATCGAGGCATAGAGCCGTTCCTGGTCTTCGTTGCGGAAAGGGGGTTGAAGTTTCGCGAGGCGCGGCACGGGGCCGTCAGCTTCCCGGATAGCCCAGCAGCCGCGAGATCTTGGCGCAGGTTTCTAGCACCATCGGCCGCAGCTCGCGGGTGATCCGGGCGGCGGGCCAGTCGCGGGACGGCACGGCCAGGTTCGCGCCCGCCACCACCGCACCGTTCTCGCCGCGCACCGGGGCGGCCACCGAGCGCAGGCCGTAGGCCAGCTCCTCGTCCTGCATGGCCCAGCCCTGGGCGCGGATCGTGGCCAGCTCGGGCCGCAGCTCGTCGAGGCTGCGTTTGGCGTTGGGGCCAGTGGGCCCAGTGAACGACTCGCTGGTGATGCACTTTCCCAGATCGTCCTCCCCCAGAAAGGCGAGCAGCAGCTTGCCGATCGAGGTGTGCACGGCGGGCAGCAGCGAGCCGACCCGGATGTTGGCGGTCACCAGGTCGGAGTTGCGCAGCCGGACCAGGTAGAGCACCTGGTCGCCGCTCAGGACCGCGAGGTTGACCGTCTCCCGGGTGGCGTTGGCCAGCTCCTGGAGCTTGGGGGTGGCCAGCTCGACCAGGTCCAGGCTGCGCAGCGCCGCGGTGCCCAGGGTCAGGACACGCACGCCGGGGCGGTACTCGCCGGAGGGGAGGTGGTCCAGGTAGCCCTCGGCGGTCAGCGTCATCACGATCCGGTACGCGGTCGGCAGCGGGAGCGACACCTCGGCGGCGATGTCGGTGATCCGCCAGGTGGGCCGCTGCTCGGAGAACACTGACAGCACCCGCAGGCCCTTGGCCAGGGCCTCGACCCGGTAGTCGGGCGGGGCGCTGCTGCCGGTGCTGGATTCGGTGCTGGCGCGCGCCGGGTTCGCGGACGCAGGCATGTGATGTCCCCTTGGGTAGCTATCTGGACAGTCGTGGCCCCGGGCCTCTATCGTCTAGAGACACGTTAAAATCGACTTTCACACTTCGAAAGTATCACGGCGGGTAGTACGCAGGTAGCCGGCCCGCGCACCGATACAGACAGTGGAGCGACCGCGGGTGGATGACTGGCTGGGTTTGCGTGACCGTACGGTGCTCATCGCGGGAGCGGGCGGTCTGGGCGGGGCGAGCGCGCTCGCACTCGCCGGGCTGGGGGCCAGGGTCCTGGCCGTGGATGTGGACCAGGCCCGGCTCGCAGAGCTCGGGCAGCGGGTCAGCGAGCATGGCGGCCACCTTGAGGTGGTAGCCGCTGACCTGACCGACCCGGAGGCGTGCCGGCGCGTCGTCAAGGAAGCGGCAGGGCGGCTGGGATCGATACAAGTATTCCTGCACGCCGTCGGCCGGAACAACCGGCTCCCCATTCTCGACCTCGACGACGACGCCTGGACCGACCTGGTCAACCTGAACCTGTCCACCGCGTACTGGACCGGGCAGGCGGTCGGCCGGGAGATGTGCGCCGCCGGGTACGGGCGCATGGTCTTCCTGTCCTCGGTATCCGGCCTGCTCGCGCACGCGCACCACGCGCCCTACGCGGCGACCAAGGGCGGCCTCAACCAGCTGGTCCGGGTCATGGCCCGGGAGTGGGCGCCGCACGGCGTCACGGTCAACGCGGTGGCGCCCGGCTACATCGAGACCGACCTGACCCGCGACTACCTGGCCAAGCCCAGCATCCGCGAGGATCTGGTCAGCCTGGTCCCGGCCGGGCGGCTCGGCACCTCGGATGAGGTCGCCGACGCGGTGACGTTCCTGGCCTCGGACCGGGCCGCCTTCATCACCGGCCACATCATGTACGTCAACGGCGGCCGGATCCTGATCTAGTTCCCTGACGAGACACCGCTTGGAGTCCGCATGCCAGAGCAGCAGACCACGCCGCCCAGCTTCCCGCGCCGGTTCGAGGGCCGCACCGTCCTCGTCACCGGGGCCGGGACCGGGTTCGGCGCCGAGATCGCGGTGCGCGCGGCCCAGGAAGGCGCCCGGGTGATCGTGCACTACAACCGCTCGCGGGAGGGCGCCGAGCAGACGGCCAAGCGGATCGAGCAGACCGGCAGCCAGGCTGCCCTGGTCCAGGCGGACATCACCAGCTGGGACGCGATCCGGGCCATGGCCGACGCCGCCTTCGCCGCGTTCGGGGGGCTCGATGTCGCGGTCAACAACGTGGGTGACGTGGCCCGGGACCAGATGTCCTGGCGGGACATCACCGAGGAGTCGATCGACCACGTGCTGGCCGTCAACATCAAGGGCACGCTGCTGTGCACCCAGGAGTTCGGGTCCCGGATGCTGGACGCGGGCGGCGGCGCCATCATCAACATCGGCTCCACGGTGGTGGTCCGGGGCAGCGCGCGGGCCCCGCAGTACGCGGCGGCCAAGTACGGCATCCTCGGGATCACCAAGTCCTACGCGCAGGCGTTCGCGCCCACGGTCCGGGTCAACACGTTCGCGCCGGGGTTCATCGAGACCCAGTCCACGCTGAACCGGCAGGACTGGAAGACGGGGCGGGCCGAGAAGCTGCGCTCGATGACGCCGATGGGCCGGATCCCGCGTCCCGAGGAGGTCGCCGGGACCGCGTTGTTCCTGGCCACCGACGACGCAGCACACATCACCGGGACGTACATGGTCGCCGACGGCGGCTACAACATGGTCGGGGCCTGAGCGACATGGGGGGCCTGGGCGGCCCGGGCCATCAGGGGGCCGGGAGAACCCCGGATATCCCGCTGGACCGGGCCCGGGCCCTGATCGAGCGGGCCATCGACAAGGCCGAGCAGCTCGGGCTGCGCGGGTCGGTGGCCGTGGTGGGCGGCAGCGGGGTGCTCGTGTCGGCGTCCCGGATGGACGCGTCGGGCGCGGGTGGGATGGCGCGGGCCCGGTCCAAGGCCTGGATCGCGGCCACCCAGCAGGTGCCGAGTGCGGAGCACCTGCGCCGGATGGTCACGATCGCCGGGCCAGTGGCACAGGGCTTCGTGGCCTGCTCCCCGGAAGCGAACTTCCCGGGCGCCGGCGGCATGCCGGTGCGGGACGGGGACCTGGTCGTCGGCGGGATCGCCGCGTCGGGCGCCGCGGTCAGCCCCTTCTACCCGGCGGGCACCGACCCGATGGACATGATCGCCGATGGCGTGCCCGGCCAACCCCGAGGACCTGGTGGTGCACTACGCGCTCGGGGTGCCTTATGCAGGCCAGCACGGCGACGACGAGGCACGCTGGCGGAACGCGTTCGGGGAGTGGCCGGGGGACCAGGCCGGGCGGAGCCCCATGGTGGGCGAGGGGGTGGGCCAGGGGATGACCGCCGCGCCGGCCGCCCAGGCTCAGCTGGAGCATCCGTGGGCGGTCGCGCTCGCTGACCAGGTGATGGCGGAGGCGCAGCGGCGCGGCCAGCGGGTCGCGGTGGCCATCGCCGATCACCGCGGGGATCCGGTCCAGCAGGACTGGATGCCGGGCGCGCCTACCGCCGCGGTGGCCGTAGCCCAGGCTGTGGCCGCGGCAGCCGGGACGTTCCAGTGCCCCAGCGCCGAGCTGGCCGCGCTCTACCCGGATGGGCTGGCGGCCCAGCTCGGGGCGCTCGTGCCGTTCCCGGTCCTGGCCGCCCCCGGGGGCCTGCCGGTCGAGGAGGACGGCCGGATCGTAGCCGGCCTGGGCGTGGCCGGGCGGGATCCCGGGGCCTGCGAAGAGATCGCCGCGGCCGTGCTGGCCGCCCGGCGCGCCGGGTAGCCCGGATGCGGATCTGCGTGGTCGGCTGCGGGGCGATCGGCAGCCTGTTCGCGGCGCACCTGGCGGCGCTCGGCGACGTCGAGGTCTGGGTGTTCGACGTGTCACAGACTCAGGTCCAGGCCATCAATGACCGCGGCCTGCGGTGTTCCGGGGTGCAGGCCGGGATGCACGGGATCCGGGCCCGCACCGACGGGGCCCAGATCCCGCCCTGCGAGTTCGGCATCGTGGCCACCAAATCCCTGCACACCGACGCCGCCCTGGCCGCCACCGCGGCCGCCTTCCAGGATGCGGCGGTGTGCAGCGTCCAGAACGGCGTGGGCAACGAGGAGATCGTCGCCCGGTACGTGCCCCGGGTGATCAGGGGCACCACGATCGTGGCCGGTCACGTCCCGGCCCCGGGTGCCGTCCACCTGGACGCCCCGGGTGACACGTGGATCGGGCCGTTCGAGCCCCGGCCGGCCCGGATGGACGAGGTGCGCCAGCTGGCCGCCCTGCTCAACCGGGGCGGGTTGCCGACCACGGCCCTCGAGGACACCCGCGGTGCCCAGTGGACCAAACTGATCTTCAACTCCGCGACCAGCCCCGTGGCCACGCTGACCGGCCTGACCATGGGGCAGCTCGGTGAGATGGCCGGCGCCCGCGACCTGATCGCCGGCCTGGCAGCCGAAGGGTGCGCGGTGGCCCGGGCGCTCGGCATCACCCTGGACGACGATCCGCTGGCCATGATCGAGGAGGCCGTGACCCACGCGCACGGGCACCGCCCCAGCATGCTCCAGGACGTCCTGGCCCGGCGGCCTACCGAGATCGGCGTCCTCAACGGCGGCATCGTGCGGCGGGGCCTCGAAGCCGGTGTCCCCGTCCCCCTCAACCAGGCCGTCACGGCCCTGATCAACGGCCTGGAGCATTCCTGGGCGTAAGCCGCTGCTGCGCGGCCTGTTCGAGCTGGCTGGTTCGGCTCATGCTAAAGTGCGAATGGATCAGCGCCGCTCACCGAATAAATGCCGCAGGTTTCGCCGGCATCCCGGTTTCGAGCGTTTCGCCTAAGGATCAAACTGTGGCCCCGTCGCGGGCCTGTCAGCGGTCCGTACTGCTTTCCCTTTTATTCGTGTAGCGCGGTCGGCCCGTACTCGGTCGGTCACGCGTAGGTTCCGACCGCGCGCAAGGCATCATTTGCGCTCATCCCGGCACCCCGGCCACAGAGAAACGTAGGAAGCAGAAGTTGATATCGTTTATTTGGTCCCCGGGAAATCCCCTCCCCGCTGGCACCGGCGGCTCGGAGAACTACACCGTCGGCCAGGTCCGGGAGCTGACAAGGCGCGGCGTACCAGCGCAGGTGGTCACGGTCGGCCTGGGTGCCGGCGACGGCCGGAAGGACTTCACCGGCGTCCCGTTCCTGTCCCTGCCGACGCTGGCCGAGGTCCGGGAGCTCGACAGCACCATCGTCTTCGTCAACGAACCCCACCCTGTGCCAACCAGGTATCCGGCGTTCCTGATCCTGCACAACCCACCGCCTATCCGGGAACGGGAGAAGGCGTTCGCCGTCGAGGGGACCAGGGATCGCACCCTGATCGCCACCAGCAAGTACGCGGCCGCGCTGTGGGCGAGTTACCTGGATGTCGACGTGGCGACGATCAGCGTCGTGTACCCATTCGCTGAACCGTGCTTCGCTGTGCAGTCCCGGCCGGGCGGCGAGGCCGGAAAGACCCGCGTCCTGTTCGCCGGCAGGCTGAGCCCGGAAAAAGGCATCTATACCCTGCTGGAGACCCTGCACATCGACATCATCGCGCAGGACCCGGCGCTCACGTTCACCGCGACGACAGCGGGCGCGGACAAGCCGCAGGGGAAAATCATCGAGCGGTTGCTCGGCGAGCACCCCGGCATCTCCGTGGTCGCCACCTGCAAGACGCCGGACAGGATGGCGGCGCTGATGGGCGCCCACGACATCGTGGTGATGCCCTCCAACAGCCAGTACTGGCACGAGACCTTCGGCATCGTCTCGATCGAGGCTCAGCACGCGGGTTGCCGGGTCATCGCCTCCGATGATGGTGGTCTGCCCGAGACCGACTGCGGCGGGGTGGTGCTGGTCAGGCCGGACAACGCCGAAGCGCTCGCCTGGGGTATTCGTGACGCCGTGGACAGCGGGCCGTTGTCGCTGGCCACCAGGCATAGCGCCGGGATGAGGTTCACCGTCGGGCAGTCCGTGGACACGCTGCTGAACGTATTCGCCCAGCCGCTGCCGATCGCGCCGGCGACCATTGTCCGGCAGCTCGAAGAGCTGATCCTGGCGCCCTCGGCGGAGGTGCCGCCCACCGTCAGCCCCAGCAACGCGCTGACCGAAAGCGCGGCGTAGCCGGAACCCTACGGCATCGCGTTCATTCCCCGTACTGGACTGGGATGGTGGTGTAGGTGCGGTTTCCGGGGGTGGTCCAGGTGAGGGTGCCGGGGGCAGGGCTGGTGAGGGTCCAGCCGGGGGCTTGCTTGGTGTGGTGGTCGTGCCTGCAGGCGGGACGATGCTGATGTCCTCATATATGCCCGTTGAGCTGGGAGAACGGCCCGCTAGTTGAGGGGCAGGCCTCATGTGAGATCCCCGCCGTTCCCCAGGCTGGTTGTGGGGGTCGCGTGCGGTGGTGGTCGGGGCTGCGGGTGGCCTCGCCGATGGCCTGGGCTCGTTCCTGCACGGCCGCGGGCTGTCGAGAACGCGGCGGTCCAGACTGCCGTGTCATGACTCCACGTTTTCGGGTGGAGTCACGGTCAGCCTGCGGTCCTGACAGTAGACGCGGGACGGACCGCACGTGGCGGCCCAGCAGGCCTGCGGCAGCCCCCCGCAAGACCGGGAGGGGAAGCTCAGAAGAGGTCAGGCAAGTCCTTGCTCCAGGTGTGTGGTTATGACTTGCTAGCGGGACTGTGCCCGCATTCTCAGCAGGCAGTGGCGAGTGCAGTTGTCCCGGAGATGGCGCGCCGATGCGCGGAGCCCCTGATTACCGAAGATATGAGCAGGCCGGCCGGCGGATGGTTGCTGCGGCTTCGCGGCGGGGAGCCGCCAGAGGAAGCACCTTTCCCCGGCTGTCGGCGGTGTGTCAGTTCAGGGCATGTTGGGGTGCTCGGCGTCGTGGTCTCGGTACTCCCCGAGCAGGTCCGGCTGTGCAGACATCGTTTGGGTGGCCAGGTCGTGTACCCGCTGGGCGAATGCGTGTTCCTGCTCGGCGGTCGGTGGTCGCTGTGCTCCGGGCGGAGGCAGGGTAGTGCTGGTCGCCGGCGTGCCGAGCATGGCGATTTCCAGGTCGAGGGCGGCGGGAACGTAGAAATTCAGGACCCGTGCGGTCTCGGTCGTGACGGCGAAGGCGTGCGGGGTGCCGGCGGGGATGCGCACGAGCTGGCCCCGGGTTCCGGTGATGACCTGGTCTCCGAGCTGGAGGGCCATCTCGCCGTCGAGGATGTAGAAGACTTCCTCGCCCTGGTCGTGGACATGCGGGGGCGGGCCGGCCTTGGCCGGCATGAGCTGCTCCATCAGGGAGTATGTGCCGCGGGTGGACTCACCAGAGATCAGCGGAGTCCACAAGATTCCCATCTGCCAGAAGCCGGCGGCGGTCTTGGCGCTGGCCACCAGGGACGCGGCGTCGGAGGAGGTTTCGTCGGGCATGGCTGCTCCTTTGATTGGTGATATGCGCGGTTCCAGCCGTGCATATCCCGTACGGGTCTGGTTGCGGGCCGCCGGCCCCCGGGCGCGGCCTATCATCTCGCGAGGGTACACCCTCGCGAGATCCCCTACCCTCCCGCCCTCGTGCGGTAGCCTCATGAGCCATGACCCCTGCGGGCCAGATACTCACCGGCGGCGGCCCTCCCGGGCCAGCGGTGTCCCAGCGGGTGCGCCAGAAGGAGCGGACCCGGGCGGCCCTCATCGCCGCGGCGCGTCGGCTGATCCTGGACGGGGCTGGCATCACCATGATGGGCGCGGCCACCGCGGTGGGAGTGTCCGAGGCGACGGCTTACCGGCACTTCCCCGACCTGCCTTCCCTGCTGCGGGAGGCTTTTGCCGGGTTGTGGCCGGACATCCCCGAGGACCTAGCACGCGCGGGTGACTATGGTGACGTCCCTGAGCGGGTGGCTCAGGCCACCGATTTCCTCCTGCGCAATGTGGTCAGGATGCGGGGGGCGGTCCGTGCGATGATCGCTTCCACGATCACGCGGGACGAAGTGACCTTCCCGCGCCCCGGGAAGCAGTTCAGCCTGATCGACCTTGCTGTCGCCCCGCTGGAGCGGCCCGGCGCCATGGAACCGGGCAGGCTCACCCAGCTCAAGCTCGACCTTGCCGTGATCATGAGCGCGGAAGCCCTGTTCACCCTGACCGACCTGGCCGGGCTAGCCCCTCAGGACGCGATTGCCAGCGTTGTGCACACCGCGCGGACCATCACCGAGGCCGCCATGCAGGCCCCGGCGTCGGCCTCGGCCCACCTGCCGACCTGATGCCTGGCCCTAACACTTATCCAGGCCATCGACCACGACCTGTGTGGTTACCACTAGCTGGTGGGTTAAAGCGGCATGACCAGTTCAGGAATTTGGGGATCGTAGCCGTCGAGTTGAGGGCAAGAACCTCCTGGCGAACGTCTCTGGCATGGGCCCATGGGGCCCACGGCTACGTGGTCAGCCGAGCTCGGAGACGGGAATCGTGTGCCGCGGGGCGGTGATGTGCTGCGGCTGGCCGATCCCGGAGTAGGTCAGCGTGGCCTCGGTGACGTCGGTTTCGCGACGTATCTGGACCGCGTTCTGCTGGGCCTGCAGGACGCGGTTCCGTGCGGCATTCCACACGCTGGCCGGACCCCGCTTCCCCGTCCGCTGGTACTGATGGAACAGCTTTCTCCACGCGCTCTCCGCCCGCCGGAGTTCCCGAGTCGCGGCCCTGCTGACCGGCTTGCCGGTATCGACCCTTACAATGCCGCGGAACGTGATGGCCATGCGGTGCACGACCTGGTGCCGGTCGGCCCACACTTCCAGCGACACGACCGGCAACCCTCCGGGGTGCACGCCGGGCAGGAAGCGGAAGATCTTCACGCGCCCCGGATCGGTGGCCCGCAGCACCGTCAGCCGCACGCCGCCACGCATCTGGTGGCCGGCGGCCTGGAACCGCGCGGGGGGTGCCAGGCGGCGCAGCAGGGTGCGCGGGTCAGGCAGCTCAGTGAAAATGAGGCCGGGCTCGCCGGGGTGCGGGTCGTGGACCCATTGCCACCGGCCGTGCACCTTGGCGGTGAAGTATCCCTGCCCGTCCACGATGCGGTTGGTGAGGGCGTCGCCTGGCTGGAGTCCCCCTTCGGCGGGCACGGTCGTGGCCAGGTTCTCAGCCCAGTTCTTGCCCGAGAACGTGATGCCACCGCCGCCGTAAGCCTGGAGAACGCCGCCCAGGGTCCCCCGCCAGGTGACCCGGGCCTGGCCCGAGAGCGGCGGCTGGGCGGGAGTGCGGGCCCCCGCGGACCGCGCCCCGCCCCGGGCCGCAAAGGGATCCCAGCGTCCTCCGCTGACGGTAGCCAGCGATGGCTTGACGGGGAGAGGAGCTGGGGCCCCTTCGACTCCGGGGACAGGGAGGTTGCTCTTCCTCTCCGGCGCCTTCCTGATCGTCGGGGGCGGCTGCCAGGCTGTCCTGGCTTGGCTGGACGGTGCCTGCTCAAAGGCGGACGACGGGTGACGCGCATCGCTCTCGCAGCGCCCGACCCGTTCCTTCGCTCGGGCGCCGGCTGCCCTTAGTGGCAGTATTACCGCTATGAGAGATCCTGCCGGCCTGGTGCTGGCAGTGGCCAGCCTCCTGGTGCTAGTTAACGTGGGCATGACCCTGTACCGGGTTAACGCCGACTGGGATCGCCGCGCTGCCCACGCCAGGCTCGACTGGCGCGGCCGGCTCGTGATCGCCTTCCGGGAGCACCGGCGGCTCACGACGGTACAGGCAGCCTTTTTGCTGGCGGCCTTAACCATGTACTGCGTTTACCTAGCGCTGACGCTGTAAGAGCGGGCAGACGCCGTAAGCCGCCGCCAGGTGTGTGGTTATGACTTGCTGGCGGGACAATGCTGACGTCCTCATATATGCCGGTTGAGCTGGGAGAACGGTCCGCTGGTTAACAGATAGACCGCATGTGAGCGAAGATCTTCAGCGCTGCCCGCCCGGCAGCGAATAAATCACGCTGTTCACGTCCTCTCGCTTCACCAGGACATCCCTGGCCTTGGAACGCTCGCTCGGCCTGACGATGCTGCGGCTCTCTAGTAGGTCCATCAGCCGGCGTGGTTGGATCCCCGGGCCGGTGCAATGAACGCCACCGCCGCGGCACAGTGCGCGGACGGAGGTATGTCACCCGGAATGGATCCCAGAGCCGGATCACCCCGCCGGAGACGTCTTGGGCTCGACGGCCCCCGGCCTTCCGATCCGTAGGTACCCGTAAGGCTTCCAGCCTCGTTCGGATCAGTCTGCGCGCTCCGCTGTGTGCTCCTCGGCGGTTCATTGCGTCCGAAGCGGTGGAAGATCGTTTGTCGGGATGACTCCCAGCGTGGCTTCCAGTCGTCGGCGCTGATCCCCGGTCCGACAGCCCAGCCGGGCCGTGTAAGCAACCCGCGCGAAATGTGCGGATTGTGTTAGCACGAGCTGGGAGCTGGGTAGTGAGGAGCGACGACATCACGAAAGCCGCGATGGGCGGGAGAGCGAAGAACTGGCGAGGTGGCGGAGGCAAGGCGGATAATCCTGACCGTAGCCCAGCAATGCCGCCAAGCTGGATGTGTCACCTGAGCAAGTCGAAACCCCTCGGTAAGCGGAGCAGGCTGATCTTCGCACGGCAGCCCCAACTTGGAGTTTGCGAGGACCTCAGACCTCCGCCTGTAGCCCCCGGACTTGCTGGTACGCGCGCGCCCATGCGTCAGAGAAGAGATCCAATGAGCATCGCCGCCCTGATCACTTGGATCATCACCGCTCTCGCCGGCCTCTATCTTCTCACCATCTGGCTCATTGAATACGACCGCGAGTTCCAGAGCGCCGCCGCCACCCGCTTGCCAGTGCCGGTTATTTCCGCTCACGCGCTGCTCGCTGTTGGCGGCCTGGTGTTGTGGAGCGCCTTCCTTCTCGTGGATCAGGAGCGGCTTGCCTGGGCCACGGTCGCCGTCCTGGGCACCGTCGCCGTCCTGGGCCTGATCATGGCGGTCCGCTGGATCCGCGTGTACCGCACCGTGGCTGATCCTGGCACGCGTGCCAGGATCACCACCGTCCCTCCGGAACGGCACTTCCCGTTGCCGGTCGTCGTCGCCCACGGCATCCTGGCCGTCACCACCCTCGTTTTGGTGCTACTCACCGCGCTTAGCGCCGGCCGGAGGTGACCGGCCACCTTCCGAGGCTGCCCGCCAGCCTGGCCGAACCGGAGCGCGATGCCCGCACGGGCTAGGTGCGGCTTTGCCAATGAGCGCACCAGAACGCTACCGCCGGCCGCGCAAAGCCCGGCTCGCCCGGTACGCCAGCCGACGCGGGACGGCCCACGTCCACCGCGGATGTAACCGTCGCTCACGGCCACGCCAGGTACGGTCTGGACGACATGAATCCAATCGGTTGAATCCCAATCAATCCTGGGCACCTCTTGGTTACCCTTCCAAGGTGGCCGTGGACCCTGGCCTTGCGGGCCGCGGGAGGGAGATCGAGTGAGTTTCACGCGCAGGCGTTTCCTGGTGAGTTCGGCCCAAGCTGGCGGCGTGGGCGCCGTGCTGGGGTCGGTGGGCATCTATGAGCTAGTAGACCTCATCACCGGCAGGGGGGTCCGACCGGCGATGGCCGCCACCAGACTGCCCCCCGAACAGCACCTGATGAATCTGCAGACGATCCCGGTCGACTTCAAGGGAATACAGAAGAACCAGAAGCAGTCGGTGAACGTCGTGGTACCCCCGCTGCATTTCCAGGTGGTAACGGCCACGCTCAACGTGCCGGCCGCCGCGGCCTCCATCGCGAGCGCCAAGCAGGTCCTCGACACCACCCTCAACCGGCTGGATCAGGACTATGACCCGACCACCCCCGCAGGGCTCGGCGTCACCGTCGCCTGGAGCCTGCCCTACTTCAGTACCTACATCCCCGTGCTCAGCCAGAGTTCCGCCTACTTCCCGGCCGGCACCACCTATCCCCACTACCTGCCGGTTGACAACCGTGCCTCGGCCACCGCGGGAAGCACCGTCCGGGCCCTGCTGGACGCCACCCAGTTCCCGAGCGACGCGCCGCCGTCCGGCTTCCCGGGTGCGCCTGATGTGCGGCTGGAAGGAAATCACCTCGCGGTCCTGCTGCGCAGCGACTCGCTGGATAACGTCACCGCGGGCGCCAATGCCATCTTCGGCACCGGCGCCGGCCAGGCAGGACATCTTTTCACGGTGACCAGCATCCGCAAGGGCTTCGTCGGCGGCGGCTTCAGCGGCAACCAGAGCCTGCCCAAGCAGATGGCGATGAGCGGCGGCATCCCGGGCGCCAGCAGCATCCCGGACAACGCCGAGCTGTTCATGGGCTTTGCCTCGACGCAGGCCGACTCCATCGGACAGGGCGTTATCGCGAACATGGAAACCATCCCGGGCCTCACCGACCAGTGGCCCGGCGGCTACTTCATGAACGGCACCGCGATGCACCTGTCCCATCTGTACCTAGACCTGGCGGGTTGGTACAACCTGAAGGACACCAGCCGCGTGCACCAGGCCTTCGACACGAGCCTGAAGGTGCCGACGCCGACACAGGTCGTGCCCGAAGGCCCCGCGCAAACCAAGACTGAGTCGCAGGTCAGCAACGACCTGCAGGCTAACGGGGCAGTCGGGCACAGCGAGACACTGCAGCCGGCGACCAGGCTGGCCTCTGCGATCAAGGACAACTACGGCAACTCCTACGTCGCGGGTACGTCGATCCCGCAGCGAAGCGACTTCGACTCACTGGACAACCCTTTCTTCTACACCTCGGACCCGGCCGGTGACGGCTACTCCAATACGCCGGCCGCCAGCCTGCACTTCGTGGTCTTCACGCCTACCAGCGATGCATTCCACCGGGCCCGGCTGGCCATGGACGGGCGCTATCCCGGGGGAGCCAGCCTCAACCTCAACGTACGCACGCAGGCCGGCTTCAACCAGTTCCTGCACACCACTCACCGCCAGAACTTCCTGGTGCCGCCCCGGGCACGTCGCTCCTTTCCCCTAGCCGAATACCTGTAGTCCCCGACGCATCGGGAACGCTCAGGCCGGGCGGACCTGCGTAATGAGTCACCCGGGGTTTCCGGAGGCCCCCACCTCTGCCGGTTCAGCAGCTCGGTCTGGACCCGGCCCCAGAAGATCATCGCGTTGCCGTAGCAGTCGCCGATCGAGCCATCGACGGCAGGCCGGAGGCGCGGACCCGGTCGGTGAACAACCAGGATGTGCATTGCTGGCGATGACGGTGAGCGGCGGCTGGCGCAGAACCTCGGGCTGGCTCACCGGACGACGGTAGGTGGCGGCCAGCAGGTCTCAGGCAGCCCCCCGCAAAACTGGGAGGGAAACCTAAGAAGAGTCGGACGAGCCCTTGCCGTAGGTGTGTGGTTATGACTTGCTGGCGGGATGAAGGTTGCATTCGCAGGTTTTGCCGGCCGCGGTGGTAAGGGGTGATGTGGTCCAGGTGCACCAGGGTGCGGGAGTCGCCGGCATCGACGGGGCCGTAGCCGGGCACCTCGCCGGGAGACTGGGTCCAGCCCAGCCACGCCGATAGTGGCATGGTCAGGTTCACGCTGCCGCTCAGCCCGGCCATGGCGGCCCCGCCGGGAGCACCGGGGCCAGATAGCCGCGGGGAAGTGCGTACCGGCGTCTGTCCCGCTGGGAGAATCGTCCGGGCCTGTCCCGCCGGGTGCGGCGGCAGGGCGCGCACGCGCCGTACTCGCTGTCCGCACCCGGCGGCCTGGAGGCCGGGCTGGCCGGGGCGAGGCTGCGGGCCGGGGCCAGCGGAGAGGTCGAGTGCGTGTGGCGTTACGGCAGCCTGGCCGACGCCTGCCGGGGGCTGCTGAGCTCGGCCGGCGGGACGCGTGCGGCGCAGGACACGGGCCGGGAGGCGGTGGAAGCCGCCATCGCGAAGGCGGTCATCCCGTTCACCGACCCGGTGACCGGGGTGATCAGCATGCGGAACGTCTGCCGCTGGGTTAGTGCTGTGCGTCCCTGACTGACTCCCAGAAGGCCAGGACCGGCGCGCTGGGCTGATGGATCTCCACCGGATGCCCGAACAGCTCCCCGCCCGAAAACCAGTCGGCTACCGCGCCGCCCTCGGACGTGGTCAGCAGCCCGCAGCCCGCGCCGGTCATGTGGTCCCGTTCGGCACCCAGGTCATCGGTGGTCCAGGCCACGTGGCTGACCGTGCCCGGGCGCACGCCGAGCGCCTCGCGCAGCGCGGCCGGCCGCACCTCGTGCACCTGATCCAGTTCCAGCAGCACGGCCCCCCACGGCGCGAACGCCGCGCTGTGGTCGAGCGTGGCCGCCTCGCCGCGGAACCGGAAGTCGCCCAGGTCCACGTGCTCCAGGACATGGAAGGGGCCGACGCCGAGCAGCCGGGTGGCCTGGGCCATGGCCGCGTCCAGGTCGTCGGTCCAGTAGCCGATGTGGTGCAGGCCCCGTGCTGAGTGAGCCATCACCCGGCCGTGCCCCATGTCTTGATCTCCGGCAGCAGTTCGGCGGCGAACAGGCGCATGCTCGCGGCGACCGCCCGGGGATCCATGCCGGGGTGGTGGAACTGGATGGCCATCTCGTCCATGGGCAGGTCCTGGTAGGCCCGCAGCTTGTCCAGCACCTCGTCCGGGGTGCCGACGGCGAACGGCACGCCGTAGATGGCCGCCTTCGGGTCGTGGCGCAGCTCACCCACCGGGGCCAGCGGCATCTGCATGCCCCGGCGCCGGTAGAACTCGACCCACCAGTGCAGCCCGCGTTCCGCCTCGTCCCACGCCTGCTCGGTGGTGTCCGCGACGTGCACGGCCAGCGGCCCGGACAGCAGCCGGAAGTCGGCCCGGGTCCGGCCCGCCGCGGCTTGCGCCTCCAGGTACCGCGGGTACAGCGGCGTGTGCACCATCGAGCCCAGGCTGTAGCCGCGCTGGCCGGCCCGGGTCAGGCTCTGCGGCCCGAGCGCGGCCATATAGATGCGGGGTCCGGGCTGTTGCACCGGCTTGGTCGTCATCCGGACGCCCGGGAACCGGAAGTACCGGCCCTCGTGGCTGAACTCGTCCTCGGTGAAGCACTTCCCGATGACCTCGAGCGCCTCGTAGGTGCGCCCGAACGACTCCTTCGGGTCCAGCCCGAACACCGCGCACTCGCCCGGCATCGGCCCGGCGCCGATGACCAGCTCCAGCCGCCCGCCCGACAGGATGTCCACGCTGGCCGCGTCCTCGGCCACCCGCAGCGGGTTGTGCAGCGGGAGCAGCAGCACGTACGGACCCAGCCGGATCACCGACGTCCGGGCGGCCGCCGCGGCCAGCAGGGGGAACTGGGACGGGTTGTGCTGGTCCTCGGCGAAGTGATGTTCCGCCAGCCACCAGCTGCGGAACCCAGCTGCTCGCCCAGCACGGCCTCGTCGAGCGTCTCGCGGTAGATCTCGGGGAGCGGCCGCATGTCGTCGGGGTGGTTGCGGGCCGTCATGGCCAGGCCAACGTCCATAGGAGGTCCCTTGCGTGTGGGTGTTCTCGGTCTATAAAATTCCGTTCCACTAGGCGAATGTCAAGGTGGTGAGCGGAAATCGGCGCACAGGGACGGCTGGCGCACAAGGTGGCCCTCGTCACGGGCACGGCGGGCGGGATCGGCCGGGCCACCGCGCTGACGCTGGCCCGCGAGGGCGCCGCCGTGGTCGGCTGCGATCTGGATCCTGCTGGCTCCGCAGGGACTGTGCGCCTGGCCCGCGAGGCGGGCGGCGAGATGACCGCGATGGCCCCGGTCGACCTGTCCTCCGAAGCGGGCGCGGGCGCCTGGGTGGCCGACGCGGTGGCCGCCTACGGCGGCGTGGACATCCTGGTCAACAACGCGTCGGCGATCCGGTTCGGCCCGATCACCACGCTGTCCGCCGATGACTGGTCGTTCACCATCCGCAACGAGCTAGACATCGTGTTCTACGTGACCCGGGCGGTGTGGCCACACCTGATAGCACGGCGCTCTGGCTCCGTGGTGAACATCGCCTCGATCACCGCCACCCGCGGCGCGTTCTTCATGCCGCAGAACGCCCACGGCGCCGCCAAGGGCGGGGTGCTGGCCCTCACCTACCAGCTGGTCACCGAGGGGGGCCCGCACGGCATCCGGGTCAACGCGGTGAGCCCGGCCATGACGGCCACCCCCCAGACCGCGCCGCTGCTGGCCGACCCGGACGGGCCGTTCGCGGGCGAACTGGCCCGGATCCCGCTGGGCCGGGTCGGGCGCCCGGGGGACGTGGCCAACGCCGTGCTGTTCCTGGCCTCCGATGAGGCCGCGCACGTGAGCGGGGCCAACATCCCGGTGGACGGGGGTGCGGCCGCCGTTGGCTGAGACGTTTACGGGCCGGCTGGTGGAGCGTGGGCGCCCCGGATACGAGGAGGCCCGGGTCGGCCGAGTATTCAACGGGCGGCGCCCGGACCGGTTTCCGGCCGCGGTGCTGCTGGCCGCCGACGATGACGACGTGGTGGCGGGGGTGCGGTGGGCGAATGCCCGGGGCTCCCCGGTCTCGGTCCGCTCCGGCGGGCACTCCTGGGCCGCCTGGAGCGTCCGCGACGACGCGCTGCTCATCGACCTGGGCGGGTTGCGGGACATCGCCTACGACCCGGCGACCGGGATCGCCGCGGTCCGCCCCGCGGTGCGGGGCGGCACCGAGCTGGCCCCGTACCTGGCCGCCCGGGGCCGCGCGTTCCCGGGTGGGCACTGCGAGTCGGTCGGCCTGGGCGGCTACCTGCTCCAGGGCGGCCAGGGCTGGAACGGCCGGGCCTGGGGCTGGGCCTGCGAGAACGTGACCGCGATCGACGCGGTCACCGCGGACGGCCGCCGGGTGCACGCCGACGCCACCGAGAACGCCGACCTGTACTGGGCCGCGCGCGGCGCCGGACCCGGCTTCCCGGCCGTGGTCACCAGGTTCTACCTGCGCACCCATCCGCAGCCGCCGGTGATGATCCAGGACACCTGGACGTTCCCGGTGCAGGCGGCGGGCCCGCTGCTGGCCTGGCTGCACGGCATCCTCCCCGGCCTGGACCGGACCGTGGAGCCGGTGGTCGCCGCGACGCGGCTGGCTGACGTACCGTTGAGCCCTGGTGTGAGCCGGCCCCCCGGTCCCGTGCTGCTGCTGCACACCACCGTGATGGGGGACTGCGACGCACTGGCCGGGAAACGGCTGGCGGCCTTCGACGCCTGCCCGCTGGCCGGGCAGGCCCTGGGTCACGTGCGGGGCCGGACCTCGATCGCGGAAGAAAACACCGCGCAGAGCGCACAGAACCCGCCCGGATACCGCTACCTGGTCGACTGCACCTGGAGTGACGCACCGGCCGCGGAGCTGGCGCCCCGGCTGGAGCGGATCTGGACGGAGCTGCCCACCGAGCACTCGTTCTCGATCTGGTACGGCTGGGCCCCGAACCGGGCGCTGCCGGACATGGCCTTCTCGGTCGAGGCCCAGGTGTACCTGGCCACGTACGTGATCTACACGGACGAGACGGACGACGAGCGGTACGCGGACTGGGTGCACTCCCGGACCCGGGACCTGGCGTCCATGCCCTGAATGTGGTGGAAGAAGCTGACGTCCACCGGCGGGTTGAACGTCGGGTCGATGTGCCCCACGGCGGACGGGAACGTGAGGTGGCCGTGCGACTCGATCAGGCCCGGCATCACCGTGCACCCGCTCGCGTCGATCACGCGGTCGGCCCGGTGATCGTCTCGGTACCCCGGGGTAACCGACACCACCCGGTCGCCGTCCAGGGTTACTTCTGCTGCCCGGGGTGACGTCCCGGTGCCGTCGAACACGAGGCCCTTGGTCAGGACGATGCGTGTCACGAGGTCTCCCCACGGAGTTTCATCGGCTCAGTGTTTATCAGCCGAGAGTTTCATCAGCCGAGAACGACTTTCTGTTACGGCTGTTTCCGTGAGTGTTGCCCGCTTCGGCCCTGGGTGTCAACTGGTTCGCCAGACCGGGTAAACCAGCCTGGTGCCCAATGCTGCAGACCGTGATGTACACCGCGACGTGGTTGACGCGCATGTCCATCTGCTGCCGTCCCGGCTCCAGGCTGCGATCCGCGGGTTCTTCGACCGCTACGGGATCGACAGCGGCCGCTTCGCGTACCCCGCGGACCACGGGGAAGTCTGCGACCGGCTCGCCGCCGAGGGGATCAGCGAGGTGTGGTCGCTGCCCTACGCGCGCCGGCCCGGCTCGGCCGCGGACCTGAACACGTCCATGGCCGGACTGGTCGCCGCGCGGCGCGGCGGCCCGGTGCGGGTGACTGGCGGCTGCACCGTCCACCCCGGCGATGACCAGCCGCTCACCGTGCTGCGCAGCGCGGTCGAGGATCTGGGCCTGCGGGTGCTGAAGCTGCACTGCTCGGTGGGGGACTTCACCCCCGACGACCCGCGGCTCGACCCGGTCTGGGGGTACGCGGCCGAGATCGCCCTGCCCGTGGTGCTGCACGCCGGGCACGCGCCCGACGGGCACACGGACGAAACCGAGCTGGAGCCCGTGGCCGAGGTGGCCCGGCGCCACCCGGGGGCCCGGGTGATCATCGCGCACTGCGGGCACACGGCGTCCCAGGCCGCGCTGCGGCTGGTGGCGGACTACGAGCACGTGTACGCCGACCTCACCCCGGTGATCCACCATGCGGTCCGGCCGTCGGCCGCGCAGCTGACCGCGCTGGCCGGGAAGCTGCTCTTCGGCTCGGACGCGCCCAACACCGGGCTGACCGTGACCCAGCTGCTGGACGGGCTCGACGGCCCCGGCCTGCCGGCGGAGGCCTGGGCGGCCCTGACCGGGGGGACTGCGCGCCGGCTGGTGGGGGATGTGCGGGTCTAGTGCTTAGCGCACGGCGGGGGCCGGCCGCGGCGCCGGGCCGGGTTACTCGTGGCCCAGGATCTCGGCGACGTCCGCGGCCAGCCGGGCCGTGAGGCGCCCATCGGGATCCCGGTGCGGGTTCACCTCGGTGATGACCAGGCCGCCGAACGCCTCGTGCCGGCAGAAGACCCGCAGGCAGGCCACCGCGTCCGCGTAACTCAGGCCCTGATTGAAGTGCGGGAAGTCGGCCAGCGGGAACTCGGTCGAGTTGATCACGTCCACGTCGAAGTGGACCAGCACCGGCCGGGACCGGCCGGCCAGCGCGGCCATGGCCTCGGCGGCGCGGGCGGGCGGGTCATCCATGCCGGTAGCCGGGTACTGGGTGACCTTCTGCTCGGTAAGCCAGGCCCGGGCGGGCTCGGGTGCCTCGGCGAAGTCATAGCCGAACGCGACGATCCGCTCACCCGGCATCAGCGGGTACCGCGGCCCGATCCGGGCCAGTTCCGGGGTGCCGGAGCCGAGCAGGTGGGCCAGGCCCATGGTGTCGAGGATCCCGGACGTCGTGGTCTGCGGGGTGGACACGTCGATGTCCCCGTCGAAGTACATCAGGCCCGTCTCGGGATGGCGCTCCAGAAAACCGGCCAGCACGCCGAGCGTGATCGTGCAGTCCCCGCCCAGGATGAGCGGGAGACCGGCTCCCTCACCATCGCCGCAGAGCGCCGCGACCCGGCCCGCCAGGTTCCGCGCGACCTCGGTGACCAGGCCCAGGTTCTGCTGGCGCGGGTGGTCCGGGTCGGGACGGAACGGGACGCGGGGCAGGTCGCCGTGGTCGCGCACGGCCACCCCCCGGGCGGCGAGCCCGGTGAGCAGGCCCGCGTCCCGCAGCCAGGCGGGCGCGTCTTCCTGGCCGGGACCGTGGGTCCCGGCCGCCGAGGGGACCCCGATCAGCTCGATGCCGCGCATGGGCCGAGCGTAGCCCGGGGGGCGCCCGTCAGTGGTGCCCACCGCCTCCACCGCCTCCCCCGCCGTGGCCGCCGCCATGCGCTCCGGCGTCGGAAGCCGCGTGGTGCGCGGCGTGAACGGCGGCCGACACGGCCGCGTGGGTAGCGGCCTGGGTGGCCGCCTGCGTCGCAGCGTCGGTAGCGGCGCTGGTGGCGGCGTCTGTGGCCGCGCCTGTGGCGGCCCGGCCCGCGGCCCGCGCCGCCGCGTCCACCGAGGCCTCGGTGGACGCCTGCGCGGCCTGCCCGGCCTGGGTCGCGGGGCGCGTCAGCTCACCCTTGGCGATCTGCTCGAGGCGCTTGCGCAGCCGGCGGCTGGCCAGCCCCGGGTACAGCACGGGGCCCAGGCCGCTGGCGCTGGCCAGCCCGGCGAGCGCGGCCTGGGCCGTGTCGACCGGGCCGGTCGCGTGGACAATCGCGTCGAGCCGGGCCCGGGTATCCGCGGCCCGCGCCGCGTCAGCGATCCGCCACCGGCGGGCCGGGATGAACCCGAGGAGCGTGCCCCGGTCCTCGCGGATCGCCCCCGCCGCGGCCAGCCGGGCCAGGTACGCGTCGCAGATCCCGGCCCCCGGGTGGCCGACCCACGCCTTGGGCCGGGGCGGCCGCCTGGCCCGGACCAGGCTGGACAGGGCCGCGTCGAGCCGCTCGTCACCGGCCGGCCCGGCGTCCAGCACCACGATCCGGTCGTTGGTGATCGCGACCCGCCCGGACGCGGCCAGCCGGACCAGCTCCGAGCCCCGCAGCCCGTAAGGAAGGCGGTTCCGGGCCGCGATCGTCCCGCGGTCCGGCTCGATGGCCAGTAAAACCAGGTCTTCGCCGAGGGTTTCCACGGGCATACGGTAACCCGCCGGACAGCGAACCGGCCGCCCCTGGACCCAGGGACGGCCGGTTCGTGACTTGCGGTCAGGCGGCGGCGGCCGCCTGGTGGGTGGCCGGGGCGCTGTTCGCCGGCTCGAGGGCCAGGCCGAGCACCTCGCGGACGTCGCTGACGGTGTGCACCGTCAGCTGCTCCCGGACGTTCTCCGGCACATCCTCCAGGTCCGGCTCGTTGCGCTTCGGGATCAGCACCGTGGTGATGCCGGCCCGGTGCGCGGCGAGCAGCTTCTGCTTCACCCCGCCGATCGGCAGGACCCGCCCGGTCAGCGAGACCTCACCGGTCATCGCCACATCGGAGCGGACCAGCCGCCCGGACAGCAGGGACGCCAGCGCGGTGGTCATCGTGACCCCGGCGCTGGGGCCGTCCTTGGGCACCGCGCCCGCGGGCACGTGCACGTGCACGCCCCGGTCCTTCAGGTCGCCGACCGGGAGTTCCAGTTCGGCGCCGTGCGAACGCAGGTAGGACAGCGCGATCTGGGCCGACTCCTTCATCACGTCCCCGAGCTGCCCGGTGAGCGTGACACCGGTGGTGCCGGTCTCCGGGTCGGCCAGTGACGCCTCGATGAACAGGACGTCGCCGCCGGTGCCGGTGACCGCCAGGCCGGTGGCCACACCGGGCACCGCGGTCCGCTCCGCCGAGTCCGGCGTGTGCCGCGGATGACCCAGGTAGCCGTGCAGGTCGGCCTGGTCCACGGTGACGGGGAGCGTCGCCGTGCCGCCGGCCACCTGCGCGGTGATCTTCCGCAGCACGCGGGCGATGGTCCGCTCCAGCGACCGGACGCCCGCCTCACGGGTGTACTCGCCGGCCATCTGGTGCAGGGCGGCGTCGGTGATGGTCACGTCGGACGCCTCCAGGCCGGCCCGCTCCAGCTGACGCGGGAGCAGGTGACCCTGGGCGATCGTGACCTTCTCGGCCTCGGTGTACCCGTCCAGCTGGATGAGCTCCATCCGGTCCAGCAGCGGGCCGGGGATCTGCTCCAGCACGTTGGCCGTCGCGATGAACAGCACGTCCGACAGGTCGAGCTCGACCTCCAGGTAGTGGTCGCGGAACGTGTGGTTCTGCGCCGGGTCCAGGACCTCCAGCAGCGCCGCGGTGGGGTCGCCGCGGTAGTCCGCGCCGAGCTTGTCCACCTCGTCCAGCAGGATGACCGGGTTCATCGAGCCCGCCTCACGGACGGCCCGGACGATCCGGCCGGGCAGCGCACCGACGTAGGTGCGCCGGTGACCGCGGATCTCCGCCTCGTCCCGGACGCCGCCCAGCGCCACCCGGGAGAACTTGCGGCCCATGGCGCGGGCCACCGACTCGCCGAGTGAGGTCTTGCCGACCCCGGGCGGCCCGGTCAGGGCCAGGACCGCGCCGCTGCGCCGCCCGCCGACCAGGGTCAGGCCCTTGTCGGACCGGCGCTTGCGCACGGCCAGGTACTCGATGATCCGCTCCTTGACGTCATCCAGGCCGGCGTGATCCGCGTCGAGGATCGCCCGGGCGCCCGCGATGTCGTAGGCGTCGTCGCTCCGCTCGTTCCACGGGATCTCCAGCACCGTGTCCAGCCAGGTCCGGATCCAGCTGCCTTCCGGCGACTGGTCCGAGGCGCGCTCCAGCTTGGCCGCTTCCTTCATCGCGGCCTCGTGCACCTTCTCCGGCAGCGCGGCGGCCTCGATGCGGGCCCGGTAGTCCTCTTCCTCGGTGCCCGGCTCGCCGTCCAGCTCGGACAGCTCCTTGCGGATGGCGGCCAGCTGCTGGCGGAGCAGGAACTCACGCTGCTGCTTCTCCATGCCCTCGCGGACGTCGTTCTGGATCGTCTCCGCGACGTCCAGCTCGGCGAGCTGGTCCCGGGCCCACCCGGTCAGCAGCTGCAGCCGCTGCTCAGGGTCGATGGTCTCCAGCAGCTCCAGCCGCTGCTCCTGGGACAGGTAACCGGCGTAGCCGGCGCTGTCGGCCAGGGCCGACGGGTCCGTGATCCGCTGCAGCGCGTCCACCACCTGCCACGCGCCCCGCTTCTGCAGGATGGTGGCGGCCAGCCCGCGGTACTCACGGGCCAGTTCCTGGGCGCGGGGGCTGGCCGGCGGCTCGTCGACCACCGTGCCCTCGACCCAGAGGGCCGCACCGGGCCCAGTCGTGCCGACGCCGATCCGCACCCGGGACAGGCCGCGGATCACCGCGGCAGGCTCACCGCTGGGCAGCCGCCCGATCTGCTCGACGGCGCCGAGCGTGCCCAGCGCGGAGTACTTGCCCTCCAGCCGGGGAACGAGCAGGACGTGCGGGGTGGCGTCGGCCGCCCCAGGCACCGCGGCGGACATCTGCGCGGCGCTGATCGCGGCGCGCGCTTCCGCGGCGGAGGTGTCCAGCGGCACCACCATGGTCGGCAGCACCACTGAGTCGTCCAGCGGCAGCACCGGCAGGGCGAGTGTTTCGCTCATTGCTCACTTCCTGAGAATTCAGCTTGTGGTTTACGCTTCAACGCACGGCAGCCGGGTTTGTTTCCGGTAATCGTTTCGCCTTCAGCGGACGTGTATTTCGCTCTCGGCGGACATGACTATGACCGGGAAAAGCGGTGTGCCGATTGGCGGAAAACCGTGCTCATGCGCGCGGATGCCATTAAGGCGGCCCGTATTAGCTGCCGGGCCCGCCCCGCTCCGCGGATGCAACCGGGACAACCGGGAAGCCCCCGGGGGTATTCCCGGGGCTACGCGGCGGCCGGAGTGGTGCGGGTGTCCGAGCTGGCCGCGCCGTCCTGGCCGGCGAGCAAGGCGCCCAGATACGCCCCGGTGTGGCTGGTTTCGGTGGCTGCGATCTGTTCGGGGGTGCCGGTGGCGATGATGTGGCCGCCGCGGGAGCCGCCGTCGGGGCCGAGGTCGATGACGTGGTCGGCGGTTTTGATGACGTCGAGGTTGTGCTCGATGACGATGACGGTGTTGCCGCCGTCGACGAGGCGGCCCAGGACGCCCAGCAGTTTGCGGATGTCTTCGAAGTGCAGCCCGGTGGTGGGCTCGTCCAGGACGTAGATGGTCCGGCCGGTGGAGCGGCGCTGCAGTTCGGAGGCGAGTTTGACTCGCTGGGCTTCGCCGCCGGACAGGGTGGGGGCGGGCTGGCCGAGGCGGACGTAGCCCAGCCCGACGTCGGTGAGGGTTTGCAGGTGGCGGTGGATGGCGGGGATCGCGGCGAAGAAGGCGGCGGCTTCCTCGATGGGCATGTCCAGCACGTCGGCGATGGTTTTGCCTTTGTAGTGCACGGCCAGGGTGTCGGTGTTGTACCGGGCGCCGTGGCACACCTCGCAGGGCACGTACACATCGGGCAGGAACTGCATCTCGATCTTGATGGTGCCATCGCCGGAGCAGGCTTCGCAGCGGCCGCCTTTGACGTTGAAGGAGAACCGGCCGGGCTGGTAGCCGCGGACCCTGGCCTCGGTGGTGGCCGCGAACAGCTTCCGGACGTGGTCGAACACGCCGGTGTAGGTGGCCGGGTTGGACCGCGGGGTCCGCCCGATCGGGCCCTGGTCCACGTGCACCACCTTGTCCAGGTGGCTCATGCCGGTGACCCGGACGTGGCGGCCCGGGACGGTCCGGGCGCCGTGCAGCTCGCGGGCCAGGGCGTGGTAGAGGATGTCGTTGACCAGGGTGGACTTCCCCGACCCCGACACCCCGGTGACCGCGATGAACAACCCCAGCGGGAACGCCGCATCCACGTTCTTCAGGTTGTGCTCACTGGCGCCCGTGCACCACGATCTCCCGGGACTTCGACCGCTTGCGCCGGGCCGCGCGGCACCGGGATCGGCTTGCCGCCCGGTGAGGTAGGCCCCGGTCAGTGATTCCTGGCTGGCCAGCAGTTCTTCCACCGGGCCGGAGACCACGACGCTGCCGCCGTGCTCACCGGCGCCGGGGCCGATGTCCACCACCCAGTCCGCGGCCCGGATGGTGTCCTCGTCATGCTCGACCACGATCAGCGTGTTGCCCAGGTCCCGCAGCCGGATCAGGGTCTCCAGCAGCCGGTGGTTATCCCGCTGATGCAACCCGATCGACGGCTCATCCAGCACATACAGCACCCCGACCAGCCCCGACCCGATCTGGGTAGCCAGCCGGATCCGCTGCGCCTCCCCGCCCGCCAGGGTGGGGGCGGCCCGGTCCAGGGCCAGGTAGTCCAGGCCGATGTCGAGCAGGAACGCGAGGCGGGTGCCGATCTCGGCCAGGATGGGCGCGGCGATCTGCGCGTCGGCGCCGGTCAGGTCCAGGGCCGGCAGTTCGGTGGCCAGCTCGCTGAGGGGCAGCGCACAGAGTTGCGCGATGGCCGGCCGGCCACGGTCACGGCCCGGGCGATGGGCTTGAGCCGGGTCCCCTGGCAGGCCGGGCAGGGCATCTCGCGCATGAAGCCCTCGAACTGCTCGCGGCTGGAGTCCGACTCGGCCTCGGCGTGCCGCCGCTCGATGAACGGGATCGCGCCCTCGAACGTCGCGTCGTAGGACCGTTCCCGGCCCCGGGCCGTGCTGAAGTGCACATGCACGGGCTGGTCGTAGCCGTGCAGCAGGGCATGCTGGGCCGCGGCCGGGAGCCTGGACCACGGGCGTGTCCATGCCGAAGCCCAGCGTCTCCCCGAGCGCCTCGGATCAGCCGGGAGAAGTAGTCGCCGGAGGGGCCGGCCGCTCCAGGGGCCGATCGCGCCGTCGGCCAGGGTCTTATCCGGGTCCGGGACGACCAGCTCAGGGTCGACCTCCATCCGGGTCCCCAGGCCCGTGCAGTCCGGGCACGCCCCCCACGGGGAGTTGAACGAGAACGACCGCGGCTCCAGCTCCTCAAACGACAAATCGTCATACAGGCACGCCAGATGCTCCGAATACATCCGCTCCCGGTGCGGGTCATCCTCAGCCAGGTCCACGAACTCCAGCAGCACCACCCCGCCCGAGAGCCCCAGCGCCGTCTCCACCGAGTCGGTCAGCCGCCGCCGCGCGTCAGCCTTGACCGCCAGCCGGTCCACCACCACCTCGATGGTGTGCTTCTCGTACTTCTTCAGCGCCGGAAGCTCCCCCGCCTCCCCGCTGGCCACGCTGTCCAGCCGGATCACCGTGCCGTCCACCCGGGCCCGCGAGTACCCCTTCACCTGCAGTTCGCGGAGCAGTTCGGTGTACTCGCCCTTACGGCCCCGGATCACCGGCGCCAGCACCTGGAACCGGGCCCCCTCCTCCAGCTCCAGCACCCGGTCCACGATCTGCTGCGGCGCCTGCCGCGCGATCGGCCGCCCGCACACCGGGCAATGCGGCCGCCCCACCCGCGCATACAGCAGCCGCAGGTAGTCATACACCTCCGTGATCGTCCCCACCGTCAACCGCGGATTCCGGCTGGCCGCCTTCTGGTCAATCGACACCGCCGGGCTCAGCCCATCGATGAAATCCACATCCGGCTTATCCATCTGGCCCAGGAACTGCCGCGCATACGCCGACAGCGACTCCACATACCGCCGCTGCCCCTCCGCGAAAATCGTGTCAAACGCCAGGCTCGACTTCCCCGACCCCGACAACCCGGTAAACACGATCATGGAATCCCGCGGCAGCTCCAGCGACACATCCTTCAGATTGTGCTCACGGGCCCCACGGACGACGATTCCTCTAGCCACAGACGTTCCGCACTCCAATGGTGATGATTAGGCTCCGGTAAAACAACCGCCGGGCCCGGCTGATTCCGGCCATCCCGCCCGGGCAGCGGACCTCCCGCGCCCCCGCCCGGCGAGGTCCGCCGCCGCCGCACGGGCGTAGCGTGAGAAACTGACGATCTTTCCCGCATGCCCTGGAGGAGCCATGAGCGAGCTGCCCGATCCGCCGCCAGCCGAGCCGTCGGCTTTCCACCGGGACCGCCGTGAGCACGGTGGCCTGTCCGCGCGCCCCGACGACGACCAGCTCGCCGAGCTGACCGAGGAGGAGCGGGTAGACGCCGGGATCGATCCTTACGAGCCCGATGAGGTCCCGGCGGCCACCGACGATCCGGTGCCGACGGACATCACCGAGTCCGAGCAGTACCAGGAGGAAAGAGCAGAGATCGAGCGGGAGAAGGCCGAGGGTGAGCTGCCCGGGGAACGAGGCTCCTTCCCGCCGAGCCACTACGACGAGTAGCGCGAGGGGTGTGCCCAGGGCAGTTTTAGTTAGAGAAGTCCTGGGTCATCCACACGGTCCCGGAACTGTCGCGGTACACGGAGATCCCGGCGTGGGTGAACGCGGAACTGAGGATGTTGAGCCGGTGACCGTCGTCGGGCGGCTTCTCGTCCAGCATGCTCTGGGTCAGCCCGACGGCCATCTGGGCGATCGCCGCCGGGGTGTCCGCCACCGGGCCGCCCTCACCGATGTTCTCCCCGGCCGCGGTCCAGTGCACCCCCGCCGCGGACTCCCGGGCCCCCAGGGCCGGCTCGCCCGGGCACTGGTGCGACAGGCCGCAGCCCCCGGCCATCACCGAGGTGTGCCGGGCGGCGCTGGTGTCCAGGCCGGAGCTGATCGTGTAGGCGGACAGCCCCGCCTGGGCCCGCGCCTGGTTGATCAGGGCCAGCACCTGCTGGCCGGCGGCGGACTGGCCCGCCGGGGACGGCCCGGCCGGGGACTGGCCGGCCGCTGGGGTGGTGCTGGCCGGGGCCGGCGTCATGCCCGGCGAGACTCCCCGGGCCGTGGCCGCCGGGCTGGGCGACTCCCGGTGCCGGTGATGGGCCTGGGTCGCCTGGGCGGTGGAGGGCGACGGCCGGGGGGTGACCGGGACCGCCTTGACTCCCTCGGAGGCCGGTGACGGCAACGCGCTTGCGGCGGCCTTGTCGGCCGTCTCGCCGGCCCGGCCGGGCAGCCGGACGGCCAGGAACACGGCCGCCGCCACCGCGAGCACGGTGATGAGCACGCTGACGGCGAGTGACGAGCCACGGGATCCGCGGGCGGTCATCGCGCCACCTCTGCATTCGGCCGCCGGCCTACGGGCCCGCCGCCTGTATATTCGGCCGCCGGCCTACGGGCCGGCCGCCTGGCATCAGCGAATCATGCTAGCGATCGGCGCCGGGTGAAATGCGGTAATCGCCCGGTACGTAAAGCGCCGCCCATGGCGTCACGTATCCTGCCTGGTCAGCCACGTGAATCGGCGGAGCACGGAAAGGCGAAAATCATCCGCAACGAAGACCACGAGCGCGCCCGGTGACGCGCCCCGGGATCATCATCGACGGGGCGTCGCTGACGTGCGCCGGGGTCGCGGCGGTGGCCCGGGACGAGGCGCCGGTCACGGTCGCGCCGGACGCGGTCACGGCGGCCCGCGCCGCGTGGGAGACCGCCCGGGACGTGACCGCCCGGCGGCCGGTGTACGGCCGGACCACCGGGGTCGGCGCGAACCGCAACGTCGGGCTGGACCAGGATGACCTGGCCGAGCACGGTCTGCGGCTGCTCCGCAGCCACGCCGCCGGGTCGGGCCCGCTGCAGCCCGCCGATCTGGGCCGGGCCATGCTGGTGACCCGGCTGAACCAGATCGGCGCGGGCGGTTCCGGGGTGGACCCGGCGGTGCTGGAGGTTCTCGCGGACGCCCTCAACCGGGGCTTCACGCCGCCCGTGCCGCTGTACGGGGCGATCGGCACCGGCGACCTGACCGCGCTGGCGTCCACCGGGCTATGCCTCCTCGGCGAGCGGGCCTGGCGCACCGGTACCGGGCCGCCGCCGCGGTTCCCGCTCCGGCCAGCCGAAGCACTCGGATTCATGAGCAGCAACGCCGCCACGCTCGGTGAGGCCGCGCTGGCCTGCCACGAGCTGGGCGTCCTGGTCCGCTCCGCGGTGGTGATCGCGGCCCTGTCGCTGCTCGCGGTGCGCGGCTCGCTGGAGCCGTACGCGCCCGCCGTGCACCGGGGCCGCCCGGCCGGCCAGCAGCGGGTGGCCAGCCGGATGCGGACCCTGCTGGACGGTGACCCGCACCCGGCCACCCGGGTTCAGGATTCGTACGGCTACCGGGCGTTCCCTCAGGTCCACGGCCCGGCGGCGGACTCGCTGGGGTACGCCACCCAGGTGGTGACCACCGAGCTCAACTCGGCCAGCGAGAACCCGGTGGTCGACCCGGCCGGCCACGCGGTGTGGCACAACGGCAACTTCCACGCCGCCTACGCCGGGCTGGCCCTCGACTCGGCCCGCGCGGCGCTGTTCCAGACCGCCGCGCTGTCCGCCGCCCGGCTGGGCACCCTGGTCGAGCCGTCCTTCACCGGCCTGCACGCGTTCGCCGCGGACGACCCGGCCAGCTCAGGCGTGATGATCCTGGAGTACGTCGCGCAGTCCGCCGTGGCGGACCTGCGCCGTTTCGCCAGCCCGGCCGCGCTGGGCAGCGCGGTGCTGTCCCGCGGGGTGGAAGAGCACGCCGGCTTCTCCACCCAGTCTGCCCGGGCCAGCACCGACGCGGTGGCCGCGTACCGGGCCGTGCTGGCCTGCGAGCTGGCGGCCGCGGTCCGGGTGCTCCGGATGCAGGACCGGGCGCCGGCGCCGGGCGGGCCGCTGCGGGCCGCGTTCGACGCCGCGGACGCGGTGCTCGACCCGCGGACGGCCGATCGGCCGCTGGACGCCGACCTCACCGCGGCCGAGGGACTTCTGGGTGGGTATGCCGCTTTTGGCCGGCCCGAGGGAGATGTCTAGGGTGAGGGCACACACGAGAAGAGGAGACCGGCCCTGGTGAGCGACGTCCGGTTCCGGCTCGCGAGGGTGGGCCGTCAGGCCCGGCCGAGTGGCCGGTGGGGTTCTGGTCGCCGGACGGCGCGAACACCGGAGGAAACACCGTGAGCATCTTGGGTACACGGGTGGTGCGGACTGAGGACCCGCGGTTGCTGACGCGGGGCGGGGTCTATACCGATGATCTGCGGATCCCGGAGCTGGACGGGGCGGCACGGATCACGTTCACCCGCAGCCCCATCGCGCACGCCCGGATCACCGGCATCGACACGGAGGCGGCCCTGGCCTCGCCCGGCGTGGTGGCCGTGCTGACCGCGGCCGACATGGACGACATCCCGGCTGGCGGCGGCCGGCCGATCACCGAGCCGCTGCTGGCCACCGACCGGGTCCGCTACGTCGGCGAGGCCGTCGCCATCGTGGTCACCGAGCAGGCCTACCAGGGCGAGGACGCGGCCGAACTGGTCAGCGTGGACTACGATCCGCTGCCCGCGGTGGTGGACTTCGACGACGCACTGGCCGGCGGCACCCTGCTGTTCGACGGGACCGACTCCAACGTGATCAGCACCGGGGGTGAGCCCGCCCCGCCGGGCGCGTTCGACGGGTGCGAGGTCGTGGTCCGGCGCACGTTCCCCAACCAGCGGCTCGCGCCGCTGCCGCTGGAGGGCCGGGCGGCCGCGGCCCGCTGGGCCGGCGGCCGGCTGACCCTGTGGGCCAGCACCCAGAACGCGCAGCTGGCCCGGGACGCGCTGGCTGCGGCGGTGGGGCTGGACGCGGCCGCGGTCCGGGTCATGGCGCCCGATGTGGGCGGCGGCTTCGGGGCCAAGATCGCCACTCGACCGGGACACGATCATCGTGGCCTGGGCGGCGAAGCACACCGGCCGCCCGGTGCGCTGGGTGGAGACCCGGAACGAGAACCTGCTCGGTATGGTGCACGGCCGGGCGCAGCGGCACACGATCACGATCGGCGGGAACCGGGACGGCCGGATCCTCGCCTACCACCTGGACATCGTGCAGGACTCCGGGGCCTACCCGCGGGGGGCCACGTTCCTGCCCGGGCTGACCCAGCTGATGGCCAGCGGCGTGTACGACCTGCCGTACTGCGGGGCCGCGTTCCGCTCGGTGCTGACCAGCACCATGCCGATCGGCGCCTACCGCGGCGCGGGACGGCCCGAGGCCACGGCCGCTATCGAGCGGGCCGTGGACCTGTTCGCCGCGGAGATCGGGATGGACCCGGCCGAGGTCCGGCGGCGGAACGTGGTGGCGCCGGAGGCGTTCCCGTACACCACCGCGAGCGGGGCGGTCTACGACACCGGCAAGTATGCGGCCGCGCTGGACGCGGTGCTGGACGGGGCCGGGTATGACGAGCTGCGCCAGGAGCAGGCGCGGCGGCGCGCCGGGGGCGGCCCGATCCAGCTCGGCATCGGCCTGGCCACCTACGTGGAGATCACCGCGGGGGATGGCGGGGGCGAGACGGCCCGGGTCGTGGTGGACGACACCGGGGCGTCCACCGTGTACACGGGCAGCTCCCCGCACGGCCAGGGCCACGAGACCGCGTTCGCGATGCTGGTCACCGACCAGCTCGGCATCCCGATGGACAAGATCACCGTGATCCACGGGGACACCGATCAGGTGCCCACCGGGATCGGGACCTTCGGCTCCCGGTCCCTGCAGCTGGGCGGCACCGCGATCCATCAGGCCACGCTCCAGGTAAAGGACCAGGCCCGCGAGGTGGCGGCGGGCATGATCGAGGCCAGCCAGGCGGACCTGGAACTGGACACCTCCACCGGCACCTGGCAGGTCCGCGGCGACCCGGACACCGCGCTGAGCTGGGCGGAGGTGGCCGCGCAGGCCGGGCCGGCCGGGCTGGCCGCCGACGTGGAGTTCCGCGCGGACAGTCCCACGTTCCCGTTCGGGGCGCACCTGGCCCTGGTCGAGGTGGACACCCAGACCGGGAAAGCCACCCTGATCCGGCACGTCACCGTGGACGACGCCGGCACGGTGCTGAACCCGGTGCTGGCCGAGGGCCAGCGGCATGGCGGCATCGCCCAGGGCGCGGCGCAGGCGCTGCTGGAAGAGATGCGGTACGACCCGGAGGGCAACCCGCTGACCAGCACGCTGGCCGACTACGCGGCCATCACGGCCACCGAGCTGCCGTCCTTCGAGCTGCTCGCGATGGAGACTCCGACCAGCGTGAACGCGCTCGGGGTCAAGGGCATCGGCGAGGCCGGGCACGATCGGCGCCACCCCGGCCGTGCACAACGCGGTCATCGACGCGGTCGCGCACCTCGGGGTGCGGCACATCGACATGCCGGCCACCCCCCAGCGGGTCTGGGCCGCGATCAACGAGGCGAAAGGCAGCGCGTGAAGGTCACAGTGATGATCAACGGTGCGCCTGTGGCGGCCGAGGTGGAGGACCGGATGCTGCTCGTGCATTTCCTGCGCGAGACGGCCGGCCTGACCGCCACCAACGTCGGCTGCGACACCACCTCCTGCGGCGCGTGCACTGTCCTGCTCGACGGCGAGTCGGTCAAGTCCTGCACCGTCCTCGCGGCCCAGGCGGAGGGCCGCCAGGTGACCACCGTGGAAGGGCTGGCCGGCCCGGACGGCGAACTGCACCCCATGCAGCGCGCGTTCCGCGCCGAGCACGGGCTGCAGTGCGGGTTCTGCACGCCGGGGATGGTCATGGCGTCGGTGTCGCTGCTGCGGGAAAACCCTGATCCGACTGAGCGCGAGGTCAGGGAGGGTCTGGAAGGCAATCTGTGCCGGTGCACCGGGTACCACAACATCGTCCGGGCCGTTCTGGCTGCAGCCGGGCGCCCGGGGCTGGGTTCCGCGCCCGGGGAGTCCGCCCGATGATCCCGGCGCCGCTGCGCTACCGTCGCGCGGATTCCGTTGCGGAAGCTCTTGATCTTGCCGGTGAGTTCGGCGACGACGCCAAGTTCCTGGCCGGCGGCCATTCGCTGCTGCCGCTGATGAAACTGCGGCTGGCCATGCCGGAGGTCCTCATCGACCTCGGGCCGGTGCGGGAGCTCAGCTACATCCGCGAAGAGGACGGGCACATCGCGATCGGGGCGCTGACCCGCCACCACGACCTGGAGCATTCTGGGGTGCTGGCCCGGTCCGTGCCGCTGCTCGCGCACGCCGCCGGCCAGGTGGGCGACCCCCAGGTCCGCCACCGCGGCACCATCGGCGGGTCGCTGGCGCACAGCGATCCCGCGTCCGACCTGCCCGCCACCGTCCTGGCCCTCGACGCCACGCTGGTGGCCCGCGGGCCGGCCGGGTCCCGGGAGATCCCGGCCGCCGGCTTCTTCCAGGGCCTGTTCGAGACCGTGCTGGAGCCCGGCGAGCTGCTCACCGAGATCCGGGTCCCGGTGCCCGCGCCGGCCGCGGCCGGCTGGTCGTTCCAGAAGTTCACCAAGCGGGCCATCGACTGGGCCATCGTCGGGGTCGCGGTGCAGGGCCGCGCGGTCGCCCTGGTGAACATGGCGGGCACGCCGCTACGGGCCGCCGGGGTGGAGAGCGCGCTGGCCGCCGGGGCGGCGCCCGCGGAGGCCGCCGCGCACGCCGCCGAGGGGACCAGCGCCGGCGATGACATCAACGCGAGTCCGGCTTATCGTGAGCATCTCGCCCGGGTCCTGGTGGAGCGGGCGCTGGTCGAAGCACAGGCTGTTTGAAGCACAGTCCCGGTAAGGGCCCTAACGCACAGGAGAATCATGAGCGCTCGCACCACGCCGCCGTTCCGCGCCGACCACGTGGGCAGCCTGCTCCGGCCGGCCGGGCTGCTGGCGGCCCGGGAGGATTTCGCGGCCGGGCGGATCCCGGCCGGGCAGCTGCGGGCCACCGAGGACGCCGCGATCGCCGACGTGGTCAAGCTGCAGGAGAACGTGGGCCTGCAGTCGGCCACCGACGGCGAGTTCCGCCGCGCCTCGTGGCACATGGACTTCATCTACCAGCTGGGCGGGATCGGCCAGGCCCCGGGGAACCTGTCGGTCAAGTTCCACAATCCGTCCGGGGACATCGAGTACACCCCGGCCGCGCTGACCGTGAACCAGCAAGGTCGGCCTGGACCACACGATCTTCGGCCCGGACTTCGAGTACCTGAAGTCGGTGGTGACCACGGCCGTTCCCAAGCAGACCATCCCGTCGCCGAACATGGTTCACTACCGGGGCGGCCCGGCCATGATCGACCCGGCCGTGTACCCGGACATCGAGGAGTTCTGGACCGACCTGGCCGCGGCCTACGCCGACGAGGTGGCCCGGCTGGCCGCGCTGGGCTGCACCTACCTCCAGTTCGACGACACCAGCCTGGCCTACCTCAACGACCCCGCGCAGCGGGCCGAGATCGCCGCCCGCGGCGACGACGCCGAGCACCTGCACCTGCGCTACATCAAGCAGGTCAATGCGGCCCTGGCCGGCAAGCCCGAGGGCATGGCCGTGACCACTCACCTGTGCCGGGGCAATTTCCAGTCCTCCTGGGCCGCGTCCGGCAGCTACGACTTCGTGGCCGAGGCGCTGTTCGGCGAGCTGAACGTGGACGGGTTCTTCCTGGAGTACGACGACGAGAGGTCCGGCGGATTCGAGCCGCTGCGCTTCGTGCCGCCCGGGAAGATGGTCGTCCTGGGGCTGGTCACCACGAAGGTTGGCGGGCTGGAGAACCCGGACGACCTGAAGCGGCGGATCGACGAGGCGGCGCGGTTCGTGCCGCTGGATCAGCTGTGCCTGTCGGGCCAGTGCGGGTTCTCGTCCACGGTCGAGGGCAACGCGCTGACCTACGACGAGGAAGTGGCCAAGCTCGAGCTCATCGTCAAGGTCGCCCAGGAGGTCTGGGGCTGAGTGTCCCGGGGTGAGCGTTCTGGCGCGCAGTGTCTGGTTGGGCAATTCGGTGCATGCCGGACCTGGGTTAATGGCCTGCCAGTCATAGGGCGGCCCAGTCGCACGCTAGACAAACACCACTTAAGGTCACAGTTCGGCGACTAGCTCGAGTTAACAGACTGTGAACTTCGAATTCTCACCCCTAAGGGCCGGGCCGGCCGCTAAATTACCGTCATCGCGGCAGGCTTGCCGTGCCGGCGGCATCCGACAAGGGCTCCGCCGGCTCTTCCCCGCCGCGGCTCACCGTGCCAAGCCGAAGCCCTGTGGTATGCGCCCAGGGCTTCAAGAGTCGTGGGGGTAGCAATGGAACGAGCAGGCCGGGACCACTCTGGCCAGCAGGGCGGCGCTGAACTGGGTCTGGGGCCCACTCCCAGCCTGGGCGCCGCCGTTACCTGGAAGAAGAGTTCCTGGAGTGCGCACAACGGGAACTGCGTCGAGGTCGCGGCGCTTCCCGCCAGCAGCGTCGGGGTCCGGGACTCAAAGGACGCGAACAGCCCGGTCCTGATCTTTGATCACGGTGCCTGGAGCCACTTTCTGGTTAACGTCAAGAACGGGCGGCATGCTCTTTCCTGAATAGGCTCACCGCGAAAACCCTGCCGGCTGAGGGGAGATATCAGGACCAGATTTCCCGTACGGCTGCGGCTATCACTTGGCGGGATTCGGCGGGCGGCAGGGCGAGTGCTGAGAGCCGCCGGAACGCCAGCTGGTACTGCAGGGTGCCTGATTCCTGCTGTACGTCATAATTGCGGGTGAGTTGCTCGACGTTGACAATGTCGTTGAGTGGTATCTCGTGCCGCTGGGTAAACTGCATATAACTGAAGGATCCGGTCCCGATGGGGTGCTCCCCGCCGAGAGCCAGAACCTGCAGCCGGACATTGGGAAACTCAGAAGCCTCGATGAGGTGGTCCAGTTGTTCTCGCATGACGGAGCGGTCACCGATCTTCCGGTACAGCACCGATTCGTCTACCACCGCCGATAGATCAAGGGGCGTATCGAGGGTCAGGAGCCGCTGCCGGGCCAGCCGGGCCCCAACCCGCCGCTCGATCTCTTCGCGGGTCGTCGGCATTATCGACGCCCAGCCGTCAATGATCGCCCGGGCATAACGTTCTGTCTGCAGGAGCCCGGGAACGATCTGCGGCTCCCAGTTCCAGACCGATTTGGCCTCGGTCTCTTCGTTGATGTAGGACGAGAGTTCCGCGGTGAGAGCGGACGACGGGACTTCACGGACGCCGGTCCCCAGGGTTTCGGTGGCCAGAGCTTCTAGCTCGCCGCGATGAGCGGCACTAACCCCATAGACATCAAGGAGCTTCCTGAGGTCGGCGACTTTGACGCCGATCCGGTTCAGCTCGATACGGCTGATCTTGGAGCCCGACCAGTCCAGGCGCTCGGCAACCTGATCACCGGTCAGCCCGGTTCGCTCGCGCAGTCGGCGCAGTTCGGCCGCCAGGCGCCGCCGCCGGACAGACTGACCGCCTAAATCAGGCATCTGTTCATCTCCCCGGCCGCTGGAGGTCGCCGGTGGTGTAACTCCCTTAGAGCGTAGTGCCTGGTGGAGCTTTAAGTGAACCCCACATTGCAAACAGCTGTGCAATGTGCACTGCATCTTGCACTTATACCCGCAGTGTCGTTCAATTGAGAAAGGAGGCCGCCCCGCCACATTGAGGAGGGCGCGGCAGGCGGGCCCGGTGCGGTCCTTGTGCCCGGACATGACCAAGCCTGACGGGGACCGGCTTGGTCCCATGGCGTGGCACTGGGCCGCCAGCGGTGCCGGGCCGGCGGGTTAATAGCTGGTGCAAGGTGGCAGCCCCGGCCAGTCCCGCCGGTAATAGCTCACCCAGGGCCGCCGGACGTGATGGCCCCGCTGGGGCCCGGCAGACGGACGCCGAAGCCGTGCACTGCGAGCCGCAGCAGCACCTGCCCTGGGCGCACCAGTTCCGCGACCCGGGTGGCGCTCAGGGCCTCCAGGTCGCCGAGCCGCTCCTGGTAGACGGCGGGACCGCGGGCCCGGGCAGCGTTGAGGGCCACGGCGTTGTGCCACACCTTCACCCGGGACTCCCGCAGGAAGCGGCGGCTGGCCGCCTGGTTCGCCGGCCCGAGCAGGGTGTCCATCCGGGAGCGCGGGCTGCCGGTCCGGGCCAGTTCCTCATCTTCCGCGCCGACCCGGCGGGACAGCACCTCGTCGATGCGCTGATGGTCGGCGCGGCGCCGTCCGGTGACGGCCGGGTCCGCGAACTCCGTCGTGCTGATCACCGCGAGCAGGGCTTGCGGCAGGTCGTAGTTGATGTGCGCATTCATGCCCAGCAGGACGTGCCGCAGGGCGGGCGCGTCCGGCTGTTCCCGGGCGGCCCGGAACGCGACCGTCCAGGGCCGCGACACCACCCCGCCGCCGGAGTTCGCGGCCAGCGCGCCGAGGTACAGGTCCGCGAACGCGACGTCCCAGCGCTCCACCCACTCCGGGTCGGCGAACAGCCCGGCCCGCAGCGCATCGCGGACCGCCCGGGTGGTGCGCAAGTACGTCGCGTGAAAGAAGCGCCGTGCGTCGCCGGCTTCCTCCAGGGGACCGAGCAGCGTTTCCATCCGCTCGATGAGCACTTCGATGCTCATGGTCCGCCTTCCCGCGCTCTCACTTTGCTGTGAAGCCGCTGTGACGCGGCCCGGAAGAGCCGGGCCGCGTTGCTACCGTCCCAGTCATGGATTTTCGCAGCCACCCCCGTGGCCGCAAGCTCGCCGCGCTGGCGGTCACGGCCGTCGTCCTGGTGGCCGCGGCGGTGACAGTGATCATCGCGGTCCGCCAGCCGGTGCCGGTCACCGCGCGGACGCTGCGGATCCCGGTGACCGACGGGCCGGGCCGCAGCCAGCACGTCTGGATGGACGCTACGTTCTTCACCCCGCCGGGTGGCGGCCGGGTACCGGCGATCCTGCTCGCGCACGGGTTCGGGGAGACCAAGGACGCGGTCCGGCCGGAGGCCGAGCAGCTCGCCCGGGCCGGCTTCGCGGTGCTCACCTGGTCGGCCCGAGGGTTCGGCCGGTCCACGGGGCAGGTCGCCCTCGACTCACCTGACTATGAGGTCCGGGACGTCGAGCAGCTGGTCAGCTGGCTGGCCCGGCAGCCCCGGGTCCTGCTGGACGGGCCGGGAGATCCGCGGGTGGGCATTACCGGCGCGTCATACGGCGGAGCCATCGCGCTGCTCGCCGCCGCCTACGACCACCGGATCGACGCGATCGTCCCCCAGGCCACCTGGTACAACCTGGCCAGCGCGCTGTTCCCCGACGCGGCCGGAGGCGGCCCGGCCGGCGGCGGCCCGGCCGGCGGCGGCCCGGCCGGCGGCGTGTTCAAGAAGCAGTGGGCCGGCCTGCTCTTCACCCAGGGCGCCGTGGGGTACGGGCCGCAGGCGGGGGTGGCCGACGAGGCGGAGACGTCCCGGTCGGCCGCCACGTCCGCCGCGCTGTGCGGCCGTTTCCTGCCCTCGCTCTGCGCCATGTACCAGCAGGTCGCCACCCTCGGGCGGGCTACCCCGCAGGCCATCTCCCTGCTCGGGCGCTCCAGCCCGTCCAGCGTGGCCAGCCGGATCGACGTGCCGACGCTGCTGATCCAGGGCGAGGACGACTCTCTCTTCGGCCTGGACCAGGCCAACGGCAACTACCAGGCCATCCGGCGCAACGGTGCCCCGGTGGACATGGTGTGGTTCGCGGGCGGCCACGACGGCGGGAACCAGGAGACCATCCAGACAACCCAGCTCACCACGGAATGGTTCGACCGCTGGCTGAGGGGCCGCCATCCCTGGTTCAGGGCGGATCACTCTGCGCGCGCGGGTCAGTCCGTGCCCACCGGCCAGGCCGCCTTCGCGGTGACCCGGGACCTGGGCTACGACCCGTCCAGCGGCAACGACGTCCTGGGCGTGGCCACCGCACCGCGTTACCCCGGCCTGGCCGGCACCAGGCACACCGCGGTCCGGCTGCGCGGGCCCGCGCAGACCATCGTCAACCCGCCCGGAGGCGCGCCGCCGTCCATCTCAGGACTGCCGGGCCTGGCGGCCGGGGGCCTGAGCCTGCCCATGCCGGGCGAGAGCGCCGCGTTCACCTCGGCCCCGCTGGCCGCACCCTTGCAGCAGACCGGCTCGGCCACCGTCCGGATCCGGGTGAGCGGCGCCGCGGACATCACCGTGTTCGCCGAGGTGTACGACGTCGACCAGGCCGGGAACGCGACACTGCCGTTCCAGCTGGCCGCGCCGATCCGGGTGACCGGGGCGGCGGCCGGCCGGACGGTCACCGTGACCCTGCCGGCGATCGACTATCAGTTCGCCGCCGGGCACCGGCTCCGGCTGGTGCTGACCAGTACCGATTTCGGGTACGCCAGCCCGGCGGCGGCCGCGGCCTACCGGGTGGCGCTGACCGGCCCGGGCCTGTCCGTGCCGTCCGATCCGGCGCTGCGGATCACGGGCGGCGGTGTCCCGTGGTGGACCTGGGCCGCGCCGCTCGCGGCGCTGGCCGCGGCGGCGGTCATCCTGCTGGCCCGGCCCCGGAGGCGGCCACGCGCCGCCCCGTCCCCGCCCGGGGCGGCCCCCGACGGCCTCCCGGCCGCCGGCGCCGCGGCCGCCGGCGCCGCCGATCCGCTCGTCCCCCTGGAGATCACCGGCCTCACCAAGCGGTACCGGGATGGCCAGCTGGCGGTGGACGGGCTGTCGCTGCGGGTGGAGCCGGGCCAGATCCTCGGCCTGCTGGGGCCGAACGGCGCCGGGAAGACCACCACGCTGCGCGCGCTGATGGGCCTGGTCCACCCGGACGCCGGGACGATCACGATCTTCGGCCAGGAGGTCCGGCCGGGCGCGGCCGCCCTGTCCAGGCTGGGCTCGTTCGTGGAAGGCCCGGGCTTCCTGCCGCACCTGTCCGGCCGGGCCAACCTGGACCTGTACTGGCGGGCGACCGGGCGGCCCGCCGCGGGGGGTCACCTGGACGAGGTCCTGCAGATCGCCGGGCTCGGCCCCGCCGTCGACCGCCGGGTGCGCTCATACTCCCGGGGAATGGGCCAGCGGCTGGCCATCGCCCAGGCCATGCTGGGCCTGCCCGACCTGCTGGTCCTCGATGAGCCCATGAACGGCCTGGACCCGCCGCAGATCAGGGAGATGCGCGAGGTCCTGCTCCGTTACGCGGCGGCGGGCCGGACCGTCATCCTGTCCAGCCACCTGCTGGGCGAGGTCGAGCAGACCTGCACGCACCTGGTCGTCATGCACCACGGCCGGGGCCTCGCGGCCGGCCCGGTCACCGAGATCACCGGCGACGGCGGCGCCCTGGTCGTGGGCACCTCGCAGGGCCAGCGCGCGGTCACCGTCCTGCGTGACCTGGCCGGCATCGAGGCCGCGGAACCGCACCCGGACGGCGTCGTGGTGCATCCCAACGGGGTGGCCCCGTCCGCGGTGGTCGCGGCCCTGGTCGGAGCCGGGATCCCGGTGGACCGGGTCGGCCCTGGCCGCCGCCTCGAAGACGCCTTCCTGGCACTGATCGGGGGACCGGAGAGCGAATGATGGCCGCAACGACGCACCAGAGCGCCCCGGGCTACAGCCCTCACCGCACGCTGCCGTTCCGGGTCGAGTTCGTCCGCCAGCTCCGCCGCTGGCGGACCATCGTGGCCTTCGCGGTGCTGCTCGCGCTGCCCTGGATCCTGGTCGCCGCATTCGAGCTCAGCGGGCCGCCCGCGGCGGGCAGCGGGACTCCCGGACTGGTTACCGTGGCCACCCAGGGGGGCCTCAACTTCGCGGCGTTCAGCCTGTTCGTCTCGGCCGGCTTCCTGCTCGTCGTGGTGGTCGCGCTGTTCTGCGGGGACACCGTGGCCAGCGAGGCGAGCTGGTCGTCGCTGCGTTACCTGCTGGCCGCGCCGGTGCCGCGGGCCCGGCTGCTGCGCCAGAAGCTCGCGGTGGCGCTGGCCTACTCCACGATCGGGGTGGTCGCCCTGCCGGTGATGTCCCTGGTCGCCGGGACGGCCGCCTTCGGCTGGCACCCGCTCCGGCTCCCGGCCACCGGGGTGCAGCTGCCGCCCGGCCAGGCCCTGGCCCGGATGCTGATCGTGCTGGGATACGTGCTGGTCACCGAGGTCGCGGTGGCCGGGATCGCGTTCCTGCTCTCGGTGTCCACCGACTCCCCGCTCGGCGCGGTCGGCGGCGCCGTGGGCCTGATGATCCTGTCCGCGATCCTGGACCAGGTCACCGCGCTGGGTTCCTGGCGGGAGATCCTCCCGTCGCACTGGCAGTTCGCCTGGCTGGATGCTGTTCAGCCGCAGATCACCTGGGGCGGCATGGTGGAGGGCGCCTCGGTATGCGGCTGCTACGGGATCGTGCTCGTCGCGCTGGCCTTCCGGCGCTTCCAGAACAAGGACATCGTGTCGTGACGGGGCCCGCTACCACAGCTCCAGGGAACGCTCGAAGATGCCGCCCAGATCGTCCGCGGTGACCGGCTTCGGGCTGGAGGCCAGCAGCCGCTGCTGCTGCAGCGCGCCCTCCACCAGCGCGGGAATGTCGCCGGACGAGTAGCCGACCGCGGCCACCCCGTTCGGGATCCCGATGTCGCGCATCAGCCCGGTCAGCACCCGGGGCAGGAACTCCGCGTCGTCCGCCGGCCGCTCTGCCCCGGGGGCCAGCAGCCGGGCGGCCCGCAGGTGCCGCTCCGGCGCGGCGTCGAAGGTGAACCGGAACGCCTCCGGGGCGGTGAGCGCCACCGACATGCCGTGCGGCACCATGGCCTCGTCCGGCGGGTAGTCCTTGGGATGAAAGCCGCTCACCCGGCCCGCGATCGGGTAGGCGTTGGCGTGCGGGATGTGCACCCCCGCGTTGCCGAAGCCCATCCCGGCGAACGTGGCCGCCATGGCCATGTCCGCGCGGGCCTGGTCGTCGTCGCCGTGGCGGACCGCCCGGCGGAACGAGCCGGCGAGCAGCCCCATCGCCCTCTCTGACCACATGTCGGAGATGGGGTTGGCGCCGCAGTACGGCACCCGCTGCCCGGGCTGCTTATGCTCGGCGCTGGTGTACCAGCGCGCCGTGTAGCTCTCCAGCGCGTGGCACAGGATGTCCATCCCGGACGAGGCGGTCACCCCGGCCGGCTGGGTGAGGGTGAGCAGCGGGTCAACCACGGCCAGGGCGGGCCGCAGCCGCGTGTGGCTGATGCCGGTCTTCACCCGGAGCGAGAGCACGTCCAGTACGCAGACCGTGGTGCTCTCCGCCCCGGTGCCGGTGGTAGTGGGCACCGCGATCAGCGGCTTCAGCGGGTTGACCGGCGCGCGGGCCTGGCCCACCGGGGCGTTGACGTAGTCCATCAGCCCGCCCGGGTTGGTCAGCAGCAGGTTGATGGCCTTGGCCGTGTCGATGCTCGACCCGCCGCCGACCGCCACGAACGCGTCCCACGGCCCGCTTGCCCGGGCCTGCCCGGCTGCGGCGGTCATGCTCTCGTCGGTCGGTTCCACGTGCACCCCGGCGAACACCCGGGCCTCGATCCCGAACGGGGCCATCTGGTCCGCGACCCGCTGCGGGATGCCGGTCGCGGCGACTCCCGGGTCGGTCACGATCAGGGCCCGGCTCACGCCGTACTGGCTCAGGTCGAACCCGATCTCGGCGGCGGCACCGGGGCCGAACTTCAGCTGCGGCGCGCCGTACGTGAAAATCGCCTCCGGGTTGGCGGGCATCGGGTGGCCGGGCACGGGACCTGCTGCGGGGATACTCACGGGGGCCTCCTTGAACCGTCGGTGACGCTCGTGGCCCTAGTCTCCGGCAGACCCCTCACCGCCCCCAAGCCCGGGGGCAAATGGATTAGTCACAATGGCCAGGCCGGCGTAATCCCGCGGAAACCCCCAGATGGGGTAGGGAAAACCAGCCAAAGAAAGGAGCCAGTTCCGTATCCCCCCGCCTTAAGCTGCCGGAGCACGGGGCTGCCCAGACGCTGGGGCGACCCGTCAGGTGGGGTAATGGGGGGCTAATGATGGTGCAGGCGATCAACGACGGCCTGATCCGGGGGAACGATACCGCAAACGCACCGGGAATGCCCCTGGTGCTCATGTACCACTCGGTCGAGCCGTACCGGGCCGATCCCTACCTGGTGACGGTCAGCCCGCCGCGGTTCGGGCAGCAGATGCGCTGGCTGGCCCGGCGGGGCCTGCGCGGGGTGTCCATCCGGGAGCTGCTCGCCGCCCGGGCAGCGGGAGCCGGGAAGGGCCTGGTCGGGCTGACCTTCGACGACGGCTACGCGGATTTCGCCCGGCACGCGCTGCCGGTCCTGCGGCGCTGCGGCTTCGGTGCGACCGTGTTCGTGATCGCCGGCCGGCTCGGCGGCGACAACGCCTGGGACCCGGAAGGGCCGCGTAAACGGCTGATGGACGCCCGTGAGGTCCGGGACCTGGCCCAGGCCGGGATCGAGATCGGCTCGCACGGGCTACGCCATGTCCGGCTGCCCGCCGCCGGGGACGCGCTGGCCGAGGAAGTCGGCGGCAGCCGCCGCATCCTGCAGGACATCACCGGAGAGCCGGTCGGCGGGTTCTGCTACCCCTACGGCGACCTCGACGCCGGCGCGGTAGCCCGGGTCCGGGAGACGGGCTACGACTATGGCTGCGCCATCTGGCCGTCGGCGTACACCGGCCCGCACGCGCTGCCCCGGACGTATATCGGGGAAGCGGACACCGCCCCCCGGCTGTGGGCCAAGGCGGCGCGGCACCGGCTCACCTGGCAGCACCGGCTCACCTGGCAGCACGGCTCACCTGGCAGCACGGGCTCCCTGGCAGCACCGGCTGGCCCGGCCCGGGCTAGGCCAGTCCGCGCGGGCCGCCTGATTTCCCCCACTCGGCGTAGGCCGCCTACCCCTTGTGGCCGACCCACAGGGGGGAGGCCGGTGCCACAGTCGAAAGCACATGAAGTAACGCGCTAGGCGTCGGGGGAATTTCGCCTAGCCCGAGCCCAGGGGGGCATAGTGGCCGAGCACCGACTTTCGCTCGCGGTAAATGGGCGGGAGAGCCAGCTGCACACCAGGCTGGTGACCTTTGAAACGGCAGGATCCGTCAGGCCCGCCAGATCGGTGAGCAGCGGATCGATCGCCATTGTCGGCCTGGGGTACGTCGGGCTGCCGACCGCGGTGGAACTGCACGGCAAAAGCCCGAGGATCGTCGGGATCGACGTCAGCGAACAGCGGCTGCGGGACATCGCGTCCGGCGGGGCGGACCTGACCCCCGCCGACCAGGAGCGGCTGGCCGCCGCCCTGGCCGACGGGACCCTGGAGCTCACCACCGACCCGGCCGCGGCCGCCGACGCCGAGGCGGTCATCATCTGCGTGCCGACCCCCGTGGATAGCGACCAGACCCCGGACCTGACCGCGCTGCGGGCCGCGTGCGCCGCCGTGGTCCAGCACGCCGTGCCCGGCCAGATCATCATCCTGACCTCGACCAGCTACGTCGGCACCACCCGTGAGCTGCTCACCGAGCCGCTGCGGCGGCGGGGGATCATGGTGGGCACCGACATCAACGTGGCGTTCAGCCCCGAGCGGATCGACCCGGGCAACGCCGACCACCTGCAGAGCGAGACCCCGCGCGTGGTCGGCGGGGCCACCGGGGAGTGCACCAGCCGGGCCGCCGAGGTCATCGGCCGGGTCACCGATTCGGTGTACCTGGTCAGCTCGACCGACGCCGCCGAGGCCACCAAGCTCTACGAGAACATCTTCCGCGCCGTGTCCCTGGCCCTGGCCAACGAGTTCGCCGACGCGTGCGGCACGCTCGGCCTGGACCCGATCGAGGTCACGCTGGCCGCGGGCACCAAGCCGTACGGCTTCCTCGGCGTCTTCCCCGGGCCGGGCGTGGGCGGTCACTGCATTCCCTGCGACCCCCACTACCTGCTCTGGCAGCTGAACGCGCGGGACCACGCCTCACCGCTGATCGAGCAGGCCATGAAGTCCATCGAGGCGCGCCCGGAACGGGTGATCGAGCGGGCAGGCGAGGTGATGGCGGCCGAAGGCCAGGCGCTGGCCGGGGCCCGCGTCATCGTGATCGGCGTCAGCTACAAGGCCGGCGTGCGGGACCTGCGCGAGTCCCCGGCGGTGCCCATCATCGAGGGCCTGATCCGGGAAGGCGCCGAGGTCTCCTACTACGACCCGCTGATCCCGGCCCTCGACCTGCCGGGCGGCAGGCAGCTGCGCAGCGTGGCGGCCCCGCAGGGGCCGGACTTCGACCTGGCCGTGGTGCACACCGTGCACCCCGGGCTGGATTACTCCTGGGCCGACAACGCACCGGTCGTGCTCGACGCCACGTACCAGTTCTCCGGCGCGGCGCACCGCGCGGTGGTGTGAGGACCAGGCCATGATCACCGATCTGCGGTCGGCGGACTGGAGCACCCCGGCGGTGGTGCTCAAGTTCGACCAGAACATGCTGCACCACGGGAGCCTGGGCGTGATCCGCAGCCTGGGGCGGCTGGGCGTGCCGGTGTACGGCGTGCACGAGGGGCCCTGGGCCCCCGCCGCGAGTTCCCGCTACCTGGCGGGCCGCTTCTTCTGGCAGCCCCATCCCGATGATCCGCAACGGACCCTGTCCGGCCTGCTCGACCTGGCCAGCCGGATCGGCCGCCGGGCGGTGCTGTACGCGACGGACGACGCGGGCGCGATCTTCCTGGCCGAGCACGGGGACGCGCTGCGGGACGCGTTCGCGTTCCCGCGGCCGCCGGCGGACCTGCCGCGGCAGCTGGCCGGGAAGTACTCGATGTTCCAGCTCTGCCGCGACCTCGGGGTGCCCACCCCGCAGGCCATGCTGGCCTGGTCACCCGGGGAGGCCGCCGGGTTCGCCGGGCAGGCAGGATTCCCGCTGATCGCGAAGCTCACCACGCCCTGGCGGGGGACGAACGCGGGCCAGGACCTGCGGAGTACCACGATCGTCCGGACGCCGTCGGAACTGCAGGAGATATGCGCTCGTGCTGATGAGACAGAGCCGGGCCTGATGCTGCAGGAGTACATCCCGCCGGCCCCGGGCCAGGACTGGTTCTTCCACGGCTACGTGGACCAGGCCGGACGGTGCGTGCCCGCGTTCACCGGGGTGAAGGACCGCTCCTACCCGGCCTACGCCGGGCTGACCACCCTGGGCCGGGCGGTGCCGAACAGCCGCGTGGCCGGGCAGGTCACCGCGATGGCGGCCGCGATCGGCTTCCGCGGGATCGCCGACCTCGACCTGCGCTTCGACCCGCGGGACGCCCAGTACAAGGTGCTGGACTTCAACCCGCGGCTCGGCGCCCAGTTCCGGTTGTTCACCACCGGCACCGGCGTCGATGTGGCCCGGGCCGCGTACCTCGACCTCACCGGCCAGCCGGCCGCGGTCGGCGAGATGACCCGGGGCCGGCGGTTCCTGGTGGAGAACTACGACCCACTCGGCGCGGTCGGATACTGGCGCCGCGGCGAGCTTGGACCCCGGTCCTGGGCGAGGTCGCTGCGCGGGGTGGACGAGGCGGCCTGGCTGGCCCGCGACGACCTGCGGCCGTTCGGCCTGATGTGCGCGCGGATGGCCTGGAGAGGCATGAGCCGCCGCTTCGGTGCCCGTCAAGCCAGCGCCCGTCAATCCAATGCCCGGGGTCCGTCCGCGCTGCTGCGCGCCGCGGACGGCCCTCGTTACCGTCCCGGGCCCCGGGCCACGCGGGACAACACCGAGTTCAGCACGGAGGGGGAAAGAGTATGAAGGGCATCACCGATGTGGCCATGGTGGGGGCAGGCCCGTACGGGCTCTCGGTCGCCGCGCACCTGCGCCGGTCCGGCCTGAGCGTCCGGCAGTTCGGCCAGCCGATGCACCTGTGGCGGGCGAACATGCCCCGGGGCATGTTCCTGAAGTCCCAGGGGTTCGCGTCCAACCTGTCCGACCCGGCGGGCCAGCTGACGCTGGGCGCGTTCTGCCGGGCGACCGGGCGTCCGTACGCGGACTACGGGCTGCCCGTCCCGCTGGACACGTTCGTCGCCTACGGCCAGTGGTTCCAGGCGGCCGCGGACCTGGACGTCGAGGAACTGATGGTGGCCTCGGTGACGCCGGCCGGGAACGGCTACGAGCTCACCCTGGAGGACGGCGAGACGCTCCGGGCCCGCCAGGTGGTCGTGGCCGTGGGCGTCGAGCACTTCGCGTACCTGCCCGATCAGCTGGCCGCGCTGCCCGCCGAGGCCTGCACGCACACCTCGGCCCACACCGACCTGGGGGCGTTCACCGGACAGCGGGTGACCGTGGTCGGGGCCGGCCAGTCGGCCCTTGAGTCGGCGGCGCTGCTGCACGAGCACGGGGCCCAGGTCCAGATCGTGATGCGGAAGCAGAACGTGGTGTGGAACGGCGTGCCGCTCGTTCCCGAGCGGCCGCTGCTGCAGCGCCTCCGTGAGCCCGAGGCCGGCCTGGGCTCGGGCTGGGGCACCTGGTTCTACTCCACCCAGCCAGGGCTGTTCCGGCACCTGCCTGAGGGCAGCCGGGTGTACCGGGCGCGGACCAAGCTCGGGCCCGCCGGGGCCAGCTGGCTGCGCGGCCGGGTCGAGGGCGAGTTCCCGATCCTCACCGGCCAGGCGCTGGAGCTGGGCAGTGTCCGGGCCGGAAGGCGTACGGCTCGGCCTGGCCGGCAGCACCGGGGCCCGCACCGAAGTGGCCGCGGACCACGTGATGGCGGCCACCGGGTACCGGCCCGACCTGGGCCGGCTGACGTTCCTGGACGACGGGCTGCGGTCCCGGCTGCGGACCGTGGCCCGCACCCCGGTGGTGGACCGCGACTACCAGACCAGCGCACCCGGCCTCTACGTGGTCGGCCCGGGAGTGGCGCCCACCTTCGGCCCGGTCATGCGCTTCGTGTACGGCGCGGACCACGCGGCCCGCACCGTGGGCCGGCGGCTGGCCGGCTCGGCCACCCGCCGCGCGGCCGTGGCCGTGGGGGCCGGCCGGTGAGTGTGTCCCAGACCGGCGAGCGAGCCTGGGCCGCAGGCCCGGGCGAGCGGTCGGTGCGGGTTTGCCTGGGGCAGGCGAACCTCCCGGCTAGCACGGTGAGTGTGTCCCAGTACGTGCATGGCCCGCCGCGGGCGGCGGGGCCGGGCCGCGTCCCCCTGGGCCGCCCGGAACCCGCCCTCGCGGCGCCCCCCGGACACGCCCCGGCGGTGGCTCCGGCGGTGGCTCCGGAGAACGTCCCGGCCAGGCCCCGGACGACCTCCGGTGCGGTCGCCGCGGCGGTGGCCATGCCGCTGGCCGACGTGGCGGCGCTCGGTGCTGCCCTCGCCCTGGTGGCCCTGCGCTCAGGGTGGTCCGGATGGCCGGCCGCGGCGTACGCCGGGCTGGTCTTCGTGGCGCTGTCCGTCAGCGGGCTGCACCGGCTGCGGATCTGCCTGCGGGTCGCCGACCAGGCCGGGCGGATTGCAGCCGCCGCGGCGGTGCCCGTGGTCGCGGTACTGCCCTGGATGAGCGCGGGGGCTGCGCTGCGACTGGCCGTCCTGAGTGCCGGACTGCTGATCGCCGCGCGGGTCGGTGTGTCCGCTGCGCTGCGCGCGGCGCACCGCCGCGGCCGGCTGACCGAGCGGGCCCTGCTGATCGGGGAGGGGCCCGAGGCTGAAGAACTGGCCAGCCTGCTGGGGGATCACCCTGAGCTGGGGTTGCTCCCGGTGGCTGTGCGGGACAGCTGCCCAGAGCCTGGCGCCCCCCGTATCACCCGGGTGATCGTGTGCGCGCCCGCGGACCTCGGCGACGACCTGGGCCGCCTGCTGCGGTCGGTCCGGGCGCTGGCCGCCGACGTGTGCCTGGTCACCCGGCTGCCCGGGCTGGGCACGGCCATGCCTGGCGGGCGCCAGGACGAGGTGTGGGGCATCCCGCTGGTCCCGCTGCGCCGGTCGGCCTGGTCGGCGCAGGCACCGCTCGGCCGGGCGGTCAAGCGGACCTTCGACGTGCTGGCCGCCGCGGTGCTGCTGCTCGTGACGGCCCCGCTGGTGGCCGCGGCGGCCCTGGCCGTCCGGCTGACGCTGCGCCGCCCCGCGCTGTTCCGCCAGGTCCGCGTCGTCGGGCAGGGGAGGCTCGCCGAGATCGTCAAGCTGCGCACGCTCGGGCGGCACGGTGACCCGGACACGTCCTGGTCGGTGCCCGCCGGGCAGTGCGGCGCCCTGGGCCGGGCCCTGCGGGTCACCCACATCGACGAGCTGCCGCAGCTGGTCAGCGTGCTGCGCGGGGACATGTCCCTGGTCGGGCCGCGGCCGGAGCGGCCGCACTTCGTCCGGCAGTTCGGCCAGGCCGTGCCCGGCTACACGGGGCGGCAGCGGATGCCCGCCGGCCTGACCGGCTGGGCCCAGGTGCACGGGCTGAACGGGGATACCTCGATCAGCGACCGGGCCCGCTTCGACAACTACTACATCGAGCACTGGTCGCCCTGGCTCGACCTGGCCGTGCTGGGCCGCACCGTGACCAGCATCGCGGCCGAAGCCACCACGAAGCACCGGCCGACCACACCACGGGGGGAACTGACATGAAGGTCCTGCACGTGATCACCGGCCTGGGGGTCGGCGGCGCCGAACTCCAGCTCCGCTCGATCCTGCAGCACACCCGGCACGACAGCGAGGTCATCACGCTCTACAACCCGGGTCCCGTCGCGGACATGATCCGCTCCGACGGCGGCCGGGTCCGGGACATCGGGATGACCCGGAATACCCAGCTGTCCGCGCTGCTCCGGCTGCGCGGGCTGATCCGGGACGGCGGGTACGACGTGGTGCACGCGCACCTGTACCGGTCCCAGGTGTACGGCCGGTCGGCGGCCTGGCTGGCCGGGACGCCCGTGGTGCTCAGCACCGAGCACTCGATCGGCGAGACCCACCTGGAGCGCCGCAAGATGACGCCCGGCGTCCGGGCCCTGTACCTGGGCACCGAGCTGCTTTCCGACATGACCATCGCGGTGTCCGGCACGGTCCGGGAGCGGCTGGAGAACTGGGGCGTCCGCCGCAAGCGCGTGACCGACATCCCGAACGGCGTGGACCTCCAGCGGGTGGCGTTCGACGACACGGCCCGGCAGCGGATCCGCGATGAGTTCGGTGTCGCCCCGGACGTGTACCTGATCGGCGTGCTCGGGCGGCTCGACCCGAACAAGCAGTTCGATCTGGTCATCGAGGCGGCCTCGGCCCTGCTGTCGGACAAGGTCAGGCTCCTGATCGTGGGCAAGGGCGCCGAGCAGGAGCACCTGGAGCAGGTGGCCCGCGAGCACGGGGTGGCCGACAGGGTGATCTTCGCGGGCGAGCGGCACGACGTGTCCGCGATGCTGTCCGCGATGGACCTGTTCGTGGCGTCGTCGAAGCAGGAGACGTTCGGCCTGTCCGTGCTGGAAGCGCTGGCCAACGGCGCCCCGGTGCTCTACACCACCTGCCCGGCGCTGGACGGCCTGGACGCCGCGCGGGCCCGGCAGATCCCGTCGGCCGTGGCGGACATCCAGGCGGCCATGGCGGATGAGGTGGCCGCGGGGCAGCGGCCCCGGATCGCCGAGCCGGCCGTGGAGAAGGCATACAGCGTTGAGGCGGTCACCGCGCGGATCGACGACCTGTACGAGCGACTGGCCAGCCGGCGTCGTCTGAGGACGATCTGGCGGAGCCGCACGGCCACCCGAACCATGGAGGGGAACACACGATGAGGGTTTTTGTCACGGGCGCGGCCGGGTTCATCGGCTCCCACCTGACCGAGGAACTGCTCGCCGCCGGTCACCAGGTGACCGGGCTCGACGATCTGAGCACCGGCCGGCTGGAGAATCTCCGGGGGATGACGGGCGACCCTTCGTTCCGCCTGGTCCAGGGGTCGATCCTGGACGCCGCGACGGTGGGGGAACTGACCGCCGGGGCGGACTGGGTGTTCCACCTGGCCGCCGCGGTGGGCGCGTTCGTCATCCGCGACCGGACCCTGAACAGCCTGCGCACCAACATCCGCGGCACGGAGAACGTGGTCGAGGCCGCGCACCGGCACGGGGCCCGGCTGCTGGTCGCATCGACCAGCGAGATCTACGGCAAGAACACGAAGATCGGGCTCCGCGAGGATGACGACCGGGTGGTCGGCTCGCCGCTGAAGTCGCGGTGGAGCTACTCCGAGGCCAAGGCCATCGACGAGAGCCTGGTCGAGTCCTACGTCCGGGAGCTCGGCCTGAGCGCGGTGATCGTGCGGTTCTTCAACACGGTGGGGCCGCGGCAGACCGGCCGGTACGGCATGGTCATCCCCCGCTTCGTCCGGCAGGGGCTGGCCGGCCAGCCGCTGACCCTGTTCGGCACCGGCCAGCAGGTGCGCTGCTTCTGCCACGTGCACGACGTGGTGCCCGCACTGACCCGGCTGATCACGTCGGACCGGGCCAGCGGCCGGGCGGTGAACCTGGGCAGCACCGAGCAGGTCACGATCGAGGGCCTGGCCGGGCGGGTCATCGCGGCCACCGGGTCCGGCGCCGGCCTCGAGCGCAGCTCATACCTGGAGGCGTACGGCTCCGGTTACGAGGACATGCTGCGCCGGGTGCCGGACTGCACCCTGGCCGGCGACCTGGTCGGGTTCCGGGCCACCCGGAGCCTCGACGAGATCATCCAGGCCGTCATCGAGGATCAGCTGGCCGGCGGCCCGCGGCGGCCGCAGCGAGCTGAGAGCTGAGAGCTGGCGAGGCTGGTGAGAACGAGGACGGCCCAGACCACGAAGGCAGAGACGACGAAGGCCCAGACCACGAAGGCAGAGACGACGAAGGCCCAGACCACGAAGGCCCAGACCACGAAGGCGGCATTCAATGGCAGCCTGCCACCCGCGACGGTGCCGAAGCGGCGGCGGCACAGCTTGGCCGGTGCCGCATGGCTGGCGATTGTCCTGGCCGGGGCGGCCGCTGTGGGACTGACGATGGTGAATTTGCGGGGCAGCGCGCCACGGCACACGCTGGTCGTGGCGTCCATGCCTTACTGGAACATCAGCCACGGCACCACGGTCGTGCTCGGCCACCACCAGGACGTGACCGAGGTGTCGCCGTGGATGTACGGGCTGAGCAGCTCCGGGACGATCGACACGCAGTACCCGCCGGGCCAGGCCGCGTCGGTGGCGGGCGACATCAAGCGGCTGCGCGCGGCGGGCCAGCTGATCGTGCCGAGCATCGCGAACATCACCGATGGCCGGTGGTCCTACGCTCCGGTGGGCCGGATGCTGGCATCACCACAGCTGATGGCCGCCCAGGTGGCCGCGATCGTGGCGCTCGTGCAGCGACACGATTACGCGGGGATCGACCTGGACTATGAGAACCTGCACGCCGGTGACCGGCAGGCGTTCACCACGTTCGTCAGCCGCCTGGCCGGGGCCCTGCACGCGCGGGGCAAGGTGCTGTCGGTCGCGGTGTTCGCCAAGACCACCAACGCGGGGACCGACCCGCGCAACCTGGCCCAGGACTACGCCGCCATCGGCCGGGCCGCCGACCAGGTACGGCTGATGGCCTACGACTATCACTGGGAGACCTCACCGCCCGGGCCGGTCGCCCCGATCAGCTGGGTCCGCGCGGTACTGCGCTACGCCAGAACGCAGATCCCGGCCAGCAAGATCATCCTGGGCGTGCCGCTGTACGGGTATGACTGGACCGGCGACCACGGCACCGGGATCAGCTGGCTCCAGGCGCTGCGGCTGTCCCGGCAGTACCACGCGACGGCGCACTACGACCAGGCCAGCCAGACCCCCTGGTTCCGCTACCGCGACGCGGCCGGCCACGAGCACACCGTGTGGTTCGAGAACGCGGCGAGCTCCCGGGCCAAGTTCAACGCGGCCCAGGGCGCCCAGATCGGCGGCGTATATCTGTGGATGTACGGATATGAGGACACCGGCACCTGGTCCGCGCTGGGGCATGTGCTGCCGACATCCGGCCCGCACGCGCTCAGCACCTCCAAGGCGGTGCCATGATGCCCTGGTGGGTGCTGGCGGTCTTCGTGCTGGGCGCCAACTTCGCGCTCTGGGGATCCGTGGGCCTGGTCCGGCTGGCTGAGTCGCTGGCCGCCCGGCGACGGTCGGGGCGGGTGACGGCCACCGCTCCGGCTAGCAGGGGGGACGGGGAAACGTTGATGGCCGTCACGGCCGATGGGGCGGAGCTGGACCGCCCGGGCCAGGCGCCCTCGCTGACCGCGCCCTCGCTGACCGCGCCCTCGCTGACCCTGCCCACGCTGACCACGCCGTCGCTGACCACGGAGGACGTGGCCGTGCTCATCCCGGCGCACAACGAGGCCCTGGTGATCGAGGAGAGCCTGCGGTCCATCATGGCCCTGGTGCCCCGGGACAACGTCCACGTGGTGTCCGACGGGTCCACCGACGCCACGGTCGAGATCGCCCGGCGGGCCGGGGCGCGGGTCATCTCGACCCAGGAGAACGTGGGCAAGGCCGGGGCCCTTGAGGAAGCCATCGGACGGTTTGACCTGATCAGGCGGTTCCCGGTGGTGATGCTGCTCGACGCCGACACCCGGGTCGAGCCCGGCTACTTCACCGCCGCGCTGCCCATGTTCGAGCACCCGGAGGTGGTCGCGGTGGCCGGCTGCGTGCGGACCGCCCGGGACCGGCGGATGACCCTCGGCGGCAAGGTGCTGGTCGGCCACCGCACCCGGATCTACGCCGTGGGCCAGCGGGCGCTGAAGTTCGGCCAGACCTGGCTGCGCTCCAACGCCACGCCCATCGTGCCCGGCTTCGCCAGCATGTACCGGACCGATGTCCTGCCGCGGATGGACATGAACCCGCCCGGGCTGGTCATCGAAGACTTCAACATGACCTTCGAGGTGTACCAGAAGAGCCTGGGCAAGGTCGGGTTCACGCTGCAGGCGGTGGCCGTCACCCAGGATCCGGACAACCTGCGGGACTACGTGCGGCAGACCAAGCGGTGGGCGATCGGGCTGTGGCAGACCGTGCGGCGGCACCCGCCGCGGGCCAACCTGTTCACGGCCATGCTCACCCTGCTGCTCATCGAGCTGATCACCTCGAGCGTGCTGTTCTTCCTGCTCCCGCTGGCGCTCATCGTGCTGGCCGTGCCGGACCTGGCCGGCGGGGCGCTGGCCTGGCCCGGCTTCAGCGAGGTGCACACGGTGGTCGCCGCGCACCTGACGCTCACCGCGGTGCTGTTCGGCGTGGTGCTGCCGGACTACCTGCTCACCTGCGTGGTCGCGATGCTGGAGCGCCAGCCGAGGCTGCTGCTGCTCGGCGTGTTCTTCCCGTTCATGCGGATGCTCGACGCGGGCATCGGCCTGTACGCGATCCCGGCCGCGTGGCTATCCCGGTCCAGCGGGCGCTGGACGAGCCCGGCCCGGCGCGCGGTCGGCACCGCGGACCCGGCTGCGGGGCCCGCGCCGGCCCCGGAGCGGGCGCTGCCCGGGCGGCCCCCGGCCGTGGTGATGACCAACACACTGAACTCCCCGGCGCACGTAGCGGAGGCGAGTCATGTATCTGGGTGAGGACCGGCCGGCCGCGACGGTGCACAGTGAGCTCACGGATCCGGTGCGGATACTGCTGGTGGACGACCACCTGATGGTCACCGAGGCGCTGGCCTCACGGCTGTCCGCGGCGATGGACCTGTGGGTGGCTGGACGGTGCACCACGGCCGACCCCAACCTGTTCGATATCGTCCGCGGGGTGCGGCCCGACGTGATCACGATCGAGGTCGAGCCGCTCGGCCCGGCCGTGGGGGAGGTGCTGCAGGGCCTGGTGGCCGCCCGGCCCGAGGCCAGGGTGGTCGTGCTCAGCGCGGATCATGAGGTCGCGCACGGGGTGGAGGCGGCCCGGGCCGGCGTCTCCGCCTGGGTGGCCAAGGAGCAGGGCGCCGCCGAGCTGGAAACCGTGATCCGCGGCGTGTGCCAGGGCTATTCCTGGTTCCCGCCGGACATGCTCGGTGCGATCCTCAGCGAGCTGCGCGCCGACGTCGGCCGGGCCCGGGAGCACGAGGACGTGCTGGACATGCTCAGTCCCCGGGAGCGGGACGTCCTGCTCAGCATGATGGACGGCAAACGCGGCCGCCAGATCGCCCAGGACCTGCTGATCTCCACCGATACGGTGCGGACGCATACCCGGAACATCTTCGCCAAGCTGGATGTGCACAGCCGCCTGGAGGCGGTCCGGGTGGCCCGGGCCGCCGGGCCTGCGGGCGCCCCGAGCGGACCGAGTAAGCGGCCGGGGTGAGCAAGCTGGTGCCCTGGGGGGCGGGTGAGGTTCATGGGGGGCGCGCCGGTCCGCGTGGCCACGGTCATTACCCGGCTGGAGGGCGGCGCCGGGCAGCTCGCGCTGCGCGGGGCGCTCAGCATGGACCCGGCCCGCTTCGAGATGATGATCATCACCGGGAGCGGGGACCCGCTGCTCCTGGACCAGGCCGCCGCGGCCGGGCTGGAGGTCCTCACCGAGCCCGCGCTGCGGGCGCCGATCGCGCCGCGCAGTGACCTGCGGGCCCTGGCCCGGCTGCGGGAACTGCTCGGGCCGCCGGCCCTTCGACATCGTGCACACGCACACGGCCAAGGCCGGCGTGCTCGGCCGCCTCGCCGCGCACCGCGCCGGGGTGCCCCGCCTGGTGCACACCTACCACGGCTTCCCCTTCCACGAGTTCCAGGCGGCCCCGCGGCGGCAGGCGTACGTGCAGATCGAGCGCGGGCTGGGCCGGATCACGGACCTGGCGCTGTGCGTCGGCACGGGGGTGGCCGTCGAGGCGGTCCGCCGCCGGCTGATCTCCCCTGAGCGGATCCGGACCATCGGGGTGGTCGCCGACGGTCCCGCCCCGTCCCCCCGGGCCCGGGCCCGGGCCCGCGCCGCGCTCGGCCTGCCTGCGGACGCGATCGTGGTCGGCGCGGTGGGGCGGCTGACCTACCAGAAGGCCCCCGGGGACTTCGTGGCCGCGCTGCGGGCGCTGGCCCGGCCGGACGTGACCGGGGTCTGGATCGGTGAGGGGGAACTGGCCGGGCAGGTCGCCGCGCAGGCCCGGGAGACGCCCGGCGTCCGGATGGTGCTGGCCGGGCAGCGCGGCAACGTCCCGGAGCTGCTGCCCGCCTTCGATGTATTCGCGCTGCCGAGCCGCTACGAGGGTCTGCCCACGGCCGTGGTGGAGGCGATGATGTGCGGCATCCCGGTGGTGGCGACGGCGGTGAACGCGGTCGGCGACGTGGTCGTGCCGGGCGAGACCGGCCTGCTGGTCCCGCCGGGGCGCCCGGGACTGATGGCCGTTGCGGTCCGGTTTCTGCTGGATTCACCCGAAGCCTCGGCGCGGATGGCCACGGCGGCCCGGGCCCGGCTCGGGGCGCGGTTCGGCGAGCAGGCGCTGTGCCAGGCCCTCACGGCGGCGTACTCCGCCGGGGTGCCGCAGCCTAGCCAAGGCATGGTTAACTGTCCGTAATGCCTCATCCGGTGACTAGTCCGTACCGGAGGGTAAGCATAAGGATGGGGAAGGGAACGCGGGGTGATCAACCGGCTCTGCCGTCCGGGGGGACGGCGCGGGGAGCGCTGGGGGGAACGAAAGTCGGGGGGAACACGTGGAGCCGTCGTTGGACCGGCGACGGGGCCGGGGGCGAAGGCGGTCGGACGTTGAGGAACCGCTAGCCGTACGCGGCCTGCTGCATGATCTTGGCCACCAGATGACCACGCTGTCATACCTGGTCGAGGCGGTGCGGGGGGATGTGGAACTGCCCGGGGACGCGGGCTCCCGGCTCGAGTTGCTGTCGCTGGAGATGTCCCGGCTGCTGGACATCATCGCGCAGGAGATGCCCGGCCCGGGCCGGGGTGCCGGCCGTGGCCGAAGTAGGGCTGCGCTCGCTGGCCGGCCAGGTCACCAAGCTGGCCCGGATCGCGCACGAGGGCTCGGTGATCCTGGAGCCGGGGCCGGAGGTCACCGTCGAGGCCAGCCCGGCCCTGTTGTGGCGGGTGCTGACCAACGTGGTGGACAATGCGGCCCGGGCCGCGGGGCCATACGGCCGGGTCGGGGTGACGGTCTCGGCCGTGGATGACCAGGCGGCGGTGGACGTGATCGACGACGGCCCGGGTTTCGGCCAGGGGCCGCCCGGCGCGGCCTCCCTGGGCCTCGGCGTGGTGACCACGCTGCTGGAGTCGTGCGGGGGCGCGCTGGAGATCCGGGCGCCCGGGATCGGGCGGCGCGCACGTCCGGATCGTGGTGCCCGGTGCGGCTCGGGCCGGCCGGCACCCGTGCCCTGGCCGGGAACGGCCAGGTCGTCCCGTGACCGGCCTCGTGATCGGGGACGACCACAGCGTCTTCCTGGACGCCATGTCCGCCGTCCTGATCCAGCGCGGCTACGAGGTCACCATGGCCCGCAGCGTGCCGGACACCATCGAGGCGGTGCGCCGGACCCGGCCGGACGTGTGCCTGATCGACCGGCATTTCGCCGGCGACGACGGGATCACGGCCATCATCCCGATGCTCGCGGCGAGCAGCCGGACCAAGGTGCTGGTGCTCAGCGCCGACCCGGACACCGAGGGGATCCGGCAGGCCCTGCACGCCGGGGCGTCCGGCTACCTGCACAAGACCCGCGGTGTGTCCGCGCTCACCAGGGCCATCGACCGGGTGCAGCGCGGCGAGGTCGTGGTGGACGTGCCGAAGCCCGCCCCGGCCCGGCCGCGCGGCCCGCCGGGACGACGCGCACCGGCTCGCCGCCTTCCTGACCGTACGGGAGCGGGAATGCCTCCAGCTGCTGGTGGAAGGCCTGGACACGGCCGGGATCGCGACCAAGCTGGGGGTCTCGGCGGCCACCGTGCGCACGCACGTCCAGTCGCTGATGACCAAGCTCGGCGTGCACTCCCGGCTGGAAGCGGCGTCCTACGCGGTCCGCTACCGGCTGCTGGAAGACGAGGTGGTCCGCTTCCCCTCGACCGGCACCGGGTTAGCTGCGCGGCCAGCGGCGGCGGACCGACCGCCCCGCGATCGCCAGGCCGGCCACGGCCAGGAGGCTGAGCAGGACCCAGTCCGCGATCCGCCGGGCCATGGTCGGGCGGGGTCGCGGCGATGCTGTAGGAGTCCGTGGTCAGCGAGCCCTTCGGAGAACAGGGCCAGGCCGAAGCTCAGCCCGCTGGCCCCCGCCGGGACCGGCGGCGTCGCCCAGCGGGCCTGGGCCCAGCCCGGGCTGGCCTGGAAGTACGGGCTCGACGTCCAGTAAGCCCAGCGCCCCGACCAGGTCCGGTAGTACACCGAGTACTGGGTCCGGGCCGTGGACTGGTACCAGGTGCCGAGAGTGTAGGACCGGCCCGGGCGGACCGGCAGCGAGCATTCCCCGAGATCGAACCGGGGCAGCAGCTTGGCGTCCCCGCTGTGGTAGCTGGTGATGGTCAGCCGCTCGGCCCAGCGGCCCGCGTGGCGGTCCGTGGTGCGCTGCCAGCGGGCGGTGTTGCGCCCGTAGCCGCCCTCCATCCAGCAGCGGGGGGTGCTGGACGGGGACGCGGACGTCGTCTCCAGCGAGGCACTCACGGCCCCCGAGGCGCGCGACCGACTCCAGTGACGCGTTGACGATGCCGTGCGGCGCGGCCGGTGCGACGTGCGGGGTGGGATGCGCCGCGCTTCCGCTACCGGCCTCCTGCTCCGGTGATCCGCGCCCCCGCGCCGCCGGTCACCTGGCCCACGGTCCGGACCGCGGTGCCCAGCCGCTGCCGCTGGGCGAGCCAGCGGGCGAAGGAGTCCAGCGTCGCGGCGCGCACGGCCAGGCCACCACAGCGGCGGGCGCCGCAGACGTGGTGGAAGACCAGCGGCAGCCAGCCCCCCTGCAGCTTCGGCCGCGGTCACGGTGCGCTCGAGGTCGCGCAGCGTCCACGAGCTGTCCACCTCCCCGGCCGTGCGGAGCGCCAGGGGCCGGCGCGGCGGGATGCTCTCGGTGAGGGCGCAGCCAGGACACCCCGGTGCGCGCAGCCCCACGACGCCACGGGCGCTGGTGTAGCCGCAGGCGCGGACGATGGCCTCGGTCCGGCGGCTGTCCGCCCCGCCCGGGTAGGCGAAGGAGTCGGCCCGGTATCCCCACCGGGCCAGGATCGAGCGGCTGTCGCAGACCTGACGCCGGGCCTCGGCCGTGGTCAGCGCGGTCAGCCGGAGGTGCGACACGGTGTGGCCGCCGATCTCGTTCCCGTCCGCGGCCAGCTGGCGCAGGTCGGAGCGGGTCACGTAGCCGGGCGCCCCGACCGCGCCGGTGATGATGTAGAACGTCGCGGGCAGCCGGTAGCGGTGCAGCACCCGGGCCGCAGCCATCTGGTCAGCGTCCCCGTCGTCGAAGGTCAGGCTCACGACGGTCCGCGGCGGCCCCGCTGGCCGTCGGGGCCTGGGCCGCCGGCGGGGGAGGCGGTAGCGCCCAGGGCGGGGACCTCCTCCGGCAGGATCAGGATCACTGCGGCCAGGCAGACGGCCAGCACGCGGACTAGCCCGGTGCTCCCCACCCGGCGCCACCGCGGGCTACCGCCAGGCCACCAGCGTGATCCCCGATCCTGCCGCAACGCGTCCCCCTCGGGGAGATGCCCTGTGTCCCCCCGCCGCCGACTTGCTCACCAGGCTAGGCAGGGCGGCCGCTGATCCCTTCCCCCGTCAGGGTGAGTTCTGCTACCTCATCGGCGGGACATTGGGGCTCACCGGCGGGAAGCCGAGGACCGATAGGCCTCGTCACAATCCTTCTGGCGTGGTTGACTCCCAGGCACAGTGATCAATGCCCGGGGGTGCAGCCCGATGGCTCGCAAAGACCAGGTGGTGGCGTCGGCGCCGCGCAAGAACCACCACGCCCCGGGGGGCAAGGCCGCGAAGAAGTCCCGGGCGCACCGGCTGCCGCGCCAGCTGTACGAGGCTGAGCTCTACCGGCTCCAGGCCGAGCTGGTGAAGGCCCAGGAGTGGGTGCGCGCCGAGAAGGCCCGGATCGTGGTGATCTTCGAGGGCCGCGACGCCGCGGGCAAGGGCAGCACGATCAAGCGCGTCACCCAGTACCTCAACCCGCGGCATCGCCCGGATCGCCGCCCTGCCCGCGCCGACCGAGCGGGAGCAGGCCCAGTGGTACTTCCAGCGGTACATCGAGCACCTGCCGGCGTCCGGCCAGATCGTGCTGTTCGACCGCAGCTGGTACAACCGGGCCGGGGTCGAGCACGTGATGGGGTTCTGCACCAAGGAGGAGTACGCGCGGTTCCTGCACCAGTGCCCGATCTTCGAGCGGCTGCTGGTCGAAGACGGCATACTGCTGCGCAAGTACTGGTTCTCGGTCAGCGACGCGGAGCAGCAGGAGCGGTTCCGGTCCCGCCTGGAAGATCCCATGCGGCGCTGGAAGCTGTCACCGATGGACCTGGAGTCGGTCACCCGGTGGGAGGACTACAGCCGGGCCAAGGACGAGATGATGCTGCACACCGACATCCCCGAGGCGCCCTGGTACGTGGTGGAGAGTGACGACAAGCGGCGGGCCCGGATCAACATGATCGCCCATCTGCTCTCCACCATCCCGTACCACGACGTGCAGCGGCCACCGCTGACGCTGCCGCCGCGGCCGCCGGCCCAGGGCTACGTGCGGGTGCCGCGCGAGATGCAGACCTACGTGCCGGACCACGCGGCGGCCCTGCCGGACCACCAGCGTGAGTGACGGCAGCGAGCCGGAGCCTGAGGAGGACCGCCCGGCTCCCCGGCCCGCGGTCGCCGCGTCGATCTGGGCCCTGGAGCACGCCCAGGACTTCGTGACCGTGGCCGTGGGCGTGGTGCTCATCGTCCTGGCCGCCACCTGGCCGTCTACGGGGTGGTGAGCTTCGTCGAGGACGTGCAGAAGCACACGATGGCCACCGCCGCCAGCAACCTGCTGGACCGGGTCCTGCTGGTGCTGATCCTGGTCGAGATCGTGCACACGGTCGTGCTGTCGCTGCGCGCCCATCGCCTCGCCGCGCAGCCTTTCATCGTGGTCGGGCTGGTCGCGGTGATCAGGCGGATCCTGTTCCTGCTCAGCAACGAGAACACGATTCCCACCGCCGAGCTGGCCCTGCTCCTCGGCATGGTGGTGGCGTTCGTGGCCGCCTACCTGGCGGTGAGCTACTTCGAGAAGCCCGGCCTGGACGAGGAAAGCCCGCCGCCCCGGGGCCGGGGGAAGAAGAACGCCACTGGTAGGGTTGAGTCATTAGGCGGCTGAAGATGTCGCCACTTCCGCGGGCGAGTGGCCCGCGTGGTCGCATCTGTGAGCAGTCCGCTTCCCGGTGAGCCTAAGTTCCAGCCAGCATGGCTGAGGAAACCTGGTTCGCCGCTGTCGTGACGCTGGTCCCGCGGCGCGGCCCCCGAATCATGGATGGAGTTCACCGTGCCCCAGCGCCCTGCTGCCCAGGGATCCGGCTCGTCTGCCGGTCACCGGCGGCGGAGGCCGGCCAGCCCCGGCCGGTCGGCCAGCCCGCGCAGGCCGTCTTACCAGGGGCGGCCACACCGGCCCGGCCCCGCCCCGTACCCCCGTCGTATCCGAGCTCGACCGCGCCCTGACCGCTGCGCTCAGCGCCCCGGCCCCGGCCCCGGCGACGTTCGCCGAGCTCGGCCTGCCTGCCCCGCTCGTCACCGACGCTCGCCGAGCAGGGCATCACCGCGCCCTTCGCCATCCAGGCCCGGGCGCTGCCCGACGCACTGGCCGGCCGGGACGTGCTGGGCCGCGCCGAGACCGGCTCCGGTAAGACCCTGGCCTTCGGCCTGCCCCTGCTGGCCCGGCTGGCCCGTGCCGCCGGCCGCCGCCAGCCCAAGGCCCCGCGCGGGCTGGTCCTGGTCCCGACCCGGGAGCTGGCCCGCCAGGTCGCCGAGGTGCTCGCCCCGCTGGGCCGCAGGCTCGGCGTCCGGGTCACCACCGTGTACGGCGGTGCCCCGATGGGGCGGCAGATCGAGCAGCTCACCCGCGGGGTGGACGTCGTGGTCGCCACGCCCGGGCGGCTCATCGACCTGATCGAGCGCCGCGCCGTCAGTCTCGGCCAGGTCGAGATCGCCGTGCTGGACGAGGCTGACCACATGGCCGACCTGGGCTTCATGCCGGCCGTGACCCAGCTGCTCGACGCGACGCCGGCGGACGGCCAGCGGCTGCTGTTCTCGGCCACCCTGGACCGGGACGTGGACCGGCTGGTCACCAGGTACCTGACCAACCCGGCGCTGCACGCCATCGCCCCGGTCACCGAGCCGGGCCTGGCCGCAGACCACCAGGTGTTCGTGCTGCCCGCCGAGGACAAGGTCGCGATCGCGGCCGAGATCGCGGCGCGGCCGGACCGCACCCTGTTCTTCGTCCGGACCAAGCACGGCGCCGGCCCGGCTGGCCAAGCAGCTCAGCCGGGCGGGGGTCGAGGCGGGCGCCATTCACGGCGACCTCAACCAGAACCAGCGCCAGCGCGCCCTCGACGGGTTCACCTCCGGCTACCCGAGGGTGCTGGTCGCCACCGACGTGGCCGCCCGCGGCATCCACGTCGACGACGTCGGCCTGGTGGTGCACTTCGACCCGCCGAACGACCACAAGGACTACCTGCACCGGTCGGGTCGCACCGGCCGGGCCGGCGCGACCGGGACCGTGCTCGCGCTCGTCGACCCCGGCCAGGTCCGTGAGGTCGCGCGGCTGCACGAGGCGGCCGGCGTCAGCCCGGCCCGGCACCGGGTCCAGCCCGGTGACCCCGCGGTCCGGGACCTCGCGACGTCGGGGACGCCGGTCCCGCCGCCGCCCCCACGCCCGGAGCGTGCGGCCAGCGCGCCCGCCGGCCAGCCCGGCCGGGGACGCCCCGGCCGGGGCGGCCGCAACCGGCCCGGGCGCGACGGGCGCCAGCGGGCCGGGACCGGCCGTGCGGCCAGCCGGGACTCCCGTGACCGCGGGTCGCGGACCCGTCTGCCCGAGGCCAGCTAGACCGTAGTCCGGGGGTGCCGGTCGTGGGGTGCCCCCGGACAGCGTTCCTTGCCGATCACGGGCGGCCGTGCGACGATCCCAATACGCGGCCGTGCGACGATCCCACTACATGGCACGGACTCGGTAGCACAGCACACTCGTCTGCAGCTCTGGGAGCGCCCGTTGGCTCAGCCCGGCACGCGGTGACCGCCGCACCTGCCCAGGACGCCCGCCTGCGTGGCGAGCCGGTGGCGCGCGCCGTCTTTGTGGGCCTGCCCGCCCGGTATGACCGGCTCGCCTACCTGCTCTCGATGGGTCAGGACCGGCGCTGGCGGCGGGCGGTGGTCAGCCGCACCGCGGCCGGCCAGCCAGGCCTGGCCCTGGACGTCGCGACCGGCCCGGCGGGGATCGCCATGGCCGTGGCCGGCCGGACCGGGGCCAATGTGGTCGGCGTGGACCTGAACGAGCCCATGCTGCGCGCGGGCGTGGCCCGGACCCGGCGTCCCGGCGGCCGCGGCCGGGTCAGGCTCGCCGTCGGCCGCGCCGACGACCTCCCGTTCCCGGACGCCACCTTCGACGCGGTCACCTTCTCCTACCTGCTGCGCTACGTGGACGACCCGGCGGCGACCATCGCCGAGATGGCCCGCTGCCTGCGGCCCGGCGGCACCCTGGCCAGCCTCGAGTTCTACGTGCCGCCGCAGCCCTGGTGGCGGCTGGCCTGGTGGTGCTACACCCGGCTCGCCCTGCCGGTGCTCGGCGCGCTGACCGGCGGCGCGGCCTGGTACCGGGTCGGCCGCTTCCTCGGGCCCAGCATTTCCGTGCATTACCGGCGGCATTCGCTCGACGACCACATCGCGGCCTGGCGGGCGGCGGGCCTGACCGACATCGGGGTCGGCGTGATGAGCCTGGGCGGTGGCCTGGTCATGTGGGCGCGCAAGGCCCCGCCGGCCCCGGGACCGGCTTCGTGAGGACCCGCACCGAGAAGGCGGGCACCGACAAGACCGCGTTCTACGCGCTGGGCCGCGGCACCGGGGGTTTTCGCGACTGGCTCACGCTGCTGCACCCGCCGTACACGCTCTGGCATCTGTCCTACGTGGCGATCGGGGCGGCGCTGGTGCCGCACCCGGTGCTCTGGCGGCTCGCGGCCACCATGCTCGCGTTCTTCCTGGCTGTGGGCGTGGGCGCGCACGCGCTCGACGAGCTCAACGGCCGGCCGCTGAGCACGGGTATCAGCAGCGTGGTCCTGGCCATCACGGCCGGGGTGTCCATCGCCATCGCGGTCGTGATGGGCCTGATCGACGGCGGCCTGCGGCTGCTCCCGTTCGTGATCGTGGGCGCGATCCTGGTCTGCGGGTACAACCTGGAACTGTTCGGCGGCCTGCTGCACAGCGACTTCTGGTTCGGCGCGGCCTGGGGGGCGTTCCCGGTCCTGGTCGGGGCGTACGCCCAGCACTGGACGCTGCCCCCGGCCGTGCTGGTCGCCGCGGCGGCCGCGTTCTTCCTGTCCATGGGCCAGCGCTCGCTGAGCACCCCGGCCCGGGCGCTGCGCCGCCGGATCGCCTCGGTCTCGGTCCGGGTCACCTGGCGCGACGGCAGCCAGCAAGAACTCGACCGGGCCGACCTGCTCGCCCCGCTGGAGCGCGCGCTCCGGTACTTCACCTGGGCCACCGGGACCCTGGCCGTGGCCCTGGTGGTGGCCCGGTGAGCATCAGCCCCCGTGCCGTGGACCCCCGCCATGAACCCCGTGCCATGAACCCCGTGCCATGAACCGGGCCGGTTACGACGTGGTGGTGGCCGGTGCCGGGCCCGCCGGGAGCGTGGCCGCGCTGGTCCTGGCCCGCGGCGGGGCCCGGGTCGCGCTGGTGGACAAGGCGGCCTTTCCCCGCGACAAGGCCTGCGGTGACCTGGTCGGGCCGCGCGGCGTCGGCCTGCTCGACGAGCTGGGCGTGTCCGTGCCGGACGCCGGGCAGGGCGCGGATCTCCTGGTCGTCGGACCGTCTGGGCACCGCTCACGGCTGCCGGCCTTCCCGGGCCGGGCCTACCCGGGCCACGGGGTGGTCATCCCCCGGGTCGTGCTCGACGACGCGCTCCGCACGGCGGCCCTCGAGGCCGGCGCGGAACCAGTCCGGGCCCGGATCAGCGGGGTGGACCGGCTCCCCGGCGGCCCGGTCCGCGCGCTGGTCACCAGCGACGGCCGGCGGCTCGCCGCGGACGCGTTCATCGCCGCGGACGGCGCGCTGAGCCCGGTCGCCCGGCTGGCCGGGATGCTGGACCCGGACACCGCCCTGTGGGGCTTCGCTATCCGCGCGTACATCCCCGCCGAGGTGCCGCTGCCGTTGCTGGTCCTGCTGGACCAGGCGCCCTGGCGGATCTACCCAGGGTACGGCTGGCTCTTTCCCGGCGCGGACGGGCAGGCCAACGTGGGCATCGGGGTAGGCCTGGGTACCCGGCGGAGTCAGGCCCGGCTGCGTGGCGACCTGGAGCGGTTCGTCAGCATGCTGCGCACGTCAGGCGATCTGGCCCCGGAGGCCCGGACCGGGCCGGTGACCGGCGGCTGGCTGCGCATGGGCGGCACCGGCACCCCGCCCGCGGCCGGGAACATGCTGCTGGCCGGGGACGCCGCCGGGCTGATCAACCCGCTGCAGGGCGAGGGCATCGGGCCGGGCATGGTCAGCGCGCGGCTGGCCGCGGAGTGCCTGCTGGCCGGCCCGGAGCACGCGGCCGCCGCCTACACCGACGCGGTGAGGGCCACGTTCGGCCAGTACATGCCGGGCGCCGCGGCCCTCCAGGCCACCCTGCTGCGCCGCCCGCGCGCCGCGTCGGCCGCCGTGCGGCTGCTCACCGCGCCCGCGGTCCGCCGGATCCTGGCCGGCACCTGGTCGCTGTACTGGAACGGCCTGGTGGACGGGGCCAGCCCGCGGCCGGCCGCGTGGACCGCCGCCGCGGTCCAGCAGGTGGCCAGCCGCCTGGGCCGCCGCTGGCCCGCGAACCGGCCGGGCCTGGCCCACCTGGACCCCGCCCACCTGGGTCCCGCGGCCTGGACCCGGCTGGCCCGGATCCTGCTGGCCCGGACCCTGGCGGCCCGGACGCTGGCCCCACGGACCTGGTCACTTCACCCGCCAGGGATGACGCGCGGCCGTCGTGACCTGATTGGCTTGGCCAGGCCCCCCTGGGGAGGGACCTTGGCCACAGCCACCGCCCGGGGCGGCGCGGCGGGCGGTGCCGGCGCCGGTGCGGGCACGGCCCCGCGGCAGGCGTCCCTGGTCCTCCTGGCGCTGATCGTGGTGGCCGCGGTCGCGAACCTGAACCTCACCGTGGCCAACGTGGCGCTGCCCGCTATCGGCCGGGCCTTCGACGCCGGGCAGACCACGCTCGACCTGATCGCCATCGGCTACTCGCTGGGCCTGGCCGGATCGGTGCTCTACCTCGGGGCGGTGGGCGACCGCTACGGCCGCCGGATGATGCTGGTGCTGGGCGTGCTGCTGTCCGTCCCGGCCTGCCTGATGGCCGCGTTCGCCCCGGACCCCGGTGTGCTGCTGGCCGGCCGTCTGCTCGGCGGGATCTCCGCAGGCATGGCGTACCCCACGACCCTGGCCCTGATCACGGCCCTGTGGTCCGGACCCGCCCGGATCCGGGCCATCGCCCTGTGGTCCGGTATCGGCGGCGCGATCACGGCCCTGGGGCCGCTGCTGGCCGGCCTGATCATGCAGCACTTCTGGTGGGGCTCCGCCTTCCTGCTCACCCTCCCCCTCGCGGTCGTGGCCCTCGTGCTGGCCGTGGCCTGCGTGCCGTCACACGTCAACGAGACCACGGACCCCGTCGATCACCTGGGCGGAGTACTGTCGATGGTTTTCGTTGCGGGCCTGGTAGTAACGATCAATTTCGCGGCGGTGCCGGGCGCGGGGACCCTGGCCATGGGCACCGGCCTGGTGGCGCTGGCCGCGGGGGCCGGCTTCTTCCTGCGCCAGCGCCGGGCGCGGGCGCCCCTCTACGACCTGCACGTGGCGGGGCGGCGGATCTTCTGGGTAGCCGCGGTGGGCGGGATCATCGTCTTCGGGTCGCTGATGGGCGCGATCTTCGTGGGCCAGCAGTACCTGCAGGACGTGCTCGGCTACTCGCCGCTGCGCGCCGGGCTGGCCATCCTGCCGGCGGCGGTGTTCATGGTGGCGTCCGCGCCGCTGTCGGCCCGGCTCACCCGCGTCCGGGGGTCAGGCTTCACGCTGCTCAGTGGGTACCTGTTCTGCCTGCTCAGCTTCCTGACCATGCTGCTGCTGTGGAAGCAGGGCAGCTCCTACTGGGTCGTCGGGCTGGCGTTCGCGTTCCTGGGCGCCGGGGTGGGGCTGGCCGGCACGCCTGCCTCGCACTCGCTGACCGGCTCCGTTCCGACCCGCCGGGCGGGGATGGCCTCCGGCACCGCCGACCTGCAGCGTGACCTGGGCGGTGCCATCATGCAGTCGATCCTGGGGGCGCTGCTCACGGCCGGCTACGCCAGCGCCATCGCCCGGTCGGTGGCCAGCGCGCCGGACCGTGGCCGGATCACCGGCAGCGTGCAGAGCCAGCTGCAGAAGTCGTTCGCCGGCGCCCAGCAGGTGGCCCAGCGCTACCCGCAGTTCGCCAGCAAGATCACCGCGGCGGCGAAGAACGCGTTCCTTGACGGCGACCAGTGGGCCTATGCGGCCGCCATCATCGGCGTGCTGCTCGGCGCGGGCCTGGTGTTCATGCTGTTCCCGCGCAAAGCCGCCGAGGCGGCGCTGCTGGCCCGGTACCAGGCTGAAGACCGCCAGTTAGTCCTCTGCAGGACTGGGCGGCGTAGTTGTCCGGCTTCGCGCCGGCCAGCCGGGCGGTGTCCGGGGTCTGGGTCACCGACGACGGGCTGACGAATGTGCTGCCTGACGGTGTGACCTGCACGGCCTCGTCTAGCGCGCTGCCCTTCAGCAGCTGCTTCCAGGTGAGGAACCACACGGTGAAGCCGTCGTCCCACTTGCCGGTGGCCGGGCTGCCGGTGACCGTCACCGGATCCCCGGGCGTGGCCAGGTTGTAGTACATCGTCGCGTGCTCCGGGGACAGGTTCACGCACCCGTGGCTGACGTTGGTGAACCCCTGATCGCCCACCGACCAGGGCGCCGAGTGCAGGTAGTCGCCGCTGTAGGTGAACCGCACCGCGTCGTTGACCAGCTCGTTGTAGCCGTTGCCCACCATCCGCACCGGGTTGCCCTTTTCCAGCGTGATGTAGGTGCCGTCCACGGTGTCCAGGCCCGGCCGCCCGGTGCTGATCGGCCAGTGACCCCACAGCTTGCCCTTGTAGAAGACGTTCAGGTAGTGGGTCTTGGTGCTGGCTACCACGATCAGCGAGGGCCCGATGTCGAAGGTCTGGGTCAGGTCCGCGGTGAAGAACACGCCGGGGGAGGCCTCCACCCCGGCCAGGTGCCCGTCGAACGAGACCGTGGTGTTCGCGGGCCAGTAGTTCATGGTGCGGAAGTACAGCGTCTGGTTGCCGTCCCAGTACCAGGCCCCGGTCACCGGCTTGGAGCTGCTCACCTCGAGCGACTTTTCCACCGCGGCCTTGTTGGTCACCGGGGAGCTGAACGTGATGCGGATGGGTATCCCGACGCCGTAGGACTGCTTGTAGCCCTCGAAGATCATGGCGGTGTCGGAGGCCGCCGGGGTGAGGGTGTGGAAGCTGCTCGTCGAGGTGACCTTCGTCCCGGACGAGTTGACCGCCGTGGCCTGCACGCGGTAGTTCCGGGACGGCTGCAGGGCCCACTGGTTCCGCCAGACCGTGTGCGCGCCGTTGAAGGAGCCGCTCACCGTCTGGCGCCCGGAGGTCACGGAGACGCTCTGGATCTTGCCGCTGGCCGAGGTGACCGTGATCCCCTTGCTGGGGTTGACGTCCCGGTGCCCGTCGCCCGGGCTGATGTGCAGCTGCGCACGGACCGCGGCGGCCGAGGCCTTGGCCGCGCTGTGCGAGGCCGCGGGCGTGGTAGGCGCCGGCGATCCGCTGGAGCAGGCCGCGATCAGCAGGCCCGCAACGCCGGTGACCGCGGTGATCGCGGCCCAGCGGCCCGGTCCTGCGCTCCTGACCTGGCGGGCAGCGGTGTGCCGCTGCCGTCCGCCCTATCGCTCTGCCGCACTGCGGATCCTCCTGTTGCTGGCCACTCGCTGCTAGTGCTGGCTTTCCCCGCTGGTTCCGGGCGAAGCACCCACTGTTGAGACGGATCGGGCACGCCGTGGGTTGCCGTCCCACGGTACCCGTCCGCCGCGAGCCCGGCGAACCATCTGAAAACCGGTGATAGCGGCCACCAGCACGATGCCGGTCGCGGCCCAGGGCACATAGTCGCCGAGCTGGTCATACAGGGTCCGCGCGCCCGCCGGGGGCAGTCCCAGGCGGATCACGATCACGCCCCGCTGCCGGGCGGTCATCTGGGCCAGCAGCCGCCCGCGCGCGTCGAATGCCACGGAGTCCCCGGTCAGCGCGGCCTGGACCACGGGACGGCCGGTCTCCGCGGCCCGCACCGCGCTCAGCGCCGCGTGCTGGGCGGGCGCCCAGGTCCGCTGGAACGTCGAATCGGAGGTCTGGTACACGATGAGCTGGGCGCCCAGGTCCGTGTCGACCCGGGACATGTCGGGGAAGGCGGATTCGAAGCAGATCAGCACGCCGAGCGGCAGCGGCCGGCCGAGGCGGTCGGTGGCGTGGACAAGATGCGCGCCGTGGCCGGGGACCATGTTGCTCCCGGCGGCCTGGCTGATCCGGGCGATCCAGCCGAGTACCTCCCGCAGCGGGATGTACTCGCCGAACGGGACCAGCCGCGTCTTGGTGTACGAGCCGGTGATGCCGCGCGCGCCCGATCAGCAGCGCCACCTTGGAGCGCGCGCCGTCCGGCAGGGACGCGTCCTGATTGACCAGTACCTGGGCGCCGGTACCCGCGGCCAGCTGCCTGATCTGCTTGTAGAGCACCGGCTGGCGCTTGATGTCGGTCCCGACGCTGCTCTCCCCCCAGACGATCAGGTCCGGCCGGGCGGCACCGAGCCGGGCGGACAGCCGCAGGCTCGCGTCCACCCGCTGGTTCCTGCTGCCCGTGACACCCGGCTGGACCAGCGCCACCCGCACGTCCCGGGCCGGGGGCACGGCCGCGCTGAGGGCGAAGCGCCAGCGGTCCCGCGGCCAGCGCCACAGCGACCCCGGCGGCTCCCGCGGCCCGCACCGCCAGGCCCCGGGCCAGCAGCAGGATCGCGATGCCCGTATTCGCCGCGACCAGGGCGAAACTGATCAGCCAGACGCCGCCCACCGCGGCCAGGGCCAGCACCGCGGGATGCTGCCACTGGCTGGCGCCCAGCACGTCCCAGGGCCCGCCGAACCCCTGCCAGGACCGGGCCCACTCGGTGAACACCCAGTAGGCGGGGAGCACGGCGAGCGCCGCGGCCGCCCGGGCGGGACGCAGCGGAGAGCGCAGCAGGGCCCAGGCGGCCACCCCGAACCCGGTCCACAGGAGCCCGAACACCACCGCCACCAGCAGCAGCGCCGGGCCGATATTAGGGATCAGCCAGTACAGGGAGGCCAGGATGAAGCCCGCGCCCAGCCACCAGCCGCGTATCGCCGCCTCCCGGGCCGACGGCGCGGTGCGGATGATGAGGATGCCCGGGCACCAGCCCGCACCAGCCGAGGAATTCCAGGTTGAGCTGGGGGAAGGCGAGGGCCGGCAGCGCGCCTGCCGCCAGCGCCGCGTACCGGAGAGGCTTGGCGAAGGCCCGCCACACTGCCATACTCCCATTGTCGGCCCCTCGCGGTGCGCCGGGTCCGCCCGGCCCTATCCGTGATGCGCGCGTTACGTGGGGCCGCCTGTGGTGCTTCCCCTGATGCTGCCCGTGGGGCCCGGCGCGGCGCGGCGGCGCCCCTCCGCCACCGCGCGGACGATGGCCCAGGCCAGGGCCAGGATGGTCAGCGCGGTGAGCACCGCCTCCGGCCAGCCCGGCCAGCCGGTCGGCGAGAGTCAGGCCGCTGCGCAGCGGGACCCGCGCGTCCAGCACCGCCCGCTGCCACAGTCCCGTGCGGGCCAGCACGGTGCCGTCCGGGGCGATGATGGCGCTCTTCCCGGTGGTGGACGCGTACACGATGGCGCGGTCCGACGTGATCGCCTGGATCCGGGCCATGGCCACCTGCTGAGCGGACTCGCCGGACTGGCCGTCCACCTCGAACGTGGCGTCGTTGGACTGCACCGCGAGCAGGTTGGCGCCCGCGCTCACCTCGGACCGCACCAGGCCGTCGAAGCCGACCTCGTAGCAGATCACGTCGCCCAGCCGGATCGCGCCCTGGCGGAACACCACCGCCCGGTGGCCCGGGGTGAAGTTCACCGGCTGCAGGTTGACCAGCGAGGTGACGCGCGCGAGCAGGCTGCGGAACGGGATGTACTCGCCGAACGGGACCAGCTGGCGTTTCACGTAGACCGCCACCGGGCCACGCCGGGGCAGCCACAGCTGGCCCGTGTTGCGCAGCGGGTTCTGCAGCAGCGCCCCGACCAGGACCGGCCGGTTGATGGCGGCCACCGCGGTGGCGATCGTCGCGTAGATCGCCGGGTACTCGGTGGGGTCCAGGTCGGTCGAGTTCTCCGGCCAGATCACCATGTCCGGGGCGGGCCGGGCGCCGGAGGCGACCTGCGCGGCCAGCGCCCGGGTGGCGGCGGCGTGGTTCTCGGTCACCGTGCTCGCCCGGAGCAGGTCCGGCAGGGACCGGGCATGCGGGACGTCACCCTGCACCGCGGCCACCGTCGCGCTGCGCGGCGCGGTCCCGGTCCCGTCCACCGGGAGCAGCGTGCCCGCCAGGGCGACGCCGGCCGTGACCGCGGTGGCGGCCGCCGCGGCGATGAGCCGGCGGCGGTCGTGCAGGGCGCACAGGACCAGCCAGGCCAGCATCGCCCCGGTCACGGCGACCAGGAAGGACAGCAGCGGAGGGCCGCCGATCGCGGCCCAGCCCGCGGTGGGCGCGCCCGCCTGGCTCATCGCCAGCCGGCCCCACGGGAAGGCGTAGGGCCAGCGGGCCCGCATGGCCTCGGCGGCTACCCACCAGCCGCCCACCGCCAGCGGCCAGCCGGGCAGCCCGAGCAGCAGCCGCTGTCCCACCGCGAGCACCCCGAAGATCACCGCCTCGGCGATGGCCAGCGCAGCCCACGCGTACCAGGCCACGTTGACCAGCCAGGACAGCAGCGGCACGAAGAACGCGATCCCGAAGACCAGCCCGATGACGAACGACGCCCGCAGCCCCTGGCGGTACAGGGCGATCACCAGCAGGGCCGGGCCGGCGGCGGCCAGCGGCCAGAGGCCGGCCGGCGGGAACGCGACCGCCAGCGCCACCCCGCCCGCCGCTGCGGCCAGCAGGGCCCAGGGCAGCCGCAGCCCGCGCGCAGCCCGCGGGGACATCGCCGGGTGCGGCGGAAACCCGCCCGGCGGTGGCCACGCCGCCGGGCTTCCCTCCGGGATCTCGCATGGCCCGAGCGTAGCCGGATATGCGGGGTTGATGCCGCCGCCGTGACGGGGGCTGAGCCGCCGGCCCGTAGTGATTGACCTGTACCGATGTCCCGGGTGCGGGCCAGTCTCGGCCTGTTTCACCGGAATCATGGTTCTTCAGCGTGATAGCGTGATCACAGTCTGTTCCCAGGTGGGGGACGGGCGAACCCCGACAGCACGGCACGAGGGCCCGTCAGTGATCAAGATCCGCTACGCAGACCTGCCCGAGGGCCGCCACGCACAAGTCCGCACCGGTGGCCGGCGGCCGGTCATCTACCTGCTTCCGGGGCTGTCCCCGGCCCAGCGCCGGGACGCGCTGCGCAGATTAATCCGCACCTCGCGGCAGGGATACGGGCCGCGGCTGCGGGCTCAGCGGGGTCAGCGTTCGCGGTGGCCAGGGACATCACGAAGACCACCGCGCGCACCGGGCTGGCCGCGGTCCGGGGCCATCCCGCGGGCTCGGCCGTCCTGGCGGCCTTCCTCGCCGCGGCCGTGGTGTGCTACGCCTTCTTCGTCACGGTGACGGTGCGCCTCGGCCCGCACCCGGCCGTACCGCCGGCCGCCGCGGGCGCGGCGCCATCCGGGTTCCGGCAGGCCCGGAGGTCCCGGCCGGTCCCCGGGCCGCGGGGCCAGCGGCCCCGCGGGCACGCGGCCGGCGGCGGCCGGGCCCCAGGGGGCGTCTCCCGCCGGGGCGCCGGCGGCGCGGGTTCTGGGCCTTCTGGTTCCGGGCCTTCTGGTTCTGGCCCGGCTGGGTCTGGGCCTTCTGGTTCTGGGCCGGCTGGGTCTGGCCCGTCCGGGCGCGCGGCCAGTCCGGGGCCCTGCCCACCGGCACCTGGTACAGCCCCGGGGGGCGTGCTGCCGTCCGGCTCGGCCGGGGCGTCGCCGGGATCCTCGGCCTCGCCGTCCGCCACGCCGCGGCGCCGCCGCCGGCGCCGCCCGCGGCCCGCCCGCGCCGCCCGGCCACCCGGGCGGGCTGTGCCTGCAGATGGGCCCCTCGGCGTCTGTATCTCCGGGTAGCCGTGGGCTTCCCGGCTGATCCGGCATCTCCCGGGCACCGGCTGATGCGGCATCTCCGGGTAATCTGCCAGCGGGACTACGGGAGGTACTGCGAGTGAGCCGCCGGGGCTGGATCCTCTTCACGGCGATGAGCCTGATCTGGGGCGTGCCCTACCTGCTCATCAAGGTCGCGGACGGCGGCGTCTCGGTTCCGGTCCTCGTCTTCGCGCGGGTGGCCGGGGGGGCCGTGGTGCTGCTGCCCATCGCCGTGCAGCGCGGCCAGCTCCGGGCGCTGCGCGGGCACTGGCGCTGGCTGGCCGTGTTCGCCTGCGTGGAGATCATCCTGCCGTGGCTGTTCCTGACCGCGGCGGAGAAACGGCTGTCCAGCTCGATGAGCGGCCTGCTGATCGCGTCCGTGCCGATCATCGGGGTGGCCCTGGCCCGGCTCACCGGGACCGGTGAGCGGCTCACCCCGCTGCGCTGGACCGGCCTGCTCGGCGGGCTGGCCGGGGTGGCGCTGCTCGCCGGGCCGGGCGCGGTGCACGGTGACCTGGGGTCGGTCGCCCTGGTCATGCTCACCGCGGTGGGATACGCCACCGGGCCGCTGATCGCCAGCCGCAAGCTCGCCGACCTGCCCGGCCTCGCGGTGACCGCGGTCTGCCTGGGCTTCGCGGCCGTCGTTTACGCGCCTGCCGGCCGCCCTGACCTGGCCGCGGGTCGGTCCCGTCCGCGGCCGTGCTGGCCAGCCTGGCCGGGCTGGCGCTGGTCTGCACGGCCCTCGCGTTCGTGCTGTTCTTCCAGCTGATCGCCGAGGTCGGCCCGGCCCGGGCCACGGTCATCACGTACGTGAACCCGGCCGTGGCCGTGGCCCTCGGGGTGGGGGTGCTCGGCGAGCCGCTCACCCCGGAGATCATCGCGGCCTTCGGCCTGATCCTGGCGGGCTCCGTGCTGGCCACCAGGCCCGGCCAGCCAGCCGCCGCCGATGCTGACCGGTGCCGGGTGGCAGGCGACTGGCCGCAGGACGCATGGCCGGCGGGAGCGCTGTGGCCCGCGGCCGGCAGCGAGCCCGGAGCCCCGTGACCCGGGGCGGCCGGGCCGCCGCGCAGCCCGGCCACGCCATGACCCCTGCGGCGGATCTGGACGCGCTGCTCAGCGGCCCCGGCGCGGAACTGCTGGCCTCGCTGCGCCACCAGGCCGTCACCCCGGACACCGCGCTGGCGCTGGGCACCCGGCTGCGCGAGACCTACCCGGCCGGGCTGGTGGCGGCGGCCCTGGCCCAGCACGAGCTCCGGCTCGCGGCCCGGGCCAAGTTCAGCCGGGCCATGGACATGTTCTTCACCCGGGCCGGCCTGGAGCAGGCCTCCGCCGAGGTGGTGGCCTGCCACCGCCAGGCCCGGTTCGCCGCAGCATGGCACCCTGGCCGACCTGTGCTGCGGCATCGGCGGTGACCTGGCCGCCCTGGCCGGGGACCATCAGGTCCATGCCGTGGACCGGGACCCGCTGCACCTGCGGATGGCCATGCTAACGCCGCGGCCTACGGCGTGGACGGCTCCGTGCGGACGGTCAGGGCGACGTCCGCGAGGTGGACCTGGCCGGGGTGGATGCGGTGTTCATCGACCCCGCCCGCCGCACCGGCGCGCCGCGCCGGCTGGGCCCCGGCGCCAGCGAACCACCGCTGGCCTGGTGCCTGGACCTGGCCGGGCGCGTTCCCGCGGTGGGCATCAAGGCGGCGCCGGGCATCGCGCGGGACGCGGTGCCCGGCGGCTGGGAACTGGAGTTCGTCGCGGTCGGGCGGGACCTGAAGGAGGCGGTGGCCTGGTCGCCGTCGCTGGCCGGCCCGGCGACCCGGGCCACCATCCTGCCCGGTGGCCACACCCTGACCCCGCAGCCCGGGCCGCCGGTCCCGGTGGCCGCGCCCGGCCCGTTCCTCCTCGACCCGAATCCCGCGGTGACCCGGGCCGGGCTGGTCGAGGAGCTCGCCCGGGACGCTGGGCGCGTGGAAGATCGACGAGCAGATCGCGTTCCTGTGCCGCGGACACCGCGGTGCGCACCCCGTTCGCCCGGACCCTGCAGGTCATCGACTCCGGGCCGTGGAACCAGAAGCAGCTGCCTGCCCGGCTGCGTGACCTGGACATCGGCGCGCTGGACATCCGGCGCCGGGGACTGGCCGGGGACGTGGGCCGGCTGCACCGGCAGCTGAAACTGTCCGGCTCCCGCCGGGCCACCCTGGTCATGACCCGGGCCCGGAACCAGCCCTGGGGGCTGTTGCCGAGCTGGTCTGCCTGACCATCGACCTGAACCGGGGCCTGACGCGGACCGGATCGCCGTGCGTGCCCGATAGAATCGCGCACGTGATTGACCTGAGGGCCGCACGCCAGGAGCCAGACCGTTACCGGTCCGCGCTCGCCCGGCGTGGTGCCGCCGACGACTTCGATGCCCTGCTCGCCGCCGACCAGACCTGGCGGGAGCTGACCGAACGGGCCGAGACCCTGCGCGCCTCGCAGAAGCGGTCGTCCCGGGGCGCTAAGCCCAGCCCGGAGGAGCTCGCCGATCTGCGGCAGCTCCGGAAGGAACTCGACGCCGCCGAGGCGGACCTGGCCGAGGCCGAGCGGAAGCGGCAGGAGCTGCTGGCCCGGATCCCCAACCTTCCCCGACCCCAGCGCCGCGGACGGGATGGCCGAGGAAGACTCGGTCGTGCTGCGCACCTGGGGCGAGCCGCCCCAGTTCACGTTCCCGGTCCGGGACGCGACCGATCTCGGCGGCCCGGCGGGCTGGATCGACATGGCCCGCGGCGCCCGGCTGTCCGGGTCCCGGTTCGCCTACCGGTTCGGTGACGTGGCCCATGACCGAGATGGCGCTGTACCGCTTCGTGCTCGACCGCCTGGACGGCAAGGGGTTCATGACCGTGCTGCCGCCGGTGCTGGTCGGCGAGCGCGCCATGTACGGCACCGGGTTCCTGCCCACCGAGGAGTCCAACCTCTACCACCTGGAACGGGACAACCTGTACCTGACCGGGACCTCGGAAGTGGCGCTGGCGGGCATCCACACCGACGAGCGGCTCGAGAAGAGGACCAGTTGCCCGCCAGGTACGCGGCGTTCACCACGAACTTCCGGCGCGAGGCCGGGGCGGCGGGCAAGGACACCAAGGGCATGTTCCGGGTCCACCAGTTCGACAAGGTGGAGATGTACGTCTACTGCGCCCCCGAGCAGTCGGCCGCGTTCCACGAGGAGCTGCTCGCGCACGAGGAAGAGATCGTCCAGGCCCTCGGGCTGCCCTACCGGGTGATGAACATCGCCGTGGGGGACCTCGGCGCGCCTGGCGGCCAAGAAGTACGACATCGAGGCGTGGTTCCCGGCCCAGCAGCGCTACCGGGAGATCACCTCCTGCTCGAACACCACCGACTACCAGGCCCGGCGGCTGAACATCCGGTTCCGCCGCGAGGGCAAGCTGCACTTCGCGCACACCCTCAACGGCACCGGCGCGACGGCCCGGTCGCTGCTGTCGATCATGGAGAACTTCCAGGACGAGCGGGGCGTGGTGGCCGTCCCGGAGGTGCTCCGGAGCTACGGGGCACCGGCCACCCTCGGCGGCAGGCCGGAGTGACGCCCCGATCCCCGGTCCTGGCCTGACGCCCCCGGGCTAGGCGCCGGCTGCCCCGCCCTGGCCGCCGCCCAGCGTGGTGAGCAGGGTGCTTCCCTCCGGGGAGCCGAGCCCGGTGCAGGCGTCCCAGCCCGGCCCGGCCGCGTAGGCGCCGTTGCTGCCGCTGGTGATGTCGCGGAACCCCGGCGCGGCCGTGCCCGCGGTCACGCCCGTGTACAGCTGCGGCTGGATCAGGCCGAACGGCTTTCCGGTGGACTGCGCCAGCCGGCTGATCAGCCCGGCCCACAGCGGGGCCACAGCACTCGTCCCGCCGATCACCGTGGACTGCCCGTCCACCCGGACCTGGTAGCCGGTGACCGGGTCGGCGCAGCCGGCCACGTCGGGCACGCCCCGGCCCGCCGCGCTGCCCGCCGCTGCCCCGGCCCCGGCCGGTACCCCCGCGGACGGCCTGCCAGGACGGCAGGCCGAACGCGTCGCTCACGCCACCGCCGGTGGCGCCGCCCGAGCCCCCGTCGTTCCAGACCGTCTCGGAGCTGATCACGCCGGTCGCGGCGTTGCCACGCAGGCTGGTCCCGCCGCAGGCCAGCGCGTGCGGGCTGGAGGCGGGGAAGTTGACGTGGGCCGTACCGCTCTGGCCGTCGCCGCTGCCGTTGTCTCCGGCCGCGACGCAGACGGTGACGCCCAGCGCGGCCGCGTCGGCCATGGCCTGATCCAGCGCGGTCCGGGCCTGGGCGGTCCAGGAGTCCTCGGACTGGCCCCAGCTGATGCTGACCACCGCGGGCGTCGGGCGTCGCGTGGACCGCGGTGGTCACCGCGTCCACGAAGCCCTGGTCCGTGTTGGGGGCGAAGTAGACGACCTGCGCGGCACCCGGGGCGACCGCGCCGGCCACCTCGATGTCCAGCAGCACCTCGCCGTCCGCGCCGTTAGGGTCCTGGCCGGGCTGGTTGACGGCGCCGTCCACGCTGGCCGCGGTGATCGAGGGGACCGGCAGGCCCAGCCCGGCGAAGTAGGGATCCAGGTCGCTGCTGCCGAACCCGCCGCCGAGCTCGACGATCGCGATGGTCTGCCCGGTCCCGTCGGTACCCGCCGGGAACTGGTACAGGGTCGGCGACCTGCGGTGGCGTGTAGGACGTGGACGCCGCGGCCGGCGGCGGGCGCGGGACCACCGGGGGCGGGGGCACCCGGTGCCGGGGGCGCCGGGGCGGCTGGATCGGCCGCCGTGGCCCGGGAGGTGGCCGCCGGCGCGCGGCGGAACTGCGCGCGGGCCTGAGGCCGGTTGTCCAGCCCGAGCACGGCGAGCACGATCCCGGCCAGTTCGGCGGGGATCCGCAGGGCGCCTTCGCGATAGCGGTGCTCGACCATGTCCTGGCCCGTGACGGGGTCCGGCGTGCGGACCAGGCGCAGGGTGGCCCCGAAGGTCGCGGACAGGGCCGCGACGGTGCCCCGCACCATGACCCGGCGGGCGCCCGGGTCGGCGCCGGTGACCTGAAGGCCGTGCCCGGCCAGCGCGGTCGTGATGAGCTCCAGGTCGGCCGGGTCGGTGCCGTGCTGCTCCGCGAACTGCTCCGTGGTCAGGGTGGCCGGACCTTCGACCAGGTCCCGGGACAGCGGGGCCCGGCGCCGGGTCACCAGCGTCACCTCGATCTGCCGGGATTCATCCACCGCGCCCAGCTCCTGCGATTGCGGCAGAGGGCCGCGTTCGCTGCCGGGCAAAGGCACGAAGGACTGTCCGGTCATCATCGCTCCCTGTGTGGCCACTGCTGTGTGGCCGACGTGGCCGATGCTGTGCGGCCCACGGTGTGCGGTCGGCGTTGCGGGCCCGATGCAGCGGGGCCGGCGCCGTTCCAGCAGCCAGTATGTCGTGCCACCGGGTACCCGGGGAGCCGTTCACGCGCCAAAACGGATAGCAGGCTCATCAGGGCGGAAACGCGGAGGCGGGAATGGCCGCCGCCGATCCCGCCCTCCGCAGGAATGCCTGGACTGGGCGATCAGGGGTCCAGGCGCCCCGGGCCGATTTCCCGGTCGTCCCGGTCGTCCCAGTGGTCCCGGTGGTGGTGATGATGGCCCCGGTGGTGGTGGTCCCGGTTCCCTTTCCAGCGGCCCGCGCCGTACGTTGACCCCGCCCATCAGCGCCAGCCCGACCACCCGCACCTTAGGCGCGCCGGGCAGCCCGGGGCCGCTGGCCCGGTGGTCGAAGCCGCCCATGATGCCGAAGCCGGACACGTCCACGTCGACGTCGTCGCCCACCATGATGTCCACCCCGCCCATCAGGGTGAAGACGTCGATCGTGACCTCACGCTGGCTGAACCGCGCTTCCCGCAGGTCGAGCTGGACACCGCCGAGCACCGCGACCACGCTGTGCCGGGGCGGCACCACCCACGTCCCGCCCCGGTCCACGCCGCCCAGGATTGCGACGGACATCCCGGACCCGGGCTCACCGCCGATCCGGGCGGCCGGGAACCGGCCCGGGGCCGTCTGGGGCGGTCCGGGGGAGCTTCCCCGGCGGCTGGCAGGTCGGCGGTGACCTCCGTCAGCTCGCCGTAGGTCCGGGCCCCGTAGGCGGCCTCCAGGCGCTGGTCGAGTTCGTCGAAGGTGATCCGGCCGTCGCCGGCGGCCTGGCGCAGGAGGTCGGCGGCCTGCTCCCGGTCGGCGTCGGAGACCCGGAGGTGGCGGCGGTCGGCGGGCTGGGGGAGATCGCTCATATCCTGGTCCGCTTCACTCGCCGGGCGTCTGCAGCTCGAGGTAGCTGACGCCGCGCATGTCCAGCCAGGTGCGCCCTGCGGCCCGGGTGACCCGGAGTACCACCTCGCCGCAGCTGCCGCAGCGGGCCACCAGGCCCGGCGCGTCGGTGTACACCATGGCCTGGCCTATCGCCTCGCGCGTGCCGCACGAAGCGCATTGGCCTACTGCGGTGGTGATGTCCACCGCGAAGACCTCGCCGAAGGTCCCGGCGAGCACGTTGCCGTCCAGGTGCGTAGTCACGCTTGGCCTCCGGAGGGTCCGAATCGTTCGGTCTTGATCACGCCAGGATCATGCCCCGCCTTGACCAGCAGGCTGGCCGCGGCCTCGACGAACCCGGTCGGCCCGCAGATGAACACCGCGGGCGCGGCCTCCCGCGTCCAGCCGGGGGCGGCGAGCACCACCGGGATTGAGCCGGCCGACCCGGACCCGCGAGCCAGGCGGGGCGCTGCGGGTGTACACGTAGCTGACCTCGAGCCCGTCCCCGGCCTGGGCGCGCTCGGCCAGTTCGGCCGCGTACAGCACGGTCTCGGGGCTGCGGACCGAGTAGACCAGCCGGAATGGGGTGCGGCTGCCGGCCTCGGCGCGGGCGCGGATCATGGACATCAGCGGGACCACGCCGCTGCCCCCGGCCACCAGCAGCACGGAACCCGCCGGCGCCGGTGTCCCAGACGAACCAGCCGCCGATCGGTCCGCGCAGCTCCAGCGGGTACCCCACCATCAGCATGCCGGTCAGGTAGGACGAGACCTCCCCGTCCTCCAGTCGCTGCACGGTGAGCTCAAGGCGGTCACGGCCGGGCGCGGAGGCGATCGAGTACGACCGCTGGGCCGAGTAGCCGTCCTCGGCGGTGAGCCGGACGTCCACGTGCTGGCCCGCCGCGTGGCCCGGCCAGCCCGGGACGTCCAGGACGATGGTGCGCGCGGTCGGGGTCTCCTCGCGGATCTCCATGACCGTCCCCACCTGCCAGGTCAGTCGCCCCAGTACCGCTGCTCGCGCCATGGGTCTCCGTAGTTGTGATAGCCCAGGCTCTCCCAGAATCCGGGTTCGTCCTTGGCCTTCAGGTCGATGCCCTGCACCCACTTGGCTGACTTCCACAGGTACAGGTGGGGTACCAGCAGCCGGGCCGGGCCGCCGTGTTCCGCGGCCAGGGGCCGGCCGCCGTACTCGAAGGCCACCCACGCCTGGCCGTCCAGCAGGTCCGCCAGCGGCAGGTTGGTGGTGTACCCGCCGTAGCTGCGGGCCAGCGCGTATTCGGCGCTGGTCTGGGCCTGGGCCAGGAGCGTGTCCAGCGATACGCCCCGCCAGGTGGTGTGGAGCTTGGACCACTTGGTCACGCAGTGCAGGTCAACCTGGAACTCTTCGGCGGGCAGAGCCTGGAACGCGGCCCAATCCCAGGTGTGCACCTCACCGGTCTCGGTCGTGATCCGGAACTCCCACGAGCGGGTCTTCACCCGGGGGGTGGGCCCGGCGGACAGCACCGGGAAGTCGGTGACGAGGTACTGGCCCGGCGGGAGCTTCTCACGTCCGGACCGCGGGCGGCCCCGGAACCCTGGTGACACGATGCCCATGCGGCTAGCTTGCCATCCCGCGCCGGGCCAGCGGCAGGCCGGGACGCAGTACTGTCTGCCGGCGTCTAATGCAGGTGGCGGCGCCAGTCGGAGGGGACCCGGCCGGCCGGGCCCGGCACCGGCTGGTCCTCGGGGTGGTGCTCCGGGGGAGCCAGATCCGGGCCGTCGTAGAACTGCTCCTCCGGGTAACTCCAGAACCACGACTCGCCCGGCTCGAAGCTGCGGACCAGCGGATGGCCGCTGGCGGCGGCGTGCGCGCTGGCGTGCTGGGCCGGTGAGCTGTCGCAGCAGCCGATCTGCCCGCACTCGGCGCACCGGCGCAGGTGGAACCACCAGCCCGAGACCTTCTCGCATTCCACGCAGCCGGTGCCGCTCGGCGGGACGGTCGGGTCGAGTCCCGGGATGTCAGCCATTCAGCTCTCCTCGGCGTTGGCCTGAGCGGCGATGGGCAGCCGGACCTGGAAGCGGGTGTTGCCGGGCTCGGACTCGACCTTGAGGTCCCCGTGATGCCGGTTGACCACGATGCGGTAGGAGATGTCCAGCCCGAGCCCGGTGCCCTCGCCGACCGGCTTGGTGGTGAAGAACGGCTCGAAGATACGCTCCCGGATCTCGCGCGGGGACGCCGGGCCCGGTGTCGCCGATCTCCACCAGTACCCGGTCATCATCCCGCGCGGTGCGCACGGTCAGCGTGCCGTGGCCGTCCATCGCGGACACCGCGTTGTCGATCAGGTTGGTCCAGACCTGGTTCAGCTCGGCCGGGTAGGCCGGGATCGGCGGCAGGCTGCGGTCGAAGTCCTTGACCACGGTGATCCCGTCCCCGAACTTGCCGCTGAGCATCATCAGCGTGCTCTTCAGCAGCTCGTGCACGTCGACCACCTGGTAGGGCGCCCGGTCCAGCTGGGAGTACTGCTTCGCCGCCGTGACCAGGTGGGAGACCCGCTTGGTGGAGTCCTCGATCTCGTTCATCAGCAGCTCGGTCTCGACGGTGTAGTTCAGCCAGCGGACCGCGGCCTCCAGCGTGCCGTCGTCCACCACCGCGGCCACCTGGTCCAGCCAGGCGGCTTCCAGCCCGGCCGAGACGAAGGTGGGCGCAAGGTCCCAGCCGCCGGAGATGCCGTGATCCTCCAGCCACTCGCCGACCGCGTCCTCACGGTCCGAAGCCTCCATGGGGCTCAGCTCCGGCGCCTTGGCCACCCGCTCGACCGCGTCCTCCTGGAGCCGGATCAGGGTCTCCAGGGCCGCGTGGTCGAACTGGCCGCTCGCGACGAGGCGCAGCTTGTGGCGCATGCCGGCCACCCGGTCGCGCAGCGAGGAGGTGGCCCGGACCGCGGCGGCGGCCGGGTTGTTCAGCTCGTGGGTCAGGCCGGCCGACAGCGAGCCCAGCGCGAGCAGCCGCTCCCGCTGGCCCACCTGCTGCTGGACGTTCTTGATCCCGAAGAACAGGCCCTCGAGCATGTGCACGGCCATCGGGAACCAGTCCCGCATCATCGACGCGAACTTGTCCGCGTCCAGGACGTAGAACCGGGACGGCTCGGTGACCCGCAGCGAGTTGTCGTAGACCTGGGGGACCCGGTCGCCGAGGTAGGCGCGGAACGCCCCGGTGTAGGCGCCACGCTGGGAGCTCCGGTTGACCTCGACGTCGTCGCCGCCGATCCGCCGCGCCATCACCAGGGTGCCCTCGATCAGCACGTAGAAGCAGGTCGCGGGCTCGCCCTCCGCGTAGACGGGCCCGGGCGGGAACACCTCGACCCGCCCTTCCCGGCACAGCCAGGCCAGCTGCTCGTCGTCCAGCTTCTCGAACAGGAACAGGCTGCGCAGCTCGTCCGGCGTCGCACGGCAGCGTCTGCCGCCCGCCCGCAGGCTCGTCGTCCATGATTGCAGCGGGCTGGGTGGCCGGTTCCGGCTCGGTCTGCTGGGTCATGAGATCGCGGCGTGGAGATACCCGCCCAGAGGCGGGCCAGGACGCCGCATCACCTCCTCAGAAGGGTCAACCCACGCAAGCGCGCGCGGAATTCCCGTGGCCTGGATGTCAAAGCTTCTCCAGGTAGCGGTGCACGAGCATGACGGCCATCGCGCCCTCGCCGACGGCGGAGGCGACCCGCTTGGCGGATTCGGCGCGGGCGTCCCCGGCCACGAACACGCCCGGGATGCTCGTCTCCAGGTGGTACGGGGCCCGGTCCAGCTGCCAGCCGGACGGCTTCTGGCCGCCCGGGGCCAGATCCGGGCCGGCGATGACGAACCCGTGGTCGTCCCGGGTCACCACGCCATCCAGCCACTCGGTGAGCGGGGCGGCGCCGATGAACACGAACAGCATCTGCGCGTCCACGATCCTCGGTGGCGCCGTCGGCCGTGTTGCGCAGCGTCAGCTGCTCCAGGTGGCCGTCCCCGGCCGCGCCGATCACCTCGGTGCAGGTCCGGACCGTGATGTTCGGGACTTCCCCGATCTGCTGGATCAGGTAGTAGGACATGGAGCGTTCCAGCGACGGCCCGCGGACCAGCAGCGTCACCGACTTGGCGTGCCGGGACAGGTACACCGCGGACTGCCCGGCGGAGTTGGCGCCGCCCACGATGTAGATGTCCTGGTCGATGCAGGCCGAGGCTTCGGTGAGCGCGGAGCCGTAGTAGACGCCGCGGCCGGTCATGTCGCTCAGTCCCGGCGCGCCGAGCTGCTGGTAGGAGACCCCGGTGGCCAGGATGATGCTGTGCGCGCCGAGCGTGCCCCCGTCCGCGAACCGGATGCGCCGCGCCGACCCCTTGACGTCCAGGCCGACCACCTCCCGGGTGGTGAGCACCTCGGCGCCGAACTTCTGGGCCTGCCGCCGGGCCCGCGTGGTGAGCTGCGAGCCCGACACCCCGTCGGGGAACCCGAGGTAGTTCTCGATCCGGGAACTCTGCCCGGCCTGGCCGCCGGTCGCGGTCCGCTCGACCAGCACCGTCTTCAGGCCCTCGGACGCGCCGTACACGGCGGCGCCGAGCCCGGCCGGGCCGCCGCCGATCACCACCAGGTCGTAGAAGTCCTGGGCCGGGGTGGTGCTCAGGCCGACCCGGGTGGCCAGCTCCGAGTCGCTCGGCGCGATCATGGCCTCCCCGTCCGGCGTGATGACCAGGGGCAGGGTCCGGCCGTCCTCCCCGGCGGCGGCGAGCAGCCGCTCGCCGTCCGGTTCGTCCGAGGGGAACCAGCGGTAGGCCACCTCGTTCCGGGCCAGGAACTCGCGCACCTCCGTGCAGCGCGCCGACCAGCGGTGCCCGACCACCTTGGTCACGTGCACCGGCTGGTAGTCCTCCAGCCGCCACGCGTCCAGCTGGGCGTCGATGACCGGGTAGAGCTTCTCCTCCGGCGGGTCCCAGGGCTTGAGCAGGTAGTAGTCGAGGTCCACGATGTTGATGGCCTCGATCGCGGCGTCGGTGTCCGCGTAGGCGGTGAGCAGCACCCGGCGGGCGGCCGGGTACGTCTTCATCGCCTCTTCGAGGAACTCGATCCCGTTCATCTGCGGCATCCGGTAGTCGGCCAGGATCACCGCCACCTCGTCGCCGCGCAGCCGCATCTCCTTCAGCGCCTCGAGGGCCGCCTCGCCCGATTCGGCCCGGACGATGCGGTGCTGCTCCCCATAGCGCTGCCGAAGGTCGCGGGCGATGGACCGGGAAACCCCGGGATCGTCGTCAACGGTCAGGATCGCGGTGCGGGCCGGACTGTCCGGCGCGGGCGTGGTCATGCGCGCACCGGGCGGGCCGGGACTGGGCGTGTCGGGACTGGCTTCGCTGGGCGAGTCTCAGCTTCACGGCTAGGCCACTGCATGCCCCCATGGTATGGATACGCGCAAAGGTTCCATCACCCCGTGCGCGCCCGTTCGCTCAGAGCGTCGGCCGGGCCGGCTGGTCCTGGCCCGGCCGGGCCGCGATGACTGTCCCCGCCCGGCCGGCCCTCCCGGTCCCCGTGGTCGTCCCGGTCGCCGGCGGGACAGGGGCAGCGCGAACCACAGCCCGGCGAACGCGCACACGACGAGGGCGGTGATCACGATGGCGGGGGCCCCCGGGGCGACGAAACTGACCACCAGCACGACCGCGCTGGACACCGCGAGCCCCACCGTGACCAGCCCGGCGATGGCCAGCACGTTGGTCACCCGGACCAGGCTCTCCTTCTCGTGCCGCCGGAACAGCAGCCGGTGATAGGCGACCGGGGCGACCAGCAGCGCGGTGGACAGGGCCGCCAGCGTCACCGTGGCCAGGTACACCCCGCGCTGGGCGGTGTAGAGCTTGCTGAAGTGATTGGTGAAGGGCAGGCCCAGGAGGAAGCCGAAGAGGACCTGGACGCCGATGCCGACCACGCGGAGCTCGTTGAGCAGCTCCATGACGTTGCGGTCGTCGCGCTGCGCCTCGGTCTCGCCCGGCCGGTCCGGCTCGGTGTGCCCGGAATCCCCGGCGGCCCGGGACGCGTCGGTGCTCACCGCTCTCCCCGGCGGGCCGGTGCGTGGTGGGGGCGTGTCCAGCACGGCGCTGAGCTGAGCATGCCCCCGAGTTACCCGAACCGCCCGGCCCAAAACAGCACGGCCCAAAACGGCACGGCCCAGGTCATTCGCCTGCTGCCCGCGATGGATGCCCTGGTGGGGGAGGGTCTCCGCTTGACGGGGGTAGCGGGGTGTGGTCTTCTTTCCTCGTTCCGCCGACGGCAGGGCAGGAAGCCGGTGCAAGTCCGGCGCGGTCCCGCCACTGTGACCGGGGAGCGAGTCCCGTGGAGGCCACGACCGCTGGAGCGGTGGGAAGGCCGGGAGGAGCTTCGATCCGGGAGCCAGGAGACTCCGGCCGCCGGTCCATTGCCTGCGGGGCGCGGTTACCCCGGGGAAGGCTCAGCCATGATGCCGTCGCGGTCGTCGCCCCGGGCCACGGGGCTGCTGCTCGGCGGCGTTCTGGACGCGGTGCTGGCCGACCCGCGCCACGCGCACCCGGTGGCCGCCTTCGGCGCCGTGGCGGCCCGGGCCGAGGCGTGGCTCTGGTCGGACAGCCGCACCCGGGGGGCCGCGCTGCTCGCCGCGTGCGTGACCCCGGTGGCCGTGGCCGGGCTGACCGCGCAGCGGCTGGCCCGCGGCCACCGGGCGGCCACCGTCGCGGCGACCGCGCTGGCCACCTGGACCGTGCTGGGCGGCGCCAGCCTCGGCGGCGTGGCGATGGCGCTCGGCCGGCGACCTGGAAGCCGGCGACCTGGACGCGGCCCGGCGGAGGCTGCCCGCGCTGTGCGGGCGCGACCCGGACCAGCTCGACGCCGGCGGGCTGGCCCGTGCGGCCGTGGAGTCGGTCGCCGAGAACACCTCCGACGCGGTGGTCGCACCGCTGCTGTGGGGCGCCGCGTTCGGACTGCCGGGCCTGCTCGGCTACCGCGCCGTGAACACGCTCGACGCGATGATCGGCCACCACAGCCCGCGCTACGAGCGGTTCGGCTGGGCCGCGGCCCGGCTCGACGACGCGGCCAACCTGATCCCGGCCCGGGTCACCGGGCTGCTGGCCGTGGCGCTGGCCCCCGCGGTCGGCGGGCGCCCGCGCCAGGCTCTGCGCACGCTGCGCCGGGACGGCGGCCAGCACCCCAGCCCCAACGCCGGCCGGTGCGAGGCGGCGTTCGCGGGCGCGCTGGGGGTCCGGCTCGGCGGCCGGAACAGTTACCAGGGCCGGGCCGAGCAGCGCGGGCTGCTCGGTGACGGCAAACCGCCCGCGGCCCGGGACATCGCCCGGGCTGTCCGGCTGTCCCGGCTGGTCAGTGCCGCGGGGCTGCTCATCGCGGTGGCTATCGCACACGGGGTGCACGGGGCGTTTGGCAGGAGGAAGACATGACCGAAGACCAGGACGTGTTCCATCCGGCGGAGTACGCGTGGGGCAGCGGACCGGAGGCTAGCACCCAGGGGACCAGCGGCCCGGCCTCCAGCGGCCCGGCCTCCAGCGCCCTGGGGACCAGCGCCCCGGTGGCCGCGCGGAGGCCCGCGGCGCATGCGATGCCGGGGCCCGATGTCGAGGCGCTGTACCAGGTGGTGGCCGGGCGCCGCGACGTCCGCAACGGCTTCCTCCCTGACCCGGTCGCCGAGGACGTGCTGACCCGGGTGCTGACCGCCGCGCATCAGGCGCCCAGCGTGGGGCTCGAGCCAGCCCTGGGACTTCATCGTGCTCCGCGACCGGGGCGTCCGGGAACGGGTGCACGCCCTGGCCCGTCACCAGCAGGAGGTGTTCGCGGCCGGGCTGCCCGGTGCGCGGGCCCGCGCCTTCAGCGACCTGAAGGTCGAGGCGATCCTCGACACCCCGCTCAACATCGTGGTGACCTGCGACCCGACCCGGGGCGGCCGCCACGTGCTGGGCCGGCACGCCCAGCCGCAGGTCGCGTCGTACTCGACCGCCTGCGCGGTGCAGAACCTCTGGCTCGCCGCACGGGCCGAGGGCCTGGGCGTGGGCTGGGTGAGCTTCTTCGACGAGCGGGAACTGGCCGCCGCCCTCGGCCTGCCCGCCCACCTGGAAGTGATCGCCTACCTGTGCGTGGGGCACGTCGAGGCCTTCCCCCCCGCGCCGGAACTGGTGCTCAGCGGCTGGGCCCGGCGGCGGCCGCTGTCCTGGGCGGTGCACGAAGGTCAGTGGGGCCGCCGCGGGCTGCCCGGCGGGGCGCCCGCCAGCCTGCTCGGGGACACCGTCGCCGCGATCAGGCCGCTGGACGCCGAGGCCGTGGCGCAGGCCCGCGAGCGGCAGGAGGCGCTGACCAAGCCGAGCGGCTCGCTGGGCGTGCTGGAGCAGGTGTCGGTGCAGCTGGCCGGGCTGGCCGGGGAGTGCCCGCCGCCGCTGCCCGAGCCCGCCGTAGTCGCGGTATTCGCGGGCGACCACGGGGTGCACGCCCAGGGTGTCACCCCGTGGCCGCAGGAGGTCACCGCCCAGATGGTGGCCAACTTCCTGGCCTCCGGGGCGGTGGTCAACGCGATCGCGGCGCAGGCCGGGGCCGAGGTCTGCGTGGTGGACGTGGGGGTGGCCGCGGACCTGCCTGCCGCTCCCGGGCTGCTGCCCCGCAAGATCCGGCCCGGCACCGCGGACATGACCGCCGGCCCGGCCATGACCCGTGAGGAGGCCCTGCGCGCCGTCGAGGTGGGCATCGAGACCGCGCGTGACCTGGTCGCGGCGGGCAACTCCTGCCTGCTGACCGGCGACATGGGCATCGCGAACACGACCGCGTCGGCCGCCCTGATCGCCGTGTTCACCGGGGCGGAGCCGGAAGAGGTCACCGGCCGGGGCACCGGCATCGACGACCCCACCTGGCAGCGGAAGGTCGCCGTCGTCCAGCACGCCCTGGAACGCCACCGCCCCGATCCCGCCGACCCCCTGGGCGTCCTCGCCTCGGTGGGCGGCCTGGAGCACGCCGCGCTGGCCGGGTTCATCCTGGGCGGCGCGGCGCTGCGGGTGCCGGTCGTGCTGGACGGGGTCATCGCCTGCGCCGCCGCCCTGGCCGCCCGGGCGCTGGCCCCCGACGTCGTGGCGGCCCTGCTCGCCGGGCACCTGTCCACCGAGCCGGGGGCCCGCCGGGCGCTTGGACGCGCTGGGCCTGCGCCCCCTGCTCGACCTCGGCCTGCGGCTCGGCGAGGGCTCCGGCGCGGCGCTGGCCCTGCCGGTCGTCGCGGCCGCGGCCCGGGTGCTGCGTGACGTCGCGACGTTCGACAGCGCCGGGGTGTCCGGCGAGAAGGGATGATCTGGGCCGGCCGGCGGCGGGGCGTGGCCGGGCGCGGCCGTCGACCGGGCGCGGGCTGCCCCGCCGGCCCCGGCCCTACCGCGTGCTCGTGCTGGGCGGGGCCCGGTCAGGTAAGTCGGTGACGGCGGAACGGTTGCTGGCCGGGCGGGACCGGGTGGACTACGTGGCCACCGGTGCCCTGCCGGACGACAGCGACCCGGAGTGGGCGGCCCGGGTCCGCCTCCATCGGCAGCGGCGGCCGGCGCACTGGGCCACGCTGGAAACCCGGGACCTGGAAGGCGTCCTGGCCGCGCCGGACCTGACCGCGCAGCAGCTGGCCACCCCGGTCCTGGTCGACTGCCTGTCCACCTGGCTGGCTGGGGTGATGGACGAGTGCGGCCTGTGGTCCGCCGCGCCGGGGGCCGATAAGGCGCTGGCCGCGCGGGTGGACGGGCTGCTGGACGCGTGGCGGGCGACCCGCCGGACCGTGGTGGGGGTCAGCAACGAGGTCGGCTCGGGGGTGGTCCCGGGCACCGCGTCCGGCGTCCGCTACCGCGACGAGCTGGGCCTGCTCAACACCAGGATCGCGGCGGAGAGCCAGCAGGTGTGGCTGTGCACCGCCGGCATCCCCCGGCGGCTGAAGTGACCGGGGGGCCGGGTCGCCCGGGGACGGGCGGGCCGCCGCGTACGCCGTCCTGGCGGGTCGCCCTGAGCCTGTTCACGGTGATCCCCGCCGGGGTCGGCGGTGACCTGGACGAGGGAGCGGCCGCCCGGGCCGTCTTCTGGCTGCCGTTCATCGGCGCCGGCCTGGGGCTGGCCGGCGGGGCCGTGATGGTTTTCGTTGCGGCTGGTCAAGGGTCGCCGGAGCGGCAGCTGCTCGGCGCGGCCCTGGCCATGATGCTGCTCGCGCTGGCCACCGGGGGCCTGCACCTGGACGGGCTGGCCGACACCGCGGACGGGCTGGGCAGCCGGCGTCCCGCCGACCAGGCGCTGGAGATCATGCGCCGGTCCGACGCCGGGCCGTTCGGGGTGGCCACGCTGGTCCTGGTGCTGCTGGTCCAGGTATGCGCGCTGGCCTCGCTGCCCCGTGGCTGGGGAGGGGGCGGCTGGGCCGGGGGCGGCTGGGCCGGGGGCGGGTGGACCGGGGCGGCCGGGCTGGTGCTGGCCGCGGTGACCAGCCGGGTCGCGGTCGTGCTGGCCACCGGCTCGCCGCCGGCGCGGCCGTCCGGGTTCGGTGCGCTGGTGGCCGGCCGGACCAGCGCCGCGGGCCGGGCGGCCAGCGCGGCGGTGCTGCTGGGCGCGGTGCTGGCGGCCGGGCTGGCCCTGGGCGGGGTGGCGGCCGCGGCCCGGGGCGCGGCCGCCGCGGTGGCGGGCCTGGCCGTGGCCGCCCTGCTCCGCCGGGCCGCGAGGCGGCGCCTGGGCGGGATGACCGGCGACGTGTTCGGCGCGGTCATCGAGCTGAGCACGGCCACCGTGCTCCTGGTCCTCCTGCTCACCCGCTGAATCACCCGGAACGCCGCTGAATAACCCAGAATGGGGGCATGAATGAGGCGCACCTGCGGATCTGTGCCAGCCCCGAGTGGGCGGCGTTCGTGGAATCGGAGCTGCTGCCCTGGGTGCTCCGGGAGCAGGATCTCGGCGATGAGGTGCTGGAGGTGGGCCCGGGACCGGGCCTGACCACCGACGTGCTGCGCCGCCAGGTCCCGCGGCTGACCGCCGTGGAGATCGACGAGCGGCTGGCCCGCTCGCTGGCCGGCCGGCTGGCGGGCACCAACGTCACGGTGCTGCACGCCGACGCCACCGCGCTGCCGTTCGAGGACGGCCAGTTCTCCGCGGCGACGCTGTTCACGATGCTGCACCACGTCCCGTCCGCCAGCCTGCAGGACCGGATGCTGGCCGAGCTGCGCCGGGTGCTGCGCCCCGGGGGCCTGCTGGCGGGCACCGACGGGGTCGAGACCCGGGCCCGCCGGGAGCTGCACGTGGATGACGACTACCTGCCCGTCGACCCGGCCACCCTGGCGGACCGGCTGGCCGCCGCGGGTTTCGCCGGCGTCACGGTCGAGGTGCAGGAGGACCGCTTCCGGTTCGCCGCGACGGTACCGGCCTGACTGAGGGCCCCGGGTTACCTCAGGTAGACCGCGATGGCCAGGTACTGGCAGGCGGCGCCGGCGCAGACGTACACGTGGAACACCTCGTGGTAGCCGAACACCGACGGGTACGGGTCGGGCCGGCGCCGGTGGTAGGACAGGGCGCCCACGGTGTAGAGCAGGCCGCCGCCGAGCATCAGCCCCCCGGCCACCGGCCCGGAGTGGATCCAGACCGCGGGCAGGGCCAGCGCCGCGACCCAGCCCAGGGCCAGGAACGTGCCGCCGACCAGCTTTTCCGGCGCGTCCATCCAGGCCAGATGGATACCGGCCGCGGTCGCGGTGAGCACCCACAGCGCGACGAGGCCGATCCGGCCGGCCGGGCCCGGGGCGGCCACGATGAACACCGGGGTCGCGGTCCCGGCGATCAGGAAGAAGATCATCACATGGTCGAGCCGCTGCAGGCGCTGCCGCGACGCCTCGGACCAGGTACCGCAGTGGTACAGGGCGCTGACCCCGAACAGCGCGCCCACGCTGACCGCGTACACCCCGAAGCTGAGGACCCGGGCCGTGCCGGGCGTGTGGGCCAGCAGCAGGGTGCTGAGCACCAGGGACGCCCCGAACCAGAGCAGGTGCAGCCAGCCGCGCATCACCGGTTTGGTGTAGTAGATGCCCCGCCGCGCGTCGTAGAACTGGCCGGCCGCGGGGCTGGCGGGCGTCGGGCTGGTCGCGGTCACCGTCGGCCTCCGGGTCATGGGGCGGACCCCGGCTGGCCCGGATGCCGCCGATGCCCTGGCCCTCCAGTGTCACCCAAGACCGGCGGTTTGGATACGCAAAGTGGTCATTCGCTGGTCAGGGCGCTCGACCATAGGCGGGGAGAATAATGGCGGAACCGTCTCACCCGATCGCCGCACTGGAGCGTCGCACCGTCCCACCGGATCACCGCACGGGAGGAACGCCATCGTGACCAAGAAGGAAGCTGCCGAGGCGGTCCGGGAAGCCAAGCAGCGGCTCGGCCTGACCTGGGCCCAGATCGCCGAGGCCGTGGGGCGCCCGGTGGCGTGGACCACCTCGGTCCTGCTCGGCTAGCACCCGATGCCGCTCAAGGAGGCGCAGGCCGCCGCCTCGCTCCTGGACCTGGGCGACGACGTGGCCCCGGCTCTCCAGCAGCAGCCCACCCGCGGGGCTCTGGAGACCGCCGTCCCGGCCGACCCGACCATCTACCGCTTCTACGAGGTGCTGCTGGTCTACGGCCCGACGATCAAGGAGCTCATCCACGAGCAGTTCGGGGACGGGATCATGAGCGCGATCAACTTCCGGATGGACGTCGCGCGGGTGCCCGACCCGGCAGGCGACCGGGTGGTGGTCACGCTGGACGGCAAGTTCCTGCCGTACCAGTGGGAGTGACAGCTAGGCCTCGTGGTTAGCCAGTACCGGGCAGCCGGGCCAGCGGGAACGGCGGGCTGAGCAGCAGCTGCACGTTCCGGTCGGCGGCGGTCCCGGCCCGGCCCGGGTGGGTGCCGCCGAACGGGATGTTCGCGGCCAGCTCACGATGGAGGGCGGCCAGGTCGGCCGGGGTGAACAGCGCCGCGCCGGCCAGCGCCGCGCTGGCCGGCGCGGGCGGCCCGGGCGGCGTATCGTGATCCACCATGGTGCAGGTGATGGACAGCTGCCCGCCGGAGTCGGCCAGCTCCACCAGCCGGGTCTGGCACGGCCAGTCCACCACCGCGCAGGTGGTGACTTCCCAGAAGCCCCGGCCCGGGCGGTCCGGGTCGGGCCGCGGCCGGATCGCGTTGATGTGCGTGTGCCCGTTCAGCCACAGCACCACGTTGGGGAAGCGGTGCAGCAGGGCCACCAGCTCGGCCGCGCCGATCAGCGGCTCGCCGCCCGGCCCGGGATGCCAGCCCCGGGTGTTGTCCAGGGTGTCCACGCCGTGGTGGGAGAACAGGATGACCAGCCGGTCGTCCTGCCCGGTCCGGATCTCCTCCCCGGCCGGCCCCCGGTAGGCCGAGTGCACCTCGGCGAGGCGGTCTTCCAGCCAGCGGGCCTGCTGCCGGTCCAGGCATCCGTCGGCCCCGCCGGCCAGGCAATTGGTGTCGAGCGCGATGAACCGTGCCGCCGGGGTGTCATGGACGTAGTACGCGGTTCCGTGGCGGAGGTTCTCGTCGGTGAAGCCGTGCCCGAGGGGGCGCGCGCCCGGCCCGAAATGCGCGGCCACGAACTCGCCGCGGGTGACCGGCCGGCGGCCGGGATCGGCGGGCACGTGGCGCGACGGGCCGGCCATGAAGGCCTCCGGGCGCACCGTGAACAGCTCGAGGGCCTCGTCGCTGTCGAACCCGTCGGGCAGCCGCATCGGCTTCCGGTCGCCGGTCAGCGCGGCGGCCAGCCCCGGGGTCTGCGTGCCCACCCCCTGGTTGAGGGCCTCGTGGTTGCCGAAGCAGGACAGCCAGGGCATGTCCAGGCCGCCCGCGGTGAACTCGCGCAAGGCCGCCTCGAGCAGCCCCGGGTGATGCGGGAAGCCGAGCTCGCGCCGGAAGAAGTCGGGCCCGTCCGGGCCCACGCCGTCCGGCTTCCAGAAGATGTCGTCCGGCCAGTCGAGGGCCTGCACGCCGGCGTACCCGGGACCGCCGGAGTTGGGGGTCACCCGGCCGCCGTCGAACAAGGCCAGGAACACCTGCACCTCGTTCCACTGGGCGTTGTCGATCGCGTCCCCGGTGGTCACGGCCAGCGCGGGCGGCTGCCCGGTGGCCGGGCCGCGCAGCGCGTTCACGGTGCGCACCGTGGCGTCCACCGCGTGCGGGGTGAGCGCCTCCTGCGGGCGCTGCACCGGCACCACCCCGGCGTACCGGGGGTCGGTGAAGTAGCGGTTGAGGAACTCGAACCGGGTCGGCGACTGGACGTCGGCCAGCTGCAGGTCGGTGACGTGGATGAGGCAGAGGAGAGGGCGTGCGCCCGGCGGTGCGGTGCCGGGAAGCCTGGCGCCCAGGTCATCGCGCAGCACGTGCGGCTCGCCCGCGATGACCTCGACGGCCCGGTACGGCCAGCTCGCCCCGCGGCGCAGCACCGAGCCCGGGGCCAGCCGTCGGTGGGTAGTCAGTGGCGGGCGTCCCGCGCTCAAGCCTCGCTCGCAGCCACGGATTCTTCGTTCTCCGCAACGGAAACCAGCACGGGGTCGGGCCGTATCGACAGCGCGACGTAGCTGCCCGCGCTGAGCTCGGTGGCGTCCGAGGTCGGCAGCTGGGCCATGATCGTGGTGTCGCCCAGGTTCACGGTGACCCGGCTGGTCGCGCCCAGGAAGGTGATGGCGATCACGGTGCCGGCCAGCGGGCCGGACCCGGCCGAGCTTTCCGGGGCCAGGGTGACCGCCTCGGGCCGGATCAGCGCGGTGACCGGCCCGGCCGGGGTGCCGAGATCGACCAGGGGCAGGTCCTGCCCGCGCACGGTCACGGTCGAGCCGCTGACCATCCCGGCCAGGCGGTTGGTGAGGCCGACGAACTCGGCCACGAACGCGGTGGCCGGCCGGGAGTAGACCTCGATGGGCGGGGCGAGCTGCTCCAGCTGGCCCGCCCGCATCACGCCGACCCGGTCCGCGATGGCCAGCGCCTCTTCCTGGTCGTGCGTGACGAACAGGGTGGTGATGCCCACCTCGAGCTGGATCCGCCGGATCTGGTCCCGCAGCTGGGCGCGGACCTTGGCGTCCAGCGCGGACAGCGGCTCGTCCAGCAGCAGCACCTGGGGCTCGATGGCCAGGGCCCGGGCCAGCGCGACCCGCTGCTGCTGGCCGCCGGACAGCTGATGGGCGTACCGGCCCGACTGCTCCGACAGCCCGACCAGGTCCAGCGTGTCCCGGGCCCGCCGTTCCCGCTCCGCCTTGGCCATCCGGCGCAGCCGCAGCCCGAAGGCCACGTTCTGCACCACGGTCATGTGCGGGAACAGCGAGTACGCCTGGAACACCATGCCCATGTCCCGCTTGCTGGCGGACAGGCGGGTGATATCCCGGCCGCCGACGGTGATGGTCCCGCTGTCCGCGTCCTCCAGGCCGGCCAGCAGCCGCAGCGTGGTGGTCTTGCCGCAGCCGGACGGGCCGAGCAGTGCGATCAGCTCGCCGGGCCGCAGGGTAAGGTCCAGGCCGTCCAGGGCGGTGACCGCGCCGTACCGGCGGGTCAGTCCCTCCATCCGGACCTCGACGGCGGTCCTGGTCGGCGGCGCCCTGGGCGCTGGTCACTGGTGAGCTCACGGAGTATTCCTCATCCCCGGCGCCGCCGGCGTCCGGCGTAGGACACGATCATCAACAGGGCGAAGGCGAACAGCAGCGAGGCCATGGAGGTCGAGAAGACGACCCCGGCGTTGGGCGTGTTCCGGCTGATCGAGTACAGAGTCGGCTGCAGCGTGTTGAACAGCAGCAGGTAGGCGATGGTGAACTCGCCGAGCACCAGGGCGCCGGTCAGCAGCACCGAGTTCAGGATGGCCTGCCGCATGTTCGGCGCAATGACCCGGAACATCACCGTGAACCAGCTCGCGCCGAGACTCCGGGCCGCCTCGGCCAGCGTGACGGCGTCGAGGGCGTCCAGCCCCGACGACAGCGCCCGGTAGGCGTACGGCAGCGCCAGGATCACGTACACCCAGAACAGCTGCAGGGCCGACAGGCTGTAGTGCTGGATCCGGTTGTAGACGGGGCCCAGGCCGACGACCAGCGCGATGGCCGGGATGGTGAGCGGCAGCAGGCAGAGGAACTCGAAAGTCCGGCTGATCCACTGCACCCGCAGCTTGATCCAGATCATCGTCGGGAGCAGCAGCAGCAGCATCACGACGCTGGTGATGACGGCCAGTTCCAGGGTGAGTTCCACCCCACTGGCCAGCCCGGGGTAGGACACGATCTGCTTCCAGGCGGCTACTGACCAGGTGCCGAGCTTTTTCCCTTCCAGGGAGAACCGCAGCAGGGCCAGCAGCGGGAGCACGATGAACAGGCCGAACAGGGTGAACACCACGTAGCGGAAGGCGTTCAGCCGCCGGAGGCGGCGGCGCTGCATGCCCCGCGGCCGCCCGGCCGGGGCGGCCAGCGGGGTCTCACCCAGCGACGTTACCGCAGCCATCGGGACGCCCTCCTCTGCAGTAGCGCGTACCCGGTCATGACGATCGCCACCATGACGATCATGCCGAAGGCGAGCAGGTCGGCCGCGTTCACGTTGGCCAGCCCCACCTCGCTGGACAGGGACGTGCTGATCTCCTGTGGCACCGTGTAGGCGATCTGGTTCTCCCAGGCCTCGATGGTCGCGAACGCGGACAGCGCGTTGGCGAACAGCAGCAGCGCCGCGCCGAAGAACGCCGGGGCGAGCAGCGGGCCGCCCACGTACCGCCAGTACTGCCACGTCGAGGAGCCCAGGCTCTCCGAGGCTTCCCGCCACTGGATCTTGAGCCCGTCGATGGCGGGCAGGAAGACCAGCACCATGAGCGGGACCTGGAAGTAGATGTAGATCAGGCCGATGCCCCACGGGAAGTTGTAGTACCAGCCCGCGTGGAACAGCAGCCCGGCCGGGCCGATGAGCGCCTGGAAGGCGAAGGCCAGGGTCACCCCGCCGAACTGGGCCAGCACGCCCGAGCCGGCCAGCGCGAAGCGCCGCACCGCGCCGTCCGGCTTGCCGGAGGACACCGCGTAGGCCACCAGTGCCCCGAACACCGCCCCGGCCACGGCCGAGATCAGGCACAGCTTGAACGACCCGATGAAGTAGCTGCGCACGACCGGGCCCCACAAGGTGGACACGCTGCCGAAGTCCCAGGATCCGCCAGGGTTCTTGAAGGCGTTGACGACAAGGATGCCGGTCGGCCAGAGCAGGAAGACGCCGACGTAGCCCAGGAACGGCAGGGTCCCCAGCCAGGCCGGAGCGCGCAGGCGGCGCCCGGCCCGCACGGGCCGGGCGCCAGCCTCGGTCGTCGTCGCAGCGACGGTCACGGTCCTCCCCTGCTAGCCGACGGCCTTCGCCCAGTTGGTCGCCAGGTAGGTGGCGGCTCCCGTCGCCTGGCCCTGGGTCAGGAACAGCGGGGTGCCGGAGACCGCGGGCAGCTTAGATGCCGCCGCCTTGTCGATGCTGCCATTGCTGGTCATCGCCGGCTGCTCGACCGGCCGGGCGCCGCCCTGCAGCCAGAGGTTCTGGCCGCCGTCGGTGGCCTGGGAGTAGAGGAACTCCTCCCACAGCCGGGCCGCCGCCGGGTGCGGCGCGCTCTTGTTGATGGCCTGGGCGTAGTACCCGCCGAGGACGGCGTTCGAGGGAATGAACACCTTCCAGTTGGACACCCCGACGTAGCTGGGCAGGTTCAGGTAATCCCAGTTGAAAACGACTGGGGTGGACCCGGACTTAATGGTCGCGCCGGTCGCCGACACCGGGGAGAAGTTACCCTTCGACTTGAGCTCGTGGAAGAAGTTCACGCCCTTGGAGATGCTGCTGGCCGTGCCGCCCAGGGCCAGGTTCGCCATCATGACGCCGTTCAGCGCGGCGTTCGCGGCGGTGGGGTTGCCGTTCAGCGCGACCGCGTTCTTGAACTTCGGGCCCAGCAGCTGGCTCAGCGAGGTGATCGTGCCGAACTTGCTGGAGTAGCCGACCGCCATGTAGCCGCCGTAGTCGTTGTACCACAGGCCGCTGGCGTCCTTCTGTGCCGCCGGGATGGCCGACCATGTGCTCACCTTGTACGGCGCGAACAGGCTCGTATTGGCCAGCGCCACGGATACCCCGACGTCCACCACGTCCGGCGCCGCCGCGGTCCCATTCTTCTGCTTGATCGTGTCAACTTCCTGCTGGCTGGTTCCGTCCGGCAGCGCCGAGTTCACCTTGATGCCGTATTTGGCCGTGAAGGTCTTGAGGATGGTGCCGTAGTTGGCCCACGTGGGTGGCAGCGCGATGACGTTGAGCGTGCCCTCTTTCTTGGCCGCCGCCACGAGCTTGCTCATTCCGCCACCCGACGATACGGACGTAACGGTGGCCCAATTAGTGCCGCCACTCGACGTTGACGGCGAACTCGTGGAGCAGCCGGCGGCCGCCAAAGCCAGCGCCGCGACACCCACGAGAGTCAAACGGTAGGGAGATTTCACGGGAAATTGCCTCCTGTATTGGCTATCCCACTTTTGAGCGGGTCCGCGGCAGCTAAGCGCCCACCACGCAGTAGTGCTCAGGAGGTCTGCGGACCCCCCCGCGAACAGCACCCGCAAAAGACCTTAAACGTTTAGTTTTGCCGTTATGTTGGCGCACCCGCCGCGGGGGCGTCAAGAGGCGTTACCGAGTTGACGCGCGGGGGCCAGCCACTGTTCACCGGACGGCAAAACCCCCAGGCAGGCGGGCTGCGGACGGCCCGTCAGGCTAGGTCGCGGGAAGCTGCGCCGGGCGGGGGGCGGGCGTCTGCAGGGACGCCCGCTCGATGAGTTCCACGGGGGCCACGTAGTCGCCCGGCGGGACCCGCCCGAGCAGGCGCAGCATCAGGGCCCGGCCCATTTCGCGCCGGTTCAGCCAGATGGTGGCCAGTGGCGGGTCCAGGAGCTCAGAGGTGGCCAGGTCGTCGTGCCCGACGACCGAGACCTCGGGACCGATGCGCAGCCCGAGTTCGCGCGCGGCCTTGTAGACCGCATGCGCGGTGTAGTCGGAGTTGGTGATGACCGCGGTCGGCGCCTCCCGGCCGGCCAGTACCGCCCGGGTGGCCTGCTGCACGTCGCCCAGGGTCAGCGGCGAATACAGCACAGTGGCCCGCAGCCCGAGCGCCCGGCTCAGCCGCCGGAAGTGGCGCAGCCGGTCCGGGTCGGCCATCAGCCGGCGCGGCGCGGTCAGGAACGCCACCGAGGTATGCCCCAGTTCGGCCAGGCGGCGCAGCGGCAACTCGACCGCGGCGGCGTTGTCCGGGCGGACCCGGGACACCCCGGTGATGCGGGCCGCCGCGGCGTTCAGCGCCACCACCGGGGCCCCGGGGCGCAGGTCGTGCCAGAGCCGGATCGACTCGCCGGTCCCGACCGGGGCGATGGCCAGCCCGGCCAGCCGCTGGGCGGCCATCTCCTGGAGGTGCCGGCGCTCGCGTTCCAGCGAATAGCGGGAATCCAGCACGAGCAGGGTGGCGCCGGCTTCGCCCGCGACCTCCTCGGCGCCGGAGAGCACCTCGAGGAAGAACGGGTTGGCGAAGTTCCGCACCACGAAGCCGTAGGTGGTGGTCCGGCCCCGGCGCAGCGCCTGGGCCTGCGGGTTGGCGCGGTAGCCGAGTTGCTCCGCGATGCCCAGGATGCGGCGGCGGGTGCCGTCGGCCACGCCGGGCTGGCCGTTGAGCGCGAAGCTGGCCGAGGCCACCGAGACGCCGGCCATCCGGGCCACGTCGCGGATGCCCGCAGTGCCCGGCGATTCAGTGCCCGATGTTCCGGTGCCCGGCGTTCCGGTGCGCGAAGTTCCAGTGCGCGGTGATCCGTTCTGAGCAGTCGGCATGATCTTTCCTGCGGCCCCCGCTGTGCCAGTGGTCAGCCCCCGGCGGCCCCGGGCAGCGTGGGACATTGTCGCGCTCGGGCCGCTGATGATCAGCCTCTACGAGCGGCCCCGGTTAGGCAAGCCGGGCGGAGGCCGGGCCGACCCGGGCGGGTCAGCCCGGCCCCGGTGGCCGGCCCGGGTGGCCCGGCCCGGGTGGTCCGGCCCGGGTGGCCCGGCCCGGCCCGGGCGGATCAACCCCGGCTGGTGACCCGGTGGCCGGCGGGCAGCCGGTGGCCGCCGGACACCAGCTGCCCGCGGGTAACTTCACCCCCGGCCGCGGCTAACCCAGCAGATTGTCGGTGGCGGCTGGCACACTGTCCGTGGGTAAGTTAGTTCACGGGACGGGGAGGAGCGTGAGCACGATCGCCGCCACCGACACTGTTACTCATGACCTGGAGACCTACCGGGGCGAGCTGACCGGCTACTGCTACCGGATGCTCGGATCGGCGCACGACGCCGACGACGCCGTGCAGGAGGCCATGGTCCGGGCCTGGCAGGCCTTCGACCGCTTCGAGGGCCGGTCCGCCGTGCGCTCATGGCTGTACCGGATCGCCACCAACGTCTGCCTGGACATGCTGCGCAGCCGTAAGCGCCGGGCCATGCCGATGGACCTGTCGGCCCCGGTGCCTTCCAGTACCGAGCCGGTCGCCACGCTGCCGGACTCGGCCTGGGTCGAGCCGCTGCCCGGCGATGGCCCGGTGCCCCCGGACACCGACCCGGCCGGGCGCGCGGTGCTGCAGGACAGCATCCGGCTGGCGTTCATCTCGGCCCTGCAGAACCTGCCGCCCCGGCAGCGGGCGGTGCTCATCCTGCGCGAGGTGCTGTGCTGGCAGGCCGCTGAGGTGGCCAACCTGCTCGACACCACGGTGGTCTCGGTGAACAGCGCCCTGCAGCGGGCCCGGACCACCATGGCCGCCAGCGGCCAGGGTGACGACCGGCCGGCGCCGCGGCTCGAGGGCGCGGACCGGGACCTGCTGGCCCGCTACGTGGACGCGTTCCAGCGTTACGACATCGACCGGCTCGTCGCGCTGCTGCACGAGGACGCCAGCATCTCCATGCCGCCGTTCGAGATGTGGATCCGCGGCCGGGAGGAGTTGCGCGGCTGGTACACCGGCTGGGGCGGCGGCTGTGCGGGCTCCCGGATGATCCCCGTCACCGCCAACGGCTCACCCGCGTTCGGCCAGTACAAGCCGGACGGTGACGGGACGCGGCTGGTGCCCTGGTGCATCCAGGTCCCGGAGATCTCCGGCGGCCGGATCACGCACATCCATCACTTCCTGGTTACCGGCACCAGCCTGTTCGAGCGGTTCGGCCTGCCCCCCTACCTCGACGCTGCGGCGGGGTAGCCCCGGCCTACTGGCCCGCGGCTTCCCGGGCGGCGGCTTCCTCGACGGTGAGCTCGGCGGCGGGGTCGGCTTCCAGCCGCGCATCAGGGATGGGCTGCCCGCTCTGCACGGACCGTCCGTAGGTACCGTCAGCCAGCCGCTGCTCGGCCCGTTCCAGGGCGCCCAGCCGGTCGCGCAGGCTCTCCGCGATCGCGTCGTCCATGCCCTGCTGGGTCAGGGACTGCGCGGGGTCGGCGATGTCGGCGTCCTGCTGGTCCTCGCTGTCCCGGTCCTCCCGCCCGGACGCCTCGGTCTCGGCCAGGAGCTTCTGCACCTCGTCGCGCTCGGCGGCCAGCAGGGCCCGGGCCCGCTCAACGTCCACGTGATCTCCTCTGCACTTCACTGCCGCCGGTTCCGCGGCGCCACCCGTAGCGCCCCACCCTATGCCGTGGATGAGGGGAAGCCGGCGACGCCGTAGTCATGGACCCTGCCTCGCGCCGCGCGTCCCCCGCCGGGCCGCCTTCGTTCCCGGTGGACCGGCCATAGTGCACCTGGTGATGCCCCTGTTCCGTGGGTGACGCTTGTGCCCCGGTGCCCACGTTTTACGCGGACGGTGCGCGTTTCCGGGGGTTTTTGCCCGTTCCGGCGCACGGTCCGCGTGAAACGTGGACGGGAGAGGCCAGTGTGACTGGAGGGTACGAGGCCCGGAAAGGCCACGGCCTGCGCCACGGTCCGCCCCGTCCCGAGGCTGTGGGGTGCCTCTGTGGCCCGGCGGGTCCTCTCCGCGAACCTCGTGCAACCGTAGAGTCGCACGATCAGCAGTCGGAGCTGGTGACCCGGCACCGGGATGGGCGTGAGGTGGTCTTCACCGTCCGCCCGGAACGGCTCGCCGCCACGGCGTCCTGGATGACCTCGCTGGCGGTCAGCTGGCAGGAGCGCCTGCAGCGGCTCAAGCAGATGGCCGAGTCAGGGCTGGATTCCGGGCCGGGTCCCGGCTAGCAGCCCGGGACGTGGGCGAGCAGCGGTTCGGCCTCTAGCCCACCGGGTTCAGCGGGTTCACCGGAGCGGTGACCGGAGTCCTGCGCGGCCCGGTCCCACTTCTGCTCGATCTTGCCGAAACGCCAGATGGCCAGGGCCACCACCCAGGTCAGGACGAACACCCCGGCGATCACGAACCCGGCCTTGTTGATGTTGAAGTCCTCCAGCCACGCCCACCCGGGGCCGGTCAGGTGCCCGTCCTGGCCGAGCAGGCCGAGCACCTCCACCGCCCCGATGAACATGGCCACGAACACGGACAGCCCGGTGATGGTGAGGTTGTAGTAGACCTTGCGCACCGGGCGGGCGAAGGCCCAGTCGTAGGCGAAGTTCATGAAGCAGCCGTCCGCCGTGTCGAGCAGGCTCATCCCCGCGGCGAACAGGATGGGCAGGGACAGCACCGCGTAGAACGGGAGGCCGCCGATGACCGCGGTGCCGGCCAGGACGAGCAGCGCGACCTCGGTGGCGGTGTCGAAGCCCAGCCCGAACAGGAACCCGATCGGGTACATCTTCCAGGGCGTGTCGATCCGGCGGGCCAGCGGGCCGAGGAGGCGGTTCATCAGGCCCCGCTTGTTCAGCTGCTCTTCCAGGGCGTCGTCGTCGTACTGGCCGGACCGCATCCCGCGGAACACCTTGACGATCCCGGCCAGGATCACCACGTTGATCGCCGCGATCAGGAACAGGAAGATCCCGGACACCAGGGTGCCGATGATGTTGGTGGTGTACTGCAGGTGCGAGCTGGAGTTCCTGACCTGCTCGTCCAGCGCGCGGATGCCGAAGTTCAGCAGCAGCGCCAGCAGGAACACGACGCTGGAATGCCCCAGCGAGAAGAAGAAGCCCGACCGACAGCGGCCGCTTGCCGTCGCTGACGAGCTTGCGGGTCGTGTTGTCGATGGCGGCGATGTGGTCGGCGTCGAACGCGTGCCGCATGCCGAGGGTGTAGGCCAGGATCCCGGTGGTGAAGCCGAACGTCTCGGTCTTGCTGATGTGGAAGTGGCCGCTGACCGCGACGGCGAGCATGACCCAGCCCGCCACATTCAGCCCGACGACGGTCAGCGCCATCGCGCCGGCCCGGCCCCATTCCTGCGGGGTGAGCCCGTCGCGGATGCTGGCCAGCCGGGCACGCGGATCAGCCATCAGGCCGCCTTCCTGCCGGGGACATCGCATCAGCCTAGGTCTTACTGCAATTTACTTGCAACAACGAACCGCAGGTAGCTGCGAGGCGATGGTGACGGCAGTCGCCCCGGGGTCAGGCCCGCTCCGGCGGCCCGGTCGGCCGGGCCGGCGGCGCCGGCTGACGCCGGCCTGCTGCTCCTGGATCCGGCGCTTGATCCGGGCCAGCATCGCGGCCATCCCGCGCAGCCGCAGCGGGCTGACCAGATCGGACAGGCCGAGCTGGGTGGTGAACTCGGCCGGCGTGGCCAGGATCTCCTCCGCGCTCAGCCCGTCCAGCCCGGTGGCCAGGATGCCCGCGAAGCCGCGGGTGGTCGGGTGCTTCCTTCGGGGCGTCGAAGAACAGGTGCGCGGTGCCGTCGTCGCCCACCTCGACCGCCAGGAACAGCGGCGACTGGCACTCCGGCACCGGCTCCAGCAGGTCGCGGTGCTCCGCGTAGCGGGCCGGGAGCGGCGGCAGCTCGTCGGAGAACTCCAGCAGCAGCTGCAGCTTCTGCTGGCCCGGGACCGCGGCGAACTCGTCGACGATGTCCTGCAGCCGGGGGTTGAGCGTGGTGGTCACGGTTTGTCTCCCTGGGTGATGGGGACGCGGACGCTGTTGCCCCACTCGGTCCAGGACCCGTCGTAGTTGCGCACCGCCGGGTAGCCGAGCAGGTGGTGCAGGACGAACCAGGTGTGGCTGGACCGCTCGCCGATCCGGCAGTACACGACCACGTCGTCGGCGGGGCTGAGACCGGCCTCACCACCGTAGATGGCCTCCAGTTCCTTGCGCGGCCGGAACGTGGCGTCCTCGGCGGCCGCGCGGGCCCAGGGGACGTTCTTGGCGCCGGGGATGTGCCCGCCGCGGAGCGCGCCTTCCTGCGGGTAGTCCGGCATGTGCAGCAGTTCGCCGCTGTACTCACCGGGCGAGCGCACGTCGATCATGGGCTGGCCGAGGTGGGCCCGCACGTCGTCACGGAACGCCCGGATCTTGCGAGTCGTCCCGCTCGACCACCGGGTAGCCGGCCCGCGGCCGGTCCGGCGTCTCGGTGCTCAGCGGCCGGTCCTCCGCGATCCACTTGGCCCGGCCGCCGTCCAGCAGGCGGACGTCCGGGTGGCCGAACAGCGTGGCGACCCACAGGGCGTACGCCGCCCACCAGTTGTTCCGGTCGCCGTAGAGCACGAGCGTGGTGTCCCGGCCGATGCCCTTCTCCGACATCAGCCGCGCGAACCCCGCCCCGTCCACGTAGTCCCGGGTGACCGGGTCGTTGAGCTCGGTGTGCCAGTCCAGCTTGACCGCGACCGGGATGTGCCCCGTCTCGTACAGCAGCACGTCCTCGTCGGATTCGGCGACCACCAGCCCGGGGTCGCCGAGGTGCTCGGCCAGCCAGCCGGTGCTGACCAGCATCTCGGGCCGGGCGTAGTCCTGGAACTTGGGCGTGGCGTCATACGGCAGCGTCATGATTACCCTCACCTTCGTCGGTGGTCCGCCCGCGGCCAGCGCCAGGCGCTGGAGGCGGAGACTCCCACTGGTCAGCAACGCGCTCGGCGCGGCAGGCCCTTCCCCGCGGCCCGGTCCCCGGGCCTCACCTGCCACATGGTCCGCGGGCCCCGCCGATCAGCCGGGCCGGTCAGCCGGGCGCGTCACGCCGGTGGCCCGCCCGCCTCAGAGCCCGAACGCGGACTCAAGTCCTGTGTACCCTTCGCTGGTGGGCAGCCGGGGCAAGCCGAGCAGGTCCTCGGCGGTGCCTAGCAGGCTCAGGTGGTTGAAGTAGCTGCCTGATGCCGTGCCCGGCGATGGTGTAAGGAGACATCACGATCGTGGCAATGTGACACGACGGGTAGGTCGCAGAATCGGCGTGGACGGTGTCCCAGCAGGTCTCGCCGTTCGTCTTGTCGGAACCTGTGCCTTCGTCCGAGGTGATAAAGACCGCGAGCTGGCCGCTCTGGTAGGCGGCGGACTGCTGGATGATCGGAATCCACTCCTTCAGCCAGTCGTCTCCCACCTTGACCGGGCAATCGTGCATGTCGTCGCACCCGCCCGGGGTGACGAAGCTGAACGCGGGCAGGCCGTCGCTGCCTGGCGACAGCGCATTCACGAAGCTTCCCGAGCTGGTCGTGCCGAGCGGCACATCCCAGTTGGAGCAGTCCACAGGCACGGGCCCTGAGGTGTAGTAAGCGGGCGGCGCGTGCCGTACGTAGTAGTACTCCCCGGTGCTGCCGTCAGCGTTGATATAAGTCGTGTTGTCGTAGTCCTTTTTGTAGCAGTTGCCCGGCGTCGCCTCAGCGTACTCGCGCCAATCCTGTCCGGCGGTGCTGAGCTGGGAGAATATCGACGCCTGCGACTGCGGGCATCCAGAGGGGAGACAGTCGGCGCTGGCTGCTTTTCCCTGGGCAGCGCCTGACGTCAGGGCCAGGTAGTTGGGCGTGGAGGGATGGGAGTAATTGTGGTAATTGGTGGCCAGCCCGCAACCTGGAATTAAAGTCTGATTGATGAAGGGCGCCGATTTGCTTCCGACAATGGAGCCATACGACTTGTTCTCGAACAAGATGAACATTACATGACTGACTGTGGCCGGGTGCGTGCCGGACATGGCGCCGCAGAGGCTGGTGAAGCTGGCCGTGCGGGGGGAGGGTGCCCGCGCCTGGGCGGCGGGCGTTGAGCCGAGTCCGGTAAGCACGGCCAGCAGAGCCACGAGTTGCGCCCGATAAGCGATCCTCATCACGGCTACCCCCTCAGCTGCGACGTACCTTGACCGTACGCCTGTTCCCCCGCAAAGCGAAGGCCGCGATCAGGCTCGCTCATCCCTTCCACAACCCCGTTGATAGGCAGCATGCATAAGGGCTTTTCCTTTGTGGTGCTCATGGCACTGGCCTCCTTCCGGGCGCCTTAAGTAGATAGTTAGCCGTCGGCCAGGACCTCGCGGGCGGCCCGGGCGCCGGAGGCCAGCGCGCCCTGGACCGAGCCGGTCGCGCGGTGATCGCCGCACACGTACCGGCGCGGCCCCTCCGGGGCAGTGCCGTCCGGGGCCATACCCCCGATTTCGGTGACCCGGCAGGGCTGGCTGAGCCGGAGCGGCGGCGGCATGGCGGGCAGCGCGCCGTCGATGGTGTAGCTGTCCAGGTGTTCCCAGCCGGCCGTGTCGGCCTGGTACAGGTCGGCGAGCCTGGCCCGGACGGCCGGCTCGCGGTCCGCGCCCCCGCCCCCCAGCACCGAGGTGGAGATGAGGCTCCGCCCGGCCGCGTAGCCGGGGCTCACCTCAGACAGGACGCAGGTGTTGAGGATCTCGCCCTCGCTGTCGACCAGCAGGGTCGGCTCGGCGAGCGGGCTGGCCGGGGCGGCGTGGTAGACCGTGGTGACCGTGCGGGTGGCCGGCACGCCCAGCCCTGGCAGCAGGGCCTCCGCGGTGGCGGCGCCGGTGGCGACCACGACCGCGCCGGCGGGGCAGTTCGCTGCCGTCGGACAGCAGCACCCCTGCGCTGGTGAGCTCGCGGACCGGGGTCTCCAGCCGGACCGTGCCGGGCGGCAGGGCCGCGCCCAGTTGCTCGGGGACCGCCTGGATGCCGCGGCGCGGCAGGCACAGGGTGCCGCGCAGCATGCTCCGCCAGACCAGGTGGAAGAACCGGCCCGAGGTCTCGAGCTGATCCTCCAGGAAGACCCCGGCCAGGAACGGCCGGAACATCCGCTCGACCAGCTCACCGGGGATCCGGGCGCCGGCCAGCGTGGCCAGGGTGCTCCGGTCCGGTTCACGTTTCAGGAGCCGGGCCGGGAGCAGCAGGTCGCGCGCGCTGAGCCCGGCCAGCGCGGCCAGCCCACCCGGCCCGGCCAGCCGGCCGCGGACCAGGTCGCCCTGATCGCCCGGCCGCCGGGTGGGGTCGGCGAACCGGACCCGGCCCGCGGGAGTGTGCAGCAGCATCCCGGGGGTGAACGGGGACAGTTGCAGCGCCCGCAGGTCCACGCGGCGCCGCACCTGCGGGTAAGAGGTGTTGAAGACCTGGAAGCCCCGGTCCAGCCGGAAACCGTCCCGCCGGTCGGTGCGCATCCGGCCGCCCACGCCGTCCGACGCCTCGAGCACCGTGACGGCCGCGCCGGCCGCGGCCAGATCGGCCGCGCAGGCCAGGCCGGCCAGCCCGGCCCCGACGACGATGACCGCGGGCGTGCTGGTGTCGGACATGCGGAAGCCCTCCAGAGTGATCGGTTGCTAAGTATTCGGAGGCCCGGCCGCCCAGGGTCGCACCGCCCGCCCGCGGGTTAGCGCGGCTCGGCCCACTGCGGGGTGGCCCCGCCGGTGTAGATCTCCGCGCCGCCGATCAGCGCGCGCTCGACCCGGCTCAGCACGTCCAGCGGGTCACCGGACCAGATGACCAGGTCGGCGTCCTTCCCGGGCTCCAGGGAGCCGAGACGGCCGTCGATACCCGCGATCCGCGCCGGGTTGATGGTCAGCGCGCGGATCGCGGTCGCCCAGGCCAGGCCCTCCTTCACGGCCAGGGCCGCCTGGTAGGCCAGGAAATTGATCGGCACGACCGGGTGGTCGGTGGTCAGCGCGAACGTCACCCCGGCCCGGTCGAGCAGGCCCGGGTTGGCCAGCGAGCGGTTCCGCACCTCCACCTTCGACCGGCTGGTCAGCAGCGGGCCGAGGACCACCGGGATGCCCCGGGCCGCGATGATGTCGGCCAGCAGGTGTGCCTCGGTGCCATGGTCGATCACCAGGTCGTAGCCGAACTCCCCGGCGATCCGCATGGCGGTGGCGATGTCGTCCGCGCGGTGGCAGTGCTGGCGCCAGGGGATCTCCCGGCGCAGGACCCGGCCCAGCGCCTCCAGCTTCAGGTCCCGGCTGACCGGGCCGCGCTCGCCTTCCGGCTTGCGCTGCTCATTCTCCAGCCGGCTGAGGTAGTTGCCCGCGTCCACCAGGGCACTCCGGATCACCGCCGCCGTGCCGAGCCGGGTGCTCGGCGTCTTCTGCTGCTCGCCGTAGACCCGCTTGGGGTTCTCGCCGAGGGCCGACTTCATCCCGGACGGCTGGCGCAGCACCATCTCGTCGACGGTCCGCCCCCAGCACTTGACCGCGACCGTCTGCCCGCCGATGGGGTTGCCGGAGCCCGGGTTGATGTTCACGGCCAGGACGCCGCCGCTGATCGCATCGCGGAAGCCGAGATCGGCCGGGTTGACCGCGTCGAGCGCGCGGACCTGCGCGGTCACCGGGTCGGTCAGCTCGTTGGTGTCCGAGCCGGCCCAGCCTTCGCCTTCCTCGTGCACGCCCACGTGCCCGTGGGCCTCGATGAACCCGGGCAGCACCCAGCGGCCCGCCGCCTCGATGACCCGGGCCCCCGGGGGAATGGCGAGGTCAGTGCCGACCGCGGTGATCCGGCCGGCCTCGGCCAGCACCGTCCCGCCGTCGATCGGATCGCCGGTGACCGGAACCACGCGTCCCCCGACGATCGCCACCGGCTCCACAGCCATTCCAGCCTCCTCTGCCTGCCCAACCCGGTGCGTACCCCAGCACAAAACACTCACCTTATTCGGGCCCAGGTGACCCACGGGTGTTCGTTGTGGAATAGAAAGTCTTTGATCCATGACCTACAGTCATGGATGTGGATACGGATGCGCTGCGCTGGTTCCAGCAGGTCGCGGACGGCACGACGGTGACGGAAGTCAGCGAGCTGGAGGCGGTCACCCAGTCCGGGGTATCGCGGGCGCTGGCCCGGCTGGAGGCGCAGGTGGGCACGCCACTGCTGCGGCGGCACGGCCGCACGCTGCGGCTGACCCAGGCCGGCGCGGTGTTCAAGCGGCACGTGGACGCGATGCTGCACCAGCTCGACGACGGGATCGCCGCGGTCAGCCAGCTGATCGAGCCGGACACGGGCACCGTCGCGCTCGCCTTCCAGCAGTCGCTGGGGACCTGGCTGGTGCCGGACCTGGTGCGGAGTTTCCGCGCCGCGCACCCGCACGTCACGTTCCAGCTCACCCAGACCCGCGACGAGGTGCATTCCGCCGCGCTGGACGGCGGGCTGGCCGACCTGGAGATCGGCACCCGGCGGGCGCGCAGCACCGCGCTGCGCACCCGGCTGATCGCGATCGAGCCACTGCGGCTGGCCGTGCAGCGCGACCACCCGCGGGCCGGGCAGCGGATCCGCCTGGCCGAGGTGTCGGGGGAGCCGTTCGTCAGCCTGCGGCCAACCTCCGCGCTCCGCAAGCTCGGTGACGACCTGTGCCAGCAGGCCGGATTCCGGCCGGCCGTGGTGTTCGAGGGGGACGACCTGTCCACGGTGCGCGGCTTCGTCGCGGCCGGACTCGGCGTGGCCATCGTCCCCGCGCCGCGGGCGGGGACCCTGGAAGCCGCGGCCGGGCCGCTGGCCTACTGCGAGATCCTGGACGCCGGGGCGGTCCGTGACCTGACCCTGACCTGGTCCGCTGAACGGCGCCTGCTGCCGGCCGCGGAGCTGTTCCGCCGGCACGTGATCCGCAGCGCCAGCGCCGGCCAGGTCCCGGCGCTCTCCGCCTGACCGGCGGAGCTGGCCCTGAACCTGTCCACGAGCGACCGCTACGTGACGTTCATGGGCTACGTGGCCCAGCCGGACCTGCTCGATGTGTCCAACTCCAACACCCCCGGCGTCATCCACCCGACCAACCCGGTGTCCAGCGCCTACTACCGCGTGACCGCCACGCTGGACAGCCGGGGCCGGCTCAGCTACACCGAGACCAACGCCTACAGCGGCAACAACGGCCGCGCCGCGATCCTCAACGACAGCCGCGGCGCGGACGTGCTGTACACCGCGGGCAACGCCGGCAACGGCGGCAGCCCGGAGCCGGACGGCGTCATCCTCGGGGCGGGCGCGCAGATCATGAAGCCGTCCTGGCTTCCTGAGCGCGCCCAGCAGCCGGGCCAGCCCACCCCCGTCGGCAGCTTCAACATCACCCAGCTCGGGGACGCCGCCGACAAGATCGGCAAGGACACCAACTTCCGCAGCATGACGATCTACGGCAACGTCCTGTACTACACCAAGGGCAGCGGCGGGAACGGCGTCAACACCGTGTACTTCGTTGACACCACCGGGAAAGCGTGCCCCAGCGGGGTGGGACTGCCCGAGCCTGGCGCGGCGCTGCCTGCGAACCCCATCGCCTACGACCCCTCGGTGCTCCAGACCAAGGGCGTCTACCCGTACAACATGTGCATCCTGAAGGGCTTCCCGACCGCGCTGAAGTCGGCCACGTCCTTCCCGTTCGGCCTGTGGTTTCGCCAGCTCCCGCACGCTGTACGTGGCGGACGAGGGTAACGGCGACAATACCTACTCGGCGTCCACCGGCACCTACACCACGGCCGCCGGGCAGACCACGGCCGGGCTGCAGAAGTGGGTGCTGAGCAACGGCACCTGGACGCTCGCCTACACCTTGAGCAGCGGGCTCAGCCTCGGCGCCCCCTACACGGTGCCCGGCTACCCGTCCGGTGACAACGCGGCCACCGGGCTGCCCTGGGCGCCGGCCACGGACGGGCTGCGGAACATCACCGGCCGGGTCAACCCGGACGGTACCGCCACCATCTGGGCCGTCACCTCGACCGTCAGCGGGGCCGGTGACCAGGGCGCGGACCCGAACCAGGTGGTCGCCATCACCGACGACCTGGGCGCGCAGACGCCGCCCGCGGAGAGCTTCCGGACCTTCCAGCCCGCGCGCTCCGGTGAAGTGCTGCGCGGTGTGTCCTTCACCTCCGGCACCCGGGAGGGCGGCCGCTGACCGGGGTGCGCGCTCAGCGCGGCGGGCCGGCCGGGTCCCGTACGGCCCGCCTGCGCCGGCGCCGGGTCCGGTTACGCGTGCGGCGTGAACGAGGTCGAGCAGCTTCCGGTCCGGCTGCCCTTCCTGACCGAGACCGAGACCTGCACGGTGTAGCCCGGTGTGGCGCCGCTGATGTAGTACGAGATCGACACGTTGCCCTTGTGCCCGGCCGTGCCGCGATGCGTGGTGTTCGTCGTCCTGTAGTGCGCCACGGTCTTCACGCCTGCGAAGTTACCCGTGTGCACCCGGACATCGGTGTACGTGTAGTCGGCGGGGTGGGCGTTGCTCATGGATGCACTGCAGGCCAGGGGCTTAGCCGGGGCGGCCATGGCCACTCCGCCGTTCAGGGCCGTGGCCCCGATGGCTCCCGCCATGGTGGCGCCAAGCAGAATACGTCCAGGCAGCGATGCCAGAATTGTCATGAGCGCCACCGTAGCCCCGGTACGGCGCATGAATGGCGCAACGTAACCCGACCCTGTCTCTGCGTTCACCTCGGGGGCGCTTTTCGTCTGCTCAGCCAGATAAGAAATTCACGGCAATTAATACGGTTCGCCGTTTTCTGGAGGACTGAGGTTCTGCTGCGCTGTGCGGGCATGACGCGGCGGGCTGGCCCGGGAGCAGGGTGTTCCGGGCCAGCCCGCCGTGATTGTGGGCAGGGTGGAGGCGGTTAGAAGTGGGTCGGGCCTGTCCCGGTCGGCACGGGAGCCGGCGTGGTCGAGGTCGGCTTCACCGTCGGCGTGACCGTGGGGGCCGCGGTCGGCATGGGGGTGGTGGCGGTCAGCGGCGGGGCGAGCGGGGCCCGGAAGTGGCCGTGGGCCACGAGCAGGCCGTCGGTGTTGCCCTTGCGGTCGGTGTAGAAGCCGACCAGGTCACCCGCGTCGTTGATGCCGTTGAGCGTGGTGGCCCCGGAGCCGCGCGGGTCGTTGACGGTCCGGAACCCGAAGTCGCGGGACCAGATGAACCCGAACGACTTGGCGTTGCTGCCGCTGCCGACCATGTAGGTGCCGACGACCTCACGGTTGTCGTTGACGCCGAAGGCCATGGTGGAGGAGGAGCCGGGGACGCTCAGCCGGAAGAGGTGGCCGTGCGCGCCGAGCAGGAAGCCCCGGGTGACGCCGCCGCGGCCGGTGTAGAAGCCGGCGATGTCACCGCGGTTGTTGATGCCGGACGCGGTCGTGCTGACCGCGCCGGAGATCCTGATCCGGTGGAACCAGCCGCCGGGGATGCTGTAGGCGTAGGCGTGGTTGTTGCCCTGGGACCCGGTGTAGAAGCCCACCGCGATGCCCGAGTCGTTCACGCCCAGGAGCTGGTTGACCGCCGGCTTGGACATGTTCCGGGTGGGGAAGTTGACGTTGTGGAACTGGCCGTTCCAGTCGTAGAAGCCGAAGTTGCTGTTCGCCATGCTCTTGGTGTTCTGGGTGGACCAGAACCCGACGGACACCCCGGTGTCGTTGATCCCGATGACCTGGGTCTGGATGCCGCCGGGGAAGTTCTCGTTCGTGAACGAGGAGAACCCGCCCAGGCTCAGCAGGTAGCCCTTGTTCGGGTGACCCTTGGCGCCGGAGCCGAAATAGCCGGCGATCTGGCCGCGGTTATTGATGCCCAGCAGCTGGTTGAACGTGGGGTCGTTGCTGTTGTTCAGCTTGCTGAACGACCAGCCGCTGGCCATGCGCATCTCGCGCGGGTGATGCTCGCGGTGCGAGTTGGCCGAGAGGCTGACGCTGGAGCTGGGGTGGTGGCCGCTCACGGCGAAAACACCGCCGAGCGCTCCGCCCACCGCGACGGCAGCCACGCCGATCGCCGCTACGACTGTACGTCAACTCATTCTGGATCCGCCATTCTGGGTCCACGCACAAGCGCGTCGTCCCCGTCGTATCTGGTTCTCACCGAGAATCCCTTTCCGTCCATCCAGATGACCGACCCCGGAGCTTTCCGGAGCGGTCACGGGCGGCATAGAACTGGCCGCGTCAATGACGTTAGTGGCGGAAGGGCTGAATCCCGGCCGGAGCGCGTCCGGGGTCAGAGAGCCGTAATAACTCCCCTCGGCCCCGCAACGGTCAGGGTGACCACGGCGGGCAGCAGGGCCGAAAGCCCCGGACGCACCGGGTGCTGCATCGAGTTGCATCAAGTGCCCGCTCGCGGGCAGCGGCCTCCCGTGGACCGCGGGCCGCCGGCCAGACTGGCCGGTCCGGCCGTCACGACAGCACACGGGAGGACGGATCCATGGCGAACGAGCTTCAGGGCCGCCGGATCGCATTCATGACCGCCAACGAGGGCATCGAGCAGGTCGAGCTCACCGAGCCCTGGCAGGCGGTCCAGGACGCCGGGGGAACCCCGGAGCTGCTCTGCCCGGACGAGGGCAAGGCGCAGGCGTTCAACCACCTGGACAAGGCGGACGCCTTCCCGGTGGACCATGCCATCAGCGACGCCGACCCGGCAGACTACGCGGGCCTGGTCCTGCCGGGCGGGGTGGCCAACCCGGACCAGCTGCGCACCGTGCCGGAAGCCGTACGCTTCGTCCGGGCCATGTTCGAGGCGGGCAAGCCGGCCGCGGTCATCTGCCACGGCCCCTGGACGCTCGTCGAGGCGGACCTGGTCCGCGAGCCGGACGCTGACCTCCTGGCCGAGCCTGCGCACCGATATCCGCAACGCGGGCGGAAACTGGGTGGACAGCGAGGTACAGGTCTGCACCTCAGGGCCGAACGTGCTGATCACCAGCCGCAACCCGGATGACCTGCCCGCGTTCTGCCAGCGGCTGTCGCGGAATTCCAGCCGCGGGGCGCCTGAGGCCTCCAGCCCGGGCGTCGCGGGCGACGGCAAGAAGATCATCTGTGAAGATAAGGAGGGTTGGCGCTGGGGGACTTACCGAACCGATGCCGGAGTCGTTAGCCACCTATGTACGGCAAGGTCAAGGGATACGACGGCTCCGGCCCGCTCGTGGCGGCCACTGACGCCAGTTACAAGCGCGGCGTCGCGGGCATCGCCTGCGTGGTCTCCAACGGCTCGTGGGGACTGAGCCGGTGGGGATCGGCGGTCCGCCATGACCCGAGCGGCCCCGCTACGGTCCTGGTGGCCGAGCTGCGGGCGGTCGCGCTCCTCCTGGAGGGGCCGGACCAGCCGCGGCCGCCCGAGCTGCTGCTGGACAGCACGATCGCGATCCGGTACCTGCGGGCCTGGCAGCGGGGCCGGATCGAGCGGATGCCCGACGGCTACAGCCTGCTGCCGCGCCGGGGCCCGCAGACGGCGCCGACCCTGGTACGGCTGGCCGGCATCATGGCGCAGCACCCGGAGATACGGCTGCAGCACGTGCACTCGCACACGGGTCATCCGCTGAACGAGGCCGCCGACGCGCTGGCCTCCCTGGCGCAGCGCGGGCCTGCCCGAGGTGGAGACCCGGTCACGGGCCGAGGGCCTGGTCGAGGCGTTCGTGCGCACCTGGCACGAGCAGGCCGGCCTGAGCTGAACAAGGCCGTCTGTCCCGCCCCGGGGCAGGACGCTAACTTCCCGGCCACCAGCTTGGCTCGGGCTGGGCTGTGGGCCTGACCAGAGAGTGCCCGGCCGGAGTGCGTGGTTTGCGGTGGCGACCTGGCGGGGGCCGGTGCGGCGCTGAGGTCCGGTTACTGCGTCGCGGATCAGCGGTCGCATCCAGGCGCACCGGCTCCCTCCGTGCTTCTTCCGGGCTGGCCGGTGTGTGCACCGCGGCCCGTGGAGTCTGGACTGCGTCGGGCAGGCTCGCTGTAGCGACCAGTTCGAGGTCGCGCACGAGGTCATGGTTGGCGTCGACCTTCTCCGTCCGTTCCCAGACCAGTCCCTTGTCCCGGATGAACATCTGTATCCCGATGAGCAGGGAGACGCTCCAGAAGAGCCAGTAGGCCATGACAAAGGCTGGGTTGAGCCGCAAGGCCAGCCGCATCCGCGCCCGGCGGCTGTCTAGTACCTGCCTCGACACTTTCCAGGCGTTGATCCAATTATGGGTCAGGATCGTGGAGGCGCTGAGGATGTTGACGCCCGCGAGACCGGTGAGAGGGAGATCCACCGGACGGTCTCCCGCCACGGCCAGGGCCAGGATCCATATCCCGACAGTCATGCCGAGGGGATTTATCAGCAGAGAGAGGCAGGGAACCAGGTTGAGCCGAGCCAGGAAGCGCTGGTGCCCGGTCATGCCCATCTGCTTGAGCGGGTCTCCGAGAGACTGGAAGAAGCCGCAGACCCAGCGCTTCCGCTGTGTGACTCCCTGACGGAAGGTTCGTGGCACCTCCTCGACGAGGGGCTGGGACACGACCCCCAGGCGCCGGCCGTTGGTCCACAGCCGCATGCCGACCTCAGGGTCCTCAATCGTGAGCCATGGGTGGAAGCCGCCGAAGGCATGCAGGTCGAAGGAACGAAAGAAGAGTCCCTTGCCGAGGACGTAGAACGGGTGCTTGCCATGCGCGGTCATGTGCGCGTACATCGACGCGTCCCAGCACATGTGGTCGAAGGCGTGGAACGAACTCGCCCAGGAGGTGAGCACGTTTCCGGCCACGTTGGTCAGTTGCACCACGTCGTACTCTGCGGCCCCGGCGGCGCCCAGCAAAAAGTAGTTGGGCGGCGGCGCACTGTCGGCATCGATATAACTGATGAGCGTGTCTGGCGCGCCCAGCGGGCAGAGGTGGTAAAACGCGTAGATCAACTGCCGGGTCTTCTTGGGCGGCAGGTCCCGCACCCCAGCCCGCTTGCCGGTGTGCCACCAGTACACCTTCGGGTTTTTGTCCCACTGCTCCCATACCGTGTCCCAGGAAGCGTGCGACGTGGGCGGCACAGCAAAGATCTCCAGCCACGAGAAGGCCGTCTGGAGGCGCTGCAGGGCGGCGATCGTCTCGCGGTCGTCGTGATTGGGGATCGCGACGATCCGGTAGCGGTCCCGGGGATAGTCGAGGGCGTCGAGCGCCAGGAACGTGGTGCGCATGGTCTCTTCGAGTTCCCGCAGCACGGGGTAAAACAGCAGCACCGGTGGGTAGTCCGCCGGGTCCGATGAGTGCCTCGCGGGCTTCACGAGATCGACGGGGCGGGTGTAGAAAAACGCCGTCACCAGCATGGCCCCGAGGTAGAGGGCCTGGGTGAGCGCGAAGAGAGCGATCAGGGCCAGCCGTCCGTCGCCCGACAGGAAGTGCACACCCCACATCAGACAGCCAGTCCCCGGCGGCCCAGTTCAGCGTAAGCCCCATCCACCCGGTCATCGGCGCTCTGGGTAGAAACCCAGTCGATGAGCTCGGCTATGCCGTCCTCGAGCGTGGTTCCAGCGGTGAATCCGAGGAGTTCCTGTGCCTTTCCGGGATCGGCCCAGCAATGTCGGATGTCCCCGGCGCGGAACTTCCCGGTGACCTCAGGGTCAACATCGACGCCCAGGTGCTGCGCGAGGATAGCGGCCACCTGGACGATGGTGAGCGGGGAACCGACGCCGATGTTGATGGCCTGACCGCTGCCCTTATCGCTGTCGAGTGCGAGGGTCGTGGCCCGGGCGACGTCGCGGACGTGGATGAAGTCCCGCAACTGCTGGCCATCCTCGAAGGCCAGCGGGGCCCGGCCGTGGAGAAGGCGCCCGGAGAAGATGGCGGCTACACCGGTGTACGGGTTGGACAGCGCCTGACGCGGCCCGTAGGCGTTGAAATAGCGCAGGGCGACGACGTCGAGGCCATAGGCGGCGCCGACGGCTAGGCACAGCAGTTCCTGGTCCATCTTGGATATGGCGTAGACGGAGGTGGGCAGGAGGGGCTTGTCTTCCCTGGTGGAGACGGGACTCAGGGCGGAGTCGCAGTCGGGGCACCGCGGGTCCCACTGACGGGCCCTGAGGTGTGTCTCGGGCCGCAGTCCAGGAGCCATGGGCCCGTGCTCGGAGCAGCGGTAGGCGCCTTCGCCGTAGATCGACATCGAGGAGGCAACGACCAGTCGTCCGACGTCCACCTTGTCGTTGGCGATGATGTCGAGCAGCACCCCCGTGCCGCCGGTGTTCGCGTCCACGTACCGGGACACCTCGTACATCGACTGCCCTACTCCGACTTCCGCGGCCAGGTGCACGACCTGGTCCACGCCGCGCAGTGCCTTGAGCAGGGCATCACGGTCCCGGACGTCCCCGCGGACGAATTCTGCCTCGCTCGGGACGTAGCGAGGGCCTGCTCCTGAATGGACTTGTTCCACAAGGGAATCGAACACCCGGACATGGGCGCCCTGCTCAAGCAGGAGTTCCACGACGTGTGAGCCGATGAATCCTGCTCCGCCGGTGACGAGAACGGTTCCTCTGGGCATGACGAACTGAGCCTCCGTACATTTAGCTGATTAGGCAGGTTGGCGGCAAGCCAGGCCGGTATCGGGGGTAAGGCGATCGGCCCAGTCAGGCGGCGGTTTCGGCTGGGAGTTGCACCCGGTCCGGAATTCCAATTCCGGAGTAAATGAATCCCACTGCGGCGGTTGCTCCGGGATTGAGGAGGTTGCGGGTGTCCACGATCACCCGGCCGGTCATCACTGTGGCGAGTGTGGTGAGGTCGGTGGCCGCGAATTCAGGCCATTCAGTGCCGATCACCAGCGCGTCGGCTTCTTTGCAAGCTGACAACGGCGTGGAGTGGACCTGGATCCCCACGTGACAGGTCCCCGCCACCACGGTGGGGTCGTAGGCGTGGACGCAGGCCCCGAGAGCGGTCAGGCGGCGGCCGATCTCCAGTGAGGGCGAGTTGCGGAGGTCGTCGGTGCCGGCTTTGAAAGTGAGACCCCACAGGGCGACGCGTTTCCCTCTGACGTCGCCCGCCAGGGACTTGACCACCTTGTCCACGACGCGTTGGGTGTGCTGATCGTTACGGGTGATCGCGGTCTCGACCAGGCTCAGATCGCATTCCAGGCGTTCTGCTGTACGGACCAGGGCGTGAGTGTCCTTGGGAAAGCAGGATCCGCCCCAGCCCGGTCCGGGACGCAGGAAGGCGGAGCCGATCCGGTGGTCGCTGCCCATACCGGCGACCACGGCACGGATATCAGCCCCCGCGGCCTCGCACAGTTCGGCCATGGAGTTGACGAAGGTGAGCCGGGTGGCGAGGTAGGCGTTGCAGGCGTACTTGATCAGTTCCGCACTGGGAATGTCGGTGGCGATAACCCGGGAGGGGGTGCCTGATCCGTACAGGGCGGCGACGCGGTGGGCCACGGCCTCCGAACGGGCTCCGACGACGATCCGGTCCGGGGACAGGCAGTCTCGCAGGGCGCTGCCCTCGGCGAGGAACTCAGGGTTCGAGGCCACGTGCACGTCGCTGCGGCCCAGTTCTCTTTCCACCATCTCGCCGGTGCCCACCGGGACGGTCAACTTGGTGATCACGGTGGTGCCCCGGCGCAGATGAGGGCCGATCTGAGCGGCGACGGCGCGGACGAAGGACAGATCAGCCTGCCCGTCCCCGCCGTCCGGTGTCGGCAGGCACAGAAACACAAAGTCCGCCCATCCGGCAGCGCGGATGTTGTCGGTCCCGAACCGGAGCCGCCCCGAGGAGAGCATCTCCTGGACTAGTTCGGGAAGACCTTCTTCGACAATAGGAACGTGACCGGCCTTGAGCTCGGCCACACGGTCTGCAGATTTATCAGTACATTCCACGTTATGCCCGAATAGCGCCAGAGTAGCGCTGAGTGTCAGGCCAACGTAGCCCGAACCGATCACGGCAACCTTCCGAGTCGTCGTGACGCGGAGCACCTCGGGCAGGGTTGCGTCTGGCATGGTTGTGTTCCCCCACGTATCGATCATGTCCCGTGTTCCAGTTCGCGGGCTGGCGGTGCATGTGAGTGGCCCGACTGTTATCGGGACTATGACGTACGTGATGAGGAACTGGTTTACCTGGCCATGAGAGACATATGTTTTTTAACGTTAATTGCAGGGTGTCTTCAGCCCGGCCGCAGCGGATACACAGCGACCTCGCCGCTGGTCAGGGGAGCGCCCGGCGGCGGATGAGGCCAGGTCGGTGACGGCGAACGGCAGCTCGTGCACGGCTGCGGGCGCGTTGGCTACCAGGCGGCAGTGAGGGTGTTCTCGGACCAGGGCAGCGGCGTGTAGCGGCCGCCGGTCAGCATCCCGGCATCGACGTCCGCGTACTGCGCCGTCGAGTGATGGCGGGCGCCGAGCAAGTCGGTGACGATCAGCACCCGGCCGGACGGGCTCATCCAGTGGACCTGCACGACATCGTCGGCCATGTGCCTGGTCACGTGGAGAACGCGGACGATCTTCCCGGTCTGGGCCGAGACCTGCACCAGGTGCTCGCGGCTCCCGTTCTGGTAGGGGTTGTTCACGTTGCCGATGATCGTCTGCCCGTCGGCGGTCAGCTGGACCTGGGTCCAGGACGTGGTGCGGGACTGGGAAACGGCGGCCCGGCTGTTGGCCAGCAGGCCCGAGCCGGGCCGGTCGGTGTCGAGGAACCGCACCCCTTCCCGGCCGCGCCATGCCCCGTAGACGAAGGCCAGCGTCCGGTTATCGGTGCCCCACGAGAGCGAGTTCTGCGTGATCCACGTGAACGGCACCCCCGGGGTGTTCCCGACGCTGCCGGGGCGGTAGGTCCGTTCCGTCCCGGCATACAGGTTGTAGACGCTCAGCTTCAGCTTGTCGTAGGCATCCAGCCCCGGCCTGTCCGACCGGCCGCTCACCACGGCCAGGCGGCTGCCGTCCGGGGAGAGGGCGAAGTCGCTGACTTCCGTGCCGGCCGGGATGGCCGGGATGGGCAGCGGGGTCAGGGTCACACTGCCCACCGGACGGCCCAGACCAGGACCGAGGCGCAGCAGGAAGAATCTCGTGGCGGGCACGGTCGGCGCGCCGTCCAGCGGGATTCGGGCCAGTTTCTGCGCGGCCACGACGAACGTGCGATCGCCGGCCGCCGCGGTGACCCCGGCGAACGTGCCGTAAGGCCAGGGCGGCGTGACGGTGGCCAGGGCCCGCCCGGTGGCGGTGGCGCGGATGACGGCCTTGGTCTGCGGGGTGGAGAGTTCCCCGTACCCGCCAAACCGCTCGCCGCTGGTGAAGGTCAGCGCCACGTAGTACCGGGGCAGCGCGGCCAGCCCGGAGGGATGACCGTTCGCGGAGCGGCCCGGATGGATCACGCCGGTCAGGGCGAACACCACCGCCAGGGCGGCCGCCACCCCGGCCGCGGCGGCCAGGGGCGCAGCCCAGGCCCGCCCGGCCCGGGCCCGCGCCGCCGGTCCTCCCGCTCTGTCCCGGCCGCCGTGCGTGAGAGAGAAGGGGGACCGGCGGCGGGCCGGCAGCCGGAGGGGCGGGACGGAGCCGGGCGGGACCTCGGCGGCCTTGGCGCGGACGGCGTCCCGGAGCCGGTCCTCGAGCGGCGTCATGGCGCCTCCTCCCGTGCGCGTCATGGCGTCTCCTTCAGGGCCCGGCCCAGCGCGTCGAGCGCCCGGAACGCGGTGGACCGGACGGTGCCGGGCCGGATGCCCATCACCCGGGCGATCTGCTCGTCGGGGAGTTCAGCGTAGAACCGCAGGACGAGGACCTCGCGCTGCCGGTCCGGCAGGTGCCGCAGGGCGCGGATCACGTCCTCGCGTTCCTCGCCGCCCAGCACCACCGTCTCGGCGGACACCGCGGGCGGCGGCTCGGCGAGAGGCCCGTGCTGCAAGAACCCGCGCCGTACCGCCCGGCGGCGCAGCGCCGAGCGGCAGCCGTTCAGGACCGAGGTGCGCACGTAGTACATCGCGCCTGCCGTGTCGGCCAGCCGGTCCCAGCGCCGGTAGAGGCCATAGAAGGCCTCCTGGACCACGTCCTCGGCGCTGGGCAGGTCACCGAGCATGACGTAGGCCATCCGGATCAGGCCCAGGGCGCTGGCCTCGTAGAGCGCCCCGACCGACGCCGCGCTGTCCGGCCCGGCGTCCAGCCGCCCGGCCGGGTCCACCTCGGCGGCGGCGCCAGGATTCTCAAGGCTCACACTCAAAAACGCGCCACCTCCGGTCCTGCTGCTTCGGTGGCCCAGCAATTTTCCAGCGGGCCCTCGGCTACCGGACAGCCTGGACCGGGCGTAGTGGGTCATGCTAGGCATAACGCCAGGTGAGCGCCGACTTGGAGGCAGATGTGACGATCGATCCTGGCCCGGGCGATCCGGACACCACGGTTAATCTGGGCGCCACCGGCGGGGGGCTGCCCAGCCGCGCCCAGGTGGTGATCGTCGGCGGCGGGGTGACCGGCTGCAGCATCGCCTATCACCTGGCCCACCTGGGCTGGACCGACGTGGTCCTGCTGGAGCAGCACCAGCTGACCGCCGGGACGACGTGGCACGCGGCCGGGCTGATCACCTCGGCCGGGATGGCGGACGAGACCGCGCTGTTCTTCAGCCGCTACTCCCGTGATCTGTACTCCCGGCTGGAGCAGGAGACGGGGCACTCCACGGGGTTCCGGCCGGTCGGGCACATCTCCCTGGCCACCAGCCCGCGGCGGCAGGAGGCGCTGCGCCGCGAGGCCGCCTGGATGCACGGCTTCGGGGTCGAGGACGTGGAGATCTCGCCGCGGGAGCTGGCGGACATGTGGCCGCTGGCCCGTACCGACGACGTGCTGTCCGCCTTCTACGTCGCCGACGAGGGCCGGGCCGACCCGGTCGGCGTGGCCACCTCGCTGGCCAAGGGGGCCCGGCAGCTGGGCGTCCGCATCATCGAGGGCGTGACCGCGACCGGGGTGGAGACCCGCGGGCGCCGGGTGCGGGCCGTGCTCACCGGCGCGGGCCGGATCGAGACCGAGGTGGTGGTCAACGCGGCGGGCATGTGGGCCCGGCAGTTCGGGGCCCTGGCCGGGGTCGGCGTTCCCCTCCAGGCCGCCGAGCATTACTACCTGCTCACCGACACCGTGCCGGGGATGGACCCGGACCTGCCGGTCATCGAGGACCCGGACAACTACGGCTACTACCGGCCCGAGGGCGACGGGATGCTGGTGGGTCTCTTCGAGCCCGTCGCCGCTGCATGGTCGCTGGACGGGGTGCCCGGCGGGTTCTCGTTCGGGAAAATAAGTCCTGACTGGGACCGGATGGAGCCCTTCCTCGGCCCGGCGCTGGACCGGATCCCGGTGCTGTCGGAAACCGGGGTGCGGACGTTCTTCTGCGGGCCGGAGTCGTTCACCGCCGACGTGCGGCCGCTGCTCGGGCCCGCTCCCGAGCTGGACGGCTACTTCGTCGCCGCGGGCCTCAATTCGCTCGGCATCCTGTCCGGCGGCGGGGTGGGCAGCATGCTCGCGCACTGGATCGTGGACGGCGTGCCGCCGGTGGACGCGACGAGCGTCGCCATCGACCGGACGCACAGCTACGAGACCTCCCGCCGGTTCCGGGCCGAGCGGACCGTGGAGCAGCTGGGCGTGCTGTTCGGGGACGCGGCCTGGCCTTCGTGGAAGCCGTCGACCGGCCGGAACGTGCGCCGGTCGGTACTGCACGACCGGCTGGCCGCGGCGGGCGGGCACTTCGCCGCCTCGGCGGGCTGGGAGTTCGCCGAGTGGTACGCGCCCGCGGGGGAGGCCCCGGAGCCGCGCCTGGATTGGGGGCGGCCCGCGTCACACGCGATCGTGGGGCGTGAGCACGCCGCGGTGCGCGAGGCGGTGGGGCTGCTGGACATGAGCCTGATGGCCAAGCTCCTGGTGCAGGGCCCGGGCGCGGCCGCCGTGCTCAGCCGGCTGTCGGCCAACGACGTGACGGCCGGCCTCGGGCGGCTGGTCTACACCCAGTGGCTGAACGAGGCGGGCGGGATCATCGCCGACGTCACGGTGACCTGGCTGGAGCCGGAGAAGTTCCTGGTCATCGCCAGCGACCTCATCCACCGCCGGATCGAGCCGCTGATCCGGCGGGCCACCCGGCCGGGCGAATTCCTGACCGTCACCGACGTGACCTCGGGTACCACGCTCCTGTCGGTGCAGGGGCCGGCGTCCCGGGAGCTGATCGGGCGGCTGACCGACGCCGACCTGTCCAACGAGGCCTTCCCTTACCTCAGCGCCCGGCAGATCCACGCGGGGTACGCGCCGGTGCTGGCCATCCGGGTCACCTACGTGGGCGAGCTCGGCTGGGAACTGCACGTCCCCGCCGAGTACGCGATGGGGGTGTACGACGACCTGGTGGCGGCCGGCGATGACCTCGGGTTCCGGCTGGCCGGCCTGTCCGCCATGTCCAGCCTGCGGCTGGAAAAGGGCTACCGCGACATGGGCGTGGACATCGACAACACCGACAACCCGCTGGAGGCCGGCCTCGGGTTCGCGGTGGCCTGGGACAAGCCGGGCGGGTTCACCGGCCGGGACGCGCTGCTGCTGGCCCGCGAGCAGGGGCCGCCGCGGCATCGGGTGGTCAGCCTGCTCGCCGAGGACCCGGCCGCCGACCTGTTCGGCAACGAGCCGGTGCTCCTCGGGGACGAGTGGGTGGGCTACGTCCGGGCCGCCGCCTACGGCTACACCGTGGGCGGGGCGGTCGGGCTGGCCCAGGTGGAGTGCGCGGACGGGGTGACCGGCGGGTGGCTGAAGAACGGGGACTTCCGGGCCCGCACCCCGGCCGGTGATATCCCCGTCCGGCTGCAGACCGCGCCGCTGTACGACCCGCAGCGGCTGCGGATCCTGGATCGCTGAGGGGTGCCGCTATCAGCTCTCCAGGAGGTGGCTGAACGCCCAGCGGGGCTGGCGGATGCCGGAGCAGGAATTGCTGTCGATGGTGCCCGGGCAGCCACCGTTGTCGCGCTGGATGGCCCAGATGGAGACGAGGGGCAGCCGGTGGGCGCGGGCGAACCGGGCGATCTTCCTGGTGTCACTCAGGTAGGTCACCTCGGTCTTCTTCGGGTAGTCATCGATGCCGGGCAGCAGCGTGATGCCCTCCAGGGCCCACAGCCGCGGCTGGCTGAGCCCCGGGTAGAGCCGCCCGAGCTGCCGGTGCGTGCCGTCCAGCGCCTCGATGGCCGCGGTGCCCATCTCGATGCCGGTCTTGCTGGCCTTGATGTAGTAGTCGAACGCCATGATGTTCACCGCGAACCGGACCCCGTCCGCGGCCGCGCTCTTGAGCACCGCGAGGCAGTTGGCGGGCAGGCCCCAGGGCTCCACGCCCAGCGTGAAGGTGATGCGGACCCGGTGGTGGGTCCGGCCGGCCCAGTCCTGGAGGAGCCGGAGCGCGGCGCTGCGCCGCGCGATGCCGGCCGTGTTGCCCAGCGAGTTGGCCTCGACGTCCATGTCGAGGCGGGTCACGCCGTAGGTGGTGATCACGGACTCGTAGGCCCGGGCGATGGCAGGCACGCTGCGGCACGAGTCGGCGATCTCGGTGCCGCCCTGGTCGGCGCTGTAACCGCCGAAGGACGGGGTCACGTCCCCGCCCATGGCGCGCAGCGCCTTGATCTGGGCGGTGTAGCGGCCACCCGGCTGGACCGGCTGCTTCGCCTTCCCGTTCCAGGTCACCGTGCACGAGCCCTTTTTCGGTGTCTGGAGGAAGGCCAGGGTCAGGTCGCGGGCCCCGGAGGCGCGGGCCACGGCAGGGAGCTGGTCTCTCGTCCAGGTCTCGAAGTACGGCGCGTAGCGGGGACCGGCGTGGCCGCCGTCGCCCCGGGGAGCCGCGGCGGCGCCGGCGGTGGCCGCGGTCATGGCCAGCGTCAGCGGGAGGCCCAGGGTGAGGGCCAGGACCGTGCGGAAACGGGAGCTGGTGCGCGTCATGCAGTGATTCTGCCCCACTCCGGCCGGCTCAGGCCAGCACATGGCCGGGCGGGGTGCCCGCGGGAACGCCCAGTCCCCCTGCCCCCATTGTGTGGGCAATTAATCAGCTTTCCGCCGGCGCCCGGTAATTATGCGAGATTATTAGTCGTCAGGAACGTGCCGGCCCCGGTAATGGCACCGCGCCGGTACGGGTTGCCCCGCCCCGAGAACGACTTCCTCTTCGTCGAGGATGGCCACCACCGGGTGTCGATCGCCCGGGCGGCCAGGCGGGAGACGATCGACGCCTACGTGACCGAGGTGCCACGGGCACGCCGGCCGCCTGGGCAGGGGAGACCTGTTCCGGTGCCGCTGATCGCCGTTTCCGGTGGTCATGTTGAGAGAGAACCAGGGAGGCCCGCGGTAGTGGAGAGCGACGATGTTGGCCGCCTGGCTGGCGCCCTGGAAGGGGTGCGCGGCACCGTGCGGGAGGGGCTGGCTGAGTGGCGGTACCACGGCCGGCTGGTCGCACGCATGCTTGACGACGTGCATCTGGTGATCCGCGCCGATTTCGATTACCGCGACTCGGTGCTGCGCCAGTTTCCGGGGACCTTCAGCGTCCCGACCCGCTACATCAAGCACATGATGGTGGTCGCTGACCTCGCCCGGGGTGACCCCCGCGCCATCGAGGACGCCCTCGAAGCGGCCTGGCAGCTTCAGCGGAGCGCCGACTGACCTGGATCTACTCCGGCCGCGGGACCGCACCGGCCCGGCCGCACTGACGGAGGCACCATGGCCCGCACCGTTCACAAGCCCAGCCGCGAGCTGTCCGATCCTAAGGAGCTCCTCCTGGACTACCTCGACTACTACCGCTCCGTGATCACCAGTAAGATTGACGGCATCCCCGAACGCGAGCTGCGCGCCAGTCGCCTCCCATCCGGCTGGACGCCCCTGGAGATGCTCAAGCATCTTGTGTTCATGGAACAGCGCTGGTTCCGCTGGGGGTTCATGGCCGAGCAGATCCCCGCGCCGCTCGGTGACGAAGACGAGGCCGGACGCTGGCATGTCGGCCCGGACGAGACCGCCGCGGAGCTGGTGGCCGCCCTGCACGCCGCCGGCGCACGGACCCGGGTCATCGCGGCCGGAGCCGGCCTGGCCGACATCGCCGCAGCAGGCGGCCGCTTCTCCGAGGATGACTCCCGCCCCCGGCCCACGCTCGCGTGGATCCTCGTCTACGTCCTGCAGGAATACTCCCGCCACGCCGGGCACCTCGACATCGCCCGGGAACTGGCTGACGGCGCCACCGGCGAGTAGCTTCGGCCGGCCCGCTACCAGACTTCGTCCCGGATGGTGGTGAGCGCGCGGGTCAGGTGAGGGCCATCCACCCCGAACTCCGTCACCGAGCTGCTGGCCGCCCGGACCGCATAGCCCAGGGCCTGGTCCTCGGCCAGGCCGTGAGCCCGGAGGGCGAGGTACACGCCGGCGAGGATCTCCCCGGCCCCGGTGTCGTCTACCACCTGCACGGCCGGAGCCTGCGAGGCCGCACGCGTCATGCCGTCCGCGATGTAGTCCGCGCCGCGCGGGCCGTGCTTGAGGACCGTCGGGGCCTTCGGGGCCTCGTTGTCCCGGTACAGGCCCCGGTATTCCGCCTCATTGATGAAGATGAGGTCGGCGAGGTCGCAGGCCTCCCGCGACGCGGACGGCTGTGTGCGGACGAAATGCTCGAAGGTGTCCACCGAGATCGGCGCCCGGAATCCGCGGTCGTGAAGGAATTTCAGCCAGCCGATCTGCTGGCCCGGCGGCATGGTGCCCAGGTGCACGTGCCGGGCCCGGAAGTACGGTTCCGGGAAGGTGCCGAACCGTGGATCGGCCGCCACCCCCAGTTCGGACCGGAAGGCCCGCGGTCCGTCGCCGTGCCGGGTGATGCAGAAGCGGGCCGACTCGCCGGGCAGGACCGCCAGCCCGCCGAGGTCGAGGCCGGGCCGGCGCAACGCCTGCAGATCGAGGTCCTCGCCAACCTGGACCACCAGGCCGACCTGACCCGGCAGCACCGCGGATGCGGCGACAGCGGCCGCGTAGCCGGATCCGCCCAGGGAAGCGCCGGTGCCGTGGGCATTCGCATTCGTGGCCCAGCCGACGTGGCCAACCAGGACCAGGCCGATAGCAGGGGTATCGTCCCGGTGACCGGGGCTAGACCGATAAGCGTCCAGGCCCGGCATTCCTGAAACTCTTCTGCGTCAACTGAGCGGGAGGGCTCAACTTAACTCCTTAGTAACTGCACCCAGGCCTTCCGGCCGGGACCTCGGACTGTCATTGTCTCTCGCCCGTGGTCCTGGTACTAGCGTCGAAAGAGGATCCGGCCGCCCGGATTCCGTATATGGGCCCAATTCCAGCCGCAAATCCGTGCGCGTGGCCCACGGTTACGCGGTCAGGACGGAGAGCCATCGCTTGTTCGTCGTGATCAGGGACCGGGCCGGGCTCCGGGACCAAATGTCATCCAGCGGCTCTTTCAGGCAGTTGCCGCACTCCTCATAGTCGGACTCGCCCGGGCGCAAGACCGTGCCCGCCGGGTTGACGATGAGACAGCCAGCCGTCTGGGACTCCGTGGAGAAAGCGACTGGTATCGGCGCGACCAGATCGGCGGCCCGTTCGGCGTGGCGGAGGAAGTCCTCTTCGGGCAGATGGTGCCGCTGCTGGCCGGTGTTCTGCCAGCCGCGGCTGCTGTACTGGTACAGCCGCCACACGTCGGGCCGCAGGTCCAGCATGAGCTGCGCGAGACCTGGCAGGTCTTGCTGATTCACTGCGCTGACCACGGTACCGATCTTCAGTCGCGTGCCGGGCTGCTGCACGACCAGGTCCGCGGCGCTCAGTGCTTCGGCCAGGTCGGCCCGGGGACCGCGCATGGCCCGGTGGACGTCGGGCGTGGATCCGTCGATGGACAGTCCCACCACGCCGAAATGTTCCAGGCCGAATCCCTGGGCTACGCGCCTGGCCAGTATCGAGCCGTTGGTGTTGAGCACGGTCCGCTTCCCCGCCTTTACGAGGAGAGCGGCGTACTCATCGACCTTGCGGACCAGGAGTGGCTCGCCGCCGCAAAACGTCACCGCCGAGGCGGACGATTCCCTGAGCTTTTCGAGAATGGTGTCCCGGAGCCCGGCCGGATCCCGGCCGGGCTCAGGCCCGTAACAGAAATCGCACGCGAGGTTGCAGCGGCTGGTGATCCACCAGTCCACCGACGGGATCATGCCCGCTGGCCTGGTGCGGGGGTGCTGAGGCAGCACTGATGGGGCCGGCGAACTGCCAGGGTTCAACGAAGGTCCCTCTCGTGTGGTCCGCCGGGGGGCCGGTGCCTGATGGCATACCCATTTCCCCAGGTCAGCACCAGGAATCTTCCCTGTGCGAGCGTGATCATATCGCCCGAAGTTGATCACGCGCCGGTGAGTTCCCGAATAGGCGCCAGAAACGGGCGAACTTGTGCCCGTCCGTGCCTGATGTGCAGGAATGGGTTTCCAGGCCGTTACGGTCAGGAGTCACGAGTATTCTGGCCTGGCGAAAATTGCCCTAACCTTCCGGGCCCGGCCTGTTTCCCCGGTGGCCCATGAAGGCGGCCTCATCCGGCCAGTTTCTTCATTGAGCAAATGACCGGCCCGGCCGGACGGTACTGGCCAGGGAGGCCAGCCGCAGGGCATCCAGCGCGTCGTACGTCATCCAGATCGGCAGCTCACCGTTGTTCCAGCTCCACAGGGCGGCGGAGTCGCTGTGGCTGTCCCAGACCCAGGCCACCGCGTCGCTCACGGCCGGGTGGCTGGCGGGCAGGCCCACGGATACGAGGGCCTTGACGACCCAGGCCGCGGTGAAGTGCCGCGTGTAGAGCGTTTCTATCCCCGTCTCCAGCGGCCGGTCGATGATCTCGCTGACGTTCCCCAGGTCGCTCCCGACCAGCCAGGCCGCCGCCTGATCCAGGGCCTCCCCGACCTGCGACGTAGGGTGCCCGGCCTGGACCTGGGCCAGGGCCCGCACCGCGCGCGCGGTATGGGCGATCGACGGGGCCGGGGAGATGAGCAGCGGTTCCACCTTCTCGGGCCACAAGAGCAGGTCACCGTAGGGGCGCCGGGCCGCGAGCAGGTCTTCCACCAGGGAGAGCGTCAGCTCGGAGTCCGGCGCGAGCCGGCGGCTGGCTTCGAGGATCGTGCTCAGGATGTACGGCCGGTTCCTCTCGAAGTCCGTGATGTTCTCGCCCATCCGGGTCAGCTGGCCCTCCAGGGGCGTGGTCCCGTCGACCCGCCGCAAGGTTTCCAGGACCGCTGCGGTCACCTCAGGCCGGGGCTCGCGCTGAGTCTGGGCCGAGTATCCCCCGCCTTCTCCGGCCCGCTCCTTGAGCCGGCTGGCCACCGGCATCAGGTCCGGAGCCAGCGAGCCCTCGAGCAGGAGCATGGCCCGCAGGCCGTAGGCGGTGGACGCCGCGGTCGCCCGGCCGCCGAGGCGGCGCAGATCGTGCGGCCAGCCCTGGGGTTCGCCGCGCTCGTCCCGGGTCAGGCTGTCCCGCAGCGCGCGCGCGACGCCCTCGAACACCTGCAGCAACGAAGGGACCGAGGAGATCGCCAGGCCAGGTGGCACCGACCCGTGCCTGGCCCGCGCCGCCATCGTGCGAAGCTCCCGGGCCAGGCCGTGAATCGCGCCGCGGGCGGTCAGGTAGTCGTCGAGCGCCCGGGCCTGGGCGTCGGTGGGGAAGTCCTGGCCCGTTTCCCAGTCCGCGATCTGAGCCGGGGGGACGGACAGGGCCCCGGCGGCATCGTCGAGGCTCACGCCCCGGGATCGCAGGGCCTTGCGCAGGTCCGCGCCGAAGACCCGCTTTTCCGCCGCGGGCAGCGGGACCGCTGGCGCGCCGGGCTGCGCCTCCATACCCGGGGGCGGTGCGGCCGCCCGGCCCGGCGGCGTGGTCAGGTCCGGATGCCCCAGCCCGTCCTGGCCGCCTGTCCCGGTCAGCGCCATGGCCAGGGCAGCCAGCGCCTCGGTCTCCACCTCCAGCCGGAGCGCCCGGGGCGATGGCGGCCGCCCGGCGGGCCGCACCGCCCGGATCTCGTGCAGCCGGTCCCAGTTGGCCAGCAGTGCTGTGCGGCGGCGGCCCAGATCCGGGGCGTAGAGCTCGGGGTCCTCCGGAACCGCGGCCGCGGACAGCTCCAGGCTGAGGCTCACGTCAGCCACGATGCTCAGCGTGGGCTCCAGGGAGCTGGCCGCCTCGCGGACCGCCCGGACGATCGCCCGCTCCGGCCCGTCGCCCGCCGTCATGAAGACCCGGACCCGGTCGAGCCCGGTCAGCGTGGTCAGCGGCAGCTCCGTGCCGGAGAGCCGGTCTTCCTGCAGCCCGGCGCGCGTCCGGAGGCTTTTGAGCAGGGACGCGACGCCCGCCGCGACGGGGTCCAGGGGCTCGGACATCGTCCTTCTTAAAAGATCGGAAACATCGGTTAAGGGCAGAAGATCAGCTTAGCCGACAAGTAGTTACGCAGAGACGCGCCGCGTTGTCAAGCTATGTCAATTGCCGAAGACAGTTGACGGACAGTTGACGACATGCCCGACAGTTGTCATGCTGAAGGAGCAGCACCCCAGGAGGTCCCATGGCCAGGGCAGTACAACGCGACGCCGCTCCCGTCCGCCGGCCTGGGGCCGCCTCCCGCCGGGCCACCTGCGCCCGCCGCACTCCGTTAGCCGCCGCTCGATCATCCGCGCCGACGCCCGTACATCTCCGGGCCATCTCCACGCTCATCACTCCCCACCGGGAGGAACGATGACTCGTTGTTTTCGCCACCGGCTGGCCGGCCCCCTGCTGCTGCTCGCGGCCCTGCCAGCGTCCCTGCTCATCACGGGCTGCCAGGCCCCGAGCCACGTCGCTGACATCGTGGTGGTGCTGCCCAGCGCCACCGCCAACGAGGCGGAACCCGTGCTCGCCGCCGCTGACCGTGCCCTGCTCTACCAGGCCGGGGCGAGCAGCACCAAGGGCGTCGCCTACGTGATCAACCCCGCGACCGGCCAGCCCACCCGGGTCAGCCTGACCCCGCTGCGGGCCGACGGCCAGGTCGAGTACGGGCCACGCCGCGGCTACCTGCTCACGCAGAACGTGGACCGGGTGCAGCAGGTGCTCCGCACCGAGGCCGCCACCGGGCCGTTCGACCTGCTCCAGCTGATCTCGACCGCGGTACGGGCCACGTCCCATCCGGGCACGCTGCTCATCCTGTCCTCGGGACTGTCCACGGCGGGCGGCTTCAACCTGCGGGACGTGGGCTGGGACGCGAATCCCGCCACCGTGGCCGGGCAGCTGCAGCAGCGCGGCCTGCTGCCGCGGCTGGCCGGCTGGCGGGTGGACTTCTCCGGGCTGGCCGACGTGGCCCGGCCCCAGCCCGCGCTGCCGCTGCCGCAGCGCACGACCCTCACCGGCTACTGGATGGCGATCTGCCGCACCGCCCGGGCCACCGCCTGCCGCGATGACGACACCATCCGCCCGGATCCGCCGTCCCGCAGCACGACCCCGGTCCCCGTGGTGCCGGTCCCCGCCGTCACGCCGGTCGCCGGGCCGCATCACGCGGCGGGCGTCAGCGTCCCGGCGGACGAGCTCTTCCCGTTCGACAGCGCCCGGCTGCTCGCGGGGGCGGACGGCATCCTGCGCCCGCTCGTCGGCCAGGCCCGGGCCGGGCACCGGCTGGTGTCCATCTCCGGGTACGCCTCACCAGACGGCGGCTCGGGCCCGTACAACCTGGCCCTGTCCAGATCCCGGGCCCTGTCCGTCCGGGACCGGCTGCTCGCTCTCGGCCTGCCGCCCGGCCAGGTCGCCCAGGTGACCGGCCTCGGCACGGACGGCCTGACCCTCCGCGCCTGCTACCGGCACGGCCAGCTCGACGAAACCGTCTGCGCCACGATGCGCCGGGTCGTCATCCTCCTCAACCCTCAGTCCGCGGCCAAGACCTGACCGCTCGACCCTGGAGCCAGAAATGACCATTCCCGAGTACCCCAGCCGCCCGGCGGCCGACCCGCGCCTCGATCTCGCCGTCCCGCCCCCCAGGAACGGGCGGGCGGGCACCAGTTTTCCCGAGGACCCATTCCCCGCGGAGCCGCTGGACGGCGGGCTCCCCGGCGACCTGTCCGCGGCCGCGCGTGAGCAGCGCGCCCGGCGGCGGTCCCGGTCGCGGGTGCGCCGCGGCTTCGCCAGGCTGCTGACCGGCCGCCGGCTGTCCCACCGCCGGGCGGTCGCCGCCCTCGTCGCCGAGGACGACCACATCGGTGCGGGCCGGGACCTGGCCCTGCCCACGCACGGCGAGACCGCGATCCAGGCCGTGGGCAAGTCGGGCGCCGACGCCGAGCTGGCCCGGTCCCAGCGCCACCTGGAGCGGGAAGCCCGCGGCGCGGACGCGCTGCGGGCCCGGCAGGCTGAGCTCTACACGAGGGCCGGTTACCGGACGGGGATCCGGGTCCGGCATCCCGACGGAGGGCGGCGCCCGGTCTGCGAGGCCCAGCAGGATGAGGCCGCCGCGCGCCGGCGGATCGAGGACGAGACCGCCCGCGGCTCCCGCAAGCATCACCGGCTGCCCTGGTGGATCGGCCGCATCCCGCTCGTCGTCCTGGTGGCCGACTTCAGCCTGCTGCTGTACTTCTTCTCCGGGATCACGGACGTGAACTGGGGCAGCCCCCTGTCCGCCGGCCTGGTCTTCGCGATCCTGCTCGCGGCCATGGTGACCGTGCTGTCCTACGGATTCCTGGCCTTCGCCGGGCACCGGCTGCGCGGCTACAAGGACCACTCGGGCGCGGTGGCGTTCACCGAGCTCGACGTCCTGACCAAGGTGGCCTGCTGGGCCTCGGCCGCCGGCGTCGCGGTCCTGGCCACGCTGATGTTCATCCGGATGCGCGCCGAGGTGCTCGACGCCCTCGGCGGCAGCGCCTGGACCACGGCCCTGGTCATCGCGCTGGCCGTCGCCGTCGTGAGCGCCATGGCCAACTTCCTCGTGGTGGCGATCCACGCGCTCGACGGTTCCCACGAGGTCGCCCGGCTCAACGCCCTGTCATCCGCGGTCAGCGGGCCGCTCGGCCAGGCGCACGAGATGCGCGAGCAGGCCGACGTCATCCCGCACCGCATCGCCGTCCGGCGGCGCCGGGCCCGCCGGGCCGCGATCGCGGCCGTCACCCGGGCGGGCCGCTCCCAGTGCGCCGCCGACCAGGCCATCTCGGCCGCGCGGGCCGCGCACCAGGGAACCGGCCCGCACAGTGGGCCGCCCAGCGATCCCAACCAGCACGAGCACGTCGCCGGGTACCGCGACCCCGGATCCGTCCCGCGGGCCGACCTGCGCGCGCTGCGGGCCACGCTCGGGGACATCGACACGGAGCTGCCGCAGGGTCCGGCCGCAGACCGGGGGTGACGGGGGCCGTCCCCGGCCGGGACCGGTCCGGGTCCCGGCCGGGGACGCTACGGGAGCCGGCGCGGCCGCGCCCGGGCGCACGGGGACGCCCGGCGCGGCCGCGCCTCTTTACCTGGTCCCCCGCCTTACTGGTCCCCCCGGGTCTTACGCGGCGGGCCGGCCCTTCTCCGGGGCCGCCCTCCTGGCCCTTCTCCCGGCGGCCGGCCTCACCGGCGGCGCCCAAGGCCCGCTGGCGGATGTCCTCCAGGCTGTCGCGCAGGGCCAGCCAGACCTGGGCCAGGCTGTCACTGACCGGAACGTCACCGGGAATGGTGCCGGGCTCCGCGGCCTGGTCGCCGAGGGCATCGACGGCCGCCCGGGCCAGGGCCCGGAGAGCGGGATCGGTCACCTCGAGCACCAGGCCGCCGTCGGTCACCCGGACGGCCATGTGGCGCCGCCCCCGCTGCTCGGGCTGCTCGTCGCTGGTCCCGGCGACCTCGGCGTGGCGGAGCGCCTCGCGGGCCTCGTCGAGGTTGATGCCCAGCGCAGTCAGGGTCCTGGCCGCGGCGCTGTCCGGATCTGCCAGCGCGGCGAGCAGCAGATGATGGGAGCCCACGGGCTGGCCCCCGGCCAGCCGGGCGGCTTCGGCCAGCCCGGCGTCGGCCGCGGGCGTCGTCGGCATCCCGTGGCCGTCGGGTTCATCGGACTCCCCGGCCTCGCCTGCCTCGCCGGCCAGGAGCGGCTCGTTACGCCGGCGCAGCCATCGGCGGCCCTGCAGCGCCTCCGCCGCCGGGAGCAGGTCGACCACCGCCTGGCGGACCGCGGTCAGGTCACCGGCGCGCTCGGTCAGGATCTGCGCGGCGACCCCCTCGCCCTCCCGGACCAGGCCGAGCAGGAGGTGCTCGGTGCCGATGTAGTTGTGGCTCAGCCTGAGGGCCTCGCGGAGCGAAAGCTCCAGGACCTTCTTGGCCCGCGGCGTGAACGGGATCCTGCCCTTGGGCGGGTGGCTGCCCCGGCTGACCCGGGCTACGACCTCGTCCTGGGTGCCGGCCGCCGTCATCCCGAAACGGGTGCTCAGGAGCCTGGGCGGCGACCCCCTCGGTCTCCCGGACCAGGCCGAGCAGGAGGTGCTCGGTGCCGATGTAGTTGTGGTTCAGCCCGCGGGCCTCTTCCTGGGCCAGGACGACTACGCGGCGGGCTCGGTCAGTGAATCGCTCGAACATGGAACCACTGTCGGACGGAGCCTAGACCCTGTCAATACCATGCTAATAGTATGGTCTTCGTTGCGGAGACTACGGAAGCGGCGCGGCGGGCCAGGGAGGTGCGGCGGTGGAATGGGAAGACCGGCTCGATGCCTGGGAGGTTGAACTCGAGCTGGCGGCCCAGCTGGAGGGCTCGGACTGGGTCACGCTGGAGCGGGCCGCCGCCGAGACCGGGCGCCTCGCGGGCCGCGCTGCGGACCTGGTACCGCTCGGGGCAGATCCCGTCGCGCCTGGTGGACGGCCCGCACGGCCCGCAGCGGCTGGTGCCGCTGGCGATGGTGGCCAGCCGGGCCGAGGCGTCACCGCGGCTGCGCCGGACCGCGGAGCGCCGGCTCGCGGACCAGGCGGAACTGGAGATCCTGCGGTACCGGATCGACCAGCTGGAGCTGCGGCTGGCCGCGCTGGAGCAGCGCCAGCTGCCGGCCTGAGGCAGCGGCGGCGGCGGCCTACGCGGGACGGTGCGGTGCCCAGGACCGAGGTGAGGGCCTGGCGGAGCCAGCGCGCGGCGGCCTCGGCGGAGTCGGGGGCGCTCGCGTGCCGGGCCGCGACGTACAGGTCCGGGCGGACCACGAGCACGCCGCCGTCGGAGATCTCCCGCAGCTCGGCCCAGGTGCCGTACGGGTCCTCGAACGGCTGCCCCGGGCCGACCGAGACTGCGGCGACCGGCAGGCCGGTCTCCGGCCGAGAACGCTTCCGCCGCGTCGAGCCACGCCTGGCCGCCGATTCCGGTCCACACGCTGAACGTCCCGTGGCCGGCCAGGTCCAGCGTGGAGACGCGGTGCCCGGCGCGGGTGACCCAGGTGTGCGGCAGCTTCGCGCCCGGCCAGGTCGTCGGCTGGGCGTAGAGCTCGGGGTCCCGGGTGAACGCGGGCATCGCCGTGCCGTCCGGGATGACGGCCGCCGAGGCGTAGCGGTGGTTGTGCTCGACGCCGTGCGCGTCGAACTCGTAGGCCTTGTAGGCGATGGCCTCGCGCAGGCTCTCGCGGATCTTCTCGCCCTCCGGGCCGGGCGCCTTGCGCAGCGCGAGCTGCCGGTTCAGCTTGCCCACGTCGGTGGTGTCGTCCACGTCGAGCGCGGCGACGATGCGGCCGGTGTCGGCGATGCTCTGGTTGGCCCGCTCCACGATCTGCCGGGCGACCGGCGCCCGCTCGGCGTTATAGGAATCGAGCAGGGACGGGGCGGCCAGGCCCGCCAGCACGTGGTGCAGCTTCCAGGCCAGGTTGTAGGAGTCCTGGATCGAGGTGTTGGAGCCGAGCCCGTTGGTCGGCGGGTGCCGGTGCACAGCATCGCCGACGCAGAAGACCCGCCGGTCTGCGATGGTCGTGGCGAAGTGATGGTTCACCGTCCACGGCAGCCGGGAGGTGACCCGCATCTCGAAGTCGTCGGTGCCGACCAGCTGCACGGCCAGCTCGCGGGCGAACTCGTCGGTGATCTCGGGCGGACCGGCGGCGGCCTCGTAGCCCCACATCAGCATCCACTCGTGCCACGGCTTGATCATCCGCAGCACGCCCAGCCCGACGCCTTCCTTCTCGGCCCCCGGCTGCACCATCCAGTACAGGACGGACGGCCGGTACTCGACGAAGCGGCTCAGGTCGGCCTCGAAGATGATGTGCAGCGCGCCGCCCACCGCGCCCGGGCCCTCGAACGGCAGGTCCAGGTCGGCCGCGACCTTGCTCCGGGCGCCGTCCGCGCCGACCACGTACTTCGAGCGGATCGCGTAGGTCGCGCCGGTCAGCCGGTCGAGGACCTGGGTGGTCACGCCCGAGTCGTCCTGGACGTGGGACAGGTACTCGGTGTCGAACCGGACCTTGGCCCCGCGGGCCTGCGCGGCCTGCATCATCACCGGCTCGGTGATGGTCTGCGGGGCGTCCAGCATCGTGCACGGGCTCTGCAGCTCGTAGTCGTGATGGCGCCGCGTGTCGGTGCCCCAGGACGGGATCCGGCCCAGCTCGTCGCCGGCCAGGCTGGTGCAGAACGTGGTGTTGCCCATCCATTCCCAGGGCGTGGCCTCGCGCATCAGCCGCTGTTCCAGGCCCATGTCCCGCAGCGTCTCCATCGTGCGCTGGTTCGTGATGTGGGCCCGGGGCGTGTCGGACAGGTGCCCGTACTTCGTCACCACCATGGTCCGGGTCCCGTACGTGGCCAGGAACAGCGCGGCGGCCGCGCCGCCCGGCCCCGAGCCGACCACCAGGACGTCGGTTTCCACGGCAGGTGCCTCATTGCTCACCGGATGGCTCACGGAACGGCTCCCCTTTGATGTCCCGGAAATCGGCCCGCCGATGCGGACGGATGTACGCATAGCGGCGCCTGGCAGTACGATGCCCGCGCAAACGTAGCACTGTCAAGGGCGCGCACGCTGGGCCGATACGGAGGGCAGACGGGCATGGCCGGTCGTGGTGAAGGACCCGACTTCGTCGAGTCGCTGGCCCGCGGGCTGGACGTGCTGCAGTGCTTCAGCGCCGAGCGGCCGCGGATGAGCCTGAGCGAGATCGCCGAGGTCTCCGGCCTGTACCGGCCGACCGCGCGGCGGCTGCTGCTGACGCTGGAGGAGCTGGGGTTCGTGCGCCTGGCCGACGGCCAGTTCTCGCTCACGCCCCGGGTCCTGTCGCTGGGGATGGCCTTCGTCGCGTCGCTCGGCCTGTGGGAAGTCGGCCGCCCGCACCTCGAGCGGCTCGTCGCCCAGACCGGCGAGTCGTCGTCCATGTCCCAGCTGGACGGCTCGGACATCGTCTACGTCGCGCGGGTCGCCGTGCCCAAGCTGATCACCCTGCGGGTCGAGATCGGGACCCGGTTCCCCGCGCCCTACACCTCGCAGGGCAAGGTCCTGCTGGCCGCCCTCGGCCCCGGACGAGCTGGCCGGCGTGCTGGCCCAGCCGAGCCGCTCCGGGCTGCCGCGCTTCCTGCCCCGGGACCCGGGGGCGTTCGGCGAGGAGCTGTGCACGATCCGGGCCCGCGGGTGGGCCCTGGCCGACGAGGAACTGGCGCCGGGCATCCGGTCGGTCGCCGCGCCGGTGCGGGACGGCACGGGCACGGTCCGGGCGGCCATGAACGTGACCGTGCACGCGGCGGAGACGACCGTGGAGCGGCTGACCGGGGAGTACCTGCCGCTGCTGCTGCGGACGGCGGGGGACGTGTCGGCCGACTGGGCGCTGTGGCAGTCGCGGCCGTACTCCGAGGTGCCGTCCGGCCAGGACGTGTCCTCGCGAGGCGGACGCTCGTCCGGATAGCGGCCGGGGCGGCCGGCGGTCAGTGTGCCGCGCCACCGGGGCCGGAAGTCCCGGGCGCTGCCCGGAACCGTCCGAAATCGCCGCAACGAACCGTTCGTTCCAGTGCCCCGCCATGCCGCGCCACCTGCGCATCAAGCAAAGGATCAGCCACTTCGGCCGGTCGCGCGGTTAGAGACTGGAGTAGCGGCGATGATGGTGACATGGCCCCCGGGACTGCCGCGCGTTCCCTGAAGCCCGTGGGCCCGAGGGCACGGGAGGTGTCGTGAGCATCGGCGAGACCCTGGCGCACGCCCGTCACCGGGCAGGTCTCAGCGTGGCCCAGGTCAGCGACCAGACCCGGATCAGGCCGCTGATCATCCGCGGCATCGAGGCCGATGACTACTCGATGTGCGGCGGCGACTTCTACGCCCGCGGGAACATCCGCGACATCGCCGAGGTCGTCGGGGCCGAGTCCCGGCCGCTGATCGACGAGTACGACCGCTCCTACCGGGCGAGCGGGCCGGTCGCCGCGACCAGCCTCGACGAGCTGCTCGACCGGTCCCGCCCGGACTGGCACCGCCGGCCGGGCTTCATGCTGGTCTTCGGGGTGGCAGCCGTGCTGATCGCGCTGGCCTTCGTCGGGTACCGGATGATGGGCGCCCCGCAGCCCGGCCCGTCCGGGCTCGCCGTGGCCGCGAACAGTACCGACCACCCCAGCCAGGCCGCAGGCGGTTCCGCGGGCCGCCCGGACGCGGCGCGGACCGCGCGGGCGGCGACCGGCTCGCCCTCGTCCGTCCCGGCATCATCCCAGGCGCCGGCGCCCTCGCCGTCGGGGAGACCCACCCCGGCCCCGTCCCCCGCGCAGGGCCGCCCGCGCGCGATGGGGATGGCCAGCGCGGCCGCGTTCGGCGCGAACGGCGGCATGGGCCGGGGCGACGATCCGCAGGACGCGCACCTGGCCATCGACGGCCGCCGCGGCACGGCGTGGCATACCGACTGGTACACCACGCCCCGGTTCGGGAACCTGTACTCCGGCACCGGGCTGATCGTGGACCTGGGCCGCCCGGTCACGGTCGCCGCGGTCCGGGTCACCCTCGGCCCCGCAGCCGGGACCCACTTCCAGATCCGCGTCGGCAACCAGCCGTCCCTGGCGGGCATGGCCCCGGTCGGGCGGTCGGCCGGCCCGGGAGGGGTCGTGCGGCTGACGCTGGCCAGTCCGGTGCGGGGACGCTACGTGCTGGTGTGGCTGACCAGGCTGCCGCCGGATCCCGCCGGAACCTACAAAGCCGAGATCTACGGGATAGCCGTTAAAGGGCGTCCGTGAGCACGGACGGGGAAGGCCTCGCGGGAGCCCGGCCAGGCTGGGACGGGCCAGCCTGAGCGCTGGGACGGGCCGGCCTGAGCGGGCCGCTCCTAGGGAACCGCCCACGGGCACGCCGGGGCTGGGCCATGCGTGGTCCGGCCCGTGACTGGTGGCGTCGCGTGCCCGTGGGCGGCGATCTTCCCTGGCCAAGGTGGCTGGTGGAGGCTCTGTGGTCAGGGTTTTCTGGTCAGGGCGTCAGGATGACCTTCTCGCAGTTGTCCTTCTTGTGCTTGAACAGGTCGTAGCCGCGTGGTGCCTGCTCCAGGGGCATGGTGTGGGTGATGATCCGTGTGGGGTCGAGGTCACCTTTCTCGATGTGCACGAGCAGCGGCTTCATGTAGCGCTGCACGTGGCACTGGCCGGTGCGCAGGGTGATCGACCGGTTCATCCACGACCCGGACGGGAACTTGTCCGTGAACCCGCCGTACACGCCGATGACCGAGACGGTCCCGCCGCTGCGGCAGCTCATGATGGCCTGGCGGAGGGCGTGGGGCCGTTCGCTTTCGGCGCGGGTGGCCTGCTTGGCCCGGTCGTAGGCGTAGACCGGCAGGCTGCCGTGGGTGGCCTCCATGCCGACCGCGTCGATGCACTTGTCCGGGCCCCGTCCGCCGGTCAGCTCGAGGAGCGCGGAGCGCACGTCCACATCCTCGAAGTTGAGCGGCGACGTAGCCGGCCTGCGCGGCCATCTCCAGGCGGTACGGCTCCTTGTCGATAGCGATGATCGTGTCCGCCCCGAGCAGCTGCGCGCTGTCCATGGCGAACTGCCCGACCGGGCCCGCGCCCCACACTGCGACCACGTCACCGGGGGTGATGTCGCACATCTCGGCGCCCATGTACCCGGTGGGCAGGATGTCGGACAGGAACAGCACCTGCTCGTCGGTCAGGTCGCTCTCGATCTTCAAGGGGCCGACGTCCGCGAACGGGACCCGGGCGTACTCGGCCTGACCGCCGGCGAAGCCCCCGGTGAGATGGGAGTAGCCGAAGATGCCGGCGGTCGGGTGGCCGAACATCTTCTCGGCCAGCCCGGCGTTGGGGTTGGTGTTCTCGCAGCATGAGTACAGCTCGGCCTGGCACGCGGCGCACGCCCCGCAGGCGATCGGGAATGGGACCACGACCCGGTCACCGACCCGGAGCTTGCCGGAGTCCACGCCGTGGCCGACCTCGACGACCTCCCCCATGAACTCGTGGCCCATGATGTCGCCCTTTTGCATCGTCGGCACGTAGCCGTCGAGCAAGTGCAGGTCGGACCCGCAGATCGCCGTCGAGGTGATCTTCACGATCGCGTCCCGGCGGTTGAGGATGGACGGGTCGGGGACGTCCTGGACCGCCACCGTGTTGCGGCCCATCCAGCAGTTGGCCTTCATGAGCGCATCTCCTGGAGCTCGTCGTCGGTCAGTGGCTGGGCCGGGTGCTGCGGGAACTCCCGCCGGGCGCGCTTGCCCCCGGGCGCGCCTTCCGACCGGACGACCTCACCGGTCTCGATGATCTGCTTGAACCGGCGCAGGTCGTCGTCGAGTTGCTGATGCGGGTCCTCGCCGAAGTACCGGGCCACGGCCCCGCCGAGCTTGCCGCCCGGGACCCAGTAGCGCAGCGTCACGTGGATCTCGGTGCCCCGGCCGCCGGGGGCGGGCCGGAACCGCACCTCACCGTCGTTGGGCACGTCGGGGTCACCCACCGACTGCCAGGCGATCCGCTCGGCGGCGACGTCCTCGGTGATCTCCGCGTCCCACTCGACGCTCCGGCCGAAGGGTGCGCTGGCCCGCCAGTGCGTGGTGCCGTTGCCGGTGCGTGCGGACCTCCTCCAGGTGAGCCATGAACTGCGGCAGGCTCTCCAGCTGACGCCACTGGTCGTACGCCTCCTGTGGGGACTTGCCCACGGTCACCGCGGCGGTCAGGTCCATCTCGGTCTTGCGCTGCGACCGGGTCACCGCGGCGTACAGGTCGACTCCGGCGATGCCGACGACCGCGGCGGTGGCGGCCACGGTGCGGCCCATCCCGCGCCGGTCATGGTTGGTCAGGGCCGCGCCGAGCAGCCCGAGGTCCATCAGGTCGCCGGCGACCCGGGCCCAGAGCCACGCGGGGCTTTCCGTGCCCAGCAACCCTGCCGCGGCGGCCAGCTCACGGACCCCGATGATGGCCGTGGTGGCCTGGGGCTTGGCCCCTTCCCCCACGCCGATGGCCCGGTTGAACCAGCGCGGAGCGACCAGCTGGGGGATACCGAGACCGGTGCTCGCCCAGCCGAGCCCCCTGGTCAGCGGGTCCCGGGTCCGGCCCGCGGGCTTCTGGCGCCCGGCGGGCTGGCTCGCGGGCAGTGAGGTGGACTGGGCGGGGCCATCCTGCCCGGCCCCGGGAGGGGAGCTGCGAGAAGCCATCGCTTCCTCCGTGAGATTGACGGATGCCTGGGATCGGTCCCAGGCTCTGGTCCGGCCCGCCCTACCCGTCGTCCGCAGACCATGCAGCCTCCGCGGCAATTTTTCGGCTCGTTTCCCCGGCCCCCGTATGGAGGGCTCCGCGGCCGGGTGCCGCCCGCGGCCGTAGTGCTCCTGTCAATTCAGGTGGATTGGGCGGGCCGGCCGCGGGGAGGGATGGACAGGGCGCCCGGGGTGTGGCTGGCGCCGACGGGCCATCGCGCCCACGGGGCTGTCGAGGGCCAGTGTTGTCACGCCTTCGTGAGGAGCAAGGTAATGAAATCCAAAGTTGTCGAGGACGCGGACGTCATCACGTACGTGGTGGTGTGTGATCCGGACGACGAGGCCGTCTCCGTGCTCACGGACTTCGCCCGCGCCGAGGACCTCGAAGCGTCGCAGATCACCGGCGTAGGCGGCTTCGAGCGGGCCACGCTCGGCTGGTTCGACCGCGAGACGAAGCAGCATCGCCCCATCGGGGTCAACGAGCAGTGCGAGGTCCTGTCGCTGATCGGTGATGTGGCCGAGGGCCCGGACGGCCGCCCCAGCCTGAACATTCACGTGGTGCTGGGGCTGGCCGACGGGACGACCCGCGGCGGGCACCTCATCGCGGGATACGTGTTCCCGACGCTGGAGCTCACCGTGACCGAGAACCCGGCGGAGCTGCGGAAGGTCTTCAACCCCGACATCGGGGTGGCGCTCATCGACCTGGACCGGGCCGAGGCCTGACGCGGCCGGGTCCAGGCCTGACCTGGCCCGGGGCCTGAACGAGCCGGGTGTCTTTTTATTTGCTTTCCCGAGCACAAATATCCCAGGGCGATAATTGCGCTCGGTGTATAGGCATGTAAACGTCTAGACCCGCGGGCGCGCCCTGTCATTTCCGGGTATCGCGGCTCAATTCCCTGACCCTGCCGGGCTCTTTTCCCGGCCAGGTCGCGAGTGCGGGCAATTTAAGTGCCGGCTCCTGTGGCCGTGCATTATGGTGAGGTCCGCCGCGCCCAACCGGCCCGGTACCGCAGATGCACAGGGGGAATCTACGGGACAGCTGTCATCCAGCTTCGCGCGATTTCCGGACGGCGGCAGCAAATCACGATGCGAGGAGAGCCGATACCGTCCGCTCCCGTGCCGCCGTTCTCATGACATTAAGACCTTACCCGGGAAGACCGGGGCCGCCGGGCAACCCTGCCTGGCGCATATCACCAGAAGGGTCATTTAGTGCCATCTTTCAAGAACAAGCCGGCATTGTCCGGCGCTGTCCGCTGGACCGTTCCGGCGGCGCTGTGCTCGGTCGCCATGATGGGAGCCTGGCTGTCCGCCCCCGGGGCGTCCGCCGCGTCCGCCGCGGCCGGCAGTCACGCTGCCGGTACCCCGGCCGCCAGTTCCGCCCAGGTCATCCACTCGGTGGCCAAGGTCGCGAGCACGAAGTCGGTGCTGGCCTACTGGACCCGGGCCCGCCTGAAGGCCGCGAAGTCGGTTGACCTGGTCGTCGCCGGAGGGAAGTCGCATGTGCTCCCGGCCACCGGCACGCCGTCGGGGAAGCCCGGTGATGTCGCGGGCGGCCTGCCGGGCGGGAAGTCCCTGGCCGCTGCCCGTCCCGGCAAGGGCATCGCGCTCTCGACGTACCCCTATCCGTACCCGTATGACAGTTTCACCCCGGCTTCGGGCACATGGCACAACTATCCCTACCGGGTGAACGGCAAACTGTTCTTCACCAATAACGGGAGCGGATTCGTCTGCTCGGCCACCGCGGTCGCCTCGGTCAACGGCACCAAGAACGAGAACGAGATCTGGACCGCCGGTCACTGTCTCGTGAACACCGAGGCGAACAACCAGGTCGTGGACAGCTCCGCCATTTTCATCCCGGCCTACAACGGGAACGTGTCGAACTTCGACCCGTTCGGCGAATTCGTCTGGAACGGCGGCTGGAGCACGAGCTCGGCCTGGTACAACAACAGCGATCTCACCGAGGACGAATCCGCCATGTCGGTGGGTACGTCCAGCACGTCCGGGAAGACGCTCGGAAAGGCCGTGGGCTGGGACGGGTTCGCCTGGAACTTCCCCGTCAATGAGCAGTTCGTCGCCTTCGGTTACCCGGCCGCGTCCCCGTACAACGGCCTCAACCTGGTCGAGGACATCGGCTCGACCGCAGGCCAGGACAGCATGAGCGGCGCGGACGCCACCGAGCCCATCGTCATCGGTAACCCGATGACCGGCGGATCAAGCGGCGGCGCCTGGAATATCGACTGGACGAGCAGCAACCCGGGCTACATCAACGGCCACAACGACTACAAGTACAGCAACCAGCCGCTGGCCATGTACTCGCCGTATCAGGACACGGTCTCCAACGACGTGCGCTGCTTCGGCGCGACGAGCTGCTGAATGAGCGGTAGCTAGCACCGGCGCGCCCGGGACCCTGTGGCGGGTCCCGGGCCGTCGTGCCAGGGGCTCATGCCCGGGACCGATGCCGGGCACTTCTGCGAAACCGCCGGGGCCCGGGCTGCGTCTCATAGCCGGTAAACGTCGGACGCCCAGGCCTGGAGGCCCCATGGGATGGCGAGGATCCGGCCGCCACGCGGCGCTAGCGCTGGCTGTCCTGGCGAGCGTCGCGGTCCTGGCGGGCGGCTGCGGGCAGTCGCGGCCCGCCGCCGCCGGTGCGGGGGGCCAGGTGCTGGTCGGCCGGGTCGAACCGCTTCACCCCAGCAGCATGTCCCCGGCCCAGGTCACGGCCGCGGAAGACGCGTTCAGCCTGGCGCTGTTCGGCCGCCTCTGCCCCTCGAAGCCGGGCGCCAACCTGCTGGTCTCGCCGGAATCGGCCGCCGAGGCGCTGGGCATGCTGGACGCAGGGGCCAAAGGGCCGACGGCGGCGGCCGTCGGGCGGCTGCTCCGCCTGCCGGACTGGAGCCCGGGACTGGTGGCCGCGCTCGCCCGGCACACGGACACGCTGGCCCGGCTGGGCCGGCAGCGCCAGCTGGCGGTCAGCAACCACCTCTTCGAGCAATCGGGGGACCGCCCCGCCCAGCGGGTCCTCGACGACCTGCGCACCGCCTACCGCGCCGGGGTGGGGGTGGCCGATTTCGGGGACGAGCCCGCGACCACGGACCGGATCAACGCGATCGTCGCCCGGGAGACCCACGGCCTGCTCCCGGCTCTCTTCCCGGCGCCGCTGCCCGTCTCGACCCGGGTCGTGCTGACGGATGCGCTCTACCTGAAAGCGCCCTGGCGGCACCCGTTCCCGGGGGCCAGCCCGGCGCCGTTCCGCACCGCCGCCGGCCGCGTGGTCCAGGTGCCGCTGATGACCAGCACCGTCCCGGTGGCCAGCTACCGCGAGGCCGGCGGCTGGCAGTCGGCCACCCTGCCGTACGCCGGCGGCCGGCTGGCCGCGGTGGCCCTGCTGCCGCCGGCGCAGGCCGCCCCCTGCGCCGTCCCCGCGCTCAGCCAGTGGACGGCGCTGACCGCCGGAACCTCTACCCGGACCGCTGCGGTGCAGCTGCCCCGGCTGCATCTCAGCCAGACCTGGGACAACCTGCAAAGCCCGCTGGCCGCCATGGGCCTGCCCCTCAACGGCGACTACACCGGCCTCGGGCCGGCCGACAGCCAGATCTCCGAAGTCGTCCAGCAGGACGCCATGGACGTCACCCCCGCCGGGACCACCGCCGCCGCGGCGACCGGCGTGGCGGTGGGCACGGCCATGCGCGTCCAGCCCCCGCCGACCCTGCGGTTCACCCGGCCGTTCCTGCTGCTGCTCGAGGACACCGCCACGCACACCCCGCTGTTCCTGGCCCTGGTCACCGACCCGTCCCAGCCGTGAGCACGGCGGGGGCGGGCACGGCCAGGACCCAGGCCAGGGCGGCCACGCCCAGGGCCAGGACGACGGGGATACCGAGGGCCAGGGGCAGGCCGACCAGGCTCGCGGCCCCGCCGATCACCGCCGGGCCGCCGACCATCCCCAGGTAGCTGACCCGGGCGAGGCCGTGGCCGCGCCGGGCCGGATCCGCGTGGCCGCCGGCCAGGAAGATCTGCGGGGCCATGCCGGACAGGCCGGCCCCGAGGACCGCGAACCCCGCCACAGCCGCCGCGGGCTGGCCGCTGACCAGGCCGGCCGCCAGCCCGAGAGCGCCTGCCAGCCCGCCGTACCGGACCAGCCGGACTGGCCCGAAGCGGGCGGCCAGCCGGTCCCCGATCAGCCGCCCGGCCGCCATCGCGACCGAGAACGCGGCGAGGTTTCGTTTCGTTCGTTTCGGGTTACGCTGATGGGGTGACGGCGATCGTGGAGCGAACGGTGCTGCCCCCGGAACACCCGGAGGGCCTGACTGGCGTCCTCGCCCTGCTGGCACCGGAGTCGGCCGAGCGCGTGACGCTGATCGGGCCGGATGGAACACATCTGGAACTGCCAGGTGAAGTATTCGAGGTGCTGCGGGAAGTGGTCGCCGCGTTGTCACAAGGGCTGGCCATCACCGTGGCGCCGCACCACACCGTGCTGTCCACCAGCGAGGCCGCGCAGTTGATCGGTGTGTCACGGCCGACGTTGGTCAGGCTGCTGGAATCGGGGGAGATCCCGTTCGACAAACCGGGGCGCCATCGCCGGGTCCGGCTCGCGGATCTGCTGGCCTACCAGCAGAGATCCCATCGCCGGCGTGCGACGTTGCTGGACGAGATGGTGGCGGACGCCGAACAGGCCGGTCTGTACGACCTACCCAGTGAGGTGCCAATGGAGCGACTGCTCCCTGGTGATGAGCGGCCGCCCGGGTAGCCATATATGCTGCCTGTCTTCCTCGACACCTGCGTACTGCTCAGGCCGTACTTATGCGACACGCTCCTCAGCGTCGCGGAGGCGGGTGTGTACCCCCCACTGTGGTCGCCAATGGTGATGACCGAACTGGAGCGGAATCTCGCCCGGCGTGGACTTAATGACAAGCAGATCAGGCATCGTCTGGATCAGATGAACAGTGCCTTCCCTGACGCACTCATCATCGGCTATGAGGCGCTCATCGGTCAGATGGCCAACGATCCGAAAGACCGCCATGTCCTGGCCGCCGCAGTGCGCGGTGGCGCGGAGGTCTTGGTGACTGAGAACCTTCGCGATTTCCCGGCCCAGGCCGTTCGCCCGTACAACATCGAAGTCGTCAGCCAGGACACATTCCTGCTCGACGCGTTCGATCTCCGCCCAGCCGACGTGCTGACCGCCCTTCAGCGTCAAGTCTCCCGATACCACCGTGAGCCGCGGACTATCGAGTCCATGCTGGCCATTCTGGGCGGCACGTCCTCAGGCTGCACGCGATTCAGCCAAGCGTGTAGTCGGGCGCTTTGATTAGTTACCGTTCCGCTGGCTGAGCCGCCCGCTCGGCCGACGTGACGAACGCTGATTACGGGCGTCTGCGCGGTCGGGGAATGGCCGCAGCTAGCCGCACCCTTGTGAGGTGCTGTTGCTATCAAGTGCCTCACAGCGCCAGCGCAGTCGTCCTCCGCGAGCGCGCCGCGCCGGAAGCCGCCGCCCGCGTGGCGGGGATCCTGGCGGTACTTAAGCCGTAAGACCTATACGAGATGTAGTACACATGTTATCTTCCGACGCATGGATGATGTACTGGATGTCCGTGATCTGCGGATGCGGTACGGCAAAACCGACGTGCTCAACGGGGTCAGCTTCGCCGCGCACCGCGGTGAGGTGCTCGTCCTGCTCGGGCCGAACGGGGCAGGCAAGACCACCACGATCGAGATCCTCGAGGGGTTCCGGATGCGTTCCGCGGGCGAGGTCAGCGTGCTCGGCACCGACCCCGCGCACGGCGGCGAGGCCTGGCGGGCGAGGACCGGCGTCGTGCTGCAGTCCTGGCGTGACCACGCGAAATGGCAGGTCCGCGAGCTGCTCGCGCAACTGGGCCGCTACTACGCGCCGTACTCCACGCCGGGCGTCACGCGCCCCTGGGACGTGGATGACCTGATCGAGACAGTCGGGCTGACCCCGCACGCGCGCAAGCGGGTGCGTAACCTGTCCGGCGGGCAGCGGCGCCGCCTCGACGTGGCGATCGGCATCGTGGGGCGGCCCGAGCTGCTGTTCCTCGACGAGCCGACGGCCGGCTTCGACCCCGAGGCCAGACGCGACTTCCATGACGTCGTGCACCGGCTCACCGACCGGGAGCAGGCCACGATCCTGCTCACCACGCACGACCTGGACGAGGCGGAGCGGCTGGCGGATCGCATCCTGATCCTGGCCGGCGGCACGATCATCGCGGACGGCTCCGCCGAGGAACTGTCCCGCGCGATGTCGGGCCAGTCCGAGGTGCGCTGGAGCCGGGACGGGCAGCGGTTCGTGCACGCGGCGGACGACGCGACGGCGTTCGTCAGGGAGCTGTTCCGCCAGTACGGCGAGTCGGTCGAGGATCTGGAGGTGCGCCGGGCCAGCCTGGAGGACACGTACATGGCACTGGTCCGCCAGGCGGAGCGCGGTGTGCCGCCGAAGTTGACGGTGGTGGCGGCATGAACCCCACGCTGGTGGCGGCGCGAGCGGGACTGTCCCGTGGCTGGATCGAGTTCAGGCAGACCCTGACCACGCCGGGTGACCTGATCTCGATCCTGATCACGACCGGCGGCTTCCTGGCCGTGATGATCTGGACCCGGCACACGCACGTGCCCGGGACGGGCTTCTCGCTGGGCACCACGATGCTGGTCAGCGTGCTCGGCCTGAACGTCGTGGTGTACGGATTCATCAGAATGGGCGACCTGCTCGTGACCGAGCGCGAGGACGGCACGCTGCTGCGGGCCAAGGCCATCCCGAACGGCATGCTCGGCTACCTGCTGGGCAAGGTCGTCAACATCTCCGGGCAGATAGCGTTCGTGGTCGCGATCACGCTGCTCACCGGCGCTTTCCTGTTCACCGGCCTGGGGATCGGAAGCCCCGGCAGCTGGCTGACGCTGGCCTGGGTGCTCGTGCTCGGGCTGCTCGCCACGTTGCCGCTAGGCGCCGTGCTCGGGTCGCTGTTTGAAAGCCAGCGCAGCGCCGGAGGGCCGATGCTGCTGCTGCTGGCCGGACTGGCCGCGATCTCCGGCATCTTCTACCCGATCAGGCACCTGCCGGTGTTCCTGCAATGGACCGGGCAGCTGTTCCCGGTGTACTGGCTGGGGCTGGGGATGCGCTCTGCGCTGCTGCCGAACGCGATGTCGGCGGTGGAGATCGGACACTCGTGGCGGCACCTGGCCACGTTCGGCGTCCTGTCCGTGTGGGCAGTCGCCGGGCTCGTGCTGGCGCCGGTCGTGCTGCGGCGGATGGCGCGCCGCGAGTCCGGCTCGAACGTCGCGGCCCGCCGCGAGAAAGTGATGCGGGGAATATGAGCAGTGAGGTCATCTATAACCGGATCGCGATGCTGCGGGCCGAGCGCGGGATCTCCCGGCGCGAGCTGGCCGACGCGCTCGGCGTGCACTACCAGACGGTCGGCTACCTCGAGCGCGGCGAGTACAGCCCGAGCCTGTACCTGGCGCTGCGGATCGCCGCGCACTTCGAGGTCCCGGTCGAGGTGATCTTTTCCGCCGAGCCGTTCCCCCGGCTAGGCACAGCCGCGACCGCCTAACGACCGTCCAGTCGCGCCGGTTCTCCGCGGTCAAGCCCACTGACTTCGACGCCTGGCGCAAGGGCCTGGCCGGACGTGGCGGACGAGCTGGCCGATGTCGCTATCTATCTGCTGTCACTGGCCCAGATGCTCGGCATTGACCTCCAGGACGCAGTCCAGGCCAAGCTGGCGAAGAACGCGGCCAGGAGCTACGAGTCGTTGCCCAACGGGACGTTGGTCAAGCTCCGCACGGCGTCGCCGGAGAAGCAAGGTTCCGCGGAACCGCTCGCAGATCCGGATCGCGCAGGGGTCGGAGGGGATCGGGCAGCAATGACCGTCCCGGAGGTCGATGCGCTCTGCTGGTCATCCGCGGCCTACTCCCGCCGGGTGGCCCGGCTGTCTCCCGGGGAGGCGGTGACCCCGCCGGACGGGAAACTGGCGCGCATGCAGGAGTGGCCGCTGCGCAGCTACCTTGAGCTGCGGGCGCTGCCCGCGTGCGTGCGCTCCGCCCGGCTGCATGCCAAGAACATCCTCCGCGAGTGGCACATACGAGTACTAACAGACACAGTAGAACTGCTCGTCTCGGAGATCATCACCAATGCGGTACACGCATCGGCCAGTACCGGGAACCGGCGGCCCGGGACCGGCCCGTCACCGGCGGGCCAGTCACCGCGTGCGCCGTGGATCCGGTTCTGGCTCACCTCGGACCGCCGTAGCGTCCTCATCCAGGTATGGGACGGCGACCGGCACCATCCGGTACCCCAGAACGCCAGGCTGGACGCGGAGGCCGGGCGGGGACTGCTGCTGGTCGAGACCCTGAGCGCCGAGTGGGGTTGCTACGTGCCGGACGGGCAGGACGGGAAGATCGTCTGGGCCGTCTGCGCCCAGTGAGGTTCACGGCGTCCGTGCGCTGATCGCCTGGCCTCACCGCGCTATGGGTTCTACGATCGCACTGACAGTAGATATCCGCTTACGAGGCGCATGCATGTCCCCCCTCAATTCACGGGTCTGGCGGCGTTACGGCCAGTTACGCATTTACGTCTCCGCGGATACTGACCCGGTGGGATGGTTCGATCCGCGCACGGGCCGGTCCCAGCTCAGCCAGCCTGGCCTGCGGGATGAATTCTGGGCCGCGGTCCGCGCCGAATGCCAGCGGCTGCTAGCGGACGGGCACATCACGGAGCCGGCGCTTCCTCCTGAGGCCATCCCCGCTGCGCAGCAGCCGCCATCCCCCGTCACGCCCGTCAGCCAGCCCCCGGCCGGGGCGCCGGTGTCCGGGCCGCACGGGTCCGGGCCGCGGGCGCCCGGGCCGCACGGGTCCGGGCCGCACTGGGTGGTGCGTGACCCCGGCTGGGACGACCTGGCCCGCAACGAGCCCGGCGCGTCGGCCAGCGCCCGGGCCCGGGAACTGCGCCGCGAGCATCCGCTGCTGACCAGCGCGGCCGCCGTACTCGGGATTCGCACGCCGGCGCAGTCGTTCGCGGCAGGAGCCCGCGGCGAACGCACCGTAGGCCGCCAGCTCAGCCGGTGGGCCGCACGGTATGGCTGGCATGTCCTGCACGCCGTGCCGGTCGGCCTGCGCGGGACCGACATCGACCATGTCGTCATCGGCCCGTTCGGCGTGGTGACCGTGAACACCAAGACCACCGGGACGGTGGTCTGGGTCGGCGAATATGGCCTGACCGTCGGCGGGAAGTCCGTCGACTACCTGCGGAAGTCACGCGGTGAGGCGGCCCGCGCGGGACGGTTACTGAACCGGGCCACCGGCCTGAGCGTGCCGGTCCAGCCGGCCATCGTGTTCGTCGGAGCCCGCCGGGTCAGTGTCCGCCGGGGTGGCCCGGCCGACGTCGCCGTGCTCCCGTCGCCCCGGGCGCTGCGCCAGTGGTTGCGCAAGCAGCCGCCGGTGCTGGAACCCGGCCAGGTGGATGCGATCTATGCGGCGGCCCGCAGGCCCGCGAGCTGGCAGAGCCGGTAGCCGCGGCGGGCAGGCGTTTACGCCGATGCGCAGCCTGGGACGTGGCCTTCGGTGGTGATGGCGCCGCACCCGGGGCACACCAGGTGGGCGTAGCACGCGGCCTCGCCGCCTTCGGCGGATTCCTCGGTGACCTGGCGCCGGAGCAGCCGGGCGAGGACCGCGGCCTGGCTGTGGCCGGTATCCCTGGTGGCGGTGAGCAGCGTGACTGGACCGGCGGCCGCCAGGGCGGCCAGGTGTTCGAGGGCGGCCCGGGCCGCGCCCTGCGAGAGTTCCTGCGTGTAGCGGCGGCAGAACTCGTCGAACTTCGCCGGGTCATGGCCGTACCAGGTGCGGAGTTCGCTGGAGGGGGCCACGTCCTTGGCCCATTCGCCCAGCCCGGCCGCGTCCTTGCGGAGCCCGCGCGGCCAGAGCCTGTCCACCAGCACGCGGGTTCCGTCCTGGGGCTCAGGCGGGTCGTACACCCGGCGAACCCGGATGCCTGGAGTCATGGCCGGATCCTCCCCTCGGCGTTCACCTCATGCCATCATGCGGCAGGCTCCGCAGGGGGCAGGGGGCAGGGGGCAGGGGGCAGGGGGCAGGGGGCAGGGGGAGGGGCAGGGTCATCCGGGCAGACGGTAGGGGCGGCTGACGCCACCGGGTGACGCCGGCGGGGCGCCCGTTATCTGAAGTAAATGGTCTCCGGGTTTATCACGGCATCCGTCCCGGGCGGCCTGTCACGTTCGGTCGCCGGGTGGCCCGGGAAGACTCATGGCGTCGGAGATTCGCGGCGGATCGGGGAAGACGGATGAATGCGTCCCTGCTGGCGGTGCTGAACGACGCTGAGCGGCAACTGGTGGCCGAGACGGAGCAGCCCAAGCTCGCTGAGCTTGACGAGGATACGGCGATCGAGCTCGAAACCCGGGTCAGGCGCACGCGTAACAAGTACGTCGGCCAGTACCGGCGCGGTGCCAGTACGGCTGTGCCTGAGCACGGCGGCCGGGGTAAGGCCCGGCCGGAGAACAAGCGTGCGGCGCTGAAGGCTGAGGCGTTCGAGGAGAGCCTGGCGCGCGTGAGCCGCCGGGTCGCGACGCTGGCCCGGCGGGCCGCGGCGGAGTTGCGGGCGGAGCGGATCGCGGCCGCCCGGGCGGTGAAGGAAGGGCGCGGGCCTGGTGGGCGGGGGGCGGGGACTGCGCCGGGGCGGACGGGGCCTTCCATCACGGGTGAGCCGACCGGGGACCGGGCGCTGCGGTCACCGGCGAGCGAGAAGCGGCGGGCTGGGACCCTGGCCCTGGGCGCACGGCGGCAGGCGAAGCGCGACAGCCGCTAGTGCGCTCGCCGCGGGCCGTGCCTCGCCGTCGCGTGCGCGCACCGGTCCGGGAACGTGCTGGTGACGTGCTCGCCCTTGACAGCGTTCGCTGGCCGGTTTACATAGGGGTAACAAGGCAGGTTGTTAGCGTTAACACATAGCGTAAGCGCCCAGCCTGGCATCCGTGGCGTCATCAACCCCCACTAGCCGGGACGGAGATTGGTCCTGATGAGACTTCTAACTCTGAGAAAAGCGCTGTGGTGTGCGGTTACCGCAGCAGCCCTCGTCCTCACCGCCTTAGCCGCCACGTCTGTCCCGGCGGGGGCGGCCCAGGTCGCCTCCTCGTCTTCCTCCTCGTCCTCGTCCTCGTCCGCGCGGCCGTGCAACATCTACGCCGCCGGCGGCACTCCCTGTGTGGCCGCGTACAGCACGGTGCGGGCGCTGTACCGCGCTTACCGCGGCCCGCTCTACCGGGTCACCCGCGCGTCAGACGGCGCGACAGCCAGCATCGGCACGCGGAGGGACGGCTACGCCGCCGCCGCCGCCCAGGACTCGTTCTGCGCGGGCACGGTCTGCACGATCACCAGGATTTACGACCAGAGCGGCTACCACAACGATCTCGGCGTCGGGCCGATCGGCGGGAACGGCGGGCCGGATGCCGCCGCGATCGCCAACGCGCTGCCGGTGAAGGTCGGCGGCCACCCGGTCTACGCGGTCTCCGTGCAGGCCGGCGTGGGGTACCGCAACGACGTCACGAACGGTGTCGCGACCGGAAGCCAGCCGCAGGGCGCGTACATGGTCACCAGCGGCACGCACGTGGACAGTCTCTGCTGCTATGACTTCGGCAACGCCGAGACGTCGGGCACCGACACCGGCAACGGCCACATGGACGCGATCAACTTCGGCACCGAGTGCTGGTTCACGCCGTGTACCGGATCCGGGCCCTGGGTCCAGGCGGACCTGGAGAACGGCCTGTTCGCCGGCGGCAACGGCGCCAACCCGGCCAACAAGGGCAACTCCGCCGCGTTCGTCACCGCCATGGTGAACAACAACGGCACCACGACGTACGCGATCAAGGACGCCAACGCCCAGTCGGGCGGCCTGGCCACCGAGTACAGCGGGCCGCTCCCGGACATCGGCGGGTACACCCCGATGCACCAGGAGGGCGCCGTCATCCTGGGCACCGGCGGCGACAATAGCAACGGATCCGACGGCTCGTTCTTCGAGGGCGTCCTGACCGCCGGCTACCCGTCCGCCGCGACCGACAACGCGGTCCAGGCCAATGTCGTCGCGGCCGGCTACCAGCAGGTCAGCAGCGGCTTCCCGGTGACCGGCACCGCCTACACCATCACCAACGTCAACAGCGGCAAGCTCGTGGAGCCGGCCGGCTGCGGCACCGCCAACGGCACCGGCATCGAGCTGTGGTCCGCGCGCGGCAACACCTGCCAGCAATGGAAGTTCTCCAGCGCGGGCCACGGCCACTACACCATCACCAACGTCAACAGCGGCACGGTCCTCGACTCGGTGAACTGCGGGATGTTCGACGGCACCCTCACCGACCTGTGGTCCTCGCTCGGCAACCTCTGCCAGGAATGGGACGTCACCCCGGCAGGCAGCCACTACACCATCAGCAACGTCGCCAACGGCATGGTCCTGGATGCCGTGGACTGCGAAACCGCTGACGGGACGGTGGTCCGCCAGTGGGCCCAGCTCGACAACACCTGCCAGCAATGGGACATCACACCCTGACCAGTCCCGCGTAACCGTGAGCCCGGGGCCGTCCGTGACAACCGTGCGGACGGCTCCGGGCCCTGACCTGCGTTCCGCGCATCGGCAGCCGCGTGGGCCGCGCAGGCGCCGAAGAACACGTGGTCAAGCGGCACCTGGGCGACCGGTAACCGAGGCTGGCGGCTGCCGGCGGTGGCGCTAGGGTTCCATTCCGGTTTCGGTCCAGCGCTCGAAGACCGCGATCTGGTCGGCGGGCCACGCACCGTCGCAGGGCATGGTCCCGTCCTGGAGGCGCTGCAAAATGCCGGCGGCGTGGGTGCGGACGTCGTCGGCGGACGACAGGTCGAAGGCGAAGCTCATCGACTGGCGGTCCCGGTCACGGAACAGCGGCTTGATGTGCGCGTCGAAGCTGACCGCCTCGCCCGGCGCGGGCAGCGTCACCGGCTGGGCGGTGTCCTGGCCAGCGTCGTGCTTGGCCGGGGCGGGCGGGCCGCCCGGGCCCCAGTCCCAGGTCGGTACCAGGCTGGGCCCGCCGTCGGCGGCGGGCTGGGTCGCGACCCGGGAGAGCCACTCCAGGCAGGAGGCGAGCGCGGAGCGGAACCCGGGGGCGTCGGGCAACCCGGCCTCGTTTGCGGCCCGGCTGGCCAGGGACACCCAGCGTGCCCGCTGATCCTCGGTGAGCGGCTGACCGGAGGGTGACAGGAGGGACTGGGGCAGGGTTTTCCCGGCGCCGCGGAGGGCCGGACCGCCAAGGGCCGGACCGCCGAGGGCGGCGGCCAGCCAGGCGGCCAGGGCCTGCGGCTGGCCGGCTGGCATGTCCGCGAACACGGGGGCGAGCAGCGGGTCGGCGGGGATGTGCTTCTCGTACAGCAGACGGGCGGTGCGGGTGAGCGGGCCCAGCCCGCCCGCGTGCTCGAACAGCGTCGGGCTCGGGCGGCCCGGGGGGTCGGTGAACCCCACGTACCAGTGCATGCCGGAGCAGAACGGCTTGTTGCGGGAGTGACCGCACCGGCACAGCGCATAGTGCTCAGCTGAGCTTCCCTGGGCGTGCGCGACGGGCTCCCCCTCGGGGCCGGCGAGCGGGATCCGGCCGGTCACCCGGTACGGGCCGTCCGCGGTGATCTCGATCGCCGGGGGCCGGTGACCTTCCCAGTCGACGTCGGCACGGGCCTCGGTGCCGCCCAGCGCATAAGACAGGGCTCCGGACGGGCAATCGCGGACGGCCCGGATGATCTCATCCATCCGTCCGCCGCTGGGTGCCACGAACGGATCGTTATTGGTGCGGAAAACCACGGGCAGCCGGTCGGTGCAGTAGCCGGAGTGCTGGCAGATGCCGCGGTTGTCGAACACGGTCACCTGCTGGCCGTGGTAGGTGTCCCGCTGGTCGGCGACCCGCCCGGGATCCTTCTCGTCGCTGAACCCGTTCGCGTGGCAGGTCCCGTCGCAGGCGGGCTTGACCGCGGAGGCGCCGCAGCGGCACAGCGCGAGCTGCGGCGCGGCCTGCCCGGCCGATCCCCAGGTGATTCACTACCGTCGGCACGTTCGTGGCCAGGTAGGGGCCGTTGCGCGCCGCCTGGATCGATGCCGCCAGGCCGGACTGCGCCCGCCAGAGATCGTCCCGCCACGCCGGTTCCTGGCGGGGCGGCGCGACCCGGAGCAGCAGGTCCTGCAGAGCCGCGACCACCTCGGTGAGTTCCGGGGGGCAGGAGGGGCCGAGGCCGGCTCGCAGCCGGGTCGCCGCCAGCACGGCCTCCCGCAGCCGTCCGGCCGCGGCGGCGAACTCGGGCTCTCCCGCTGCAGGGCGGCCCCCGGGACCCGGGACGTCGCGGAGGGCGCTGAGCAGTTCCCCGGCCGCGCGGGATCGCTGTCCGTGTGGTCCGGGTGGGGCGCCTCGCTGGGGGATGGGCCGGCGGTTATCCCGTCCAGGATCCGGGTGCAGGCGGTGGCCAGGGCGTCGATGTCGGCGGGCAGCAGCCTCGGCCCGGCGGCCGCGAGGGCGGCCTGCGGGCTGCCGTCGGGGAGGTGCGCGGCCAGTGCGGCGGCGATCTGGCGGATGGCGTCGAGCACCGGCTCCAGCTGGGCGGCGATGGCCGTGCCGCGCCCGGCGCACAGTTCGCTGCACAGCCAGGCGGCCACGTCGAGCCGCTCGGCCAGCAGCGCCCAGGCCGCGTGCTGGTGCGGCATCAGGTAGTCGGATTCGTAGAACAGCTCGAAGCTGGGCCCGGCCGTGCGCGCCGGGTAAGCCGGGCCGGGCGGGCAGGGTGGTGGTCAGGCTGCCGAGCGGCTTGATCACCTGCACCATCAGCGCCACCGACGCGTCCGCGAGGACCTTCAGCTGGGCGTCGGTCTCGGTGGTGTGCGCGAAGAACCGCTCGAAGAGCTGGAGCAGGATCTCGTAGCTGACGTTGAACAGGTCGGTCACCCGCGCGGTCAGCGGGTCGGTGATCATGGGTACCGCGTCGGCGCGGTCGTGCGGGCGGACGTTCGCGGCCATCACCGGCCGGGCCGGCTCGAATCCGGGGTTAGCCGCCTGCATCTGCTGGTACTCGTCCAGGATCGCCACGAACTGGCCGAAGTGCGCCTGGCGCCAGTGCCCCCGCGGGCCCTCGCCCTGCTCGACGATTTCCTCGACCGCCGCGCAGGCGCTTTCCAGCCCGGTGACCGGCAGCAGGTTAGGCCAGCCGAAGTACGCCGGGGTGGCCTGCGCGCGGGGCGGCCCGGTGAACAGCCAGTCCTCCCCGTACTTGTCGGTCAGGTGCCGCAAGCCGGCCTCGATCGAGCGGTACAGATGCCCGACCGTGGCGAAGTCCTGGCCGCGTCGGGACGATGTCGCGCGGGTTCATGCTCGGCGTGGCGGTCTGCATCGCGGCCAGGCCCTCGGCGTCCTGCAGGTCCATGCCCTCCGGTCGCTCCAGGAACATGAAATGCCGCAGCGCCTGGTCACCGAACGGCAGCAGGGCCAGCTGCACCCCGGCCGGGTAGTGCCCGGCCGGGGCGGGCAGGTTCGGCCGGGACAGGTGCGGGGCGGCGCCGATGGCCGAGAGCAGGTTGTGCACCAGGGTCAGATGCAGCATCTCCCCGGCGGCCACGTTCAGGATCTGACGCTGCCAGCGCGTCGCCGCGGCCAGTTCGTCCGCGGTCAGCCCCTCGTCCTCGGATTCCTTGAGCGAGAACGCGGCGAACAGGTACTGGCACATGATCCCGTGCTCCAGCTCGGCCGCCTCGCAGAGCATGTAGATCAGTGCTTCGCGGTGCTCGATCACGAACGGGGCTTCGGGTGCCGCGACCCCGCCCCGGGTGTCGAGCAGGCGGGCCAGCCGGCCCTCGCCTGGGATGGGCATCCCCCGGCGTCGTTGTGGTGGTCGCCTGGTGATCTGGAGCGGTGGTGGCCTGGTGGTCCCGGTCGGTGGTCATGAGTTCTCCCCGGTGTCGTTGTGGCCCGCGTCCCCGGCCGCCGGGCGCGTCACGGTCAGGTCGTGAGCGTCCATCACTGGCCCCCTGTCGTCATGCCCTGGATGTCGTCGCAGCTACCTGGTCCTGTCGGCCTGGTCCTTGTCTGGCCTGGTCCTCGTCTGGCCTGGTCCAGCCCGCGGAGGGTGGCCAGCCGCCCGGCCGCCGGATCCGGCCCGCGGCCGGTACGATCGGCCGCGATGGACATTGAGGTCCGGCATCTGCGTTATTTTGTCGCGGTCGCCGAGGAAGGCAGCTTCACGGCCGCGGCTCGCCGCGTGCACATCACCCAGCAGGTGCTCAGCGCCCAGGTCCAGCAGCTCGAAACGATCCTGGGCGTCCGGCTCCTGGAGCGCAGCAGCCGCGGCGCGGCGGTCACGGCCGCGGGCGCCAGCTTCCTGGACGGCGCGCGCTCCACCCTGGCCGAACTGGACCGGGCCGCGTCCGCCGCCCGCAACTCCGCCACGGCGATCGAGGGCGTGCTGCCCGTGGGCCTGAGCGTCGCGGCCGGCGGCGACCTCCCCACGCAGATCCTCGCGGCGTTCCAGCGCGAGGAACCAGGCGTCGAGATCCGGCTGCACTCCTTCGAGCTCACCCATCCGGCCGGCGGCTTGCTGGACCGCAGCACCGATGTGGCCTTCGTCCGCCCGCCGATCCGCGCCCCCGGCATCCAGCTCGCCACTCTTGCCGAGGAACCCCGGGTCTTCGTGCTGCCCGCCGGGCACCCACTTGCGGCCCGGGACTGCCTCCACCTCAGCGACACCGAGGCGCTGCCCTGGATCGCGGCCGCCGCCGCGACGGACGGCTGCGACCCGACGGCCTGGCGGGACGACTGGCTCGTCAAGCCACGCCCGGGCGGAGGCCAGCCGGTCATCGGGGCCACCGCCCGGACCATCGACGAATGGCGCGAGTACGTGGTGGCCGGCCGTGGGGTCAGCCTCTGCCCCGCGTCCGCGGAGACGTTCCACGCGCGGCCGGGCCTGACGTTCGTGCCGGTCAGAGGCGTGCCCGCCAGCCCCCTGTGCCTGGCCTGGCGCGCCGGCGACACCAGTCCCGCCGTGCGCCGTTTCGTCGCGGTCGCGAGAGCGGTCGCGGTCGCGAGAGAGACGGCCGGTGCCCCCGGCGCGGCCGGTGCCCCTGGCGCGGACTGAGCCCTGGTGATCACTCACTGACGGAATCCTCGGCGAATGATGATCCCAGCGCCAACAGTTAGCGCGGATACGGCGACAGCCAGGACGTGTGATTCCGCTTGTTGTCCTGGTCAGGGCGGCCGGCGGCGCGCGGAAGACGAGGCCGTCGAAGATCCGTTACGCTGCCGGCCGAATTTTGCGAGCCACCCTGGCCGATCGCCGCGACCCGGGAGCTGCTGCCGATCACCGGCCTGATTGCCTTCTACGATAAGAGCGGACCTGAGAATGAGACCGACCGGCCTCCGGGCCGCGCATCGACTTGTCCGACGCGGGCAATAGGCTAGTTGCCCATGCACATCGATGCGGTTTTCGGTGCCATCGGCCGGTGGGCCGTCCGCCTGCGCTGGCTGATCCTGCTGATCTGGGTATTCGGCGCGATCGCGGCCGTGACGCAGCTGCCGGCGCTGTCGAGCGTGACCCAGAGCAACAACTCCAAGTTCCTGCCCGCCAGCGCGCCGAGCCAGCACGCGATCGACCTGTCCGCGCCGTTCGGCAGCTCGAACCTGCTCCCGATCCCCGTCATCGCGGCGACCACCTCCGGGCCGCTGACCGCGGCGGACATCAGCGCCGTGACTGCGCTGCAGGCCAAGTTCCACTCCGTGACCGGGATCAAGCAGGTGCTTGACGTCGGCCGCTCCGCCAACGGCCAGGCCGTGCAGTTGCTCGCCCTCGCCGCCAACAACAGCGGCAACCAGAACTATCAAGAGAACCTCATCAACAGCATGCGCGCGAAGATCGCCAGCGCCGGGCTGCCCGCCGGGCTGCGGGTCCACCTGGCGGGCAGCATTGCCGTGCAGGTGGACCAGCAGAAGGCGTCCGGCAATACCGGCAACAAGGTGCAGGACCTGTCGCTGATCTTCATCATCGTGCTGCTCGTGCTCATCTTCCGGTCGCTGACGCTCGCCATCACCACGGTCCTGCCCGCCCTGTTTTCCGTGCTCATCTCCGGTCCGCTGGTGGCCGAGGCGGCCAAGCATGGCCTGCAGGTGTCACCGCTGGCCCAGTTCCTGCTGATCGTCCTGGTGCTCGGCGCCGGCACGGACTACGGGCTGTTCCTGGTCTTCCGGGTCCGGGAGGAGCTGCGGGCGGCCGGCCATGACGTGACCGGCATGGACGGGGCGCCCGAGCATCGCCTGTTCCGGTCCCTGCTCTCGGACCTGGCCGGGGCCCGGCCGGCCGCGCGGACCGCGCTGGTCGAGTCGGTCACCCGGGTCGGGGAGTCGATCACCTTCTCAGCCGCCACGGTCATCGCGGCGGTGCTGACCCTGCTGGCGGCCAGCTTCCCGTTCTACTCCAACCTCGGCATCCCGTTCGCCATCGCGATCGCGGTCACCCTGCTGGCCGGGCTCACGCTGCTGCCCGCGCTGCTGTCGATCCGCCTGTCGCTGCTGGCCATGAAGCGGACGCTGTTCCAGGCCATGTTCCACCGGCCCAAGCTGCTGCCCTGGAGCATCCAGGGCAGCGGCGGGACCGGCATCTGGGGCCGGGTGGCCGGCCGCATCGTGCGCCGGCCCGCCACCACGCTGATCATCGGCGTGCTGGCGTTCGGCGGCCTGGCCCTGGCCGTGTTCGGCTATACGGCGTCAGGCTTCGGCGGCAGCACGGCCCCGCCGGCCGGCAGCGACTCCGCGAAAGGCACCCTGCTGCTGACCAAGTACTTCCCGGAGTCGGCCGCCAACCCGACCTCGCCGATCTTCAAGTTCAGCCAGCCGGTCTGGACCGATCCTCAGGTCCTGGCCAAGGCGACCAGCGAGCTCAAGGCCAGCAGCCTGTTCACCACGGTGGCCGGGCCGCTCAACCCGAGCGGGCTGACGCTGCCGCCCGCCGACTACGCCCGGCTGCACGCCGCGCTCGGGCCGGCCAAGGCCCTGCCGCCGGTCCCGCCGCCGGGGCTGGCCAGCAAGGTGCCGCCCGACGTCTACCAGCTGTACCGCAGCACCTCGAACTTCATCAGCGCCGACGGGCGGACGGTGCAGTACTCCGTCGGGCTGAAGGCCGGCGATCCCGGCGGCACGCCGGCCCTGAATGCCGTCCCGGCGATCCGCGCCGAGATCGCCAGGGTGGCCAAGTCCATCGGGGCCGCCGACTCGGCGGTCGGCGGCGAGGCGCCGGCCCTCTACGACATCAGCGCGGTGTCCAACAGCGACCTGGTCAGGGTCATCCCGATCGCGATCGTGGTGATCGGGATCCTGCTGGCGCTCGTGCTGCGGAGCCTGGTCGCCCCGCTCTACCTCATCGCCTCGGTGGGCTTGTCCTACCTGGCCGCGCTCGGGCTCTCAGTGCTGCTGTTCGTCGACATCGGGGGGAGCCAGGGACTGGTCTTCTTCCTGCCGTTCCTGATGTTCATCTTCCTGCTCGCGCTCGGCGAGGATTACAACATCCTGGTCATGACCCGGATCAGGGAAGAGGCGCGCAAGCTGCCGCTGCGTGAGGCGGTCGTCAAGGCGATCGGCGTGACCGGCACGACCGTGACCTCGGCCGGCCTGGTGCTGGCCGGCACCTTCGTGGTGTTCGGCCTGGTGGCCGGCGGCGGGGCGGGCGGCAGCCAGTTCCGCGACATCGCGCTCGGCCTCGCCCTCGGGATCCTGATGGATACCTTCCTGGTCCGGACGCTGCTCGTGCCCTCCACGGTCGTGCTGCTCGGCCGCTGGAACTGGTGGCCATCCAAGCTGACCATGGACCGTCCGGAGGTGCCCGCGCCTGCGTCCGGGAAGGCCGTGGCGGGAGCAACCGGGCCGGAGTCCGCCTCCACGACGCAGCCGTAGTCGCGCTAGCCCGCGCGGGATCATTACTCGCCAGGTGGCCGGTCCGCGGCGGCCCTGGGCGGTGGCCTCGCGATGATCGGCGATCGCGAAGTAGAGCACGGAGGATCCGATGAGGGCGGCGCCGAGGGCATCGCGGCCGGTCAGGTCCTCACCAAGGAAGATCACCGCGCTGGCGACCCCGAATACGGGGATGAGGTTGAGGACCACCGCCGCGCGCCCGGCGTTGACCTGCACGATGACCATGTTGAACAGCAGGAAGCTGAGCCCGAATCCGACGGCGCCCACGAGCACGGCGACCAGCCAGAACCGGGGTGCTGCCGTCACGGTCCCGGTGCCGGAGCCCGCGGCCCGGTGCGCGATAGTCACCAGCAGCGACGCGAGCGCGGCCACCGTGAACTGCCATGCCGTCAGCGAGAGGGCATCCGAGCCGTCACCGAAACGCTTGGCTGCAATCGTGTAAAGGCTCGCGCTGAGCACGCCCCCGGCTATCAGGAGGTCACCGGCAGCCGTGCCGCCGCCCGCGCCGGTCCCGACGCCGGCGAGCACCGCCAGTCCTGCCAGCGCGACCACGATCGCCAGGATGGCTGGCCGGGTGACGGTCTCCCGGAGCAGCACGGCGGCCAGCAGGACCACCAGCCCCGATTCGAGGCCGCCGATCACCGCGCCGTGCACCGCGCTGGTCAGGGAAAGGCCGAACGTGTCACCCAGGTACGCCAGTGCCGGCTCGAGCAGGCCCAGCACTGCAGGAAGCCACCACGACTTCGGCGGACGGTAGCCGCGGACCAGCAGGGCGGCCCACAGGACGGCCGCACCGGCCAGGAGCTCGATGCTCAGGAGGGTCACGGGATCGAAGCCGCCCAGGGCGTATTTCGTCCCGCTGACCGCTACCCCCCACAACCCTGCCGCCACGACCAGCGCGGCGGCCGGACGGCGCAGCCACGGCACTGGTGATGCAACGGCCTTGCGGAACACCACGACGCCCCCGATCGCAGAATCGATCGATGCGACCGTAAGCAGGGTGGTGCTCAGCGCGAATCGGGAGCGGCACCCCCATATTCCGGCCGGGGCTCCCCAGATTTGCCTGGTGGCGGTGACGCCGGGCTCTCGGATCTCGGCCTAGGGCGCGGGCATCGGCCCGTCGGCCGCGTTGTCGGTCGCGGCGTCGCCGGTGTCATTGAACGTTGAGATTGCCATTGAGCAGGCTCCGGCCGAGCGGCGTCAGGGAATGGTTTACGCCGCGGCCGCGGCGCACCGTTTGCACGAGGCCGGAGGCCCGCAGCGCCGTGGCGTGCTCGGAAGCGGAGGGTGCGCTGGTGCCGACGCAGGCCGCCAGTTCCCCCGTACTGCGCGGAGTACGCAGCGCGTGCAGCACGGCCGCCCTGGTCTGCCCCATGAGTCCGGCCAGGTCGCCGGCTTGGCTTGTCCCATACGCGGGGACTACCGTCCCTGCCGCGTAGATGAGCGCGTTGCCGCCGGATTCCCTCCGGTGGCTGGAGAACAGCGGGGGTCCTGTCCACAGCGCGGATGGCAACAGCTGCAAACCGCGGCCGCCCAGAGACAGCTCGCCCGTCCGCCACGATCGCTGCAGCGAGTTGTCACGCCACGCGAGATCGTCGTGCAACGTGCCGAGGAGCCCGGCCAGACCACCGGTGGCCAGAACCGGAATCCGCTCCGCTATGTCGGTGTGGAAAGTCGCGACAATGCGTGACCAGTAGGGTGCCACGCAGGCAAGGTAGAAATCGCGCAGCCCGCGGACCACGGTCGTCATAGCTTCGGGGTCGCCGTCGGTCAGGGCGCGAAGCCATGAGGGGGGCCGGCCGGCGCCCCGCCACGAGGAGGGTACCTCGTCCCGCAGCACCGACCTGGGGGTAGCCCGCACTATCTCCAGGCCCTCGGCCAGGTCCGGCACGACGGGGTCGACGAACATCGGCGCGGGCAGGCTCGCCGGTATCAGGTCCAGCAGTGGCCGTGCCGTCTTCGGAAAGGCGCGCCTCGCCTGGATGACCCACCAGTTCGGCGCCGCCGATCGGCGGCGTAGCTCGAGCAACCCGACCGACACTTCCGCGAGCGGTGCCGGGGTCTTAGCGAAGCGGGTCAGCAGCAGGTCGTCCCTGGTGAAGCGGACTCGCATCGATGGCCTAGGGCCGGCAGGCCGGGCGACGTCGCGCCGCGAGCCTTCGGCGAGATCCGAATTGATTGCCTGCATCCCGGCCATCGTCGCATCGTAACGAGTAAAGCCGCTTGATCGCGTAACGGAGGCGTAACGGAGGCAGGGCGACGGTGCTGCCGCAGCTGGCGAGCCTGGTGTACGCCACGGGGTTGTCACCGATGAACATCATGCTGGAGGCGCTTTCCTGTGTGGAGGTGGGCATCATTTGTTACACCGGACTGGGGAATCAATTTTCTCGGGGACGTCACCAATGGGCATTGCTAAAAGTCGGTCCGAGATTCGGGGGCATTCCCCGTCCGGCCACATTCCTAACTTTCATGGCAACAGGAGGCCTTTTCACCTTATGAGGAGACGCAGAATCACGGGGCTGGCTGCGTTTGGCGCGGTAGCCATGCTGGTCCTATCCGCATGCGGCGGCAGCAGCGGGAGCGGGAGCGGCGGTTCCGGCTCGTCGTCATCCGCCTCGTTCAACGCCGCCGTCACGAAGGTGGTCAACCCGTCCAGCCACAAGGGGGGAACGCTGACTTTCGGCGACAGCAGCACCCCGGACTCGACCGACCCGGGTAATACCTACTACGCGTTCATGTGGAACCTCGCCCGGTTCTACACGATGCCGCTGATGACCTATAAGTCCTGCCCGGGCAAGTGCGGCCTGCAGGTCGTGCCGGATCTGGCGACCGGCCCGGGTGTGGTCAGCGACGGCGGACTGACCTGGACGTATCACATCCAGCCGGACGTCAAGTTCGAGGACGGGACCACGGTCACCTCGGCGGACGTCAAGTACGCCGTCGAGCGCACCTTCGACCGTGCCCTGTTCCCACTCGGGCCGTCCTACTACCCGCTGCTGCTCGCACCCCAGAAGCCGGTGTACCCGGGTCCCTACAAGGACCGGTCCAAGAACCTGATGGGCCTGAACGCGGTGACGACGCCGAATGCGACGACCATCGTGTTCCATCTGGCGAAGCCGTTCGCGGACTTCAACTATGTGGTGGCGATCCCGCAGAGCGCGCCGGTGCCGCCGAACAAGGACACCGGCGCCAACTATCAGCTGCACCCGATCTCCACGGGGCCGTATAAGTTCCAGAGCTACCAGCTGAACAAGACGCTCACGATGGTGCCGAACACGTTCTGGAAGGCGTCGAGCGACCCGAACGCCAAGCAGCTGGCCAGCAAGATCGTCATCAACTGGAACATGAACGCGAACGACATCGATAACCGGCTGCTCGCGGGTGACCTGGACGTGGACGCGGCGGGCACCGGGGTGCAGGCGGCGGCGCGGGCCAAGATCTTGTCCTCGCCCACGCTGAAGGCCTCCTCAGACAACCCGATCAGCGGGTTCCTGTGGTTCGCCTACCTCAACACCGTGGTCAAGCCGCTGAACAACCTGCACTGCCGTGAGGCCATCGAGTACGCGGCCAACAAGACCAACCTGCAGACCGCGTACGGCGGCCCGGTCGCGGGCGGCCAGATCGCCAGCACGGTGGCGCCGCCGAACGTCATCGGGCAGAAGTCGTTCGACCTCTATGCGGCCACGACGAAGCCGGATGGTGACGTGGCCGCCGCCAAGGCCCAGCTCAAGGCCTGCGGGCAGCCGAACGGCTTCACCACCGGGATCACCTACCGAAGCGACCGGCCCAAGGAAGTGGCGGCCGCCACCGCCCTGCAGCAGGCGCTGAGCCAGGTCGGGATCAAGACCACGCTGCACGGGTACCCGTCAGGGACTTACTTCAGCAACTTCGCGGGTGTGCCGAACTACGTTCACTCGCACAAGCTGGGCATCGCGTTCGGCGGCTGGGCCCCGGACTGGCCAGACGGTTACGGCTTCTTCAACTTCATCACGGCCGGCGACACGATCAGCCCGGCCGGGAACACCAACATCGAAGAGCTCAACGACCCGAAGGTGAACAGCCTGCTGAACAAGATGGCCGGTACCAATAACGCCACGCAGCGCAACTCCTACACCGCCCAGATCGACATGCAGGTAATGAAGGACGCTGCGATCCTGCCCGAGGTGTACGCCAAGTCGCTGCTGTACCGCAGCCCGAACCTGACCAACGTCTACGTCCAGCCCTACTACGGCATGTACAACTACGCCGTGCTGGGCCTGAAGTAGCCAGCGGAACCCGGTAACTGGGGCAAAAGAGGAGGCGGTGGCGCTCGTGCGCGGCCTGGCGATGCTTAGTCGCTAGACATCCTGGCCGGGCACGAGCGCCGCGTCAGCGGGGTCCCTACCTTCGGGTGGCTGCCGGCCGATGAACGCGCTAATCCAGCTCCGGGAGTCCCCGCCGGAAACAGAGCGACCGGCCACGTCGCGGCGACCCTAAATCGTCACAGGAGTGATCCCCGCGGATCCCGCCTGTTGAGAGGGCTGCCCGCTCCCGCTCAGGAGTAATTTTTCCAAGGCGATTCCGGGAATCGTGTCCCAGCCCAGGATCTGGAGGATCTCGGCAAGCCATGACGGCACCGCGTGCAGTACCACACGCCGGATGGGACAGCCGCTGGCATTGGAGGGTCCGGTCAGGCGGACGATGCGGTGGAGCCCGGCAAGGTCGCAGTACCGGACCCCGCTGAGGTCGATGCGGATCTCGCGGTACCCCTCGGCGGTTGCCAGCCCAGCGAGGAGGACTGGGTAAGTCAACTCGTCGATCTCCCCGGCGATGACCAGCCAGGATGGGCTTCCACTGCTGCTGACCCGCAGCGCTTCATTGTCAGCCATCCGGCGCCGGTTCCAGTCGTAGTGAGGTGCGCGTGCCATGATTCCGGCCTGCGCTGACTAACTTGCCGCTCGCTCCGCGAACGCCGGAAGACTAACACCGTAAGCGTACATGGAAAGCTTACGGCGTCCACTTGATTCCGCAGCCTGTCCGGCGAACGCGAGCGTGTCCAGGGCACCTGCCGGCGGCCCAGCCTTGCTTGCCTGTCAATCGTGGCTGGAATCAGGGCTCCCGGCCACGAAGGCCGCGATGCGGTCAAGCATGTCCTCCAGGCCGGTCCCGAACTCTCGGTCCCAGCGGTCCTCGGCGAGCCCTGCCGCCAGGCGGTACACCGTCGGGAAGCGCAGGCGGTCGATCTCATCCGCCGGGTCGATCAGCTCGTGCGGGCTGTCAGCGTCCTCGACTGCTTCCCGCTGCCCAGGTGAGCGGGCCGGGCTCAGTCCGCCGGGAACCGGGTTGGCGGCGGCCTGCCCGGCCGTTCCGCGGTCCCCGTCCGGGCTGGTGTCGGCGCTGGTGAAGGACCCGTCACCGGGTTTGGGGTCCCGGAGGGCCATGGCGCTGGTTTCCAGCAGGAGGTAGCCCAGCAGGAAACTGTTGAATGTGCGGTAGGTGAACAGGACCTGCTCGTCGGTGAAGCCCTCGTCGCCCAGGCCGCTCAGCATCGACTCGACCCAGCGCAGCGACCGGAGCGGCGGATTAACCCAGGGAGCCTCCGGTGGGCGGGTGGCAACCAGCGGGAAAGCGTGCGGGTGCGCCCGGGCGTAGCGGCGTACCCCCTGCGCCATCCCGGTCAGGTACTGGCGCCAGCCTTCTGCCGGGCGCAGTTGGACCTCTGGATCGTCTCCGAGCTCGTTCACGATGCGTTCCACGACCGCGTCTAGCAGTTCGTCCCGGTCCTCGACGTACCGGTACAGCGACATCGAGCGAACTCCCAGCCGGGACGCCACCGCGCGCATGGTCGCGGCCCCGATACCCTGCTCGTCCACCAGTTCCAGCGTGGCCGTGACGATCCGGTCCAGCGACAGGCCCCGGCCGGGTCGGCTCCGGCGGCCGGGCCTGGTCCGCGCTTGTGTCACCGGAACCTCACCTCGAGACGACAGCAGTGCTCAGCGGCCAGCGCGATCGGGACCACCTGCCGGCTGCTCGCCTGCTGATCATCTTAAGGTCTGCCGGCTTTATGAATCCGCCGTCCCTGTAGCGCGCCTGGCTGGCCCTCACGGCGACCGCAGGCGCATACGGCCCACGAGAATCCCGCAATTGCCATGTTTTACACAGAAGCCAGCAGCGGCATGGGAAGGGGCGGCATCGTACTGGTCACAGCCACGGTGGTGCTGCACGACGTCCGGACTGGCCGCTGGCCTACCGCGCCGCCTGCCTACCGTGCCGCCTGGCCGAGCGGCTGCCTTTCTCCTTCTTCCGCAGCTTCCGGTCGTCACGCAGTTCTGAAAAGGGCTCCTCCTCGATTGGATGGCCGCCCGCGACGGCGCGGCCGCGTTCGAGTTCGGCGTTGAATTCGGCGCCGAACAGGATGGCTACGTTGGAGATCCACATCCAGATCAGGAAGACGATGACGCCGGCGAGGCTGCCGTAGATCTTGTTGTAGTGGCTGAAGTTGGCGACGTAGAGGGCAAACAATGCGGAGGCGATGAGCCACAGGATGACAGCGATGAAGCCACCCGGGCTGACCCACTGGAAGCCGTGCTTGGCGTTCGGGCTCGCCCAGAACAAGATGGCCAGGATCAGCCCGATGATGACCAGCAGGACCGGCCACTTGGCGATGTCCCACACCGTGACGGCTACCGAGCCGACGCCCAGCGCGTTCCCGACCTTCTGCGCCAGTCCGCCAGTTACCACCACGATGACGGCCGCCGCCACCAGCAAGACCATCGTGACGATGGTGACACCCAGCCGGATCGGTGCCGTTTTCCAGATTGGGCGGCCCTCGGGAACGTCATAGATGGCGTTGGAAGCGCGCATGAAGGCCGCGACATAGTTGGACGCCGACCACAGGGCGAGCACGAGCGCCACGATGCCGACGATCCCGGAGGCGGCGTGGTTCGCCTGCAGGCGCGTGACGTTGTCGCTGATGATGCTGCGAACGGAGGCAGGCGCTACCTTGCCGATGTTGGTGATGAGCGACTGGGTGACGGAGTGGCCGACCAGGCCGAGCAGGGAGACCAGGACGAGCAGGCCCGGGAAGATCGACTGGATGCCGAAATAGGTCAGCGCCGCCGCCCGGTCTTGCAGGTCGTCATCCTTGTACTCCCGCAGCGTTCGCTTGGCCGCGTCACGCCAGGAGCCGCCGCTCAGGTCCGTCGGGTCATTTGGTGCATCCTCGCGGGCATCGCTGTCCGCACTTCGTGATCTGGCCATCGGCGATGACCCTCCTAACTAGTCGTCGCGCGGCTGGTTCCAGGTGCGCCGCGGCAGGGCCGGATTTCAGGCCATGCGGCTGGCCGGACACCCAGGGCGGTGTCCGGCCAGCCTTGGCCAAGCGGCGCGCCGGCCGCTGTTACTGGTGGCTGCCGGTCACGGTGCCGCGAGCTGCCTGGGCCTGGTCCTGGACGTCGTGCGCCGAGCTCGCCGCCTCGTCCTTGACGGTCGCTGCCGCGTCGGTCGCTGCGGCCTTGACCGACTCGGCTGCCTGCTGTGCTGAGTCCTGGAGGTTGGCCGCGGCATCTTTGGCTGCGCTGGTCACCGCCGGCACGGCGGCCTCCTTGACCTTCGCCGCCGCACGCTCCTCGGCCGGGCTGGCCAGGCAGGAGCGAGCCCACGAGCCAGCCGACACCGACTGCGATCAGGCCGACCGCCAGCGGGTTACCCGCCGCCTGGCGGCGCAGCTGGGCCGGAGCCGCTGACACCTTGTCCTGGGCGGCTGACATTTTCTCCCGGACCGCCGGCAGCTGCTGCCCCGCGGCGGAGCGGGTGCTGGAGGCGGACTCTGACGCGGTGCCCATGACCTTGTCCTTTACTCCCCGGACCGCGGAACGGGCGCTGGCTGCCCTGCGCTTTGCCGCCTGCGCCGGGTTGACCGTGTCGGCCAGGGTGTTGACGTCCTCGCTCAGGTTGGTGCGGGTTTCCTCGATCTGCTCGCGGATCTGGTCTGGATTGCTGGTCATGACGTGCCCTCGTTTCCACGTACTGCGCTGGGGATCTGCTTGACGGTCTCCGCGGTCTGCGGGACACCCGGGACGGCACTGATCTCGCGGCGCCCAGTCAGCCCGAGGACCGCGGCGACGACCAGCCAGATGGCCGCGACGATCAGCGCTGCCCAGCCCCGGCCAGTGGCATCGCCGATGCCCCACCACGCGGCGACCGACGCGAACAGCAGGACCATGTGACCGCTGATCCCAGCCCCCGCCAGCAGCCCGGCGCCCTTTCCGGCCCGGCTGGCTGATTCGCGGATCTCGGCCTTGGCCAGCTCCACCTCCTGGCGCAGGAGCGTACTGAGATCCTCCGCAACCTCTGAGAACAGCTCGCCGACAGACGCCCGCGAGTCAGACGGCGGCACGGTCGGCTCGACCGGGCGGGTCACAACGGGTCCCCATAGGCGGTCTGGTCGCCAGAGACCACTGGGACGCCCTCGCCATACGACGGGTAGCCAGCCACGTCAGCCTGCCGGACGGTCTGCTCGCCAAGCCCCGGCGCGGTCGCTGGTGCTGCCGTTTCCGTAGAATCGTCGGCCGTCGCGTCTTTCAGCCCCCGGGTGAGGCGCCCGGCCACCAGGCCCGCTCCTGCTGCAAGCGCCAGGAATACTGCCGGCCTGCGGCGAGCAAAGGACTGCACCTCGTTCACCACCTGCCCGGGCTCGCGGTCCTCCAGCCAGTGCCCGGCATCACGGACCCGTGATGCGGCCTGCTGGGCCAGGTCGACCGCCACGCCCTGGTCGGAGTTCCCGGCCATGGAGCGGAGTTCGTCGCTGAGCGAAAGCAGTTTTTTCGCTATCCGCTGCTGCCCGTCGGCCGCTTGCTCCCGCAATTGGCCTTGAGCCTGCTGGAGCAGGTCCCTGCCCTGGCGCCCGGCTTCTGCCGCGACCCCCGAGGCCTGCTCCCGGGCAACATCACCCACATGCTTTCCTGCCTGAGCGCCGCTGTTAGCCAGGTCAGATGCCTGATCCTTGACCAGCTGAGCCGTGTCCTGCTCCGTCTCCGGCGATCCGCCACCCGACGGCGGTGTGGATCCAGTCAGATAGTTCTCGGTCATACGGGTGATCTCCTCGGGGATTGGGTGAATTTCGGGCCACCGCCACGAACTGGGTGCAGCGGCGGGCCGCGCAGTGCTGCGCACTGCAGGCCCTAGCGCTGCTTGTCGCGCGCACCAGGGGGGTGGCCTTACGGCGTCTGAGGAGCACGGGCCACCGGCTCAGAGCCGGTGGCCGTGCTTGCCCCCCTTGCGCCGGCTGGCTTCCACTACCCCCGCCCCGGCGGCTTACACAATAAGCTTATGAAAGAAACTTATGCTGGAAACTTACGGCGTCCCGCTCAGGAATGCGGCGCCGACCCTTGAAGCGCAGGGAAGACTGCTGTCCGTCGGGTCGGACCCTGGTCCGGAGCGGGCGACGCCACCGGCGTGCGCTCACGCCGCGGACCGCGGTGATGGCCGCCGAGATCCAGGGGAGCAGGTGCTCGCCGTCGCGGACGATCAGGATGCTGTGCCGCGCGGTGCTGACCCCGGCGATGGGGATGCGGGCCACCGGCAGGCCGGTGCCGGCCGGGGTCCGCTCCGGGGCGATGGTGACCCCCCAGCCGATGCCGACCAGGCCGACCGCGGTGCCGATGTCGTTGACCGAGGCGGCCAGCTCAGGCTGGAAGCCGGCGGAGACGCACAGGGCCATGGACGAGGCGGCCGAGGGTGCTCGCCGGGCAGACGATCCAGGCTTCCCCGCGCAGTTCGGCCATGGTGCACTGGTCCGCCTCGGCCAGCCGGTGCCCGGCGGGCACGCACAGCCGGAGGGCGTCGTGGCCGAGGTCCCATTCGCGCAGCCCGGACCGCGGGCGTGGCTGCGGGGTGCCGAAGCGGGACACGATCGCCATGTCCAGCTGGCCGCGCAGCAGCGCGTCGGCGCTGGTCTCGTCGGTGGTCGCGATGAGCCGGATCTCGAGCTTCGGGAACTGCCGGCGCACCTCCATCAGCGCATGGCTCATGATCTGCGGCCCTTCGCGGAACGGCACGCCGACCCGGAGCAGCCCGCTGACCGCCTGGTCGTCGCGGCTCAGCGTCGCCTCCGCGGCGCGCAGCTCGACCAGGATCCGCTCGGTGTGCTCCAGCAGGATCCGGCCGGCCGGGGTCAGCGCGATCCGGTTGCCGCGCCGGTTGACGAGCGCGGTGCCCGCCTCGCTCTCCAGCGCGGAGAGCTGCTGGGACACGGCTGAACGGGTGTAGCGCAGCGCCCGGCCGGCCGCCGCGATCGAGCCTTCGGCGGCCACCGCTCGCAGCATGAGCAGTTTGCGGACATCGAGCATGCGTCACATCCATTAACGCCACGTGTCGCCGATAGTAACTCCAGATTACTTGTGGCGGGTATCGGCCGGGTTGCTGTAGTGAGTGCCATGCGAGCCGCGCTCACCGAGATGCAGCGGATACCGACGTCCGGTGCTCGCGCCGTGGCCGCGTTCACGGTGGCGGGACGGCAGCTGCTGGCCATCCCGCAGCTGGCCCGGGACACCGGCGTCAGGCCGCCGGGGATGAACGGCGGCGACAGCGACACGGATCTGCTGCTGCTCGAGTGCGCGGGCGGGCGCTTCGAGCCCTGGTCGGCGCTGCCCGCCCCGGGCGGCGAGGACGCGGAGTTCTTCACCATCGGCGGCCGCTCGTTCCTCGCCGTCGCCAGCATCAGGACCGGGTCGGGCCCGTACGAGCTCGGCGACCGAGTCGCAGATCTTCGCCTGGGACCGGGACCGGTTCGTGCCGTTCCAGAGCGTGGCCACGTTCGCGGCCAAGCAGTGGAAGCACTGGCGCATCGGCGAGCGGCATTTCCTCGGGCTGGCGCAGGGCGTCGATCCGCCCTGGGGAGGAGGACCGCAACCGCGATTCGGTCGTCTACGAGTGGGACGGCTCGTCGTTCGCGCCGCAGCAGCAGATCCCGTCCCGCTGGGCCTACAACTGGCACGCGTTCCGGATCGGGGACGAGTTCTTCGTCGCGCACGCCGACCACGCCGGGGTGAGCGTGCTCTACCGCTGGGACGGCGACCCGGCTGCGGCCGCACCAGGCGCTGGCCGCCGCGGGCGGCCGCGCGTTCGCGACCTTCGACGAGGGCGGGACCACCTACCTCGTCGTCGCCTGCATCTCGGCACCGACCAGGGTGATGCGCTGGGACGGCGGCCAGTTCACGCCGCGTCCAGACGCTCGACGGCCTCGGCGGGCGGGAGCTCGCGGTGGTGCGCGCACCGACGGCCACCTCCTGGTCATCCGGATCAACTTCATCCTCGGCACGCCGGCCGACCCGCACCCGGTCCTCGACTCGCAGATCTACGCCTGGGACGGTGCGGCGCTGCGGGTCGCCGCCGAGTTCCCGACGTGCGGCGGCACGGATGTCGCGGTGCTCCGCCGGCCGGCGGGGGCATCGAGCTGGTCGTGTCGAACTCGCTGACGCCGCAGCTGCGCTTCGCCGCCGAGACGGTCCGCTATTCCCTGTCCCTCCCCACCTCGCGCTGAGCCGCTGATGCCCACGTTCGAGAGTGCCGAGCTGGTCGAGCTGTTCACGGCGTACACCGCCGGGCCCGACAGCATCGGCGCGCACCTCGCCGAGACCGTCGTCCGGGAAACCGCCCGCGACCCGCTGCTGGTGGCCACCGGCACCGACCTCGCCCTGTTCCCGGGGGGCGGCTCGGCCCCGGCCATCGAGCCCTACCGGCTGTCCACCCGCGGTTTCAAGGAACTGGCCGCGGTCTCGCATCTCGGCCCGGCGCTGGCCACCCTGGCCCGGATGCGCGAGATCGACCCGGCCGGCTGCTGGCGGGGTGACGCCGGGCGCCTGCTCGAGGCGTGCAAGGCGGCCCGGGCGGCCAGCTCGGCGGAGCTGTGGCGCGAGCGCATCGCGGTGCGCGCGTTCGCGGGCCGGGAGGAGGCCATCGCCGCGATGGTCGACTACAGCTGCGGGCTGACCGAGCGCCGCCTGGAGCGGGCCCTGGACGACCCCTCCTCCCTGACCATGGCCGCGGTGCGGCGGGACTACCTCGACGGCCCGGCCGGCTGACCTCCCGGTCCCGTTCAACCGGGTCATGATCGCGACCTTCTTCCTGACCGGCCTGGACATCGCGCACCGGTTCATCAGCTGGTTCGACGGCCTGGACATCGCCTGGGAGCGGGCCATGGTGATCATCGCCGGACGGGCCGGCCGGCCGACCGCGGGCGTCACCGAGGAATCCAACAGCGTCGCCGGGATCGTGCGCGCCGCCTCGCGCGGGCGGATGCCCGCCGGACGCCTGTTCATCGCGCCGCACGCGCCGGTCTTCCCGGCCTTCGACGGCACGAGCCTGCCCGGTGCCGCCGCACGGGAAGCCGCCTGCACTCGAAGCCGGGTACCGGCAGCTGTGGGCCTCGCTGCGGGCCACGTCTGACCTCGGCGGCCAGATGTTCGAGGGCTACCCCCGCTTCGAGGCGCGTCCCGCCGGGCGGCCCCGCGTGCACCCGGGCTCGGCCAGCGTGCCGGAGAAACCCGCCGTGGCGGGTCCGGATGACTGGCTCGCACTCACCACGAGACTGCGCGTGGTCATGGAAGACCCGCGGCAACTGCTCTCCGGCGCCGTCACCGACTACGCGAGCAGCCAGCTCATCGCGCAGCGCCAACGATCCGTCCGCCGTCATCGTCCCCGGGCTGGACGGGGAGCCCTATCCGCACACCAGTGGGGAGTCGCAATGAGTGAGCGAAGACGTCACCACGCGATCCATCCGGTATCTCGCCGCCGCCTCCATCGCCGCGCTCGCGGCCACGGCCTGCTCGTCGTCCGCGTCCTCGGGCACGGCGGCCTCATCAGGACCGCTCACCATCGGCATGTCGCTGCCGATGACCGGGCCGGTCGCCGACGTGTCCAAGTCCGGCTTGCAGGGCTACCAGCTGTGGGCGTCGCAGCTGAACGCCGCGGGCGGCCTGCTCGGCCACCAGCTGAAGCTGGACGTCCTCGACGACGGCTTCGACCCCAACCAGACCGCCACCGACTACACCCGGCTGATCAGCCAGGACAAGGTGAACCTGCTGCTCGGCACGTTCTCCTCGCTGCTCAACGCGCCTGCCTCGGCCATCGCCGCCCGGCAGGGAATGCTGTACGTGGAGCCGTCCGGCGGGGCCGCGTCCCTGTTCACCCGCGGCTTCACCAACCTGTTCTTCGCCCAGCCCGGCACGACCACCTCCGAGCCGGACCGGTTCGTGGCCTGGATCGCCTCGCTGCCGGCCAGCCAGCGGCCCGCGACCGCCGCGTACGTCACGCAGGATGACCCGAGCGCCAGCCCGGCGGTGGCGGTGTTCCAGGACCCGGCTCGCGGGCCTCGGCATCAAGACCGTCTACGACCAGACCTACGATCCGAGCACGACCAACTTCGACGCCATCGCCTCGTCGGTCGCGCACGCCCGGCCGCAGCTGGTCATCCAGGGCGCGGTCGCCGACGACGGCGCGGCGTTCGTCCGGTCGCTGGAAAAGATGAACTTCAGCCCGAGGATGCTGTTCCAGACCAACGCCCCGAGCGACTCCGCCTACCCGGGCGCGATCGGCCGGGCGAACGCCGAGGGCGTGTTCACCGCGGAGGCCTGGAGCCCGCAGGCGAAGTACCCCGGCAACGCCGCGTTCGTGGCCGCCTACACGAAGAAGTTCGGCAGCCCGCCCACCGAGGACGCGGCCAACTCCTACACCGCGGGCCAGGTCCTGGCCGCGGCGATCCAGGCGGTCGGGCGCATCGACCAGAAGGCGCTGGCCGCGTGGCTGCACACGCACACGGTGAGCACCATCGTGGGCCCGCTGAAGTGGGACTCGGCCGGCGACCCGGAAGGCAGCCTGCTGCTCGCGCAGTGGCAGGGCGGCGAAGCTGCAGATCGTCGCGCCCAAGTCAGCCGCCACCACCAGCCGCATCGTGACCGTCAAGCCGGCCTGGGCCAGCTGATGATCGAGCTGGCCCAGACGCTGATCTTCGGCGTGCTGATCGGCAGCGTCTACGCGCTGATGGCCACCGGGCTGACCCTGACCTTCGGCGTCATGAAGATCGTCAACATGGCGCAGGGCGCGTTCCTGGTCCTGTCGGCCTACCTGTGCTACGGGCTGTGGTCCCGTTTCGGGATCGACCCGCTGCTGGGCGGGTTCATCGTGACCGTCCCGATGGCCCTGCTGGGCGTCGCGCTGTACCGGCTGGTGATCGAGCGGGTGCAGCGGATCGATCCGGGGCTGACCATCGTCGCGACGTTCGCGCTCGCCCTGGTGGCCGAGGCCTGCATCGCGCTGGTCTGGGGTCCCAACCCAGACCGCGAGCACGCCCGGGTATTTCAACCAGGCGTTCCGGCTCGGCTCCCTGGTCGTGCCCCGGGCCCAGCTCTACGCCTGCCTGCTCGCGGTGGCGGTCACGGTCGCGCTGCAGGCCGTGGTCCGGCGCAGCTGGCTGGGGCACGCGATCACGGCGGCGTCGGAGAACCCGGAGGGCGCCCGCCTCGTGGGCGTCCAGCCTGTCCGCGTCGGAGCGTGGATCTTCGCGATCGCCACGGCCACCAGCGCCTTCGGCGGGGCGGCGCTCAGCTTCCTGTACCAGTTCACCCCGGACTCCCAGGACGTCTGGATCGGGCTGACGCTGAGCGTGGTCATCCTGGGCGGCCTGGGCAGCATCCCCGGCGCGTTCGCGGCAGGGCTGCTGCTCGGCGTGGCCGAAGCGGTCACCTCGACCTACATCTCGGTGCGCTGGTCGGCCGCGGTGCCCGACGCTGCTCATCCTGGTCGTGCTGCTGATCCGGCCGCAGGGGCTGTTCACCCGGGCGGCCCGGCCGGACGCGGCCACGTGAACGCCACCGCCGCGCGGCGCGCGGTCATCGCCGCTGGCCGTGGTCATCCTGGCCGTGTTCCCGCTCGTCTCGGGCAACCTGTACCTCCAGAACCTGCTCATCATGACGTTCCTGCTGGCCATCGGGGCCAGCGGATGGAACATCATGGGCGGCTACGCCGGCTACATCTCCCTCGGCAACAGCCTCTTCATCGGGCTCGGCGCGTACACGACCGGCATCCTGGCCGTCCGGGCGCACATCTCGCCGTTCGCCGGCTGCCTGGCCGGCGGCCTGGTCTGCGCGCTGGCCGCCGCGGTCCTGAGCCTGGTCACCCGGCGCACCCGCGGCATGTACTTCGTCATCGTCACGTTCGCCGCGCTGCAACTGCTCGGCATCGTCGCGACCACCTGGTCCGGGCTGACCGGCGGCAGCCAGGGCCTGGCCCTGCCGCTGCCCACGTGGAGCCTGTCGTACCAGGACTGGCCGTTCTACTACCCGCTGCTCGGCCTGCTGGTCCTGACCGTCGCGGTGTCCGCCGTGGTCCGGCGGAGCAAGCTCGGCCTCGGCCTGTTCGCGATCGCGGACGACGAGGACAAGGCGGCCGGGCTCGGCCTGCGGACCGACATCTACAAGATGATCGCGTTCGTGTTCGGCGGGACGTTCGTCGGCATCGCGGGCGGCCTGTACGCCTACTACGTGTCGTTCCTGAACGTGGCCGCCGTGTTCGACATCGTCACCAGCGTGCTGATCGTGCTGGCCGCCCTGCTGGGCGGGCGCGGCACCCTGTGGGGCCCGGTGCTGGGCGCCTTCATCCTCGAGCCGCTGGCCAACTTCACCAGCACCGGCCTGGGCGGCGCCGACGCCGGGGCCATCCGGCTGCTGCTGTTCGGCGGCCTGCTCGGCGCGGTGGTGCTGTTCCTGCCCGCGGGGCGTGCTGCCCACCGTGACCCGCGCCTGGCCGCGGGCCCGGGCCCGCGCGCCCTGCGCACACCCGCACCGGCCACGGCCCCCGCGCCGCCGCGTCCCAGCGCCGCCGCCGCATCCGCCAACGCCCGGCGCTGGTCCCGGCCCGGCGGTCCTGGCCCGGGATCGCGGTCGCCCCGCCGGGGACGCGCTGCAGGCCCGCGGGCTGGTGAAGACGTTCGGCGGCCTGCGCGCAGTGGACGGGGTCGACCTGACCGTGACGGCGGCCCTATCACCGGGCTGCTCGGTCCCAACGGCTCGGGCAAGACCACCCTGTTCAACCTCATCGACGGCACGGTCAGCGCATCGTCAGGCCAGGTCATCCTGGCTGGCCGGTCCCTCGGCCACCGGGGTCGCGCGGCCCGGGCGCACGCCGGGCTGGCCCGGACCTACCAGCTCCCGCGGCTGTTCCCGAGCCTGACCGTGGCCGAGAACGTCGCGGCCGCCCAGCCGCGCTTCTCCTTCCGCCGGCTCTGGCTGCCCCGGGTCTCCGCCGGGGAGCGGGCCCGGGCCATCGAGGTCCTCGGCGGGCTCGGGCTGGCCGGCCACGCGGACAGCAACCCGGCCGAGCTCAGCTACGGGCAGCGCAAGCTCATCGAGCTGGCCCAGGTGCTCTGGCTCGATCCGGTGCTGCTCATGCTGGACGAGCCCGCCGCCGGGATCAGCCCGGCGCTGGCCCAGCGGCTGGCGGGCATGGTCCGGTCGCTGCAGCGGCAGCGGCGTCGGCCATCCTGCTGGTCGAGCACGACCTGGCCTTCCTGGCCAGCCTGTGCGACCAGGTCTACGTGATGGCCAGCGGGAAGATCATCGCGAACGGGACCGTGGCCGAGGTGAGCGGCGATCGCGCCGTGGTTGACGCCTACCTGGGCGACGAGGTCGCCTCGCCGCCGGCGGAGCGGACACCATGATCAAGATCAGCGGGCTGTGGGCCGGGTACGGCGGGCTGGACATCCTGCGCGGCGTCGATCTGGACGTCGCGGAAGGCCAGATCACCTGCATCGTCGGGCCCAACGGGGCAGGCAAGTCGACGGTGCTGAAGACGATGACCGGGATCCTCCGGCCCAGCCGCGGGTCCGTGATCATCGGCGGGGCCGACCTGACCGGGCAGCCGCCCGAGGCCATCCTGCGGGCGGGCGTGGCCTGCGTGCCGCAGCGGCACGGGCTGTTCGCGCGCCTCACGCGTCCGGCAGAACGTGCTCATGGGCGCCTACGTGATCCGCCGCCGCCGCACGCAGATCGAGGCGCGCTACGAGCAGCTCGCGGAGATGTTCCCGCTGCTGGCCGAGCGTCCCGGCGTCAGCGCCGGCACCCTGTCCGGCGGCCAGCGCCGCATGGTCGAGTTCGCCCGCGCGCTGATGCTCGAGCCCCGGGTCGTGCTGCTGGACGAGCCGACCCTGGGCCTTGATCCGCGCACGGTGTCCCTCATCTCCGCGCAGCGTGACCGCGATGACGCAGACCGGGGTGACCGTGCTCATGGTCGAGCAGAACGTGCGGGTGGGGCTGTCGCTGGCCCAGCACGCGACGGTGCTCAGCGCGGGCACGGTCGCCCTGGCCGGGCCCGCGGACAAGATCGCCAGTCATCCGGGCCTGATGGACACCTTCTTCGGGGCCGGGAGACGGCCCGCCCGGGCGCCCGGCGACCAGCGGCACTGACCGCGACGGTCTTAGGGAGAGGAATAGTCATGCTGGATCCGCAGGCCAGGGCCGGCGGCCGGAACCCGTTCCTGCGCCGCCTGCGGGACGGGGAGCTGACGCTGATGCTCGGCATCCGCAGCAGCCGGACCGCCGACGTGGTCCGCATCGCGCGTGAGGCGGGCTACCACGCCGTGATGATCGATCTCGAGCACTCGACCATGCCGCTCGACGTCGCCGCCCAGCTGTGCGCGACCGCCGGCGATCTCGGCCTGACGCCGTTCGTCCGGGTGCCAGAGCAGGACTACGGCGCGATCGGGCGGCTGCTCGACGGCGGCGCGCAGGGCATCATCGCGCCCCGGATAGACACCGCCGATCAGGCGCGGGCGGTCAGCCGGGCGTGCCGCTTCGCCCCGCGCGGCCAGCGCTCCCAGCTGGCGACCGTGCCGCAGTTCGGCCTGCGGCCGGTCCCGCGCGGCCACCATGAACCCGGTGCTGGACGAGGCGACGATCGTGCAGATCCTGATCGAGACCCCCGCCGGTGTGGCCAGCGCTGACGCGATCGCCCAGCTCGACGGCGTGGACATGCTGGCCATCGGGGTGAACGACCTGACCGCTGAGCTGGGGGTGCCGGGCCGCTACGACGATCCCCGGGTCCGCGACGCGGTGGCCACGGCCGCGCGGGCCTGCCAGCGGCACGGGAAGCTGCTGATGGTGGGCGGCATCGCCGATCTGGCCATCCTGGAGGACCTGGCCCCGCTGGGCGTGTGCCCGCTCCAGCTGGCCGGGACGGACACCGAGCTGCTGTTCACCGCCGCGGCGGCGCGGGCCGCGAAGTTCACCGGATGGCGCCCCCCGGCCCCGGCCCCGGCCGCGGCTCCGGCCCGAGCGGGAACGCTGATGACCCAGATCCTGCAGACCACGCCGATGCGCGCCGGCCGAGACGAACACCCGCCCGCGCTTCACGATGCCGGCCCGCGCCTGCGACGCCCATTTCCACGTGTTCGAGCCGGGCTTCCCGCACGTCCCCGACCCGCTGTACACGTTCCCGGACGGCACGCTGGAGCAGTACCTGCGCGATGGCCGGCGTGCTCGGGATCGAGCGGATGGTGCTGGTCCAGCCGACCTTCTACGGGACCGACAACCGGCTGCTGGCCGAGGTGCTCCGCCGTCTCGGCCCGCGGGCCCGCGGCGTGATCCGGATCGAGGAGGCCACCAGCGACGCCGACCTGGACCGCTTTCACGACCTCGGCGTCCGGGCCATCCGGCTCGACCTGTTCGCCCGCAGATCCTGGCCGGCCGCGGACATCATCGGCTACGTGCGGCGGATGGCGGCGCGGGCCGCGCCGCGCGGCTGGCACATCCAGTTCTACACACCCGGCACCGTGCTGCGTGACCTGCTGCCGTTCCTGGCCGACCTGGAGGATCCGTTCGTCATCGACCACATGGGTTACATGCTCGAGGCGGACGGGCTGACCCAGGCCGACTTCGACCCGCCTGCTCGGGGTGCTGGCGCCTGGGCAGCTGCTGGATCAAGCTGTCCGGGCCGTACCGGATCGCCAAATCCAGGCCGCTCAGCTCCGTCGGGCCGCTGGGCCGCGCGCTGGTGTCCACCCGGGCCGACCGGCTGATCTGGGGCTCGGACTGGCCGCACCTGCCAGACGGCCAGCGCGACACCGGGGAGCTGCTGAACCTGCTGGCCGACTGGGCGCCGGACGAGGCCGACCGGCAGCGCATCCTGGCCGAGGCTCCGGACCGCCTGTTCTTCTCCCGCTGATCAGGCTGCCGCCCGCAACGGAAGCAGGGGTCATAAGTCCATGATTTCCCACTCGGTATGGACGAATGGCCGGCTGTGAGGGGTAGCTTCGGCGTTATGACAACCAGCCCGGCCGGCCATCCGGACCCGCCCGGGCGGATGCCGGTCCTCGACGACACCGACCGGGCCATCGTGGCCGCGCTGTCGCAGGACGGCCGGATGTCCATGCGGGCGCTGGCCGCGGCCCTGCACATTTCGCGGGCCGGGGCGTACACGCGGGTGCAGCGGCTCGAGCAGGCGGGAGTGATCACCGGGTACACGGTCCAGATCGACCCGCAGCGCTACGGGTACGGCCTGTCGGCCTACGTGCACCTGAAGATCGCCCAGACCGCCTGGAAGCAGCTGCGGACCAGGCTGCTGGCCGTGCCGGAGGTCGAGCACGCGGCGCTGGTCTCGGGGGACAGCGACATCGTGCTGCTGGTGCGGACCCGCGACACCGCGGCGCTCCGGGAACTGGTCCTGAACTCGTTCCAGAACATGCCCGAGGTGCTCTCCACCCAGACGGTGCTGATCTTCGATGAGCTGCGGAGCCCCCGGCAGCATCACGGCCAGCCCGGCGGCTGAGCGCCGGCCTACATGTCCCGCAGGGCGCGGGCGGGGGATTCGACGCAGTCGGCCACGAACCGCAGGAAGCCACCCGCGGTGCCGCCGTCGCAGACCCGGTGGTCGAAGGCCAGCGTGAGCTGGGTGACCTGCCGGGCCACGACCTGGCCGTCACGGACCCAGGGTCGCCCGATGATCCGGCCGATGCCCAGGATCGCTACCTCGGGATGGTTGATGATGGCCGCCGAGCCATCCACGCCGAACACGCCGTAATTGTTGATGGTGAACGTCCCGCCGGTCAGCTCACTGGGCCCGAGCTGGCCCTCCCGTGCCCGCCGGGTCCGGTCGGCCAGCGCCGCCGACAGCTGCCCCAGTGTGCACGCCTGGGCATCGGGCACCACCGGCACCACCAGCCCCCGCCCGGTCTGGGCGGCGAACCCGAGATGCACCGGACCGCCCACCACGATCTCGTCGCCCTCGATCCGGCCGTTGAGTTCCGGATAGTGCTGCAGCCCCAGGATGGCGTACCGGGACACCATCGCCAGCAGGCTGATCCTGGGCATGGACTCGTCCGCGTTCAGGGCGGCGCGGAGGTCGACCAGCTCGGTGGCGTCCACGTCGACCCAGACCGTCGCCTCGGGGATCTCCCGCCGTGACCGGCTGAGCTTGTCGGCGGCTGTTTTGCGCGCGCCGCGGATCGGGATCCGCACGGGCTCGGCGGGGCGCGGCGGACGGGGCGGGGGGCGGGCCGGGAGGCCCGGCGGGGCGGTCCCGGGCCGCTGAGGGCTGTGCGGGGTGAACGGCGATGGCCGCGTCGACGTCCCGCCGGGTGATCAGGCCATCCCGGCCGGAACCGCGGATCACGGCCAGGTCCAGGCCGGCGTCGCGGGCCAGCCGCCGCACGAGTGGTGAGACAACGGCCACCGGGCCGTTCGCGGCGCGCGGCTCAGCGGGCGGCGGGGCAGGCGGCCCAGCCAGAGGGGGGCCGGCCGGAGGGGACGGGGCCGGCGCCCGCCCGGCGCGGACGCGGCGATCACGGCGGCGGCCGGAGGTGCCGTAGCCGATCAGGACCTGGCCACTCTCGCCGTCCGCACTGCTCTCGCTGCTCGCGCCGGCCTGGCCGCTCTCGCTGTCCGGACCGGGCGGAGCGCTGTCCGCGGTGACCGTGAGCAGGGGGGTCCCGACGGCCAGCACGTCGCCGGGCTGGCCGTGCAAGGCGGTGACCCGGCCGGCGAACGGGACCGGGACCTCCACCACGGCCTTGGCCGTCTCGACCTCGACCACGGTCTGGTCCACGGCCACCACGTCACCGGCCTGGACCCGCCAGGTGACGATCTCGGCTTCGGTGAGGCCCTCGCCGAGATCCGGGAGCAGGAAGGCCGGCACCTATCCGCCCGCCTTCAGGGTGGCGGCCTCCAGGGTGGCCGCCTGCATGGTGGCGGTCTCGTCCCACTGGAGGCTGTCCACCGCATCCAGGATGCGGTCCACGCTGGGCAGATGATGCTCCTCCAGATGCGGCGGAGGATAGGGGATGTCGAACCCCGTGACCCGGCGGATGGGCGCTTCGAGGTAGTGGAAGCACTGCTCGGACAGGCGCGCGGCCACCTCGGCGCCGTACCCGCAGAACCGGCTGGCCTCGTGCACCACGACGGCCCGGCCGGTCCGCCGGACCGATGCGGCGACCGTCTCGTCGTCGAACGGGGACAGGCTTCTCAGGTCGATGACCTCGACGCTGCGGCCCTCCCCGGCCGCGGCGTCGGCGGCCTCCAGGGCGGTGCCGAGCGTGCCGCCGTACGCGATGAGGGTGACGTCAGAGCCCGGCCGGCGTACCGCGGCGCGGTCGAGCGCGGAGGCGGTGTGATCCAGGACCGTCTTCTCCTTCGACCAGTAGCGGCGTTTGGGCTCGAGGAAGATGACGGGATCGGGGCACTCGATGGCCTGCCGCAGCAGCGCGTAGGCATCGCCCGGCGTGGCCGGGGTGACGACCCGCAAGCCTGCGGTGTGGGCGTAGTAGGCCTCAGACGAATCACAGTGGTGCTCGACCCCGCCGATGCCGCCGCCGTACGGGATCCGGATGACGATGGGCAGCGGCACACGTCCCCGGGTCCGGTTGCGGAGCTTGGCCAGATGGCTGGTGACCTGCTCGAACGCGGGATATGCGAACGCGTCGAACTGCATCTCGACCACGGGGCGAAGGCCGTTCATGGCCATCCCGATGGCCGTGCCGACGATCCCGGACTCCGCCAGCGGGGTGTCGAACACCCGGGCTTCCCCGAACGCGGCGGCCAGCCCGTCGGTGACCCGGAACACGCCGCCGAGGGTCCCGACGTCCTCGCCGAAGACCACGACGGCCTGATCGTCGCGCAGTGCGTCGGCCAGGGCCCGGTTCAGGGCGGCGGCCATCGTCACGGGCGCCCCCGCGCCTGTCGTCTGCGCGCCCTGCTCCGTGAGTGCGGTCATCGCACGTCCCCGGCGGAGCCGGCGGGCCTGGCCAGTTCGGCGGCCAGTTCCCGCTGCTGGCTGCGCAGGTCCGGCGTCGGCTCGGCATAGACGTACCGGAACAGATCGTCCGGGTCGAGGACCGGGTCGGTGTTCATCCGCTGCCGCAGGTCCCCGGCGGCCTTCTCGGCCTCGGCGTCCAGGGCGGAGAGGGCGGCCTCGTCCAGCAACCCCCGGGCGAGCAGGTGCTTCCTGAGCCGGGTGATCGGGTCGCGGGCCAGCCAGGCCTGGACTTCCCCGGGAGGCCGGTAGCGGGCCGCGTCGTCGGCGTTGGTGTGGGCCTCGATGCGGTAGGTGACCGCCTCGATGAGGGTGGGCCCGCCGCCGTCAGCCGCCGACTGCACCGCCTGCCGCACCGCGGCGTAGACCGCGGCCGGGTCGTTGCCGTCCACGAGCACGCCGGGGATCCCGTAGCCGATTCCCTTGCAGGCCAGGGACGGGGCGGCCGTCTGCTTGGCGAGCGGGACGCTGATCGCGTAGCCGTTGTTCTGGATGAAGAACACGACCGGCGACGCCCAGACGGCTGCGAAGTTCAGTGCGGCGTGGGTGTCGCCCTCGCTGGTCGCGCCGTCGCCCACCATGACCAGGGCGACTGTGTCGTCGCCCTTGAGCCGGGCCGCGTGGGCGAGCCCGACCGCGTGCGGTGCGTTGGTTGCCAGCGGCGTGCACTGCGGGGCGACCCGGTGCGCGTACGGGTCATACCCGCAGTGCCAGTCCCCCCGGAGCAGGGTGAGCACCTCGACCGGGTCAACGCCGCGGGCCACGGCGGCCACCGAGTCGCGGTAGGTCGGGAACAGCCAGTCTTGGGGGCGCAGGGCGGCCACCGCGCCGATCTCAGCCGCTTCCTGGCCCCGCGCCGAGGGGTAGACGGCCAGCCGGCCCTGCTTGGTCAGCGCCGTGGCCTGGCTGTCGAAGCGCCGGGCGAGCACCATCTGCCGGTGCAGCGCGATCAGGACATCGTCGCCCGGCATGGCCAGGTCCGCGCAGTCCACCACCATGCCCTCGGCGTCCAGCAGGGCCAGCGGAGCCTCGGACGGCAGCAGCCGCTGTCGCCGGGTCCGGCGGGGGAGGGCTGGTGCCTCGGATGTCACGGCGCTCCGATCCAGAGATGGACGCTACTAAGTAACTGTGCGTCTCTGGCGCGCCGAACGTCCAGAGTCCGACTGAGATCCTGGACCTACTTGCAATATGAACTGATTTAGCTAGACAGACGGATCTGTGGTTTCGCCGTGGGGGGTCCTTGCTGGACGGATGGCCGGTGGTCCGGCGCTGCCACCGGCGTGATCTAGTTCTGAGGGACATGACGGGCACGACGGCGGTGATCGTGCTCATGAAACGCTCTGGAGTGAGGCTTGCCGAGTGGTCGCGACAGGTCTTTGCCGACCTCGCCGCGGCTGGGTCAGGGCTTTTGCAGCCGGAGAACCGACTCGATGTCGGGTGGGAAATATCGCTCCGATTTGAGAACTTTGCCGTCCTCCCGGATCAGCGGTTTCCCGTCGCTGCCCAGCTTGCTCATGTTCGATCGGTGCACCTCGTGCAAGACCGCGTCCAGTTCAATGCCGTACGTCAGGGCAGTCCCGTACGCGACATAAACGATGTCGGCCAGCGCGTCGGCAATCTCGTTCAGATCACGTCGTTCAGAGGCAGCGACGAACTCGCCAACTTCTCCTTCGAGCAGCGTGACCCGGAGCCTGGCCAGCGCGGGTCGATGTCAGCGCTGGGCAGCTGCCGGATCGGCAGGTTAAACGCTCGGTGAAACTCAGCGAGCGCGGCGGCCGGGCCGATAGGGCTTATGTGGCTTTCCGACTGGCCGCCGTAGTTTGGCCTGAGCGGTCTTAACTCTGCAGAGTCTGGCCGCTGCCGGTCACGGACGTTCCGGACTTCAAAGCCCAGGCGGCGCAGCACGCCAGCGGCGCCATGGACTCCGCCACTGAAATCATGCGGACCCATGGGCTTCCCGGTAGCCAGCCGGTAGGCGACACCGAGGATCGCCTTGGAGTCGTAGGCCTTGCCATCAACGATGAGCAGGTAGGCGGTAGCCCGGCCGAACCCGTAGTGGGCGAGGAACTCGTCCTGGCCCAGCCGGTCGTACTCCGCGACTGCTTGCCGCACGTGATGCTCCGCGACAACATCCCAGAACGCCATTGGCTGATGATAGGCGTGTCAGCCGGGACCGAGTCACTATCGCTGGGGGCCACGCCGCGCTTCCCCGAGCGGTAGTCCGCCCAGTCCTGCGCCACCGCAGCGAAACGCTTCTTCCAGGGTTGAGGGTCGTTGCAGGCGATCTCCTCGTAGAGGCGCGCGCACGCGACAGCGAAGACGTTGATCGCCTCGTGCGGCGTCTTTCTCCAGGAGCGGCATCGCGCTGCCCACGCCTCGGCCTGTGCCGCGGTGTGGCCGCCCAGCATCAGGCGCAGCAGGAAACAGGCTGGATCGATGAACGCGGCACCGCGAGTGGGCCAGGCCCAGTCGATGATCCATGTGCCGTCGGCGGTCATGAGCACATTGAGTGGGTTGAAATCGGTGTGCAGCAACGTCGTGCCTGCTAGCAGACCGAGGTTGGTGTCATCGTCTGACGTAGGCTGCCCAGCGCTGCTCGGCCCGCTTCACCGGAAGGTCGGGGCAGCGAATCTGCTGCAGCTGGTTGATGACCTGGACGACGGCCGCCAGGTCCGCTGACCCTGGTGAATAGTCGGCGTGCCTGGCGCCAGGGATGTGGGCGAACGCCAGCAGGTTCCATCCCGCGCCTTCCGCCTGCCAGCGGAGCTGTGGTGCCAGAGGCAGCACGTGCGGGTTGATCATCGCTTCGCGCTGCTGCCGCACGACTCCGGGATGATCGGCGCGCAGGCCCTTGACGAACAGCGGACCATCGTCGGTCTCCAGCACCGCAGCAAACTGAGAGTTCAGCCCGGCAGACAACGTCCGCGCCGCCCGTACCGGCCCGGTGTGCGCCTAGACCAGGTCACGGACGGCCTGGCTGAGGTTATTCCAGTCAGTGCGCTGCTGGGAAGCCTCGAGACGGTATCCGGCAGAGAACGAGCTCGTTTGAGTGTGGCGGCAGGCGTCGCGCGCAGCTGAGGGTGGTGCTGTCGAGCGCCCCCACAAGAATCCCAAATAGTGCGAATTTCCTCGCATGGCTCGACAGGGGAACTCTCTGCGCCAAGCGATTCCACGTGCGTGCCGCGAACCGCAGATCGTGCGGCTACTGTGCCGTGAATGGATGCTGGCAGGCCAGGTGTCATGCCACCAGATGTATATGTGGCGACACTGGCTCGTAAACGGATGGCGGCAGGCTCCTTGTGCCGCGACCGGGCAGGAAGGGTTCTCCGCGTTGAACCCTGTCTATCGCGATACGTGGGACTTGCCGGGTGGCGCGGTGGAGGCTGAAGAGTCACCGCAGGCTGCTTGCCGTCGGGAGGTCGCTGAAGAGCTTGGGCTAGACCGCCCGGTAGGGCGGGTACTTGCGCTGGACTGGGTGCCGTCACGCCCAGACCGCCCCGAGGGCCTCATTGTGGTGTACGACGGCGGTGTCTTCGCCGCGAATGACATCGACGCAATCGTCGTGCCAAAGGGGGAGCTCGCGGGCTATGCCTTCGTGCGCCCGGATCAGGTGCCAAGGAGAGTGACGCCGCTCGTGGCGCGGCGGATCGTTGCATGCCTGGACGCCTTGGCCGCTGGGACGGTGGCATCGCTAGAGGGCGGCAGTCCGGATGGCTGATTCCTCCTGCCACCGGACGCCAGCGGGCGTCAGCAGGGCGCGGCCCGCGGCTCGGTAGAGGCTGTCATGGATGCCGTCCGCATAAAGCAGCGCCCGCAGGTCGCGCCTGGCTTTCTCCAGGGGAGAACTGGCCGTGCAACCGGCCGCGCCGACGAGCAGGGTGAGATCGGATGTAGTTGCATTGGCAATGTCAACCGCATGGGCCTTGACTGCGCACCCCCACACCTCCGGCCCGCGCATCGCCTGATTCCGCCAGCCGCTGTGCCGTGAAGGCCGCGAGCAAACCCGCATTGATTTGCGCATACGCGCGACCGAGCGTGATCAAGGCATTGTCCCGCGGCCGGGAGATGGCCCGCGACGCCTGCCGCGAGCCCAGCTGCGCGGCCACCTGATCGTGCACGGCAGCTGCTACGCCCATCGCGATGGCCGCGACTAGAGGACGGTAGTGGGCGAAGTGCTCACGGAGCAGCCGCATGCCATCGCCGGGTTGGCCGAGAATGTCGCAGGGCCGGGAGGCGCGAGCATCCGCTAGGTGCAGTTCTCCCCATGCCCAGCCGGACAGTCCGCAGGGCTGGATCGGGCGCCGATGCAGGCCGGGCGTCCGCAGCATCGATGACGCCCGCGGTTAGGCGCCCGGAAGGGTCCTTGAAGAAGACGATGAACACGGCAGCCTCGTTCAGGCGGCTGATCCAGGTCTTGGTGCCGGTGAGAGTCCACGTCCCGTCGTGGCGGGTGGCGGCCACCGTAGTCATGGCGTGAACCTGGCTGCCGCCGTGGGGTTCGGTGATCGCGATCCCGGGCACCTCCCCGGCTATCAGCCCGGGCAGCCATTGGTCGCGCACAGGCGCGGGTGCCGTGGAGGGCGAGAGGCGCCCGTGGCCGAGTCCGGTTGCGTCGCGCAGATCGGCGTCGTGATAGCCGCAGATGAACTGCATCAGGGCCTGGAGTGACGGCGGGCTCTGCCGCACCCGCCGTCCCGGGCCGGGACAGCCAGGCCGAGGTACCCGGCCAGAGGCAGCTTCCGGCGGATCCTGGCCAGCCGCTGGCTGCGGAGCCGAGGTTCTGCACCCTGTCCGATCGGGTGCGCGGACACCAGGTCGCCCAGGGTGCCCTCGAATCTGTTCATGCGCAGCGCGTCGAGTCCGGTGACCCCGTGGATACCGGGTAGCAGGGAGCCAGCCACCGGGTCGCGCTGCCGACGGCGTCGGTCATGGCGTACCTGCCTGCGGAGATCGATGGCGGCGCACGCGGGCAGGGACGCCGTAAGCCAAAGCCCCGGCAGGGATGTCGCGGGTCACGACCGATCCCGCCCCTACCAGCGCATCCTCGCCCACGGTGACGCCCGGCGAGGATGACGGACCCCGAACCTACGCGGGCGCCCTGTTCGAAGCGGGGGGGCCCAGTTCCGGCTCACGATCCGGGTCACGCCAGATCAGGTCCCGGTCGTTGACGGTGCGGACGCCGGCGCCCAGGAACACCCGGTGCGCCAGCACGCATGAACTGGTGATGTGGCTGCCCGGCGAGCAGCGCACCTGGGGCGCCGATGCTGCTTGCCCGTTCCACGGTGAGGTGATGGTCCGAGCTGGGAATTCGGCCCGACAGTGACGAACGAGCGTAGCAGCGTGTGATGACCGACCACTGTGCCGTCGCCCACTTCTGCCCCTGCGTAAATCACAGCGCCCGAACGGATGACTGCCTCTGCGCCGATGACGGTGCTGTCGCCGGCGCCGGGATGGATCTGCCCCACCGCATAACCGCGCTCGGGTGCTCCTACCAGGGCGTGCTCTTCAACGCGGGCGTTTTCCCGGAGCACTGTTCCACCACAGACCACGGCATACGCTCCGACGCTGCAGCGTGGGCCAATCTCGATGGAGCGGACCACGCCGCGGTCGTCCGTGGGAACAAAAACCGCGTAGGGGCTGACGCGTGTTCCGCTGGCCGCTAACAGCAGTCCTGACGTTGCCAGGACTGCAGCGTTCACTGCCTCACCCGGTGCGAATTCTGTACGTGTTCACGAGGGCATCCTCCACGATGTGACCTGCTCTCAGGAAGCGCTCGGTGAACGGGCTAGAGGAAGAGCGGCTGCCCAGGACGGCACGGGGGCTTGCACACCCTGCAAACGCGTGTGCACTGAGCGCGAAACGCGGTTACGGTCGGAGAGGGACACCTCTGCGGAGAAGTTGATGAGACCGGACCACCCTCGGGATCACGCGGATCGAAGCTGTCCGACGCCCAGGCCAGCCCGCGGGGGTTATAGTCCGCGAGGCCCGGCTGGCTGCGGGTCTGACCCTCGCCCAGTTTGGCCAGCTGCTGCGGATACTCGGCCTCGCAGATCTCACGATATGAACGGGGCGTCCAGCCCCTCACTGACATCACCTTGCTGCACCGATTTGCCGCTCGCACTGAATCCCGCCCGCAAATGTTTGGCCTGACCCCACCAGACAGCACCGGAGCTGGGCGACACGCCTGACGCCGGTCGCAAAGAACAAGCTGCTCGCACCTTTTGGCCCTAATGTGAGCCGTGAATTCGAGCCGGAAGGTGGTGAGGACCCGGTGCGACGCCGCGAACTGCTGGCCCGCGCCGCCGGGCCCGCCGGTGCGGCCGCGCTCGGACTGCCGGGCAGCCAGCCTGTCGCGTCCGCACAGTGATCCGGGCGGTCCTCTCGACGAGGTTCTCGATGGCGAATGCGCAGGCCGAGCCAGCTTCTTTGAGGAGTGCTCCGCACCGCTACCATCGAGGCCCGTGGTTTCTTTCAGACCGCCCGCTACGACCGTCTGACCGCCGTCCTTCCACGGCTGATCGCGACTGCTGTCTCCACCCGCGACAACGCCGATGGAGACGACCGGGCAGTAGCTAGCGCGCTGCTCGCCGATGCATACATCGTTGCCGCCAACTTGGTCGTCAAAGTCAACGACGACCCCTTGGCGTGGACTCTTGCCGACCGGGCACTCCAGGGAGCCCAGGCGGGCAATGACGCTCTCACCATCGCTGACGGACGTCGCGCCGTCGCTACGGTTCTGCGCGGGACCGGCCGCCCCGCAAACGCGACGTGAGCTACTGCTGTCCGCAGTCCGCGATATCGAGCCCCGGGGTTCTGCCAGCCCGGACCAGCTTTCGATGTACGGCACCCTTCTTGAAGTTGCGGCATACACCGCTGCGGTTGACGGCAATCGGGTCCGCCGCCAGCGAACTGATCGGCGAGGCGAAGGCCAGCGCAACTCGGCTGGGGGGCGACGCCAACTACAGGTTCACTGCTTTCGGCCCAACGAATGTCGCCCTTTACCAGGTCAGCATCGCCCAGGTGCTCGGCGACAGCGGAACCGCTATCGAGCACGCAAAGACGGTGCGGCCTTCAGCGATACCTACTGCGGAACGGCAAGGCCGGTACTGGATCGATGTTGCCCGCGCCTATCACCAGTGGGGTAAACCGGAACCTTGCTACCGTGCCCTCCTCGCCGCAGAACGCTGCGCGCCGGACGAAGTCCGCTACCGTCCACCAGTGCACCGGATAGCCGAGGACCTCCTCCGGGTTAACCGCCGTCAGTACCTGCCCGGTCTACCCGCGTTCGCCCGCCGCATCGGCGTACCAGTCCAGTAGCCACGAAAACATGCGTTGGCAGCGTCTCATTTCCACGCCTGCTGCCGGGATGTTCCCGCTGCCCATCCAGGCAGCAAGATTCAGGTCAGGAAGCTACTCGTTGCCACCATGGATGATTGGCGTCGGCTCGGAGATTCCGCGCTCGGGGGTCCGAGACGGCTACGTGACCTGGTGTGTCTCCCCAAGCCCGTTAACTCCAGAGACCGGATCAATCCGTCGCCTCCTGGTTCAGGCTGGCCCGCCACAGTCCCCGCCGCAGGTGGATCCCCCCGTCCGGCGTAATCGTGGCGCTGGCCCCATAGACAGGAAGCGATCCCTCCCGCAGCCACATCTCGCGGACCTCATCGAGCAGATCCCACAACCGCCGCGCCCCACTCTGGTGCACGACCGGCGGGTCACTCTCTACCGCAGATGCCCGCGCCCACGACCCGTCCGGATGCAGCATCCACGCCGTCCGCCGGCCGTCCTCCTCCCGGTAGTAGTGCTCCACCCCGGGTACCAGCACGGTGATCATGGACCACAGCTCCCAGGCTTCCATCACATTGAGCACCGGATACCACCCGCGGCTTAGCTGCTCACCATCCCCGTCGCGGGCCGCCTCGTTCCGCTCCCACAGCGGCGGCGGATACCCGGGCCCATGACGGCTCAGCATGAACCCCGCCCGGTCCCACTCGATCTGCCCTAGCGCCCCGCCGTCGTCAGTCTTGTCAGCGGTCAGGATGAGCCCCGTCCCCGCGATCGTGGTGATCAGCCGCCCCCCGGGCCGCAACGCGGCCAGCCAGCTCGCCGGTACCGGCCGCACCGCGACCGTGGCGACGATCCGGTCGTAGGTCCCCGGCAGAGTCCCGGTGGCATCCACGGTCAGCACCGTCGGCCGCAGTCCCAACGAGTCCAGCCGCTCGGAAGCCGCGGCCGTCAGGTACGGGGCGACGTCCACGCTCGTGACATGCTCCGCGCCCAGCCTCGCCGCCAACAACGCACACCCGTACCCAGACCCCGTGCCCACATCCAGCACGTCGGAGTTGTCGGTCAGCTGAGCGTGCTGGCCCAGCCGCACGATCAGCCCCGGGAGCGTCGAGGCGAGGTCGGCACCCCAGCCGGATGATCACCGGCCGCAGCCTGGTCAGCGTGCGAGAGGCCGACCTGCGTGACCAGCGAGCGGTCCGAATAAGCCGCCTCCAGCCAGCGGCCGGGATCCATCGGCCCGTCCTCCAGCTCCCAGACGATTTCCCCGTCGGACGTCGCGCTCTCCGCTGGTGACCACCATCGCGGCACGAGCACATGCCGGGGCACTTCCTCTACCGCCGCCCGCCAGCGCGACGCCGGATGGGTGACCTGCGCGGCCAGCAGCCGGGCGTGCTCGTGCCAGTTCACACAGGTTTCCGCGACGGGTTGCAGTCGTTGGAGTCCGCCGGGGTGCAGGTCACGCATCCACTATCCCGCGGAATCGACCCCGTGATCGCCCTCCACGCCGAGCCGCCCAGGATGTCGGCCAGGGAGTGGTCTTCACATTCCCGGCGACCAGGAAGCGCCCGAGACAGATCCCCTGCGCCGGAGATGGCCGCGCGCCCGTCCCCGCACCACCCGCACAACTCCGCCTGGGTCACAGGTGAGCTCTGTGCCGCCCGGCGAACCCCACGGGCCCTGTCCGTACTGACGGCCGTGACCCCCAGCTCCAGCAGGCGCTGGCGGGCGCCTTCGACGTCCTGTCCGTCCAGGACCTCCACGATCCCGGCCCGGACCAGGATTCCCCGCCGCAACGCTTCGGCGATGTTCGCCTGCGTCCGCCAGTAGCTGCCCACGGTTCCGGTGATCTTCGCGTGCGTGGTGGGATCAGCCGAGTACCAGGACGTGCCGAGGGAAACTCTGGGCAACTGGAACAGCTCCCACAGCTCCGGCGTGACGCGCACGAGGTTGGAGTACACATCGACCCGCAACCCACTCTGTAACGCGTACGTGATCAAGCGGCCCAGCCCGGGATACAGCGTTGGTTCCCCGCCGATGAACTGCACCGCCTCCACGCCCAGGTCCCGAGCCTCCGTGATGACCCGCTCCCAGTCGGACACGGTCATGCTCCCGTGACTGCCACCCGGCCCGCTCTCTGCGTAGCAATGTGTGCAGGCCAACTGGCACCGGCCAGTGATCTCCAGTTCTAAGAACGAGACGGGCGCGAGGGTGGTGACCGTACTGATGAAACTCCTCCAGGCGCGCTTGGCCGGATAAGAACGACGGCGCGCTCAACCCTTCAGGCTGACCGGCCGCCGCGTCATTCCCTGTGCCGGGTACCTTTCGTTCCCACCGCAATCCTGGACATGACCGGCATCCCATCACTCCAGACCTCATCACCGTTCCCGCCAAGAGCTGACCACGTTTCCAGCGCACATCTATGAAGTTGCGGAACGCCACCATCCGATTACGGTTGATCCTGTCCCGGTCACGGCCGTAGGAGGCAACCACGATGCCCATCGTCCGGATCACCCTCCCGGCCGAGAAACGCGCCTTACGCGAGAAGATGCGCGCCCTGGGCCTGGGCCACCGTGAGATCGCCGCGGAGTTCGCCCGCCGCTACCGGCTGCGCCCCCGCGCCGCCTGGCGCGAAGCCCACGACTGGAGCCTGCGCGAAGCGGCCGCCCAGATCAACGCCTACACCGGCACCGTGGGCCTAGACCCCGGCGGCATCTGCAGCATGACCGCCCCGCACCTGTGCGAGCACGAGAACTGGCCCGGCCCCGGCCCGCAGCCAACCGGCCGCCGCCCCTCGCCCTACCTGCTGGCCCTGCTCGCCTGCGTCTACGACTGCACCGCCGCCGACCTGATCGACCTGGCCGACCGGGAGCAATCCCTCCCGCCGAGTTGCTCATCCTCGATACCTACGGTCAGGAAATTCCCAATCTCCGCAACGAAAACCGTCCGTCCCAACTGCCCCGCCCACCAGCGCAGCCTGCGCGGCAACAACCCCTGTCCGCCGTACCCGCCATCACCTACCGTGGAAAGCCAGAGCCCGGTTTCACGCCCCGTGCCGGGATCGAGCGAGAGGTCCTGATGGCGGCCCACGAAGGCAGTGATCACGCCGAGCAAGCCGAACGCCGCGACATCGGCGACGCCACCTTAGAGCAGTTCCGTGCCGACCTGATACGGCTTTCTGCTGCGCTGACAACTGGGGAACCGCTCGCGGTCTTCCGGGATCTGCGTCGGCTGCGTAGCCGGATCTACGCGGCATTGGACCGCCAGCTGTGGCCTCGTGATCAAACGGAGTTGTACTTCGAGCTCGGCGCCCTGAGCTGCCTGATGGCCGTCGCGGCCGACTACCTGGGTTACTCACAGGCGGGTGAGGAACTACTTCGGTCTGGGTGGGCCTACGCCGTAGCTATCGATCACCGCCCCCTGCTGGCCCACCTGCGGATAGAACTCGCAGGGATCGCCTACTGGCAGCGTCCCCGACAAAGTCGTGACCTGGCCCAAATTGGCCTGCGCTACCTCTCTGATGGACCCAACGCAGCCCAGTTGCACCTCCAGTACGCCCGGGCCGCTGCACGCCTTGGTGACGCGACAACTGCCCAGCGCGCGATCGCTTCCGCGACCGAGGCTAGAGAGCGCAGCCATCACGACGAACTGCAGGAGATCGGCGGTGAGTTCAGTTACTCACGCGCCACCCAGCACTTCATGGCGGGCTCAGCGCTCCTGGAGCTTCCGCAGACTCAGGCCGTGGCGATTGAAGAGCTGCAACGAGCGACGGAACTATGCCGCTGGTCCCGGGCCGGGGGGAGCAGTACAACTACGGTTGCGTGGCCGTGTCTCACATTGACTTGGCCACCGCCCTGCTCCGTACGGGTCGGCTCGACGCAGCCGCAGTCGCGCTAGGCCCCGTGCTGTCACTGCCTCCTGGCCAGCGGATCAACAGACTCTCACCGCGGCTGGGCCGCGTCGCCCGAACTAGCCCGCAACCCCTACCAGGGCTCCCCCAGGCCACGGAACTCGACGAGCAGATCGAAGACTTCACCCGCGAGACCATCGTCCGCGACCTGCACGACCTCCCCGCCGGCTCCGACTGACCAGCCCGCGCGGGAACGAAACGCTCCCATCTCAGGGAGTGCTCTGGCGATCACTAATTGCCAATCTGGGCGAGTCCGGTACTCACCTTGACCTGCCCACAAGGACGTGACCGCCCTTGCTCGCCGAAAGCCCGGCTTCAGATCCGGCCCCATTAACCGCCGTCGCACGCGCGGGGTCCAGCCGCCAATGACCAGCGAACTGTCCGTCACCTACCGCCTGCGCCGCCACCCCTCCGAGATTTCCCGCGCCCGCGAACGAGCCCGCAAAGCCCTCACCGACTGGGGCCTAGCCGACCACACCGACCTGGCCGAACTGATCGTCAGCGAGCTGGCCAACAACGCCCTCCGCCACGGCGCCGGCCCATAACTGTTCGGCTGACCTTCACCCAGGCGGGCGACCTCTGGCTAGAAGTCCACGACCAGGGCCCTGGCCGACCGATCGCCCAGGAGACCACGGCCGACGATGAACAAGGCCGCGGCCTGGCTCTCCTGGACGCTCTGATGGACCTACACAGCGGTATTCGCGGCATCGTCGACGACTCCCCTAGTACTCCAGCCGTAGATCGTGATCTTGGGTGTGGTGGTGCTGGACGCGGAACGGCCACCGCTTGATCATCGCGGGTTGTGTTGACTCATGATGATCTTGCGGTGGCCGCTGGCCATAGCGTAGACCCTGGCCCGCTGGCGGGGGATGTTCGATGAGCTGATGCTCCGGATCGGGCCGCGTTTCCGCCGGGTCGAGCCGCGGCGCCGGGCGCGGGCGTTCGTGCTGGGACTGCTGGCCGGCCTGCCGCGCAAGAACTGCTGGACCATCGCCGAGCATGCCGGGGACGCCACGCCGGATGGGATGCAGCATCTGCTGGCGCGGGCCCGATGGGACGCCGACGGCGTGCGTGACGACGTGCGCAGCTACGTCATGGAGCATTTAGGCGACCCGGATGCGGTGCTGGTCGTCGACGAGACTGGTGACCTGAAGAAAGGCACCGCCACGGCCGGCGTGCAGCGGCAGTACACCGGCACGGCCGGGCGGATCGAGAACGCCCAGGTCGCGGTCTACCTCGGCTACGCCGCCCCGGCCGGGCACGCGCTGATCGACCGCGAGCTCTACCTGCCGCGGTCCTGGACCGAGACCCGGACCGCTGCCGCGCCGCCGGCATCCCCGATGAGACCGGGTTCGCGACCAAGCCGCAGCTGGCCCGGCGGATGATCGAGCGGGCATCGGGCCGGGGTGCCGTTCGGCTGGGTCGCCGCCGACGAGGCCTACGGGGACAACGGGCAAGCTGCGCACTGGCTGGAAGACAGCCCAGGTCCGCTACGTCCTGGCGGTGTCGTGTGACCACCGGGTACCCGCCGGTGCCGGGCGGACCCTCCGGGCCGATACGCTCGCCGCCCGGCTGCCCAAGCGGGCCTGGCAGCGGCTGTCCGCCGGGCGGGCGCAAAGGCCAGCGGTACTACGACTGGGCCTGGGTCACCATCAGCGACAACGCGCCGGGATGCCGCTGGCTGCTGATCCGCCGCAACCCGCGCACCGGGGAACTGGCCTTCTACCGCTGCTACGCCCCGCAGCCGTCACCCTGGCCGCGCTGGTGAAGGTCGCCGGGCTCCGCTGGACCATCGAGGAGAACTTCCAGGCCGGCAAAGGCCTCACCGGCCTGGACGAGCACCAGGTCCGCCGCTGGACCTCCTGGCACCGGTGGGTCACCCTCGCCATGCTCGCCAGCGCCTTCCTGGCCATCACCGCCGCCGCCGAACACGCTCGCAACCCCGGCCCCGCCGGGCAGATCCCGCTGACCCGCAACGAAATCGCCAGCCTCTTCGCCACCTGATCATCAAACCCGCGCACGACGCCCCGCACCGGCTGCGCTGGTCCCCCTGGCGCCGCGCCACCAGCACCAAGCCCAGACATGCCACTACCAGCGGCAAGCCAGAAATCCATGACCATAACGATCTACGGCTGGAGTACTAGCCCAGGTAAGAGCATCTACATCGCGCTGCCGCCTATTGCTCATTAGCCGTACTAAAATAAGGTCTGCGCGTCCACGCTATGGCCGTGAAACCGTTCACCCGATTCCCAGGCTGGGGCTGTCCGTAGGGACGGATCAGGTACCCGCGATAGTAATCGTGCCGCGTCCGCGGAACGGAGCGACGGCAATCGGCTCACTGGTGGTGTCATCGAGCGAAGACTCTCCGCGATGCCAGTCAAGGTACTTGCGCGCGGCATCTGAGCGTCAGGAGGGAGCAGCAGAACTTCACGAAGGGGCGGACGCCCATAGAACTGCCGAGCAAGGGCGTCGGCCTGAACAGCGTCAGTTAGCGATCTAGCGAAATGGATGCGAGCCCACCGTTCACCGTGATCATGCCCTTGTCGAACGCAGCGTCGTGGGCGGGGCAGGCTGCCAATCCATTGCGGGATCGAGCCGTCACGTGGGGAACTGTCCTTCCACGGCTTGATGTGCCCGGCTAGGAGCATGCGCTTGCCGTCTGGCGCTGGCGGCGACATGAACCCGCAGAACACGCACCGGCCACCACAATTGGCGATTACATTCCGGGCGAACACATGCTGCCCGACCCGGACGGTACCAAGCACGATCTGCTCGGTGTCTCGCTCCTTCCAGTCGGCCTCCACTGTGATGCGTGTGATCACGTCCCGCATAACTTTTCCTCGACGACGGACAGGTTGAGTTCTTCCTGGCCCAGCAGAGCCAGCTCCCCGCCGTTTTCTTTGACCGAGGAAGTCGGCAACCGGTCACTGCCGATACCCTCTGTGCGTGCCGCTCTTATGAGCATGCGGTAGATACGGCTGAAAGTGCTGCCCCGTGCTGGTCACGGAGTTGCGCACTCGAGCCAGGGACGTCCCCCACCTGGCGCCATGAGGGCGGGTACCGTTGAGGTTGCGCATCTTCTCCAGCACGCTCGACGGCGATCGGGAGAACAGGCGAGCCAGCTCCGGTACTCGGCTGTGGGACCCGATGGAGGTTCGCACCGCCAAACTGGCGTGGATTGACCACGAAAGAGGCGGCGAGGCACAGCAGCGTCTCCACCGGGGAGAAGATCACCTGTTGCCCGATACTGGCCGTCGCGACACCAGCGCTCTGTACTGTACGCGCTCGACTGACCGTCAGGTCCAGATAGTCGTCCAGGCCAGGCACTACGCAAGACTAGCCTGGCGTATCGCGGGAGCCGCGCCTGGCACCCGCGAGGGATGCCATCATGGGGAAACGTAAGCCCCGACGGCCATGTGGACAGGGAGCGGCTCGTCGTGATGGCGATCCCCGATGACCAGGCTGATCCATTCAACCTCGACGCGCTGGCGGTCAGCGACAGGTTCCGCCTGTTCGGCTTCACCCGGCGGGAGGACTATCTCGCCTACCTCTGGGTCCTGCGCGCCCTGGACCGGCTCCGCGCTGCCCACGTGGCGCAGGCCCACACCGACGACGTGGCGGAGGTGCTGGCCGAACTGGCCGCCCACCACGACAGCGTTCCCCGGAACCTGACCAGCCTGCGGGACCGGCTGGACAACCTCACCGACGACGGGCTGCTGCACCGGCTGGAGGATGCCTCACGGGCGGGCAGCCTGGCCCGCTACCGGAACCGGCAGTCGGTCTACCAGTTCAGCGAGCTGGGCCACCGCGCGTACACGGCGGTCGAGGGCGTGCTCGCTGCCCGGGTGCAGGACGCGAACCTGTCCCGGCTCGTGTTCTCGGACATCCTGCGCGACCTGAATGGGCTGGCCGAGGCAACCGGGCCGGTGACGGCGACGAGGTCATGCGGCGGCTGACCAGCCTGGACCGGGTGATGGAGGACATGGCCCGGCGGTCGGCCCGGTTCCACCTGACGTTGGGCGACATCACCCGGTCCACCGAGGCCTCGCCGGAGATGTTCCTGCGCTACAAGCACGCGCTCCTAGCGCACATGGGCGACTTCATGGCGGAGCTGGACCGCTACCTGCCCCGGCTGACCCTGGCTGTCATCCAGGTCGAGGCGACCGGGCTCGGCCACGCTGCTGAACCGCGCCGCCGAGGCGGATGAACGCCCGCTGATGCGGTTCGAGGACGTCCTCGACGACTGGCGGCGCCGGTGGGCCGCGGTCCGGGCCTGGTTCACCGCCGACGGCGAGGGATCGCGGGCCGCCGAACTGGCCGCGGCCACCCGGGCGGGGGTGTCCAGCGTGATCGCGCTGCTGCGCCAGATCACCGAGGCCCAGCGCGGCGGGGTCAACCGGGCTACCCAGCTGCGTCACCTGGCCGCTTGGGCGTTCGACGCCGCCGACGAGGACGCGGCGCACGCGCTGGTGGGTGCGGCGTTCGGGCTGCGGCGGGCCCGGCACCTGGGCGGTGTTCACGAGGACAGCGAGCTTGATCTCACCCCGGCTGTCCTGGGACGACGCGCCAGGGGTGGAGGTCGCGGTCACGCTGTTCCGGCGGGGGAAGGCGCCGACGCCGGGCGTGCCGCAGCGGCTGCAGGCCCGCGACGGGGTCCGGGCCGACCTGCGGCGCCGGCAGGCGGCGCGACGGGCGGCCGAGCAGGAGGCTGCCCGGCAGCTGCTTGGCTCCGGGCTGGGGGACAGGGTGCTCGACGAGCGGCAGACGCGGGTGCTGCTGACGTTGCTGACCAGGGCGCTGGAGGCCCGGACGGTGGTGGCGGGGCGGATCACCGGAGGCGCGGGCGGCAACGACGTGATGGTGATGCGGCTGGTGCCGTCGCCGGAGGCTGCGCGGTGCGGACCGCGCACGGGGTGCTGCACCTGCCCGGGCTCCGGCTCGAGATCGGCCCGGCGCGTGATCCGGCCCGCGGCCGCATCGCGGAGGCCGTCCGGCAGGCGCGCACGCAGCTGCCCCGGCGTCACCAGCGGGTGCACCAGTGGCGACATGACGGGTGGCCACGATGGCTGAGCCCACCGTCGCCCGCGGCGTAGCGCCCAGCGACCTCGGCTCCTACCAGCACGCGGTCCGCCTCGTACTCACCAACGATCTGATAACAGCATCACGACCCCGGGCCGGTGCCCTGGCCACGGTGCTGCGCTGGGCCGACCTGATGGCCCGGGACTTCGCCGGGCTGCTCGGCTATACGCTGATCGCGACCGCGCATCAGGTCCGGCTGGTCCGGCGGCTGGACACGGTGGATGACACCCAGCGGTCGGTGTTCGCGGCCCGCAGCGGCCGGCCGTTCGACCGGCGCCGCCTCGCCTACTTGTGCCTGGTGCTGGCCGTCTTCCAGCGGTCCCGGATCGAGATCAGCCTGGCCGACCTGGTCCGCGGGTTCGCCCCGACCGCCAACGTGATCGACGGCCTCGGCTTCGACGCGACCATCACCGAGCACAAACGCGCCGTCGTCGACGTGCTGGACTGGCTGGCCGACCACGGGGCGCTCCGGCTGTCCGACGGGTCGGCGGAGAACTGGGCCCGGGACACCGACCGGGGCGATGCCCTGTACGACATCGACCACGACATCTGCGCCGCGCTGTTCCGCCCGGCCCGGCCCATCCAGCACCTGCCCGGCGCGGCCGGACTGCTCGAGGCGGACGACATCAGCGCGAAACGATCGACCCAGCGGGAAGCTGCCGCGCGCCGGGCCCGGCGGCTGCTGCTGGAGCACCCGGTCGCCTACTACGCGACCCTCGACGGGGAGACGGCCGCCGCGCTGCGCAGCACCGACCTGGCCGACAACCTGGCCCGGCTCACCGGCCTGGTCGTGGAACGGCGGGCCGAGGGCGTGCTGCTGGCCGACCCCACCGGCTCGTTCACCGACCAGCGGTTCCCCGGCCGGGGCGGTGCGGTGAACCGTACCGCCGGGCTGCTGCTGGCCAAGGTCGCCGACCTGCTGGAGGACCCCGACGACGGCCCGGCACTCACCCGGCTGCCGGTGCCGACTGCCGAGGACGACCAGCGGGCGCTGCTCGACCGGATCGACGCGGGGCGCCCGGCCGGGGCGAGCCGGCGACGACCAGGACCCGGTCCGCGCGCCGTCCCGGCCCGGCGAGCGGCGCCGACGCCGGCCGACCGAGCGGCCGCGCCGCTGCAGGCGCCGTTCGTCGAGCGAACCCGGCTGGCGGGCATGCTCGCCGATCTCTATACCGACTTCGGCGCGGGCTCGTTCACGGCCCAGTGGCAGCACGACCAGACGGGTCTGCTGGCCGCCGCGTTGCGGCTCCTCGATGACCTGCGGCTCATCCGGTGCCTGCCCGGCGGCGCGCTGATCTTGCCCGCCGCGGCCCGCTACCGCAACATCACCGCCGCGCTGCCCGACAGGTGCCCGTCGCGACGGCCAGGGCGCCTTCGACCTGTTCAGCACCACGGGAGGATCCGCGTGACGGCCACCCACGACCCGGAGTCGGCCGCCCCGCCCAGGCCAGCCCAGGACAAGCCGCCCAGGCAAGCCAGCACGGTTCAAGCCGACCCGGGCCGGGATCATCAACCTCTGGGATTACTTCGACGAGGAGTTCGCCTTCGGCGACGGCCGGCTGGCGCTGCGCGGCCACAACGGCTCCGGGAAGACCAAGGCCCTCGAAGTGCTGTTCCCGTTCGTCCTGGACGGCGGGCTGGACGCGCGGCGGCTCGACCCGTTCAGCGGCGAGAACCGCACGATGAAGGCCAACCTGCTGTACCGGGGGCAGGACGCCGAGCACGGCTACGTATGGATGGAGTTCGGCCGCCGGCCGTCTCCGGCGACCAGCAGGAGACCGTCACCCTGGTCATCGGCCTGACCGCGCACAAAAACTGGGAGCGGGCCCGGCCGTCGTTCTTCATCACCAGCCAGCGGATGGGCATCGACTTCGGCCTGCTCTCGGCGGACTCCCGCCCGCTGACCGCCAAGCAGCTCACCGCCATCCTCGGCCGGGACGCCTCCTTCGGTGACCGGCGCGGCGCCTACCAGGACGCCGTGGACACCAAGCTGTTCGGCCTGGGCCGCGAGCGCTACACCCAGCTGCTGGACCTGCTGATCGCGCTGCGCCGGCCGCTGCTGGCCAAGGATCTCGACCCGGTCAAGGTGTCCGGCACGCTGTCCGCCGGCCTCAGCCCGGTCGACGAGGACCTCGTCGAGCAGGCCGCGCGGGACTTCGAGAACCTGGCCGCCGTCCAGAAGCAGTACGACGACCTGGCCGCCGCCGACGCGGCGGTCCGCGCCTTCCTCGCCCAGTACACCGCCTACCTCCGCGCCCACACCCGCCACCAGGCCGACCAGGTCGCCGCCCGGACCACGCCGCCGCCGGCCACGTCGGAGCGATCATCACCGCGGTCCACGAAGCGGCCGCGGCCGGACGGCAGGAACAGCGGGCGAAGGAAGCCGGGGAGTCGGCCCGGATCAGCGTCGATACCTTCCAAGCAAGGCTGTCGGCCCTGAAGGACCGGGACGCCTACAAGGATCACGAGAAACTCGCGCTGCGCCGCAGCCAGCTGGAGGCGGACAAGACCCGGCTCGGCCAGGATCAGCAGCGGCTGGCCTCGGCCCGGGCCAACGTCAACAGCCTGCAGCACGAGGCCGACGCCGTGGCCAGCCGCCGCGACGAGCTGGGCCGCGCCCTCGGCCGGTACCTGCAGGCGCTGGCCGAGTCGGCGGCCGGCGCGGGCCTGCTCCGCGACGGCGAGCCCGCGGACACCGGCGCCGACCTGGCCATGACGGCCAAGGCCCGGGTCACCGCCCGCCGCGACGACATCGCCGAGGTCCGCCGCCGGCTCGCCTCCGTGCAGGAGTCCGAGCAGGCCCGCAAGCTCGCCGAGACCGAACTCGGCAAGGCCCGGCAGGCCCTCGACGACTGCGACCAGGCCTGCCGGGACGCGGAGCAGGGACTGGCCGCCGCCCGCGCGGAGGTGGCCGGGCAACTGCGCGGCTGGGCTACCCGGTGGGCCGGAGACCAGCCCTCGGCGATCCTCGACGAGTCCGGCCTCGACGCGCTCGCCGCCGCGCTGGGCCGGACCGGCGAGCCGGATGCGGCCACGCTGACCGAGACGTTCACCGCGCTCACCCAGCCGCGGACCGACACGCTGATCAGCCGCCGGGAGCAGCTCACCAGCCGTGAAGCCCAGCTCGCTGAGGAGCAGGAGGCCCGGACCGCGGAACGGCACAAGATCGCCAGCCAGCAGGATGAGGCTCCGCCCGCCTCGGACCTGCGGCCCGCCGACCGCTCGGGGCGTCCGGGTGCGCCGCTCTGGCAGTTGGTCCGGTTCGCTGACGGACTCACGGACGAGGACGCGGCCGGGATCGAGGGCGCCCTGTACGGGGCGGGCATGCTGACCGCCTGGATCCATCCTGACCCGGCTCTGACCTCGGCGGCGATCGCGGCGGCCGAGGCGGACGGGTACCTGCTGGCCTTGCCGCCCGAGGCCCGGCCTACCGGGCGGACGCTGGCCGACGTGCTCGTCCCTGAAGATCAGGACCTGGTCCCGCTGGCCGTGGTGGAGGGAGTGTTGCGGTCGGTTTTCGTTGCGGACGAAGTGAACGCGGGGGACGGGGCGGCCGGTACGCGGGAGCCGGGCGGGGCCGGTGCGGGGGCGCCGCGGTGGTGACCCTCCGGGCGCAGTACCGTTCCGGGCTGCAGCTGGGCGCCCGGCCCAAGGCCGCGCCGGAGTACATCGGGGCGACCGCCCGGGCCAGCCGGCGCCGCGCCCGGCTCGCCGAGCTCGACCGGCTGATCGCGGACCTGGGCCGTCAGCGGGAGGACCTGGCCGCCCAGCGGCAGCGGGCGGCGGACCTGCTGGCGGATCTGGGCCGCGCGCAGCAGGAGCTGCCCAAGACCGCGCCGGTCACGGAGGCGCTCGGCCAGGTCACCAGCGCGGAGGGGCAGCGGACCGGGGCGCGCACCCGGCTCGCCGGGACGCAGGAAACGCTGGACGGGGCCACCGCCGAGCTGGACACCAGGGCCCGGCGGCTCCGGCACGCCGCCGCCGACCGGGGCCTGCCCGCCAGCGCCGACGAGCTGGACACGGTCGAGCGTGCGGTCGCCGACTTCGCGCGCGCGGCCGAAGACCTGGTCCGCACCCGCGGGGAGCTGGCCGCGATCGAGCAGGACTTGCACCAACGGCTTGACCGCGTAAGTCATCTCACCAGCGACAACGCCGAAGCCGCTGAGCTCCTGGCGGAGAACCAGGCGCTGTACGTCGCCGGCGCGGAGAAGCTCAGCGTCGATGAGCGGGCCAGCGGCGCGGAGTACGAGCAGATCCGCGACGAGATCCTGGAACGGAACACCGCCTGTCGGCCGCCCGGGCCGACCGGAAGGCGGCCGGCATCCAGGAGTCCGGCGCGCACGACAAGGTCGTGGGGGCGCAGCGGGACCTGTCGCACGGCCGCAGTGCCCTGGCGGCGGCCATGGGCGAGCTGGTCACGCAGGCGGCCGCGTTCGAGCCCTACACGCAGGCAGATCTGCGGCCGCTGCTGGAGGTGACCGAGAGCGCCCCGTGGCCCGCTGCTGCGCAATGGCCTGACCCGCAGCGGGTTGCGGGCGAACTGGTGGACCGGCTGATGGCGGGGGATGAGGCGGCCGCGGGCCAGCCGGCGGATCCGGAGCAGGTGATCCGGGAGGTGCTGCCCGGCGCCGCGGCGACCGTGCTGGACGCGTTCGCGGCCGCGACCCGCGCCGGGCGTGCGGTCACCGACGGGGTGCTGAAGGGCACCGTGGACCGGATGTGGACCGCGTACCGGGACTTCGAGACCTCACTCAAGTCGGGCGAGGACGGGTACCAGGCCGACCTGGCCGGGGACGCGCCGTTCTACGTGGACGTGGTGACCAACGAGGGCCGGGTGCCCGCCGCGGGCTTCGCCCGCAAGATCGCGGAGGATGTGGAGAACCAGGGCATCCTGCTCGAGCAGCGCGAGCGCACGGTGCTGGAGGATTCGCTGCTCACCGCGCTGGCCCAGCAGATCCATTCGCGGGTGCTGGCGGCCAAGGACCTGGTGGACCAGATGGACGCCGACACCCGGTCCAAGCCCATGTCGTCCGGCATGGCCGTCGGGATCCGCTGGGTCCGCTCCGACAAGCTCACCGACCAGCAGGCCCGGGTGTCCCGGCTGCTCGACCGGGACGCCGCCGGCCTGGGCGCGGACGGGCTGGCGGAGCTGCGCGGCCTGCTCCGCGCGATGATCCACGACCACCGGGCCGCGAACCCCCGGGACACCTACCGGGAAGTGCTCGGCTCGGTGCTGGACTACCGGTCCTGGCACACGTTCGAGCTGCGGCTGCTGCAGCCGGGGAGCCCGCCTGAGCGGCTGACCCGCAAGAAGCACTCGGAGATGTCCGGCGGGGAGAAGTCCGCCGCGATTCACCTGCCGCTGTTCGCCGCGGCCAACGCGCTGTACTCCTCCTCCAAGCCTGACTGCCCGCGGCTGATCGCGCTGGACGAGGCGTTCGCCGGGATCGACGACACGTTCAAGCCGGAGCTGCTCGGGCTGACGGTCAAGTTCGACCTGGACCTGTTCATGACCGGGCATGATCTGTGGGTCACGTACCCGACCGTGCCGGTCATCGCGCACTACGACATGCAGCATGACAAGGCCGCGCACACGTTGTCGACGCTGCTCGCGTTGTGGGACGGGGAGCAGTTGCTGGACGCGAGTGCGGGCTTCGCGGGGAATGAGGAGCTGGCCGCGGAGCTGCTCGGGTTCCGGCCGAGCCGGTACGTGCCCGCGGGGGTGGGGGACGTGCTGCAGCTGGGGTCCGGAGGCTCCGGCGCCGGCTCCGGGGATGACGGGGGCGAGGACGAGAGCGACGAGGACGCCGGGTGAGTGAAGGGGCGGGCGCCGTGGAGCGCTACCGGGGACCGGAGTACCGGCGGCTGCTGGCGGCCGCACGCAGGTCGCTGGAGCGGACCGGCGGGGTCCTGACCGGGCGGATCAGCGTCGCCGACCCGGATGATGCGGAACGCAAGGCCATCATCGGCATCACCGGCGTGCACCAGTCCGCCGGGACCAGGCGGCTCACCGTGTCGTTGGAGGCCCTGGATGCGGCGGTTTCCCGTGGGACCGGCCACGGGCTGGTGCCGCTTCTGACCGAGCTGGGTGGGCCGCTGCGGAATCGGCCCGCGGCGGCCGCGTCGCTCGCGGCGTCACGGGCAGAACTGGCCGCCCTGGCCGAGGCGAGCCCGCTCTATCTGTCCTATGACTGGTACCGGAAGTGGCTGGGTGAGCTGCGCCAGGACGGCACGCTGACCCGGCTGGCTACCCAGGACGATGGCGGGCTGCTCGGGCAGGCGGTCCGCGTGCTGGAGTTCCTGGCTGGACGTCCGGCGGGCGGGGCCGGCCGGTGCTGGGCTGGCCGGTGCTGGGCTGGCCGGTTCTGGGCCGATCGCCCTGCCCGCGCTGGCCGCGCAGATCACCGGGGACACGAAGGCGCTCAATCACGGGACGGGGCTGGGCACGCTCGTCCTGCGGGCCCTCGCGCTCCGGGCTGGCGTCCCGCGTCCCGGGTCCGCAGCGGAGCGGCGGGAACTGTGGGACCGGGCCGGCGTCCTGGTCGATGACCTGGCCAGCCGCGTCCTGGTGCTGAATCTGCCTGCGGAGGGGGAGGGGCTGGGCGAGTGGCTGACCGGTGCGGCGCGGTACGGCACGCCCTTCCAGGTGACCTTGCACCAACTGGCCGCCCATCCGATCCAGGTGGCCTGCCCGCGGATCTTCGTGTGTGAGAACCCGGCGGTGCTGCGGAGGGCCTGCGCGGAACTGGGTGCAGCCTGCCCGCCGCTGGTGTGCACGGAGGGACGGCCGTCGACGGCCTTTCACCGGGTGGTAGGTCTGGCGGTCGGAGCCGGGGCCGAACTCTGGTACCACGGCGACTTCGACTGGCCCGGTGTCGCGATCGCGGCTGATGTGATCACTCGCTACGGCGGGCGGGCCTGGCGGATGGGTGCCAGTGATTACCGCCTGGCGGCCCGCGCCGGTGTTCGCCTGGGTGGGGATCCGGTGGACACGCCCTGGGATCCAGGATTGCGCGAGACGATGCGCGCCGAGGGCCACGCCGTTTATGAGGAGACAGTGGGCGACCAGCTTCTCGCGGACCTCGCCGGGTACGGGCCCGGTGCCGTCCCCGGCTACGGCATTGCGTCAGTGGATGACGGGGCGGGGAGAGCGTAGGGCAGGAGTGTCCTGTCGTAGTTGAAGGGCCGGCACCAGTCCGTGGGTCGCACGCTCATCACCTGAGCCCTGCTCATGGACGGGCCCGCAATAGTGGGTCTCAGCGTTTGATGAAGAAGTCGCGGATGTTGGCCAGCAACAGGGCGACGGCGGCCAGGATGAGCAGGGCTGCCGTGGCCGAGCGCCAGTGGCCTGCGGCGGCCCAGACTGCCAGAAAGACCGCAGCGGCCACGGCAGCCACAGCGACCAGGCCGGCGAGGAATCGCGCTAGATGACGTTGGGCGAACGCTTCCGCGCTCAGCATGACGAGCGTCACCGCGCCGAAGGCGGGCACCAGGGCGCCGAGATGGCCGAGGATAACCACTGCGAGCCCGGCCAGGAGGAATGATGCCGAGAGGCTGGACCACACTCGCAGAGCGCGGCTGCGGGTGCGGGCCGGGTTGACGTTCGGCAGCGCCCGGTGCCGCAGGTGCGCGTGCGGCTCCTCCCGGGGAAGGCCGTGGATGGAGGCATGCACCAGGGCGTCCAGTTCTTCCGCGAGTGCCTGGCGGCGTGCCCGTGCCTGCGCGACGGAGTTCTCCAATGCGGACAGCGCAGTGGGATCCGCCTGGCTCCCGCGGCTGCTCAGCGCCCGGATGCCGGCCCGGGCGCGGCGCAGTTCATCGCCGCGGGCTTCGACGTCCTCCGTAGCTGCGGCGAGCTGGGCGTCTATCTCAGCGATCCGGCCTGCCACGGCCCGCTGCTCCGCTGCGGGGGAGGGTGCCTCCTTGTCCAGGCCGGCCCATCCCACCGGGTCCGACCAGCACTGTCGAACCGAACCACCCCGCTCATAACGCGGGCCGGCCGGGGCGCGCTCCCCGCCGAACGGGTCGCCGGTGTCCAGCCCCCAAAGACCCCGGTAGTCATGCAGCCAGGGGGTCTGGTCGTCCACGAGGACCGGGCGCCATTTCTTCGCTTCGCCGGGTCCCACGCCGGGACCGTCCCCCCGGCGGTAGTCGATGAACGGGATGCCGAACGCGGTGCCGGCGTCCGTGCGTGTCCATGGGAACAGCAGCCGGCCCACGTGGCGCACTGCGGCGAGCAGGCGACGGAGCGCGGGCGGCTCGACGGTGACCAGGTAATCGCCCGGCAGGTAAGCGCCTGAGTGCGATCCGGCGCCAGCGAAGACGACCGGGTGTGTGTCCCGCCACTGCAGGTCGGGGTCGTCCGGCCTCCGGCGCAGGTCATCACCGGCCTCGTCATGGGAGGAGAACGCCACCCAGGCCGGCCGGGCGGATTGATCCGGCGGGTCGGGCAGGAACACAGTGACCTGCTCCCAGTCGGCCTCGTGGTCGTTGACACCGCCGAAGGTCAACCGCCAGTCGTTCATCGCGTACAAGAACCAGTACTGCAACGCAACGAAACCCCGGTCGCGGGTGACCCGGCCGTAGTACGGGCAGTTGTCCGGGTCGGCCTGTGACCGGTAGGTCTGCTCGGCCGCTGCTGCGGTGCCGCCGGGCACGCGCCCGCGCAGCAGCAGCGACAACCGCATCATCGCGTCGATGAGCCGGCCCAGCAGGCCGACGGCGGCGAGCCGGCTGCTCCCTGCGGCCAGCCGCGGACGGCCCGCGGCGTGGCGCCAGGCGCGGAACTCCCGCCACCCCAGCGAGCGCTGCACGAAACGTAGCGACAGATCGCGGCTCAGCGGCGCGCTGGCCTGAGCCAGGAGAGCCGGAGTTAGTTCGCCGGGCGCGCACACCCGTTCCCCGTGCCGGCGCCTGCCCCACGACCGCCGGACGCCGGCCGACCTCCACAAACTGCACTTCTCCAGATAGTCCTCGACCGCCATGGGCAGGAAAAGCTCACCCCGGGTAAAGCGCAGCACCGGCTCGTAACACTGCAGCAACCGCAAATCCTCCGCCGCATCCGCAGCACGAGTGGCCTCGACCGCCGAGAACAGTTGCTCACTCTCCATCGCGCCACACGCGCCCTGCCAGCCGGGCGCTCCGCCCGCAGAGCCCTTTCCCGCTAGGTGCCTGCATGCGACCGCCCTTCCCCCAGTTCCGCCAGTGCGCTCCGCCCCGCTGCCTCTATACCCCCATGGCCAGGTGTACAGGCGCCCAGCAGTCAGGAACCGGCGCCTCCCGGTCAGCCGGTTGCCTTGTTTGCGGGTGTCAGGCTGGCCGGTGACGGAGCCGGACCCCGATTCTCTCGCCGGGGTACACGGGCCCGGTACCGCACGCGGCTACGGCATTGAGGCGTCAGCGGAAGGCGGGGCGGGCAGCGCGTAGGGCGGCAGCGTGCGCTCGTCGTTGAATGGCCTGAACCAGTCCGCGAACCGCATCGGGGCCATCCCAGGGGGCTGGGCCGCCGGATCTTCTTCGATGCCGTCGTGAGCTGGGTCATACAACAGTTCATGGTCCAGGTCCTCGAAGAGAAGGTCTTCGAGGTGCCCACGCCAGTCGTCGGGCAAGGCTGCGTCAGCCGCCTCCGCGACCACTTCGACGTGGTTGAGCAGTATCCGTAGGCCCAGCTCCTGGGCCACGCACGCCAGAGGTTCCCAGCCCCGGGTCAGCAGGCTGGTGACGTCCACGAAGGCAACGAGGAACTCTTGCGCGAAGAGCGCCGTGTAGTTCGCGGCGAAGCGCGGAGGCAGATCGCTGAACACCCACGTCATCGCGATTCTCTCGTCGGCAGTGCCCTCATGCTTCCGAAGTTCAGTCACGTCCCCAATGAGCTGATCGACAACCATCACTGATGCTTGTATGAGGCACCCGGCCAGCGCGGAGGCGCGACGGTGAGCGGCGGCACGCTCTTGCGAGCCAAGGCTGCTCAAGTCCTCAGTAGCGAGCTCGTCCACCGGAAACGCCCGGAACAGCTGGCTATCGGCGTAGACCGATCGCTCGTGCTGAATGTCTCGCATGAGCAACTCGACGATTTCATCCCCGGAGGGCAGCAGGTGCTCGGCCAACGCCTCGATGTCGTCAAGCTCCGGCGCATCCTCGTCGTAGTCGTGGGATATCTCGCCGAGGCGCACCCGCGGCGTCCAGCCGTCCAGTTCCGGGGTGCCGGCGATCAGATCCGCCAGCGCAGACGAGATGCGTTGTTGCACCTCGTCGAAAGACTCGTCCTCGGGATCCACCCGAACACACGTAACGCCCGCACCGTCCTGCGATACCTCGCGTTGCACGTAGTCGAGCTCCAACCCCAGGTCCAGAATCGCGTCTGTCACCAGCTCGGCTGCTCCGGTCAGGAGGAGCAGTCCTGACTCATGCGGTGGGATGACAACCGCCTCGACATCGTGCTCATCCATAGGTCACCCTGCCTTACTCATCTGCGGAGCGGCCGATCGGGCTTTCAAGAGCAGCATGCTTTCGAGACGCAGCATAGGGTCAAGGGTCTGCGTCAGAGGCCTCGTAGCGAGCTGTTCAGGATCTCAATTCGCGATGTTGAACATCGCGGCGTGCCGCTGGCAGGCCACCATCGCGTGAGCAGCCCGATCGCTACCCACGTGATGGTGGCGCTGAGATCACCGCTCCACGGCAGCGCATCCAAGAGCGGCTGGGCGGTGATCATGCGTCGCGGGTGACCATCCTCCAGGCACCGATTCCCGACCAGCCCACGATCCAGCCGGCGATCACGGTGATCATCGCCCAGGTGGGCATCGGCGGTATGTCCAGCGCGGCGCGCCCGCCGAAGAGCACCCGGCCCGGGCCCGGGCCACCTCCGGGGCCACCCTGGCCCACGGCCAGGCCGGCGGGCCGGAGCTGGTCCAGCGGGATGCCGACCACGAGCCGCTGGCCGTCCAGGAAATACGGGATCACGTGGGCGGCGAGGATCGGGGTCACGATGATCTCGAGTGCGATCAGCATGATGATGGGCACGGTGCGCTGGCCGATGAGGGAGCCGAGCCCAAGCCCGACGATGAACCCGACGCCGACGTAGAGCTCGATCCACAGCCCGATCTTGACCATCTCGTTGACCGGCGGGTTCAGCTGGCCGGCCTCGTCGGACACGTAGTCGGCGTAGATCGTGGCGATGTCACGGCGGAAGAAGCACGATGCCAGCGGATAGGACCCGCGGGCGCGATCAGGATCGTGAGAATCACCTCGAAGGTGATCATCTGCCCTGACCTGAGCGCCCGCGGGCCTACCGCGGCAGGCGGCAGAACGGAGATCCGTGTTCTGGTATCGGGCGTTTAGTTGTACATGAGGCTTACGGTCAGCGCGATCGTGGCGGACCCGCCCAGGCTGTCCTTAACCGTGATGGTCCCCGGATTCGTCTCGCTGAGAATCCCGGCGTTGGGTGAGATAGCGAAGCTACTGAGAAATGAGCCGTCGTCCCGCGACGCGCTCTCGGTGAATGTCCCGATCGGAGATCTTCATCCCCCATGCCTTGGTCCAGTCACCCTGTTGAACCATCACACGGCCGCGGACGTGTCCTTAACGGGGGTTCTGGATGAGAGAGCCATTGTGGGCAGCGCCGGGGCAGGCGGCCCGCCGGGACCAGGTAGTCCGGTGGAGATCGCCATTACCGGCTGCGACATGGCCGACGGCCTGCGCGTTCTTGCTGAGCCTCATCGGCGGGACATTCCCGGAGGAGGTGTCCCCTGACAGATGTGATCCGTGATTCCCGCATATGGCCTGGGGAGCCCGGCACGCGATCTTGCTGACCGGGGAATAGGTGACTCCGAAGAACCCGTAGGAAGAAGGATTTGCCATGTCCCGATTCATCCGCCGTGGCGCGATAGCGCTGCCCGTACTACTGATCACGCCGATTACTGCTGCTGCCGTGGCGCTTCCCGCGCAGGCCGCCAGCACCTGGTCGGCGGCCCTCCCGCTGCCCTTCGGCGTGGGCAGCCAGGGGTTCGCCGAGAATGCGTCCGGCATGCAGGTCGCCGCCTCTACAACCGGCGCCCAAGGTGAGTCGTCTGTCGTGGTGGCCACCAGCGCCAACGGGCTGACCTGGTCCGCGCCGCTCACCATCGACACAGGCGAGAACCCGGCCGTGGCCATCGCCCCCAGCGGCCGAGCCATGGTGGCGTGGGAAGGCGGGCCGGCTACCACACCGGTGATCCAGGCCAGTGTCCGGCCGCCCGGCGGGACGTGGAGCGCCCCGGTCAATGTCAGCACCGATGCCTTCGGCGGCCCGGTGATCGGCATGGACGGTCCAGGCAACGCGATCGTCGCCTGGACCGGGGGCAGCAGGCAGATCAGGACCGCGAGCCTCCCGGTCGGCGGCAACTGGACGGCGGTCAACACCCTGGACCCGGCGGTTGACGGGTTCGCGCTAGGCCTGGCGGTGAACTCCGCCGGATCGGCCGTCGTCACCTGGGCCGAGCCGGCCCGCACCATCATGGCCACCTCCGGCACGATCCTGGGCGGCTTCGGCGCGCCGGTCACCCTCGCCGCCGACGTGACCCGCACGTCCCCCGCGAGCGGCCCGGCCACGCCGGTCACCCTCGACGCCTACGAAAGCCCTGCCCTGGGCAGCGTCCCGCAGGTCAACAGCGGCTACTTGCACGGGCACACCGATGTGGTACTCAGCAACTCAGGTGAGGCGTCAGTGGCCTCAGCCCTCAAGACGACGGCGACTGTCCACAATGTGACCACCCGCTCGGCGGCCGGAACGTGGAGCACCCCCGTGGGACTCCCCCTGCCCGGGCCCAGCAGCGCCGAACCCGACTACGAGACCGCGATCGACGGCGCGGGTGACGTCATCACCGTCTACCAGCAGGGGTCTTCGGTGGACCTGATCCGGCTCCCGGTCGGGAGCAGCACCTGGAGCACCCCCGTGGTGCTAGCTGCCTCTTCCAGCCTGGGCATGGTCGCCGGCGATACCGCCGGGACCTTCGTCGCGGCCATGGATACCTCCAGTGGCCTGAGCGTGCTCACCAGCCCGCCTGGCGGCAGTTTCGGCGCCGCCACCACATTCCCGGCCACCGACGTGGCCACCGCCCTCGTGATCGACCCAGGTCACGCCGTCCTGATCGCCTCCGGCGCCGTCTTCACCGAGCCGGTGAGCTGACCAGACCCGGCGTGGGGTGGCCACCCGCTCAGTAGCCCACCCACGCCGGGCCGGCAGTTGCCCTCACCCGCAGCAGCCGGGAGGGCAGGAGACAGGGAGAAGATGATCTCCCAATCCTCCCAGCACAGCGGAAGACCCCATTCCGAAGCCGGGATGGGGTCGCCGAAAGAGCGTCGTACCTGGTCAGGGACGAGATCCAAAAGGTGGAGCTGAGGGGATTCGAACCCCTGACCCCCTCGATGCGAACGAGGTGCGCTACCGGACTGCGCTACAGCCCCTGGAACGTCGGCCAGCCTAGCAAACCCTCAGGCCTGCCCGCGCGATCCGCAGCTCCGGGTCCCTCCGCAGAGGCGCGAGAACCCGCCAGCACCGCCAGGCCTGCCCGGCACCGCGGGCGTCAGTCGCCGACGGCGCGGTTGGCGGCGTCGGTGTACTGGTCGTAGAGCTGGTCGTTGACCCGGCCGGAGATGTCGATGATCTCGGCGGAGTAGGCGATGACCTCGATGACCGGCTCCGGCCTGCTCGGCCGCGTCCGGCGCTACCGGCTTGCTGACCACGCGCTCAAAGGTCTCAGCGGTCACCGGAGCAGCCTCGCGCTCGGCCCCCACCCCGGACCGCCGGCGGCGCATCTCCTCGGCGTGGGTACGCCTGCGGGCCTGCTCAGCATCGGTGCGTGACGCCTCACGCAGCAGCAACACGAACGCGCCCAGCATCACCCGGGCGGGATGAGGACCCAGAGGCGGCGACCTGCAGCACCGCGATCGCAAGCGCATCGACCGTGAGGCCACGAGCGTGCCGAGCATGCGGCGGCGGGCCTTGAGGATGTTGGCGTGCCGCCCGGCGGCGTCCTCCGCGGTCCAGGTGATCTCTTCCTCGACCGTGAACTCGCGCTCGGTCACCGCGCGCTGCGGGATCTCTCGCCCGGTCCCGGTGCTCGGCCTCGGTCTCGTAGACCTCGGTGTGCATCTCGAAGTGCTCGGTGACCTCGTACCGGCGCCGGCGGCCAGGGCGCAGCCAGCGGGGCATGAGGACCCCGGCCCAGATGGCCACGATCGCGAAGTAGAGGATGGCGCTGCTCACCGGGCCACACCCGCCGACCAGGGAGCCACCAGAGCCGGATCAGCCCGGCACGGGGCCACGCAGCACCTGAAGGCACGCATGGATGGCCGCGTGGCGGGCTTGCTCACGTCACGCACGGTAAGGGCCAGCGCAGGTGATGAACAGTATTAGGCCCGGTGTGTCGTGAGATCACGGGTCAGATCACGTAGTCCCGGCCCGCCAGGCCCTGCCGCCAGCCGAGCCGCCTGCCGACCGCCGCCGCCCAGCCGGTCGTCGGGCCCCGGCCCGCCGGGCCGACAACTCGTTGCGCCAGCGGGGCAGCAGCCCCCCGGACACGTCCTCCACCGTCAGGGCGTAGCAGAGGTGATCGCGCCACGACCCGTCGATGTGCAGGTACCGGCGCCGCAGCCCTTCCTCGCGGAACCCGAGCTTTTCCACCACCCGCCGGGAAGCCTGGTTCTCCGGCCGGATACTGGCCTCGACCCGATGCAGCCCGACCACGAAGAAACAGTGATCCAGCGCCATGGCCAGCGCCGTCGGGGTGACATTCCGGCCCGCGAACGCCTCGTCGATCCAGTACCCGACCTGGGCGGTCCGGGCCGACCCCCACACGATGCTGCCCACGGTGAGCTGCCCGGCGAACTGGCCGCCGTAGGTGATCACCCAGGGCAGGGCCAGGCCCTGGCGGGCCTCCCGGCGCATGGTGCGGGCCATGGACAGATACGGGCTGATGGTGGAGCGGTACAAGGGGGTCTCGGGGTTGGTGGGTTCCCAGGGGCGCAGCCAGTCCGCGTTCCGCACCCGGGCGTCACGCCACGTCGTTGCGTCCCGGGCCCGCACGGGCCGCAGCCCGATCGGGGCATCCAGCAGTGCCGGTTCCGCGATCGTGACTGGCCAGCCGCGCATTCGTCCCACGTGGCCCATCATTCCCCCGTTAGCGATCGGAACGCTACGCGGACACCCGATGAATACACCGCTGTAACGTACTGTCCCAGCTTCCCGGTCCACGGCGGTTATGCCCGGTGATGCCCGGCCGTAGCTGCGGCCAATCACCCCGAACGCGGGTGATCTCCGCCCTGGGCCTGGTCAACGGCGTGGGCGAGGACGGGGGTGAGCACCCGCATGCCATCTTTCACCCCGCCGGTGGACCCTGGCAGGTTAACGATAAGGACATCGCCCGCCAGGCCCGCCAGGCCGCGGGACAGCATGGCCGACGGGATCCCGGCCGCCACGCCCGCGGCCCGGATCGATTCCGCTATGCCGGGTACCTCCCGGTCTATGACCTTCCGGGTCATTTCCGGGGTGAGGTCACCCGGCGTCAGGCCCGTCCCGCCGGTCGTCACGATCACGCTGTAGCCCGAGGCGACCCCGTCCAGCAGGGCCTGCTCGACCGGGTCGCCGTCCGGGACGACCTGGGTGTCCACCGACGCACCCGGCCTCGGCCAGCAGGCCGGCCAGCACGGGCCCGGACTTGTCGTCGTACACCCCGGCCGAGGCCCGGTTCGAGATCGTGATGGCCAGCGCCCGGATCACCGGGCCCTGGGCCATCCCGCCATCCGTCGCTTCACTCCACGCGTCGCTCATGACCGGCTCCACATCCTCATGACCGGGACCACATCCTCATGACCGGGACCACGGGCTCATGACCGGGACCACGGGCTCATGACCGGCGCCACAATCCGGTCTTGCCGCCGGTCTTCTCCTCGACCCGCACGTCCGTGATCACCGCCGCCGGGTCCACCGCCTTGATCATGTCGATCAGCGCCAGCGCGGCCACGGTCACCGAGGTCAGCGCCTCCATCTCGACGCCCGTCCGGTCCGCGGTCCGCGTCACCGCCGTGATCGCCACCCCGTCGTCCTCCACGGTCAGCTCGACCGATGACCGCGTGCAGCCCGATCGGGTGGCACAGCGGGATCAGGTCCGGCGTCTTCTTCGCCCCCTGGATCCCGGCGATCCGGGCCACCGCGAGCGCGTCACCCTTCGGCACCTCACCGGCCCGGAGGGCCCGACGGCTCTGCGCGGACAGCAGCACGCGGCCCGACGCGCCGGGCCTGCCGCGCGGTCACGTCCTTGCCGGACACGTCGACCATCCGGGCGTGCCCGGCCTGGTCTAGATGGAGAGCAGCGGCACCTCGCCGTGCCCGGCTCAGCCGTCCTCGAACTGGCCACCGTCAGCGCTGGCACCGGTCATGGCAGGCACATTACGTCGACGCCGTCGCCGGCCTCCATCCGGGTGACGTCCTCCGGCACGATGATCAGCGCGTTGGCCTGGGCCAGCGCGCCAAGCTGGTGGGACGACTGCCCGGTCAGCGGGACCACGGTCTCCCGGGCCGGATCGAGCATGCCCCGCAGATACGACCGCCGGCCCCGCGGGGAACCGCACGCTCATGGTGAGGGCCGCCTGCCACCAGCGGTTTTCGTTGCGGAGAAAGATTTTTCAGGGCATCGAGCGCGGGCTGCACGAACAAGATGAACGACACGTACGCGCTGACCGGGTTGCCGGGCAGGGTGAAGATCGGGGTGCCGTCCGGGCCGAGCACGCCGAAACCCTGCGGCATCCCGGGCTGCATGGCGACCTTGCGGAACGTGATCGTGCCCAGCTTGGACAGGGCGGCCTTGACCACGTCGTGCTCGCCGCCCATGCTCACCCCGCCGCTGGTGATCAGCAGGTCGGCGTCGCTGACCAGGCCTTCCAGGGTGCTGAGCACCACGGCCGGGTCGTCGCGGAGCCGGTGCCGCCGGACGATCGCGCCGGCCCGCCGGGCGGCCGCGGCCAGCATGAAGCTGTTCGATTCCCAGATCTGGCCCGGGGATCAGCGGAGTGCCCGGCTCGACCAGCTCGTTGCCGGTCGAGATGACCGCGACCCGGGGCGGCGTGCGGGCCAGCACCTCGCCGTGGCCGGACGCGGCCAGCAGGGCCATCTGCACCGGGCCGACCAGGGTGCCCTGGGGCAGCAGGACGTCGCCCTCGGCCACGTCGTCGCCGCGGTGGCGGACCGCATGCTCGGCTCGGGGGCCTGGCGGAGGCCACGACAGGCTGGCTTCAGACCCGGTGCCGCCGTCGGTCCACTCGACCGGGACCACGGCGTCGGCGCCCTCGGGCAGCCGGGCGCCGGTCATGATCTGCAGGCAGGCTGCCCGGCCTCGACCCGGTAGTCGCCGGTGTCGCCCGCGGCGATCTCACCGCGGACCTCCAGCGTGACCGGCGTGTCGGCGCTGGCCCCGGCCAGGTCGGCGGCCCGGACCGCGTAGCCGTCCATGGCGGAGTTGTCGAACGACGGCAGCGGCGTGCTGGCCGTGACGTGCTCGGCCAGCACGGTCCCGAGCGCGCCCGCCAGCGGAACCCAGGCCGGCTCGACCGGGCGGATGGCCGCCAGCACGTCGGCCAGGTGCTGCTCGACGGGGACCAGCGGCGGGTCCGCGTGCGACCCTGCCCGCGGCGAGGGGCCCTCGGTCACGGCAGGTTGTCGACGAACTTGCGGAGCCAGGGCACGAACTCCTCGGCCACATCGGGCCGCTCGACCGCGAACTGGATCAGGGTGCGCAGGTAGTCGACCTTGTTGCCGGTGTCGTAGCGGCGGCCGCGGAACAGCACGCCGTACACGCCGCCGCCGTCGGCCGGGTCCATCTGCGCCAGGGTCCTTGAGCGCGTCGGTGAGCTGGATCTCGCCGCCGCGGCCCGGCTCGGTGTGCTCCAGCACCTCGAACACGGCCGGGTCACACACGTAGCGGCCGATGATGATCCAGTTGCTGGGCGCGTCCTCCGGGGCGGGCTTCTCGACCAGGTCGGTGATCCGGACGACGTCGTCCTCGTCGGTCGGCTCGATCGCGGCGGTGCCGTAGCTGGACACCTGGTCGCGCTCGACCTCCATCAGCGCCACGACGCTGCCGCCGCGGCTGCTCCCGGACCTCGAGCATCCGCTGCAGCAGCCGGTCGTCGGGGTGGATGAAGTCGTCGCCGAGGAGCACCGCGAACGGTTCGTGGCCCACGTGCTTGGCCGCGCAGACACCGCGTGGCCGAGACCCTTCGGGTCGCCCTGGCGCACGTAGTGCACGGTGGCCAGGTCGGCGGAGTCGCGGATGAGGGCCAGGCCCTCCTTGTCGCCCTTGGCGATCAGGGCTTCCTCGAGCTCGTAGTTGCGGTCGAAGTGGTCCTCGATGGACCGCTTGCTGCGCCCCGTGATCATCAGGACGTCATCGAGCCCGGCGGCGACCGCCTCCTCCACCACGTACTGGATGGCGGGCTTGTCCACCACGGGCAGCATTTCCTTGGGGGTCGCCTTGGTCGCGGGCAGGAAACGGGTTCCCAGGCCCGCCGCGGGGACGACCGCCTTCGTGACCTTCGTCGCGGTGCTGTCAGGCATCTTCGTACCCTAGCCGGGCGGCGCGGCCGGCATGATCCGGGCCGGGGTCCCGGCGGCCGTTTATCAGCAATGTCACAGTAACCTCGCAGCGTGGACGCGCGTGAGGCTCCCCTTCCCGCCGAGGGTGGCGCTAACCGGGACGACAAGAGGCTTAACCGGGACAACGAGGGGCTTAACCGGGACAAGGCCGCGGTGCGGGACCGGCTGCTGGCCGCCCGGCGGCAGCTCACCCCGGCCGAGCGGGCCGGGGCCGGCCGGGACATCCGGGACGCCATCCTGTCCCTGCCCGAGACCCAGATGGCCGGCACGGTGGCCGCGTACTACTCGATCGGCAGCGAGCCGGAGACCCACGGGCTGCTGTTCGCGCTGTGGAAGCGGGGCAGCTACGTGCTGCTGCCCATCCTGCTCCCCGACGGCGACCTGGACTGGGCCTCCTACGAGGGCCCGGACTCGCTGCGGCCCGGGCCGCGGTGGCTCGCTGAGCCGTGCCGAGCCGCCGCGCGGGACCGGGGCGATCAGCAGCGCCGACCTGGTGCTGGTGCCCGCGGTCGCGGTGGATCACTCGGGGATGCGGCTCGGGCGGGGCGGCGGCAGCTACGACCGGGCCCTGGCCAGGGTCGGAACACCAGTGCCCACCATGGCGTTGCTGTACGACAGCGAGTTCGTTCGCCACGTCCCTTCCGGGGCGCATGACCAGCGGGTCCGCCTGATCGCGCGGCCCGCTGTGGGGGTCACGCGCCTGCCCAGGGAATGACCAGGCCGGCGTGGCTATGAGCTACCATTTAGCAGTCGTGGACGGGGAGTGCTAAGGACTGCCCCTCAGGCCACAAGAGGAGAGATCGTGCCGACCTACCAGTACACCTGCACAGATTGCGGCGAGCAGGTCGAGGTCGTGCAGAAGTTCACCGATGACCCGCTGACCGTGTGCCCGGCGTGCGGGGGCAAGCTGCGCAAGGTGTTCTCGCCCGTCGGCATCGTGTTCAAGGGGTCCGGCTTCTACCGCACCGACAGCCGGAACGGCCTCGTCCAGCGACGGCCCCGGGAAAGACGGCGCCGGGAAAGACGGCCCGGGAAGGAAGGCCCCGGCAAGAAGGACAAGGAATCGGCCGGCGCCAAGTCGTCGGACTCGTCCGGGGCGTCCAAGGACTCCGGCTCGGGGTCGGGGCTCGGACTCGTCGTCTTCGTCGTCCTCGGGCTCTAGCTCCTCGGGCTCCGGATCGGGCTCGTCCGGCTCGTCGTCGTCCGGTTCCGGGTCCTCGTCGGGCTCCGGCGACAAAAAGGGCAGCAAGAGTTCGGCGCCGGCCGCCTAGGCCCGGCGCTGCTCGCTACTCTGTCCGCGTGAGTCAACCCGCAGACGCGATGAGCCATCCCGCTGAGGTCGGCAGCACCGGGGCGAGCCTGCCCAACCTGGCCCGCGCCGACATCGGCGTGATCGGCGGATCCGGCTTCTACGAGTTCCTGGAGTCCGCCGACGAGGTCAGCGTGGACACCCCGTACGGGCTGCCCAGCGACCCCATCGTGACCGGCGAGGTCGCGGGCCGGAAGGTGGCGTTCGTCCCGCGCCACGGCCGTGACCACCGCTTCCCGCCGCACCGCATCCCGTACCGGGCCAACCTGTGGGCGCTCCGCTCGCTCGGCGTCCGGCAGATCCTGGCCCCGACCGCCGTGGGCTCGCTCAACCCCGCGCACGGTCCCGGCCGGCTGGCCATCCCCGACCAGCTCGTGGACCGGACCTCCGGCCGCGCCCAGACCTTCTACGACGAGCGGGGCGCGGTGCACGTCCCGTTCGCGGACCCGTACTGCCCGACGGGCCGGGCCCAGTCCATCGCGGCCGCCCGCGCCGCGGACTGGGACCTGGCCGAGTCCGGGACGCTGGTCGTGATCGAGGGGCCGCGGTTCTCGACCCGGGCCGAGTCCCAGTGGTACGCGGCCCAGGGCTGGTCCCTGATCGGGATGACCGGCCACCCCGAGGCCGTGCTGGCCCGCGAGCTGGCCCTCTGCTACACGGCGGTCGCGCTGGTCACCGACACCGACGCCGGCGTGGAGGAAGGCGAGGGCGTCACCCAGGACGAGGTCTTCCGGGTCTTCGCCAGCAACGTCGCCCGGCTGCGCGAGCTGGTCATCGACGTCATCGCGAAGCTTCCGGCCGAGCGGATCTGCCCCTGCCCGCACGTCCTGGACGGCATCAAGCTCCCGATCCAGCTGCCCTGAGTCCGCCGGCGGGCGGCGGCCTCGTTATCTGTTCGGTTTGCCCTCCAGATGTCCGGCGCACATCCAGGACAGATAACGGCTTGGCCCGGTGGTCAGTCGAGGTCGCCGTGCTCGATGCGGGCCAGGCGCCGCTCCCGGACCAGCTGGTCGAACTCATGCTCCACGGTCACGTCCGACGGGCTCAGCGCGGCGAAGATCCCGGTGATGTCGCGCATGCTGATCACCCCGAGCAGTTCGCCGTCCTGGACGACGGGCAGGTGCCTGATCCAGCGCGCCGCCATCTCGCCGGGCGGCTTCGTGGAGCGGCATGTCCGGCGGCACGGTGAACACCTCGGTCGTCATCGCCTCGTCCACCGTGCTGTTCTCCGGGTCGGCGCCGAGCGCGACCGCCCGCAGCAGGTCCCGCTCGGTGATGATCCCGGCCAGGCGCCCGCGTTCGGAGATCAGCAGCGACCCGGTCTGCTGCCGCCACATCCGCTCAGCCGCCGCGCGCAGCGTGTCGGAGGCCGTCTCGGTGATGGTGGCCTGGGTCATGACGTCTCGTACCTGCACCGCGTGGGCTCCTTGGTCGCGTGCATGGCTATCAGGGGTTGCGTCCACCCTACGGTCGCCGGGCCGTCACCCGGCCGGGCGGTACGCCGTCTCCCGGCCGCCCGGTCACGCCGTCTCCGGCCGCCGGTCAGCTGGCCCGTCCGCCATCCGACCGGTTACGCTAGATCGCGCCTGCGTCGTGGCGGCTGGCCGCCGCGGCCCCGGGCTGGCCCCGATAGCTCAGCGGATAGAGCAACTGCCTCCTAAGCAGTAGGTCGCGCGTTCGAGTCGCGCTCGGGGCGCTCAGCTTCCATCGCAGGTCAGGCCGTGTTTCCGCGGCTCCTGCGGATGATCTTCAAGAGGCTTGCTTCCGGTTTGCGTGCCCGATGGCGTGCCCGATCGCCTGGTGGTGGACTCGCCCGCCCTGGCGCTTGCTGCCCCGTTTCAGCTCGCTCGGTGGCCAGCCTGCTGAGGGTGTCCGCGATCTGGTGCTGGCGCTCGTCGCTGCTGTGCAGGTAGACCAATCGCGGCCCGCTCGCTGTCGTGGCCCATGCGTTCCATCAGCTCGCGGAGGCTGGCCCCGGCGTTGGCGGCCAGGGTGTTTCCGGTATGCCTGAGATCATGGAAATGAGATGCGGGCAGGTTGGCCTCGCCAAGCGCGGCCAGCCACACCCGGCGCCGGAAGTTGGTGTGCCGCAGTGGCTTTCCGGTCGGGCTGGTGAAGACGAGCCCTTCGTCCCCCTGCTGGGCGAAGCAGGCCAGGTGCCAGCGGATGATCGGGCACGATCACCGCTGGGAATGGGCACACTCCGCTTGCCGGCCCTGGACTTGGGCGGTCCGAACGTCGAAGCCGCCGCCGCGTGACCTCGGCGAGCTGCCGGGTAGACCCGGACGGTGCGGGTCGCCAGGTCGATATCGCAGCGCCGCAGGCCGCCCAGCTCGCCCCAGCGGAGGCTGCTGAACATGGCCAGCAGGATCAGCGCGCGGTACCGCTGGCCGACCGCATCGGCGAGCGCGTAGACCTGCGCGATAGTCAGCGTCGGCCGCTCGGGTGAATTCTTCTTGCCCGGCGCCCTTGATCCGGCACGGGTTGCGCCGGATCACGCCGTCATCGAGCGCGGTATTCAGGACGGCTTTGAGCAGCCGGTACGCCTTGGCCACGGTGACCGCGCTCGACGCCCGAGTCGAGGAGCTGTCTTACGCCAGCGCCGGACCTTACTGGCCTGAATGTCGGCGATGGCGAGGCCGCCGAGGATCGGCGCAATGTGCTTGCGCAGGAGGTAGCCGTACAACTCGACCGTCTTGGGCCGAGGCCGGGCCGCTCCGCGATCCAGGTTTGCGCGTAGTCGGCCAGCGGGACCTTTCCATCGTCCGGATTGGTCCAGTCGCCGCCCAGGATCTCGGCCTCTTTGAGGGTCAGCCAGACCTCAGCATCGGTCTTGCTGCCGAAGGTCTCCGGTGCGGCACGGTCGAACCCGTCCGGGCCCTGATAGCGCGCCTGCCATCGGCCGGACGCTAGTTGCCGGACGCGCCCGAAGCGTCGTTTCTTGCTCATGCGATCTTTCTCCCTTTCCTGGTGGTGACCGGCTCGACAAGACCGGCCTCGATGAACTCGCGGAGTGCGGATTCGGGGATGCGGACGTGTCGGCCGACCCGGACGAAGCGGATACGGCGCTGCTCGATCAGCCGTCGCGGGAAGCGTTCGGTGGTGCCGAGCACGTCGGCCGCCTGGGCGACGGTCAGTAGGCGGTCAGCCCGGACGGCCTCGCTGCGTCCGGTCATGCGGCCCGCCCGGTTGCCGGAAGTTCCGGGGTCGGCTGGCCGCTGGCTCTTGCCCTGGCCAGGGTGAGTGCGGCGTGCCAGCGTTGCCGGTCGGCGACGACGTGCAGGAGCCGTTGGGCGTTGGGCATGTGGTCGGGGTCGCCGGGGGAGACGGGCTCCCACGTGTAGCGGGCCGGGTCGGCCGCGGTGATTCCGAGAGTGGCTTGGAGCCATTCGCGCCGGTCGGCTCGGTGATCGGCCAGGGTCTTTCCCGACCACTTGCGGGAGACCAGGACCCGGCGCCCGGCGTAGCCGAGATGCTCGCGGCGGTGCGCCTTGCCCTTGCAATGCCCGGGGCGCAGGCCAGGCCGGGCATTCTTGGGCTGGACGCCGTAGCGCAGCCAGTTCGCGCACGTCGGCGAGCACGGCTCGTACCGCAGAGCGTCGGCCAGCCGTTCGGCGTGCTCGTGCTCGGCGGGCGTGCGGGCTTGGTGGCAGTCGGCGACGTGCTTGGTCAGGTACTTGGTGAGGTAGCCGATGCAGCGGTTGGCGTCACGGCTTCCGGCGATGACGCCCTGGGCGTCGAACCGGGGGCCGAACCGGGCCACGTGCAGCGGCTCGTCCTTGTCGCTTATCGCGTCGAGCGCCTGGTCCCAGGTCGGCACAAGTTCGCCGGTCGCGGGATCAAGGCGGCGCCTCGCGGCGCCGCAGGCCCGGCGTCAGCGGCAGGCTCTGCTTTGGCGGCCCGCCTGCCGCACGCCGGGCCATCCTCCGCACAACGCACAGATCAAAATGGCTCCTACAGGCGCTGCCAAGGTTTAGCGGGGGCCGTCTTCCTCGCTCCGATTGTCCAGCTCGCGGCCACCGCGTCTAGGGCGGCCCTCCGGGCCGTCGCACGCGATCGGCTACGCCGACCCCAGACCCGGCGACCACTCACAAGGATTCGGCGCCTACGAGGAAGATGGACAGGAGTGATGACCGGAGGGGTGGCCTGCGCCAGCGCAGAGGCGATTGATGGCGAATCCGCACGCAGTCGTTAAGCATCAGCCGGAAGCTGGCCGAGAGCATCCACGATGGCCACCCTAACTGCGGTATCGGTCGTGACCGTTCCCGCTGTCAGGCCGCGGACATCGCGGGTGAGCGTGGCGCGTTCACCCGCGAACTGGCCGTCGGTCGAGCTGATCAAGATCTCGTTACACCGGACTCCATCGTCGACAGCGAGTAAAATGTGCCGCGGTCCGTCCTGGTCATCGGCTTCACCGACCTCGATTCCAGGCAGCAGCAGCAAGGCCCGGTACAGAGCAGCGCGCAGATCCGCAGGGACCCGGCCGGTGCGCAGCGCATCGGCGGCGTAGACGAACGGACCCACATAGCCGGGCCTGTCGTCCGGGCTGTCTGCCCGAAGCCGCTGATAGAGCGCCTTGGGATCACGCGGCAGCGCCGCCAGGAAATGAGAGTTAGGGAGCTGCCAGCAGTCTTCCATCGGGCCAGGCTGCTCCCCGGACTCCGCAGCGAAGAAATCACCGTACGGCGCTTGCCAGCGTCCCGTGGGCCATGACCCAAGCGGACCACCACCAGCCCTGGCGAACTGTTCGGGGGAGCCCTCCAGCCAGATACGGCGGCCAGTCTGGCGGCGATCCAGCAGCCACTCGTCCCGCTCATCAGCAGGGACCCAGACCTGGATCACGTTCTCGGCCAGGCAGCTAAAGTCATGCCCGGAACGCTGAACGTGACCTGTCCACCATGCCCGGGTCAGCACACACCGGTACTGGCCCGGACCCAGAGGTTCATCCGCGGCCATCGCCGCAGGATCAATCACGCGTGGCGCCTCCCTAAGCAACCCGAACCCTAGCGCGCCTAACGAGCCAGACGCCGGACCCAGGCCCCGGACGGCCCACTTACACCCCGTGCCAGATCCGCGCCAGAACGAGCAGGCGCCGAGGGCTCGCAGCGGTCAGTCACGGGGAACAGGGAACCCGCCCGACCTCGCTCGAAGCTGATCAGCGGGAAAGGCGAAACGATCTTCTAAGCAGCTGATCACATGCGCCCAATGCGGCCTCGCGCGCGCCGCCGAGGCCCCCGCGTTGGGTCGCCCTAACGATGGCGACGTACCACAGCCTATGCATCAAGCTACGACCCGATCGGCCATCGGCCGCTGTAATAAATGTTCCCTAGCAGCCCAGCGGGGCAGTCGAACTCATAAGACACAAAAGAGCCGCCTTCGCTGTCGTCGATAACCTGGCCCCATGTGCGATCGCTGGTCACGTCCAGGCCGAACTCATCTTTGATGGTGGCCGCAAATGCCTCCGGTTTACCGCCTTCGTAGTAGATATGCCTGCCATTTGGCCAGTACGTCCTCGGCCCAAGCAATTACGTCTGCCAGTGGCTCGTTACCCCGAAGATGACCTACGAACTCCTGGCCAGCGTCGGGTTAGGTGGTACTCGTCGTTCGGGAAGATTATTCCGCCTACGGCTGGGACGAGCTTGGCCCTGATCTCTAGCAGGCCGTCCTTTACCAAGTATCCAAGGAGCAGTTGCAGCCCACCAGGAAGAAAGATGGTGTCCTGCTGCGGGTTAACCACGAAGAACTCGATCACGCGGCGTTCTAGATCGCTGTACCGGCTGGACACAACAGACAGGTTGGCCTTGTACTGGCGCATTGATTGCCTGTCGATTTGCCCAGCTATCAAAGCGCGTATGACAGGTCGGGCACAGAGCTATCAGGTTCTCGAAAGCTGTTATTTTGAGTCTTTGCGTACGGCACGATGTGTGCGATCTCCACGGGTATCTGCCTGACACGTAGGGATGGCACATCTATGCCCGGCTTCAACCAGAACGGCTCGCTTCACCGTGGCCGGAATGTGCTCACGACCTTCGGGCATGGCCGAACACTAGCGAGCGGCTCGCGTCAGGACAAGCGTGGGGAAGCAAACATGCCTCCAGGGCCCAAGGCTGGCTCATAACCCAGCGACGGGGGTGCCTGTTAAACGGGGGCGCCTCCGGCGGGGGCGCTCGGGCTTCGGGATGATCAGGGGGGCGAGTAGTGGCGCGCAGGCGCAGGCCAAGCCGCCCGGCGTCCAGGCATAGCCCCGGTACCCAGGGTAAGCACCATCAAGCGGCGTGCCCGTGGCGTGCCCGATCGGACGGTGATCAGCGGTGAATCACGGTCACTCACGGGCACGCCACAGGGCCGTTGACCTGGCAGCGCGCAGGTCAGGGCACAGGCTGCGGAGACCTCCTAAGCAGTAGGTCGCGCGTTCGAGTCGCGCTCGGGGCGCCACCAGCGAAAACGTCGTCCTGGATCGCGTGCACAGCGCTTAGTGGCCGGTTAACCGCGCCACGGCGTGATTCGCGGCTGTGAATGTCACAGGATCTCGGTACGGTGTTGCCATGACCGCATCCGCCGCTGGTGACTCGGGCCCCTACGAGGTGATCCATCTCGGAGGTGAGGCGGCGGCGATCGTCCCGCTCGGGGATTTGCGACAGCTCCAGGCGGTACAGCGCCACGCGCCGCCGGAGCTGCTGGAGGAAGCTGACGTCGAGGCCACGCTGGCGGCTCACCAGGAGTGGGTAGCAGCCGGGCGACCCGGAGCCGTCTCGCACGATGAGGCGATGGCCGAACTACTCCGCGAGCAGTGAGGATCGAGTGGTCTCCGGCGGCGCGGGCTTCAGCGCGGCGCTTCATGGAAGATCAGGACGGGATGCACGCCATCGGCAGGGCGGTAGCGGCGCTTGCCTTAGATCCTTACCCCTCTGACGGCTTTCACCGAGGTGAGTATCACCGTCTTCGTGTGGGCCGATTCAGACTTGTCTATGTCGTTGAGGATGACCTGATAACGGTGGAGCGAGTCGACCGGGTTGGATGACCTGGCGGGACTTCGGCAGCGCCTATGAAGCCTTTCGGGTACCTACCATTGTCGCCATGTATCCGTGATTTCCCAGCGTCCCATATCCCTTCGTGCTGTTAGCGCCTCGACATCGATTCCGGCCTCGGAGAGTGACGCGTCAATGTAGTCGCACAACTCTTCGCGCTCGTCGGTCTCGTAGCCTGCGCCGCCGTACTGGGCGTTGATTTGATTCAAGACAAGTACGAGGCGTTTGACGGTGTCCAAGACGTCGTCATCCGAGGGAGACGTAAGGATGCGCAGGTTGTCCTCGAACCCCGTGAGGGCTGCATCCGTGCTGTTTAGCAGCGACTCAGGCCAGAGCTTGGCAGCGCACGTCTGATCCGGTGTCAGCGCACCCTGCGCCACTTGGGCTGCCTCCTCCTCGACTCGGGTTCGCCACGCATCGCTAGGTCGCTTCGCCATGCGCGCATCGTAGGCTCGCGCGCCGACATCGGTGTGCGAGGTCGCCCCGGGGAAGATCGCTCAGACAGCAACTGCCTGTGGCGGTTTCGTTCGCCGGTGACGTGCGAGTTCGCTGGCCTGCACAGCGCTGGGGTGGTTGTGCCTCCTAAGCGGTCGCGTGTTCGAGTCGCGCTCGGGGCGCTCGTTTGGGTTCCCGCCTCGCACGGATATTCCACATCCGCCGCACATTAGGGCAGTCACTGCGGTTGACCGTAAATTGACAGGTCTTTGCTCGTGGCAGAAATTGGGAACAAGCTTCTTACGTTAGCGGGAGGGAGAACTCCCAGTATCCGGTGTCTAACGTAGTTATCCGTCCGTGGACGGGAATTGCCACGGAACTTTACCCTGGCAAGGGGTCATTCCTTATTGAGCTTTGCGGAGCTATCTGGGGCTAGCCAGCGGCCAGGATGTCGTTCGCGGGCTCGGGCCCCGCAGGCTCGTGCCGCCGTCGCCCCGGCGGATGAACTCGCGGGCTGGCGGCCACATCGCGACGTGCTGGTCTCCGGTTGCGTTGTCGTAGCGGATGAAGGTCACGTCATCGAGACTGATTGCGAAGAGATGGGAGCGACCCGGCGTGGGACTCCACCCCAGGTCAGCCGTCACCGCATCGGCATAGCGGCCCTGGACGTCCGGGTCACGCTCAGCGCGCGCGATGCCGCGAATCTTGAACTCTCCCTCCCCGCCGTCCCGGCCGGTGACGATGCTGTGCACCAGGATGCGCGGGTCGCGCAGCAGTTCAGCGGCCTTGGTCGAGTGCCAGAGCATCGACAACCACAGATCGTCGCCCATCACGAATGGCCCGACCGGGCTGGGCCTGGGCGTGCCGTCTCGCCGGATCGTGGCCACGAGCACGACACCAGGTGCGAGCAAGCGCTCTCGCCCTAGCCCAGCCAGTCCCGGCTGGGCGCGTTCCAGTTCCGACCAACGCATCATCCCTCCGATCCTCACCAGCCACAGTGCACCCAGCCTTTGTAACGCGACCTGCCGACAAGCGGACGAGTCAGGACAGTGACCAGCCGGGACTGGTCCGGGCGGCCTTCAGTTCGCTGACTGTGGTCACCGGGTGCACGAGCAGCGGGGACTGGCCGGGCGCAGACGGTGAACCACGCTCAACACCCTGGAGACATCTTTCCAACGCGCGAGGACGAGTTGACCGACAGCGATGCCCACAGCGAGGAGAACACGAGCTGGCACGCCCGTACCGCCCGCCGGTTGAAGATCGTTCAGACAGCAACTGCCTTTTGCTGTTTCGCTCGCTGGTGACGTGCGTTTTCGCTGGTCTGCACAGCGCTGGGGTGGTTGTGCCTCCTAAGCAGTAGGTCGCGCGTTCGAGTCGCGCTCGGGGCGCTACCAGGGAAAACATCCCCAGGCCGCGTACCCGGAGTTGGCCCGTGCGACCACTCGTATCGCCGGGAAGGCTGATGCCTCAGTCGCCGAGCCACTGGAGGCGGACAACAAGCACCAGGTCATCGGGTGGATAGATCAGAAACGTCACGAGGCCCTCATGGTGGTCTCCGAAATGTAACGTCGGTAAGAGCGCAGGCGGTTCAGATCGCTCGCCGCGATGCCGCTGATATTCGACCGGATCGACTAGGACGACTGCGTCCATGAAAGCTGTGAGCCGCGCCTGGATTTCAGCGTTTAACGCGTTGAAGTATGGCTCGGCGACTTCATCTAGTTCCCATCGCTACATGCCTTAGACGCCGTACCTGTCGCGGATTTCCTCCCGGGTGACGCGCTGCTCTGGAGACGGCGGCCCCTCCTGCTGATAGCGCTCGATGCGGGCGAGAAACTCGCGCTGAGCCTCGGGGTCGCGCCAGTTCGGGCTCGTCACCGGCGCTCGGGGGCGCCCGCCCGGCACGCCCGCGCCGTCGCTGCCGAAGCAGTTCGCGGCTCGCTAAAGCCGGTCCGACAGGCAAGCCCGGGTGCTGCATGGGCCGTCTTCCGGCCCCGATTGTCCCGCTCCCGACTGCCGCTCCAAGGCCGCCTGCGGCGTCGCTCCGCGATCGCTTCGCCGAGCTTGGCCCGGCACCGCTGGTACGGGATCTTGCGCCTGCGGAAAGACAACGGACAAAGCTGGAACCCCGCCAAGCCGTCAGCCACATTAGGACAAGTTGACATCTGTGTCGCATCACTGTACTAAAATCCAGGTCTCGTCCCCGCGGGATCGACCCAGGTAGGCGTAGATGTCGTTTACAGATGTTGATCTTGCCCGGCTGCTGATCGCGCTAGCGGTCCTGCTGGTTGCCGCGCATGGTGTCGGGGCGCTGTTCGCCCGGTTCCGCCAGCCGCCCGCCATCGGGGAGATCGTCGGCGGTCTTCTTCTTGGGCCGTCAGCCCTGGGCGCAGTGTTCCCGGATGTTCAGCACTGGATCTTCCCGGCCACCGGCTCCTCGGCGGCTGCGCTGGGCGCGGTCTATCAGCTGGGCCTGCTGCTGCTCATGTTCGCCGCGGGCGCGGAAATGCGCCGGCTGATCCAGCGCAACACGGTGCGGACGGTCGGCCTGATCGCCTCGTTCGGCCTCGTGCTGCCGTTCGCGGCGGGGCTCGGCCTGGTGGCGGTGCTGGGCGTCAGCGGCTTCATCGGCACCGCTGGTAACAAGACGGCGTTGACCTTGGTGTTCGGAATGGCCGTGGCGGTCACGAGCATCCCGGTGATTTCGCGGATTATGCACGACGCCGGGCTGCTGGGCACGCGCTTTTCCCGCATCGTGTTGTCGGTCGCGGTAATCGAGGACATCGTGCTGTACGTCATCCTCGCCGTGGCGCTCGGGCTCGTGCAGGCCAGCGGCAGCGAAGCGTTCGGGGTCCCCGCGGTACTGAATATCCATGGCGTGGCTCAGAACAGCGCCTACCACACGGTGGTGGCCGTGCTCTTCCTGGGCGTGGCACTCAGCGTGGGCGGCCGGATCTACAAGGTGCTGACCGGGATGCGGGTCAACCCGCTGGCCCGCCGAAGCCCGGTCGCCTTCCAGCTGCTGTGGATGCTCGCGCTGTCGGCGGGCGCGCTGGCCCTCGGTCTCGTGCCGCTGTACGGGGCTTTCGTTGCCGGGATCACCGTGGCCGTCGCCACAAACGGCGAGATCGTGCCAGAGCGCAACGCGCTCGCGGGCGTCTCGTTCGGGTTCTTCATCCCGATCTACTTCGCGCTCATCGGGATCCAGCTCGACCTAGTCCACCACTTCGACGTGGTGTTCTTCCTCGGGTTCCTCGCGTTCGCCTGCGTTGCGAAGGCGGCTAGCGTCTACCTGGGAGCGAGGCTGTCGCGCGAGAACAAGTTCATGTCCGCGAGCCTGGCGATCGCAATGAACGCCCGCGGCGGCCCGGGGATCGTGCTCGCCTCGACCGCCTACGCGGCGGGCATCATCAACCAGACCTTCTTCGTCAGCCTCGTGATGCTCTCCATCATCACCTCGCTGGCGGCCGGGTCCTGGCTGGAACGCGTCGCGGACAGGCTGACTGGCGCCGGACCGCAGCCTCAGCAAGACGCCGCCGAAGTCCCCGACGAACTCGGCGCCACCTGACCAGATCACAAAGGCATGCCCGAACTGACGGCGACCGGGAGGCGCTGCGGCTGCTGATGATCGACCGGGACAACGCCGTCCAGTCCGGCAAGACCGCCCGCACCACCCTGGCCTCGGTCCTGGTCACGCCCCGGCTGAACTATGCGACCAGCTCCGCCACATCCCGCCCGGGCGCCGCGCCCGGGCCTGCGCACAGCTGGCCTGCCCGCGCCGGTCGGACCGGCTGACTCGCATCGTGCACCAGACCCTCATCCGGCTGGGCCAGCGAGCCGTCACCCTGACCGGGGTCGCCGATTACCTGGAGGCCCAGATCGCTGCCATCGTCGAGGACCTGGCCCCTGCATCGGGCAGCAGCTCGCTCGGGGTCACGGACTAATCTGAACACGGCCGGACGACTACACGGGAATCTACGGATTAGATGTCTCCGCCGAGCTCAGGTCAGCACGCCTCCGGCGGGGCGCTCGGGCCCCGGGATGATCAGGGCAGGCGAGGCGCGCCCAGCGCGTGCCCGTGGCGTGCCCGCTCGGACAGTGATCCGCGGTGAATCACGGTCACTCACGGGCACGCCATAGGGCCGTTGACCTGGCAACAGGCAGGTCAGGGCACAGGCCGCGAAGACGTCCTAAGCAGTAGGTCGCGCGTTCGAGTCGCCCTCGGGGCGCTCACCGCGAAATGTACTCACAACGGCGGCTCCAAATGTGCCGTACGCACGGGCTGATCCCCCTGCACGGCCACCGAGCAGCTGCACGAGATCGTCTTGCGTGACCGGCGCCTGATCGGTGAGAACCGGGAAGGGGCCACGATCTTCTTCCACGAGTGGCGGAACCCGTCAGCAGGCGGTCATCGCCAGCCGGGCCGCTGGGAAGAGGGCCCGCGCAGTGTGATCCGCTGCGGCATCGGGTCCGGGGGAATGCCGTGAGGCGGACGTACGCATCACCGGCATCGTCCTGACCGCATGCCGAACTGGGCCTGCGTCTGGTACTCGCCCGGCGGCGAACTCTTGGTCTAGCAGCTCACCGGCCGGTACGCGGATCTGCTGGTCCCCGGCCTGCGCCCCCGCTGGACGCCTGCCGGGTGCAGTTGCGGCTCCCACTGCTCGTCTGGCCGCCGCGGATGCTAGCGGACTGGGCGCGAGTATTTGCGGGGATCGGGGTAGTTGGTGTTCTCGTCATCACCCGCGCCGCGGGAGGGAGCCGGTTGGACCTCGAGCCGCTGACCAGTCGCGATCCCCGTCAGGTTGCGGGGTACCGGCTGCGGGCCCGGCTCGGCGCGGGCGGCATGGGCCAGGTCTACCTCGCGTTCACCCCCGGCGGTCGGCCGGTGGCGCTCAAGGTGATGCATCCTCAGCTCGCGGACGACGGCCTCTTCCACCGCCGGTTCGAGCAGGAAGTGGCCGCCGCCCGGCGGGTGCACGGCCTGTACACCGCGGAGGTGCTGGACGCCGACCCGGCCGCCACGCCACCGTGGCTGGTCACCGCGTATGTGCCCGGTCCCTCGCTGCGCGAGGCGGTGAACAGCCACGGCCCGATGCCCGAGCGGACAGTTCTTCTGCTGATGGCCGGGGTGGCGGAGGCCCTCGGCGTCATCCACGCGGCCGGCGTGATCCATCGCGATCTCAAGCCCTCCAACGTGCTGCTGGCCCCCGACGGGCCGCGGGTGATCGATTTCGGTATCGCCCGGGCGGCGGAGGCCACCGAGGTGACCGGGAGCGGTATCCGGATCGGATCCCCGCACTACATGGCCCCGGAGCAGGTCGCCGGCCAGCCAGTATCCGGGGGGACCGACGTCTTCGCGCTCGGGGCCCTGGCTTTCTACGCCGCCACCGGCCGGGCCGCGTTCGGTGACGGCCCCGAGCTGGCAGTCATGTACCGGGTGCGGCACGAGGCGCCAGCCCTAGGCGGGTGCCCGGCGCGGTTGCGCCCCATAGTGGACCGCTGCTTGGCTAAAGGGCCCGCGGACCGGCCGTCGCCGGCGGAGGTCCTGGACTGGTGCCGGAACCACACCGCCGGCCAGACCGCGCAGATCCCGCAGCCGTGGCTGCCGCCAACGCTGACGCGTGCCCTGTCCGGCCACGTGCCCCCGCCCCCAGCGCCGGGCGCGCCGTCCGCACCGGTCCCGCTGCCCACTGCCGCGACGGTACCCGGACGCGGACCACCGGCGAGCAGGACGGTGAATGCTCCGCGCACCCGGCGCCACCGCCGCGCCGGCCGGATCCTGCGCGGGGGATTCGCGACCGTGGCCGTCGTCGTGGCCGCCCTGTGGCTGCTGGTGCAACACCCAGCCGGACAGCACGCGAGCGGCTCCGGGCCGCCCTCGGACCCGCCCCCCGCGGCCTGGATGAACGGAAGCTGGACCGGGGCCGCGGATCAGCCCACCGGGATAGTGACGCACTGGACCGCGGAGCTGAGCTTCCCTGCCTCCGGGCGGACCGGCACGTTCCGGTTCCCGACGCTCGGATGCTCAGGGAACCTCGTCATCACCACGGCCACGCGCAGCACGGCATCCGTGCGGGAGGACATCACCCGGAATTCGCGGAAGCTATGCGCGAGGGGCGGCCTGATCACGCTCACCCGGTCCGGGACCAGCAGCATGACGATGTCGTGGCGCGACTCCACCGACCGCACGAACGTCGCTACTGCCCGGCTGAACCAGGTCCCCTGACCGCACCGGCGGGTCGTCGGTGGTGTTTCACGCGGCCGGGTCCAGTGGTGGTGTTACCACAGCCTTGCGCCGGTGGCTGGTTACATTGCCGGTTCTGCCGGGTGCGGCAGACTGCTGGAAGGGGAGTTACCGGGAGGTTGGCATGGGGGCTGTCGTCGACCGCGTTCATGAAAGCCGTCAACTCCCCCTGGCCTGCTCAGCAGGCTGGTAGCGCTCGACGCGGGCCAGGAACTCGCGCTGGGCGTCGGGGTCGCGCCAGGCGTCCGCCTCAAACCGCCAGCGCCGGACGTCTCCGTCAACGGTGTCAGGTCGTCACGCTCGCGGGTCTGCTCGCACGCGGTGTCCAGTTCGTCTTCGTACCGCCGCAGCAGGTCTGCATTGGCGTTGGCGGTCAGCACGGCGCGGATCGCGGCCGGGTCCAGGCGGGACGGGCCATGACCTCGGAAGGTGTCGGGGCGAGGTCATTCGTCACCCCCGTCGGATCAGAGTCTGGCCCCAGCACAGGCGCGGGCGCCGACGGGGGCAGCCGCAGACGCGTGAGGGGCCTTGGGATACTCGCGCTCCTGGCCAGAGCAAGATCGCTCGGACAGCAACTGCCTTTAGCTGTTTCGCTCGCTGGTGACGTGCGCCGTTGCTGGTCTGCACAGCGCTGGGGTGGTTGTGCCTCCTAAGCAGTAGGTCGCGCGTTCGAGTCGCGCTCGGGGCGCTTAGGTCCCCTTGCAGGTCAGCCCCGGTTTTCCGGCTCCTGCGGGTGATCTTCAAGAGGCTTGCGTGCGGATTCGTGCCCGTGACGTGCCCGATCGCCTGGTGGCGGACTGGCCGCCCTGGCGCTTGCTGCCTCGTTTCAGCTCCTCGGTGGCGAACTTGCTGAGGGTGTCCGTGATCTGATCTGATGCTGGCGTTCGTCGCTGCTGTGCAGGTAGATCAGCGCGGCCCGTTCACTGTCGTGGCCCATGCGCTCCATCAGCTCGCGGAGGCAGGCCCCGGCGTTGGCAGCCAGGGTGTTTCCCGTATGCCTAAGATCATGGAAATGAATTGCGGATGTTCACGTTCAGGACGGTGCGAACCACCCACGCCACTGGCGCCGGATGCCTGCTGACCGTGCGCCAGGATGCCCAGGCCCGGGCGAAGGCCTCATCTACAAGCTCCTGTGCCGCGTCCCGGTCACCGACACTCACCAGGACGCTGAACAGGCATTCATCCTTAGACCTGCGGTAGAACTCCGCGAAGTCCAATCGTTGTACCCACACCCACTCAACGCATAAGCACGCGCCGGGGACTACACGGCCCGGACTCGATACGGGGTGATCTACACGGCCTCCAAGACCGGGCCGATGACCCGGCGCCCTGCGTAGCCGAGGTGTTCGAGCCGCGATAGTGACCCGCGCAGCAGCCGGAGCACTTCTATCTCGCGTTCGGTGAGCGGGTCAGGTAGCGATGCGTGTCGGCCCGGCCAGACCCGTGGAGGGTGTCCCCGTTATCCATGGGTGCTTGTACTCTCACACCGATCGCATGCACCGCGCGGGCTGAGTCTTGAAGGCACGCCGCACGAAGGCTAGTCGACTGGCAGCGGGCAGAAGGTGCAGATCGTCGCGGCTCATGGGCCTCCCGGTCAGCGCATAACGCTGCCGGGCTCTAGAGCAACACGAACGCCTGCAGTCTACCGGGTCCTGTTCAGGCAACCCCAGCATGACGACAGTCGAGCCGTGCCAGCATGCGGGTGGAATCGTGGGTGTCCTCCCCCGAACCCGCCGTAGGAGTATTCACGCCAGCCGGAACCTGTCCAGGGCGCCTTCGGCGTCACTTCGTGATCGGCTGCGCCGACCCTGGACAGAACCCGTCTGCCGTCAGGTTCGGCAGCAGTCGGGTTCGGGGGAGGGGTCTGGGGCCGTAGGCGATAGCCGCGGGCCTGGCCGCGTATGACCAGCACCTGGGACTGGGCGCCTGACTGGCACCTCGTGCCCGCTGTCGCCGTGTCGGGATCCTGGCCATCCGGTAGCCGGGGCCCTGAACTTGAGTTACGGGGGGGATACGGTGGGCAGAGGCGTTCGCAGGCTGCGATGCGGCGCGGGCGAGGAGGCCGACATGCGGGACGACGGGCGCAGGGCCCGGATCATAGCGGCGGTCGCCGAGCGGGACGCGACGGGCGGTCCGGGGGAGCTGATGGGGCGGCTGTGCCGGTTCGCGGTGGATGAGATGAGCTTGTCGGGATGCGCGCTGGCGCTGATGCCCGGGACCGAGTCGGCGAATCTTCTGGCCAGCGCCGGGCCGCGCGCCCGCACGATCACCGATCTGCAGATGGACCTGGGCGAGGGCCCTTGCGTGCAGGCTTATATCTCTAGGCTTCCGGTCTTGCTGCCGGACCTGGCCGCCGGGGAGGCGGCCCGCTGGCCCGCGTTCGCGGCGGCTGCCCTGGCGGTCGGCGTGCAGGCCGAGTTCTCTTTGCCGCTGAGTGTCGGGCGCAACGGCCTCGGCACGCTTGACCTGTGCCGCGACACGCCGGGGATGCTGAGTGACGAGCACCTATCGGATGCGCTCGTCGCGGCGGCCATCGCCCGTGACGCGGTGCTGTACCAGCAGTACGCGCCGGGCGGCATGGGCCTGGAGGAGCTGCTGGAGGAGACAGCCTCCACCGACCGGATCGTGATCCATCAGGCGACCGGGATGATCGCCGCGCAACTGGATGAAACCGTGTCCAACGCGCTCGCGCGGCTGCGGGCGGCAGCGTTCGGAAGCGGGCGGCCGATGTATGACATTGCGCAGGACGTCGTGGAACGGCGGGTGCGGTTCGATGAATGACATCGGCGGCGAGCCGTCCGTCGGGTCTGGACGCGCCTATGAGGCTGGCCGGAAGGATGGCATGGCCCGCGAGGCGGCGCTGGCCCGTGTCTTCGTACGGCTGGCGGACACGCTGGCCAGCGACTTTGACATCGTCGAGTTCCTGAACGGCCTGACCAGGGACTCGGTCGAGATCCTGGGCGCCGAGGCCGCCGGGGTGATGCTGGCCGACGGACGCGGCGGCCTGCGGCTGATGGCCTCCTCGGAGGAGCGGATGCGGCTACTGGAGCTTTTCGAGCTGCAGGGCGAGCAGGGCCCGTGCCTTGATGCGTTCACCACGGGCCGGGCGGTGCAGGCAAGCGCGGCCGACAGCCGCACCCGCTGGCCGGTTTTCGCCCCGCAGGCCTCCGAGGCGGGGTTCCAGCGGATGTGCGCCTTCCCGCTACGGGTACGGACGGACGTCATCGGCGCCCTGAACCTGTTCCGCGGCGACGACGAGCCGTTCACCGATGCTGAGATGGACCTGGCACAGGCCATGGCCGAGATGGCAGCGATCGCGCTGATCCAGGAACGGGCGCTCCGCGAGCGCACCCAGCTCACCGAGCAGCTGCAAGCAGCGCTGAACAGCCGGGTGATCATCGAGCAGGCCAAGGGCATGCTCGCCGAGTACCTGACGCTGACGATGGACGACGCATTCAGGCTGCTGCGGACCTACGCCCGCAACCACAACCGTAAGCTCGCCGAAGTCGCCAGCGACCTCATTAACCACCAGCTCCCGAGCGCGGCCTTCACCAGACGACCCGTACAGCAACCCTAAGCGTGCAGCCTCGGCAAGCACCAAAGCGACCGTAACGATGCTCACGGCCACGACAGCCGTCACGACCGCGCAGACGCAAACGCGGACAGCCAACACAACGATAATCAACGGCAGCCGAACACGGCGCGCAGGATCTCCTCAGACCGCGAAGCTGGCCCAGGCTACTGGCCCCCGGTGCGACTTCGAGACCCCGCCTAATGCGGACCAGTGACCGGGATGCATCGATGACCCACAGAAAGTCGTGCACTCAATCGCGGATCGTGTTCTCACTTCAGGATCGCAACACGGCAGAAAGGTGCGCGCCGGTCGCACGCTGTCGTTTCGCGACCCGTGAGCCGACGATCGCTCCCCGGCGATCGGCGCTCCAGGGAAGGTCGGCCGGGAGCAGTCAGGGCTAACCTGGCGAGTTCCGGATGGCGATCTGGCTGACGGGCGGGAGGGTGACGCCAAGGCCTTCGACCCGCTCGGTGCGGGCATTGACGGCGGCCAGGTAGCCGCGGGCGGTGATGAAGAACAGCCACCTGCTGTCGGGTGACCACGCCAGCGCCTGAACGCCTAGTGATTCCTGATACATGGGAGCGGTGATCCGCTGGTCAGCGCCGGATGCCAGGTTGATCAGGCGCAGAGTCAGCTGACCGCCGATGACCCGGACGACCGCCGCTGCCGAGCCGTCAGGCGCGATGACGCCACGAGGCCCGTTGGGCTGCGCAGCTGGTCCGGGCAGCATCCGCCGGACTCCGGTCGCCGGGTCCAACAGGACGTACCAGCAGCGGTGGTGGCTGCGGCAGTCAACGGTCAGCCACCGGGTCGGACCGACAGCCGCAAGTGATCCGGCGATCCGGTGGAAGCCGCCGGGCCGCACATCGTAGAGGTCACCGGAACTGGCTTGCGAGACCAGTGCGTAGCCCTGGCCATCCGAGGCTGCCAGGTACGGGCCGCCCGGCGGCAGCCGCACGGACACCCCGGTCGTGCTGCCATCCAGCCGGGCGAGCAACAGGGACGTGACCTGGAACCCGGCCTGGACCCAGACCGTTCCCGGCCGCGGCCCCGGGATCACAATGCCGTCATGGTTGAGCGCACCGGAAAGGCTACGGGCGGGATGCCCGTCGGGCACCAGATAGCCAGGCACGGCGTCCAGCGGGCGGATGGCAACCTGGTCCGGGCCGACGACGAACGACACAGGACCGAGGCTGTCCACCGCAGGAACAGCCGTTCGAGTTATGCGGCCGCGAGCGAGCTGAACCTGGACCAGCACGCCGGAGCCATAGCCGAACAGCTCCCAGCTGGCTGTCACGCCCAGAAGCGGATGTCCTACCTTGGTGACCACCACCGCAGGCCGCGGCCGCAGGGCCTTCTTTCCATGCCCGATGCCCACCACGGCGACCACCGCGACCGCCGCGGCCAGGACCGCCCCCGCAACAATCAGCAGCCAGGCAGGTCGCCAGCGGGCACCCGGGTGCCCGGAACCAAAACTGATCTCGTCCGATCTCGCCGGCTCGCCGGAGCGGCCAATATCATCATGGGCCACAACCCATCATCCACCCGCCGCCAGGAGCCGGACAAGAACAGCAGAGACGACACGACGTGGCCGTGTCACATCCGGGCCGGACGACCGGAAATCTCCGGTGATCAGCCTGGCGCGTCTGCTCGAACGCCACGTCCGGTTCCTCGTCCTAACGCCGAGGCACCGCAGGCGCGGCATTAGCGGCCAGCATTTCGCGGATCCCGGCTGGGGTGCAGGCGGGACGGGCCATGACCTGGGAGCGCGCCGAAGGCGAAGTCAACTGGTCACTCCCATCGGATCCGAGTCTGACCCAGGATAGGCGCGGGGGCCGACAGGGCAGCCGCTGACGCGCGAGGAGCCTTAGGGTACTCGCGCTCCTGGCCAGGGCAAGATCGTTCGGACAGCAACTGTCTTTGGCTATTTCGCTCGTTGGTGACGTGCGTCGGGCTAGTGAACACACCAGGGCGCGATATCGCTGGTCGGTCGCATCGGCGAGCGCGTAGACCTGCGCAATGGTCAGAGTAGGCCGCTCGGGCGACGCTTCCTGGCCGGCGCCATTGATCCGACCGTTGTGGCTCCTGGCAGCAGGTCGCGCGTTCGGGTCGCGATCGGGGTGCCACGAGGGAAACGCCGTTCAGTCATGCACTTCGAAAGATATCCAGACGTCAGGCGGTAGATCGGGGCGGCCGGGAACGGGCCGACGCTCTTCAACCCAGGCGGTCCCGGCGATTTCTCTGGCGACGCGGCGCCAGAAGCGCACTGCCGTGACGTTGGCATCCTGAAATGCGACTTCCCACCGCCCAGGATGCATAACAACCAGATCCTGAACGGCCTTCAGGCCGATTCCTGTCCGGCGGGCACCGCGAACGACGAAGAAGCTGTTGAGTACTCGCGTCCGGCTGGTCAGGCCGCGGACCAGAGCCAGGCCAACCGGCCTGTCGTTCTGCACGAGGATGTACGCAGCCCAATCGGGATCAGTAAATGCTGCCTGCAGTCGCTCATTCCGGAAGGTGCCATCGGGATTCGGCAGCTGGCCGTCGAACCCGGAAAGGTCATGGCGGAACATCAGCCAGAGACGTTCCGCAGTGGGCTGCTCGGAACGGTCGGCAAGATGCAGGGACAGCCGGGGCATAACGCTTCTCCAAAGTAGCTACCAGGGACGTGGGCCGTGGGTGGACGAGCAATACGACCGGCACGAAGGTCACCGGAGGGTATGCCGGACTTCAGTCGGGCTAGCCGCCTAGTAGCAGTGTCCATGCTTGCCCGGCAGGACTGTCTAGGCTGATGGCATGGTCAGCGAGGAAGGGGACGGCAGGACCTGGCGTGTGGGGACGGATGCCGAAGTTGCCTGGATCGCCGAGGGCACGTCTATTGACCGGACCATCACCGCTGCCATCCCACCGGTCTTCGAGGCTTACGCCACGATCGTGCTGCCCTATCGAGGTGAAGGGCAGGACGTGCACGACCGGGCTGTGCTCGGTCTGCTGAGCGAGCAGTCGGCAGGCCAGCCCTGGTGGCTGGGCTATCTCGACACCGGGTCCGATGACGTCGTCTTCCCTCACACGCCGATGGTGACCGTATATTCCGGATGGCATTACGTGCTCGTAGAGGCCGGGCCAGAGCAGGCCGCCACGTGGCGCAGGAGCGGACCTTGGTCGTTCTGGAAGGGCGCATTGCCCAACTTGATGTTCCCTGCCGATCGTTCGTGGCTGGTGTCCACGCTGTGGGATGACGACTGGACCTGTATCGGCGGACCGGCCGCGCTCGTCGGCAACTTCCTGCGTCACCCCGACCTGCAGGCGAGGCAGGTCGTCCTGGGTGAGGACGCAACACCACCAGGCCACCAGGCGTTCTGACGGGACGCTCGCGCGGCCCGGCATGGCCGCCGGGCAATGCGGCAGCACCTCTCTCAAGCCGTTGGCGCGGGCCGACGGGTGACAACCACAGCGGCCAGGCCCAGCACTATCAAAGCCAGCGGAATCGGGCACCACCAGTGGTCCCAGAAGGCAGTAAGGCCATGGGAACTCACCCGCCCGGCCCAGAAGACGCCGAGCAGCAGGACAACGGCACCGGCGACCTGGCCAGTACGGCGCATAGCCGAAGACTATCCCGCTGGCATGCTGGAACGAACGACTCGCATATCTGCAACGATCGCTGGCCCGCACACTCCCGGTTCCAGGGCGTGACCACGCTGGCGACCGCCGTGCGAGCTCAGGGGGTGATCACGAGGGCGTAGGGGTGTACCCCGACCTTGATGGGCTTCCCCGGTGTGCTGGTCACGGTGGAGATGGGCGTCACCGTGCCTGCTCCGAGGCTGACCACGTAGGCGGTCTTCCCGTCCGGCGTCATTGCGACCGCAATCGGTCCGGCACCGACCGGGATTGATTTCTCCGGGGTGTTCGTCAGCGTCGAGATCACCATTACCGCGCCGAACTGGCTGCTGGGCACGCCGGACTGGTAGTTGGGGACGTAGACGGCCTTCCCGTCGGGTGTGATCGCGATGGCCTGGGGCTCGCCCTCGACCTCGATCGGCTTGCCCGCGGTGTCAGTGGCGGTGGTGATCGGTACCACGGAGCCATGACCCAAGGTGCCAGCCACAATGACGTAGGCCGTCTTCCCATCCGGCGTGATGGCGATCGCGGAGGGTCCGAGGCCGACCTTGATCGGCTTGCCCGCAGTGTTGGTGGCCGTCGAAATCGGCGTCACGGTGTGCGAGGAGGAGTTGACGACATAGATGGTCCGCCCGTCCGGAGTCATCGCCATTGCCGTCGGATAGTTCCCGACCCTGATCGGCTTCCCCCGTGTGTTGGTGGCGGTGGTAATCGGTATCACCGAGCCCTGGAATCCCTCGCTGGAGTCGAGGACGTAGGCGGTTCTCCCGTCCGGTGTGATGTCGATCGCCACCGGCCGGCTGCCGACCTTGATCGGCTTACCTGGTCTGTTGGTCGCCGTCGTAATCGGTGTCACCGTGTTCGAGATCACGCTGGCGACGTAAAGCCTCCTCCCGTCCGGCGTGATCGCCATGGCGAAGGGAGCCTTGCCGACCATGATCGGCTTTCCGGCCCTGTTGGTGGCGGTGCTGATCGGTGTGACCGTGTGCCAGTCGACGTTGGCGGCGTAGACCGTCTTCCCGTCCGGCGTGATCGCGAGCCGCCGGGGGCCGGGGCCGGTCTCGATGGGGCGCCCCGCGGTGCTGGTGGCCGCCGAGATGGGCGTCACCGTGTCCTTATGGTCGCTGCCAATGTAGAGGACCGCCGCGTGCGACACCGTCCGCGAGCCGCCGGAGGTGCGGCCGAGGGTCCCCGTGACCGCCGGGATGACGACCGCGATCACCGCGGCGGCGGCCACACCCGCCGTGGCGTTCCGGGCCCGGCGCCGCCGGCGCAGCTTGATACCGGCTAGCAGTGAGCGGTGCGCGACCGGGCCCATCGGTGGCTCCTGAGCCAGGGCACTGTCCAGCAGCCTGCGCAGCGATGTCTCATCCACGTCAGATATCCCCCGCCCCGCGTCGCTCTTCCCGTGGGTGACCAGAGGAGCCAGATTCGGTCGCGATGTCGTCCAGCACGGTCCGGAGTTTGTCGAGAGCCCGGGCGCTCTGGCTCTTCACGTTGCCCGGCGAGCAGCCCAGCATGGCTGCCACCTGGTCCACGCTCAGGTCAGCCCAGTAGCGCAAAACCACCACCGCCCGGCTCCTGGGCGGCAGAGTGGCCAGCGCGTTGAGCACGACGATCCGTGTCTCCGGCCCCGGCAGCTGGATCTCCCGCTCCGGGACGTGGCTGGTGAGAATCTCCTCGCTGCGCTTGAGGCGCTTGTCGGCGAGGTAGGTGTTGACGAGCGTCCGGCTGGCGTACGCATGCTCCGCCTCTCGCCGCCTGATCTTGCGCCAGGAGACGAACATCTTGGCCAGCGTCGTCTGCACGAGATCTTCCGCGGAATACCAGTCGCCGCAGAGCAGGAACGCCATCCGCCGCAAGCGGGGAGACGCCGCCGCCGCGAACTCGACGAACTCCTCCGCAGATCCCACGTATCCCGCTCTCCTATAGGCGGTCGCCCCCGACCGGCATACCGGCGCCCCCGAGCCGGGCATGCCGGCTCCCAGATAGATGCGCCGGGCGCGCCGTCAGGTTGCATGGCGGGGAGCTCAATTCTCGGGGGGTCCGCCCAGCCAGCCCAGCTGCCCGTCAGGGACCGCCCTCGATCCGTCAGGGACCACCCTCAATGGAGTACGCCACGTACGCGTTTGATCCGGTGCGCAGGTAGACGATCATCGCGCAGGGCAGCGGCGGGCTGGCCGACGATCGCTGCGCTCCGGGGGTGACCGCAGCGAACAACTCCTGACCGCCCAGCCCCAGCGGCGGGTAGTGGCCTACGGTGCGGAGCGGCAGTCGCTGCTGCCCGGAGATCTCACGCCACGTCCGCGGGGAACTGCCGGAGGACCCGTAATCTCGCCCGCACCAGTGGACGCGGGCGGAGGCGCTCTGGCCCGGCATGACGTTGTACGTCGTGCGGTACCAGAAGGTGAAACCGCCCCCCACGATCATTACCGCCACCACGGCACCGTAAGTAAGCCCGGCCCATGCTCGGGCACCGCCCACGCGCTTCACGGTTACTCGTCCAGTCTCCCGTCGATCCGTTCGAGCTGAAGCTCGGCGTCGAGATCGGTGAACGTGTCTGCTCTCCGGCTGCTCATGACCCCATCCTCCGCGACCCCTGCCGGGCCCACGACGGGTTTTCCCGATGAGACCCGACTGCCTGGGCCGAACGTGAGGCGGAGGCTGTGAATGTCGCAGGATCTCGGCGCGCCGCACATGGGGGACCAGGACGGCATGCGCATGATCGGTACAGCGGTCGCTGAGCTGGCCTTAGAGCCTTACCCGCCGGCGGGTTTTCACCGGGGGGAGTATCACCGCCTGCGCGCCGGCCGATTCAGGGTTGTGTACGTGGTCGAAGACGACCTGATCACTGTGGAGCACGTTGACCGGGGCAGGATCTGGCGGGGGCCCTTAGCCGCCTCTGGTCATGGACTTCTCCATCGCGTAGTTGTGAAGCGCTACACCGTGCCGGATCAGATCCTGCCGGGCCAGCACCGTGAAGCCTTTCCGCTCGAAGAGGCGCCGGACCGGCCCGCTGGCCTCGACGAACAGGCGCCCTATCCCCTGCTGGCACGCCGCGGCCTCTGCCGCGTCATAAAGCTGGGATGCGATGCCCTGACCAACCGCCTCCGGCGCGCAGAACAGATGGTCGATGTGCCCGCTCTGCTCAAGATCGATGTAGCAGGCGACACGATCGCGTTCATCGGCTGCGCCCGTTCCGCCAGCGCGGCCATGACGGGGACGAGCTCGGGATCAAGTGCGTACCCCATGGCTCAGTACTCGGCCGGGCGGTTGAAGATCACGGCCAGGCTGACGATCTTGCCGTCGCGGACGCTGAAGTAGTTCGACAGGACGACGTCGTCAGGCAGGCCGGTCTTGTCGAACTCGCCGGTGTAGGACCCGCGCACGATCGTGTCGCCGTAGTGGTCCAGCACCTCGCGGACCTCGATCTGGACCTTGTCGCCGACCATTTCCTTCTCCACCCACCGGCGGATCGCGTCGCTGCCGCTGAACTCGCGGCGGGCGTCGTTGACGTACGCGTCGTCGGCGAACGTGGCCATGATGGCGTCGGTGTCCAGCGCGTTGACCCCGGCGATGTGGTCGGCGATGACCCCGGTCAGCTCGGTGGCGTGCATGGTGTTCTCCTCTCTCAGTGGCCGGCCCTCGTGGCCGGGCACCACCTACGTTCGCGGCTGCCGCAGGGGGATGGTCAACACCGGAAATCGGACGTGACTCTCCCCCCAGGGGAGGATGCAGACTCGTGTCATGCAGAACTGCCTGGCGATCGGGGACTTCGCCCGCGCGACGCACATGAGCGTGAAGACGCTCCGCTATTACCACCGGGTCGGCCTGCTGGAGCCCGCCGACGTGGATCCCGGCACGGGCTACCGCCGCTACACCACCAGCCAGATCCCGGCCGCGCAGATCATCCGCCGCTTCCGCGACCTGGACATGCCCGTTGACGAGGTCCGGCAGGTCCTGGCCGCGCCGGACCTCGGGACCCGCAACCAGCTCATCGCGGCGCACCTGAACCGGCTGGAAGAAGGGCTGACCCGCACCCAGACCGCGGTGTCGTCGCTGCGGGACCTGCTGGCCCGCCCGTCGCCGCCCGAGCTGGCCGACATCGGCCGGCGGCGCGTGGAGGCCACACCCGCCGCCGCGATCAGCGAGGCGCTGGACATCGAGGACGCGGGGTCCTGGTACCAGGGGGCGCTCGGCGAGCTCTACGCCACCATGGACGCCCAGAACCTGTCGCCGGAGGGTCCTAGCGGCGGCATCTACGCGACCGAGCTGTTCTCGCACGGGCTGGGCCAGGCCACCATCTTCGTGCCGTGCACCGGGACGCTACGGCCCTCGGGGCGGGTGACGTCGCTGGTCGTGCCGCCCGCCGAGCTGGCCACCATCGTCCATCCCGGCCCGGACACCGGCATCGACCGCGCCTACGGCTCGCTGGCCACGTACGTGACCCAGCACGCGCTGGCCGTGGAAGGGCCGATCCGCGAGTACTACCTGGTCGGCCGCCGGGACACCGCGGACGCTTCGCAGTGGCGCACACAGGTCTGCTGGCCGATCTTCCACACCGGCCCGGAGCCTGAGGACTCCTAGGCAGGTCAGGCGCTAGGCGAGCCGGTGCTGGGGCAGGTCAGCCGCTAGGCGGGTCACCTGCTGGGGCAAGGGCAGCCGCTAGGCGGGTCACCTGCTGGGGCAAGGGCAGCCGCTAGGCGGGTCAGCCGCGCGCGGTATCGGTGAGCACGGCCATCAGCCGGGCCACGGCGCCGGTGAAGGCGTGCTCGGGCGGGGTGGCGTAGCCGATGACCAGCGCCGGCGGATGCGGGCCGGATTCGGCGCAGTAGGTGCGGAGCCCGTCGAGGGCCAGGTCGTGGCGGGCCGCGGCCCGGGCGATGATCTCGTCCTCGTCCAGGCCAGGCGGCAGCTCCAGGCGCGCGTGCAGGCCCGCGGCGATCCCGGTGACCCGCGCCTGCGGGACATGACGCCGCACCGCCGCGACGAGGTGGTCCCGGCGGCGGCGGTAGGTCAGGCGGGAACGGCGCACCTGCCGGTCGTAAGCCCCCGAGGTGAGGAACTCGGCCAGCGTGAGCTGGTCGAAGCTGCTGGAGTGCCGGTCGGCTCCGGCCTTGGCCGCGGCGACCTCGTCCACCAGGTGGGCGGGCACCACCAGCCAGCCGAGCCGCAGGCCGGGCGCCAGGCTCTTGCTGGCCGTCCCGGCGTAGATGACGTGCTCCGGGGCGAGGGCCTGCATGGCCCCGACCGGCTGGCGGTCGTAGCGGAATTCCCCGTCGTAGTCGTCCTCGATCAGGAGCCCGCCGGTCCGGGTGGCCCACTCGATGGCCTGGGTCCGCCGCTCGGGTGCGAGCACGCCGCCCAGCGGGAACTGGTGGGCCGGGGTCAGCAACGCGGCGTCGGCCGCCCCCGAGCCCGCCCGCGTCCCCGAGCCCGCCCGCGTCCCCGAGCCCGTCGAGGACGGCGCCGCCCTCGTCCACGGGCAGCGTCCGGAGGCGCAGCCCGTGCCCGTCCGCGATGCCGCGCAGGTGAGCCAGGCCGTACGCCTCCACGGCCAGAGTCGCGGCGCCCCGGCCGCGCAGGACCTGGCAGATCAGCCCGAGACCTTGGGTGAATCCCGAACAGACCACGATCCGGTCAGGACTCACGCGCACGCCGCGCGCCCGGGCCAGGTACCCGGCCAGGGCCTGGTGCAGTTCCGGCCGGCCTCGGGCGTCCGGGGCGTCGCCGAATGCCTCGGCCGGGGCGGTGTTCAGCGCCCGCCGCGCCGCCGCCAGCCAGCGGGAGCGCGGGAAGGCGGCCACGTCCGGCGATCCGGGACGGAGGTCGTAGCGCAGCCGCCGGGCCGCGCCGGCCAGTGCGGGGCCGGCCTCGGCCGCAGGAGGCCGGCCGGCGACCCGGGTGACTGACCCCTGCCGGGCGACCAGCCAGCCCTCGGCGACCAGCTGCCCGTACACGTTGACCACGGTGTTGCGGGCGACACCCAGGTCGGCGGCCAGCGACCGGGACGACGGCAGGCGCAGCCCGGGGGCCAGCCGGCCGGACCGGGCCGCCTCCCGGAGCTGCGCCTCCAGGCTGGCCCGCACCCGCGGGCCGGTGCGGTCCAGGTGCAGGTCCACCCCGGAACTGGCCCACCCGTCCGGCCCGGTCCCGGAACTGGCCCACGTTTCTGGCATGAAAGTGGAGCTTACTGGTGCGCCGCTCGCGCCGTAGGTTCGGGTTATGGCACTCACCGACACCCACGAAGGCACGACCACACCGCCCGTATTCACGATCCCGGTCCGGCTGGACTTCGACACTCGCGCGGCCGGGTTCGCCCGGGCCCTGGGCCAGCTGGACAGGGCGGCCACCAAAGAACTGGACCGGGTGGACTTCGATCCCCGGCTTCGCGAGCTGGTCCGGGTGCGGGCCTCGCAGCTCAACGGCTGCGCCTACTGCATCGACATGCACACCAAGGACGCCCGTGCGGTGGGGGAGAGCGAGCAGCGGCTGTACGGCATCGCCGCCTGGCGGGACACGCCGTACTTCTCCGCCCGGGAGCGGGCCGCGCTGGCGTTCACCGAGGCGGTCACGCTGATGGCCGGCGACCACGTCCCCGACGCGGAGTACGAGGCGGTCGCGGCCTCCTTCACCCCGGATGAGGTCGCCGCTCTCCTCGCCCTGATCATCGCGATCAACGCCTGGAACGCCGTCGGGGTGGCCACCCACGCCTGGGTGCCCGGCAGCTACGAGCGCTGACCCACGCCTCGCCCAGCTCCCAGCTATCAGCTCCCAGCGCCCGGGGGCCCGCCGCGAAGGCGAGCCCCCGGCCCCGCCCGCCCGGGCCCCGCTCGCCACAGGCCACGCTCACCACAGGCCGGGGCTGCCCGTCTGCTCCAGGTCCAGCAGCGCCCGCTTGCGGGTCAGGCCGCCGGCGTAGCCGGTCAGCTTGCCGGTGCTGCCCACCACCCGGTGGCACGGGATCAGGATGCTCAGCGGGTTGCGGCCCACCGCGGCGCCGACGTCCCGCGGATCGGTGTCACCGCCGAGCCGCCGGGCCAGGTCGCCGTAGCTGGCTGTCTGCCCGTACGGGATCTCCGCGATCAGCTCCCAGACGCGCCGCTGGAATTCGGTGCCCCGCGCGTCGAGCGGCAGGCCGAACTCCGTCCGGGTGCCGTCCAGGTACTCCCCGAGCTGGCGCGTGACCTCGTCGAAACCCTCGCCACTCCGCGGCCCGAAGCTGGCCGGGCTGGGCTTGTACCAGTGGTGCGGGAAATACAGCCCGGTCAGCAGCTCCCCGTCGCGCACGATGGTCAGCTCACCCAGCCGCGTGGCGAGGACCGTGTGCTCGGCCGTTACCCCCGCTACCCCCGCGGTCCGCTGGGCGGGCTGCGTGCCCGTGTCGGTCGTCATCGTCTGCTCCTTAAGTCGCGTCCGCTTCAGTCGCGTCCGCTTAGGTACGTCCGCTGTCCACGGAAGACGCGCCGGGCCGGGGTTTCGTGAGGTTCCGGGGACATCGGCGCCGCCGTCTCACGCCCGGCTCCTTCCCCGCGTCTTCCCGCCGAGCGCACCCGGCCGGGAGCGCCACTGCCGCGAGGAAAGAGCTGACTCATGTCCACCGACAGCAACAAGGCCGTCGTCGCCCGCTGGTTCACCGAGTTCTGGGGCAAGGACTTCAACCCGGGGATCATCGACGAACTGGCCGCGCCGGATATCCGCTTCGAGTACTCCCTGCACGCGCCGTGCCGGGGACGGGATCAGGTGCGCGAGTTCGCCGCCAGGTTCCGCGCCGCGTTCCCCGACCTGAACTTCTGGGGCACCGCCGACCTGATCGCCGAGGGTGATTACGTCGTCGGCCAGTGGGAGGGTGGCGGCACCCACACGGGTGACGCGTTCGACGACATGCCCGTCGGCGCCCTGCCCGCCAGCACCGGGATGACGATGCGGTTCACCGGCATTACCGTGCTGAAGGTCGAGAATGGCCTCATCACCGAGGAGATCGGTCTCGACGACGGGGTCACGGTCCTGCGGCAGCTGGGCCTCATCACCGAAGCCTGACCGCCATCACCGGGGCCTGGTCGCCGGGACACTTATCGCCGGGGACACCTCACGAACACCGGATCCAGGACGTCTTCAGGTCATGACAGGCAAGCCACCGTTCGAGAGCGTCGTCTCGGCCCACGGGAGCACCGTGCTGCGGGTCTGCCGGGCCATCCTCGGGCCCGGCCGACGCGGACGACGCCTGGTCGGAAACGTTCCTGTCCGCGCTGAAGGCCTACCCGGACCTGCCGGCGGACGCGAACGTCGAGGCCTGGCTGGTCACCATCGCCCACCGCAAAGCCATCGACGTGACCCGGGCCGCCGCCCGCCGCGCTATCCCGGTGGCCGAGACCCCGGAGACCCCCTCCGCGGTCTCCGGGGCCCTGGGCAGCCGGTCCCCCGGACGGCCCGGCGCGGCGGACCTGGGCGGCGGCCTGGTCACCGACGACGACCTGGCCGACGCCCTCACCCGGCTGCCCGCCAAGCAGAAACAGGCGGTTGCCTACCACTACCTCGCGGGGCTGCCCTACGCCGACGTCGCCGCGATCCTCGGCGGCACCGCCGAGGCGGCCCGGCGCGCCGCCGCTGACGGCATCGCCCGCCTCCGCCGCTCCTACCCGGGAGCCGGAGCAGGAGCAGAAGCAGGAGCAGGCGCAGGCGCCGGCCGGGCCGCGGCGCTCAGGACCGCCGCGCGCCCCCGGGCAGCCTGCCCCCGCAAACGCATCGAAAGGAGCGTCCCCATGAACGCCGACGACCTGGCCGGGGCGCTGGCCCAGGCCTTCCCCGACCACCCGGACCAGCTCAGCCGGCTGCACAGCAGGCTCGCGGCCGCGGCCCAGCAGGACGGCGTCCTCGACGTCGCCTACCGCGTCATCGACAGCCCGGTCGGCCCGCTGCTGCTGGCCGCCACCGAGCAGGGCCTGATCCGGGTGGCCTTCGCCCTGCGAGGGCCACGACACGGTGCTGCAGTCGCTGGCCGACAAGGTCAGCCCGCGGATCCTCAGCGCCCCCGGGCGCCTGGACGCGGCCGCCCGGGAAATCGACGAGTACTTCGCGGGCCGCCGCCACGTGTTCGGCGTGCCGCTGGACTGGCGGCTGTCCGCCGGGTTCCGGCGGACGGTCCTGGGCCACCTGCCCGAGATCGGCTACGGGCACACGGCCAGCTACACGGCCGTGGCCCAGCTGGCCGGCAGCCCGAGGGCGGTCCGCGCCGTCGGCACCGCCTGCGCGACCAACCCGCTGCCGGTCGTGGTGCCCTGCCACCGCGTGGTCCGCGCCGACGGCAGCATGGGCGGCTATCGCGGCGGCCCTGAAGCCAAGCGCACCCTGCTCACCCTGGAGGAGGCGGCAGCATGAGCATCAGCCCGGGCACCCTGGCCCAGGCCGGGACGTGGGAGGACCGCGTCGGCGCCACCGACTGGGACGCGGTCCGGGCCGGCCTGGACGCCTACGGCTGCGCCCTGACCGGGCCGCTGCTGACCAGCGGCGAGGCGGCCGCGATCGCCGCCCTCTATCCCGACGTCGCGCGGTTCCGGTCCACCGTCAACATGGCCCGGCACCGCTTCGGCGAGGGCGAGTACCGCTACTTCGCCCACCCGTTCCCCGGGGCGGTCACGGCACTCAAGCAGGCCCTCTACCCGAGGCTGCTGCCGATCGCCCGCGACTGGTGGAGCCGCCTGGGCCGCCCGGCGCCCTGGCCGGACCGCCTCGATGACTGGCTGGAGGCGTGCCACGCCGCCGGGCAGACCAGGTCCACGGCGATCCTGCTGCGCTACCGGCCCGGGGACTGGAACGCCCTGCACCGGGACCTGTACGGCGACCTGGTGTTCCCGCTGCAGGTCGTGATCAACCTCAGCCACCCCGGCACCGATCACACCGGCGGGGAGTTCCTGCTCTACGAGCAGCGCCCGCGCGCCCAGTCCCGCGGCACCGCCACCCTCATCCCGCACGGGCACGGCCTGGTGTTCACCACCCGTGACCGGCCGGTGGAGTCCCGGCGCGGCTGGTCGGCGGCGCCGGTCCGGCACGGGGTGTCCGTGATCCGTTCCGGCGAGCGGTTCAGCCTGGGCCTCGTCTTCCACGACGCGGCCTGATGGCCGGGGCGGGCCCGGCGGCCCCCCGGACGTACACGCTGCTCGGCGCGGGCGGGCGCCCCTACCGCAGCGCGGTGCCCGGCCAGTTCGGCGGCCACCGCCTGGCCAGGATCTACGGCCGGCTCGACTGCCCGTCGGCCCGGCGCGCGATCGCCCGCGGGGGCTACGTGGCCCACCGGGTGTTCTTCGCCGACGAGCCGGCCGCGGTCGAGGCCGGGTACCGCCCCTGCGCGGTCTGCCTCCCCGGCGCCTACGCGGCCTGGAAATCGCGCCGCGCCGGCTGAGTGCCGGCGGCGGCTGAGCGGCAGCCGGCCGAGCACGCGCCGGCTGAGCGGCGCGCCCGGCTGAGCGGCGCCGGCTTAACGTCGCGGGGCGAAGTAGATGATCGCCACGCCGACCAGCACCACCGCGGCGCCGATCCAGTCGAAGCGGTCCGGGGGCTTCTTGTCTACGCCCCAGCCCCACAGCAGCGACGCGATCACGAACACGCCCCCGTAGGCCGCGTAGATCCGGCCGAAGTCAGCGCTCTTCTGCAGGGTCGGGATGACCCCGTAGACCACGAGGATGGCCGCGCCCAGGATGCCGACGAAGACCGGCGCCCCGTCGCGGAGCCAGCGCCAGACGAGGTACCCCCCGCCGATTTCCGCCAGGCCCGCGGCGATGAACAACGCAACCGAGCGTGCAAGACCCATGCGCCGATTCTGGCCTGCCCGGCTGGTCCGGCGCGCGCGGCGGCCCGGCGCAGCAGCCTAGCTTCGCGGAGAAAGCTCAACCATAAGGTTGACTATCGCGACGCGGCCCGGCTAAGCTCAACCATGTGGTTGAGGATGTGGCGGCCGGGGAACGCGGTATGAACGCGGTGTTCCACGCCCTCGCGCACGACGCGAGGCGGGCCATGCTCCGGCGGCTGGCCGGGGGTGAGCTGACCGTAGGGGAGCTGGCCGGGCCGCTGGCCATGTCGCTGGCGGCCGCGTCCAAGCATGTGCAGGTCCTGGAGCGGGCCGGGCTGCTGCACCGCACGGTGGACGGCCGCCGCCACGTCTGCCGGCTGCGGGCCGCGCCGCTCGCCCAGGCCGACGCCTGGCTGCGCTCGTACGAGCCGTTCTGGCACCAGCGGCTCGACGCCCTGGAGCACCTCTTCCGCAACGGCAATCCAGTCCCGGAAGCCCCGGATTTTCCCTAACGATCGGATCGAGTAAATGTCTGCTAGCGCTGCACCGCACGCCGTGGTCCGGGTGGAACGCACCATCCCGGCTCCTCCCCAGCAGGTCTACCGGGCCTGGCTGGACCCGCAACTGCTGCAGCGCTGGATGGCGCCGGGCAGCATGACCATGACCCGGGCCGAGGTCGAGGAGTGGCCCGGCGGCTACTACCGGATCTGGCAGGAGGACGCCGGCCGCGACGCCGGCGGGTTCGAGGCCGAACTGCTCGAACTCGTCCCGGACGAGCGCCTGGTGTTCCGCTGGGGGTTCGTCGGCCCGGAACGCACCGAAGGGCCGGTTTTCGACTCGCGGCTGACGGTTACCTTCGGCGACGACCCAGCGGGCGGCACCCGGCTCACCCTGGTCCACGAGCAACTGGACGAGCTCGCCGAGGCCATGCCCTCGGTCGCCGGGAACGTGGGCCCCGGCTGGGAAGCCGTCCTCGCCAAGCTGGCCGTCGCGCTCACCCCGGAGGCCTGAGCCGGCTTCCGCCCGAGGCGTCGCACAGGGCATTACACCAGGGCAGTCATACCCGGGCGTCACATCGGCCGAAGTCACTTGCGTCACAGCAGTCACACACCAGCCCGGCCGACAGCTTGTGCTCATGACCTTGGTGCCGCCAGAACGGCACCGATGTCATGACCACGAAAAGTTTGCGGCTATCTGGGGTGGAAGTTAAAGGACCATGAGCGAGGCCCGTGGTGCTCCCGCAGTGGGTTCCGCCCGCCGGGTGGGCGTGGCGGTGGCCGCGCTGTGCCTGGTGCAGTTCGTGGACGTGCTCGGCGTCACCGTGGTGGTCACCTCGCTGCCCGCGATGCTGGCCAGCCTGGACGCCCCGGAGTCGTTCGGCAGCCTGATCGCCACCGGCTACGCGATGTTCTTCGGGGGCCTGCTGATGCTCGGCGCCCGGCTCGGGGACCGTTACGGGCACCGGCGCACGATCCTGGCCAGCCTGGCCGTGTTCGCGGTGGGAGCCCTCGTGGCCGCGACCGCGCCGTCCGTCCTGGCCCTGACCGCGGGCCGGTGCCTGCAGGGGGCGGCGGCCGCGGCGTCCGTGCCGTCCGCGCTGCGCCTGCTGACCACGATCACCGAGGAGGGGGCGGCCCGGCACCGGGCCATCGCGGCCTGGAGCGCGGCCGGCGCGGCCGCGGGCGCCAGCGGCTTCGTGGTGGGCGGCATCGTCACCGACCTGACCAGCTGGCGCGTCATTTTCTGGGCGTATCTGCCGCTTGCCGCCGCACTGGCCGCCGTCATCGCGGCCTCCGTCCCCCGGGACGGTGACCGCCGGCAGGCGACGTCGCTGAACCTGGCCGGGTCGGCGATCTTCACCGCGGCCGTCATGGCCTTCGTGGTCGGCGCGACCCTGATCACCCAGGCGGGCGGCCGGGTCGCCGGCGGACTGCTGCTGGCCGCCTGCGTGGCCCTGGCGGGCGGCTTTGTCCTGGTCGACCGCCGCGCCGCGGCGCCGTTGCTGCCACCGGAGCTGATCCGGTCCCGGCGGCTGCGGCAGGGAGCGCTCGCGGCCCTGCTCAACACCGCGACCACCAGCTCGGTCATCACGCTGGTCACCCTGTACCTGCAGAACTCGCTGCGCCGGACACCGCTGCAGGCCGCCGCCAGCCTGCTGCCGTTCAGCCTGGCGGTGATCGGCGGGTCCACGCTGGCCGCCGCGGTGCAGCGCCGGGCCGGGCCACCCCGGCTGATCGCCCAGCGCCTGATCGCTGCCGGTCTCACCCTGATCACCGTCGCGGATGCCCTGCTGATCCCGCTGGCCGCGCTGGCGTGGGCGGTGCCGCTGAGCGCCGCGCTGGGCGGAGCGGGTATCGGGCTGTCGTCGGTCGCGGCCACCGGCCTGGGCACCGCCGTGGCGCCGCGCTGGCGGGGCGGCGCGTCCGGGATCATCAATACGGCAGCCCAGCTGGGAACCGCCGTGGGTATCGCGACGCTGCTGCTGGTGGCCGCGGCCACCAGCGGGATCCCCGCGCTGGGCACGCCCCCGCCCCGGGCCGCCTGGGCCGTCGCCGTGCTGGTCGCGGCGGCGGGCGCGGCCCGGTTCGCCTTCGCCCGCGGGGGCTCATCCCCGGCGGGGGAAGACGTGCCCGCCGGGGAAGATGCATCCCGCTGGGGCGATATGCCCGCCGAAGAGTCAGCCCGCTGACGGTCCCGCGGCCCGGCGAGCCCGTTCCGCGGCCCAGCCACCCCGGGTCCGGCGGCCCCGTCTCCGCCTCAGCGACCGCAGCCCGGCGGGCTCGTTCTCCCGCCTCAGCGACCGCGGCCCGCCCGGTTGAGAGCGGCGATCCTGGCGTTCAGCGCCAGAGCGAAGGCGTTCCAGCCCAGGTAGGGCAGCAGTGCGACGGCCGCCTTCCGATCCGCCCGGGCCACTTCCCTGGTCAGCACGGCCGTCAACGCCTCCAGGGCGCCGATGACCGCGACGCCGAGGACGGGCCGGTGCCCGCGGAAGAACACCCACGGCCAGGCCGCGTTCAGGGCCAGGTTGACGCCGAGCGCCGCGGCCAGGCGACGCCGCCGGGCCGGGTCGGCCACGGTCCACGCCCGCCCGGTGGCCCCGGCGGTCAGCGCGTACAGCACGGTCCAGATCTGGCCGATGACCGGACCGGGCGGCTGCCACCCGGGCAGCTCGAGCGACCGGTACCAGGGGCTGTCCACGTCGGTCGCCACGGTGCCTGCCACCGCGGCGGCGGCGGTGGCGGCTCCCGTGGCCAGGAAGGTCTTGGCGGCCATGAGTCAGGCCTGCCCGCCTTCCGGCCCGCCAACCGTGATGATCATCCGCCCGGCGCCCCCAGTGCGCAGACAGCTCTCCGGCCCGTGCGGCAGGATGCTGGCTATGGAGGATCAGATCGCGTTGCGGCCGGTGGCGGAGGACGATCTGGTGATTCTGGAGGAGCTGTCCGGGGCTGACCCGGCCAAGGGGAGCGAGTTCAGCTGGTACGGCTGGCGCGATAACCATCGGTGGCGCCGCGAGTGGGCCGAGAACGGCCTGTTCAGTGACGACGGCGGAGTGCTGGTGGTGGTGCGCGGCGGGGAACGGCTGGGGATCATGAACTGGCGGCGCAAGAAGGCCACCCCGACCGCCTATCACTGGGAGATCGGGATCGCGCTGCTCCCCGAAGCCCGGGGCCATGGGTACGGCACCGAGGCGCACCGGCTGCTGGTGCGCTACCTGTTCGCGCACACCCCCGTGCACCGGATCGAGGCGGCCACCGAGGCAGGCAATCTCGCCGAGCAGCGGGCCCTGGAGAAGGCCGGGTTCACCCGGGAGGGGGTGCTGCGGGGCATCGGCTGGCGGGACGGCGCGTGGCGGGACGGAGTCTGGTTCAGCGTGCTGCGCACCGACCTGGACTGCTGACCTCCGGCCGGCACCGAGTCACCCAGTAGGCTGCGGCTCGTGGTGACTGGGTCATACCGGGACGTGTTCGTGGCCATCTCCGGGGCGGCAGGCGCGCTGACCGGCCTGCTGTTCGTGGCCCTGTCGGTGGCCCCGCGGCCACGCGTGGGGCAGCAGCCGGACGTCATCCGCCAGGTCCGGGCGGGGGCTGCGCTCCTGGCGTTCACCAACGCCCTGGCGGTCTCCCTCTTCGGGCTGGTGCCGCACAACGAGATCGGGTACCCCGCCGTCGTGGTGGGGGTCGGCGGTCTGCTGTTCACCCTCGGCGGGATGCGGTCGATCCTGGCCGACCCACTGGCGCGACGCCGGATCCGGAGCCAGCTCGGGCTGATCGTGTTGTTGCTGGGCGTCTTCGGCTTCGAGATCGGAGCCGGCATCAACTCCATCATCGCCCCGCACACCGACGCGCCGATCGACCTAATCGGCAACGTCCTGGCCGCCTCGCTGCTCATCGGAGTCGCCCGGTCCTGGGAGCTCGTGGGCGACCGCGACACCGGCATCGTGTCCTCCCTCGCCGCGCTCGCCGGGCACGATCGCCACCTCGGCGGCTCCGTGAGCGGCCCGGCCGATGTCCCGCCGGATGACGCGGCTGACCCCGCCGGCCCGGCCAGTCCCCCTCAGGTGGCCGGCCCGGGTCACGCGGCCAGTCCTCACGACCTGGCGCGCCCGGGTCACGCGGCCAGCCCTCACGATGTGGCCGGCCCCGGCGGCCCCGTCGGCCGGGCGGGCAACTCCTCTCCGGGAGGGTAAGCGGTTCGCGGGCCGGGCGGCCCGGCCGCAGATCGGCCCGGATCGGGCGCGCTGGCCCTGCTATTTCGGGCATCCGCACATATGACGCTGGTGTTTCGTGGCCAGGAGTTTGCGACTCAGCCTGCGGGCCGACCGGTCCCGAGCAGCCTCGGTAACCCGGGGCTCAGAAAGTCCGGTGCTGGCCGGGGGCGGAGCATAGCAGAGCTTCGCGTCCAAAAGTAGGACTTTCGGCCCTGTCCTTTATGGCTCTCAGCTGATGAAATGTTCGGTGATGGCTACGGACCGGGCGGCCCCCGGAACCGGGCCAACTCGGGGGGCGGAGGGCTCCGTGTGCCGTGCTGGGGAGGCGCACGGGGCCCTCATACCTGTCCGGGCAAGACCCTGACTGCTGCCCGGGGCATGAGCCGCCGGCCGGACCTTTCAGCTCAGCCGTGATCTCCGAACCAGTGCGCCAGCACCGCGAACGTCCGTGGGGCGGCACCGTGCAGCCGGGCCGGGAAGCTCATCCAGCGGGGCACGTAGACCAGCTGGCGGTCATGCTCGATCGCGGACCTGATCGCCTCGGCGGCCCGCTCGGCGGGCAGCGGCTCCGGCTTCCTCCGGCCGTAGGGACGGCCCCGGTGTTCGAAGAACGGGGTGTTGACCACCCCGGGCACGATCACGCACACGCCCACCCCGGACCCGTCCAGCTCGTGGGCGAGGCTCTCGGCAAAGTTGCCCAGGCCCGCCTTGGCCGCCGAGTACACCGCCTCGTCCCGGACCGAGGTCGCGCCCACGATCGACGACACGAACACGATCCGGCCGCTGCCGCGCGCGGTCATCCGGGGCAGCAGCCGCCGGGTCAGCTCGATCGGCGCGGCCAGGTTCACGGCCAGGATCTCGGTGATCTTGTCGCCAGTCATCTCGCCGACCGGGCCACACCAGCCGACGCCCGCGTTATTGATCAGGATGTCGATGCCAGGGGCGTGGGCGTCCGCCGCGGCGACCTGGAGGGCCGCGTCGGCGAGTTCGGCCGGGCCCTGGGGCTCGGCGAGATCCGCCTTCAGGGCCAGGGCGCCCGTGTCGCGGGCCACCGCGTCCAGCCGGGCCGGGTCCCGCCCGGCGATCAGCAGCCGGGCTCCGGCCCTGGCCAGCACCCGGGCCGTGGCAGCACCGATACCCGACGATCCGCCGGTCACGAGCGTCACTGCGCCACGGAGCCGCATTCCGCTACAGTCTCATGTTGCCTCTGCCCGGCCGCATACTGCCCTGCCCTTGCCGCGGGGGGCCCGTGGCAAAGACCATGCAGGTCAGGTCGGTATCCGGGTCGGCTCAGGCTGGTGCGGTGGCCTGGGCCGGCGCCACCGGCGCCGGAGAATCGGCCCAGACCCGGACGATGTCGCGCATCGACAGCAGGCCGATGACCTCCTGACCCTCGATGACGACGAGGTGCCGGAACCCGGACCCCACCATGGTCTCCGCGGCCTGCTGCAAGGTCCACTCGGGCGAAGCGAACACCACGTCCACGGTGCGGTGCTCCGCGACGAGCTCACGGTCCGGATCCTGTCCGGCGCCGAGTGAGTCCAGGATGTCGCGCTCGGTCAGGATGCCGACCCCCGCGTGCTGGTCATCGGTCACCACGGCCGCGCCCACCCGGCGGGCCGACATCAGACGCGCCGCTTCGCGGAGGGTGTGGGCGGGCCCCATGGTGAGCACCAGCCTGGTCATGCCGTCTCGCACCTTCACGATCGATCACTCCCCGGGCTGTGTCCGAGGCACCACGGCCCGCCGGGCCGTGCCGGCCGGGAGCGCCGCCTCGTTGCGGATGCGCTTGTGCGTTTGTGATGGGCTAACTCCTCCAGCATCCGCGCATGCCGGCGCAAGGGCAAGCCCTTAGATCACGCCCATCCGGCTACGCAAATATGCACATCAGGTCATGTTCCGGGGCTAGCCAGGCGATCGAGCACCTCCTGGTGCAGCCGCGCGTTGGTGCAGACGACGCTGCCGGTGTCTGGCCGGGCGACCCCGTCCAGGTCGGTGAACACGCCACCCGCCTCCTCCACGATGATCTGCAGCGCCGCGACATCCCACAGGGACACGTCCGGCTCAGCCGAGATGTCCACCGCCCCCTCGGCGACCAGGACGTGAGACCAGAAATCGCCATAGGCCCGGGTCCGCCACACCGAGCGGCCCAGGTCGAGGAAACCCGGCAGGACGCCCTTCTCCTCCCAGCCGGTCAGGCTCGAGTAGGAGAACGAGGCGTCCTCCAGCCGGGCCACGTCCGACACCCGGCAGCGGGTCGCCTTCGTGAGGCTCTTGCCCGTCCACGCCCCGTTGTCGCTGGCGGCCCACCAGCGCCGGCCGAGCGCCGGGGCGGAGACCACGCCCATCACCACCTGGTCGCCGTCCATCAGGCCGATCAGGGTGGCCCAGACCGGGACACCGCGGACGTAGTTCTTGGTGCCGTCGATCGGGTCGATCACCCAGCACCGGGGCCCGGCGCCATCCCGGCCGAACTCCTCGCCGAGCACGGCATCCCGCGGCCGGGACCGGCGCAGCACGTTACGCAGGGATTCCTCGGCCGCCTTGTCCGCGTCGGTGACCGGGGTCAGGTCAGGCTTGGCCTCGACGCGCAGGTCGAGGGCCCGGAAGCGGCGCGTGGTAATGTCATCGGCCGCGTCGGCGAGCACGTGGGCGAAACGTAGGTCGTCGTCGTATCCGGCCATGCCGCGAAACGGTATCGGATCACGGCCGCCGCGGCCATCCAGGTGCCGGGCTGCTGCCGTAGCGTGACCGCATGGACTACACGCACCTGGGCCGCAGTGGCGTGTCGGTGAGCAGGCTCTGCCTCGGCACCATGAATTTCGCGCCATCACCAGCGAGGCCGACGCCCAGGTCATCATGGACGCCGCCCACGAGCACGGCATCAACTTCTTCGACAGCTCGAAGGTAATTCCTTGAGCACCGCTGGAGGCGTTGCAAGGGCCGAGAAGGTGAGGTAGGTGCTCGTCAGAACGGCGGCTCGTCTCTGGGCAGGCAGAGCGGTCCGGGCCGGCTGGACTCTGGCTTTGTGCGTGAGATGTGACCGCGGTGGTGGTCAGGGATGACCGCGGTCGTGTTTCGGTGAAGTTGATGTGCGTGCCTTTTGACCGCATCTGGGTGTTGCGGTGGGAGCATCGGGGTGCGTTCGCCGGATGCTGCGGAACCGGCGGGTAGTGCCGGGTCATGCTGCGGACCTGCCGCGCTGACGGCGGCCCAGTGACGCTGCTGGCCGGGCTGCCGGGGCCGCCGTCGGCTCAGCCCTGCGGAGGCTGCGCGGGGCCGTTCACGCCGGCCGGCGCGAGCCAGTCCTGGAACGACGAGCCGCCGCGGGTCAAGTCGGTGGGCGCGGCCTGAACGTCGATCAGCGATCCGGTGACCTTCGCCATGAACACCTTGTGGTGGACGAACCAGGACGCCAGCGGCGAGTGCTTGCCGTTGTAGGTCTGCAGCTCCACGCGATAGGCGGCGATCATGGTCCAGGCCGCCGGATGGGTGAACGACGGCGGGGCGGTCCACGGGTCTGGGCCGAACTCGGTGCCCACCCGGGCCTGGGTGAACGACACGCCCGTGCCGGCCGCGTAGCTTGCCGTGAAGCCCGTCTGGCCGTCATCCCCGTCGAACGCCGCGAAGCTCAGGGAGCCGTCCTTCTGGTTATAGGTCAGCTCGAACGTCGTTGCGTCGCTGGCCGGGAAGCTGCCGATGGTGGAGCTGCAGTCGCCCGACTCGTCGCACCACTGTGCGTTGGGGTTCGACGCCAGCTGCTGGTGGCTGCTGGCGTCGTAGATCTTCGCGTACGGGGTGTAGGTCGAGCCGGACGTGCTGGCCGAGACGCCGAGGACCGCCACCAGGCCGGACGACCACAGCTGGACGGTTTGGCTGTACTGGCTGACCTCGCCGGCGTACTGCGCGGGGTTGCGCAGGTAGACGTTGGCGAAGACGTCGCGGAACTGGGCGCCGGTGGCCGCGTAGCCCACCTGCCCGACGCTGGCGTACCGGGCGCCGGTGCTGGCGCCTGCCGCGCCCGAGCCCGCCAGCACGACCGCCGCGACCGCGGCGGGCACGGCGGCGGCCGCGAGCAGCCGTCTGGGAGTTCCTGACATGGAGACCTCCGGAGGCTCGCAGGGCAACTCTCCTGCCCGCGCCCTCGCGTGACTGACCGCCCGCCTTGAGCGCGTAACAGAAACGCGCACTAATTAGACGCGGGTCAGCCTCTTGCGGATGACACGTTCCTATCGCGCAGTAACCTGCCCGGCTGCCCTCAGCCACTCGGCAGCGCACACGTCACGCATGCGCCCTGTGGCGCGGGCCAGGCCCGGCCCGGAGGTGGTTCTCGCGTCGAGACTCCGTTGACAATCGGGCGCTTATTTGTGCTGAGCCATGCTGGTGACCTGCTGATGCAACCGCCTGGGTGCTGGCCACGAAGCTGTACGGCGGCAAGGGCGAGTGGCCCAACGACCGTTTCCTGTCCGCGCTGAACATCCGCCGGGCCTGTGAGGAGTCACTGCGCCGGCTGGGGACCGATCACATCGACCTGTACCAGATGCACCATGTGGACCGCAGCACGCCGCGGGACGAGATCTGGGAGGCCATGGACGCCCTGCGCACCCAGGGCAAGATCATTTACGTGGGCTCGTCGAACTTCGCGGGCTGGCACCTCGCCCAGGCCCAGGAGGCCGCCACGCGGCGCCCGGTGCTCGGCCTGATCAGTGAGCAGTCCCTGTAGAACCTCGGGTCAGGGGCGCGGGTCTGAGGGGTAGGCCTCGGGGTCAGGGGTACCCGCGGGATCGTCGCCTTCGCGGCTGCGGAGCAGGCGGCGCAGCGAGTCCAGCCGGGTGACCAGGCGGCTGTCCCCGCCCTGATCGCGGACCCAGGCGTCGAGGGCGCAGTCCGGCTCCAGGTGGTTGCAGCCGGGCGGGCAGGCCGCGGTTCCCGGGGCCAGGTCCGGGAAGGCGCGCACCACCCGTTCGGGGGCCACGTGGGCCAGCCCGAAGCCGCGCAGGCCCGGCGTGTCGATCAGCCAGCCGCCGCCCGGCAGCGGCAGCGCCACCGCCGACGAGGACGTGTGACGGCCCCGCCCGGTCACCGGGCTGACCGTGCCCACCGCCCGGTCCGCCCCCGGGATCAGCGCGTTGACCATGGTGGACTTGCCCACCCCGGAATGCCCGACCAGCACGCTGATCCGGCCGGTCAGCGCGTCGCGGAGCGGGTCGAGCCGGGCACTGGTCAGCGGCTGTCCGAGCACCACGTGCGGGACGCCGAGCGGGCCGTACGCGTCGAGGAGGTCGGTCGCCGGCGCGAGGTCGGCCTTGGTCAGGACGAGCAGCGGGGACAGGCCCGCGTCGTAGGCGGCGACCAGGAAACGGTCGATCAGCCGCGGCCGGGGCGGCGGGTCGGCGAGCGCGGTGACGATCACGAGCTGGTGCGCGTTGGCCACGATGACCCGTTCCACCGGGTCGGTGTCGTCGGCGGAACGGCGCAGGACGGACGTGCGCGGCTCGATCCGCACCACGCGGGCGAGGGTGCCCGGCTCGCCGGAGATGTCCCCGGCCAGCGCGACCCGGTCGCCCACCACCACGCTGCGGCGGCCGAGCTCGCGGGCCCGCATCGCGGTCACCGGGCGGTCCCCGACGAGGGTCCCGTAGCGGCCGCGGTCCACCGCCGCCACGAACGCCTCGGCCGCGTCCTCGTGCGCAGGGCGGCGCCGGGTCCGCGGCCGCGTGCTCTTCGCGGGCCGGACCCGGATGTCGTCCTCGTCCAGGTGGGAGTAGGACGGCTGCCGGTTCAGGGAGCGCGCTCCAGCATCGCCGCCCACGCGGACGTGAAGCCAGGGAACGTCTTGCCCACGGTGGCCACGTTCTCGACCCGCAGGCCGGGCAGCGCGAGGCCGAGCACCGCCGCGGCCATCACCAGGCGGTGATCGTCGTAGGTGGCGAAGGGACGGCTGGCCCGCAGCGGCCGCGGCCGGATCTCCAGCCCGTCATCGCGCTCGGTCACGTCGCCGCCCAGCGCGTTGATCTCGGTAGCCAGGGCGGCGAGCCGGTCGGTCTCCTGGTGCCGCTGGTGGCCGATCCCGGTCAGCACCGACGGGGAGCCGGCCAGGGCCGCGAGCGCGCCCAGCGCCATCGAGATCTCGCTGCAGTCAGCCAGGTCGGCGGTGATCCCGCGCAGCGCGGCCGGCCCGGTGACGGTCAGCCCGTCCGGGCCCACCGCGCAGTCCGCGCCCATGTCCCGCAGCACGCGCAGGATGTGCCCCGCGGGCTGGGTGGTCACCACGGGCCAGCCCAGGATGGTCACGGTCCCCCCGGTAACCAGGGCCGCGGCCAGGAACGGCATGGAGTTCACCACGTCGGGCTGGACGGTGATCGGCTGGGTGCCGAGCGGGCCGGGGTGGACGAACCAGGTGTCGGGCAGGGCATCCGCGGCCGATTCGCGGGCAGCCGTCTCGACCGTGGCCCCGGCGTCGCGGAGCATCTGCACCGTCATCGCGATGTGCGGGGCCGAGGGGGCGCGGCCGCCCCGGTGCCGGACCTCGAGTCCCTTGTCGTACCGGGGCGCGGCGAGGAGCAGCCCGGACACCAGCTGCGAGGAAGCCGACGCGTCCACGGTGACCACCCCGCCGGCCAGCGACCCGGTGCCGCGCACCGTGAACGGGATGGCGCCGCGTCCCCCGTCGTCGATGACCGCGCCGAGCTCGCGCAGCGCGCTGATGATCGCGCCCACCGGCCGCTGGGAGGCCCGCGGGTCCCCGCGGAATTCGGTGGCCGCGCTGGCCAGCGCGGCCACCGGGGGGACGAAGCGCATCACGGTACCCGCGTTCCCCACGTCCACCCGGGCGTCGCTGGCGGCCCAGCCAGGGGATACCCGCCAGGCCGTGTCCCCGGTGCTCCCGCTGTCGTGTGCGGTCCCCAGGTCCGTGCTCCCGGCGTCTTCCGTGGCTCCCGCGGGCTCGGTATCCTGGGTAGCCCCCGTGTCCACGGTGGCCCCGAGTGCGCGGAGCGCCCCGGCCATCAGCAGGGTGTCCCGGGCCCGCAGCGGGTTGAGGATGCCGGCCGGCCCGGTGGCCAGGGCGGCCAGCACCAGGGCCCGGTTGGTCATCGACTTCGACCCGGGCACCCGCAGCCGGGCCCGCACCGGGCCATCGGCCTGCGGGGCCGCCCAGGAGGGTGCCTGGCCTCCGGAAGCCTGGCGTGCGGTGTCCATGCTGTGAGCGTAATGGGTGAGCTGAGCGCACCGCCTGGAGTGAACCGGGGGAATCCGGGAAGAACCAGCGAGCGCTGTGTCCCATGCGACGTTCTGTCGGACCCGGATGACACGATCCCCTGGTCAGGCTGGACCGTGGCCGGTCCGGGACGAGTCGGCCCGGCCCGGAACAGCGGCCGAGGTTTGGTAATCAAGGTTTTTGGTTATTAAGTGGCACATTCTGTGCTTCCCCGGTGCTGTCCCAGCAGCCCCAGCTACGTAGTGATCAGGTGACGACATGTGCGGCCGCTTCGCGTCGGCGCGGAAGCGCCAGGAGCTCCTGGAGGAGTTTGGCGTGCAGCGGGACCGGGTGACCGAGCCGCTGCGGCCTGACTACAACGTGGCACCCACCAAGCCCGTGTACGCCGTGGTCACCCGGGCGCCGAAAGACGGCGCCGATGAGCAGGCGGCCAAACAGCACGATGCCCCGGAGCACGATGCCCCCAAGCACGGTGCCACCAAGGCCCGTGCCACCAAGGCCGGTGCCACCAAGGCCGGTGCCACCAAGGCCGGTGCCACCAAGGCCGGTGCCACCAAGGCCGGTGCCAGCGAGCACGATGCCCTCGAGCCCAGCGCCATCGAGCATGGCGGCGTCCGGGAACTGCGGGTGGTCCGCTGGGGGCTGGTGCCGTTCTGGGCCAAGGACATCTCGATCGGCAGCCGCCTGATCAACGCCCGGTCCGAGACCGTGGCCACCAAGCCGGCCTTCCGCCGCGCGTTCGCCCGCCACCGGTGCCTGCTCCCCGCGGACGGCTTCTACGAGTGGGAGAAGTCCGGGGACCCGAAGAAGCCCGCCAAGCAGCCGTACTACATCCGCCGCGAAGACGGCGGCGTGCTGGCCTTCGCCGGCCTCTACGAGCTGTGGCGCGACAAGGACCGGCCCGACGATGATCCGGATTCCTGGCTGTGGACGGCGACCATCATCACCACCCGGGCCGAGGACGAGGTCGGCCGCATCCACGACCGGATGCCGATGGTGATCGAGCCCGCCCGCTGGGCGGACTGGCTGGATCCCACGGCGGCCAGCGCCGACGCGCTGCACGGCCTGATGACGCCCGCCGCCTCGGTCCACCTGACGACGTATCCGGTGTCAACGGAAGTGAACTCGGTCCGGCACAACGGCCCGGGGCTGATCGAGCCCATGGAGGGTGATTCTGGGCCCGCGGGGTCCCCGCGGGCCGGGGCCGGGGGGCGCAGCGGCGCCTCCCGAGGGGCCCCCAGCACGTTGTTCTGAGGCCCCTGAGCGCGGCCCGGCCCTCCGAGGACCATTGTTGCTGCGCCGCTGGTGCCCCGATGAAGCAGGAGGATCCGTGGAGACCATAACCGTACGCAAGCGCCTTGAGACCGCACGCGACGACCTGGACCGTTCCATCGCGGTCCTGCGCGGCGAGCAGCCGATGGCCGGCGACGCGGACTCCCCGCAGGACGAGGCGGACGTGGGGACCAGCCTGTCCGAGGCCGACCGCGCCGAGGCGGTGCTGGCCTTGGCGATGTCCCAGCGTACGGAGGTCGTGGACGCGCTGGGGCGCATCCAGGACGGCAGCTACGGCAAGTGCGCCGACTGCGGCAAGCCCATCCCGGAAGGCCGCCTGGAGGCGCGCCCGGAGGCGTCCCGGTGCGTGGCCTGCCAGTCCAAGCGGGACCGGCTGCGGCGCTAGCCTGCGGTCGTCTGGGACGCGGCGGGAACGCCCCGGGCCGCGGGCTTGCGGGCCGCGGCCAGCAGGTAGATGCCGAACGATTCGTTCCCGCCGCTCCGGCCGCCGTTACCCGGCCCGGCAGGCCCGGCTTCCTCCGCGCCCGCGGCCAGCTCGGCCCGGACCAGCCGCATGATCGCACTCGGGTCCTTGCGCAGCACGTGATCCACCATGGACGGGGAGAGCACGGTGCGCGGCCGGATCCAGCTGACCTCCAGCCCGGCCTCGGTCAGCAGGTCGACCAGCTGGTCGGGGCCGAAGCAGCGGGTGATCCGGCCGTCCGGCCAGGGCACCAGCACTACTTCCGCCTGCGGCAGATCGGTGAGCTCGGCCCAGTGGTGCTGCTCGGCCAGGATCGACATGCCGAGGACGAGCGAGTCCACGCAGGCCAGGAGCTGGCCGCCGGGCCGGAGCACCCGGGCGATCTCCGCCGCGACGTCCTCGGCCATCAGGTGCCGCGACAGGGCCCCGTCGTCGGCGATGACCCCGTCCACCGAGCCGTCGGCGAGGAAGGCCAGGTTCGCGGAGTCCGCCACGACCTGGACCAGCCGTCCCGCTGAGGCGCGGCGGCGGTGCACGCCGCGGGCCGTGAGCGTCCGGGGTACCTCCAGGCCGCCGGCCCGTTCCGGCCGGCCGGAACGGGCCGGCCCCGCGCGTTCCGGGACTGCGCGTTCCGGCCCCGCGCGTTCCGGCCCCGGGCGTCCAGGGACAGCCGGCAGGCGCGGCATGACCTGAAGCACCGTGTAGCCGGCCGTGGCGGCCTGGGGCGCCACGCTGGACTGGGGGCCGGAGATATCCACCAGGATCCGCCCATGGGGCGGCAGCCAGGCCTGCAGCTGGGCCGCGACCACGGCTCGCTGGAACCTCCAGTAGGCCGTGAGCGAGCCTGAGCCGAGAACGGTGAGAGGGCTGGTCACACTGCCCACCACATGACTCCATCCAGCAGCCGGGCTGCACGCATTGCGGCCGACGGCCTGCCAAGTGACAGAGGTGAGACGCCGCCGCGAAGACGGGGAGCCCGCGCAGTCCTATTTCCTGAAATGTTCCCCACCTGGGCCTTTCCTCACCTGACTTGACGGGAAGGTCTCACTGTGAGCCGTCCGGCGCCCCCGGGGAAGTCCGCCCTCCAGCCCCGGATGACGGAATGAAGCTGCCCGGGCGCATGTTTGAGACGGCGTGGTTGTAGCCGAGTACGCGCCTCTCAGTAGCGCCTCCAGGATGACTCGCTTCGAGCCGAGGGATAGCGGGGATGTATCCTCCCGCCCATACGGCCGTTACCGTCGGCCGGTGCGGGAGATCTCCGAGGGGGTGGGTCCGGTAACCGAGACACTCGAGCAGCGCAGCGAGCGTTTCGAGCATGATGTGCTGCCCTTCCTGGATCAGCTCTACTCGGCTGGGCTGCGGATGACGCGGAACCCGGCGGATGCCGAGGACCTGGTCCAGGAGACGTTCGCCAAGGCCTACGCGTCGTTCCACCAGTTCCAGCCCGGGACGAACCTGAAGGCATGGCTGTTCCGGATCCTGACCAACACGTTCATCAACAGCTACCGCAAGAAGCAGCGCGAGCCGCAGCGGTCGGGCGCGGAAGAGGTCGAGGACTGGCAGCTGGCCCGGGCGGCCGAGCACACCTCCTCGGGCCTGAAGTCGGCGGAGGCGGAGGCGCTGGACCGTCTCCCGGACTCCGACATCAAGCAGGCGCTGCAGGCCCTTCCCGAGGAGTTCCGCATCGCGGTGTACCTCGCCGACGTGGAGGGGTTCGCGTACAAGGAGATCGCCGACATCATGGGCACGCCGATCGGCACCGTCATGTCGCGCCTGCACCGCGGGCGGCGCCAGCTCCGGGACATGCTGCAGGATTACGCGGCCGACCGGGGCGTGACGCGCCCGGCCCCGGCGGATGACGGCCAGGAGCCCCAGGCCGCGGAGTCGCGGAGGGACGCATCATGAGCTGCGGGAAACCTCACGAGACTCCATGCAGCGAGGTACTCGAGCGGGTTTACACCTACCTGGACGGCGAGCTCGGCGACTCAGGCAAGGCAGAGATCCGCCAGCACCTCGACGAGTGCGGCCCGTGCCTGCGGGAGTACGGCCTGGAAGAGGCGGTCAAGCGGCTCGTGCACAAGTACTGCGGCCACGACGAGGTCCCCGGTGACCTGCGGATCAAGGTGCTGACCCGGATCCAGGAAGTCCGGGCCACGATCGAGATCACCGAGCTGCGCGGCGAATAGGCCGCCCTGGCCGGGCCCATTACCCGCCAAAACACCCTGATCCACCGGATGCAATCGTCTGCCCTCTGAGCTGGGGCAACGGCCCCTGACTCTCCGGCCATTGTTACTTTCTGTCATGTCGTATATACAGATTGTAGATATCGGCCGTGAAGGCTACGCGATCAGCGGTGATGGCGTTACCCTGAGTGGCGAGCTGGAGCTATTGGCAGGGTCATTCATCGGCGCCGGGGATCGGCAGGGGTTACCGTTCGCGGCTGGCGCGCCCATAGAAGTGACCACCCGTTAGCCGATCGGACTGACTGCGAGGGGGGGCCTTGAGCAGGCTCTCGCGGGCCGCGTGGCTCTACATGGCCGTGGTGGTCACGGCGGCGGTCTTGCTGCTGGCCTACGTGCTGCTGCAGGCCGTGCACGGAGACCTGGACTACCTGGTGTCCCGGGCGCTGCTGGTCCTGGCCGTCCTGTTCATGATCTGCGACTCCACGCCCACCACGCTCACCTCACGCCAGTCCGCCTGGTCGCCCAGCTCGGCGGCGACCCTGGCGGCGGTCGTGCTGCTCGGCCCGGGCGGGGCCGCGCTGGTCGGTGCCACCTCGCTGATCAGCCTGCGCCGCGCCGGGCTGCGCGAGCGCGCCTTTAACGGGGCAATGTACGCCCTGAGTGCCTTTGCGGCGGGAGAGGCCTACCTGGCCGTGGGCGGCCAAATCGGTGTGCCCACGGCGGCATCGTTCCCGGGCCTTATCCTGCCGTTCGCGGTGGCGGCCGCGGTTCACGTGGCCGTCAATCACGGGCTGCTGTGGAGCATGCTGCTGCTGCTGCCCCCGTCCGGGGGCAGCCCACCGCGGGGCCGGCTTGACCTGCACCTCTCCCTGCTGCTGGTATCCGATCTGGGCTACGCCACCCTGGGCCTGCTGATCGCGGCCCTGTGGGGCCTGGTGGGCCCGTTCGCCGCCGTCCTGGTCCTGATCCCGCTCTTCGTGGCCCGCTGGGCGATGGCCCAGTTCGCGGCGCAGGAAGGCGCGTACTCGGCCACGATGGCCGCGCTGTGCCAGGCCGTGGAGACCAAGGACTTCTACACCCGGGGGCACAGCGAGCGGGTGTCCCGGGGCGCCACCCTGCTGGCCCGGCAGATCGGGATGGGCGCCGAGCGCGTCGAAGCCATCCGCTACGCAGGCATGCTGCACGACGTGGGGAAGCTCGGGGTGCCGACCAAGGTGCTGCAGAAGACCGGGCCGCTGACCGAGGAGGAGCTGGCCGCCATCCAGCTGCACCCCATGCGGGGCCTGGAGATCGTCCGGCAGATCGGGTTCCTGACCGAGGCGCTGGACGGCATCATGCACCACCACGAGCGGATGGACGGCAAGGGGTACCCGATGGGCCTGGCGGGCGACGAGATCCCCGAGTTCGCCCGGGTGATCGCGGTCGCCGACGCGTTCGACTCGATGACCTCGACCCGCTCCTACCGGGGCGCCCGGAGCGTCGAGGAGGCCGTCGCGGAGCTCCGCAAATGCTCCGGCATGCAGTTCGACCCGGTGCTCGTGGACGCCTTCATCGCCGCCCTGGGCCAGGAGCACTGGGAGTCCGAGGCGGCAGGCCAGTCCCCGCCCGCCGCGCTGCCGGACGGCTTCTCCGCCCAGGTCGCGGCCCAGGATCACGACGACCCGACCGCGCCGCTGCAGGTCGTCGAAAGCCGCTGAGGTGAGCCCGCAGTGATCACCCAACGGCACCTCGCCCGCCAGCCTGTCTGGCAGTCCAGCGACTCCGGGCAGCTGCTGCTGGTCATCGCGGCCGGCGTGCTCCTGGTCGCGGCCGTGGCGCAGACCGCCGCGTCCGGCCTGGTGCAGCCCCGCGACGCGCTGGCCTTCGGGGCGCTGATCGCGCTGGGCGAGCTGCTCCGGCTGTCCCTGCCGGGCGACCGGGAGGCCGCCCCGATCGGCAGCGCCGGGGCCCTCGGCTACGCGCTGGCCGTCCGGGTCGGCATGCACCTGGCGATGCAGCCCGCGCTGCAGGTGGTCGCGGTCACCGCGGTCGCGATGATCGTCGGGGCGCTCCCGCACCTGGCCGCAGGCCGGCCGGCCGGGGTGGGGGGGATGGCCTCCCGGCTGCTGGCCGTGGCGTTCGTGGCCACCGCGTTCCGGCCGCTGGCCCACCTGTCCCTCATCGATAACCAGGTGTGGGTCCGGCTCGCGGTCATGACCGTGCTGATCGTGGCGGGATGGCTGGCCGAATGCGTGATCAAGGCGCTGATCCGGGCGGACGCCCTGCGGGCGCGGTTCATGGTGTCGCTGGGCGACGAGCTGCGCATCCAGGTGCCGCTCGGCGCGGCGGTCGGTGCCTCGGCCATGCTGATCGCCCTGGCCACCGAGGCCATGGGCCTGGTGGCGCTGGCGCTGCTCATCGCGCCGCTGCTGGTGACCCAGACCGCCTTCCGCCGGTACGCCGGCATCCGCTCCACCTACCTGCAGACGGTCCGCGCGCTGGCCCGGGTCACCGAGGTAGGAGGCTACGTCGAGGACGGCCACTCCTACCGGGTGGGCAGGCTCGCCGTCGCGGTCGGCCGGGAACTCGGGATGAGCGAGCCGGACCTGCTCGAGCTGGAGTACGCCGCGCTGATGCACGACATCGGCCAGCTCTCGCTGGCCGACCCGATCCCGGGGGGCGCGACCGTGCTCGCGTCCCCGCAAGACCAGGAACGGATCGCCGGCCTCGGGGCCAGCGTCATCGAGCAGGCCGGCGTGCTGCTGGACGGGGTGGCCGAGATCGTCCGGCGCCAGAGCCAGCCCTGGCGCGGCAGCGGCCCGGAGCCGCCGATCGGCAGCCGGATCATCCGGGCCGCCAACGCCTTCGACGACCTGGTCGGCGGCTCAACGGACCGGGACCGCTCCGCCGCGGCGCTGGAGCGGCTCCGGCTGGACACCGCGGCGGAGTACGACCCCGGTGTCGTCGAAGCGCTCAGCAAGGTCGCCGGACGGTGGTACCCCGGCCGCCTGTAGGCTGCCGCCGTGTTCGATAGCTCCGTGCCCAATACCACCGGGCCTGATGCCGCCGGGCCTGACAGCGCCGGGGCTGGGCCGGCGGTGCTCGAGTCGGTGCTCGTCGCCAACCGCGGCGAGATAGCCCGGCGGGTGATCGCCACCGCCCGGCGGATGGGCATCCGGGCCATCGCCGTCTACTCCGAGGCCGATGCCGGGCTGCCGTTCGTGCGCGAGGCGGACGAGGCGGTGCTGATCGGCCCGCCGCCGCCCGCCCGCAGCTACCTGGATGCCGGCGCCATCCTCCGCGCGGCCCGCGAGACCGGCGCGCGCGCCCTCCATCCCGGCTACGGCTTCCTTTCCGAAAACGGTCCTTTCGCGCAAATGGTCATCGACGCCGGACTGACCTGGGTGGGGCCCCCACCGTCCGCCATCGAGCAGATGGGCGACAAGATCCGCGCGCGGAACCTGATGGCGGAGGCCGGGGTGCCGGTGGCCGCAGGAACCACCGAGCCGGTGCGCGACGCCGGGGAGGCCGAGGCCGCCGCGGCCATGATCGGCTACCCGGTCATGGTGAAGGCCGCGGCGGGCGGCGGCGGGATCGGGATGAGCGCCGCGGCCGGCCCCGAGCAGCTGGCGGCGGCGTTCGAGACGGCCCGCTCCCGCGCGGAACGCTTCTTCGGCAACCCGGCGATCCTGCTGGAACGCTACGTGACACCGGCCCGGCACGTGGAGGTGCAGATCCTCGGGCTCCCCGGCGGCCGCGTGCTGGCCCTGGGCGAACGGGACTGCTCGGTGCAGCGGCGGCACCAGAAGGTGGCCGAGGAGACCCCGTCCCCGGGGGTCGGCCCCGGCCTGCGGGCCCGGATGCTGGAGGCCGCGGTCCGGGCCGGCGAGGCGGTGGGCTACCTGGGCGCCGGGACGGTCGAGTTCCTGGTGGACGCGCGGACCGGCGACTTCACCTTCCTGGAGATGAACACCCGGCTCCAGGTCGAGCACCCGGTCACCGAGATGGTCACCGGTATCGACCTGGTCGAGCAGCAGCTGCGCATCGCCGCCGGCCGCGACATCAGCGTCGATCCGGACCACGTGACGGCCCAGGGGCACGCGATCGAGCTGCGCGTGTACGCCGAGGACCCGAACCGGTTCCTGCCCAGCCCGGGCACGATCACCGGCTGGGCGGAGCCGTCTGGTGAGGGCATCCGGGTCGACGCGGGATACGAGGCCGGGAACCAGGTGACGCCGTTCTACGACCCGCTTCTGGCCAAGCTGTGCGTGTGGGGCGCGGACCGGGACGAGGCGCTGCGCCGGGCCCGGGACGCGGTGGCGTCGTTCCGGATCACCGGGCTCAAGACGAACCTGCCGTTCCACACGGACCTGCTCGACAGCGAGGAGTTCAGCGACGGCGGCTACGACACTCTCGTGGTCACCCGCCTGCGTCCCTGAATTGGCACAATGGGATGGGGCGCCCGGCGGGCGGCCCGGCGAGGGAGAGGAGCAGCGAGTGGCCGAGGTCCGCGCGGAGATGGTGGCCAACGTCTGGAAGGTCGTGACCGCCGAGGGTGAGGAAGTCTCCGACGGCGCCACGCTGGTCATCCTCGAGTCGATGAAGATGGAGATCCCGGTCCTGGCCGAGGAGCCGGGCACGGTGACCAAGCTGGCCGTGGCCGAGGGCGACCTCGTCCAGGAAGGCGACCTCATCGCCATCATCGAGTAACCGCCGTACCACCAGTGCCCCTGGCCAGGTGACGGCTAAGCGCGCCTGGGCCTGACTTCAAGATCATTTGACATATCACGTATCTGGTGCACTGAACTCAGACAAATCGGGCGCTAGAGTGCACCACATAGGTGATATGTGGCCGGGCCATGTGGCGCGCGGGGCCGGTGGGGCGGGGCGCGGGATGACGCGGACGGGGCGCCTGCCCGGCCGGGGCGGACGCCGGTGCTGCGGCTGGTCAGACGCCGGTGGTGGAGCGGGGGTAGGCGACGGCCGGGTCGGTGATCACGTTGACCAGGTAGGGCACGCCGGACGCGAAGGCCCGGCGCAGGGCGGGCGCGATCCCGTCCGGCCGGGTGACCAGTTCCCCGGCGCCGCCCAGCGCGCTGACCACCTCGTCGTAGCGGCACTGCGGCTGCAGGTCGGCGACCACGTCGTAGCCGTAGATGGCCTGCATGGGGTACTTCTCCAGGCCCCAGATCCCGTTGTTGCCGCAGACCATCACGACCGGCAGCCCGTGCCGGACCAGCGTGTCGGCGTCCATCAGCGAGAACCCGGCCGCGCCGTCCCCGAGCAGCAGCACCACCTGGGCTGCCGGCCGCGAGATCCGGGCCGCGATCGCATAGCCGAGCCCGGTGCCCAGGCAGCCGTACGGGCCCGGGTCGAGCCACCCGCCCGGCCGGGCCGGCTCGAGGTGCTTGCCCGCGTAGGACACGAAGTCCCCGCCGTCGCCGATCACCACGGCATCGTCGTCCAGCACCCGGGCCAGCTCACCGTAGATGCGCATGGGATGGATGGGGTCGGCCTCGCTGGCCAGCAGCGCGCCGTCGGCGGCCACCGCGCCGCGGGCCGCGTCCTGCAGCTGGGGAAGCCAGGCGTCCTCCCAGGGGACCCTGGCGGGCCGGCCCGGCCAGGCGTCCGGGGCCGCGAGCGCGGTGAAGAAGCCGCTCAGGTCACCCGAGTACGACGCGGCCAGCTCGCAGTGCGTGGCCAGCTGCCCCGGCGCGTCGGCGACATGGACCACGGACGGTTTTCGTTGCGGATCGCCCTGGTCGCCGAACGCGCCATAGCCGAGCCGGAAGTCGAGCGGAGTACCCACCACCACGACCAGGTCAGCCTGCCGGAACGCGATTGACCGGGCCCGGGTGACCAGCAGCTCGTGACCCCGCGGCAGGATGCCGCGGCCCTGGCCGTTGGCGATGACCGGCAGCCGGAGTTCCTCGGCGGCGGTCCGGGCGGCCTGCTCCGCGCCGCCCATCCACACGTCCGAGCCGAGCACCAGCACCGGGCGCCGGGCCGCCGCGATCAGCCCCGCGATGGCAGCGACGGCGTCCGGGTCACAGCCCACCGGCCGCGCCGTCCCAGGCCGGGCGGCCCGCACCATGGTGCCGCCCGGCCCAGGACTTTCCGGGGGAGCCTGGCCGTAGAGGGCCTCCATGGCTACATCCACGAAGACCGGGCCACGGTGCGGCGCGGCCGCCAGCTGGAACGCCTCGTCCACCCCGGCGCCGACCTTCGCGGTCTCGTGCTCGGTCCAGGCCCGTTTGGTGATGGGCCGGAGCAGCTCGGGATGGTCGAACTCCTGCAGGCTGCCGGAACCCCAGCGGGCGTCGGGGGCCCGGCCGCCGAGGATGACCACCGGCGAGCCGTTGAAATGAGCCGTGGTGACGGCGCTGACGCCGTTGGTCACGCCGGGGCCGGCGGTCAGCACGGCCAGGCCGGGGAGCCGGGTCAGCCGGGCGGTGGCCTCCGCGGCGAACACGGCGGTCTGCTCGTGCCGCACGTCCAGCAGCCGCATCGGCGGCCCGGCGTGCACCGCGGCGTCGTAGAGCGGGAACACGTGCCCGCCGGACAGGGTGAACATGGTGTCCACGCCGTGCGCCCGCGCCGCCGCCACGGCCAGCGTGCCGCCATGTCCCGTGCCCTCGGTCATGCGGCGAGGTTACCAGCTAGTAGCTTGCGGGAACAGGCGGGGTGCCGGGCGTGCGGGGGCCAGGTGCCGGGCCCGCAGGGATGCGGGCCCGGCACCTGGCCCGTGGGTCAGCCGGCGTCCGCCGCCCCGGCTGCGACCGGAACTTTCTCTGCGGCGGCGGGCTCCGGGTCCGCCACGTAATGCTCCGGCCGCGTCTCGTCCGGGCCGCCGGGTAGCTTGATCGCCCGGAAGACGACCGTCAGGACGGTCGAGATAACCAGGTTGATGACCAGCCCGGTGAGCCCGATGTAGATGGTGTGGTTGATCACCGGCAGGGTGTCCGTGGACGCGCCGAAGTGCGTGCCCGGCTCGCCGGGGGTCGGCTGCCGGTACGCGGCGATGGTGCCGAACACCATGGCCACCGCCCAGCCGATGACCAGCGCCCAGCGGTGGAACCAGCGGGTGTACAGCCCGGCCACGATGGCCGGGAACGTCTGCACGATCCAGACGCCGCCCAGGAGCTGGAACTGGATCGCGTACGTCGTCTTCACGAGCAGCACGAAGAGCAGGGCGCCCAGCTTGACCAGCAGCGAGGCGGTCTGCGCAACACGGGTCTGCTCCGCGTTGCCGGCCTGCGGCCGGATGTACTCCTTCCAGATGTTGCGGGTGAACAGGTTGGCCGCCGCGATGGACATGATGGCCGCCGGGACCAGTGCGCCGATGACGATGGCCGCGAAGCCGATGCCCGCGAACCAGCTCGGGAAGATCCGCTGGAACAGGAACGGCACCGCCAGCTGTGCGTTCGAGTCGTGGGCCTTGACCTCCGCGGGCACCCCGGGCGCGGCCAGGGCCATGTAGCCGAGCAGCGCGATCAGGCCGAGCACCAGCGAGTAGGCGGGCAGCGCGGCGATGTTGCGACGGATCACGTTGCGCCGCTTGGCCGCGAACACGCCCGTGATGTTGTGCGGGTACATGAACAGGGCCAGGGCCGAGCCCAGGGCAAGCGTGGAGTAGGCCCACATCCCGGCCGGCTCCTCGATCAGGCTGCCGAACGGCTTGCCCGTCTTGGGGTTGGTCGACTTGAGGTGGGTGTCGGCCACGCTGAAGATGTGTTCCCAGCCGCCCACCCGGATCGGGATGTAGATGATCGCCACGATGATCATCACGTAGATCAGCGTGTCCTTGATGAACGCGATCAGCGCCGGGCCGCGCAGCCCGGACACGAACGTGTACCCGGCCAGGACGATGAACGCGATGATCAGCGGCAGGTCGTGCACGAACCCGGTGGTGGAACTTCCGCCGATGCCCATCACGGTCAGCACGGACTGGATGCCGACCAGTTGCAGGGCGATGTAGGGCATGACGGCCAGGATGCCGGTGCACGCCACGGCGAGGGATAGTCCCCCGGAGCCGTACCGGCCGCGGACGAAGTCCGCCGGGGTGATGTAGCCGTGCACCCGGGCCACGGACCACAGCCGGGGCAGGAACACGAACACGATCGGGTAGACCATGATCGTGTAGGACAGGGTGAAGAACCCGGCTGACCCGGTGCCGTAGACCAGGGCCGGCACCGCGATGAATGTGTAGGCAGTATACAGATCCCCGCCGAGTAAAAACCAGGTGATGAAGGTACCGAAGCCCCTCCCGCCGAGCCCCCACTCGTTGAGGTGCAGCACGTCCTCAGCCCGGCGCCACCGCGCCGCGGCGAAGCCGACGAAGGTGACCACGGCGAACAGGACGATCAGGATCGTGAAGGAGACGGCGTTGACGTGGCTCATGACACCCCTCCACGGCCGCCCAGGGGCTGCCCGCCGAGGGGCGGGGCCGCGGCCGGGCCGCCCCCGCCGTCCGGCGCCGGGCGCGCCACCCTCGTGCTGATCAGGTAGCAGATCGTGGTCAGCAGCGCGACGACCGGCACCCAGAGCAGCTGGTACCAGTAGAAGAAGGGGAAGCTGCCGAGCTTAGGGCTGCTCCGCGCGTAGATCGGGACGATGAGCGTCCCGAGCACCGCGACTAACAGCAGGATCGCGACTAAGACCCAGGCGCCGGTGTGCGTGCGTGGGGGGCCGGAATGCGTCATCGCTTCGTCTCCCTAACGTGTGTCGTCGCACGCCATCCGCCAGGCCACGGCGCGGGGCAGGGGGCGCGCGCGTGACGTATGTCACGTTGCTGACGTCCATGGTGCGATGAATTGACCCGTACTGCAACGGTTTGCGGATCAGTGATCCCAGCGGGTCAGGGTTGCGGTCGCCCGGTAGTCCTTGTCCGGCCCGCGCACCCGCCAGCGCTCTTCCATCTGGTCGTCGCCGAGCACCAGGTAAGTGATCTCGTAACGGTCCGCGCCGCACTGGTGGACCGCTGCGCAGCGGCCGGAGCGCAGGTCAAGGCGGTAGAAGAGGTGGCCGTCGGCGAACCGCACGTCAACCGTGCCGTCCGGCAGGCCCTGGTAGCGCAGGGCCCGGGTGGCCGGGCCGGCGTGCGGGCCGAAGCGCAGCTCGCCGGTCTCCAGGTACTGCAGCGAGTCCCCCGGGCGATCGGGCCCGGTGAGCACGGCCTGGCCGGCGAAGCGCCCCTGGGTGCCGGAGCGGTGGTCGTCCAGGACCCGCTCGATGCGCCAGTGACCCGCCGCGAAGGCGAGCGTGTTGCTGACCCGCATGGTCAGCATTGTGACTGTTCCCGGCCGGGGAGCGGTCACCCGGTGCCTTGGACCGGTTCGCCCGCCTTGATATCGTCCCGTGGGCTACCAGTACGTTTCCCCCGCCTGAGGAGTCCCCCATGTCTGATGCGGCCGCGCTGCGCCAGCGTTCCCCTGTGGTGCTTGCCGACCTGCTGCCCGGTGCGCTGGTCCGGGACGCCATCCTGGTCGTCGGGGCGGCCGGCTTCGTCGGGCTGCTGGCCCAGATCTCGATCCACCTGTCCTTCACGCCCGTGCCGATCACCGGGCAGACCCTGGGCGTGCTGCTGGCGGGCACGGCGCTGGGCTGGCGGCGGGCCGGGGCGGCGCTGGTGCTCTACGCGGTGGCGGGCCTGGCCGGGGTGCCCTGGTTCGCCGGGCACGCCAGCGGCTACGTGGGTGCCTCGTTCGGTTACGTGCTGGGCTTCATCGCCGCCGCGATCCTGTGCGGCTTCCTGGCCGAGCGCGGCGCGGACCGCTCGGTGCTGCGGTCGGTGCCGGCCATGATCGCCGGCGAGGTGGTCATATACGCGTTCGGGGTGACCTGGCTGGCCCTGAGCCTGCACCTGAGCGCCTCCGCCGCGATCGCGGAGGGATTCACCCCGTTCGTGGCGGGCGACGCCATCAAGGCCGCCATCGCCGCGGGGCTGCTGCCCGCGGCCTGGTGGCTGACCGGCTACCGCCGTAACTCACGGCCTAGCGGCGAAGGCGCGTGACCAGCTTGTAGCGGTCGCCCCGGTACTTGGACTGGGCCCACTCGACCGGCTCGGCCGAGACGTCGAACGCCTGCCGGGACAGCAGCAGCAGGGGCATCCCCACGTCCACGCCGAGCAGCCGCGCGTCCTTGGGGTCGGCCAGCACGGTCTCGATCGTCTCCACCGCCTCGGTCAGCTGGACCCCGTAGGCCGAGGCCAGCGCCTCGTACAGGGACGCGTACCGCTCCAGGTTCCGGCGCAGCCCGGGGAACCGGCGGGCGGGCAGGTGCGAGGTGTCGGTGGACATGGGCTCCCCGTCGGCCAGCCGCAGCCGGTGGACGCGCAGCACCCGGCTGCCCGCCGGGATAGCCAGCAGCTCGGACAGCTGCGCGTCGGCGGGCACGTAGCTGGTGTCCAGGATCCTGGTCTGCGGGTGCAGCCCGTGGGCCCGCATGCCCTGCGTGTAGCTGGCCAGCTCGAGAAGCTGCGCGACCTTGGGCTTGGCCACGAACGTCCCCTTGCCCTGCAGGCGCAGCAGCCGGCCTTCCACCACGAGCTCGGCGAGGGCCTGGCGGACGGTGGTCCGCGACGTCCCGTACTGCTGGGCGAGCTCCCGTTCCGGCGGCACCGGGCTGCCCGGCGCCAGGGCCTTGGTCAGCTCGAGCAGCTGGCGCTTGACCGCGTAGTACTTGGGGATCCGGGGCGACGTCGGGCCGGGCGGTGCGGGCTCACCGTCGTGGAGGGCGGGAGACGTTGTCACGGGTCACTTCCTTCCGCAGCAACTGCGTTCCGGACATGATCCCTCATCAGCGGCCGGCTCGCTTCCCCAGGCCCGTCGGGTGGCCCGGATAAGCGATGATGGCAGGGTGCCCACGCTGAACGACCTCGCCCGCCGCCACACCGCGCTGACGTCGGCGGACATCGACTGGCTGCACGCCCTGGTGTCCGACTGGCAGCTGCTGGCCGATCTGTCGTTCGCTGACCTGGTGCTGTGGGCGCCGCTCCAGGATGCGTCCGGCTGGGTGGTACTAGCCCAGATGCGCCCGACCACCGGGCCGACCACGTTCCACGACGACGCGGTCGGCACGTTCGCGCCCACCGGGGCCCGGCCCTTCCTGGAATCGGCGCACCGGGAGCGGCGGATCTGCCGGGAAGGCGACCCGGAGTGGACCCGCGGGGTGCCGGTCCGCCGGGAATCGATTCCGGTCACCCGGGAGGGCCAGGTCATCGCGGTCATCGAGCGCAGCACCAACCTGAGCTCGGCGCGCACGCCGAGCCGCCTGGAGCTGACCTACCTCAAGGGCGCGGACGACCTGGCCCAGATGGTGGCCTCGGGCATGTTCCCCTGGCCGGGCCAGCAGCCCGCGCTGGTCCGTTCCCCGCGGGTCGGTGACGGGCTGCTCCGGCTCGGCCGGTCCGGCAAGGTCAGTTACGCGAGCCCTAACGCCCTCTCGGCGTACCGCCGGCTTGGCCTGGCGGCCGATCTGGTGGGGTCGGAACTGGGCCCCCTGACCGCCCGGCTCTGCGCGCCAGGCCGGCCGACCGACGACTCCCTGATGGTCACCGCCAGCGGCCGCGCCCCGCGGGAGACCGAGGTGGAGGGGAACGGGTCCGTGGTCCAGCTCCGGGCCATCCCGCTAGTGGTCAACGGCCTGCGCACCGGCGCGCTGGTGCTGGTCAGGGACGTGACCGAGCTGCGGCACCGCGAGCGCGAGCTGATGACCAAGGACGCCACCATCCGGGAGATCCACCACCGGGTGAAGAACAACCTGCAGACCGTGGCGGCGCTGCTCCGGCTCCAGTCCCGGCGGCTGGACGAGCCGAAGGCGCGGGCCGCGCTGGACGAGGCGGTGCGCCGGGTCGGGTCGATCGCGACCGTGCACGAGACCCTCTCGCACGCGCCCGAGGAGATCGTGAATTTCGACGACGTCGCGGAGCGGGTCGCGGCGATGGCGGGGGAGGTGTCCGCGGCCGAGGCGCGGGTCAAGCCGGTCCTGGTCGGCCGGTTCGGGCTGCTTCCCTCCGCGGTGGCCACGCCGCTGGCCCTGGTGCTGGCCGAGCTGCTGCAGAATGCGCTGCAGCACGGCCTGGCCCAGAGTCCGGACGCCGGGCTGGACGGGCTGCTCGAGGTGTGCGTAAACCGGACCCAGGAGCGGCTGACGGTCATTGTGCAAGATAATGGCGTCGGATTGCCCGAGAAATTCGACCTGGCCTCCGCCACGAGCCTCGGCTTGCAGATCGTGCGGACGCTGGTGGTTTCGGAACTTGGCGGCCGGCTGGAGGTCAAGCCGCGCGCGGGTGGCGGCACCAAGGCGGTGGTGGACCTGCCCCTGGACGCGGGAACGCCGTTATCGGCCCAGGGGGCCCCGATAAGACCGTGACGGCCTGCGGGACGGCACGCTCAAGCCGGGCAGGCCCCCGGGGGCTGGCCCCCGGGGCGCCCATCGGGCTCAGGCGTGGGCGCGCGCCCGGTACCGGCTGGCCCGCCGCTTGAGGGCGCGCCGCTCGTCTTCGCTCATGCCGCCCCACACCCCGGCGTCCTGGCCGCTCTCGAGCGCCCACTGCAGGCAGAGTTCGGTCGCTGGGCATCGACGGCATACCTGCTTGGCCTCGTCGATCTGGAGTAGCGCAGGCCCGGTGTTCCCGATCGGGAAAAAGAGCTCCGGGTCCACGTCACGGCAGGCGGCTTCGTGGCGCCAGTCCATGCGGTCCACTCCTCCTTAGCGGCCGGACCGTGGCCCGGTCCGGGGTGGGTGACCTGGTTCGCGAGCTTGTGAACGAATTCACGAGCCGGGTCATATGTCGGGAGCCGTGTAGCTTCCCGGGGTTTGTACAGTCACACACTCTTCGAGCCAGCGGCCCCCACTGGACTCCGATCCGAGCTGGGAATCATGACACCAGGGCCACGACCGACCAGATGACCGCGCGCAGCGCCGCCCACCCGAACCGGGTTCTAGCCTGTCAAGCGCCTGAATCAAACGCAAGACTATTCGGCCAAGGTTCAGCCGGATTTCGGTGTCTGATAGGTCACATGATGCCGTGTTCCGGTCTGATCAGGCAATTACCCGCAGGGCGCGCGGAACAGCGCGAAACGTGACACTCTCGTGCTCGCCCACATACTCCCCGTCCACCTGAAGCGCGACCGGCCGGTCCGACCGGAGGGTGAAGCCGGCCTGGTCGTGCAGGCTGACCACGTGCCGGCCCCGGGGTGGCTCGCTGCGCTGGGCAAACATCTGGCGGAGCGCGTTCAGGGTGCTTATCGTCCGCATTCGCCGGAGCGCGAAGATGTCCAGCCCGGTGTCGAAGCCCGCGCCCGGGCTCGGATTAACCGGCCGCGGACCCAGGAAAGTCCACGGTGATGTGTTCGAGATAATCCCCAGGAACAGGTGCCCGATCGGGGATTCGCCGTCGCGCTCCAGGGTGAGCGCGGGATGACGGCGGTCCGTGACCCCGTAGTACTGGCGCAGCGCGGTCCGCAGGTACAGGCCGGGAGTCAGGGTGCGGCCGCGCGCCCGCAAGCCCTCGATCTCCCGCACCGTTTCGGCATCCAGGCCCATCCCGGCGTTGAAGGTGAAGTAGCGGTCCAGGCTGGCCCCTGGAGGGGCGCCCGGACTGGTGTGGCCGGGACTGGCGCAGCCCAGGCCGACGCGTCGGTCACGGCCCGCCCGCAGGGCCTCGAGGATCCGCCCGGTCGAGTCGACCGGGTCGGCGGGCAGCCCCAGCGCCCGCGTGAACACGTTGGCGTTGCCCGCCGGGATGGGGGCGAAGGCCGGGTCCGTCCCGCCCCGCCGGTTCCGCCCGCCCCGCGCGCCGCGGATCAGGCCGTTGATGGCCTCGTTGACCGTGCCGTCCCCGCCGAGCGTCAGGATCAGCTCGAAGCCGTCTGAGGCGGCCTGGCGCGCCAGGGTGCCCGCATGACCCCGGTACCGTGTTTCCACGACTTCCAGATCCATCTGGGATGCGAGAGCATGCGTGATGACGTCCCGGCGCAAGTGGCTGGTGGCCGTGGCGTGCGGGTTGACGATCAGGAGCGCGGGCACGGGCTCAGGTTAGCGACGAGGGGTACGGGAGATGCAGCAGAGGCCACCGAGCCTGCTCGGCGCGGCTGCGGTGCAGGCCGCCGACGCGGTCATCGTGCTCGTGGCCAGCGTGCTGGCTGGGGTCGACACCATCGTGGGCCGGTCCTACCAGGAGGGCAGCGGGATCGCGCTGACCCTGATCGGCATCGGCACCGCCGTCGCGCTGGCCTGGGTTGCCGTGGGACTGTCCCGGGCCCGCCGGTGGAGCCGGACCCCCGCCGCGCTGACCCAGCTGTTCGTCGGCATCGTCGGCGTCTACCTGGTGCAGGGGCACCGGTACGCCTGGGGGATCCCGTCGCTGGTGCTGGCCTGCGCCGGGATGGCCCTGCTGCTGGTCCCGGCCAGCCTGCGCGCTCTGGCCGGCCCGGAGTCCGGGGACGGTAGCGGACCCGCAGCGCCATCCGGGCCCGCCCCGGGCCAGCGGCCAGGCCGGGCCAGGACCCCGGTGCCGGTCAAGACCACGCCGCCGCAGGGGAAGAAGCCACCGGCCGGGCCAAGGCCTCCAGCCAAGCCAGGCCCGCCGCGAAAGCGCCCCGCCCGCGGCTAGCTCGCCAGTCAGGCGGGGGTTCCGGGGCTCCGAGCCCCCGGGCTCGCCGGGCAGGTTGGGGTTCCGAGCCCCCGGGCTCGCCGGACAGGTTGGGGTTCCGGGGGTCGGGCCCCCGGGCTAGCAGATCTCGCCGGCGAGGGGAGGCGCGCCGCAGGCGTGTCCTCGCCGAGCGAGTAACCCGGCAACTGCCGCAGCCGAAGTGCCCGCGGAAGCGGGCAAGTGGGGGGTCCGGGGGGGTCGCCCCCCCGGGCTAGCAGATCTCGCCGGCGAGGCGGGGCCCGCCGGAGGCGGGTTCCCTCCGAGCCGGCGATTAACCCGGCTGCTGCCGCACACGACATGCATACGGGAGCGGGCAAGTTGGGGGTTCCGGGGGCTCGGGCCCCCGGGCAATCTAGTCGTCGGCGGTCAGGCCGTCCCGGAGCTGGGCGAGCGTCCGGGCCAGCAGCCGGGACACGTGCATCTGCGAGATCCCCAGCTCGGTGGCGATCTGCGACTGGGTCATGTTCCCGAAGAACCGCAGCAGCAGGATGCGCTTTTCCCGGCTGGGCAGCTGTTCCAGCAAGGGCTTGAGCGATTCCCGGTACTCGACCCCCTCCAGGGCCTCGTCGAGCATGCCGAGCGATTCGGCCACCGCGGGCGCGTCGTCGTCGCCCGAGTCGGGGGCGTCCAGCGAGACCGTCGAGTAGGCGTTGGCCGACTCCAGGCCCTCCAGGACCTCTTCCTCGGTCATCTGCAGGTGCGCGGCGATCTCGGCCACGGTGGGGGCCCGGCCCTCGCGCTGCGCCAGGTCCCCGATGGCCTTGGTCAGGGCCAGCTTGAGCTCCTGCAGCCGCCGGGGGACCCGGACCGCCCAGCCCTTGTCGCGGAAGTGCCGCTTGATCTCGCCCACGATGGTCGGGGTGGCGTAGGTGGAGAATTCCACCCCGCGGGCCAGGTCGAAGCGGTCAATGGACTTGATCAGCCCGATCGTCGCCACCTGGGTCAGGTCGTCGAGCCATTCGCCGCGGTTACGGAATCGGCGGGCCAGGTATTCCACCAGCGGCAGGTGCAGCTCGACCAGCTCGCCCCGGATGCGGAGCCGCTCCGCGTCACCGTCGGGCAGCACGGCCAGCCGCTGGAACAGTTCCCGAGCGCGTCCCCGGTCCGGGACCGCATGCTGGATCCGGGGCGGGGGGTGCGCCTCAGCCAGCGCCGGCTCGCCCAGGGCCGTCTCGCCCAGCGGTGTCTCACCCACCTGGGCCTCGATGTCGGCTGTCACCCCGGCATCGATCTCCTCGGCCACGCGGGCGTCCACTTTCCGGGGTACCCGGACCTCGATTTCCTCGGTCACCCGGACCTCGACAGCTCGCGGGTCTTGCGCAGCATGACCGTGAGTTTGCTGCCCGGGCCGGCCCAGGCGTCCACGCTGCCGGCCAGCGCGGCGAGTACGGTCCAGGCGAACGTGTCGCGGGCCGGGAGCTGGGCCCGCTGGGTGAGCACGGACACCGCGATCGTCACGCTGTCCTCGCCGAGGGTGAAGTCGCAGTCCAGGCTGGCGCCCGGCGCGGCCTGGCTGAGCAGCAGGCCGCATGCCTCGTCCACGGCGATCCGCAGGTCCTCGATCTCATCCAGGGTGAAGTCGAGGCGGGCGGCGAGGCCCGCGGTGGCCGTGCGCAGCACCGACAGGTAGGCCCCTTCGGCCGGCATCCGGATCGTCACGCGATCCTCCGCGTCCCGCGGCGCAGGCTCGCCGCGGACCGCGGTTGGCACGGCCGCAGCAGTGGGCGCGGTCGTCTCTTCCGTCACGGTTGTCCTCCAGTACCGTCAGCGGTGCTGCTGCTGGCGGCCGTCGTGGTTCTTGCCTTGCAACCTACCGTCCGCCGCGTGCACCGCTTACGCGCCGCCCCGGGTGCTGCCCCAGCAAGTCGCTTTTGACCAGCCAGGATGCCCCGGATTGACCGGAGGATTCCAGGATCACCAGAGGCCGCGCAGGTGGGGAGCCTGCGCGGCCTCTGGTGATCACTGCGTGCGGTGCCGGGAGGTCAGCCCTGCTTGGTCTCCCAGAAGATCTTGCTGATCTCGTCGATCTTGGCCAGCAGCTCGTCGGCCGCGGCCACATCGGTGCTGCTCTTGGTTCCGCCCGGCCCGCCGCCGGCCAGCTTGGTGGCCTCGTTGAACAGCTGGTTCAGCTGCGGGTACTTCTCGAAGTGCGGCGGCTTGAAGTAGTCGGTCCACAGCACCCACAGGTGGTGCTTGACCAACTCGGAGCGCTGCTCCTTGATCAGCAGGGCCCGCGTCTGGAACGCCGGGTCCGAGCTGTCGTGATACTTCTGGATGATCGCCTTGACGGACTCAGCTTCGATCCGGGCCTGGGCCGGATCGTAGATACCGCAGGGCAGGTCGCAGTGCGCGTGCGCGGTGGCCTTCGGTTCGAGGAGACGTGTCAGCAGTCCCATAGGTCCCCTTCTTTCATCTCGGATCATTGGTTGCCGGTGACCGACACTACCCCCCGGGCCCCGGAACGAACGTAGGAGGGCCGATGCGCTGGCCGCTGTGGCGGGTCGCGGTCGTGGAGCGGTCCATGCAGCCCACCCTCCACCCGGGTGACTGGCTGCTCGTCTGGCGCGGAACCGGGGCCGGGCGGGCGATCCGGGCCCGCCCCGGGCGGCTGGTCATCGCCCGGCATCCGGCCCGGCCGGACCTGCTGCTGGTGAAGCGGGCCGCCCGGCGTGAGCCTGGAGGGTGGTGGCTCAGCGCGGACAACCTGGCCGCCGGCGCGGCGGACAGCCGGACCTTCGGCGTGGTCCCGGACCGGCTGATCGAGGGCCGCGTGCTGCTCCGTTACCGCCGGGCCAGGCCCTGATACTTCCCGATAACGAAGACCCCCGGCCGCCAGGGCCGGGGGTCTTCGTTATCGCCTTACGCGGTTAGGCCACGGTCCGCTCGGGCGGCTCGATGCCGGACTGCCGCTCGACCAGGTTGAGCATCTCCGCCCTGGGCAGCCGGGTGGCCATCGCCCAGTAGTAGATGGCCAGGCTGAACGCGGCCACGACCAGCATGTCCCACCAGAACGGGATGCGGTTGGTGTTCAGCGGCGCCGCCGTGGCACCGCCGCTGTACTGGCCCTGCCAGGAGATGATGCCGATGCCGATCAGGTAGACCGGCAGCCACTGCGCCGACTTCCAGTCCAGCGGCGGGCGGTTCTCGTCGAACGCCATGCAGGCGCCGATCAGCACGTAGCCGATCACGATCACCACGCCGAGCTTCCAGACCGTCTCGAAGCCGGACCAGTAGATGAGCATGTTGGCGATGATGAACGCGAGCGGGGCGATCACCCCGCCGGCGGGCACCCGGTAGGGCCGGTCGGCCTCGGGAACCTGCCGCCGGAACGCGCCCATGGCCAGCGGCGCGCCCGCGTACATCAGCACGCTGGCCCCGGTGACCAGGCTGACCAGGGAGTGCCAGCTGGGGAAGGGCAGCAGGAAGAACAGCCCGGCCACGAACGCCACGAGCAGGCTGACCCACGGGATGCCGTTCTTGTCGACCCTGGTCATGACCTGCGGGAAGTAGCGGTTGCGGCCGAGGCCGTAGCCGACCCGCGAGCTCGAGGTCTGGTACATCAGCCCGGTGCCGAACGGGGAGACGAACGCGTCGATCCGCAGCACAACGGCCAGCCAGGCGATGCCGGCCAGCCCGGCCAGGCCGGCGAACGGCCCGGCGAGGATGTTCGGGTCGCTGATCTTCGCCCACCCGTGGGCGAGCTGGCTGCCCGGCATCGCGCCGATGAACACCACCTGCAGCAGGACGTAGATGATGATGCCGATGAAGGTGGCCAGCAGGATGGCCCGGGGCAGGTTCTTCTGCGGGTTCTTGATCTCGGCCGCCAGCTGGTCGGCCTGCTCGAAACCGAGGTAGGCGAAGACGATGCCCGCCGACGGGATGGCCGCGAACAGGGCCTTCCAGCCGTAGGGGTTGAAGCCCCCGTGCCCGCTGAAGTTGCCGCCGTGGAACTTGAACGCCAGCACGATGATGGTGAGGACCGGGATGGCGACCTTCCACCAGGTGATACCCGAGTTGACCTTGCTGAAGATGCGCATGGCCAGGAAGTTCAGCGCGGTGAAGATCACCAGGAGAACGATCGTCATCACGAAGCCGAGCGTGGTGACGTTGCCGTGCCCGGTCCCGCCGTTCGCGTTGACGTTGAACAGGCCGTGCCAGTAGTACGACCCGTACTGCATCACCGCGAAGCACTCGATGGGGGCCACCGTGACGGCCTGCACCCAGGAGAAGAACCCGAACGAGATGCCGGCCACGCTGCCGTACGCCAGGTGCGGGAACCTCGCCGTGCCGCCGGACACCGGGTACATCCCGCCCAGTTCGGCGTGCACCAGGGCCAGGAAGATGACCGCGATACCGCCGATGACCCAGCCCAGCAGGGCGATCGGCCCCGCGGCCTGCGAGGCGTACAGCGCTCCGAACAGCCAGCCCGAGCCGATGATGGAGGTCTCGGACGCCCAGGTGGCGCCGATCAACCCCATCTCTCGTTTGAGGCCGACATCCGACGGTGCTGTCGGAGGAGCCGCTACGGACTCAGTTGACATGGTCCAGACCTTCTTTCGGGTCCGCATACGTGGGCCATACGGCCTTGTGAGTAGGCCTATGGTAATGATCGTCAAACACCCTGAGAAGAAGTCAGGGGCTTCATTTCGGTAACGCGGATCACAATCCGTCCGCGGAGCGACACGGGCCGCTGCTATTTACGGGGCGAACCGCCGGTGTAACGGAGGGGAAACATGAAAACTGAAGGGCAGTAAGTGACCAGGGAGAATCGGCGGGCCCGGAGCTAGACCGCGGCGGTGGAGGCCTTCTCGCTCGGGTTGCGGCGGCGCTCGTGCAGGGCCGTCACGCTCGCCTTGGCCGCGCACCGGTCACTGCAGTAGGCCCGCGACCGGTCGGGAGTGGTGTCCACCAGCATGTGCGGGCAGGATGGCGCTTCACAATGGCGCAGCCGGTCGATGCCCTGGCTGGTGACCACGATGGTCAGCCCCAGCACGGCGCCCGCCGCGTAGCGGTCCGCGACCGAGCCGCTGTCCGCGTGGTGCAGGTGCCAGGTCCCGCCGTCGTGGCGGGCGATCTCCGGGTGGACGGGGTGCCGGGCGAGCAGCGCGTTCAGCCGCTCCGCCGCCGCGTCCCCGTCGCCCGCGGCGCAGGACCCGAAGATCAGGCGGAGCTGGGACCGCAGTTCCCGCAGCGCATCGAGGTCAGCCCCGGTGACGCGGGCATGCAAAGGAGCCCGGTCGGCCATGAAGCCGCGATAGGCCTCCACGGTCTCGAGCTCATCCTGGCGGCCGGCGCCAGCGTCGCTCGTGTTGACCAAGCGCACCGCTAGCTCGGCGTAGGAGTTGAGATCCACTCCAGTCCTTAAGCTGCAGGGGGACAGGGGGTCCGCTTCCCCGCACCGAGTATGGCACAGACCGGCTGGCCCGGCCGGCGCTTCCGCCGGGACGACCGTACTGCTTGGTAGCTGAGTGTAGCGACGCGCTCCCGGGCCGCCGCGCGGCGGGGTCTGGTCACCGCCGGACCGGGTCCAGGCGCTAGGGTGCGCCCATGTTCGCTGTCACTGCCGCACGCATCGACGCCGATGATCCGCTGAGCGCGCTGGAGCTGGGCGAGCACCCGGATCCGTCACCCCCGGACGGGTGGACGACGGTGACCGTGCGGGCCGCGGCGCTCAACCACCACGACGTCTGGACCCTGCGCGGCGTGGGCATCTCGGCGGACCGGCTGCCCATCGTGGTCGGCTGTGACGCCGCCGGCGTGGACCAGGACGGCAACGACGTCATCGTGCACGCGGTGATCGGTGACCCGACCGTCGCCGGCGGCGACGAGACGCTGGATCCCCGGCGCTCGCTGCTGTCCGAGCGCTACGACGGCACGTTCGCCGACCGGGTGGCGGTCCCCCGGCGCAACCTGGTGCCCATGCCCCCGGCGCTGTCGTACCCCGAGGCCGCCTGCCTGCCCACGGCGTACCTGACCGCCTACCGGATGCTGTTCACCAAGTCCGGCTTGCAGCCTGGGGCCACGATCCTGGTTCAGGGCGCGGGCGGCGGCGTCGCGACCGCTCTCATCGTCCTCGGGAGCGCGGCGGGCTTCCGCGTGTGGGCGACCAGCCGCGACGAGCAGAAACGGAACCGGGCCCTGGAACTGGGGGCCGACCAGGTCTTCCCGGACGGAGCCCGGCTGCCGGAGCGGGTCAACGCGGTGATGGAGTCGGTGGGCCAGGCCACCTGGGGCCACTCGCTGCGCGCCCTCAAGCCAGGCGGCCGGATCGTGATATGCGGCGCGACCAGCGGCGCCGTGCCGCCGGCCGACCTCAACCGGGTCTTCTTCCTCCAGCTGTCCGTGGTCGGCTCGACCATGGGCACCCGGGACGAGCTGGAGCGGCTGGCCGTATTCCTCGGGCAGACCGGGGTGCGGCCGAAGATCGACAGGACCCTGCCGCTGGCGCAGGCCAAGGACGGCTTCGCCGCGATGATCGCGGGTGACGTGTTCGGGAAGATCGTGTTCACCGCCTCAGCCGGCAGCAGGCCGTGAGCGCGCAGGACCGGCCCCGGGTGGTCGTGACCCACTGGGTGCACCCCGAGGTCGCGGACTATCTGGCGGCGTTCTGTGATCCGGTGCTGCCCGCCGGGCCGGGCCAGGTCTTCGCGCCGGACACGGTCGCGGATCTGGCCGCGGACGCCACCGGCCTCATCACCGGGATGTCCGACCGGGTGGACGAGGCGTTCCTGGCCCGCTGCCCGCGGCTGCGGATCATCAGCGCGACGCTCAAGGGCTACGACAACTTCGACGCCGGCGCCTGCGCCCGCCGCGGGGTGTGGCTGGCCATCCTGCCCGACCTGCTCACCGTGCCCACCGCGGAGCTCGCGGTCGGCCTGATCATCGGGGTCATGCGCCGGGTAGCCGAGGCCGACCGCGAGATGCGCCAGGGCACGTTCGCGGGCTGGCGGCCCCGGCTGTACGGCGCGGGCCTGGACGGGGCCACCGCCGGGATCGTGGGCATGGGCAGGTGGGCCAGGCCGTGGCCTGGCGGCTGCGCGGGTTCGGGACCCGGATCGTCTACTGCGATCCCCGTCCTGTGCCCTTGGACACCGGGCCCGGGCTGGCGCTCCCCGGGCCCGTGACCGCCGGAACCGGGGCGGAGGTGACCCGCCTCGACTGGTTTGCGTTGCGGGAAGTAAGCGACGTGGTGGTGCTGGCGGTGCCGCTGACCGCGCAGACCCGCCATCTGGTCGGCGCGGAGGCCCTGGCCACGATGCGCCCCGGCGCCTTCCTGGTGAACGTGGGCCGCGGATCGGTGGTGGACGAGGACGCCGTCGCCGCCGCGCTCGCGTCCGGGCAGCTCGGCGGCTACGCGGCCGACGTGTTCGCGATGGAGGACTGGGCGCTGCCGGACCGGCCGCGCCGCATCCCGCCGCGGCTGCTGGCCTGCCCGCAGACCCTGTTCACGCCGCACCTCGGCTCCGCGGTGGACGCGGTCCGCCGCCAGATGTCGCTCGAGGCGGCCCGCCAGGTGCAGCAGGTGCTCCGCGGGCAGCGGCCCGACCACGCCGTGAATGACCCGGCCGGCCCTCGCTACTGGCGGTAGGTGCTGAGGAACGTGCTCAGCCGGCCGATCGCGTCGTCCAGCACGTCGATCCCGGCCAGGAACACCATCCGCAGGTGGTCGGGGGAATCCAGGTTGAAGCCGGTGCCGTGGGTGAGCAGCAGGTGCTGCTGCTCGAGCAGGTCGATGACGAGCTGCTGGTCGTCGGAGATCTTGTAGACGTCCGGGTCGAGCCGGGGGAACACGTACAGCGCGCCCTTCGGCTTCACGCAGTCCACGCCCGGGATCTCGTTCAGTTTCTGCCACGCGTGGTCCCGCTGGTCGCGCAGCCTGCCCCCTGGCTGGAGGAGGGCGGTGATGCTCTGCGGGCCGCCCAGCGCGGCCTGGATGGCGTACTGGCTCGGCACGTTGGGGCACATCCGCATGTTGGCCAGCAGCTCCAGGCCCTCCAGGTAGCCGGCGGCCTCGCGCCGCGGGCCGCTGACCAGCAGCCAGCCGGTGCGGAAACCAGGCGCGCGGTAGGTCTTGGACAACCCGGACAGGGTCAGGACCACGAGGTCGGGGGCGAGGGCCGCGGTCAACTCGTGCACCGCGCCGTCGTAGAGGATCTTGTCGTAGATCTCGTCGGCCAGCACCAGCAGGCCGTGCCGGCGGGCCAGGGCGAGGAGGCCGAGCAGGGTTTCCCGGGAGTACACCGCGCCGGTGGGATTGTTCGGGTTGATGATCACCAGGGCCCGGGTGTTCTCGTTGATCTTCGAGGCCACGTCGTCCAGGTCGGGCTGCCAGCCGCTCTGCTCGTCGCAGCGGTAATGCGCGGCGCGGGCGCCGCACAGGATCACCGCCCCGGTCCACAGCGGGTAGTCGGGACTGGGCACGAGGACCTCGTCGCCCGGGTCCAGGAGGGCCTGCAGGGCCATCACGATCAGCTCGGAGACCCCGTTGCCGAGATAGACGTCGTCCGGGCCCACGTCGGGCACGCCCAGGGTCGTGTAGTACTGCGCGACGGCGAGCCGGGCCGAGTGGATGCCCCGGGCGTCGCTGTAGCCCTGGGCCTCCCCGATGTTCTGCACCAGCTCGGTCACCACGCTGTCCGGGGCCATCAGCCCGAACGGGGCGGTGTTACCGATGTTGAGCTTGAGGATCCGGTGCCCTTCGGCCTCCAGCTGGCGGGCCCGGCGCAGCACCGGGCCGCGGATGTCGTACCGGACGTTGTTCAGCCTGCTGGCCTGCGGCACCATCACCATGTACCTCCTGATCCTGGGCTGGGGCTTTCCGCCGGCGAACAGCACAGCGGCGATCACTCAGCGAGATAAGAGCCTATCCTCACGCCGTGGCGCCCAGTCTGGGAACCGGTTTTCAGCGGGGGCGCCCCGGGTCGTCCCCGTCGCCGGGGCCGTCCTCCGGGGAGACCGTCTCCCCGGGAGCCTCCGGGTGGCGGGCCTCCGGGCGGTGGGCCTCCGGGCGGGTGGCGCCCGGCTTGCCGAACACCTCGGCTCTGATCCGGTCCAGCGTGTCGTCCAGGATCGTCCGCAGGTCGCCGACGGCGTCCTCGCTCACCGCCTGGGCCTGGGCGGCCGCCTCCCGCAGTTCCCGGGTGAACCGGCGGGCCAGCTGCTCCATGTCCCGGTAGGTCCCGGGGTCCGCCCAGCCCGATCCACCGGGCCCGGCGCCCTTGCGCCCCGGTGAGCCGGGGCCGCCGCCCCGGGGCGCGCGGGGTGGCGGGGGACCCTGCCGGTGGATGTCCCGCGCGGCGAAGGTCAGTTCCTCGCGCAGGTTCCGGACCGTCTCCCGGACGTCCTGGGTGACCTCACGGGCGATGTCGCGGACGGACGCGGTGATCTCGTCCTCCAGCTCGCTGAGGTCATCCGAGCGGTTGCGGAGTTCCTCACGGCCCTGGTCGGTGATCCGGTACACCTTCCGCCCGTCGGCCTCGTCGTGCGTGACCAGGCCCTCTTCCTCGAGCCGGGCCAGCCGGGGGTAGATGGTCCCGGGGGAGGGCGCGTAGACGCCCATGAACCGGTCCTGGAGCAGCCGGATCACCTCGTAGCCGTGCCGGGGGGACTCGTCGAGCAGTTTGAGCAGGTACAGGCGGAGCCTGCCGTGCCGGAAGACGGGGCTCACCGGCTGCCCCCGGCCGCCCCGGCCGCCGCCCGCGGCGGTCCCGGCTGGCTTCGCTGCAGCAGCGTGACCTGCCCGGACATGGTGCTGATCCGCACCACCCCGGGCCGGCCCGGAGCTGCGGCGCCGTGGTCGCCCGGGCCCAGGTCGCCGCTGAGCATGCTGGCGCCGGGCTTCTGGCTGTGCCGCAGGCCCGGGAACTCGCTCAGCACCCGCCCGGTGGCGGACCGCAGGTCCACCCGGGCGCTCGTCCCGGCGGGCAGCCGGATCGCGACCGGCCCGGACACCGTCGCCACCCGCAGCGCCGCGTCCCGGTCGAGCTCGACGTCCGCGGTGACCCGCCCGCTCACCGTCTTGGCGTCCAGCCGGTCCACCGAGCCGTCGGCCAGGGTGAGGTCGCCGGACACCGAGTTGAACCCGATCGTCCCGCCGAGGCCCTGGGCCTCGATGTCGCCGGACACGGTCCGGGCGTCGACCGCCCCGGTCACGCCGTCCAGCGTGATGGCCCCGGACACGCTCCTCACCGAGGTGGCCGCCGAGATCCCGGACACGATCGCGCTCGCGGTGACCACGCCCAGCTGGACCGGGCAATCCGCCGGCACCGTGATGGTGATGGTCGCCGAGGTCCGGTCCGGGCGCAGCCAGCCGAGCAGCCCGTCCCAGCTCAGGTCCTCGTAGCTGACCGTGAGGATGCCCTCGGAGTGGCTCACCACGAGCGGCTGGCCCGTCACCCCCGCGATGTCCAGGCAGGCCCGCTCGCCGGTGCTGAGCACGGCCACGGACCCGCCGATGATGCGGACCCGCAGGGTGTCCACCCGGTCGAAGTCGTACGTCGCAGGAGCGTCAACGGTCCAGCGTGGCATGGTGCGGTCCTCTCAGCCTGGCCCCGGCGGCCAAGGCTCCCGGTTCACACGATATATCGCGTCGGCGGGAAGTCAAGATGTATCGCGAGTTGTGGGTGAGCGGCCTGCGGGTGGCTGGGCACCGCGCGGTTGTGGCCGGGCGGGCGTGGCCGGCCGCCGGGCCGCTGGGCGCTTCCGGGCGGGCCGCTGGGCGCTTCCGGCTGGACCGCCGGGCGCACCCGGGCTGTTAGTCCGGCTCGTCCTCGTCGAGCCGGGCCAGCCACGTGGCCAGTTTCTCCACCGTGGCCTCGGTATCGGGGAACAGGTCGACGAACTCGCGCAGCCGTTCCGCCAGCCAGGCCAGGCTGACCTCGTCATCTGCGCGCCGGTCGAGCAGTTCCTCGATGCCGCGGTCGGTGAAGTACATCGCCTAGGCCCCGGGGAGAGCCTCGTCAACCAGGTGCTGATGCTCGGCCTTGTGCGCGGTCGCCGAGCCCACGGCCGGCGGTCCGCTGGCCGGCAGCGAGATCCCGCCGACTCCGCGGCCGGCGATCCCGGGCAGCTTCAGGGCCATGGTCGGCCAGGCGCCCATGTTGGCGGGCTCCTCCTGGACCCAGGTGATCTCCTCCACCCCCGGGTAGCGGCCGAGTTCCGCGGCCAGCTCCTCGCCCGGGACCGGGTACAGCCGCTCCACGCGGATGATCGCGGTGTCGGTCCGCCCCTCCTCGGCGCGCCGGTGCTCGAGGTCGTAGTAGACCTTGCCCGAGCACAGCAGCACCCGGCGGACACCCGCCGGATCGGGGCTCTGCGGATCACCGATCACCGGGAGGAACGAGCCGGTGGCGAAGTCGGACACGGCCGAGGACGCCTCCTTGAGCCGGAGCATCGACTTCGGCGTGAACACCACCAGCGGAGCCCGGCGCGGCGACAGCGCCTGCCAGCGGAGCAGGTGGAAGTAGTTGGCCGGGGTGGTGGGCAGCGCGACGGTCATGTTGCCCTGGGCGCACAGGCCGAGGAAGCGCTCGATCCGCGCCGAGGAGTGGTCCGGGCCCTGTCCCTCGTACCCGTGCGGCAGGAGCAGCACCACGCTGGACTGCTGGCCCCACTTCTGCTCCCCGGAACTGATGAATTCGTCCAGGATGGTCTGCGCGCCGTTGATGAAGTCGCCGAACTGGGCTTCCCAGCAGACCAGCGCTCCCGGCCGGGCCACCGAGTAGCCGTACTCGAAGCCCACCGCCGCGAACTCCGACAGCAGCGAGTCATAGGCGTGGAACCGGGCGCTGGCCGAGTTGAACTGGCGCAGCGGGGTGTATTCCTCCCCGGTGTGCCGGTCCACCAGGACCGCGTGCCGCTGGCCGAACGTGCCGCGGCGGGTGTCCTGGCCTACCAGCCGCACCGTATGGCCGTCCATCAGCACCGACCCGAACGCGAGCAGTTCCCCGGTCGCCCAGTCGATGGCGTTCTGCTCGACCATGGTGGCCCGGCGGGCCAGCTGGGGCTGCAGCCGCGGGTGCGGGGTGAAACCCTCCGGCATATTGAGCTGGGTGTCCACGATCCGCTTGATCGTCTCTTCGGAAATGGCGGTAGGCACGCTGCGGTGATCGATCGGCTCCAGGGTGGTCTGCGGCCGCACCACCGCGCCCGGGTCCATCGGCCGCTTGGCCGCCTCCCGGGTCTCGGTGAAGGCCCGCTCGAGGTGCTGCTGGTAGTCCCGCAGCGCCTGCTCGGCCTCTTCCATGGTGATGTCGCCCCGGCCGATCAGGGACTCGGTGTACAGCTTGCGGGTGGACCGCTTGGCGTCGATCAGGTCGTACATCAGCGGCTGGGTGAACGAGGGGTTGTCCGCCTCGTTGTGGCCGCGCCGCCGGTAGCAGATCATGTCGATGACGACGTCCTTGCGGAACGTCTGCCGGTAGTCGAAGGCGAGCCTGCCGACCCGGACGACCGCCTCAGGGTCGTCCCCGTTCACGTGGAAGATCGGCGCCTGGATCATCCGGGCCACGTCCGTGGAGTACACACTGGACCGGGACTCCGCGGGCGCGGTGGTGAAGCCCACCTGGTTGTTCACCACGATGTGCACGGTCCCGCCGGTGCGGTAGCCGCGCAGCTGGGACAGGTTCAGCGTCTCGGCGACCACACCCTGGCCGGCGAACGCGGCGTCCCCGTGGATCAGCAGCGGCAGCACCGTGAAGCCGGGCTCGCCCCGGTCGATGACGTCCTGCTTGGCCCGGACCACGCCCTCGAGCACGGGGTCCACGGCCTCGAGATGGCTCGGGTTGGCCACCAGGGACGTGGGGATCGTGGCGCCGTCGCTGGCGGTGAACACGCCGTCCGCGCCCAGGTGGTACTTCACGTCACCCGAGCCGTGCGTGCTGCGCGGGTCCAGGTTGCCCTCGAACTCCTGGAAGATCTGGGCGTAGGACTTCCCGATGATGTTGGCCAGCACGTTAGCCGGCCCCGGTGCGCCATCCCCATCACGGCCTCGTCCAGCGAGGCCTTCGCGGCCTCGGTGAGCACCGCGTCCACCAGCGGGATCAGTGCCTCCGCACCCTCCAGCGAGAACCGGCGCTGGCCCACGAACTTGGTCTGCAGGAACATCTCGAACGCCTCGGCCACGTTCAGCCGGGACAGGATCTGCATCTGCTCGTCGTGGCCGGCCCGGTCCTGCGGCCTTTCGACCCGGGCCTGGATCCAGGCCCGCTCCTCCGGGTTCTGGATGTGCATGTACTCCACGCCGACCGTACGGCAGTAGGAGTCCCGCAGCACGCCCAGGATCTCCCGGAGCTTCATCAGCGGCTTGCCGCCGAAGCCGCCGGTGGCGAACTCCCGCTCCAGGTCCCACAGGGTCAGGCCGTGCTGGTTGATGTCCAGGTCGGGATGCTTGCGCTGCTTGTACTCCAGCGGGTCGGTGTCGGCCATGAGGTGGCCGCGGACCCGGTAGGCGTGGATCAGCTCGTGCACCCGGGCCGACTTGGTGATGTCGTCCTCGTGGCCGGCCGGGATGTCCCGCACCCAGCGGACCGGCTCGTAGGGGATCTTCAGCGCCTGGAAGACCTCGTCCCAGAAGCCGTGCTCGCCGAGCAGCAGCTGGTGGATCTGGCGCAGGAACTCGCCGGACTGCGCCCCCTGGATGATCCGGTGGTCGTAGGTCGAGGTGAGGGTGACCGACTTGCTGATGGCCAGCCGGGTCATGGTCTCCTCGGCCGCGCCCTGGTAGGCGGCGGGGTACTCCATCGCGCCCACGCCCACGATGCAGCCCTGCCCCGCCATCAGCCGGGGCACCGAGTGCTCGGTGCCGATCGTGCCCGGGTTGGTCAGGCTGATCGTGGTGCCCGCGTAGTCGTCCACGGTGAGCTTGCCGCCCCGGGCGCGCCGGACCACGTCCTCGTAGGCCATCCAGAACTGGCGGAAGTCCATCGCCTCGGCGGCCTTGACCGCGGGCACCAGGAGCTGGCGCGACCCGTCCTTACCGGCCACGTCGATGGCCAGGCCCAGGTGGACATGCTCGGGCTCGACGATCGCGGGCTTGCCGTCCAGTTCGGTGTAGGACTCGTTCATCGCCGGGACCGCGCCCAGCGCCTTCACCACCGCGAACCCGATCAGGTGGGTGAACGACACCTTCCCGCCCCGGCCGCGGGCCAGGTGGTTGTTGATGACGATGCGGTTGTCGATGAGCAGCTTGGCAGGCACGGACCGGACGCTGGTCGCGGTGGGGACGCTCAGGCTGGCGGCCATGTTGACCGCGGTCCGGGCGGCCGCGCCGCGCAGCCGGGACGCCGGTGTGGCCGACGCGGCCGGGCCCGTGCTGGAGGACCCTGTGCTGGAGGACCCTGTGCTGGAGGACCCTGTGCTGGAGGACCCTGTGCTGGAGGACCCTGTGCTGGAGGACCCTGTGCTGGAGGACCCTGTGCTGGAGGACCCCGTGCTGGAGGACCCCGTGCCGGGCGGCGTGCCCGGCGCCGGGGGGGCGGCCGGGCGCTGCGGGGCGGCCGCCGGGGCCGCCGCGGGGGCGCTGGCCTGGACCGCGGGGCCGTCCTGAGCCGTTGCGGCCCCCCGGGGGCCGCGGTCCCGCGGTGGCTGGCCGTCCGTACTGCCGTTCGTGCCGGAGCCGCTGTCCGGGCCGGGCGCTGCCGCGCCGCTTGGTGCCGTGGGCAGGCCCTGCTGCTCCGCGGCGCGGGCGGCCCCGCTCCCGGCGGGCGGGGAGTAATCAGCGAAGAAATTCCACCAGGCCATGTCCACCGAGCCGGGGTCGGCCAGGTAGCGCTGGTAGAGCTCGTCCACGAGCCATTCGTTCGGCCCGAAGTCCTTGCTGGCCCCGCCGTCGCCGGAATGCTCGTGCGGTGCGCTCTCGCCCGCTCCGGCGGCGGGGCTGGGCTTTGCTTCGCTGAGATCCGCGGACTGCGGCGCCTCAGAAGACACGGCGGACATCGCCCTCTTCCGATGTTTGGATGTCTGTCACTCCACGGCCTCCCAGGCTACCGCCGCGGCGGGGCCCCGGATCCGGGCCACATCCTCATGATCGCGCGGACATGCGCTCCCTGTCATGCGGTGAGAGCCAGTTCACATAGGGTCCCTTGGGCACGATGCGGCTCGGGTTGATCCAGTCCTGGGTCTGGTAGTAGTGCCGCTTGATCTGATCGAAGTCCGTCGTGTCGCCGAAACCCGGCAGCTGGTAGAGGTCCCGGGCGTAGCCCCACAGCCCCGGGTAGTCCACCAGCCGGTTCAGGTTGCACTTGTAATGGGTGTGATAAACGGCATCGAAACGGGCCAGGGTCGGGTAAAGCCGCACGTCGGCCTCGGTGATATTGCTGCCCAGCAGGAACCTGCGCCGGGTCAGCCGTTCCTCCAGCGCGCTGAGCGTGCTGAACAGCGCGTCGAACGCCTCCTCGTAGGCCGCCTGGCTGGTGGCCAGCCCCGCCTTGTAGACACCGTTGTTGACCGCGTGGTAGATCAGCGTGCTCAGCGCGTCGATCTCGGCCCGCTGCGGCTGGGGGTACAGGTCGGGTGCGCCGGGCCGGTGGTAACCGCGGAACTCGGTCTCGAGCGAGATCGTGATCTGCTGGAAGTCGTTCTCGACGATGCGCTGGCTGCGGGTGTCCCAGACGAACGGGACCGTGAACCGGCCCCGGTAGCCGGGATCGGTGGTGAGGTAGAGGTCCGAGACGAACCGGGCGCCGCTGACCGGGTCGACGCCGCCGGAGGCCGCCGGGAAGCGCCAGCCGCGCTCGTCCCGGATCGGGTCCACCAGGCTGAGCCCGATGACCCGTTCCAGCCCGAGCAGCCTGCGCACGATCAGCGCCCGATGCGCCCAGGGATCCGCCAGCGAGGCGTACAGCTGGTAGCGCCCCGGTTCTGCCAGGTACCCGCTCGATCCATCGCCCGTGATCCGCGTGGCGAACACGTTCGCCGGGCGGACGAATCCGCCCGAGGGCAGGACTTCAGGGCCAGTGTCGGGAGTAACTGGCATCATCCTCCCTCCTGTCAGCCGCGCCGCGATCGCGTCCGATTTGTCAGCAGATGATGGCCGGCCTGGTGGCCTGGCGGAAGGGATGCCGCCAAGCTGCGGCGAGGTGGCACAAACCGCACCGGCCCAGTGGCTAGCATCGCACCCGAAGGCACCGTGTTTCCTGCAGAGGCCAAGGCCGGGTTCCCGAAGGGGCCCAGGCCGGTCCCGCCAGGCTGGTGCCGGGGGATTCTGGACGAGAGCCGGGCCGGGCACTCAGGGAGAGAGGCGGACCGAGTGTCCTTCGTGACCTCTGAACTGGCCCGGGTCAGCGGCCCGGTCGCGCTGCTGCTGATCGCCGCCCTGGTGTTCGGGGAGACCGCGGTCTTCCTGGGGTTCGTAATTCCGGGGGAGACCGCGGCGGTGCTCGGCGGGGTCCTGGCCAGCCGGGGGCGGGTCTCGCTTCCGCTGCTGATCATCGTGGTCGTCGTCGCCGCCGTGACGGGACCGCTGGTCGGCTACGAGATAGGCCGGCATCTGGGCGGCCGCCTGATCGCGGCGCGGCGGATGCGGCCGGTGGCGGCCGGGATGGACCGGGCCCAGGTGGTGCTGCACCGGCGTGGCGGGCTGGCCGTGCTGCTCGCCCGGTTCGTCGCGGTGCTGCGGGCCCTGATGCCCGCGGTCGCCGGGACCACCCGGATGCGCTACCGCACCTTCCTGATCTACAACGTGCTCGGCGGGATCATCTGGGGCGTCGGGTACTGCCTGCTGGGTTACGCGGCAGGCTCCGCGTACGCGGCGATCGAGCGCACGGTCGGCACGGGCGTGGCGATCGCGCTGGCGGTCGTGGTGCTCGCCGCGGTGGCGTTCTGGGCGATCCGGCGGCACCGAAGGGAGCGGGCGGCCCTGGCCGGCGATCCCCTCATTCCGGACGCCGCCCCGCCGGACGTGGTCAACCCGGCCGGCCCGGAACGTCCGCGCTGAACGAGTTTCGCGTGCGTTTGTCCGCCGGTGCGGGCCAGGTCCGGTTGCTCCGGGCTACTAAATCAGCACGCAGGGAAGATTTCCTCCCCCAGCCCGGATCGCGTCAGCCGGACGGAATGGGGCTCATGCCTAGCATGGGTAACCAGGAGGTGGCGGAAAGTGCGCGAGTTCGGTGAGCTCGAGTCCGCGATCATGGACGTTGTATGGGCCAGTGACCGGGCGTACTTAGTACGGGAGGTCCGCGAGCGCCTCTCTTACAACCGGTCCCTTGCCTATACGACCGTGATGACGGTCATGAACATCTTGTACGGCAAGGGCGTGCTGTGCCGTGAGAAGCACGGGCGCGCCTGGCGTTACTGGCCCGCGGAGTCCCGCGAGGAGCACGACGCCAGGCTGATGGAGGAGGTACTCCGCTCCGGCGGGAACGAGCACATCACGATGATGCGGTTCGTCGAGCGGGTCAGCGACGAGGAGCGGGAAAGCCTGCGCAACGCGGTCCTGCACACCAACGGACGGCGGCTGGCGGCCTCGTAGCCGCCCGTCCGGCCGGCGGCCCGGCTGCTTCGGGCCGCTGGCCGGTCAGCCGCTCCGGCCGACGGCCGGGCCGAACACGTCGTCGCGGCGGTGTTCCAGGCACGGCAGCCTGTCCCGCACCGTCGCGGTCAGCGCGGTGTCCACCTCCCCGACGGCCACGCCCGGAAACGGCCCCAGGTCCAGCCGGACGGTGCCCATCGGGTCGACCAGCATGCTGCGGCCGATCCCGGTCGGAGCGCGGGTCCGGGGCGACTCCGGGTCGGGCACCTGTCCCGCGGCGGCGACCCAGATCGTGTTCTCGATCGCCCGGGCCCGGACCAGCGTGACCCAGTGCTCCTCCTTGAACAGCCCGGCGGCCCAGGCCGCCGGCACCACCAGGAGGTCCGCGCCCTGGGCCACGAGGCGGCGGGCCAGTTCGGGAAAGCGGATGTCGTAGCAGGTCAGGATGCCGATACGGAGTCCGGCGAGATCGGCGAGGACCGGGGTGGAGCCCGGGGCGACCACCTTGGACTCGGTCTCGCCGAGCGAGTCGAACAGGTGGATCTTGCGGTACGCCGCAACCCGCCGCCCGGCCGCGTCGTAGCCGACCACGGTGTTGTAGACCCGGCCATCCGGAGCGGGCTCGAACACCCCCGCGACCAGGGCCACCCCGGCGTCGCGGGCGGCACCGGCCAGCCCGGCACCGAACGCGCCGTCCAGCGGCTCCGCCACGGCCTGCAGGTCCGTGCCGAACCGGGCCTGGGTGGCTTCCGGGAACACGGCCAGGGCGGCCCCGCCGCCCGCGGCGTCCCCCAGGGCCGCGCGGACCCGGGTGAGGTTCACCGCCGGGTCCGGGCTGACCGGCAGCTGGCCAAGCGCGATCCGCATCCGCATGTGCGCAGCGTAAACCAGAAGGACGGAGCGCAGCAGGGGCCGGCTGGCGGGGACAGGCCAGCCGCGGCGTGATCTTATGGCGGTGTGGACCGACCATTGCTGAACCGCCGGCTCACCGGCATGGGCACGACGATCTTCGCCGAGATGTCGGCGCTGGCCCTCACGACCGGGGCGGTCAACCTCGGCCAGGGCTTCCCGGACACCGACGGGCCGGCCGAGATCGCCGCTGCGGCCGCAGCGGCGATCCTGGAGGGGCGGGGAAACCAGTACCCGCCGGGCCCGGGCATTCCCGAGCTGCGGCATGCGGTCGCCGCCCACCAGAAGCGTTTCTACGGCGTGGACATCGACCCGGACCGGGAGGTCCTGGTCACCGCGGGCGCCACCGAGGCGATCGCCGCCGCGCTGATCGCGCTCCTGGAGCCAGGCGACGAAGCCATCGCGTTCGAGCCCTACTACGACTCCTACGCCGCCTGCGTGGCCATGGCGGGTGCCACCCGGGTCCCGGTAACCCTGCGCCCCCCGGATTCCGCCCCGACCTGGAAGCGCTGCGGGCCGCCATCACCCCCCGCACCCGGCTGCTGCTGCTGAACACCCCGCACAACCCGACCGGGGCGGTGTTCACCCAGGCCGAGCTGGCCGGGATCGCCGCGCTGGCCTGCGAGCACGACCTGCTGGTGGTGTCCGACGAGGTGTACGAGCACCTGGTCTTCGAGGGCGAGCACATCCCGATCGCCACCCTGCCGGGCATGCGCGAGCGGACCGTGACGATCAGCTCGGCGGCCAAGACGTTCTCGTTCACGGGCTGGAAGATCGGCTGGGTCACCGGCACCCCGGAGCTGGTGACCGCGGTGCGTACCGTCAAGCAGTTCCTCACCTACGTCACCGGCGGCCCGTTCCAGTACGCGGTGGCCCAGGCGCTCGCGCTGCCCGACTCCTACTTCGCGTCCATCAGTGCGGATCTGCGGGCCAAGCGGGATCTGCTCTGCGCGGGCCTGGCCGACGTGGGATTCGAGGTGTTCCGGCCGGCCGGCACCTACTTCGTCACCACGGACGTCCGGACCCTGGGCGAGCCGGACGGAATGGAGTTCTGCCGCGAACTGCCCGCCCGGGCCGGCGTGGTCGCCATCCCGAGCTCGGTGTTCTACGACAACGTCGAGGCGGGCCGGTCCCAGGTCAGGTTCGCCTTCTGCAAGAAGGAGGAGGTGCTGCGCGAGGCGCTGGGCCGCCTGGCGCGCCGGGGCCTTGGCTAGCGAACCCCGGGGCGGCGCTCCCGCGTCCAGCAGCGCGTCTGCCGGCGCATCCGTGGCGTCCAGCGACGACGCGTTCGGGGCCGAGCTCTACGGGCGGCTGCCCGCCGCGGGCAACCTGGTCTTCTCCCCGGCCAGCATCGCCACCGCGCTGCGCCTGGTGCTGATCGGGGCCCGGGGCGAGACGGCGGCCCAGATCGCCGCGGCCCTGCACCTGGACCGCCCGGACGACGCGGGCCCGGGGCTGAGGGACGTCTCGGCGCTCCTCGGTGACCTGGCCGCCGGTGACCTCACGCTCCGCGCGCCGAACACCGTGTGGGTGCAGTCGGGCCTCCCGCTGGAACCTGGCTTCACCGCGGCGCTGGCCGCCGCGGCGGCCGTCGCGCTCCGCGACGCCGACTTCCGCCGGGACGCGGAACAGGCCAGGCGGGAGATCAACCAGGTCATCGCGGAACAGACCGAGGGCAAGATCAGTGATCTGCTCGGCCCCGGCGCGCTCGACGTCAGCACGAGCCTGGTCCTGGCCAGCGCCGTGTACCTGAAAGCCGCCTGGTCGCACCCGTTCCCGGCCGGCGCCACCCAGGACGGCCCCTTCCACCCGGACCCGGGGACCCGGGTCACCGTGCCCACCATGCGGGTCCGGGCCCGGCTGCGCTATCTGCGCCGCGATGGCTTCCAGGCGGTGGAACTGCCGTACGCAGGCGGGCGGCTGGCCATGGTGATCGTCCTTCCGGACGGCCCGGACGGTTCCCTGCCCCCTCTCGCGGGCCTGCTGGGCGGGCTGGCGCCCCGGCAGGTGAGCCTGGCGCTGCCCCGCTTCCGGGTGACGAGCGGGTTCGCGCTGGCCCCGGTGCTGGCCGCGCTGGGCATGCCGCTGCCGTTCAGCCCGCAGGCGGACTTCAGCGGCATCGCCACCGCGCAGCGGCTGCGCATCGACGAGGTGGTGCACCAGGCCTACATCGACGTCAACGAGGAAGGCACCGAGGCGGCCGCGGCCACGGCCGTGATCATCAGGGCGTCGGCCCGGTTCATGGACCCCGAGCCGCCGGTGGAGATAACCGTGGACCGCCCGTTCCTGTTCACCATCACCGACACGCGGAGCGGCCTGCCGCTGTTCCTCGGCCGCGTCACCGATCCCGCGACGGGCTGACCCCGGGACCGTCAGGGCTGGCCGCCGGATGCCCCGGCTGCGAGACTGGGCTCATGCGACCAGACGGGCTGCACCATGTCTCACTCAACGTCCGTGACGTCCCGGCGGCGCTGGACTTCTACACCCGCGTACTCGGCCTGACCGAGCGCACCGACCGGCCGGACTTCAGCTTCGGCGGGGCCTGGCTGGATGCCGGGGGCCAGCAGATCCACCTGATCGAGGCGGACGTGCCCCCGCCCATGGGCCAGCACTTCGCCCTGGCGGTGACCGACCTCGACGCGGCCGTGGCCGACCTGCGCGGCCTGGGGGTCCCCGTCACCGACCCGGTCAAGGTCGGCACCGGACGCCAGTCGTTCCTGGAGGATCCGGCCGGGAACCGGGTCGAACTGCAGGAGCCCGGCTCGTGAGCCCTGGCCCGGAGGCACGATGACCCGGCGCTAGCCTGGGCGCGTGCTCGCCCTCCTGCTCGTCGCGGCCTCGGTAGGCCTGTCCAACCTGGCTGCCGCGATCGGCATCGGTTTCGGCGGGGTGACGGCCCGGACCCGTATCCGGGTCGCGCTGATCTTCGGGGTCTTCGAGGCGGGCATGCCCATCGTCGGGCTCGTCATCGGCGCCGGCGTGGCCAGCGGCATCGGTCACCTGGCCCGCTGGATCGGCGCCGCCGTGCTGATCGGCATCGGCCTGGTCACCGTGATCCAGGCCTGGCGGCAGCCCGCGGAAGCCGACGGTGACACGCCCAGCCCGGGCCAGCCGCACCACACGGACAGCCTGGGCCGGCTGATCATCAGCGCGTTCGCGCTCAGCCTGGACAATCTCGCCGCCGGCTTCGCCCTCGGCACCATGCACGTGGGCGTGGCCGAGGGGGCCATCGTCATCGGGGTGGTCAGCGTCGTGCTGTCCCTGGCCGGCCTGGAACTCGGCGGCCGGATCGGCGCTACGGCCGGGCGCCGCGGTGAGCAGATCGGCGGCGCGATCCTGGTGGGCGTGGGGGTGGCCCTCGCCGCCGGGGTCCTCTGACCCCCCGGGCCCGTCACTTCTCCAGGCCGGTCACACCTCCAGGCCCCGTCACTCCTCCACGCGGAGGGCCTGTTTCGGGCAGGACGCGACCGCGCTGCGTACCGCCCCGGCCTGGCCGGGCGGCACCTCGGTCTCCAGGACGTGCAGGCAGTCCTCGTCGTCCAGGTCGAAGACCGCCGGGGCCAGGCCGGCGCATACGCCGTTGGCCTCACACAGATCCCGGTCCACCGCCACCCGCATCGTGCTGCCTCCTCGCCCGCCGCTCCAGCCCGGCCGGTCCAAGCCTGCCCGGTCCAAGCCTGCCCGGTCCAAGCCTGCCCGGTCCAAGCCTGCCCGGTCCAAGCCTGCCCGCCACGCAAGCCGTCGTACGCGTTTACGGTAGTACCGCAGCCAAGCCGGTCCCGGGCGGCCCGGGAGGAAGGTGGACCCATGACCACGGTTCCGGACGCGGCCCCCATGCCCGCCGGGCTGCGGCAGGCGGCCGAGGCGGCCAAGGGGTTCATGCCCCCCGAGGAGGGCCTGGCGCTCTACCGGACCGCGGCCGCCTACGCGGCCCTCGGCCCGGTGGCCGAGATCGGCACGTACTGCGGCAAGTCCACGATCTACCTGGCCGCCGCGGCCCGCGACGCGGACCAGATGGTGGTCACCGTGGACCACCATCACGGGTCGGAGGAGAACCAGCCAGGCTGGGAGTACCACGACACCGCGCTCGTGGACGAGCGGACCGGGCGGCTGGACACGTTGCCGCACTTCCGGGCCACCCTGGCCGGGACCGGGCTGGAAGCCCAGGTCATCGCCGTGGTGGGCCGCTCCGCTCAGGTCGCGAGGCTATGGCGGACGCCGCTGGGCATGCTGTTCATCGACGGCGGGCACACCGACGCCGCGGCCCAGGCGGACTACGCGAACTGGTCGCCCTGGGTGACTCCCGGCGGTGCGCTGGCCATCCACGACGTGTTCCCCGACCCGGCCGACGGCGGCCAGGCCCCGTACCGGATCTACCAGCAGGCCCTCGCGTCCGGGGAGTTCGCCGAGGTCGCCGTCTACGGCTCGCTCCGCGTCCTGGAACGCACCGCCGCCCGCGCCTGAGTCCGGGGGGTTTACTCCGGTCGCGGGCATCCGCACGGCGCCGCGCCGTTCCCGCGGCCGGGATCGCCGAGGCTGCCGGGACCGTCAAGGCCGGGACCGTCGAGGCTGCCGGGACCGTCAAGGCCGGGACCGTCGAGGCTGCCGGGACCGTCAAGGCCGGGACCGTCGAGGCTGCCGGGACCGGCCCAGATCCCCGCGGCCGGGGGGAGGTCACGGAACAGGCCGGAGGCCGCGGTGGTCCGGGACAGGGCGTCCGCGGCCAGGATCATGGCCGCCGCGGTCCAGCTGCTCCGCTCGTCCGGGAAGTGCGCCTGGTTCTCGTACTGCCACCCCGTCCAGTACCCGCCGCCGGGATCCCGCAGGTGCTGCACCTCCCCGAACACCTCCAGGGCCCGGCCCGGGTCCCCGGCGGCGTCCAGCGCCATGACCAGCTCGCAGGTCTCCGCCCCGGTGACCCACGGCTCGTCGCTGACACAGCGCACGCCCAGCCCGGGAACCATGAAGTCCGCCCACCCCGAATCGAGCCGGGCCCGCGCCGCCGGGCCGCGCACCGGGCCAGCCAGCACCGGGTAGTACCAGTCCATCGAGAACCGGCTCTTGTCCGCGAACGCCCCGGGGTGGCAGGCCACCACGTGACCGAGCCGCCGGGCGGCCTGCTCCCAGCGCGGTTGCGGGTCGCCGGCCAGGCGGGCCAGCCGGGCCGCGCAGACCAGGCTCTGGTAGGTGCTGGCGCAGCCGGTCAGCAGCGCGTACCTGGCCGGCGTCCCGCCCGCCGAACGCTGCCAGACGATCTCACCCCGGGGGAGCTGCAGGTCCAGCACGAAGCCGATCGCGCGGCGCACCACCGGCCACATCTGGGCCAGGAACGCGGTGTCCCCGGTGAGCTGGAACTCGTGCCAGGTCCCGACCGCGACGTAGGCGGTCTGGTTGCTCTCGGCCGCGGCGTCGGTCACCACCCCCGCCTCGGTCCGCTTCGGCCACGACCCGTCGGCCCGCTGGGTGGCGCGCAGCCAGTCGTAGGCTCGCCGGGCCGGCCCGGACAGCCCGCACACGGACAGCGCCATCGCGCACTCGATGTGGTCCCAGGCGTCGGTGTGCCCGTCCGGCCAGCTGATCGCGCCGCACGGCTCCTGCCGGCCCGCGATGTCCTCGGCGGTCGCCAGGACCTCGGCCGCGGTCAGCACCTCAGGGACCTCCGGCACCCCGGAGCAGCACGCCGTAGCCGCCTCGCGACTGTCCGCAGTCGCCGCCGGGCCCGGGGGCCCAGGATGGCCGTCGCTCACCGAGCCGGCCAGGGAGTCAGGCGATGGCATGCGCCCGCTCAGCTGCGTTACCGGCCCGGGCGGCACCCGTGCCCCGGGCAGAACGGGTGCCCGCGCCCTGAGCGGCCTGTGCCCCCGCGGGCGGCTTGTCCGCGTAGATGACGATGCTCTTGCCGATCAGCGGGTTCAGCGCCCGCTCGGCCAGCCGGGTCGCGGCGGGCTTCTTCGTGATGTCCCACACCAGCAGCCGGTGGTACGCGCGGGCCAGCGGGTGGTCGTCGTCGTGCACGCCGACCGCGCACTTCAGCCACCAGTACGGCGAGTGCAGGCCGTGGGCGTGATGATGACCGCCGACCCGCAGCCCGGCCTGGGCCAGCTTGGTCTCCATCTCGGCCCGGGTGTAGATGCGGACGTGGCCGCCCGGGACGTTGTGATAGTCGTCGGACAGCCGCCAGCAGATCCGCTCCGGCAGCCACGCGGGCACGGTCACCGCCACCTGCCCGCCAGGCCGGAGCACCCGGGCGATCTCCCCCAGCGCCTGCCGGTCGTCCGGGATGTGCTCGAGCACCTCGGCCGCGATCACCCGGTCGAACGCGCCGTCGGGGAACGGCATCCGGGTGGCGTCGCCGCGCACGGTCCGGGCGGAGGCCCCGGCCGGGACCTCCCCGGCGGCCGCCATCGCCCCGGCCATCTCGGCTACCCCGCGCAGTTCGCCCGCGTCCGCGTCCAGCGCCACCACGGACCCGCCGCGGCGCAGCGCCTCGAACGCGTGCCGTCCCGCGCCGCAGCCGAGGTCGAGCACCCGGTCACCGGCCCCGACCGGCAGCCGGATGAAGTCGACGGTCAGCACGGCGGCTCCTCGTTGCGGGAAGCAAGGGGACCCTGCGCGGCGCCGGGCCGGGCGGGGAAGCGCGCCATCGCCTCGCGGTACTGCTCGACCGTCGCCCGGGCGACGGCGGGCCAGGCGAACCGCTCCTGCACCCGCTGCCAGGCGGCCGCGCCCAGCCGGGCGCGCTCGGCGGGGGAATCGAGCAGGTCGCGGAGCGCGGCCGCGAGCACCTCGGGGTTCCCCGGTTCCACCAGGACCGCGGCGTCCCCCGTGACCTCGGGGAGCGCGCCGGTGTGGCTGGCGATCAGCGGTGTCCCCGAGGCCATGTGCTCAACGGCAGGCAACGAAAACCCCTCGTAGAGCGAGGGGACCACGGCGATCTCGGCGCTGGCGCACAACTGGGACAGTTCGGTATCGCTGATTCCGTGCATGAACCGGACCCGGTCCCCGAGGGCCAGGTCGCTGACCAGCTTCTCGGTCGGTCCTCCGGCGGCGGGCTTGCCGACCACGATGAGCTGGCCCTCCCGCTCCACGATGATCTTGGCGAAGGCCTGGAGCAGCGTGGACACCCCCTTCAATGGGGAGTCGGCGCTGGCCACGGCCACGATCCGGCCCGGGACCCGGGGAGCCTCCCGGGGGTGGAACAGCCGGGTGTCGACGCCGAGGGGGATCACGTGCATGTCGGCCGGGTCGACCCCGAAGTCCCGGCAGATGTCGGCCCGGGAGGCCTGCGAGGCGGTGAGCACCGGGCCTGCGCGGCGGGCCACCCGGCCCTGCATCCGGACGAACGAGTACCAGCGCCACTTGCCGACCCGGGCCCAGCCGTGGGCGGAGGCCAGCTCGATCCGCCGGTCCACGCTGATCGGGTGGTGGATGCTGGTCACCAGGGGCAGGCCGAGCCGGGCCAGGCCGAGCAGGCCGTAGGCCAGCACCTGGTTGTCGTGGACCAGGTCGAAATCGCCTGCCCGGGCCCGCAGCGTGCGCAGCGCCCGCAGGCTGAACGTAAGCGGCTCGGGGAAGGCGCCGGTCTTCATCGCGGCGAACTCCAGCACGTCGATCCAGTCCCGGTACTCCGACAGCCTGGGGGTGCGGAACGGGTCGTCGTCGGCGTACAGATCCAGGCTGGGCAGCTCGCGGAGCACCGGGCCCGGTTCCAGGTCGGGGTAGGGCTGGCCGGAGAACACCTCGACGTGGTGCCCCAGCGCGGCCAGTTCGCGGGACAGGTGGCGCAGGTAGATGCCCTGGCCGCCGCAGTGCGGCTTGCTGCGGTAGGACAGCAGCGCGACGCGCAGCGGCCGATCCGTGCTCATCCCGGTGCTCATCACGCAGGTACAAACCTCTCGTGTGCGGCTGGCTGTCCGGATTGTGCCGCGCTGGCGGCCCGTGCGGGGCCGATCGCCTGCCGGCGTGCGGGGGTCCGCCCGCTGCCGGAGGGCTGGCTCTGTGGCCGGTTAGGCAGCGAACATTACCATCGGGTATGCCTCCCGCCGGGAGCCGGCACGGGCGCGTCCGCCACGGTCCGGGAACCCGGCGCGGCCGGGGCGGTAGGCTGCGCCGACGTACCCTGAGGTGGCACGAGCTGAGCCGGTGTGCCCGGTCGTGCCGGAGATGGCCCGATCACGGGCCGGGATGGCCCGGTGGCCAGGACGGAGACTCCGCTGACTAAACGCGCGCTCATCACCGGGATCACCGGGCAGGACGGCTCGTACCTGGCCGAGTACCTGCTGACGCAGGGTTACCAGGTGTGGGGGCTGGTCCGCGGGCAGTCCAATCCCCGGGTGCGCGGCGTCCGTCAGCTGCTCGGCGACATCCGGCTGGTCCGCGGCGACCTGCTCGATCAGGGCAGCCTGATCGCCGCGGTGGAGAAGGTCCAGCCGGACGAGGTCTACAACCTGGCCGCGATCTCCTACGTGCCCATGTCCTGGCAGCAGGCCGAGCTGACTGGCGAGGTGACCGGCCTCGGCGTGCTCCGGGTGCTCGAGGCGATCCGGGTGTGCAGCGGGATCAGTGCGTCACGCACGCCCCGGGGCGGCCAGATCCGCTTCTACCAGGCGTCCTCGTCGGAGATGTTCGGCCAGGCCCGGGAGAGCCCGCAGACCGAGGAGACCCCGTTCCATCCCCGAAGCCCGTACGGGGTGGCCAAGGCGTACGGCCACCACCTGACCCAGAACTACCGCGAGTCTTACGGGATGTTCGCGGTGTCCGGGATCCTGTTCAATCACGAGTCCCCCCGCCGCGGCGCGGAGTTCGTCAGCCGCAAGGTGTCACTGGGCGTGGCCAAGATCAAGCTGGGGCACGAGCGGCAGCAGCTGCGGCTGGGCACGTTGTGGTCGCGCCGGGACTGGGGGTTCGCCGGGGACTACGTCCGGGCCATGCACCTGATGCTGGGCCAGGACGAGGCCGAGGACTACGTGGTCGGCACCGGGGTGACGCACAGCGTCGAGGAGCTGGTCGGGCAGGCGTTCGCGGTGGCCGGCCTGGACTGGCGCGAGCACGTCACGGTGGACGCGGCGTTCGTGCGCCCGGCCGAGGTGGACCAGCTGTGCGCCGATCCGGCCAAGGCGGCGGGGCGGCTCGGCTGGGAGCCCAAGATCGGGTTCGACGAGCTGATCACGATGATGGTGGAGTCGGACCTCAAGCTGCTGTCCGGGCCAGGCGGGCACGAGGACGACTCGTTCGGGCCGGACGCCTGGTAGAGGTGCGGCCCGGGCGCCAGGCTGGTCACCCGGAGATGCCGGCCCCGACCGCGCTGCCGATCAGGAACGTGATCCCGGCCGCGGCGGCGCCCAGGATGAGCTGCCGCAGCGCGCCGCGCAGGAACGGCCGGTCGGTGAGCCGGGCCACCAGGCCGCCGCCCACGAATGCGGCCACGGCGGCCAGGCCGAGCGACACCGCCAGGTTGTTGAGCCCGAACAGGTAGGGCAGCAGCGGGATGAGCGCGCCGACCGCGAACGTGACCAGCGACGCCCCGGCCGCGGTGTACGGCGAGGGCAGGTCGTGATGGTCCACGCCCAGCTCCTCGCGGACGTGCACGCCCAGCGCATGCTCGGGGTTGGCCGAGATCTGGGCCGCGACCTGGTCGGCCAGTTCTGCCTCCACGCCCTGCTGCCGGAAGCTGGCCGCCAGCTCCATCTGCTCCGACTCGGCGTTGTACTTCAGCTCGTGCGCTTCCTTGCGGACCTCCGCGTCGATGAGCTCGTTCTGGGATGAGACCGAGACGTACTCGCCGGTCGCCATCGAGAACGCGCCGGCGGCCAGGCCGGCCAGGCCGGTCAGCACGATGAAATGCGGGGACCCGCCGGAGCTGCTGACGCCCGCGCCCACGCCCGCGATCAGCGAGACGTTGGTGACCAGCCCGTCCATGGCGCCGAACACGGCCGGGCGCAGCCAGCCACCGGACACGTCCTTGTGCTCGTGCCCGTGCGCCTCGTTCTGCTCGTTGATCTCGACCGTCATGGTGCGTCCAGGAGGTATGGGGTTCAGGGAGTTCGGGGCCCTCGCGACCAGGGCTCCAACCCCCGCGCCTGCCCCCATTATTCCAGTCGTCCGGGCGGCTGGCCTGGACCCTCGGCTTCGCGGCCCGTGGGGGCCGCCAGCCCAGTGTTCTCCGGCTGATCACGGTTTGGTTGCCCTTTGTCGGCAGTTCGGCGCGTGTTCGGGGGTTTCGGGCTCTGCCGCGGCAGCCTGATTACCGGGCGGATACGCTGATCTTCGCTTGCGGGGGCGGAATGTGTCCCGGCGCCGCGGGTACTGACCAGCGAAAGTCCCCGGTCCTTCGGCGGGGCACACCGGAAGGCCACGTCTTGATCACCTTCGAGAGCGTGACAAAACGGTACCCCGGGGGCACTGTCGCCGTGGACAGCCTTGACCTCGAGGTACCTGGCGGCCAGACCATGGTCCTGGTCGGCCCCAGCGGGTGCGGGAAGACCACCACGCTGCGCATGATCAACCGGCTGATCGAGCCGTCCAGCGGACGGATCCTGCTGGACGGCCAGGACATCATGCAGTCGAACCCTTCGACGCTGCGCCGGGGCATCGGCTACGTCATCCAGCAGGCGGGGCTGTTCCCGCACCGGACCATCGAGGACAACATCGGCACGGTCCCGCTGCTGACCGGCTGGGGCAAAGGCAAGGCCCGGGCCCGCGCCCGGGAACTCATGGCGCTGGTCGGCCTGGACGAGGGCCTGGCCAGCCGCTACCCGTACCAGCTGTCCGGCGGGCAGCAGCAGCGGGTCGGGGTGGCCCGGGCGCTCGCCGCCGACCCGCCGGTGCTGCTGATGGACGAGCCGTTCAGCGCGGTCAACCCGATTGTCCGGGCCACCCTGCAAGATGAGCTCCTCAGGCTCCAGGCGGAGCTGCACAAGACCGTGGTGCTGGTCACCCACGACGTCGAGGAGGCCATCAAGGTGGGGGATCAGGTCGCCATCTTCCGGCCCGGCGGGAAGATCGCCCAGCTGGATAGCCCCGAGCAGCTGCTGCGGGCGCCGGCCGACGGGTACGTGGAGAACTTCCTCGGCTTCGACCGCGGCATCCGCCGGCTGTCCTTCCTGGCCGCCTCCGGCCTCAGCCTGGACGACCGGGCCGTGGTCGGCGAGGACACGGCCGCGTCCATGGCGGCCGACGCCGCCCGCCAGGCCGGGGAGGACTGGATCCTGGTCACCGGCACCGGGCACCAGCCGCGCGGCTGGGCCGCGGCCGATGACCTCGAGGCGCTCCCCGCCGGGTCGCAGGCCGGCCAGGCCCGGCTAGAGCCGTACGGCCACACGTTCGACGTCCGCACCGACTCGCTGCGGGCAGCGCTGGATGCGACCGTGCTGTCCCCCACGGGGCAGGCGGTCGGGGTGGACGACGACGGCCGGGTGGTCGGCGTGACCTCGTACGACCGGCTTCGGGTAGCCATCCAGACCGCGGGCCACGCAGCGCCCGGCGCTGCCCGGGATAGCGGTGCCGGGGATGCCGCAGATGCCAGCGGCGAGCGCGCCGCGCCCGCGGGCACTGAGACGCAGAGCCCCGCTCCGGAGAAGGCCTCCTAGCCATGAACTGGGGTCAAGTTCCCACGCTCACGTGGGAGAACGCCTACCTGGGGATCGTGCCTGCGCTGCTCGGCCTGGTCATCTCGCTGCCGCTGGGCATCGCCTGCACCCGCTGGAAGTGGCTGTACCCCCCGGTGCTCTCCACCACCAGCGTGCTGTACGCGCTGCCCTCGCTGGCCCTGTTCATCGTGCTGATCCCGTACACCGGGCTGACCGATACCACGGTGATCATCCCGCTCACGCTGTTCTCGCTGTGCGTGCTGCTGCCCGCCGTGGTAGACGGTCTCCGCTCCGTGCCGGAGCCGGTCCGGCAGGCCGCGACGGCGATGGGCTTCGGCACGACGCGGCGTCTGGTCCAGGTGGAGCTGCCGCTCGCGGTGCCCATCGTGATCGCCGGCCTGCGGGTAGCCGTCGTGTCGAGCATCAGCCTGGCCAGCGTGGGCCAGCTCATCGGCGTCAGCAGCCTCGGCTACCTCATCATCGACGGCTATCAGCGTGATTTCCCGGAAGAGATCTACGTGGGCGGAGGGCTCATCATCGCGCTCGCGCTGGTCTGCGACCTGCTCCTGGTGCTGCTCCGCCGCGCGCTGACCCCGTGGCGGCCGCGCCGCGCCCGGCGCGAGGTCGAGCCACTCCCGATCGGGGTCCCGGTGCGGCCGCTGCCGGGAGGGGCCGCATGAGCTTCTTCAGCTTCGCCTGGGACTGGCTGAAGCAGCCGCAGCAGTGGCACGGCTCCGGGGGGATCCCGATCCGCATCCTGGAGCAGCTGTACTTCACCGGGGTCGCGCTGATCATCGCGGCGCTGATCGCCGTCCCGCTGGGCATCCTGATCGGGCACACCGGCCGGGGAGCCGTGCTGGTGGTCAATGTGGCCAACGCCTGGCGGGCCATCCCCACCCTTGGCCTCCTGGTCCTGCTGGCCATCTGGCTCGGCTTCTCCGTGCTGGCCTGGCTGGTGCCTCTGGTTGTGCTGGGGATTCCGCCCATCCTGGTCAACGTCTACGAGGGAGTGGCCGGTGTAGACCCCGAGCTCAGGGACGCCGCCCGGGGCATGGGCATGACTCCATGGCAGCAGGTGCGGAAGGTAGAGGTCCCGGTGGCCATGCCGCTGATCGTTCTCGGCCTGCGCACCGGCGCGATCTTCGTGGTGGCCACCGCGACTATCGCCGCGTATATCGGGCTGGGCGGCCTGGGCCGTTACATAATCGACGGGCTTGCGGTCGATAATTACGGGGAGGTCGCTGGCGGGGCATTGTTTGTCGTCCTTCTCGCGCTCGCTGTGCAAGCGCTTTTTGTCGGCGTGCGGCGCCTTGCCGTCCCGGCGGGCTTGCGCCAGCAAGAGCGCGCGTCGTGATATCGTATTAAAACTACCGGAAAAGAAGGGAAACACCATGTTTCCGAGATCGCGATTCGCGGCGGTCGCGTCGCCCCTGTTCACGAGACGTCTGCACGTTAGTGCGATCGGCGGCCTGGCGGTCCTGACCGGGGTGGGCCTGGCCGCGTGCGGCAGCAGCGGCGGGGGTGGCAGTAGCGGTAGCAGCGCCAGTTCCAACCCGCTGGCCCCCAGCGCCGCGAAAGGCACCGTCATCGTCGGGTCAGCCAACTTCCCGGAGAACGAACTCCTCGCCGAAATCTACGTTCTCGCACTTCAGGCCAAGCACGTAAAGGTCACCCCGAAATTCAACATCGGTGCCCGTGAGGTCTATTACCCGCAGATCCAGAAGGGCTCGATCAGCATCATTCCCGAATACAACGGGGCGCTGCTGACCACATCGGTGGACACCAGCAGCACGGCCGCGACCACCGCGGAGGTGGATGCCGCGCTCAAGGCGAAGCTGCCCTCGACGCTGGAGATCCTCGACCCCTCCTCGGCCCAGGACAAGGACTCGGTCACCGTGACCCAGGCCACCGCGGCCAAGGACCACCTGAAGTCCATCTCCGACCTCAAGCCGTACGCGAAGGACATGGTCATCGGCGGCCCGTCTGAGTTCAAGACGCGCACCGACGGCCTGGTCGGGCTGAAGAAGAACTACGGGCTGACGTTCAAGGGCTTCGATCCGCTCGACGAGTCCGGCCCGCTCACCCTGGCCGCCCTGAAGGACGGGAAGGTCCAGGCGGCCGACGTGTTCACCACCACCCCGCAGATCGTCACCGACAAGCTGGTGGCGCTGGCCGATCCCAAGTTCAACTTCGCGGCGCAGAACGTCATCCCGCTGGTCTACAAGAAGGCAGTCACCCCGACCATCACCAGCACGCTGAACGCGATCTCGCAGCGGCTGACCACCAACGCCCTGCTCCAGATGGACAAGGCGGTCATCCTGGATCACGCCAACTACTCCACGGTCGCCTCGGCCTGGCTGAAGGCAGTCGGCCTGGGCTGAGCGTCCTGGGCTGGGCTGGCCCCGGCTGGGCTGGCCCCGGCTGGGCTGGCCCGGGCTGGCCCGCGCCGTTACCCGTCTCATGGCGCCGGGCGGGACTCACCTTCAGGGGTGGATCCCGCCCGGCGGTTGGCGTTAGAGGCCTATTAGGCATGATGAACCGGGGCGGCGACGGCGCCGCCCGGCCTGCCCACCCGCGAGCTGCGGGGTTACCGGGTTGCCCCACTCGACGAGGGAGCCAGCGATGACTGCCGCCGACCCATCCGGCCCGCGCCCGGTCCGTGCCCCGCGCGGCACCGCCCTGTCCTGCCGGGGCTGGCCGCAGGAAGCGGCCATGCGGATGCTGATGAACAACCTCGATCCCGAGGTGGCCGAGCATCCCGACCAGCTCATCGTGTACGGCGGCTCGGGCCGCGCGGCCCGCAGCTGGCCGGCCTACGACGCGATCGTGCGCACCCTGCAGGATCTCCAGGGCGACGAGACCCTGCTGGTCCAGTCGGGCAAGCCGGTCGGCGTGATGCGCACCCACGAATGGGCGCCGCGGGTGCTCATCGCCAACTCCAACCTCGTCCCGCAGTGGGCCACCTGGGAGGAATTCCGCCGCCTGGAGTCCCTCGGCCTGACCATGTACGGGCAGATGACCGCCGGGTCGTGGATCTACATCGGCACCCAGGGCATTCTGCAGGGCACGTACGAGACGTTCGCGGCCGTGGCCGCGAAACGGTTCGGCGGTTCGCTGGCCGGGACGATCACGCTCACCGCCGGGCTGGGCGGCATGGGCGGCGCGCAGCCTCTCGCGGTGACCATGAACGGCGGGGTGGCGATCGTCATCGACTGCGACCCGTCGCGGATCGCCCGCCGGATCGAGTTCGGCTACCTGGACGAGGCCGCGGACGACGTGGACGACGCGCTGCGCCGGGCGACCGCGGCCCGGGACGCGGGGGAGCCGCTGTCCATCGGCCTGCTCGGGAACGCGGCCGAGCTGCTTCCCCGCCTGCTGGCCATGGGCGCGCCGATCGACGTGGTCACCGACCAGACCTCGGCGCACGACCCGCTGACCTACCTGCCGCGCGGGGTGGCGTTCGAGGACATGGCCGCGCTGCGGGCCGAGGACCCGGCCGGCTTCACCGAGCGGGCCCGGCAGTCGATGGCCGTCCACGTCGAGGCGATGGTCGGGTTCATGGACGCCGGCGCGGAGGTGTTCGACTACGGCAACTCGATCCGCGGTGAGGCGCAGCTGGCCGGCTACGCCCGCGCGTTCGACTTCCCCGGCTTCGTGCCCGCATACATCCGGCCCCTCTTCTGCGAGGGGCGGGGCCCGTTCCGCTGGGCCGCGCTGTCCGGGGACCCGGCCGACATCGCCGCCACCGACGCGGCCATCCTCGACCTGTTCCCCGGCAACGAGCCGCTGGCCCGGTGGATCCGGATGGCCCAGGAGAAGGTCCACTTCCAGGGGCTGCCGGCCCGGATCTGCTGGCTCGGCTACGGCGAGCGCAACCTGGCCGGCCTCCGGTTCAACGAGCTGGTGGCGCGCGGCGAGGTCCAGGCCCCGATCGTCCTCGGCCGGGACCACCTCGACTGCGGGTCGGTGGCCTCGCCTTACCGCGAGACCGAGGCGATGGCCGACGGCTCGGACGCGATCGCCGACTGGCCGCTGCTGAACGCGCTGGTCAACACGGCCTCCGGGGCGACCTGGGTGAGCATCCACCACGGCGGCGGGGTGGGTATCGGCCGGTCCATCCACGCGGGCCAGGTGTGCGTGGCCGACGGCACGCCGCTGGCCGGGGAGAAGCTGGAGCGGGTGCTCACCAACGACCCGGGGATGGGCGTGATCCGGCACGTGGACGCCGGGTACGAGGAGGCGGCCGAGGTCGCCGCGCAGCGGGGCGTGCGCGTCCCGATGCAGCCGTGATGGGCGGGCCGGCGGCGCCTGCGTCCGCCCCGGCGGGGCCGGGGTTCACGGCCCTCTGGGAGTCGCTGCTGCCCATCGGGCGGGACCCGGGCACCGGCGGGTATCGCCGGTACTCCTGGACCCAGGCCGACCTGGACTGCCGGGCCTGGTTCGTGGCCGCGGCCCGGGACCGGCAGCTGCGCCTGGATCCGGACCGCAACGGCAACCTCTGGGCCTGGTGGGACGGTTCAGGGGCGTCAGGCCCGGCGGCTGCGGTAGCCACGGGAAGCCACCTGGACTCGGTGCCGGACGGCGGCGCGTACGACGGGCCGCTTGGCGTGGTGTCCGCGTTCGCCGCCATCGACGAGCTCCGCGCCGGCGGTTTCGTCCCGGCCCGCCCGATCGCGGTGGCCGCGTTCAGCGAGGAGGAGGGGGCCCGGTTCGGCGTCGCCTGCCTGGGAAGCCGCCTGCTCACCGGCGCGATCGACCCCCGCCAGGCCCGGGAACTGCGGGACGGCGACGGGGTCACGCTGGCCGAAGCGATGCAGGCGGCCGGGCAGGACCCCGGCCACATCGGCCGCGACGAGGACCTGATCGCGAGGCTCGGCTGCTACGTGGAGCTGCACGTCGAGCAGGGCCGCGGCCTGGCCGGCCTCGGCGCGGCCGTGGGCATCGCCGAGGGGATCTGGCCGCACGGCCGGTGGCGGCTCGACTTCGCCGGCCAGGCTGATCACGCGGGCACGGCCGCGCTGGCGGACCGGCGCGATCCGATGATCCCCTACGCGGCCACCGTGCTGGCCGCCCGCCAGGCCGCGGTGGAACACGGCGCGCGGGCCACGATCGGCAAGGTGACCGCCGAGCCGGGCGCGGCCAACGCCGTGTCCTCCGCGGTACGCGCCTGGCTGGACGTCCGGGCCCCGGACGGCCGGACCCTCGAGGAGACGGTGGACCAGGTCCTGGCCGTGGCCGGGCAGGAGTCCGAGCGCGAACCGGGTCGAGATGACGGCCCGCCAGGAGTCGTTCAGCCCCGAGGTCGAGTTCGATGCGCCGCTGGCGGACCGGCTGGCGGCGGCGCTGGACGCCCGGGGGATCGAGGCTCCCGGCCTGCCCACCGGGGCCGGGCACGACGCCGGGGTGCTGGCCGCCCGGCTGCCCACCGCCATGCTGTTCGTCCGCAACCCGACCGGGGTGTCCCACTCGCCGGCCGAGCACGCCGACGACGCGGACTGCGCCGCCGGGGTCACCGCGCTGGCGGCCGTGCTGCGCGACCTGGCCGGCTGATGACCGGCCCGCAGGGGACGGCCGGACCGCAGGGGACGGCCGGGCCCGGGGTGGCGGCCGGGCCCGGGGTCCGCCGCTGGCACGCCGAGCTGGCCTGGCTGGGCCACGGCGACGTCCGGTCCCGGGTGCTGATCGAGGCCAGCGGCGGCGTGTTCCGGGCGGTGACGCCGGACGTGCCGCCGGACGGCGGTGCCGCCGGGCACCGAGCGGCGGCCGGGCCTCACCCTGCCGGGCCTGGCCAACGCGCACTCGCACGCGTTCCACCGCGCGCTGCGCGGGATCACGGAGGCGGGCCAGGGCACGTTCTGGACCTGGCGGGAGCGGATGTACCAGGTCGCCGGGCGGTTGTCGCCGGACAGCTACCTGGCGCTGGCCCGGGCCGTCTACGCCGAGATGGCCCTGGCCGGCGTGACGTGCGTGGGGGAGTTCCACTACCTGCACCACGGCCCCGGCGGGGTGCCGTACCCGGACCCCAACGAGATGGGCCGCGCCCTTATCCAGGCTGCGGCCGAGGCGGGCCTGCGGATCACCCTGCTGGACACCTGCTACCTCACGGGCGGCCTGGCCCCGGACGGGACGCCCACGCCGCTGTCGCCGGTGCAGCAGCGGTTCAGCGACGGGGACGCGGCCCGGTGGGCGGACCGGCTGGCCGCCCTGGGCCCCGACGAGCACGGGATGCTCGCGCCGCACGCCCGGGCCGGGGTGGCCATCCACTCGGTGCGGGCGGTGCCGCCCGGCCAGATGCACCCGGTCGTCGACTGGTCCCACCGCCTGGGGGCCCCGCTGCACGCGCACCTGTCCGAGCAGCCGGCGGAGAACGAGGCCTGCCTGGCGGCCTACGGGGCTACCCCGGCGCGGGTGCTGGACGGCGCCGGGGCGCTCGGGCCGCGCAGCACGATGGTGCACGCCACCCACCTCGCCCGCCACGACATCGAGCTGCTCGGCGGCAGCCGGACCTGCGTCTGCCTGTGCCCGACCACGGAAGCCTTCCTGGCCGACGGCATCGGCCCGGCGGGGGCGCTGGCCGCCGCGGGCAGCCCGCTCAGCGTGGGCAGCGACAGCCACGCGGTGATCGACCTGCTGGACGAGGCCCGCCGGGTCGAGCTGGACGAGCGGCTGGCGTCGGGCCAGCGCGGCCGGTTCGGCGCCGCCGCCCTGGCCGGGGCGGCCACCGGTGCCGGGCACACCTGCCTGGGCTGGCCGGAGGCGGGGGAGATCGTGCCGGGCGCCGTGGCCGACCTGGTGACCGTCCGCCTGGACAGTCCGCGGCTGGCCGGCGCGGGTGCCGCTACCGCACTGGAGTCGGTGATCTTCGCGGGCACCGCGGCCGACGTGACCGACGTGGTGGCCGGCGGCCGTGACGTGGTCCGGGGCGGCCAGCACCTGCTGGTCCCCGACGTCTCCGCCGCCCTCACCCGTTCCCTCCGCCCCCTCCTCGCCTAATCCCATCCCCCTCATCGACCCCACCGCCCCTCTGGTCCCTCCGAATTGCGCGGCCAGGGCCACCTTTCCCGCGGATGGTGCGCGTCAGTGTCCGGTTTCAACCGATTAAGGCGAACCATTCGCGGGAAAGTGGCGGGATCCCGGCGTGAGGCCGCCTCCCGCGCCGGCGGGGGCGGGGGTGGCTCGACGGACGGGGTTCAGGGGGCGGGACGGAGGCGGGTGCGGGCGGCGGTGAAGCCCTCGGCCAGCGCCTCGCGCTGGGCCGGGGTGAGCGCGTCGATCAGGTTCTCGCGCACGACCCGCAGGTGCCCGGGCGCGGCCCGGGTCAGGGCGTCCCGGCCCGCGGGGGTCAGGATGGCCAGGATGCCGCGCTCGTCCGACGGGCACTTCTCCCGGCGGACCAGTCCGGCCTTCTCCAGCTGGGTGATCTGGTAGGTCAGGCCGCTGCGGGACACCACGATCACGTCCGCGAGCTCGCTCATCCGCAGCCGGCCGCCGTCCGACGCTTCCAGCCGGGTCAGGATCTCGTACTGCGCGTGGGACAGGCCGGCGTCCTGCCGGAGCTGCTGCTCGATGGCGCGCTCCAGCAGGTGGCTGACCTCCAGGAAGGCCAGCCACGCCTTCATCTCCGCCGGATCGAGCCAGCGCTCGGCCGGGGGACCAGCTGGCCGGCGGCTGGGTGCCTGGTCACGGGGTGCCTGGTCAGCGGGTACCTGGCCGCCGGACGCCTGGTCGCCAGCGGCCGGCGTGAGGGCGGCGCCATCTGTCATCCCACCAGCCTACCGAGTATCGTTTGAATTCGAATGACAGGTGGGCGTGCGGGAATATAGTTCAAATTTGAATCGTTATCCGGGCGATGACACGCACTACGCAGGAGGAACCGATGACCGCCAGCGACACGGCGCCAGGCACCACGGAGCGCATGCCCGCGATCTACCTCAGCCACGGCGCGCCCCCGCTGGCCGACGACGCCCTGTGGACCCGCCAGCTCGCGGACTGGTCCCGCGAGCTCCCCAAGCCGAAGTCCGTGCTCATGGTCTCCGCGCACTGGGAAGCGGCGCCGCTCGCGCTCGGCGCGACCAGCACGGTGCCGCTCACCTACGACTTCTGGGGCTTCGAGGATCGGTACTACCAGGTCCGCTACCCGGCCCCGGGCGCCCCGGAACTGGCCTCCGACGTCCGCAAGCTGCTCCGCGCGGCGGGCACCCCGGTCGAGGACATCCCGGACCGCGGCCTGGATCACGGCGCCTACGTGCCGCTGGTCGAGATGTACCCGGACGCGGACGTCCCGGTGCTCCAGGTGTCCATGCCCACGCTGGACCCCCGCGGACTGTACGAGATCGGCCGCAAGCTCAAGCCCCTGCGCGACGAGGGCGTCCTGATCGTGGGCAGCGGCTTCTTCACCCACAACCTGCGCGCCCTGAGCCCCGGCGGCCGGGTGCAGCCGGTCATGGCCGAATTCGACCACTGGGGCCAGGAGACGCTGGCCCGCGGCGACCTGGACGCACTCCTTGACTTCCAGCACCGGGCCCCGGCCGCCCAGCAGGCCCACCCTCGTACCGAGCACTTCGCCCCGCTGTTCGTCACGCTCGGGGCGTCCGACGGTGACGTGGCCAGCGCCCGCACCGTGATCGATGGGTTCTGGCTCGGCCTGGCCAAGCGCTCCATCCAGGTCAACTGACCGGAAAAATTCCCAATCTCCGCAACGAAAACCATCCCCCGGACCGGGGTTCCCAGGTTCAGCGACCCGCGAGGCGAGAACCCTTCCCGCCGCCGGGCCCGCGCGGCGGCGGGAACGTCAGCGCGGTGCATTGTGTGCGCTCCCGTGCATAAAAAGCACCGCGCTAACTCAACGGCCAGCACGGGAGGACACGCACCGGGGGACACCGCCGGGTAGCGTGAGTTCGCGTGAGCACGCTGATCACCAACGTCGGCGAACTGGTCACCAACGCCGGCCCGGACGATGATCCGGGCCAGGGACCGGGATCGTTCGCCGCCCTGACCGGCGCGGCCCTGGTCATCGACGACGGCCGGGTGGCCTGGACCGGCCCCGCCGGGCAGGCACCCGCCGCGGACGAGGCCGTCGACTGCGGCGGCCGGGCGGTGCTGCCGGGCTTCGTCGACTCCCACGCGCACCTGGTCTTCGACGGGGAGCGCAGCGCGGAGTTCGCGGCCCGGATGGCCGGCCACGCCGTACCAGGCCGGCGGGATCCGCAGCACGGTAGCCGCCACCCGGGCCGCCCCGGACGGGGACCTGCGCGCGAACCTGGCCCGGCTCGCCCGGGAGATGCTGGCCCAGGGCACCACCACGCTGGAGTGCAAGTCCGGCTACGGGCTGACCGTGCCCGACGAGGCCCGCGCGGTCGCGCTGGCCGCGGAGGTCACCCCCGAGGTCACGTTCCTGGGCGCGCACGTGGTGCCGCCCGAGTACGAGGACGACCGGGCCGGGTACCTGGACCTGGTCTGCGGCCCGATGCTGAGCGCGTGCGCGCCGCACGCCCGCTGGGTGGACGTGTTCTGCGAGCGGGGGGCGTTCGACGCCGGCGAGGCGGCCGCGGTCCTGGCCGCCGGCCGCGCCGCCGGGCTCCTGCCCCGGGTGCACGCGAACCAGCTCGCGCCTGGTCCCGGCGTGCAGGTCGCGGTGGCGGCGGGCGCGGCCTCCGCGGACCACTGCACCTACCTGGCCGACGCGGACGTGGACGCGCTCGCGTCCTCCGGACCCCCCGGGTCTGGCACCGTGGCCACGCTGCTGCCCGGGGTCGAGTTCTCCTGCCGGCAGCCGTACCCTGACGCCCGCCGGCTGCTGGCCGCCGGGGTGACCGTCGCGCTGGCCACGGACTGCAACCCGGGGTCCTGCTTCACCTCCAGCATGCCGCTGTGCGTGGCCCTCGCGGTCCGGGAAATGCAGATGACCACGCAGGAAGCGGTCTGGGCGGCCACCGCGGGCGGGGCCCGCGCGCTGCGCCGCACCGACGTCGGGCACCTGGGCGTGGGCGCCCGCGCGGACCTCATCCTGCTGGACGGCCCCTCGCACACCTACCTGGCCTACCGCCCCGGCGTCCCCCTCGTCCGCGCGGTCTGGCGCTCCGGCCAGCGCCACCGCCGCGATCACGGCCAATAACTGCCATACCATGCCGTGGTCCCGCGAGCGCAAACCTGATCCACCGCCCATGGAGCGGGCAGACCCGCGTCATGGAGCGCCCTGCGGGCGCACACCTCCCACCCCCTCCGGGCGCCAAGCCGTACCGTTACGCCTCGCACCAGGAAACGTCGTGCGGCTGTACGGATTCGTACGCCTCACCCAGCCGGATACCCCGGCGCCCAGGGCGGCATTCTCCCCGGGCGCGGCAACTTGCGGGCTGGCCGGCGACTCTTGAAGGTTGTGAGCGGTCAACTGAACGATCCCGGTGGCCGGGACGAGATCGTCGCCGTGCTCTACGAGCGGTATCGAGACGAGCTGGTGCGGCTCGCGGTCGGCCTGACCGGCGATGCGGGGCTGGCTGAGGAGATGGTGCAGGAAGCATTCGCCCAGCTCCTGGCGCGGTGGACGCTGCTGCGGGACAGGCAGTTGGCGCCCGCGTACCTGCGGCGGGTGGTCGTCAACAGCGCGCGAGCTGGCTGGCGCCGGCGCCGCCGCCGGGAACTCCTGGCCCACCTGGTGGGTACCCCTGCCCAGGCGCTGGAGAGCCCGGACATCGCGCAACAGCGCACACTGCTGGCGGCGCTGGCTCGTCTGCCCATCGGCAAGCGGGCCTGCCTGCTGCTCCGCTTCTACGCCGACCTCTCCGAGGCGGAGACAGCGCAGGTGCTCGGTGTGTCGACGGGAACCGTCAAGAGCCAGACCGCGAAAGGCTTGCGGCAGCTGCACCGGCTGCTCGAGCCGACACACATGGAGATGAGGTGACCGTGCGCGTGGAGGACTTCCCCGAGGCCTTGTCGGCGCGGCTGCACGCCGAGCTCGACGAGCTCCCCGTGCCAGCGCGCGAGTGGACCGCCGCCCGTCCCGACCTGCGGCGCCGCATCCGCAGCCGCCGAGCCCGTCAGGTTGTGGCCGCCGCTGCGGCAGTGGTGGTCGTCGCGATCTCCGCGATCCTGGTAGGTGCCGGCAGCGAGCATGGCGGCGTTCCCGTAGCCGGGCCGGCCAGGCTCCCCCGGCTGGCGTCCAGGTCATTCGGCGGCAACCCAGCGCCGCAGCCAGCGGCCGTGCTCACATACGGGGACGGGCGGCTCTTTGCTTACGCGTACGGCCAGAGGGAGGCGCGCCTGCTGCGTCTTGACCCCATGAGCCTGCACGTTACGGGCAGCCTGCAGGCGTTGGGCGGCCTCCATCTCGTCTACGGCGACGGAGGTGTCTGGGGGCTCAGCTCCAGCGGCACTCAGCTATGGCGGATCGACCCGGTCACCATGCGGGTCACCCGCCGCATTCCGGTCCACGGACAGGTTACCGCGCTGGCCTTCGGCAACGGCGCGCTGTGGCTGGCGGTCTGCCCCTCCAGCAGTGGCAGCGGGAACTGCGCCAGCCGCGCCGGCGCCAGCCAGCAGCGCCTGGAGCGGATCGACCCCGCGAGCGGGCAGATGACCGGATCGGGCAGCCTTCCGATCGCTAGCGATCAGGTTGACCTGGCCGTCGGCCGGGTCATCCTGGTCTCCGGGGCTGATTCGCCGGTATACGCGATCGACCCGCATACCCTGGCTATCCGCCAGACCTTCCACGTCAACTGCGACGGCTGCCAGGGCGCGACCGGGGTTGCGGTCGGACCCCGCGGGCTGTACGCGGTGTCGGTCAACCGGGTCGTCCAGCTCAGCCTCACCTCCGGACGCATCATCGCTCGAGGACCACAGCTCCCGTTCAGCTTTGCAGGAACGCTGGAGGCGACGCCAGGGAGTCTTTGGCTCGGCACCGAGCAAGGGACATTCCGGCTCGGCCCGGTCACGCTAGCCCCGACCGCCCGGGTCATCGCGGCCAATGACCGGCTTATCGCCACTGGCGACGCGGAACAGACTGTCGTCGCTGGCGGGTCTGTATATGTGAGCTACTCCGGCGGACTGGCACGCTATTCGGCCTCGGTATCCCGATGATGTGTGTCCCCAGCTTCCTGCCCGCCGGCACCCGGCTACCCATTTCGGCTTGGGCGCGCCCTTATTGACCGTGATCATGTAAGGGTCCAGCCGGCCTGCTGGGTCAGCGACGCGAAGCTCCTCCGCCCGCCCGCCTCCAGATGCCGCCAGGCGTGGGCCGCTGAGACCCGGGGCCGCCCAGACCGGGCGGTGCAGACCGGGCCGGTACCCCCTCCTGACGCGCGCCCCGGGTGACGTCGTCCCGTCCGGTTCCGGTGTGTCGCACCCGGGAAGACTGCCAATGTCGGGCAGAATACGACGAGGCCCCTCCATGTATGAGATGGAGGGGCCTCGCGTCACCCGGCCGCACCGGCCCGCCTGCGGGGCTGGCTGCCCAGCCCCCGGCTTCCTTGTGCGGCCCGGCCCACCACCGATCACTGGGACCTGAAGCAAGTGCCGGCTTCCCGGCTCCTGCCCGCGTCCGGGGTTCCCCCCGAGCTGGCCCGTCTTCAGTGGTGAAAGCAGTTCTACTGCCCCCTGACCAGGCGCACAAGGGCTGCCTGGCCGCTATTTGAAGATTCTTTCGCCGTCCACAGGCAATCCACCGTGCGCCTGTCGTTTTCCCCCGTGTTACCGGGCCTGTCCACCATCCGTCCACAGATCCGTGCACAGATGCGTGCCCAGGCTGCGGGTCGGCGGTTCGCGGCGAAAGCCCGGGAGGATCACTTCCTCCGGCCTGGCCCCGTGGTCACTTCTGGCCGACGCCGCCCCACATGGTGCTCACCCGGCCCGCCGCCGCGGCGGAGTCGGGGCGCCACTCCGGCACCCGGACGATTCCGGGCGGCGCCAGCCGCAGCCCGCGGAAGAAACGCTCCACTTCTTCCTGGCTGCGCAGCGTGACCTGCTCCGCCATGAGCTGGTTGAGCCGGGCCGCCATGTTCGCCATGACCCGCGCCTCGATGTCGTTGGCGGGATGGGAGACCACGAGGAAGCTGCCCGGCGCCAGCGCGTCGAGCAAGGTGGTGACGATCTTCCAGGGATCTTCGGCGTCCGGGATGAACTGCAGCACGGACATGAGCACCAGGGCGACCGGCTGGGTGAGGTCCAGCATCCGGGCCGCCTCGGCCAGCACCTTGCCGGTGTCCCGCAGGTCGGTGTCGAGGTACGCGGTGCTGCCGTGCGGGCCGCTGGCCAGCAGGCCCCGGGCGTGCGCGAACACCACCGGGTCGTTGTCCATGTAGACCACGAGCGCGTCCGGGGCGATCGCCTGCGCCACCTCGTGGGTGTTTCCCGCGGTGGGGATGCCGGTGCCGATGTCCAGGAACTGCCTGATCCCCTCCTGGGCGGTCAGGTAGCGCACCGTCCGGGCCAGGAAGGCCCGGGTCGAGCGGACCGACGCGACCAGGCCCGGGAAGGCGGCCACCGCCTCGTCACCGGCGTGCCGGTCGGCGGCGAAGTTGTCCCGGCCGCCCAGCCAGTAGTCCTGCACGCGGGCGATGTGCGCCACGCTGGTGTCGATCCTGACCGGTGGCGTGCCCTCGTGCGGTGCGGCGTCGCGCCACTCGTTGCCTGCCATGGTTGTGCCTCTCGAACAGTGAGAAGGGCTCAGCATAGGGCGCGTGCGGCGCCCGGCCGGGGACCGGGGCCGCGCCTCATGCGCCGGGAAAGGAGCCGTACCCGCCCGCCGATCCGGGGATCAGCCGGCGCCCGGGGCCAGGTAGCGGCCCGCGAACCTGATCAGTGGCTCGCCCGATTCGGCCAGGTAGGCGACCTGCGGCACGGACGCCATCACCAGCAGGTGATCGCCGGCCTCGAGTATCTGGGTGACTTCGCACTCCAGCGCGGCCAGCCCCCCGTCCGGGATCAGCGCCCCCGAGAGCGGGCCCCGGCGGTGCGGCACGCCGTCCAGCATGAGCCGCGCCCCGGGCCGTCCCGCGACCGCGAACCGGCCGGCCAGGGCCCGCTGGGCCGCGGCCAGGATCGTCACCGCGAACCGGTCCACCCGGCCGAGCAGTTCCGCCGGGTAGGAGCCGGCGATCAGCGAGACAGCCACCAGCGGCGGGTCCAGCGACACCGGGCAGAACGCGCTGACCGTGGTGCCGACGTCATCCCGGCCATCGGCCACGGTGAGCAGCGTGACCCCGCTGGCGAACACCGGCAGGGCTGCCGCCAGCCCGGACCCGGAGTCAGTAGCGGTCACCGCGGGCCCGGGTCACGTCACATGCCCCTGGATCATGCGGTGCACCGGTCACCGGATCAGCAGTCACCGGATCACCCAGCGGCCGGGGAGCATCAGCGGCCCTTGCGGGGACAGGCCGGCGGCGGCGGCCAGCCCCGATACGGGACCCCAGCTCTCCGCGAACAGGCCGCCGATCCCGGCCCGGGCGGCCGGCCGCGCCTCACTGGAATCCGGGGGCCGCAGCCGGTCCAGCGGATGGGTCCGCGGGTACAGGCGGACCGGCGCGGCCTCCGGCAGCGAGGCCTTCTGCCGGGCCACGGTCATGGCCGTGTCCAGGCCGCCGAGCTGGTCCACCAGGCCGATGCCGGCCGCGTCCGCCCCGGTCCACACCCGGCCCCGGGCGATCTCGTGCACCTGGTCCTGGTCATCGCGCGCCCCTGGGCCACCTTGCCGGTGAAGTCGGCGTAGATCCGGTCCAGCCAGCCGTTGATCTTTTCCCATTCCTCGTCGCTGTACGGCCGCGAGGTGGTGAACATGTCCGCGTGCGCGCCCTCGGTCACCGAGTCCGTGCTCACCCCGGCCCGGTCCAGGGCCTGCCCCAGCACGGGCTTGGCGCTGATCACGCCGATCGAGCCGGTGATGGTGCCGGGCTGGGCGACGATGGTGTCGGCGGCCATGGCGATGAAGTAGCCGCCGGACGCGGCGACCTCGCTCATCGACACCACGACCGGCTTGCCCGCCTCGCGGGCCCGGACCACCTCACGCCAGATCGTGTCGGAGGCCACGTATGAGCCGCCGGGGCTGTTCACCCGCAGCACGATCCCCCGGACCCGGCGGTCGGCCACCGCGGCGCGCACCGCGCGCGCTCATCGTGTCCGAGCCCATCGAGCTGCCGCCCAGCGGGCTGCGGGCGGTGCGGCCGCGGCGGATCGGCCCGCTCGCGTAGATCAGCGCGACGGCGTCCTCGGACGTGCCGGGCAGCTTCCTGGCCCGCTCGGCCAGCGTCCGGGCCCGCTGGTAGCGGCCCAGGTACAGCAGGTACGCGTCCGGGGCCCGCGTCCTCGCGGACCGCCGCGTAGACCTCGTCCCGGTAGCCGAGCGCGTCCACCAGGCGGGTGTCCAGCGCCTCGGCGGCCACGAACGGGCCGCGGTCGATCAGCGCGCGCGCGTCCGCCGGCGTGATCTCCAGCCGCTGGGCGATCGCCCCGGTCAGCTGCTCCACGATCGAGGCGGCCACCCGCTGCAGTGCCTCGCGGGCCGGCGGGGAGAACCCGTGCTCGGTCAGCCGCTCGGCCGCGCTCTTGTACTCGCCCCGCGCACCGACCTCGACCTCCACGCCCAGCTTGTCCAGCGCGCCGCGGTAGAACCAGTTCTGCACGGCGATCCCGGTCAGGCCGAGATCCCCGGACGGCTGCAGGTAGATCCGCTCGAAGGCGGTGGCCAGGTAGTACGGCACGTTGCCCGGGCTGAAGTCGCCGAACGTCTCCGCCCAGGCCACGGTGAGCTTGCCCGAGCCGCCGAACTCGCGGATCGCCGCGTGCAGCTCCTGCACCTGGGCCAGCCCGATCGGCCGGCCGCCGACCTTCACCACCAGCGCCCGGACCCGGTCGTCGGCCGCGGCCCGGCGCAGCCCGTCCAGCACGTCCGGCAGCCGGGGCCGGCGCATCGTGGTCAGCGCGGAGAGCGGGTCCGACGGGGGTTCCTCCGCGATCCCCTCGGTCAGGTCCAGCTCGAGGATCAGCGGCGCCGTGCGGCGCTGGCGGAACCTGGTGATCCGGTCAGTCACCATCGAATTCACCATGCCACCACCTTACGGGGCGCCCGCACCCCGGCCGCCGCCCCCTTCCCCGGCTAGCGCGGTGCATTTTGTGCTGCCGGGGGCACAAAATGCACCGCGCTAACGCCGAGGAGGGGGCGAGGGGGGAGGGGGCGGCGGGTCGAGGGGGCGGCGGGTCGAGGGGCGGCGGGTCGAGGGGCGGCGGGTCGAGGGGCGGCGGGTCGAGGGACCGAGGGGGCGAGGGGAGTGCCGGATCAGGGTGGGTGGGCCGAGGGGCGGAAGGGGCGAGGGGCGGAAGGGCGAGGGGGCCAGAGGGCGGAGGGGCGGGCTGCCGGATCAGGGTGGGTGGGCCGAGGGGCGGAAGGGGCGAGGGGCGGAAGGGCGAGGGGGCCAGAGGGCGGAGGGGCGGGCTGCCGGATCAGGGTGGGTGGGCCGAGGGGCGGAAGGGGCGAGGGGCGGAAGGGCGAGGGGGCCAGAGGGCGGAGGGGTGAGGGGCGGGGTGCCGGATCAGGGTGGATGGGCTGCGCTATCGTCGGCCGGGGATGGCCGGAAGGGACGCCAATGGCCGAGGGTGACGGGAATGGCTGGGTGGTGTGTGCCCAGGGCCACCGCCACTGGGGGAAGTACGGTGCGGCGGGCCTGCTGGCCAGCGCCCCGGGACCGGACGGCCAGGCCAGTGTGCTGCTGATCCACCGGGCCAGCTGGACCCAGCACCCGGACACCTGGGGACCGCCCGGCGGCGCCCGGGACAGCCACGAGAGCGCGGCCGGGGCCGCCCTGCGCGAGGCCGCCGAGGAATGCGCGGTACCGCCGGAGGCGGTGCGGATCCACGGCCTGCTCGACGACGACCACGGGGGCTGGTCCTATCAGACGCTGGTGGCCGACGCGGACGGCGAGTTCGCGGTCTACCCGGCCAGCCGGGAGGCGCCCGAGGTGGTCGTGGGTCCCCGCGGACCGGGTCGAGTCGCTGCCGCTGCATCCCGGGTTCGCCGAGACCTGGCCGGTCATCCGCGAGGCCATGGCCCCGGTGACCGTGATCGTGGACGGCGCCAACGTGATGGGCTCCCGGGCCGACGGCTGGTGGCGGGACCGGGCCGGCGCGGCGGCCCGGCTGTACGGAGAGCTCGCCGGGCTCGCCGGCCGGGGCGTCCCGGAGCTGCCCGCCGAGCTGGGCGCGGGGAGCTGGACCGCTGGTTCCCGCAGTACGTCCTGGTGGTCGAGGGGCAGGCCCGGGCGGCGGTGCCCGCGCTCCGGGAGACCGGCGGGGTCCGGGTGAGCCGCCGCGCCCGGGCTCCGGCGACGACACCATCGCCGAGCTGGCCGCCACGACCGGCGGGCGGCGGCTGGTGGTCACCGCCGACCGGGAGCTGCGCCGCCGGGTCACCAGCGCGGGCGCCGCCGTGACCGGTCCCCGGTGGCTCCTGGGGCAGCTGTAGCCTTTCGTGGCTGGTGGCGTGCTGGTGGTGCTGGTGGTGCTGGTGGTGCTGGTGGGGCTGGTTACCGTGCTGGGCTGGGGTCCGCGGCGGGGTTAGCCGCCGTGGCGCCCGCCCGGTCGCGGGCCAGGCGCCGCAGCACCGGCCGGGCCGCGAGGTAGGTCCCGGCCACGGCCGAGCCGCCCACGCCCAGGTCCACCGAGATCCGTCCCTGCCGGGCCCAGTACACGTCCTTGAGGTCCAGCAGCAGGGCGAACTCGTCCACGATGAGGGCCAGCGCCGCGCCGTAGCTGACCGCCACGGCCGGATGCCGCCGGTGCCGGTCCTCGCCGCGGACGGCGATCGCGCCGACCCCGGCCAGCATGCCGATGCCCCACAGGTAGTGGTGCAGGTGCGCGCCGCCCGCGCTGAAGTTGCGGAACGGGCCGCGGCCCGCCCGGATGCTGTAGGTGACGCCCCGGGTGACCGCGAACGTGCCGGTGAACGACAGCCAGCTGAGCAGGGCGCTGCGCTGGCCCTCGTCCAGTTCCTCGTGGTAGGCGGTGCGCACGGCGGCGGGCGGCGGCACCGGAGGGATGTTGCTCATACGCCCATCATTACCCTCCGTTAACGCATTCCGATCGTCGCGGGGCGCTCCGTGTGGGCGACGTCACGGCGCCCGGCCCCGCAGAATGTGCTTTGGTCAAGAAGTGACCGTCGCCGATCTCCTCCTGCTGCTGGTCACGGGGATAGCCGCCGGCATCGTCAGCACCGTCGCGAGCCTGGCGTCTGTGGTGTCCTACCCGGTGCTCCTCGCGCTCGGCCTGCCGCCGCTGTCGGCGAACGTGACCAACACCGTGTCGCTCCTGTTCACCGGGGTCGGCGCGGCCGCGGGCTCCCGCCCGGAACTGGCCGGCCAGGGCGCCCGGATCCGCCGCCTGGGCCCCGTCACCGCGCTGGGCGGCGCGGCCGGCGCCGCGCTGCTGCTGCTCACCCCGGCCCGGACCTTCGAGGCCGCCGCGCCGGTCCTGATCGGGGCGGCCTCGCTCCTGCTCCTGCTCCAGGCGGCCCGCCCGGAGGCCGAAACCGCGCACTCCGACCGGGAGCGCAACCCGTTCCTGATCGCCGCGCTGTTCTGCGTGGCCGTCTACGTCGGCTACTTCGGCGCGGCCGGCGGCATCCTGCTGCTGGTCGTGCTGACCACGATGCTCACCGAGCCGCTGGCCCGGACCAACGCGATCAAGAACGTGGTGTCGGGGCTGGCCAACGCGGTCGCGGCGGTGGCGTTCGCGCTGTTCGGGCCGGTGCGCTGGGCGGCGGTGCTGCCGCTGGCGGCGGGGTTCCTCATCGGCGGCCGGATCGGCCCGGTGCTGGTCCGCTACCTGCCGGCCCGGGTGCTCCGGGTGGTGATCGGCCTGGGCGGCATCGCCCTGGCCGTCAAGCTCGGCCTGTCCGCCTATGACTGAATTCAACTTCCCGCAACGAGAACCGTCCCGGCTGATCAGCCCGGGACGGTCCTCGTTGCGGAGAATTCCGGGTTTACTCCGGGGCGAGCCAGAGGACGCCGAGCGGGGGCAGGGTGAGCACGGCGGACGCGGGCTGGCCGTGCCACGGCTCGGGGACGGCCTCGACCATGCCGAGGTTGCCCACGCCGCTGCCGCCGTAGTCGGCCGCGTCGGTGTTGACCAGTTCCCGCCAGCGGCCGGCGTGCGGCAGCCCGAGCCGGTACTCCTCGTGCGGGCCGCCGGAGAAGTTCGCCACGCAGGCGATCACCCGGTGTCCTCCCGGGTCACCGTCCGGCCCGGCCAGCCGCATGAAGGACAGCACGTTCCCGGCCGCGTCGTTCGCGTCGATCCAGCTGAACCCGGCGGGCGAGTTGTCCTGCGCCCACATGGCCGGGGAGCCGCGGTAGGCGCCGGTTCAGGTCGCTGACCAGCTTGCGGACGCCGGCGTGGCCCGGGTAGTCGAGCATCCACCAGTCCAGGCCGCGCTCGGCCGACCACTCGTTGCCCTGGCCGAATTCCGACCCCATGAACAGTAGCTGCTTGCCCGGGTGGGCCCACATGTAGGCCAGCATGGCGCGCAGCCCGGCGAAGCGGTTCCACTCGTCGCCGGGCATCTTGCCCAGCAGCGACCCCTTGCCGTGCACCACCTCGTCGTGCGACAGCGGCAGCACGAAGTTCTCGCTGAACGCGTACATGAGCGAGAACGTGATCTCGTTGTGGTGGAACTGCCGGTAGACGGGGTCCAGCGACATGTAGCTGAGCGTGTCGTGCATCCAGCCCAGGTTCCACTTGAAGCCGAAACCCAGGCCGCCCAGGTGCACCGGCCGGGTCACGCCCGGCCAGGCGGTGGACTCCTCGGCGATCATCATGACGCCGGGGACCCGCCGGTAGCAGGTCGAGTTGACCTCCTGGATCAGCGCCACCGCGTCGGTGTTCTCCCGGCCGCCCTGGGCGTTGGGGACCCACTCGCCGGCCTTCCGGGAGTAGTCCAGGTAGAGCATGGACGCCACCGCGTCCACCCGCAGGCCGTCGGCGTGGAACTCCTCCAGCCAGTACACGGCGTTGGCCACGAGGAAGTTGCGGACCTCGTTCCGGCCGTAGTTGAAGATGAGCGTGCCCCAGTCCGGGTGCTCACCGCGGCGCGGGTCGGGGTGCTCGTAGAGCGGGGTGCCGTCGAACCGGGCCAGGGCCCACTCGTCGCGCGGGAAGTGGGCGGGCACCCAGTCCAGGATCACGCCGATCCCGGCCTGGTGCAGCCGGTCCACCAGGTAGCGGAACTCGTCCGGGCTGCCGAACCGGGCCGTGGGCGCGAAGTAGGAGGTGACCTGGTAGCCCCAGGAACCGCCGAACGGGTGCTCGGCCACCGGCAGGAACTCCACGTGGGTGAAGCCCATGCCCGCGACGTACTCGGTCAGCTCGTCGGCGAGCTGGAGGTAGGTCAGGCCGGGCCGCCACGATCCCAGGTGCACCTCGTAGACGCTGACCGGCTCGCGGACCTGCTGGCCGCGGGACCGGGCCGCCAGCCACCCGGCGTCGTCCCACTCATAGCGCGAGGTGTAGATGACCGACGCGGTCGCGGGCGGCCGCTCGGCCAGGCTGGCCATCGGGTCGGCTTTGCGCCGCCACTGGCCGTCGGGCCCGCACACGTCGAACTTGTACCGGGTGCCGTCGCCCACGTCGGGCACGAACAGCTCCCAGACTCCCGTGCCGCCCAGGGACCGCATCGGGTGCCCGCGGCCGTCCCAGTGGTTGAAGTCGCCGATCGATCCGGACGCCGTGGGCGTTGGGCGCCCACACCGCGAACGCCGTCCCGGTCACGTCGCCGTAGTGCCTCACGTGCGCGCCGAGGACCTGCCAGAGGTTCTCGTGCCGCCCCTCGCCGATCAGGTGCAGGTCCACCTCGCCCAGGCTGGGCAGGTACCGGTACGGGTCGTCGGTGATGGTCTCGGGCAGGCTGCCGCCGTTGCCGTCCGGGTAGCTGACCGCGACCCGGTAGTCAGGCGTCTGGCCCGCCGGGAGCGTGACCGCGAATACGCCCTCGTGCACGTGCTCGGCCGGGAACCGCTGCCCGTCGGGCAGCACGATCGTCACCGACTTGGCCAGCGGGCGGAGCACCCGCACGATGACCCCGTCCGGCCCGGGGTGGGCGCCGAGGATCGAATGCGGGTCATGGTGGGTTCCCGCGACGACGCGGTCGATCTCGCCCAGGCTGATGCCGGCCTGGATTCTGCTGGCTGACCATGCTCATGTCCCGTCGCGAGCTGATCGAATCGGCGATCGAACCCAGCGGGATGGACAGCCAGCCGGGCCGGTTCCGGGCCTCGTACATAACCTCGTAAACCGCCTTATCCAGGACGAGGGCGCGCAGCAGGATGACGTGCGTGCCCGGATCGATTCCCCCGGCGGCAGCGTACCCCGCACAGAACGCGTCCTGGTTGCGGCGGACCCACTCCAGGGCCGGGGCGTGCAGCCGGTCCCCGTCCGGGCGGGCCAGCAGCTGGTGGCGGGCCGCGTAGTCGAACGAGCGCAGCATGCCGGCCACGTCGCGCAGCGCGGTGGACAGCGCGCGGCGCTGGGCCAGCGGCGTGGCGGGCTCGCCCTCGAAGTCGAGCAGCACCCAGCCCGTCTGGGTCCGCATCACCTGGCCCAGGTGGTAGTCGCCGTGCACCCGCTGGACGCTGAGCGGGGTGTCCAGCTTGGCCAGGTCGGCGAAGGCCGACCCGAGCAGGTCGGCGTGGCGGCCCAGCTCCGGCACGGTGGCCAGGGCCACGTCGAGCCGGGCGAACATCTCGTCGGCCAGCACGCTGATGGCCTCGGGCGGCAGCTCGTCGGTGCCGAACGCCCGGGCCAGGTCGCGGTGCACCTCGGCGGTGGCCTCGCCGAGCCGGTACGCCTCGCCGGCGAAGTCACCGCCGGCGTCGGCGGCGGGACCCGGCCCTCGGCCGCGTACAGGTCCCGGACGCTGGTCGCGGCGAGGGACCAGCCGTCCGACGCGGCGCGCAGGTAGCGGGACAGGATGCCCAGGATGACCGGGGCCCCGTCCAGCCGGGACTCGATCCAGCCCAGCGGCTCGGCCACGTGCGTGGAGCCGCGCATGGCCAGCGCCCGGGGCACCTCCAGGTCCGGGTTGGGCCCGGGGGAGGGCCGCCGGAACACCTTGAGGATGGTGGCCTCGCCGAACATCAGGCTGGTGTTGCTCTGCTCGCCGGTCAGCACCAGGCTGTCGCAGGCTGGTGTCGATGTCGGTCGCCCGGCTCGTGCGCGAAGCACAGCGGGCCCGCCCGGCCGCCGTCGGCGATGGCCTGCAGCAGCAGCCGGGTCAGGTCCGGGTCATGCAGCGCGTCGTAGGCGATCCGGCCGTCGTCGGCCACCCCGATCTGCACGTGCTGCAGGTGGCCCGGGATTTCCTCGCGCAGCCCGAGGAACAGCTGGTAGTTGTCCACCGTGCTGCCCAGCGAGCCCGGGCTGCCCTGGGGAAGGGCACTACCCTGGGTGACGGCACGATGAGGTGGTGCAGCCCCGGGTCGCCGCCGACCAGCTCGGTGTCGGTCACGATGGCCAGGTCGAGGATCCTGGCGCCCTTGCCAGCGAACCAGCGCTGACTCGGCATCCACTCCGCCAGCGTTTCCTCAAATGTCATATTTCCGGTCTACCCCGTCCCCAGGGATCATGCAGCATCACAGCCGATCATCATCTCGCCAGATTCCGCACCGAAGCGGGCGGGTCCCGCGCGGGTTATCCCGGGGCTCACCGGGGTAGCCCGCGCCGTCACCGTCGGTGCTCATCCGCGGGGCTCGGGAAGCTGGAACCAGTAGAAACCGTGTCCTGGAAGGGTGAGCAGGTAGCTCAGGTCCCCGATCGGGGGGAAGGTGACGCCCCCCATGCACTCGACCGGGGTCACTCCCTTGAACCGTCTCAGGTCCAGCTCGACCGGCTGCGGGAACCGGGAAAGATTATTGACGCACAGTATACGATCCGTGCTGTCTAGCCCGTCGGCATGGTCACTCTCCGTGTGCTCACGCACGAACGCGAGCACGCTCGGGTTGGAGGAGCTCAGCTCCTCGTAGCCGCCCAGGCCGAACACCGGGTGGCGTTTGCGGATCTCGATCATCCGCTTCGTCCAGTGCAGGAACGAGCCCGCGTTCTTCTGCTGGGCCTCCACGTTCAGCGCCTGGTAGCCGTAGATCGGGTCCATCAGCATCGGCAGGTAGAGCCGGCCGGGATCGCAGGTGGAGAAGCCGGCGTTGCGGTCCGGGGTCCACTGCATCGGGGTGCGGACCCCGTCCCGGTCACCGAGCCAGATGTTGTCGCCCATGCCGATCTCGTCGCCGTAGTAGAGCACCGGCGAGCCGGGCAGCGACAGCAGCAGCGCGGTGAACAGCTCCAGCTGGTTGCGGTCGTTGTCGAGCAGCGGGGCCAGCCGCCGCCGGATCCCGATGTTCGCCTTCATCCGCGGGTCCTTGGCGTACTCCGCGTACATGTAGTCGCGCTCATCGTCGGTGACCATCTCGAGGGTCAGCTCGTCGTGGTTGCGCAGGAAGATCCCCCACTGGCAGCGGGACGGGATCGGCGGGGTCTGGGCCAGGATCTCCGAGATCGGGTAGCGCTGCTCCCGCCGGACCGCCATGAAGATGCGCGGCATCAGCGGGAAATGGAACGCCATGTGGCATTCGTCCCCGCCGCTCTCCGCGTCGCCGAAGTACTCCACCACGTCCGCGGGCCACTGGTTGGCCTCGGCCAGCAGGACCCGGTCCGGGTACAGCCGGTCCACCTCGGTCCGGACCCGCTTCAGGTACTCGTGGGTTTCCTTGAGGTTCTCGCAGTTCGTCCCCTCCCGCTCGTACAGGTAGGGGACGGCGTCCAGCCGGAACCCGTCGATCCCGAGATCGAGCCAGAACCGCAGGACCTCCAGCATGGCGTCCTGGACTCTTCGGGTTCTCGTAGTTCAGGTCGGGCTGGTGGGCGAAGAAGCGGTGCCAGTAGTACTGGCCGCGCACCGTGTCGTAGGTCCAGTTCGAGTGCTCGGTGTCGACGAAGATGACCCGCGCCTCCGGGAACCGGTCATCCGTATCGGACCACACGTAGAAATCCCCGAACGGTCCTTCCGGGTCGGTGCGGGACGCCTGGAACCACGGGTGCGCATCGCTGGTGTGATTCATCACCAGGTCGGCGATCACGCGCATCCCCCGCTCATGCGCGCCGTCCACGAGTTCCACAAAGTCCCCGATATTGCCGAAATCCGGCAAAACGGAAGTGAAATCCGAGATGTCGTACCCGCCGTCGCGCAGTGGTGAGGCATAGATCGGCAGCAGCCAGATGCAGTCCACGCCCAGCCACTGGAGATAGTCCAGGCGTGAGGTGAGGCCGCGCAGATCCCCGGTGCCGTCCCCGTTGGAATCGTGAAACCCGCGGATCAGGACCTCGTAGAACACTGCCCGCTTGTACCACTGCGGGTCACGGGGCCGCTCAAACGAGAACGAATCAGGGATCGGCTCACCGGGGGGCGTGGCGAAGCTGGGCAGGTGCTCCGGGAGAGGGAGGCCGGGCAAGTCGGGGCGGCCCGGCACGGGCTCTGTGACCACTGAGGGCTCCTGCGGACGTATCGGTATCTTCCAGGCCCGGCTCAGGCCGAGGGGGACGTCTTTACCTGGAAGATGTGAGCTGGTTCGTATCCCGGGTCGAGGCGCACGTAATTGGCCCGTCCCCACCGGAACGTCTGTCCGGAAAGCTCGTCGGTAACCACGAAGTCGGCGTCGCTTTCCAGGCCAAGCGCGGGCAGGTCAAGCCAGACGGTCGCCTCCCGGGGCTGATGCGGGTCGAGGTTCACGATGACCAGGACCGTGTCCTCCTCCTGCGGGTCACGCTTGGAGAAGCAGATCAGCTCCGGCTGGTCGACGTGATGGAAGCGTAGATTACGCAACCAGTGCAACGCGGGATGTGCTTTCCGGATCGCGTTGAGCCGGGCGATATACGGCGCTATGCCGGTGGGGCCCTGCTGGGCCAGCTCCCAGTCCCGCGGGCGGTACTGGTACTTCTCCGAGTCGAGGTATTCCTCGCTGCCCGGCCGGACCGGGGTGCCCTCGCACAGCTCGTAGCCGGAGTAGATGCCCCAGGACGGCGACAGCATCGAGGCGAGCACGGCCCGGATCTTGAACGCGGGAGGCCCGCCGTGCTGCAGATACTCATGCAGGATGTCCGGCGTGTTGGCGAAGAAGTTCGGCCGCATGTACGCCGCGGCGGGCCCAGACAGCTCACGTAGGTAATCGCTGAGCTCGGCCGAGCTGTTACGCCAGGTGAAGTAGGTGTACGACTGGTGGAAGCCGATCTCGGCCAGCGCCCGCATCATGGCCGGCCGGGTGAACGCCTCGGCGAGGAACAGCACGTCAGGGTCGGTCCGGGCGATATCCGCCAGGAGCCGCTCCCAGAAGCTCAGCGGCTTGGTGTGCGGGTTGTCCACCCGGAAGATCCGCACCCCGTGCGCCATCCACTGCCGGACGATCCGGTTCACCTCGGTGTAGATCCCGCCGGGATCGTTATCGAAGTTCAGCGGGTAGATGTCCTGGTACTTCTTGGGCGGGTTCTCCGCGTACGCGATCCGGCCGTCGGCCCGCTTGGTGAACCATTCCGGGTGCCCGGTCACCCACGGGTGATCGGGCGAGGTCTGCAGGGCCAGGTCGATGGCGACCTCCATGCCCAGCTCCCGGGTGCGCCCGACGAACGCGTCGAAGTCCGCGAGCGTGCCCAGATCGGGATGGATCGCGTCGTGGCCCCCCTCCGGGGCGCCGATGGCCCACGGCGAGCCCGGATCGCCCGGGGCGGCCTGCAGCACGTTGTTCGCGCCCTTGCGGGCCGTGGTCCCGATCGGGTGGATGGGCGGCAGGTAGACGACGTCGAAGCCCATGTCCGCGACGGCGTCCAGGCGCCGGGCCGCACTGCGGAACGTGCCGCTGCGCGGTTCCCGGTAGCCCATCGGGTCGATCTCGACGCCCTCCGAGCGGGGGAAGAACTCGTACCACGCCCCGTAGAGCGCGCGCTGCCGGTGCACGATCACCGGGTACCGGGCTGACCGGGTGACCAGGTCGCGCAGCGGGTACTGGGCCAGGATGGCGACCGACGGCCGGGGCCGAGGCGGCGGCGAGCCGGTCCCACGGCGGCAGCGCCCGGTCCCTCAGCTGGGCCGCGACCTCCCGCAGCCCGGCCCGGGCCGCCCGGGCGGCCTGAGCCGCCTGCGCGGCGTTCGCCCAGCGCTCCCCGGCCCGGGCGGCCTGGCCGGACCGGGCGCTGCCCCGCACGCCCCGGGCCGCCCGCTCGAACAGCAGCGCGCCCTCGGCCAGCATGAGCTCGGCCTCCAGGCCGCGCGGCACCTTGATCGCGGCGTCGTGCCGCCAGTGGGCGATGGAATCGCCCCACGCTTCCACCTGGAAATGCCAGAGTCCCTCGGCGGGGACGGTCACGTCGGCCCCGTAGCGGTCGGTGCCGGGGGTCAGCTCGTGCATGTAGGCCAGCGGTGTTCGCTGACCTCCCGGCCCGCGCAGCACCACGCCGGCCCCGAGCATCTCGTGCCCTTCGCGGATCACGGTGGCACTGACCTGGAAGGTTTCTCCCGATACCGCCTTAGCGGGGCGGCGCCCGCACTCCAGGACGGGCTCGACGTCCAGGATGGGAATGCGTCCTATCACCTCTTGAAGCTACCCACTCTGGATGACTGTGCGCGAGGGGGCCGGCCTGCTGTTGACCGTGCGTACCCGGGGCTTTCACCGCCGCGCCGGCCCGCCCGCCCGGAGTGCCCCGGTGCGCGCTTCCCTGCGCGCCTTCGTGCGCCCCTCAGCGGCGGGGGCGGGGTCCACATTGTGGACCCGGTTCGCGGCATCTACTCGGGGCGATTAGGGTCACTGCCCGTGAGAGCCATCCGCCGTTTTACCGTCCGCGCCGCGCTGCCCGAATCGCTCGGCCCCCTGCGCGACCTCACGCTGAACCTCCGCTGGTCCTGGCATGCCGAGACCCGGGACCTGTTCGCGGCGATCGACCCGGCGGGCTGGGAGGCGTCCGGGCACGACCCGGTCGCCCTGCTCGGCGAGGTGCCGCCGGCCCAGCTCGAGAGCCTGGGCCACGATGACGCGTTCCTCCGGCGGCTCGACGACGCGGCCCGTGACCTGGAGCAGTACCTGTCCGGGCCGCGCTGGTACCAGCGGCACGCGGACGGCGGCAGCGGCCCGGCCGGCCGCGGTGGTCCGGACGGCGGTGACCCGGACGGCCCCCGTGGCCCGGGCGGGCCGCCGGCCGCGATCGCCTACTTCTCGCCCGAGTACGGGATCACCCAGGCGCTGCCGCAGTACTCCGGCGGCCTGGGCATCCTGGCCGGTGATCATCTCAAGGCCGGCAGCGACCTGGGTGTGCCGCTCATCGGGGTGGGCCTGCTGTACCGGCACGGGTACTTCACCCAGTCCCTGTCGCCCGAGGGCTGGCAGACGGAGCGCTACCCGGCCAGCGACCCGAACGGGCTCCCGCTGACCCTGCTCCGCGCGCCCGACGGGACCGCCGTGCGGGTCAGCGTGGCGCTGGCCGAGGGCAAGCTGCTGGCCGCGCAGATCTGGGTGGCCCAGGTCGGCCGGGTCCCGCTGCTCCTGCTCGACTCCTACGTCGAGGAGAACGAGCCCGCGCTGCGCGAGGTCACCGACCGGCTGTACGGCGGCGGCGGTGATCACCGGCTGCGCCAGGAGCTGCTGCTGGGCATCGGGGGAGTCCGCGCGGTGCGGGCGTTCTGCGCGCTGACCCGGCACGCCGAGCCGGAGGTCTTCCACACCAACGAGGGTCACGCCGGCTTCCTCGGCCTGGAGCGCATCCGCGAGTACGCCGCGCAGGGCCTCAGCTTCGAGGAGGCCATCGAGCTGTGCCGGGCCGGCACCGTGTTCACCACGCACACCCCGGTGCCGGCCGGGATCGACCGGTTCAGCCGTGACCTGCTCGAGCGGCACTTCACCGGGGCCGCCGCCGATCCCGCCCTGCCCATCGACCGGGTGCTGTCGCTGGGGGCGGAGACGTTTCCCGGCGGCGACCCGTCCGTTTTCAACATGGCCGTGATGGGCATGCGGCTGGCCCAGCGGGTGAACGGTGTCAGCCGGCTGCACGGCGAGGTCAGCCGGGAGATGTTCGCCGGCCTGTGGCCCGGGTTCGACACCGCCCAGGTGCCGATCGGCTCGATCACCAACGGGGTGCACGCTCCCACCTGGGTCGCCCAGGAGGTCCTGGACCTGGCCAGCGGGCCGCCGGAGGACTCCGCCGTGGCGCAGCAGCTGCCCGAGGACGGCCACGCCTGGGAGCGGGTCGCGCACACCGCCCCGGCCCGGCTGTGGGAGATCCGCCGCGCGCTGCGGTCCCGGCTGGTCGCGCAGGCCCGGGAGCGGCTGCGTGGGTCCTGGCAGCAGCGCGGGGCCAGCGAGGCCGAGCTGGGCTGGACCGATGAGGTCCTCGACGAGAACGTGCTGACGATCGGGTTCGCCCGCCGGGTGCCGTCCTACAAGCGGCTCACGCTGATCCTGCACGACCAGGCCCGGCTGACTGAGCTGATGCTGGACCCGGAGCGGCCAGTGCAGTTCATCATCGCGGGCAAGGCCCATCCGGCCGACGACGGCGGCAAGCGGCTGATCCAGCAGATGGTCCAGTTCGCTGACCACCCGCGGGTACGCAACCGCATCGTGTTCCTGCCCGACTACGACATGGCCATGGCCCGCGCCCTGGTCCAGGGCTGCGACGTGTGGCTGAACAATCCGCTGCGCCCGCTGGAGGCGTCCGGCACGTCCGGCATGAAGTCGGCGCTGAACGGCGGGCTCAACCTGTCCATCCGGGACGGCTGGTGGGACGAGTGGTACGACGGCGCCGACGGCTGGGCCATCCCGTCCGCGGACGGCGTGGAGGACCCGGAGCGGCGCGACGAGCTCGAGTCCAGGGCGCTGTATGACCTGCTCAGCCAGACGGTAGCGCCACGGTTCTACGACACCGGCCCCGATGGGCTGCCCCGCCGGTGGCTGGAGATGGTCGGCCACACGCTGCGCGCCCTGGGCCCGCGCGTCCAGGCCTCCCGGATGGTCCGCGAGTACGTGGAGGAGCTGTACATCCCCGCGGCCCGGTCGTCCCGCGTGCTCAGCGGCGGGGAAAGCATCAGCACGGGGCCCGGCAGCACGGGCCGGCAGCACGGGCCGCCGGAACCGTTCGCGGCCGCCCGGGACCTGGCCGCCTGGAAGCGCCGGGTCACCCGGGCCTGGGGCGGGGTCCGCATCGAGCACGTGGAAGGCGAGGACGGCGACCAGGGCCCCGGCGGCAGCCTAGTGGTACGGGCCACCGTCGCGCTCGGCGGGCTGTCCCCCGACGACGTGAGCGTCGAGGTCGTCTACGGCCGGGTCGGTGACGCGGACGAGATCCTGCACCCGGCAGTCAGCGCGCTGGCCGTCGAGGACGGGCCGGACGACGGCGTGGCCCGCTTCGTGGGCAAAGCCGAGCTGGGCCGCCCGGGGCCGTTCGGCTACACCCTCCGGGTCGTGCCCCGGCATCCCCTGCTGGTCAGCGCCGCGGAGATGGGCCTGGTCACGCTGCCGGAGGCGCCCGCCGGGCTGACCACCGGCGACCTGCGCTAGGAAACGGTCCGCCCGCGGCGCGCCTGGCCGGCCGCGGGCGGGCGGGCCTGGCTGCCGGTTTTGCGAGGCCTGTCTGGGTAGCGGTGGGTACCCGGGCCCGAAAAAATTGCGGAAAGTAGTAGCGGTATCACGTTCCGCACGTAAACCGCCGTGCGTGGCACTGCGTCTACTTTATGCAACGTGCTCGCGGGCGCCTCGTGTGCCAGCTCCGCGGGTAGTCATGCCAGACAGGGCACAGGCGCGCCAGCAGGGAAGCCCGGGGGGGCCATGAGTACCAGCTACACGTTATGCGAGCAGCATGACGCCCTCGTGTCACTTTCCGTTACCGAAGTCGTCCCACCACGTGAAAGGGCACTGCCGTCATGAAGCAAGACAACCGCACCGAAGACCGGCTCCTGACGCCGTCCGAGGTCGCCGCGCTGTTCCGGGTCAACCCGAAGACCGTGACCCGGTGGGCCCAGCAGGGCAAGCTCCGGTCCATCCGCACGCTCGGCGGTCACCGCCGCTACAGCGAGTCGGAGATCCAGGCCCTCCTGCAGGACTCGCAGGGGGTGCCGCGGCCGCGGTCGGCTGAGGACTAGCCGGCAGGAGTACCCTCCACCTGGGCCCTGGGCGGGCAGCGTGCCTGCCCGAGCTGAACGCGGCCCGGCAGGAGGTGCGGCATGGGGGAGTTCGTCCGGGTCGAGACCGACCAGGCTATCGCCACGATCCGGCTCGACCGGCCACCTATGAACGCGCTGAACGCCCAGGTCCAGGACGAGATCGCGGCGGCGGCCGCCGAGGTGTCCGCGGACAGCAACGTCCGCGCCGTGGTGCTGTACGGCGGCGCGAAGGTCTTCGCCGCGGGCGCGGACATCAAGGAGATGGCCGGGGCCAGCTACGGCCAGATGGCCGCCGACTCGCGGCGGCTGCAGGCCAGCTTCACCGCCGTGGCCAAGATCCCCAAGCCCGTGGTGGCCGCGGTCACCGGCTACGCGCTCGGCGGCGGCCTCGAGCTGGCGCTGTGCGCGGACTTCCGGGTGGCCGGGCAGGGAGCCCGGGTGGGCCAGCCGGAGATCCTGCTCGGCGTCATCCCCGGCGCGGGCGGGACCCAGCGGCTGTCCCGGCTCGTCGGCCCGGCCCGGGCCAAGGACATCGTGTTCACCGGCCGGTTCGTGGACGCAGCCGAGGCCCTGGCCATCGGCCTGGTGGATCAGGTGGTGCCGGACGCGGAGGTCTACGACGCGGCCCGGGCCCTGGTGGCCCGCTACGCCACCGGCCCCGCGCTGGCCCTGCGGGCGGCCAAGCAGGCCATCGACGACGGCCTGGAGACCGACCTGAATACCGGGCTGGAGATCGAGCGGCTGCACTTCGCCGCGCTGTTCGCTACCGAGGACCAGCGCACCGGCATGCGCAGCTTCGTCGAGAACGGCCCCGGCAAGGCCACCTTCGCGGGCCGGTGACAATTGACGTAGCGTGCGGGCATACCGCCCGCCAGCCCGCCCCCTAGGGAGCAGCCAAGCATGACGCAGCCGGACGAGAGTCCCGACCTCGAGCTGGTGACCGCCGCGCTGCGGGCGGACAGCGCCGACGCGGCGGTCTACGCCCGCGTGCTCACCGAGTCCCTCGGCGAGTCGCTGCCGCCCGGATGTGTGACCATTGAACGGGACCGCTCGGTGTCCGACCGGATGCACGGGCGTCCTGGCACGGTGTCGAAGATCACGGTCCGGCTGGGGGAACGCGTCATGTCGCTGGCGGTGCGGGCCGGGCAGCCCAGCGCGGAAATCTGCCGCGAGGTGCGCGGCGTGGTGCTGTCCCGCCAGCCGGTGGCGGTGCAGGAGTGGGCCGCCGAGCTGGCCCGGGCCCTGGTTGGTTACGCGGAGCAGAACGCCAGGACGGCCGAGGCCCTGCGCAAACTGGTCACCGGCAGCTAACGGGAGCGCGATGGACCCGCCGGGTTGGTTGCCGTGCTGGTGCGACCGCTCCCACCTGCGTTCTGTCCCGTCTGGATGGGGCAGCCCGAGGGTAGTTCGTAGGCTGGGGGGGCGATGACACCAGCAGAGCACACGCCAGAGCGGCTCGGGCCCTACCGGCTGCTCGACCGGATCGGCGAGGGCGGCATGGGCGTGGTCTACCTCGCCCGTGACCCCGAGCAGCGCTCGGTGGCGGTGAAGATCCTCCGCCCGGCGGTGGCCGGTGACCCGAACGCGCGGCGGCGGCTGGCCCGTGAGGTCGAGACCATGCGCCGGGTCCGCAGCCCGTTCGTGGCCGAGGTGCTCGATACCGATGTGACCAGCGAGACGCCGTACATCGTGACCCGGTACGTACCCGGCCGCACGCTCGACGAGGTGGTGACCCAGGAGGGCCCGCTGAGCGGGTCCCGGCTGATCCGGCTGGCTGCCGGGCTGGCGGACGCCCTGGCCGCGATCCACGCGGCGGGCGTGGTGCACCGCGACCTCAAGCCCGGCAACGTGATGCTGATGAACGGCGACCCGGTCGTGATCGACTTCGGTATCGCCCAGGCCCTGGACTCGACCCGGCTGACCATGACCGGGATGTTCATGGGCACGCCCGGCTACCTGTCCCCGGAAGTCATCGAGGGGCAGAGCAGCACGTCGTTCTCGGACGTGCACGCCTGGGGGGCCACCGTGGCCTTCGCCGCGACCGGGCGGCCGCCGTTCGGCACCGGGTCGTACGAGACGATCTTCTACCGGATCGTGAACGGCAAGCCGGACCTGTCCGGGGTGCCGGCGCCGATGGCGGAACTGCTGGCCGCCGCGCTGCGCCGGGACCCGGCCCAGCGGCCCGCCGCTATCGCGCTGCGCAGCCGGGCCGCGGCGCTGGACCCGGCCGTCCTGCTGCCCATGGCGGTGCCCGCGGGCGGCCTGCAGGGCATGGGGCTGGACGCTCCGGGGACGCGGGCCGACGGGTTCCCGCCGCGCCCCACCGCGCTGGACGGGTTCGGCGGGCCGGGCGGGACCATGCTGTCCGGGGCCGGCCAGGGAGCCACCACGTTCCCGCCGCCCGCGGCGGGCGGGATGGCCCCGCCGGGCACTCAGCCGATCGCCGCGGTCCGCCCCGACGACTTCGCGGACATCCTCCCTCCGGTGACCTACCCGCCAGGGGGGCGCCGGGGACGCTCTCCCGGCCCGGACGACAGTTTCGGCCGCCCCGGGGGGCCCGCGGAGCGGGGCGGGCGGGCGGCCGCACCCGGGGAGGACGGGGACCGCGCGGACCGCTGGTCCTCCCCGCGCCGGCAGCCGATCCTGGTCCTGGCCACGATGGTGATCGCGGTGAGCCTCGCGGTGGTGCTGCCGGTGGCCGGCACTCTGGTCGCGCTGGCCGTGCTGGCCCTGCTGCGGGCCGGTGACCTGGCTCACCGCGGCTCGGACCAGCGAGGGACGATCATGACCGTGGCCGCGTTCCCGTTCTTCGTGGTCCGCTCGCTGATCTCCACCGTGGTCGTGGCGCCCCTGGCGCTCATCGTGGCCGTGGCCGTGGCCGGGCTCACGTTCCTGGCCATGCCGTCGGCCCCCAGCCTGCACGCGCTGTCCTACGGGGCGGGCGCGCTGGTGGCGTTCTACGCCTACGGCCCGGGGTCGGCCAAGGCGCGCCGCCAGCTCAACCGGGTCTGGGCCGCGGTGGTGCGCAGCCCTGGCGTGCAGGCGGTGGCGCTGTTCGGGATGTGCGCGCTCGCGGTTGCCGCCGTGGCGGTCGCGCTGACCTCGGCGGCCGCGTTCTGGCCGCTGAGCACGCCGGACGGCACGCTGCTGCACGTGCCGGGGTTCCAGGGGCCGTTCGGCACTCACCTGGGTCCCTGGCGGGTGCATTTCTAGCCCTGGTCGGCAGCGCGCCGGGCGACGGTGACGTCACCGGGTCAAGGGTGCCGGTGCAGAGAAGGAAAGGACCCGCGGTGCGGGCTAGCTGGCGCGCCGTTCAGGAAGGCCGCTCCCCGCCGGGACGCGCCCTGTCCCCGCGGGAGCCGGAGGGCCCGCCGGCCGGTCCGGGGCGGACCGGGACGGTTGTGGCTGCGGCGCCGGTACCTTCTCGCGGCCGACCGGGGGCAGCGGCCGGACGAGGCCGAGGGAGACCACTTCGTTGGCGAGCCTGACCCGCCGGTTGGTGCCCTCGGGGATGCGGAACTTCTGGTAGAGCCGGAGGAGATGCTGCTTGACCGCCGCTTCCGTCACGACCAGGTCGGCCGCGATCTCGCGGGCCGTCGCCGGGGCGACGAACGCCTCATCGGACAGGGCCGGGCGGCACAGCGACGTGAGCACGTCGAGTTCGCGCCTGGTCAGCTCGGGGCTGGGGGAGCGCCTCAGATCGGTCTCGGCGGACAGGTCCTCACCGGGGATCCCGCCGACCCGGCAGCGGGCGTTCCCGAACGTGAGCACGTCCCCGTCCTCCAGGACGCGCCGGGTGACGATCCGCCCGTTGACCCGGGTTCCGTTGCGCGATAACCCGAGGTCAGACACGTAGGCGTACGGCCCGCGGCGAACGATCTCCGCGTGCAGCCGGGAGACGCTCGGGTCGCCGAGCCGGATGTCCACCCCACTGCCGCGCCCGATCGTCGTCACAGCCTCGCCCAGCGGTATCACCTCACCGCTGTCCTCGATGCGTATGTAGGGCCCTTCCACGACCGTTCCTCCCGCTTGTCCGAGCAGTCACGGATCTCTCTCCGTGCAGTTACCCTTTCCGGGCAGACTCGTACCCCCTTTTGCTTATGTCGTTTGGCCCGGCGGACCGCCTGGCTGGCCGGAGCCTGGACATTGGCCGGCCGATGGAAGGAAGCTGCAGCCCGCGGAAGTACACTGCCGAGCGAGTCACCGGGAGGAAGAAGAAATGGCGGACAAGCCGTCCAAGGGCCTGGCGGACGTCGTCGCCGCGTCCACCGCGCTGAGCGACATCGACGGCCAGGCCGGCCGGCTGTTCTACCGCGGCTACGACATCCACCAGCTCGCCGGGACCTCGACCTTCGAGGAGATCGCCTACCTGCTGCAGCGCGGCTCGGCGCCGAGCGCGGGCGAGCTGAACGGCTACCGCGCGGAACTGGCCGCCGGCCGGACCCTGGGCACGCTGGCCAGCTCCACGCTGCCGCAGATCGCAGCCAGCCAGGGCCCGATGGAGGCGATGCGCAGCCTGGTCTCCCTGGGCAGCGCCGACGACCCGGATGAGAGCTCCAACGCGGCGCCCGCGAACGAGCGCAAGGCCGCCCGGCTCACCGCGCAGCAGCCCATCCTGGTCGCCGCCTATCACGCCGCCCGCGAGGGACGTGGGTGCGTGCCCGCCGATCCCGGCCTCAGCCTGGCGGCCACCTTCCTGCTCCAGCTGCGCGGCACCCCGCCGCCCGCGCGGGACGCCGAGATCCTGGACACCTGCCTGGTGCTGCACGCGGACCACACGATGAACGCGTCTACCTTCGCCGCGCGGGTGTGTGCTGCCACCCTGTCAGATATGCACTCGGCGGTGGTCGCGGCGATCGGCACGCTGAAGGGGCCGCTGCACGGCGGGGCTAACGAGCAGGTCATGCGGGGGCTGGAGGGCATCCGGTCCACCGGCGGCTCCGACCCGGTGGCCGCGGTCGGCACGGTGGTCCGGGAACGGCTGGGTGCCGGGGAGAAGATCATGGGCTTCGGCCACCGGGTCTACAAGACCGAGGACCCGCGGGCCACCCACCTGCGCCAGATGTCCGGGGAACTGGCCGCGGCGTCCGGGGACGACACGTACTACCGCATGTCCCGGCAGATGGAGGAGACCGTGTTCGCGGAGAAGGGCCTCTATCCCAACGTGGACTTCTACGCCGCCACCGTTTATCACTACCTGGGCATTCCCACGGACCTGTTCACCCCGGTCTTCTCGGTCAGCCGGATGGCCGGCTGGACCGCGCACGTGATGGAGCAGCACGCGGACAACCGGCTGATCCGGCCGGACAGCGAGTACATCGGAGAGCGCGACCTCACCTGGGTCGCACTGAGCGAGCGGTAGCGATGCTCACGGAGGCGCAGGAGCGAGCGGTAGCGATGCTCACAGAGACACTGAGCGAGCGGTAGTGACGGACGACGTAGCGGGAATCACGCCGCCGCCCGGGCCGGGCGGCCTGGCGGCGTACGCGCTGGCGAGCATGGCCGGGCCGGGCCGGGAGGCCTGGCCGCCGCCGGAGGGCGGCCGGCCGCGGCCGCCGGAGTCCCCGGAGGGACCCAGCTACCCGCCCCGTCCCGCGTCCCCGCGTCCCGCACCCGGGCGGGCGGCCCACCCCGATGCCCCGGTGCGCCACCAGCATCAGCCGGCCTCTGGTGTCCCGGCGGCCACGTCCCGCGGCACCCGGGCCCGGCGGCCCGGCGGGGCGCGGGGGGCCCAGCTGGTGTACGGGATCGTGCTGGCGGGCGTGGCGGCCGGGCTGGCTTACATCTGGCAGGGGCCGCACTCCGTGCGGACCGGTACGTTTATCCTGGCGGGTGCCCTTTTCTTTGCTGTCGCGGCCCGGCTTGCGCTGCCGGAGCGGCGGGTGGGCATGCTCGCCAGCAGGCGGCGCTACATCGACGTGACGGCGCTGGCCATCCTGGCCATCGGCCTGCTGGTCGCTGGCCTGGTGCTGCCGACTCCGTCGTAACCGTGCCCCAGGGAAAACAGCCCGGCGGGCAACAGCACAGCGCAGTAGGGAAGGGAAGTCTGCGGCATGCCCAAGATCAAGGTAACCAATCCCGTCGTCGAACTGGATGGCGACGAGATGACGAGGATCATCTGGCAGGTCATCAAGGACCGGCTGATCCTGCCGTACCTGGATATCGACCTGAAGTACTACGACCTGTCCGTGGAGAACCGGGACGCCACCGATGACCAGGTCACCGTGGACGCGGCGAACGCGATCAAGCAGTACGGGGTCGGGGTCAAGTGCGCCACCATTACTCCCGACGAGGACCGGGTCGAAGAGTTCGGACTGAAGAAGATGTGGCGGTCGCCGAACGGCACCATCCGCAACATCCTCGGCGGCGTGGTGTTCCGCGAGCCCATCGTGATCGCCAGCGTGCCGCGCTTCGTGCCGGGCTGGACCGAGCCGATCATCATCGGCCGCCATGCCCACGGTGACCAGTACCGGGCCACGGACTTCGTGGTGCCGAGCCCGGGCACGGTGCGCATCTCCTACCAGCCGGACGATGACCAGGGCGAGCCCATCGACCTGGAGGTGTCGCATTTCCCCGGCGGCGGCGTGGCCATGGCCATGTACAACTACGACGACTCGATCCGGGACTTCGCCCGGGCCACCATGCGGTACGCGCTGAACCGCCGCTACCCGCTGTACCTGTCCACCAAGAACACCATCCTCAAGTTCTACGACGGCCGGTTCAAGGACCTGTTCCAGGAGATCTTCGAGGCCGAGTTCAAGGCGGAGTTCGAGGCCGCGGGCATCTGGTACGAGCACCGTCTCATCGACGACATGGTCGCCCAGGTGATCAAGGGCCACGGCGGCGTCGTCTGGGCGTGCAAGAACTACGACGGCGACGTGGAGTCCGACATCGTCGCCCAGGGGTACGGCTCGCTCGGCCTGATGACCAGCGTCCTGATGACCCCGGACGGCAAGACCATCGAGGCCGAGGCCGCGCACGGCACCGTCACCCGGCACTACCGGCAGCACCAGCAGGGCAAGCCGACCTCGACCAACCCCATCGCCTCGATCTTCGCGTGGACCCAGGGGCTCACGCATCGCGGCGAGATGGATGGCACCCCCGAAGTGACCCGGTTCGCGCAGACCCTCGAGCGGGTGTGCGTGGAGACCGTGGAGGAAGGCAAGATGACCAAGGACCTGGCGCTGCTCGTGGGCAAGGACACCCCGTTCCTGACCACTGAGGAGTTCCTCACGGCGCTGAGCGATAACCTCGCCACGGCGATGGGCTGAAAGGAGCACGGGACATGACCCGCAGGGGCAAGGTAACCGTCGTCGGGGCCGGGTTCTACGGCTCGACCACCGCGCAGCGGCTTGCCGAGTACGACATCTTCGATGAGGTCGTGCTGACCGACATCGTCGAGGGCAAGCCGGAAGGGCTGGCCCTCGACATCAACCAGTCGCGGCCGATCGAGGGCTTCGAGACCAAGGTCACCGGGCAGACCACCGGCCCTGGCGGCGAGGGCTACGAGGCGATCGCCGGGTCGTCCGTGGTGATCGTCACGGCCGGCCTGCCGCGCAAGCCCGGGATGAGCCGGATGGACCTGATCGGCGTCAACGCCAAGATCGTCCGCTCGGTCGCCGAGAACGTGGTGAAGCACGCCCCGGACGCCGTGCTGATCGTGGTGTCGAACCCGCTGGACGAGATGACCGCGCTCGCGGCCAAGGTGACCGGCTTCCCCGCGACCCGGGTCCTCGGCCAGGCGGGAATGCTCGACACGGCCCGGTTCAGCTACTTCGTGGCCGAGAAGCTGGGCGTGCCGGTCGGCTCGGTGCAGACGCTCACCCTCGGGTCGCACGGCGACACCATGGTCCCGGTCCCGTCCGCCTGCACGGTGGACGGCAAGCCGCTGGCCAGCCTGCTCGGCCAGGACGAGATCGACGTACTGGTGGACCGGACCCGCAACGGCGGGGCCGAGATCGTCGGCCTGCTGAAGACCGGGTCCGCGTACTACGCCCCGTCGGCGGCCGCGGCCCGGATGGCCCGCGCGGTCGCCGAGGACTCCGGCCAGGTGCTGCCGGTCTGCGCCTGGGTGGACGGCGAGTACGGCATCTCCGGGGTCTACCTGGGAGTCGAGGCCGAGATCGGTTCGTCCGGCGTCCGTTCCGTGGTGCAGCGGGACCTCACCGACACGGAAGTGGCCGCGCTGCGCGAGGCCGCCGAGGCGGTCCGCGCCAAGCAGGCCGACGTCGCCAGCCTCTAGCGAGCCCCCAATCCCCATCCCCCACCAGCCCCACTGACCCCCCGAGCCCCTCAAGCCCCCCGGCTCCTGCCGTGATCATGACTTGGGTGCCGTTCTGGCGACACTCAAGTCATCATCACGAACGGGGGTCGGGTGGCCCCGGGGCTGGTGTGGCCTGTGGGGCTGGTGGGTTTCGAGGATGTGGGTTTTCGAGGGCGTGGTGGGCCAGGGCCGGGCTGAGGCTAAGAGGTCTCGACGGCGGCGGTGAGGCGGCGCAGGGCTAGCTCGGCCAGGAGGGCTGTGCCGTCGGCCAGGACGGCGTCGTCGAACACCGCGTCCGCGGCGTGGTTGAACGGCGCGGACGCCGGGTCCGAGCCTTCCGGGCCCGCGCCCAGCATCAGGAACACCCCGGGCACCTCGTCGAGCACGAACGAGAAATCCTCAGCCCCCGGCAGCGGGTTGGCCTGGGCCATCAGCCGGTCCTCCCCGAACAGGTCCGCCACCGCCTGCCCCGCGAACGCGGTCTCGGCCGTGTCGTTCACCGTGACCGGGTACCCGTCCAGGTATTCCGCCTCGGCGGACAGGCCGTGCGCGGCGGCCAGCTCCCTGATCAGCCGCAGGCTGGCCAGCCGTACCCGGTCCCGGGCCGCGGCGGAGAACGAGCGCACGGTGGCCAGGAAGTGCGCCTCGTCCGGGATGACGTTGTCGGCGGTGCCCGCGTGGAAGCTGCCCACCGTGATCACCACGGGATCGAACACGTCGAACCGCCTGGTCACCAGCGTCTGCAGGGCGGTGACCATCTCGCAGGCCGCCGGGATCGGGTCCTGGGCCAGATACGGCTGGGAGGCGTGGCCGCCGTGCCCGCGGACCGTCACGTCCAGGATGTCGGCGGCGGCCATCATCGAGCCGGGCCGGGTCGAGAACATGCCCCGGGGGAACTGCGCCGACGCGGCGTGCAGGGCGTACGCGGCGACCGGCCGCCCGCCCGCCGCGTCGAGCACGCCCTCGCTGATCATGTAGGTCGCGCCGGCCTGGCCTTCCTCGCCCGGCTGGAACATGAAGATCACGTTCCCGGGCAGCTCGGCCTGCCGGGCCGACAGCAGCCGCGCGGCGCCGGCCAGCATGGCGGTGTGCAGGTCGTGCCCGCACGCGTGCATCACGCCGGTCACCCCGGATGCGTACGGCAGCCCGGTTCGCTCGGTGATGGGCAGCGCGTCCATGTCGCCGCGCAGCAGCACCGTGGGGCCGGGCCGCCCACCGCGCAGCACCCCGGTCACCGAGCTGAGCGCGCGGCCCCGGGTGATCTCCAGCGGCAGGCCGTCCAGCGCGGCCAGCACCTTGGCCTGCGTGCGCGGCAGGTCCAGCCCGATCTCCGGGTCCTGGTGGATCCGGCGGCGCAGCTCAGCCAGGTCACCGGCGATCGCGGCCGCATCATCCTGAACGGTCATCGCAGGGCCCTCCGGGCACTAGTCATCGCAGGACCTTCCGGGCGCGGGTCATCAGAGGACCCTCCGGGCACTGGGGGACGGCGGTGCGTCCAGGAACCCCGGCTCCGGCCAGCCCCGGTCGCGGAACGCGGCGCGGACCGCCTCGTGCACCGCGGTGCCGTCCTCGGGGAGCAGGGCGATCACCGAGCCGCCGAAACCGCCGCCCATCATCCGGGCGCCCAGTGCCCCGGCCGCTGTAGCGGCATCGACCGCCACGTCGGCCTCCGGCCAGGAGATCTCGAAGTCATCCCGCAGCGACGCGTGGGACTCGTTCAGCAGCGGCCCTATCCCGGCCACCTGGCCCCGGCGCAGCAGGGCCGCGGCCTCCAGGACCCGCTGGTTCTCGGTGATCACGTGCCGGGCCCGGCGGCGCAGGACCGGGTCGGCCAGCGCGGCCAGGCTGTCCGTCCCGGGGACGTCGCGCAGCGTGCGCACGCCGAGCGCGCGCGCCGCCTCCTCGCATTCGATGTGCCGGGCACCGTAGCCGCTCTCGGTGAGCGCGTGCCGGGCCCGGGTGTCGATGATGGCCAGGGTCAGCCCGGACAGGGCCGGGTCGAGCGGCACCGAGTCCGCCTCCCCGCTGCGGCAGTCCAGCAGCAGCGCGTGCCCGGACTGGCAGAGCAGGGCCGCCGACTGGTCCATGATCCCGGTCGGCACGCCCACGAAGTCGTTCTCGGCCCGCCGGGCGATGCCGGCCAGTTCCTGCCGGACCACGTCGAGGCCGGCCAGCTGGGTCAGGGCCAGCGCCACCGCGCACTCCAGCGCGGCCGACGAGGACAGGCCCGCGCCCTGGGGGAGATCCGAGTCCACCGCCACCCGGGCACCGGGCACCGGGTAGCCCGCCTGGCGCAGCGCCCAGACCACCCCGGCCGGGTACGCCGCCCAGCCTGCCACGCTGCCGGGAGTCAGGGTGTCCAGCGGGATCGTCACGGTGCTGCTTCCGCCCCCCCGGCCCGGCTCCTGCCGCGAGGTCAGCTGCAGCACCCCGTCCTCGTGCGGCGCGGCCGCGGCGAACGTGCCCCGGTCCAGCGCGAACGGGAGCACGAACCCGTCGTTGTAGTCGGTGTGCTCACCGATCAGGTTGGCCCGGCCCGGGGCGTGCCAGACGCCTTCCGGTGCGCTGTCGTACTGCGCGATGAACCACTGGGCGGCCTGGTCCGCGCCCCGTGAACTCACGGGGCGGCGCCGGGCTCGGCCATGGCCTCGGTGAAGGACCAGGCGTCGGCGACCATGGCCCGCAGGTCACGCTCGGGCTGCCAGCCGAGATCGGCCCGGATCCGGGAGGACGAGGCGACCAGCACCGCGGGGTCCCCGGGCCGCCGCGGCCCGATCCTGGCGGGGATGTCTGCCCCGGTCACGGCCCGGCACTCGGCCAGCACCTCGAGGTTAGAGAATCCGGACTCGCTGCCCAGGTTGTAGACCCGGTGCTGGCCCGGCTGGCACGCGTCCAGGGCCAGCAGGTGCGCCCGGGCCAGGTCGGCCACGTGGATGTAGTCCCGGACGCAGGTGCCGTCCGGCGTGGGGTAGTCGTCGCCGAACAGGGTCAGGTGGCGGTCTTCGCCGCGGGCGGCCGCCTGGGCCACGGCGAGCACGTTGGGGATGAGGTGGGTCTCGGGCGAGTGCCGCTCGCCCAGCCAGGGCCCATCAGCCCCGGTCTCTCCGGTCTGCCGGTAGGCGCCCGCCACGTTGAAGTAGCGCAGGCTCACCGCGCCGGTGCCGTGCATCCGCGCGTGCTCGCCCAGCGCGGTGTCCACCGCGATCTTCGATCCCCCGTAGGGGCTGGTCGGCCGGGTCGGGGCGGTCTCCTCGATGGGGACCTGCTCCGGCTCGCCGTAGACCGCCGCGGTGGAGGAGAACACGATCCGCGGGGTCCCGGCCGCCCGCATCGCCTCCAGCAGGGCCAGCGAGCCGCCCAGGTTGCTCTCCCAGTACAGGGACGGCTGGGCCACGGACTCCCCGACCAGCGACTTGGCCGCGAAGTGCAGCACCGCGTCCACGCCCCCGGCCAGCAGCCGGGCCGCGTCGTCCCGCAGCGTGCCCTGGACGAACGCGGTGCCCGCGGGCACCGCGTCCTGGTGCCCGGTGGACAGGTCATCCAGCACGGTCACGTCGTGGCCCTCGGCCACGAGCAGCGCGCCGACCACGCTCCCGATGTACCCGGCCCCGCCGGTGACCAGCAGCCTCACCCGGCCTCCCGCAGCCGCTGTGCTGCCTCCTCAGGCAGGACGTCGTTGATCCAGACTCCCATGCCGGACTCCGTTCCCGCGAGGTACTTCAGCTTGCCGGGCGCCCGGCGGACCGACAGTACCTGGAGATGCAGCCCGAACTCGCTGCGCGCGAACGCGTCCCGGCTGGGCGCCTGATGCCAGGCGGCGATGTACGGCAGCGCCACCCCGAACAGCGCATCGAGCCGGTGCAGCACCTCGAGGTAGATGTCGCAGAACGCGGCCCGCTCCGCGTCGTCCAGCGCGGGGATGTCCGGCACCCGCCGGGCCGGGAACAGCTGCACCTCGAACGGCCACCGGGCCGCGGCGGGCACGAACGCCGTCCAGTGCTCGTTGCGGGTCACGATCCGGGTGCCCGCGGCGATCTCGCCGTCCACCAGGTCGTCGAACAGGTTGCCCTGGGCCTGCTCCGCGTATCGCCGGGCCTGATCCAGCATGGTGGCCGTCCGCGGGGTGATGAACGGGAAGCCGTAGATCTGGCCGTGCGGGTGATGCAGGGTGACCCCGATCTCCTCGCCCCGGTTCTCGAAGCAGTAGACCTGGGCGATCCCCTCCATGCTGCCCAGGGTCGCGGTGCGGTCGGCCCACGCCTCCACGACCGTCCGGGCCCGCTGCGGGCTGAGGCCCGCGAACGACCCGTCATGGTCGGAGGTGAAGCAGACCACCTCGCAGCGGCCGTAGGCCGGCTCTCCCGGGACGCCGCCGGTTTCGAGGGGACCGGCTGCGGAGCGGTCCCGTTGCGGAGATCCGTAGCCCAGCCCGCTGCCTTCCGGTACCGGGCCTGGAGGCCAGTGCCCGGCGCCGCGCAGGGAAGGAAAGCGGTTCTCGAACACGACCACGTCGTAATCGGGGGCCGGGATCTCGGTCGGCCGCCCCGGCCGGGAGGGGTCGAGGGGGCACTCGCCGGGCGGCGGGAGGAACGTGCGGTCCTGGCGCGCGGCCGCGATGACCACCCACTCGCCGCGGAGCGCGTCCCAGCGCAGCCCGGCATCCGGCTCGCCGCCCGGCCCGGGCATGGGCTGGAGCGGCCTGGTGTCCGGCACCTCTGCACGACCCAGCCCGGGGGACTCATCGAAGTAGATGATCTCCCGGCCGTCGGCGAGGGTGCCGCTGCTCTTCCATACCTCGGGGCTCACGGGACCCATACGCTATCTGGCCCGGCTGTGCTTGCCCATCGGATCCCCCCGGGTGGCGGGCCGAAACCGGCGGCCTGGGCCGGCCGGGCGCGGGTCCAGGCGGCCTGGGGGTAAAGGGCAGATGACCGGCGGACAGCCCTGCGGTCAAGGCGACTGATCAAGTCGCGGGCACGGTCCGGCGGCGGACTGCTTAGACTGTGCGCACATCTGCCGTGCGGGCGCCACGGGCGGCCCCGGATCATGGGGCACGGGGAGCCGGGCCGCCGGTGGCAGGCACACGGAGGTCAGGGATCAGGACGTGAACCAGGTCGGCTGGGACATCGTGCTTGTCCTGCTCATCGTGCTCGTCGGCGGATTCTTCGCCGCGGCGGAGATGGCCCTGGTCTCGCTGCGCGAGGGGCAGATCCGGGCCCTCATGCAGCGCGGCAAACGTGGCCAGCGGGCCGCCCGGCTCGCCCAGGACCCGAACCGCTTCCTGTCCTCGGTGCAGATCGGGGTCACCCTGGCCACCCTGCTGTCCGGGACGGTCGGCGAGGCCACCCTGGCCGGGCACCTGAGGACATCCCTGCTCCACCAGGGGCTCACCGCGGGGTGGGCCTCCGCCCTGTCGCTGATCATCGTCACCGTGGTGATCTCCTACTTCACCCTGGTGCTCGGCGAGCTGGCCCCCAAGCGCCTGGCCCTGCAGCGGCCCGAGAAGGCCGCGATGCTCGCCGCGCCCACCCTGGACCGGATCTCGGTGCTGGCCCGCCCGCTGGTGTGGCTGCTGTCCCGGTCCATCAACCTGGTGGTCCGGCTCCTCGGCGGGGACCCGGCGGCTGGGCGCGGGGTGATGACCGAGGAGGAACTGCGCGACGTGGTGGCCGGCCATCAGGCGCTGAGCGCCGACGAGCGGCACATCGTGGGCGAGGTGTTCAACGCCGGGAAGCGGCAGATCCGCGAGGTGCTGGTCCCCCGGACCGAGGTGGAGTTCCTGGCCGCTGACACGCCGCTGCAGCGGGCCCTGGAGATCGTGGCCGGTGAGCGTTACTCCCGGTTCCCCGTCTACCAGCAGTCCTACGACGACGTGATCGGCTTCATCCACGTCCGGGACCTGATCGACCCGCAGTTCACCTCCCGCGAGATGAGCGTGGGCGAGATCCGCCGGCCGGTGAAGTTGCTGCCGATGAGCAAGACCGTGCTGTCGGCCCTGTCGGAGATGCGCCGGGACAAGGCCCACCTGGCCATCGTGATGGACGAGTACGGCGGCACGGCGGGCATTGTCACCCTGGAAGACCTGGTCGAGGAGCTGATCGGGGACATCCAGGACGAATACGACGTGGACGAGGGCCAGCCGAAGCAGTTGCGGGGCGGCGCCATCGAGGTGGACGGGTTGCTGAACCTGGACGAGTTCGCGGAGCAGACCGGGATCGAGCTGCCCGAGGGCCCGTACGAGACCGTGGCCGGGTACATGCTGGCCACGCTGGGGCAGCTGCCCACCGGGCACGAGACGGTCCAGGCGGACGGGCACGTGCTGACCGTGCTGGCCATGGACGGGCGGCGGATCGCCCGGGTCCGGGTGGATCCGGCGCCCGGGGACAGCGAGGCGGCGTCCCGGGACGGGGCGGCCCGGGACGGTGCCCTGCCGACCCCGGCCCTGGCGGCTCCCGCGGCTCCGGCGGCCCCCGAAGCCCCTCCCACTAATGAAGCCCCTCCGGCCACGGTAGCCGCTCCGGACTCTGAGGTCCCTCCGGCCCCATCAGCCCCGGACACTTCCACAGCCCCGGCGGCCTCACCAAGCCCGGCGACCTCCCCAGGCGCGTCACCCAAGCCGTGATCACGCGGAGGCCGGGATGAGGGAGCGTAGTCGGGCGCGGGCGCGGGCGCGGCTGGGGGCGCGGTCCGTCGCCGTGGCGGAGGCGTCTGACCGGCGGCCCGCATCCCGGCCGGATCACCAGTCACACCAGCCCCATCAGTAACACGGCTCGGGCATATTTCCGGCGAAACGTGCGGTCTCATGGGCGGTTTGCGGGGGTCTGGGCGCACGCTCCGCGGGAAACGTGCCTCGGCTCGGCACCCGCTCGGCACCTGCTCGGTCTCGGCTCGACTTCGGCTGGGACGGCCCGGCGGCCGCGGCAGGACCGCCCGGCGGCCGCGGCAGGCCGGCCCGTGTCGCCAGCCGCATCGGGCGCCGCGCGGCGACCAGGCCATTAAACTGGCGATCTCGAGCGGAAGGCGGTGCTGTGCAGCCCAGTCCGGACTTTGACACCGTGCTGGTGGTCAACTTCGGGGCCCAGTATGCGCAGCTCATCGCGCGCCGGGTCCGCGAATGCCAGGTGTACTCGGAGATCGTCCCGGCCACCATGCCCGCCGCCGAGATGCTGGCCCGCCACCCGAAAGCGATCATCCTGTCCGGCGGCCCCGCGTCGGTGTACTCCGACGGTGCGCCGCCGCTCCCGCCCGGCTCGCCGGACCTGCTCAGCGCGGGCGTCCCGGTGCTCGGCATCTGTTACGGCTTCCAGCTCATGGTGACCGCCCTCGGCGGCACGGTCAGTCACACCGGCTCCGGCGAGTACGGCGCCACCCGGCTGATCCTGGCCCCCGGCAGCGCCGCGGAGACCCGCAGGGTGGTCGACGCGGAGACCGCGCAGCCGGGCGGCCTGCTCCCGGACGAGCCCTGGACCGCCGAGCCGCTGCCGCACGAGCACCTGCTCGGCGGGGCCCTGCTGGACGGCCTGCCGGAAACCCAGCAGGTGTGGATGTCGCACGGGGACACCGCCACCGCCGCGCCGTCCGGGTTCACCGTCATCGCGGGCACCGCGGTCAGCCCGGTCGCGGCCATGGAGGACACCAGCCGCGGGCTGTTCGGGGTGCAGTTCCACCCTGAGGTGATGCACACCGAGCACGGCCAGGCCGTGCTGCGCCGGTTCCTCGAGCTGGCCGGCTGCCGCACCGACTGGACCATGGGCAGCATCATCGACGAGCAGGTCGGGCAGGTCCGCGCCCAGGTCGGCGAGCACGGCGCGGTCTGCGGCCTGTCCGGCGGGGTGGATTCCGCGGTCGCCGCCGCCATCGTGCAGAAGGCCATCGGCAACCAGCTGACCTGCGTGTTCGTCGATCACGGGCTGCTGCGCCGGGGCGAGGCGGAGCAGGTGGAAAAGGACTTCGTGGCCGCCACCGGGGTGGACCTCAAGGTCGTGGACGCGGCGGAAACGTTCCTCGGCGCGCTGGCCGGGGTGACCGACCCGGAGGAGAAGCGCAAGATCATCGGGCGGGAGTTCATCCGCGCCTTCGAGCGCGCCGCCCGCGAGATCAGCGCGGCGGCCGGCAGTCAGGAAACGGCTGCGGGCTTCCTGGTCCAGGGCACCTTGTACCCGGACGTGGTCGAGTCGGGCGGGGGCACCGGGGCGGCCAACATCAAGTCGCACCACAACGTGGGCGGCCTGCCCAGCGACCTGGCGTTCGGGCTGGTCGAGCCGTTGCGGGCGCTGTTCAAAGACGAGGTGCGGCGGGTCGGCGAGGCGCTGGGCCTGCCCCCGGAGATCGTCTGGCGGCAGCCGTTCCCCGGTCCCGGGCTGGCCATCCGGATCGTGGGTGAGGTGACCGCGGAGCGGCTGCGCATCGTGTCCGCCGCGGACGCCATCGTCCGCGAGGAACTGTCGGCCGGGGGGCTGGACCGGGAGATCTGGCAGTGCCCGGTGGTGCTGCTCGCGGACGTCCGCTCGGTCGGCGTGCAGGGCGACGGCCGCAGCTACGGGTACCCCGTCGTGCTCCGGCCAGTGACCAGCGAGGACGCCATGACCGCCGACTGGGCGCGGTTGCCCGGGGAGCTGCTGGCCCGGATCTCGACGCGGATCACCAACGAGGTGCCCGAGGTCAACCGGGTGGTGCTGGACATCACCAGCAAACCGCCCGGCACCATCGAATGGGAATAGCCGCCCGCCGGCTGCCGTGAAATTCTTTCCGCAACGCCCTGGCGGGGTGGCCGCTCACCCCTCCCGGGCCTGGGGGCCGGGGGGAAGGTCCGCCTCGCTGCGCGGGGTTCCAGAGCTGGGGCTGCGGGTTCGCGCCCGGTGAGTTGGCGCTCAGGGGGCCGCGGCGACGTCCGCGTAGGCCCTGGTCTCGAGGATGGTCCGGAAGGTGTCCAGCGCGTCCCAGACGTCGGTGAAGCGGGTCGTGATCGGGGCCGGGCCGAGCCGGATCCGGTCCGGCGTCCGGAAGTCGCCGATCACCCCGGCCCGGGTCAGGGCGGCGCTGACCCGCCCGGCGTCCGGGAGGCGCAGGCACACGTGGGACCCGCGCCGGGCCGGATCCCGGGGTGAGGCCAGCGTGCCGCCGAGCGGGGCCAGCCAGGCGTCGGCCAGCTCGATCAGGTAGCTGGTCAGGCGGATTCCCTTGTCGCGGAGGGCCTGGATGCCTGCCTCGGCCAGCAGCCGGGTGCCCTCCTGCACGGCGACGGTGCCGGGGATGTTCGGGGTCCCGGTGCTGAACCGGGCGATCCCGGGCCCGGGCTCGTAGCGCGGTCCCATCGTGAACTGGTCCCGCTGGCTGAACCAGCCCTGGATGGGCTGGCTCAGCTGGTCCTGCAGGTCCCGGCGGACGTACAGGAACGCCGGGGCGCCCGGGCCGGCGTTCAGGTACTTGTAGGTGCAGCCGACAGCCAGGTCGGCCCCGCAGCCGTCCAGGTCCACGGGGACCGAGCCCGCCGAGTGGCACAGGTCCCAGAGCACCAGCGCCCCCGCGTCGTGCGCGAGGCGGGTGATCGCGGCCATGTCGGCCAGCGCCCCGCTCCGGTAGGCCACGTGCGACAGGCAGACCAGGGCGGTGTCCGGCCCGATCGCGGCGCGGACCTCGCCCGGCCGGATCCCCTGGTCGATGTCGGTGCGGATCAGGCGGAGCTGGCCCCCGGACCGGCCGGCGATGCCGTCGAGCACGTAGCGGTCGGTGGGGAAGTTGTCGTCGTCGGTGACCAGGACCGGCCGGCCTGGCCTGGCGTCCAGGGCGGCGCAGGCCAGCTTGTAGAGGTTCACCGTGGTCGAGTCGCCCACCACGACCTGGCCCGGCGCCGCGCCGAGCAGGTGCTCGCCGAGCAGGTCACCGGCCTGGCCGGGCAGGTCTATCCAGTGGGCCCAGGACCGGATCAGCCCGGTGCCCCACTCCTGGCTGATCACCTCGGTGAGGCGCCGCGCGGTCGCGGCCGGCAGCATGCCCAGTGAGTTGCCGTCCAGGTAGATCAGGCCGGGCTCCAGGGGCGCGAACCGGTCCCGGAACCCGGCCAGAGGGTCGGCGGCGTCCAGGTCACAGGCCCGGGAACGGTCCGTTGGAGAGGCCGCGGTCACCAGCGCTCCCGGGGGCGGCGCGGGGTCAGGCGCGGGAGGCGCGGCGGCGCCGGCGGACGATACGGAACACGACGCCGGCGACGATCAGGGACCCCAGTACCGGCGCGACCCGCTTGAGCAGCGGCAGGCCCGCCACGCTGAGCAGGTCGAGGGCGTCCTCGTCCTGGGGCCGGGCGCCGCGCGGCGGCAGCAGGCCGTTCGCGGCCGGGCGGTCCGCTGGCGGGGCCCCCGCGTCCCAGGCTCCGGTCCCCGCGCCCGGGCTGACGCCTTCCGGGCTGGGACCGCCGGTGCCCGTGGTCGTGCTGCCCGTGCCCGTGGTGTCCGTAGCCGCCGCGCCCGTAGCCGCCGTGCCTGTGGCCGTGGTGCCCGTGGTCGCGGCGCTGGTGCCCGCCGTGGCGGCGGTGCCTGCCGTGGCGGCGCCGGGCACGTCCGCGGCCGTCCCCTCCGCCGTCACCCCGGGCGTGGTGAGGGCCAGTCCGCGGTCCGCGAGCTTGCCCTTGATCTCCTTGATGGACTGGGGCCCCAGCCCGTCGATGGCGAGCAGTTCCTTCTCGGTCCGGGCGGTGAGGCCGCCGACCGTGTGCACACCCTCGCGCCGCAGGCTGTTGAACGAGCGGACCGGCAGGTTCAGCTCCTCGATCGGCAGCTGGGCCTGATCGGCGGGCAGCCCGGCCTCGGCCTCGGCCTCGGCGCCGGTCCCGGCAACAGGGGGGCTCAGGACCTGGGTGGTGTCGGCCGACGCGGCCTCCTGGGCCGGGCCTTCCCCGGACAGCTCGGTGGCCAGGTTCGAGGCGAACTTCCCGATGATCCGGCCACCCACCTCGGCCATGACACCCCGGCCGAACTGGGCGGGGCGCCCGGTGACGGTCATGGTGGTGCGGACCAGGACCCGGGTCTGGCCGGCCTCGTCCTGCAGCGAGGAGCGGATCGTGGCGGAGGCCGTGCCGCTGCCCCGGGTCTCCTTGCCGGACGCCTCCAGCACGACCGTCTTGGTCGCCTCGTCCTTCTCTGTGAAGCGGGCCTTGCCCGCGTAGGTCATCTGCACCGGGCCGACCTTGATCTTGATCTTGCCCGAGATGACCTCACCGTCGAAGCCGTCAACGGTGGCGCCGGGCATGCACGGCGCCACCTGCTCGACGTCCAGCAGGGCCTGCCAGGCCTGCTCCGGGGGGACCGGGATGATGAACGAGTGCTCCAGCTCCATGTTGCTAAGCTCCAGCCGCGACCGCCAACGCCCTAGCGGTCAGCACCCGCGCCAGGTGGCGCCGGTAGTCGGGCGCGCCATGCAAGTCTGCAGGCGGCTGCGATTCCTCGTCGGCGTGCGCTGCGGCCGCCCGCAGGGCGCTGCGGTCGGCCTCGGCCCCGGCGGCCGCCTCTTCCGCCGCCCGGGCCCGCACCGGAACGGGGCCCATGTTCGTGAGCCCGATGCGGGCCTCCGCCACATGCCCATTCGAACGCCGGGCTACGGCAGCCACCCCCACGGTCGCCCACGACTGGGCCGTCCGGTGGAACTTCTCATAACGATAGCCCCATGCCGGGCCGAGTTTGGGCACCCGGACCCCAGTGAGTATCTCGCCGGGCGCCAGCGCCGTGGTCAGGTAGTCCACGAAGAAGTCGGCGGCCCCGATCTCGCGGTCCCCGCCCGGGCCCCGGGCGATCATCGTCGCGCTGAGCGCCAGCGCCACCGCGGGCAGGTCCCCGGCCGGGTCGGCGTGGGCCAGGGAGCCGCCCAGCGTGCCCCGGTGCCGGACCGCGGGGTCGGCCACCGTCCCGGTCGCCTCGGAGAGCAGCCCGCAGTGCTCGCGGATCAGCGGGTCGCGGACGACCTCGGCGTGGGTGGTCAGCGCGCCGATCCACAGGGTCTCCCCCTCGTCCCGGACGCCCCGCAGGTCACCGAGCCCGCCGAGGTCGACCAGGAGGTCCGGGTAGGCGAGCCGGAGCCGGAGCAGCGGCAGCAGGCTCTGCCCGCCCGCGATGACCTTGGTGTCCTCGCTCCCGCCGGCCAGCGCCTGGACCGCCTCGTCCAGCGACGACGGCCGGGTGTACTCGAATGCCGCCGGGATCATTCCGCACCTCCGAGTGCCTGCCCGTGTGATGGCGCGGCATCGCTGCCGTGTGCCTGCGCGGCGTCTTCGCCGCTGACGTGCCCGACGGCCCCGTGGGCCTCGGTGGCCGAGTCCCCGGTGACCTTGGTGCCCGGTCCGCTGTCCCGGGCGGTCTTGATGGCCCGCCAGATCCGCTCCGGGGTGCAGGGCATCACCACGTCCCGGATGCCGTACTGGCGGAGCGCGTCGATGACCGCGTTGACCACGGCCGGGGTGGACGCGATCGTGCCCGCCTCCCCGACGCCCTTGACGCCGAGCGGGTTCGTCGTGGCCGGTGTCTCGGTCCGGGCGGTGGTGAAGTGCGGCAGGTCCGCCGCGCTGGGCAGCAGGTAATCGGCCATGGTGGTCGTGGTCAGGTTGCCCTCGTCGTCGTAGATGGCCTCCTCGAACAGGGCCTGGGCGATGCCCTGGGCCAGCCCGCCGTGTACCTGGCCGTCCACGATGAGGGGGTTCACCACGTTGCCGACGTCGTCCACGGCGACGTAGCTGCGGATCTTGACCGCACCGGTCTCGGTGTCGATCTCCGTGGCGCACAGGTGCGTCCCGTGCGGGTAGGAGAAGTTGTCCGGGTCGAAGGTCGCGTCGGAGTCGATGTTCGGCTCGACGCCGTCGGGCAGGTCGTGGGCGGCGAAGGTGGCCAGGGCGATCTCCTGGATGGTCTTGGCCACCGCGTCATTGCCCCGGACGCTGAACTTGCCCGCCGCGAACTCGATCTCCTCGGGCGGCGCCTCCAGCATGGCCGAGGCGATCACCTTGGCCTTGCCGATGACCTTCTCGCAGGCCCCGTGGACGGCCACGCCGCCGACGGTCAGCGAGCGGGACCCGTAGGTGTCCATGCCCTTGGGCGAGACCTGGGTGTCGCCGTGCAGCACCCGGATGTCCTCGAACGGGACACCGAGCTTGTCCGCGACGATCTGGCTCCACGCGGTTTCGTGGCCCTGCCCGTGCGCGCTGGCCCCGGTGACCACCTCGACCTTGCCGGTCGGCAGCATCCGGATCGAGGCGTGCTCCCAGCCGCCTGCGCCGTAGGCCAGCGAGCCGAGCACCCGGGACGGGGCCAGCCCGCACATCTCGGTATAGGTGGAGATGCCGATCCCGAGCTGCACCGGGTCATGGCTGTCCCGCCGGCGCTCCTGCTCCGCGCGCAGCTCGTCGTAGCGGAACAGTTCCCGGGCCTTGGCCGTGGCCGCCTCGTAGTTGCCGCTGTCGTAGGTGAGGCCGGCGATCGTGGTGTACGGGAATTCCTCGTGCTTGATCCAGTTCCGCTCGCGCAGTTCCAGCGGCTCGATGCCCAGCTCGAAGGCCAGGTCGTCCATGATGCGCTCGATGCCGAAGGTGGCTTCCGGGCGCCCGGCGCCGCGGTAGGCGTCGGTCGGCATCTTGGTGGTGAACACGCCCGTGCAGCGGAACGAGAGCGCATCCATCTTGTAGATGCTGTTGAACATGAACGCGCCCAGCAGCGGCACGCCCGGCGTGACCAGCATCAGGTACGCGCCCATGTCGGCCAGCAGGTCCACGGACAGCCCGCGCAGCCGGCCATCGCGGTCCGCGGCGACCTTGATCCGCTGCCACTGGTCCCGGCCGTGGTGCACGGTCATGTTGCCCTCGCTGCGGGACTCGGTCCACTTGACCGGGCGGCCCAGCCTGCGGGCGATCAGCAGGGCCAGCACCTCTTCGGCGCAGACCTGGAGCTTGGAGCCGAAGCCGCCGCCCACGTCGGGGGCGATGACCCTGATGTTCTGCTCCGGGATGCCGGTGACCAGGGCCAGCATGACCCGCAGCACGTGCGGGATCTGGGTCGCCGACCACAGCGTGAACTCCCCGCCCACGCAGGAGCAGACCACCGCGCGCGGTTCCATGGCGCTGGGGATCAGCCGCTGCTGGCGGTAGTTCCGCTCGAGGACCACGGGTGCGTCCCGGAACGCCGCGTCGATGTCGCCGTTGCCGAACACCCACTCGAAGCTCTTGTTGCCGGCCTCGTGCACCTTGGGGGAGGACTCATCCAGTGCGGTCCGGATGTCCAGCACCGGCGGCAGCGGCTCGTAGTCCACGTCCACGGCCTCGAGCGCGTCCGCGGCGGCGTAACGGTCCCGGGCCACCACGCAGGCCACGGCTTCGCCGACGTACCGGACCTCGTCGGTGGCCATCGGCGGGTGCGCGGGGATGACGATGTCCGGGGTGACCGGCCAGGCGCAGGGCAGGCTGCCCTGCTCGTCCGCGAAGTCGGCGCCGGAGAAGGCGGCGATGACGCCCGGGGACTGCAGCGCCCGGCTCACGTCCACCCGGGTGATCCGGGCGTGCGCGAACGGGCTGCGCACGTACGCGATGTGCAGCATGCCGGGCAGGATGAGGTTGTCGGTCCAGGTGGTCTGCCCGGTAACCAGGCGGGCGTCTTCCTTGCGCAGCCGGGATCGGCCGAGCTCGGGTACGGCCGGTGCCTCAGCTGGCTGGGCCTGCGTCTCGGCGGTCATGCCGACGTCACCTCCGTCCCGGCCGCGCGGCGTACCGCGCGGACGATGTTCTCGTAGCCGGTGCAGCGGCAGAGGTTGCCTTCCAGGCCCTCGCGGATCTCGTCGTCGCTGGGATCCGGGTTCTCGCGCAGCAGGTCGGCGGCGGCCATGATCATTCCGGGTGTGCAGTACCCGCACTGCAGCGCGTGCTCGCTGTGGAAAGCCTGCTGCAGCGGGTGCCACTCGCCGTCCGCCATGCCCTCGATGGTGGTGATCTCATGGCCATCTGCCTGGACCGCCAGGACGGAGCAGCTCTTGACCGAGATCCCATCGAGGTGGACGGTACATGCGCCGCAGTTAGAGGTGTCGCACCCGATGGGTGTGCCGGTCTTCCCGACGCGCTCCCGCAAGTAGTGCACCAGCAGCAGGCGGGGTTCGACGTCGTCCTCGTAACTGACGCCATCGACCTTGACGGTAATCCTGGTCATCCGAGCTCCTCCTGTGGAGACGGCTGTGGCTCCTGGTGCCAACCTAGGCTGGCCGGCCCCTGGCGCACCAGTACCCGGCCCGGCTCATCCTGATACAGCACGGCGACGCGGAAGGCAGATTTAGTAGCACCCGGTGACTGTCGGCCGGTGCCGGGGATCTGGAACATCCCGGGATTCATGTCCCGGGAATTCACGGCTGCAGGACGTTCGTTCAGCCGGAGGCTTAGCCCACGGTTCGCGTGGCCAAGGCATGAGCTACCGAGCGGTAGCTTGCTTAGAGGGACGGCCCGGTGCCGCGACGGGGTTTCCCCCGAACCCTCCGCGTGAATATCCGTACTCCGGGCCGTCCCGTCAGGGAAGATCATACTCAGGGGCACAAAAGCGCAGGTCAAGCGCTCCGAGGCCTTCACGGGGACCCTGACCCGCCTGGCCTGGCCACATATCACGGACTTGGTGCAGTGAAACGGGACAAAACTCCCGCAAAAGTGCATCAGATACGTGATATGTGGCGGTGGCGTATGGCCGGTGGTTCAGCCGGTGTCGAGGACCTGGAACATCTCGGCCAGGCGGCCCTCGGGCAGCCCGCCCCGCTCGGCCGTGCGGGTCAGCCAGGCCCGGAGGAAGTCCTCCAGGTCATCCACTTGAGCGGTCTGGCTCTCGTGGGCCCGCAGCGCGGCGATCTTCCGGGGGAACATGTCCGTGATGTCCACGTAGTGGTCGCCTGCGGGAGCGGCGGAGATCCACACCTCGCGGACCGTCCAGGGCTCCAGCCCTTCGTCGGCGAGCAGTTCCGGCCACGCGAAGGGGTTGCGGGCGTCCGGGTAGACCGCGTCCAGGGCCGCGGCGCCTACGGCCCGGTGATCGGGATGGCTGCCCGCGACCCGCTGGTAGTTGCGTTCCGGGGTCGGGCAGACCAGCCGGTCCGGGCGGACCTGCCTGATCACCCGGGCCAGGTCCTTGCGCAGCGCCAGGGTCGGCTCGACCCTCCCGTCCGGGTAGCCGAGGAACCGGAGGTCATGGACGCCCAGGACCGCGGCGGCGGCCGTCTGTTCCTTGCGGCGCATCGGGGCTATCTCCGCGCGCGGGACGGCCTCGTCGAAGCCGCCCGCGTCGCCGTCGGTGACCAGGCAGTAGGTGACCTCGATCCCGGCGTCGGTCCACAGCGCGATGGTGCCCGCGGCCGTGAAATCGATGTCGTCCGGGTGGGCGGCGACCACCAGGACGCGCTGGATCTCGGAGTCATTGAGCATGATCCCGATCCTACGGACGCCCGCGGCCCGGCCAGGCGCGGGGAGTCGGCCCCGGGATAAGACCGTTAGATGCGTTCTGGGCTTCCGGGACGGGAAGCGGCTGGCGGGGCGGCAGGAGGCGGCCCCCGGGAGCGGGTCCGGGGCCGCCTGCCTCAGACCCTGGTCAGTCCAGGGACGACATGACGTGCTTGATCCGGGTGTAGTCCTCGAATCCGTACATGGACAGGTCCTTGCCGTAGCCCGAGTGCTTGAAGCCGCCGTGCGGCATCTCGGCGACCAGCGGGATGTGCGTGTTGATCCACACGCAGCCGAAGTCCAGCGCGCGGGCCATCCGCATGGCGCGGCCGTGGTCGGTGGTCCACACCGACGACGCCAGGCCGTACTCGGTCCCGTTCGCCCAGGCCAGTGCCTCGTCCTCGGCGGTGAACTCCTGGACCGTGATGACCGGGCCGAACACCTCCTGCTGGATGATCTCGTCGTCCTGGCGCAGCCCGGTGACCACGCTGGGCTCGAAGAAGAAGCCGCGGCTGCCGATCCGGTTGCCCCCGGTCCGCACCTCCGCGTGGCCGGGCAGCCGGTCGATGAACCCGCTGACCCGGGCCAGCTGGTTCTGGTTGTTCAGCGGGCCGAAGTCGGCGCCGGGCACGTCGGGGCCGGCCACGGTCTGCTGCCGGGCCTGATCGACCAGGGCGTCGGCCAGGTCGGCGGCGATCCGCGGGCCGGCCAGCACCCGGGTCGCGGCGGTGCAGTCCTGGCCCGCGTTGAAGTACCCGGCGATCGCGATGGCCTCGGCGGTCTTGGCCGGGTCGGCGTCGTCGAAGACGATGACCGGCGCCTTCCCGCCCAGCTCGAGGTGGACCTTCTTGAGGTCGGCCGCGGCGGCGATGGCCACCTCCCGGCCGGCCCGGACGCTCCCGGTGATCGACACCATCTGCGGCACCGGGTTGGTGACCAGGGCCCGGCCGGTGTCCCGGTCCCCGCAGACCACGTTGAACACGCCCGGCGGGAGGACCTCGCCCATCAGCTCGGCCAGCAGCAGGGTGGAGTAGGGGGTGGTGTCGGACGGCTTGAGCACCATGGTGTTGCCCGCCGCCAGGGCCGGGCCGAACTTCCACACCGCCATCATCATCGGGTAGTTCCACGGCGTCACCGCGGCACACACCCCGATCGGCTCGCGCCGGATGAACGAGGTGAACCCGGACATGTACTCGCCCGCCGAGCGGCCCTCCAGCATCCGCGCCGCGCCCGCGAAGAACCGGATCTGGTCCACCATCGGCGGGATCTCTTCGGACAGCGTCAGCGCGATCGGCTTGCCGGTGTTCTGCGACTCGGCCTTGACCAGCTCGTCGGCGTGGGCCTCGATGGCGTCCGCGATGCGGAGCATGGCCAGGCTGCGCTCCGCCGGCGTGGAGTCACGCCAGCCCGGGAACGCCTCGGCCGCCGAGGCGAAGGCCGCCGCCACCTCGGTCTCGCTGGATACCGGGGCCGTGGCGAAGACCTCGCCGGTGCTCGGGTCGATCAGCTCGGACCGCCGGTCGAACGCGGTGTCCGTCCACTGACCGCCGATGAAGTTGCGCAATTCTTCCACCACGGGCCTCCGTTCGGTGTCTCAGGGATTGGGCTGTGGTGTTCAGGCTGTGCTGTCCGGGGCTGCGGTATTCAGGGCCGTGCTGTTGCTGTTGCTGGTCAGGGCGGTGCTGGTCAGGGCTGGGGCGCCGGGGTCCGCTCCTCGCAGGCCCAGGGCGAACCATAGTCGGCCAGCAGGTCCAGGAAAGGCTGGGGCGGCAGGGCCTCCGGGCCGAGCACTCCCGCGCCGGACCAGGCCCCCGAGTCGATCAGCTCCAGGGCCACGACCGGGTTGACGGCGGTCTGCCAGACCACCGCCTGGGAGCCGTATTCCGCCATCGACCAGGCGTTGTCCACCACGTGGTGCAGGTAGACCTCGCGGGGCGATCCGTCCCGGCCGGTCCCGGTGACCCAGGTGCCCGCGCAGGTCACGCCGGTCATCTTGTCGCCCAGGGTGGCCGGGTCAGGCAGGCACGCGGCCACCACGTCGCGGGGCGAGACGCTGGCCGCGCCCACCGCGACCGGGTCCGTGCGGTCCAGCCCCAGCTTGTGCAGCGTTTCCAGGACCCCGATGAACTCGGCCCCCAGCCCGTACTTGAACGTCACCCGGCGGGCGTCGACCCAGCGCGGCATCAGCAGGACTTCCTCATGCTCCACGTTCACGCACTCGACCGGCCCGATGCCGGCCGGGAAGTCGAACACCTCCGGCTCGCTGAACGGCGGGGTGGTGAACCAGCCCCGGCCCTTCTCCCAGATGACCGGGGGGTTGAGGCATTCCTCGATCGTGGTCCAGATGGAGAAGGTGGGGGCGAAGTCGTAGCCGGCCACCTCCAGGTTGGCGCCGTCCCGCACGCCCAGCTGGTCGATCTCGCTGAACAGCTGGTCGGCCGCGTACCGGGCGAACACGTCGGACAGGCCAGGCTCCACGCCCATCCCGGCCAGCGCCAGCTTGCCGGCCTGCTGCCACTGATCGTCCAGGGCGAACTGGTCGTCGCCCAGCTTGACGCCGGTCTGGCGGTACGGCGCGTCGGGGTGCGGGTGGGACAGCGACATCGCCATGTCCAGGTAGTGCGTGCCGGCCCGCAGCGCGGCATTGAACAGCGGCATCACGAACCGCGGGTCCGTGGCGTTCATGAGGGCGTCGCAGCGGTGCTCGGTGAGCAGGGCCGCGGTGGCGGCCTCGTCCCGGGCGTCCAGCTGGACCGCGCGGTAGCCGTCCCGGGCGGCGGCCGCGTGCTGGGCGCGGGCCAGGTCGTAGTCGGCGACGATGAGATCGGCAAACGGGCGGCGGGCGGCGATCCGGGCGAAGGCCGTACCAACCCCGCCAGCCCCGACGAGAAGGATGCGCATGCCTGCGATCCTAACCTTCTGCGCGTCTCTGTAACACGGGACCAGTCGTGATACGTACCTGTTACAACTGAAATCGTTGCCGACAGGGACTATTCGTGCTAGAACCGTGGCAGTTGGGTACACGTCTATAGTTGGCGCTACGCAACGTGTCTTTTACCTTTCAGCCGACCCGGATCGGCCCCGACGACGGAGCGCTCCGTCCGAAAAGTCGGCCCGCCCGTATCCGAGTTCCTTCACCCGACCCGCTCGGGTAGTTGCCAGGGAGGGGGAGCCATGGCGACCGCTACGCCTGAGCTTCAGCCAGTCGAGGAATCCAGGGACAAAGGGCTGAAGAGCGGTGCCCTGGGCCTGGTATCCAGTGTCGTCATGGGGGTCGCCTCGACGGCCCCCGCGTACAGCCTGGCCGCGACGCTGCTCTTCGTCGTGGTCCTGGTCGGCGTCAAGGCCCCGTCGGTCGCCGTGCTGGCGTTCGTCCCGATCCTGTTCTGCTCGATCGGCTACAGCGAGATGAACAAGGCGGACCCCGACTGCGGGACCACGTTCACCTGGGCGAGCCAGGGCGTTCGGCCCGAAGACCGGCTGGGCGGGCGGCTGGGGCATCGTCGCGGCCGACATCCTGGTCATGGCCAGCCTGGCCCAGGTCGCGGGTCAGTACGTGTTCCTGCTGTTCCAGGGACCGAACAGCTCCATCGGGACCAACCCGGCCAGTGGCTGGGTGCTGCTGGTCGGCGTCATCTGGATCATCGCGATGACCTACATCTGCTACCGGGGCATCGAGGTCTCGGCCATGTTCCAGAAGGTACTGCTGAGCATCGAGCTCGTCATGCTCCTGGTGCTCTCAGTGACAGCGTTCATCAAGGTCGCGGGCAGCCACCACCCGAAGACCTCGGTGACTCCGAGCGCCAGCTGGCTGCTCCCCACCCACCTGTCGCTCTCGGCCTTCCTCGGCGGGATCGTCCTGATGCTGTTCATCTACTGGGGCTGGGACACCGCCGTCTCGGTCAACGAGGAAACCAAGGACAAGAGCAAGACGCCGGGCCAGGCGGCGATCATCTCCACCGTGCTGCTGCTGGTCACCTACCTGATCGTGATCTTCGCGGCGGTGTCGTTCGCCGGCATCGGCCCGACCGGGATCGGGCTGTCCAACGAGGCACACGGCGGAGATGTCCTGTCGGTGCTCGGCGGCGCGATCTTCGGCGGTCGGTGCCCTCGGCACCACGCTGTCCAGGTTGCTGATCCTGATGGTCCTCAGCTCGGCCGCGGCCTCGACCCAGACGACCATCCTGCCGACCGCCCGCACGACCCTGTCGATGGCTGCCTACAAGGCCCTTCCGGACTCGTTCGCCAAGATCCATCCCAAGTACCGGACGCCGACCGTGTCCACGATCGTGATGGGCCTCATCTCCATCGTCCTCTACGTCCTGATGAACTACATTTCGGGCGGCAACGTTATCTACGACGCGGTGACCGCGATCGGCATCTACATCGCCTTCTACTACGGCCTGACCGCCCTCGAGTGCGTCTGGTACTACCGCAAGACGCTCACGAGCAGCACCCGCAATCTCTTTATGCGCGGCATCATCCCCGGGCTCGGCTGGGCGATCATGTGGGCAGCGGGCATCTACAGCCTGCAGAGCGACTACACGGCCAGCTTCGGCTACACCTACTGGACGGTGCCGGGCCTGCACTGGCAGATCGGCGGGATCTTCCTCATCGCCATCTTCTCCGCGATCGCCGGGGTGGCCGTATTCATCTACATGAGGATCACCAGGCCCGCGTACTTCAGGAAGGAGACCCTGACCCGGGGCACGCCCACGCTGGTGCCTGACCTGGACACGTAGCCGCGGTGGCGGTGCGGCCGGCTGGCCGGCTGCGGTGCCGTCGGCCGGTCGTCGGCTGGCCGGCTGCGGTGCCGTCAGCCGGTCGTCAGCCGGCGGCTGTGGTGCTGGCGGTGCGTGTGGGTCGCGCCCGGCCTCCGGGCGCGGCCCGGTCTGAACCGGATCACGCCAGCCCCGGCCCGGCTGTCGGCGGCAGCGCCTACGCTTGATAGGTGACCGCCACCACAGCCGCTGACTCCCTCCTGGAGGGCCTGAACCCGCAGCAGCGGGAGGCCGTCGTGCACCAGGGCTCGCCGCTGCTCATCGTGGCGGGAGCCGGGTCGGGCAAGACCCGGGTGCTGACCCGCAGAATCGCCTACCTGCTGGCCGCGCGCGACGTCAGCCCGGCCGAGATCCTGGCCATCACGTTCACTAACAAGGCGGCGGGCGAGATGGCGTCGCGGGTGGCCGACATCACCGGGCTCCGCTCGCGGGCCATGTGGGTGATGACGTTCCACTCCGCCTGCGTCCGGATCCTGCGCCGGGAGGCGACCCGGTTCGGCTACCCGTCCTCGTTCTCGATCTACGACCAGGCCGACTCCCAGCGGCTGATGGCCCTGGTCTGCCGGGAGCTGGATCTCGACGCCAAGCACCATCCGCCCAAGGCGATGCTGAACCAGGTGTCCAACCTGAAGAACGAGCTCGTCGACTACGAGACGTTCCTCGCCCGGGCGGACAACTACCGGGACAAGGCCCTGGCCCAGGCGTACGCCGAGTACCAGCGCCGCCTGGCCGCCGCGGGCGCGATGGACTTCGACGACCTGATCATGGTCACGGTCAACCTGCTGCAGGCGTTCCCCGAGGTCGCCGAGACCTACCGGCGCCGGTTCCGGCACATCCTGGTGGACGAGTACCAGGACACCAACCATGCGCAGTACATGCTGGTCAGGGAGCTGGTCTCGCACCCCGCCTGGCAGTCCGACAGCGACGACGCGGGCCCGCTTCCGCCCGCCGAGCTGGTCGTGGTCGGTGACGCGGACCAGTCCATCTACGCGTTCCGCGGCGCCACCATCCGCAACATCGAGGAGTTCACCAGGGACTTCACCGATGCGAGCGTGATCATGCTGGAGCAGAACTACCGCTCCACGCAGAACATCCTGGCCGCGGCCAACGCGGTGGTGTCCCGCAACTCCGGCCGGGTGCCCAAGAACCTCTGGTCCGACGCGGGGGACGGGCCGCCGATCGTCGGGTACGTGGCCGACAGCGAGCACGACGAGGCCGCGTTCGTGGCCGAGGAGGTGGACCGGCTCGCGGACGAGGGCGACGCCACGGCCGGTGACGTCGCCGTGTTCTACCGGACCAACGCGCAGTCCCGGGTGTTCGAGGAAGTGTTCATCCGCGCCGGCCTGCCCTACAAAGTGGTCGGCGGGGTCCGCTTCTACGAGCGGCGCGAGGTCCGGGACCTGCTGGCCTACCTCCGGCTGACCGCCAACCCCGGCGACGAGGTGTCCCTGCGGCGGATCCTCAACGTGCCCCGCCGGGGCATCGGGGACCGGGCCGAGGCGTGCGTGGCCGCGCTGGCCCAGCGTGACCGGGGCACGTTCGCGGAGGCGCTGCGCCGGCCCGATGACGTCCCCGGGCTGGCGGCGCGGTCGGCCAAGGCCATCGCGTCGTTCAACGAGCTGATGGCCGGGCTGGAGGCCGAGGAGCGGCAGGGCCTGCCCGTGGCCGACCTGGCCGAGATGATCCTGGACCGGTCGGGCTACCTGTCCGAGCTGCAGAACTCCACCGACCTCCAGGACGCGAGCCGGATCGAGAACCTGAACGAGCTCGTGTCCGTGGCCCGGGAGTTCGACGCCCAGCGCCCCGACGGGACGCTGACCGACTTCCTGGAGCAGGTGTCCCTGGTCGCGGACGCGGACGAGATCCCCGACGGGGAACGCCACGGCGGCCTCGTCACGCTGATGACCCTGCACACCGCCAAGGGCCTGGAGTTCCCGGTGGTGTTCCTCAGCGGGATGGAGGAGCACGTCTTCCCGCATCAGCGCTCGATGACCGACGACAAGGAACTCGAGGAGGAACGGCGCCTGGCGTACGTGGGCATCACCCGGGCGCAGCGCCGGCTCTACCTCACCCGCGCGGTGGCCCGCACCTGGTGGGGGCGGCCTGAGTATCACAAGCAGTCGAGGTTCCTGGACGAGATCCCCGGCCACCTGATCCAGTGGCGCCGCGACGAGCGGGCGGTGGCGGCGCCCGCGGCGGAGCGGCTGGCCCAGCGCCAGGGCGTCCGCACGCCGGGCAACCGGCGGGTGCCGTCCCTCAGCCCGGGCGACAAGGTGACGCACGACGCGTACGGGCTCGGCACCGTGCTGTCTGTCGAGGGCCGGGGCGACGACCCCGAAGCCAAGATCGACTTTGGCGGCGAGTACGGGATCAAGCACCTGGTGCTCCGCTACGCGCCCATCGAGAAGCTGTAGCCGGGGATCTGGCCGCGGTTGGGCGGGCCGCCGCCCGCGTGGGCCGGGCCGGCCGGCGGGCTGTGCTGGGACGCCCGGCGCGCTGCACCGATGACGGCCGGGTTACCCTGCGGTGAAGAGCAGTTCACCGGCGTCCGGGAGGCAGATTCATGGCAGCGATCCGGGTCGTCATCGCCAAGCCTGGCCTGGACGGTCATGACCGGGGGGCGAAGGTGGTGGCCAGGGCGCTGCGCGACGCGGGCGTCGAGGTCATCTACACCGGGCTGCACCAGACTCCCGAGCAGATCGTCGCCGCGGCCATCCAGGAGGACGCCGATGCCGTCGGGCTGTCCATCCTCTCCGGGGCGCACATGACCCAGTTCACCCGGGTCATCGAGCTGCTGGCCGAGCGCGGGGCCAGCGACATCGTGGTGTTCGGCGGCGGCATCGTGCCCGAGGCCGACATCGCGGAGCTGGAACGGCTGGGCGTGGCGAAGATCTTCACCCCGGGGGCGTCCACCTACGAGATCGTGGAGTGGGTGGAGTCCCACCTCGGCGGCCAGGCCGCCACGGAGGTGTCCGCGCAGCAGGGCAGCTGACCGTCCGCCGGATGCCCCGGCTCGGCTGCGCGCCGACCACCGCCTGGCGGACCGAGTCGCCCCCAGGGAGTGATCACGAATGACCCGTCACCAAGTGCCGGGGGCAGAGGGGCCGATGGGGATCGTGGGGATGCATTGGGGCGGTATCGATGGTCGGGAGGCACGAGGGCGGCGGGTTGGCCAGGGCGCGGGGGGAAGGCGGCGGTCGTCCCGGTAGGCTGCGTGCGGAATCCTGCTGACCCGAGGTCACCCCGAGGACGGACGCTAGTGGACCTGTTTGAGTATCAGGCGAAAGAACTGTTCGCCGAGTACGGGGTACCCGTACAGCGCGGCCGGGTCGCCTCCACCCCCGAAGAGGCACGCGAGATCGCGGCGGGCTACGCGGCCGAGGGTTCCCCCCTCGTCGTGGTGAAGGCCCAGGTGAAGGCGGGCGGCCGGGGCAAGGCCGGCGGGGTCAAGCTCGCCAACGGCCCGGACGAGGCGGAGGCCAAAGCGCGCCAGATCCTCGGCATGGACATCAAGGGCCACACCGTGCACACGGTCCTGATCGCCGAGGCCGTCAACATCGCGCAGGAGTACTACCTCTCCTTCCTGCTGGACCGCGCGGCGCGGACGTTCGTGGCCATCTGCTCGGTGCAGGGCGGCATGGAGATCGAGGAAGTCGCGCACACCAGCCCCGAGGCGGTCGCGCGCATCCCCATCGACCCGCTGACCGGGGTGGACGCGGCCAAGGCCGCCGAGATCATCCAGGCCGGCCGGATTCCGGCCGAGGCGGCGGAGCAGGCGGCGCTGCTCGCCGAACGGCTCTGGGCCGTGTTCTCGGATGAGGACGCCACCCTCGTCGAGGTCAACCCCATGGCCCTGACCGACCAGGGCGCAGTGCTCGCCGTGGACGGGAAGGTCAGCCTGGATGACAACGCCGGCTTCCGCCAGGATCACGCCAAGTTCGCCGACCCCGGGGCGGCCGACCCGCTCGAGGCCAAGGCCCAGGCCAAGCACCTGAACTACGTCAAGCTCGAAGGCCAGGTGGGCATCATCGGCAACGGGGCCGGGCTGGTCATGTCCACGCTGGACGTGGTGGCCCTGGCCGGGGAACCGTTCGGCGGGATGCGCCCCGCGAACTTCCTGGACATCGGCGGCGGCGCGTCGGCCGAGGTCATGGCGGACGGCCTGGAGATCGTGCTGTCCGACGCGTCGGTCCGCAGCGTCCTGGTCAACGTGTTCGGCGGCATCACCTCATGCGACGCGGTGGCCAACGGGATCGTGTCGGCGATCGGCATGCTGGCCAGCCAGGGCCAGGAGGTCCGCCATCCGATCGTGGTCCGGCTGGACGGGAACAACGCCGAGGAGGGCCGCCGCATCCTCGCTGACGCGGGGTTGCCGGTGGTGGAGCAGGTCGCGACCATGGATGACGCAGCCCGGCGCGCCGCGGAACTGGCCGCTGCCGCCCCGACAGGAGCATGAGATGGCGATTTTCCTGACCGGCGACAGCCGGGTCATGATCCAGGGCATCACCGGCTCGGAAGGCACCAAGCACGGGCGCCGGATGCTGGCCGCGGGCACCACGGTCGTCGGCGGCACGAACCCGCGGAAGGCCGGCCAGACCGTGGACCTGGGTGGCTCCGAGGTGCCCGTGTTCGGCACGGTCGCCGAGACCATGGCCGAGACCGGCGCGGACGTGTCGGTGGTCTTCGTCCCGCCCGCGGGCACCAAGGCCGCGGTAACCGAGGCCGTGGACGCGGGCATCCCGCTGGTGATCGTGATCACCGAGGGCATCCCGGTCCACGACAGCGCGGAGTTCTGGGCCTACGCCAGCGCCAGGGACAACGCCACCCGGATCGTCGGCCCCAACTGCCCCGGCATCGCCTCGCCCGGCAAGTCGAACGCGGGGATCATCCCGGCGGACATCACCACCGAGGGCCGCATCGGGCTGGTGTCCAAGTCCGGCACGCTGACGTACCAGATGATGTTCGAGCTGCGCGACATCGGCTTCTCCACCGCGGTGGGGATCGGCGGTGACCCGATCATCGGCACCACGCACATCGACTGCCTCGCCGCGTTCCAGGATGACCCGGAGACCGACGCGATCGTGATGATCGGCGAGATCGGCGGCGACGCCGAGGAACGGGCCGCCGCCTACGTCGAGGCGAACGTGACCAAGCCCGTGGTGGCCTACGTGGCGGGCTTCACCGCCCCGGAGGGCAAGACCATGGGGCACGCGGGCGCGATCATCTCCGGTTCGGCGGGCACCGCGCAGGCCAAGAAGGAAGCGCTGGAAAAGGTCGGGGTGCGGGTCGGCCGCACGCCGACCGAGGCGGCCCGCCTCGTCCGCGAGCTGATGCGCAGTAGCTGACCCCCCGGGTCCCGGCGCGCGGCGCGCCTCCACGATCCCGGGGGCGGCGGTGGCCAGGATGGGGTTTCATGACCGCTTCTGCCCCGCCTGCCGAGCGTGCTGACGGCCGCGACGGGGCGGGAGGGCCGTCCGCCGGCCCGCCCCGCCCGCTGGTGGTCACGGGCGCCATCGCGGCGTGTGCCGCCGCGGGCAGCGGTCTGGTCGTCATCACCCTGCTGGTGCTCGCGGGCTGGATCGCCGCGCCGCACGCGGGCGTCGGGCTGACCGGCGTGCTGCGCACCGCCGCGGACCTCTGGCTGGTGGGCCACCACGTGGGCTTCGCGCTGCACGGGACCGGCCGGATCGGGACCGGGCGGATCGGGATGCTGCCGCTGGGCCTGGTGCTGATCCCCGGGGCGCTGCTGTGGACCGCGGGCCGCTGGGTGGTCCGGCAGGGCCGGGTGACCCGGCTCCCCGAGGTCGGCTACGCGGCGCTGGCCCTGGCCGTCCCGTACGCGCTGGTCGCTGGCGCGCTGGCGCTGGCCGGGCAGTCCACGCTGGCCACGCCCTCGCTACCGCAGGCGGTCGTGTCCGGCTTCCTGATCGCCCTGGTGGCCGGGGGACTCGGCGGAGCCCGGGCGCTGGCTCCCTGGCGCCGCCTGATCCACCTTTTGCCCCCGCGCCCCCGGGGCGTGTTCCTCGGGTCGGTCGGCGCGCTCGCCGTGCTGACCGGGGCGGGCGCGATCCTGGCCGGCGCCTCGCTCAGCGCCAGCATGAGCGGTTTCCGGTCGGTCAACGTGGCACTCGCGCCCGGAGTGGTCGGCGGGGCCCTGCTGCTGCTGGCCCAGATCGCCTACGTGCCCAACGCCGTCGTGTGGTCGATCTGCTACACGCTGGGCCCTGGTTTCGCGTTCGGTACCGGCACCGTGGTCGCCCCCACCGGGTCCGCGCTCGGGTCACTGCCGATGCTGCCGATGCTGGCGGCGCTGCCGGCCGGGGCGCACGCGTCCATGCCCGGCTGGGTGTCCATGCTCATGCTCAGCGTGCCGTACCTGGCCGGGGCCTTCGGCGGGCTGCTCACCGCCCGGGCGGCACCCACCCTGGCCCTCGAACTGGCGCCCCTGTGGGGCTTCGCCTGCGGCGTGGCCACCGGATTCGCCCTGGGCCTGCTCGCGGCGTTCGCGGGCGGCCCGCTGGGCAGCGACCGGCTGACCGCGGTCGGGCCGTCCGGCTGGCAGGCTGGCGTGGTCTCCGTGCTCGAGGTCGGCGTGGCCGCCGCGGTCACCGCCGGCCTGGTGAACTGGGTCCGGATCCGCCGTCTGGCCGCCGCCGGGCTGGTCTTCCCCGGGGCTGGGACCGCAGGAGCCGGCCCGCTGGGACCTGGCCCGCTGAAGCCTGGCCCCCGGGCCACGGGATCCAGGCTGGCCGGGGATCCCGGGACCGGGACGGACGGGCACTACCTCTACGTCGATCCGTGGGGTGACGCGGAGGACACCGGCGACGGGGGGCGGGCGGAGCCGCCCGGCCCGGCGGCCCTCCCCTAACTAACCCCGGGCCTGACCACGAGGCTGTAGCCCGGTCAGCGCGTGGCGTTCCTGACCGCCCGCGTGAACTGGGTCTGGCAGGCCTGCTGGGCGGCGACCGTGTTCGCGCCGCTCAGGCACTGGGAGAACACCGACGCCTGGTGGCCGAGCAGCGCGAACCCGGCCAGCAGGACGCTGCTGACCAGCACTCCCGCCCCGCCGATCGCGATGACCACGACCGAGCCCCGCGGCCCGGCGGTCCCGCCGCGCCGCGCCCGCCGGATCGCGGTGCCCGCCAGCCAGATGGCCATGGCCCCGGCGACCAGGGCGAACACCACGATGTAGACGCCCCGCTGGAAATTGCTCAGCCCGAGCACGCCGAACAGGCTGAGCACGGCGAGAAAGAACCCCGCGACCGTCCGCTGCTGATGCGCCGGATCGACGCTGCCGGCCGGCCTGCGCTTCGCCGGGGCCAGCAGTGGCTGCCGCGCGCCCAGACCGGGAGGCGCTTCCGCCGGAGGAGGCGTGGCCTGCTCCGCGCGGCGGTCCCGCTCGGCGCGTCGATCCGGGGGCGTGCCCAGGGCCGCCGCGTCCGGCGTGGCGGGGGCGGACTCCGCAGGGGAGGGCTCAGGGGGCGGTGACGGCTGGACTACTGGGGGCATCAGCGGGTGCTCCAGGGGTCAGGTGCCGGGGGATCCGGGGGGACGGAGGCGGACACAGCCTCCTATTTTGCCCTGTCCACGCCGGTGGGCAAGCCCAGCCCGGTAGGCAATCCCACTGCCCCGATGCGGTTATCGTGGCCGCATGCGCGCACGCCTGGTGGTCCTGGTCTCGGGCGCGGGAACGAACCTGCAGGCCTTGCTGGATGCGTGCGCGGACCCGGCCTACGGGGCCGACGTGGTGGCGGTTGGTGCCGACCGGACCGGCATCGAGGCGCTGGCCCGGGCGGAGAAGGCGGACGTACCCACGTTCACGCACCGGCTCAAGGATTACCCGGGCCGCGCGGACTGGGACGAGGCGCTCACCGCGTCCTGCCGCCAGGCCCGGCCGGACCTGGTCATCCTGGCCGGGTTCATGAAGCTGGTCGGCCCGCCGTTCCTGGACGCGTTCGGCGGCCGCCTGATCAACACCCACCCGGCCCTGCTGCCCGCGTTCCCGGGCATGCACGGCGTGCGGGACGCGCTCGAGCACGGGGTGAAGCTGACCGGGTGCACCGTGTTCCTGGTGGACGCGGGCACCGACACCGGCCCGGTGATCGCCCAGGCGGCGGTCCCGGTGCTGGACGACGACGACGAGACGACCCTGCACGAGCGGGTCAAGGTGGCCGAGCGGGTCCTGCTCGTGGAGACTGTGGGCCGGATGGTCCGCGACGGGTGGGCCGTGCACGGCAGGAAGGTGAGGATCGGGCGGTGACGACGGTAGCGATCGGGCGGGCCCCCATCAGGAGAGCACTGGTCAGCGTGTACGACAAGACGGGGCTCAGTGACCTGGCGCGCTCGCTGCACGGCGCGGGGGTGGAGATCGTCAGCACCGGCAGCACCGCCGACACGATCAGTGCCGCCGGCGTCCCGGTGACCCGGGTCGAGGACGTCACCGGGTTCCCGGAGGCCCTCGACGGCCGGGTGAAGACGCTGCACCCCGCGGTGCACGCCGGGCTCCTCGCCGACCTGGGCAAGCCGGCCCACCAGGCCCGGCTGGACGAGCTCGGCATCGCGCCGTTCCAGCTGCTGGTGTCCAACCTGTACCCGTTCGAGGCCGCGGTGAGCAGCGGCGCCACGCCGGCCGAATGCGTCGAGCAGATCGACATCGGCGGCCCGGCCATGGTCCGCGCGGCAGCCAAGAATCACCAGCATGTCGCCGTCATCACCGACCCGTCCCGGTACGGGGACGTCGAGGCGGCGGTGGCCGCCGGCGGGTTCACCCTGGAGCAGCGACGCCGGCTGGCCGCCCGGGCCTACGCGCACACCGCCGCCTACGACTGCGCGGTCGCGTCCTGGTTCGCCTCCGGTTACGCGCCGGACGAGACGGCGCAGGAAACCGGCTGGCCGGACGTGACCGCAGCGCTGTGGACCCGGCGGGAGGTACTCCGGTACGGCGAGAACCCGCACCAGCGCGCCGCCCTATACGCCCGCAGCACTGCTGGCCAGGGCAGTTCTGGCCAGGGCAGTTCTGGCCAGGGCAGTGCAGGCGCGGACGGGGCGGCGGGCATCGCCGGGGCCACCCAGCTGCACGGCAAGGCCATGTCCTACAACAACTACGTCAACGCCGCCGCGGCCTGGCGGGCCGCGTTCGACTTCATCCAGCCCTGCGTGGCCATCATCAAGCACTCCAACCCGTGCGGCATCGCCCTCGGCACCGGCCTGGCCGAGGCGCACCGGAAGGCGAACGCGTGCGATCCGCAGTCGGCCTTCGGCGGGGTCATCGCCACTAACGGCGTGGTCACCGTGGAGATGGCCGCCCAGGTCAAGGACATCTTCACCGAGATCGTGATCGCGCCGGGCTTCGAGGACGAGGCGCTGGACATCCTGTCGGGCAGCAAGAACCTGCGCCTGCTGACCTGCCCGCCGCCCGTCCGGGGCAGCCACGTGCCGGAATGGCGGCAGGTCAACGGCGGCCTGCTGCTGCAGACCCCGGACGAGATCGACGCGCCCGGCGACGACCCGGCCGGCTGGGAACTCAAGACCGGGCAGCCCGCCTCGCCGGACATGCTCGCCGACCTGGCCTTCGCCTGGCGGGCCATCCGCAGCGTCAAGTCCAACGCCATCCTGCTGGCCTCCGGGCTGGCCACGGTGGGCGTGGGCATGGGCCAGGTCAACCGGGTCAACGCGGCCCGGCTGGCGGTGTCCCGGGCGGGTGAGCGCGCGGCCGGGTCGGTCGCGGCCAGCGACGCGTACTTCCCGTTCCCGGACGGCCTGGAGGTGCTGACCGCGGCCGGGATCCGGGCCGTGGTCCAGCCGGGCGGGTCCATCCGCGACCAGCTCAGCATCGAGGCGGCCGAGCAGGCGGGCGTCACCATGTACCTCACCGGAGTGCGCCATTTCTTCCACTGACGGGCCAGCTTCCACCGACGGGCCGGCTTCCACCGACGGGGGTAAGGGATGACGGCGATCATCCTGGACGGGAAGGCGACCGCGGCCGCGATCAAGGCCGAGCTCAAGGAGCGGGTGGCCGCGCTGGCCGCCCGCGGGATCCAGCCTGGCCTGGGCACCGTCCTGGTCGGCGACGATCCGGGCAGCCGCGCCTACGTCAACGGCAAGCACCGGGACTGCGCCGAGGTGGGCATCGCCAGCATCCGCCGGGACCTGGCCGCCGACGCGACCCAGGAGCAAGTCGAGGCGGTGGTGGACGAGCTGAACGCCGACCCGGCCTGCACCGGCTATATCGTCCAGCTGCCGCTGCCGGCCGGGATCAACGCGAACGTCGTGCTGAGCCGGATCGATCCGGACAAGGACGCGGACGGGCTGCACCCGCTGAACCTGGGCCGGCTCGTCCTGACCGAGCCGGGGCCGCTGCCCTGCACCCCGCGGGGCATCGTGGAGCTGCTCCGCCGCTACGACGTGCCGATTGCCGGGGCCGACGTCGCCGTGATCGGCCGCGGGATCACCGTGGGCCGGGCGCTGGGGCTGCTGCTGACCCGGCGCACCGAGAACGCCACCGTGACCCTCTGCCACACGGGGACCAAAGACCTGGCCGGGCACACCCGGGCCGCGGACATCGTGGTGGTCGCCGCGGGCCGCCCCGGCCTGCTGACCCCGGACATGATCAGGCCCGGGGCGGCGGTCCTGGACGTGGGGATCACCCGGACCGAGGCCGGCCTGGCCGGCGACGTCGCGCCCGAAGTCCGGGAGGTGGCCGGCTATCTCGCCCCCATGCCGGGCGGAGTCGGCCCGATGACCCGGGCCATGCTGCTGGCCAACGTGGTCGACGCCGCGGAGGCGGGAGTAAGCTACCAGTAAGTAACATCCTGGCTAGCCCCCCGCTGACCCCCGGCCGGCTCTCCGCTGGACGCTAGGGGACCCCCGGGGGGCGAGCCAGGAAACACCATTTGGCACTCTTAAGATGCGACGCCGCATACCGGGCCCAGCCTGGCCAGCCAGAGGCCAGTCCTGGATTGCGGCAACTGACGTAGGAGGTTGGCCGCCGGCATGAACATCGTCGTGTGCGTGAAGCAGGTGCCGGACACGTGGGCGGAACGGACCCTGAGGCCCGAGGACTCGCGCCTGGACCGGGCATCGGTCAACGGGGTCATCAACGAACTCGACGAGTACGCCATCGAGGAAGGCCTGCGCCTCGCCGAGGCGCACGAGGGCGAGGTCACGATCCTGACCATGGGCCCGGAGAAGGCCAGCGAGTCGATCCGCAAGGCGCTGTCCATGGGCGCGGACAAGGCGGTGCACGTCATCGACGACGGCCTGGCCGGATCGGACGCGCTCCAGACGTCGGCGGTCATGGCCCAGGTCCTGGGCCGGATCGGCTTCGACCTGGTCATCCTGGGTGCTGAGTCCACCGACGCGCGGATGGGCGTGATGGCCGCCATGCTGGCCGAGCGGCTCGGCGTCCCGCAGGTCTCGCTGGCCAGCAAGGTCGAGGTGGACGGGACCACGCTGCGGATCCACCGGCAGCAGGACTACGGCTACGACAAGATCGAGTCCAGCCTGCCCGCCGTGATCAGCGTGGTGGAGAAGATCAACGAGCCGCGGTACCCCTCGTTCAAGGGCATCATGGCGGCCAAGAAGAAGCCGGTCGAGACGGTCACCCTGGCCGACACCGGGATCGATCCAGGCCAGGTCGGCCTGGCCTCGGCGGCCACCGCGGTGGCCAGCTTCGCGAACCGGCCGCCGCGGCAGGCGGGCACGGTCGTGAAGGACGAGGGAGACGGCGGGACCAAGGCCGCCGAGTACCTGGCCGGCCAGAAGTTCATCTGAGCCCCAGGTCACCTGAGCCCGCTTCCGAGGGGCACGGCTTCATTGAGCAGGGAAGGAAGGACGGCCGACCATGGCTGAGGTTCTGGTTCTCGCCGAGCACGACGGCGAGGCGGTCAAGAAGGTTACCGGTGAGCTGCTCACCCTGGCCCGCCAGTTCGGCGAGCCCGCGGCGGTCTGGATCGGTGCGGGCGCGGAGGCCGGCCGGGAGCGGCTGGCCGAGTTCGGCGCGGCCAAGGTCTACGTGGCCGACGGCGGCGACATCGCTGACTACGTGGTCGCCCCCGCGGCCGAGGTGCTGGCCGGGCTGGTCGCGCAGAAGTCCCCGGCGGCCGTGCTGCTCGCCGCCACCGGCGAGGGCAAGGAAATCGCCGGCCGGCTGGCGGTCAAGATCGACTCCGGCGTCCTCACCGACGCCGTCGGGCTCGCTCCCGGTGACGGCGGGCTGGTCGCCGAGCAGTCCATCTTTGGCGGCGCGATCAACGTGCAGTCCACCGTGCGGACCGGGACCCCGATCGTCGCGGTGCGGCCCAACTCCGTCACGGCCGAGCCCGCGCCGGCCGCCGCGGAGATCGAGCCGGCCGGGGTCGAGCTGAGCGACGCGGCCAAGGCGGCCAGGGTCACCGAACGGGTGGTGGCCGAGCGTGGCGAGCGGCCCGAGCTCACCGAGGCCGCGATCGTGGTGTCCGGCGGCCGCGGCGTCGGCAACGCCGACAACTTCGCCCTGATCGAGAAGCTGGCCGACTCCCTCGGCGCGGCCGTGGGCGCGTCCCGGGCAGCCACCGACGCGGGCTGGTACCCGCACCAGTTCCAGGTGGGCCAGACGGGGAAGACCGTCTCCCCGCAGCTGTACCTGGCGGTGGGCATCTCCGGGGCGATCCAGCACCGGGCCGGGATGCAGACCTCCAAGACCATCATGGTGATCAACAAGGACCCCGAGGCGCCGATCTTCGAGCTCGCCGACTTCGGCGTGGTCGGCGACCTGTTCCAGGTCGTGCCCCAGCTGACCGAGGAGGTCGAGCGGCGCTCGGCGAGCTAGGGCCCGGCCAGGAACACGCCGCGTGGCGTGCCTGCGGCCCAGATCGCCCACTAGGCTGAAATCCGTCATGGGGTACATCGACTACGCGGCCGCGAGCCCGCGGCCGGCTGAGGACTGCGTGGTCTACCTGGACCACGCGGCCACCACGCCGATGCTGCCCGAGGCCCTCGCGGCCATGACCGAGGAACTGGGCCAGCTCGGCAATCCCTCGTCCCTGCACAACGCGGGCCGCCGCGCCCGGCGCGTGGTCGAGGAGTCGCGGGAGCAGATCGCCGAGGTGTTCGGTGCCCGGCCCAGCGAGGTGATCTTCACCAGCGGCGGCACCGAGGCCGACAACCTCGCGGTCAAGGGCCTGTACTGGGCGCGCCGCGCGGCCGGCACTGGCCCGTCCGGCACTGGCCCGTCAAGAACCGCGCCCCGCCGGGTGCTGGCCACCGCGATCGAGCACCACGCGGTGCTGGACTCGGTGCACTGGCTGGCCGGGCACGAGGACGCCGACGAGCACTGGCTGCCGGTCGACGAGGCCGGGGTGCTCCACCCCGCCACGCTGGCCGAGGCCATCGCCGCCGGCCCGGACGCCGTCGCCCTGGTCACCGTGATGTGGGCCAACAACGAGGTGGGCGTGGTCCAGCCGATCGCCGAGCTCGCCGCGCTGGCCCGGGAGCACGGGATCCCGTTCCACACCGACGCCGTGCAGGCGGCCGGCCAGCTGCCGGTCAGCTTCGCGGCCAGCGGCGCGGACGCGATGACCGTCACCGGGCACAAGTTCGGCGGCCCGGTGGGCGCGGGAGCGCTGCTGCTGGCCCGCGGAGTCCAGCCGGTCCCCGTCCTGCACGGCGGCGGCCAGGAGAGCGAGGTGCGCTCGGGCACGCTCGACGCGCCGGCCATCCGCGCGTTCGCGGTCGCGGCGGCGGTCATGGCCGGCCGCCGGGACGAAGAGGCCGCCCGGCTGGCCAAGCTCCGCGACGACCTGATCGCCCAGGTCATGACGGCCGTGCCGGACGCCATCCTGAACGGCCCGCCCGCCGGGCCCGGCCGCCTGCCCGGCAACGCGCACTTTTCCTTCCCGGGCTGCGAGGGCGACGCGCTGCTGATGCTGCTCGACGCCAAGGGCATCGCCTGCTCGACCGGGTCGGCCTGCACCGCCGGCGTGGCCCAGCCCAGCCACGTGCTGCTCGCCATGGGCGCGGACGAGGCCAGGTCCCGCGCGTCGCTGCGCTTCTCGCTGGGCCACACCTCCACCTCCGGCGACGCGGACGCGCTGGGCGCGGCCATCGGGGAGGCCGTGCAGCGGGCCCGGCGCGCCGCCCGCTGACCGTCCGCCCCGCCTGAGCGTTAAAACTTTCCGCAACGAACCGCTCGCGTGGCCCATCCCTGGCCGCCGGAAACGGGCGAAAGGTTTCCCACCCGGCCGGCCATGTGCAGTCAATGGCAGGCGAGCGTGAGGAGCCGCGATCCCCCGGGCCGCTCCGGCGCGCCCGGCGCCATCATCGGCCGCAGCCGGCTGACGGCGGGGCCGGCCATCGCCCGCCGCGGCCCCGGGCTGTGGCAGGCGGCGGCGTGGCGCGGGGCGGGCCGGCGGCGCGTAGGCTCGGTAGGCGATGAACCGTCTTCGCGTGCTGGCCGCCATGTCCGGGGGAGTGGACTCGGCGGTGGCCGCCGCTCGCGCCGCGGACGCTGGTCACGAGGTGACCGGCGTCCATCTTGCGCTGTCCTCGAATCCCCAGTCCTACCGCTCAGGCGCACGGGGCTGCTGCACGGTGGAGGACGCCCGTGACGCCCGCCGGGCCGCGGACGTGATCGGCATCCCGTTCTACGTGTGGGACATGGCCGAGCGGTTCGACCGGGACGTGGTCGCTGACTTCGTGGCCGAGTACGCCGCGGGCCGCACCCCCAACCCCTGCCTGCGCTGCAACGAGAAGATCAAGTTCGCGGCGGTGCTGGACCGGGCCGTGGCGCTCGGGTTCGACGCGGTCTGCACCGGCCATCACGCCCGGCTGCGCGACGGCCGCCTGGTGCGCAGCGTGGACCTGGGCAAGGACCAGTCGTACGTGCTGGCCGTCCTCAGCCGCGAGCAGCTGAGCCGGTCCATGTTCCCGCTGGGCTCCTCGACCAAGGCCGAGGTCCGCGAGGAAGCCGCCGCGCGGGGGATGGCGGTGGCCAGCAAGCCGGACAGCCACGACGTCTGCTTCATCCCGGACGGGGACACGCGGTCGTTCCTGGCGGGCCGGCTGGGCGACGCGCCGGGCCGTATCGTGGCCGAGGACGGGACGCCGGTCGGCACGCACGACGGGGCCTTCGGCTTCACCATCGGCCAGCGTAAGGGGCTGCGGGTCGGGGTGCCGGCTGCGGACGGCCGGCCGCGTTACGTGCTGGACATCGAGCCGGTGACGCGAACCGTGACCGTCGGGCCGCGCGAGTCCCTGGACGTGCAGGAGATCCTGGCCGAGCGGCCGGTGTGGAGCGGGTGCGGGCCGCTGCGCGAGGCGCGGAACTGCCTGGTCCAGCTGCGGGCCCACGGCGAGGTCCACCGGGCCACCGTTTCCCTGCGACCGGGCGGGCCGGTGGGGGACATGCTCCGGATCACCCTGGACCGGCCGGCCCAGGGTGTGGCCAGGGGGCAGGCCGCGGTCCTGTACGACGGCGACACCGTGCTGGGCAGCGCCACCATCAGCGGGACCCGGGCCGGGGCGCCTGCCGCGGCGGAACCCGCCCGCCGACCTAGCGGACCCAGTTGCCTAGCGGGACCCGTCTGACCTCGTGATCCGCTGACTTAGCGGATCCTGCTGATCTTGTGACCCGCTGACGCCGCTGACGTCGTGACCCCGCTGCTCCGCCAGGGCCCGCATTAGGGGAACCCCGCGTCATGGTAAGTCCATTGCACATTTCTGGACGGATCATGCATGATGCCTGTGATCCCGGGAACTGCGGTCAAATCGTGTCAGCAGTGATCCATTGCGGCATGGCAGGCTAGCAAAAGTTCCCCAGAAGTGCATCCCTTGTTACAGGTGGGGAAAGGCTCTACCGTTGGCGTCAACGGCAGGGGTGACAGGTGCAAAGAAGCATCAGGCCGCGGGAGGCACCATGATCGGTGGCAGTGATCGCCAGGCCAGTCCACAGCGGCCCCCCTTGGCGCCGAAACCTAGACGCCGAGCCCGGAGCCGCTCCCGTCTCCGCGTTCTGCTGGTGGCTGCCACCGGAGTAGCCCTGGCCTCCTCCGCGCTGGCCGCGTGCGGGACCAGCAACGCCAGCACCGGTCCGGTGACGCTGCAGTTCTACAACTTCCCTGACCCGTCGGGGGCGGTCCAGTCGGCGGCGGACAATTGCAGCAAAGCCAGCCACGGGCGCTACACCATTGTCTACGACAAGCTGCAGACCGCCGCCGACCAGCAGCGGCTGCAGATGGCGCGGCGACTGGCCGCCCATGACCCCTCGATGGACATCCTCGGCCTCGACGTCACGTGGGAGCCCGAGTTCGCCACCGCCGGCTGGATCCGGCCGTGGACCGGCCAGGCCAAGGCGGCGGCCATCGCTGGCACGCTGAAGGGGCCGCTGCAGACCGCGATCTGGCATGGGAAGCTGGTGGCGGTGCCCTACAACAGCAACACCCAGCTGCTCTGGTACCGCTCGGACCTGGTCAAGACCCCGCCCAAGACGTGGGCGCAGATGTTCGCGGACGCCCAGGCGCTGGCCAAGCAGGGCAAGCCGCACCTGATCGAGATCCAGGGCGCCCAGTACGAGGGCGTCGTCGTCTGGTTCAACACGCTGATAGCCAGCGCGGGCGGCAGCATCCTGAACCCCACCTCGACCAAGGCCCAGCTTGGGGCGCCCGCGGTCAAGGCGCTGTCGATCATGAAGACGCTGGCCAGCTCATCTTCGGCCGATCCGTCGCTCGGAGTGCAGATGGAGGACCAGAACCGGCTGGCCATGGAGGCCGGCACGGCCGCGTTCGAGCTGAACTACCCCTACGTCTATCCGTCGATGAAGGCCGACAACCCCAAGCTGTTCAAGGTGTTCAAGTGGGCGCCGTACCCGAGCGTTATACCGGGCACCCGGGCCAAGGTGACGATTGGCGGCATCGACCTGGCGGTCAGCTCTTACTCACCCCATCCCGCGCTCGCGCAGCAGGCCGTACTGTGCCTGCGCAATGCCCAGAACCAGCTGACCGCCGCGGTCGAGGGGGGGCTGCCGCCCACGCTGGCCAGCGTGTACAGCAACCCGAAGATGCAGGGCCCCTACCCGTTCCGGCAGCTGATCCTGCAGCAGGTCAACAACGGGTCCGTGCGGCCCAAGACCCCGCTGTACCAGGTCGTGTCCGTGGCGATCTCGCACCTGGTGTCGCCGCCCAACTCCATCAACCCGGTGAGCACTGAGCAGAGCCTGAGAACGCAGATCAACAACGCCCTGACCGGAAAGGGGCTAACTCCGTGAGCGCCCCGCGCACGCAGAGAGAGGTGGAGACATGACCACCGTTACTCCTCCGGTTACCGCCCAGGAACCCGTCGCCCGGCGGCGCGGACGGGCGCCCCTGTCCGAGGGCGCCCGCGCGGAACGCCGGCTGGGCTGGCTGCTGTGTGCGCCCGCGGTGATCGTGATGGTGGCGGTGACCGCGTACCCCATCGGCTACGCGATCTACATATCGCTGCAGCGGTACATCCTGTCCGCCCCGCAGCTGACCAAGTTCGTCGGGCTGAGCAACTACGGGGCTATCCTCAGCTCGCCGTTCTGGTGGCACGCGCTGGTGGTGACCATCATTATCACGGTGGTGTCGGTGGGCATCGAGTTCGTGCTCGGCATGGGACTGGCGCTGCTGATGTACCGGACGATCTGGGGGAAGGGCGGGATCCGCACCGCGATCCTGATCCCCTACGGAATCGTGACCGTGGCCGCCGCGTTCAGCTGGCTGTACGCCTGGACGCCGAGTACCGGGTACTTGTCCGCGCTGTTCGGCAACTCCGCGCCGCTGACCTCGCAGCCCAAGGCGATTGCGATCATCATCCTGGCCGAGATCTGGAAGACCACGGCGTTCATGGCGCTGCTGCTGATGGCCGGGCTGTCCCTGGTACCCGAGGACCTGCTCAAGGCGGCCAAGGTAGATGGGGCGACCGCCTGGCAGCGGTTCACCCGGATCATGCTGCCGCTGATGAAGCCCGCGATCCTGGTGGCGCTGCTGTTCCGGTCGCTGGACGCATTCCGGATCTTCGACAACATCTTCATCCTCACCCAGGGCAACAACGGCACCGGATCGGTGTCCATCCTCAACTACGACAATCTGTTCACCGGGCTGAACTTCGGTCTCGGGTCGGCGATGTCAGTGCTGATCCTGATCTGCGTCGCGATCATCGCGTTCGTCTTCATCAAGGGCTTCGGCACGGCCGCTCCTGGAACGGACCTCCAGCGATGAGGGCGGCGATGCGAGTAAGGGAGATGCGCGGCTGATGGCTACGACGACACCGCAGAAGGTTGGCTGGAGTGTCGCCAACATCGTCACGATCGTGGTCGTGCTGATCCCGCTGATCTGGATCGTCTCCCTGTCGTTCAAGACGACCGCCTCGATCACCGACCCGACCTACTTCCCAGTGGACTGGACGTGGAGTAACTACTCCGGCATCCTGACCACGTCCACCTTCCTGCGCCCGCTGCTCAACTCGATCGGCATCGGGGCCATCGCCACGTTCATCGCGGTCGTGCTGGCCTCCATGGCGGCGTATGCGGTGGCCCGGCTGCGTTTTCCGGGCAAGAGCGTGCTGATCGGAGTGTCGTTGCTGATCGCGATGTTCCCCGCCATCGCGCTGGCCACCCCGCTGTTCAACATCGAGCGGCTCCTCGGCCTGTTCAACACCTGGCCCGGGCTGATCATCCCCTACATCGCGACCGGCCTGCCGCTCGGCATCTACACACTGTCCGCGTTCTTCCGGGAGATCCCGTGGGAGCTGGAGAAGGCGGCCAAGGTGGACGGGGCCACCCCGTTCCAGGCGTTCGTCCGGGTCATCGCGCCGCTGGCGGCCCCGGGCATGGTCACCACGGCGATCCTGGTCTTCCTGTTCTGCTGGAACGAGTTCCTGCTGGCAATCACGCTGACCGCGACGACCGCCTCCCGCACCGCGCCGGCGGCGCTGTCCTTCTTCACCGGGGACTCACAGTTCGCCGTGCCGACCGGGTCGATCTCCGCGGCGGCGGTGGTCATCACCATTCCCATCATTATCTTCGTGCTGTTCTTCCAGCGTCGGATCGTCGCGGGGCTGACAGCCGGCGCGGTCAAGGGCTAGCGGAGCGAAGGAGAGACCAGTGGCTGAAATCGTTCTGGACAACGTCACCAAGCGCTACCCCGATGGTGCGCTGGCCGTTGACAAGATCAACCTGGACATCGCCGACGGCGAGTTCGTCATCCTGGTCGGCCCGTCCGGCTGCGGAAAGTCCACCACGCTCAACATGATCGCGGGCCTGGAAGACATCACCGAGGGCGAGTTGCGCATCGGCGGCAAGGTGGTCAACAACATGACACCCAAAGACCGCGACATCGCCATGGTCTTCCAGAGCTACGCGCTGTACCCGCACATGACGGTCCGGCAGAACATGGGCTTCGCGCTCAAGCTGGCCAAGACCCCGCAGAACGTCATCGACGAGAAGGTCAACGAGGCGGCGCGGATCCTGGACCTGACCCAGCACCTGGACCGCAAGCCGGCCAACCTGTCCGGCGGCCAGCGGCAGCGGGTGGCGATGGGCCGGGCCATCGTCCGTGACCCGTCCGCGTTCCTGATGGACGAGCCGCTGTCCAACCTGGACGCCAAGCTGCGGGTGCAGATGCGCACCGAGGTGTCGCGGATCCAGCGGCGGCTGGGCACCACCATGGTCTACGTGACCCACGACCAGGTCGAGGCCATGACGCTCGGCGACCGGGTCGCGGTCATGCGCAATGGCATGCTCCAGCAAGTGGCCTCGCCGGAGGAACTCTATGAGCGGCCGGTGAACCTGTTCGTGGCCGGCTTTATCGGCTCACCCTCGATGAACTTCCTGGCTGGCACGCTGGAGGAGGGGGCTCTGCGCACCGGGTTCGGGGACATCCCGATCTCCGGCAGAGTGCGGCAGGCGATGGCAGGTTCCGGGGCCGGCCGCGACGTGATCGTGGGCATCCGCCCGGAGGACTTCGAAGACCCCGCGCTGGTCGCCCCCGACATCCGGGGCGACGGGATCACGTTCCAGACCTCCATCGATGTGCTGGAGTCGCTCGGGTCGGAGAAGTACGTGTACTTCACCCAGGAGCTGGGCAACGTGGAAGTGGCCGAGCTGAACGAGCTGGCCCGGGATTCCGGGCGGGCGGACACGGGAGCGACCGGGGAAACCGTGGTGGCCAGGCTTGACCCGGCCACGCGCATCACCGAGGGGGAGAACGTGGAGCTCTGGCTGGACGCCCGGAAGCTGCACGTTTTCGACCCGTCCACCGGCCAGAACCTGACCCTGGGCGACTCCGGCACGCCCGCCAGCCCGGCGCGCCCGGCGGACGGCGACGCCCCTGCGGCCAGCGCCGCCCCGGCGCAGGCCGAGGCCGGGACCACCGGGCAGGACACCGGCTCTGCGGCCACGCCGCCGCAGTAACCGGCGGCGGCCCCGCCGCGTCCTGCGGCGGGGCTGCTGCGTTCAGTCCGCGGTTGCGTGGCCGTCCTCATTAGCGGCCGTGCCGCAGTCCTCATCCGCGGCGGCACCTTGCTCGTCCGGGGCTGCACCGTGCTCGTCCGCGGCCGTGCCGTGCTCGTCCGCGGCTGCACCCTGCTCGTCCCCGGCTGTGCCGCTGTCCTTCTCCTGCGGGTGCAGCGCGGCGATTGGGCTGCGGATGTGCCAGCGGGGGCCGCGGAACTGCCGCTGGAGTTCCTCGATGACCTCGTCGTTCCATTCGTGCGTGCGGATCAGCCGGTAGCGCTCCCGGGCGATGGTCAGGTAGGCCTCCGCGTCGGTACCCGAGCCGACCAGGTCGGCCGCGTGCAGCATGCGCACGACCGGGGTGAATTCCTCGGTGAACCAGCGCCGGGACGCCTCGGTCCGGTCGTAGAACTTGTGCTCGTGCTGCATGAGGCGGAACCCCCAGGCCTCCACGGCCTCACCGAGTTCCGCGTAGCCCCAGGGATCGGAGAACGTGATCTTGGCGTAGGCCTGGGCCGAAAGCTTGACCCGCGACCGGAACAGCCGCTCGTAGCTCTTGTAGAGCAGGTCCCCGCGGCGCTGGATGCCCCGGGCGGGCACCGCCGTGAGGATCTCTGTCACGTAGGCGTCGATCGTCTTCTGCCCCGTGGCCAGGGCGATCGAGACCCGGTGATGCCCGTCGACCACGAAGTGCAGGTCGCCGACGCGGTACACGTCGATGGGCGGGATCGACTCGCCGCGGCGCTGGGCCAGGGCCAGGCGCTCCCAGCGTTCGCGGATCCGGCCTGAGGTGGGCCGGAAGCGGCGGTCGAAGTCCCGGGTGGAGTCCACCGTGCCTACCACGGTGTCCAGCTTGATCACCTGCAGGCCCAGCTTCCGCTCGCCGGTCATGCCGAGCGCGGCGACGACCTCGTCGAAGGGCAGGATGAGGTTGACGTCGTCCGGTTCGCGGCGCAGCCGCTGCGACAGCCGGGCCAGCACCTGGCGCCGCCGGGCACGCTGGAAGTCGTTCTCCACGTCGGCCCGGGGGAACCCGGTATCAGCGGGCACTGTTCCAGCCCGCCCGGTCGTGCTCAGCCCCGTCGGGCTCAGCCCGCTTCCAGCCCGCCCGGTTGTGGCCGGCCCGGTTGTGGCCGGCACTGTGGTGCCCGGTCACGTCGGCGACCCGGCCCGTCGCGGGGTCGAAGTCGAACAGCTGCCATCCGGTGGCGTTGCGGACGAGCGTGCTGCCGAGCGTGTGGTCCCGCTGGCCCGCTGGATCGGGGTCCACGTGGCCGTGCAGGAGCAGGGCGGGCTGCAGCCGGGCCGCGAGGACGTTAAGGGCGGGGAAGCCCTGGTGCACCGGGTCGGTCCCGTCGCCTACGCCGCGGGGTGGAGCGTGGGTCACGAGCACGTCCAGCCCGTGCTGGCCGGCCCCGCCGCGAAGCTGGCGCAGACGAGCAGGGCCTCCGCGGTGCAGTCGGGCCCGGGCGGCCAGCCGCCGGGCCCGCCGGGCCTGCTGCCGGTCGCTGTACTGATTCGGGCCGGGATGATAGCGGCGGCAGCCGCCCAGGCCGGCGATCCGCAGGCCGGCCACGTCCACCACCCGGCCGTCCGCGCTGACCGCCCCGTCCGGCCACGGCGCCCGGGCCGGGAGCCCCGCGCGCAGCGTCAGGCCGGCCCGGCTGACCCGGTATCCGGACAGGTCAGGGTCGTGATTACCAGGCACGAAGACCAGCGGCACGTCGAGCGCGTTCATCAGGTAGCCCAGGTACTCGAATGGCAGATCGCCGCAGCCCAGGATGAGATCGGCGCCACGTACCGGGCCGATGTCGGCATACAAGCCTTCCTCGACCACGTCGGAGACGGCCAGGACGCGTACCACAGTGTGATCGTACGCCGGGAATCCGGGGCGGAACTTGTTCAGCGGGAGGCGGTTTCCCGGACGTCCAGGCCGTTCCCGCGCAGCCCGGCCTCGGCCCGGTAGATCTCGGCCTGCGGAACCCGGTCTCCCGGCGGCAGCGGGCTGACGTCCAGCCGGTCACAGGCGACCCTCAGCAGGTCCAGGTACGCACCGCGGACTGCACGCAGCTTGACCCCCTTGGCCTGCACGTCGGTCCGGGTCTCCAGAGCCTCCAGCTCGGCGCGGAGGCGGCGCATCCGCGCACCCAGCCGCTCGATCGGCTCGGCCGTCACCGGCGCCTGCGTGCGGAAGCGGACCGCCCTGCGCCGTTCCGCGACCCAGCGGACCAGCCGACCACTGCCTAGCAGGGAGTACCCCAGCGCCGTAGGCAGCAGGATCACCGCGATCAGCTCGATAGCCGGTCTCATCTGACCAGTCTCCGCCTGTCCGGGAAGCAAGGCAAGGCGGGGGCCGGGCCAACCCAGACTCGAGGTGGTTTCGCCCAGGGCGGTGCTGGCTCGGCAGGGCCGGCCGGGCAGGGCAGGCCGGGCGGGGCCGGCCGGGCGGGGCTCGGCGGGCCGGCCAGAATGCATTGCGCCCGTCAGGCGTTCAGTACAGGGAGGCGAGTCCCTGCACCGCCCGGCCCAGCCGCTCACATCGCCGAGGAGAACCATGGACACGCCCCAGATCGAGCCCCGCTGGTGGCACGGAGCCACCCTGTACCAGATCTACGTCAGTTCCTGGCAGGACACCAACGACGACGGGTACGGGGACCTGAACGGCGTGACCGCCCATCTGGACTACCTGTCCTGGCTCGGCGTGGACGGCATCTGGCTGTCCCCGACCATGCCGTCGCCGGACGAGGACTGGGGCTACGACGTCTCGGACTACCTGGGCGTCCACCCGGAACTGGGCACCCTGGCCGACCTGGACCGGCTGATCGCCGAGGCCGGGCAGCGGGGCCTGCGGGTGCTGCTGGATCTGGTGCCGAACCACACCAGCAGCGCGCACCCCTGGTTCGTCGAGGCGGTCAGCGACCCGGCCTCGCCGCACCGGGAGTTCTACGTCTGGGCCGACCCGGCCCCGGACGGCGGGCCCCCGAACAACTGGCTGGCCGCGACCGGCGCGCCGGCCTGGACCCTGGACAAGGCCAGCGGCCAGTACTACCTGCACAACTTCCTGCCCAGCCAGCCCGACCTGAACTGGTGGAACCCCGCCGTGCACCAGGCCTTCCAGGAGATCCTGCGGTTCTGGTTCGACCGGGGCGTGGCCGGGTTCCGGATCGACGTGGCCCACGGGCTCTATAAGGACGCCCAGCTCCGCGACGACCCCCCCGCCCCCGCGGGGGAACTGGTCCGCGGCCGGTTCGGGCTGGCCCAGGTGTACAGCGCCAACCGGCCTGAGTCGCACGGGGTGTTCCGCGACTGGCGGAAGATCGCCGAGAGCTACCCGGTACCCCGGGTGCTGCTCGGCGAGACCTGGGTCGGTGACCTGACCGCCCTAGCCGCGTTCCACGGCCAGGCGGACGAACTGCAGCTCACCTTCAACTTCCCGTTCATCTTCTCCCCGTTCACCGCGGACGCGCTGTCCTCCGTGGTCGCCGAGTCCCTGGACAAGCTGCCCGCCGGGGAGTGCGCGGTCTGGACCGCCTCCAACCACGACATCAGCCGGTTCCCATCCCGCTGGTGCGGCGGGGACGAGCGGCGCACCCGGCTGGGCCTGCTCGTGCTGGCCACCCTGCCCGGCACCCTCGTGCTGTACTACGGCGACGAGCTGGGCATGACCGACACGGACGTCCCGCCAGATCTGCTCCGCGACAAGATGCGGGCCGAGGCCGGGGACAAGGAGAGCCGGGACCGCGCCCGGACCCCCATGCGGTGGGACTCCTCCCCGTCCGGGGGGTTCTCGGGTGACGATGTCCAGCCCTGGCTGCCGTACGGGGACCACGCGCGCGGTTCCGTTGCGGAGATGCAAGCGGAACCATCGTCCATCCTGAACCTGTGCCGCGATCTGCTGGCGCTGCGGCGGAGGGAATTCGCGGGCCAGCTGGCCAGCTACGAGCAGCTGCCGGCGCCGCGCGGGGTGTGGGCCTACGAGACGGGCGGCCTGACGGTCGTGGCCAACTTCAGCGACGAGCCGGCCACGCTGGACACCTCGCCGGGCGCGGTGCTGCTCACCACCGGCGAGGGCGCGATCGACGGCCTGGTGCTGCAGCCCTGGGCCGGGGTGATCGCCCGCTCCGCCTGAGATCCGCCGCCCGGGACGTCTGGCGCCGGGTTACGGGCCGGACGTGGCCGGCGGGCCGGGCGTCCCGCTCGCGCCGGGCGTGCCGCTCACGGTGGGGGCCGAGGTGGCCGACGGGGTCGCCACGGCCGAGGAGCCAGGCAGGTGCGGCGAGTTCAGCGCCGCCTGGTCGGCGAGCGCGATGGCCAGCTGGCCCATGGCGGTGGGGTGGAACGGCGCCGCGTCCCCGAGGCCCTGCACGTAGGGCTGGGTGGTGCACAGCTGGTGCCCGGTGAAGTCCGGCTTGACCGAGGTGAAGCCGAACTCGATGGCCCCCTTGGCCAGCACGGCGTTCAGGGTGGCCAGCCGCGAGCTGAGCGTGCGCATCTTGGCCGCGGTCAGGCCGACCCGGCTCAGGCAGCTCAGCTGCAGGTCGAACGGGTTGTAGTAGCGGTTGATGATGACCTGGGGGTGGCTGGGCAGCGCGGCGAGCTGGTCCAGCAGCTGGAGGTAGTTCCTGCTGAACGAGTGCAGCTGCTGCTGGAAGTAGGCGGTGGTGGCCTTGTCGTTGCAGGTCTTGGCGACCGCGCACAGGCGCAGCATGGCCGACCAGTCCAGGTCGTCCGCGCCCACGCTGACGACGACCGCGGACGCGTGCGTGGCCCGCTGCAGCGCATCGATCTGGGCCGACTCGGTCTCCCCGCCGCGCCCTTCCGGGCCGAGCAGGCCCTGGCTGATCGTGGCGCTGTTGCAGGCCAGGTTCATCACCTGCCAGCCGTTGGAGCGGGCCAGGTCCTCGGCGTAGGAGTCGGTGCTCCGCCCGCAGGCCTGGTCGGCGCGGGACGCGTCGCGGACGGCCGGGAGCCCGGCGCCCGCCGCGGTGGAGTCGCCGATCACGACCAGGCGGACCCCCGGCGGTACCGGGACTCCTTTCCTGGCGTCGGTGACCGTGCGCTCGCTGCCGACCAGCTGGCTGAGCGACCGGACCTGGCGCAGCGTGGACGGCGCGGTGTAGGCGGTCAGCATGATCGCGCCGAGGTTGATCACCTCGGTCAGGACCAGGCCGCCAGCCAGGAGTTTCAGGGTCGTTCTGTGCGGCAGGCGGCGCCAGCCGGCCAGGGCGCCGAGCAGGATCAGGGACCCCACCGCCGTCAGCCCGATCTCCCAGGCGAAGTAGTGCAGCCAGCCGCTGGCCAGCCGGTCACCCAGGATCCGCTCGGCACCCGCCGGGCCCGCGCCCTGGACGAAGTTGGTCAGCTCGCTGTTGATGGTGATCTGGGTCAGCTGGAGGCGGGGGCGGACGGGGCCGAGAAACTGGATGTGGGTGGGCAGGCTCTGGCCGAACAGGTCGACTTCGCCGGGGCCGGAGAAGCTCAGGCTGGGCGCGGTCGTGCCGACCTTGATGACCTGCCCGGCGACGGTGACGGTCTGCAGGGGAGCGACTTTGAGGGCCACGCCGATCGCGACGGCGGCGGTGACCAGGGCGACGGCCAGCCAGATGAGCCCAGCGGGTGCGGCGGCCGGGGCGGCGGGCCAGGTCGCGGCTGAGCACTGATGGCTCCGGGCTGGGTCCCCGGCTGCCTGCGGCTTGCGGCGTGGCGGGGGCTTGGTCCGGGTTGCTCGCGGGGGGCCATGGTTCTGCGGTCGGGTGCGTCGGGCTCTGCGGCGCTGGTGCGCTGGGCTCGCGGACGGGCGTGGCAGGTTTCTGCGCTCCGGTGGCCGCTCCGGCGGCGCGCTGCCCGGGCCGCGTCATGAAGCGCTGCGACCGCGGCCCGACGCGGCTGCAGATCCAGCAGTGAACCAGCCTGCCTGCGCCCCGCCATTGGAGCACAGAGCCTGCGTCCCGGCAGGGACCCAGACCGTCGCGCACGCCACCGACCATCGCCATAACTTCAACCGAAACTACCCGCCTGCGCGCCCGTGCGACACACGGTCTGAGGCGGTGCCGGGTCGTGGGCGCGCGTCACCCGCACACGCTCCAGGAGAGCCCACGCAGGGAACGCAAACGGCGAACCGGGCGCCGGGCCCGGGGCCACGCGCCGTGGTATTCATGCGGGCGGATATCGCGCGCCTTACTCAAACGCCCCGCCTCGGAGGCGGGGCGTACGAGCGCACTTACCCGCTGAACCGTGGGTCGTAGTGCTCGTACCGATACTGCACGGACGGACGACCGTGACGCTTCGCCATCACACCTCCTCAGCCGATTCGAGTATGACACGGGACGGGTGCTGTGCCCTATTGAGTAACCGGCTGGCGAGAATGTCCGGTCAGGACCCGCGGGGTACAAGCCCGGGCTCGTACCCAACCACCGCTAACCTGCGGCTACGGCCTGTACCCAGGTGGCGGCAGTGTCACCATGCAGTAAGCCCATTTCGATTTTGAGGTAGCTGATACTTGCTTTTCGGGAAGACGGCTTCGGTGGAATTGCCAACCGGGCGACCCGCGGAGGGCGACGATCGCCACGCTGCGACTCAGCTGCAGTCAGCGCCGACCAGCTGCCTCTCCCTGAGCGGGTCCACCGTGAACCTGCCCGAGGCCTCCAAGTCAATCTCGCTGGTCGGCTTCTGGAACAGCGCCGCCGACGGATAACGCTTGACTTCGCACGCGGCGATTCGGAGGAACCTGAAGCCTTTTTTTTCGTAGTAGTTGTGCAATGCCTCGTTAGTCGTCCACACGTCAATCCTGACCCATTGAGCATTCCAGTCACGCAAGGCCCGTGCGGCGGCCCAATCGATCAGCGCCGCCCCCATGCCCTCGCCCGCAACGTTCCGGGCAACGATCAACCGCGACACGTAGACTGCGTCCTCCCGTCGCTCTTTGGGTGCCCAGAGCATGTGGTTACCGTGTGGCCGGTAGGTGATGGTGCCGATGGTCTGGCCGTCTACCTCGGCGATCCAGGTGTTGCCGTTGCGCAGCCCCCGGCGCACCCGGCCATCCCGGGCCGCCCGGTCCGGCCAGGGCTGGGCCCATTGATCTGTTCCTTTGCCGCGCAGCCAGTCGGCGGCTTCGTCGATCATGCCGACGATGGTGTCAAGGTCGTCCGCCGTTCCACGGCGTATGTGCGGGTTGTGTGTCATGGCTCCGTGCCTTGGCTGGCCTGCGGGCGACACCAGCACGGTACGGTCACCGGCGTGGCGCGAAGGCGAGAGTTAGCGGGGGAACGAAATCAGCCCGCGAACCGCGGGAGCGGCAGCGGGGATAGCGGATGTGTGACGTTTGCTTAACGAGGACATCAGTCACCGCCCTCAAGCGTGACGGCTGGTCGATCCAGTTCCGCCTGCGGCGGATCTGCTACCTCGGCCGGCAGCGCGCCGACGTTGACCGCGAGCTGGTTGCGGTCTGCCGGGTAAACGCTGACGGTCAGCCGGACGGGCATTCCATGCGCGTCGAACGCGGTCCGCCTGGTCTCGATGACGGAGACCCGGCCGTCGTCGGCCAGCCCGAAGAACCGGGCTTCGGGCCCGTCCGGCGCTCGTACCTTGATCGTGTCCCGGTAGCCCACCTGCTTGATACCGACTGTTTCGCGCAGGTACTCGACCGCTCCTTCCTCGATATTGTTCGCCGCGATAAGGCGCGTCGCACCTTGCTCGACCAGGCTCAGGGGATAGAAGGAGGTCTGCAGCGACCAGGGCATGCCGTCGATGCGGTACTGCTGGTGCCTGCTCACGACCGTCGCCCTCGGTTCCGGGCGCAGTTCTGCGTGCAGGTCCGGGTCGGCCACCTGGATCTCAACCCGGGGCAGGGTGGCGTCGGGACTCCGGAGTTTGGCCTTCACATCGCGGAGGTAGGGCCCGCTCTCACCGGCTTCTGGATTCCCGGTCAGCGTGGTGATGAAGGGAACGATCTTTTGCACCACGAAGGTGCCCTGGCCCGGCCGGGTCTCCACCAGCCCCCGGGTAATAAGCAGCTTGATGGCATCACGGACGGTGTTACGCGACGCGTTGTACTTCTCCCGGAGTTCCAGTTCGGTCCGAAGCTGGGCTCCCGGCGCTAGCTCGCCGGCCTCGATCTGGCGGCGGAGATCCTCGGCGATCTGCCGGTACATGGGGTCAACCACGGTACCTCCCAGAGATCCCAGCCACCCCAGCAGATGGGCTGGCTGGACTCGAAAGGATCATACCCATTATCTGCGTCCTCAGAATCTTTGGGATGCATTGGGTTTAGGTCCCTTGTGGGAGGCTATAAACCCTGTAGTACCAAAGGTTGGGATGACTAGAATGGCTAGATCCATTGGACTGAGTCTAGCAGTACCTCTGCTTGGGCGCACATGGATCAGTCAGCTAGGCCCCCACACCTGCCTCACCCGGTCACCCATACCGGCGATGAGGACAGCAGGACGGCGGTACCTCCCGCCGAAGGCCGCAAGGAAGGGGACCCCATGGCCACCATCGTCATCGTCGGACTCGTGATCTTCTTCTTCGGAGCCGCGATCGGCGGCATCCTCATCGTGAGCTTGGGCATCCAGCGCGAGGAGCGGAATTTTTCGCTGACCCGCCAGGCCCCGGGCCAGGTGAGCCTGGGAACCCGCCGCGTGACCGGCCTCTACGTCCGCCGCCGGACTGACCTTTCTCCTTCGCTGGCCCGGCGGGAGGACACGCTCGTCTAGCCGGCGCAGGGCCAGGCCGGCCGGGGCCGCGGGGACCCGGCCGGCCTGCCAGCGGGGGGCGTCCGCGCCGCATCATCCGGGGGCATGGTGCGGCGCGGATCGCTGTCCGCGCCCGCCCGGCGATCCGGGCGCCGGGTCTGGCCGGGCGGTCCCGGTCCCGGCAGGTCAGCCGGACCGCACGGTCCCGAACACTAAGCTCGGTAGCGTGCAAGACTCCGCAACTCCCGGCCCTTATCCCTGGCCCCCGCAATCGGCCACCGGCGTGGGCTCCATGCCCGGCACCGACCCGCTCGGGGCCATCCGGCTCATCCTCGATGAGCTCCCGGACCTGCCTCACCTGGTCGAGCTCCCGGACCGCGGCGTGGGCGCGGACATGATCGGCCGGACCGCGGGCCTGCTGATCGACCTGCCGGTGGACACGACCACCCGCGGCTGGCGTCTCGCCGACCGCCCGGGCCGGGACCTGCGCCGCGCGCAGTCCCTGCTGGCCCGGGACCTGGACGCGCTGGAAGAGGCGGCCGACGGCTACCAGGGCGCGCTGAAGCTGCAGGTCTGCGGGCCGTGGACGATGGCGGCCAGCCTCGAGCTGGCCCGCAGCCAGGAGCCCGTGCTGTCCGACCCCGGGGCGCTGCGGGACCTGACCACGTCGCTGGCCGAGGGGGTGGCCGCGCACGTGGCCGGGGTGGCGGCCCGGGTGCCCGGCGCACGGCTGCTGCTCCAGGTGGACGAGCCCTCGCTGCCCGCGGTGCTGGCCGGCGAGGTGCCGAGCGCCAGCGGGTTCAACCGGGTCCGCGCCGTCGAGGAGGCCGACGCCGTGCCGGGCCTGCGCGCGGTGCTGTCCGCGACGACGGCTCCCACGCTCGTGCACTGCTGCGGAATGTCGGCCCCGGTTGGCATCATCAGGGGAGCGGGCGCGGACGGGGCGGGGATCGACCTTGGCGTGCTGCGCCGCGGGGAGGAAGAGGTGCTGGCGGAGGCGGTCGAGGCGGGCTTCGGGATCTTCGTGGGCGCGGTGCCTGCCACGCCGGTGCCAGCCGCCCCGCGTCCGCACCGGCCAGGCCGCGGGCCAACGGCCCCGCGGCGGGCGCTACTTCTCCGCAACGGAACCGTTCAGGCACACTCCCCGACGCCAAGGCCACCGCCGACCGGGTCGTGGAGTTGTGGCGCCGGATGGGATGGCCAGCCGGCCGCACGCCCGGTGCGGCCGGTGTCGCGGCCCAGGTGGTGATCACCCCGGGCTGCGGTCTGGCCGGCGCCCCGCCGGAGTACGCCCGGGCCGCGCTGGCCTGCTGCCGCGAGGCGGCCCGGATGCTCCCCGAGCTGATCGAGGAGGAGGCACCGTGACCGAGCCGGCCGACCCGGGCGGCATCCCCGCCAGCTCTGCGGAGGAGTCCGGGGGGATCCCGGGGTCCGGGGTGGACGCGGCCACCCGGCACCGGCACGCCGGGCTGAGCGCGGAGATCACCGAGGCCAATCACCGCTACCACGTGCTGGACTCGCCGACGATCTCGGACGCGGACTACGACGCGTTCATGCGCGAGCTCCGGGCGCTGGAGGAGCGCTACCCGGAGCTGCGTACCCCGGATTCGCCCACCCAGCGGGTGGGGGGCGCGATATCCACCGAGTTCACCGCCGTCGAGCACCTGGAACGCCTGCTCAGCCTGGACAACGCGTTCTCCGCCGAGGAATTCGACGCCTGGGCGGCCCGGGCGCAGCGGCTCGGCGGGACCGGCCCTTACCTGTGCGAGCTGAAGATCGACGGGCTGGCTGTGGACCTGGTGTACCGCAGCGGCGCGCTGGTCCGCGCGGCCACCCGCGGGGACGGGACGACCGGGGAAGACGTGACCCCGAACATCCGCACGATCGCCTCGGTCCCGCTCCGGCTCGCCGGCCCTGATGTGCCGGAGACGCTGGAGGTCCGGGGTGAGGTGTTCTTGCCGGTGACGGCCTTCCACGAGCTGAACGAGCGGCTGACCGCGATGGGCCGGCCGCCGTTCGCCAACCCCCGCAACTCGGCCGCGGGCTCGCTGCGCCAGAAAGACCCGCGGGTCACCGCGACCCGGGCCCTGCAGCTGATCGTGCACGGCGTGGGGCTCGCCACCGGGGACGCCCCGGAAACCCACTCCGGCTGGTACGAGCGGCTGCGCGGGTGGGGACTGCCGGTCAGCGACCTGTTCCAGGTCATGCCGGAGCTGGACGGGGTGCGGGACTACATCGCGAACTACGGCGAGCACCGGCACGACACCCCGTATGAGATCGACGGGGTCGTGGTCAAGATCGACCGCCTCGACCTGCAGCGCCAGCTCGGCCACACCAGCCGGGCGCCGCGCTGGGCGATCGCCTACAAGTACCCGCCCGAGGAGGTCAACACCCGGCTGCTGGACATCCAGGTCAACGTGGGCCGGACCGGCCGGGTCACCCCGTTCGCGGTGATGGAGCCCGTGGTGGTCAGCCAGTCCACGGTCGACCGGGCCACCCTGCACAACGCCGACGAGGTGGCTCGCAAGGGCGTCCTGATCGGCGACATGGTCGTGCTGCGCAAGGCCGGCGACGTGATCCCCGAAGTGGTCGGGCCGGTGGTGGACGTGCGCACCGGCGGCGAGCGGGCGTTCGAGTTCCCGACCGTGTGCCCGGCGTGCGGCACCCCCCTGGTCCGGGAGGACGGCGGGGTGGACTGGCGCTGCCCGAACACCCGGGCCTGCCCGGCCCAGCTGCGGGAGCGGCTCTTCCACCTGGCCGGCCGGGGCGCCCTGGACGTCGAGGTACTCGGCTACGAGGCGGTGACCGCGCTGCTCGACTCGGGGCTGGTCACCGACGAGGGTGACCTGTTCTCGCTGACCGACGAGCACCTGGCTACCTGCTCGTTCTTCGTGAACAAGCAGGGCACCCTGACCGTGAACGCGGGCAAGCTGATCGGCAACCTGGAGGACGCCCGGCGCCGCCCGCTCTGGCGGATCCTGGTCGCCCTGTCCATCCGGCACGTGGGCCCCACCGCGGCCCGCGCGCTCGCGGCCCAGTTCGGCTCGCTCGATGCGATCACGGCCGCCTCGGCGGAGGAACTGGCCGCGGTGGACGGGGTGGGCCCGACGATCGCAGCCTCGGTGATCGAATGGTTCGGGGTGGACTGGCACCAGGAAATCGTGCGGAAGTGGCGGGAGAACGGGGTCCAGCTGGCCACGCCCGGCTGGACGCCGCCTCCGGCCCCGGAAGTACCCGGGGCCGGCCTGCCGCTCTCCGGGGTGACCGTGGTCATCACGGGCAGCCTGGAGGGGTTCAGCCGGGACGAGGCCGCCGAAGCGGTGCAGGCCCTGGGCGGCAAGGTCACCGCGTCGGTATCGAAGAAGACGGCGTTCCTGATTGCCGGGGACAAGCCCGGCAGCAAGCACGACAAGGCCCTTACGCTGGGCGTTCCCGTGCTCGATGAGGCGGGATTGCGGATCCTGCTGGACAATGGCCCGGCCGCGGCCGCGGAAGCGGTGCAGGCTCAGGGTGTGATCCCTGACGCCACCGGGGCTCCCGGGCCCGCTAGCGATTCATGATAATGACGCGCCAGCTGGGACGTAATTGATTCACGTGGTCTGTAGGGCTGCGACCTGCGAAATCGTCGATGTTAGGCAAGGTACCGTAACGGATAGTGTGCGATTGGCTTCGCGAAGTACCGTTTTCGCCGTACCCTGCTGACAGAGCCACGCGTATCCCCGCCGGCTGGCTGCGGCACGAGGACACCATGAGGGATCCGAACGACACTAGGGACATCGGTCCGCGGATCGGTTCCCCACTGTGGAACTACATCACCGCCATCACGGTGGCGGGTCTCGGTGCTCTCCTGGTCGCGGTGCGTGGCCTGCCCGGCTCAGGTGTGCCGCAGTTGCTGGAGCAGCCGCTGTTCTGGGTCCTCGCCGCCCTGGCCCTCCTCGGGGAGCTCAAGCGCATCGTGACGCCGGGCAAATCCGGGCCCGACGCCGGGGCGGTCTCGGTGACGTTCTGCTTCGCCGCGCTGCTCTACTGGGGCTTCCCGGTCGCCGCGCTGCTCCGGGCGGTCACCACGCTGGTCGTCGCGCTGTCCGCGCGGCGGGCGGTTTTCCGGGCGGTGTTCAACGTCGCCCAGCTCACCCTGAGCCTGGCCGCCGCGGCGGCGGTCCTGGCCGTGGCCGGCATCCACCCGTCCGCGGCCCGGCCGTGGGTCCCGGCCGGGACCCAGCTGGGTGCGGTCGGCCTGGCCGCGGCCGCCTACTTCGCCTGCAACTACCTGCTGGTCGGCGTGGCCGCGGCGCTGCACGGGCGGGCGCCCGTCCTGAGCACGCTGCGCAAGGGCCTGCCCTACCAGGCGTTCGTCACTCTCGCGCTGCTGTCCGCGGCGCCGCTGGTGGTCGTGGTCATGAGCCGCTCCGTCCTGATGCTGGTGCTGTTCCTGCTGCCGCTCAGCGCGATCTACGCCAACGCGGCCATGTCGCTCAACCGCGAGTACCAGGCGCTGCACGACCATCTGACCGGGCTGCCGAACCGCACCCTGCTGCTGCGCCGGACGGCGGAGGCCCTGGCCGAGGCCGGGCGCACCGGGGCCCAGTGCGGCTTCCTGCTCCTGGACCTGGACCGGTTCAAGGAGGTCAACGACACGCTCGGGCACCCGCTGGGGGACGGTCTGCTCCAGGTGATCGCCTACCGGCTGGCCCGCAGCGTGCGGCCGGGTGACGTGGTCGCCCGGCTCGGCGGGGACGAGTTCGCCGTGCTGCTGCCCGCGGTGCGGACCATCGGCGTGGCTGCCGAGGTGGCCGCGCGGCTGCGCGCCGCGCTGGCTGAGCCGGTGCGCCTGGCGGGCATGTCGTTCGAGATCGAGGCCAGCGTGGGTATCGCGCTGTACCCGGACGACGGGGTCACCGTGGAGGTGCTCCTGCAGCGGGCGGACGTGGCCATGTACCTGGCCAAGGAGCGCCGTACCGGGGTCGAGACCTATGTGGCGCGCGCGGACCGCTACTCACCGGCGCGGCTGTCCCTCCTCGGTGACCTGCGCCGCGGCATCGACCAGGGCGAGTTCGAGCTGCATTTCCAGCCCAAGGTGTTCCTGGCCACCGGCCGGACCGCCGGCATGGAGGCGCTGCTGCGCTGGCGGCACCCGGACCGCGGGCTGATCGGGCCGGCCGAGTTCATCCCGCTGGCCGAGCAGTCCTTCCTGATGCGCGAGCTGACCGCGCACGTGGTGCAGCTCGCGCTCAGCCAGGCGTCGGCCTGGCAGCGCAGCGGGCTGGCGGCCCAGCTGTCGGTCAACGTCTCCCGCCGTGACCTGCTGGACGGCAGCCTCGCCGCCACGATCCAGCGCGAGCTCGCCGGGCAGGGCCTGCCCCCCGGCGTGCTGTTGCTCGAGATCAGCGAGCGGGCGCTGACCCGGGAGGCCGCCGACATCGCCGGGGGACTGAGCGCGCTGCGCACGCTCGGCATCGAGCTCAGCGTGGACGACTTCATGACCGGCTTCACGTCGGTGGGCCGCCTGAAGGAGATGTCCGTCGGCGAGGTCAAGATCGATCCGTCGTTCGTGGCCGCGGTGGCCAGCAACCCGGACACCAAGCTCATCGTGCGCTCCGCCGTGGACCTGCTGCGCGGGCTCGGCATCCGCTCGGTCGCCGAGGGGGTCGAGTCGCCGCAGGTCGCGGCCATCCTGCAGGCCATGGGCTGTGACGCGGCCCAGGGCTGGCAGTTCAGCCGGCCGCTCAACGCGGCCGCCGCCACCACGTGGCTGGCTCACCGGCGCACCGTCCCGGTCGCCGGGCCGGCCGCAGTAGCGGCCGCGGGCGTCCCGGCGCCCGGGACGCCCGCGGCCGCGGTGGCTGCCCCGGGCTCGCTGCCGGGGCGCCTGCCGGGGGAAACCCGGGCGCCGAGCCCGGTGCCCGGCGACGGCTGCGTGGACGCGGCGGCCCGGCCATAATCCCGTCAGCCCGCTCCGGGGCCGGCCCTAGGATGGCTTTCATGTCCATCGCCCGTGCCGAAGTGGCCCACCTGGCCCGGCTGTCGAGACTGGCCCTGACCGACGACGAGCTCGATCACTTCGCGGTCCAGCTCGACCAGATCATCTCGGCCGTCGCGCGCGTCCAGGAGGTCGCCGCGGAGGGTATCCCGCCGACCTCGCACGCGGTCCCGATGACCAACGTGTTCCGCGACGACGTGGTGGTGCCGCCACTGGGCGCGGACCAGGCGCTGGACCAGGCGCCGGCCGTGGAGCAGCAGCGGTTCCGGGTGCCGCGGATCCTGGCGGAGGACTGACCGTGGACGACGAGGCCAGGGCCAGCGAGCTGACCCGGATGACCGCGGCGGAACTCGCCGCCGTGATCGCGGACGGCCAGGTATCCGCGCTGGAAGTCACCGACGCTCACCTGGACCGGATCGACGCGGTCGACGGGCAGCTGCACGCCTTCCTGCACGTCGCGGGGGACAGCGCCCGCGCCGCCGCCCGTGCGGTGGACGAGCGCCGCGCGGCCGGGGACGTGCTCGGGCCGCTGGCCGGCGTGCCGCTGGCTCTCAAGGACGTGTTCACCACCACGGACATGCCCACCACCTGCGCCTCGCGCATCCTCGGCAGCTGGCGGCCGCCGTACGACGCGACCGTGACCCGGCGGCTGCGCCAGGCCGGCGTGGTGCTGCTGGGCAAGACCAACATGGACGAGTTCGCGATGGGCTCCTCCACCGAGAACTCGGCGTTCGGGACGTCCCGCAACCCGTGGGACCTGGCCCGGGTGCCCGGCGGCTCGTCGGGCGGCTCGTCCTCGGCGGTCGCAGGCTTCGAGGCGCCGCTGGGTATCGGCACCGACACCGGAGGGTCCATCCGGCAGCCCGCCGCGGTGTGCGGCATCGTCGGCGTCAAGCCGACCTACGGTGGCTCGTCCCGGTACGGGGTGATCGCGTTCGCGTCGTCGCTGGACACCCCCGGGCCGCTGGCCCGGACCGTGCTCGACGCGGCGCTGCTGCACGAGGCGATCTCCGGGCACGACCCGTGCGACTCGACCTCGGTGGATGCGCCGGTCCCGTCCGTGGTGGCCGCGGCCCGGCAGGCGGACGTGAGCGGCCTGCGCATCGGGGTGGTGCCGGAGCTGAGCGGCGAGGGGTACCAGCCGGGGGTACTGGCCCGGTTCACCGAGGCGGTCGAGCTCCTGGAGTCCCTGGGCGCCAAGATCGTCGAGGTGTCCTGCCCGCACTTCAGCTACGCGCTGCCCGCCTACTACCTGATCGCGCCCAGCGAGTGCTCCTCCAACCTGGCCCGGTTCGACGGCATGCGGTACGGGCTGCGGGTCGGGGACGATGGCACGCACGACGCCGAGGAAGTCATGTCGCTGACCCGGGCCGCGGGATTCGGTCCCGAGGTCAAGCGGCGCATCATGCTCGGCACCTACGCGCTGTCCAGCGGTTACTACGACGCCTACTACGGCAAGGCCCAGCAGGTGCGCACGCTCATCATCCGGGACTTCGAGGCCGCCTTCGAGCAGGTCGATGTGCTGATCTCGCCGACCACCCCGACCACCGCGTTCCCGATCGGCGAGCGGGCCGACGACCCGATGGCCATGTACCTCGCCGACCTCTGCACGATCCCGTCGAACCTGGCCGGCAACGCGGCGCTGTCGCTGCCGTGCGGGCTGGCGCCCGAGGACGGCCTGCCGGTGGGCCTGCAGATCATGGCGCCGGTGCTGGCCGACGACCGGGCCTACCGGGTGGCCGCGGCCGTGGAGGCCGCGCTCACCCAGCGCCGTGGCGGCCCGTGGCTGGACGCGATCCGCGGGCCCGCCGGGCTGCCCGCGCCCGGTGGTCCGGGGGCCGGTGGTCCGGGGGCCGGTGGTCCGGGGGCCGGTGGTCCGGAGGGAGCAGCACATGACTGAGCAGGCGACCGTGGCTCTGGTTCCCTTCGGGGACGCCGTGTCCCGGTACGACCCGGTGATCGGCCTGGAGACGCACGTCGAGCTGGGCACCGTCACCAAGATGTTCTGCGGCTGCCCGGCCCGGTTCGGCGGCGAGCCCAACTCGCTGGTCTGCCCGGTCTGCCTGGGCCTGCCGGGCTCGCTTCCGGTGACCAACCGGATGGCCATCGAGTACGCGATGAAGATCGGGCTGGCGCTGAACTGCGCGATCGCCACCACAGCCCGGTTCGCCCGGAAGAACTACTTCTACCCGGACATGCCGAAGGACTACCAGATCTCGCAGTACGACGAGCCGCTGTGCACCGACGGGTGGCTGGACATCACGGTGCACGACCCGGCTTCCGGTGACGAGCCGCGGCCGTTCCGGGTCGAGATCGAGCGGGTCCACCTGGAGGAGGACACCGGCAAGTCCCTGCACGTCGGCGGCTCCACCGGGCGGATCCACGGCGCGGAATACTCGCTCGTGGACTACAACCGGGCCGGAATCCCGCTGGTGGAGATCGTCACCAAGCCGGTGGCCGGCACCGGGGCGCTCGCACCCGAGGTGGCCCGGACCTACGTCGCGGAACTGCGGGACGTGCTGCGCTCGCTCGGCGTGTCCGACGTGCGGATGGAAGAAGGCTCGCTGCGCTGCGACGTGAACACCTCCCTGGCGCCCAGGGGCTCCTCCCAGTGGGGGACCAGGACCGAGACCAAGAACGTGAACTCACTGCGCTCGGTGGAGCGCGCGGTCCGGTCCGAGATCGAGCGGCAGGCCGCGCTGCTGGACGCGGGGCAGCGGATAGTGCAGGAGACCCGGCACTTCAACGAGGAGACCGGGACCACCTCACCCGGCCGGAGCAAGGAAGAGGCGCAGGATTACCGCTACTTCCCCGAGCCGGACCTGGTGCCGGTCGCGCCGTCCCGGGACTGGGTGGAGAGCGTGCGGGCCCAGCTGCCCGAGCTGCCGGGCGCCCGGCGGGCCCGCTTGCAGCGCGACTGGGGCCTGTCCGACCTGGACATGGCGGCGCTGCGCAACGCCGGTGCGCTGGACCTGGTGGCCGGGACGATCGCGGCGGGCGCCACGCCGGCCGGCGCCGCAAGTGGTGGCTCGGTGAGCTGCTGCGCACGGCGAACCAGACCGGCCAGGAACTCGCAGACCTGCCGATCACGCCGGCGGACGTGGCCCGGGTGGCTCAGCTGGTGGACACGGGGGCGGTGAACGACCGGCTGGCCCGGGAGGTCATCGAGGGCGTGCTGGCCGGCGAGGGCACGCCGGACGACGTGGTCAAGGGCCGCGGCCTCGCCGTGGTCAGCGACGACACGGCCCTGAGCGCCGCGGTCGACGAGGCCATCGCCGCCCATCCGGACGTCGCCCAGAAGATCCGGGACGGCAAGGTCGCCGCGGCCAGCGCCCTGATCGGCGCGGTGATGAAGGCCACCAGGGGCAAGGCCGACGCCACCCGGGTCCGGGAACTCATCCTCGCCCGCCTCGGCTGAGCAGCGCTCATGCCGGCCGGGCCCGATGCTGGGCTGCCCATGCTGATCTGGGTGCCGACGGCCGAGGTGGCTGCGGGGCTGGATGGGCTGCCCGGTGCCGACGTGGAGGTGGTGGCGCCCGATGGTGCGCTCCTGCCGCCCAGCGCCGGCCGGGTGGAGTTCTACGTGCCGCCGTTCTTTCCCGGGGCGCCGGGGATCGCGGCGATGGGCCAGATGCCGCGGCTGGCCGTGGTGCAGGCGCTGACCGCCGGCGTGGACCGGCTGCTGCCCGGCCTGCCCGCCGGGGTCACCCTCTGCAACGCGCGCGGCGTGCACGACGCGAGCACGGCGGAGTGGGTGGTCGCCGCGATGCTGGCCGCGCTCCGCGAGTTCCCGGTGTTCGCCCGGGAGCAGGCCGCCGGGCGGTGGAACTATCACTTCACCGACTGCCTGGCGGGCAAGACCGTGCTCATCGTGGGGTACGGGTCGATCGGCGCGGCCGTGGAGCGGCGGCTGGCCGGTTTCGAGGTCCAGGTGATCCGGGTGGCCCGGACGGCCCGCCCGGACGTGGCCACGGTCAGCGAGCTGCCGGAGCTGCTGCCCGGGGCGGACGTGGTCGTGCTGCTGGCCCCCGTGACCCCCGAGACCATCGGCATGGCCGACGCGGCGTTCCTGGCCCGGATGAAGGACGGCGCCCTGCTGGTCAACGCGGCCCGCGGCTCGCTGCTGCACACCGGCGCGCTGGTCGCGGAGCTGGGCCAGGGCCGGCTCCGGGCGGCGCTCGACGTGACCGACCCGGAGCCGCTCCCTCCCGGTCATCCGCTCTGGACGATGCCCGGCGTGTTCATCACCCCGCACGAGGCGGCGTCCACCCCCGTCTCGGTCACCCGGATGATCAGCCACGTCCGCGACCAGGCGGAGAGATTTCTCAATGGCGCGCCGTTGCTGAATGTGATCTCCGGAAGTTACTGAGAATTGCGCCGGTTACGGAAAGGCTTCCGGCACTTACCCCTGGTCAATGGCATATCGCCGGGTTGCGGGCCCGCTGGGCAGAGGAGATGTCTCCCGGTGGACGCCCTTCCTCAATCGAAGTGTGACCTAAGGGGCCTAAAGTGAGCAGCATCGTTCACTGGCGATGACCGCGACCAGCCCGCTGGCGGGCCCCGCAGCACACCGTGCGGGTCCCCTGCCCGGTCCTGGTGACTGCGGGTCCTAGCTCGGTTGCGCAGGAATTGTCGGCCTGGCCCACAAGGCGCCGCTGGCGCACACGGGCCGGCGCAAGCAGCGGAACAGACGCACCGGAAGGAGACTCGGTGCACCCGCAAGCATCGGGTGACCCACGATGAGCCTGGCCGCACAGGCAGCAACCACGGTGGTGGCCCTGATCGCCGCCGTGGCCGCAGTCAGCCTGTGGCGCGGTGCCAACCGGCACACGGGCTCTGTCCGGCGTGGGTACCGGATCTTCGCGCTCGCGGCGCTGCTGTGGGGGGCGGGGGCCATCGGCCAGCAGGCGCTGGCCAGCGCCTCGGCCGGGGCCACATTCCCGTTCACCCTCGCCGACCTGCCCGGGCTGCTGGCGCTGTCCGCCCTGGTCACCGGGCTGGCCAGCCTCGGGTCGCGGCACGAGGCGGCGCGTCACCCGCTGGCCCAGCGCCACCGGGCCCGGATCGGCACCGCGGTGGCGCGCGGCGCGGACGGCTACGTCGTGGCGTCCGCCCTGTTCATCATCGGCTGGATCACGGTGCTGAGCGTGGGATACGTGCGGTCGGGGGACGACGCGGGCACGTTCGCCGCCGAGCTCATCCATCCGCTGGCCGACCTGCTGGTGCTGGGCGCCGTGCTCCCTCTCGCGGTCGCGGCCGGCCGGCGCGGCGTCGCGCCGGTGCTGGCCCTGCTCGCGGTGACCGCGAGCGACATGCTGTCCGTCGGGGCCAAGATCACCAACGGGCATCCCGGCCTGGCCGCCCAGCTGCTGCTGGTCGCCGCGTTCTGCGTGCTGGGCTGCGCCCCCTGGCTGGGCGGCTCGTGGCGCATGGGGCCGGGGGATGCGCAGTTCACCCGGGCCGGGGCGCACGCCACGACGACGCTGGCCGCGCTCAGTGCCGCGGCCGCCGCACTGGTGCTGATCGGCTGGGTCCTGGCGGGCAGCCCGTCGGGCGAGCCGGTGCTGGCCCTGGTCACCGGGACCGCGCTGCTCGCGCTGACCGCGCGGGTCGTGATCCTCGTGCACCGGGACAGTATCCGGTCCAGGCTCTGGCATGAGTCGGGCCAGCAATTCCGCGAGCTGGCCGACCGGATCAGCGACGTCGTGCTGGTGTGTGACTACGGCGGGGCCATCAGCTTCGCCAGTCCCACCGTCCGCGACTACGGGTACACCCCGGCGGGCCTGGAAGGCCAGGTTCTGACCGACCTGGTGCACCCGGAGGACCGGCGGGGCGGGCTCCGCGCGGTCCGGGAGGCCGCGTCGGTGGCGGGCGCCCCCGTGACTGGCGGATCGGCCCAGCCGGTCCGGTATTCCTGCCGGGTCCGGGCGGCCGACGGGACCTGGCGGTACGTCGAGGCGACCATCTCGCGGCACCGCAGCCAGGGCGCACCGGACCGGCTGCTGGTCACTTCGCGGGACGTCAGCGACCAGGTGGCGCTGCGCCGCCAGATCGCGCACCTGACCTACCACGACGGGCTGACCGGGCTACCGAACCGGGCCTACCTGGAGGAGCAGGCCCGGGAGGTACTCAGCCACGCCGGCACCGGGACTCCGGGCGTGCCAGGGGTGATCCTGGTCAACCTGGACGCCTTCACCAGCGTGAACGACGTCGCGGGCCCCAGCGCGGGAGACCTCGTCCTGGCCCAGGTGGCCAGGCGGCTGCGCGCGGCGGTACCGCCCCGCGGCACGGTGGCCCGCTGGGGCGGCGACGTGTTCGCGGTCCTTATCCAGGACGCCTCCTCCGCCGGGGAGATCGTCGAGCTGGCCCAGCGCATCCTGGCCAGCGTGGCCGCCGAGCCGTTCCGGGCTGCCGACCGCAGCGTCAACCTGTCGGCCAGCGTCGGCGTGGCCCTCGCGGATGGCAGCCCGGCCGGGTATGTCTGGCGCAACGCTGACGCCGCGGTGTCCCAGGCCAAGGAGGCCGGGGGCGGGCGGCTCGAGCTCTTCCCGGCGCTGCCCTACCCCGGCAGCCAGCGCCGGCTGAGCCTGGCGGCGCAGCTGAGCCGGGCCCTCAGCCATGACCTGCACGGTGAGGCCGGCCCGGCCGGGGATGAGCCCGGCGAAGGCCGGCTGGAGCTGGCCTACCGGCCCATCGCCGAGCTGGCCAGCTCCCGGGTCATCGGCGCGGAGGCGCTGCCCCGGTGGCGCGGGGACGAGGCCGCTGTGCCGCGCCAGGAGTTCCTGGCCGCGGCCGACACGGCCCGGGTGACCGTCGAGCTGGGCGACTGGATGCTGCGTGAGTCCTGCGCCCAGGCAGCCGCCTGGTGGCGGGACGGCTGGGAGGCCAGCCTGTGGCTGCCCTGCCTGTCCAGCCAGATGGTGGGACCGTTCACCGACTCGGTCCTGGGTGCGCTCGCGGGCGGCGGGCTCGCCCCCGACGCGCTCGTCCTGGAGGTCCCCTCCCCGGTGCTGGGCGAGGGCGGCGAGGCCATCCTGCGCGGGCTCGGTGAGCTGCGCGAACGGGGCGTCCGGCTGGCCGTGGATGTCTCCGGGGCCGGGTACGGCACGCTGGCCCGGCTCAGCCACCATCCGGTCGACCTGATCCGGGTCGGCCCGGACCTGGTCGGGGGCCTGGGCGTGGACGCCGCGGCCGAGACCCTGATCAAGGCGCTGGTCCGGGTGGGCAAGGACCTGGGTATCCCGGTGGTCGCGGACGGGATCGAGCGGGCTGAGCAGCGCGACCTGCTCGCCGCCATGGGCTGCACGCTCGGCCTCGGCCCGTTCGTGGCCGCGCCGGTGCCGCCCGCCAGCCTCCCTGGCCTGGCCGGTGGCCCGCACCGGGGCGGGGAGATGGCGGCCGGGCCCGGGCTGGCCGGGGAGCACGGCGTGGGTGGTGAGCACGGGCCAGCCGGCGGCGAGCTTCCGTTCGGTGACGTCATCACGCCCGCCCGTCATCTCGCTAGCTGAGACGAATGGGCTCTCAAGTTGACGGCAGCCCGGGACTGGGACAGAGTGATACCCGTGTCCGGTAACCCCGTGCTCGTACTCTGCAGGCGCGCAAGCAGCTGACCCAGTCCAGCTACCTGCGCGCTACCCTCGTCCGCCTGAAGGCGCCGAGGGTTTTTTGTTGCCCACCAGCTACCGACCGCAGACGAGGAAGCTTGCGATGACCGACCAGACGACCGCGGCCCCTCCGGGCCCCGGACTCGCAGGCACGGCGCGGAAGGGCCCCGGCCCGACCCCGCGCGACCTAGCAGCCCGCGCCGCGTCCCGCGACGCGGCGGATTCCCACCCCGGCCCGGCCCAGCCGGGAGCCGCGGCGGCGCCCGGTGCGCCTGCCGAGCGGCCCCGCACTGACCATGGCCCGCGCCACGACGCGGCGCGCACCGAGCCCGCCGCAGTGGCGGGCACCCGCATGACGGGGGCCTCGGCCCTGGTCCGGGCGCTGGAGCAGCTCGGCGTAGATGTGGTCTTCGGCATCCCGGGCGGCGCCATCCTGCCGCTGTACGACCCGCTCTTCGACTCGCCGTCGGTCCGGCACATCCTGGTCCGCCACGAGCAGGGCGCCGGGCACGCGGCCACCGGATACGCGCAGGTGACCGGCCGCCCGGGGGTGTGCATGGCCACGTCCGGGCCGGGCGCGACCAACCTGGTGACCCCGCTCGCCGATGCCTACATGGACTCGGTGCCCGTGGTCGCCATCACCGGCCAGGTGCCGTCCAGCCTGATCGGCACCGACGGCTTCCAGGAAGCCGACATCTCCGGCATCACGCTGCCGGTCACCAAGCACAACTTCCTGGTCACCAAGGCTGAGGACATCGCGCGCACGGTGGCGGAGGCGTTCCACGTGGCCTCCACCGGCCGTCCCGGGCCGGTGCTGGTCGACGTGGCCAAGGACGCGCTGCAGGCGGAGACCGAGTTCCGCTGGCCGCCCACCTTCGACCTGCCCGGCTACCATCCGGTCACCCGGCCGCATTCCCGGCAGGTCCGCGAGGCGGCCCGGCTGATCGCCGGGGCCAGCCGCCCGGTGCTGTACGTCGGCGGCGGCGTGCTCAAGGCGGGCGCGAGCCCGGAACTGCTCGAGCTGGCCGAGATGACCGGCATCCCGGTTGTCACCACGCTGATGGCGCGGGGCGGGTTCCCGGGCAGCCACCGCCAGAACCTGGGCATGCCCGGCATGCACGGCACCGTGGCGGCCGTTGGCGCGCTGCAGAAGTCGGACCTGCTCATCACCCTGGGTGCGCGGTTCGATGACCGGGTCACCGGCAAGCTGGACAGCTTCGCGCCCGGGGCCGCGGTGGTGCACGCAGACATCGACCCGGCGGAGATCTCCAAGAACCGGCGTGCCGACGTGCCCATCGTGGGCGACTGCCGCGAGGTGATCACCGAGCTGATCACCGCGGTGGCCGCCGAGTTCGAGGCCGGCCACCGCAGCGACCTGGCCGCCTGGTGGTCCCAGCTGGATGCCTGGCGCAGCACCTACCCGCTCGGGTACGACGAGCCGGGGGACGGGTCCCTGTCCCCGCAGCACGTGATCGAGCGGATCGGGAAGATCGCCGGCCCGGACGCCATCTACGTGGCCGGGGTGGGCCAGCATCAGATGTGGGCTGCCCAGTTCATCAGTCACGAGAAGCCCGGCCACTGGCTGAACTCCGGCGGGGCCGGCACCATGGGCTACGCGGTGCCCGCCGCGATGGGCGCCAAGGTGGGCGACCGGGACGCGTGCGTGTGGGCGATCGACGGCGACGGCTGCTTCCAGATGACCAACCAGGAACTCGCCACCTGCGCGGTGGAGGGTATCCCGGTCAAGATCGCCATCATCAACAACGGCAACCTCGGCATGGTCCGCCAGTGGCAGACGCTGTTCTACAACGAGCGGTACTCCAACACCGACCTCGACCGCCGGGCGCACACCCTCCAGGCCGCGGCCGGGCCGGAGGCCGGTGCGGCCGACGACGCCCTGCGGCACGACCCCGCGCCCTCCGGCGGGGGCACCCGCATTCCCGACTTCGTCAAGCTCGCCGAGGCCTACGGGTGCGTCGGCCTGCGCTGTGAGGACGCCGGGAGCGTGGACGCGGTCATCGAGCAGGCCATGAGCATCAACGACCGGCCCGTGGTGGTCGACTTCATCGTGCACCGTGACGCCATGGTCTGGCCGATGGTCGCCGCGGGCACCAGCAATGACGACATCGTCGTCGCGCGGAACATGGCACCGGACTGGGATGTGACCGAATGAGCCAGGGACTGGCCCGCCTCCGTGACCAGGAGCCGACCATGAACAGGCACACGCTCTCCGTGCTGGTGGAGAACAAGCCGGGCGTGCTCGTCCGGATCGCGGGCTTGTTCTCGCGCCGCGGCTTCAACATCGACTCGCTCGCGGTCGGGCCCACCGAGCACCCGGAGATCTCCCGGATGACGATCGTGGTGGACTGCGCCGATCACCCGCTGGAGCAGGTGACCAAGCAGCTCAACAAGCTGATCAACGTGCTCAAGATCGTGGAGCTCGAGCCGGCCGCCTCGGTGCAGCGCGAGCTGCTGCTGATCAAGGTGCGGGCCGACCTGGAGAGCAGGTCGCGCGTGCTGGAGACCGTGACGCTGTTCCGTGCCAAGGTGGTCAACGTGGCCCAGGACGCGGTCACGGTCGAGGCGACCGGCAACCGCGACAAGCTCGACGCCCTGATCCGGGTGCTCGAGCCGTTCGGTATCAAGGAACTCGTCCAGTCCGGCATGGTCGCGCTCGGCCGGGGCGGCCGGTCGATCACGGACCGGGCGCTGCGTCCGGTGGACCGGGTGGCCGAGCGCAGCGGGGCAGGCGGCGCGCCGTAAGGTGCGGCCCCTGGTGGCCAGAACAGCGAAAGGCAGACAATGGCAGACATCTTCTATGACGACGGTGCCGACCTCAGCATCATCCAGGGGCGGCACGTGGCCGTCCTCGGGTACGGCAGCCAGGGACACGCGCACGCGCTGTCCCTGCGTGACTCCGGGGTCGACGTCCGGGTCGGACTCCCGGAGGGGTCCCGCAGCCGGGAGAGCGCGGCCAACGAGGGGCTCCGGGTCACCACCGCGCGCGAGGCCTGCGAAGAGGCCGACCTGATCATGGTGCTGGTCCCGGACCACCTCCAGCGGGCGCTGTACGCCGAGGCCATCGAGCCGAGCCTCATCGACGGCGACGCGCTGTTTTTCGCGCACGGGCTGAACATCCGCTACCAGCTCATCCGCCCGCCCGCCGGGGTGGACGTGTGCATGGTGGCCCCCAAGGCCCCGGGCCACCTGGTCCGCCGCCAGTTCTCCGAGGGACGCGGCGTGCCGGTGCTCGTCGCCGTGGAGCAGGACGCCACCGGGAACGCGTGGCCGCTGGCCCTCTCCTACGCCAAGGCCATCGGCGGCACCCGGGCGGGCGCGCTGGTCACCACCTTCAAGGAGGAGACCGAGACCGACCTGTTCGGCGAGCAGGCCGTCCTTTGCGGTGGGGTGTCCGAGCTCATCAAGGCCGGGTTCGACACCCTGGTCGAGGCGGGATACCAGCCCGAGATCGCCTACTTCGAGTGCCTGCACGAGATGAAGCTGATCGTGGACCTCATGTACGAGGGCGGCATCTCCAAGATGTACTGGTCGGTGTCGGACACCGCCGAGTTCGGCGGCTACACCCGCGGGCCGCGGCTGGTGGACGAGCGGAGCCGTGAGGAGATGCGCCGGATTCTCGGTGAGGTGCAGGACGGCACGTTCACCCGGGAGCTGATCGAGGAGTTCGACTCCGGCCGGCCGAACTTCCTGAAGCGGCGTGAGGCCTCCCGGGCGGACCAGATCGAGCAGGTCGGCGCTCAGCTGCGGCCGCTGATGAGCTGGCTGGACTCCCCGGGTGACGCGGACGGGTCCTGAGCCCAGGCTTGATGGTGTGGCGCCAGCCCCGGCTGGCGCCACACCGGCCGCCTGCGCAACCTCACCAGCCCCGTGCGCACCGCAGTGCGCACGGCCGTACGGCTGACGAATCCCCTCGACTCGTGAACGTTTTCACAAGCTCCGCTAGACTGAGCTCTCGCTGTCCGTCATAAGGGGCCATCGCCGTGCCTGCACCTATCGTCCTCATCGCCGAGGAACTTTCGCCGGCCGCCGTCGCGCAGCTGGAAACCGACTTTGATGTGCGCCACACGGACGGCTCGAACCGTCCCGCGCTGCTCGCCGCGCTCGCCGGAGCCGACGCGGTCATCGTGCGCAGCGCCACCACGATCGATGCCGAGGCGCTGGCCCACGCCCCGCACCTCCGGGTGGTCGCCCGTGCCGGGGTCGGCCTGGACAACGTGGACGTGGAGGCGGCCACCCGGGCGGGCGTGATGGTGGTGAACGCGCCCACCTCCAACATCGTCAGCGCCGCCGAGCATGCGGTTGGCCTGCTCCTGGCCGTGGCCCGCAACGTTCCGCAGGCCGCCGCCTCGCTGCGGGCCGGCGAGTGGAAGCGATCCGCCTTCACCGGGGTCGAACTCGACGGCAAGGTGGCCGGCATCCTGGGACTGGGCCGGATCGGCGTCCTGGTGGCCGAGCGGCTCAGTGCGTTCGGCATGCGGATCGTCGCCTACGACCCATACGTTCCCCCGGCGCGGGCGGCCCAGCTCGGCGTGCGGCTGGCCGGCCTGGACGAACTGCTGGGCGAGGCGGACTTCATCACGGTCCACCTGCCCAGGAACGCCGAGACGATCGGCCTCCTCGGGGACAAGGAACTGCATCTGGTCAAGCCGGGCGTGCGCATCGTGAACGCAGCCCGGGGCGGCATCGTAGACGAGCAGGCGCTGGCACTGGCCCTGCGCGAGGGCCGGGTGGCGGGGGCGGCCATCGACGTGTTCACCACGGAGCCTGCCACCGGCAACCCGCTGCTGGAGATCCCCGCGGTCGTGGCGACCCCGCACCTGGGCGCGAGCACGGCCGAGGCCCAGGAGAAGGCGGGCACCCAGGTCGCCCGGTCCGTCCGGCTGGCCCTGGCCGGCGAGTTCGTCCCGGACGCGGTGAACGTCCAGGGCGGCGTGGTCGATGAGGACGTCAAGCCCGGCCTGCCGCTGGCCGAGAAGCTCGGCCGCATCTTCACCGCGCTGGCCGGCGGGATGGCCGCCCGGATCGACGTGGAGGTCCGCGGCGAGATCGCCGGTCACGACGTCCGGGTGCTCCAGCTGGCCGCGCTCAAGGGCGTCTTCACCGACGTGGTCGAGGACCCGGTGACCTACGTGAATGCCCCCCTGCTGGCCAGCGAGCGGGGCGTCGAGGTCAGCCTGGTCACCGAGGCGGAGAGCCCGGACTGGCGGAACCTGGTGACGCTGCGCGGGATCATGCCCGACGGGCAGGTGGTGTCCGCCTCCGGCACGCTGAGCGGGCGGCGGCAGCAGGAAAAGCTGGTCGAGGTCAACGGCTTCGAGATGGAGATCGCGCCCGCCGAGCACATGGTGTTCCTGACGTACACCGACCGGCCGGGCGTGGTCGGCACGGTGGGCCAGATCCTGGGCAGCGAGGGGATCAACATCGCCGGGATGCAGGTATGCCGCGACGCCCGGGGCGGCCACGCCCTGATCGTGCTGTCGGTGGACTCCGCCATACCCGCGGTGGTACTCGACGACATCCTGTCCACGATCGGGGCGGTAGTCGGCCGCACCGTGGACCTGGTCGAGCACTAACCAGCCCGGCCCGGCCGCCGGCCCGGCCGATCGGTCTCAGAATGAGAGACGGATCCGTCCCGCGGGCGACAACCGGCCGTTCAGGTACTAGGATGTCCAAGTAAATGCGGCGCTTCGTATCCATCCTTAGCGGCCGTAGCGGGGCCTGATCAGGGCAGGCCGGCCACCCGCTGCGGGGAGCGGTGCTGGCCGTAAGTCCGCCCGAGGGAATCTCACCACAGCGCGCCCGGTATCCCGGGGCTGCTGACGCGCACCGCGACCGGACCGGTCAGCGGGACGCGGGCCACCCGCCCGGCGCCGCGGTGAGCCGCCAGCAACGCGTCAGGAGACCGCGTCGTGTACGACATGTATCCGTGGAATCAGCGACCCGCTGACCGTGGCCCGGACAGCCCTTCCTCCCGGCCCGGCCCCGGCCGCCCCGCCGCCCGGCTCGCCAGGACCGGGCGCCCGGCTCCCGCCACTGCTCCTGCCACCCAGGCCCTTCAGATAGCCCTGGACCGGCGTGATAACGGCGGACAGTCAGCGGCCGTGGCCGGCCAGTAAGGTACGCGCATGGCATCTTCAGCGATCAAGCTCGCCGTCATCGGCGGGGACGGAATTGGCCCGGAGGTCGTGGCCGAAGCGCTCAAGGTCGTCCAGGCCGCGAACGTGGGCATCGACGCCACCACCTACGACCTCGGCGCGCAGCGGTGGCATCGCACCGGGGAAACGCTGCCCGATTCGGTGCTGGCGGAGATCCGGTCCCAGGACGCGATCCTGCTCGGCGCGGTCGGTGACCCGACCGTGCCCAGCGGCGTGCTCGAGCGGGGCCTGCTCCTGCGCCTCCGCTTCGAGCTTGACCAGTACGTCAACCTGCGCCCGGTCCGGCTCTACCCGGGTGTGGTCACCCCGCTGGCCAGCGTCCGGCCCGAGTCCATCGACATGCTGGTCGTCCGGGAAGGCACCGAGGGCCCCTACGCGGGGGCCGGCGGCGTGCTGCGCAAGGGAACGCCCGAGGAGGTGGCCACCCAGGAGAGCCTCAACACGGCGTTCGGGGTGCGCCGGGTGGTCCGGTACGCGTTCGAGCGGGCCGCCGAGCGGCCCGCCCAGAAGCTGACCCTGGTGCACAAGACCAACGTGCTCGCCTACGCCGGGGACCTGTGGCAGCGCACCGTCGAAGCGCTGGCCAAGGAGTTCAGCTCGATCGCGGTGGACTACTGCCACGTCAACGCGGCATCGATGTTCTTCGTCAGCCAGCCGGACCGCTTCGACGTGGTGGTGACCGACAACCTCTTCGGTGACATCCTCACCGACCTGGGGGCGGCGGTAGCCGGGGGTATCGGGCTCGCCGCGAGCGGGAACATCAACCCGGAGCGGAGCGCCCCGAGCATGTTCGAGCCCGTGCACGGCAGCGCGCCGGACATTGCCGGCAAGCAGAAGGCAGACCCGACCGCGGCCATCCTGTCCGCGGCCATGCTGTGCGCCCACCTGGGCCTGGCCACCGAGGCGGTCCGCATCGAGCAGGCCGTGGCCGACGACCTGGTCGAGCGGCAGGGAGCCTGGGCGGCGCGGGTCACTCCCGAGATCGGCGACGACATCGCCGCTCGAGTAGCCGGATAGGTCCGCAGGCCGAGCCGGCCGCGGGCTCCGCGTAGCGCGCCAGCAGCGCGCAGCGATGAGAACACAACGAGATAACCACACTGGTCACAACGAAGGACCCTGTCATGACGGCAAGCCCGAGCACCGAGATCGCTTTCGACGTCCGCGCCAGCGCCGATCCCGTTCCGCCGGCGGAACGGGATCGTGTCCTGGCCAGCCCGGGCTTCGGCGAGGTATTCACGGATCACATGGTCACGCTGCAGTGGACGCAGGAGCGGGGCTGGCATGACGGCCTGCTGCAGCCCTACGGCCCGCTCATGCTGGAGCCGGCCACCGCGGTGTTCCACTACGCCCAGGAGATCTTCGAAGGGCTGAAGGCCTACCGTCAGGGCGGCGGCCCGATCGTCGCGTTCCGGCCCAACGCCAACGCGGCCCGGTTCAAGCGGTCCGCGACCCGGCTGGCCATGCCGGAACTGCCCGATGCGGCGTTCCTGCGCTCCATCGAGCTCCTGGTCAGCCACGACCGGGACTGGGTCCCCACGGCCGAAGGGCACAGTCTCTACCTGCGGCCCTTCATGATCGCCACCCAGCGGGGGCTGGGCGTGAACCATCCCTCGTCCTCCTATCAGTACACGGTGATCTCGTCGCCGGCGGCGGCGTACTTCAAGGGCGGGGTCCGCCCGGTCTCGGTCTGGCTGTCTGAGGACTACACCCGCGCCGCGCCGGGCGGCACCGGCGAGGCGAAGTGCGGCGGCAACTACGCCTCCGCCTTCGCCGGGCAGATCCAGGCCGTCCAGAGCGGGTGTGACCAGGTGGTCTGGCTGGATGCGGTCGAGCGCCGGTGGGTCGAGGAAATGGGCGGGATGAACCTGTTCTTCGTCTACGGGACCGGTGCGGACGCCCGGATCATGACCCCGGCGCTGACCGGGACCATGCTGCCCGGCATCACCCGTGACTCGCTCCTCACCCTCGGCCCGGATCTGGGCTTCCCCACCTCGCAGGACAGGATCTCCGCCGACCAATGGCGGGAGGAATGCTCTTCCGGGGAACTCACCGAAGTGTTCGCCTGCGGAACCGCTGCGGTGATCACCCCGGTAGGCAAGGTCAAGAGCGCCAGCGGCGAGTGGATGATCGGCGACGGCGCCCCGGGCCCGGTCACCATGCGCCTGCGCGAGGAACTGGTCGGCATCCAGTACGGCCAGCGCCCCGACCCGCACGGCTGGGTCCACAAGATCTGCTGAGAGCCGTGGCGGGCTCGCATCTGCTGAGTGTGAGGCGGCGTCCGCACCGTGTGCGCTGGCTGGCCGGCTGGATGGATGGGTCCGCCTGGCCCCGGCCAGGCGCGGGTGTGCTTCTTCCGTACGCCCGTATCGGGTACGCCTGCGCACGACGGTACGGACGCCGCCCTGGCGGGTGCAGCGCTCCCGTGGCCGGGGTGCGTGCAGTATGCGCGGGCGTAACCGATACGGCGCGCGGAAGCGCACTCTGCGCGGCGGCCGTGACCAGCGGAACCATGTGCCGAGCAGGGCCAGCCCGCGCATGCTGTACGCCCACCGTCCATGGCAGCGCCCGCACCCCGGCTTGGGGGTAACGGCACGACGACCCCGGAAAGTGTGCAAGACTGGGTGCATGACGTCCGGCCGCATCATTATCGGCAGGCGCGTCGGCACCTAGCAGGGCCCGCCTCACGGCTGGCAGCCCGCACACGCCGACGCGCAGACCTCTCGCATGCCGCGAGGGGTCTTTTGTTTTGCGGGCACGAAGGCACCACGACACCCACCCAGAAGCGCGGCCCCACCGCCGCACGACAGAGACGGACGAGGTCATGGCCCAGAGGCCCGACGATGTGTTCCACGTCTACGACACCACGCTGCGCGACGGTGCCCAGCAGGAAGGGCTGAGCCTGACCGTCGCCGACAAGCTGGCTATCGCCCGCCGTCTCGACGAGTTCGGCGTCGGCTTCATCGAGGGTGGCTGGCCCGGGGCGATCCCCAAGGACACCGAGTTCTTCCAGCGGGCCCGCACCGAACTAGACCTCAGGCACGCGCAGCTTGCCGCGTTCGGCGCGACCCGCCGGCCCGGCCTGCAGGCGGCCGACGACCCACAGGTCGCCGCTCTGCGCGAGTCCGGGGCGCCGGTCGTGACTCTTGTCGCCAAGAGTCACGACCGGCATGTCCGGCTGGCCCTGCGCACGACGCTGGACGAGAACCTGGCCATGATCCGCGACACGGTCAGCCACCTGCGGGCCGAAGGGCAGCGGGTGTTCCTGGACGCGGAGCACTTCTTCGACGGGTACCGCTCCAACCCGGCCTACGCGCTCGAGGTGGTCCGGGTCGCCGCGAAGGCCGGCGCGGACGTGGTCGCGCTCTGTGACACGAACGGCGGCATGCTCCCCGGCGAGCTCGGCGACGCGGTGACCGCGGTCGCCGTCGCGACGGGTGCCCGGCTCGGCATCCACTGCCACGACGACACCGCCTGCGCCGTGGCGAACAGCCTGGTCGCGGTGGACGCCGGGGTGACCCACGTGCAGGGCTGCGCCAACGGCTACGGGGAGCGGGCCGGCAACGCCAACCTGTTCAGCGTGGTCGCCGGGCTCCAGCTGAAGAAGGGCCAGGTCGTGCTGCCAGAAGGCTGCGTGGCCGAGATGAGCCGGGTGGCCCACGCGATCAGCGAGGTCACCAACGTGACCCCCAGCACCCACCAGCCGTACGTCGGGTTCTCCGCCTTCGCGCACAAGGCCGGCCTGCACGCGTCGGCGGTCAAGGTGGACCCCATGCTCTACCAGCACATCGACCCGGCGGTGGTCGGCAACGACATGCGGATGCTGGTCTCGGACATGGCGGGCCGTGCCTCGGTCGAGATCAAGGGCAAGCAGCTCGGCTACGACCTGTCCGGTGACAAGGACACCGTCGGCCGGGTGGTCGGCCGGGTCAAGGAACTGGAGGCGCGCGGATACACCTTCGAGGCCGCCGATGCGTCCTTCGAGCTGCTGCTGCGCGACGAGCTGGCGGGCGAGCGGCGGCGCCATTTCCAGGTCGAGTCCTGGCGGGTCATCGTGGAGCAGCGGGCGGGCGGCGAGGTGGTCAGCGAGGCCACCGTCAAGCTGCACGCCAAGGGCGAGCGGATCGTGGCCACCGGCGAGGGCAACGGGCCCGTCAACTCGCTGGACAAGGCCCTGCGGGTCGGCCTGGAGGGGCTCTACCCGGAGCTGGCCATGCTGGAACTGGCGGACTACAAGGTGCGCATCCTGGAGGGCTCGCACGGCACTGGCGCGGTCACCCGGGTGCTCATCGAGTCCAGCGACGGCACCGGCGCGGCCGGCGGGACCTGGAGCACGGTGGGCGTGGACGAGAACATCATCGCCGCGTCCTGGCACGCCCTCGAGGAAGCGGTGACTTATGCGCTGCTCCGGGCGGGCCACGAGCCTCCCCCGCGACGGCGAGTGACCTTCCGGTGACCCGCTCATCATGGGCGGGTCACCGAGGCCGCCGGATCGTCGCATGATGAGACCGTGCTCTTGCTCACGGTCACGAAAAGGGCTTCTGTCGCTATAGTTCGCATATCCGAACCTTTTCCATAACGACGTCACCGGGCCCAGGTGACGCCCCGGGCGCGGGATCCAGGCCGCTGCGCAACGGGCGGGTGGCGGTCCTGGCCTGCTTCGTCCTCCTGGGCGTCACCGAGGGTATGTGGGTCGCGCGGATCCCGGGCGTGAAGGCGGGACTGCACCTGACCGACGGGCTGCTCGGTGCCTCGCTCCTGGTGGGCCCGGCCGGCCTGGTCGCGGTGATGCCGCTGGCGGGCCGCCTGGCGGATCAGTTCGGCAGCGCCCGGCTGCGCCGGCCTGCGGCGATCGCGGTCGCGATCCTGCCGGTGTTCCTCTGGACGGCCGGCACGCTGCCCGCGGTCCTGGCGGCCGTGCTGGCTTTCGGTGTCGCCGGGGGCCTGCTGGCGGTGGGCCTGAACGCGCAGGGTGTCGAGGTGGAGCAGGCCTACGGGCGGCCGCTGATGGCCTCGTTCCACGCGGCGTACAGCATGGGCGGGCTGGCCGGGGCCCTTTTAGGCGGGCTGCTCGCCTGGCGCCAGGCCGCCCCGGCCGGTCACCCGCAGACGGGCGCCCTGGCAGGCATCGTCCTGGCCGGGGTCGCCGTCGCGATCATCGCCGGACTCTGGCTGCCCCCGGACCCGGGCCGGCGCGGCCGCCGCCCACTGGCCCGGGACCGGCGGCCGGGCGCCCAGCCCGGCCGGCTGGGCCTCCGGGCGCGGCCGCGTGGCCCGGCCTGGCCGGCTCCTGGGGCGCGGCCGGCTGGCCTGGGCCGGCCGTCCGGCCCGGGATGGTCCCGGCTCGGCCCGGCTGACCGGACTCGGCCTGCTGGCCCTGTGCTGCCTGATCGCCGAGGGGGCGGTGGCCAACTGGAGCGGGGTTTACCTCCGGAGCGACCTGGGAGCCCCGCGCGGGTTCGCGGCCGCCGGATTTGCGGGTTTCTCCCTGGCCATGGCGGGCGGTCGGCTGGCAGGTGACCGTCTGGCCGCCCGTTACGGCCCGGTCTGCCTGGTGCGCGGCTGCGCCCTGCTGGCTTCGGCCGGCCTGGCCGCCGCCCTGTGTACCCGCAGCCCGGCCGGGGCGGTCATCGGGTTCGCGGCCTGTGGCGCCGGCCTGTCCTGCACGATCCCGCAGTTCCTGTCGGCCGCGGGACACGCCGATCCGGAGCGCCCGGGCAGCGGCATCGCGCGGGTGGCGCGCCTTGGCTACCTCGGCCTGGTCGGCGGCCCGGCGCTGATCGGCGGGTCCGCGAGCGTGGCCGGGCTGCCGGCCGCGATGTGCATTCCGGTAGCCCTCGGGCTCGGCGTGGCGTGCTTCGCGGCCATCGTGGTCCCGGCCGGCCCCGCGCCGGAGCCCGTTCCCGCCCTCGGCCCGGCCGGGGTCAGCGGAACGGATCCTGCCCGACCGGCCGGATCATGATCTCGCTGACGTCCACCCCGGCGGGCTGGCCCACCGCGTACATCACGGCGGCGGCGACGTCGGCGGGCGCCAGCTTCGGGTCGGCCTGCCGGCCCGGCCCGGCCGGCCCGGCGTCGGTCAGGCCGGGCTGGATCAGGGTGACCCGGATCCCCGTGCCCACGCACTCGGCGCGGATGCTGGCCGCCAGCGCGCCCACCGCCCACTTGGTGGCTGAGTACAGGCTCCCGGGCCGGGTCACCCGGCCGGCCACCGACCCGGTGAGCAGCAGATGGCCGCCGGACCGGGCCAGCACCGGCAGGACGGCGCGGGCGGTCAGCGCGGTGCCGAGCACGTTGGTGGCCACCAGCCCATGCCACTCGGCGGGGGGCAGGCCGTCGTGGCCCAGGAACGAGGTCGGCGCGGACCAGCCCGCGTTGGCGAAGACCACGTCAAGCTGGCCCAGGGTGCCGAGTATCTCGCTGACCAGCGCGAGCAGCTGCTCCCAGTCGGACACGTCGCAGCCCGCGGCCAGGGCGCGCGGCGGGCCGCCGAGTTCCGCGGCCAGGTCCCGCAGCGGGCCCGGCCGGCGGCCGGCGAGCACCACCCGGTACCCGGCCCGGGACGCGGCGCGGGCGGTGGCCGCGCCGATGCCCCCCGACGCCCCGGTGATCAGGAAGACTGGATCCGGCACCCGGCCAGGTTAAGGCCTGTCCCGGGCTGGGGAACGCGCGGTTTCCCGTACGGTGGGACTCATGGATGACAAGCAGATCCTGGGCCACATCGACGAGCTGATCCGCACCGAGCACGAGCTCCGGGCGCAGGTCGCCGACGGCAAGCTGCCCAGCGATGAGGAGCAGGCGCAGCTCCGCTCGGTGGAGGAGTCCCTCGACCAGTGCTGGGACCTGCTCCGCCAGCGCCGGGCCCGCCGCGAGTTCGGCGAGGACCCAGCCGGAACCGCCTCCCGCCCGGCTTCCGAGGTGGAGGGCTACCTGCAGTAGCCGCCGGCCGGGACCGTGGCCGTGCCCGGGCCGCCGGGCGCGCTCAGTAAGCTCTAAAAGAGCCCGGGGCGGAACTGGGCCGTGACTCTCACGAAGAGGTTGAGCGGTGCGCATCGCGAGATTTGCCAAGGGCGGCGAGGTCGCATACGGGGTCGTGGGGGAAGCCCAGGCGGATGGGGCCGGTGCGGCCGGTCCCGTGACCGGGGCGGCCGGGCTGAGCCTCGTCGCCGAGCTGCGCGGGCACCCGTTCAGCCCCGGCAAGGGCGGCGTCCAGTTCACCGGGGCGACCTTCCCCCTGGACGACGTGCGGCTGCTGGCCCCGGTACTGCCGAGCAAGGTGGTGGCGGTCGGCCGCAACTACGCCGATCACGCCCGCGAGATGGGCGGTGAGCCCCCCGCGGAGCCGGTCCTGTTCCTGAAGCCGTCCACCGCGGTCGTCGGGCACGGGGACCCGATCGCCTACCCGGTCAAGCTGACCCAGCGCGTGGACTTCGAGGGCGAGCTGGCCGTGATCATCGGGCGGCTCTGCCGGGAGGTTCCCGCGGCCCAGGCGGCCGAGGTCATCTTCGGCTACACCTGTGCCAACGACGTGACCGCCCGCGACCTGCAGGCCCGGGACGGCCAGTGGACCAGGGCCAAGGGGTTCGACACGTTCTGCCCGCTGGGCCCCTGGATCGAGACCGACGCTGACCCCGCTGACCTCCAGCTCACCACCGAGGTGAACGGTGAAGTCCGCCAGCAGGCGCGCACCTCGCAGCTGCTGTACGACGTGCCCGCGCTGGTCGAGTACGTCAGCACCGTGATGACCCTGCTGCCCGGCGATGTGCTGCTGACCGGTACCCCGGCGGGCGTCGGGCCCCTGGAGGACGGAGACGAAGTGTCCGTGACCATCGAGAACGTCGGATCGCTGCGCAACACGGTGGTCAACCGTGACTGAGCACGCCCCCCCGGCCGATAGCCAGCCCGCAGGCGGTGTGCGGGTCCGCTTCGCCCCCTCGCCCAGTGGTGACCTGCACGTGGGCAATATCCGGACCGCGCTGTACGACTGGGCCTTCGCCCGGCACACCGGCGGGACGTTCGTGCTGCGGATCGAGGACACCGACCAGAGCCGGGTCACCTCCGGGTACATCGCCTCCGCGCTGGACACACTGCGCTGGCTCGGCCTGCAGTGGGACGAGGGCCCGGAGGCCGGCGGGCCGTACGGCCCGTACCTGCAGAGCGAGCGGCTCGACATCTACGCCGGATGGGTACAGCGGCTGCTCGCCGAGGGCCACGCCTACTACTGCTACTGCACGACCGAGGAGCTCGCGGCCCGCCGGGCGGCCGCCCGGGCCGGGGGCGGCCCGAGCGGCTACGACGGGCACTGCCGGGTGCTCACCGCCGGGCAGGTCGCGGCCTACCAGGCCGAGGGCCGCCAGCCGGTGGTGCGGTTCCGGATGCCCGGAGGGTCCACCACGTTCACTGACCTGGTCCGTGGCGAGGTCACCTTCGACCACGAGCACGTGCCGGACTTCGTCCTGGCCCGGGCGGACGGTTCCCCGCTGTACACGCTGGCTGTCGCGGTGGACGACGTGCTCATGAAGATCACCCATGTGGTCCGCGGCGAGGACCTGCTGTCGTCCACCCCGCGGCAGATCGCCGTGTACCGGGCCATGGGCGTGCCCGAGGACCAGTTCCCGGTCTTCGCGCACCTGCCGTACGTGCTCGGCAAGGACGGGCAGCGGCTCTCCAAGCGGAACGGGGTCGTGTCGGTCAACTGGTACCGGCAGGAGGGCTTCCTGCCCGAGGCGATCGACAACTACCTGGCCCTGCTGGGCTGGTCCCCCGGGGAGGACCGGGAGGAGTTCACGCTGGCCGAGATGGCCGCGGAGTTCGACCTGGCCCGGGTGAACAAGAACGCCGCCCAGTTCGACGTGCGCAAGCTCGAGGCCATCAACGGGGACAAGATCCGCGCCCTGGACCCCGCTGATTTCGTCTCGCGGATCATCCCGTTCCTGCAGCGGGCAGGCGTGATCGGTGATCCGGTGGGTGAGGCAGAGCTGGCCATGGTCACCGCGGCCGCTCCGCTGATCCAGACCCGGATCAGCCGGCTCACCGAGGCGCCCGTCATGCTCGGCTTCCTGTTCGCCGACGAGGAGCATTTCGAGGTGGATGCGCAGGAGGCCGAGCGGGCCCTCGGCCCGGACGCGCTGCCCGTGCTCGAGGCCGCGGAGGCGGCGGTGGCTGAGGTGCAGCCGTGGACGTGGGAGGCCATCCAGGCGGCCCTGGCCGCCGCGCTGGTCGAGCCGACCGGGCTCGGCCTCAAGCCGCGCCCGGCGTACGCGCCGGTGCGGGCCGCGGTGACCGGGCGCCGGGTGTCGCCGCCGCTGTACCAGTCGATCGAGCTGCTGGGCCGGGAGCGGACCCTGGCCCGGCTGGCCCAGGCGATCAAGGCGGCCGGCTGACCGACCCGGTTCCCCACCGGTGTCATGACCGCCGGTTCCGGCTATCCTCCTAAACCGGTATAGCAACGATAAAACCGTTATTGAACTATTGACACTAAACCGGTCTAGTGATGTCATTTCCGGTGAGCGCCTGCGCCTCGCGCAGGAGGCTCATCTGGTCCCCGCGACGGCGCGGCACCTGGCCGGGCCGTCCCCGCGTCCGCAGGAGGTCCGCCATGGCCGCACCGCATCAGCAGGATCCCGGCCCGCGGGGAACGTCCCGCCGGGCGCTGCTCGCCGGGACAGTCACGGGCGCGGCGGGGCTCGCGCTCGGTGCGGGCCTGCGCCCCGCGCCCGCGCGGGCGGGGACCCTGGCCGCAGCGGCGGCCTTACCGTCCGGGGGGACGTTCCCCGGCCGGCCGCACGGGTTCGTGACCACCCGGGACGGGTCGTTCTCCGTAGGCGGGGCCGCGTGGCGGTTCGGCGGCACCAACACCTACTACCTGCACCAGCAGTCGCACTACATGATCGACAGCGCGCTCAACGACGCGGCGGCCATGTCGCTGGCGGTGGTCCGGGCCTGGGCGTTCGCCGACGGCTCGGGCGGCAGTTACACCGCGCTGCAGCCTAAGCCGTACGTGTATGACGACGCCGCGTTCGATTCGCTGGACTACGCCGTCTACAAGGCGGGCCAGCTCGGCCTGCGGCTGGTGCTGGCGCTGGTGAACAACTGGCCCGACTACGGCGGCATGGCGCAGTACGTGACCTGGTTCCTCGGCCTGCCCGACGACTCCTACGGCGCCGCGGTCAACCACGACATGTTCTACAGCACGAAGTCGATCCAGGACTGTTACCGCGCCTACGTGAAGCACGTGCTGACCCGGTTCAACCGCTACACCGGCCTGCGGTATAACGAGGACCCGACGATCATGACTTTCGAGCTGGCCAACGAACCGCGCAGCCGGAGCGACAAGACCGGGCAGCGCCTGCTGACCTGGGTCACGCAGACCAGCGCGTACGTCAAGCAGCTAGCCCCGCGGCAGCTGGTCACCACGGGCGACGAGGGTTTCTACGGCGACCCGGGCAACTCCGACTACCCGTACTCCAACTACGAGGGGGACCGCTGGAAGGACTTCCTCGCGCTGCCTGCGATCGACTACGGCACGGTCCACCTGTATCCGCAGGGGTGGGGGGAGAACCCGTCCTCCAAGCCGGGCACCGACCCGGTCAGCTGGGGCACCACCTGGATCACCAGCCACCTGTCCGACGGGGCGGCGCTGCGCAAGCCCGTGGTGATCGAGGAGTACGGGCTGGCCATCAACGCCGCCCAGGGCATCGCGGACGAGGCGGCCCGCGACAGCGGCTACCGGGCGTGGACGGACACGGTGCTGGCCCACGGCGGTGCGGGCGACCAGTTCTGGCTGCTGACGTCGCGGGTGGACGACGGGTCGTTCTACCCCGACTACGACGGGTACCGCATCATCTGGGACAACGACCCTGGCAACAGCACCGAGGCGGCGGCCCAGCTGCTGAGTGCGCACGCCAAAGCCATGGCCGCGGCCAGCTGAGCGGCCCGGCTCCGCCGTCCGCCGTGCTCCGCCGTCCGCCGTGCTCAGCCGGCGGACGGCGATCCGGGCTCGATGGTGAAGACGCCGATGCCGAACGGGGGCAGCGTGAGGGTCTCGCTGGCCGGCGCGCCGTCCAGGTCGCACAGCCGTGATCCGGAGCTGAGCTGGGGCTTGATCGTGACCGGCTCCGCCGCGTGGCTGACCAGCCAGGCGAAGCGGGTCCCGTCCCCGCGGACCAGGACGTCGGCCGCCACCCGCGGGTCGTCCACGGTCACCGGCCGGCGTGCGCCCGCGTAGATCGCGAGCGCATCGTAGAGCGTCCTGGTGGCGTCGGGGTTGGCCTCCGGGGTGACGGCGGCCATGTACTCGACCGGATACGTGCACAGGATCAGGGCCCCGGCGCCCGCCCGGCGGAGCAGCAGCGCGGGCCGGTCTTGCGCGTCGACCGCGAGCACCTCGGCGCCGTCCGGCCGGACCGGCAGGTAGCTGCGGGCCGGGCCGCTGGGCGCCGCCGCGAAGCGCAGCTGGGTGCCCTGCGGGAGGGTCCCGAAGTCCTGCGTCAGGGTGAACGTGACCTGCTCGCCTTCCGCCTGCGCGGGCGGGCCGTAGCCCAGCTCGTGCCGCACTCCGAACATGCTGTTCAGCCGGGCGTACCAGGGGCCGGCGTGCACGCCGTGAGGGCCCGGCGAGTAGGAGACGTAGACGACGGCCCCGGCCTCAGCCAGCGCCTCCAGCTGATGCCAGGTGGGGCTGAGCAGCTGCTTGGCCGAGGGCACCAGGTACAGCCGGGCGTCCTCGCCGATCCCGCTGCTCTCCCGGGTGAGGGCCGGGGGCAGGTCGGCCAGCCGGGCCGAGACGTACGCCTGGCGCAGCACCCCGGCGAGGTAGGTGCGGTCCTCCTCCACCGTGAACGGGTAGACGGTGTCCAGGTACGACGGGATGACCAGGGCCACGTCGCTGCCGGACCGCCGGCAGTCCCCGATGCCGACCCGGCCCAGCGTCTCGCCGAACGCCGCCATCTCGGCCAGCGCGGGCTTGGCCGCGCCCCGCGCATCGGTCAGGCCGAAGTGCATCTCGAACGCGTGATGCCGGTAGGGATCCTGCCCGGACAGGCCGTCGTAGTCCGTGTTGTTCCAGGCGATCCAGCCGGTCGCGCCGGCCAGCAGCGAATTGTGCAGCACCTGCCGGTAGTAGCAGGCCGCGCTGGCGTCGGCGACGAAGTCGGAGCTGACCCCGAACTCCTCCAGGACCACCGGCGCGCCGTAGGTCCCGGCCAGCTCGCAAGCCCAGGCCGCGGCGTAGTGCTGGCGGATCAGGTCGTCGCCCACCGGGTAGACGTGCGGGCCGAGGAAGTCACACTGGCGGGCGCTGTCGGCGACCGAGAACCCGTTGTCGCGCCCGCTGACCTCGAGGCCCCACGCGCCATCACCGAGGGAAAACGGCTGGGTGCCGCCGGCCGCGCGCACCGCGCTGAGGATGATCTGGGCCCAGGCGGCGATGGTCTCCCGCGGCGCGGTGCCGCCGTAGATCGGCATCTCGTTGGAGACGAGCCAGCCGCAGACCGCCTCGTGCCCGGCGAACCGGCGGACCATCTCGGCGGCGAACCACGCCTCGCGGGCCACCATCCAGACATCGGCGTACAGGTCCCGCCCGGCCCGCCAGGCGGGATCCCAGTTCTCCCCGGACATGTGGCCGACCAGGAACGTGGGTACCGTGCTCAGGCCGGCCTCCGCGTGCCGGTCGAGGAAATCGCCGAACCTGGCCGCCATGTCCTCGTCGATACGGTAGGGCTCGGGCATGAAATCCGGCCAGTAGAAGAACGACCGGGTCATGGACAGCCCGTGCTCGCGCAGGACCTGCAATTCGGCCCGGATTACGTCGGGGTCATAGTTCCGCCACATCAGCGGGCCGCCCGTCCGGGACCAGAAGTTGACACCGAGCCAACTGGCTGGCCGCCCCCCGGACATGAGTTTGGCGGCGTTCCTGTGCATGCGGAAGGCTCCTCTCTCCGGCGGGGCTGGGGGATACGCACCGAGAGCCACTGAGATCGAAACACTATACCGGTTAAGTGTCAACGGAGATTGGCTCCGGCCTTCCGGGTGGGCGCTGCGGTCCTGATGTTGCGCAGGGCGCTCGTTACACTGGCCAGCGCGGGAGCCGGAGCCCAGGATGCTGGGCGGGCGGCCGGGGTGCCGGGCAGGCGGCGCCGCTGGGAGGAATCAGGTGAAGCGTCCGACTATCGCGGACATCGCGCGTCGTGCCGGGGTGACCAAGGCGGCGGTGTCGTTCGCGCTGAACGGGCAGCCCGGCGTGTCCGCCGCCACCCGGCAGCGGATCCTGGCCATCGCCCACGAGATCGGCTTCCAGCCCAATAGCGCGGCCCGGGCCCTGTCCGACGGCCGGGCCGGAGCGTTCGGCCTCATCATCGACCGGCCCGCCCGCACGCTCGGCGTGGAGCCGTTCTTCACGCAGCTCATGTCGGGCATCCAGGCCGAGCTGTCGCAGGACCATACCCCGCTGCTGTTCACCATGGCCGAGGACCAGGACGCCGAGATCGCCATGTACCGCTCCTGGTGGGCCCAGCGGCGGGTGGACGGAGTCTTCCTGGTCAACCTCCAGGTCGGCGACCGGCGGGTGGCGGTGCTGGAGGAGCTGAAGATGCCCGCCGTGGTCATCGGCACGCCCGCGGGCGCGGGCTCGCTGCCCGCCGTCTGGCAGGATGACGCGGCCGCGACCCGGGCCGTGGTCGAGTACCTGGCCGGCGCCGGGCACCAGCGGATCGCCCGGGTTACCGGTATCCCCCGGCTCTGGCACACCAAGATCCGCACCGACGCGTTCCGCGCGGCCACCCGGGCCGTCGGGCTGGAGGCGGTGCTGATGGAGGGGGACTACACCGGCGAGAACGGGGCCAAGGCCACGGTCCGGCTGCTGGAGGACCGCCATCCGCCCACCGCCATCGTGTACGACAACGACCTGATGGCGGTCTCCGGTCTGGGCGCCGCCCAGCAGAAGGGCGTGCAGGTGCCCGCCGAGCTGTCCATCGTGGCCTGGGACGACTCGGCGTTCTGCCAGGTCGTCCACCCGCCGCTGACCGCGCTGACCCGGGACGTGGCTGCCTACGGTGCCCACGCCGCGCGGGTCCTGGCCCAGGCCGCGGCGGGGGCCGGGGTGAGTAACTACCAGGCGCCCGCGCCAGTGCTCACCGTTCGCGGCAGCACCGGGTCACCCCGCCGCGTCGCGGCCCGGCCTGCCTCGTAGCCCGGAACCCTAACGATACGGCATCCCCGCTTCACAGGCGGGTCCGGGAGGGTTGACACTTAACCGGTATAGTGCTTCGCTCAGTCGCAACGATGACTGCCCGGTGCAACGGCCGCCCGCCACGCCGGGTCCCCGAACACATAACCGAAGAATGAGGGCGGTCCAGCAGCGGCGGGTCCCCTTCCGTAGTTCGCGCACAACGGCCGGGGTGCGTGACCCGGTATTCCAGCAGGATTGGAAACCAACGCTAATAGAAAAGAGGGAATCCCCAATGTTGTCGAGACCCTGGCGCGTTCGCGGTATTGCCGCCGGCGCCACGATTGTGGCGGTGGGTCTGCTGGCTGCCTGCGGAGGCAGCAGCGGCAGCGGCTCCGGCTCATCCTCGTCTGGCCCAGCGGGCGTGCTCACGGTCGCCACGGGGGCCACGGCCTATCCCGATGACTTCAACCTCTACTCCCCGAACGCCGAGGACGCCACCAACGGCATGATCTACGAGCCGTTGTTCTTCTACAACACCGCTAAGGCCGGGGACATCAAGCCGTGGCTGGGTGCCAGCTACGCCTGGGCCGGCGGCGGCAAGACCCTCACCGTGCAGCTGCGCCACAACGTCAAGTGGAGCGACGGCAAGCCGTTCACCAGCAAGGACGTGGTCTTCACCTTCGACCAGGCGCTGCACAGCACGGCGATGAACAAGTTCGGCCTGCCGCTGGCCGGCGTCTCCGCCGACGGCGCCTACGGCGTGACCATCACGTTCACCAAGCCCGCCTACACCGACGCCTACTACGCCCTCGGCCGGGTGGAGATCCTGCCCGAGCACATCTGGCAGTCGGTCAAGAACCCGACCACGTTCCTGAATGAGCACCCGGTCGGCACGGGCGCCTACGTCCTGTCCAAGTTCACCCCGCAGGCGTTCGAGCTGACCGCGAACCCGCACTACTACCTGCCGGGGCTGCCGCACTTCAAGACGGTCCGGTTCATCTCCTACAGCGGCAATACGACCATGGACGCGGCGGTTGAGGCCGGCCAGCTCGACTGGACCGGTGCGTTCATCCCGAACATCAAGAAGACCTACCTGGCCAAGGACCCGAAGTTCGTGGTCAGCGACATCCCGCTGGCCACCACGTTCCTGGTGCCGAACATGGCCACCGGGCCGACCACCAAGCTGGCCGTCCGGCAGGCCATCAGCGCCGCGCTGAACCGCAGCTACATCAGTAACACCGTGTACAACGGGTACGCGCCGGCCACCAACCCTGAGGCGCTGATTACGCCGAACTACAACTCGGTGCTCGACCCGTCGCTGGCCAGGGCTAAGCTGCCCAGCCCGGACGTGGCCACCGCCAAGGCCGACCTGGCCAGGGCGGGCGTCAAGACCCCGCTGAGCCTCACGGTCAAGATGGTCGCGGGCTACACCGACTACCTGAGCGACCTCCAGATCATCCAGCAGGAGCTCAAGCCGGTCGGCATCAATCTGAGCATCGACCAGGAGGCCTACACCGCGTTCATCTCCGACCAGGACAACGGCAACTTCCAGTTCCTGATGGACAGCTTCGGCTACACCCCGGACCCCTGGTCGTACTACTACACGCTGCTGGACAGCGGGATCGCGCCCGCCATCGGCAAGGCGGACACGGTCGGGAACTTCGGCCGCTACAAGAATCCGCAGGTGGACTCGCTGCTCAGCCAGATCGCGGGCACGACCGACACCGCCGTGCAGAAGCCGGCCTTCTACAAGATCCAGCACATCTTCGCCGAGAATCTGCCGCTCATCCCGCTGTGGGAGTCGCAGAACGAGATCGAATTCGACGGTCACAACGTCGGAAACATCCCCACCGTGTCGAACGCATACGGCGCCCCGGCCGTATACATCCAGCCGGACATCGGCTGGATCGCCTCGCGGCTCGTCCCGGTGAGCAAGTGAGGACCGCCCGGGCCTGACCCCGCCGAGGCTGGCGGCCGGCTGACCGGAAGGCCGGCCGCCAGCCGGGAGCAGGCCAGCCGGGAGCAGGCCAGCCGGGAGCAGGCCAGCCGGGAGCAGGCCAGCCGGGAGCAGGCCAGCCGGGAGCAGGCCAGCCGGGAGCAGGCCAGCCGGGAGCAGGCCAGCCGGGAGCAGGCCAGCAGAGAGCAGAAAGGAGCGCCGGGCGTGCGTTACGTGGCCCGCAAGCTCGGGTTCTACCTGGTAGCCGCCTGGGTGGCGCTCACCATCAATTTCCTGCTGCCGCAGCTCATTCCGGGCAACCCGGTCGAGGCGCTGATCGGCAGGATGTCTCAGTCGGGCACGCCACCGCCCGGCGAGGCGAAGGTGCTGACCGCCCTGCTGGGGCTGGGCGGCGGCAACATCGCGGAGAAGTACTGGCGCTACCTGGACGGCCTGGTTCACCTCAGGCTCGGCCTGTCCATCGCCAACTTCCCCACCCCGGTCAGCACCGAGATCAGCCAGTCCATCTACTGGACCCTGATCCTGGTCGGCACGGCGACGGTGATCAGCTTCATGCTGGGCATCGGCCTGGGTGCGCTGGCCGGCTGGAAGCGCGGTTCCCGGCTGGATGCGATCATCCCGGCCACCACTCTGCTCACCGCGATGCCGTACTTCTTCCTCGCGCTGATCATGCTCTACCTGTTCTCCTCCAACGTGTGGCACGTCTTCCCGGAGGGCCAGGGATATGACACGAACTCCGAGCTCAGCCCGGGCTGGAACCTGCCGTTCCTGGCGTCCGCCGTGCAGCACGCGATCCTGCCCGCGCTCACCATCGTGCTCAGCTCGATCGGCGGCTGGTTGCTCGGCATGCGCAACATGATGGTCTCGACCCTGTCAGACGACTACGTGGTCGCGGCCGAGGCGAAGGGTCTGCGGCAGCGGCGGATCATGATCGGCTATGCGGCCCGCAACGCCGTGCTGCCCAGCGTCTCGGGCTTCGCGATCTCCCTCGGGTTCGTGGTCAGCGGGGCGATCGCGATGGAATATGTGTTCTCCTACCCGGGCCTCGGCGAGAAGCTGGTCCAGGCGGTCAACAACAACGACTACCCGCTGATGCAGGGCATCTTCCTGGTCATCACGTTCGCGGTACTGGGCGCCAACCTCGTGGTCGACCTGCTGCACGGCTTCATCGACCCCCGGACGAGGCTGTCCCGGTGACCGCCACCAACGTCGTCGCGGCCGTCGCGGCCGAGCCCGGCGTCAACGCGCACCGGCTCGGCGGCCGGCTCCGCGAGGCTTTCCGCTCGCCCCGCCTCGTCGCGGGCACCGCCATCGTCGGGTTCTTCGTGCTGCTCGGCATCATCGGGCCGTTCTTCGTGACCAACCCGAATCAGCTGAGCCGGACCGAGCTGGCCCCGCCGTCACTCGCGCACTGGCTCGGCACCACCCAGATCGGGCAGGACGTGTTCGAGCAGCTGGTGGTCAGCACGCGGGCCTCGCTGGCGATCGGGATCGGCGCCGGGCTGCTGGCCACGGTGGTCTCGATCGTGATCGGCATCAGCGGCGGGTACGCGGGCGGGTTCCTGGATGAGGCGCTCAGCCTGCTGTCCAACGTGGTGCTGGTCATCCCGACGCTGCCGCTGGTCATCATCATCATCGCGGACGTCAAGTCGAACGGGCTGGGCCCGCTGATCGTGGTCATCGCGCTGACCAGCTGGGCGGCCGCGGCCCGGGTGCTGCGGGCGCAGACCCTGTCCGTGCGCAACCGCGAGTACGTGCTCGCGGCCCGGGCCGCCGGGGAGCGGGCCTGGCGCATCGTGTTCGTCGAGATCCTGCCTAACGAGCTGCCGATCATCGTGTCCAACTTCATCTTCGCCACGATCTTCGCGATCCTCACCCAGGCGGCCCTGGCGTTCATCGGGCTGGGTGATCCGACGTTGCTGACCTGGGGAAACATGCTCAACCTCGCCTACAACGACCAGGCGCTGTCGGTCGGGGCCTGGTGGTGGTTCATCCCGCCCGGCCTGTGTATCGCGCTGCTCGGCATGGGCCTGGCGCTGATCAATTTCAGCCTGGACGAGCTGCTCAACCCACGGCTGCGCGTCTACCGGCCGTCCCGGTCCGGGCGGTCCGGGTCCGGGCGGTCCGGGTCCGGGCGGTCACGGGGGAGTGGGGGTGAGTGAGATGAACGCTGGCCCGCCAGCCCGGCGTGCGGGCGGACCGGACGTGGTCCTCCGGGCCGAGCACCTCAGCGTGGAATACGCCGGCCAGCGGCCCACCCGCGCGGTCCGCGACGTCACGATCGAGCTGCGCCGCGGCGAGGTGCTCGGCATCGCCGGGGAGAGCGGCTGCGGCAAGTCCACCCTGGCCTTCGCGCTGACCCGGATGCTCAAGCCGCCCGCCCTGCAGACCAGCGGGTCGATGACGTTCTTCCCGGCGGACAGCCCCCCGGTGGACATGCTGGCCCTCCAGGGGGAGGAGCTGCGCCAGTTCCGCTGGAACAAGATCGCGATGGTGTTCCAGAGCGCGATGAACGCGCTGAACCCCGTGACCAGCCTGGCCCGCCAGTTCGACGACATCTTCGAGGCCCACCGGCCGCAGATGGACCGGGGGACCCGCCAGGCGCGGGCCCGGGAACTGCTCGACATGGTGGGGATCGACCCGGCCCGGATCGGCGGCTTCGCGCACGAGCTGTCCGGCGGCATGCGCCAGCGGGTCATGATCGCCATGGCGCTGGCCCTGGAGCCCGAGATCGTCGTCATGGACGAGCCCACCACCGCCCTGGACGTGGTGGTCCAGCGGGAGATCCTGGACGAGCTCGAGCGGCTCCGCGAAGAGTTCGGCTTCAGCGTCATCTTCATCACCCACGACCTGTCGCTGCTGCTGGAGGTCAGTGACCGGCTCGCGGTCATGTACGCCGGGGAAGTGATCGAGCGGGGCCCGTCCGAGCTGGTCGCCGTGGCGCCCGCGCACCCGTACACGCTGGGCCTGCTGCGGTCCTTCCCGGACATCCGCGGCGCACGCCGTGAGCTGCACGGGGTGCCGGGCAGCCCGCCGGATCTCCGCAACGACCTTCCTGGCTGCCCGTTCCTGCCCCGCTGCGACTACGGGTTCGGGGCCTGCGGGGACATCCATCCGGTGCTGCGTCCCCCGGCCGCCCGGGCTGGCCTGGGCTCCAGGACTGGCTTGGTCTCCCGGGCTGGCCTGGGCTCCCAGGCCGCCGGCTGGGAAGTCGCCTGCCACCTGCACGATCCCGAGCAGCATCCGGACGGCCCGCCGCCCGCGCTGAGCGGGATGCCGCGTGCCGAGACGGCCCGGGCTGGGATGGACGGTGCTGGGACGGACGGTGCTGGGACGATCCGTGCCGGGACGGCCGATGCCGACCGGGTCGGGGCCGCGGATACCACTGGGGGTGACGTGTGAGCCTGCTGGAGGTTTCCGGCCTGACCGTCGAGTTCGGGCAGCGGGGTGGGCCGCGCTTCCGCGCGGTGGACGACCTGTCCTTCACCCTCCGGGCCGGCCAGACCCTCGCCCTGGTTGGCGAGAGCGGCAGCGGCAAGTCCACCGTGGTCCGGGCCCTGGCTCAGCTGCAGAAGCGGGCGGCCGGCGAGATCCTGCTGGACGGGCGGCCCGCGGCCCGCCGCGGCCGGGAGCTCCGCGCCTACCGGCGCGAGGTGCAGCTGGTCTTCCAGGACCCGTTCGCCTCGCTCAATCCCATGCACACGGTCCGGCATCATCTGGCCCGGCCGTTGCTGCTGCGCCCGGCTCACCCCCGCGGCGAGGCCCTCGACCGGGCCGTGCACGACCTGCTCGGCTCGGTGAACCTGACTCCGCCCGGGGAAGTCGCAGCCAAGCATCCGCACGAACTGTCCGGCGGCCAGCGCCAGCGGGTGGCCATCGCCCGGGCTCTGGCCACCGACCCGGGCGTGCTGCTCGCTGACGAGCCAGTGTCCATGCTCGACGTGTCGATCCGGCTGGAGATCCTGAACCTGCTTGACCGGCTGAAGCAGGAGCGGAACCTGGCCATGCTGTACGTCACGCACGACCTGGCCACCGCCCGGCACTTCTCCGCCGAGATCATGGTGATGTACCGCGGGGAGATCGTCGAACACGGCCCGAGCGACTCGGTCATCCTCAGTCCGGCCCACCCGTACACGCAGATCCTGGCGGGCGCCGCGCCCGACCCGTCCGCGTCCCGGGCCGCCCTGGCGGCCGCCCGGCGCCAGCGGCAGACCGTCCGGGACGCCCGCGCAGCCCAGCCCGCCCCCGCCGCCGCGCCCGCGCCCGCCTCCCAGCCCGGGCCCGCCGCCCGGGACGCCGAGATGCGGGAAGCCGCGCTGGGCCAGGGCTGCCGGTTCCGGGCCCGCTGCCCGCGCGTGATGCCGGTGTGCGAGACCCATCCCCCGGACGTGGTCACGGCGCCCGGACACCGCGCGCTGTGCTGGCTGTACGCCCCGGACGGCGGGAACGGCCCGGGTCCCGCGGCCGGTCCCCCCGCCCGGGCCGGCGCGAGCTGACCCGGGGTCCGGCCCCTTGCCCCGTCCGGGGTCCGGTCCCGGCAGCCGCGGAAGCACTTCGCGGGAGGGGGGTGGGTTCGGCTACACTGCACAGGCGCGGGTGAGCGTGGCTCCGCCCGGCGCGATGGGGTATGGGGTAATTGGCAGCCCGACGGGTTCTGGCCCCGTTAGTCTAGGTTCGAGTCCTGGTACCCCAGCAGGTGATGACCGGCAGGGCCTCCTCTATCGGGAGGCCCTGCCGGTTCTTCGTTTCCGGCGCGCTCAGCGCCTCTGGAATCGGCGCAGCTGGGAATCAGCGCATCTCGAAATCGGCGAAGTCGAAGCCCGGGACGACCAGGCAGGCGACCAGGGACCAGGACACCCCGGCCGCGTCACCGGTTGCGGGCGTGGCGGACTGCCACGCACCCGCCGGGACCAGGACCTGAGGCTCGTGACCGGCCGCCGGATCTGGCCCGGCCAGGCGCGTCTCCTCGCCTATGCGCAATTCCATGGGCGCGCCGCCCTGCCAGAGCCATAGTTCATCGCCCCGGACCCGGTGCCACGCCGACTCCTGGCCGGCCGGGAGCAGGTAGAGGATCGCCGTGGCCAGCGCCCGTTCATCCGGCCACCCCTCCTGGACCGTCCGGAGCCCGGAGCGGTACGTCTCCCGGAAGTAGCCGCCTTCCGGGTGGGGGCCGAGCCGCCAGCGCTCCACCGCCGTCGCGATGTTCATCCCGTGGCTTGCGTCCATGCCCTGCCCAACGCCGGACCCGGCCCGGGCATGCCGCACGGAGCATGCCCCACGGAAACGGCCCGGCACCAGGGGGAGGGTGCCGGGCCGTCCGGTCCGTGATGACGGCCAGTTCCCGGCGCGGCCAGCCCCGTGAGGGGCCAGCCCGCCGGGAGCCAGCAGGTGCGTTCAGATCCAGCGGCGACGGCGGCTGCTGCGGCTGCGGCCGTACTTCTTGTGGCCGCGCTCGTGGCCGGACAGCCGGTACAGGATCAGCAGGATCAGGGCACCGACGACGGAGCCGATGATCCCCGCGGCGCGGAGGTGGTGGACGGCGAGGGTGTGGTATTCGATCAGGTTCAGGATGAACCCGCCGAGGAAGGACCCCAGCACGCCGAGGACGATCGTCCCCAGCAGCCCGATGGGGTCGCGGCCGGGGAGGAGCAGGCGCGCCAGCGCCCCGGCGATGAGTCCCACGATCAGCAGGATGATGATGAATGCCAGCATGCGCGGCATCTACCCCTGCGGATAGTGATCATGCAGTACAGTACGCCGTTCCAGGTTCCTGGATTTTTACCAGACATATCTATGCCTTTGCCAAGGCGAGAGGCGCGGGCGCCGGGACCCGCCCGGCGGCGGGCCTGGCAGGCGGCCTCGGCCGGGGCGCCGGGCGATGTCCATTTGGCGTCATCCCTCGCGGTACCCTACGATGCAGTGTCTGGCCCCGTCGTCTAGTGGCCCAGGACGCCGCCCTCTCAAGGCGGTAGCGGCGGTTCGAATCCGCTCGGGGCTACTCATGAAGTAGCAGGTCACAGGCCCGGTTCCCGCTCCAGGGAAGCCGGGCCTTGATCTTTTGGGGGCAGAATGTGGGCAGGACGGGGCGGCAGCGGGCGGTGCTGAGCCCTGCTGGTTGGCTCGCAGCGGGACTGGGCGGCAGTGCCCGGAGTCCGGGTTGGGGAGGCGCGACATGACCCGTGAGGAGTTCCTGGACCTGCTGGCGCGGTTGCGGCGGCGTCTGTCGGCAATGTCCGGGCGCCGCACAAGCCTCTATTACTGCTGTGGCTGTTCGGAAGGTTCGCCTCTACCGGCAGCACAGCGGCGACCTACGCGGAGGCCGAGGAGCCGGTCAGCACGCTGATTAACGACTTCGGGCCGCCGGTGGCGAGTGCCTCGGCGGGGCGGTAGCGGGCCGCGATGCCGTTCGTCCATCTGGAGCGGGAGATCAGGGACCTGCGGGACGGTTCGGCGGCGGAGATCGGGCCGAATGCTCCTGAGCGCGGTCCGTGGCTGGCCGGGCGTGCCGCGGTGGGCCGGCTGCGGCCGGCGGCCGGGCAACTGCTGGCGGATCCGGGCACGCTGGCGGCCGCATAGCTGCGCACCGAGGACTGAGTCGCCTGCGCTAGCCGGTGCTGGCTGACGGATTGGGTGCTTACGCGGACTTGCTGGCCGGGATGGCTGGTTGCAGACTTACGTGGTGGGCCGGCTCAGGGGCGATCGGTGAGCGAGGGGCCGCGGGATGAGCCAGTCATCCAGACTCCTGACCGGCGGCTGCGGGTGTTCGTGAGTTCCACGCTGGGCGAGCTAGGCGACGAGCGGCGGGCCGTCTCGCGCGCGATCGACGCGCTGCGCCTGACCCCGGTGATGTTTGAGCTCGGGGCCCGGCCTTACCCGCCGCGGCAGGTGTACCAGCAGTACCTGGCGCAAAGCGACGTGTTCATCGGGCTGTACTGGCAGCGGTACGGGCAGCCCGCCCCAGGCATGCAGGTCTCCGGCCTGGAGGAGGAGTTCGACCTGTCCGGCGCGTTGCCCCGGCTGCTGTATGTCAAGGCGCCGGCGGCCGACCGCGACCCTCGCCTGGGCGATCTGCTGGCCCGCATCCAGGATGACGCCTCGGCGTCTTACCGGCATTTCCGTACTCCCGCCGAGCTGGGCCGGCTGGTGCGTGATGACCTGGCGGTGCTGCTGAGTGAGCGGTTCGCCGCCGCTGCTGGCCAGGCCGCGGCCGCGGTGCCGTCGCAGCCGAACGCGCGCGGCCCCCGCCCGCTGCCGGTGAGCACGACGTCGCTGCTGGGGCGGGAGCGGGCCGTCGACGAGGTGGCCGGGCTGCTCGAGCGTCCTGAGGTGCGGCTGGTGACGCTCACTGGGCCGGGCGGGGTCGGCAAGACCCGGCTGGGGCTGGCGGTGGGCGAGCGGGTGCGAGACCGGTTCGGCGCGGGCACCGCCTTCGTGCCGCTGGATTCGGTCACCGACTCGGGACAGGTCCTGGCCGCCATCGGCCGGGCCGCGGGCGCCGACCTGGCCGGCGTCGGCGCGCCGCTGGAGGCGCTGGCCGAGACGTTCGGCGACGGCGCATGGCTGCTGGTCCTGGACAACCTGGAGCAGGTGGTCCAGGTTGCCCCGGACCTGGGCGAGTTGCTGGCCCGCTGCCCGGGGGTGGCGATGCTGGCCACCAGCCGCACGGTGCTGGGGTTGCGCGCCGAGCGGGAGTACCCGGTGCCGCCGCTGGCGTTGCCGGCAGATCGGGGCATCGCCTCGGTCGCGGAGGTGGCGGCCTCGCCGGCGGTGGCGCTGTTCGTGGACCGGGCCCGCGCGGTGCGCCCCGGCTTTGCGCTGACCGAGGGCAACGCGGCGGCGGTGACCGAGATCTGCCGGCGGCTGGAGGGCCTGCCGCTGGCGATCGAGCTGGCCGCCGCCCGCACCAGGCTGCTGGATCCGCCCGCGCTGCTGGCCCGGCTGACGGCCTCGCTGGACGCGCTCGGCACCGGCGCGGTGGATCTCCCCGAGCGGCAGCGGACCCTGCGCGCCACCATGGAGTGGAGCGTCGGCCTCTTGGAAGACGCCGAGCGTTCGCTGCTGGAGGTCACGGCAGTGTTCACCGACGGCTGGACCATCCCGGCCGCCGCCCAGGTGGCGGACCTGGATGAGGACCGGGCGCTGGAGTTGTGTGAGGCACTGGCCCGGCACAGCCTGGTCGCTATCGACAGCACCGAGCTCGGGCCCCGGTCGCGGATGCTGGCGACCGTCCGCGCGTTCGTGGCCGAGCGGCTGGCGGCCCGGCCCGACGCCGCCGAGGTCGGGCGCAGGCACGCTGGCTTTTACCGGGCGCTGGCCGAGCAGGCCGACCGGCCGCTGCGCGGCCCCGGCCGGAGCGAATGGACGGAGCGGCTGGGTGCCGAGGCGGGCAACCTGGCCGCCGCGGTGCGCTGGTACCTGACGCACGACCGCGGGCCGCTACCGCACCTGTTCCGGGTCCTGTATCTGTTCTGGTCACAGCGGGACCTCGGGCGCGAGGCCTGGTCCTGGGTGGAGCAGCTGCTGCCCGGCTTTGGCACGCTGGACCCGCAGGCCCGGGCCGAGCTGGCCTGGGCAGCGGCGGTGCTCGCGGGCGACGTCGGGGACGACGCGGCGGCGCTGGCGGCCCGCCAGCACCTGGTGCCGCTGCTGCCCGGGATCCAGGATCCCTTCCTGCACGCGGTGGCCCGGCTGGCGATGGCGTGGACCTCGCCGGTCGCCGGCGACTACGGCGGGGCGCTGCGGGAGGCGGCGGCCTCGCTGGAGGAGCTCCGCGGCCAGGACGAGCCTGTCTTCATGGCGATGGCCGCGTTGACCGTCGGATCCCTGGAGACCACGCTGGGGCACTACGATGACGCCCTGCGTCACCTGCGTGCGGCGCGTGACCTGGCGGAGCGAGTCCGCGGTGACTGGCTCGCCGCGGGCTCCCGGGTACAGCTGGGCATCCTAGATGTCGTGCGCGGCAGCCTCGACGAGGCCCGGCCGCTGCTGGAGCAGGCGCTGGACCTGAGCCTGGCGGCCCGCAGCACCTCGTTCGTGACCCTGTGCCTGGCCGGGTACGCCCAGCTGGCGTTCGCAGACGGCGACCCGCACCGGGCGGCGCTGCTGGAAGGCGCAGCTGAGGGCCTGCGCCGACGGGTGGGCCTATCGGCGTGGCCGCATCTGCGGAAATTGGAGGCCGAGCTGGTGGCCCAGGTCCGCCACACGCTGGGCGCAGCCCGGTTCGATCGGGCGTTCTCCGCCGGCTCCGGACTCGCCCAGCAGCAGGCGGTAGCCATCGTCCGGGACCGGCGTGGTACCGGCACTCAGACGCCGTGAGCCACCACGGCACACAGAGTGGAAGCTGCAGCCTGGAGGCCAGCCAGTGCAGGAGCGGACCTGGCGCCGGCTCTGCGGCCAGCCCGGCACTGACGGCCGGGGTGGCCGACCCCTGAACAATGCCGGACAAGTTGACGGGCGACAACCGGCAGCGCTCCGATACACGCGCATGTAATACCGGATCTGCACGCCACAGCTGACTGGTCGTCGAACGTGCCCAGAGCGACGCATCGGATCTCTGGCTTGCCCGCGCTCACCGGGCCTGTGGGCGCTGCCGGCGCTTCGTGTGATGATAGAGCGATGGCGTCTGCCGGGGGCCCGGAGTCTGGTGCCATTGCTGTCTCCCCCGGTGCGGGAGGAGTCGTTCCGCGTATTGGGCTGTTCGGGCGGCTTGGAGCGCGGGCGCGGGTGACGGTGGTGTCGGCGTCGGCGGGGAGCGGGAAGACGGTCCTGCTGCGGTCGTGGATCGGTGAGGCGGGGGTGGCGGACCGCGCCGCTTGGGTGCCGGTGGGGCCAGATGAGCGGGATCCGCAGCGGTTCTGGGCGTCGGTGCTGGGGGCGCTGCGCGGGACGGCTCCGGGGTCGGGGCTGGTGCGGGAGCTGACGGCGGCGCCGGACCTGGACGGGTGGGCGGTCGTGGAGCGGCTTTTGAAGGACCTGGCGCCGCTGGCGGAGCCGGTCTGGCTGGTGGTCGATGACGTCCACCTGCTCGGGCCGGACCAGGCGCTGCGGCAGCTGGAGCTGCTGATGATGCGGGCCCCGGATGCGCTGCGGTTTGTGCTGTGTACCCGGCATGACCTGCGGCTAGGGCTGCACCGGCTGCGGCTGGAGGGTCAGCTGGCCGAGATCCGGGCGGGGGATCTGCGGTTCAGCGTGGTCGAGGCGCGGGAGTTGTTTGCCGGGGCCGGGGTGGAGCTGGCCGATCCGGCCGTGGCGATGCTGCATGAGCGGACCGAGGGGTGGGCGGCCGGGCTGCGGCTGGCGGCGCTGTCGCTGGCCGGGCATCCGGATCCGGGCCGGTTCGCGGCGGAGTTTTCCGGCAGTGAGCGGACGGTGGCGGAGTACCTGCTGGATGAGGTGCTGGACCGGCAGCCGGAAGAAGTGCGGCGGCTGCTGCTGCGCACCAGCGTGCTGGAGCGGGTGTCCGGCCCGCTGGCCGATGCCCTGGCCGGAGGCTCGGGCGGGGAGCGGGTGCTGCAGGAACTGGAGAGGGCGAACGCGTTCGTGGTCTCGCTGGACGCAGGCCGTTCCTGGTTCCGTTACCACCACCTGTTCGCCGACCTGCTGCAGCTGGAGCTGCGGCGCACCGCGCCGGGGGAGGTCACCGGGCTGCACGGAGTGGCAGCGCAATGGTTCGCGGAGCACGGGTTCCCGGTGGAGGCGATCCGCCACGCGCAGGCGGCGCAGGACTGGGGGCTGGCCGCCCGCCTGCTCACCGGGCACTGGGCCGGCCTGCATCTGGGCGGGCAGGCCGCGACGGTGCACGCGATCCTGGCTGGGTTCCCGGCGGGGGCCGCGGCGGCGGACGCTGAGCTAGCGGCGGTGGCGGCGGCCGATGAGCTGGCGCAGGGATCGCTGGAGGCGGCGGAGCGGTATCTGGAGGTGGCGGCGCGGGGGGCGGCGTCGGTGCCGGCGGCCCGGCGCGGGCAGGCGCAGGTGCTGCTCGGGATCATCCGGCTGCTGGTTGCGCGCCACCGCGGGAACCCGCCGGCGGTGGCGGAGGAGGCGCGGCGGCTGCAGGCCACGGCCGAGGCTCCGGAGGCGGCGCCCGGTCTGGGCGAGGAGCTGCGCGCGCTGGCGCTGATCAGCCTCGGCAGCGCCGAGTACGGTGCGGCCCGGTTCGAGGATGCAGCGGCGCACTTGGAGCAGGGCGCGGCGCTGGCCCGCCGGGCCGGGCGGCCCTATCTGGAGTTCACCGGTCTGGCGTACCAGGCGCCGGTCGAACTCGAGCGGTCATTCTCGCGGGCGGCGGAGCTCGGCAGGCAGGCGGTCGAGCTGGCCGAACGGCACGGCTGGACCGACGAGCCGGCCGCCGGAAGCGCCTACATCGCACTCGCAGGCGCGCTGATCCGGCAGGGGCGGCCCGATGAGGCAGAGCCCTGGGTCCAGCGGGCCGAGCGCACCGTCAGGCCGGAAGCCGAGCCCGTGACGGCGATCCTGATCCACTCCCTTCGCGCGATGCTGGAGCTGGCGCGCGGCCGCGTCACCGACGCGCTGGCCGCCTGCCGGGCCGCCGAGCGGCTTTCGGGGCACCTCGCCGCCCCGCACGGCAGCTATTTCGTCACGTCAACGCGGGCTTGGCTGCTGCACGCCCTGGTGCGCCTGGGCGACACGGGGCGCGCCGAGCAGACCCTGGGCGGCCTGCGTGACGAGGACCGCGACCGCGGCGAGATCCGCGTCGCCGAGGCGGTGCTGCGGCTGGCCCAGGACGACCCGCGCGCGGCGACCGCCGCGCTGGCGCCGGTTCTGGACGGCTCCGCTCCCGTGGTCTGGCCGAACTGGCTGGTTAGCGTTTTCGTGCTGGAGGCGATCGTCCGGGACGCACTCAGCGACCGGGCCGCCACCTGGCGCGCGCTCGAGCGTGCCCTCGATATCGCCGAGCCCGATCGCATGCTCTTCCCGTTCCTCATCTACCGTGCGCCGGGGCTGCTGGAGCGCCACGCCCGGGACTGCGCGAAACACGCGGCCCTGGTCTCGGAGATCCTCACCCTGCTTCCACCACTGGAGCCAGGCCCCGCGGAACCGGCCCCCGATGGGTATCCGGGGCCCAGGGCGGTACTGGGAAGCGGGAAGCCCCCCCGTGGCGAAGGGTGGTCTGGGGGAGATCGTTCCCCCGAGCTGATAGAGCCGGTGAGTCGCAGCGAGATGCGGGTACTGCGTTACCTGCCGACGAATCTGTCCGCCCCGGAGATCGCCCGGGAACTGTCAGTGTCGGTGACCACCGTGCGGACGCACATAAGCCACCTGTTCGTCAAACTCGGCGCCCACCGCCGCACCGAGGCCGTCGCGCGGGCCCGCGATCTGGGCCTGCTCGCACCATCCCCCATGCGCCGCGCTGGTCAGCCCCGCGCAACCGTATTATGCCCGGGCCCACGCTGCTTGGCGTGAATGTCGCGACGACCTGGCCGACTTCGGCCCTAGCACCCGGCTTGGCGAACCACCACGCACGCTGGCCGGCTGGGTCGGCGTGCCCGGATTTTGCCCGCCTCGGTGGTCCAACTGCCCTGGGTATCGCTTCAGCGAACACCTTGACCCCGGTAAATCATCACAATTATACGATGCAGACCCATCTAGCCGGGCACGACGCTTGGAGGTGTCCCAGTAAAACTGGCAGGAGCATCAGGCAGCCACGCTTGTCCAGCGCGGCTGCCCGGCACTTGCCTTGCATATCGTTCTCTGATGAGGACCGAAAAGGCAACGAAACCATGGCTGAACAGACCGGGCCGGTCTATTACGAGATCCGCGTCCGCGGACTCCTGGGCAGGACACTACTCGGGGCCTTCCCCGGCATGTGTGCGCGAGCTCACGAAAAGGAGACCGTGCTCTGCGGGCCAGTGGCCGACCAGGCGGCTCTACACGGCGTGCTAGCTGAGATTGAAGCGCTCGGCCTCGAGTTGCTCGAACTCCGCCGCACGCGCGATTGAAACCATTTTTGATCTCACTTATCGGCCGGGAAGTACGCTGTTATACACGGATATTTTGCCGGCACGACGACAACGAGATGACCGCGGTCATATGCGGTGGGCGTCGAGCTTGACGGACAGGTGGCGTATGCGCGTCCGCACGGTGGTCACCGACACTGACAGTTCCCGCGCGATATCCGGTGCGGACAGATTCGTCGGCAGGTAACGCAGCCCCCGCATCTCGCTGCGGCTCAACGGCTCTATTAGCACCCAGGGGTGAGTTACCCGAGTGGGGCGCCCCCTGGGATCCCCCGCGCATGGGGAGACTGCCCGTCCCTCATATCCCCTGGGCCCACGCTCGGCTGGAAGCAGCCGGGGTCGTCCTGGGCCAGCGGCAGCCACCACCTCCTGCAGCCAACGCCTCGGCAGCGCGGATCTATCCGCGGTCACGGTCCTGGTCACAAGGCGTCGGCTCGCCGGGGATTGATGCTCATCAAGCGTGGCCGGGGGACGGGCAGCCTTTTCTACTCCCGTCAGGACCCCTACGCCGTCCGGATCGCGTTCCACGTCGGGCTGGAAGAGCCCGTCGAGTGGATCTTCGCCCGCGACCTGCTGTCGCGAGCCATCCAGGGCCGCCAGGGCATCGGCGACGTGCAAGTGCGGCCGTCGCCTGGACCCGCGGGCGGCGAACCCGGCAGCGTGCTGAACATCGAGCTGATCTCGCCCTGCGGCCAGGCGCGCTTCGCGACCCCGGCCAGGGAAGCACCGACTTCCTGCGCGGGGCCTACCAGATCGTCCCCGACGGCCAGGAAAGCGGCCACATCGACCTCGACGCCGAACTGAACGACCTGCTCCGCCAGGCGTCATAACAAATCATCCCGACTGTATGACGGCGGCTCATCTAGCCGGGCGAGAGGCTCGCAAACAATCGGAAGTATCCCACGAACCGCTTAGAAACGGAGGAAGCACATGTGTCAGCATCAGCCGCCCCTTGATGCCATTCTCGATCTTCCGCCTGCGGACGCTGCGGGGAGCGAACATCGGCGGGCTGCTGATCGGCATGGCCCTGTTCTCGATGTTCTTCTTCATCTCCCTCTACGTCCAAGGCGTTCTGCACTACTCGCCGATCAAGACCGGGATCTGCTACCTGCCGCTCTCGGTCGGGATCATCCTTTCCGCCGCCGCCGCCTCCCAGCTCGTCACCCGCGTCGGCTTCAAATCACTCCTGATCGCCGGCATACTGCTTGTCGCCGGCGGCCTGCTGTGGTTCTCACAAGTACCAGCGGCAGGCGGCTCGTTCGCTGCGGACGTCCTCGGCCCATCGCTGCTTGCCGGCGCCGGGTTCGGACCGGCGTTCGTGTCCGTGACGATCGCCGCCGTGACCGGAACCGAGCCACACGAGGCGGGCCTGGCCTCCGGTCTGGCCAACACCTCCCAGCAGGTTGGCGGCGCGCTCGGGCTCGCGATCCTCGCGACCGTCGCCAACAGCCGCACCCAAAGCCTGTTCCACGCCGGCGTCCACAGCTCGGCCGTGGCGCTGACCAAGGGCTTGACCTGGCGTTCCTCGCCGGCGCCGGAGCGATCCTCGCCGCCGTGCTGATCTCCTCGCGCGACAGCCACGAACACTCAAAGGCGGCCCGCAGCGGCGAGGCCGCCGGCGCCGATGCCGCAGCCTTCCCGTCGCCGCGGACCCGTCCCCTTCAGCGCGCGGGGTGCCCCGCCTCTGATCGACCGCCGCGCCCTGCGCCAACCCGCCCGAAAAACCGAATCTGATCGATGAGTTCCTGGAGGAACGATGAACCTGAGCGAAAACGAGAAGACAACGGTCCTGGCCGCGTCGGCCAGCCGGATGAATATGCGCCGCGAGGCCCGGAACCAGCTCGTGTTCCTGTCAGCACAGTTCCTGCTCGGGATGGCGGTCAACCTGATCGGGCAGCCGTCGGAGACCACCGGGGCTGCTCACGCCGTCAGCACCGTGCTGCTCGGGCTGCACGTCGTGGTCGCGATCGGCCTGGTCGCCGGGGCCGTCATGGTCATCCGGGCCGCCCGCGACGGCGGGGACCGGCAGCGTCAGCTCGCACGCTCGGGCGCCGTCCTGATCGGCCTCACTGTCATCGCCGGGGTGATGACAGTGATCACCAAGAACAACTGGTGGTCCTACGCCATGGCAGCAGGCTTCATCGCCTCCGTGCTGCTGTACGTGAGCCTGCTGGTGTGGGCGCAGAGCCTGCCGCCTACACCAGAGCAACCGAGCTGATCCAGGTCCGCTCTCCGCGGTGGGCATCGCACACCTGCCCTGCCTCACCCATACCGGGCTGACAGAGCGGACCGCTAGGCGCGATCTATCAAAGCTCGCTGTCAGGGCCGTCCGGCCCCGGGTGCGGGGGCCGGGAAGGTGACGACCTGGCCGCTGGGCGGCGCGGGCTGGGATTCGCCGTGATGCTGGCCGACGACGAACAGGCGCGGGTCGTCCCCCCGGCTGAGCGCGCAGGGGGGTTTTCCGGAACGGAACAACCACGATGCGTGGGCATGGCGCAGCTCGTGCACCCGCGGCCGGCGTCAGGCCCTGAGGTAGGCGAGGACGGCGAGCACCCGGCGGTGCTGGGCGTCGTCGGGCGGCAGGCCGAGCTTGGCGAAGACGTTGCTGATGTGTTTTTCCACTGCGCTGGCGGAGATGACCAGTCGCTGGGCGATGGCCGTGTTGGAATGGCCCTCGGCCATCAGGGCCAGGAGCTGCCGTTCCCGCGCGGTCAGCGCCTCCAGGGCGTTGTCCCGGCGCTGCCCGGCCAGCAGCTGGGCAATGACCTGGGGGTCGAGCACCGTCGCGCCGCGGGCGACCCGGTCCAGGGCGTCCAGGAATTCCCCGACCCTGGCCACCCGGTCTTTGAGCAGGTAGCCGACCGCGCCGGAGCCGTCCGCGAGCAGGTCGCCGGCGTAGGACGCCTCCACATACTGGCTGAGCACCAGCATGGGGGCGCCGGGCAGGTGCGAGCGGGCGGTGATCGCCGCGCGCAGGCCCTCGTCGGTGTGGGTCGGCGGCATCCGCACGTTGACGACCGACACATCCGGGCGGTGCCTGAGCACCGCCTCGACCAGGGCGGGGCCATCACCGACCGCGGCCACCACCTGATGACCGTCCTCGGCGAGCAGGCGGACCAGGCCCTCGCGCAGCAGTACCGCGTCGTCGGCCACGACGATCCGCAGCCGGCGGCCGCTGGCCGCGCGGTCCGGCGGTGGGTCAGGCGCTGCGTCAGGCGGGGTCAGCAGCACGGCAGTTCCGCGGTGATGGTCGTCGGGCCGCCGCACGGACTGGTGACCCGCAGCCGGCCGCCGGCCGCGTGCAGCCGGTCGTCCAGCCCTCGCAGCCCGTGTCCCTTGTCCAGCGCGGCGCCGCCCACTCCGTCGTCTGTGACCCAGACCCGCAAGGTTCCCTCGCTGTGGCGCAGCCCGATCACGCACCGGTGGGCGTGGCTGTGCTTGGCCACGTTGGTCAGGGCCTCGGCGATCGCGAAATAGGCGGGCGTCTCGACGGCCGCGTCCAGCCGGCGGTCCAGCGGCCCGGCATCGAGCTCAACAGGTGTGGTGGAACGTGCGGCCAGCGCGGTGAGCGCCTCACGCAGGCCGCGGTCGACGAGGATCGGCGGGGCGATGCCACGCGACAGGACCCGCAGTTCTTCCAGCGCCTCCTGGGTCTGGACGATCGCGTCGGCGAGCGCCTCCCGGGCGGCCTCCGGCCTGCTGCCGAGGTGGTGCTGGGCGCGGCCCAGTTCCATCGCCAGGCGGACCAGCCGCTGCTGGGGCCCGTCGTGGATGTCGCGTTCGAGCCGGCGCAGCGCGGCCGCCTCGGCCGTCACCGCGGCGACGGTCTGCGCGCGGGCGGTGTCCCGTTCCTGCTCCAGCCCGCTGATCCTGCGGTGCAGCGCGGACGCGTCCGACAGCAGCGCCTGCCCCAGCCCGGTCTGGGCGGTGGTGCACGCCCGGGTCACCAGCGGCAGGGTGAACAGCAGCAGCAGGCCGGCCACGGTCCCGAAAGCGAGACGCCCGGCCGCCGACGTCAGCCCCAGGCTCACGGCGATGTGGGACTGGGTGCTGCCCGCGTACAGGGTCATCGGCCGCAGCGACCCGGAGTACGCGTACTGGCTGCGCAGGCCGCGCGCAGCGCGGACGTGGCGGCACCGAGGCCGACGAACCACCACAGCGCGGTCACGACGGAGGTGACGAGGGCGACAGGGAACACCACCACCGCGTGCGCCACATCGAGCCACAGCCCTGGGTCGGACGCGGCGGCTGCCTGCGCCGGCCTCGGCCGCTGGCCCGCACCCGCCGCCCGCCGGCCGGAGAGCCGACCCTGGCCATCCGCCACCATTCCAGGTCGGCGAACCACCGCGCCGGGGCCAGAGCCCTGGCCACGACCGGCGACCCGCCTGGCCACAGCAAGCCGGCCGTGGCCACGCACAGACCACCGAACGCCAGCAGCAGGCCAGCCACGGCGGTCACCGGCGAGGTGAGCAGGTACAGCGACTCCGCCAGCGTGCGACGCCCCGTGCGGAAGAGGAACATGGCACCCGGCCGCCACCGGTCCCGGACCGCGGAGGGGAACGACTCGATCATGGCCTCCAGCCTAAGCCGGAGACCTGAGGCGAGCCGGACGCGGAGACCGTGCCGGTCACCGGCCGCTATGTGATTCCGGGGTGGCGGTTCAGGCATCACGGCGGGCGAGCGCCCCGGCCCCGGCCGCGACCGCGACCATCGCATACGCGCACAGCAGGCCGAAAGTCAGCCCGGGCGACAGCATGTGCGCGGCCGGCTTGACCGCAATCAGCGAATTCCTCATCGTGTCGGGCAGGAAGTTCTGCGCCGCGTTCCGGATCGGGCTGCCTAGCGAGAAGAACAAGCAGCGGCAGCACGAACAGCACGCCGGCCAGAGCACAGATGGCGCCCGCGGTGTGCCGGATGATCGCGCCGATGCCCAGGCTGATGAGCGCGATCAGCGCCGGGTAGGCGCCGGCCATCAGCACCGCGCGCAGCACGCCGGGCTGGCCGAGCGTGGCGTGCGGGGCCGGGGCCTTCAGCATGGCCTGGGCGGCGAAGAACGCCGCGAAGGCGGAGAACTCCCCAGCCGCCAGGGTGACGGCCCCGAGCACCGCTGCCTTCGCGGTGAGCACGAGCGGGCGGCTGGGCGCCGCGGCGAACGTGGCGCGGATCATCCCGGAGGAAAACTCGGTGGTGATCGCGAGCACGCCGAGGACGCCGAGCAGCAACTGGCCGGGCACGAGTCCGAGGAAGGCGTCGTAGGTGGGGTCGAAGGACGCGCGGCCGGCGGTGGACATCTGCGCGTAGTTCTCATGGCTCGCCGTGAGCATGGCCAGGCCGATCATGCCGGCCGCGAAGACGGCCAGGATGCCCCAGGTGGAGCGAACCGTACGGAGCTTCTGGCCCTCCATCCGGGCGACGGTGCGGAAACCGTAGCTGCCTGCTGGTGCGGCTGGCGTCGCGGTGGCTGAGCGTCGCGGTGCTCATCACAGGCTCCCGGAATAGTCGGTAACGCCGTCGGTCAGCTGGAAAAACGCTTCTTCCAGCGAGCCGCTGCGGGCGGAAAGCCCGGCGACCGTGGTCTGGGCGAGCAGCCGGCCCTGGCCGATCACGATGAGCGCGTCCGCGGTGTGCGCGATCTCGCTGATCAGGTGGCTGGAGACCAGCACCGTCCGGCCCTGGGCGGCGAGGTTCTTCAGCAGGTTGCGGATCCAGCGGATGCCTTCGGGGTCCAGGCCGTTGACCGGCTCGTCGAGCAGCAGGACCCGCGGATCGCCGAGCAGGGCGGCGGCGATACCCAGCCGCTGGGACATGCCGAGCGAGAACTTCCCGGCCCGGCGGTCCGCCGCCTTCTCGATGCCGGTGATGGCGAGCACCTCCTCGACCCGCCGCCGGCCGATCGCGTTGCTGGCGGCGAGCGAGGTCAGGTGGGCGCGGGCGGTGCGGCCCGGGTGGAACGCCTTGGCCTCGAGCAGCGCGCCCACCTCGCGGAGCGGCCAGCGCAGGTCGCCGTAGCGCTTCCCGCCGATCCTGGCCTGTCCCGCGTCCGGCCGGTCCAGGCCCATGATCATGCGCATCGTGGTGGACTTGCCCGCGCCGTTCGGGCCCAGGAATCCGGTCACCGTGCCGGGGCGGACATCGAAGCTCAGGTTGTCCACCGCGAGGCGTGGAGCGGTAGTGCTTGACGAGGCCGCGTGCCTCGATCATCGGAACCTCCAGTGGCCGTCGCTAGCGGTACTTGCGGCTGGGCATGACCGGCCCGCGTGCCGCGAGCACGCTGGCGTCTGCATCTGCCGTCCACGCTACGAACTGGGCATCTGCCGGGGAACGTGGTGAGCACCCGTCTTCCTGGTGGGGTTACCCACAGGCGCCGATGATCTCCCACGGCGGCCGGGCGCTAGGAGAACGCGGGGGCGTAGTCCGCGGCGAACTGCTGGAAAGAGCGCGCGGGCCGGCCCAGGAGGCGCGGCACGTCCTCGGTGACCCACGCGGCGTCGCCGTCGGCGATCATGCTGAACGCCTGGGCGTTCATCCCGGCGACCGGCTCGGGGACGCCTGCCCGGATCATCGTGTCCCTGTCCTCGTCGAAGCTGAGTTCCCGGTAGGTGATGGCCCGGCCGAGCAGCTTCGAGAGCACCGCGGCCACGTCGTAGTTGGAGATCAGCTCCGGGCCGGTGAGCCAGTAGGTCTTCCCGGCGTGCGGAGCCGGGGAGGCGGCGATCCCGGCCGCCACGGCCCCGACATTGCGGGCGTGGACCATGCCTATCCGCCCCTGGCCGGCCGAGGAACCGAAGCTGCTGGTGGTGGCGATCGCGGGCGGCTGCCCGCGTCAGGCGGGCAGGTCGGGCAGATTATCGGTCCTGGTCAGCTCGGCCATCTCGATGTAGCGGACGAGCTGATCCGGTCCCAGCGGCGGTGCCTGCTCGCCTGGCCGCGCCGCCTGCGCATGGGTCAGGAAGACCTCCTCCGGCCCGCCAGGCGTGAACATGAAGATCATCTTGGCGGTATGGGTACCCAGGTTCTTGAACCGGTGCCGGATGCCCCGCGGAACATGGACGAAGTCCCCGGCGACCGCGGTGAAGGTCCGGTCGCCGTCGAGGAACTCCAGTTCCCCGGACAACATGTAGAACGTCTCGTCCTGGTCGTGATGGGCGTGCGGCTCCGGACCCCCGCCTGGTGGCACCGACGCGTCGAGGAAGCCCAGGACCCCGCCCGTCTGCGTCGCGGTGGCCTTGATGGTGTAGGTGTCACTCGCCGCCCAGATGGCCGGGCCCTCGCCTGCCCGCACGTACAGCGCGCCCCGCTTGGTGTAGCGGGGGTCGCTGGGGTCAACGGGGGGGAGCTCAAAACTCACGGGTCCACTCCTGTTAGATATCCGGCCGCAGGCGTATTGCCATCCAATTATGGGCGCATTTTCTCATGCACATTGCGACGGCCCGGCGTCACGGAAGAAAACAGTCCGAAATGGCGGCCACCCGCGGCTGACATCAGGCTGCCCCCCGTTATGAGCCCGGCACCGGGTGCCTACGTCACGGTGCGGACCACCGCAAGACAGCCAGTGGCGGCCGCTGCGCCGGGCCCGTCCGGATGCCAGGTACCCATCACCGTCCCGGCGAGGCCGGGCTGCTCAGCCGGGCGCCCGCGGGTGACGACACGGCTCAGCTCGATGGCCACCGGGCCAGCGGCCAGGTCTCCCGCACTCAGCAGGTGGCCACGGGCCTGTGCCGGCCCACGCCGCGTTTGCTGCTCGGATCGGAGATCCCGTTGCTCCGCACCAGGCGCAGCAACTCGCTGCGCCAGACCGGGTCTGCCTCCCCGTCGTAGATCCAGCGGGTCCCGAGCACGCTGTGCTCGGCGGTGGTGATCAGCGCCGCCGGGGCCATGGGCCCCCCTTCCGGGGCCGGGGCTGCGCGGTAGGTCAGCGGCAACTGGTACAGCACCGGGCCGTCGGCGACCAGATGCGTCTCGATGCCCACTTCACCGGCAGGGTCCTCGAACCGGAAGTAACCAACCGGCCTTAAGGAAGGGCTGTCGTTTCCGCGGTACCACGGCTGGCGCCTCACCCACTGCGGCAGGAAGTCACGGAATGCAGGGATAAGGGTCGCGCCGGGATGGACCTTAGCCACCCGCGCACTCTATCCATCTCTGGCTTTGCGCCGACGTTGCCGCGCCAGGGCAGGTTGCTGAGGGCTCCTGCGCGCAGCGGACGGCGCTCACACGGCGCCGGTAGCATGACGATCATGCGATTCCGTTAGCGCTAGGACTCCGCGCAGTGCCCGGCCACGGCCCCCGGCCGCGGCTCTTGCGGCGTGCGCGGGCGCGGCGGCGCTCTCCGTCATCCCGCCCGTGGTCCTCCTTGACCGCTCGTTCCGATTTCCCACCGGTCCGAGCCCAAGGAGAACCCGCCATGCCCTCTGGCAGGCGCGCCCCATTCGTGACACTGCTGAACCTGCTCCAGCGCCGCTTTCCCGGCCTCGAGGATCCCGCTGACCTGATCAGGGCCGGCCTGGTCCTGGTCAACGGCGTGCCCTCGACGAACCCGCTGACGCGCCTGCGCGCGGACGCCGCGATCCGGATCTACCGTCCCCGTCCGCTGCGCGGGACGGTCAAGCTCTCCCACGCCCTGACCACCTTCGGGGTCCGGGCCGCCGGTGCCGTCGCGCTGGACCTCGGCGCGGCGGCCGGCGGCTTCACCCAGGCCTTGCTGGGCGCCGGTGCCGCCCGGGTCTACGCCGTTGACGCCGGGTCCGTCCAGCTCCGGGGGTGGCTGCGGGCGGATCCCCGGGTGATCAGCCTGGAGCGCACCAACCTGGCCCAGCTCGACCGGCGGCTCATCGGCGAGCCGGTGAACCTGATGACGATGGACCTGTCCTACCTGGCCGTCGCCGACGCCATCGGCCAGGTGGACCGGCAGCTCCTGGCGCCGGCGGCACAGCTCATCGCGCTGATCAAGCCGACCTTCGAGTTGCACACTGGTGCGCTCGCCGACCACCCACAGCAGATCGCGGCCGCCGTGCGCGCCGCGGTACGCGCGCTGGAAGGCCATGGATGGCGGGTAGGGGGCGAGCAGCCGTCGCCCATCCGGGGATCCAGGGGAGCGATCGAGGTGCTCGTGCACGCGACGTCCCGGTAGGCCCGGTTTCCGCGCCGCGCTGCGCCGGCCCGGCGCTGCGCCGGCCCGCGCCGCGCTGCGCCGGCCCGCAGGGGCCGCAGCGGGCCGCCGCCTGCCTCAGGCGGAACCGAGGGAGCGTTCCAGGTAGTCCCAGACCGCCCGGACCGGGCCGTCGGCGTAGATGTTGCGCCGCTTGGACCGTGACTCCCCGGGCCCGGACCAGCTGGGCCACCCGCCGAACGCGTGGGTGAGCATCTGCTGCGCGCAGGCCCGCTCGAGCAGCACCGCGGCGACCGTCGCCGTCTGCAGGTCCGGCCCCACGGTGACGATGCCGTGATTGACCAGGAACATCGCGGACGCGGAGCCCAGGGTGGCGGCGACCTCCCGGCCGAGATCCCGGGTCAGGATCAGGTCGCCGGTCCCGGTGAAGCGGGGCACGTCGGGCGGCACGAAATAGTTCGCGGCGTGGCTGACCGGCCGGAGCACCTGGCCGGTGGCGGCCAGCGCGACCGCGTGCGGGGGATGCGTATGCACCACCGCACCGACGTCGGGGCGCGCGATCATCACCTCGGTGTGGATGGGATATTCACTGTGCCGCTGCCCGTCACCCTCGAGGACCTGGCCGTTCTCGCTGACCAGGTGCACGCGGTCCGGGGTCACCTCCTCTAGCCCCCAGCGGGCGGACTTCAGCCATACCCCGTGGCCGTCGGGATCCCGGGCCGACGCGTGCCCCCAGATGAGGTCGCCCTGCCCGGCCGCGGCCAGGATCCGTGACGCGGTGGCCACCAGGGCCCGGATCTCCTCGTTCATGAGTCTCCTCGGTGTGGCGAGCCCCCCGCGTCCGTCGTGAGATCCATCTTCACGGTCGCCGGCCCGCTCAGCCAGGCCCAGGACCCCTTTCCCCTAACGGCTACCCGTGGTCAGCGTGGCCAGGAGGGAGGCAGCTAGCCGCGGGCCTGGTCGAGGGCGCGCTGCAGGGACCCGATGCTGCCGAGGGCGAGGAGGGCACGGCGGCCCGCCCGTGCTCACGCGACCTGGCCCGTCGTCAGCCCAGCGTGATCTGGCCGCCGGCCACCTTGATCGACTGGGCCGGCAGCGGGCTGGGCGCCGGCCCCGCGACCACGCTGCCGTTCTTGACGCTGAACTGGCTGCCGTGACAGGGGCAGTCGATGGTGCCGTTGGCAACCTGGTCCACGATGCACTGCAGGTGCGTGCAGACCGCGCTGAAGCCTTGAACTCGCCCGCGGCGGGCTGGGTGACCACGACCTTCTCGGCCGAGAACACCTTCCCGCCGCCGCATGCGGCCAGGGTGGCGGCCAGCCCGGCAAAGCCCGCGCCCGCCAGCGCGGCCCGCCGGGTCGTCTCCCTACCGGGCAAGGAGTCCTGCGTCACGATGACAACCTCCAGGCATGATCGGATCGGAGCTCCCCACGCCCTGGTAGCACGGTGGCCTGCCCGGCCCGGTCCAGCGGCCCGGATCCCGTAACCAGTTGTTAACGAGGCTGGGATCGCCGTCAGCTTCCGTGCACGTGCAGCGCGGTCAGCACGACGAGCACGATCGTGACGGTGGCGAAGATGCCGTGCGCGATGACGACTGGCAGCGGGAAATGCCGTTCGGGTGGCCCGGCGACCTGGGGGCTGGCGCCCCGGACGGCCCCGAAACGATCCGTTGCGGCGGGGTTAAAAAGGCTGACTGCGGCACCATGCGCGCCGGCCGCGGCGACGGCCACCCGCGGGGTCCGGTGAGTCCGGTACACCACGACCCAGCGGGCCGCCATGAGCAGTCCCAGGGCCGCGACCACGGCCAGGATGGCCACCGCGGCCCAGACGAGGCGGGTGGAGTCGCTGAACAGGTAGTAGCCCCAGAGGCCCAGCCCGGTGACGGCGAGCAGGGCGTGCGCGCTGATGACGGGCACGGGGAGGCGGGTTGCCGCGCCGGACTGGAATTCGTGGTCGTACTCGATGAGCCAGATGATCAGCAGATAGAGCCCGCCGCTGACGGTGATCAGCCAGGAAAACAGGGCAGCAAGCGACATCGGCAGTGTCCTATCGTCCGCAGGGGAGACCCGCCCGGGGAGTGCCGCCGCTGCGTCCGCGGCGCCGGGTGGCGGGACCGGATCCGCATGCGTGGAAGACCCGGGTTTATCCCTTTATGACGGATGCGGTCGCTGCGTAGTTCAGCCTGCCGGCGCCGCTGGCCGGTGGACACTGCCCCGGCCGGCCAGGGCAGTGTCCACCGGTCGGCCGGGCCCGCGGTCCAGCGGTCGCCTGACCTGGACCTGCGGGCGGCCGGGGCTACTTCTTGCGGGTGCGGGCGGCGGCCTGCTCCTCGGTCCGGGCCCCGGACGTGGCAAGGGAACCGCTGGGGTCCTCGAGATGCGCCCGGACGAACCACTGGTACTGCTCGAGCTGCCCGGCCTGCTCGATGAGCATGTCCTGGGTGACCGGGTCCGGCTCCTCCGTCGCCGCGATCGCCTTGCGGTGTGCTTCGATGACACCCCCGTAGACGAGATCGAGCGCGCCCAGGTGGGCCAGCGCGCCGTCGCGGCCGAGGGAGTAGTCGTCCCAGGAGCGCGCGGCCACCAGGGCGCCGGGTGTGCCGGACGGCGATCCGCCGAGGGTGGCGATGCGCTCGGCGGTGTCGTCGACCATCAGGCGGACCGAGTCCACCTGCGGGTCGAGCATGGTGTGCACGGAGATGAACTGCGGACCGACCACGTTCCAGTGGATGTGCTTGAGCGTCAGGGCGAGGTCGTTGAGGGCGTTGAGCCGGTCCTGAAGGATCTCGATGATCAGGCCCGCGTCCTTCTTCCCGAGGCCGGGAACGCCGAACTGGGTGGTTTGCGTGCGCTTGGCGGCTGCCATGGACGCTGCCTTTCGTGAGACGGTCTGCACGTCGCGGCGGGTGCCGCGGCAGACCCCCGCCCTACCCGGCGCGGCCGGCGTTATGCGGGCCCGTGGCCGCAGGTAGCGGGGCCCGCGGGCGGCTAGCGGGGCGGTGGCTGGGCGGCAGTGGTCCGCCGGTGGTTCGCGGCCCCCTGGCCCGGCCTGCCGGGGACGAGGTGGCCCGGCCTGCCGGGGGACGCGGTGGCCCGGCCCGTGATTCGGGCCCCCTTTTCCGGGTAGCCACCGCCCAGACAGCTCAGAGCGACGCTCAGGGAGCGCAGGCATGCCACAGGACCCAGGCGGGGAACCGCCGCCGCCGCGCCGGCGTGTCGCCGGCCGCGCGACGGGCCCGCGGCCGGAGCCTGAGCCGTCTTCGGCCGCCACGTCCCCGGAGATGCCGGTCCCGGGGGACTTGTTCCCGGCGGGCCGGTTGCCCGAGACCCCCGTGCCGGACGCCCCGTTGCCGGACCCGCTGTTCCCGGACGCCCTGCCCGTGCTGCCGCGGCTGCGGCTCTCAGCCTGCCGCCGGCCCGCCGCCGAACGGCACACCGACGGTGACTGGCTCGACGTGCTCGTCCGACCAGATGGGGCAACCGCGCTGGTCATCGGGCACGTCGGGGGTTCCGGAGGACAGACGGGGGCCGCCGCGGCCCGGTTGCGGGCCGGCGTGCGGGATGCGCTGCGGGGCGGTGGGTCCCCGTCGGAGGCACTGGGCGCTGCGGCGGTCGGCCGCGCGCCCGGCCGCGGGGCGGCGGTGTGCGTCGCCGTGCTGGACCCGCTGACCGGGAATCTGCGCTACGCCACGGCCGGCCTGCCGGTGCCAGTGATCTGCGCGGCAGCCGGGCGACCCCGGGGGCCACGCCCCGCTCGCCCGCCAGGCACCCGCCCGCCAGGTATCCGCTGGCGCTGGCCGGGCATCCGGCGCCGCACCGGTATACGCGGGGAATGCTGTCCTGCCGTCCGGGGCAGTGCTGCTCCTGTACTCCGGGCCGGCGACCCGGACGGTGACGGACAGGGCCGCGTCGGTGCTCGCGGACCGCGGCAGTGCGGCCGCAGCTGACCTGGCCGACCGGATGGTCCCGGCGGTGCTGGCCGCGCTCACGGGTGACAGCGGGACCGGCCCTGCCGCGGTGCTCGCCGCGCACCGCCTGCAGGCCCCGGTGGCCGGCTGGTCGATGAACCTGCCCTCTGACCCTCTGGCACTTCGTGAGCTCCGGATGCGGCTCCGGGACTGGCTGCGCGACCTCGGGGTGTCGCAATCGGACCGCACCGACGTGGAACTGGCCGTCTGGGAAGCCGCCGTGAACGCGATCGTGCATGGCCGGCCGGTGGCGGGGCCCGCCACGGTCACGGTACGCGCGGGGCTGGACGTGGCCGGGCGGGCGGTGATCCAGGTGAGCGACCGCGGCCGGTGGCGGCCGCCGGGGCCGCCGGATCCTGGCCGGAGGTGGCCGGGCGGGCAGGGACTGCTGGTCATCAGGCAGGCCGCGGACGAGCTGGACATCGCCCCGGGCCCGGAGGGGACCACGGTGACGGTGCGCCGGCGCCTCAGCCGCCCGGTCCCGGGCGAGGCTCAGCCCGGGGAGTATCCAGGGACTGCTGAACGTCCCGGTAGACCGGCATGAGCTTGTCCAGGCCGGTGAGTTCGAAGATCCGGGCTACCGGTGAGTCGCCGAGGGCCAGGCGGAGTTCCCCGCCGTTCGCGGTAACCAGTTCGTAGGTGCGGGTGAGGACGTACACCCCGGCCGAATCGCAGAAGACGGTGCCGGTCAGGTCGGCCGTGATGAGGTCCGGGGACTGACTGGCCACGGCGTTCAGCTGCTCGCCCACGGACCCGGAATTGCCCAGGTCGATCTCTTCGGGCATGGTCACGACCGCATGGCGGCCGGACCAGCTGACCTCAAGTTCCTGCCCGGTCATGGACTCTCCCCGCGTTCCCGGCACCGGGCTATCGCTTGCCTCCCGATCGTAGCGCTCCGCCTCCCCAGACCAGGGTGGCGCCGAGGTACGCTGCCGGGAGATTTGCCGGCCGCGCCCGGATGGCGGCCTGGAGGGGCACCCGTGAGCAGCAGTATGGAGGCCGCCGGACCCGTGGACGTGACCTTCCCCGGGGACGGAGAGATGGCGCGGCGTGCCGCGCGCGTATCCCTGGGTCGGACTCGCCGCTGGGGGATCCGCAGTGGCTGGTCCGCGAGCCTGCGCACCGCCTGCCGGATCTGCCTGACCTCCCGGTTCCCGATGATCGTGTGGTGGGGCAAGGAGCTGTGGTTCCTCTACAACGACGCCTTTCTCCCCCTGCTCGGCACCAAGCATCCGGCGCTCGGCAAGCCGGGCGAGGCGGTGTGGGCGGAGATCTGGGACGTCGTTGGCCCGATGCTGCACTCGGTGATGAGCAGCGGCCAGGCGATCTATAACGAGGACCTGCTGCTGTCGATGAACCGGCACGACTACTGGGAGGAGACGTACTGGACCTACTCCTACAGTCCACTGCACGACGACGACGGGATGGTGCGCGGGGTCTTCACCGCGGTCACCGACACCACCGAGCGGGTCATCGGCGCGCGGCGGCTCGCTGCCCTCCAGGACCTGGGCACCCAGGCGGGCAGCGCCCGCAGCGTGGCCGAGGCCTGCCAGCTCGTCGTGACCGTCCTGGAGCGGGCCGGGCGGGATGTCCCGTTCGCCGCCATCTACCTGCGCAGGCCGGGCAGCGATGAGCCGATCCTGGTCGCCAGGGCTCCGGAGCAGACCGTTCCCATCCCGCTGCCGGACGGCCCGGGGGGCTGGCCGGTCCGGGAGGTGCTGGCCAGCGGGCAGCCGGTGACGGTGAGCGACGTGACCGCCCGGTTCGGCGACCTGCCCGCCGGCGGGTGGTCAACGCCGCCGACCCAGGCCATGGTGCTGCCGCTGGTGGGTGAGACCGGCGGCGAGGCCACGGGCGTCATCGTGCTCGCGGCCAGCGCGGCGCACGCGCTGGACGACGCGTATAAATCCTTCCTCAGCCTGGTCGCCCAGCAGACCGCGGCGCTGGTCAACGGCGCGGTGGCCTACCAGGTCCAGCAGCGCCGGGCCGAGGAGCTCGCCGAGCTGGACCGGGCCAAGACCACGTTCTTCTCCAACATCAGCCACGAGTTCCGCACCCCGCTCGCGCTGATCCTGGGCACGGTGGAGGAGCTCCGGGCCAGCCTGGCCGCTGGGGACGGGACCGCCCGGGATCGGGCCGCCCGGGATCCGGCCGACCAGGATCTGGCCGTGCGGGAGCTGGCCGTGGGGGATCTGGCCGCGCGCGAGGAACTCGAGGTCATCCACCGCAACGCCCTGCGCCTGGGCAAGCTCGTGAACACACTGCTGGACTTCTCCCGGATCGAGGCCGGCCGCATGGAGGCCCGGTACGAGCCGGTCGACCTCGCGGGCTTCACGGCCGACCTGGCCAGCGTTTTCCGCTCGGCGATCGCCCGGGCCGGCCTGGCCTACCGGGTGGACTGCCGTGAGCTGCCCGAACCGGTCTACATCGACCGGGAGATGTGGGAGAAGGTCGTCCTCAACCTGCTGAGCAACGCGCTGAAGTTCACCTTTGACGGCAGCATCACCGTGACGCTGCGGGCCGAGGACTCCGGTGCGGTGCTGCGGATCAGCGACACCGGGAGCGGGATCGCCGCGGATGAGATGCCGCGGCTGTTCGAGCGGTTCCACCGGATCTCCACCACACGCTCCCGATCCAACGAGGGCAGCGGCATCGGCCTGGCGCTGGTCCGTGAGCTGGTCGGGCTGCACGGGGGCAGCATCACCGCCGGGAGCACCGAGGGGGCGGGCACCACCTTCACCGTCCGGCTCCCGTTCGGCCACGGGCACCTGCCGGAGGAGAACCTGGCCGCGGCCGGCCCGGAAACGATCTCTGCTGCGGCCGATCCGTTCCTGGCCGAGGCCTTTCGATGGCTGCCCGGCGATCCGCCGGACCAGGCCCCGCTGGCCGCGGCGCCCGGGCCCGGTACCCCGCACCGGGAACTGGCCGGGCGGGCTGCGCCGGCCCGGGTGCTGCTCGCCGACGACAACGCGGATATGCGCGAATACCTGCAACGGCTGCTGGCGGGCGGCTACCAGGTCACCGCCGTCGCGGACGGGCAGGCGGCGCTGGACGCGGCCCGGGCGCAGCCCTTCGACCTGGTGATCAGCGACGTGATGATGCCGGGCCTGAACGGGCTGCAGCTGGTCGCCGCCCTGCGGGCCGATCCGCAGGCCCAGGACCTGCCGGTGCTGCTGCTGTCGGCGCGGGCCGGCCAGGAGGCCGCTATCGAGGGCCTGGAAGCGGGCGCGGACGACTACCTGGTCAAGCCGTTCTCCGCCGCCGAGCTGCTGGCGCGGGTCCGGGCGAACGTGGAACTGGCCCGGCTGCGCAGCCACCACGCCCGGTGGCGGACGGCGCTGATCGACTCGCTGCACGAGGGGTTCTTCCTCGCTGATGAGGCCGGCCGCGTGATCGAGATCAACGCCACCTTCGCCGACATCCTGGGGTTCGGCCCGGACGGCCTTCCCTACGCCACCCCGCATCCGTGGTGGCCCCGGGAGGAGGCCGAGCCGGAGGCACATCGCCAGCTCAGCGAGGCATTCGCCCAGGTCATGGGCCAGAGCGAGGGCAGCTTCGTCGCTCCCGTGACCCACCAGGATGGGCACCGGCTCTGGGTCGCGGCCAGCTTCAGCGAGGTCCTGGACCCTGACACCGGCCGGAACATGGTGGTCGGCACCCTGCGCGACGTCACGGCCGAGCACTACGCCGGGCAGCGGGAGGGCGCCCTGGCCGCCATGGGCCTGCTGCTGTCCCAGGCAGACAGCGTGCCCCGCGCCCTCCAGGGCGCCCTCCACGAATTGCAGCGGCTCTGGCACGCCCGCCGGGTGATCGCCGCGACCTGGACTGGTGCCGCGGAGCCGTCGCTCACCACGACCGCCGCCGCGGCCCCCGGCACCGCCGCCACCGGTTCCGGCGTCCGCTGGGCCGACCTGCCCGGAGAGCTGCGCGACAGGATCAGCGGACTGCGCCAGCGGCCCCTGCTCACCCCGACGGACGGGACGTCACCGGACGTCGGGATCAGTATCGAGCACCCGGAGGGCGAGCTGGCGGTCTGGATCGAGGCCGATCCCGCCCGGCCGTTCACCGCCGAGGACCGGGCCCTGTTCGCGCTGCTGAGCGGGTACCTCGGCCAGGCGCTGCACCGGGCCCACCGCTCGGATCAGCAGCGGGAAACCGCCCTGGCCCTGCAGCGGGCCATCCTGGGCCCGTCGCGGCTCCCCCCGGGGTTCGCGGCCCGCTACGAACCGGCCAGCCGCCCGCTGGAAGTGGGTGGCGACTGGTATGACCTGGTGGAACTGCCCGACGGGCGGATCGGCATCGTGGTCGGCGACTGTGTCGGGCACGGCCTCGAGGCCGCGACCGTGATGGGGCAGCTGCGCAGCGCCTGCCGGGCGCTGCTGCTGCAGGACGCCAGCCCGGCGCAGACGCTCTCCGCCATGGACCGCTTCGCCGCCCTGATCCCCGGCGCATTCTGCAGCACGGTCTTCTGCGGCATCCTCGACCGGGCGGCGGGCCGGCTGACCTACAGCAGCGCGGGCCACCCGCCGGGTATTCTCGCCCACCCGGATGGCCGGATCGAGTGGCTGGACGGCGGCCGCTCGTTCCCGCTCGCCGTGCTGCGCAACGCCCGGCGGACCGAGGTGACCCGCTCCCTGCCGGGCCGGTCAACGCTGCTGCTGTACACCGACGGGCTGGTGGAACGCCGCCGGGTCACGTTCGACGCCGGGATGGCCCAGGCCGGCCAGGCTCTCCGGCAGGGCCAGGACGCCGGGGTGGAGGACCTGGCCAGCCGGGTGATGAGCGGCATGGCCCCGCCGGGCGGGTACGAGGACGATGTGGCTCTCGTCCTGGTCCGTCATCCCGGGCCTTTCGATGTGACGTTCCCCGCGAGCCGGGGGCAGCTCACGCCGGTCCGCGCGGCGCTGCGGGCCTGGCTGGGCGGCTGTGGCCTGAGCCGGCGGATGATTCAGGACGTCCTGGTCGCCGCGGGAGAAGCCTGTGCCAACGCCATCGAGCACGGCCACCTCGACGCCCCCGGACAGCCCATCCGGTTCCAGGCCGAGGCCACGGTCACCCGGCTCCGGCTGACCGTCAGGGACTCGGGGCGCTGGCGGCCCGCCCGGGCCGCGGCCGACCCCCTCCGCGGGCACGGCATCGCCCTGATGCGCGCCCTGATGGAGCAGGTCACCATCGAGCCAGGCACGACCGGCACGACCGTAGGCATGGAGGTGCCCATCACCCCATGAGCACACCGCTCGATCTGTCCACCGACCGGCGGCCCGATGGCACCTGGGTCATGACCGTGGCCGGCGAGATCGACATGAGCAACGCGGGCGTCTTCCAGCAGAGCCTCGTCCAGGCGCGGGCCAGGGCGCAGGAGGGGCAGCCCGATCTGCTCGTGGATCTCCGTGCGGTCGAGTACCTCGACACGGCCGGGCTCACCAGCCTGTTCGCCTACGTTAAGTTATCGTTGCTGTTCGGAGCCGGGGTTCGCCTCGCTAGGAGAGGCGGAATTGCTGCTCATCGAGCCCTGATGGGCATCCGCGGGCTGGCCATCCTCCCTGCGGGAGGCGCGTTCGTCCTGTACCTGCGCCGCTGAACCCCGCTCCGGGCGCCGGGCCAGAGGCCCGGAAGTACTGGGAAACGGTGCTCAGCCGGTCTGAGCCGGGCGCAGGGCACGCAACGGCCCGGCCAGTTCGCGCGCGAAGAAGTCCATGAAGCCGTCCGGGTCGGGACCGCCGTTCATGGTGACCAGGTGGTCGAAGCCGGCGTTGACGTACTGCTGGGCCACCTCGAGATGCCGCTTCACGTTGGGGCCGCAGGCGAACTGCTCTGCGACCTGGCCGGGCGTGATGCTGGCCGTCGCGGCCTCGAAGTTGACCGGGTTGGGCAGCTCCGCCATGACCTTCCAGCCGGTGAGCGCGAACCGGCTCTTGTCCAGCACGGCCTGGACCGCCTCGTCCTCACTGGGTGCCCACGCCACGGGGATCTCGGCGTAAGCCGGGCCGCTGCCCCCCAGCCGTCGCCAGGTCTCCACCAGGTTCTTTTTGGGCTCGGTAGCGAACAGCCCGTCACCCAGGTCTGCGGCGATCTTCGCCGAGGCCGGCCCGCTGGCCGCCACCGCGATCACGGGCAGCTCCCCGGGGAGGTCGAACACCCGGGCGTCCTCCAGCTGGAGATACTTGCCCTCGTAGGAGCGGTAGCCGCCCTGCCACAGCAGCCGGATGATCTCCAGGGCCTCGCGGAACCGTTCGTGGCGCCTGCGCCGCTCGGGGAACCCCAGCCCGACCACGTGCTCGTTGAGGCGCTCACCCGCGCCCACGCCCAGCGTGAACCGGCCGTCCGAGACGATGGCCAGGGTCGCCGCCGCCTGGGCGATGATCGCCGGGTGATAGCGGACCGACGGGCAGGTCACTCCGGTGGCGAGCCCGAGCCGCTCCGTCTTCGCGGCGATGACCGGCAGCACGCTCCAGGCGAAGGGGCTGTGGCCCTGCGCGTCCAGCCACGGGTGGTAGTGGTCGCTCATTTCCACGAAATCGAAGCCAGCCTGCTCGGCTGCGATGGCCTGGCGGATGAGCTCCTGCGGGCCGAAGGCCTCGGCGGCCAGCTTGTAACCGATCTGCACGGATATCCCCTCGTCGTCAAAGCCGCGCCGCTACCCCTCCCCTGCGGCGGCAAACCGGCGGGTTGCCCGGCTCCCGGCCCGGGCGGCGGCCCGGCGGGTACTCGGGCCCGGTGGGTACTAGGGTGCGGAGCATGTCCAGTAACTGGCCGGCCTGCTCCTACGACGACTGGCGCGCGACCTGCGACACGCTGCACGCGCACACCCAGGTGCTCGGCAAGCTGGCGGTGCGGCTGGCCCCGCCCGAGCCGCAGCTCCAGCACGCGGCGCTGCGGCTGACCGCCCGCGGGTGGGAGACCGCCCCGCTGCCCGCGCCGGACGGTTCCGGGTCGCTGGTCGCCGCGCTGGACCTGCGGGTCCACGAGGCCGTGGTCGAGCACAGCGGAGGGCAGGCGGAACGGGTCGCGCTGACCCCGGACCGCCCGGTCGGGGACGTGACCCGCGAGGTGCTGGCCGCCGTGCGCCGCCTCGGCGGCCCGGCCGAGATCGATCCGACGCCCCAGGAGGTCGGGTGGACCGTGCCGCTCGACGAGGACCGCGAGCACGCGGCCTACGATCCCGGGCAGGCCGGTGACTACTTCGCCGCAGCGACCCAGGCGGCGCTGGTCCTCGCCGACTACCGGGCGCCCTACCGCGGCCGGTCCACGCCGGTCAACGCCTGGTGGGGCTCGTTCGACCTGGCGGTGAGCCTGTTCTCCGGGCGGTCCGCCGAACCGCCGTCCACGGACTTCATCATGCGCAACGCGATGGACGCGCAGGAGGTCGCGGTCGGCTGGTGGCCCGGTGACGGCCGCTACGGGAAGGCCGCGTTCTACGCCTACGCGCACCCGGCGCCGGAGGGCTTCGGCGGCCTGGCGCTGTCCCCGGCGGCCGCCCGCTGGGACGGCGCGCTGGGTGAGTACGTCCTGGACTGGGACGATGTCCGGGCCGCCGGGGACCCGCACGCGCTGGCCGTGGAGTTCGCCCGCTCCGCGTTCCAGCAGGCCTGCGTGGCCTGCTCCTGGGACCCGGCCCTGGCTGCCACGGCCAACGGGGCACCGCCCCCCGTCACCTGACCAGGCCAGGCCACCCCGTCACCTGACCACGCCCGGCCAGCCCACCCCGTCCCTGATCCCAGCCGGGCCGCGCCCGCAGCACCCTCATGATCCTGGGCAATTAGTGCGAAATAGCAGCATCAATTGACCAGGATCACGGTCCAGCCAGGCGTCCGGGCGCTCAGGGCAGGGCGGCCAGGAAGGCGAGCTTGGCCAGGAAGTGCTGGGTCCCGCCGCCGTCGTGGCCGTTGAACGGGTAGACCTCGATCTGCTTCGGCCCGGCGTAGTGGTTGAACGCCGCGAAGACCGTGGACGCCGGGGTGATGTCGTCCACCAGCCCGACGGAGAACAGGGCCGGCGCCGTGGCCCGCTTGGCGTGGTTGACCACGTCGAGGTAGGACAGCGTCCTGAACACCTGGTCCACCTCGCCCCGGTGCACGCTCAGGTACTCGATGAGCTCAACGTAGGGACGGCTGTCGGTGACCTCGACGGCCCGCCGGAAATGGGCCAGGAACGGCACCTCGGGCAGCGTCGCGTCCACGGGCCTGCCCGCGGCCCCGGCCAGGTGGGAGGCCACGATGGCCAGCGCGCCGCCCTGGCTGCCGCCGGTGGTGACCAGGGGCCGGCCCGCGCTGGCCGGATGGCGGCGGGCCGCGGCCACGGCCTGGGCCGCGTCGATGAACAGGCGGGTGTAGTAGTGCGTCCGCGGGTCGGCGACGCCGCGGGTGAGGAACCCCGGGGTGCTGGGTGCGCCCGGGTCGCTGGGATCGGGGGTGTCGGCGCTGCGCCATCCGCCGCCCTGGCCGCGGGTGTCCATGATGAGATGCGGGTGGCCGGCGCAGCTCCAGGTCAGCCACTCGAAGGGGTCGCCGCGCCCGCCACCGTAGCCGATGTACTCGACCACGAACGCGCGGTCTGGCGGGCTCTCGTGCGGCAGCAGCAGCCAGCCCTTGATGGGGTCGCCGGCGTACCCAGGGAACGTCACGTCGATGACCTCGGCGTGCTGGATCTGGGTCTGCGCGGGGGCGAACACCGGCCCGGCAGCGCAGGCGGCCGCGGCGGCCAGTTCGCTGGCCCAGAACTCGTCGAAGTCCGCGGGTTCCTCCACGAGGGGCCGGTACTGGCGCAGCTCGGGCAGGGGAAGATCGCGGAGCATTCGGGGTCCTCGCGGTCGGTCAGTCTGGGGGGAGCAGCGTGATCTCCGGGTGCAGCACCCGGTCGAAGCCCACCTCACGGCGCTGGCCGGTGAGAGTGTATCCCAGCGCCGCCTCGATATCCGTGCTCGACCGGCCCACCCGCAGTTCCACCTGGCCGGGGTCCACCTGCCGCCGGCCGGCCCGCCCGGTGTACGAGGTGAGGTCCGCGTGCAGGGTGAACTGGACGGTCCGCGTGCTGCCCGGCGGCAGGTCAACCGGGGCCGCCGCGATCAGCTGCTGGACGGGGCGGGCCACCTCGGCGACCGGGTCGTGCAGGTACACCTGGATGACCTCGGCGGCCGGGATGGCGGCGTCGTTGCGGAGGGTCACCGTGACCTGGCAGCAGCCGTCGGCCGGCCATTGCGGCGAGCTGGATCCGACCTCGGCCCAGGTGACCGGCGTGTAGGACAAGCCGTGGCCGAACGGGAACAGCGGGGTGGGATCGATGGTGCTGACCTGGCTCCGCTGCCCCAGCCGGGCCTCGAGGTAGGTACCCGGCTGGTTCGAGCCCGCGGCCGGGAAGCTGACCGGCAGGCGGCCGGACGGGTTGACCCGCCCGCTCAGGACATCGGCCAGCGCGCCCGCGCCCTCCTCGCCGGGGTAGAACCCGCACACCGCGGCGGCCAGCGCCGGCCTGGCGGGACAGGTCGTACGGCCGTCCCGCCAGCAGCACCAGCACCACGGGTGTGCCGGTGGCCAGCAGCGCCTCGAGCAGGTTCTCCTGGCGGCCGGGCAGCCGCAGGTCGGCGGCGTCGCAGCCCTCACCGGAGGTGCCCCGGCCGAACAGGCCGGACCGGTCGCCGAGCACCGCGACGCAGACGTCCGCGGCGCTGGCCACCGTGGCCGCCGCGGCCAGGTCGGCGTCGTCCCCGCCGAGTACCGGGCAGCCTTCCGCGTAGCTCACCGTGTACCCGGCCGGGTCGGCCCGCAGCGCGTCCAGCACGGTCGGCACCTCGATGCCCAGCGGCAGCCCGGGGTGGTGCACGCCGACGTGCTGCGGGAACGAGTAGCAGCCGAGCATCGCGCTGGCCTCGATGCGCCCGCGGCCCGACGACGGCGATCCGCTGCCCCGGGGCCAGCGGCAGCGTGCCCTGGTTGGCCAGCAGGACGACCGAGCGGCGGGCCACGTCCCGGGCCAGTGACCGGGACTCGCTGTCGTCGAGGGTGACCGTGCCGCCGGCCGCCTCCGGCGTCTGCCGGCCAGTCCGGGTCCAGCAGGCCCAGCTCGCATTTCTGCGTGAGCACCCGCCGAACGGCCCGGTCGGCCACCGCGATATCGACGGTCCCGTCGGCCAGCGCGGCGAGCAGCGGGCCCCCGTAGCAGTCCGCGGTCGGCAGTTCCACGTCGATGCCTGCGCGCAGGGCCAGGGCGGCCGCCTCGGCGCGGGTCCCGGCCACGCCGTGCAGGGTGTGCAGGAACGCCACCGAGAAGTAGTCGGCGACCACCGTCCCGGTGAACCCGTAGGTCTCCCGGAGCAGGCTGGTCAGCAGGCCGGGATCCGCGGCCGCCGGGACCCCGTCGAGGTCGGTGTAGGAGCTCATCACCGAGCGGGCCCCGGCGCGCAGCGCCATCTCGAACGGTGGCAGCAGCACGTCGGCCAGCTCCCGGGGGCCGATCGAGACCGGGGCCAGATTCCGCCCGCCGCGGGAGGCGGAGTAGCCGGCGAAGTGCTTGAGCGTCGCCACCACCCCGGCCGACTCCAGGCCCCGGACGTACCCGCTGCCGATCATGCCGACCAGGTAGGGATCCTCCCCGATCGTCTCCTCGGCCCGGCCCCAGCGCAGGTCCCGCAGCACGTCCAGGACTGGCGCCAGGCCCTGGTGCACCCCCAGGCGGCGCATGGCCGCGCCGATCTGGGCTCCCATCCGCTCGATGAGGTCCGGGTCGAACGTCGCGCCCCAGCCCAGCGGCGCGGGGTACACCGGCGCCTGCCAGGCCGCCAGCCCGGTCAGGCACTCCTCGTGCACCATGGCCGGGATGCCGTGCCGGCCGGCCGCCACGATCTGGCGCTGGCTGCGCGCCACGGCGCGGGCCCCCTCGGCCGGGGTCACCGGGGCCGTCCCGTACACCCGGGTCAGCTGCCCGATACCGTCCCGGATGAGGTCGTCCCAGCTGACCCCGGGCTGGGCCAGGTCGCGCTGGTACGGCGCGACCTCGCCGCTCGCCGCGTCCACGCCGACCCAGACGCCGTAGAGCTGGGCGATCTTCTCCTCGGTGGTCAGCTGGGCCAGCAGGTCACTGACCCGTTCCCGGGTGGGTGCCGACGGGTCGCGCCACGTCCCGGTGGCCAGGCTGCGCTCAATGGTCACGTGTGATCCCGTCCGTCCGCCCGGGGCGGCAGCGTCTCGTGGGGGATGGCGTTGCGTCCACGCGGGGAGAATAGCGCTATAAAACGTTATCGACAACGATTGACAGTCCCGGGCGCTGGGGTGACACTTTCCGCCAGGCCGGTCTGCGGAGCGGGCCGGCCTCTTCCGGCCGGGCCCCGGTCCGTCGGCCTGTTGCCCGGGATCCGCAGAAAGGACTGCTCCCATGACCCCTCATTCCAGGAAGACCCGACGCGCACCGCTCGCCGCGGCCACGGGCTTAGCGGTCGTCATGGCCACGACGGTGCTGGCGTCGGCCCCGGCCGCGTCGGCCCGCACCGCCGGGACCCGCAGTGGCCCGGCGCCGGCTACCGCGCTCATCAATGGCGCGGCCAGATACCAGACCATCGCCGGGTTCGGCGCCTCCGAGGCGTTCGGCCAGGCGGAGACCGTGATGAACGCCGCGCCCGCGGTCCGGCGGCAGGCCCTCGACCTGCTGTACAGCCCGGCCCGCGGGGCGGGGCTGACCATCCTGCGCAACGAGATCAGCGCCGACCCCGGCACCACGATCGAGCCGGCGGCACCCAGCAGCCCCTCCGCGCCCCCCGCGTACCTGCCGCTGTCCGCGATCCGCTCCGACCAGGGCCAACTGTGGTTCGCCCGGAAGATCAGGGCCGGCGACGGAGTCCGCGACGTGTTCGCCGACGCGTGGAGCGCCCCGGCATTCATGAAGACCAATGATTCGGCAGACAACGGCGGCACCCTGTGCGGCGTCCCCGGAGCCACCTGCGCCAGCGGCGACTGGCGGCAGGCGTACGCGAATTACCTCGCCCAGTACGCGCGGGACTACGCGGCCGCCGGAATTCGGCTGAGCTACGTCGGGCCGGAGAACGAGGCCAACATCGGGCCCGATTACGACAGCATGCTGCTGAGCCCGGCGCAGACCGCGGACTTCATGCCCTACCTCGGCCGCGCGCTGGCCGCCGCGCACCTAGGCACCCAGGCGGAGTGCTGTGCCACCGAGGGCTGGGACTACGCCCAGCAGTACGCGGCGGCCATCGAGGCCGACCCGGCAGCCCGGGCCGCGACCCGGCTGTTCACCAGCCACGGCTACACCGCGCCCCCCGATTCGCCGCTCACCGGGTGGCGGGGCCCGGTGTGGCAGACCGAGTGGTCCACGTTCGAAGCCTGGGACCCGGCCTGGGACGACGGGACGGACGCGTCTGGACTGACCTGGGCCCAGCACATCTACACCGGGCTGACCTCGGCGGACCTGAGCGCCTTCCTGTACTGGTGGGGCAGCACCACCCCGTCGGAAAACGGCGACAACGAGGGGCTGCTCGAGATCAGCGGCTCCACCGTCATCCCGTCCGGACGCCTGTGGGCGTTCGCCAACTTCAGCCGGTACGTCCACCCGGGTGCGGTCCGCATCGCCGCCACCAGTTCGGACAGCGCGGTGGACCTGACCGCGTTCAGGAACACCGACGGCTCGCTAGCCATCGTCGCGCTGAATACCAGTTCGGCTGCCGATACCCTCACCTACTCGCTGTCCGGCACCGGCACCCCGAACGGGGCCACCGCCGTCCCGTACCTGACCAACAGCGGCAGCCACGTGGCTGAGCAGGCCTCGGCACCGGTCCGCGGCGGCTCATTCAGGGCCACGATCCCAGCCCGGTCCCTGGTCACCTACATCCTGGCCGGCCACCGGTAGCGGCCCGCCTGTCCTGCGTCCCGCGCACTCCCCTCCCGGGGCGCAGGACAGGCTCCGCCCCCCGGTCAGCCAGCTGGCCCCGGACGCCCGTCGCTGCCGAAGAACAGGGACGGGCCGATCCCGGGTGCGCTGGTGAGCTACACCGGGTCCAACCACGGCCCGGCCGGGTCCGCGGCGGTGACCACGGGCCGGCCTATCGCGCGCGGGCGGAGTGCCGCACGACCAGGTCGGTGGCCAGGGTGACGTGCGTGGACCGGACATGGTCGCCCCGCATGAGCTGCAGCAGCAACTGGATCGAGCGCTCGCCCATCTGCCGGATGGGCTGATTGACCGTGGTCAGCGGGGGAGAGCACAGGGCCGACTCGGGGATGTTGTCGAACCCGACCACCGACAGGTCCCGGGGCACCTGCAGGCCCAGCCCGGCGGCCGCCTCGATGGCCGCGATGGCCGACACGTCGTTGGCGCCGAAGATGGCCGTGGGCGGCTGGGCGCTGGTCAGCAGCCTGCGGGTGCAGTCCGCCGAGACCTCCGGGTCGTAGTCGCCGACCAGGATCAGCTCGTCGTCGACCGCGACCCCCGCCGCGCCGAGGGCCTCACGGTAGCCCTGCTCGCGGAGCTGCGATGACTGCAGGTCCGGCCGGCCGGTGATCATGGCGATCCGGCGGTGGCCCAGCTCGAGCAGGTGGTTCGTGGCCAGTTCGCCGCCGCGCAGGTTGTCGGAGTCGATGGTCGGCAGCCCGGACTGGCCGGTGTGCGGGTCGATCGCCACGATGGGGGCGCCGTAGTTGACGTCCACCACGGTCGGCGTGACCAGGACGGCCCCGTCGATCAGCGTCCCGCTCAGCCGGGAGAGGTACCGGCGTTCCCAGCCCACGTGACTGCCCGCGTGGCCGCCCGCGGAGTAGATCACCATCTCGAAGCCTGAGCCCCGGATGGCGTCCGCGGCCCCCTTGAGCAGCTCGGCGCTGAACGGCTCAAGGTCGGCGACCAGGATGCCGATGACGTTCGTGCGATGGTTACGCAGGCTCTGGGCGACGAGGCTGGCCTCGTAGCCCAGATTGTCGATCACCGCCTGGACCCGGGCCGTGGTGTCCGCCGCCACGCCGTAACGACCGTTGATGACCTTGGAGACCGTGGCGACGGAGACGCCGGCTTGCGCGGCGACGTCGCGGATAGTGATGCGCGGGGTCGAGTCCACGCCGCGAGGATAGCGTATAAAACGTTATCGACAACGATTGACATGACTAGAACAACGCGCAAAACTCTGCGGCAAGCCCAGGTTGGCCAGGCTCGGAATACTTCCGCCAACGTCGTCAGGAGATGACCAACATGCGCAGCCTCCGAAAGCCCGCTGTCGTTGCCATGGCGGCGACGGCCGCGCTCGCCATCGCCGCCTGTGGCGGCAGCGGCGGCAGCACGGCCAGTTCGAGCAACGGGAAAGTCACCCTCACCTGGTGGACCAACGCCACGGCGGGACAGCTCAAGACCGTCTGGCAGCAGGCGGCGACCGCCTTCCACGCCACCCACCCGAACGTGACGATCCACGTCGAGCCGCTGCAGAACGAGGCGTTCACGACCAAGGTCCCGCCCGCCCTGGCCTCCAGCAACCCGCCCGACATCTACCAGCAGTGGGGCGGCGGCCAGGAGGCCACCCAGGTCCCGTCGGGCAAGGTCGCCGATCTGACCAAGCTGAGCTCGGCGTGGATTGGCGAGGTCGGTTCCGCCGCCCAGGCCTGGCAGGTGAACGGCAAGCAGTACGGCGTGCCCTACGACCTGCACACGGTGGGGTTCTGGTACCGCAAGGACCTGTTTGCCCGGGCCGGGATCAGCACTCCGCCGACTACGCTCGCCGAGCTCCAGACGGATGACGCCAAGCTGAAGTCCGCGCACATCGTGCCCATCGCGGTCGGCAGCAAGGACAAGTGGCCGGACGCGTTCTGGTGGGAGTATTTCGCGCTCCGCGAGTGCCCGACGGCCACGCTGAAGGCGGCCATGAAGTCCGTGAACCTGTCGGCCGCATGCTTCACGCAGGCGAGCAACCAGCTCAAGTCGTTCATGGCCACCAAGCCGTTCCAGGACGGCTTCCTGGGCACCCCGTCGCAGGTGGGAGCAGGCAGTTCGGCGGGCATGGTGGCCAACGGCAAGGCCGCGATGGAACTGCAGGGTGACTGGGACCCAGGCGTCATGACCCCGCTGACGTCGGACAAGAAGCTCAACTCCGAGCTGGGCTGGTTCCCGTTCCCGGCCATCAGCGGCGGTGCCGGTTCCCCCACGACCACGCTGGGCGGTGGTGACGGCTTCTCGTGCACCACGCCGGCCGCCCAGCCGGCCTGCACCCAGTTCCTGCAGTACATCGACAGCACGCCGGTACAGAAGAAGGTGGTGGCGGCGAACGTCGGCCTGCCGGCCAATCCGGCCGCGGCCACGGCGCTGTCCTTGCCCGCGCTGAAGCAGGTCCTGGCCTACAACCACGCGGCGCCGTACGTGCAGACCTACTTCGACATCGCCTTCCCGACCAGCGTGGGCCAGGCCCTGGACGCCGCGATCGCGACGTACTTCGCCGGCCAGGGCTCGGCGCAGTCCATCATCACGGCGGTGAGCCAGGCCAAGGACCAGTAAGCCAGGGCCGGGCTCCGGTGGGGGCGCCCCCTTCCGCCGCCACCGGAGCCCGGCCCGCGGCGCCCGCCGTACCGTGGCCCTGCCGCACGAGGGAGGTTCTGATGGCCGTCGCAGGCGACAAAGACCTTGACGTCCCCCGGGCCGGGCCGGTGGCCGCCCCGGCCGCCCCCGCCGCGCCTCGGCGGTCCCGGCCCCGGCTGCGGCGCCGGCTTGAGCTGGGCGTGCTGCTGGCCCCGGCGCTGGCCTTGTTCGTCGGCTTCGTGCTGCTGCCGATCGTCCTGGCCGCCTGGGACGGGATGCACAGATGGACCGGGTTCGGCTCGCTCGGCCCGTTCGCGGGCCTGTACAACTACCGGCTGGTGCTGTCCGATCCGGTGTTCCGCGAATCGTTCGTGCACAACCTGATCATCGTGGTCGCGTCGATCCTCATCCAGCTTCCGCTCGGCCTCGGGATGGCCCTGCTGCTGAACCGCCCGATCCGCGGGCGCGCATTCCTGCGCACGCTCGCGTTCGCGCCATTCGTGCTGCCGTACGCCACCACCGCCGTGATGTGGCTGCTGCTGCTCCAGCCCGGGGGGTTCCTGGACCAGGTCATGAAGGCGGTCGGCCTGGGTGGCCTGGTCCAGCTGTGGCTGGCCAACCTGAACCTGGTGCTCTACACGATGATTGCCGTGCTCACCTGGCAGTTCTTCGGCTTTGCGATGATCTTGATGCTGGCCGGCCTGCAGGGCATCCCCGGCGAGCTGCGCGAGGCGGCCGCCCTGGACGGGGCCAGCGGCTGGCAGGCCACCCGGCGGATCACGCTGCCGCTGCTCGGCCCGACGATCAGGATCTGGCTGTTCCTGTCGGTCGTCGGCTCGCTCCAGGTCTTCGACCAGGTGTGGATCATGACCGGAGGAGGTCCGGCCAACGCGTCCAGCACCATGGTCACCTACCTGGTCCAGCACGGCTTCCAGAGCTATGAGTTCGGATACGGCAGCGCGGTGGCCGTGATCATTTTCCTGATCTGCTTTATCTTCGCGCTGCTGTACCAGCGCTTCGTCCTGCGCCGTGACACCCGCGGTGCCCTGACCCGTGCGGTGGGGTGACAGACGTGTCTACGATCCTGCAGGCGGGTCGCGCCCGGCCGAGCCGGCCCGGTCCGGCCCGCAGCCCCGCCGGGGGTGGCGGAGAATATCGCCGCTCACCCCGGTCACCTACCTGGCCGCGCTCGTCCTGGTGGGGGTGACCGTCGTCCCGCTGCTGTTCGTCTTCGCGGACGGCTTCAAGACCAACGCGCAGATCAACAGCTCTGCCACCGGGCTGCCGCACCCCTGGGACACGCACAACTACGCGCAGCTGCTCACCTCGGCGGCGTTCTGGCGGCCGCTGGCGAACAGCGCCATGATCGCGGCGGTCGCGACCGCCCTGGTGATCGTGCTCGGTTCGATGGCCGCCTTTGCCCTGTCCCGTTACGCGTTCCAGGGGCGGGAGGGCCTGTTCCTGCTGTTCGCAGTCGGGCTGCTGTTCCCGATCAACGCCGCGGCGCTGCCGCTGTACCTGATGCTGGACAAGCTCGGCCTGCTCGACAACCCGCTCGGCGTGGCCCTTCCGGAAGCCGCGTTCGGGCTGCCCATCACGATCGTGATCCTGCGCCCGTTCATGCGGGAGATCCCCGGCGAGCTGGAGGACGCCGCCGTGGTGGACGGGGCGACCCGGATCGGGTTCTTCCTGCGCATCCTGCTGCCGCTGTCCCGGCCCGCGCTGGTCACGGTGGCCGTGCTGGCCTTCGTCCAGAGCTGGAACCAGTACCTCATCCCGCTGCTCGTGTTCACCAGCCAGGGGCACTTCACCCTGCCGCTGGCGGTGGCCAACTTCCAGACCCAGTACGCGCAGAACACCGCGAGCATCCTGGCGTTCACGGCGCTGTCGATGCTGCCCGCGCTGGGCTGCTTCATCTTTGCCCAGCGGTACCTGGTGGGCGGGTTCACCGGCGCGGTCAAGGGCTGAGGGGGACCGCGTCAGCCGGGCCGCCCGGCTGGTGTGCGCCCACCCCGCTGCTGGGCGGATACGCGTTCCATCATGGTCTCGATCGGGGATCCCGGGCGCATCGCGCTCATCGCGAACTCGACCGGGCAGTTGGCCCCGTCGTAGGTGGTCCTGGTGATCCGCAGCACCGGGCTGCCCGTCTCGAGCTCCAGCAGCTCAGCTTCTGACTCGCACGCCGCGGTGGCCGTGCACACCTGCCGCGCCCGCGTGATGCGGACCCCGTAACGGCCCTCGATCGTCGCGTACAGCGAGCCTTTGATCAGGAGTTCTGCGTCGAGCCCGGCGAACCGGGCGCAGGGCAGCCAGGAGTGCTGCACCACGATGGGGCAGTCGTCCACGACGCGGACCCGCTGGAGTGTGACCGCCGCGGCGCAGGCCGCGAGCTGCAGCGCCTCCCGGGCCTGGTCCGGGGGCTGCTCCACCGCGGCCTTGATCACCTTGGACTCCACATTCCGGCCCTGGCTGCGCATCTCCTCGGTGAAGCTCAGCAGCGCGCCCACCCGCCTGGCGGGCGGCCGCTCGGCCGCGAAGGTGCCCAGGCCCTGGCGGCGGACGACCACGCCCTCGCCGGCCAGGGCCCCGATCGCCTGCCGTACCGTCATCCGGGCTACTCCGTACCGGGCGGCGAGGTCGGTCTCGGACGGCAGCCGGCCGCCGGCCGCCCATTCACCGGTGGCGATTCTCATCCTCAGGTCGTCCCGAATGCTCACGTGAACGGGCTTAGTCATGACTTCCCTGTGAGTGGTGGGGCGGCATCATCGTGAGCCGGACCGCAGGGCAGCCCGCCCGGACTCCGGGCGGCGAGCCCGGTAATGCGTGGTACTCCACTGACCACATCGACTCGTTATCCATAGCCAACCGCTCAGCACGCCTCGGGAGAAGTTACTCGCATTGTTTCGCAGGGCACCGAAACAAACTGTGAATACTGTTCGTGGCCCAGAGTATAAGTACGGGGGCGCAGCGCAAAGCTGTTCCGCCCATGTCGCCGGGTAACCGCACCAGGAAGCTACGTTTACGTCGTGACTCCGACAGCAAGAAGTCAACCGCCGAGGTAACGGGCTGCTCAGAGGCCAGCATCACCACAGGCCCGCCTACTCTCCGGTATCCCGCCCGGTCTTCAGCCCAAGGCATTGCCACGCAATTGCGTGGCGCACGGCGAGGCAGCCGGACCGCCGGAATAATCTGGCTGATCGTGCTCCGCCGGAGTGCGGTGCGCCGATTCCCGGGCGCACTTCGGCAATGCGCCTTCTTCCGCTGCGGAGCAGGTGCGGCGAGCCTCATCTAAATCACTTTTACTACTAATGAGCTCCGGAGCTCCGGAACTCCGGAGCTCGGGGCCCGCGTGGCCGCGCTCCGGGGTCGCGGTCCGGGGTCGCGGTCCGGGATCAGGCCGGGACCGGGACGCCGCTCATCGCGCCGCTGACCACCACGACCGGGCAGGGGGCGTGCCGCAGGCAGGCCCGGGCCACCGGGCCGATCCCGTCGGGCGCGCATCCGGCGCTGCCCAGCACCAGCATCTCCGCGCCGTCGGCGTGATCCAGCAGCACCCGGGCGGCCAGTCCTTCCGCGATCTCCACCGTCACCGTGACCAGGGACGCGCAGCTGACCGCGGCCGTCACCTCGGCCTCGAGCCATTGCCGGGCGTCCAGGAGGTCTTCCGTGCGGTCCGGGGGATAGGCGTGGGAGGCGTACGGTGCCACCCGCTTCGCGGTGTCTTCCCAGGCCCTCACCACGTGCAGGGCCGTCCCCCGCAATCGGGTTTCGCGAACTGCCCAGCGCAGCGCGGCCAAGGACGCCGATGAGCCATCGATGCCCGCCACGATGCGCGGCAGCCCCAGGTTCCGGTTCAGCGCCGCACCTCCTTCACAAGGTCAGTCGGGAGGGCCGGCGTCTAACGCGTCACCGCCGCGTCCTGCTGCCGGAGGTACAAATACCCAATGCTGGCTACTCTCACCCACTTGGGCGGTTACGCAGCGGAACTTCACCCTCTGATCCCAGCCTCGCCCGGCGGATCCCGGCGGGGAAGGGACTTTGTTCCCGAATACGCCGAATCGGTATATGCCCGGAACCCGCTCCCCGGACGGTCTGACCTGGTGCTACTTCCTGTAATGGGGAAGCATCACAGGGTGGCGTCGTACACCAACTTTTTCGTCGGCAGCACCACCGTGGCCGGAGCCCTGGCGGGCCTGCTGTTCGTGGCGCTGTCCGTGGCCCCGGCGCGGCTGATGGGGAAGACCGCGTCCACCGAGCAGCAGGCCATCGCGGCCACCGCCTTTACCGCGCTGGTCGACGCACTCTGGATCTCGCTGGTGGCGTTGCGTCCCGGCAACCTTCTCCCCGGCGCCAACCTGGTTCTCGGCCTGCTCGGCCTGACCAGCACGGCCGGCCTCGCCATCCGGCTGTGGCGGGCCCGGGGGCAGCAGACGCTGAGCCGGCGGTGGCCTTACCTGCTGCTGTTCATCATCGTCGTCTACGTGGGGCAGACGGTCGCGGCGGTCACCGCGCGCAGTGCGGCGTCGGCCCAGTCGGCCGCGGGCACGCTGGTCCTCGTGTTCTTCGCGGTGGGCATCGCGCGGTCCTGGGAACTGCTCGGCCTGCGTGGCGGCGGCCTGATGGACCTGCTCGTGGCGCACGCGCACAGCGTGATCGAATTGCCCCGCGCCAAGCCAGGCGACGGGCCGGAGCCAGACGCCTGAGCGGGCCAGCGCTCAGCCGACCAGGGTCTTGACCGCGGCGGTCAGCTCCGTCAGCGCGCCCTTGGCGTCAGAGAAGAACATGCTGGTCTTCGGGTCCACATACAGCTCGTTGTCGATGCCCGCGTATCCGTGCCCCATGGACCGCTTGATCACGATGATGCTCCTGGCGTGGTCCACGTCCAGGATGGGCATCCCGGACACCGGGTTCCCGGGCCGCCGCGCGGCCGGGTTGGTCACGTCGTTGGCCCCGATGACCAGCGCCACGTCGGTCCGCGGGAACTCGGGGTTGATCTCCTCCATCTCCTTGAGCTGCGGGTAGGGCACGTTGGCCTCGGCGAGCAGCACGTTCATGTGGCCGGGCATCCGCCCCGCGACCGGGTGGATGGCGTAGCTGACCTCCACCCCCCGCTCCTCCAGCACCGCGGCCAGCTCGGCCACCTGGTGCTGGGCCTGCGCGGCGGCCAGCCCGTAGCCGGGCACGATGATGACCTTCTGCGCGTAGGCGAGCTGGATGGCGGCGTCGTCGGCCTGGATGGACCGCACATCCCCGCCGGGCCCCTCGATCACCGGGCCGCTGTCACCGGTGCCGAACCCGCCCACGATGATGTTGCGGATCGACCGGTTCATCGCGTCGGCCATCAGCTTGGTGAGGATGCCGCCGGAGGCACCCACCAGCGCTCCCGCGATGATCAGCGCCCAGTTGCCGATGACGAATCCGGCCATCGCCACCGCCGTGCCGGTGAAGGCGTTCAGCAGGGAGATGACGACCGGCATGTCCGCGCCGCCGATGGGCAGCACCATGGTCACGCCGAAGGTCAGGGCGGCCAGGATGATGATGATCAGCACGACGACGCTCGGCGTGGCGATCATGTAGATCGCGCCGCCGGCCGCGACGGCCGCGGCCGCGATGTTGACGGCCCGCGAGCCGGGGAACGTGATCGGCGCCCCGCCGATCAGGCCCTGCAGCTTGCCCGCGGCGATGATCGACCCGGAGAACGTCACCGCCCCGATCAGCACGTCCAGGATCGTGGTGATCGTGGTGGCCTCGGCCAGCCCGCCCGACGCGAGCCTGACGTAGTCGTCGATCGCGACCAGCGCGGCGGCGCCGCCGCCGACCGCGTTGAACACGCTGACCAGCTGGGGCATGGCGGTCATCTCGACGGTACGGGCCGCGTAGAGGCCGGCGCCGCCGCCCAGGAGCGCGCCGGCGATGATCACGATCCAGCCGGTGACGGTGACCGTGCCGGAGTGGATGACCAGGGCCAGGGTGACGGCTATGGCCAGGGCCATGCCGCCGGTGGACACCTGGTTGCCGCGCCGCGCGGAGGCGGGGGAGTTCATCAGGTGCAGGCCGAGCACGAAGCAGGTCGCCGCGCCCACGTACAGCAGCTGGGTGATCCAGTCGAAGGCGCTCATGAAGGGCTGCCTGGCTGGGCCGCGCTCGCCGGGGCGGGGCCCTGGCCGTTGCCGCTGACCGCGGCCGGCGTGCCGGGGGCCGACGCCGGGGTGCGTGACCGGCGGAACATCTTGAGCATCCGCCCGGTGACCGCGTAGCCGCCGACCACGTTCATCGCGGCGAACGCGGACGCCACGAAGGCCAGGATGTAGCCCAGCGCGTCGTGCGCGGTGACCGCGATGAGCATCGCGCCCGCCAGCACGATGCCGTGGATCGAGTTGGCCGCCGACATCAGCGGCGTATGCAGGGTGGCCGGCACCTTGCTGATCACCTCAAAGCCGACCAGCAAGGCCAGGACGAAAATCGTGATGTCAGTGAGCAGTACCGTGGTCACGGGGTAGCACCTCCGGGCGAGCCAGCACCAGGCGTGGATTCTGCGAGCAGGGCAGCGGTAGCAGGGTGGATAACGGCCCCGTCGTGGGTGATGACCACTCCAGCCTGGATCTCGTCGCCGGGGTCAATGGCCAGCGCACCGTCCTTGACCATGTACAGCAGCAGCGTGGCGATGTTCCGGGCCAGGAAGGCCGAGGAGGCGCCGGGCACGCTGGCGGCCAGGTTCCCGGCGCCGATGACGGTGACCCCGTTCCCGGTGACGATGGTCTCGCCCGGTACGGAGCCCGCCACGTTGCCGCCGAGGGGGCCGGACCCCATGTCCACCACGACCGCTCCCGCGCTCATCGCCTTCAGCGCGTCCTCGGTGACCAGCAGCGGCGGCTTGCGCCCCGGCACCTGGGCGGTGGTGATGACCACATCATGGCGGGCGATGTGGGCGGCCAGCTCAGCCTGCTGGGCCTGCCGCTCCTCGTCGGTGAGCGCCCGCGCGTAGCCACCCTCGCCCGCCGCGTCGCGCACCGAGGCGAGTTCGATGAAGGTGCCGCCGAGCGACTCCACTTCCGTCTTGGTCTGCGGCCGCACATCGTAGGCGGACACCACGGCGCCGAGGCGCCGCGCGGTGCCGATCGCCTGCAGGCCGGCCACCCCGGTACCCAGGATGAGCACCTTGGCCGGCCGCGCGGTGCCCGCCGCGGTGGTCAGCATGGGGAAGAACCGGCCGAACGTGCCCGCCCCGAGCAGGGCGGCCTTGTACCCGGCCACGTTGGCTTGCGAGCTCAGCGCGTCCATGCCCTGCGTCCGCGTCAGCGTCCTGGGCAGCCCGTCCAGGCTGATCGCGGTCACCCCCTGGGCGGCCAGCGCCGCCGCCAGGCCGGGGTCGGCCAGCGGGCTGAGCAGGCCGAGGATGGCCTGGCCCGGGCGCAGCGCACCGGCCAGCTGGCGGTCCGGCTTACCGACCATCACGATCAGGTCGGCGTCAGCGAGCAGTTCGGCTCGGCTCACCACGGTCGCGCCCGCCTCCGCGTAGGCGCTGTCCGCCAGCCACGCGCTGTCCCCGGCCCCGGATTCCACGAGAACCTCGAGTCCGGCTCCGCGCAACCGCGCGATCATCTCCGGGACGAGCGCCACCCGGCGCTCGCCGGGCGCTGACTCCTTAACGACAGCTACCTTCATGGACGCGACCTCACGATGTCAGGGCGTGGACGGAAAGTAGCCTCATTCGCATGCGACTCGGCGGTCAGAGGCCACCGTCCCGCCGCACGGGGGACCTCCGGGCATGATCGCACAAGATCACTCTCCGGCTCCAGTATCGCCGAAGACCCCACCCGCGGTCTCCCCCGCGCGGGGGAGAGCGGCGCTACGCGTCGTCGCCATCACGCGACGCCCGGTGCGCGTGGCGGTGGCCGCGCGGGCGCTGGGTGGGTGTGGTTTGCGGCATCCACGGGGTGGATGGGGGCGCCGGGCGGGCCGGGCAGGCTAGCTGGCGCGGCGGAGGGCGGCGCTGATCCGGTCGCCCGCGGTGACCACGGCGTTGGCGTGCAGCCGGCCCGGGGAGCGGGTCAGCCGCTCGATCGGGCCGGACACCGACACGGCCGCGATGACCTTGCCGCCCTGGCCCCGGACCGGGGCGGAGACCGAGGCGACCCCGGCCTCGCGCTCGGCCACGCTGGCCGCCCAGCCCCGCCTGCGCACCTGGGCCAGGGACGCCGCGCTGAACTTGGCCCCGCGCAGCCCCCGGTGCAGCCGCTCGGGCTCCTCCCAGGCCAGCAGCACCTGGGCCGCTGACCCGGCGGTCATCGACAGCGCCGTGCCGACCGGCACGGTGTCGCGCAGCCCGGTGGCCCGCTCCGCGACGGCCACGCAGATCCGGCTGTCGGCCTGGCGCCGGTACAGTTGCGCGCTCTCCCCGGTGAGGTCGCGGAGCGCGATCAGGACCGGCTGGGCCACGGCCAGCATCCGGTCCTCGCCCGCGGCGGTGGCCAGCTCGGCGATGCGCGGGCCCAGGATGAACCGGCCCTGGGCGTCGCGGGCCAGCAGCCGGTGCCGTTCCAGGGCCACCGCGATCCGGTGCGCGGTCGGCCGGGCCAGGCCGGTGACCTGGACCAGCTGGGCGAGCGAGGCCGGGCCCGACTCGAGGGCGCCGAGCACGGCCGCTGTCTTGTCCAGCACGCCGACTCCGCTAGAGTTGTCCATGCTCCGATATTGCCGTCTCGGAATGCGAGACGCAAGTCGGAGATCAGGCCCCTGCGGGGCGCCATCCGGAGCAACCACCGGAGTGGCGCTCGCGAAGGACGGGGCCCCAGCTAGACGGATCGCGACGAGGCGCCCGCTGAAAGGGGTTTCACGCATGGGACGTACGCTCGCGCAGAAGATCTGGGATTCGCACGTCGTGCACCGCGCCGACGGTGAGCCCGACCTGCTGTACATCGATCTCCACCTCATCCACGAGGTCACCAGCCCGCAGGCGTTCGACGGCCTCCGGCTGGCCGGGCGCGGCGTGCGCCGGCCCGACCTGACCGTCGCCACCGAGGACCACAACGTCCCGACGCTGGGGGTATCCGGCCCGGGGCTGCCGCTCGCCGGCCCGGGCAGCCCGGTCACGGACCCGGTCTCCCGGGTCCAGGTCGAGACGCTGCGCAAGAACTGTGCCGAGTTCGGCATCCGGCTCTTCCCGATGGGCGACGCCGGGCAGGGCATCGTGCACGTGATCAGCCCGCAGCAGGGGCTGACCCAGCCCGGCATGACGATCGTCTGCGGTGACTCGCACACCAGCACCCACGGTGCCCTCGGCGCGCTCGCGTTCGGGATCGGCACCTACGAGGTCGAGCACGTGCTGGCCACCCAGACCCTGCCCCAGCAGCCCCCGGCCCAGATGGCGGTGAACGTGGCCGGCGACCTGCCCTACGGGGTGACCGCCAAGGACCTGATCCTGGCCGTGATCGCCAAGATCGGCACCGGCGGCGGGGTCGGCCACGTCATCGAGTACCGCGGCGAGGCCGTGCGGAACCTGTCCATGGCCGGACGGCTGACCGTCTGCAACATGTCGATCGAGGCGGGTGCCCGGGCCGGGCTCATCGCCCCGGACGACACCACGTTCAGCTACCTGGAAGGCCGCGAGCACGCGCCGCGCGGCGCCGGCTGGGAGAGCGGCCCTGGACTACTGGCGGTCGCTGCCCACGGACGCCGACGCCCCGTTCGACCAGGAGGTCACGCTGGACGCGGCCGCCCTGACGCCGTTCGTGACCTGGGGCACCAACCCGGGCCAGGCCGCCCCGCTCACCTCCTCCGTGCCCGACCCGGACGCGATGGACGACGCGGGGGACCGGGCGACGGCGCTGCGCGCGCTGACCTACATGGGGCTGACCGCGGGCACGCCGCTCACCGACATCCAGGTGAACACGGTGTTCGTCGGCTCCTGCACCAACGGGCGGCTGCGAGGACCTGCGCGCCGCGGCCGACGTGCTGCGCGGCAGGAAGGTCGCCGACGGGGTGCGGATGCTGGTCGTGCCCGGCTCGATGGACGTCAAGGCGGCGGCCGAGCAGGAGGGCCTGGACGGGGTCTTCACCGCCGCGGGCGCCCAGTGGCGCTCGGCGGGCTGCTCCATGTGCCTGGGCATGAACCCGGACACGATGGCGCCGGGCGAGCGCAGCGCGTCCACCTCGAACCGCAACTTCGAGGGCCGCCAGGGCAAGGGCTCCCGTACCCACCTGGTGTCCCCGCAGGTGGCCGCGGCCACCGCGGTCACCGGCCGCCTCACCGCCCCCGCCGACCTCTAACCGGGAGGGAGGACCGACCATGGAGCCTTTCACCACGCACACCGGCCGCGCGATCCCGCTGCGCCGGAGCAACGTCGACACCGACCAGATCATCCCGGCCGAATACCTGAAGCGGGTCAGCCGCATCGGATTCGCCGACGGCCTGTTCGCCGCCTGGCGGGCAGATCCCGAATTCATCCTCAACCAGCCCGTCGCGGACGGGGCGACGGTACTCGTGGCCGGTCCCGATTTCGGGATCGGATCATCACGCGAGCATGCGGTCTGGGCGCTCGGTGATTACGGCTTCCGGGCCGTCATCTCCGCGCGCTTCGGTGACATCTTCCGCAATAACGCGACAAAGGCGGGCCTGCTCCCTGTCCGCGTTTCCCCGGAATTCGCCGAGTCATTGCAGGATGCTCTCGAGGTAACCCCGGATACCGAGGTGACCGTGGACCTGGTCGCCCGTGAAGTGCGCGTGAATGCCCCGGGCGGCCCCGTGGAACTGCGGGCGCCATTCGATATCGACGACTACACCCGGTGGCGCCTGATGGAAGGACTGGACGATATCTCGCTCACCCTGCGTTATGCAGATGAGATCACCAGTTTCGAGGAGCACCGGCCGCACTGGCTGCCGACGGCGGACGCAGTGGCCTGAAAGCCCCCGCAGGACAGGAAATTCGGGCGTCTGGAGGCCGACACGCCGTGTTTTTACGCTGGGGTGATTGTGCGCCAGCGCTGGATCGCCTAATTTCAGGCAGGTCAGAGGTCGCGGCTACGGCTCCCTGTCCGCGCGACCTCCCGTGGGGGAACCGCAGGAGTGATTCATGAACAAGCGTGACCTGATCGATGCGATCTCCGGCCGGCTGGGGGACAAGAAGACCGCGACCGAGGCGGTGAACGCGGTGCTGGATACCATTCAGAGCACCGTGGCCAAGGGTGACAAGGTCGCGATCACCGGTTTCGGCGTCTTCGAAAAGGCTGTCCGCCCGGCTCGCACCGCCCGCAACCCCGCCACTGGCGCCACCATCAAGGTGGCGAAGTCGTCGGTGCCCAAGTTCCGTGCGGGCGCGGACTTCAAGGCGATCGTGAACGGCGAGAAGAAGGCCGCGGCCGCGAAGAAGCGCTAATCCGCGTGAGTTCATGATCATGGGATTGGTGTCGCCCTGGCGACACCAATCCCATGATCATGCCGGAGGTCCCCGGCACGAGGCGCCTGCTCAGTGCAGGCCGGCAGGCCGCCGGAGGGCCGTGGTGATCAGGCGATCGATAAGTTCCCGCAACGACAACCCGCTGGCCGCCCACATCTTGGGAAAGTACGAGGCGGCGGTCATCCCGGGCATCGTGTTGATCTCGTTGAGCAGGATCTCGCCGTCCGGCGTGTAGAAGAAGTCCACCCGGGCCAGTCCCTCGCCGGACACCGCCTCGAACGCGGCCGCGGCCAGGCGCCGCACCTGCTCCAGGTGATCGGCGGGGATCGGGGCCGGGATGGCCATCCCGTTCGCGTCGTCCAGGTACTTGGCCTCGAAGTCGAAGAACGCCTCGCCGCCGTCCACCATCAGCTGCCCGGGCATGCTGGTGTCCGGGGGTGCCCCGTCCAGCCCTTCCAGCACGGCGCACTCGATCTCCTGCCCGGTGATCGCCTGCTCCACCAGGATCTTGCGGTCGTAGCGCCGCGCGGTCTCGATCGCCGCGTAGAGCCCGGCCAGGTCATCCGCCCGGGACGTGCCGATGCTGGAGCCGCCGCGGGCCGGCTTGACGAACACCGGCCAGCCCAGCTCGCCGATCGCGTCCAGCACCCGCTTGCGCTCCGTCTCGGCGGACGGGGCGGCCGGCCGCGCGGCCACGGCGGCGGACCCGCTGCCGTCCGTCTCCGGCCAGTCGCGGTCGCGGACCACGACGAACGGGCCGACCGGCAGTCCCTTCCCCTTGAAGATCAGCTTCATGTACTCCTTGTCCATGCTGACCGCGCTGGCCAGCACGCCCGCGCCGACGTAGCGGATGCCCGCCATCTCCAGCAGGCCCTGCATGGTCCCGTCCTCACCGAACGGGCCGTGCAGCATGGGCAGGACCACGTCCACCTCGCCCAGCTCCCGGGGGATGGCCCCGGGCTCGGCGGTGGTCAGTGCGCCGGGTTCCTGCTGGAGGCCGGCGGCGGTCCACGGCAGCACCTGGCCGCCCGGCTCGGCGACCGCCTCGACGGACGGCAGCTGGCCGCCGGTGATGGCCAGCCGCCCGGGCTCGTCCGCGGTCAGCACCCACCGGCCGTCGGGCAGGATGCCGACCGGAACGACGTCGTAGCGGTCGCGGTCGATGCAGGCCAGCACCGTCCCGCCACTCGCGCACGAGATCGCGTGCTCCGGGCCCCGGCCGCCGAACACGACCGCGACGCGGATCTTGCGTTCCTGGTTCACGCCCGTTCCTCCCTGGTCCGCTTATCGATCTGCTCCCGCCAGGCCACCGGGGGGCTTCGGGGGTCGTCCCCCCGGGCCAACACCGTCGAGGGCTTGGTTGACATCGGTGATGAGGTCCTCGCCGTCCTCCAGGCCGATGGAGAACCGTACCGCCCCGGGGTCCATCCCGGCGGCGGCCAGGGCGGCGTCGTCGAACTGCCGGTGCGTCGTGGACGCCACGTGACTGACCACGGTGTGCGTGCCCCCCAGCGACGTGGCCACCTGGCCGACGCGCAGCCGGTCCGCGAGTTCGTACCCGGCCCGCCGGCCGCCATGGGGGGTGACCGTGACGATCGCGCCGAACCGGGTACCCTCCGGCCCCGCGTCGAAGAGCCGGATCGCGGTCTGGTGCCCCGGATGCCCCGGCAGGCCGGGGTAGTCCACGCTGCGGACCGCCGGGTGCCGGGCCACCGCGGCGGCGAACAGCATCGCGGTGGAGCACTGGCGGCGCACCCGCAGCGGCAGCGTTTCCAGCCCGCGGCGGAGCAGGAACGCCTCGTCGGGAGCCAGGGCGCCGCCGGTGTCGATGCGGACCGCGCGGACCTGGCTGATCAGGCCGGGTGCCCCGGACACCACCCCGCCGGTCGTGTCCGAGTGGCCGCCCAGGTACTTGGTGGCCGAGTGCAGCACCAGGTCCACGCCGTGCTCCAGCGGCCGGCAGACCGGCGGGGGCGCCATGGTGGAATCCACCACCAGCAGCGCACCCTGCTGATGGGCGATCTCAGCCAGGGCGGGCAGGTCGGCCACGGCCGTCGTCGGGTTGGCCACCGTCTCGGCGTACACGATCCTGGTCTCCGGCCGCAGCGCCGCCCGTACCTGGTCGGTGTCGGTCACGTCCACGAAATCGGTCTGCACCCCGAACCGGGCCGCGACGTGGCGCAGGAACCCGTACGTGCCCCCGTACACCGCGGCCGGCGCGACCACGTGAGTCCCCGCCCCGGTGAAGGTCCAGAACACCGCGCTGATCGCGGCCATCCCGGACGCGAAGGCCTGGGCGGCGGCCGGCGCGGGCAGGCCCTGGCTCTCCAGCGTCGCCACCGCGGTGGCGAACGCGTCCGCCGTGGGGTTGTCGATCCGGCTGTAGCTGTAGCCCGCCGTCTCCCCGTTCAGCAGCGCCGCGTACTCGGCGCTGGAGGAGAAGGCGAACGCCGCGGTCCGGTAGACCGGCGTGCCGAGCGGCTGCTGCGCCGGGATCGGAGCGGGCGGCAGGTGCACCGCGCGGGTGTTCTCGCCGGATTGCTGGTCAGACGCCATAACGCTCCGGTTTCGCCGTGCGGGAGGTGAGCAGCATCGCCGCCTGGCCCAGGGTGACCTGGCCGTGCATCACCCCCACCACCACCTCGGTGATGGGCATCTCGACCTGGTGCTCCCGGGCCAGCTCCAGGATCGGCCCGGCCGACTTGGCGCCCTCGGCGACCTGGGTGCTGACCGCGGCCACGTCGGCCACCGCCATGCCCCGGCCCAGCATCTCGCCGAACGTCCGGTTCCGTGACAGCGGGGAACTGCAGGTGGCGACCAGGTCGCCGAGCCCGGCCAGGCCGGCGAAGGTGTGCTGGTCCGCGCCCAGCGCCGCGCCGAGCCGGGTGATCTCGGCCAGCCCGCGGGTGATCAGGGTGGCCCGGGTGTTGTCGCCGCAGCCCATGCCGACCGCGATGCCGACTCCCAGCGCGATGACGTTCTTGACCGCGCCGCCCAGCTCGCAGCCGATCACGTCCGGGTTGGTGTAGGGCCGGAAGTACCCGGTGTGGCAGTCCTGCTGGAGCCGTTTGGCCAGCGTGTCGTCCGCGCAGGCGACCACGGTCGCGGCGTGCTGGCGCTCGGCTATCTCCCGGGCCAGGTTCGGCCCGCTGACGACCGCGATCCGGTCCGGGGCGGCTCCGGTGACGCCGGCGATCACCTGGCTCATCCGCTCGTGGGTGCCGAGCTCGATCCCCTTCATCAGGCTGACGAAGGCGGCGCCGGCGGGCAGCAGGTCCCGCCAGGCGCCCAGATGGTGGCGCAGCGTCTGGGCGGGCACGGCCAGCACGACCAGGTCCGCCCCGTCCAGCACCCGGGCCGCCTCGGCGCTGGCGGTCAGCTCCGCCGGCAGCGCGATGCCCGGGAGATAGTCCGGGTTCTCGTGCCGCGAGTTGATCGTCGCGACCAGGTCCGGCCGGCGGCCCCAGAGCGTGACCGGGGTGCCCGCGTCGCACAGCACCTGGGCGAACGTGGTGCCCCACATGCCGGCCCCCATGACCGCCGCTTTCACGTCGGCGTCGCCTCGCGGGGGTCGTCGCCGGGGGCCGGCTGCGTGGCGGGATCCGGCCCGGACGCGGCCTGTTCCCGTTCCACCTGGCGGGCGGCGCGGCGGGCCACGGCCGGGTGGTAGGGGGTGGCGGGCGGGCGCCCGCCGCGGAGCTCGGCCAGCAGGTCCGCGATGTCGCCCATGATGGCGTTCGTGGCCCCGCGCAGGACGTCCCGGGTCAGCGGCTTCCCCTGGTACTCACTCAGGTCCACGGGCGGCCCGGCGAGCATCCGGACCAGCTTGCGCGGCACCGCGTGCGGCTTGACCTCGCCGTAGGGGAGGATGTCCTGCGCCCCCCACTGGGCGACCGGGATCACCGGGACCCCGGTGGCCAGGGCCAGCCGGGCCACTCCGGTCTTGGCCATCATCGGCCACTGGTCCGGGTCGCGGGTGGCGGTGCCCTCCGGGTAGATGATCACGCACTCGCCGTCGGCCAGGGCCTGCTCGGCGACCTTCAGCACGTTCGCCGCGTCTGCTTCTCCCCGGCGCACCGGCAGCTGGCCGAGGACGCGCAGGAACGGCCCGATCGAGCTTCACGTCGAACGCCGAGGACTTGATCATGAACGCCGGGTAGCGGCCCGCCTCGTGCACGAACAGCGACATCGCGGGCCAGTCCGCGTAGGACAGGTGGTTCGCGGCCACGAGCATGCCGCCCTCGCGCGGGAAGTGCTGGTAGCCCCGCCAGTCCCGCTTCATCACCGACTTGATCAGCGGGGGGAGCACGACCTTGGTGCCGTTCCGCCACGCCTGCGAGTAACGCCGGCCCTGCCGCGCTGCTCATCGCTGCCGCCCGCTCATCGGTTGCCCGCTCATCGGGGATCTCCCGCCCTCATCAGGCTGCTCGTCATCGCAGTCAGTCTCCCGTTCCGCCCGGTGCCCTGTACGAGGCAAGCCCCGCACGAGGCAAGCCCCGCCGAGGCAAGCCCCGCCGAGGCAAGCCCCGCCGACGCAACGCGGTCCGGCCACGCTGCCCGGGACCACGCTGCCCGGGCCCGCACGGCCCACACGCCTGATCACGCACCGGGCTGAGCACAGTATGGTCGCCGGTGTGACCGAGATGCCGCTCACCTGGTCGGTGGTGATCCCCGTCAAGGTACTTGCCCGGGCCAAATCGCGGCTGGCCGGCCTGGCCGGGCCTGCCCGGGCCGAACTGGCGCTGGCCATGGCGGCGGACACGGTCCGGGCGGTCGCCGCCTGTCCGGCGGTGGCGGCCGTCGTCGTGGTGACGGACGACCCGGCCGCGGCCAGCGCGCTGGGCGCGCTGGGAGCCCGGGTGGTCGCCGACGAGCCGGACGACGGGCTCAACCCGGCCCTCGCGCACGGCGCGGCGGCGGCCGCGGCGTCCCGGCCGGACTGCGGGACGGCGGCGCTGGCCGCGGACCTGCCCGCGCTGCGGCCCGCGGAACTCGAGCGGGGGCTCCGGGCGGCGGCGCAGTGGCCGGAGGCGTTCGTTCCCGACGCGGAGGGCACCGGCACCACGCTGTACGCGGCCCGCCCCGGGGTCGCGTTCCGGCCGCGTTTCGGCACTGGCTCGGCGGCGCGCTACCGGGAGGGCGGGGCCGCCGAGATCGGGCTGACCGATGTGCCCAGCCTCCGCTCGGACGTGGACACCCCGGCCGGCCTGCAGGCCGCGCTCAGCCTGGGGGTCGGCCCGCGGACGGCGGAACTGGCCGCGCAGCTCGGCTGAGCCCGGGCCGGGATGCTCAGCGCTCAGGCGGGAGGCCAGCGCTCAGGCGGGAGGGTCAGCGGCCAGGCGGGAGGGTCAGCGGGTCAGGCGGCGACGGCGGCCCAGCCGCACCCCGACCAGGATGAGGTCCACGAGGATCACGACGATCCCGATGATCAGCAGGTAGAACAGGCCCTTCACGACCACGCCCACGATGCCCAGCGCGATCGCCGCGATGACCAGCAGCAGGAACAACACCATCTGAGACTCCGATCCTGCCTGGTCAGCGGCGGGCGAGACGGCGTTCGCCGCTCGCTCCGGGCTGGTAGACGAGGTTGTAGTGCTTGAAGACCGATTCTTCGTCCTCGGCAGGCAGTTCGCCATCGGTGTCGATGGACGGCGCGTCCTTCACCTGGTTGCGGGAATGGTTGACCTTGAGGTAACCCGGCCCCACGGTGGCCGCGTCGAGGGGCACGAACACCAGCCGGTGCCGGGTCGGCAGGCCCACCGTGATCGTGGCGAAGGCGGGCTGTCGGTGCCGGTATCCACGTACACGGATTCGAGCGTCCCGATCTTGTGGCCGCCGTCGTCCACCACGTCGTGACCGCGCCATTCCCGGATATCCGCCGCCTCGAACATCACTATCCTCCCGTCGCCGCTGCCTGCCACCTACCCAGCGTTTCCATGCTCATCCAGGGTTCGCTGGGGAACGCGCGGCCCGGACGCACCGCGGGCCGGTGGCCGCGCCATGACCGGGATGGGCTCTGCGGATGGCGAGATTCTATGTGATCGGGGATCCGCCCCAGGGCCGCGTCGAGACGGTCATGGCCGGTGCCGGCTGATACGAGCGCGCACGGCGGACGGTCCGGCGACGTCCCCGAAGGGGGAACGTTGCAAGTGAACGCAGGTCGGCGCCCCATTAGGGCTATATGTGCACGATCGGGCAGGTCAGCGTCCTGGTGATGCCGGGCACGCCCTGGATCTGGGCGACCACGAGCTTCCCGAGGTCATCCACATTGCTCGCCTCCGCCCGGACGATCACGTCGTAGGGTCCGGTGACGTCCTCGGCCAGGGTCACCCCCTTGATGCTCCCGATGCGGCGAGCGACCTCGGCGGCCTTTCCCACCTCGGTCTGCACGAGGATGTATGCCTGGACCATGCGTCCTCCCCGGGGGGCCTCATTGCCTTAGGCCGGAAGGGCCACGCTACCCTAAAGCCGAAAGACGGCAGCCGGGAGGGCCCCATCACCGTCTCGGAACTAGGCGAATTCGGGCTCATCGCGGCGCTGGCCGCCCGCCTGCCGGCCGCTCCCGTCACGCTGGTGGGCATCGGCGACGACGCGGCGGTACTTGCCGGCCCCCGACGGGCGCGTGGTGGCCAGCACCGATCTCCTGGTCGAGAACCGGCACTTCCGCCGCGACTGGTCGTCCCCGCGCGAAATCGGCGGCAAGGCGGCCGCCCAGAACCTGGCCGACATCGCGGCGATGGGCGCGGTGCCGACCGCTCTGCTGGTCGGCCTCGCGGCGCCCGGCGACCTGCCAGTGGCCTGGGCCGAGGAGATGGCGGCCGGCCTGGCCGAGGAATGCTCCCGGGTCGGCGCCACCGTGGCCGGCGGGGACCTCTCGGGCGCGCCCCTGATCATGCTGGCGGTGACCGCGCTGGGGGACCTGGCGGGCCGGGCCCCCGTCACCCGCTCCGGGGCCCGCCCGGGGGACCTGGTGGCCGTGGCGGGCGTGCTCGGCCATTCCGCGGCCGGCCTGGCCCTGCTCCAGGCCGGGCTGACCGAGCCCGCGGGCTTGGTGGCCGCGCACCGCTGGCCACATCCGGACTACGCCGCGGGGCCGGAGGCGGCGCGGCTGGGGGCGACGTCAATGATCGACGTCAGCGACGGCCTCGTGCAGGACCTCGGGCACCTGGCCGGGCAGAGCGGGGTCCGCATCGACGTGGCCTCCGCCCAGCTGCCCGTCAGTAACGCTTTGCGCGCCGCCGCAGATGCACTAGGCGATCAGGACCCTGGTGATCAGGACCCGCTGGACTGGGTTCTGCGCGGGCGGTGAGGACCATGGCCTGGTCGCGACGTTCCCGCCGGGGACCGCGCTTACCGGGCGCTGGTCCGTGATGGGGCAGGTGCGTGAGGGTCAGGGGGTATGGGTGGATTCGCGGCGATCTGAGAGGTTGTCCGGATGGAATCATTTTTGAGGCCCGAACCGCCACTCGCTCCCCGTATCCATCAAATTACAAGCATGTCACTATAGTTAGCCCGCCCTTTTCGTAGGTATAAACCCCCCAATGCGATCACCGGGCAGGAGAGCAGCGCCGCGGCACCGGGCGCCGTCCGTGACCGCCCGCGCGCGGGCCGAGGCGGCCCGCCTGCTGCGGGGCGCGGACGGCGCGGCGCCGGGCGCCGGTGAGGCGCGGGACGCGGACGGCGGCCGGCTGGGTGGGGACGGCGAGCTGCGGGGTGGGCGGCGGGCCGCAGGGTCGGCCGGCAGGCGCCCAGGACCAGGCTGGACGGGAGCGGCCCGAGAAGGTCCGGCCGGGGGGCAAGCGGATCAGCCCGGCGCTGCGCAGGCTCGTGGTCACCCCCACGTTCGCCGCCGGCCTGGGCGTGGTCGTGGCCGCGTTCCTGGCCGCCAACATGTCCCGGACCGTGCTGCACTTCAGCGCCCCCATCCCGGGAAACCAGTGCACGTCCGGGGACTGCCACGCCCAGGAGCCGCACGGCGGCACGCTGGCCTCGGCCCGCCCCGGCGTCCACATCACGCCCAGCGTCCCCTGCCGCGTCTGGCCCGGCCACCCGCCTCCAGCCCGGCGTGGCCAGCCCAGCATCTCGCCAGCCCGGCGGGCACCGCGTCGCGGCCGGGGGCAGCGGCGCACCGCAGCCCAGCGTGGGCAGCCAGCCGGTCAGCATCACGTACCAGCAGGTCGAGCAGTGGCCCGGCGGCTTCGCCGACCAGATCACGATCAGCGGGCTCGGCGGGACCAACGGGCCGAGACCTGGAGCCTGGCCTTCGGCTACCCCGGGGCGCGGATCGCCGGCGTGCAGGGCGCGCGCTGGGAGCCGGGCCAGGCCCGGTGCGGGGGTGGCCCAGGGGGTCGTCGTGGCCCGGCTGGGGGCAGCCGCGCGGCTCCGCGGACCCGGTGCGGCTCATGGTCATCGTGAACGGCCAGCCTGGCGCGCCGTCCGGCTGCGCGCTTGGACGGCCGCTCTGCAGGTTCGCCCCGCCCGCCAGCCCTGATCAGCCGCCGGGCCCCGTGACGGGTGGCAGCAGCGCCCGGTTTTCGTTGCGGAAACATAAGTCGCGTGATCCGGGTGCGACGACCTGGCGCCCGATTTAGCGGCGGTTTAGGCCGCACGCAAGGACGGGCTGATATGTGCGCGGGCTAACGACCCTGCCGGACGGATGCGGCAGTGCGGGTCAGCGGGTGACTTTGCCGGCCTTGATGCAGGACGTGCAGACGCGGATACGCCGGCTGGTTCCCTCGGCGCGGGCCCGGACGATCTGGATGTTCGGGTTCCAGCGGCGCGGGGTGCGGCGGTGGGAGTGGGAGACGTTGTTGCCGAATCCCGGCCCCTTGCCGCAGATCTCGCAGACAGCAGACACGGGACGCTCCTTGCAGAACGCGGATGACTGGCCGATATGCCCGGGCTCAGGCCTCCCGTGACCGGGAGAGCGGGCGGAGATGCTCCGCCGCAGCCGTGCCCTGGGGCAGCGCTCAGAATAGCCGACCAGCGGCCCGGAACGCGAATCAGCGCCGGTGCCGGACGTCTGGCCCGCGTGGCCGGGCGTTCCTGTCGTCACCCGCAGCCTATTCTGTGAGGCCATGGCGAGGCTTGATGACCCGCTCGACCGGGAGTTCGACCCGAAGACGGCCAAAGTCCTGGCCCGGGCGCTGGACGTGCACACCGTGGGCGAGTTGCTGCGGCACTACCCGCGCCGCTACGAGCAGCGGGGTGAGCTGACCGACCTGGCCTCGCTGCGCGACGGCGAGCACGTCACGGTGCTGGCCCAGATCTCCGCCGTCACCAGCCGGATGATGAAGAACCGGCGCGGCAAGCTGACCGAGGTGACCGTCACCGACGGCCACGGCACGCTGACCCTGGCCTTCTTCGGGCAGCCATGGCGGGAGAGGGAGATGAAGCCCGGCCTGCACGGCCTGTTCGCCGGCCAGGTGTCCTCCTACGGCCGCAAACGCCAGCTCATCCACCCCGACTGCGAGCTGCTGGGCACGGCGGACCCGGGCACCGAGATGGCCGCCGAGCACGCGGCCGAGATCATCCCGGTGTACCCGGCCACCAGGGAGATGGCGTCCTGGAAGATCGCCAAGGCCATCGGGACCGTGCTGGACACGCTCGACATCGCCGACGACCCGCTGCCCGCCGAGGTCCGCACCCGCTACGGGCTGCAGAGCCAGCTGGCTGCCTGGCACGGCATCCACCGCCCGGTGGAGTACGCCGAGATCGAGCCGTCCCGGCTGCGGCTGAAGTGGGACGAGGCGTTCGTGCTCCAGGCGGTGCTGGCCCAGCGGCGGCGGGCCGAGGACGCGCTGCCGGCCACGGCCCGCGCATCCCGCGGCGCGGCGGGCTGCTCGAGGCGTTCGACGCCCGGCTGCCGTTCGCGCTGACCAAGGGCCAGCTCGCCGCCGGCGAGGAGATCACCACCGCGCTGTGCCGTGAGCACCCGATGCACCGCCTGCTGCAGGGCGAGGTGGGCTCCGGCAAGACGCTGGTGGCGGTCCGGGCCATGCTCCAGGTCATCGACGACGGCGGGCAGGCTGCCCTGCTCGCGCCCACCGAGGTCCTGGCCCAGCAGCACTACCGATCTATAACGGAGCTGCTCGGCCCGCTCGCCCGGGCCGGTGAACTGGACGGTGCCGGAGCACGCCACCCGGGTGGCGCTGCTCACCGGGTCGCAGGGGGCCAAGGCGCGCCGGGCCGCCCTGGAGGAGGTGGCCTCCGGGGCGGCGGGCATCGTGATCGGCACCCACACCCTGCTGTATCACCGGGTACGGCTCGACGATCAGGTCGTTTTTGACGATCTGGGCCTGGTGGTGATCGACGAGCAGCACCGGTTCGGGGTGCAGCAGCGGGACGCGCTGCGCGAGAAGGCGCGGGGCAGCCGCCCGCACGTGCTGGTCATGACGGCCACGCCGATCCCGCGCACGGTGGCCATGACGGTGTACGGCGACCTCGACGTGTCCACGCTGAGCGAGCTGCCCGCCGGGCGGGCGCCCGATCACCACGCACGTGGTGCCCGCCGCGGACAAGCCGCACTACCTGCGCGGACCTGGGAGCGGCTCCGCGAGGAGGTGGCGGGCGGCGGCCAGGCCTACGTGGTCTGCCCGCGCATCGGTGCCGAGGACGGCGCGGGGGAGCCTGGCCCGGAAGCGGACCCGGGGGTGGATGCGGACGCGGCCGGCGGCGACGACGGCACCGACGGTGACGTACGAGCTGCTACGAGGAGGACGCTGAGCGGCCGCCGCGCGCGGTCGTGGACATGATGGCCGAGCTGGCCGAGGGCCCGCTGGCCGGGCTGCGGATGCGCATGCTGCACGGGCGGATGCCCGCCGACGACAAGGACGCGGCGATGCGCGCCTTCGCCGACGGGTCGGTGGACGTGCTGGTGGCGACCACCGTCGTGGAGGTCGGCGTGGACGTGCCCAACGCGACCATCATGGTGATCATGGATGCGGACCGTTTCGGCGTGTCCCAGCTGCACCAGCTGCGCGGCCGGGTCGGCCGCGGCGGCAAGCCCGGGCTGTGCCTGCTGGTCACGGACTCGCCGCCGGGCAGCCCGGCGCGTGAGCGGCTGGACGCGGTCGCCGCCACGGTGGACGGGTTCGCGCTGTCCCGGCTCGACCTCGAGCAGCGCCGCGAGGGAAACGTGCTGGGCGCCGCGCAGGCGGGCCGCAAGTCCGGGCTGAAGATGCTGACCCTGCTGCGCGACGAGGAACTGATCGTGGCGGCCCGGGCGGAGGCGCAGGCGGTGGTGGACGCCGATCCCCAGCTGGCCGGCCACCCCGCCCTGGTCGGCGCGATCCGGGCGCTGCTGGACGAGGAACAGGCCAAGTTCCTGGAGAAGGCGTGACCGGGGCAGGCCGCGTGACCGGGGCGCGGCCGCGTGACGGGGCGGGCCGCGTGAACCGGGCGGGCCGGGCAGCCGGGCGCGCCCGGCCGGCCCGGCGGGCTGCCCGCCGAAGACACCGCGGTGACCCGGGTCATCGCCGGCGTCGGCGCGGGGCCGCCGGCTCGCCGTCCCGGCGGGCCGGCTGACCCGGCCCACCAGCGACCGGGCCCGCGAAGGGCTGTTCGGCACGCTCGTGGCGCTGCACGGGCCGCTGGACGGGGCGGCCGTGCTCGACCTGTACGCGGGGTCGGGCGCGGTGGGCCTGGAGGCGCTGTCGCGCGGCGCGCGGCGGGCGCTGTTCGTGGAGGCGGACGCGCGGGCCGCCCGGGTGATCCGGGACAACATCGACGACGGTCGGCCTGAGCGGGGCGGAGCTGGTCACCGACCGGGTGGACCGGCTGCTCGGCCGCGGGCCGGCCGGGCCGGACCGCTACGACGTGGCCGTCGCCGACCCGCCGTACGCGGTGACCGGCGACGAGGTGACCGGGATGCTGGCCGCGCTGGCCGGCGGCGGCTGGCTGGCCCCCGGCGCGGTCGTCGCGGTGGAGCGGGCCACGCGCTCCGGCCCGGTCGGCTGGCCGGCGGGATACGCACCGGACCGGTCGAGGCGCTACGGCGATACGACGTTCTGGTACGGTCTCGCCGCAGGCGCCCAGTCGGCAGGGAGAACCGTGATGGGCAGCGCAGATGTTGTGACGGAAGGGCGTGACCGCGTGCGTCGTGTCGTCTGTCCAGGCTCGTTTGATCCGGTGACCAACGGCCATCTCGACATCATCAGCCGGGCGGCGCTGCTGCACGACGAGGTGATCGTCGTCGTCGGCGCCAACCAGGCCAAACACGGCCTGTTCACGGTCGAGGAACGGGTCGAGATGCTCCGCGACGTGACCTCCGGGCTGAAGAACGTCGAGGTGGGCACGTTCCGGGGGCTGCTCGTCCAGTACTGCCAGGACAACGGGATCTCGGCCATCGTGAAGGGCCTGCGGGCGGTCAGCGACTTCGAGTACGAGATGGAGATGGCCCAGATGAACTACCGTCTCGCGGAGATCGAGACGCTGTTCATCGCGGCCAACCCGGTGTACAGCTTCCTGCGGTCCAGCCTGGTCAAGGAAATCTGCCGGTACGGCGGCGACGTCACCTCCCTGGTCCCGGAGCTGGTGTTCGACCGCCTGCAGGAGCGGCTCGGCTCTTCCTGACCACGGGGCCTGACCACGGGGCCGGAGCCGGGGGCCGGAGCCCGGGGCTGCCCGCAGGGCCTGAGCGGGGCCGGTTATGCCTTAAGTTGGGAATCGGCTGGTCGCCGGGTAGGCTGATCAACCCAACCTCGCCGGACACCGTACTTGCTATGCCACAGCCACGAAAAAACCCGTCGGCGCGACTCGATCCGCGCAAGCCCCTGGTCTTCAGCACCCTCGACCTCGGCCGCAGCCCCGGATCGGAGTACTCGCAGCAGCGCACTGTCCCGGCTCCCGCGTACGTGGAGGCCGGGCTGGTCGGCGTGGCCGAGGGCAGCGACGTGGAGCTCGACGTCCGGATGGAGGCGGTGTCGGAGGGAGTGCTCGTCACGGCCACGGCCCGGGCCCAGGTGACCGGGGAGTGCGCCCGGTGCCTGGAGCCGGTCAGCGAGCCGGTGGAGGTCCGGGCCCAGGAATTGTTCGCCTATTCCGCGGACGACGGCCAGGCCGACGCCGAAGGGTACTCTCTCCTGGGGGACCTGCTCGATTTCGAGCCGGTCCTGCACGACGCGCTCGTACTCGCGCTGCCCCTGGCCCCGCTCTGCCAGGACGATTGCCCGGGGCTGTGCGTGGAGTGCGGCGTTCCGCTCGCCCAGGCCGGGCCCGACCACGGGCACGGCCCGGCCATCGATCCGCGGTGGGCCAGCCTGCAGGAGGCTGCCTCACGGCTCGGTGGTTCTGGGGCAGGCGGATCCGGGCCAGGATCCGGGCCAGATGAAACGCACATGAACGGGAACGGCCGCCGGAAACCCTCCGCGGGCGAACCGGACGACTGAGTTCAGAACCGTAAGGAGAGTTAACGTGGCTGTTCCCAAGCGGCGGATGTCACGCAGCAACACGAGGTCCCGCCGGTCGCAGTGGAAGACGTCGGCGCCGGCCCTGGTGAGCTGCCCGCAGTGCCGGAGCCCCAAGCTCCCGCACACGGCCTGCCCGACGTGCGGAACCTACAACCGTCGTCAGGTGATCACTCCAACCTGATGCGCTGAAAGGGCACGGCGTGAGAGGCGGGTCAAACGGCGGCGCGGCAGCCGAACCGGACGGTTCGGAGCTGCTGCGGGCGATAGACACCGGGCTGAGCCCGGAGTTGCTGGAGCGCGCTCTCACGCACCGGTCCTACGCATACGAGAACGGCGGGCTGCCCACCAACGAGCGGCTCGAGTTCCTGGGGGACGCCGTCCTCGGCCTGATCGTGACGGACACCCTGTTCCGTCAGTACCCCGATCTCCCCGAGGGCCAGCTGGCCAAGCTGCGGGCGGCCGTGGTCCAGATGCGGGCGCTCGCCGACGTGGCCCGCGCCCTCCGGCTCGGCTCCTACGTGCGGCTCGGCCGCGGCGAAGAGGGCACGGGCGGCCGCGACAAGTCCTCGATCCTGGCCGACACGCTCGAGGCCCTGATCGGCGCGGTGTACTTCGAGTGCGGCCTGACCGCCGCGGACCGCCTGGTGCACCGGCTCTTCGACCCGGTCATCGACCGTTCCGCGGGGCTCGGCGCCGGGCTGGACTGGAAGACCTCGCTCCAGGAACTCACCGCCTCCGGCTTCCTCGGGCGTGCCCGAGTATCACGTCGAGGAGAGCGGCCCGGACCACCAGAAGTTCTTCCGCGCGTCGGTCCGGGTGGCGGGCCGGACGTACGGGTCCGGATCGGGGCGCTCGAAGAAGGAAGCTGAGCAGCAGGCGGCCGAGGCGGCCTGGAAAGAGATCAGCAACGGAACCGGCAGCGGCGCGGACGCCGCGCTGCGGCAGCGCGGCCGGCGAGCGAGCGGCGGTCGGCGAGACGGTGCGCGGCCGGGAACGGTGCCGGTCGGCCGGCGGCGGTGTCGCGGTGAGCGGTGGCCCGGCGGTGAGCGGTGGCCCGGCGGCCAGCGGTGGTCCGGGCCCGCTCGCGAATGGCGCTCACCCGGCAGCGGGCGACGCGGGGGCCGCCGCCTCAGCGCCCGGGAACGTTGCAGCCGGTCCCGGGGCGGGCACTGCGCCCGTGGTGCCGCCCCAGTCCCCCAGTCCCCCCAGCTCCCCCGTCCCGCCCACGGCTGAGGGCGGCGCCGAGCCCGCCGGCGACTGACCGGTGCCGGAACTCCCCGAGGTCGAAACCGTCCGCAGCGGCCTCGACAAGCATGTGGTCGGGCGGACCATCGACACCGTCGAGGTGCTGCACCCCCGGGCCGTGCGGCGCCATCTGGCGGGCCCGGCCGATTTCGAGGCGGTGCTGCGCGGCCGGACGTTCACCGGCGCCCGCCGACGGGGCAAGTACCTGTGGCTGCCGGTCGGCGAGGACGCCCTGCTCGCCCATCTGGGCATGAGCGGGCAGCTGCTGGTCGGCGATCCGGGCCGTCCCGTATCCGGGCACGTCCGGGCCCGGTTCACGTTCACCGACCAGGGGCCCGACCTGCGTTTCACCGACCAGCGGACGTTCGGTCACCTGGTCTGGGCCAGCGGCGGCGCGGAACTGCCGCCGCTGATCGCGCACATCGCGCCGGACCCGTTCGAGCCCGCCTTCGATGACGGCGTGTTCATCGCCCGGCTGCGCGCGCGGCGCACCGGCCTCAAGCGTGCCCTGCTCGACCAGTCCCTGGTCAGCGGGATCGGCAACATCTACGCCGACGAGGCCCTGTGGCGGGCCCGGCTGCACTGGGCCCGGGCCACCGACACGCTCAGCCGGGCTGAGGCGGCCCGGGTCCTCACCGCGGTCCGCGACGTCCTGGCCGACGCCCTGCGGGCCGGCGGCACCTCGTTCGACAGCCTGTACGTGAACGTCAACGGGGAAAGCGGCTACTTTTCGCGGTCACTGTGCGTATACGGGCAGGAGGATCAGCCCTGTCCTCGGTGCGGTACACCTATCCGCCGCGATCCGTTCATGAATCGATCTGCCTATAGCTGCCCGCGGATGCCAGCCGCAACCGCGCTCTCGGCGGTATCATCGTGACCTGCACGATCGCTCAACTTGACCGGATACTCGCGGGGTGGGACCCTAGTGGTGTCACCCGCGCGCGCACTCTCGCGATTCTTCGCTTGTGCGCCCACTCTGGTCACTCAGTGTGGAGGACCCATTACAATGGCGAAGGCTCTACTCGGCCACGTCGGCGGGCCAGATCCCCGCATCGTCTCTGAGATGCGCCGCCTTCAGCAGCGAGTACGCGACCTGGAGGCTGAACTTGTCAGGCTCCAGGACATGAACGACGCGCTGGCTGCGGAAGTCGGACCAGAAGAATTGCTCGTTGCTGATCGGGAGCGCGAGCCGGCCCTCACCTGAGGTGCCGCTGTAGTCACCACGAACCAGGGACGCCCCGGCGTCCCTATTCGTTGTCACGCTGGTAAAGTTTTGGCGTTTTTACGGTAATTACTTCGCCGTCCTGGCGGTTCGATGGCCTGGCGGCCTCCGTAGTGATGCGGCGTTTCCTGCAAATGGTGGATATCGCGCTGCCCTGCGGCGGCCGTCCCCGTCTGCCTGCGCGCCGCCTCGATCAGCCTGGCTGTTGCAGCCCGGCCGGCCTGGCGGTCCCGGCCGTCTCGCCGGCGGCCCGGGGCGGGAATCCGGGCCCGCCCCGGACCTGCGGGGTTACCGCGAATCCCCGGGAACGTCGGCTCCTCACGGTAAGGTGCGGACAGTTGGCGTGCCGGAGCACGGCGGTGCACCGGGGTGCGCCACGCAGGGACAGTAGCGACGTACCCAGAGGGAGTGCCAGAGGGGAGGGGAGCCGGCAGGTGTACCTGAAGACCCTCACCCTGCGCGGCTTCAAATCGTTCGCTTCCGCCACCACCCTCCGCTTCGAGCCCGGTATCACCTGCATCGTCGGCCCCAACGGATCAGGCAAGTCCAACGTGGTGGACGCGTTCTCGTGGGTCATGGGCGAGCAGGGAGTCAAGACCCTGCGCGGCGGCAAGATGGAGGACGTCGTCTTCGCCGGGACCGCGTCGCGCCCCCCGCTGGGCCGGGCCGAGGTCACCCTCACCATCGACAACAGCGACGGCGCCCTGCCCATCGAGTACGCCGAGGTGACGATCAGCCGCCTGCTGTTCCGGTCCGGCCAGAGCGAGTACTCGATCAACGGTGACCACTGCCGCCTCCTCGACGTGCAGGAGCTGCTGTCCGATTCGGGCCTGGGCCGGGAGATGCACGTCATCGTCGGCCAGGGCCAGCTGGACCAGGTGCTGCACGCCGGGCCGGAGGCCCGCCGGGCGCTGATCGAGGAAGCGGCCGGGGTGCTCAAGCACCGCCGCCGCAAAGAGAAGGCGCTGCGCAAGCTCGAGGCGATGCAGGCCAACCTGACCCGGCTGGTGGACCTGACCGCGGAGCTGAAGCGCCGCCTCAAGCCGCTCGGCCGCCAGGCGGCCATCGCCCGGCGGGCCGCCGTCATCCAGGCCGACCTGCGGGACGCGCGTCTCCGGCTGCTCGCCGACGACTACGTGACCGGGGCCGCCGAGCTGGAGCGTGACCAGACCGATGAGGCGGCCGCGCTGGCCCGCCGCGCCGAACTGGAGCGCGTGCTGACCCAGGCACGGCAGCGGGAGGCCGAGCTGGACAGCGACGAGCAGCAGCACGCTCCGCGCCTCGCCGCGGCGCAGGAAGCCTGGTTCGCGCTGTCCGCGCTCTCCGAACGCCTCCGCGGGGCGGCCAGCCTGGCCCAGGAGCGGCACAGCCACCTGGTGGCCCAGCCGGACGCGCCGCGCCCGGGGCGCGACCCGCAGGAACTGGAGCTGGAGGCGGAGACCCTCCGCGAGCAGGAAGCCGTGCTCGGCGAGCGGCTGGAAACGGCCCAGGAGCAGCTCTCCACCGCCACCGCCCAGCGCGCCGCGGCCGAGTTTGCCCTGGCCGGGGAAGAGCGGCGGCTCGCGGCCAGCGCCCGCGCCGACGCCGTGCGGGCCGAGCGCCTGTCCCGGCTGCGCGCCCAGGTGGGAGCCGCGCGGAGCAAAGCGTCCGCCGCGCAGGAGGAAGCCGGGCGGCTGGCCGACGCGGTCGAGCAGGCCCGCAGCCGGGCTGAGCAGGCCCAGCAGGAATACGAAGAGCTGCAGGAACTGTGCGCCGGCCGGGACGACGACCGGGCCGGGCAGGCCGGAGAGCACGAACGGGCCACCGCCCAGCTGGCCGAGGCCTCCGCGCTGGTCACGGAGCGGCGCGCCGCCGAGCGTGAGTCCAGCGGCCAGCGGGCCGCCCTGCAGGCCCGGGTTCAGGCGTTGCGGGAAGGCGTGCACGCGCTGCGCACCGGCAAGGACGCCTCGGGGATGCTGCTGGCCGATCCGGAGAAGTACCCGGGTGTGCTAGGCGGGGTCGCAGCGCTGGTGAGCGTGGACGCCGGGGCCCAGGAAGCCATCGCGGCCGCGCTGGGCGGCGCGGCGGACTCCGTGGCCGTCACCGGCCTCGACGCCGCGGTGGCCATCCTGGAGGCGCTCAAGAACGAGGACGTGGGCAGCGCCGGCCTGATGATCGCTTCCGGCTCGCCCGGCGATGCGGCGACCCCCGCGGGCGGCGGGCTGCCGCCGGGTATCGAGCTGCCGGAGGGCGCCCAGCCCGCCCTGGCGCTGGTACGGGCCCCGGACGGGCTGGCCCCCGCCCTGGCCGGGCTGCTGGCGGGCATCGTCGTGGCCACCGACCTGGCCCAGGCCCGGGAACTGGTCGGTGCGCACCCCTCGCTGCGGGTGGTCACCCGCCAGGGCGATGTGCTCGGCGCGCACTGGGCCTCGGGCGGCTCGGCCCGGCCCGCCAGCGAGTTCACCCTGCGCAGCGTGGCCGATGAGGCGGCGGCCGGGCTGGAGGCCGTGGACGAACGCTGCGAGCAGGCCGCCGGGCAGCTCGCGCTGGCCGTGGAGGCCGAGGACCAGGCCCGGCAGGCCGTGGCCAAGGCCCAGGCGGCGCTCCGCGAAGTGGACGCGGCGGCCGCGGAGGTCTCCGGCAGGCTCGGCCGGCTCTCGGGGGCGGCCCGGGCCGCCCGCGACGAGGCGCAGCGGCTCGAGGCCGCCATCGAAAAGGCCCACCAGGCCCACGAGAGCAGCCAGGCCTGGGTCGCGGAACTCGAGGCGGGCCTGGCCGAGGCCGAAGCGGGCCAGGACGCGGCCGGGCAGGACGCGGGTGTCCAGCCCCGGTCTCAGACTGGCGAGGACGGCGGCCCGCAGGACGAGGCGGAGGCCGCCGCTGACCGGGACGCCCTGGCCGCGCAGGTGACGGCCGGGCGGAACGCCGAGATGGAAGCGCGGCTAGAGGTCAGGACCGCCGAGGAACGGCTCCGGGCCATCGCGGGCCGGGCCGACGCGCTGGTCGCCTCGGCCGCAGCGGAGCGGCAGGCCGCGCAGCGCGCCGCGGCCCGGCGGATCCAGCGTGAGCGGCAGGCCGTGGTCGCCCGGGCGGTAGCCGACGGCGCCGCCTACGCCCTGGCCCGGCTGGCCGGCTCGCTGGCCGCGGCCAGCGAGCAGCGGCAGGCGGCCGAGCAGGCCAGCAAGGGCCGGGCGGTGGCGCTGAAGGAAGTGCGCGTCCAGGTCCGTGACCTCGCCGCCGAGTTCGACCGCGTGGTGGACGCCGCGCACGGCACCGAGATGGCCCGGACCGAGCACCGGATGCGGCTGGAGCAGCTGGCCGCCCGGGCGGCCGAGGAGTTCGCGGTCTCGGCCGAAGAACTGATCGCCGAGTACGGCCCGCACCGTGCCGGTCCCTGTTATCAGCCCCGACTCCCCGGCCAGCAGCCCGGCACCCGCCGCTGAGAGCCCCGCAGGCGCCGGCCTGGCCGGCGACTTCACGGACGGCCCGCTGGCCGCGCAGGAGGCCGCTGAGGGCGCCAGCAACGGGAGCCTCCTGGCGCCGCGCCCGCCGCGCCCAGCGAGGAACAGCAGGTCCTGACCGGGACGATTCCTTACGTCCGGGCCGAGCAGGAGCGCCGGGCTGCCGCGCGCCCAGCGCCAGCTCGACCAGCTCGGCAAGGTCAACCCGCTCGCCCTGGAGGAGTTCGCGGCCCTGGAGGAGCGGCACGCGTTCCTGGCCACCCAGCTCGAGGACCTCAAGAAGACCCGCCGGGACCTGCTGATCGTGGTCAAGGAGGTGGACGACCGGGTCCTGGAGGTGTTCGCCTCGGCCTTCGAGGACACCGCCCGGGAGTTCGAAGGAATCTTCTCCCGGCTGTTCCCCGGCGGTGAGGGCCGCCTGATCCTCACCGAGCCCGACGACATGCTGGCCACCGGGATCGACTTCGAGGCGAGGCCGCCGGGCAAGAAGGTCAAGCGGATGTCGCTGCTGTCCGGCGGCGAGCGGTCGCTGACCGCGATCGCGTTCCTGCTGGCCATCTTCAAGGCCCGGCCCTCCCCGTTCTACGTGCTCGACGAGGTCGAGGCCGCGCTCGACGACACGAACATGCAGCGCCTGCTGCACATTTTCGAGGAGCTGCGGTCGGTGTCCCAGCTCCTGATCATCACCCACCAGAAGCGGACCATGGAGATCGCCGACGCGCTGTACGGGATCAGCATGCGCGGCGACGGCGTCTCGGCCGTGGTCAGCCAGCGGCTCCGGGAGCGCGAGACCGCCTGATCCGGCCGTCTCGGGCCGGGGCGTGGGCGCGGCCGGCGTGCTTCGGGGCCGCGCCGGCCGGGTAAGCAGAGGGCGGGTAAGCACGGGGCGGATGGTACGGGCGGGCAGCACGGGGCGGGGCTCCCCGTGACCCCGGCAGTGGCCGGGCAACGCACGCTGAGGCGTCTGCCAGACTGGGGCCGTTATGGAACTTGTGATCATTCTCATCGCCATCGCCGTCGTGGTGGTCGCCGGGCTGGGGACCACGTTCCTGGTCCTCCCGCGCCGCCGCCGGGTTAGCGCGCCGCCCAGGCCGCCCGTGTCCGGGTCACAGGCCCGGCCGGCCGAAGCTCCTCCGGCCGAGGAGGAACGCGGCCCGCCGGTGGAGACGCTTCCGCGCGCGCCCGAGCCGACGCTGCGCGAGCCGGCCCCGGCCCCGCTGCGCGGCCGCCTGACCCGGCTGCGCGGGAGGCTGGCCGCCTCTCGCGGCGGGTTCGGCTCCGCCCTGCTCAACCTGCTCTCCCGTGACGCCCTGGACGACCAGGCCTGGGAGGACATCGAGGACACGCTGATCACGGCGGACATGGGTGTCACGCCGGCCCGCCAGATCACCGAGGAACTCCGGACCCAGGTGAAGGTGAGCGGCACCCGCGACCCGGACCAGGTGCGCACGATGCTGCGCACCGAGCTCATCCGCCAGATCGGGCCGGAAATGGACCGGACCCTGCACACCGGCTCACACGGCGACCGGCCCTCGATCATGCTCATCGTGGGGGTCAACGGGACCGGCAAGACCACGGTCGCCGGGAAGCTCGCCCGTGCGCTCGTGGGGGAAGGCCAGACGGTGGTGCTCGGCGCCGCCGATACCTTCCGGGCCGCCGCCGCCGACCAGCTCCAGACCTGGGCCGAACGGACCGGCGCCCAGGTGGTGCGGTCCGACCGCGACGAAGCCGACCCGGCCAGCGTGGCGTTCGAGGCGGTCCGGGTCGGCATCGACGAGCGGGCGAGCACCGTCATCGTGGACACCGCCGGGCGGCTGCACACCAAGACCGGCCTCATGGACGAGCTCGGCAAGATCAAGCGGGTCATCGAGAAGCGGGCCACCGTGGATGAGGTCCTGCTCGTCCTGGACGCCACCACCGGGCAGAACGGCCTCCGCCAGGCGCGGGTGTTCGCCGAGGCGGTGGACGTGACCGGGATCGTCCTGACCAAGCTCGACGGGACGGCCAAGGGCGGCATCGTCATCGCGGTCCAGCGGGAACTGGGGGTTCCCGTCAAGCTGGTCGGGCTCGGTGAGGGCCCCGATGACCTGGCGCCGTTCGAGCCCGAGGCGTTCGTCGACGCCATCATCGGCAGCTGAGGACGGCCCGTCTGCCGCGGGCGGCTCCGGGGTAGCGGGACGGTCACCGGGTCGTGGCCTGTTAAGGCCGCGACCCGGTGACCGTCCCCGTAGCCTGGCCTCCGCACCGCGTCCGCCCACTGGGCGCTCTGTGGCCTTCCGCGCGGCCCTCGGCCCGTGAGCGGACAACCCGGGACCACCTCCGGGGCCGGCGCGCGCGCCCCCGCCCGCGTTGGGCGCAGGTGCGGTCCTCGTGATGGGGGGCTTATGCGCTAATTGCCGGAATCAGTTGTCACCAGATTGGCATATTTTCGGCCGATCCTGACCTGACTAATATTCTAAATACATTAGTAGAAGGGCACGCGGTGGTCGCACATGTTTGTGTGACTTAGTTGTGGTCACGGTGCGCATGTGGCAAACTGCCCAGCGTGGCGATTCTGATGGGTAACAACGGTGTCGGCGGCCTCAATCCGGGCTCCTGCGAGCTGGACAACGTGGCGAGCGAAGCGGAGCCGCCGGTCCTATCGAGTACCGAAGCCATAACCCATACTTTCTCGCTCGTTAATCAGGCTGGCGACGGCGCGGTAGCCTATTTCTATGGCCGCCTGTTCGCGGAAAACCCGAAGCTCCGTCCCATGTTCCCGGCCGCGATGGACGCCCAGCGTGACCGCCTGTTCCACGCCCTCGTCCGGATCGTGCGCAGCCTCAGCGCGCCCGAGGAGATGGAGCCGTACCTCAGCCAGCTCGGACTCGATCACCGGAAGTACGGCGTGCAGGCCGAGCATTACCCGGCGGTGGGCCATGCCCTGCTGGCCACCCTGCGCCGGTTCTCCGGCGACGCCTGGACCCCGGGCGCGGAGGCCGCCTGGGCGGGCGCCTACGAACGGGCGACGCAGCTGATGACCGAGGCCGCGGACCGGTCCGCGGAACACTCGCCACCGTGGTGGACGGCTGAGGTGGTCGGGCACGAACTGCGCAGCCCCACTCTCGCCGTCCTCACCCTGCGCCCCGGAGGAGCCGTTCCCGTACCAGGCTGGCCAGTACGTGAGCATCCAGTCGGCCCACTGGCACCGTGTGTGGCGCCCGTTCTCGGTGGCCAACGCGCCGCGCACGGATGGCCTCCTCACCTTCCACGTCCGGGCCGTGCCCGGCGGGTGGGTCAGCTCCGCTCTGGTGCACCACACGAGAGTGGGGGACCGGGTGAACCTCGGGCCTCCGCAGGGCAGCATGACGCTGGCCGCCGGCTCCGGCGGGGGGTTGTTCTGCGTGGCCGGCGGATCGGGCCTGGCGCCGCTGAAGGCACTCATCGAGCAGGCTATCGCGGACAGCCAGCCCGGCCGGCGGCGCCGGATCCGCCTGATCATTGGCGCCCGCCGTGAGTCGGAGCTTTACGATCTGCCCGACCTGTGGCGGCTCGAGTCGTACTATCCGTGGCTGCGCATCAGCACCGCCGTCTCGGACGATCCCGGCTACAGCGGCGTGAAGGGAATGCTCTCCGATGTCATCGCCCGCCAGCTGCCGCAAAAAGATGACGATGTCTATATCAGCGGGCCCTCGCCCATGATGACTAAGTGCGTCCAGGTGCTACACACCACGGCCCGGCGTAATTGGCGTATTCACGCGGACCCGGTGGATCCTCCCAATGGCTTAACGCTCAGTGAGGTTGAGGATTCCATTGGTCATGAGTGCGCGAGATTATAGGCGGACTCGGCGCACGCTACGCTTACTGGGATGGCGCGGCGATGAAGTCAGCCCTGAGAACTCTTTGGCGCGGGGGTTTATTCGCCCGCTGGATGCCATCAGGAGCCACGCGCACCACGTCCGGCCCCGTCCGTCCGGGCCCGGCCCTGGCTGCGATGTGCCGGGTCCCGGGTAGCCCGCTGCTCCCCACTCCGGTGATGGCCGGTCCCGCAGTAGCCAATCCGGCCCGGGCTAGTTCCCCGCTAGCCAGCCCGTCGACGGCCAGCCCCGTCATGACCAGCCCCGTCATGACCAGTTCAGTCGTGATCAGTCCAGCGGGAGCCAGTTCCATGGTCAAAACCTCCGTAGCGGCCAGCCCGGCGGGGCCCGACGCCCTAGCGGACAGCCTGGCGAGAGCCTGCCCGGCGACGGACAACCTCGCGGCACCTACCCCCCCGGCACCCAGCTCCCCGGCACCCAGCCCCCGGCACCCAGCTCCCCGGCACCCAGCCCCGGACCCAGCCCGGGCACCCAGCCCCGGAACCAGCAGCCCCGGAACCAGCAGCCCGCCGGCCGATCCGCCGGCCGCTGGTCAGCCACCCGCCAGCGCCCCGGCCACATCCGCGGCCGGTACCGCTCCCCGGCCCGCCCGGTCGCTGTGGCCCGCCCGCGCGTTCCGGACGGTCCGCCTCGCTGGGTTCGGCCGGTCTGGCCGGGCGGCCGGGCCGGTGGACATGGACGCCGCGGCCGAGTTCATCCAGCTGCACCGCCGCGAGGTCTCGGGCACGGGCCCGCCCGGGCCACGGCTGCGGGAAATCCGCCGGGAAATCAGCCTGACCGGCACCTACCGGCACACGCTCGAGGAACTGGAGTTCGGTGCCCAGGTGGCGTGGCGGAACAGCAGCCGCTGCATCGGCCGCCTGTACTGGAAGAGCCTCAAGGTCCGCGACCGCCGGGAGGTGGACACCGCAGCGGGTGTCGCGGCGGAGTGTGCGGCCCACCTGCGGGCCGCCACGAACCACGGCCGGGTCCGGCCCGTCATCACGGTGTTCGCTCCGGACACGCCCGCCCGCAGAGCCCCGCGCATCTGGAACGAGCAGCTGGTCCGGTACGCCGGGTACCGGGAGCCGGACGGGTCCGCACGCGGCGAACCGTCCAGCACGAAGCTCACCGACCTGGCCCGCACGCTGGGCTGGGACAGCGACGGCCAGGGCCGGTTCGACGTACTGCCGTTAATCATCTCCACCCCCGATGAGAGCCCCCGGGTGTTCGAGCTGCCGGCGGACGCGGTCACCGAGGTCCACCTCGTCCATCCGCGCTTCCCCTGGTTCGGTGAGCTGGGCCTGCGGTGGTACGCGGTGCCGGTCATCTGTGACATGTGCCTGGAGATCGGCGGCATCTGCTATCCGGCGGCCCCGTTCAACGGGTGGTACATGGGCACCGAGATCGGCGCGCGCAACCTGGCGGATTCCGGTCGCTACAACCAGCTGCCTGAGATCGCCGCCCGGATGGGGCTGGACACCACCCGGGACCGGTCGCTCTGGCGCGACCGGGCCCTCGTGGAGCTCAACCTCGCGGTGCTGCACTCGTTCGAGACGGCCGGCGTGACGATCACCGATCACCACACGGAGTCACGCCGTTTCCTGACCCACCTGGCCCGGGAGGAACGTGCCGGCCGGATCTGCCCGGCCGACTGGACGTGGATAGTCCCGCCGATCTCCGGCTCGGCCACCGAGGTGTTCCACCGCTACTACTCGGACGCGGAACTGCGCCCGGCGTTCGCCCGCCATCACCGGAACCTCCCCGCCGGCCCGCCCGCGCCCCCCGGCCAGCTTGCGCCCCCCGGCCCGCCCGCGCCCGCCAGCCCGCCCGCGCCACCCACGCCGACCCTGCCGGATAGCGAAACCTGCTCGTAACATGTGACACTCGTCTTTCACTCCCCCGAAACACTCTGTGATGGCGGGCGAAACGCCTTAGGCGGAAGGTCGGCACAGGACAGGGTGCCCCGAGAAGGTGGTCGCATGAAGCTCATCACTGCCGTGATCAAACCGTTCAAGCTGGACGAGGTGAAGGCGGCGTTGCAGGCCTTTGGTGTCCACGGAATGACTGTGAGCGAGGCGAGCGGCTACGGCCGCCAGCGCGGTCACACGGAGGTCTACCGGGGGGCTGAGTACCAGGTTGACCTGGTCCCCAAGGTAAGACTGGAAGTGCTCGCTGACGACGAGGACACCGACGACCTGATCGGTGTGATCGTCAAGGCAGCTCAGACTGGGCGTATTGGGGACGGGAAGGTCTGGGCTGTCCCGGTTGAAACGGTTGTGCGGGTCCGGACTGGTGAGCGCGGTTCAGGCGCGCTTTAGCCCTAAGCAGCGATAGAGGCCTGATCGGAGTGCGCAGTACGGGTCGGGGGGTTGGGCAGTCGTGATGTCCGCACCCTCGGCCCGTTCGCAGTCCGACGGGCCGCCCCTGACGTCGTTTGCCGCCGACCGCGCCCGGCGGAGTGCGGAAACCGACCGCTGGCTGGCCTCCCTGCTGGGCGCGGAACCGGGGGTCGCCCTGGTCGCCGTGGGTGGTTACGGGCGGCGCGAGCTGCTGCCCGGCAGCGATCTCGACGTGCTCCTGCTGCACGACGGGCGGGACGGCATCGCCGCGATGGCCGACCGGATCTGGTATCCGATCTGGGACTCCGGCGCCCGCCTCGACCACGCGGTGCGCACCACGGCGGAAGCCCGCCGGGTGGCCAGGACCGACCTGAAGGTCATCCTCGGGCTGCTGTACGCCCGGCACGTGGCCGGCGACCCCGACCTCACCAACGCCCTGCGGCTCGGCGCCCTGGAGGACTGGCGGGCCTCGGCCGGCACGCGTCTGGCCGAACTCCAGGCGCTGCACGTGGAACGGACCCAGCGCAGCGGAGAACTGGCCTTCCTGCTGGAGCCCGACCTCAAGGAAGCACGGGGCGGGCTGCGTGACGTGCATGCGATCCAGGCCATCGCGGCCGCCTGGGTGGCCCCCGGCCCGGGGCCCCGGGTCCGGGCCGCCTACGAGTCGATCATGGACGCGCGGCACGCCCTGCACGACATCACCGGCCGCCCTGCCGACCGGCTCGTCCTGCAGGAGCAGGATGAGGTGGCCCGGGTCCTCGGGCTGCTGGACGCGGACGCGCTCATGCGCCACCTGGCCGGGTCCGGGCGCGCCGTCGCCTACTCGGTGGACCAGGCGTTCCGGCAGGCCCAGCGCAGCCGGGGCGGCCGGCGGCGGAGCAAGGCCCAGCGCCGCCCGCTGGCGGACGGCCTGGTCGAGCAGGACGGCGAGGTGGTCCTGGCCCGCGCCGCGGATCCGGCCGCCGACCCGGCCCTGCCGCTGCGCGCCGCGGCGGCGGCCGCGCAGGCCGCGCTGGCGCTCGCGCCGCGCACGCTGACCCGGCTGGCCGAGTGCCCGCCGCTGCCGGTGCCCTGGCCGCCGGAAGCCCGCGACGCCCTGGTCGCGCTGCTCGGCGCCGGCCCGTCCGCCGTCCCCGTCTGGGAGGCGCTGGACCAGGAAGGCCTGGTCGCGAGCCTGCTGCCGGACTGGGACCGGGTCCGCAACCGGCCCCAGCGCAACCCGCTGCACACCTACACGGTGGACCGTCACCTGGTGGAAACCGCCGCGCGGGCCGCGGTCCTCACCCGGGACGTGGGCCGTCCCGACCTGCTCCTGCTGTCCGCGCTGCTGCACGACATCGGCAAGGGCTGGCCCGGTGACCACCGGGTCACCGGCGAGGTGGTGGCCCGCGACGTGGCCCGCCGGGTCGGGCTCGGCCCGTCGGACGCGGAACTGGTCGCCGGGGCCGTCCGGCACCATCTCCTGCTCCCGCAGACGGCGACGCGCCGTGACCTCGATGACCCGGTCACCGTGGCCCAGGTGGCCTCGGTGGTCGGAGGCCGGCCGCTGCTGGAGCTGCTGCACATGCTGGCCATCGCGGACGGCCAGGCGACCGGCCCGGCCGCCTGGAACGACTGGAAGGAAGGCCTGGTCGGAGACCTGGTCCGCCGGGTGGAGTCCCGGCTGGCCGGGGAGGTGCCGGCCGAGCCGCTGCCGCTGCGGCCGGACCAGGCCGCGCTGGCCGAGGAGGGAGCGCCCGCGGCCCGGCTCAAGGGCTCCGAGGTGACCATCGTCGCCCCGGACCGCCCCGGGCTGCTGTGGCAGGCCGCTGGCGTGCTCGCCTCGCACCGGCTGGCGGTGCGCTCCGCGAACGCCACCTCGCACGGGAACATGGCCGTGGCCGCCTTCACCGTCGCGCCCGAGTACGGCGACCCGCCCGACGCGGACCTGGTCACCAGCGACCTGCGCCGGGCCCTGGAGGGGCGGCTCGACGTGGCGGAACGGCTGGAGCGCCGGATGCGCGCCTACCGGGAATCGCCGGCGCCGGTCCCGGTGGCCCCGCCCAAGGTGACCCTGCTGGACGAGGCCTCGCGGACCGCGACGGTGGTGGAGGTGCGCGCCCACGACGCCCCGGGCCTGCTGTGGCGGATCGGCCGCGCGCTCGGGGACTGCGGCCTCGACGTGAAGGCGGCCCGGGTGGAGACGCTCGGCGCGGAGGCGGTGGACGTGTTCTACGTGGTGGATGCGTCCGGCGGCCCGGTCGGCGGTTCGCGGATCCGGGGCAAGATCGCCGCTCAGGTGCTCGCCGCCCTGACCGGCTGACCCCCCGGGCGCGCAGGATCGCCGGATGGGCCTGCCGGTGGCACTGACCCGGTGGCCATGACCGGATAGCCTGGGATGCGTGTTCGAGACACTCTCCGACCGGCTGACCCAGGTCTTCTCCACCCTGCGCGGGCGGGGGCGCCTGTCCGCGGCCGACATTGACGCGACGGCCCGCGAGATCCGCATCGCCCTGCTCGAGGCGGACGTGGCCCTCCCCGTGGTGCGGGAGTTCATCGCCCGCATCAAGGAGCGCGCGTCGTCGGAAGAGGTCTCCGCGGCGCTCAACCCGGCCCAGCAGGTCATCAAGATCGTCCACGAGGAGCTCATCGGGATCCTCGGCGGCGAGGCCCGCAGGCTGCGCTTCGCGAAGGTCCCGCCGACCGTGATCTTGCTAGCGGGCCTGCAGGGCTCTGGCAAGACCACGCTGGCGGGCAAGCTCGGCCTCTGGCTGCAGCATCAGGGCAACACGCCGATGCTGGTCGCCGCGGACCTGCAGCGCCCCAACGCCGTCCAGCAGCTGCAGGTGGTGGGCGAGCGGGCCGGGGTGGCCGTCTACGCTCCCCAGCCGGGTAACGGCGTCGGCGACCCGGTCCAGGTGGCGCGCGACTCGATCGAGGAAGCCCGCCGCCGGCAGCACAACGTCGTCGTCATCGACACCGCCGGCCGGCTGGGCATCGACGAGGAGCTGATGCGCCAGGCGATCGGGATCAGGGACGCCACCGACCCGGACGAGATCCTGTTCGTGGTGGACGCGATGATCGGCCAGGACGCGGTGGCCACCGCCCAGGCGTTCCTGGACGGCGTCGGCTACGACGGCGTCGTGCTCACCAAGCTGGACGGTGACGCGCGCGGTGGTGCGGCGCTGTCGATCGCCGAGCTGACCGGGCGCCCGGTGATGTTCGCGTCGTCCGGGGAGAAGCTCGAGGACTTCGACGTCTTCCACCCCGACCGGATGGCCTCGCGGATCCTCGACATGGGCGACATGCTCACCCTGATCGAGCAGGCGGAGCGGGCCTTCGACGAGGACCAGGCCGCCTCCATGGCGAACAAGCTGGCCTCCGGCGAGGGCTTCACGCTGGAAGACTTCGTCGAGCAGCTGGCCATGGTGCGCAAGCTGGGCCCGATCGGGAACCTGCTCGGCATGCTCCCGGGCGCGGCGCAGAACCGCGAGATGCTGAGCCAGATCAGCGACAAGGACCTGGACCGTGCGGCGGCCATCGTCAACTCGATGACCCCGGCGGAACGCCGCAACCCGAAGATCCTCAACGGGAGCCGCAGGTCCAGGATCGCCAACGGTTCCGGGGTCACCGTCGGTGAGGTGAACAACCTCGTGGTCCGGTTCCTCGAGGGCCAGAAGATGATGCGGCAGATGATGGGCGGTGGCGGGATGCCCGGCATGCCGGCCATCCCGGGCATGCGCCGCGCCGCGACGAAGAGCGCCAAGGGCAAGAAGAACAACAAGAAGAAGCCCAAGGGCGGCCGTCCCGGCGGCAATCCGGCGAAGGCGGCCGCGCCCAAGCCGGCCGGCGCACCCACGGCCGGCAACGGCGCGGGCCCGGTCCTTCCCCCCGGCCTCGGCGGGGGCGGGGGCGGCGCCCTGGGCGGGATGCCCGGCTCCCAGGAGGAGCTGGCCGCTAGCCTGGAGGCCCTGACCTCGAACCCGGCCGCGCTGCGGGCGGCGGGCAAGGTCGCCAGCAAGATGCCGCCGCCGGACTCGCTGACCGGGGGCACGTCCGGCCCGGCCAGCCTCCCCGCCGGCTTCGGGCTCCTCCGGCGCAACCGCCAGAAGAAGGACGACGAGAAGTAACCCTGCGCTCCCTCTCGTGATCACGGTGAAAGATTCCCTCTAACGGTTTTTTCGCCGTCGTGACGACGCGAAAGGGCGAGGGGAGCGGGGCTGGGAAGATCCCCGGCGGGCGCGGGAATCCGGCTCGATTACGCCCTGCCCCCGGGTGTCTGGCACAATGGGTCGGTCACCCCGTGGTTCGTCGACGCCCTCTCACGCTCGCCGGCCCGGGACCGAGCAGGCCGACGCGGTGGTCCCCACCCGGCGCGAGCGTTGCCTGCATCCGAGCTTTACTGGGAGAGACCACACCCGTGGCTGTCAAGATCAAGCTGAAGCGCATGGGCAAGATCCATGCGCCGTTTTACCGGATCATCGTGGCCGACGCCCGCACCAAGCGGGATGGCCGCGCGATCGAGGAGATCGGCAAGTACCACCCCAAGAACGAGCCGTCGTTCATCGAGGTCAACTCCGAGCGCGCCCAGCACTGGCTGTCTGTCGGCGCCCAGCCCACCGACCCGGTCCGCAAGATCCTGGAGATCACCGGGGACTGGCAGAAGTTCAAGGGCCTGCCCGGTGCGGAAGGGACGCTGAGGACCGCGGCCCCCAAGCCCAACAAGAAGGACGCCTACGCGGCGGCCGTCACCGAGGCGGTTGGCACCGGCGACACCGGCAAGAGCAAGGGCCGCAAGCCCAGCGCCAAGGCCGACGGCGAGCAGGCGGATGCCGACGGCGCGAAGGCTGGCTCGGCCCGGTCAAGCCGGTCCGGCGGCAAGCAGGCCGCCGCCAAGGGCCCCAAGGCCGACACGGCCAAGGCTGACGCACCCAAGGCCGACGCGGCCAAGACCGACGCGGCCAAGGCTGACGCACCCAAGGCCGACGCACCCAAGGCCGACGCGGCCAAGGCCGACGCGGCCAAGGCTGACGCACCCAAGGCCGACGCACCCAAGGCTGACACGGCCAAGACCGACGCGGCCAAGGCTGACGCACCCAAGGCTGACACGGCCAAGGCTGACACGGCTAAGACCGACGCGCCCAAGGCTGACGCGGCTCCGGCGGATTCCGCTCCGGCGGACGCGGTGGAGGACCAGAAGCCGGCCAAGGCCAGCAGCGACAAGGCCAGCACCGGCAAGGCGAGCGCGGACGAGGCCAGCGCGGAGAAGGCGCCTGGGTCCGCCGAGGCCGAGCCGGTGGCCGCGGAGCAGAGCGACGGGGCCTGACGTGCTGGAAGAGGCCCTCGAGCACCTGGTGAAGGGGATCGTGGAACACCCGGATGAGGTCCGGGTGGACAGCCACGGGCTCCGCCGGGGCCGGGTCCTCGAGGTGCGGGTTCACCCCGAGGACCTCGGCAAGGTCATCGGCCGGGGCGGCCGGACCGCCAAGGCGCTGCGCACCGTGATCGGCTCGCTCGCCGGGGGCAAGTACGTCCGCGTCGACCTGCTGGACGTCGACGAGGTTCGCTAACCCGTCATGCAACTGGTCGTCGGCCGGATCACCCGGCCGCACGGGGTCCGCGGCGAGGTGTCGGTGGAGGTACGCACCGACGAGCCGGACCGGCGCTTCGCCGTGGGCTGCGTGCTGCCCACCGACCCGGCCGCAGCCGGGCCGCTCACGGTCGTATCGCTGCGCTGGCATTCCGGCCGGCTCCTGATCCAGTTCGCCGGGGTCACCGACCGGAACCAGGCCGAGGAACTGCGCGGAACCTGGCTCACCCTGGACTCCGCCGAGGCTGGGCCGTCCGGCGACCCGGACGAGTTCCACGACGCGGAGCTCATCGGGCTGGCCGTGGTCACGACCTCGGGTGAGCCCGTAGGCCGGGTCACGGATGTCCGGCACTTTGGGCAGGACCTGCTCGTCATTGAGCCACAGCCTGCCGACGCCGTAAAGCCACAGCCTGCCGGGTCATCGGCGGGGCCCCAGGCGGGGCCGGTCCCCAGCGGGCCGGCCCAAGCCGGCCGGGGGCCGCGCGGTCCGGCGCTGGCGGCCGGAGCGCGGGCACGCGGCACACGGGACAGTGAGCTGCTGGTCCCGTTCGTGGCCGCGCTCGTGCCCGAGGTTGACGTGGCCGCGGGCCGGCTCGTCATCGACCCCCCGCCCGGCCTGCTCGAGCTGGCCGCCGCGGAACCCGGCCCGGCCGGACCCGCGGAAAATGGTCCAGCGGGAAACGAACCAGCAGGAAACTGAGGTGAGCCGGGTGCGCATCGACATCATCACGATCTTCCCGGACTACTTCAGCCCGCTCAGCGTCTCGCTGCTCGGCAAGGCCGCCTCGCGGGGAGACATCGACCTCCAGGTCCACGACCTGCGGACCTGGGCTCACGGTGTGCACCGCGCGGTGGACGACTCCCCGTTCGGCGGTGGCCCGGGCATGGTGATGTCGCCGGAACCGTGGGGTGAGGCGCTCGACGCGGTGGCGGGCACGGAGCCGGCCTCACCGGCCCGGCTCGTGGTCCCTACCCCCGCGGGGGTCCCCTTCACCCAGGCGATGGCCGCCGGATGGTCCCGTTGCGGATGGCTGGTTTTTGCTTGTGGCCGGTACGAGGGTATCGACGCGCGCGTCGTCGACGAGGCGCGCGACCGGATGCCGGTCGATGAGGTGTCCCTCGGCGACTACGTGCTGTCCGGGGGCGAGCCCGCGGTGCTGGTCATGGTGGACGCGGTCGGCCGCCTGCTGCCCGGTGTCCTCGGCAACGCGGATTCCGCGGCCGACGATTCGTTCGGCGCAGGCGAGGGCCCCATGGCCGGCCTGCTCGAAGGGCCCTCGTACACCCGGCCCCGGGTCTGGCGCGGGCGCGAGGTCCCGCCGGTCCTGCTGTCCGGGGATCACGCGGCCATCGCCCGCTGGCGGCGCGATCAGGCGCTGCGCCGGACCGCCGCGCTGCGCCCGGAGCTGGCCGCCCGCCTGCTCGCCGGCGAGTCCGGAGCAGGGCTCGACGCGCGGGACCGCCAGGTGCTCGTTGACGCTGGCTTCCCGATCAGTGCCGAAGATATGGCACACTGAAGTCTGCCACCCACACAGGCCGACCCTGCGGGTGCGCGTCCTGGTGCCCTCAGCGCCCAGGAAGACTGACTGAAACCGACGAGACGATGCCACGCGTTCGCTGGCCTGTGCGCGCGTGAGGACAACGAGGAACCGCAGCCATGCACACCGCGATCGCCGAGCTGGAGCAGGCCCAGATCCGCTCTGACATCCCCGAATTCCGGCCCGGGGACACGTTGAAAGTCCATGTGCGGGTCACGGAAGGCACCCGGTCCCGGATCCAGATTTTCCAGGGCATTGTCATCCGCCGGCAGGGTGGCGGGGCGCGGGAGACGTTCACCGTCCGCAAGATCAGTTATGGCGTCGGCGTGGAGCGGACGTTCCCGGTGCACACCCCCTCGATCGAGAAGATCGAGCTCGTGACCCGGGGCCGGGTGCGCCGGGCGAAGCTCTACTACCTCCGCGAGCTGCGCGGCAAGGCCGCCCGCATCAAGGAGCGGCGGGAGCCGGCGCGCTGACCGCGCCCTCCTCCGGTGGCCGGGAACGATCTCGGTTACGCGGGCCCGGCTCCAGCTGCCAGCCCGCCTGCCCGCATGCGGCGGGCGCCCAGGTGGCGGGAATTAGCGTTCCTGCTCCTGCTCGCCGCCGGGCTCACCCTGATCGTCAAGGCCTTTGCCGTGCAGGCGTTCCGGATCCCGTCCGGGTCCATGGGGGACACGCTGCGCGCGGGCGACCGGGACCTGGTCAGCAAGCTCGTGTACCGGGTCCGGGCCATCGGCCGGGGCGACGTCGTGGTGTTCAGCGGCCAGGGTTCCCGGGATCCGCCGCCCCCGCGGCCCTCCGGGCCGGTGACTGCGTGATCGGCCGGGTGTTCCTGGTGGTGTGGCCCCCGGCGCAGCTCAGGGAGGTCCCGATTCCCGCGATTTTCACGCAGCCCGCGCTGGCGGGGCCGGCGAGCCGCGGCCCGGCCCGCCTGCCGATGGGCGTGGGACTGGCCGGGATGCTGCCGCTCGCGTGGGCGTGCCGCCGGCAGGGCGCACATGTTACGACGGACCGGCGTTAGGCTCGGACACAATGAACGACGACCGGGGTACGGGCGAGCCTGCGATGACAGGCTCTCCAGGCGTTGAACTGCCTGGCCAGGACGGCGACAGGGCAGTAACCGCAGAGCCGGAGATGCCAGGGGGCACCGGGACGATGACTCCTCCGCCGCGCCGTGACGCCACGGCCCAGTCCGGCGACAACGGCGGTCAGGCCACGGGCCCTGGCAGCCCGGGCCCTGGCAGCACGGGCCCTGGCAGCACGGGCCGCGCCCAGGGCGGCCCGGGCGCCGCGAGAACGGCCCAGTCCAGGCGGAAGCGGCGGCTGTCCTGGTGGGCGGAGCTGCTCGTCCTCTTCGTCCTCGCGCTGACCATCATGCTGGTGATCAAGACTTACGTGGTCCAGGCCTTCTTCATCCCGTCCTCCTCGATGGAGAACACCCTCGACATCGGGGACAAGGTCCTGGTCAACAAGCTCATTTACCACTTCCGCTCGATCGAGCGGGGAGACGTGATCGTGTTCAACGGCGAGGGCTCGTGGGACCCGCCGAGCGCCCCGCAATCCAGCGACCCGGTCGTGCGGCTGGCCAGCGAGTTCGGGCACGCGGTCGTCGGGCTGTTCGGCATCTCCCCGGGCGTGCACGACTACATCAAGCGGGTCATCGGCCTGCCCGGTGACCACGTCGCCTGCTGTAACGCTCAGGGCCGGGTCACGGTGAACGGCGTCCCGCTCAGCGAGAAGTCCTACCTGTACCCGGGCAACGCGCCGTCCATGACCAAGTTCAGCATCATCGTCCCGCCGGGCCGCCTGTGGGTGATGGGCGATCACCGCAACGTCTCCTACGACTCCCGCGGACACGTCGGCGACCCGGGCGGCGGCACCATCCCGGAGAACCAGGTGGTCGGCCGGGCGTTCCTGATCCTGTGGCCCCCCAGCCGCTTCCGCGTGCTGCCCATCCCGGCCACGTTCACCAAGCTGGACAACGCCCAGGCGGTCGGCGCCCGGGCGATCGGTGGTCTCGCCACCCCCGCTGCGCCGCTCGTGCTGGCCGGATCGGTGGCCGTCCCCCTGACCTGCCTGGACCGGCGGCGCCGCCGGGCACGGTCGCAGCGGGCCGGTTCACCGGGGACCATGAGCGCGGCGGGCGGGCGGTGGCCCGGGCGCCTGGGGAAGCGCCGGTAACGACGTGGCGATGCCTTGGTGGCGGCATCCCGGCTATACCCCCCGGCGTGCGGCAGGACTGACGGGATACGAGCGCGTCCTGACCCGGGCGGGCCTGTCCCCGGTGGCCGGGATCGACGAGGCGGGCCGCGGGGCCTGCGCCGGCCCGCTGGTGGTCGCCGCGGTGGTCCTGGATCCCCGCAAGCTCTCCGGGCTCACCGGCGTCGCCGACTCCAAGACGCTGACGGCCGCGGCCCGGGAGGAGGGGTACGCCGAGGTGATGCGGACCGCGCTCGCCTGGCACCGGGTGATCATCCCGGCCGCCGAGATCGACGCGTGCGGGCTGCACGTCTGTAACATCGCCGGGATGCGGCGGGCGCTGGCCGGACTGTCCTGCCAGCCGGGATATGTGCTCACGGACGGGTTCGCGGTCCGCGGCCTGGGCGTCCCCGCCCTCGCGATGTGGAAGGGCGACGAGGTGGCCGCCTGCGTCGCGGCCGCCTCGATCGTGGCCAAGGTCACCAGGGACCGCATCATGACCGGGATGGATGGGCAATACCCGGAGTACGGGTTCGCCCGGCACAAGGGGTACTCCACCCGGAGCCACATGCGGGCGCTGGCCCAGCACGGGCCGTGCCCGGAGCACCGGGCGTCGTTCGCTAACGTCAATGGACTGGTCCGGGACCTGCCCGTGGTGGACGAGGAGGTCGTGGTGGGCCAGGAACTCGTGGTGGACCAGGAACATGACGAGCAGGAGGTTGCTGGCCCGGAGGTGGCCGGCCAGGCAGTGACACAGGTGGAGGCCGGCCCGGCAGTTGACGGCCAGGTGGCTGACGGCCCGGTGGTTGATGGCGAGTTGAGCTCCGGAGAATTGCTCGGCGGAGAATTGGCTTATCGTTGATGGCATCCGGACCGGACCTCCCGACGCAGGCTGATCGGAGGGGGAGGACATGAGCGCAGAAGATCTCGAGAAGTACGAGACCGAGATGGAACTGCAGCTCTACCGCGAGTACCGGGACGTCGTGGGGCTGTTCACCCACGTGGTCGAGACCGAGCGGCGGTTCTACCTCACCAACGAAGTGGAACTGAACGTGCGCGCCGCCGAGAACGGCGAGGTGTACTTCGAGGTCATCATGCAGGACGCCTGGGTCTGGGACATGTACCGTCCGGCGCGGTTCGTGAAAAATGTCCGGGTTGTCACGTTCAAGGACGTGAACGTCGAGGAGCTGGCCCGGGCCGAGCTTGAGGTTCCCGACGACGCCAAGTGACCGGGCGATGGCGGGCGTGAGTCCCCGCCAGCCAGGCTGAACTGGCCCAGGCGCGCGTGCCGCCGTCAGCGAGCGTGATCCCGCGCCAGTAACTCTGATCCCGCGGCACTAACTCTGCACTGGGGTCCGCCCGGGTGCTTCGGCGCTGGCGCGGGTGACCCGGGCGTTGTGATCCCGCGCGGACGGGCGCGGGCGGGCACGGGGTGGCCCGGCTGCATTGAAGCACCCGGCCGACGACAAAACGGCCTTCCCCGTCCACAGAATCCGGTTTCGCCTCCCCTCGTCCACAGCGCTACAGCTCCCCCAGCGCGGCCCCTCCCGTTCCGGCACCGTCGTCACTGGAGGTGGTGCCAGGTGAGCGACAAGGACGAGCTGGGCCGCCGCGGCGAGCAGGCCGCGGCGGAGTACCTGGAACGGGCCGGGCTGCGGATCCTCGACCGGAACTGGCGGTGCGACACCGGCGAGCTCGACATCGTGGCCCTCGAGCGCCGGATCCTCGTGATCTGCGAGGTCAAGACCCGCTCGGGACTCAGGTACGGCAGCCCGCTCGAGGCTGTCAGCCACCGTAAGCGCGTCCGGCTGCGCCGGCTGGCGGCCTCCTGGCTGGCCGTCCAGGGGCTGCACTTCGACGAGATCCGCATCGACGTGATCGGGCTGGTCGGGGACGGGGCCGGGGAATTCAGCCTCGAGCACGTGCGGGGGGTGGGCTGAATGCCGGTCGCCCGGACCCATTCGATCGCCCTGGTCGGGGTGGAAGGCCATCCGGTCGAGATCGAAGCCGACATCCAGAACGGGCTCCCGGGGCTGCTGCTGGTGGGCCTGCCCGATACGGCGCTGCGTGAGGCCAGGGACCGGATCCGGGCCGCGATCGTCAACAGCCGGGAGCAATGGCCGCAGCGCCGGATCACGGTCGGCCTGTCCCCGGCCAGCCTCCCCAAGCGCGGCAGCGGGTTCGATGTCGGCATCGCCGTCGCCATCCTCAGCGCCGCGGGTGCCGTCCCGGCGGCGGCCCTCGACGGGATGGCCTTCCTGGGCGAGCTCGGGCTCGATGGCCAGCTGCGCCCGGTCCGCGGGGTGCTGCCCGCCGTGGCGGCCGCCGCGGCCCGCGGGTTCCGGCGGGTCGCCGTGCCGAGCGCCAACGAGGCCGAGGCGGCGCTGGTCCCCGGTCTCCGGGTGCTGAGCGCCTCGACGCTGCCGGGGCTGCTCGGCTGGTTGCGCGGCAGCTCGCCGACCGTTGCGGCGGAGCCTGGCCACCAGGATGGCCCGGCGGGACCGGAGAGCCTGGGTCGGCCCGCGGAGCCCGCGGGCCCGGGCGGCCCCGGCAGCCCCGGCAGCCCCGGGGGCCCCGGGGGCCCGGGGGGGCATAGCGGCCGGGACGGCCCCGTGCGGCTGGTCGAGGGCGGCCTGGCCCAGGGCACCCGGGCGCTGTCAGCCGGAGGGCCACCCGGCCCGCTGGCAGGCACCGGGCCCGACCTGGCCGACGTGCTGGGCCAGCCCACGGCGCGCCGCGCCGCGGAGATCTGCGCCGCGGGCGGACATCACCTCTGCCTGCTCGGGCCCCCCGGCGCGGGCAAGACGATGCTGGCCGAGCGAATTCCCACCCTGCTACCCCGCCTCGACCCCGCCGCGGCCCTCGAGGTCACCGCGATTCACTCGGTGGCCGGCGTGCTGCCGGACCGGAGCCCGCTGCTGACCGCGCCACCGTTCTGCGCCCCACACCACACCGCGACCAAGGCGGCGATCGTCGGGGGCGGCACCGGGGTGATCCACCCCGGGGCCGCCTCCCTGGCGCATCGCGGCTGCCTGTTCCTGGACGAGGCGCCGGAGTTCGGCCGGGACGTCCTCGACGCACTCCGCCAGCCGCTGGAGTCGGGCGAGGTCGTGGTGGCCCGGTTAGGGGTGACCGCGCGCTTCCCGGCCCGCTTCACGCTCCTGCTGGCGGCCAACCCCTGCCCGTGTGCCAAGGGGCCCGGCCGGCAGGCGGCCTGCGGCTGCACGCCCGCGGTCCGCCGCAGGTACCTGGCCAGGCTGTCCGGTCCGCTGCTCGACCGGGTTGACGTGAAGGTGGAGTTCATGCCGGTGAGCCGGAGGGAGTTGCTCAGCGACGCGACGTTCGCCGAGTCCAGCGCGACGGTGGCGGCCCGGGTCGAGGCGGCCCGGTGCCGGGCGGCCACCCGGCTGCGGGACACGCCCTGGCGCCTCAACGCCGAGGTCCCGGGCAGCGAACTGCGCCGCAGCTACGCGCCCGCGCCGGGCGCGCTCGCGCCGCTGGAGCGGGCCATGGACCTGGGGCAGATCAGCGCGCGGGGGGTGCACCGGGTGATCAGGGTAGCCTGGACGCTCGCCGACCTGGCCGGGGTCCCGCGCCCGTCCGCCGACCAGACCAGCGCCGCGCTCGGCCTGTGGCTGGGGGTGCCCCGGTGAGCCACGGACCGGACGAGCAGCACCGGGACCGGCTGGCCCGGGCCGTGCTGACCTGGGTCGCCGAGCCCGGTGATGTGCAGCTCGGGACCCTGCTGGCGCAGCGGTCACCCGAAGCGGTCGTCGGCACGCTCACCACGGGCACAGCCCTGAGGGCTTCGCCCGCCATCCCCGGCCTGGACCGGGCCTGGCCGCGGTGGGCGGCCCGGCTCGGCGACGCGCCCACCGAGGCCACGCTGGAGGCCTGGCAGCGGGACGGGATCCGGCTGGTGTGCCCGGACGACCCGGAGTGGCCCAGCCAGCTCGGCGCGCTGGGCGACGGGCGGCCGTGGGGCCTGTGGGTGCGGGGCCATATTGATCTGCGGTTCGCCTGCCTGCGCTCGGTGTCCATCGTCGGGACCCGGGCGGCCACCGGTTACGGCATCCACGTGACCACCGAACTCGCGGCGGCCCTGGCCGAGCGGGGCTGGACGGTGGTCTCCGGCGGGGCGTTCGGGATCGACAGCCAGGCCCACCGGGGCGCGCTGGCCGCCGAGGGGGTCACCGTCGCTGTCCTGCCCTCCGGGCTTGATGTCCCGTACCCGCGCGGCCACCACGATCTGTTCGAGGCCATCGCCGCCCAGGGGGCGCTGGTCAGCGAGCAGCCGCCGGGCCGCACGCCGACCCGGCCCGGGTTCCTGGTGCGCAACCGGCTGATCGCCGCGCTCAGCCGGGGGACCGTGCTGGTCGAGGCGGCGCTGCGCAGCGGGGCGCTGAACACGGCCCGGCACGCCCGGGACCAGAACCGCCTGCTGATGGCCGTGCCCGGACCAGTGACATCCCTGGCCTCGGCCGGCTGCCACCTGGCCATCCGGGACTGGGGAGCCGTGTGCGTGACCGACGTGCACGACGTGCTCGCCGGCCTGACGTTCAGCCCCGGCGACCTGGCCGGCCGGCCCAGCGGCCCGGTGCTGCCCCGGGACAAGCTGGACCCGGTCAGCCGGGGTGTCCTGGAAGCCGTGCCCGCCCGCGGCGGCCGGGGGCCGGCCCGGATCGCGGTGTCCGCGGGCGTGGATTTCGATACCGTGATGCGCTGTCTGGGGGAGCTGGCGGCGGGCGGGTTCATCGAGCGCTGCGAGCGAGGCTGGCGGGTCCGCCGCCCCGGCTGACCACAGAGCCAGGTCACTAGCGAGCCGGCGGGACAGGGAGCCGGCTGGACAGTGAGCCGGCTGACCGGAACCGGGCTTACCGGAGAAAACACCGCTTCCGGCCGAGCATTTAGCTAAATCCTGCCCGATTCCGGGCAAGTTCGTTGCCATCTTTGCGATCATCGAGCATGCTGGCCCATGTGGCAGTCGCGCAACAACGGCCGTTTGAGGACCTGATCGCTCACCTGACCGGCAGCAGCTCGCTGGGTGCCGGGGAGGTAGCGCGGTTGATCGATGACGTGGTCGGGTACTTTTCCGAGCCAGCGGACGCTTTCGTCCGCAGGCGCCACGGGGAACTCAAGGCCCGGGGTCTGACCAACGACCGCGCGTTCAATCAGATCGCGGTTGAGCTGGAGCAGCGGCTGGTGGCACCCCCCCAGTACACGCTGCGTCAGCTGCGCCGCATCATCTACGGCTGAGGAGCGCAGAGCATGTGCGGAATCGTCGCTCACATCGGGGGGCGCGACTGCGTACCCGTCCTGCTGGAAGGGCTGGCCCGGCTGGAATACCGGGGCTACGACTCGGCCGGGATCGCGGTCCTCAGCCGGTCCGGTGAGATCCGGGTGCACAAGACCAAGGGCCGGGTCGCCGACCTGGCTGCGGGGCTGCCCGCACGATTTAAGGGCAGCCCGGGCATCGGCCACACCCGGTGGGCCACCCACGGTGAGCCGAGCGACGCCAACGCACACCCGCACGTCTGCGGGCCGATCGCGATCGTGCACAACGGGATCATCGAGAACGCCGATGAGCTGCGGGCCAAGCTGAGCGTGGACGGGGCCGTGTTCGCCTCCGAGACCGACAGCGAGGTGCTCGCCCACCTGATCGCCGCCAGCAGCGCGGACAACCTGGAAGAGGCGGTCCGCCAGGCGCTGACCTCGGTGGTCGGCACCTACGGGATCGTGGTCCTCGACGCCCGCCAGCCGGACCTTATCGTGGCGGCCCGCAACGGCAGCCCGGTGGTGCTCGGCCTCGGCGACAAGGAGATGTTCGTCGCCTCCGACGTGGCCGCGCTCGTCCGTTACACCCGCCAGGTGGTGCACCTCGACGACGGCGAGCTCGCGACGGTCCGCGCGGACGGCTTCGTGACCTCCACGCTCGACGCCCAGACCACGATCAAGCAGCCCTCCACCATCGACACCGAGGTCGGCTCCTACGACGCCGAGGGCTACACGCACTTCATGCGCAAGGAGATCCACGAGCAGCCGCGGGCGGTCGGGCGGGCCCTGCGGGGCCGCCTGGACAGCCGGTTCCACACCGCGCACCTCGGCGGGCTGAACATGGACGCGCGCGAACTCCGGGAGATCCGCCGGGTCCTGGTGCTCGGCTGCGGCTCGGCCTACTACTCGGGCGAGGTCGGCGCGCAGCTCATCGAGGACCTGGCCCGTATCCCGGCCTCCGCCGAGCCGGCCTCGGAGTTCCGTTACCGCAACCCCGTCGTGGAGGCCGACACGCTATACGTCGGGGTCAGCCAGTCCGGCGAGACCTACGACACGCTGGCCGCCATCCAGGAGCTGCAGCGCAAGGGAGGCCGCGTACTCGGGGTGGTGAACTCGGTCGGCAGCGCCATCGCCCGGCAGTGCGACGGCGGCATCTACCTGCACGCCGGCCCGGAGATCTCGGTCACCTCGACGAAGACGTTCACCGCCACGGCGGTCGCCTTCGCCCTGCTGGGCCTGCATCTGGGCCGTATCCACGACCTCTCCCCGGCGGACGGGCGGCGGATCATCGCGGGGCTGCGCGCGCTGCCCGGTCAGATCGAGGAGATCCTGGCCGGGGAGCAGCACGTGGCCGACGTGGCCACCCAGCTGGTGGACGCCCAGAGCATGTTCTTCATCGGCCGGGTCCGCGGTTACCCGGTCGCCCGGGAGGGCGCCCAGAAGCTCAAGGAGGTCTCCTACCTGCACGCGGAGGCCTACCCGGCCAGCGAGCTCAAGCACGGGCCGCTCGCCCTGGTCAACCCGGATCTGCCCACGGTCGCGATCGTGCCCAACGACGAGCTGCTCGACAAGAACCTGTCCACGCTCGGCGAGATCCGCGCCCGCCGCGGCCCGGTGATCGCCGTCGCGCACACCGACCTGGATCCCAAGCTCGCCGACCACGTGATCCGGGTGCCGAAGAACGAGCCCGAGCTGGACCCGATCCTGCTGTCCGTACCGCTCCAGATGCTCGCCTACCACGCCGCGGTCGCGCTCGGCAACGACGTGGACAAGCCGCGCAACCTGGCCAAGAGCGTCACGGTGGAGTAAGGGCCGGTTCTGCCCCAGACTGGGCTCATGGAGACTGGGCTCATGGCTGAGGTGCCCGGGGAGGATGCGCCCGGGGAGAATGCAGGGGGGCCGCTGCCAGACCGGCTGGCTGCCGCGCTGCAGGCCTTCCGGCGCCATCTCGCTGCGGAGCGCGGCCTGTCCGGCCATACCGTCCGGGCCTACCTGGGTGACGTCCGTGCCCTCCTGGAGTACGCCGCTCAGGCGGGTGTGACCAGCCCCGATGGCCTGGATATCGCGATACTCCGGGCCTGGCTGGCGGACCAGTACGCCAGCGGGCGGGCCCGGGCCACGCTGGCCCGGCGGGCCGCGTCGGCGCGGACGTTCACCGCGTTCGGGCACGCCCGCGGCTGGCTGCCCGCCGACCCGGGGCTGCTCCTAGGTACGCCCAGGTTGCACCGGAAGCTGCCCGAGGTGATCCGGCAGGACCAGATGGCGGCCGTGCTGGGGGCACCGGGCCAGCCAGGGCCGCGGCCCCGGCCCGGGGCACGCGGTGAGTCACCGGGGGACGCGGAGCCGGGAAGCGCGCCGGCGCCGGGAGCCGGCGAGCCGGATCCCCGGGATCAGGCGCTGATCATGCGCGACACCGCGATCATGGAGCTCCTGTACGCCACCGGCATCCGGGTGAGCGAGCTGTGCGGACTCGACCTCGGCGATCTCGATCACGACCGCCGGACGGTACGGGTGCTGGGCAAGGGGGGGAAGGAGCGCACGGTACCCGTGGGCCTGCCTGCCGAGCGGGCCACGGCCCACTGGGCCCGCGACGGGCGGCCCGTGCTGGTGACACCCGACAGCGCGGCCGCCTTGTTCCTGGGGGCCCGCGGCAGGCGGCTCGATCCGCGGACCGCGCGGCGGGTGGTGCACGCGAGACTGGCGGCGGTGCCTGCGGTCCCCGACACCGGACCGCACGGCCTGCGCCACGCCACCGCGACCCACCTGCTGGAAGGCGGGGCGGACCTGCGGAGCGTGCAGGAGATCCTGGGCCACGCGTCGCTGGCCACCACCCAGATCTACACGCACGTCTCGGTGGAGCGGCTCACCTCCGCGTTCCGGCAGGCTCACCCCCGCGCTTGAATGGCAGCCCCTCGGGATCGGGCAGAGGCCCCAGGGCCGGCCCCAGGATCGGGCCGCCCCAGGATCGGCCCGAGCTCCCCGGCGGCCCTGTGCTTCGCTGCGGGCCTGAGCGCAAGCGAGTGCATCCGCGGGCCTGAGCGCAGCGAGTAGACTGGCCTACGAGTCGTGGAGTCTGCCCGCATTCGCGGACGGCCTTCCGGCCAAATTCGCGCGTCCGCTCGCCGCCAGGAGCCGGTTCGGCCTCAGGCGGGACGCATCCCACCGGTCCGCGGTTTCCCACACCGCGGCGGGTGCGCCCGGGCGCCAGGCCACAACCGAGAGCGTCGGTGCGATCAGGCACGGCGCGTAACAGGAAGGGGACCGCGGGCATGGCTCCGGTCGTCACTATGCGGCAGCTGCTCGAGAGCGGCGTGCACTTCGGGCACCAGACCCGGCGCTGGAACCCCAAGATGAAGCGATTCATCCTGGCTGAGCGCAACGGCATCTACATCATCGACCTCCAGCAGTCACTCGACTTCATCGACACCGCCTACGAGTTCATCAAGGAGACGGTCGCCCACGGCGGCTCCATCCTCTACGTCGGCACGAAGAAGCAGGCCCAGGAGGCGGTGGCCGAGCAGGCCCGCCGGGTGGGCATGCCCTTCGTCAACCAGCGGTGGCTGGGTGGCATGCTGACGAACTTCCAGACGGTCTTCAAGCGTCTCCAGCGGCTCAAGGAGCTCGAGGAGCTCGACTTCGATGACGTCGCGGGCTCGGGGATGACCAAGAAGGAGCTGCTGCAGCTGCGCCGCGAGCGGGACAAGCTGGAGCGGTCGCTGGGCGGGATCCGTGACATGTCCCGGGTGCCGAGCGCCATCTGGGTGGTGGACACCAAGAAGGAGCACATCGCCGTCAGCGAGGCCCGCAAGCTGGGCATCCCGGTCATCGCCATCCTCGACACCAACTGCGACCCGGACGAGGTCACGTACCCGATCCCGGGGAATGACGACGCCATCCGCAGCGTTTCGCTGCTGACCCGGGTCGTGGCCGATGCGGTCGCCGACGGGCTGATCGCCCGGGCCGGGGCGGCTGACGGCGAGGCCAAGCCGTCCGCGGCGCCGGAGTCAGGGGAACTCGGCGCTGAAGAGCCGCTCGCCGAATGGGAACGGGCGGTTCTGGAAGGCAAGGGCGACGACTTTGCGGCCCAGACCCCCGAAGCACCCGGAGCTGAAGCACCGGCTGGCTGAAGCACCGGCTGCTGAAGCACCGGCTGCTGAAGCACCGGCCGCTGAAGCCCGGCTCTGAAGCACCGGCCGCTGAAGCACCGGCCGCTGAGCACCGGCCGCTGACCAGGCCGCCAACGGGACTTCCTCCGAGCAGGGTGACGTCCCCGAGGCCCAGCCGGAAGCCGCGGGTGTGGCCGCCGGCTCCGGTGAGTCGCGCGAGGCCTGAGGCACCGGGTCAGCGAGGCGGGGCGACCCGTCCCGCCCCCACCACGAAGACATAGTGAGAGATGAGGAAATGGCGAACTTCACCGCCGCGGACGTGAAGCGGCTGCGTGAGCAGACGGCCGCGGGAATGATGGACTGCAAGAGGGCCCTGGAGGAAGCCGACGGTGACTTCGACGTCGCCGTGGAACTCCTTCGCGTCAAGGGCGCCAAGGACGTCAGCAAGCGGGCGTCCCGGACCGCCGCGAACGGTCTGGTGACCGCGGAACTCGACGGCACGGACGCCGGGATCCTCCTCGAGCTCAACTGCGAGACCGACTTCGTCGCCAAGACGGATGTGTTCCAGGCCGTGGCGGCGCAGATCGCCAGCGTGGCCCTCCAGCAGCGGCCCGCCGACCGGCTGGCCTTGCTCGGGCTTGAGATCCGGCCCGGCACCACGGTCCAGCAGCACATCGAGGAGGCCAGCGTCTCCCTCAAGGAGAAGCTGGAACTCGGCCCGTACGCGTTGTTCGAGGGTGGCTACGTGGCTACCTACCTGCACAAGTCCGACCCGCAGCTGCCACCGACCGTGGGCGTGCTTGTCCAGCTGGACAAGCAGTCGCCGGAGGCGGCCAAGGACGTCGCGCATCAGGTGGCCGCGATGCGGCCGCAGTACCTGACCCGCGACGAGGTGCCCGCGAACGTGGTCGAGCACGAGCGGGGCATCATGGAGCAGATCACCCGGGACGAGGGCAAGCCGGAACAGGCGGTCCCGAAGATCGTCGAGGGCCGGCTCAACGCGTTCTTCAAGGACGTGGTCCTCACCGAGCAGCCGTTCGTCCGGGACCCGAAGAAGTCCATCAAGCAGTTGCTCGCCGATCAGGGGGTTACCGTCCGCGCGTTCGCGCGGTTCCAGGTCGGCCAGGCCGGATGAGGGCCGGAGCCAGCTGGTGATCGGGGGCGAAGGAGAACATCTCGTGGACGGCAGCGCCGCGTTCCATGCGGGCGCTGCCGTGCGCGAGGATCCCGCGCCGGGGCACGCCGTCCAGGCGGACGGCTCTCCCGGGCCGGAGGAGCCGAAGGCCCACCGCCGCTGGAACCGCGTGGTCGTGAAGCTCTCCGGGGAGGCCTTCTCCGGGAACGAGCCGCTCGGCATCTCGCCGGATGTCGTCTTCCACCTGGCCAAGGAGATCGCGGCCGTGGTGGCCGACGGAGTGGAACTGGCCGCCGTGGTCGGCGGGGGCAACATGTTCCGCGGCAAGCAGCTGGCCGAGCGCGGCATCGACCGGGCCCGGGCTGACTACATGGGCATGCTGGGTACCGTCATCAACTGCCTGGCCCTCCAGGACGTGCTGGAGAAGCTGGGCGTGGAAACCCGGGTGCAGACCGCGATCACCATGGGGCAGGTGGCTGAGCCCTACATCCCCCGCCGCGCCATCCGGCACCTGGAGAAGGGCCGCGTCGTGATCTTCGGTGCGGGCCTGGGTGCCCCGTTCTTCTCCACCGATACCTGCGCCGCCCAGCGTGCCCTGGAGATCGGGGCGGAGGCGGTGCTCAAGGGCACGCAGGTGGACGGGGTGTATGACGCGGACCCCCGCACCATTGCCGGTGCGACCCGGTTCACCCAGATCGACTACGGCGAGGTGCTGCGCCGCGAGCTGAAGTTCATGGACGCGACCGCGGTGAGCTTGTGCATGGACAACGGCCTGCCCATCGTCGTGTTCGACCTCATGGAAGAGGGCAACATCGCGCGGGCGGTGCGCGGTGAGAAGATCGGCACGCTGATATGCCGGTCGGGGGACTACTGACCCGTTAGCCGCGGAAGCGTGAAGGCACAGGAACGCACAGGAGCCGCCATGATAGACGACACTCTCTTCGAAGCTGAGGAGAAAATGGAAAAGGCCGTGGTGGTCGCCAAGGAGGAGTTTGGCACCATCCGGACCGGACGCGCGCACCCGTCCATGTTCGGCAAGATCACCGCCGAGTACTACGGAACCCAGACCCCCGTCAATCAGCTGGCCTCGTTTCACATTCCCGAACCGCGGATGGTGATCGTCCAGCCGTTCGACAAGTCGTCCATGGCCGCCATCGAGAAGGCCATCCGCAACAGTGATCTCGGGGTCAACCCGAGCAACGACGGCAACATCATCCGGGTGGTGTTCCCGGAGCTGTCCGAGGAACGGCGCAAGGACTTCATCAAGGTGGCCCGGCACAAGGCCGAGGACAGCCGGGTCTCCATCCGCAACATCCGGCGTCACGCCAAGGACTCCCTGGACAAGATGGTCAAGGCCAGTGAGGCGGGCGAGGACGAGGTGCACCGGGCGGAACGTGAACTTGACGAGCTGACGCATACCTACGTGGGGCAGGTGGACGAACTGCTGCGGCACAAGGAAGCCGAGCTCCTCGAGGTCTGAGGTTGGGCCCCGACGAGCTACCCGAGCCGGGCCGCGCCCCGGAGCAAGGTGGCGGGCCGGGCCCGCCCGATGGGTCGGGGGACCTAGGACCGGACCTGGCCGGACCGGAGTCCCCGCCCGCGGAGCCAGAGCCCGAGCCTCCGCCCACGGAGATCCTCAAGCCATCCCGGGCCGGCCGTAACCTCCGCGCCGCGATAGCGGTAGGCCTGATCATGGGCGGGCTGGCCCTGCTCACCCTGTTCACCATCAAGATCATCTTCCTGGTCTACATGGCGGCCCTGATCGCGCTCGGGATGTGGGAACTGACCCGGGCCCTGGAAGCACGGGGAGTCCGGCTGCCGCTGGTCCCGGTGGCCGCGGGCGGCGCAGTCATGCTGGGGCTGGCCTATTACAGCGGCACGCGCCCCCTGGTCGCTGCCCTGGCCGTTACGGTGATCGCGGTCCTGGCCTGGCGGATGACCGGCGGCAGCGCCGGTTACGTGCGTGATGTCACCGCCGGGATCTTCACCCTCGTCTACCTCCCGCTGATGGCCTCGTTCGTGGCGCTGATGCTGGCCCCCCCGGACGGCTCCCGGCGGGCGCTGGCCTGGATCGTGGTCACGGTCTGCAGTGACATCGGCGGCTACCTGGTGGGCAGCCTGCTCGGACGGCACCCGATGGCCCCCGTGATCAGCCCGCACAAGACCTGGGAAGGCTTCGCCGGATCGGCGCTGGCCTGTGTCGTGGCCGGGGTCCTGCTGCTGACCCTGCTGCTGCACGGCACCTGGTGGCAGGGCGTGGTCCTGGGCGTGGCCGCGGTTGGCGCGGCGACCCTCGGTGACCTGGCCGAATCCATGATCAAGCGCGATCTCCAGATCAAGGACATGGGCACGATCCTGCCCGGCCACGGGGGGGTCCTCGATCGTGCCGATTCCCTGCTGCTCACCGCGCCGGTGGTCTGGCTGCTGCTGGTGATCTTCCTCTCGCACTGATCCGCATACTGGCGTTTGGCCGCATCCGCCTTGGGGACTTGCCGGGCGACTCGTACATATCACTCGGGGGAGATGCGGAGCACAGCGGGATGTTCAGACGTATCGGCCTGGTTGGCTTGATCTATATCATCATCGGGATCGTGGTGGCGTGGGAGAAGCACTACATCACCGTCAACCTGCTCAAGGGGGTCCTGTCCGCGCTGCTGGCGATCTTCTTGTGGTGGCTGGCGCTGCTGGGAGTCAACCTGCACATCCACTGACCGCCCGGCATCCGGGACAGAGCTATGGCGCAGGGCGCGGCCCGGGGGGCCGCGCCCTACGGCGTGACCACCCAGTCCCGCCGCTGCGCGGCCAGGTGGGTGACCAGGCTGGCCGATCCGCGTTCCTTGGCGAACAGCCGTTCCCGCTCGCTGATGGGCAGGACCCACAGCCAGCGCACCGGGTCGCCGCCGAAGGAGAACCCGGACAGGTCCGGCACCTCCTGCCCGGGCAGCTGGGCCGGATCGTCCAGCAGCAGCACGGCCGTGTTCCCGCCGCCCAGCGGGAAGGTGCCCGGCTCGTGGTACCACCTGATCGTGTGCCCCGGCCCGAACCAGGTCACCGCCCGCCACGGATAGTGCGCGAGCCACAGGAAGATGCGCGCCGCCTCGGGGCTGGGCATCGTGGTGCCCAGGGCCAGCTCGATCCGCCCGGAGGACGTCGGATCCTCGGCGAACTGCTCGACGACGGGCATCCGCTGGCAGCTCATGCCGAGCGTGGAGAGCACCGTGAACGGCCGGCTGCGCGTCGGCGGCCGTTCGGACACCCCGGCCGGTGGCTGCCGGCCGCCGCTGACGTCCCAGTACCGGGCGCCCGGGCCGAGCCGGCCCAGCAGGTGCCCGAGGGCGGCCTTCTGGAAGCCGGCCCACGAGCCCTCACTGGCCCGCCAGCGCCAGAAGGCCGTGGCCCGGTCCGCCCGCGGGCCCAGCCCTTCCATCGCGTCGTCCAGGGACCACGCGAACGGGGTCTGGCCGACGCATTCCCGGCTGTAGCCGGGCATGCCGCGGGACATGTCCGACCAGCCGGGTATCACCGCGAGCAGCTGCCCCCCCTCGACTAGGGCCACCCCGTCACCCTCCTCGAACCACAGGGGCCGGAGGATGCGCGGGTCCAGCGGGGGGCGGCCGCCGGGATGCTTGGTGTGCCCGGCCGGCATCACCGGGGCCTGACCGGCCCCGACCTGGGCCGGGTCAGCGCCGGCCGGGGCGCCCTGGTGGTTGGCCAGCCAGACCGCGGCGATCACGGCCGTGTGGTCGTACACGTACGCGGCGGTGGTGAAGCCGTCGTACTCCACGACCAGCCGGCGGCTGCCGTACGGGCTCTCACTGGTGAGCAGGATCTCTGGCCGGCCCGGCCGGGGGGCGAGATTGCCTTCTCTCCCGCCCCTGCGCAAAGTCGGCATAACCGAAACCTACTGATTCGCCGCAGGTCATCGTGTCCGCACTAGGGATATTGTTAAGCGTTCGAAACGGCCTTTTCATCGGAGCACAGGTGCCTGGCAGACCAACCCCCACCCGACCGCCGCGGCATCTGGCTGACCTGGATCCCGCGGAGCGCCGCGCGGCCGCCGCTGAGCTGGGCGGTCCTGCGTTCCGCGCCGATCAGCTGGCCCGGCACTACTTCGCCCGGCTGACCGATGACCCCGCGGACATGACCGACCTGCCGGCCACCTCCCGTGACGAGCTGGCGGGCCGCCTGCTGCCCCGGCTGCTCACCCCGCAGCAGGAGCTGACCTGTGACGAGGGGATGACCCGCAAGACGCTGTGGCGGGCCTTCGACGGCGCGCTCATCGAGTCGGTCCTGATGCGCTATCCGCAGCGGGTCACCATGTGCGTGTCCTCCCAGGCGGGCTGCGGCATGGCCTGCCCGTTCTGCGCGACCGGCCAGGCCGGGCTGACCAGGAACCTGTCCGCCGCCGAGATCGTCGCCCAGGTGGTCGCCGGTGCGCGGGCGCTGGCCCGCGGCGAGGTGCCGGGCGGCCCGGGACGGGTCTCCAACGTCGTGTTCATGGGCATGGGTGAGCCGCTGGCCAACTACGCCAGCGTGTTGCGGGCCGTGCGCCGCATCACCGACCCGGTCCCCGACGGCCTGGGCATCTCCCAGCGGTCGGTGACCGTCTCCACGGTGGGGCTGGTCCCCGCCATCCGCCGGCTCACCGCGGAAGGCCTGCAGGTGCGGCTGGCCGTGTCGCTGCACGCTCCCGACGACGAGCTGCGCGATGAGCTGGTGCCGGTCAACCGCCGCTGGAAGGTGGCCGAGGTGCTCGGGGCGGCATGGGACTATGCGGCCGTCACCGGCCGCCGGGTTTCCATCGAGTACGCGCTGATCAAGGACGTCAACGACCAGGGCTGGCGGGCCGACGCGCTGGCCGGGCTGCTCGCGGGCCGGCTGGCGCACGTGAACCTGATCCCGCTCAATCCCACCCCCGGCTCGCGGTGGACGGCGTCCGAGCCGGGTTCCATGCGGGAGTTCGAGGACCGGCTGGCCGTCCGCGGGATCCCGGTCACCGTCCGCGACACGCGGGGCAGCCAGATCGACGGGGCCTGCGGCCAGCTCGCCGCGCCGCCCCGGGTGCCGGAAACGCTGCAGATCAGCGCCCGGGTACCGTAGTCGTTCATGCCGGGCAAGCAGGCTCTCGCCAGGGGTTACCGCACGCTGGCGTGGCGGGTGGTGCACCGGGCCTGGCAGGCGGCCCAGCAGGCGGGTGCGATCACTGCCGCCACCCCGGCTGGCCGCCGGTTCGCCGGGTTCGGTCCGGGCTCGACCATCGCGTTCCCGACCGGGGCGCTCTACGGCGAGGCGTGGATCGAGGTCGGCGCGGGAACCCTGATCGGGGTCCAGGTCAGCCTGACCGCAGGCCTGGTTCCCGGCCACCAGCTGGGCGACACGCCGGTGCTGCGGGTCGGCGACCACTGCGTGATCGGCCGCGGCAGCCACATCATCGCGCACCATTCGATCGTGATCGGCGACGACGTGTTCACCGGCCCGTACGTCTACATCACCGACCAGAACCACGGATACGCCGACCCGGACGTGCCCATCGGGCGGCAGTGGCCGAGCAACACCGCGGTGTCCATCGGCCCGGGAACGTGGCTAGGAGCTGGCGTGATCGTGCTGCCAGGCGCGCAGATCGGCCGTAATGTGGTGGTGGCCGCGGGCTCGGTGGTCCGTGGCCTGGTGCCTGACCGCTGCGTGATCGCTGGTGTCCCCGCGAAGGTGGTGCGGGAGTACATAGCCGGCGATGGCTGGTCACGGCCGGCGCCCGTCGCGGGCGACCTTACTTGATCATCTGGGAAGCCAAGAGGGCACGTGAAGGGACGCAAGGACCTCGTCGCGAGCGCGGCGTACCTGCCTGAGCCTGCGGCCGTCGCGGCGGCCCGCAAGTTCGTGCGCGACACGCTGTGCTCGTGGCTGGAGGCCGGGCCTGGCACGGCCGCGGACGCGGCGGCGGACGGCGGCCTGGTCGACGACGCGGTCCTGCTGACCAGCGAGCTGGTCACCAACGCCGTGGTACACGCGGGCACTCAGGTCCAGGTCACCTGCAAGCTCGCCGCCGGGGCGGTGGAAGTCGTGGTCCGGGACAGTCACCCGGCCCGGATGGTGCCCGGCCCCGCGCCCGACGACACCGTTCCCGCGGAGCGCACCGGCGGCCGCGGCCTGCTGCTGCCCTCCGCCCTGGCGGCCGCCTGGGGGGTCAGCTACGGGACCGACGCCAAGGCCGTCTGGTTCCGGATGGGCCTTCCCGGCGGTCCGGCCGGGGTACGGGGAGCCGGGACGGGGCCTGAGGAGCTGGACGCTGTCGTTCCGGCCGGGCCCTGGAACGTCGTCACCGCACAGGCCAGTACGCTGCCCCCGGCTGCCGCGACCGAGGTCAGCACGCCGGGCGAGTCCGGCTACGACGCGCTGCTGGGCCGGTGTGTGGCGTCGGCCCGGGAGATCATGTCCGCCGACAGCGCGTATGCCCTGGTCGCGGACGAAGACGGGAATCTGGGAGTCCGCGCGGCCAGCGGGCTCAGCCCGGCCGCGTGGCTGCGCACCGCACCATCCGTCTCGACCGTGCCGTTCATGGTGGACGGCCGGGTGACCGGGGTGCTGGCCGTCGCGGCCGCCCGGCCGGGCCGGTTCGCGGACGGCAACGTCCAGCGGCTGCAGCAGCTGGCCGACCAGGTGGGACCAGTCCTGGAACGTGCCCGGCTGGCGGAGCTGGAGCGCACCCGCCGCGCCCGGATCGGGGTGCTCGCCGAAGCCAGCGCGCTGCTGGCCGGCTCGCTGGACCAGGACCGGATCCTGGCCGTGGCCGGGCGGGTCGCCGTGCCCCGGCTCGCGGCCTGGTGTGCGGTGCTGCTCGCTGGTCCCGGCGGTGACCTGCGGCTCACCGTGGCGCGCCACGCGGACGAATCGCTGGCGGGCGCCTTGACCTGGCTGCTGAACCTGGGCTGCGACCGCGCGCCGCCGAGCTTCGCCCCCCGGGTGGTCCCAGGCGGCGCTCCCGGGGCCCGTGCCGGGGCCCCCCGCTCCTGGCCGCTGGCCGCGGTGGTCCCGGCGGACGCCCCAGCCGGCGTGGCTGACCTGGCCGCCCGGGGCGCCTGGTGTTTCCCGCTCACCAGCCAGGAAGGCCCGCTGGGCCTGCTCATCCTGGGTGGCCCGCACGGCGGCCGGCCGTCCCGGGAGGTGCAGGGGCTGGCGGAGGACCTGGCCGGGCGGATCGCGCTCGCCCTGGAGAACTCCCGGCTCGCCGCCCAGCACCGGCAGGCCAGTGCGGCGCTGCGCGCCAGCCTGGTGCCGCACGAGCTGCCCCGGGTCCCCGGCGTCGAGCTGGCCTTCGCGCACGACCTCCCCGGGGCCGGCCTGTCCGGCGCTGAGGCGGGGGGCGACTTCTGCGACGTGTTCCCGGTGACCGGCGGACGCTGGCGATTCGCCATCGGCGAGGTGTGCGGGACGGGTCCCGCCACCCTGGCGGTGACCTCCCTGGCCCGCAACGCGCTGCGCATCCTGGGCGCCGCCGGGCTGAGCATCCCCGCCGCGCTGGACCGGCTGAACCAGCTGATCCTGGACGAGCGTGCGCCGGGGACGTTCCTGACCCTCGTGCACGGTGAAGTCACGCCCGGGGAAGTCAGGCCGGGGGAAGTCACGCCCGGGGAGACCGTGCCGGGCTCCCCGGTCCAGATACTGCTCGCTTGCGCGGGGCAGCCGCTGCCGCTGGCGTTGCGGGGCCAGGGACGGCCCGGGACGGCCGCGGCCTCGCAGCCGGTGCTCGGCGTGATCGAGGGCCAGGGTTTCACCGCCCAGCAGGTCACCCTCGGCCCCGGGGACCTGCTGCTCTGCGTCACCGACGGGGTGACCAGGCGGCGCGACGGCGACCGGCTGCTCGATGACGACGACGGGCTGGCCCGGCTGCTGGCCGCCTGCACCGGGCTGACCGCGGACGTGGTGGCGGACAAGGTCCACGAGGAGGTCCGGACCTTCGGCGGCCACCCGGCGGTGGACGGGATGGCCGTGCTCGCCATCCGCGCCGCCCCCTGAGCGCCCGGTTTTACTCGGCGCGGAGCCGGGGGCTGAACACCTCACCGCGCAGGGCCCGGCCGATCAGATCGACGGCCCGCGCGGTGTCCACGAGCCGGCGGCCCTCGCTGCGGTAGGCGGCCAGCACCGCGTCAACTCCGTGCGCGGGGAGCGCCCCGCCCAGTTCGGTCCGGGCGCTGCGGTACCCCTCGCGGGCGCCCTGTACGCACGCCGCCACATGGTGATGAGCCATGCTGGCCAGCGCGATCGGATGCCGCCGCAGCACCCCGTACAGACGGTAGTCGGGCGGCACCACGTCGAGCAGCCAGGCCACGGCGGTGGCCTCGAAGTCGGTACTGCCTGGCGGGTGCACCCCGGTCGGCCAGCCCGGCGGAACGTACGCTGCCATGCCATGACAATAGCAAATAATCGAACACGCGTTCCAAACGGTCCGTTCGGCAGCCGGCCTGCGGACCAGCCAGGCCTGCGCGGAACGGCCAGGAAGCCGGGAGTCACTGACAGTAGTACTCCGGCGTTTCGCCCTCCACCTGCGGTCCTCCCCGGACCCACAAGAGGGGCCGGGGAGGGACTGAGGTGCGGGCCGCCGGCCCGGAACCGGGCCGGGGCGGGACGGTTACTCGGCGGCGCACTGGGCGGGCGCCGGGTCGCGGCGGGCGGTGCGGGCCGCGGCGGCCGGGCGCGCGTGGCGACGCCAGTGGCGGCCTGGCCGGTTCCGGCGGGCCTCACGGGCCCGGTTCTGGTCGGCGGCGTGGTCGAGCATGTCCTGGACGTGCTGAGCGGCCACAGCCGACTGGATCACTGGATGCACGACATCCTCCTCGGTTCGCGGCCACGGTCATGACCGCACACCTTGAGGTTCGTCGTAAGGCCCCCGGCGCCACATCGGGAAGATTCCCTATCTCCGCTCCCCGCCGGGTACTTAGGTCCCCGCCGGGCTTAGGGCGGGGCGAGGCCGGGGAGCGAGGCGGCGGGGGGACGCTGGGCGGGGGCGGCGATGTCGCGGCCTAGCAGCGCGCAAAGGCGGACCCTCCGATAGGCGTTGACGAGGCGGTGGCCGTGACGACGGCCATGGCGATTGGCTGCGTCACGCAGCTGGTTCACGGCGGGGGATCTGCCACCGGACCGGCTGGCACGCTGAAGCGTGCCGCGCTGATGTCTGAGCTCACCGGGTACCCGCCAGAGCACAGCGACGCCTGCCAGGCCGCCCGCTGCTACTCACTCGACTCGGCTCGGTGCCGGGGCTGTTCACCCCCGCCGGGGAAGGACTGCTGCGCCAGTGGTTGCACACCCTCGCCGAAACACTATCGAGTCCATGCCTGGCGACGTTGAACTGAGGCGTCGGCGAGGCCGGAACTCCGGCAGGACACACGGAGAAAGGTAGGAAGATATGACCAGATGCGCACCGACGAGAGAGTTCGTCGCCACCCACCTGCTGGGCGGGCAGGACCGAGTGCGCCCGGCTCGGATACGGTGCCATGCAGCTGGCCGGTCCCGGAGTGATCGGGCTGCCCGAAGACGTGACCGGCGTAATCGGGGTTCTGCGCCCAGCGGTGGACCAGGGGTCCGAGTCTTCGACACAGCCAGCGCCACGGTCTCACGCACCTCCGCCCGCTCATCGCCTGACATCTGCCCGATGCCACCCTGACCGGGTGGGAGGGGCGTACGCGGGACCCAGCCGGTGGCTGGCTGACCGCAGCCTGCCGGAGACGGTGCGGACCAGGTCGAGGATGCGCTGCTCGACATGGCCGCCGGGTTCAGTCCGTTTACCCTACCTGCGTCTGTGGGGCGCCAGCCTGGCGCCGGGGTAACGCGCCGCCTGAGGAGGTGCCGCTCGAAGAAGCGCTCGGTGCCCTCGTCGAACTGGCGCGAAGCGGCACGTGATCGTCGGCGTCCACGGTGATCCTGCGGCTGGCTGCTACCGGCTGGGTGGCCACCACATCCGCTGCTGACGCCGCGTACTTCAGCGGTGGAGCACGGGCCACCACCGTCGGCTACGGCGACTTCTCGTTCCGGTAACCAGAGCCCGTGGCTGATGGGCGGGGGCATCCTGCTGATGCTGCTCGGCGCCCTGTTCGTCGCGGTGTTCTTCGCCATGCTCACCAACATGCTGATCAGCCGCCGCATCGAGGAATCACTGGGCCGCCGGCGGATCACCGGGCTGCGCGGCCAGGTGCTGGTCATCGGCCTGGGCTCGGTCGGCATGCAGGCCGCCTCCCGCCTGGTCGCCGCCGGCAGCGATGTGGTCGTGGTCGAGAAGCACGAAGGCAACCGGCACCTCAGCCAGGCCGGAGTGGAGTGAGTGGGTGGGTGTGAAGTGATGATGGAATGGAAAGGTGGGGTGGGAAGCTGGGCGGCTGGGACCGCACGCCCGTGGTGCTGCGCATGTTCGACCCGCAGCTGGCCCGCTCCGTCCGGCATAATTTCGGGTTCCGCAACGTTAGATCGACCGCGGCACTTGCTGCCCCGTGGTTCGTTGGCGCGGCCCTCGGCCTGGACGTGCTGAACACGTTCTACGTGGGCGACGAGCCGCTGCTGGTGGCCCGGCTGAAGGTAACCCGCGGCGGCGGCCTGGACGGGCTGGCCATGCGGGACCTGGGGGCAGGGACCCGGGTCCTGGCCATCAGCCGGACGTCCGGCCAGGGCTACCTGGAGCACCCGCCGCGCCGCGGTACCCGGCTGCAGGCCGGGGACGAGGCCTACCTGATCGGCCCCTACGAAGAACTGCTCGCGGTGCTCCGCCGGGACCGCCCCACCCCCAGGCCCAGTCAGCCGCGTTCGCCGGATAGCTCGGTGATCAGCAGCGAATAGAATAGAGCAGGCGCCAGTATGCGCCGCTCCCACTTCCGAGGTAAATGAGATTCCCGTATGCCCGCTCGCCAGACCCAGCTTGCCACCCGTGATGAGCTGCGCAACGTAGCCATCGTCGCGCACGTGGACCACGGCAAGACGACGCTGGTTGACGCCATGCTCTGGCAGTCCGGAGCGTTCCGGGCTGGCGCCCAGGTCAACGACCGGGTCATGGACTCCGGCGACCTGGAGCGCGAAAAGGGCATCACGATCCTGGCCAAGAACACCGCGGTGGCGCACGGCGGCCTGACCATCAACATCGTCGACACCCCCGGCCACGCGGACTTCGGCGGCGAGGTCGAGCGCGGCCTGTCCATGGTGGACGGGGTGCTGCTGCTGGTGGACGCCAGCGAGGGCCCGCTGCCGCAGACCCGTTTCGTGCTCCGCAAGACGCTGGAGGCCAGCCTGCCGGTCATCCTGGTCATCAACAAGGTGGACCGCCCGGACGCGCGGATCGCCGAGGTCGTGGACGCCTGCTACGAGCTGTTCCTGGACCTGGACGCCACCGAGGAGCAGATCGAGTTCCCGATCGTGTACGCGTCGGCCCGGGCGGGCCGCGCCTCGCTGAACCGCCCGGAGGACGGCACGCTGCCCGACGCGGCGGACCTGGAGCCGCTGTTCACCGTGCTGCGCGACACCGTGCCCGCGCCGACCTACGACCCGGACGAGCCGCTGCGGGCCCACGTGACCAACCTCGACGCGTCCGCCTACCTGGGCCGTATCGCCCTGTGCCGGATCGAGTCGGGCGAGATCATCCGGGGCCAGCAGGCCGCCTGGTGCCGCCGGGACGGCTCCATCGAGCGGGTGAAGATCACTGAGCTGTTCCGCACCGAGGCGCTGGAGCGGGTGCCCGCCCAGAGCGCCGGGCCCGGCGACATCATCGCGGTGGCCGGCATCCCGGAGATCATGATCGGTGAGACACTGGCCGACCCCGACGACCCGCGCCCGCTGCCGCTGATCACCGTGGACGAGCCCGCTATCTCCATGACCATCGGGGTGAACACGTCGCCGCTGGTCGGGCGGGAGAAGGGCTCGAAGGTCACCGCGCGGATGGTGCGCGACCGGCTGGACCGGGAGCTGGTCGGCAACGTGTCGCTGCGGGTGCTGCCCACCGAGCGGCCGGACACCTGGGAAGTGCAGGGCCGCGGCGAGCTGGCCCTGGCGGTGCTGGTCGAGACCATGCGGCGGGAAGGCTACGAGCTCACCGTCGGGCGTCCCACCGTGGTCACCCGTGAGGTGGACGGCAAGCTGCACGAGCCGGTAGAGCGGCTGACCGTGGATGTGCCCGAGGAGTACCTGGGCGCGGTCACCACCCTGCTGGCCCTGCGCAAGGGCCGGATGGAGCACATGACCAACCACGGCACCGGCTGGGTGCGGCTCGACTTCATCGTCCCGCTCGCGCGGCCTGATCGGCTTCCGGACCCAGTTCCTGACCGACACCCGGGGCACGGGCATCGCGCACCACGTGTTCGAGGGGTACGAGCCGTGGTCGGGGCCGATGCGGATGCGTCCCACCGGGTCGCTGGTCGCCGACCGGACCGGTGTGGCCAGCGCCTACGCCATGTTCACCCTCCAGGAACGGGGCACGCTGTTCGTCGCGCCGGGCACCGAGGTCTACGAGGGCATGATCGTCGGCGAGAACTCGCGGGCCGACGACATGGACGTGAACATCACCCGGGAGCGCAAGCTCACCAACGTCCGCCAGTCCACCGGCGAGGAACTGGAGCGCCTGGTCCCGCCGCGGGTCCTCAGCCTGGAGCAGGCTCTCGAGTTCTGCGACGACGACGAGTGCGCCGAGGTCACCCCAGGTGCGGTCCGGCTGCGCAAGGTGGTGCTGGACGCCAAGGACCGCTTCCGGGTCCGCGCCCGCCGCTCCCGGGGCGAGCCGAGCCCAGCTCCGTGCCGGCCGTGGGCGCCTACTTGATGACGCCCAGGTAGATCACGCGGCCGAGGCCGAACGCGAAGCAGTAGATCGCGAACGGGGTCAGGGTGCGGGTCTGGAAGTACCGCATCAGGAACCGGACCGAGACGTAGGCGCCGACCCCGGACAGGATGCTGCCCAGCAGGATCTGGCCGTGGATGCCGTGGCCTTCCGGGCCGGTCAGCTTGGGCAGCTCGAGCACGCCCGCGGCCAGGATGACCGGGGTGGCGAGCAGGAACGCGAACCGGGCCGCGTCCTCGCGGGACAGGCCGCGCGACATGCCGGTCACCATCGAGATCCCGTCCCGGCTGATCCCGGCCAGCAGGGCGAAGATCTGTGACGCACCGATGACCAGGGCCCGCAGGTAGCCCATCCGGGACAGCCGCTCGTCGGCCTGGATCGCCTGCACGAGTTCTTCCTGGCGCGCGGCCTGCTGGCCGGATGCGTGCCGGGCCTGGCGGGCCATCCCCGGCCCGGCCGGACGGGCTGCCGCCGTACCCCGGCGGGCGCGGGCATCAGCGCCCGCTGCCGCTGCACGGCGATGTCCTGGTCGGCCCGGATCGATGACGCGCGGGCGGAACCGCTCGCCGCAGTACAGGATCACGCCGTTGATGATCAGGAACACCCCGGCCAGGATGGGCTTGCCGAAGATCTCCCGGAACGGCTTGTCCGCGACCACGCCGACCAGCCCCACCGGGATCGTGGCCAGGATGATCATCCAGGCCAGCCGCTGGTCCCGGGTCTGCACCTCGCGGCGGCGGATCGAGCTGAAGAAGCCGCCGATGATCCGGATCCAGTCCCGCCAGAAGTAGATCAGCAGGGCGATCGCGGTCGCGACGTGCATGCCCACGATGAAGGCCAGGTACGGCGAGTTCGCGTCGGCCACATTCAGGTCCCTGGCCCAGCTGCCGCCGACCAGCGCCGGGATCAGCACGTTGTGACCCAGGCTGGACACCGGGAAGAGCTCGGACACGCCCTGGACGAGCCCGACGACGGCAGCCTCAAGGTAGGTCAGGTGGGTCATGGGAGCCTTTCGGTCTGCGGGGTGCCAGGGTGCGGGCGCCCTGCGGGCAGACCCATCGTACGGAAAAGCAAAGCCCGGAAAGCGCTACTTGATTACGCCGAGATAGATCACGCTGAGCAGGCCGAACACGAAGCAGTAGATGGCGAACGGGTACAGCGTCCGGGTCTGGAAGTAGCGGACCAGGAACCGGACCGACACGTACGCGCCGAGCCCGGACAGCACGCTGCCGAGCAGGATCTGGCCGCGGATCCCGTGGCCGAGGGGGCCGAGCAGGTCAGGCACCTTGAGTACCCCGGCGGCCAGGATGACGGGGGTGGCGAGCAGGAACGCGAACCGGGCCGCGTCCTCCCGGGACAGGCCCCGGGCCATGCCGGTCACCATCGTCACGCCGTCGCGGCTGATGCCCGCGAACAGGGCCAGGATCTGGGAGGCGCCGATGATGACCGCCTCCTTGAAGCCCATCCCGGCCAGCCGCTCGTCGGAGGCCAGGGCTTGGGTGATCTCGTCCTCGCGCACCGCCTGGTGGCCGTCGGATGCGGGCCGGGCGCCGGGCCGGGCGGCGCCCCCGGGACCCGCGGGCGCCAGCGTTCCAGCCCGCTGGGCGGCCACCTCCTGGTCGGCCTGGACCGACGCCCGGGGGCGGAACTTCTCCCCGCAGTACAGGATCACGCCGTTCACGATGAGGAACACGCCGGCCAGGATCGGCTTGCCGAACAGGACCCGGAACGCGTGCTCGGCCACCAGGCCGACCAGGCCGACCGGGATCGTGGCCAGGATGATCATCCAGGCCAGCCGCTCGTCCCGGGTCGCGACCCGCGGGTGCCATCCCTGCCAGTGCCCCAGCGAGGTGAAGAACCCGCCGAAAATCCGGACCCAGTCCCGCCAGAAGTAGATGAGCAGGGCGATCGCGGTGGCCACGTGCATGCCCACGATGAAGGCCAGGTACGGCGACTCGGGCTTGGCCACGTTCAGGTCGGTGGCCCAGCTGCCGCCGATCAGCGCCGGGATCAGCACGTTGTGCCCCAGGCTGGACACGGGGAACAGCTCGGTCACGCCCTGGATCAGGCCGACCACACCAGCCTCGAGATACGTCAGATGCGACATGCAGACCTTTCCCCCGCGGGATCCGGAAGCCGGTCTGAGACTATTAGACCTGGTGAAGGCGCCCGGGCTGGGCCAGTCAAAGTTTCAGTTAAGAAACCGGTCACCCCGGCCGCGGTCCCTGGTGCCGCCGCACCTGCGCGGCGAACCCGGGGCTGTTGCCGGTCGCCGGCGCAGGCGCCGCGGCCACCTGCCCATAATCCGGACGCTCCCGTCCTGTGCCGGGGGACCGGCCCGGGACGGTTCTCGTTGCGGAGAATTTAAGGTTGTCAGGCCTTCTTGGCCGGGACGGGCGGGGTGTCGTGGTGGGGCCGGCGCCCGATCTTGCTGCCGAGCCAGGTCAGCGGGTCGTACTTGCGCCCGACCACGCGCTCCTTCAGCGGGATCAGCGCGTTATCAGTGATCTTGATGTTCTCCGGGCAGACCTCGGTGCAGCACTTGGTGATGTTGCACAGGCCCAGGCCGAAGTCGTCCTGGGCGATCTCGCGGCGGTCCGCCTCGTCCGCCGGGTGCATCTCCAGCTCGGCGATGCGCATCAGGAACCGCGGGCCGGCGAACTCGCGCTCGTTCTCCGGGTGGTCCCGGATCACGTGGCAGGTGTTCTGGCACAGGTAGCACTCGATGCACTTGCGGAACTCCTGGGACCGCTGCACGTCGACCTGCTGCATCCGGAACTCGCCCAGCCCGATCGACGGGTCCGGGGTGAACGACGGGATCTCCCGGGCCTTGGCGTAGTTGAACGACACGTCGGTGACGAGGTCCCTGATCACCGGGAAGGTGCGCAGCGGGGTAAGGGTGAGCGTCTCGTCCTCGGCGTAGACCGACATCCGGGTCATGCAGGCCAGCCGGGGCCGGCCGTTGATCTCCATGGAGCACGAGCCGCACTTGCCGGCCTTGCAGTTCCACCGGATGGCCAGGTCGCCGGCCTGGGTGGCCTGCAGCCGGTGCAGCACGTCGAGGACGACCTCGCCGTCGTTCACCTCGACCGTGTAGTCGGCCAGCTGGCCCTGCCCGTCGTCGCCGCGCCACACGCGCAGCGCTGCCTTGTAGGTCATCAGCGCGTCTCCTCCGGCGCGGCGGCCGAGCCGGCGGACACGCCGGTCAGTTCACCCTCGGTCAGGTACTTCTTCAGTTCACTCAGCTCGAACAGCCTGAGCAGGTCCTCGCGCATCGGGATGCCGGGCTGGCGGGCCAGGTTCACCTGGTCCTGGCTGCCCGGGAGCGTGCACACCAGGTTGACCTGCCGCCAGATCGGTGACATCTCCGGGTAGTCCTCGCGGGTGTGGCCGCCTCGCGACTCCTGCCGCTCCAGCGCCGACTGGGCCACGCAGTCCGAGACCAGCAGCATGTTGCGCAGGTCCTGGGCCAGGTGCCAGCCCGGGTTGTAGGCCCGGCCGCCTTCCACGCTCACCTGGGCCGCCCGGGCCCGGAGCTTCTCCAGCTCCGCCAGGGCGCTCTGCAGCTCGCCTTCGTTCCTGATCAGCCCGACCTGGTCGGTCATCAGCTGCTGCAGGGCCGCGTGCACCTCGTAGGGGTTCTCGCCGCCCGCCCGCTCCAGCGGGGCCAGCGCCTCGGCCACCGCCGCGTCCAGGTCGGCCTGGCTGACCGCCGGCGGGGCCGTGCTGACCTCGTCCACGTGCCCGGCCGCGGCCTGGCCGGCCCGCCGGCCGAAGACCAGCAGGTCCGACAGGGAGTTGCCGCCCAGCCGGTTCGAGCCGTGCATGCCGCCGGACACCTCGCCCGCCGCGTACAGCCCGGGCACGCTGGCCGCCTGGGTGTCCGGGTCCACCTCGACGCCGCCCATCACGTAGTGGCAGGTGGGCCCGATCTCCATCGGCTCCTTGGTGATGTCCACGTCGGCCAGCTCCTTGAACTGGTGGTACATGGACGGCAGCCGCTGCAGGATGTAGTCGGCCGGGCGCCGGGAGGCGATGTCCAGGAACACGCCGCCGTGCTCGGTGCCGCGGCCCTCCTTGACCTCAGAGTTGATCGACCGGGCCACCTCGTCCCGGGGCAGCAGCTCGGGCGGCCGCCGGTTGTGGTCCGGGTCGGTGTACCAGCGGTCGGCCTCCTCCTCGGTCTCCGCGTACTGCGCGCGGAACACGTCCGGCACGTAGTTGAACATGAACCGCTGGCCCTCGCTGTTGCGCAGCACGCCGCCGTCGCCGCGGACCGACTCGGTGACCAGGATGCCCTTGACCGACGGCGGCCAGATCATGCCGGTCGGGTGCAGCTGCACGAACTCCATGTTCAGGAGGCTGGCCCCGGCGAGCAGGGCGAGCGCGTGCCCGTCCCCGGTGTACTCCCAGGAGTTCGAGGTCACCTTGTAGGACTTGCCGATGCCGCCGGTGGCCAGCACCACGGCCGGCACCTCGAACAGCAGGAACTGGCCGGTGCCGCGGACGTAACCGAACGCGCCCGCGACGCGGCCGCCGTCCAGCATCAGCCGGGTGATCGTGGTCTCGGAGAACACCTTGATCATGGCTTCCGGATCGCCGTGCTCGATCGCGTCCTGCTGCTGCAGCGCCACCACCCGCTGCTGCAGGGTCCGGATGATCTCCAGCCCGGTCCGGTCCCCGACGTGCGCCAGCCGCGGGTACTCGTGCCCGCCGAAGTTCCGCTGGCTGATCTTGCCTTCCTTGGTCCGGTCGAACAGCGCGCCCCAGGCCTCCAGCTCCCAGACCCGGTCCGGCGCCTCCTTGGCGTGCAGTTCGGCCATCCGCCAGTTGTTCAGGAACTTGCCGCCGCGCATGGTGTCGCGGAAGTGGACCTGCCAGTTGTCGTTGGGGTTCGCGTTGCCCATGGAGGCGGCGCAGCCGCCCTCGGCCATCACCGTGTGCGCCTTGCCGAACAGTGACTTGGAGATGATCGCGGTCTTCTTGCCCGCCTGGCGGGCCTCGATCGCCGCCCGCAGGCCTGAGCCGCCGGCCCCGATCACCACGACGTCGTAGGGGAGCCGTTCGATGTCCGTCATTGCCTTGCCTGCCTCAGTTGAAGATCCGCGGGTCGCTGAACACCCCGGCGGCCACCAGGAAGATGTACAGGTCGGTGAGCATCAGCGTGCCGAGCGTGATCCAGGCCAGCTGCATGTGCCGCGCGTTCAGCTTCGAGATCTGGGTCCAGGCCCAGTACCTGGCCGGGTGCTTGGAGAAGTTCTTGAGCCTGCCGCCGGTGATGTGCCGGCAGGAATGGCAGGACAGCGTGTAGGCCCACAGGAAGACCACGTTGACCAGGATGATCAGGGTGCCCAGGCCGAGGCCGAAGTTGCCGTCCGGTCCGCGGAACGCCTGGGTCAGGTCGTAGGTGTTCAGGATCGAGATCAGCAGGGCCATGAAGAAGAAGTAGCGGTGCAGGTTCTGCATGATCAGCGGGAACCGCGTCTCGCCGCTGTAGGTGGCGTGCGGCTCGCGGACCGCGCAGGCGGTGGGGGACTGCCAGAAGGCCCGGTAGTAGGCCCGCCGGTAGTAGTAGCAGGTCAGCCGGAACCCCAGCACGAACGGCAGCGACACGAACGCGTAGGGAATGATCGGCGGCACGGCCGGGATCCAGGTGCCCAGGCTGGACGAGCCGGGCACGCACTCGCCGCTGACGCAGGGTGAGTAGAACGGGGTCAGGTAGTGGTACTGCGGCACCCAGTACCAGTGACCCATGAAGACGCGGACGGCCGCGTACGCGACCCAGATGGTCAGCAGCGTCGCGGTGATGATCGGTGCGCGCCGCCAGTTGTCCTTGCGCAGCGTCCGGTCCGGGATCTGCGCCCGGGTTCTGGCTGGCGCCTGGCTTACCTGCGTCATCGGTGACGTCTCCGCCCTTGAGCTGAATGGGGTGCTTCCGCGTCTGCTGGCTGCCCCCGCACCCGCCCGCGCCCGGCACTGAAAACACTGCACTGGAACTTTATTCAAATGCATACCACCACTAGGCCTGGTGGCGTTGCCCGCTGCGTGTGACTCTCACTACACCCCGCCTGGACGCGGTGCGGGTGCTGCTCACCGGGTGCCGGGACTATGTGGTACTGCTCACGGTCCCGCGGGGGTGCTCGCGCCCAGGGCTTCGCGCAGGAAGCCCACCTGGAGCAGCAGCAGGTTCTCGGCCACGTCCTCCTGCGGGGTCATGTGCGTCACCCCGGACAGCGGCAGCACGCTGTGCGGCCGTCCCGCGGCCAGCAGCGCGGAGGACATCCGCAGCGTGTGCGCGACCACCACGTTGTCGTCCGCTAGGCCGTGGACGAACAGCAGCGGGCGGGTCAGCCGGGGCGCGTCGGCCAGCAGCGATGACTGCTCATACACCTGCGGCTGCTCGTCCGGGAGGCCGAGATAACGCTCGGTGTAGTGGGTGTCGTACAGCCGCCAGTCGGTGACCGGGGCGCCTGCCACCGCCGCGTGGAACACGTCCGGGCGGCGTAGCACCGCCAGCGCGGCCAGGTAGCCGCCGAACGACCAGCCCCGGATCGCGACCCGGCTGGTGTCCAGGTCGGGATGGCGCGCGGCGGCGGCCTGCAGCGCCTCGACCTGGTCCTCGAGCACCGGGCCGGCCAGGTCGCGCCAGACGGCCCGGTCATGCTCCGGGCCCCGGCCCGGCGTGCCCCGCCCGTCCGCGACCAGCACCGCGAAGCCCTGCTCGGCCAGCCACTGGGAGGTGAGGAACGCGCCCTGCACGGCCAGCACCCGCTGGGCGTGCGGCCCGCCGTACGGGTCCAGCAGCACCGGCAGCCGGGCGGAGCCGGGCTCGTGCCAGGACGGCAGCAGCAGTGCGCTGCGGATCTCCCGGGCCCCGGCGGCGAACAGGTCCGGATGCGGGGGCGGGACGTTCGGCGGCTCGGCCAGCACGGCGATCTGGGCTGCCTCGGTAACAGCGTCTCGGCCGGCGCCCGGCCCGGAGACGGCGTCGGTGAGCACCCGGACGGCGGGGCCGGGCTGGGCCATCGTGCGGCTGCTCATGACCGTGGTGCCGCCGGCCCGGGTCCCGGCGTGCACGCCACCGGGCGGGCTGATCTCTGCCAGGCCGTTCTCCGCCAGGCCGTCCTTTCCTGGGACGTCCGGGCGGTAGAGCCACAAGCCGATCGCGGTGGGATCGCCCGCCGACGCGGTGAACAGGACCGCGGCGCCGTCCACGCTGAGGATCTCGCGTACCTGCAGGGTGGGCGGGGTGACCGCGGCCCCCGGGCCTGCAGCACCGGGGCCCCCGGCCAGTTCGCCCGGCGTGCCGACCAGCAGCCGCCGGGCCCCGCCGGAATCCGCGGCCCAGACGATCCGGGCGTCCCCGGTCCGGGCGGGCACCCCGGGCACGATGTCCAGCCAGCGTGGGTCGGTGTCCTCGCGCAGCACGGCCGTGGCGCCGGTGGACGGGTCCGCGGTGAGCAGCCGCATGACCCGCTGGTCGCGGCTCTGCACCACGATCAGCGGGTCGCCGCCCGCCTCCCAGGCCACGGTGACCAGGTAGGGGAACGCGGCCCAGTCGATGTCCACCTCGGTCCGGCGTCCGTCCAGGCCGGCCAGCAGCAGGGAGACGCCGGCGTTGGCGGTGCCGGCCGCGGGATAGGCCACGGTGGCGGGGGACCTGGCCGGATTAGCCGGATCGGCGATATGCCAGCACTGGACCGGGGTCTCGTCCACCCGGGCGACCAGGAGGCTGGCCCCGTCCGGGGCCCACCAGTAGCCGCGCATCCGGCCCATCTCCTCGGCCGCGATGAATTCGGCCACGCCATAGGAGACTCCCGGGGAGCCCGCCGGGTCGGCCAGCACGATGTCCCCGGCACCTGTGTCCCCGGCATCCGTGTCCCCGGCACCTGTGTCCCCGGCATCCGTGTCCCCGGCACCTGTGTCCCCGGCATCCGTGTCCCCGGCACCTGCACCGGCAGCCCAGCTGACATACCCATTCGCACGGGCCTCACCCGTCGTATGCAGCCCACTGACCTCACCAGCCCCAGGCGCGTCACGGTCGATCCGGATCACGTGCAGCGCGCCCTGGTGCACGTACGCGATCCGCGTGCCGGCCGGGTCGGGGCGGGGATCGAAGGCGGGCGCCAGGGCGCCGACTGGGCGGGGGCCCGCCGGCGCGCCTCCGGCCTCCGGGACGCCGGCCTCGTCCGGGCCGCGGGAGGCCCCTAGGCCGGCCACGAACACCTGGCCCGCCAGGGCGAACGCGGCCACCGAGAGCGCGCGGTCGGCAGCGAACCCGACGATCCCCCCGGCCTGTTCCCGGGCGCGCTCGCGCCGGGCCTTCTCCTGCGGGGGGAGATCCTCTCCGGCCGGCTCCAAGGTGGCGGGATCGGCCACGAGTTCCTCCCGCCCGGTAGCCACGTGCAGCTGCCACAGGCAGGTCACCGGGTCGTCGGCACCCTTACTGCGCAGGAACGCGACCCGGCTGCCGTCCGGCGCCACCGTGAACGAGCGCGGGACGCCGAGGGAGAACCGCCTGGTCCTGGCCTGCTGACGCGGGAAGCTTTCGGTCATGGCCTGATCTTGCCACCGGGGCGGGCCACCGCAGCGCGCCAGCTAGTCTCGCTCGGTGTGAGCACCCCCGAGACCGGAGGCGGGCTGCTGCTGGTGCACGCCCACCCCGACGATGAATCGATCGAGACCGGCGCCACCATGGCCCGGTACGCGGCCGCGGGTGTCCCGGTGACGCTGGTCACCTGCACCCTCGGGGAGCTGGGCGAGATCATTCCCGCGGACCTGGCCTACCTGGGCGCGGGCCGCGGCGACCTGCTCGGCAAGTACCGGATCGGGGAGCTCGACACGGCCTGCGCCGCCCTCGGGGTGCCGGATCACCGGTTCCTCGGCGGCCCGGGCCGGTGGCGCGACTCCGGCATGATCGGCCTGCCCAGCAACGATGACCCCGGATGTTTCTGGCGGGCGGACACCGGCGAGGCAGCGCTGGACCTGGTGGCCGTCATCCGTGAGGTCCGCCCCCGGGTCATGGTGAGCTACGACGACCGCGGCTTCTACGGGCATCCTGACCACGTCCAGGCCCACCGGGTGGCGTGGCGCGCCTTCCAGCTGGCCGGGGATCCCGCTGTCTCGGTGCCGGGCGGGGACGCCCTGCCGGGTGGAAGGGTGCCCGGCCGGGGCCCGCGCGGGACTGCGGACGCGGCCCCATGGCGAGTGGCCAAGTTCTACGCTACGGCCATGCCGCGCTCGGTGCTGGCCGCGGCGACCGACCTGTCCGGCCGGGACGGGGTGGCCGCGCCGGACGGCTTCATCGCCGAGACCGCCGCGGACACCCTGCCGTTTGGTGCCGCGGACGACGAGGTGACCACCGAGATCGACGGCACCGCGTATCTCGGCGCCAAGACGGCCGCGATGCGTGCGCACGCCACCCAGATCACGGTGCGCGAGCCCTTCTTCGCGCTGTCCAACTGGGTGGGCCAGCGCATCCTGGCCCGCGAGTACTACACGCTGGTGGCCGGCCCGCGGGGCCCGTCCGGCGCGGATGGCCGCGAAACCGACCTCTTCGCCGCCCTGGGGTAATTCGCCGCCCTGGGGTAACCAGTGGCTCAGCCGACATTTCCCGCAAAACGTTCGGGCAAAACGGTCAAAACACCCCGGTGGCACGCACGCCGCACGGGAAATGTCGGCGCTGGCCATGATCATGTGACTGATGAGTCGGTGGTGGTCGTTCGCGCGGGGGGCGGGCCGTCGGGGGGTTTGGGGGTGGTGCGGCAGCGGGTCGCCGGCCAGACGCTAAGCAGGTGCCGGGCGGCGTATAGCCTGCAATCCGTGAAGAGCTTGCCTAATCCGCCCGCGCCGCGGGACGACCAGGCCTTCGTCACCGGCGGCGCCTACGCGTTGCTGTTCCTGCTGGGCGCGCTGGAAGGTCTGGTCGGCTGCTTCCAGTTCTCCCGCGAGGTGGGGTCCTTCCCGCTGGCCGCCGTGCTGCTGGCCGTGGCGATCGGGCTCACGTGCGTGCTCGGCGCGGTGGGGATGGGTTCGGCGGCCGGGGCGCTGCTCCCGGCCCTGGGCTGGTTCGCCGTATCCGTGCTGCTGAGCCTGCCTACGCCCGGCGGGAGCGTGATCATCAACAACACAACCCCGGGCGAGTGGTATCTCTACGGCGGGTCGGCGTGCGCGGCCGCGGGCGTGGTCCTGGCCCTGGTCTGGCGGGCCCGGACCGGGCCGTCCCGGACCTCTATGCCGCGGCGCTCGAGCTTCAGTTCATGACGCCAGCCGACGGCGCTGACTTCCGCCGCGTCGCCGGCCAGTTCGCCAGCGGCATCATGGTCGTGACCACCCACGCCGGCGGCGTGGACCACGCGATGACCGTGACCGCCTTCGCCTCGGTGTCCCTGGAACCGCAGCGGGTGCTGTTCTGCGCCGAGAAGATCGCGCGGTTCCACGACGCGGTGCTGGACGCCGGGTTCTGGGCCGTGTCCGTGCTGGATGAGGACGCGGAAAAGGTGGCCCGCTGGCTGGCGACCCGGGGCCGCCCGCTGGACGGCCAGCTGGCCGGGATCGCGCACCATCCGGGCCCGCAGACCGGGGCGCCAGCGCTGGACGACGCGCTCGGCGTCATCGAGTGCCAGACCACGGCGGTGCACGATGGCGGCGACCACACCATCGTGGTCGGCGAGGTCATCGGGGTCAGCGAGCCGCGGCCCGGCGGCCGGCCGCTGATCCACTACGCCGGCCGGTACCGCGCGCTGAACAGCGACTGACCGGGCTGGCTATCCGGCCGGCCGCTGCCCCGCGGACGCGGCACCCGCGGACGGCCGGCCCGCGGACGCGGCACCCGCGGACGCCGCCGGCCCGCGGACGCGGCCCCCGGATGCGGCTACCCGCGGATCGCGGCCTCGACCTGGTCGAGGCCCCAGTCCAGGTCCGGCTCGCTGATCATCAGGGGTGGTGCCAGGCGGATCGCGGTCCCGTGCGTGTCCTTGGCCAGCACGCCCAGCGCCGCCAGCCGTTCACAGGCGACCCGGCCCGACAGCGAGGTGAACTCGATCCCGGCCCACAGGCCGCGCCCGCGCACCTGGCGGACCAGGTCCCGGGGCAGCGCCGACAGCCGGTCGTGCATGTGGCGGCCCAGCTTCGCGGACCGGTCCTGGTACTCACCGGTGGCCAGCAGCGCGATGACCTCGCGGCCTACCGCGCAGGCCAGCGGGTTCCCGCCGAAGGTCGAGCCGTGCTGCCCGGGCTGGAAGACACCGAGGATCTCCCGGGACGACACGACCGCGGAAACCGGGACGATCCCGCCGCCGAGCGCCTTGCCGAGCAGGTACACGTCGGGCCGTACCCCTTCGTGCTCGCAGGCGAAGGTAGCACCGGTCCGGCCCAGCCCGGACTGGATCTCGTCGGCGATCATCAGCGCCCCGTGCGCCGTGCACAGATCCCGCACGGTCGCCAGGTAGCCCGGCGGCGGCACCACCACGCCGGCCTCCCCCTGGATCGGCTCGATCAGGACGCCGACCACGTTGCGGTCCATCGCCTCGGCCAGCGCGGCGGCGTCCCCGTAGGGGACCAGGCGGAAGCCGGGGGTGTACGGCCCGAATGAGGCGCGCGCGTCCGGGTCGGTGGAGAAGCTGACGATCGTCGTGGTCCGGCCGTGGAAGTTGCCGTCGAACGCCACGATGACCGCCTCGTCGGCGGGCACGCCTTTGACCTCGTAACCCCACTTGCGGACGGTCTTGATCGCCGTTTCCACCGCCTCCGCGCCGGTGTTCATCGGCAGCACCATCTCCATGCCCGCGAGGTCCGCGAGCTCGGCGCAGAACAGGCCGAACTGGTCATGGTCGAAGGCCCGGCTGACCAGGGTCACCCGGTCCAGCTGCCGCTGCGCGGCCGCGATCAGGGCCGGGTGGCGGTGGCCGAAGTTGAGCGCGGAGTACGCCGCGAGCATGTCCAGGTAGCGGCGGCCGTCCGCATCGATGACCCAGGCCCCCTCGGCCTCGGCGATCACGACGGGCAGCGGGTGGTAGTTGTGCGCGCTGTGTGCCTCGGACAGAGCCCGCAGGTCTTCCGTTCCCACGGTCACGGTGCTTCCCCCTCTCATGGCCGTACCTCCAGTGTGCAGCACTTGGGGCCGCCTCCAGCCTTGCGGAATTCGGACATGTCCACCGGCACCGGCTCGAAGCCACGGGCGGCGAGCTGGGCCGACAGGGCCATGGCCTGGGCGGGCAGGACGACGTGGTATCCGTCGCTCACCGCATTCAGCCCGAGTACCGCGGCGTCCTCGTCGGTGGCCTCGATCAGCTCCGCGAAGCACACCGCGAGGGCGGCCCGGCCGGCGTCGTCGAACGCGGCGGGGTAGTAGGCGGCGGTGCCGGCGTCGAGCACGCACAGGGCCGTGTCCAGGTGGTAGAACCGGGGGTCCACCAGGCGGAGGCTGACCACCGGCAGCCCGAACAGCTGCTCGAGATCGTGCCGGACGTCCGGGTCGCTGCGGAACCCGTGCCCGGCCAGGATCACCCGGCCCGCAGGCACGATGTCCCCCTCACCCTCGTTGACGAGCCGTGGCTCGTGCACCGACGTGAAGCCGCGGCCGCGGAACCACTCCAGGTAGGCGGGTCCTTCCGCGGCCCGCTCGGGGTGCCGGAACCGGGCCCCCAGGACGGTGCCCCCGATGACCGTGGCGCCGTTGGCCGCGAAGACCATGTCCGGCAGGCCGGGGCGGGCGTCGATGAGCTCGACCGAGTGGCCGAGCGAGCGGTAGGTGTCGCGCAGCAGCTGCCACTGGAGCATGGCCCGGGCGGTGTCCACGGGTTCCCCGCTGGCCATCCAGGGGTTGATGGAGTACTGCACCGTGAAATGGTCCGGCGGGCACATCAGGTAGGCCCGGGGCTGGGGCAGCCTGGGCGGCACGGCAGTGGACCGCAAGGCAGGCGACGGCAGCGCAGGCGACGGCAGCGCAGTGACCGTGGTGGCAGGGTACGTCTGGGTCATCGGGCCTCCTCTCGGCACCATGGATCATCTCGTTCAGCGTATGGCCTGGAGGGAGGAGCAGATATGCGCATGAACTGCGTGTAAGCGCGAATTCGTTGCGAAGTCTGAGGCGTGACCGGGGAATCGTTGCGTGTTAACACGAAAGGGCGCTCGGAAACACTGCTGTAACATTCGCGTAGCCCGGGCGACACGGAAGGCCGGATCCTGAGCGCCGTTTCCCCAGGTCAGCCAGAACCTGGGTCAGCGTCCCGGCGGGAGCGGCGCGCGGACGGTCCAGGCCTGGCCCCGGGCTGTGTCGGTGACCGTGACGCCGAGCGCGCCGAGCTCGTCGCGGAGCCGGTCTGAGGCGGCCCAGTCGGCCGCGGCCCGGGCGGCGGTCCTGGCCTTCAGCAGCTCCGCTGCCCCGTCCGGGAGCGGCCTCGGCGCGGGCGCCCGGCCGATGTCCCGCGCCAGGTCCAGGCCGAGCAGGTGATCCGCGTGGGCGAACGTCTCGAACTTGGCCCCGGGCGGGATGTCGGCGTCCTTCTCCAGGGCACGCAGGACCCGCAGTGCGGCGGGGGTGTCCAGGTCGTCGTCGAAGGCCGCGTGGAAGTTGCTGACGTACCCCGCGCACATCGCCTTGCTCGGCCAGGTGGCCCACTCCGCGACCCGTTCGCGCCATCGCCGCAGCGTCCGGTCCGCCGCCTCCAGCACTGCCCAGGTCAGGTTCACTTGCTGCCGGTAGCGGTGGTCCAGGAACGCGAACCGCAGCGCGAGCGGGTCCAGCTCACGCGCGGGAAGGTCGGCCAGCAGCACCACGTTGCCGGTCAACTTGGACATCTTCCGGCCCTCGAACAGCAGGTGCTCGCCGTGCACCCAGTGCTGGATAACTTCGTGGCCGGTTACCGAGTTGGACTGGGCCCGCTCGTCTTCGTGGTGCGGGAAGCGCAGGTCGATCCCGCCGGTGTGCACGTCGATGGTCTCGCCCAGGTAGTGCATCGACATCGCTGAGCACTCGATGTGCCAGCCCGGGAAGCCGGTGCCCCAGGGGGAGTCGTAGGTCAGTTCCCGTCCCGCTCGCGCGGGCTTCCACAGGGCCCAGTCCGCGTGGAAGCGCTTCTCCGGCTCCGCGCCCTCCCTGCCACCACGGGGCAGGCCACCACCGGGCTGGCCACCACGGGGCTGGCCACTACCGGGCTGGCCACCACGGGCCGCGCTGCGGTAGCCGGGCCGCAGGTCGTCGAGCCGGTTGCCGGACAGCTCGCCGTAGCTGGGAAAGGACCGGGCATCGAAATACACCGAGCCGCTGGGGACCGGGTAGGCGTGGCCCGTCTCGATCAGCCGGGCGATGAGGTCGATCATCATGCCGATCGACTCTGAGGCTCGCGGGTAGAAGTCGGCCGGGTGGATGTTCAGCGCGGCGCAGTCAGCGTGGAACGCGTCCTCGTAGTACCGGGCGAGGTCGAGCGGGCTCTTCCCCTCGGCCTGGGCCTGGACCACGACCTTGTCCTCGCCCTCGGGATCGATCTCGGTGTCATCGACCAGGTGCCCCACGTCGGTGATGTTCTGGCAGCTGGTGACCAGCAGCCGGTGCCGCCCGGCGGTGCGGCGGATCAGGTCGGCCAGCAGGTAGGACCGCAGGTTTCCGACGTGGGCCGGGCGGTACACCGTCGGCCCGCAGCTGTAGACGCTGAGCCGGCCACGGCGGGCGGGCTCAATCGTCTCGACCTGCCGGGTCCGGGTGTCATAGAGGCGGAGCACACCGACAGCCTATGAGGGCCCTGGCCGGCCTAAGGATGCAGGCCGCGGACCAGGTCGGCCGGGACGATCCGGACCGGGAACGGCTGCGTGGCGGTCCACGCCTCGTCCCCCGACACGCAGGCCACTTCCCGGTAGGTGCCACCAGCCAGCTCGAACACCGTCAGCGACGGCTTGTCCCGGGCCGGGTCGACCAGCCAGAACGAGGCGGAGCCGAGCCGGGCGTAGACCGCCTTCTTCAGGTGGGCATCGCGGAGGCGGCTGGTGGGCGAGATCACCTCGACGGCCAGCACCGGGGCCCGGGGCAGGTCGTCCTCGGTGAGGTCGGTATACCGGGCCACCAGGACGTCGGGCTGTACCTCGTTGAACTTGTCCGGGCGCACCGCGAACGGGGCGGGCAGGACCCGGAGGTCAGCGGGACAGGCCTGGCGCAGCAGGATCGAGAGCGCCATGACCGCCTCCTGGTGCGCCCAGCCAGGGGCCGGGCTCACCAGGAGCTCCCCGTCGATAAGTTCGTACCGGCGACCGTCATCCGGCATCCCCCCCAGGTCGGCGACCGTGAAGGGGTGGGCGACATCGCTGGGACTGGTCACAGCAGTCATGGTCCCCTCCTTTCCTCGCACCAGCAACCGTGCCAGGTCGGTACGACAGTTCCGGCGCGGAGAGAAGCTCAGGCGAGGGTGGCCAGGCGGCGGGCGGCAGCGGCCACCCGCTCGTCGGTGGCGGTGAGGGCCACCCGGATGTGCTGCGACCCGGCCGGGCCGTAGAACTCACCGGGCGCGACGAGGATGCCCGCCTCCGCGAGCAGGTCCACCGACGCCCAGCAGTCGTGCCCCGGGCGTGAGGCCCACAGGTACAGGCCCGCCTCGGAGTGGGTGATCGTCCAGCCGGCCTTCTCCAGGGCCGGCCGCAGCTGGTCGCGGCGGGCCGCGTACACCTCACGCTGCCGTTCGGCGTGGGCGTCGTCGGCGAGGGCCGCGGTCATGGCCGCCTGGACCGGGGTGGGCATCATCATCCCGGCGTGCTTGCGGATCTCCAGCAGCTGCGCGACCAGCGCCGGGTCGCCGGTGACGAAGCCGGCCCGGTAACCGGCCAGGTTGGACCGCTTGGACACCGAGTGCACCGCGAGCAAGCCCTCGAACGACCCGCCGCAGACGTCAGGATGCAGCACGGACACGGGCTCGGCGTCCCAGCCCAGGCCGATGTAGCACTCGTCGGACGCGAGGACCGCGCCCTGGTCCCGCGCCCAGGCCGCCGCGTCCCGCAGCGCACCGGGCCCGAGCACCCGACCGGTGGGGTTGCTCGGTGAGTTCACCCAGGCCAGCCGGAGCCGGCCCGGGGGGACCGGCGCCGGACGGTTCGTTGCGGCGATTAGTGGGCCGGGTGCGCGGCCCGCAGCGGGGAAGCCTGCCCGGGCACCGGATCGGCGCCCGCCAGCCGCGCCCCGATGTCGTAGGTCGGGTAGGCCAGCTCCGGGTAGGAGACCACGTCGCCCGGCCCGCAGCCGAGCAGGGCCGGCAGCGAGGCGATGAATTCCTTGGTGCCGATCAGGGGCAGTACCGCGTCCGGATCGACCGTCACCGCGTGGCGGCGGGCCAGCCACCCGGCCGCGGCCTCGCGCAGCGCCCGGGTGCCGTGGGTGGCCGGATACCCGGGCGCGTCGGCCGCAGCCCGGAGGGCATCCTGCACCACCCCCGGGACCGGGTCCACCGGGGTCCCCACGGACAGGTCCACGATCCCGTCCGGGTGGGCCCGGGCTTTCTGGCCGTACGGGGCGAGCAGATCCCAGGGGAACCGGGGCAGGCGTGCGGCGAGGGTCAGCTCGCTTCTCCCTGCGGGGGCAGCGCCGTCACGACGGGGTGATCCTTGCTGATCTTCCCGACCTTGGACGCGCCGCCGGGTGAGCCGAGATCGCTGAAGAACTCCACGTTCGCCTTGTAGAAGTCCTTCCACTGGTCGGGCACGTCATCCTCGTAGAAGATGGCCTCGACCGGGCAGACGGGCTCGCATGCGCCACAGTCCACGCACTCGTCAGGGTGTATGTAGAGCATGCGCTCGCCCTCGTAGATGCAATCGACGGGGCACTCCTCGATGCAGGACTTGTCGAGGACGTCAACACAGGGTTGCGCAATGATGTACGTCACGTCGGAACTCCTCTTCCGGCATTGTCCCGGTGGGTCTGGGGCCTCCCAGTATCCCGGTCCTGGGCAAGTATGTCGCGAAGGCGGCCGCAGCCGCGCCCGGGGCCGCGAGTTTCACCAGCCGGCCGCAGGCTATCAGCTGAGCTGGATGGTGCCTGCCGGCGGTGCACCCGCATCCCGTACCCAGCCCTTGGTGCCGGCGGCGGCGCGCCACTGGTAACCGCCGAACCGCACCTGGTGGATGCCGTACCTGGCGGAGTGGGTGACCATCCAGGACGCCACCTCCCAGCCGAGCTTGGTGTGCCCGGTGGGGACCAGCATCGTGTGGGCTGGCCCGGTCCGGGCCAGGTTCGCGGTGGCGTGACCGAAGGTGCTGGTCAGGCCCTCGGTGATGGCCCCCACGTCGGGGTGGCGCGGGGTCGCCGCGAGGGACCAGCAGTAGACCGCGTGCCCGCGCTGGCCGGTGAACGCGCTGGTCATCTCCGCCGCCATCCGCTCGTACTGGATGTACGCGGACCCGTCCGCGCTGTGCTGCACCGCCTGGGCCGCCTGGTAGACGGGCATGGTCTGGTAGCCGTGGACAGCCTTCAGGGCGCGGAAGAACTTGGTCGTGGCGTAGATCGGGTTCTCGAGCTTCCTGGCCGGTCCCCAGCCCTGCGAGGGCCGCTGCTGGAACACGCCGACCGAGTCCATGTCGCCGTAGGTCAGGTCGTGCAGCTTGGATTCCTGCATCGCCGTCGCGTAGGCAATGGTGACCGCGGCCCGCGGCATCGACTGCTGGTGGGCCACGCCCGCGATCGTGGCCGCGATGCTGGCCTGCTGCGTATCGAGCAGCACCGACTGGTGCGGGGCGGCCGCCTGGCATCCCGACCCGATCAGCACCGGACCGATCACCGGCGCGAGGCTGCGCACCACCAGATAGACGCCCACCGCGACGACGGCGAGCAGGCTGGTCCCGATGACCGCACGGCGCCTGGCTTTCTGGCGCCGCGGGCGGGGCGGGCGCGGCCGGCTGTTTGGCACATGCCGAAGTTACCGGCGCAGTCTGACCGGAGTGACCCAGACCGCCCCATGGCCCGGGGCCCACACGAACCCTTGACTCCCGCCATGCCGGCGGGTGACGGCGTGGTGTCGGGGCGGTGCCGGGCTCATGACCGGGAAGCGTGCAGGTGGCCGGCTGGCAGGCGCGGAGACCCCGTAACCGGGGCGCGTCCGCTGACCAGGTCATATCCCGTGGCAGGATCGAAGGGTGCAATCTGAGTCACGTCGCCGGATCCGCCGTCAGGGTCCTGCCATGCTGCGCGGCGACTTCATCCCCCAGACCACCACTGACCAGCGGCTGCTCGACAAGCGCGGGCCCAGCGACTGGGTGCATACGGACCCGTGGCGGGTGATGCGGATCCAGGCCGAGTTCGTGGAGGGGTTCGGCCTGCTCGCCGAGCTCGGCCCCGCGGTCACCGTCTTCGGCTCGGCGCGGGCCCGGCCCGGCAGCCGCGAGTACGAGCTGGCCGAGCGCATCGGGGGCGGCCTGGCCGGGGCCGGGTACGCGGTCATCACCGGGGGCGGCCCCGGGGTCATGGAGGCGGCCAACAAGGGCGCCACCAGCGTGGGCGGGATCTCGGTCGGGCTGGGCATCGAACTGCCCATGGAGATGGGCCTGAACGACTACGTCGAGATCGGGCTGGAGTTCCGCTACTTCTTCGTCCGCAAGACGGTATTCATCAAATATTCGCAGGCGTTCGTGGTCCTGCCCGGTGGCTTCGGCACGCTGGATGAGCTCTTCGAAGCGCTCACGCTCGTCCAGACCGGGAAAATAACGAAGTTCCCGATCGTGCTGGTGGGCAGCTGGTACTGGTCCGGCCTGCTGGACTGGATCCGGGACACCATGCTGGCCAGCGGCAACATCTCGGCCGGGGACGAGGAACTGCTCACCGTCCAGGATGATCCGGACGAGGTGATCCGCATGATCCGGGACGCTCACGCGCAGGGCAACGGCGCCGAGCCCGGGCCCAGCCGGGCGGCTGATCCCGAGGCCGAGGCGGTTGGCGGGGACTGAAAACCCGCGCCGGCCGGCTCCTCCTGGATGTCGGCGGGCGCCAGGCGTGGGACGATTCCTATTGTGCCAATTCTGTTGCTACTGGCCGGGGTGGTCATTCTCGTCGGCGTGGTGAGCGTGGCCATGGGCCGCGGGGGCGAGATGGCGGAGTTCGCCACGGACTCCCTCCCGCCCAGCCTGGACGACGTGATGACCGCCGCCGACGTGGCGATGCTGCGCCCCCCGTCCGCGCTCTGGGGCTACAACGCGGCTGTCACCGACGAGGCGCTGAGCCGGATCGCGCAGGTCATCACCGAGCGTGATGTGGAGATCGCGGTGCTCCGCCAGCAGCTCGCCGAGTTGCGGGCGGCCACCGGCAGCCACCCGGCCATCACGGCGACGCTGCTGGCCCGCTCGAAAGCGCGCACCGAGACATCCGGGCGGGACGCGCCGCCGCGCCGGGCCGCGGGCGGCCGTGCCCCGGAGCCCGGGTCAGGGGAGCCCGTCCCGGTGGAGCCCGTCCCGGTGGAGCCCGTCTGGGTGGAGACCGGGGCTGCAGGGGCGGGCCCGGTGGACACCGGGCCAGACGACTCCGGGCCGGAAGACTCCGGGCCGGCCGGGTCTGGGCCCGGGGCCGCGGTGTCCGGGGACGCGGTGTCCGGGACCGCGGTGTCCGAGGACGCGGCCGCCGGCCGCGATGACTGATCCCGGCCGCCCGGCGGAGCCCGGCCCGGACGGCCGGCTGCGCTGCCCGTGGGCCCTGTCCGCCCCGGAACAACTCCCCTACCACGACAGGGAGTGGGGCCGCCCGGTCCGCGATGACCGGGGGATCTTCGAGCGGCTGTGCCTGGAAGCGTTCCAGTCCGGCCTGTCCTGGCTGACGATCCTGCGCAAGCGGGAGAACTTCCGGGCCGCGTTCGGGGGCTTCGATCCGGCTGTCGTGGCGGAATTCGGCCCGGACGACGTGAGCAGGCTGCTCGGGGACGCCGGCATCATCAGGAACCGGGCGAAGATCGCGGCCGCCATCGGGAACGCCCGGGCCGCGCTGGCCGTCCCGGGTGGCCTGGCCCCGCTGTTCTGGAGCTTTGCGGAGGATCCGGCGGGCGCGCCGCCGGGCGGCCCCGTCACTATGGCTGACGTGCCCGCCTGGACCCCCGCGTCCAAGGCGCTGGCCAAGGAGCTGCGCGGCCGCGGGTTCTCGTTCACCGGCCCGGTCACCGTCTACGCCGCCTTCCAGGCCTGCGGTGTGGTCGATGATCACTTGCGTGATTGCGTCCGGCGGGGTGCGTACCAGGGACAGGTGGCTGAAATTCCCGGGGCGGGCAGCTGATGCTTCCAGGCTCGCGGCACGTACGGAGCGTGTCACACTGTGAGCGGACAGTGCAGGAGGTGTCATGACCAGGGCGCGTGACCCGTGGCGGCCGGCCCCCTCGGGCTCCGGGGATCCGCCGCCCGTTCCCCTCGGCGTGGACCCCGAGGTCCCCAGCCCCGCCCGGCTGTATGACTACTACCTCGGCGGCACGATCAACTACCCGGCTGACCAGCAGGCGGCGGAGCGGATCCGGGCGGACCTGCCCGAGATCTCCGACATGGCCTGGGCCAACCGCGGATTTCACCAGCGGGCCGCGAAGTGGCTGGCGGCGGAGCGCGGGGTCAGCCAGTTCCTCGACCTCGGATCCGGGCTGCCAACCCAGGGCAACACCCACCAGGTGGTGCGGGAGATCGCCGCCGACGCGCGGGTGGTGTACGTGGACAACGACCCGATGGTCCGCGCCTACGCCGGGGACCTGCTGACCGACAGCCGCCTGACCACGTTCGTCTTCGCCGACCTGCGCGATCCCGGCCAGGTACTGGGCAACCGGCAGCTCCAGGGACTGATCGACTTCACCCAGCCGGTCGGGCTGCTGATGACCGCGGTGCTGCATTTCGTGGACGACAGCGCTGATCCGTGGGGCTTGGTGGCCCGGTACACCGGGGCCCTGGTACCGGGCAGCTACCTCGCGCTATCCCACGTCACCGCGGACAACGTGCCCGAGCGGGGGGTCCAGACCGGGCTATCGGTCTACCAGCAGGCCACCGAGAACATCTACCTGCGGCCCAAGGCCGAGGTGGAGCGCTTCTTCACCGGGCTGGACCTCGTCCCGCCCTGGCCGGAAGAGCCCCCCCGGCTGGTCTTCATGGGGGAGTGGGGGGCCGAGGATCCGGGGCTCGCGGACAGCGACGGCTCGCGCTGGGGGTACGCCGGGGTGGCGCGGCGGCCGTGACCGGAGGAGGGATGCTATGACGGGCAAGCCCACCGTGGAGGACCTGGGCATCGAGGTGGACGCCCAGCAGTGGCGGCGGTCGGGGGACGGCGAGGGCTCGCTCGAGGTGGCCTTCGTGCCCGGAGCGGGCGGGGCGGCCGAGTGGGTGCTGATGCGCGTGGCTGGTGACCCGCAGGGCCGGATCCTCGTCTACGACCGGCACGAGTGGGAGTGCTTCCTGGACGGCGCCCGGGGCGGCGAGTTCGACGACGGCACCTGGCGCCCGGAGTCCGGTGGCGGGGCCAGCTGACCGCAGGCCGGGCGGGCGTCTGACCGGGGCTCAGGCCGCGGCGGGTGGGTAGCGCGGGCCGCGGCGGGTGGGTAGCGCGGGCCGCGGCGGTGACGCCTGGGTAGCGCGGGCCGCGGCGGTGTGGGTAGCGCGGCCGTAGCGCGGCTTTTTCAGGCCCAGCACTCTGGACGTAACCTGGGAGTCCCATGAGAGTATCTAAGAATCTGCGATTCACAAGTTAGGTAGCGCTATGCTTCACGCATCATCCTGCCCAGGAGGAGATCCCGATGGCTGACGATGCCTACGGCGCGACCGTAGCCAAGCGTCGGCTGTCTCGCAGTCTCGCGGAGCTGCGGACTGAGAGTGGTCACACCGCGAACCACGTGTGCGACATCCTCAACTGGGGGCGCGGCAAGGTAGGCCGGTTCGAGGCCAACCAGTGGAAGCGCCCTGAGATGAGCGACATCAGGGATCTGCTGCGGATCTACGGCGTGGATTCCGCCGCCGCGGAGGATCTGGAGGACCTGGCCATCCGCGCGCGGGCCCGGCCGTGGTGGCGCGATTACACCGACATCTTCGAGAACGAGTTTCCCGGGTTCGAGAACGACGCCGAGCGGATCAGGGTCTGCATGCCGCTCGTGGTGCCCGGCCTGCTGCAGACCCAGGACTACGCGGAGGCCTTCATGCCGGGCCGGCCCGCGGCCGCCGGCGTGGCGCCGGAAGGCGATGGAGACCCGGCAGCGCCGGCAGGAGATCCTGGACCGCAACGGAACGGTTCCCGCTCCCCGCCTGGTCGCCGTGATCACCGAGGCGTCGCTCATGTACCACTGGGGCAGCCGGGCTGAGCGGCGCGAGCAGATCGAGCACCTGATCGAGATGAGCCGCCGGCCCCACGTGGAGCTGCGCATCCAGCGCTTCGCGGATGGCCCCAGCCCGGGGGTGTCATCCTCGATCAACATTTTTGATCTCCCCGGGGACGAGCCTCTCGTATTCACCGAAACCGACACGGCCATCCAGGAGGTAAGCAGACCAGAAGAGGTGAGCTTGTATATCCAGGCCTTTGGCCGGATCCGTGATTCGGCCCAGGAGCCTGGGGCTACCGTGCTCTACCTGGAACACCTCGCTCAACAACTGGAGTAGAAATGACTGACCTGTCTCGAGCGCAGTGGCGCAAGGCGCGCCTCAGCAGTACCTCTAACGGCGGTTGCGTGGAAGTCGCCGCCAACTTCGTCGATGTCGTCGCGGTCCGGGACAGCACCCGGCCTGGCGACGGCGCACACGTGGTCAGCCGGGCGGCGTTCGCCGAGTTCCTGTCCGACAGCAAGGCGGGCCGCTTCGACCTCGACCGCTGACCCCGGCGGAGCCGGCCAGGCCAGGCCGGCCGGACCGGTCAGGCAGAGAAGAATCCCCCGGGTGGCGGCCCGGGGGATTCTTTCTGTGCAGGGCCTGTCTCGAGGCCAGGCGGCTCCGGATCGGCAGCCGCCGCGGCTCGACTGTACTGCCATGACGGCCGGCCTGACAGTACTAGCCCCCCTGCTCGTTACCTCAAAGCAACAGCAGTGTCACCTTACGTAGCGTTACCATGAGACGGCCTCCCGGCGGCGATTGGGTAAAGACTCGGTCAACCTCACCTGACAAGCGCCGATGTCGTTGCGAAGAAGGGCACATGACTCGTAATCTGTGTTTCACAGATTGCGGGCTGGGAAGGCTGAAGATCATGTTAGGGTCGCTTGCCGCGGACACGCCGCACGTTACTGCGGCGGTCCCTGCGCCGGCCGTGACCGTGTCGGCGGGGGCCTGCTCCGCCTCCCCGCTTCCGCTGGACGCTACGTGCTCCTCCGTGGCCCGCCGCCTCTTCCGGGCCGCCGCGGCCGGCGTCGGGCTGTCGTCCGAGCTGATCTACGACGGCGCCACCATGGCCAGCGAACTCGCCGCCAACAGCATGCACGCGCAGACGGGAATCCAGTTCGGCGTGAGCGGCCGCCCGGTGGCGGGCGCCCCGGAAATCTGGCTCTACCTGCGTCGCGTCGGCGGCGAGCAGGAGCTGGTCTGCAAGGTCTTCGATGCCCTGCCGCGGTGGAAAGACGACGCGCACCCCGACCCGTCCGTGCCCGTGCCGGTGGACGCGGTGAGCGGGCGCGGGCTGCACGTCATCGACGGGCTGTCCCAGGGCCGCTGGGGTCACCATCTGACCCGGGCCCGGCTGGGCGGCTGGAAGGTGCCCGGCAAGGCGGTCTGGTTCGCCCTGCCCGTTCCGGCCACCAGCGCCCTGGACCGGTTCCGCCAGCCCCAGCCCGGTTCCGTGCAGGCCGCCGGCGTCCTGGAGCGGATGCTCTCCGAGCGCGGGATCGGGCACATCGTCCGGGCCGACGCCCCAGCCTCTGGCATGTCGGTGCTGTCCATCCGGCGCGGCCTGACCGTATGGTGCCGCAGCCGGGTGGTGTCCTGGACCACCGGCTCCGGTCACCGAGAGTGGCGGGCCTTCTCCGACCTGGTCGATGCGGCCGAGCAGATCGTCGGCGCCCACGAGGAACTGGCCAGCGCGGACGCGGCCGGGCAGGCCCGGTAACCCGTCCCCGTCACTGGCCCCGTCACCGCCCCCGTTACCGGCCCAGGAAGCGCGGCTCCTCCTTGCGGGTGAACGCGACCGTGGCCGCCTGGTGATCCGCGGTGCGGCCCAGGGCTCCCTGGACCTCGGCTTCCTTCTCCAGGGCCTCGGCCAGGCCGTGCTCCGCCGCGTAGTTGAGCTGTTCCTTGATGCCTGCGTACGCGGCGGTCGGGCCCGCGGCCAGCCGGGCGGCGAGCGCGCCCGCGGTCACCATCAGGTCCGCGTCCTCCACCACCTGGTTGACCAGGCCGATCTCGAGCGCGCGCGGCGCGCGGATGGGTTCCGCGAGCATCAGCAGCTCGGCCGCCCGCCCGGCCCCCGCCAGCCGGGGCAGCGTCCAGGACACGCCCGTGTCGGCGGCCAGGCCGACCCGCGCGAACGCCATCAGGAAGCTGGCTCCCCGGGCGGCGATCCGGATGTCGCAGGCGAAGGCCAGCCCCGCCCCGGCGCCCGCGGCGACCCCGTTCACGGCCGCGATGACCGGCTTGGGCATGGCCATGATGGCCAGCACGAGCGGGTTGTAGTGCTCGCGGACCGTGCCCAGGGCGGCCGGCGTTCCCCCGGCGGGGGGCGGACCGACCGCGGACGCGGCTCCGGCGGGCACCTGCGCGGCCGGCGCGCCGGCCGGTGGTGCCCCGGCGGGGGGCGCGGCTGCGCCGCCCGGTCCGGCCGCCGCCAGCAGCTCAGCGTGCTCACGGAGGTCCTGCCCGGCGCAGAAGGCCTGCCCCGCGCCGGTGATCAGCACGGCACGGACCTCCGGGCTGGACGCAGCCTGCCGCACCGCCCTGAGCAGCTCAGTCTTCAGTTCCGCGGTCAGCGCGTTGCGGGCCTGCGGCCGGTTCAGCGTGATCGTGGCTACCGCTCCATCGAGGTCCCAGCGGACGCTGTCGGTCACCGGACTCCTCCTCGGGACAGGCCGCACGCGGTGCCCCAGTGACTTCTGAGACCCCAGTTACCGACGGCGGCGGGCGGAAGGGAGTGCTGATCGTTACCACTGTAGGCCGGAACTCTGGATAATAGAGGTACTGATCAACACGGCTGTGGGTGGCCGGACCCGCCGCAGGCGCCGGGATTCCGGCGCGGGCAGGCCTCTGCGAGGTCTCATACGGCCCCGAGCAGGAAGGGGATGCGGGATGGCGGCGATGAAGCCGCGGACGGGTGACGGTCCGCTCGAGGTCACCAAGGAGGGCCGGGGCATCGTGATGCGCGTCCCCCTCGAGGGAGGCGGGCGGCTGGTGGTCGAATTGTCCGCGGACGAGGCCGCCCGGCTCTCAGACGCGCTCAAGTCCGTCACCGGCTGAGCCTTGCCGGTCAAGGCGAGGGTTACGGTCGCGCCAGCGGCTGGCCTGGAACCGCTGGCTGACTACCTGGCCGGGGCAGGCCCGGGTACCGCTGCCCCGCCGGCCCTGATCGCCGTTCCCGTGCGCAGCCCGGAGGACGCGTCGCCGGGGCCGGTGCCCGGCGCGGGCGCGTCCAGCCTCGACCGGTACCTGGGGGTCAGTGCGGCCCAGGTCGTCGCCAGCGCGGAGCTGACCGGCCGGGCCGGGGAAAACACCCAGACGGTGATCCGGCTCGGCGAGGAAGCATGCGCGGTGTTGTTCCTCGGCGTGGGTGATGCCTCACCAGGAGCCCTGCGCCGGGCGGGGGCGGCCCTGGCGCGGCGCCTCCCGGCCGGGCGGACCGCGGTGACCACCGCGGTCCTCGACGAGCCCGGCGACGCCGTGGAGGCCTTCACAGAGGGGCTCTTGCTCGGCTCCTACCAGTTCACGATGAAGTCCGCGGCCTCGCCGGGCGGGGAGCCCGGGGAGATCCGCCTGCTGCTGGCCGGCCCGGCCAGCCGGGCAGCCCTGGTGGAGCGGGCGGCCACCGTCGCCGGTGCCGTGGCCCTGGCCCGTGATCTCGCCAACACACCGTCGATGATCAAGACGCCGGAATGGCTCGCGTCCGAGGCGGCCGCGGTCGCCTCCGAGCAGGGCCTGTCCTCCCGCATCTGGCGGGAAGCCGAGCTCGCCGCGGGCGGGTTCGGCGGGCTGCTGGGCGTGGGATCCGGGTCAGCCCACCCGCCCCGGCTGATCGAGCTCAGCTACCAGCCGGCGCAGGCTGACCGGCATGTGGTGCTGATCGGCAAGGGCATCACGTTCGACAGCGGCGGCCTGTCGCTGAAGCCGACTGACGGCATGAAGACCATGAAGACCGACATGGCGGGCGGCGCCGCGGTGATCGCCGCCATGTCCGCGCTGGGCCGCCTCGGGGTCCGGGCCCGGGTGACGGGCCTGGTGCCAGCGGCGGAGAACATGCCGTCCGGGACGGCGCTGCGGGTCGGCGACGTCATCACCCACTACGGCGGCCAGACCGTCGAGGTGCTCAACACGGACGCGGAGGGCCGGCTGGTCCTCGCCGATGCGCTGGCCTACGCGGACGAGGTGCTGGCCCCGGACCTCATGATCGACCTGGCCACGCTGACCGGCGCGGTGCGGGTGGCGCTGGGCAGCTCCATCGCGGCCCTGTACGCCACCGACGATGAGCTGGCCGAGGGGTTGCTGGACGCCGGGACGGCCAGCGGGGAGCGGCTGTGGCGGATGCCGCTCGCCGAGGACTACCGGGATGCCCTGGACTCCTCCGTGGCCGATCTGGCCAACGTGGCCCGGGCGGGCGGACGGGCGGGATCCATCGACGCCGCGCTGTTCTTGCGTGAGTTCACCGGCGGCCGCGCCTGGGCCCACCTCGACATCGCCGGGGCGGCCCGGGCCACCGCCGACGACGGGGAGAACACCAAGGGCGCCACCGGCTTCGGTGCCCGTCTGCTGCTGCGGTGGCTGGCGCCGGCGGCGGCCGGCTAACCCGCGGCTAGCGCTCGGCTAACCCCGCTTGACCGCGGTCAGCAGCCCGTCACCGACCGGGAACAGGACGGGCACCAGCCGCTCGTCCTGCCGCACCTGGTCGTTGAGGCCCCGGATGGCGGCTGTGCTGGGGTCGTCCCGGCTGGGGTCGGCGACGCGGCCGCCGGCCAGCGCGTTGTCGAACGCCACCACCCCGCCCGGGCGCAGCAGCCGCAGCGCGGCGACCAGGTAGTCCGGGTACTCCTGCTTGTCGGCGTCGCAGAACACCAGGTCATACGCACCGTCGGTGAGACGGGGCAGCACGTCCAGGGCTTTCCCGCTGATCAGCCGGTAGCGGTTCGACGGGAATCCTGCTTCGGTGAACGCCTTGCGGGCCAGACGCTGGTGCTCAGGCTCGGCGTCCACGCTGGTCAGGACGGCATCCGGGCGCATGCCCCGGAGCAGCCAGATACCTGAGGTGCCGCAGCCGGTGCCTATCTCGACCACCGATCTGGCGTTGATGGCCGCCGCGATGAAGCGTAGCGCCGCGCCGCCGCCCGGCCCGATCGGCGGTGCCCCGCCGATCTCGGCCGCCTCGCGGCGTGCGGCCAGCAGCGGCTCGTCCTCGGTGAGGTAGCCCTCGACGTAGGCAAGGTTGGCCTCTGCGCTCACAATGTGTGCCTTCCGGTGCATGCTTATCCCAGTCCGGCAGCCTATCGTTACGCGCCGTGACCCGGGAACCAGCGAGGCCTGTTCTGGCGTTATCTCTTGACGCGAGGGAGTTACCGCGCACCAGCGCTGATCGAAACGCCGGGCGGCCCGATCGGGCCGGCCGGCGGGATGCCAGCCGCGGCGTACAGCAGAATCCGAGCAGTTGTGGTGCGGGAAGGGGATGCCCGGGCACCATGGTGGTAGAGGCAGACGGCACACGGCGGGACGGCGAGATCGTGGACACATCCGGGGCCACGCCGGACGCGGCATCCAGCTGGACTCCCCCGACCTGGGAACAGATCGTGCGGGAGCACTCCGCGCGGGTCTACCGGCTCGCCTACCGGCTGACCGGCAACAGCCACGACGCCGAAGACCTCACCCAGGAGGTTTTCGTCCGCGTCTTCCGCTCCCTGTCCAGCTACACGCCGGGCACCTTCGAAGGGTGGCTGCACCGGATCACCACCAACCTGTTCCTGGACATGGCGCGGCGCCGGCAGCGCATCAGGTTCGAGGGGCTGGGTGACGACACGGCGCAGCGGCTGCGCGGTGACGAGCCCACGCCTGCCCAGGCCTTTGACGAGCGGCACCTGGACGGCGACATCCAGGCCGCGCTCAAGGCGCTGGCTCCCGAGTACCGGGCCGCCGTCGTCCTCTGCGACATCGAGGGGCTGTCCTACGAGGAGATCGCGGACACGCTGGGGGTGAAGCTCGGTACCGTGCGCAGCCGTATCCACCGTGGCCGCGCCCAGCTCCGGACCGCGCTCGACCACCGTCGCCCGCGCCGCGCCGGGATCGCGCCGAAGGCCGTGGCACCCGTGGCATCCGTGGCGGTCGCCGCGGAGGAGACCGCGGCCGTTCCGCTGGCCGGTGACCTATGAGTCATCTCGGGCAGCGCATCTCCGCCCTGATCGACGGGGAGCTCAGTGACACGGAGCGGGACCGGGTCCTGACGCACATCGCGGGCTGTGACGAATGCCGCCAGGAGGCCGTGGCCCTCCGCGCCCTGAAGCAACGGATGCATTCCCTGGGCGAGGCCATGGTGGATGCCGCGCTCACCGGCCGGCTGATGGCCATGGCCATGCCGCCGGACGGCCGCCCGTGGACTGCCCGCCAGCCGTGGCGGCCCCGGGGTGCGTTCCCGGCGGCCCGGATGCTGACGGCCGGCATCCTGGCGTCCACGGTGGCCGGCCTCGGCGCGGCCGCCTTCTTCGCCGGCGGCGAGCCGCCGGCCCCAGGCCCGAAGGTCACTCCCGCGGTCGGCACGTTCCTCGTCCAGCACGCGATCGTCACCGGTGACCTGCCGGTGACGTCGGCCAGCGGGATGGCCGGCGGCTCCGCAGGTGCGGCCCCGGGCACCGGGACCAGCCGGCCCGCGGCCCGCCCGTCTCCCAGCGGGTCGGCCGCAGCGGCCGCCGTGGGCTCGCCGGCCCAGGCGGAGCGGCGGTCAGCCAGCGACGAGTCGCGTAACGCTCAGCCGGGGAGCCGCCGGTACGCCACGGGCCAGTCAGCCACGGGCCAGTCAGCCACGGGCCAGGCCGCCGGTGGCCAGTCCATCAGCGGGCTGGCCGGCGGGATGTTGCGCCAGAGCCTGCCGCAGCCCGCCCTCGGGGCCGGCACCCTGGTGCCAGCGGCCACGGCGACGATGACCGCGAGCCCGGGGCCGTGAGCTGACGGATGTTCTCGCGCACTACGCCCAGGTACGACGGGCCGGGTCCCGAGCACGACCCGCTGCCCCTGCGTCTCGCCACCGCCGTGGTGGTCCTCGGCCTCATCGCCACCGGCGTCACGGTGATCTGGCGGGACATGGCGGCCCACGGCGGGGAGCTGATGCCCCTGGCCAGCCACAGCGGCCTGCGCCAGTCCTCCTCCGCCCGGCTGTCCGGGTCCGGGTCCAGGTCCCCTGACGGTGGGCAGCGGCCCCTGGGCCACGCGGCGGCGGCAGGGGCCACGGCGGGAGCCGGGCTGCAGTTGCTCAGCGAGGCGGCTACGGCGTGCCGGCGGGTGTCCTACCAGGGTGTCCAGCTGACGGCCTGGCTGGGCCCGGACGGCAGCTGGACCTCCGTGGTGAACGTGTGGCATCAGCGTGATCACCAGACCATGATCCAGACGGCCGCTCTGCCTGCCGTGGCCTTCCCGCCGCACAGGGCGGCCACCGCCGACCCGGACGGGGACGGCGATGACGATGCCGGCCAGCGGGATCCCGGGGGCGTCATGACCATGACCTCGCAGATGGTGGCGCTGCTGGCCGAGAACTACCTGGTGTCGCTGGCCGGCCGCGGGCAGGTGGCCGGCCGCCCGGCCCAGGAACTCGTGCTGCGTCACCGGGACGGCCGGCTGGCCGCCAGGTTCTGGCTGGACACCGCGACCAAGCTGCCGCTGCGCCGGGAGACCTACGGCGGCAGCGCCCAGATGGTCAGCGAGGACGTGTTCATGAGCCTGAAGCTCGGTCCACCCGCGGCCGCGGCGGAGCCCCGCACCGCGACGACCGGGGGCGGGGGCAGGCTGCTGGCCACCGCGCAGCTGACCCGGCTGCGGGCCGCCGGCTGGCCGCTTCCGGCCTACCTTCCCGGCCAGCTCAGCCTGGTCCGGGCGAGCGAGACCAGCGGCCCGGCCGGCGCGGTCGTGGACCTGGCCTACTCAGACGGGCTGTCGGTGATCTCGCTGTTCGTGCAGCGCGGCCATCTGCCCGCGCAGCTGAGCGGATGGTCGCAGGTGGCCGTGCGTGGTGATCGCGTCTACGCGGCCGGGCCCGATCAGCGCAGCGTGGCCTGGTCTGCCCGCGGCTTCGTCTACACCTTGATCGCTGACGCACCCGACCAGACCCTGGACCAGGTGGTGGGCGTGCTGCCGCATAACGGCCGGCCAGCGTTCCTCGGCCGGATGGGCCGGGGCCTGCGCCGCCTGATCTCCTGGCTCAACCCGTTCCGGTGAGCCAGCCGCCGGGGCGCCCGGGCCGGCCTGCGGAACGCGTTCCCGCGCTCCGCAGGAGCGTTCCCCGCGCTCCGGAGGAGGCGTTCCCCAAGATGACGGTCTACAGTGTCAGAAAGACCGCGCGTGCTGCTGGGGCCCCGCCCCACCTGGAGAGCTGACGTGTTTCTCGACCTGTCCATAGGCAAGATCTTGTTCCTCGCGGTGATCGCGCTTGTGGTTTTCGGGCCGGACCAGCTGCCGAAGATGGCCCACCAGGCCGGCCAGACCCTGCGCGAGCTGCGCAAGCTGGCGGACGGGGCGACCAAGGACCTGCGCGAGGGCCTCGGGCCCGAGTTCGCCGACTTCGACGTGCGGGACCTGCACCCGGCCAACTTCGTCCGCAAGCACCTGCTCGACGGCCTGGACGGCGACGACGGCCTGGCCGGCGCGGCGGAATCCGAGGGGGAGTACCTGGCCGGCCAGACGGCCACGGCCACGCTGGCCCGCGAGGAAACCCCGCCCTTCGACTCCGAGGCCACCTGAGGTCCTGAGGCCACCGGAGGTTCTGAGGCCACCGGAGGTTCTGAGGCCACCGGAGGCTCTGAGATCAGGCGGGGGTCAGTCCCAGCCGTCGGCCCGCCAGCCCGCGAGACCGGTTGGCCATGCCGTGAGCGATCCCGGTCAGCTGCTGGGCGGCGGCGGACTCCGGGTCGGCCAGCACCAGCGGGACACCCCGGTCGCCGCCTTCGCGCAGCCGGATGTCGATGGGCACCTGTCCGAGCAGCGGCACCGGCGCCCCGGTCACCCGGGTCAGCGCGTCGGCTACCGCCTGGCCGCCACCCGAGCCGAACACCGGGACCGGCTCGCCACAGTGCGGGCAGGCCAGCGACGACATGTTCTCGATCACCCCGGTGATCCGCTGGTGGGTCTGCACCGAGATGGCCCCGGCCCGCTCCGCCACCTCTGAGGAGGCCAGCTGCGGGGTGGTGACCACGATGAGTTCCGCGCCCGGGACCAGCTGGGCGACGGAGATGGCCACGTCGCCGGTGCCCGGCGGCAGGTCCATCAGGAGCACGTCGAGGTCGCCCCAGTACACGTCGGCCAGGAACTGCTGTACCGCGCGGTGCAGCATCGGGCCCCGCCAGACCACCGGCGCGTTGCCGGTGGTGAACATGCCGATGGAGATCACCTTGATGTCATACGCCGTCGGGGGCATGATCATCTGCTCGACCTGGGTGGGGGGGGCGGTGACGCCCAGCATCCGCGGCACGGAGTGCCCGTAGATGTCGGCGTCCAGGACGCCCACCTTCTGCCCGGCCGCAGCCAGCGCGGCGGCCAGGTTCACCGTCACCGACGACTTGCCCACCCCGCCCTTCCCGCTGGCGATGGCGAACACCCTGGTCAGCGACGTCGGCTGGGCGAAGGGGATCTCCTTCTCCGGGCGGCCGCCGCGCAGCTTGGCCTGCAGCTCCTTGCGCTGCTCCTCGCTCATCACGTCCAGGTTGACCCGGACCTCGGCCACGCCCGGCAGCTTGCTGACCGCCGCGGTCACGTCCCTGGTGATGGTGTCGCGCAGCGGGCAGCCGGACACGGTGAGATAGATGTCCACCCGTACTACCCCGCGCTCGTCCACCGCGACGTTCTTGACCATCCCCAGCTCGGTGATCGGGCGGTGGATCTCAGGATCGTTGACCCCCGCCAGAGCCTGGGTGACTTGCTCGGCGGTGGGGGGCGAGGAAACAGTGGGCGGCATGACCATGCCCTCATGCTACGGAGCGTCGCACCCAGCTTCGAACGGGGACGCCGCTGACCGGACCCGGAGCCTGGTCACGCGCTGGGGCCGCCGGTCCGCGGGTTCAGGATGAGCCGGGCGAAGTGCGGCCTGCGCCAGTTGAACATCCCGTTCAGCGAGCCCGCCAGCGTGTCGAAGGACCCGTACCCGATGCGCTCGCCACCCAGCCAGTTGTCCTCGATGAACCGGAGGACGGAAGTCTGGTCGGTGAGCGCGCCGTCCGCATAGTTGCGGCGGGCGTAGGGGGAGATGAGCAGGAACGGCAGCCGCGGCCCGTAGCCGCAGCGATCCTGGTGGCCGGCCAGCGGCGTGCCGTGCCCGCAGATCCCCGTCCCGTTCAGGGCGTCCGTGGCAGGGTCGGCGGACGGGTTGACGATCGGCGGCATGGCGTGGTCGTACCAGCCGTCGGAGTCGTCGTAGGTGAGCATGATGGCGGTGCTCCCCCAGTACCGGGACCGCTCGATCGCGTTGATCGTGTCCACCAGGTAGTGCTGCTCGTCGAGCGGGTCAGAGTAGCCCGCGTGCCCGTCCGCGTAGGCGGGGGCCTTCAGGAAGTTCACCGAGGGCAGGTTCCGGCTGCGCAGGGCCCGGAAGAACCAGCTGATGTCGTACTGGTGGTTGGCCCGCCCGGCGTGCCCGACCTCGGCCAGGCCGGCCGGCGGGAGATGGCCGGGGTTGGCCGTGGAGCGGTAGTACTGGAACGGCTCGTGGTGCGGGACGTAGTTCGGGGCCGTCTGGCCGGCGATGTTCTCGTGCGCCTGCCCGCACGTGGGGGCACCGCCGCGGGTCCTGGATGCCGGGGTGAAACCTCCCTCGAACCAGCCCCAGCTGACGTGCTTCGCGTTGAGCAGGTTGCCGATGTTCGTGCCGGTCATCCGCAGCATCGTGGTGCTGCGGTCAGAGCAGCCGTCGTAGAACGGATCCTGGTCGCTGTACATGGTGCCGGTGCCCTGGGCGTCTGGTGAGCCGACCACGCCCGGATCGGTCCGCACTGGATGCCCGGCCGGGCTCATCCCGTTGGCTCCGTGCAGCTCACCCGAGATCAGGTTGAGAGCCCCGGCGGTGGACTGCCCGAACTCGGTGCCGTGGAAATTGTCGCTCATGGCGAACCGCTGCGCGTAGTTCCACTCCGCCGTGACCGTGTTCCCGTCGAAGTAGTCCATGACCAGGCCCTGCGGATGGGCGGCCGGCGCAGGGCAGTCGCTGTTCCCGGTGTACTGGACGAACTTGTCCATCAGCCCGCCGTCGAAGGCCTGCTGCTCCGCGGCGTACCCGTGGTCCTGGTCGCAGGTCAAAGCCTGGGCCGGGGCCAGCCGCGACGGATTGTATTCGTTGGGATTGTGCGTGAGCAGTGCGCCGGTGAGACCATTAACCCGCGGTGTGCCCGGCTTGGCGCGAAACGGCTGGCCGTCCGTATTGGCCGCATGCGGGTAGGTGCCGAAATAATGGTCGAAGCTCACGTTTTCCTGGAAGAGAACGACCAGGTGCCGGATCGGGGTAGCGGGGTGCGCGGCGCCGTAATTACGGGGTTGAGCTGGTGAAACGGCGGCGGCCAGGGTGCCGGGGAGCAAGGCTGCGGTGGCGGCGGCCGCCAGGAAATTCCGGGCGGACATGCGCATAGGATCCCCCGTGGATAAAGATGGCAGATTGTCGCTGATTACGCCGGTAATCAGCTGCGGCTAAGCGCCCGGGCGTACCGTATCTGTATTCTCACCAGGGGTGAGGCGGTAAACCTGGCCGGTACGCGCCCAGCGCTCCGTGGGGGATTCCCCGGGACTGGCCGGCTCGTTCAGCCGCCCGGCCAGCAGCGGGCCGATGATCTCCGACCACTCCGCGGAACCGGGCTCCACCCGGGTGACCCGGGCTGTCCAGCGCAGCAGCAGGCCGCCCGTGTCCTTGCTGGGCACCGCGACGGTGACGTGGACAGCGTCACCGAGCCCGGGAACGTCCTGCTCACCGGGCCCGGTCAGCACGTACGCAGCGTCGCGCCAGACGTGCCATACCGGCCGTGGCCGTCCGGGCGGCGCCCCCGGGCCAGCGCCACCCGGGCCAGCAGCGCCGGGCCCGGGCCCGGGACCGTGATCCAGATCAGCCCGGCCCGCTTGGTAGCCTCCGCGATGAGGGCGAGCTGGCCTGCTTCCGGCCGGGTCCGGCCTGCTTCGGGCTGGGGGTCGCTCACCCAGCCAGCGTGCCATGTATCCCAGGGAGGCCGTGAACGAATGACGTCGCCGTACCGCCCCCGGCGGACCTGCCTGGCCGTGCCCGGCAGCAGCCCCCGCTTCCTGGAGAAGGCCCGCGGCCTGCCGGTGGACGAGGTCTTCCTCGACCTGGAGGATGCGGTCGCGCCGGGCGCGAAACCGGCGGCGCGGGCGGCCGTGGTCGCCGCGCTGAACGGCGGCGGGTGGGAAGAAAAGATCCGCGCGGTCCGGATCAACGACGCCACCACCCCGTGGGCCTACCGCGACGTGATCGAGGTGGTCGAGGGGGCGGGCCCGAACCTCGACGTGATCATCCTGCCCAAGGCCAGCGAGCCGGCCCAGGTCACCTGGCTGGATCTGCTGCTGTCCCAGGTGGAGCAGGCTTGCGGGCTGGAGCGGGGCCGGATCGGCATCGAAGCCCAGATCGAGGACGCCCGCGGCCTGGCGGAGGTGGCGGCGATCGCCGCCGCGTCCGGCCGGCTGGAAGCCCTGGTGTTCGGCCCGGCGGACTTCATGGCCAGCATCGGCATGCGGTCACTCCAGGTCGGGGCCCAGCCGGAGGGGTACACCCGCGGCGACGCGTACCACTACCCGCGGATGCGGATCCTGGTCGCCGCGCGCAGCCGCGGGATCGCCGCCATCGACGGTCCCTACCTGGCCATCCGCGACCTCGACGGGCTCCGCCAGGACGCGGCCAGTGCCGCGGCCCTCGGCTACGACGGCAAGTGGGTGCTGCATCCCGGCCAGGTGGAGCCGGTCAACGAGGTCTTCGCGCCGGACCAGGACGCGTATGACCGGGCCGAGCTCATCCTCGATGCGTACGCACACGCGACCGATGTCCGCCAGACCGGCGCGGTGATGCTCGGCGACGAGATGATCGACGAGGCGTCCCGCAAGCTTGCCCTGGTCACCTCGGCCAAGGGACGCGCGGCCGGGCTGGCCCGCTCCCGGGCTCCCGATCCAGGACCCGCGGGGGCCTCATCCGGGGGAGCCGCATCCGGCGGGTCCTCAGCCGGCGCCGCTTCAGCCGAGGACTCCCCAGGCGGTGAGCGCTTCGGCCAGGCCGCTGGTCAGGGGTAGGCCCGCCAGGTCAGCCGGGCTCACCCAGCGCACGTCAGCGGCATCGTCGCCCGCGGCCAGCGTGCCCCCGGTGACCGTGGCCGCGTAGTCCCGGATGTCCAGCGCCGCGCCGCGCAGGCCCGGCCGCTCTACCGACCCGACGAGTGCGCCGCAGGTCACCTGGAGCCCGGTTTCCTCCCGGGTCTCCCGGACGACCGCCTGGGCGTCGGTTTCCCCCGGCTCGATCCGGCCGCCGGGCAGAGACCACCGGCCTGTCTCGGGCTCGTGTCCCCGCTGGATCAGCAGGAGCCGCCCGGCCTCGTCCTTGATGATCGCCCCCACGCAGGGCACCCGCGGCGCTGGCACGCGGCCAGTATCTCCGGCCAGGGCCGGCGGCCTCAACCGGCGCGGTCCGGCGGCCTCAACCGGCGCGGTCCGGCGGCCTCAACCGGCGCGAGCCGTGGGCCACGGTGATTGGGGCGTTCCGGTGCTTGACGTGGGCGCGGCTGGAGATCAACGTCGTTACTCATGACGAAGGCTCCGATCTGCCCGCGCTGCCAGGGCGAGCTCAGCGAGCCGAGCGCGTGGCACAGTTCCTGGCAGTGCGCCCGGCACGGTGCGGTCCAGCCGCTCCGGCCGGCCCATGTCCCCTCCGCCGAGGGGCTGCACGCCCTGCTCAAGGCGGCCGCGGTGCCGGGCTGGCTGCCGTGGCCGATACCGCTGGGCTGGCTGGTCACCGGGTTCACCGGCGCGGGCGACGACCGCAGCGGAACCCTCGGCTGTGTGGTTGCCCTGTCCGGGCCCAACCCGGTCGGCGGCCTGGGGGAGATGCTGGTCGTCTCCGAGGAGCCGGGCCTGGGCCTGGGGGCGGGACTGGCGGGGCTGGCCGGCCCGGACCCGGGTGAGGGGTTCGCGGCAGGCCCGCCGCACGCGCTGGTCCAGTTCGGTCACCACGAGTTCCCGCTGTGGAGCGTGGAATCACCCGGGGCGGCCGTGTTCGCCGGGGAGGTGCTGGCCACCTGGCTGTGGATCATCCTGTGGCCGGATACGGCCGGGACCCTCCTGCTGGAGAACCTGTCCCTGCGGGACCTGCGGGACCCCGGGCAGGAGTGGGACATCCCGTTCGGCGCGCTCTCGCCGCGGCTGCCCGCCTGAGGGACGCCGGCCGCCGTACGATGAGCCGTCGTGCGCATCGACCTTCACTCCCACTCCACCGCGTCGGACGGCACCGACCCGCCCGCCGAGGTGATGCGCCGCGCCCGGGCCGCGGGCCTGGACGTGATCGCCCTGACCGACCACGACACCCTGGGCGGGCAGGACGAGGCCCGCCAGGCCCTGCCGGAGGGCCTGGCCCTGGTCACCGGCATGGAGCTGTCGGCCCGGCTCGATTCCCATAGCGTGCACCTGCTCAGCTATCTCCCGGCCGGGGCCAGCCCGGAGCTGGCGGCCGAGTGCCAGGCGATCCGCGACGACCGGGTCCGCCGCGGCCAGGCCATGGTGAAGCGGCTCCGGGGCCTCGGGGTCAACGTCACCTGGGCGCAGGTGGCGGCGCTCGCGGCCGGGGGGAGCGTGGGCCGCCCGCACATCGCCCGGGCCATGGTCGAGGCCGGCGCGATCGGCGCGCCACGTGAGGCGTTCGGCCCGGACTGGATCGGCCCGGGTGGGCGGGCCTACGTGAGCCGGTATGCGCTGGATCCGGCCCGGGCGGTCGCGCTCGTCCGGGCGAGCGGCGGGGCGGTGGTGCTGGCCCACCCGGGGGCGATCTCCCGCGGCTGGCGGATCCCCGACGAGGCCATCGCGGCCCTGACCGGAGCGGGCCTGGCCGGACTGGAAGTCGACCATCCCGATCACGACGAGGCCGAACGGGCCCGGCTCCGGGTTCTCGCGGCCAGCCTGGGCCTGCTGACGACCGGGGGCAGCGACGACCACGGCGACCTCACCGGGCACCGGCTCGGCATCGAGACGACCAGCCCCGCCGCGTTCGAGCAGCTGATGGCGCTGGCCGCGGGGGCCGTCGGCGGATGAGCCGCCCTGATGTTCCTCTGGTCAGTGCCCCTGCCCCAGCGCCCCGGGCGGTGCGGTGTGACACCGATCCGCATGTCAGGGGCACGCCATGAAGTTCTTCTGGGAAGTCTTCGTCACGCTGCTGGTGATCACCGACCCGGCGGGCACCGTCCCGCTGTTCATCGCGCTGACCCGCGGCAAGGAGCCCCGGGAGCAGCACCGCCTGGCCTGGCAGGCCGCGCTGGTCGCGTTCGGCGTGATCCTGGCCTTCGCCCTGTTCGGCCGGGAGGTCCTGACCTACCTGGGCGTTGAGCTGCCCGCCCTGCAAGGAGCCGGCGGCCTGCTGCTCCTGCTCGTGGCGCTCGAGCTGCTGACCGGTAAGTCGGATGAGCCCACCGAGGCGGAGCGCGAGCGGATCAACGTGGCGTTCGTCCCGCTGGGCACCCCGCTGCTGGCCGGCCCGGGCGCGATCGTTGCGAGCATGCTGTTCGTCCAGCGGATCCATAATGGGGCACAGGTGGCCGCTTTCGGGCTCGCCCTGTGCGCCGTGATCGTGGTGCTCTGGCTCGCCATGCGGTTCTGCGGGGTGGTCAAGCGAGTCCTCCGGGACAGCGGCGTGGAGCTGCTCACCCGGATCTCGGGCCTGCTGCTGTCCGCGATCGCGGTCCAGCTGGTGGCGGAGGCCGTCCGGGCGTTCGTGAAACAAGGATGAGGAAGGAAAGGCCGGCCATGGAGGCGCGGATAGAGCGGGTGGCGTCCCCGGGGGACGCGGACGCCCCCGAAGCCAACGCCTGGATCGTGGGCGACGATGAGGAGGTCATCGTGGTCAACCCGGGCCGCGACGACCAGGCGGTGCTGGCCGCCGTCGGCGACCGGGAGATCCTCGCCGTCATCTGCACCCACGGCCATGCCACCCACGTCGCGGCGGCCCCTAAGGTGGCGGCGCGCGACGAGGCGCCGGTGGCGCTGCATCCACGGGACCGGCTGGTGTGGCGGGAGGCGCACCGGGACGGCGACCCGGACATCGAGATGGAGGACGGAGGGATCTTCGAGGTCGCCGACGTCTCGCTGGAAGTAATCCACGCCCCGGGGCACACCCCGGGCTCGGTGTGCTTCTACAGCGAGGAACTCGAGGCGGTGTTCGCGGGCGACGTCCTGATGGCCAGCGGCCCGGTTCCGCACCATCACGAGTACCCTGACTTCCCCGGGCAGCTCAGCGCCATCGGGGAGCACCTCCTGACCCTGCCCGGTCCGACCCGGGTCCTGCCGGGGCACGGCGAGGAGAGCACCGTGTCGGCGGCCCAGAAGCAGTTCGACTCGTGGGTGACCGCGGGCCCGGTCCACCTGCCCGCGGACCCGGACTGACCAGATGCGCCGTGAGGAGCAGCTGGGGCTGGACGGGATGCCCAGCCGCCTGTACGCATGCACCCCGACCCGGCTGAGTACCTGGCTGAGCTGCCGACGGCTGTACCGGATGAGCTACCTGGACCGGCCCGCCCCGCGCAAGGGTCCGCCCTGGGCGCACAACAGCCTCGGCGCCAGCGTGCACAACGCGCTGGCCGGATGGTGGCGGCTGCCGCAGGCGCAGCGGACCGTGCCCGCCGCCGCCGGATTACTGGACCGGGGCTGGATCAACGAGGGTTTCGCCAGCGACGGGCAGTCCGCCGCCGCGCGGGACCGGGCCCGCGGCCTGGTCGAGAACTACGTCGCGGGACTGGACCCGGCCGACGAGCCGGCCGGGGTGGAACGGACGGTGGGCGCCCGGACCGACCGGATCACGTTCTCTGGCCGGATCGACCGGCTGGACGACCGGCGATCCGCGGACGGCGGCCGGGAGCTGGTCGTGGTGGATTACAAGACCGGCCGACGCCCGCTGAGCACCGACGACGCCCGGTCCTCGCTGCCGCTGGCGCTGTACGCGGTCGCCGCGGCCAGGGTGCTGCGGCGCCCCTGCCACCGGGTGGAGCTGCATCACCTGCCGACCGCGACGGTGCACGCCTGGGAGCACACCCCGGCCACGCTGGAACGGCATGTGGGCCGGGCCGAGGACATCGCAGCCGAGTGTGCCGCGGCGGACCAGCGATACCGTGACGGGCTGCCGCCCGGCGGCCAGGACGAAGTGTTCCCCCCTAGCCCGGGGCCGGGCTGTGGATGGTGCGACTTCCGCGCGGTGTGCCCGGAAGGGTCCGCGGCCACCTCCGCCCGCCGTCCCTGGGACGGCCTGGAGGAACTCTCCGGGACCTGATCAGGGCTGGCCGGGTCAGGCGGTCCGGGTCGGACGGGCCTGGCGGCACTCGGTGGCGTTCCAGAAGCTGGTCAGGGTGCTCGCCGTGGTCTCCGGGGCTTCTACCGCGGGGGAATGCGCGGCGGCCGGGATGCAGATCCGCTGGGCGTGCAGCCGGGCGGCCATGTCCTCCTGGGCGGCAGGGTCCCACGCGTCGTCGTTCTCGCCGTACAGGACCATCAGCGGGACCGCGTCCAGCTGGGCCAGGGCCCGGGTCCGGTCCGGGCACGTGAGCAGGATCTCGGCCATCGCGAGCAGTCCGGTGGGGGAGCTGCTCAGCAGCCGGGTGCCGAGGAAGTCGATGATCGGCTCGGGCACGCCGCCCGCCACGGCTTCGGGCTGCATCCGGGTCCGCCAGATCCGCTCGACCTCCGCGGCCAGCCGCTCGGGGCCCCGCGGATCAGCACCCAGCCCATCTGGGCCCAGCTCATCCAGACCCGGCCCATCAGGACCGGAGCCGTCCAGTTCAGCCAGGAGTTCGTGCAGGACCCGGGCCCGCGGGCCGGACAGCGCCCCCGGGCCGGAGCTCATCAGGGTGAGCGAACTGATCCCCCCGGCCTGGGCCAGCAGCACCTCGCGGGTCACCAGCCCGCCGAGGGAGTGGCCGAGCAGGTGCACTCCCCGGCCGCCGCCCCCGCCCATCGCGCCGGCTGCGCTGTCGTGCCCCTCGCTGAGCCAGTCGGCGACCAGGGCCACGTCGGCGGCCAGCGCGCCCAGCTGGTAGGCGGCGGCGTCGTCCGCGCCGGGGGTCTCGAACTGCCCGCGCATGTCGATCGCGACCACCTGCCGGCCTGCGGCCGCGAGGGCCTGCAGGATGAGCAGGAAGTCCTCTTTGCTCCCGGTGTATCCCGGTACGAGGAGGGCGGGCTGTCGCTCACGTACGCCGCTGGGCGGGAGCGCTTCGAGCGCCGCGAACTTGCCGCGGCTGGTTTCGATGGTCAGCCGCCGCACCCCGGAGGGCAATTGCAGGGCTTTTGGTGTACTCACAGGCCGCCAGCCTACCCAGGGATGCTCGGGATACGTCCTTACCCAGTCTTTACTATTCCTGGAAGCGCGAGTGAAAAACCTAGCTAGCCGTGCTGCCTCCGCGGCCGCGCCCCGACCGGCGACGGCGGCGGCGAGGCTGGCCTTGCTCCGCGGAACCCGCGGCCTGGGCCGGGGCTGGCTGGCCCGGCTGGCCGGAGGGGGCCGCGTCGGTGCCGCTCACGGTGACGCCGCCCCGGGTGCGCTTGCGCACACGGGCCTTGCGCGGCTGAGCGGTGCGGGGGCCCTGGTCGCCGCGGCCTGCGGGACGCTTCGGTGAGCGGGCCTTGCCGGTCTCGCCCACGTCCTCGAGCTCTTCCGCGTCGATGCCTGCCCGCCCGCGCTGAGCACGGGGCAGGCTGCCCTTCACGCCCGCCGGGATATCCAGCTCCTCGAACAGATGCGCCGAGGTGGAGTAGGTCTCGACTGGCTCCGGGATGCCCATGCCCAGGGACTCGTTGATGAGCTTCCAGCGCGGCATGTCACGCCAGTCCACGAACGTGACGGCGATACCGTCCCGCCCGGCCCGGCCGGTACGCCCGGTGCGGTGCAGGTAGGCCTTGTCGTCTTCCGGGCACTCGTAGTTGATCACGTGCGTGACGTCGTCGACATCCAGCCCGCGGGAGGCGACGTCGGTGGCCACCAGCACGTCGATCTTGCCGTTGCGGAACGCGCGCATGGCCCGTTCCCGCTGGCCCTGGCCCAGGTCGCCGTGCACCGCCGCGGCCGCGAAGCCGCGGGTGGTCAGCGCCTCGGCCACCTGGTCGGCGGACCGCTTGGTCCGGCAGAACACCATGCTCAGGCCACGCCCGTTGGCCTGCAGGATCCGGGCCAGCATCTCGATCTTGTCCATCTGGTGGGCCCGGAACACGTGCTGCACGGTCAGCGGGACCAGGTCAGGCTCGTCACCATGCTCGGCGCGGACGTGCAGCGGCTGGCGCAGGTGCCGCCGGGCCAGCTGGACCACGTCGCCCGGCATGGTGGCCGAGAAGAGCATGGTCTGCCGGGTCGCTGGGGTGAGCTCCAGGATGCGCTCGACGTCGGGCAGGAACCCGAGGTCCAGCATCTTGTCCGCCTCGTCCAGGACGAGGGAGCGGATCGCGGACAGGTCCAGGTGCCCCTGCCCGGCCAGGTCGAGCAGGCGGCCGGGGGTGCCGACCACGATGTCAACCGTCGCGCGCAGGGCGTCGAGCTGGGGTTCGTAGGCGCGGCCGCCGTAGACGGTCACCACCCGTGCGCTCCCGAGCCTGCCTGCCACGCGCAGGTCGTCGGCGACCTGGCCCGCGAGTTCGCGGGTCGGTACCACGACCAGGGACACGGGTGCCGAAGGCCGGCTGGCCGGCGCCTCGGCCAGCTGCTGCAGCAGCGGGATACCGAACGCGAGCGTCTTGCCGGTGCCGGTACGGGCCTGGCCGATGATGTCGTGCCCGCCCATCCCGATGGGCAGGGCCAGGGTCTGGATGGGGAAGGGCGTGGTAATGCCGGCGACCTCCAGGGCCGCGCAGATCTGCTCATCCACGCCAAGGTCACGGAACGTTTGCGTTACGTCCGGAGAATCTGCGGCCGGGTTATCCTCGGCCGGCGGTTCTGCTACGGACGATGTCAGTGTGGTTGTCAGTTGAATCAGCTTCCATCAGTGGCCCGCTGTCCGGGCACGCCCTATACGCGCGCCCTTGCCACTGCGGACCTGGCTATCGGCTCCACCGGCGGGCCTCGCCCGTCAGTGCAGTAAGGCATCCGGCCAGCACTACGCTGGCGGTCTCGCCGTTGGGTCCTGCCAACGCCGTGTCCTGCCAGCGCCGACGCGCCTGCGCGCCGGGCCGCCCACGAGTCTTACTGTAAGGAGAACACGGCAGGGGGTTGCCGCATTCCATTACAAGTTCTGACTCGCAGTGTACCAATGTGTCCTGGCCTGCGGGCTGACCAACTCGCGGGGCCCGGTTGTACGCTTCGCGGGTGACCGACGCACAGCGGCGCGAGGATGCGCCCCGCGAGCGTAGCGAGCAAGGCCAGCCCCGCGAGCGTAGCGAGCAAGGCCAGCCCCGCGAGCGTAGCGAGCAAGGCCAGCCCGGCCAGCCAGGCGAGGCAGGCCGCCAGGGCCGTATCCAGCACGAAGGGATCGTGGACCTGCTCGGCCTGCTGGCTTACGCGGAACTCGATGCGTATTTCCGGCTGACCGAGGATGCGGCCCTCGCTCCCTCGCTCGCCGACCGGGCGGCGCTGGCCGGGATGGCAGTGGCGGAGTTCGGCCACTTCCGGCTGCTGTGCGAGCAACTGTCGGCGCTGGGCGCCCAGCCGGACCAGGCGATGCTGCCGTTCGCCCCGGCGCTGGACGCCTTCCACGCCACGACCGCGCCCGCCGACTGGCTGGAGGGCCTGGTCAAGGCCTACGTCGGGGACGGGATCGCGGCGGATTTTTACCGAGCGGTGGCGGAACTGGTCGACCCGCAGACCGGTGAGCTCGTGCTCCGGGTGCTGGCCGACACCGGGCATGCCGAGTTCGTGATCGCCCGGGTCCGCGCGGCCATCGCGGCCGACCCGCCCCTGGGGGGACGGCTGGCGCTGTGGGCCCGGCGGCTGGTCGGGGAGGCGCTGGCCCAGGCGTACCGGGTCGTCGCGGACCGGCGGTCGCTGGCCGGCCTGCTGGCCGGAGCCAGTACCGCGCATCCTGACGGCACCCCGGGGGGCGCCGCGAATACCGATGCGGCGCCGCCCGCCCAGCTCGGCGATATCGGCCGGATGCTCGCCCGCATCACCGACGCGCACGCTCAGCGAATGGCCGCGCTCGGCCTGGCCAGCTGATCCAGCCCGGACCGGCTGATCCAGCCCTGGCCGGCTGATCCAGCCCGGGCCCGCCAGGCTAGTGAGTGGCGAAACCGACCCGGCGCGTCTCGACGTCGGACAGCTCGACGTAGGCGATCTTGCTGGCCGGGACGAGGAACTTGCCGCCCTTGTCGTCGGGCAGCACGAACAGCCCGCCGTCCTCGGAAGTCATCGCCTGGGTAAGCGCGCGCTCCAGATCCGCGGCCGAGACGTTGGTCTCCACGACGAGTTCACGCGGGATGGACTGGATCCCGATCTTGACTTCCACGGTGCTCCTGTGCTCGGACTGGTTAGGGACAGCGGCGGCGAGCCGTCGCAGGCGGTCGGTTCAGGCAGTTGGTTCAGGCGGTCGGTTCAGGCGGTCGGTTCAGGCGGTGCGCGGCCAGCCGCTGATGCCGCGCCAGGCCAGGCGGGCCATGAGCTGCTCCGCGGCGTCCTTGGGGATGGCACGGTCGGTGCTCAGCCAGTAGGTCGCGCTGATCTGGGCCATCCCGACCAGGCCGATGCCGAGCAGGTGGGCCTGGTCGTCACCCAGTCCCGCGTCCTCGCGGATGAACTCGCTGATCATGTCCGCGTGCACGCGCATGGCCGCGTCGAGCCGGTCCCGCACCGCGGGCTCGTTGCGCAGGTCGGACTCGAAGACCAGGCGGAACGCCTCACCGGTGCTGGCCACGAAGTCGAAGAACGCCTGGAAGGTGGCGCTGACCCGCTGCTTGTTGTCGGTGGTGGAGGCGAGTGCGTCGCGGATGGTGCCGGTCAGCGCCTGGACGCTGTCGTCCAGCAACGCCAGATACAAGTCCTGCTTGCCCGGGAAGTGCTGGTACAGCACCGGCTTGCTGACCCCGGCCCGCTCGGCGATCTCGTCCATCGCCGCCGCGTGGTAGCCCTGCGCGACGAACACTTCCTGGGCGGCACCCAGTAGCTGCCGACGCCGGGCTTGCCTCGGCAGCCGCGTACCGGCCGTACGGGCCTGCGGTGTTGCTGTCACGAGACTCTCCGTTGCGTCAGTCGGGCGGCAATTCCACCCGATGCACGCCATCCTACGACCGCTCGTCGCCCTGGAAGGGGGTAACGGAGGGTGACCCCGAGTGCCATCTGGGGGGTCACGTCCGCCAGATCCGGGACCGTGCCGCTCAGCGGTATGTGTCCTCGTCCTCGCTGGCCTGGACATCCTGGTGCTGCTCGGCCACGTCGGCCGGGTTCGCCTCGTCAGGCAGCTCGAAGCCTTCCCGCTCCTCGCCCTGGTCCCCGTCGTCCTGGCCCGGCAGCGGCTCGTGCTGCTCGATGGCGTCTTCGATCGGAACCTCGGGGTCCTCGATGGATTCCGGGCTGATGTCACTCATCAGCACGCCCCTCAGGTGTTGGGTGATGGTTGGGTCGTCACCCGGCCGTTTTCCGCGGTCGGCGGCACGGCCGGTTTCCTCGAGGGTAGTGCCCCCGGGGCCTGGCCCGCCGCGGCGTCGGGGGAAGCAGCACGGGCCTGCCCCATCAGCGTCCGGGCCGGCTGGGCAGCTGGTGTTCCCGCGCCCGGCGCTCCCGCGCCAGCGGCCGGCCGGGCGCCTCCGCCCGCCACCGGCCCGGTGCCCAGGCCGGCGTCTGCGTCCGCCCCCGGAGCGGGGCCCGTCACCGGCGCTGCCCCCGCATCTCCGCCGGTGGCCGGCGGGGGGCCCGCACTCGCGTCGTCCCGGGATTCCGCGCCCGTCTCAGGCCTGCCGCCGGGCTGCCCGGCGGGCCGCTGGGCCAGGCCCCGCAACGGCCGCCCTACCGCCTCGCCGTAGGTTGGGAACGCGTGTACCACGTCGGTCAGGACGGCCAGTGGGATCCGGGCCCGGATGGCCAGCGTCACCTCGCCCATCCATTCCTCAGCGTCCGGCCCGATGGCCGCCGCGCCGACCAGGAGGTCGCCTGCCCCGGCGTCGGCGTACAGCTCCACCCGGCCGCGGTCGTCGTCTTCCACCGTGGCCCGGGCGGTCTCGGCCAGGTCGTAGCTGGCCGTGATGAGCTCGACCCCGGTGGCCTCGGCCAGCGACGGGGACATGCCCACCGTGTAGACCGACGGCGAGGTGTATACGGTGCGCGGGATGGCCCGGTAGTCGGCGGCCCGGTGTCCGCCCAGGATGTTGGCCGCGACGATCTGCGCCTGGTACCGCGCGGTGTGCGTGTACGGGGCGATCGCGGTCACGTCACCCGCGGCCCAGACCCGTGCCGTGGTCTTCTTCGCCGCCGCGCGGGCCGCGCCGGCCGCGCCGGGCACGCCAGGCGCTCCGGCCGCACCGGGCGCGGTGTTCGCAGGAGCGCTGGGAACGACCTTCACGGGAACATTGGGCACGACGCGGCAGGTCTCGTCCAGCGGCAGCATCTCGCCGGGGCCGGCCGAGATGCCGAGCTCCTCCAGCCCCAGCCCGGACAGCCGGGGCCGGCGCCGCTGGCCAGCACCACCCGGTCGGCCTCGATCCTGGTCCCGTCGGCCAGCGTGAGCGCCAGGCCGGCGTCGGTCGTCTCCGCCTTGACCACGGCCGACCCGAGCCGCAGGTCCACCCCGGTCCGCCGGAGCGCGTCGCCGAGGATCTCGCCGGTGAACTGCGCCTCGCCGGGCAGCACATGCGGTTCCGCCTCGACCAGCGTGACCTGCGAACCGAACGCCGCGTAGATCTGCGCGAGCTCGCAGCCCACCGGGCCCGCGCCCAGCACCACGAGCCGCCGGGGCAGGTCCGGGCAGGTGAGCGCCTCCGCGCTGGTCCAGGCGGGCACATCGGTCAGCCCTTCGACCGGCGGCGCGACCGGCTCGCTCCCGGTGCATACGACCAGGTCCTGGTAGTGCAGGGTCAGCGGGGCGGCTGGGGCCAGGCCGTTCAGGCTGCTGCGGCTGGGCTGGGGCGCGACCTCGACCGTGCCCGGCCCGGTGATCCGGCCGGTGCCGCGGATCAGGGTCACGCCGGCCTCGGCGAGCCCGGCCGCCGCCACCGCGTCGTCGAGATGGCCGGCGACCTCGTCCCGGCGGGCCACCGCGTGCTCCCAGGTCTCGCCGCGGCGGGCGGACTGGAGCAGCGACTTGGAGGCCATGTCGGCCAGGTAGGGCGCCTCGCCGCCGACCAGGCCCGCCTCCACCAGGGCCGCGGGCCGGCCGGCGCGCGATACCTCGATGGCGATGAGGCTGCCGGAAGTCCCCCCGCCGAGCACGACGACGTCGAAGTCAGGCATGCGCTTATCCTCCCCCGACTCACTGGACGTACGCGGTCCGTTCATCATGACAGCCATACCCAAACCCAGGCCCCCCAGAGGGGCACATTCCTCTCATCTGGGTAGGGACAAAGCATGCGCAGCATGTGGAAGGGGGCCATCTCCTTCGGCCTCGTCACGATCCCCGTCAAGCTCTACACCGCCACTGAGCAACGGGATGTGTCGTTCCGCCAGGTGCACGTCACGGACGGCGGCCGGATCCACTTCCGCCGGGTCTGCTCGGTGGACGGGGAGGAGGTCCCGTACGCCGACGTGGCCAAGGGGTTCGAGCTGGAGGACGGCGAGATGGTGGTGCTGACCGACGAGGATATGGACCACCTGCCGCTGCCCACCGCGCGCAGCATCGAGGTACTGAATTTCAGCCCGGCCGAGCAGGTGGACCCGATCCTGTGGAACCGCAGCTACTACGTGGAGCCCGAGCCGGCCGGGACCCGGGCCTACGTCCTGCTCCGCGAGGCCCTGGACCGGACCGGCAAGGTCGCGGTGACCAAGGTGGCGCTGCGCCAGCGTGAGTCGCTGGCCGCGCTGCGCAGCCACGACGGCATGCTGGTGCTGGAGACGATGCTGTGGCCCGACGAGATCCGCGCCGCGGACTTCCCGTTCGTGGACCAGGACATCGACGTCCGCGCCCAGGAGCTGCGGATGGCCACCTCGCTCGTCGACTCGATGACCGAGGACTTCGACCCGGACCAGTACCACGACGAGTACCGCGAGGCGCTGCAGCAGCTGGTCGAGGCCAAGGTCGAGGGCCGCGAGGTGACCCCGGCTGCCGAGCCGGCCGCCGAGGCGGAGCCGGCCAGCCTGCTGGACGCGTTGCAGGCCAGCCTGGACGCGGCCACCCGGGACCGCGCGCCGGCCGCGGCCAAGCGCCGCCCGGGCCGCAGCGGCCGGAAGGCCAGCGCCTGACCGCTCAGCGACGCTGTGCCCCAAAACCCCAAACCCCAAATCCAAATTCTCCGCAACGAAAACCATCCCAGTACCCTGACTGCGCCAGGGATCCACGATCAGGCGGGAACTGATGAGACAACGCACGCTCGGCCAGGGCCTCTCCGTCACCGAACTGGGCCTCGGCTGCATGGGCATGAGCCAGTCGTACGGGTCCCCGGATGACGCGGAGTCGGTGGCCACCATCCACCGGGCGCTGGATCTCGGCGTGACCTTCCTGGACACCGCGGACGCCTACGGCCCGTTCACCAACGAGCGCCTGGTCGGCGGGGCCATCAAGGGCCGCCGGGACGAGGTCGTGCTGGCCACCAAGTTCGGCAACGAGCGGCTGCCGGACGGCAGCCGCAGGGTCAACGGGCGGCCCGGGTACGTGCGCGAGGCCTGCGACGCGTCGCTGGAGCGGCTCGGCACCGACCACATCGACCTGTACTACCAGCACCGGGTGGACGCCAGCGTGCCCGTGGAGGACACCTGGGGCGCGATGAGCGAGCTGGTCCGGGCGGGCAAGGTCCGCTACCTGGGCATCTCCGAGGCCGCGCCGGCCACGGTGCGGCGGGCCCACGCGGTGCACCCGATCGCGGCGGCCCAGTACGAGTACTCGCTGTTCAGCCGGGAACCGGAGGACGAGCTGCTGCCCGTGCTCCGCGAGCTGGCTATCGGCCTGGTGGCCTACAGCCCGCTCGGCCGCGGGCTGCTGACCGGGTCGCTGGGCGCCTCGGGCGGGTTCGGCCAGGGCGACTTCCGCAACGTCGCCCCGCGCTTCCAGGGTGAGAACTACGACCACAACCTGGCCATGGCGGCCCGGGTGGCCGAGATCGCGCAGGACAAGGGGGTCACCCCCGCCCAGCTGGCCATCGCCTGGGTGCTGGCCCAGGCCCACGACATCGTCGCCATCCCGGGCACCAAGCGGCGCAAATACCTCGAGCAGAACGTGGCCGCCGCCGACATCGTGCTCACCCCGGAGGACCTGATCGCGCTGGGTAAGGCGGTGCCGCGGGACGCGATCGCCGGGGAGCGCTACCCGGCCGCGTTCATGGCCCACATCGGCCTGTAAGTACCCCGTGATCATCACCGCCCCGCGGGTCATCACCGCGCTGCCTGGCGCCCCGGTCCGGGAGCCCGGTTACGTCGTGACGGCCGGGGGCCGGATCACGGACGCGGGCCAGGGCCCGCCGCCCGGCTCCCCGGACGTCGAGCTGGCCAGTGGCGTCCTCGTCCCGGGGCTGGTCAACCTCCAGGTCAACGGGTACTTCGGCGTCGAGATGCAAGCCGCCGAGCCGGATGGCTGGGCCACCGTCGCCGGGCAGCTGCCCGGGACGGGGTGCACGGCCTTCCTCCCGACGTTCATCACGGCTCCGGTGAAGCGACTGGCCACGGCGCTGGGTTTCGTTGCGGAGAATTTGCCGGAGCGGAGGTGGCGAGGCGCGCGGGTGCTCGGCGTGCATCTGGAAGGGCCGTTCATCTCGCCGAGGCGGCGCGGTGCGCACAACCCGGACTGGATCGTGCCGCCGTCCCCCGGGGCGCTGGACGAGCTGCTGGCCGCGGGGGCGGGCCTGGTCCGGCTGGTCACGCTGGCCCCCGAGGTGGATGGGGGCCTGGCCGCGGTCGGCCAGCTGGTCCGGGCGGGCGTGCTGGTCAGCGTGGGGCACAGCGACGCGACCGGGGCGCAGGTCACGGCGGCCGCGGACGCCGGGGCGCGGATGGTCACCCACCTGTTCAACGCCCAGCCGTCGATCAAGTCGCGCGAGCCCGGTGTGGCCGGCCAGGCGCTGGCCGATCCCCGGCTGACCAGCGGCCTGATCATGGACATGCATCACGTGGCCCCGGCGAACTGCACGCTGGCGTTCGCGGCCGCGCCGGGCCGGATCGCCCTGGTCACCGACGCGGCGGCGTGCGCGGGCATGCCGCCGGGGGAGTACCTGCTCGGCGGCGAGCCGATCACGCTGCCGCCCGGCGACGGCGTGCCGCCGCGCCGCGCGGACGGCGGGCTGGCCGGCTCGGCGTTGCGGATCGACCGGGCCGTCGCGAACATGGTGGAGGAGCTGGCCCGGGCGGGCAACCCCAACGGGGCGGGGCTGGCCGAGGCGGTGGCCGCCGCGTCCCGGGTCCCCGCCGACCTGATCGGCCGGCCGGACCTGGGCCGCATCGCCCCGGGGGCCGCGGCCGACCTGGTGTGGCTCGACGACGGCCTGCGGGCCGCCGCGACCTGGATCGATGGTGAGAGGGTGTACCCGTGACGGTGTTTCGATGAGCGTGCCAACGACCGCGATGCGGGCCGAGATCGGGCAGCAGCCCGCCGCGTTGCGGGCCACGCTGGACGCGCTGATGCCGCGGGGCGGTGAGGCCGCTGCCCTGGCCCGGGACTGCCGCCAGGTCCTGTTCATCGCCCGCGGGACGTCCGACAACGCCGCGGTGTACGGCTCATACCTGCTGCAGGCGCACGCCGGGATGCTGGCCACGCTGGCCTCCCCGTCGATCGCCACCGAGTACCACAGCCGGGTGGACCTGTCCGGGGTGCTGGCGGTCGCGCTGTCCCAGTCCGGCGCGACCGAGGAGATCGTCGAGACGCTGGACTGGGCGCGGGACTGCGGCGCGCGGACCCTGGCCATCACCAACGGCGGCGGCTCGCCGCTGACCCAGGTGGCCGACCTGGCCTTCGTGACCGCGGCGGGCGCGGAGCTGGCCGTCCCGGCCACCAAGACGTTCACCACCCAGCTGGCCGCGCTGGCCGTGCTGGCCATCGCGCTGGGTGCGGACCTGGATCCGGGCCTGCTGCGCGGGGTCCCGGACGAGATCGAGCGGATGCTGGCCGCGCCGCCTGACATGGCGCCGATGGTGTCCGAGCTAGTCGCTGCTTCAGGGGTGGTCGTGTCCGGGCGCGGGCACGCGTACGCCGCCGCGCTGGAGCTCGCGCTCAAGCTCAAGGAGGCGTGCTACCTGCACGCGATGGGGCTGTCCTGGGCCGACCTGCTGCACGGGCCGATCGCGGTGGTGGACGCGGCCACCCCGGCCATCATCGTGGCCGCCGACTCCGGGCCGGCCCTGCCGGGCAGCATCGAGCTGGCCCGGCGCGTGGTCGCGGCGGGGGCGCGGGTCTACGCGATCGGAGGGGGCCCGGGCCTGGCCGAGGCGAGCAGCCTCGCGGTGCCCGGTCCCCGGCTGCCCGAATGGCTCGCGCCGCTCGGCCTGATCGTGCCCGGCCAGTTGCTGACCGAGGCGCTGTCGCGGCGGCTCGGCATCGACCCGGACAGCCCCCGCGGCCTCAGCAAGGTCACCCAGACTGCATGATGACCGGAATCCCTGACCCTGGAACCCCTGACCCTGGAAGCACCATGGGGCCGCGCCCTTTCCAGGCCGCCGTGTTCGATCTGGACGGCACGCTGGTGGACAGCGAGACGCGCAGCCATGAAAGCTGGCGGCACGTGTTCCGGTCGCGCGGCATCGTCCCGGACGACTCGCTGATCCGCGCGTTCGTCGGGCGGCGCGGCATCGACGTGCATGACCTGCTGAAGGAGCGGGTGCCCGGGCATGACCCGGCCGAGCTGATGGCCGCGACCAGTGAGCATTTCCACGCTCCGCACCAGCCGCCGCTGGAGGCGCTGGCGGGGGCGGTGGAGCTGGTCCGGCAGATCGCCGCGGCCGGGGTCCCGATGGCCCTGGTCACGTCGGCGGGGCGCCGCTACGCCGAGCAGACCCTGTCCGAGCTGAGCTTGCAGGGACTGTTCTCGGTGGTGGTGACGGCCGAGGACGTGACCGTGGGCAAGCCCGACCCGGAGGGGTACCTGGCCGCGGCCCGGGGGCTGGGCGCGCCGCCCGCAGCGTGCGTGGTCTTTGAGGACGCCCCGGCCGGGGTGGCGGCCGCGAAGGCGGCCGGGATGTACTGCGTCGCGGTGGCCACCACCCACCCGCCGGAGGACCTGGCCGCCGCGGACCAGGTGGTCCCCGACCTGGCCAAGGTCACCTGGCCCCTCCTTACGGCCTGACCACTCCGCCCCATCCCTCAGCCCGCCCCATCCCTCAGCCCGCCCCATCCCTCAGCCCGCCCCATCCCTCAGCCCGCCCCATCCCTCAGCCCGCCCCATCCCTCAGCCCGCCCCATCCCTCAGCCCGCCCCATCCCTCAGCCCGCCCCATCCCTCAGCCCGCCCCATCCCTCAGCCCGCCCCATCCCTCAGCCCGCCCCGCCCGCCGCCCCCTCAGCCCGCCGTGTCGCGCCCCTCAGCCCGCCCCGCCGCGCCGCGCCCCTCAGCCCGCCGTGTCGCGCCCCTCAGCCCGCCCCGCCGCGCCGCGCCCCTCACGCCGCCGTCCGCCCGCGCTTTCGTGATCCTGGTCAATTGGTGCTGTTATGTCGCAGTAGTTGCCCAGGATCATGGTGGGCGGGGCTGAGCGCCCGCCGGGCCTGCTACGGAAGGCACTGATGGTGGTCATGGACGGCAGCACTGGCCGGGAGCGGCGCCGGTGTGGCAGCGTGGGGTTGCTTCCGGGTCACTCCACATCGGGGACGGGCCACCATGGTCACTAAATGACCCAATGGCGATCTGGAGGCACTAAGAGTGACGTAAAAATGACTGTCAGTAGCAGGGTCAGCGGGGCTCGCGGTAGACCTTGTGCTGGGCGGCCTGGGCCCGGGGGCGCAGGACGAGCAGGTCCACATTCACGTGGGAGGGACGGGTGACTGCCCAGGCCACGCTGTCCGCGACGTCGTCGGCGGTGAGCGGCTCGGCCACGCCCGCGTACACCGCGGCGGCCTTCCCGGCGTCGCCGCGGTAGCGCTTGACCGCGAACTCGTCGGTGCGGACCATGCCCGGCGCGATCTCGATGACCCGCACCGGCTGGTCGTACAGTTCCAGCCGCAGCGTCCCGGCGATGGCGTGCTCGGCGTGCTTGGCCGCGACGTATCCGCCCCCGCCCTCGTAGGCGACGAAACCGGCCGTCGAGGACATCACCACGATGGTGCCGTCGCCGCTGGCGATGAGCCTGGGCAGCAGGGCCTGGGTGACGTGCAGGGTCCCGAGCACGTTGACGTCGAACATGGCCTGCCAGTCGGCCGGGTCGCCCTCGGCCACGGTTTCCCCGCCGAAGGCGCCCCCCGCGTTGTTGACCAGCACGTCGCAGCGGTCCAGCCGGGCCGCGAACTCGCCGACGGCGGCGCGGTCGGTCACGTCCAGGACCGCGGTGTCGGCCTGGCCGCCGGCCCCGCGGATCTGCCCGGCCACATCCTCGATCCGGCCGGCTCGGCGTGCGGCCAGGATCACCCGGTCGCCGGCGCCGGCCAGCCTGATGGCGGTAGCCGCCCCGATCCCGCTGCTCGCCCCGGTGACGACCGCAACTGCTGGCATGGGCCTGCCTTTCGAGCTCATCGGCCTTCCGGCCCCGCGGGGCCTTCCGGCGCTGGCGGGCGGGCGGCCTGGTCGGTGTCCGGCCGCGTCCGGCCTTCGCGCCTGGTCTGGCGGTCCGGCCGCGTCCGGTGATGGGGTGATTCTGCCAGGACCCGGCCTGCCGCCGGGGACGGGCAGCTCATGCAAAGAACACTTTGGACACTCGCCCTGACTCTTCCCAAGAACTCTTTGCAAAGCTATCTTGGGATACATGGCTGATGACTCCACCATCGCGGGCCGGCCCGTGAACCGCTCGGTCAACCGGCTCCGGGACCCCCGGGCGCTCCGCGCCCTGGCCCACCCGATCCGGCTCTCGCTGGTCGGGCTGCTGCGGGTGGAGGGCCCGCTGACCGCGACCCGGGCGGCGGAACTGCTCGGGGAGAGCTCGGCCAGCATGTCCTTTCACTTGCGCCAGCTGGCCAAGTACGGCCTGGTCGAGGAGGCCGGCGGGGGCAAGGGCCGGGAGCGCCCGTGGCGCGCTACCGCCATGTTCACGAACCTGCCCGACGTCGCGGAGAACCCGGATCTCGCGGTGGCGGCGGAGCTGCTCAGCTCGGTGATCGCGGAACGGTACTTCGAGGACGTGATGCGCTGGCTCGAAACCCGGCAGGCCGAGCCGGAGCAGTGGCAGCGGGTGGCCCAGTTCGGTGACACCTACCTGTACGTCACCCCGGAGGAGCTGGCCGCGCTGGGCGAGCAGACCCAGCAGATGATGGACCAGTACCTCGACCGGCAGGCCCATCCGGAACTCCGCCCTCCCGGTGCCCGCCTGGTCGCCTACCTGCACCTGGCCTTCCCGCTGCGGCGGCCGTTCGGCCGCCTGCCGGGCGAGGCAGCGGCGCCGGAGGCGGATGACCCGGGGGAGGTGCGCGGGTCGTGAGCGTGACTGCCGCCCTGGGACGCCTCGTGTCCCGGGTTCCTCCGCTGCTGCGCGAGACCGCCTTCCGGCGGTACTGGAGTGCCCAGAGCATCTCGCTGGCCGGCGACCAGATCTCCTCGATCGCGCTGCCCCTCGCCGCGGTGCTCGCGCTGCACGCGAGCCCGGCCGAGATGGGTTACCTCAGCGCCCTCATCTGGCTGCCCAGCCTGCTGTTCGCCCTGCACGCCGGGGCCTGGGTGGACCGGCGCGGCCACCGCCGGGCCACCATGATCGCCGCCGACCTGGGCCGGGCGGCCCTGCTGGCTAGCATCCCGGTCTGCTCGGCCCTCGGCGTGCTGACCCTGGCCCAGCTGTTCGCGGTGGCCTTCGCAGCCGGGACGCTGAGCATCTTCTTCACCGTGTCCGACGCCGGGGTGTTCGCGGCCCTGGTGCCCAGCGACCGCTACGTCGAGGGGAACTCGCTGCTCTACCAGAGCCGGGCACTGGCCGCCGTGGCCGGACCCAGCGTGGGCGGGCTGCTGGTCGAGGCGCTGACCGCCCCGTTCGCGCTGGCCGCCGACGCCCTGTCGTTCCTCGGCTCGGCGTTCTTCCTGGGCCGCGTCCGCCCGGCCGAGCCGGCCCCCGCCCAGGACGGCCGGCGGGGCGCGCTGAGCGCCGGGGCGCGGTTCATCTGGAAGTCACCGATACTGCGCCCGTCGCTGGCCTGCGTGTCCGTGATCAACTTCTTCAGCTTCATGTTCATGGCCCTGTTCGTCCTGTACGCGACCCGGTCCCTGCACATCCGGCCCGGGCTGCTCGGCGTGGTGCTTGGCGCGGGCGCGATCGGCGCCGTCCTCGGGTCGCTGGTCACCGGGCGGATCGCGGCGCGGGTGGGGGTCGGCCGGGCCTACCTGATCGGCTGCATCGTCTATCCGGCGCCGATCCTGCTGGTCCCGCTGGCCGGCGGCCCCCGGTCGCTGATCCTCGCGATGCTGCTGCTGGCCGAGTTCGTGGCGGGGTTCGGGGTGATGATCCTGGACATCAGCATCGGGACGATCGTGGCGGCCGTCGTTCCCGACCCGCTCCGGGCCCGGGTCTCCGGCGCCTTCCAGGCCATCAACTACGGCACCCGTCCGGTGGGGTCCCTGGTCGGCGGGGCGGCGGGCACGGTGCTCGGCCTGCACCCGGCCCTGTGGATCGCCGCCGCGGGCGGGACCCTGGGTTTCCTGTGCCTGCTGCCCTCGCCCATGCCCCGCTTCCGGCTGGACGAGCCGTAGAGACCTGCTTCTGCTCCCGGTCTGCGGAGCCGGGAAGACCTCTGTCCGGTCCCGGTCTACGGAGCCGGGGAGACCGATCCAGGTGGCGGGATGGTGCCCGGCCCGGTCACGGTGCAGAGCAGGGCGCCTGGATCGGTGTCAACCAGCGGCTTGGCCAGCGCCGGGGGCTTCCTGAACGCAGCGCTGCTCAGGTCCAGCATGTCCAGCAGGTTGCTGGCGTTGGCGTCCCGCAGGGTCAGGGCGGGCATGTTCCACTTGGTTTCCAGCAGCGCCAGGATGCTGGTGTGGTCGAAGACCGTGTGCGAGACATAGTCCGGCCGGGCATACGGGGACACGACGGCACAGGGCACCCGGAAGCCGTACTGCCTGAAACCGGTATAGGCGGGTCCGCCATTGGTGTCCGGCGGAATGTTGTCGGGCGCGATCGCCGCAGGCGGGACGACGTGATCGTAGTAGCCCCCGTGCTCATCAAAGGTCCAGATCAGCAGGGTGTTCTCCCAGCCGGGCCCGTTCATGACCGCATCGATCACCGAGGCGGCGAACTGCTCGCCGAGCGCGATGTTCTGCGGTTCTTCTTCCGACGCGACGACGTAGTTCGGCTCGACCAGGGAGAACCCCGGCAGGGTGCCGGCCGCGGCGGCCGAGAAGAAGTCGGCGACCGGGGCGAGGTGGCTCGGGTACTTCACCAGCAGCGGCGGGAACAGCGCCATGGTGGGCGTGGGGGACAGGACAGAGAAGTAGTCATGCCACGTCACGCCCGCGTCATGCAGCCGGTCGAAGATGGTCCCGTTCGCCGGGTACTGGACGGGGTCCGGCACGCCGTCGTTGATCATCCCGAGCGAGGTGGCGGCCATCAGGTAGCGGCGGTTCGGGTAGGTCTGGCCGAGCACGGAGCAGAAGTACCGGTCGGCGATCGGGAACACCGAGGCCAGCGAGTAGTAGAAGGGCAGGTCCGCACGTTCCCAGTAGCCCATCGACACCGGGCCGCTGCCCGACTTCACGAACCCGTCGAGCAGGCCGGCGTCGAGCTGGGTGTGCGTGTCGGTCCAGTTCTGGCTGGGCTTGCCGAATTGCTGGCAGGTGGTCGGCATCCGGAACGCGTGCTGGATGCGGCCGTCCGGATAGGGGTTGGCCGCCGTGGGCTTGCCGCCCGAGAGGGTGAACCCGTCCGCGCCCGCCCGGCCGAGCATGCCGAGGTGATTGTCGTAGGAGTGGTTCTCCATCATCAGGACCACGATGTGCTTGATCTGCGGGATCGTGTCCGTGCCCGCGGCCAGGCCGGGATACGGCCGCGAACCGGGCTGCCGCCGCGCCGCAGTAGTCCGCCGCGCCGCCGCCTGCGGCGCTGCTGGCTGAGGCGCCCGCACTGCGCCACGCGCCGGCCCCGACCACGGCACCGGCCGCTAATCCTGCCTTCAGCAACCCCCGCCGGGTGTGACCACCCGGGACATCTTGCGGCACGTTCACGCTGGCCTCCAAGGGCGGGGCCGGAGTTCTCCAGCCCGCTGACGCGGGGAGCATCTCAGACCCGGGTGGCCGCGGCAAGACCTCACGGTGAACGAGAGTGTTTACCGCACCCCGGACCCGGTCAGGGATCACGGTCGGTAACCGAAAAGCCCTATGACGGACGACATTCAGAGGTTCCGCAGAAGCTTTGCCAACCGGCCGCAGAATCCCGCAGGGCAACCTTAGGAACATCGGAAGCCGGCTGGGCCGCCGCCGGCGAGGAGCCAAGAGGAGACACGCCGTGACCGGCATCGTGATCGCGAACTTCCCCATCATCGCCCTGATCGTGGCCGCCATGATCGGGATCCCGCTGTGGATCACCTTCAAGCATCCGCACAGCCACCCGGACTACGCCGAGGCGCGGGCCTACTTCCGGGCTAAGGCGGCCGCTGAGGCTCACACCAGCGACTTCGTGCCGACGACCAGGGTCGCCGCGTTCGATGGCCTTACCGTCACCCGCCAGCACCTGGCGCCGCGCACCATGGTCCCGGGCCGCCGGCACGCGACCGCCGGGCCGTCCGTCCGCACCCACCCGCAGGGCACGCCGGCCCGGACCGCCTCGTCCCGCGCCGCCCAGCCGGCCGGTTCCACCGACACCCGGTGACCCGCGGTGCGGGGGGAATCACGATCTAGCAGAGCACGACGGCGACGCGGCGGGAGTTCACGGAACTCCCGCCGTGCCGCTCGTCTCTGAGGATTCTCCGGGTGTGAGGGGTCCGGCCCCGGCCCGTAGACTGACCAAAATTAATGTTTAGGACATAAGGGCTAAACGGCCTAGTAGGGTCGCACGGCGATGAGATTCCGCCGTGCTGGCCGCCACCGGCCCGTCCGGACCAGGCCCGTCCAGACCAGGCCCGTCCGGACCAGGCCCGTCCAGACCAGGCGGACCCGCCCGTCCAGACCAGGCCCGTCGACCAGGCCCGTCCAGACCAGGCCCGTCCTCACCAGGGCCGTCCTCACCAGGGCCGGCCTCACCAGGGCCGCCTCACCAGGCCTCGCCAGTCCCGCGCCGTCCCATCCGGGGCGGCTTTCGTGATCCCGGGTATCGTCCTGGCCATGGCCCTCGCCGGATGCGCCGGCCGCCCGGCGGGCCGCCCCGGCGATCCCGGCCCGCCCGCCGGCGCGGGCGTGTCCCCGGCGCCCCGCCAGGCCGCCGCTACCGCGACCTCCCGTCCCGGCCCGGCGGCGGCCGGGCCCGCGGTCTCCCCCCGGGTCGAAGCGATCGTGACGTCGATGACGCTGGCCCAGAAAGTCGGCCAGCTGCTGGTGCCGACCGTGCCCGGGCTCACCGCCGCGGACGGCGGCGCGGAACTGATCCGCCGCTATCACGTCGGCGGCGTCATCTACTTCGGCCAGAACGTCCGCGCCGCCGCCCAGATCGCCACGCTCTCCGCCGGCCTCCAGCAGGCGGCACGCAGCCAGCCGCCGCACCTCCCGCTGCTGATCGGGACGGACCAGGAGGGCGGGATCGTGTCCCGGCTGGCCGGCGTGACCACCGTCTTCCCCGGGCAGATGGCGGCCGGGGCAACCCGCGATCCGGCCCTGGTCCGGGCCCAGGATCAGGCCACCGGGGCCGCCATGCGAGCCCTGGGCATCAACCTGGACTACGCCCCGGTGGCGGACGTCAACGTGGACCCGGCCAACCCGGTGATCGGGATCCGGTCGTTCGGCGCCGACCCGGCCCTGGTGGCCACCATGACCGCCGCCGCGGTGGACGGCTTCCACCAGGCGGGCGAGGTCACGGTGGCCAAGCACTTCCCCGGGCACGGGGACACCGGCACCGACAGCCACACCGGCCTGCCCGTCATCCACCACACCCTGCGCCAGTGGTGGGCGATCGACGCGCCCCCGTTCCAGGCCGCGATCCGGGCCGGCGTGGACGAGATCATGATCGGGCACATCGAGGTTCCGGCGCTCGACGACTCCGGGCAGCCCGCGTCGCTGTCGCACCAGGTCGTGACCGGGCTGCTCCGCGACCGGCTCGGCTACCAGGGCGTGATCGTCACCGACTCGCTGCAGATGGGCGGCGTGCTGCTGGGCCACACCCCCGCCCAGATCGCCGTGCAGGCCGTCCAGGCCGGCTGTGACCAGCTGCTGATGCCTACCGATCCGGGCGTGGCCTACCACGCCATCCTGCGGGCCGTGCAGCGCGGCCGGATCAGCATGGCCCAGCTCGACGCAGCGGTGGCCCGGGTGGTGAACCTCAAGGTCGCCCGCGGATTGCTGAGCGAGCCGGCCGTCTCCCCGTCCGCCGTGGCGGGTGAAGAGAACACACCTCCGCAACGGGACCTATCGCAGCAACTGGCTAACCGGTCCATCACTGTGGCCGCGGATCAGTCACTACCCCCCAGCGGGGCGGCCGGTAAGAATCGTTTGCTGCCTTTGGGAAGTAAGCGGGTGTACGTCGCCGGGCCGGCGGCCGCCGGGCTCACCGCAGCCCTGCAGCCGGATTTGGCCGCCACGGGCGGGCGGCTCGTGGCGAGCGCGGCGGCCGCCCAGGTCATCGTGGTGGCCACGCAGAACGCGGTCAGCGACCCGGCGCAGCAGCGGCTGGTCCGCGGGCTAGTCACCACGGGCACCCCGGTGGTCGTGCTGGCCACCGGGCTGCCCTACGACCTGGGCCTGTTCCGCGGGATCACGGCGGCGGTGGCGAGCTACTCCGACAGCGGCGTGTCGCTGAGCGCGGCCGCCGGGGTGCTCACCGGGCGGCTGCACCCGGCCGGGCGGCTGCCGGTGGCCATCCCGGCCGCGCACGGGGGTACGGCCTTCCGCTACGGCACCGGACTGGGTTACTGACCGCGGGGCGATTCCCCCGGACGCTTTACGATCGGAAGCGTGTTTGACCCCCAGCTGACCCCCCAGCCCGCCCGGCCGTCCCGGGACCCCGACCCGGCGTCAGCCGCTGGTCCCGCCCCGGGCCGGCCGCCGCTGCGCGGCGTGATCGCGGACTGGGGCGGGGTGATGACCAACCCGATCACGGAGACCGTGCGCGCCTGGATCGCCGCGGACGAGATCGACTACGACAGCTACCACGCGGTCATGAAGGCCTGGGTGAGCGGCGCGTACGACGCGGCGGGCGAGGACAACCCGATCCACGGGCTGGAACGCGGTGAATGCAGCGACGCGGAGTTCGAGCAGATGCTCGCGGCCCAGATCCTGCGCCGCGACGGCGGCCCGGTGCTGGCCGAGGGGCTGCTGAACCGGATGTTCGCGGCCACGGTGCTCAGCGAGCCCATGCAGGACCTGCTCCGCCAGGTCCGCCGGGCCGGGCTGAAGACGGCCATGCTCTCCAACTCCTGGGGCGCCGGCGCCTACCCGGCCGACCTGCTCGCCGAGCTGTTCGACGCGGTCGTCATCTCGGCCCAGGTCGGCATGCGCAAGCCGGAGGGGCGGATCTTCCGGCACGCGGCCGACCTGCTCGGGCTGGACCCGGCCGCGTGCGTGTTCATCGACGACATCGAGGCCAACGTGCAGGCCGCGGAGGCCCTCGGGATGACCGGCGTGCTGCACACCGAGCCCGCTGCGACCGTGGCCCGGGTGGCCGACCTGCTCGGCCTTGGCTAGCGCCGGCAGACGCGCCGCACGCCGGGGCTGGCTGCTCTAGCCTGGCCCGGTGGCCGACCATCCGAGCCCGCTCAGCTCACTACCACGGGGCCTGAGTGAACCGGGCCTGATTCCCCCCACCCCGGGACGATCGGCGAACATGCGCGCCAACCGGCGTACCGACACCAAGCCGGAACTCGCGCTGCGCAGCGCCCTGCACCGGCAGGGCTTCCGGTTCCGCAAGGACTTCCGGCTCGACCTGGACGGCGGTGCGCGGGTCCGGCCGGACATCGCCTTCACCGCCCGCCGGGTCGCCGTGTTCGTGGACGGCTGTTTCTGGCACGTCTGCCCGCAGCACGGCCGGGACCCGGCGGTCAACGAGTCGTACTGGTCACCCAAGCTGCGCCGCAACGTCGAACGTGACCGGGCCGCGGACGCAGCCCTCACCGCGGCGGGCTGGCGGGTGGTCCGGGTGTGGGAGCACGAGCCGCTCGACGCGGCCCTCGCGGCGGTGATCGCCACGCTCACGCGGTAGCTCAATAGCCCAGCCCTTGCCAGCCCAGCCCTGCCCTGCCAGCCCGACCCTGCCAGCCCAACCCTGCTAGCCCAACCCTGCTAGCCCAACCAGGGGGAAGAATGCGTGTCTACCTGCCGGCCACCCTGCCGGCCCTGGCCGGCGTCCTGCGGGCCGCCGAGATCGGCCCGGCGCCGGTGCTGGCCTACACCGTGACGCCCGCCCTGCGCGAGTGGTACTCCAGCGCGGACCTCGAGGAACTCGAGTACGCCGCGCTGATGCACGCCGCGCGGGCCTCGCTGCGGCTGCTGCGGGCCGACCCGGAGGCTCCCCGCCGCCGCGTGGTGCTGGCCGCCGACGTGCCCGACGAGCAGGCCGGCCGGGGCGGCGGCTTCGACGGCGGCTTCGACGAGCCGACCCTGGTGCTGCTGTCCGCGCCGGTCCCGCTGGCCCGGGTGGCTTCCGGGCACGTGGACGACCTCGCGGCCGTGGCCGACGTCGCCGCGGCGGTACAGGCGCTGGCGGCCTCGGACGCCGGGGACGACGACGCCCAGTTCCTGGTGGACGGGGCGGAAGGACACGAGCTGCTGTGGTACGCGACTCAGGAACTGGGTGATCTGACCGGGTGATCCGGCGTGGCACCATGGGGTCACCGCATCTGAACATTTCCGGGGAGATCCTCATGGACGCCGTCAGCAACGTTCCGCCGCCGGTCAACGAGCCGGTTCGGGCCTACGCGCCGGGCAGCGCCGAGCGCGCCGCCGTCGAAGCCAAGCTCAAGGAGCTGGCCGCCAGCCCGGTCGAGCTGACCATGGCCGTCGGCGGCCAGCAGCGGATGGGCGGCGGGGACCGGATCGCGGTGACCGAGCCGCACAACCACGCCCACGTGCTCGGTCACCTCGGCAACGCGACCGCCGTCGACGTTTCCGCCGCCATCGACGCGGCTGCCGCCGCCGCGCCGGGCTGGGCGGCGCTGTCTTTCGACGACCGGGCCGCGGTGTTCCTCAAGGCCGCGGAGCTGCTGGCGGGCCCGTGGCGGGCCACGATCAACGCGGCCACGATGCTCGGCCAGTCCAAGTCGGTGTACCAGGCCGAGATCGACGCGGCCTGCGAGCTGATCGACTTCTGGCGCTACAACGCGCACTTCGCCCGGCGGCTGCTGGCCGAGCAGCCGTCGTCGGTCACCGGCGAGTGGGACCGGCTGGAGTACCGCCCGCTCGAGGGGTTCGTGCTGGCCATCACCCCGTTCAACTTCACCTCGATCGCCGCCAACCTGCCGACCGCCCCCGCCCTGCTCGGCAACGTGGTGCTGTGGAAGCCGTCGCCGACCCAGCAGTTCTCGGCGCACTACACGATGCGGCTGCTGGAGGAGGCCGGCCTGCCGCCGGGCGTGATCAACCTGGTCACCGGCGACGGCCAGGCGGTGTCCGAGGTGGCGCTCCCGCACCGCGACCTGGCCGGCATCCACTTCACCGGCTCCACCGGCACCTTCCAGCACCTGTGGCGCACCGTGGGCGAGAACATCGCCCAGTACCGCGGCTACCCGCGGCTGGTCGGCGAGACCGGCGGTAAGGACTTCGTGATCGCGCACCCCTCGGCCGATCCGGACGTGCTGACCGTGGCGCTGATCCGGGGGGCGTTCGAGTACCAGGGCCAGAAGTGCTCGGCCGCGTCCCGTGCTTACATCCCGCGGTCGGTCTGGGACCGGATGCGCGACGACTTCCTGGCCCAGGTGACCTCGCTCACCGTGGGCGACGTGGCGGCCGACCTATCCCTGTTCATGGGCGCGGTCATCGACGCCCGGGCGTTCCGGAAGCTGTCCGACGCGCTGGCCCGGGCCCGGACCCGGCCCTCGATCCAGGTGCTGGCAGGCGGCGACGCGGACGGCGGCCAGGGGTACTTCGTCCAGCCGACCGTGCTGGAGTGCTCCGACCCGGAGGATGAGGTGTTCCGGACCGAGTACTTCGGGCCGATCCTGGCCGTGCACGTCTTCGAGGACGCACGGTACGACGAGGTCGTGGCCCAGGCCGCGGACGTGGCCCCCTACGCGCTGACCGGCGCGATCATCGCGCAGGACCGGGATGCGATCGCCGCCGCCACCGAGGCGCTGCGCTTCGCGGCGGGCAACTTCTACATCAACGACAAGCCGACCGGCGCCGTGGTCGGCCGGCAGCCGTTCGGCGGGGCCCGGGCCAGCGGCACCAACGACAAGGCGGGCTCGATCTTCAACCTCACCCGCTGGGTCAACGCGCGGGCCATCAAGGAACTGTTCGCGCCGCCGACCGACTATCGCTACCCGCACATGGGCGGCTAGACCGGGCCTGGGCCTGCGCCGTCGCCTGGAAAGGGCACCGGAGATGACCGCTGACGAGCACTACCGGGAAGCGGAGCGGCTGCTCCGCGAGGCTGCCGGCGCTCACGCCGCCAACCCGCTGGGGCCGGCGTCCAAGTACCTGGTGGCGGCCGCGCAGGTCCACGCCACGCTCGCGACCGCCCGCCGCTAGCAGGAGTTCCCCCGCGCCGCGAAGCCACCGGCAGGCCCGGTCGCCCGGGGCGGTCCGGCGCTCGCCGGTCGAGCCGCCAGTCCGGCCGCTAACCGAAGTTCCCCAGCGCCGCAAACCAGTGGCGGTCGGCTGTCAGGCCTGGTGGCGGCAGAAAATGGGATCATCTGGGATAAGGGCCAGGTCATCGGGTAGGAGCAGAATCCAACAGGACCTAGAAGGGCGTGGGGGACTCCATGGCCAAGGAAAAATCAGGACGCCGTCTGACGAATCTAGCCGGAACCGGCATGCGCGAGCTTCCGGCCAACGCGGCGTGGCTTCTGTCCAAGGCGCTCAAGCCGGCGGTCTCGGCGTCGTCGGGCGCGTCCGATGTCGCTACCTCGGTGGCCGGCAATGTGTCGGGCACCGCGTCCTCGGCCGCGGACACGGCGGGCGCCGTCACTGCAGGCGTGCGGCGCAGGACCAAGGCGGCCGGGCGGTCGGTTAGGGCCGCCATCCCGGGCCTCGGCGACGACTCGGCTGACTCGCTGATGCGGGAGGCTGACGAGGCGGCGGAAGAGGCGCGCGAGAAGGAGGAACAGGCCCTGGCCCTGGCCCAGGAGGCTAAAAACCGCGCCGAGGACGCCGAGCGCACGGCCCGGGAGATGGACGAACACGTGCGCCAGGTTGACTCGGACGCGCGCGCGCAAGCCGAGGAGCACCTCGAGCGCGTCCGCCTCGCGGAGGAGGCTGAGCGGCGCAAGGCGCTCGACGAGGCGGAGGAGGAGGCCGCGGCCCGCACCCGGGAGAAGGAGCAGGAGGCCGAACGCGCGCAGGAGCGTGCTCGTCAGGCCATCCAGGAGGCCAACCAGGCAGTCGCCGAGGCCAGGAAGCTCGCGGCTCAGGCCTCGAAGGCCGCCCAGGCAATTGCGGCGCAGGCCACCCAGGAGGCCGATCGACTGGCGGCCCTGGCGCGGGAGCCTGCGGCGGCGCGCCGGCAGGTCGCCCAGGCTGGCCAGGCGCAGCGCCGGGCGGCGGCCACCACCCGCCGGTCAGCCCAGCGGACGGCAGAGCGGCGGCCAGCAGACCGGCCGGCCCAGCGCGAGGCGCAGCCCAGCCGGGGACGCGCGGCCGGGAACGGGGACAACGCAACACTGCGCACGAGTGACCAGGTGAGCCGACTCACCAAGACCGAGCTCATCCGCCTGGCCGGAGAACTCGACGTGGCTGACTCGTCCACGATGAACAAGCAGGACCTCGTGGAGGCCGTCGTCCGCGTCGGTGGCGTGCCCCTGGACCGGCTCAATAAGGATGAGCTGTTGCGGCTGGGCCGGGAGACCGGCACCGAGCTGCACACCTCGATGACGAAGCCGGAACTCATCGCGACCATCAAATCATCACGGTCGGCAGGGTAGCGGGCGGCCAGAGGGTCGGCTACGGCGGGCGGCAAAGGGCCGGCCCGTTTCACAGAGAGGACGCGGGGCGGATGGGACTGTTCACACGCAAGAGCAAGTGGGATCTCCTGCTGGAGACCGTGGAGTCGGCCCTAGAGTCGGCTACGGGCAACGACACTGTGCGCCTGGCCTCCAAGGTCACGCTCGGCGTCGTGGGTGGGGCGGTCGCGGCCACCGCCGCGAGCGCGGCCGTTTCTGCCCTGCGCCACCAGAACGGGTCATGAAGCTGACCACCGTAGCCGTATTCGGGGTCGGCTACCTGCTGGGGACTCGCGCGGGCCGCGAACGTTACGAGCAGATCGTCCAGCTTACGAACAGCGCGAGCGGGAAGTTCGCGGTGTCCGGTGCGCGCCGGAGGCTGGAGGAGTACGGCGCCCGGCTGGAGGCCTACGCGGCCGGGTCGCGCATGGGCCAGTCGCCTGCGGGCCAGTCGCGTGCGGGCGGGTCGCGTCGCGCGGCGGGGGCGGGGAGTCGTGGCCGGACCCCCCAGCCGTAGGCCCGTGCCTTCATCTGTGGACGAGCCGGAACGGACACGCCGCTCGATCCGGCTGAAGCGCGGTGGTCCGGATCCAGCCCGGGGCGACATGGCCATCGACGCGTTCGTGCTGGCCCGGTTGCTCGGTATCCGGTTGCTCACGCTCGAGGCCCGGGTGATCGTGCACGACGATGGCGGAGGCGGCACCAGGGCCACCCCGCTGGTCCTCGCCGCGGTGCGGCCGGACGGCCCGGCTCCCTCCCCGGCCCGGTCGGGGCGCCGCGTCCGGCTGGATCGCCCGATCCTTCCGGATCGCACGGCGCCCCCCGATCGTCCGGCCCCGTCGGCCACGTTCGGCCGACCGGGGTCTGCAAGCGCCGGATCCGAGCGGCTGGCCCGCGCAGTGCGGCTGGTGGAGCAGGGGGCTGACACGCTCGAGCGGACCCGGTGGTCCCAGCACCGAGGTTGATGAGGCCTCGGGCGGCTGACGCGCAGGTTCACGCCACGCTCGCCACTGCGTCGCTTCGTGTCGATCGCATGGTTCCGATCCGGAGGCCCTATCTGGTCAGCGAGCGGGTGCCGGCTGCAGCAGCCCGGCCGGGCTCGGCGCAGAGAACCCGATGCTCAGCGCCGGTGAGCCGCCGCGCCGGTCGTGATCAGTACCTGGGCGGGGAGGTACGGCGGTCGCTGGGCCCGCACGAAGGCCACTATGCCCCGCAGCCGGCCCAGGTCCGCGCGGGATGGCACGGTGAGCTGGGCGGACCGCAGCGGCATGCCCTGGCTCGCGCCCGGGCCGGAGTCCCCGAAGGCGCTGACCTCCACGGGCCCGGTGGTGGCCAGCGTGGTGGCGGCCAGGGTGGCCAGCGTGGTGAGCAGGCGCGGGTCAACCTGGCCGGCCCGCAGGGCGGCCCGGGCCGCCGCGGACACCCGCAGGTGCGGGTTGCCCAGCAGCTGACGGCCAGCGTCCCGGCGGGCCGCCAGGTCGGAAGCCACCGCGGCCTGGTAGGCCGCCGCCCCGTCGGGCGCGATGGCGCGGACGTCGATGCGCAGGCCGCCGGAGGCGAAGCTGGCCAGGATCCCCGGCGCGTACACGCTCGCCAGGCGCCCGCCGAACTGGCTGCGGACCGCGGGGGTCGCGACCACCACATCCGAGCCGAGCGGATCAGGGGTCGACGCCCCCAGCTCCAGCAGATTCCCCGACATGACCCCCTGGGCCAGCAGCGCGGAGCACATGCCGGGGTCGCAGGCCACGATCGCGTCCCGGCTGACCTGCCGGGCCACCCAGGCAGCCGCCTGGGTACGGACCGCGGCCGCGTCCTCCAGCATCGCGGCGGGACGGGCCCGGACGGGATGGGCCCGTGCGGGACGGGCTAGCGCGCCGGCTCCCGCCCCGGCCATCGACGGCGCGGGATGCGACGTGACCACGACACCGGCGGCTGCGGCCATCAGCACCGCGACCCCCGCCACGGCGGCCAGCTTCCGGGACCCCCAGGCCCTGGTGTGGCGGCGGTGAGCCCCGTTCACCTGGGCCGCCCGCGGCGCCGCGCCCTGGAGGGTTCCGAGCAGGAGCTGCACGGCGGCCTGGGCGATCGCCTCGGCGGCCTCCGGGGGCAGCTCGGTCGGCGCGGCCGGGCCCATGGGCCGCGCCGTGCCGCCGGCCGCGCTCCCGGTCACGTGCGCGAGCCGCCGGGCCGTGTCCGGGAAACTGACTTCTCTCGTGGCCAGCAGCGTGTCCAGGTAGTTCATGGCCTGGGGATGGCCGCCGAGCAGCCGCCAGGCGCGGTCCAGTTCCGGCTCGCCGAGCTGCCCGAGCGCCGGGAGCGATTTCGCCAGCTCGAATGCGCCGGAACGGGACAGCGGGCCGACATGGCGGAATCCGAGTGGTGGGCCCGCTGCCGCGGGCGGGGTGAATGGGTGCCGGCAGGTAATGAGCAGTTTGCCCCGATGAGTGGCACTCGCCCATTGGGCCAGCAATTTGGCCAGATCGGGATCACGAACGGCCCAGTCGCCGGAGCCGGCCGTCAGGTTGCCGTCGAAATTGTCCAGGACCAGCAGGACCGGCAGGTCGCCCAGGATCTCGTCGCGGAGCAGGGTCAGCCGCTGCGCCCAGGGCAGGTCGGTCCGCCCGGCCGCCTGAGCCGATTCCGCCCGGCTGCTTCCGGGGGTCATGGCCGGGTGACGGCGGAGGGCGGCGGCCACCCCGGCCAGCACCCCGTCGACGGACACGTCGCCGCTGACGACCGCGGTGACGCGGTCGGGCTCGAGGTGGCTCACCCGCGAGGCGATCTGGCTGGCCAGCGTGGACTTGCCGATCCCGCTGGCGCCGTACAGGACCAGCCCGGCCAGCGCCGGGCCGGTGAGGTCCGCGGTCCAGCGCCGCCGCTCCGCGGACCGGATGGGCAGAGACGCGGACGGGCCGGGCTCCGGCCCCCCGGGCCCGGGTTCTCCCCTGCCCCGGACCGGGTCGCTGCTTCGAATCCCGGATGTCCCGGCGGGCCCGGGTGATCCCGCTATCGCCGGGAGGGCGGTGAGCGCTTCCGCCATCCCGGCCGCCCCGGCTGTGGCCGGCACCTTTTCCCGTGTTATTGCCAAGTCATCCGACCGCAGGCGGACTGGTTTCACCACTCCTACTGCCCCCCTTGCCGGCCGGCCTCGCGCCGGACTGATCGTTATATAGCACGCGGGATGATCCGGGGGTGCGGTGAATTTTTTAATCTATACGGCTTCTGTCGAATAGTTATCTACTAATGAAAATCGTATTATTTGTATTCTGCGGTATTGTGCGGAAAATTAGATTTACGCGAAAATTGTCAGCTTTCCGGGTGGGGTCATGGCCGCCGCCGGGCGGCGGGGGGCGTGGCGCCGCGGGCGGCTGCCGTCGCGCCGGGGAGCCAGGCCGTTAGCGCGAGCGCCGGGGGCGTCCGGGCATAGGCTGGCGCTGCCGCCGCGAGGGGGATGACATCCGCCGCCGGTGGGCGGGACGGATCGCGTCCCGAGCGGCTGAGACCCCGGAGGTCCTCATTAACCGCCTGGTCCTGTGGAACATCGATCTGACCCTCGTCGACGTCGGCCGGGTCACCCGGGAGGCGTACGCGGAGGCGTTCCGCCGGGTCACCGGGCGGCCGATGAGGCAGCTGCCGCAGCTGCCCGGGCGGATGGAGTCGGAGATCTTCTTCGACGCGCTGGCCCTCAACGAGGCCGTGCCTGCGGCGGGGCAGGGGGCGCCCGGGTCAGGCGGCCCGGGCGGTGAGGAATTGCTGGCCCGGTTCACGTTCGAGCTGGCCGGCGCGTTCGCGGCCCGCCGCGGCCTGCTGCGGGAGCAGGGCCGGCTGCTGCCCGGGGCCGCCGAGGCGGTCGCCGAGGTGGGCGCCGGGCCCGGGGTGGTACAGACCGTGCTGACCGGGACGATCAAGCCGAACGCGATCGAGAAGCTGCGCGCGTTCGGCCTGGAGCAGTTCTTCGACGTCGAGATCGGCGGGTACGGGTCGCAGGTGTACCCGAAGGGTGCCCAGCTGATGATGACCCGCAGCCGGGCGGCCGACAAATACGGCACCCGGTTCGACGAGCACTCCACGGTCTACATCGCCGACTCCTCCCGCGACGTGGCGGCCGCCCGCACCGGCGGGGCCCGGTGCCTGGCCGTGGCGACTGGCCGGTCCAGCGTGGGCGCGCTGCGGAAGGCCGGGGCGGACGTGGTCTTCGAGGACCTCTCGGACACCGCCGCGGTCGTGCACGCGGTAGACCGGCTGACGCTGGCCGCCGCCGGCTGAGGCCCCGGGGCCGGACGGCATAGGGTGGCCGCGTGTCCGAGCAGGCCAGTGAGGCGCCGCCGGCGGGAGCGCCGCAGGTCCCGCTGAGGACGATCGTCCGGGAATGGGGCCGGATCGGCTGCATCGGGTTCGGCGGCCCGCCCGCGCACATCGCGCTGCTGCGCAGCCTGTGCGTGGAGGACCGGCAGTGGCTGCCGCCCGAGGATTTCGAGGACGGGCTGGCCGCCTGCAATCTGCTGCCCGGCCCGGCCTCGACCCAGCTGGCCATCTTCTGTGCCTGGCGGATCCGCGGCCCCGCCGGGGCGGTCCTCGGCGGGGTCTGCTTCATCGTCCCCGGCCTGGTGATCATCCTCGGTCTCGCCGCCCTCTTCCTGGCCCCCCGTCCGGTGGGCTGGATCGCCGGGGCCGCGGCCGGGGCGGGCGCGGCCGTGCCCGCGGTGGCCGTGGCGGCCGCGGCGGGCCTCACCGCGGCGAGCTGGCGGCGGGCCGGTGCGTCCCGGGCGGGTGCGTCGCCGACCGGTGCGTCCCCGGCAGGCGGCTCCCCGTCTCATGACCCCCCGGCAGGCGGCTCCCCGGCTGATGGCTCCCGGGCTGATGGCTCCCGGGCCGCGCACGGCCGGTGGGCCGGTTACCTGGTGGCCGGCGGGGTGGCGGCCGCGACCGTCGGGCCGTGGCTGGTGCTCGTCCTCGCGGCCTGCGGGCTGGCCGAGGTGGCGGTACGGACCCAGCGCGGGCGCCGGCCACCTGACCCGGGGCCGTCCGGGCCGTCCCGGCTGCCCGCGGGCCTGCTGCCGCTGGCCGCGGCGGTCCCCGCCTCGGCCGGCCTGCTCGCGGTGGCCTGGGAGGGCCTCAAGGTGGGCGCCCTGTCCTACGGCGGCGGCTTCGTGATCATCCCGCTGATGCAGCACGACGCGGTGCACACCTACCACTGGATGACCGCCGGCCAGTTCCTCAGCGCGGTCGCGCTCGGCCAGGTCACGCCCGGGCCGGTGGTGCAGACCGTCGCGGTGGTCGGGTACGCCGCGGCCGGAGTGGGCGGCGGGCTGCTCGCCGCGCTGGTCGCCTTCTCGCCCTCGTTCCTGTTCGTGCTGGCCGGCGGCCGTTACTTCGACCGGCTCCGGGCCAGCGCGGCCGTGCAGGCCTTCCTGACCGGGCCGGCCCGGCGGCGATCGGCGCCATCGCCGGGGCCGCCATCCCGCTGGCCCTGGCCCTCGTGCACCTGTGGCAGCTCGGCGTCCTCGCGCTCGCCGCGGCCTGGCTGCTCGGCGTGCGGCGCGGCGTGGTCAGCGCGATCGTGGGCGCGGCGGGACTCGGGGTGCTGGCCTTCGCCGCCGGCGCCCCGGTGGGATGATCCGGCCGTGACGCTGGCGGGGTGAGGTTGACCACACCGCGGGCCGTGCCGGTCCCGTTGCGATGCGCGGGCTGACCCCCGATGCTGGGGCTTATGCCAAGAAACGACGAGGTGGCGCGGCTACTCGGCAGCGATTACGGCGAGGTTCTGTGGGAGCCGGGGCCCGAGGTCATCGACCAGGCCCGGATCACCCAGTACCTGCGCTGGCTGGCCGGGCACCGTGGCGTCACCGCCGCCGACTACCAGGATCTCTGGGAGTGGTCGGTCGGTGAGCCCGGCGCGTTCTGGGACTCGCTGTGGGAGTACTTCGGGGTGCTCGGGCAGCGCGGCGACGGCCCCGCGCTGAGCGGGCAGCTGCCCGGGGCCAGCTGGTTCCCTGGCGCCACGCTGAACTACGCGCGGAATGCCCTGCGCACGGCCCGCACCGACCCGGGCCGCGTCGCGGTCGTCGCCTGCGCCGAGGACGCCCCGCCACGGACCTATACCTACGGCGAGCTGGCCGCCGAGGTGGGCCGGGTCCGCGGGGCGCTGCGCGCGCTCGGCGTCGGGCAGGGGGACCGGGTGGCCGCGTTCCTGCCCAACGTGCCCGAGGCGCTGATCGGGCTGCTGGCCACGGCCAGCCTGGGCGCGATCTGGTCGTCCTGCTCACCGGATTTCGGCGCGCACAGCGTGATCGACCGGTTCGCGCAGATCCGCCCCACGGTGCTGCTCGCGGCGGGCGGGTACCGCTACGGCGGCAAGGAGTTCAGCCGGGACGAGGCCGTGAGCGAGATTGTGGCCGGGCTGCCCGGGCTGGCGGCCCTGATCATGGTGGACAGGCCGGACGCCGCCTCCCCGGACGCCGGCTCTGCGGATGCCGCCCCCGCGGGCCCGGGACCGGCCACCCGGGCCGCCGCCGGCCACGCCGGGGTGCGCACCTTCAGCTGGGCCGACCTCCCGGCTGCGGCCGGCGACGGCCAGCCGGAGTTCGTGGAGGTCCCGTTCGACCACCCGCTGTGGGTGCTGTACTCGTCCGGGACCACCGGGCTGCCCAAGGCGATCATGCACGGTCACGGCGGGATCGTCCTCGAGCACCTCAAGGCCCTGGGCCTGCAGCAGGATCTCGGTCCGGCCGACGTGTTCTTCTGGTACACCACCACCGGCTGGATGATGTGGAACTATCTGGCCGGCGGTCTGCTGGCCGGGACGACCGTGGTCCTCTACGACGGCAGCGCCACCTACCCGGGCACCGACGCGCTCTGGCGGCTGGCCGAGCAGGCCGGGGTGACCTACTTCGGCACCGGCGCGCCTTACCTGCTGGCCTGCGCCAAAGCCGGGCTGGCCCCCGGCCGTGACCTGGACCTCTCCGCGCTACGCGGCATCGGGTCCACCGGGTCCCCGCTGCCGCCCGAGGGCTTCCAGTGGGTCTACTCCGGCGTCAGCGAGGATGCGCAGCTCGGCTCGTTCTCCGGCGGCACCGACGTGTGCACCGGGTTCGTCGGGCCCAGCCCGCTGCTGCCGGTCCGGGCGGGCCTCATCGCCGGCCGCTGCCTGGGCGCGAGCGTGGAAGCTTTCGACGCGGCCGGGAAGCCGGTCACGGGGGAGGTCGGCGAGCTCGTCATCACCGGGCCGATGCCGTCCATGCCGGTCGGCTTCTGGAACGACCCGGGCGGCGAGAAGTACCAGGCCAGCTACTTTGCCGCCTACCCTGGGGTGTGGCGGCACGGTGACTGGATCACGATGCTGCCGGACGGCGGATGCGTGATCTACGGACGATCGGACGCCACCCTGAACCGGGGTGGGGTGCGGATGGGCACCAGCGAGTTCTACCGGGTGGTGGAGCGGCTGCCGGAGGTCACCGACAGCCTGGTGGTGGACACCGGGCAGCTGGGCCGCCCGGGCCGGCTGGTGCTCTACGTGGTCCTGGCCGAGGGACGTGTCCTCGACGACGACCTGACCGGCCAGCTGCGCGGGGCACTGCGCAGCGAGCTGTCCCCCCGGCACGTGCCCGACGAGATCCACCAGATGCCCGGCATCCCGCGGACGCTGTCCGGGAAGAAACTGGAAGTTCCGGTGCGCAAGATCCTCCTGGGCACGCCGGTCGCGGAGGCGGCTGACCCGGACGCGCTGGCCAATCCCGAGGTCCTCGGGCTTTTCGCACCTCAGGAGGAGTCCCGCGTAGAGTCGGGACCAGGCGATGCGCAGCGATCAACGGTGATTGAGGGAAACGCGTGACGACACCACAATGGGGTGGTGTGGCACCCTTGAGTGACGACTCGGCCACGGACAGGGAAACCCTGCTGGTCGAGGCCGCTCAGGCGGTCACCACCGAGGAACTGGCCGGCTTGCACGTCGGCGACCTGCTCTGCTACCTCCAGGCGTACTACCGGCACGTGCCCGTCGAGGATCTGGCCGCGGCCGGGCCCGGTCCCGTCGCCGCGGCCGCGCTGGAGCAGGCGCGGCTCGCCGCGCACCGGCCGCAGGGCCGGGCCCTGGTCCGGGTGCGGCCGGCCGGCTCGCCCGGAGCGTTCGACCCGTCCCGCCGGGTGATCGACATCATCACCGACGACATGCCGTTCCTGATCGACTCGGTGACCATGGAACTGGCGCGCCGCGGCCTCGACAGCGACCACATCCTGCATCCCCAGCTGCTGGTCCGCCGGGACGTGGCGGGGACGCTGCACGACGTGTGCGGGACGCTCACCGGCCCGGACAGCCACCACGACGAGATCGCCGAATCCTGGACGCACATCGAGATCAGCGGGGCCTCGGCCGACGGCACACCCGCGCCGGGCGCAGGTGCCCGCGCCTCCGTCGTCGGCGGCTCAGGCGCGCGTAACTCCGCCCCCGAGCTCGAGCAGGACCTGCACCGGGTGCTGCACGACGTCCGGGTCGCGGTCGAGGACTACCCGCGGATGCAGGCCAGGGCCACCTGGCTGGCTGACCGGCTGGCCGCGGAAGGCGCCGGGGCGCCGGCCGAGACCGTCGCCCTGCTGCGCTGGCTGGCCGACAACCACTTCACCTTCCTGGGCTACCGGGAGTACGACCTGGTGGACGGGCCGGACGGGATGGCGTTGCTCGCGCTGCCCGGCACCGGCCTCGGGATCTTGCGGCACGACAAGCAGGGCTCCACGTCCTTCGCCGCACTGCCCCCTGAGGTCCGGGCCCGGGCCCGGGACCGGCAGCGCCTCATCCTGACCAAGGCGAACTCGCGGTCCACCGTGCACCGGCCCAACTACCTGGACTACATCGCGGTCAAGCGGGTCAACGACGTCGGCGAGGTCGTCGGCGAGCACCGCTTCCTCGGGCTCTTCACGCACGCCGCGTACCACGAGAGCATCACCCGCGTCCCGGTGCTGCGGCGCAAGCTGGCCAGCGTGCTGGAGGCGGCCGGGATGACCGCGGACAGCCACGACGGCCAGGACCTGACCGAGATCCTGGAGGGCTACCCGCGCGAGGAGCTCTTCCAGATCTCCGTGCCCGAGCTGACCCCGATCGCGCTGAGCGTGCTGGCCCTGCGCGAACGCCGCCAGACCCGGCTGTTCCTGCGCCGGGACGTGTACGGCCGGTACATGTCGTGCCTGGTGTACCTGCCCCGGGACCGTTACACCACCGCGGTGCGGCTGCGCGCCCAGGAGATCCTGCGCGAGGCGTTCCGCGGCGCCGCGGTCGAGTACAGCGCGACCGTCGGCGACTCGGCGCTGGCCCGGCTGCACGTGGTGGTGCGGGCCGAGCGCGGCCGCCGGCTGCCCGAGGTGGACCCAGCCGTGCTGGAGGCCAAGCTGGCCGCCGCGGTGCGCTCCTGGGACGAGGACCTCGCCGCCGAGGCGCTGGGCCGGCTGGGGGAAGGCCAGGCCAGGGAACTGCTCGCCGAGTGGGCGGAGGCCGTCCCGGAGACCTACAAGGCCGACGTGCCCGCGGCCTACGCGGTGAGCGACCTGACCCGGGTGCGCAGCATGCTGGCCTCCGGCACGCCGGTGGCCTTCGACCTGTGGGAGGCCGAGAGTTACTCCGGCGGGAAGCCCGCGGATGACACCGGGCACCCGGGCCGGGACGACCGGCCGCGCGTCTGGCGGCTGACGATCTACCGGACCGGATCGCCGATCACCCTCACCGATGTGCTGCCCCGGCTGCACCACCTGGGCGTTGAGGTGGTGGACGAGCACCCGTACGAGTTCTCCGGCCCCGGGCTCCGCACGCCGTTCTGGATCTACGACTTCGGGCTGCGTCCCGGGGGCGCCCGGCCCACCGTGGCTGCGCGAGACGCGGCTGCGCGAGAGGCGACTGCGCGAGATGCGGCCGCGCGGGCCGCGGGCCCGGCCAGCCCCCCGGCCGCGCAGGCGCCCTCCGCCGGCCCGCCGCACCCCGGCCCGGTCAAGGGCCTGGTCGAGGACACGCTCGACGCCCTGTGGCGCGGCCAGATCGAGGACGACGGGTTCAACGCGCTGGTGCTGGACGCCCACCTGAACTGGCGCCAGGTCACGATGCTGCGCGCTTACGCGAAGTACCTGCGGCAGGCCGGCACCCGGTTCAGCCACTCTTACATCGAGCGGGTGCTGCGCTCCAACACCACGGTGACCCGGCTGCTGGTGCGGCTGTTCGAATCCCGGTTCGACCCGGGCCGGCAAGGCGGCCAGGCGGAGCGCAGCGAGGCCATCACCGAGGAAATCCGCGGCGAGCTCGACGACGTGGCCGTCCTGGATCACGACCGGGTCCTGCGCGCCTACCTGGGCCTGATCCTGGCCACCCTGCGGACCAACTACTTCGCCGACCAGGCGGCCGGGCACGCGCCCGGGGCCGGCCCGGAGCAGGTTCCGTACCTGGTGGTCAAGCTGGACGCGGCGGCCGTGCCCGACCTGCCCGCGCCGCGGCCGAAGTTCGAGCTGTTCGTCTACTCACCCCGGCTGGAAGCGGTGCACCTGAGGTTCGGCGCGGTGGCCCGGGGCGGGCTGCGCTGGTCGGACCGCAGTGAGGACTTCCGCACCGAGATCCTCGGGCTGGCCAAGGCGCAGGAGGTCAAGAACTCTGTCATCGTGCCCTCCGGCGCCAAGGGCGGCTTCGTCTGCAAGCGGCTGCCCGACGCCGCGGACCGGGAGGCCTACCAGGCCGAGGTGCTGGACTGCTACCGGACGTTCATCAGCGCCATGCTGGAGATCACCGACAACCTGCAGGCGGGCCGGGTCGTGCCGCCGCCGGGGGTGGTCCGGTACGACGGCGACGACCCCTACCTGGTGGTCGCGGCGGACAAGGGCACCGCCACGTTCTCCGACACCGCCAACGAGATCGCGCAGAGTTACGGGTACTGGCTGGGTGACGCGTTCGCCTCCGGCGGGTCCGAGGGCTATGACCACAAGAAGATGGCCATCACCGCCCGCGGTGCGTGGGAATCGGTCATGTTCCACTTCGCCACCCTGGATCTCGACGCCGGCACCACGGACTTCACGGTGGTGGGCGTCGGGGACATGTCCGGCGACGTCTTCGGCAACGGGATGCTGCTCTCCGAGCACATCAAGCTGGTGGCGGCGTTCGACCACCGGCACATCTTCCTCGACCCGTCGCCGGACCCGGCAAGCAGCTTCGCGGAACGGCGGCGGCTCTCCGGGCTGCCCCGCTCCTCCTGGGCCGACTACGACCAGACGGTCATCTCCTCCGGCGGCGGCGTGTGGCCCCGCAGCATGAAGTCCGTCCCGGTTTCCGCCGCGGCCGCCGACGCGCTCGGCCTCGGCAGCGACGTGCACGCGCTGTCCCCCGACCAGCTGATCTCGGCCATCCTCGCCGCCCCGGTGGAGCTGCTCTGGAACGGCGGGGTCGGCACCTACGTGAAGGCCAGCACCCAGACGCACGCCGACGCCGGGGACCGGGCCAACGACGCGGTCCGGATCGACGCCACCGCGGTCCGGGCCAAGGTGATCGCCGAGGGCGGCAACCTGGGCGTGACCCAGGCGGCCCGGATCGAGTACGCGCTCGCGGGCGGCCTGATCAATACCGATTTCATCGACAACTCGGCCGGGGTGGACACCTCCGATCACGAGGTGAACATCAAGGTCCTCCTGGCGGGCAGCGTCAGCCGGGGTGAGCTGGGCGCCGCGCAGCGCAACCGCCTGCTCCAGGAGATGACCGATGAGGTCGCGGCGCTGGTGCTGCAGCACAACTACCACCAGAACCGGGCCCTGGCCTCGTCCCGGGCCCAGGCGCCGCAGATGCTGCACGTGCACAGCCGGATGATGCGGAAGATGGCGCGGGACGGCCGGCTCGGGCGGAAGCTGGAGGTGCTGCCGGGGGACAAGGAGGTCGCCGAGCGCCGCTCGGCCGGCCTGGGCCTGACCGGGCCCGAGTTCGCCGTCCTCCTCGCCCAGGTCAAGATCGCGGCCGAGGAGGAGATGCTGGCCTCGACGCTGCCTGACGACCCCTACCTGCAGTCGGTCCTCACCGCCTACTTCCCGGAGCCGCTGCACGAGTCGTTCGCCGACCAGATGCGCACCCACCCGCTGCGCCGGGAGATCATCACCACCGAAGTCGTCAACGACATGGTGGACCGCTCCGGGACGACCTTCCTGTTCCGGATGAACGAGGAAACCGGGGCGTCGGTCCCCGACATCACCTGCGCCTGGCTGGTCGCCCGCCGGGTCTTCGACCTGGCCGGCTTCTGGGCCCAGGTAGAGGCGCTGGACGGCCGGGTGGAGGTGGCCACGCAGCTGGCCCTGCTGCTGGAGGGGCACAAGCTCGCCGAGCGAGCCACCCGGTGGCTGCTCTACACGCGCAGGCCGCCGTTCGATATCGCTGAGACCATCGACTTCTTCTCCGGCGGTGTGCTCACCGTCTCCTCGGGCCTGCCCAAGCTGCTCACCGGCCGGGACCGGTCCGGGTTTGACGACCGGCTGGAGTCCTTCACCGCCCGCGGGGTGCCGGAGGAGCTGGCCGAGCGGGTGGCCGCCATGGTTCCCGCCTACTCCGCCTTCGACCTGGTCGAGATCGCCGCGGCGACCGGCCGCAGCATGGAGGAGACCGCCGAGGTCTACTTCGACCTGGGCGAGCGGCTCCAGATCGCCAGGCTGCGGGACCGGATCACCGCGCTGCCGCGTGATGACCGGTGGAACACGATGGCGCGCGCCGCGCTCCGCGACGACCTGTACGCGGCCCACGCGGCGATCACCCGGGACGTGCTCCGGGTGACCGGCCCGGGCAGCCCCGAAGAGCGGCTCGCGGACTGGGCCCGGCGCAACGAGCCGGCCGTGCAGCGGGCCGGGCAGACGCTGACCGAGATCTGGGAGAGCGACCGGTTCACTGTCGCGATGCTGTCGGTAGCGGTGCGTGCCATCCGCACTCTGGTGGACGCCAGTTCACTGCCAGAACGTCCGTGATTTCGCATGGAGCGTAGATCCGGGGCGGCCGCCTGCGGGCGATCGTCCTTTCGAATGCCCGCGCTCGCGTAGGCTTTCCTGCATGGCAGGTACCGATCCCGCAAATGAACTCTCGGAACTGTCGTCGACCCTCACCAGCGTGGAGTCCGTCCTTGACCCGGAGGCCATGCGGCGCGAAGCAGACGGCCTGAGGGAGCGCGCGGCCGACCCGGGGCTCTGGGACGACCAGGAGAGGGCCCAGGCGGTCACCCGCCGGCTGTCCTACCTCGAGGGGGAACTGAGCCGGCTGTCCGGCCTGCGCCGCCGCCTCGACGACACCCGGGTGATGTTCGAGCTGGCCGAGAGCGAGCAGGACGAGCCCACCCGCGAGGAGGCGACCCGTGATCTCGCGGTCCTGCGCAAGGAGATCGACCAGCTCGAGGTCCGGACCCTCCTGTCCGGCGAGTACGACTCCCGCGAGGCGCTGATCACGATCAACGCGCAGGCCGGCGGGGCGGACGCGGCGGACTGGGCGGAGGGGCTGCGGCGCATCTACCTGCGCTGGGCGGAGCGGCACGGGTACTCGAGCGAGGTCTACGACACCTCTTACGCCGAAGAGGCGGGGATCAAGTCCACCACGTTCGTGATCAAGGCCCCGTACGCGTACGGCACCCTGCGCGGTGAGCACGGCACCCACCGGATGGTGCGCATCTCCAAGTACGACAACCAGGGCCGCAGGCAGACCTCATTCGCCGGGGTGGACGTGATCCCCGTGGTGGAGCAGGCCGACCACATCGACATCCCCGAGGACGAGATCCGGGTCGATGTCTACCGCTCCAGCGGCCCCGGCGGCCAGGGCGTGAACACCACGGACTCGGCCGTCCGGCTCACCCACCTGCCGACCGGGATCGTGGTTTCCTGCCAGAACGAGCGCAGCCAGATCCAGAACAAGGCCACCGCCATGGCGGTGCTCCAGGCCAAGCTGCTGGAGCGCAAGCGTGCTGAGCAGACGGCCAAGATGAATGAGCTGCGCGGTGACTCCGTGGGCAGCTGGGGCACCCAGATACGGAACTATGTGCTGCACCCGTACCAGAACGTCAAGGACCTGCGTACCGGGCTGGAGACGGGGAACACCGCCGCGGTCATGGACGGCGAGATCGACGATTTCATCGAGGCTGAGATCCGCTGGCTGCGCAAGCAGCCCGCGGAAGGGTAATCCGGCCGGCAGTGATCCGGCGGTGCGCCGGCGGCCTAGTGGGTCACCTGCAGCATGACGGCCAGTGCGAGCGCGGCCAGCAGCAGCATGGCGATCACCGGCAGGCTCAGGCCGCCGGAGTGATGGTGCACCTGGGCCCGCGCCGACTGGCAGGCAGGACACCGTGCCTCGACCACCGGCCCCGCACAGCTGGCGCAGATCAGGTCCTCGCAACTCATCTGGGTCCCTCCCTCGGCAGGCACCGGTGTCACTTCCGCGGTGTTGGACGTTCGGAGCCAGTTTCCCCCCTAGACTGGCCCCTGGCCAAACCGGACAGTCCGCCAGAGCCGGGACGGCCGTACGGCGGCCGGTTTCCGGCTGCAGCGTCCGCATTCTGTCGAGCGTTGTGATGGGCCTGTGATCCACTTCGATAACGTCACTAAGACGTACCCCAACCAGAGCCGTCCGGCCCTGGAGAACGTCACGATCGACGTCGAGAAGGGTGAGTTCGTCTTCCTGGTCGGGCCCTCGGGCTCGGGCAAGTCGACGTTCCTGCGGCTGGTCCTCAAGGAGGAGAAGCCGACCGACGGCAAGATCCACGTCGCCGGCAAGGATCTCGCCCGCCTCACCAACTGGAAGGTTCCTTACCTGCGCCGCAGGATCGGGTGCGTGTTCCAGGACTTCCGGCTGCTGCCCAACAAGAACGTCTACCAGAACGTCGCCTTCGCCCTCCAGGTGATCGGCAAGCCCCGGCGGTTCATCCGCAAGGTCGTCCCCGAAGTGGTGGACCTGGTCGGGCTGGAAGGCAAGCACGACCGGATGCCCGATGAGCTGTCCGGTGGCGAGCAGCAGCGGGTCGCGATGGCCCGGGCGTTCGTGAACCGGCCGATGATCCTCCTGGCGGACGAGCCGACCGGGAACATCGACCCGGCCACCTCCATCGGCATCATGAAGGTGCTCGACCGGATCAACCGGACCGGGACCACGGTCGTCATGGCCACGCACGATGCGGCGATCGTGGACTCCATGCGCAAGCGCGTCATCGAGCTCGAGTACGGGAAAGTTGTGCGCGACCAGTCTCGCGGGGTGTACGGCCAGGCGTACTGACCAGCTCAGCAGCCCGTCCGGCTGCTGACGGGGGCTTGGGCGGTACCGACACCGAGGAATTACCGAGGGATCAAGCGACCATGCGTGCTCAGTTTGTCTTCCAAGAGGTCTGGACCGGCCTCCGGCGCAACCTCACCATGACGGTGGCGCTGGTGGTCGTGGTGGCTATCAGCCTGTCGCTGCTGGGCACGGGCCTGCTGTTCGTCAAGCAGGTGGACAACACCCGGACCTACTGGCAGGGCCGGGTCCAGTTGTCCATCTACCTGTGCACGGCGACCAGCGTGAGCCCGCAGTGCAAGACGAACGGCCCGGCGACCATCGCTCAGCGGAATTCGATCTACCACGACCTGACCGCGCTGCGGTCCCAGGGCGTGGAGGCGGTCTACTACGAGTCGCAATCCCAGGCCTTCGCGCGGTTCAAGCAGGACTTCGCGCAGGACCGGTCGTTCTCCAGCCTGGTCACCCAGAACGAGATCCCGGACTCCTTCCAGGTCAAGCTGCGCAACGCGCAGACCGACTACCCCGTGGTGGCCGGCACCGTGGAGGGACGCCCGGGGGTGGACAACATCGTGAACGTCGAGTCGATCCTGTCCAACTTCTACAAGCTGCTCGATGGCGCCCGGAACGCGGTCATCATCGTCGCGATCATCCTGGTCATCGCGGCCATCTTGCTGGTCGCCAACACGATCCGGCTGTCCGCGTTCAACCGCCGCCGGGAGACCAGCATCATGCGGCTGGTCGGCGCATCCAATTTCTATGTTCAGCTACCCTTCTTGCTAGAAGGGATCATCGCGGGAATGTTCGGGTGGCTGATCGCTGCCGGGTTGCTCATCGCCGTGAAGACGCTGGGTCTCGACACGCTCCAGCAGTACTTCCCGTACAACGTCCAGCTCAGTCTGGCTGATCTGATCGAAGTCATCGTCCTGGCCATGGTTATGGGAGTGGTGCTCTGTGGCGTCACATCCTTCCTCACCCTCAGGCGCTACCTTCGCGCGTGACGCCGGCGGGCGCTAAGGCAGTGGCATCCAAGGCAGTGGCATCCAGGCAGCAGTCCACCGTGATCGCCCGCAACCGGCGGGCCAGGCACGACTATCACCTTGAGGACACCGTCGAGGGCGGTCTGGTCCTCACCGGTACCGAGGTGAAGTCGCTGCGGGCCGGCCGGGCGTCGCTGACCGATGGTTTCGCGCAGATCCAGGACGGGGAAGTCTGGCTGCACGGCGTGCACATCCCCGAGTACACCCAGGGCACCTGGACCAACCACGAGCCGCGGCGGCCCCGCAAGGTGCTGATGCACCGCAAGGAGATCGACCGGTTCGCCAGCAAGGTGGCCGAGCGGGGGCTCACCATCGTTCCCCTGGAGCTGTACTTCAAGGATGGGAGGGTCAAGGTTGAACTGGCCCTGGCCCGCGGCAAGCGAAGCTATGACAAGCGGCAGGATTTGGCCGAACGTGACGCCGCCCGGGAGGTAGAACGTGCCTTCCGGCGGCGCGGGTGATGGCGAAGCAGGCCGTGGCCTCCTACCGTAGACGTGGGGCGCATGCGGCTGCACGCAGGCCTGCCACGCCCTTCGTGGGAGTCAAACGCGTTCCGCAGCCTGCCGTCGGCGAGCGCGTACCGGGCAGCGGCGGCAACGGGGGATTGGTGGGCGGCCTGCGCTCGAGGTCGCGGCAGCTGAAGCTGGGTGCCGCCGGTGTGGTGGTCCTCCTGCTGATCATCGGGGTCGCAGGCGGGTTCGCCAGCGGTGAGCCGTCCGCCCAGCCGGCCGCGCAGCAGTTCCTGCTGGCCTGGGCCCAGGGACAGTACAAGACCGCGGCCGCCCTGACCACCGGCTCCCCTACGACCGTGACCACCTCGCTGCGTACCGCTTACCAGCAGCTGGGTGCGGCGGCCTACTACCTGACCATGGGCCCGATCACCCAGCACTCCGGCACCGCCGAGGCGCATTTCTTCGCGTCCGTGGATCTCGGCCAGGACGGCGCGCCGTGGAGCTACGAGGGACGCTTCGCGATGCGCAAGACCCCGGCCGGCTGGCGGGTGGTGTGGAGCCCCGCGGTGATCAACCCCGGCCTGCGCCAGGGACTGCGGATGGCCGTGGTGAGCACGACGCCGCCCCGCGCCCCGCTGCTGGACGCCGAGGGGACCCCGCTGATCCGCCCGTCCCCGGCCTGGATAGCCCAGGTCCGGCCCGGGCAGCTGACCCACCCGGAAGCGACGGCCGAAGCGTTCGCCGCCGTGACCGGGCTGGATGACCAGCAGGTGCTCAGCGTGATCCGGGCCGCTCCGCAGAGCCACCCGCTGACCCTGGTGACGCTCTCCCCGGCGGCCTACGCCACGCTGCGCAAGAAGCTCCGCGGGGTTCCCGGGCTGCAGATGCGCCGCGTATCGCGCCGCCTGTTCGACACCGCCGCCGCCGACGTGACCGGCACGGTCGGCACCGAGCTCGCGCCCGTGCTCCAGGCGCAGGGCGTCTCCTACCGTCCGGGCACCACGATCGGGGCGTCCGGCCTGCAGAAGGTGTACCAGCGGAGGCTGGCCGGTGCGGCCGGCACCGAGGTGATCGCCGAGAACCAGGCTGGCCACCAGGTGAGGGTGCTCAAGCAGTGGGACTTCACCCGGGGAACCGCGGTCCGCACGACCATCGAGGCCGGGGTGCAGCGGGCCGCGGCTAACGCGGTGGCCGGCCAGCCTGCCGCCGCCGCCATCGTCGCGGTGCAGGCCGGGACCGGCCACATCATCGCCGTCGCCGACCGCCCCGGCGGCGGGACCCGGGTGGATCCGCTGGCCGGGCGGTACCAGCCGGGCGGGGCGTTCACGATCGTGTCCGGGGCGGCCCTGCATCGCCAAGGGCACCGCGCTGAACGAGCAGATTCCCTGCCTGGCCACCACCAGGGTGGGCGGCCGGACCTTCACCAACGTCCCGGCCGTGTCGGCCCTCGGCAACCAGTCTCTGTTCAGCCTGGACTTCGCGAAATCGTGCGCGACCGCCTTCACCACCCTGTCGCAGGGGCTCACCGGCTCCCGGCTGACCAGCGCGGCGGCGGACTTCGGCCTCGGCGCCCAGTGGAAGCTCCCGCTCGGCGCGTTCTCCGGGTCCTTCCGGGCGTCCCAGACGCAGGGCGGACTGGCCGCGGACACCATCGGCGAGCAGGGTGTCCAGGCCAGCCCGCTGGCCATGGCGCTGGTCGCGGCGGGCGTGGACGCGGGGAAGTGGCATCCCCCGGTGCTGGTGACCACGCCGCCCGATCCCGGCCTGACCCCGCGGGCGGTCGCCGACCCGCAGACGGTCGGCTCGCTGCGCACGCTGATGCGTGAATCGGTCGCCTCCGGCGCCGCACACGGCGCCAACCTGGGCGGCACTCAGGTGTACGGGCAGGTCGGGACGGCCCGGGCCGCGGACGGCTCGAAGTACTGGGCCCACTGGTTCGTGGGCTACCGGGGCGGCGTGGCCTTCGCCGTGCTGGAGCTGACCAAGTCCCCGTCCACGTCCGCCGTCCCGCTGGGAGCCTCGTTCCTGTCCGGGCTGGGCTGAAATCCCTGGTCTCACTGGGCTGAAACCCCTGCGCCACAGGGCTGGCCGGCGGCCGGCGAATTCATAGCGCGACCGGGCCCAAGATTTTTGTAACTCAGAGCAACCAAATGACTACTCTCCGACGTCTTACCTAGTGACTGGGGGCCGCTTGGGGGGTTGCGCCTCAGTCGCCGTGATGAGAACCGGACCTCATCTCGGGGGAGGTCCGGGCATGAAGACCGGCCCCGACCCTGCCGGTCGACCCCCGTGGGCGCACTTCGGCCACCGCCAGCGCCCACGGGGGTGTCTCATCACCACGTGGGGTGCCCGATGGGGCCCGCTTTGCGGGCGACCCGTCGGGCATCTTGCGTTCACCGGGGGTTGGGGCGGAATCCCGCTTGGCCGTTCAGCGTTGCATCCTGTAGCGTCCGGAAGGACGACAACTCAACAGGGGGTGACAGGCTTCGACTTCAGTGGTTGAACCAGGGGAAGCGAGCCGAGGACGGCGGACATAACCTCGTTAATACTGTGACCGCAAACCTCATAAGTGCCAAGGTTAAGCGCACTAACCTCGCCCTCGCGGCCTAAATAACCGCAGGGTAGGAGGTTTGTCAGCCCGGGGATGCCTCCGACCCGGTGTCTGGCATCAGCTAGGAGGATCCACCGCCCAGCCCGGTCGCGGGACTGGTCGGGACATCTAACAGCGACTGAGCCCGTCGGCAGCTTGCCTGCAGGACTGCCGGGGCCGAGAAAAGCGATGCAGGATGCGCTCGGAGAAGCCCTGGTGATGTACTGAAGGACGCGGGTTCGATTCCCGCCACCTCCACCAGCCGAAGCCCGGCCCGCGTGCCTTCCCGGCACACCGGCCGGGCTTCGCTGCGTGTGCGGGGCGGCGGCGGTGTCCGTCAGCCGGCGCGCGTCCGCGCCGCGGTGACCACCACCGTGGCGTACTGCATCGTGAAGCTGCCCCCGATCGCGTCGATGGCGCCCCCGGCGCCCTCCAGCACCTCCGCCAGCTGGTCCGGCGCGAGCCGGGTGAGGGCACCGTGGGTGGGTAGCTGGTCCAGCCACTCGTCCCGGGAGTAGGGCCGCTCCCAGCCGAACCGCCACTGCTCCGGTTCGCTGAACGCGCGGGCCTCCCGGATCCCGTCGGCGATCTTGGTGAACAGGGCCTGGTAGGCATCCAGGGGCGACCTCGCCAGCTGGCCGCTGAGGCTGAACGGCGAGTCCGGCGCCACCCGCCGGTAAACCTGGGCCAGGGCTTCTGTCACCTCGGGCGGGGACTGGAACACGTGGTGGAAAGGTGCGATCCGGCCACCGGGCCGCAGCACCTGCGCCGCCCGGGCCGCGCCGGCGACCGGGTCCACCCAGTGCCAGGCGGTCCCGGCGACGACCGCGTCGAATTCCCGGCCGGCGGCGTCCCAGGCTTCGAACGTCGCCACCTCGACCTTGACCCCGGTCTGACCCGCGAAGCCGGCCATCCGCGCGTCGGGCTCGACGCCGAGCACCGTGCAGCCGGCCGCCTGGAACTGCCGGGCTGCTATGCCGGTGCCGCACCCGACATCCAGGACGCCGGGCCCGGGGCTGGCGGCGACGATCCGGTCCACCAGGGCGTCGGGGTAGCGGGGCCGGGTCCGGTCGTAGCGTTCGGGGTCCGTGCCGAACGACTCCGCCACCTGCCGGTAGTGATGAGGTCCGGGTGCTCGCTCCGGCGGTACAGTGGGCATGTGCCCACTATAAATGGGCATACGCCCACTCGCCAGCCGGAAGGGTGAGCCTGAGGAGGAGAGGCACGGTGCCCACCGGGGTAGCCATCCGCGACGCGCGCGAGCAGCTGTTCGGCGCCGCCGAGCGCGTCCTGCTCCGGGACGGGCCGAACGCCCTGACCAGCCGGGCGGTCACCACGGAGGCGGGCTGTGCCAAGGGGGTCCTGCACCGGCACTTCGCCGATTTCGACGCCTTCCTCGCCGGGCTCGTGCTCGACCGCATCGCCCGGATCGGCGGCCTGGCCGCTGTCCTGCGCGAGTCCGCCGGGACCGGCACGGTGGCCGGTAACCTCACCGCCGCGCTAACGGACCTGTTCGGGCCGGTCGCGGTGGCGATCGTCGCCCTCATCACGTTCCGGTATGACCTGCGGGCCCGGCTGCGCCAGGCCAGGCCAGCGGCCGGCGTCCCGCTCCTGACGGAAGCCACGGCCATGATCGCCGCCTACCTCACCGCCGAGCGGGAACTTGGCCGCATCGCGGCAGACGCCGACGTCGGCACCCTCGCTCCCACCCTGATCGGGGCCGGGCACCTGCTCTTCGCCGACCACGAGGGCGGCCCGCCCGAGACCGGAGCCGTCCGCAAGCTCGTGACCACCGTCCTGGCCGGCGTCGCGGGTTAACCGTCGCCGGGCGGCCGGTGAATGGGGCGCCGCCGGCGTCGGCACGGCCCGGGCGGGTCATCCCTCCTGGCTGGAGCCCAGGCCCGCGAGCTTGCACTGGGCCCGGGTCTGCCGGGACTGGCTGTCGGTGTGGGCGTACGCGCTCCGGCAGATCGTGCGGGCTTTGCCCCCGCACGCGTGGATGATGGCCCCTCCCGTGGAGCTGACCACCGAGAGGTTGATGCAGCCGTTCCTGGACTGGTCGTAGTTGCCCTGATGCAGCCCGGACCACACCCCCACCCCCGCGAAGATCACGAGGGCGCACACGCCGATCACCCCGATGACCCACTTCCCCCGGCGGGAAAGTGACTGTCCGAAGTGCTCCGGGTTACGGCCTCTCATGCCCCCTGAGCATAAGGGGGACGGGGGTTAGCTCAGGGCGGCTTACCTCAGGGCAGCCCAGGCGGCGTAACAACCCAGGATGATGAGCACGATCCCGGTGATCATCCGGACCACGCTGACGTTGACGAACCGGAGCAGGCCCTGCCCGCCGGCGACGGCGATGCCCGCTACCGCCGCCATCGCGAGCAGGGCGCCCAGCCCGACCGACCACGGTGAGTGATAGCGGGCCGCGAGGTTGACGGTGAGCACCTGGGTCAGGTCGCCCCACTCGGCCAGGAAGATGAGCACGAACGTGGTCATCGCGGTGCGCCGCCGCCGCATGACGCCCGGGGGAGGATCCGCCCGCTCCGGGTCGTCCCCGCCCCGCAGCCCGTCGTAGAGCGCGAAACTGGCGCCCGCGAAGAATGTGAGGGCGACCGCGACTTCCACGGCCCGGTGGGGAAGGATGTCGATGAGCAGGACGCCCACGGTGGTGGCGATCACCACGTGCACGGCGAACGCCGCGGTCGCGCCGAGCCACACGGCGAAGGGACGGCCCCGGGTGGCCATGACCAGGGAGGCGAACATGGTCTTGTCGGGCAGTTCGCCGAGGAAGATCACGGGGAAGACCGCGGCGACGACGACAAGGTTCACGCTGGCCCTTTTCTGTACCGGTCCAAGGGCCAATCTGCCAGCCGGAATGAGGACCCGCCTTCATCCCGCCCACGGAAAGACCCGAGACGTTTGGGATGAAGGTCTCGCCCGCCTGCATCGGGCGCAGGCTTGGCAACCGGGCGCGGTGAGCGCCAGCATGTCGATTACCAATCGGGGGCTACTCCCCTTCGGCGCCCACGATAGTGCAGCGGGGGCCGATGACTGAGCCGAAGCCAGCGAATGACGGCGACGGAGACGCCGCCGGGAATTCCAGGCTGCCGCCCAGCGCGACCGGCCGGTTCTGGCGCGACTTCGAGCGGGGTCTGTCCCTGGCCCAGCTCACGTTGGTGCTGCCGGTCGTCGTCCTGGTGCTGTCCGGGATCGGCGCGTTTATCTACGGGGTCGTGGTGGCGGTGCACTCGGTGGCGTACATCGCCGATCATCCGTTCGTCGCCCACAATCTGCGCTTGTTCCTGACCGAGATCGACCTGTTCCTGATCGGCGCGACGCTGATCATCGCGGCCATCGGCCTGTACGAGTTGTTCATCGCCCGGATCGACCCGGCCAACCTGCACCGCCCCCTGCCGCCCTGGCTGGAGATGAACGACCTGAACGACCTGAAGGCCCGGGTCATCGCCATGATCATCCTGGTGTGCGCGGTCACCTTCACCGATCAGCTGCTGGAGTTCCCCAACAACACGCTGGACGTGCTGTACCTGGCCGCGGGGGTCGGGGCCTTCATCGTCGCGCTGACCGTCTACCTGCGATTCGGCTCCGATAACGGTGGTGATCACGCATGACGGACGTGAACAGCCCGGCCAGCCCCCTCCGGGTCGCGGCCCAGGTGCACGTGCGGGCCGACCCGCACGACGTCTGGAACCTGATGACCGACTGGTCCCGGCAGCACGAGTGGATCTGGGCCACCCAGGTGCGCGGCGGCCAGGGCCTGGGCGCCACCGTGGTCGGCTGGACCGGGATGGGCCCCGTCGGCTTCACCGACACCATGATCATCAGCGAGTGGGACCCGCCGCTGCGCTGCGTGGTCCGCCACACCGGCCGGGTGGTGCGCGGATCCGGCATATTCGAGGTGATCCCGGTCGGGACGGAGTGCGAGTTCCGCTGGACCGAGGAACTGGAACTGCCGCTGCCGCCTGCGCTGGGGCGGGCGGCCGGGCTGGTCATCCGGCCCATCGCGGAGCGGGGCCTGGCCTTGTCGCTGCGCCGGTTCGCCCGGCTGGTTTAGCGCCCGGATCCCGGGACAGGCAGTCCCTAGGACGCCGGGACCTCCGGGCGTCCGGACCGCCGGGACGCCGGGACCTCCGGGCGTCCGGACCGCCGGGACGCCGGGACCTCCGGGCGTCCGGACCGCCGGGACGCCGGGACCTCCGGGCGTCCGGACCGCCGGGACGGCTGGACCTCCGGATCCCCTGGACACACCGGATGGCCCAGCCTATCCTTGACTGTATGGTCAGTCAGGACTTTGCTTCCCCCGCCGCGTCCCCGGTCCGCCCGCCCGCCCCGCTCGACGAGGCCGCCGTGCAGGAATCGCTGCGCCCGTTCGGGAGCAGCCGCATGCTGCCCCGCGCCGCCTACGTGGACCCCGACGTGTTCGCCTGGGAGCAGAAGCACTTCTTCGGCGGTGGCTGGGCGTGCGTGGGGCGCAGTTCCCAGACGCCCGCCGCCGGGGACATGCGCGCCGAGCCCGTCGGTGAGGGCAGCGTGCTCCTCGTCCGCGGTGATGACGGCGCCCTGCGCGCGTTCGCCAACTTCTGCCGCCATCGCGGGCACGAGCTCCTGCCGTGCGGGGCCGCCGCGCAGGCCGGCGTCATCATCTGCCCGTACCACTCGTGGACCTACGGCCTGACCGGGAATCTGCGCGCCGCCGCGGGCTTCAAGAACCGGCCCGGCTTCGACGCCGAGGCCTGGGGACTCGTCGAACTCCCGGTGGAGGAGTGGCACGGGCTGGTTTTCGTTGCGGGATCTGGAACTCCCGGGACGCTGACCGAATCCCTCGAAACCCTGGATGAGCTGATCGCCCCGTACGAGATGGGCAGGCTCGTGGTCCGGGGGCAGCACGACTACGAAGTCGCCTCTAACTGGAAGATCCTGACCGAGAACTACCACGAGTGCTATCACTGCCCGCAGATCCACCCGGAGCTGTGCAAGGTCAGCCCCCCGAAGAGCGGCGAGAACTACGCGGCCCCCGGGACCTGGATCGGCGGCTGGATGGACCTGCGCGACGGCATGACCACCATGTCGCTGGATGGCACCAGCCGCGGGGTGCCGCTGCGGAACCTGGATGCCCAGGGCCTGCGGACCGTCATCTACGTCCAGGTCTTCCCCAACATCCTGCTCAGCCTGCACCCGGACTACGTGATGACGCACCGGCTCACCCCGCTGGCCGCGGACCGGACCCGGATCGAGTGCACCTGGGCCTTCGCGCCCGAGGCGGTGGACACGCCGGGGTTCGACCCCGGCTACGCGGCGGACTTCTGGGACATCACCAACCAGCAGGACTGGCACGCCTGCGAGTCAGTGCAGCGCGGGCTGACCTCGCCGCACGCCATCCCGGGCCCGCTGTCGGCCGAGGAGGACGCGGTCTACCAGTTCGTCACCATGATCGCCCGCGGTTACCTGGGCCAGCCGGTGTGGAACACCGGCAGCGCCACCGTCGCCACCGTCAGCTGAACCACCGTCAGCTGAACCACCGTCAGCTGAACCACCGTCAGCTGAACCACCGTCAGCTGAACCACCGTCAGCTGAACCACCGTCAGCTGACCGTTAGCGCCCGTGGCCGGGAACCCGGCGCGGCAGGGCCAGCACGAGCAGCAGGGCCAGCACCACGAAGCCCACGTTGACCAGCAGGGCCAGCTCCGCGCTGTGGCTGAACGCGACGGCCACGGCATCCGGCCCGGGCCGCACGGTCAGCGTGCCGAACAGCACGGTGCCGATGATGGCGATGCCCAGCGCGGTGCCGATCCGCTGGGCGGTGCCCAGGATACCGCTGGCCGTGCCCGCGTCCCGGCGCGGCACGCTGGCCAGCACGAAGTCCTGGTTCGGCGCGATCGTCATGCCGTTGCCCAGGCCCGCCACGAACAGCGGCGCCAGCAGGTACCAGCCGCTGACCGCGGGCGCGGTGAGGTGCACCACGAGGACCGCGACCCCGAGCCCCGCGATGACCAGGACGCAGCCGGTGACCAGGACCATCCGGCCGAGCCAGGCGGACAGCTTGTCGCTGCGCGCCGCGGCGACCAGGCTGCCCAGCGAGAACGGCGCGAGGACCAGGCCGGTGACCAGTGCGCTGTGCCCGAGCCCTTCCTGCCACAGGATCGACAGCGTGAAGAACACGCTGGCAAAGCCGGCGAAGTAGACCACCGCGAAGATGGCCCCGGCCGAGAACGACATCTGCCCGAGCAGCCCGGGCTTGAGCAGCGGGTCGCCGCCGCGCCGGCCTTCGCGTATCTCCCAGGCGGCCAGTAGCGGGACGGCGGCGGCGAACCCGCCGAAGCAGGCCCAGCACCAGGCGGGCCAGCCCGCCTGCTGCCCCTCGACCAGCGGGATCAGCAACAGCAGCAGCGCCGCGGTGAGCAGCCCGAGGCCGACCGGATCGAACCCGCGCCGGGCGCGCGCCGCCGGGCGGGGCAGCAGCCACGCCGCGAGCGGCACCGTGACCACCCCGATGAACAGGTTGACCAGGAACACCCAGCGCCACCCGTCCCGGGTCCCGGCCGCCGCGATGATCAGGCCGCCCAGCAGCGGGCCGATCGCGGTTGACACGCCGATAGTCGCGCCGAGGACGCCGAAGGCCCGGGAGCGGGCCGGCCCGGTGAAGGACAGCTGGATGGTGGCCGAGATGGCCGGGTAGAACACCCCGGCCCCGAACCCCTGCACGACCCGGGCGATGACGATCTGGTCCGGGTGCTGCGCGAGGCCGCAGGCCACGCTGGCCAGGGTGAAGATGGTCAGGCCGATGAGGAACAGGGGCTTGTGGCCGAACCGGTCGCCGGCCCGCCCGGCGGGCACCAGGGCCAGGCCGTAGGCCAGCGCGTAGCCGGCCACGATCCATTCCAGGCTGGACGCCGGGGCGTGCAGCCCGGTGCGGATGCTGGGCAGCGCCACGTTGACGATCGTGGTGTCGAGCAGGGCCATGAACGCGCCGACCAGCACGATTGACACGGCCCGCCAGCCGTGCCCGGCGGGGGCGGGGGCCGCGGTGGCGCGGCCCGGACCGGTACTGGTGGTCACGAGGTCTCCTCCAGGATGCTGGCCTGCTGGGGGGCGCCGATCCCGGCCGTGAAATCGGCGGCGATCTTCGGCATCCGGCCCAGGAGTTCCTCGTGCCAGCGCACCTCCGCGGCCGCGCGCTCGATGATGTGCCGGATGATCATCCGTTCCGCCTCGTTCAGGTAGGGATCCGCGGTCTCGGCCCGGTGCCGAACCGAGGACTCCCAGACCCGGAACCCGGCCAGCCGATGAGTCACGATCTGGGTGAGCGTTTCCTCCGGCACGTCCCGGGACTGGGCCAGGGCCAGGTCGAACGGGTCGTTGGGGTGGGTGAGCTCGCGCAGCGCCTCCTCCCGGACGGCGGCCAGGGCGCGGCGGCCCTCCCCGCTGATCTCATAGACGGTGCGCTCCGGCCGGTTGCCGACCCGCTCGGTGCGCACCTCGTGCACCAGTCCCTCGTTGGCCAGCCGTTTCAGTGCCCCGTACAGCGACCCGACGTGGACGTCGGCCCATTGCTCGGTGCGGTCTGACTGCGCCTGATGGCGGATCTGGTGCCCGTGCAGCGGCCCGCTCGCGGCCAGCGTGCCCAGGATGAACAAGCGGATAGACGACACGCGATTACTCTCGCACAAGTAATCGTGTGAGGGCAAGCGTGCTGGTCACCGCGCGGGCGCGCTGGGTGAGGGAAAAGTTAGGCAAATACGTTTCGCAGACGGATGAAGGGTAGCGGCGACCCCAATACGGGTCCTAGCGACCGTACGTTGAGTTCCCAGGGAGGGATACATGACCGTCTCCACTGACCCGCAGCAGTACATCGGCCAGACCGCGGTAGACAGCGAAGGCAGCAAGGTCGGGAAGATCGAGCAGGTCTACCTCGATGACCAGACCAATGAGCCGGTCTGGGTGACCGTCTCCACCGGGCTGTTCGGCACCCGGTCGAGCTTTGCGCCCCTGTACGGATCAACCGCCGAGGGTGACAATGTCCGGCTGGCCGTCACCAAGGACCTGATCAAGGACGCGCCCAACATCGAGGACGACGCGCACGTCAGCCAGTCCGAGCAGGACGCGCTGTACCAGTACTACTCCGGTTACCTGGGTACCGGGCAGGCGCAGTACGAGACCGGAACGCAGTCCGGGTACGCCGACAGCGGCCAGGCCGGCTACGCCGGCGATGATCTGGCCGGTGACACCACTGGCGTGCAGGGCCGCGACACCTCCGGGCCGACCACCGACGACGCGATGACCCGCTCAGAGGAACGGCTGCACGTCGGGACAGAAGGCGTGGAGGCGGGCCGGGCCCGGCTGCGCAAGTACGTCGTCACGGAGAACGTCACCCAGACGGTCCCGGTCAGCCACGAGGAGGTGCGCCTTGAGCGGGAGCCCATCACCGAGGCCAACCGGGACGCCGCCTTGTCGGGTGAGCCGATCTCCGAGGAAGAGCATGAAGTGACCCTGCATGCCGAGCGTCCGGTCGTCGAGAAGGAGGCCGTGCCGGTTGAGCGGGTCCGGCTGACGACCGACACCGTGACCGAGGAAGCGCAGGTGAATGAGACCGTCCGCAAGGAGCAGATCGACGAGCCGGACGTGGACAGCAACGCCAGCCCGCGCACCGGGCGCTAGCCGCACGTTTGCCGGGGGAGGCGCTCACTGCGCCTCCCCCGCACCGGCCGGGGCTCAGGCCAGGGCGGCGGGGCCCCGCTTGGTCATCTGCGCGGCGATGATGGACCGCTGGACCTCGCTGGTGCCCTCCCAGATCCGCTCGACCCGCAGTTCCCGGAAGAAGCGCTCGGCCACGTTCTCGCGCATGTAGCCCCGGCCGCCGAACACCTGGACCGCGCGGTCGGCCACCCGGCCGGCCATCTCCGAGGCGTACAGCTTGGCCATCGAGCACTGGGCGTGGGCGATCTTCACGTCGATCCCGCGGTCGATCCCGCGGGCCGTCTCGTAGACCATCGACCGGGCCGCGAACAGCTCGGTCAGGCTGTCCGCCAGCATGGCCGCGACGGTGCCGAACTGGCTGATCGCCTGGCCCTGGACCTGCCGCTGCGTGGCGAAGGTGGTCATCTCCGCGGTCAGCCGCTGCGCGGCGCCGAGGCAGCGGGCCGCGACCATCAGCCGCTCGAACCGGAACCACTCGTAGGCGAACGACATCCCGTCCCCCTCGGCGCCGATCAGGTGCGCGGCCGGCACGCGGACGTCAGTGAACGCCACGATCGGGTGATGGTGGCTGATCGTGTGCGAGTACGCGGGGGTGCGGACGACCGAGACCCCGGGGCTGGGCAGATCCACCAGGAACATCGCGTGCTCCCCGGCGTTCGGCCCGGCGGCCAGGACGCCCTGGAAGAAGGCGAAGTCGGCCGAGTTGTACGACGTGACGTGCCACTTGACCCCGTTGAGCACGTACTCGTCGCCGTCCGGGCGGGCGGTGGCCTCCAGGGCGGCCACGTCGGAGCCCGCGCCCTCCTCGGTGATCGCGTAGCACTCCTCGCGCTCACCGGCGGCGGCCGGGCGGAGGAAGTGCTCGATCTGGTACGGGGTGGCCACGGGGGGCAGCCACGACGGGGGAGTGGCCGCCACCCAGCCGAGCGCGTTGGTCACCCGGCCCATCTGCTCCTGCACGAGGACCTGCTGCAGCGTGGTGCAGCCGCCGCCGCCGAGTTCGCGCGGCATGTTGGTGGACGCCAGCCCCAGTTCGCGGGCCCGCTTCGCGTGGCCGGCGACCACGTCGGGCGGCAGGTCCCCGGCCGCCATCTCAGCCTCGACCTCGAACGGGAAGAGCTCCCCGGCGAACGACGCGGCCCGCGCCTGCAGGGCTAGATCCTCGTCTGACAATCCGTACACGCTGAGCTCCTCGCCGAGTTCGTCCGGACCCGCCCGCGGGCCAGGGCCGCGCTGGGCACCCGCCCACCACCTTGACTGACTGTTCAGTTTATGTCAGCATCGGGTTCGTGCCAATGCCCCTCACCGGTCATGCGGACACCGCCGACGTCATCGTCGTGGGCGGCGGGACCGTGGGCGCATGGTGCGCCTACTTCCTGCGCCGGGACGGGCTGCGGGTCATCCTGCTGGAGAAGGGCCTGCTCGGCCAGGGCGCGAGCAGCCGGGCCGCGGGCGTGGTCCGGGCCCAGGGCGGCACCCCCGAGGCGGTGCGCCTGGCCCAGTGGTCCCAGAACTTCTACCGGCGCCAGCGCGACGAACTCGGCTTCGACTCCGGCTTCGTGGCCCAGGGCTACCTGCTGCCGTGCTTCACCGAGGGGGAGGTCACCGCGGCCCGTGAGCGGATGGCCATGCAGTTGGACCTGGGCGTGGACGTCGTCTGGCTCAGCCCGGACGAGGTGGACGAGCGCAACCCCACCCTGGCCCCCGGGCAGACGCTCGGCGGCACCTTCTGCCCCGACGACGGCTACATCACCCCGCCCCGCAACGTGACCGCCTACGCGCTCGCCCTGGCCCGGTCCGGCGTGGTCGTGCGCGAGCAGGTCCGGTTCCTCGGGCTGCGGCGCGAAGGCGACCGGGTCACCGGGGTGGACACCAGCGCGGGGCCCGTCACGGGCGGCTCGGTCGTGCTGACCGGCGGCCCGAAGCTGGCCGAGGTGGGCCGGTGGCTGGCCTGCGCATCCCGGTGGGCGGGGCCCGGCACCAGATCGCGGTCACCCAGCCCCATCCTGACCTGGATCCCTCCCGGTTCCCGATGGTCTTCGACGTGGCCTCGGGCCTGTACTGGCGGCCGGAAGAAGGCGGCCTGCTGTTCGGGATGAGCAACCCCCAGGAGCCGCCGGGCTGGGCCACCGAGGTGGACGAGCCGTACCTGGCCCTCATGCGGGCCCGGCTCGGCCGGCTGGTCCCGGTGACCGCCGGGCTGGGGCTGCGGCGGCTGTGGGCGGCCACCATCGACTACACCCCGGATCACCTGCCGATCATCGGCCCCGCGCTCGGCCCGGAAGGCCCGGTGCCCGGGGTCACGGTGGCCGCGGCGGGCGGGGCCGGCATGATGTGGGGCCCCGGGGTGGCCCGGGCCGCGGCCGACCTGGCCCAGAGCGGGTTCTCCGCCGTGGTGGACACCACCAGCCTGGGGCTGGACCGCTTCGACGAGCAGGGCCGCAGCAAGATAGCCACGGACCCGATCGCGCTGCCGTTCCCGCAGTCAGCTTGACCGCACGCCGTCCCCTGATAGCACGCCGAACTCACGCAACACACTGAGAGGACCGAACCCGCCATGACCGACACCACCGCGATAACCCCGTTCCTGTCCGCCGCCGCCCTGCACGGCGAACTCGAGGACTGGGGTCCCCTGGCCGAGGCCACCGGCGACCCCATGCAGACGTCGGGCACCACCACCTGGGCCGACGGCGACCTGGAGGTGGGCGTCTGGGAGTGCACCGCGGGCCCCTCCTACTGGAAGCTGGAGACCAACGAGGCCATCCACATCGTCAGCGGCCGGATGACGGTCACCCCGGACGGCGGCGAGCCCCAGGACATCGGCCCCGGCGACAGTGCCGTATTCCCGGTCGGCTGGGCTGGCACCTGGCAGATTCACGAGACCATCCGCAAGCTCTACGTCCTCTTCTAGTCCGGCTCGCTCTTCTGCGCACCGGGCTCCAGGGCGGCGATGAAGCCGTCGGGGGGAGCTCCACCAGGCCACAGATGACCGCGACCTCGCATCCGCGAGGGTGCGCCTGCTGATCAGCGTGGGCATCTGGATCGTCGGGGCCGGGGTCCTGACGGCATTCCCGCGGCACGGTTTCTGGATCACGATCACGGTCCGGAAGGACGGGGTTCCTTACGGTGTGATTATCGCGGTGGGTCCAGCCCGTGATCCTGCCGAATCGGCGGTTAGCCTCGGCAGGGTGAGTCTCGTTTCCGCCCTGTACGCCAGGTTCCGGCTGCTGGCCAGCGAGCTGGGCAAGTTCGGTGTCGTCGGCGTGCTGGCCTTCGTGGTGACTGACGCCGGCACGAACCTGCTGCATTTCCGGGCCGGGCAGGGGCCGCTGACCGCCAACGTGATCGCCACCGTCGTAGCCATGGCCGTCTCCTACGCAGGCAACCGCTACTGGACGTTCCGGGACCGCCAGCGCAGCGGGGTACGGCGCGAGGGCATCCTGTTCTTCCTGCTCAACGCCGTGGGGCTGGTCATCCAGCTGGCCTGCCTCGGGTTGGCGACGTACCTGCTGGGCCTGCACGGCAAGCTCTCCTACAACGTCGCCCTGGTGACCGGCATCGCGCTGGCCACCCTCTTCCGCTACTGGTCGTACCGGACGTGGGTGTGGCGGGCCCAGCCCCCGCCCGTCCCGGTCGCGGCGCAGCCCAGGGAGACGGCCCTCCTCTGAACCGCGGCGCCGCGGCTGTCCATGATCCTGGGCAGTTACTGCGAAATCGCAGCGCCGATTGCCCAGGATCATGGAGATTCGTCCGTCCGGCGGGCCCGATCACCACGGGCCGGTTGGTTACCAGGGGCCGCGGGGGAAGCGGCGGTCCCAGGTGCGCTCGCGGATGACCAGGCCGTCGGAGCGGAGTTCGCGGCGGAAGCGGTAGTGCAGGGACGTCTCGTCGCCGTCCAGGTCCAGGGTGGACGACGTGACCAGCAGCCGCCCGTCCAGATGGACCTCGGTCCGGGCCTCGCCGTGCGCGGAAGCCTGCGCGGGCCGGTCGTCGTGCACCTCGTAGCGCAGGTACTCCTCGTCCACGACCCGCCCCCAGGGGAAGTCCGTGCCCGAACTGCCGCGCCACGACACCGTGACCGCCCCCAGCTCGTCGCGGTGCACGGTCCAGCGCACCGGCAGGATCTCGCCCCAGTGCCGGACCCCCTCCGGGGGCTCCTCCGGCCCGGGCTCCGGGAACGCCGGCTCCGGCCGGGCCGGTTCCGCGGCCGGGATCACGGGCAGCACCAGCCGCGTCCCGGCCGGCCCGAGCCGCAGCTCCGCCGTAGCCGCGGACGGGGACGGTGCCGGGGACGGCCAGATCATGGGCCACATGGCGTTGGACACCGCCAGCCGGATGCGGTGCCCACGCGGGAACACCCATGAGGTGACGTGCAGCTCCAGCGGCAGCGCCCCCTCGCCCGCCTCCCCCTCGCCCGCCTCACCGTCGCCTGCCTCACCGTCGCCTGCCCTGCCGTCGACAGCCGGGGGATCGCGCAGCGGATCGGGCACCCCGGCCCGCCCGGCCCCGGTGACCAGCGTGACCGTCCCGTCCGGCGCGACGTCGCTCAGCCGCGCGAACCAGGGCAGCAGCCCCGTGCTGTCCGGCCCGGCATCCGTGCTCCCGCACAGCTCGACCCGCGGGAACCCCAGGATCTCGGTGTCGGCCTCCAGCGGCGCGGAGTCGAACGTGAGACTCCACGCGTCCGCGTCACGCTGGTCGCCGGTGAGCTCGCCCCACCAGTGACCCGCCGCGATCCCGGCCGACGGCACGTACCGCAGCCGCCGGACGGAAGCGGCTGGAGGTGACGCGGACAGCGACCCCTCCGGCCCGCAGAACCAGGTCCGGAACTCGGCCCGCTCCGGCGGCAGCGCGTTCTCCTGCCGCCACCGCCCGGGGATCGCGGCCAGGTCCACGTCGGGCGGATGCCAGTGCCGCACGTACACGGTGACCGGCGGCTCGGCCATCATCCCGGTGTCGGCGCCCTTGAGCCAGTGGTCCCACCAGCGGACCGCGTCCGCGCGCCACTCGATGGCCGGGCCGGGCACCGCGTTGTGCGGGTAGGTGTGGTTCCAGGGGCCGATCAGCACCTTGACCGGGGCGGGCACGTGCGCGAGCATCCGCGGTACCGAGTCCCGGTACCCGTCGTACCAGCCGCCGATCAGGTAGGCGGGCACGGTGAGCCGCCCGTACTCCGGCCGCAGCGACGCCCGCCGCCAGAACGGGCCGTCCTGCGCCTGGGCCAGGAAGCTGATCAGCCACGGCTCGGTGTCCATCCGGGCCAGCGCGGCGTCGTCGAGCGGGAAGTCCGGCGCGGGCGGCAGCATGTTCAGGTGGTCGATCATCAGCGCGTACTCGTCGAGGTGCGGCAGCCCGTCGATGTAGTGCACGTCGTCGTGGAACAGGTCGTCGGAGGCGTCCACGGCCAGGATGGCCTTCAATGCCGGCGGCCGCCGCAGCGCGACCTGGATCGCGTTGAACCCGCCCCACGAGATGCCCTGCATGCCGACCGCGCCGGTGCACCACGGCTGGGCGGCCAGCCAGGCGATGACCTCCTCCGCGTCCCGCTGCTCGGTCTCGGTGTACTCGCCCCCGGGCAGCGTCCCGCCGCTGCGCCCCGTGCCGCGGATGTCCACCCGCGCCCCGGCGTAACCGGCCCGGGCCATATAGGCGTACAGGTCGTGGTCGCGGGCCAGCATCGCGTCGTCCTTGCGGTACGGCAGGTACTCCAGCAGCGCCGGGACCGGCGCGACATCCGCGTCAGCGGGCAGGTACAGCGTGGCGGCCAGCTCGGTCCCGTCCGGCAGGGGGATGCCCGCCTGGCGGACGATCATCGCGCGGCCACCGCGCTGCGCAGCAGCTCGAGGAACTCGCTCACCCGCCGGTCACGCTCGGCCGCCGGCGGGCCTGACCCGAACAGGCCCGGGTCGAGCTCCTCGGTGACCATGGCGTCCTGGACCCGGTCCATCAGCCAGTCGACCATGGACACGATCATCCGCGGGTCGATGTCCTGGCGCACCTCACCGCGCTCGATGCCGAACCGCACGAACGCCCGCGTCCCGTACGGGTCCTCGCGGGCCAGGAACTGGGTGATCTCGCGGCGCAACTGGAGCCCGGCGCAGTAGTTGCCGATCAGGGTGACCCGGTAGGGGATCCAGTCCTCGTGGACCAGGTGCGGGGTGGCCTGGATCCAGTAGCGCAGGACCGCGAAGAAACCGGCCCCGCAGACCCCGGGCGGCGCGTCCAGGTAGGCCGGCAGCGACCGGGCCGCGGCCCGGTAGGCGGCGAGGAACAGGCCGGCCTTGGTCTCGAAGTACCCGAACACCGTGCCCTTGGACACCCCCGCCCCGGCCGCGATCTCCTCGGCGCGCGTGTCCTCGTAGCCGCGGCGGGCGAAGTGCTCCATGGCCACCTGGAGGATCCGCTCCTGCCGGGCCCGCTGCCGCTCCGGGGCCCGCCGGATCGTTGCTGTCTGACCAGTAGTCATATAGCGACCTGCCCGAGTTCATTGACTTTAAGGAGCTGAGCTAACCATACTTTGCTTAGCTCTGACCGCTTAAATGACCTTTAGTCAGAAAACGGACTGTTCGCATGAGCGCCACACCGGACTGGGACGTCATCGTGGTCGGCGCCGGCCACAACGGCCTGACCGCCGGCAGCATGCTGGCCCGCGCGGGCCTGGCCACGCTGGTGGTGGAGGCCCGCGAGGCGGCCGGCGGATGCTGCGTCACCGAGGAGATCGCGCCCGGCTGCCGGGCCTCCACCACCTCCTACATCGCGAGCATGCTCCGGCCCGAGGTGATCCGGGCGCTGGACCTGGGGGCGCACGGGCTGCGCATGGTGCGCTGCGAGCCCGCCCTCCAGGTCGCGCTGGACGGCGGGGAGGTCCTCGCCGACTGGAACGACCTGGAGCGGACGGCGGCCGGGATCGCCCGGTACTCCCCGGCCGACGCGCGCTCGTTCCGCCAGGTGCACGAGGAGCTGCGCCGGCTGGCCGCCCGGCTGCAGCCGCTGTTCATGGAGCTGCCGCCGGACACCCGGGCCACCGGCCTGCACCGGGTCAGCGAGGCGCTGCGGGTCGGCCGGCACCTGCGCGGGCTTCGCGGCACGGACGTGGAGGGCCTGACCCGGATGCTGACCGGCAGCCTCGGCCAGTTCATCGACGAGCGGTTCGAGTCCCGCCCGGCCAAGGCACTCCTGCTGGCCAACAACCTCTACGGCAAGCACGGTGGCCCGTACCAGCCGGGCACCCTGCTCGGGCTGCTCTTCCACCTGCTCACCGGCGGCGACGACGCGATACAGGGCTTCTTCGGGCACGTGATGGGCGGCATGGGCGCGATCAGCGACGCGATCGCCGCGTCCGGGCAGGCCTGCGGGATGCGGATCCGCACCGGGGCCCCGGTGACCCGGATCCGGGTGGCCGCGGGCCGGGCCCGGGGGGTCACGCTGGCCACCGGCGAGGAGCTGACCGCCCGGGTGGTGCTGTCCGGGGCCGACCCCAAACGGACCTTCCTGCACCTGGTGGACCCGGCCGACCTGCCCGGTGAGTTCCGGGCCGCGGTGGCCGGGATCACCATGGACGGCCCCTGCGCCAAGGTCAACCTGGTCCTGGACGCCGAGCCGCAGGTCCGGGGGATGCCCGCGAACGCGGGGCCGGGCCAGCGGGCGCTGTTCACCCTGCCGCCGGACCTGGCCGTGGCCGACGCCTGCTACGACCGGGCCAAGCGCGGCGAGCTGGCCGATGCGGAGCAGCTGTTCGTGGACTGCGTGGTGGCGTCGGCCGTGGACCCCTCGCTGGCGCCGGAAGGCCGGCACATCATGACCTGCTTCGTGCAGTACGTGCCGTACCGGCTGGCCGAGGGGACCTGGGATCGCCGCCGGGACGAGCTCGGTGACCGGGTCCTGGCCCGGATCGCGCGGTTCGCGCCCAACGTGCCCGGCGCGGTGCTGGCCCGGCAGGTGCTCACCCCGCTGGACCTGGAGCGCGACTTCAGGCTGACCGAGGGCAACATCTTCCACGGCGACATCCAGCCCGGCCAGCTGTTCCACATGCGGCCGGTGCCGGGGTGGGCCCGCTACGCCACCCCGGTCCGCGGCCTGTACCTGTGCGGCGCCGGCGCCCACCCGGGCGGCGGCGTCACCGGGGCGCCCGGCTACAACGCGGCGCACCGGGTCCTGGCCGACTTGCGCCGGGCCCGGAAATCACGGAAGGCGGCCTGATGCCTGCGGACGTCATCGTGGTCGGGGCGGGCGTGGCCGGCGCGTCCACGGCGTTCCACCTCAGCCGGCTCGGGGCCGGTGACGTGCTCGTGGTGGACCGCGGCACGGCCGGGTCGGGGATGAGCAGCCGGTCCTCCGCCATGATCCGGATGCACTACACGTTCCGCCCCGAGGTCGAGCTGGCCGTGCGCAGCGACCGGATGTTCGGGTCCTGGACCGAGCTGACCGGCCGGCGCGTTCGTCCGCCGGACCGGTTTCGCCCGCCTGGTGCTGCCGGGCGAGGAGGATGCGCTGCGGGCCAACGTGGCCATGCAGCGGGACTGCGGGGCCCGCGCCGAGGTCCTGCCCGCCACTGACTTCGCCGCCCTCGCGCCGGGTTTCCGCACCGACGACCTGGCCGTGGTGGCCTGGGAACACGATGGCGGCTACGGGGACGGCGCCCTGGTGGCCGGGGACCTGCTGGCCGCGGCGCGCGAGCGGGGGGTGCGCTACCGGCCGCGCACGCCGGTCCTGGCGCTGCTGCGCGAGGGTGACCGGGTGACCGGGATCCAGACCCCGGACGGGCCGGAATACGCCGGGGTCGTGGTGGCGGCGGCCGGGGTGTGGTCGCCGGCCCTGCTGGCCAGCATTGGCGTGGACCTGCCCATCGAGACCGAGTTCCACCAGGTCGCGGTCCTCAGCCACGCGCCGGGCGCAGGCACCCCGGTGGCCTGCATCGACTCGACCACCCAGACCTACTTCCGGCCCGAGGCGGCCGGCAGCATGACGCTGGTGGGCAGCTTCACCGGCCCCCGCGGGGTGGACCCCGACACCGTGGCGCCTCCCGGCAGCGCGGCCCCCCCGGACCAGCCGCCCCGCCCTGGCCCAGGCCACCGTCAGCGCGGTGCGTTTAGTGCGCCCGGGCAGACAAAAAGCACCGCGCTGACGGCTCCCGGCGTGGGGGAGGGGCTGGCGGAGCTGGTGGGGGCGGCGGCGCGGCGGGTGCCGGCGCTGGGCGACGCGGGGATTGTCCGCAGCATTACCGGCGTGTACGACATGACCCCGGACGGACGGCCGATGCTCGGTGAGCTGCCCGGCCTGTCCGGGCTGGTGCTGGCGGCCGGCTTCTCCGGTACCGGCTTCAAGATCTCCCCGGCGGTCGGCGAGGCCGTCGCGGCCCTGGTCACCGGCCGCCCGGTCGCGGGCAGCGTGGACATCACCCCGTTCTGGCCAGGCCGGTTCGCCGCGGGCCGGCCGGTGTCGCCCCCGCACCCGTACTCGGACGACTGAGGAGGCGGACGTGGCAGACCAGGCGGCTACGGCGGGGGAGGCGGAGACAGGAGGGGCGGACATGGCCGGGGAGGTACGCGTGTCCCGCGACGACGGGGTGCCGCTGGAACGCAGCCTGCCCGGCCGCAGCTACACCAGCGAGGCCGAGTTCGCCCGCGAACGGGACCAGGTGCTGCTGCCCGGCTGGTTCTGCGCCGGCCGCGCGGACGGCCTCGCCGAGCCGGGCTGCTACCTGACCGCGGACGTCTGCGGGGAGAGCATCATCGTGACCCGGACCGGGGACGGCGGCCTGGCCGGCTACTACAACCTGTGCCGCCACCGGGGCTCGCGCCTGGTGCCCCAGCCCATCTCCCGCGAGTCCGCCGCCCGTCCGCCCACTGGCGGCGAGCCTGCCGCCGTTCCGCCGCCCCCTGGCGGGCCCGCCACCCATCCGCCCGCGGGCGGCGGGCCTGCCGCCGCCCCGCCGACGCGCGGGCCGGTGGCCGGCGGCCGGTTCGACGGCAGTATCCGCTGCCCGTACCACGCCTGGACCTACGGGCTGGACGGGACGCTGCGCGCCGCACCGTTCCTGCCCGGACTGCGTGAGCACCGGGCGGCACTGTCGCTGCACCGGGTGGACGTGGCTGCCTGGGGCGGGTTCGTGTTCGCCCGGCTCGAGCCGCCCGCCGCACCCGGCCCGGCGGACCCGCTCGAGGCCACGCTGGGGGAGATCCCGGCCCGGGTGGCCGCCTACCCCCTGGCCGACCTGCGCACCGGGGCCCGGCTGCGCTACGACGTGGCCGCCAACTGGAAGGTGATCCTGGAGAACTACAACGAGTGCTACCACTGCGGGCCGGTCCACCCGGAGCTCTGCGAGCTGGTACCGGCGTTCCGTCGCGGCGGCGGCGGCCTCGACTGGGCGGCCGGGATCCCGCACCGCCCCGGCGCGACCACGTTCACCTCGGCCGGCACCACGCGCCGGACGCCGTTTCCCGGCCTGTCCGAGGCGGAGCGGACCCGGCACTTCGGCGAGCTGGTGCTGCCCAACCTCATGCTCAGCCTGTCCGCCGACCACGTGGCCGCTTTCACCCTGTGGCCCCGATCCGCCGGGCAGACCACGGTGCTGTGCGACTTCCTGTTCCACCCGGCCGAGCTGGCCCGCCCGGATTTCGACCCGTCCGACGCGGCCGGCTTCTGGGACCTGGTGAACCGCCAGGACTGGTCGATCTGCGAGCAGGTCCAGGACGGCATGGGCTCGCGGCGGTTCTCCGTCGGCTACCTGGCGCCCATGGAGCAGCCCAGCGCGGACATCGGCCGGTACGTGGCCGCGAGGCTGGGCCCAGGCGGCCCCCCGGGCGAGCCGGGGAGCTGACGTGCCCGGGAGCTCAGTTCTGCTGCGCGGACCGTTCGGCCATGGTGACCACGCCGACCGCCTGCGCCTGGGTCATGCCCAGGTCCATGGCGATCGTCTCGGCGACCCGCCGTTCGGAGTCGGAGAGCGGCCCGTCGGCCATCCCGATCCGCACGATCTCGGCCAGGAACCACTCCTTGGCGTCCGGGGTCAGCTGCCGGGCGACCTGGCCCAGCGCGGCGCGGACCGCCTCGGCCGGCTGGGTGGCGTCGGGGTCCAGGTGCGCATCGGTGTAGTCCTGGGCGCCGGCCACCCGGATCGCGGTCACGGCCCGCTGCCGGGCGGCCGCACTGCCCCGGCCACCCGCCACCAGCATGGCACCGGCCGCGGCCCGCATGCCTGCGGGCAGCGCCGTCTGCATCTGCGCGGCGGTCGGCAGGCTGAGGATGTCGGTCACATAGCGGGTCTTGCAGGTCGTGCACTGCACGTGCTCGCCGGTCTTGTTCAGCGGGATGAGCGGGATGAAGAACAGGGTGAAGAAGCGGCGCCCGGTGCGGCGGCGGTACTGGCGGTCGCCGCCGCACGTGCGGCAGTGGAACGTTCCCTGGCCGACGGTGTGGTAGAAGACCCGAAGTCCCCAGATGAGCAGCAACGCTCGTCCCTCCCAGTGGTCCCCCGCGAAGTGATGCCTGCCGGCCCGGCCCGGGTCCGCGCACGGGCCGGGCCCGCCCATGATTCCGCAGCCGGACCGCGGGTGCCAGGGGCCCGGCCAACCGTGATAAACCCGTTTCCAGGCGCTCTGGGCAGCTGCAGGCACCCTGATCAGGGACAGGAGGGATCGCACTGGTGAGGACGAGCCGGGACGTGGTGGTGATCGGGGGCGGGCACAACGGGCTGGTCGCCGCGGCCTACTTGGCCAAGAACGGGCTGGACGTGCTGGTCTGCGAGCGGCGGCCGGTGGTCGGCGGCGCGGCGGTCAGCGAGCACCCCTTTGGCCCGGACTACACCGTGACCTCGCTGTCCTACGTGGTCTCGCTGCTGCCCCCGGACCTGGTCGCCGACCTGGGCCTGGCCCGGCACGGCTACCACGTGTTCCCGCAGGGCCCGTACTTCGCGCCCCGCGCCGACGGCCGCTACCTGCGGCTGCCCGACGACCCGGCCGCGCGGCACGCCGAGATCGCCAGGTTCTCCGCGGCGGACGCGGACGCCTATCCCCGGTACGAGGCTCACTTGGCCGCCCTCGGCCGGGTACTCGGCCCCCTGCTGGACGAGGTGCCGCCCAAGCTCGGGTCACGGCGGCCGCTGGACCTGTGGCGGCAGGGACTGCTGCTGCGTCACCTGCGCGGGCTCGACGAGCGGGGCGTGGTGGACGTGACCCGGCTGCTCACCGGCAGCATCGCCGACCTGATCGAGGAGTACTTCGAGAGCGACGCCATGCTCGGCCTGCTCTCGGTGTCCGGGGTCATCGGGACCTGGGCCGGGCCGCGCTCGGCCGGCACCGCGTACGTGATGCTGCACCACCACATCGGCGGGGTGGACGGGCAGGCCGGCGCGTGGGGGTTCCCGCGCGGCGGGATGGGCGGGGTCACCAGTGCGCTGGCCGCGGCGGCCCGCTCGTTCGGGGCCGAGATCCGCACCGGGGCGCCGGTCGGCGAGATCCGCACCCGCGCGGGGCGGGTAGCCGGGGTCACGCTGGCCGACGGTGAGGAGATCGACGCGGGCACGGTCATCACCACCGCGCACCCGCAGATCTCGTTCCTGAAGCTGCTCGACCCGGCGATGCTCCCCGGCGACTTCGTGGCCGACATCCGCCGCTGGCAGACCCGCAGCGGCACCGTCAAGATCAACCTGGCCCTGGACCGGCTGCCGGTGTTCACCAGCCACCCGGCGCCGGACCCGCAGATCCACGGCGGCACGATCGTGCTGGCCGAGAGCCTGGACGACATCGAGACCGCGTTCCAGCAGGCGGTCGCAGGCGCGGCGTCGGACCAGCCGTTCGCGGATATCTGCATCCCCAGCGTGTTCGACGACTCGCTCGCGCCCCCGGGCCAGCACGTGATGTCGATGTTCACCCAGTGGGTGCCGCACGGCTGGGCCGCCGAACCGCGCGACGCGGAACTGGACGCCTACGCCGACCGGGTCGTGGCCCGGATGGAGCAGGTCGCGCCCGGGTTCACCAGCTCGGTGCTGCACCGGCAGGTGATCGGGCCGCACCGGATGCAGGAGGAGTACGGCCTGGTCGGCGGGAACATCTTCCACGGCGAGCTCAGCCTGGGCCAGATGTTCCACGCCCGCCCGGCGGCCGGCTACGCCGACCTGCGCACCCCGGTGACCGGGCTGTACCAGGCGGGGTCGGCTACCCACGGCGGCGGCGGGGTCACCGGCATCCCGGGCCGCAACGTGGTGCGCCAGGTCCTGGCCGACCGCCGCGCCGACCGGCTGCGGCAGCGGGTGGCCGCGCTGGCGTCGGGAGGCCGCCGGGGCGGCCGCTGAGCTGCCCCGGTCATCCAGCGCCAGAGGTCCCGGCCCGGGTCGCGCCCCGGGCGGCCCGGCCGTGCTTCCTGGCCGCCGGCGGCGGGGTCGTGCACCCCACGCACGCGGGCTTCCCGGTGAAGTAGGGCGGGATCGCGGGGGAGTCGGCCGGCGGGTTGGTGGCCAGCAGCACCGGAGCGCGGGGTGGCTGGCTGAAGTTGAAGTCCTCGGTCATGTTGCCGAGAATCGGCTCGTCTTCCCGGACGTCGGGGCGGGGGTCGGCGCGGCCGTCCGTCTTGGGGTCGAGCCTGGCTCCGCCGAGGAAGTCATCCTCGATGAACTTCAGGTAGGCGTCGCTGCTGAGGGTCTGGTGGTCGATGTACCCCTTCCTGGCGTAGGGGGAGATGACGATCCCCGGGACGCGCAGCCCGTACCCGTTCTGGTCGACTTTCGGCGGCACGACATGGTCGTAGAAGCCGCCCCAGTCGTCCCAGGCCAGGAAGATCGCGGTCGAGTCCCAGTCGGGGCTCTTCATGGCGGCGTTCACGAGCGAGGTCACGTACGCCTGGCCCTGATGCACGCTGGCCGGCGGGTGCTCGCTGTCCGGCCCGGAGGGGGTGATCCAGCTCACCGCGGGCAACCGGCCCGAGCGGGCGTCGCTGAAGTAGGACCCGAGCGCCTGGATGTTGTTGACCTGATGGTCCTGCTGCACGTCCCCGAACAGGGCGAGCGGGTTCCAGATCCCGGGGGTCCTGGCGTTCTGCGCGACCGGGGCACAGGTCTCGGCCGAGTCGTTGTCGCAGTCGGGCTGGGTGCCGGTCTGCACGTAGTACCGCCAGCTGACGTGGTGGGTGTAGAGCAGCCAGGTGATGTCGGTCCAGGCCAGGTCGATGTCGGTCTGGCCGGTGGTCAGCTCCCGATGGACGGCTTTATCGAACTGGCCGCTCTTATAGGGACCGACGATGTTGCTGACACAGCTGCTGGGTGAGCGGTTTTTGCACCTGGCGGACCAGGCGGAGACCATGTACAGGTGGTCCGGCAGCGACCACGACTTGACCGGCTCGAACATGTGGTCGCTCAGGGCGAAGTCCCGCGCGTAGGCCCAGTAGTCAGGGATCTCGGCCCCCGTGTGGTAGCCCATGACGTCCGGGGTGGCGCCGACGACACAGGCCGGGTCGTCAGGGTTCTGGCAGCTGTGATGCGCCTCCTCGCGCTGCCTGATGAAGCCGTCCATGGCGCCGCCGTCCACGTCGGCGACCGCATTGGCCTCGCCGTGCGGGCCCCCGCCGTTCACGTCGGCCGTGTCGTGGTACGGGCGCGTGCACCCGCCCGACGGGTTGGGCACGCAAACCGCCGGGACCCCGTTCTTCATCGGGATGCCGTCCGCCCCGGGATACGTCCCGAAGTAGGAGTCGAACGACCGGTTCTCCTGCATCACGATGATCACGTGCTTGATCTTGTGGATGCCCGCCGGCACGACGTAGGTCCCGGACGGGCCGCCGGTGACCTGCTCGGCGGCTGGGGCGGGCCGCCCGGACGACGTGCACCCGGCCAGCGCGATCGTGACGGCCACGCCGGCACTCAGGGCGGCGGTTCCTGGCCGGCGGGAGAACCAGTGCGGCAGTGTGAGCATGAGCCCAGGATGGCCGCCGGCACCTCGGCATCCGGTGGGCGGCGGCTGGGAAGACTCTGGGAAGCCACTGAAGTTTACCTAAATAAATTGATGCGCCGTATTAGGGCCGGAAATTGCCGGGCGGCCCGGTTAACCGGCTACGCCAATGACAGTCAAATTAATGGTCCGGCTCTCAGCCGCGTGCTAGCGTCCCCCCGCAATCAGCAGCACAAATAACAGGGGGCATCATGCGCAGACTTCTGGGCGCGGCGGCCGGCACGCTTTCCCTCGCCGCGGTGATCGCGGGGACCAGTGTCACCGCCGCCAGCGCCAGCACGACGAGCAGCAGGATCGAGCACTTCCAGTTCGCGGGGGTGTCCGCCACGTCCAGCCAGGACAGTGCCATCGCCTGGGGCCGATTCACCGCGGGTGGCACCATTAACATCAATACCGGCCTCATCCGCTTCCCGCGGGGGACGTTCCGGGCCATTCATCACCGGACCAGCGGTGCCAGTCAATTCAACCGCCGGACCTGCCGGCTGGTCTCCGTCGAGCACGGCACGTACAAACTGGCCGACGGGACCGGGAAGTACCGGCACATCAGCGGCGGGGGGACCTACACCAGCCGGGTGTGGGCCGTGTTCGCGCGCAACGCGAAGGGGCGGTGCTCGCAGTCGAAGCCGCCGAGGGCCTTCCAGAACGTCATCAACGCCCGGGGGCCGGTCCGCGGCGTGTCCCGCCACCAGGCGATCAGCCGGTGGGCGTCGCCCCGCCGGTCAGCCCGCCGGGCCGGGTGAGGCCAGCATCCGGGCCAGCCATGAGCCGGGCCAGCCAGCAGCCGGCGGCCTCGCGGTAGCGGCCCTGATCCGGGGCCGGGTGACCGCTGGCCGGCCCGCAGGCGGCCGGCGGCCACCCGGCCGCCGGCCCGGTTACGCGAGGCTGGACAGCGCGGCCTTCAGGACGTCGGCGAGTGGCGTGACCGGGCGGCCGAGCAGGCGCGGCAGGTCGTCACCCGTCACCTCGAGCGCGCCGTGGGCGGCGGCGCGGTCCGAGTCGGCCAGGACGGCGGCCGTCGCCTGCGGGAGCCCGGCGCCGGTGAGCGCGCGGGCGTAGGCCTCCTCCGGAAGGTTGGTGTACCGGATCTCGCGGCCCGACAGGCGGGAGATCTCCGCCGCGAGCTGGGTCAGGGTGAACGGCGTCCCGCCCAGCTCGTACACCCGGTTCTCGTGTCCCTCGCCCGCCACCACAGCGGCCGCGGCCCGGCGAAATCGGCCCTGGCGGCCGCGCTGATCAGGCCGTCGCCTGCGGCACCGATGAGGCCGTGCTCCAGGATCACCGGGAGGTTGCCGGTGTAGTTCTCGATGTACCAGCCGTTGCGCAGGAAGCCGTTATAGCCGGGAAGTAAGTCTGTGGTTGAGTCGTGTCCGGTAATGGGCAATACCGCTATCCTGCCGTAGTTCATGAACAGCAGCCCGCATGGGAGCGGGCAGGAAGCGGGGGCAGGTTGTCCAGACTACGGCGCGCCATTCCGGCCGCCTCACTCATCGCGGGCGCTTCAGCGCTCGGCCAGCTGCCGGCCGTGGCCTCCGCCGCGACCGGGCCGGCCATTACCATCTCGGCCACGTCGGCCTTCGCGCCGGTCACGGGCGACGTCCTGGTCGAGTACCAGGGTGGCAGCTACGCCACCGCCACGCTCTCGGGCACCGTCAGCGGCGGGGCCACCGGGGATACCGCCACGCTCGAGGCGCAGCCGTTCGGGGGCACGGCCGCCCCGGTCGCCTCAGTGCCGGTGACCAGCGCCTCGCAGGCGTACTCCTTCCCCGTGAAACCGGACGTCGCCACGACGTATACGGTGCAGCTGGCGGTGACGGGGACCAGTACGCCGCTGGCGACGTCCGCGGCCCAGGTGGTCTACGTCGTGAACAGCGGGAAGTCCTCCGGGGCCAAGACCTGTGGGCGGCCGGTGTGCCATGAGACCCTGCGCATCGTCGAGTACGTGCCGCCCTCGGCGCTGAAGACCGAGATGGCCAAGCGCGTGTACGCCTACTTCGGGCTCAACGTCGGCGGCCAGAAGGTTCCCCCGTCACCCACCTCGGTCACGCTGAACTGGGGCCACGCCAGCGTGTCGAAGCCCCAGGAGCTGGCCGCCGGCAAGTTCACCTTCAATGTCAGCTACCGGTTCACCATCGGCAGCCACTCCTACTACTGGCGCTGGGTGGCGTGCGCCAAGGACAACGAGGCGGCGGACGGCCTGGGCCTGCCAGGCTCGCACGGCTGTGGCAATAAGCGGCTCAAGCTGAACTTTAAATACCTCGGCTAAGCCAGCCGGCCGGACGGCGCGGGGATGCCCTGGTGCGCGATGGCCAGGGCGTCCACGGCTACCGCGCCCGCCGGGCCGCAGATCAGCGGGTTGATGTCCAGCGCCTCGAGCACGTCACCGAGTTCGGCGGCCAGCTGCGACAGGCCGGTGACCGCGGCGACGACCGCGTCCAGGTCCGCCGGGGGCTGGCCGCGCAGCCCGGCGAGCAGCCGGGACACCCGGAGAGTACCCAGCATCCGGCGCGCCTGGAGGGCGCTGACCGGGGGCAGCGCTACGGCGCGGTCGGCGAGCAGTTCCACCAGCACTCCGCCCGCGCCCACCACCAGGAGCGGGCCCAGCTCGTGGTCCCGGGCCAGGCCCAGCGACAGCTCCGGGCCCGCGGGGATCGTCTCGCAGACCAGGACCCGCCGGCCCAGCCGGGTGGCCAGGTCCTGGTAGGCGGCGCCGAGCGCGTCCGGGGCACGCAGGCCCAGCACGACGCCGCCCGCGTCCGACTTGTGGGCGATCCCGGGCTCGCCGGTCTTGAGCACCACGGGGTAGCCGATCTCCGCCGCCGCGGCGAGCGCCCCGGCCCCGGTGTCCGCGGCCCGGGTCCGCGCGACCGCGATCCCGTAGTCGCGGAGCAGTTCCTCCAGCCGGGCGCCGTGCGCGTCCCCGGCCGTGATGACCCGGGTCCAGCGCTGTTGCCGGGCCTGATCGGGGACGGGCGGCGGGGCCGGGGGATCCGGGTCGGCGGCGTGGTCGAGGAGATGTTTCAGCGCCAGGAGGCCGGTCCGGGTTCCCTCCAGCACCGGGATGCCGCTGGCCCGCAGGCCGGCGGCGGTATCGGGATCGATGGCCGCGGGCACGTTGCTGAGGACCACGACCGGTTTGCCGGTGCGGCGGGCGGTCTCGGTCACCGCCAGCGGGTAGGACTGGTCCCCGTCGAACTCGTGGACCAGGTTGACCGCGAGCGCCACCGCGTGCACCGCCGGGTCATCGGCCAGCGCGGCCAGTGAGCCGGACAGCTGTTCTCCGGCGCGGGAACCGGTGCCCCACACGTCGAGCGGGTTGGCGGGCTCCAGGCCCGGGTCGAGCAGCGCGGCCAGCCGGGCCGTGGTCGCCGCGCTGATCGCCGCGAACGGGACGCCCAGCTCGTCGGCCATGTCGGCCACGTGGGCCCGTTCCAGCCCGGAGTCGTGCACGGTCGCGATGCCGGTGCGCGCTACGGGACTGGCGGGGTCTATGGGGTCGATGTGACTGGCGGGAGTGGAGCTGGTGGGATGGGAGCCCACGGGGTGCAGGGCGGCTGGGCTGGGGACGGGTTGTGGGCTGGGGCTCCCGGTGAGGGCGAACAGTTCCAGGGTGTCGGCCATCTCGGCCAGGTCGGCGACCCGGTGCACGCCGTAGGCGGCGGCCAGCGCCTCCCAGCCGCCGTCCGCCGTGGCCAGCGCGCCGGAGTGGGCCGACACCAGGGCCCGGCCGCCGGCCGAGCGCCCGGCGGTGAGCATGACCACCGGGATGCGCCGGGTGCGGGCGGTGGCCAGCACCGCGCGCAGCCGGTCCGGCTCCCGGATGGCCTCCAGGACCAGGGCCAGCACCCGGGTCTCCGGGAGGCTCAGGGCGTACTCGGCGTACTGGGCCGCGGTGGTGACCAGCTCCTGGCCGGAGGACACCGCGACCGTGAAGCCCAGCGCGCGGCGGGTGCGCAGCAGCGCGGAGAACACCGAGCCCGAGTGCGTGATCAGCGCGACCGGCCCGGCGGGCAGCGGGTCCGGCTCCACGTACCCGACCGCGCGCAGCCCCCGGGTCACGTTGACGAAGCCCATGCAGCCCGCCCCGCAGACCGCCATGCCCGCCGCGCGGGCCGTGGCGGCCAGCCGGGCGCGCAGGGCCGGCTGCGGCTGGCCCGGCGGCTGGGCCAGCGAGTCGCCCCGCGGCTGGCCCGGGGGCTGGCCGGGCAGCTCGTGGGCACTGCCGAACAGCACCGCGGACCGGTCACCCCGGCGCGCCGCCAGGGCCAGCTGCTCCTCCACGGCGGTGTCAGGCACGGCCAGCAGGACCAGGTCCACCGGACCGGGCAGGTCGGCCAGCGAGGCGTGGCACGGGAGGCCGGCGACGCGTTCGTGGCGCGGGTTGACCAGGTACACCTGCGGCACCGACGGGCTCCTGGTCACCTCGCTGACCATCCGCTCGCCCAGGCTGCCCGGCCGCGGGCTGGCCCCGACCAGGGCCACGGTGCGGGCTTCCAGCATCGCCGTCAGCGCCGGACGGTCCGCCGCGCCGGTCCCCGGAAAACCAGGCACCGGCGCGGCGGCGGCGACGTCGCTCATGGGTTTCGTTGCGGAAACAAGCGGATCAGGAGCGGCGGGTCAGCTTGCGGACCTGCTCAGCCCGCTTGGCGCTCTTCTGGTCCGCCAGCGCGGCGCGGGCCGCCTGCCAGCCGGGGATCCCGCACACCCCGCCGCCCGCGTGCGTGGCCGAGCTGCCGTAGTACAGGCCGGGCAGCGGGGTCCGGTAGTCCGCGTAGCCCGGGGCGGGCCGCATGTGGAACAGCTGCTCCAGGGACAGCTCGCCGTGGAAGATGTTCCCGCCGACCAGGCCGTACTCCTGCTCCATCTCGTACGGCCCGACGATGTCGCGGTGCAGGATGGACGCCTTGAAGTTCGGCGCCAGCTCGTTGTAGCAGTCGATCATCCGGTCCGCGTAGGCCTCGAGCTCCGCGGTGTGCGGCTCCTCGCTCCAGTCGGCCGGCACCCACTGGGTGAACAGCGACATGATGTGGGTGCCCTCGGGGCTCAGCGTCTTGTCGAACGCGGTGGGGATGACCCCGTCGCTGAACGGGCGGACGGCCGCCTTCCCGTCCCGGGCATCCAGGAAGGCCCGCTCGATGTAGTCCATCGTGGGCGCCATCTCCACCGACCCGGTGTGATGCTCCTGCAGGTTGGAGCCGGGGTCGGCGATGAAGTCGGGCAGCTCGGCCAGGGCCAGGTTGATCTTCACCACGCCGCTGCGGGTCTTCCAGTGCTCGATGTCACCCAGGAAGTCCGGCGGCAGGTGCTCGCGGCCGATCTGGTCCAGGAACGCGGTCCGCGGGTGCAGCGTGGACACGATCACCCGGGCGCGGATCTCGTCGCCGTTCTCCAGCACCACGCCGGCGGCCTGGCCGTTCTCGACCAGGATGCGGGCCACCTTCGCGTTCAGCCGGACCTCGGCGCCGTGCTCGCGGGCGGCCAGCTCGATCGCGCTGGACACCCCGCCCATGCCGCCCTCCTGGAACCCCCAGTTCCCGAGGTGGCCGTCGCCCACGTCACCGATCGAGTGGTGTGCCATCACGTACGCGGTACCCGGCTCGTACGGGCAGGCCCAGGTGCCGATCACGCCGTTGACCGCCAGCGCCCCCTTGACCTGGGGGGACTCGAACCAGTCGTCGAGCAGGTCGGCGATGCTCATCGTCATCAGCCGGGTCACGTCACCGACGGTCCGCACATCCAGGCCACGGTTCTTCCACGCCAGCCGGAGCGTCTCACGCAGGTCACGGGGCTTGCGGGAGCCGAGGTTGGGCGGGACGGTGAGCAGCAGCGGGCCGAGCACGTCGGCCAGCCCGGCCAGCCAGGCGTCCCAGCGCGGCATGGCGTCCGCGTCCTTCTTCGACCACCTGGAGACTTCCTCGTGGTTGCGGCGGGCGTCGTCGGCGTACAGCTTGATCGAGCCGCCCTCGGGGAAGGCCTGGTAGTAGGGGCCCATCGGGTAGATCTTGTAGCCGTGCCGGGCCAGGTCCAGGTCCTTGATGATGGTCGGCGGGAGCAGGCTCATCACGTAGGAGAGCCGGGTCACCTTGAACTCGGGCGCGTCCGGCCAGGGGGCCTCGGTGGTGGCGGCGCCGCCGGTCTTGTGCCGTCCCTCCAGGACCAGGGTGCGCGCCCCGGACCGGGCCAGGTAGGCCGCGGCGACCAGGCCGTTGTGCCCCCCGCCGACGACGATCGCATCGTAGGACCCGGCTGGTGCCCCGGCCCGTGCTGCGGCCCCTGCTGCGGTGGGTGCTGCGGCCATGAATCCGTCCTCCAGAGAAATTCTCACCATGTTGACTGAATGTTCAGTCTAGAAATTTGATACCGTGGCCACAAGAGCGCGGGACAGATCAGTGGGGTAGCGGGCAGAAGCGCCCCGCTGGGCCTGGGCCGTGCGGCGGGGCCGGTGAATGGGCCCGCCGGGTGGCAGGAGCGGGGCCGGTGAATAGGCTCCGCCGGGTGACGTGAGCGGGGCCGGTGAATGGGCCCGCCGGGTAGCAGGAGCGGGGCCGGTGAATGGGTCCCGCCGGGTAGCAGAGTGGGCGAGGATGTCCGCATGAGTGAACGCGCCGGCGACGTCGCCGACACCGCCGACCAGCGCCGCGAGCAGATGCTGCGCGCCGCCATCGCGGTCATCGAGGAGCGCGGTTTCCCGGAGACCCGGATCGCGGACGTGGCCGCCCGCGCGGGGACCAGCCCCGCCCTGGTCATCTACTACTTCAAGACCAAGGACCAGCTGCTGACCGAGGCGCTGCGCTACGCCGAGGACGCCTGGTACGAGGCGGGTACCCGCCGGATGGCGGCCATCACCAGCGCGGCCGGGCGGCTCGAGGACCTGGTCGCCATGAACTTCCTGGTGGAAATCGAGGGCGAGCCCACCAGCTCCTGGCTGCTCTGGCTGGACCTGTGGGCCCAGTCGGTGCGGCTGCCGGAGGTGGCCGGCGTCCGGCAGAAGTTCGACGAGCGCTGGCGTGAGACGATCAGCTCCCTGATCCTGGCCGGCCAGGAGGCGGGCGAGTTCGGCCCGGTGGACGCCGAGGACTTCGCGGTGACGCTGTCTGCCCTGCTGGACGGGCTGGCTATCCAGATCGCGCTGGGTGATCCCTCGGTGAGCCCGGAGCGCGCATTCGAGCTGAGCATGCGGTTCGTGTCCGGCCAGCTGGCGTTCGAATGGTCCGGGCGGTCGCCCGCCCGGTAAAAGAAGGAGGTCGCCCGGTGCCCGGTGGACATATCCAGCTGGTCGCGCTGACCAAGCGGTTCACGGAAGTCGCCGTGGACAGCATTGATCTCACCGTGGACAGCGGCGAGTTCTTCTCGCTGCTCGGGCCCTCGGGGTGCGGGAAGACCACCACCCTGCGGCTGATCGCCGGGTTCGAGCAGCCCACCTCGGGCCGGATCATGCTGGACGGGACCGACATGTCCGGGGTGCCGCCGCACAAGCGCAACGTGAACACGGTGTTCCAGAGCTACGCCCTGTTCCCGTTCCTCTCCGTGTTCGACAACGTGGCCTTCGGCCTGCGCTACCACAAGCTCTCCAAGCAGGAGATCGCCAGCAAGGTGAACGAGGCGCTCGACCTGGTCCAGATGCGCTCCTACGAGAAGCGCCGGCCTGGCGCGCTGTCCGGCGGCCAGCAGCAGCGGGTCGCCCTGGCCCGGGCGCTGGTCCTCGGGCCCGCCGTGCTGCTGCTCGACGAGCCGCTCGGCGCGCTGGACGCCAAGCTGCGCCGCTCGCTCAAGGTGGAGCTCAAGGCCCTGCAGGAGCGGGTCGGCATCACGTTCCTCTACGTCACCCACGACCAGGAGGAAGCGCTGACCATGTCGGACCGGCTGGCCGTGATGAACGCGGGCCAGATCGTCCAGATCGGCGCGCCCCGCCAGATCTACGAGGAGCCCGCGGACACCTACGTGGCCGACTTCCTGGGGGTGTCCAACCTGATGGAAGTGGACGTCGTGGAGCGGGGCCCGGGCACGCGCTGCTGCGTCAAGGTCGGTGAGTCCGCGCTCGACGTGGAGCGGGGTGACGTGGACACGCTGGGCACCGCCAGCGCGGTGATCCGCCCGGAGCGGGTGCGGATCGAGCAGCACGGCACGCCGGGGCCGAACCGGGTGCCGGCCATGGTCGAGCGGCTGGTGTTCCTGGGCGCGGCCACCCAGGTCATGCTGCGGCTGGCCCCCGGCACGCAGTTGCAGGCGCTGGTGCAGAACGACGGCGGGCATCCTGAGCACCTCGCGCAGGGCACGCCGGTGCACGTGTACCTGGCCCCGGACGCGCTGCGGGTGCTGCGCGGTGGCGCGCAGGCCGCAGCGGAGGAGCCCGATGAGCTGAAGGTCTCCTGAGTCCGGGCCAAAGCTGTCCTATGTGGTCAAAGGTGTCCCGACATGCGGACTGACCGGAAGGGTCCCACCGAAGCACGTCTCTGGGTTAGGATTGCGACGTAGCTGCGAAGCAGCAGTTACGGACCGTGAGGTTGTAGGCGCTGCTGACTTGTTGCAGCGTTGGCCAGACCTGGGTGGGCAGGCAATCTGGAGGCGCCATGACGGAAGCTTCACAGCTGCCGGACGTTGACCTCGGCGGGCCGAGCCCGGCCCGCATCTACGACTACATGCTGGGCGGCTACCACAGCCGCCCGGTGGACCAGGAAGCGGCCGCGAAGCTCAAGGACATGGTCCCGGAATTCCACGAGATCGCCTGGGCGAACCGCGGATTCCACCAGCGGGCCGCGCGCTGGATCGCCCAGCAGGAAGTCCGCCAGTTCCTCGACCTCGGCTCCGGGTTCCCCACGGTCGGCAATACCCACGAGGTGGTCCGGGAGGTCCAGCCCACCGCCCGGGTGGTGTACGCGGACATGGACCCCGCGGTCACGGCGTTCAGCCACGCGCTCGACGGTGACGACGGGGCCACGCTGATCCAGGCCGACCTGCGCGATCCCGACGCCTTACTGGCGGAGCCGGAACTGGCCCGGCTCATCGACTTCACCGAGCCGGTGGGGCTGATCATGACCGGCGTCCTGCATTTCGTCGCGGACGGGTCGGACCCGTGGGGCTTGGTGCGCCGGTACCTGGAGTCGCTCGCGCCCGGCAGCTACCTGGCGCTCTCGCACGCCACCGCGGACGGCATGCCACCGCTCGCGGTGCAGCGCTGGGAGGACGTGTACACCAACGCGCCGGTCCAGTTGCACCTGCGGGACCGGGCGTCCGTGCAGCACTTCTTCACCGGGCTGCACCTCGAGCCGCCCTACCTGCATGCCCCGCCCGAGGTGACCTACCTGGGCTTGTGGGGCTGCGAGGACCCGGGGCTGGCCGACAGCGACGGGTCGCGCTGGGGTTACTGCGGGGTCGGCCGGCGCAGGTGAGGATGCATCCGGCGGGGTGACCGCGGGGCGGCTACCGGGTCTTGTCCAGCATGGCCGTGATGTCGTCCGTGCTGGCGGTCTCGCCGAGCCGGGGGAAGATGCGCCGGACGCTGTTCTCGTGCAGGCTGGCGTCCCGGTCGGCCATCGCGTCGGTGGCCAGCACCACGTGGTAGCCGTGCTCGTGCGCGGCCCGGGCCGTGGACTCCACCCCGGCGCTGGTCGCGACGCCGGTCAGCACGATCTGGGTGACGCCGCGGTCGCGGAGCAGCGTGTCCAGCGGGGTGCGGTGGAACGCGCCCCAGGTCCGCTTGGTCACCAGAAGGTCGTCGGGCTGCTGGTCCAGTTCCGGGACGATGTCGGTCCAGTCCGGCGGCGGGGTGAAGGCGGGCCTGCTGATCTCCGTGCGCCCGGGCGCGCCGCCGCTGGCGTTGACCAGGACGACCGGCAGCCCGTGCCGGCGGAACGCGGCGGCCAGGGTGGCGGACAGCCGGATGACGTCATCGAGGGCCGGCACCCCTGGCATGGCCGTGATCCCCTTCTGCAGATCGATCACGACCAGGGCGGGCTTGGGGTCCAGGGTGGTCAGGGCCATCGTGCTCCTCTTCCGGGATGTGGCTGGTGGTGCCGCTGCCATTGGCAGTGGCCGGGGCGCTGGCGGCGGGACCGGCCGGGGCGGGGGTACCGGGTGCCGCCGCGCCGGTGCCGAGTTCGGGATGGACGTAGCGGCCGCCCCGCAGCAGGGACGCGACAGCGGCCAGGGCGGCCAGGGCCGCGGCGACGGCAAACACCACGGTCAGACCGTTATGGAATGGTCCTGAGATCAGCTGGGGGAAGAACTCGCGCCCGGTGAGCAGGCGCCGGGCGCCGGCGGGCAGGGTGGCCAGCACCCCGGCCACGGCGAGCAGATGCTGGATCGGGTTGACCCCCAGCACGGCCGCGAACAGCGACGACACCGGCGGCAGTGACCCGGCGCGCGCGGCCACGCTGGGCGGCACGCCGTGCCGGACCAGGCCCATGGTCAGCGACTGGGGGAGGCTGCTGGCCAGCCCGGCGATCATGAGGGAGAAGAACACCCCGATCGACAGGGCGGTGCCGGAGTTCTGGAACGTGGAGCGCATGCCCGAGGCCGCGCCGCGGTGCCGGGCGGGGACGCTGCCCATGATCGAGGAGGAGTTCGGGGCGGCGAACATGCCGCTGCCGATCCCGTTCGCGGCGATGAGCGCGGCAAAGGCCCAGTAGGGGAAGTTCACCGGGAGCAGCATCAGGCCGACGAAGCTGCCGCCGAACACGATCATCCCGGCGGTGGCCAGGCCGCGGGAGCCGAACCGGTCGGACAGCGTCCCGGAGACCGGCCCCGAGACCAGGAAGCCGGCGGTCAGCGGGAGCAGGAAGATCCCGGCCCACAGCGGGGTCTCGCTGTAGTCGTAGCCGTGCAGCGGCAGCCAGATGCCCTGGAGCCAGATGATGAGCATGAACTGCATGCCGCCGCGGGCGATGGCGACCAGGAACCCTGCGATGCTGCCCGCGGTGAAGGCCCGGATGCGGAACAGGCTGAGCTGGAACATCGGCTCGGCGATCCTGCTCTCGATCAGGGTGAACACCGCGAGCAGCGCGACGCCGCCGAACAGCAGCCCGAGGACCGCAGGATTCTCCCAGCCCATGCTGTGACGCCCGTACGGCTGGATGCCCTCGGTGATGCCGATCAGCACGGCGCTGAGCCCGACCGCGAACGTGATGTTGCCCCACCAGTCGATCCGGCCCGGGTGCCGCTCGCCGTTGTCGCGAAGCTTGCGGTAGGCCCAGAGCGTGCCGAACACGCCCACGGGGACGTTGACCCAGAACACGGCGCGCCAGTCGATCGCGGCCAGCAGGCCGCCGGCGACCAGGCCGACGAACTGGCCGGCCAGCCCGGCCACCTGGTTGGTGCCCAGCGCGAAGCCCCGCCGGTCGGCCGGAAACGCGTCGGTCAGGATCGCGGCCGAGTTGGCCATGAGCATGGAGCCGCCGACGGCCTGGAGCACCCGCCAGCCGATCAGCCACAGCGCGCCGTGCCCGCCCTGGAAGGGGTCGAACGACAGCAGGATGGACGCGGCGGTGAACACCGCGAAGCCCGCGTTGTAGATCTTGACCCGGCCGAACATGTCGCCCAGGCGGCCGAGAGAGACCACCAGCACGGCCTGGACCAGCCGGTACCCCATGATCATCCAGAGCAGGTAGCTGATGTTCCCGGGCGCCAGCGGGTCCAGGTGGATGCCGCGGAAGATGGCCGGCAGCGCGATGATCACGATGGAGCCGTCGAGCGTGGCCATGAACATGGCCGCGGTCGTGTTGGCCAGCGCCACCCAGCGGTAGCGGTCGTCGAGGCCGGGGGTCTGGGGGCTGGGTGTCCCGGGGCCGGGTACCGGGGGGCTGGGCGTCCGGGGGCCGGGCGTCTGGGGGCCGGGCATCAGATGGTCTGCGCCAGTCGCTCGAGCAGCGGGGCGGCCGCCCGGAGCTGCCGGAGCTCCGCGGGCGTGAAGCTGTCCGACAGGGCCCGCGCCAGCTGCGCGACCCGGGCGCTGCGCTTGTCCTGCAGTACCTGCTGCCCGGCTTCGGTCAGCGAGAGCACGGCCCGCCGGCCGTCCTGCGGGTCGGAATGCCGCTGCACCAGCCCGCGGGTTTCCAGTCCAGCCAGTGTCGCGCCCATCGACTGCGGGCTGATCTGCTCCTCTTTGGCCAGCACGCTGGACGTGGCCGGGCCCGAGCGGCCCAGCCGGGCCAGGGCCGACGTCTCCGGCAGGCTGAGCTCTCCGTCCGGCTGGACCTGGCGCATCCGCCGCAGCAGCAGGCCGATGCTGACCCGCAGCGCCGCGGCCACCTCGGTGGCGTCCGGCTCCTGTGGACCTGCTTCCGCAACCATGACCTTAAGCCTAAACTGATAAGCCCAGCCTTAGCAAATTTGCGCGCAGACGCCTATCCTCGTGCGCCACGTGGGCATCACGGGTCACAGTGATCATCGGCCGGATGATATATCACGTTTGTGGTGCACGCGAGTGTCCGGTTTACCCGGGTATTCACGCACCAGATCCGTGATATGTCGGCCAGGCGGCGGCCCAGGCGGCGGTGGCCCAGGCGGTCGCCGCGGCCCAGGAGGGAGGCCGCGGGAGCGCAGCGGTCCTACTCGCTGCCGGCGATCGTGGTCAGGGCGTCGATCCCGCTGCCCCGCTCGCCGCGGGTCGCCCAGCGGTAGGCCACATAGCCCAGCGCCACGACGATGAGGGACATCACCAGCATGATCGTGCCCAGTGCGTTGAGCGCCGGGCCGCCGTTGCCGCCGTGCTGGGTGGAGTAGATGATCACGGACATCGGCGTGTTGCTCGCGTTCGAGGACAGCAGGTCCACGATGACGAAGTCGTCGATGACCCCGGAGAACACCAGCACGGCGCTGGCGAAGATGGCCGGGCCGAGCAGCGGGATCATCACCCGCCGCATGGTGGAGAGCTGGCTGGCGCCCAGGTCCGCGGCGGCCTCCTCGTACTGCCGGCCCAGGGTGACCAGCCGGGCCTGGACGATGATGGCCGGCCAGCTCACATTCCAGGTGACCAGCCCCAGCACCTCGGCCAGGGTGCCCAGGTGAACCGAGGTGAACAGCACCGTGAAGACGAAGAACATCGCGACGCCGAAGATCAGCTCCGGGATCACGAAGGACAGGATCATCACGTAGTTGAACGTCGAGGAGGTGAACCCGCGCCAGCGGTTGATGCCGAGCGCGAACGACACCCCGAGCGGGACCGCGATGATCGTGGTGAGCACGGAGAGCCGGACGGTCTGGATGACGGCCGCGTGCAGCTGCGGGTTGTGCAGCACCGAGTTGACCGGGTCGCTGAAGTACCAGCGCCAGGAGAAGCCCTGCCAGGCGCTCTGCGACTTGCCGTTGTTGAACGAGAAGAGCACGGCGATGCCGATCGGCACCAGCGACCAGATCAGGTACAGCCAGGTGAAGCCCTCCAGGAACCAGGGATGGCCCCACGGGTTGCGGCGGGGCAGCAGGCGGGACAGGCCGCCGCGGGCCGCGGTGCCCGAAGGCTCGGCCGCCCGGGCCGGGGCGCTGGTCGCGGTCACGCTGCCTCCCGGGTGGACCGGTTCGTGGCGATCACGTAGTAGACCATCGGTATCAGCAGCACCAGGAGCAGGAGCATGGACAGTACCGCGCCCTGCCCCTCCAGCCCGGGCGTGCCGAGCTGGCCCTCGATCAGGTTGCCGATCATCGAGGTGCTCGCCGCGCCGGACATGAGCTGGTTGGTGAAGTAGTCGCCGACCATCGGCAGCACGGTGATCAGCATGCCGGTCAGGATGGGCTGGCGGGACAGCGGCAGGGTGACCCGGGTGAAGGTCTGGATCCGGTTCAGGCCGAGGTCGCGTCCGGCCTCGATGAGCGCCGGCTCGATCCGGTCCAGTCCCGCGTACAGCACCAGGATCAGGTACGGGATATAGCCGTAGACCAGGCCCAGCACCACCGTGTACCAGTGGCCGCCGAGCCAGTTCACGGGCTGGGAGATGAGCCCCAGGCTGGACAGGGCCTTGTTCACGTAGCCGGTGGTCTGGAGCAGGTCGATCCAGGCCAGCATGCGCATCATGTAGCTGATCCAGAAGGGAGCGATCAGCAGGATCAGGAACAGCGCCTTGCGGCGGCCGGAGAAGCGGGCCACGAAGTACGCCGCCGGGTAGGCGATGACCAGGGACAGCAGCGAGGCGAGCGCCACGTAGACAATGGTGCGCAGCACGATGGGCCCGGCGAACGAGGTCGCGCCGAACAGGTCGTGCCAGACGTTGATCACGTTGGAGGAGCTCCACGCGAACGGGTTCCAGACCGCGATCGGGGACTCGTACAGCCGGTTGAGCTGGCCCATGGCGATGGCCAGCACCGCGTAGAACGGGACGATGAACAGCAGGGTGAGCCAGAGGATGCCAGGCAGGGCCAGCAGCACCCAGAACAGCCGGCTCTGCCGGGCGGGCTTCTGGCCGCCGCCCCGCGGCCGCGGGACCGCTCGCGGCATCCCCGGCGGTGCTGTCATGACCCTCCCTCTAAATTCCGTTGCTCACGACGAGCCAGGCCTGCTGCCAGAGGGCGTCCGCGTCCACCGGCAGCTGCAGCTCGCTGACCCCGCGCCGGAAGTAGGACGGCAGCACCGCGGTGGACATCAGGCTCTTGGGCAGCAGTTGTTCCTGGACCAAGCGCTGGGGCGTGCACGCGGTGAGCGGCTGCATGTAGCCGTTGAAGCTGATGTTCTCGAGCACGTTCGGCAGGTCGAGCAGGTAGTTCAGGAACAGGTGGGCCAGCACCGGGTTGGTGGCCGAGCGGAGCACCGTGTTGGTGTCGTTGGCCACCGGGCCCCGCCCGTCGGTGGGGAACCAGTAGCCGACCGTCTCCACCGGGACGCCCTTGGGCATGTAGTACTGCGACGAGGCCATGTCCCCGGACCAGGCGTGGTGGATCCACGTCTGGCCGTCCGGCACCTCGGTGTAGTCGTTGTTGTCGATGTGCACGTCGACCAGGCGCGACAGGTCCTCCAGGGACCGGCGGGAGAGGGCGATCTGGTTCCGGTCGGTGGCGTTCAGGTCGTAGATCGGCCGTTCTTCATCAGCCCCAGGCTGATGCCCTCGCGGTAGTCGTCGAGGATGGCCACCTTGCCCTTGTACTTGGGCTGCCACAGCATGTTCCACGGGTTCCGCATCGCGTACGGGTTCTCGGGCACCAGGTCTTTACGCCAGGAGATCCCGGTCGTGTAGATCGTGTACGGGACGGTGTACTGCCAGCCCCGGTCGTAGAACGGGTTGGTGAAGTCCGGCCAGGCCTGGCTGATGTTCGGGATGTAGCTGTGGTTCAGCGGCTGGACCAGCTTGGACTCGATCAGCTGGCCCAGCACGTCCACGGTCACGCCCATGAATACATCGAACGACAACCCGCTGCGCAGCTTGGACAGGGCCTCGTTCATCGTGTTGAACGTGGTCAGCTGGACCTTGCAGTTGTACTTCTTGGCGAAGTGGTTCAGGCAGGCCTGGTTGACGTACGCGACCCAGTTGAAGATCTGCAAGGTGGCGCCGCTCTCGGGCTGCAGGCCGCTGGCGATCGGCTTGTTCTCGCTGTAGACGGGCCACCGGACCGGGTTGTCCGGGCGGGGCAGCGGGACCGTGCCCGAGCCCGCCAGGGCGGGTGCGCAGGCGTCCAGCAGCGCGCCGCCGCCCAGGGCGGCCAGGCCGGCCCCCGTGCCCTTCAGGAAGCCACGGCGGGAGAACAGCGGCGGGCGGGACCCGTCCTTTGGCCAGCCTTCTCGCGGATGCACCAGCTCGCTTCTTCCTCCGGGCTCTGCTCTTACTCCGGGGCTCTGGTCTTACTCCGGGGCTCCGCTCGGTTCCCCCGGAGCCTCAGGACCCGGGCCGCCAGCCGATGAATCCTGACTGAACGGTCCGTCAATAACCGGTACTACTGCGACAGCATAGGCGCAAGGCTCTCCCGGCAAAAGGGTCACTCAGCAGGCGAAACACGACCGAAACCTCCGCGTTCAGGGTTCGCTCAGCGGAGGCTCAGCTCGTCACGGCCGTGGCGAACGCCCCGAAGTTGGACACCAGCAGGTCAATGTCGGACTCGTCGTGCTGGACCGAGATGAGCCACTGCTCGATCTTGCCCCACGGCGGCAGGAACACGCCGCCGTTGTGCTGGAAGAGCCAGTGCGCGTGGCTGTACCGGTCGTCGATGCCGAGGAACCCGCGGTAGTTGCGGACCGGCTCGGGGGAGAACACCACGCAGCCCTTGGCCCCGACCGCCACCACGTGGGCCTCCAGCCCGGTCCGGGCGATCTCCCGCTCGATGCCGCGGACCGCTCGCTCCCGCAGCGCGTCGATCCGCTGGTACGCCTCGGGCGTGGCCACCTCGGTGAGCATGGCCCGGCAGGCGGCCACCGCGAGCGGGTTGCCGTTGAAGGTGCCGACCATCTCGTAGCCGTTGTCCGCGACGTGCGCCATGACCTCGTCCGACCCGCCGACCGCGGCGATGGCCACGCCGCCGCCGATGGCCTTGGCCAGGCACATGATGTCCGGCGTTACCCCGGTCAGCCCGGTGGCGCCGCTGTAGCCCGCGGTCAGCCCGGTCTTGACCTCGTCGAAGGTGAGCAGCGCGCCGCGGGAGTGCAGCAGGTCCTTCAGCCCTTCCAGGAAACCCGGCTCGGGCTCGATGATGCCCGCGTTCATCATGATCGGCTCGATGATCATCCCGGCGACCTGGCCGGGGTGCTCGTCCAGCAGGCGCTCGACGCTGGCCAGGTCGTTGAAGGTGGCCACCAGGGTGAGCTTCATGATCGCCTCGGGGATGCCCGTGCTGGACGGGGCCTGGGCGGGCCGGTCCGCCGGGCCGGCCTCGTCGGCCTCGGGGGTCACCGACACCTGGACCGAGTCGTGGTGGCCGTGGTAGCAGCCCTCCACCTTGATGATCAGGTCGCGGCCGGTGATCGACCGCATCAGGTGCACGGCGTCCATGGTGGCCTCGGTGCCCGAGTTGCCGAACCGCCACAGCGGCAGGCCGAACCGGCGGGCGAGTTCCTCGCCGACCGCCACCGCGTTCTGGGTCGGCTGGGCGAAGTGCGTGCCGAGGCCGACCTGGCTGTGCACCGCTTCCACGATGGCCGGGTGGGCGTGGCCCGCCAGCGCCGCCCCGTAGCCGCCGTGCAGGTCGACGTACTCGTTGCCGTCCACGTCGTAGATCTTGGAACCCTTGCCGTGGCTGAGCCAGACGGGCTGGGGGACGGTGATCTGCCAGCTGGAGGTGACTCCGCCGGCCAGGCTGTGGCGGGCACGGCCGGCCATCCGGGCCGACTCAGGCTGCCGCTCGACGAAGATCTTTTCCTGCTGGGCGATGACGGTGCTGAGGTCATAGCTGGTGAGGCCGGCTTGGGCGGTGATGCTCGTGGGACCGTCTTCGGCGGCGGCGCTAGTGGGATCGTCTTGGGCGGCGACGCTGGTGAGATCGTCGGAAAGCCGCGGAGGGCTGTCCTGCTGACTCGGCACGGTGCGCTCCTTCACGCTGACTGAACGTTCAGTCTAAATGTGCAGGTGCGGGCCTGGCAAGAGGGCGGGCGTGGGTGCCGGCGGTGTGGCTGGGGCGACGTTTCCCGCGCACGGTGCGGATGAGGAGGTGATTTGCCCGGTATGGGCGCACCGTGCGCGGGAAACGTCGCGCGGCCGGGTTCGCGGGAGGCGCGAGACGGGAGTGCTGGGCACGACCGGCCAGCTCGCTGGGTCGGGGCGACGCGGGGACTGACTCCCTGGGTTGACGTCACCCCCGGGAGTGCTCGCTTGCCGGGATACGTTGATCACCGATACGTTGCGGGCATGCGTGATCCGCTTCGCGAGCCCACTTTCATGATCCTGGCCGCGCTGGCCCCCCGGCCGCTGCACGGGTACGCGATCATCGGTGAGGTGGCCGAGCTGTCCGGCGGGCGCCTGACGCTGCGCCCCGGCACCCTCTACGGCGCGCTGGACCGGCTGGGCGAAGAGGGGCTGCTGGAGCCGGACCACGAAGAAGTGGTCGACGGCCGGCTGCGCCGCTACTACCGGCTGACCGACGACGGGGCGGCCGTCCTGGAACATGAGGCCGCCCGGCTGCAGCGCAACGCCGACGCCGCGCGGGGACGGCTGGCCCGCCGGCAGTCCCGCCGCGCGGGATCAGCCGGCCCGGTGCTGCCGGGAGTGGTGCCGCGGCCTGCCGGAGGCCTGGTCTGACCCTGGGTGCCGAAGTCGGCATCGATTCCCCCTTTCCTTACGGATCTGGGGACTGCGAACAAGCCAGCAGCAGCCCTAGCCAGCGGCACTTGGCGTGTCGGCTGACATGCAGTCCTTGTGGAGGCATGAGTTGCCCTGTGTCAACCCCTGGGTCAGGCATAAGCTCAGGCATCTAACGGTCCTTTCGCGCGAGTGAGCCGCCCGGGTGATCGGCCCCCGCGTCGAGGCCATGTCCGCCGGTCCCGGGACCGTCACCACCGGAGGCGCCGAGGCTGGCGGCGAAACGGTCCAGGATGCGGGTCCAGCCGGAGGAGTAGGTGCCCGAGGCGTAGCCGCCGGGCAGCGCGCAGTCCTGGGCCAGCTGCTCGTCGGTCATCGCCTCCCAGCCGCGGTGCTCGACCGTCACCCGGGTCAGGGCCGGGCCGAGGGCGGCGAAGGAGAACTCGACCTCGGTGGGCAGCGGCGTCCCGGTCCAGGTCATCACGAAACGCTCGGGCGGCTCCCAGGCCAGCAGCTCACCCCAGTCCAGCTCGCTGCCGTCCGCCCAGGTCTCGTAGACCCGGCCGCCGGCCCGCGGTTCCACGGTCACGTCCCGGACCCGGTCCTGACCGGCGGAGAACGGAACGGCAGGCCACCAGGCGCCAATGGTCCGCACGAACGTGTCGAACGTGTGCCGGGCGTCGCTGCGGACGGTGGTGGACTGGCGCACCGGCGGGCGGCGCAGGACCGTCACCCGGTCCGGCCGGGGTGGCTGGCTCACCGGACTATCACCCGGCCTGCGCGGACGGGCTGGCGTCGCTGAGGCCCCGGTCGGCCTCCACGATCTGGCGGGCGGCATCCAGGGAGGCCGCCCACATGTCGTCCAGGAACTCTCGCAGCCCGTCCAGACCCTCGGGCCGGGCCCGGTACAGCCGCCTGGTGCCCTCCCGTCGCTCGGTCAGCAATCCGGCGTGCCTCAGCACGCTCAGGTGCTGGCTGATCGCGGTCCTCGTCACGTCGAACGCAGCGGCGATCTCCCCCGCGGCCAGCTCGTCGTCGGCGACGAGCCTCAGGATGGCGCGGCGGCGTGGCTCGGCGATCGCCTTCAGGGCCTCGTCAGCCGCCTGCTCGCCCGGGGCATCCCGCGGTGCGACGTTCATGCCGGGCGGCTCCTCCCGTGGCGCCCCGCGGACGGCGCAGGCATCCGGCGGCGCAGGACCTTGTGACAACTCTCGCTAACGTTAGCGAGAGTGAACGTTAGCGTCAACTGTCATAAGTCTTGGGACGACCATGCGCCACACCACCCGCCAGCCGAGCTGGAACAGCCCGAGGAAAGCCAGCGCGACCAGGATGAACGCGAACGCGGTGCCCTGGCCCGCAAGGACCCGCAGCGCCATGCCGATGGCCACGGTGCCGAGCCACACGCCGAGGCCGGTCGGCACCAGCGCGAGCGGCCGCCTCCAGAACCTCGTCGCCACCATCCCCGCCGCCGCGCCGGCGGCGAACGGCCAGAACGTGTCCCACAGCCCGGTCAGGGCGCCGCCCGCGTGGTGATTGGCCCGTCCGATCACGACGAAGAGCAGCACGCAGCAGAAATCGGCGAGGGCCGCGCCAGCAGAACGCATGCCGCCAGGGTAGTGCCACCTGGCGAAGACACGGTCCGGCCTGGACACACTCCGGGCGTACACTCGCCCCGTGCCAGATCATCCGCCGGCGAGCACGGTTGTCCGAGGGCGATGGCCCGGCTGCTGATCGTTCACCACACCGCCTCACCGTCCATGCAGGCGATGCTCGAGGCGGTGCTGGCCGGCGCGGGCACCGACGAGATCGAGGGCGTCGAGGTCGTGACCAGGCCCGCCCTGACCGCGTCCGCCGTCGACGTACTCGCTGCCGACGGCTACCTGCTGGGCACGCCGGCCAACATCGGCTACATGTCGGGCGCCCTCAAGCATTTCTTCGACGGGATCTACTACCCGTGCCTCGAAGCGACCCAGCGCAGGCACTATGGCTTGTACGTGCACGGCAACAACGACACCGGGGGCGCGGTGCGGGCGGTGGAGGCCATCACGACCGGGCTGCGGTGGCACCGCACCCGGCCGCCGGTCGCGGTCGCAGGCGAGGTCGGGCCTGAAGACCTGGAGGCGTGCTGGGAACTGGGCGCCACCGTCGCCGCGGAACTGGTCTCGTGATCCTCACCGTCGCGCTGAACGCCACGGTGAACGTCACCTACGAGGCGGACGGGATCGCCTGGGGCGCCTCCAATCACCTCAGCCGGATGACCAGCCGGGCAGGCGGGGGGAGCCTGGCGGTGGCCCGGGTGCTGGCCGGTCTCGGCGAGGACGTGCTGGTGGCGGGCTTCGCCGGCGGGGGAGCCGGGGACCTGATCGAGGCTGACCTGGCCCGGGCGGGCGTGGCCACGGCCTTCACCAGGATCGGCCGCGAATCACGGCGGGTGGTCGAGGTGCTGGACGAGGCGCGGGAGGAGAGCACCTGGCTCAGCGAGCCTGCCCCGTTCATCACCACCGAGGAACTGGGCCGGTTCGCCGGCGAATTCCGCAAGCGGGTGCGGGATGCGGACGCCGTGGTGCTGAGCGGCGGGCTCCCGTCCGGCCTTCCCCTGGACATCTACGCGTCCCTGGTCAGCTACGCCGCGGAGGCGTCGGTACCCGCGATCGTCCACGCCGGGGGGCCGGCCCTGTGGCGCAGCCTGGACCGGCACCCCGCCCTGGTGCTGATCGCGTCGACGGCCGGAGCGGCCGGGGCCGGGGCATCCGTGGGCCCGGCCGGCCTGCTGGCCCGGGGCGCGAAGGCGGCGGTCATGCTGTCCGGCGCGGCCCTGCTCGCGGCGGTGTCCTCCGGTCCCGGCGGGCCGTGGCGGGCCGCGCTGGAGGGCTACCCCGGCCTGTCACTGTCTGCGGAGGCCGTGGTGGCCGGGCTGTTGCCGGCCGTGGTTCAGGGCTGGGCGTGGCCGGATGCGCTGCGGCACGCGGTGGCCCTCGGCGCGTCGGCCGACCTGCTCGGCGAGGTCGACCTGGACGCTTACGACTTGCTCTCGTCCGAGGTCGCGCTGGCCCGCGGCGGACGTCGCCCGCCGCCCCGCCTGACCAGGACCCGGCCCGACCCGCAGGCCGCCGGGCCAGCCCGGCCACCCCCGCCACCCCGACGACTGCCAACGGGACCACGGTGAGCCCGATCCCCGGCGCCGCGGAGTGCGCCGTGGCCAGCAAAGACCCCAGGAACACCAGGTACGACCCGACGATGAAGGCCCCCGTGGCCCGGCGCACTCCGCCGTCCCGGAACGCGAAGGCCAGCGCGGCGGCGGTCAGGACCAGGTACCACACGGCGATCAGCACCGAATGGACTGACACGGCCCCGAGCCCGGTGATGCTGGCGGGCAGCAGCAGGCCCGCGGTGACGTTGAGCGCGTTGCTGTTCAGCGTGGTGCTCAGCATGGCCGCGCCCCGCCCGCGCGCGGCCAGGTACACGGCCGCGACCGCGTTCGGCAGGCTGGTCACCGCGGCCAGCACCACGCCGCCGGTAACGATCTGCGGTACCCCGAAGTGAGACCCGATCGACGTGCCGGCCCGCTCCATGACCACGCTGGCCGCCACGACCACGAGCAGGGCGCCCGCGGCCAGGAACACGTCGCGGCGGCGGCCGCGCGGCGGGCGGATGACCTCCCCGAGTTCCTGCTCCTCCTCGGAGATCGCCACGGCCAGCCAGGCTTCCCAGCGGCGCGCCACCGCCGGCCAGGCGTCCCACCGGCGCGCCAGCGGCACCTGCTGCAGCCGCCGGGCTCCCGCGCCGAGCAGGACGGCGTACGGCACCAGGACGGCCAGCGCCGCGGCGAGCCCGGCGGCGGGCGGGATGGTGCCGGTGGTGGTGATCAGGCAGACCGCCGCGACCCACAGGGCGATGATCCCGCCGAGGATGACGACCCGGCGGTGCAGGGCGATGCTGCCGGCCACGATCCCGCCCAGGCCGAGCAGCGCGGCCAGGTTGAACACGTTGGAGCCGATGATGACGCCCGCGCCGACCTTCTGCTGATGCTGGGCCAGCGCGGTGACGGCCGAGGTGATCTCCGGGGCGTCGGCGGCCAGCGCGGCCATCAGGCCCAGCAGCGCCTCTGACAGCCCGAGCCGCTCACCGATCCGCTCCAGCCTGGTGACCAGCAGGTAACTGGTGGCCAGGCTGACCGCGGCGGCCACGCAGAAGACCAGCACCTGCAGGGCGACGGGCACGGGATGCGTCCCCGGTTACCAGGGGTTGGGCGTGCCGCTGCCGAAGATCTGGGCCTGGAGCTGGCTCGCCGTCAGCGTCGTGCCGCAGACCGCCGGGGGCAGCTTGCCGTTAAGCGCGGTCCAGGCGGTCCAGGCGGTGAGGGAGTACCGGAGCGCCAGCGGGTTCGCGTTGCCGACGTGGGCGGGCACCCACAGGCTGCCGCTCTTCACCCAGGTAGTGCCGAACTCCAGGTAGTGGGTCCGGTGCCCGTCGATCACGAACGTCTGGGGGTAAGGGCCGGGCTTGTCGTGCGTGAGCCACCAGCTGCTGAAGTTGTCCGCGTTGGTCGTGCTGACCGTGACCCGGCCATGGCTGAACCAGTCCAGCCCGGAGCCCGGCCGCAGGCCGGCGGTGTTCACCGCGCACTGGGTCAGCAGGGCGGGCGCGTCGGCCAGCCGGTAGCCGTACGGGTCGCGGAGCGAGGCCGTGGGGCGGGCGCTGGCGGCCCCCTTCTTCGGCGGGACGACCGCGAAGTGGCATCCGGCCAGCATCGCCCCGGCCGCGATCGCCGCGGCCAGCCGGCCGCCGTGCATCAGCCGGCCGCCGTGCACCAGCCTGGCCGCCCGCCGCCGCGCACCAGCATCCGCCTCATGCCTGCCTCTCGTCCTGAGCCCGCCGGCTCAACTTGTACCGTACGGCGGCCCGCGGTGCGCCGGGTACGCCCGCCGTCGCCGGGCAAAGTTACGCCCGGGCATGGGCGAACGCCGCGGACCGTGATCTACTCGTGGGTAAGTTCACGAGGAGGTGGGCCGTGGGGCTCGCGTTCTGGCGCCGGGCGGAGGCCGATCCCGCCTGGACCGCGCTGGTCGAGCCGGACGGCACCCCGCGCACCGCGGGTGAGCTGCTCGCCCGGGTCAACCAGCTCACCCACGCGCTCCGCGGGCTGGGGCTGCGGCCGGGGGACGGCATCGCGGTGCTGCTCCCCAACGGGAGCGCCGCGCTGGAGACCTACCTGGCCGCGCTGCAGGGCGGCTGGTATTACACGCCGGTCAACTGGCATTTCACCCCGCCGGAGATCGCCTACATCGTGGCCGACAGCGAGGCCAAGGCCTTCTTCGTGCACGAGCGCTACGCCGCAGCCGGGGCCGCAGCCGCCGGAGCTAGCCGGGCTGCCCGCCGCCGCCCGGCTCTGCTACGGCGCGATCCCCGGGTTCACCCCCGTCGAGGGCCTGCTGGACGGGCAGCCCGCCACCATGCCCGCGGACCGCGTGGCGGGGTCGTCCATGCACTACACCTCCGGGACCACGGGCCGGCCCAAAGGCGTCCGCCGGGACCTGTCCGGGATGGACCCGGACGACGCGGCGGAGCTGAACACCGCCCTGCTCCAGATCTTCGGCGTCCCGCCCGGCCAGCCGAACGTGCACCTGGTCACCTCGCCGAACTATCACACCGCGGTGACCCTGTTCGGCGGCGCGGCCATCCACCTGGGCCACACGCTGGTGTACATGGACGGCTGGGACTCCGAGACCGCGCTGGCCTGCGTGGAGCGGTACCGGGTGACGAGCACGCACATGGTGCCGACCCAGTTCAAGCGGATGCTCGTCGCTGCCGGAGGCCACCCGGTCCCGGTACGACCTGTCCTCGATGCGCTGGATGATCCACGCCGCGGCCCCTGCCCGGTGCCGCTCAAGCGGGCCATGCTGGAGTGGTGGGGCCCGCGGGTGTACGAGTACTACGCGGCCACCGAGGGGGGCGGGACCCTGGCCACCCCGCAGGACTGGCTGGCCCGCCCGGGCACGGTGGGCACGCCGTGGCCGGCGAGCGAGATCATGATCGCCGGCGACGACGGCCAGGAATGCCCGCCCGGCACGCCCGGCACGGTCTACATGAAGATGGGCATCACGCCGTTCGAGTACAAGGGCGACCGGGCCAAGACCGAGGCGAACCGGCTGCGGGGCTTCTTCACCGCGGGTGACATCGGCTATCTCGACGAGGACGGGTTCCTGTTCCTCTGCGACCGCAAGGCCGACATGATCATTTCTGGCGGGGTGAACATCTACCCGGCCGAGGTCGAGGCGGAGCTCATCATGCATCCCGGCGGTGGCCGACGTCGCGGTGTTCGGCGTGCCCGACGAGGAGTGGGGCGAGCGGGTGATGGCCGTGATCGAGCCCGCGGCGGGCCGGACCCCGGGACCGGAGCTGGCCGCGGAGATCCTCGGGTCGCTGGACGGGAAGCTGGCCAGGCTGAAGTGGCCGTCGGCGATCGACTTCACCGCCGAGATGCCCCGCGATCCCAGCGGCAAGCTGCTCAAACGCCGCCTGCGCGAGCCCTACTGGCAGGCCCAGGGCCGCTCGATCTAAGGCTGCCGCCCGGGTCCGGCAGACGGCGGCGCAGGGTTACGCGGGAACCGGGTGGGCGCGTTCGGCGCCCGCGGTCACGCTGAGCACGTCGAGCAGCCGGGCCACGGCGGGCGGCTCGGGTGCCTCACCGTAGGTCACGGCGAGCACCTGCCGGTGCGACCCGGGCAGCGGCGCGGCCTGGATGCCCGGGTGGCGCGCGGCGCGGAGCGCCAGGCCGGGGAGCGTCGTGATGCCCAGGCCCGCGGCCACGAGCGCCTGGACCGCGACGAAGTCGTCGGTGGTGAACGCGATCTTCGGGCTGAACCCGGCCAGCTCGCACTGCCAGACCAGGTAGCTGCGGCACCGCTCGCATCCGCCGATCCACCGGTACTCGGCGTAGTCGGCCAGGTCCGGCCAGGGCGGCAGCGGCGGCTCGCCGGCGGCGCGGGACGGGTGCGGGCGTCCGCACCGGCGCGCGGCCCGGGTGACCAGGTGGATGGGGTCGTCGAGCAGCAGCCGGGACCGGGTGCCCTCGTCGGTGTCCCCGGGCGGGCTCACGGTCACGCCGTCCTGGTAGTGCCGGAAGACCAGCGCCACGTCCACGTACCCGGCCCGGAGCATGCGCAGCGCCTCCGGCGGCTCCGCCTCGGCCAGGGTGAGATCCAGGCCGGGGTTCTCGGCCTCGAGCCGGGCCGCGGCCATCGGCACCAGCGTGCTGAGTGCCGAGGGGAACGCGGCCAGCCGGATCCGGCCCGCGCGCAGGCCCACGTGCGCGGCGAGTTCGTTCTCCGCGGCGTCCAGCCGGCCGAGGATCTCCTCGGCCCGTTCCGCCAGCAGCCGGCCCGCGTCGGTCAGCCGCACGCCCGCGGCCGGCCCGCTGGGTGAGCAGCGCCCCGGTCTCGGCCTCGAGCCGGGACAGGTGATGGCTCACCGAGGGCTGGGCGTAGTTGAGCGCCCGGGCCGCCGCGGTCACCGAGCCGTGCCGGGCCACCGCGACGAGCACGCGGAGCCTGGTCACATCCAGCATCCAGCAAGTATAGATCCGCTCGATCCAATCGCCTGCTGGATCCGGGTCGCCGCCTATCTGACCAGATGATCCCTAACGGTTTTTCCGGCGCGGGTCCCCCGAAGCCTGCCTCCGGGAGCCGCCGGCCCTGGAATTCCGGTGCGCGGACTGCCCCCGCGCAGAACGCCGGGGGGCGAAGCGGCAGGCGTGAAGGCCGGCCCGGTACCCGGTCGGCGGCATGCCGATCAGGTAGGTCGCGCCGGCCCGGTGCAGGAACAGCGTGATCCTCCAGTCGATGCAGCTGGAGTGATCGGGGCTCCCGGCGGGGTTCTGATGGCTGGTGAAGGTCACCGTGGCCTTGAGGCCGCCCTTGAGCGGGGAGACGCCGGCCAGCACCGCCTTCGAGTCATGGCTGGTCCGGTAGCCCCACGCGAATTCCCGCGGGGTCAGGTGGCGCTGCGCGAACAGACGCTCGTACGCCGGGTAGTTACGGTGGTTGACCGCCGCGAAGTAGCGGTCCAGGAGCGCGGCGACCCGCCGGGCGTCGGGCCGCGCGCCCAGGCCTGGCCCGACGGACACGATGCCGTGGATGGAGCGCCGCGGCGGGCCGCCCTGCCCCGGAGGCCGGGGCGGAGTGGTGTGGGTGCGGGGCCGGCGTGGTGGTGCCGCGGCCCGTTCTGGTCCGGCCCGGGCCCGACTGGCCGGAGCGAGGCTGGCCGGAACCAGGCTGGCTGTGGCTGGTCGGGCTGGCCCCGGTCGGCCGCGAACAGGCTGGGCCGGGCTGGTTCCGGTAGGCCGCGAAACAGGCTGGGCCGGGCTGGCCGGGGTCGTTCCGGTCGGGCCGCGAAACGGGCTGGCCTGGGCTGGCCGGGGTAATTCCGGTGGGCCGCGAAACGGGGAGGCCCGGACTGCTCTGGCTGTGCCCCGTGCGGCTCGTGCCGGGCTGGCCGGATCCCGTGCGCTGCGTAGCCGCCTGGCTCGTTCCCGGGCGCGGGCGTGCTGGTCGGGCCCGTGCTGCTGTGGCCCGTGCTGCTATGAGCCGTGCCGCTCGGGCTGGTTCCCCGGTGGCTGCCGCGCTGGCCTTGTCCCGCCTGTCCGTGGCCGGGCTGCCCGGTCCCGCTCTGGCCCGGTCGGGCCGGCGACGTGCCGGTCGGCACGGGGGCTGGCCGGGCTGCTGGGCGTCAGGCTGGGCGACGGGACTGCCCCGACAGTGCCTGGCTGGGCTGGCCCTGGCCCGAGCCGAGCTGGCTGGGGCGGGACTGGTGACTGCCGGGCGGGCTGCTGGCCTGCGGCTGGTTGGTGCCGACCAGCCAGGCGGTCGAGGCGACCGCGAGCAGCCCGGCGATCACCACCACGCCGATGACGGGCGCCCGGCGGTCCGGCCGCCGGCTGCCGGGCAGCCAGGGGTCGTCCGTCCACGGCTCATCGTCGGCCTCGGCACCGATCCGGACCAGCCTCAGCGGCCCGCCATCCCCCGGGCCGCCGGGGGCCGGCATCGTCGGCGGCCCGGCCGGGTCCTCCCCGTACTCCGGTGCGCGCCGGCCGGCCGCGGTCTGGCTTGCGGCCCCCGGCCCTGAGCCAGCCTGGCCAGTGCCTGGCAGCGCTGCCTGGTCAGCAGCTGCCTGGTCAGCAGCTGCCTGGTCGGTAACAGCCTGGTCCGTGGGCTGCTCGCGGTGGCGATCCGCGCGGCGGGCTGCTCCGCGGTGGCGACCCGCGCGGTGGGCTGCTCCACGTCGGAGGGCTGCTCCACGCTGGGCTCGTCCGCGACGGCGTGCTCCGCACCGGGATCGTCCTGGGCCTCCGGGCGGGAGAAGCCCTCCGCCGGAGAAGCGGCCGAAGGAGCCCCGGCCGGAACCGCCCAGGCCGGGGCGGCCCAGGCCGGAGCCGGCTGGCCGGGCGCTGCGTCGGCGGAGTCGGCGTCCGCCACCCCGACCTGCGCGGGGATGACGGGCGTAGAGCCCGGCCGGGCCGGCCCCTCCGGGGACACCGGATCGCGAGGAGGCTCCGCGGGACCTGCCTGGGCCGGGCCCTGGCCCGGGCTGACGTCAACGGCAGTGGCCTGGCCCGGGGCGGCCTGCTCCGTTCCAGTCGTACTGGCCTCAGCCGTCCTGGCCTCTGCGGTGCTGGATTGGCTCGAGCGGTGCTGGATTGAGCGGTGCTGGATTGGGCGGTGCTGGTCTCCGCAGTGCTGGTCTCGTCGGTGCTGGTCTCGTCGGCAGCGGCCCCGGCCGGGCGCTCGGGCGCCGAACTGGTCTGCGCCCCGCACCGGGTGCAGTAGCGCAGCATCCCGCTGACCGGGGAACCGCATTTCGTGCAGAATCTCATCGGTGCTCAGCCCACCCTGAAGTTCATGTCGATGGCGGTCTCCCGGCCAGGTTGCGGGCCGGCCGGGTCTGGTTCCCTGCTGGCCGCGTCGATCCCGGCCCAGCGCGGCCCCGTGCATCGCGGCCACGAGAGCCCGGGTGGACTCGAAGCGGAGCGAGCGGTAGATCCCGTCTCCCCGGCTGGTCACGTCCTGGATATTCCGGCCGATGACCATCATCAGCAGGCGCAAAGGGGACATGTGCAGCCAGAAAGTCCAGCCCACGTACAAGTCGTTCCCATGCGCAAAACATGAGATGTAGCCACTGAAATGGCCGCGGCGCAACTCGAGGTATTCACGCTCTCCTTCCCCCGGCCGGGAGACGGTCCGCGCGCGCAGCGAATCCACCGGAGCGCCATGGGCCTGGAACGCCGAATTGATGTGCTCGAATGCCGTCTGGGTGGCGTCGGAGCTTTGCTCCATCACCTGGCTCCATTCGGCCAGCAAGGCCGGGACCGGGATCAGCCAGAACGGGATGGCCAGCACCAGGGCGACCAGCCACATGCTGTCCATCTCCAGCCGGAAGGCCGGAGCGAGCTTCGTCCCGGCCGCGGCGGAGAGCAGCACGCAGAGCAGCAGGACTATCTCGGTGAGCAGGTAGATGCCGGTGAACACGCCCGCCTGGCGGAGCACGTACCTCAGGTAGCGGGGGTTCCGGGCGGGGTCCAGGCTGCCCGGCCCGGAAAGCCGTGGCTTCGCTGGCCGGGTGGCCACTCGCCGCACGGCCGGCCAGGCCAGCGCCGTCCTGCCGCCCCGCACTCCCGGGCCGGAAGTTATCGCGCCGGATCGCGCCGTTCTGCCGGGCGGTGCCCGTCTGCCGGGCGGTACCCGCGGCCTGCGCGGGGCCGGGCGCCTGGCCCGTCCCGTCCGGCGCCGTCCCGTCCACCGCCGCCGCGTCGCCGCGCGCCGTCCCTCCGGCACCGGCGTCGGACTGGGCTGCCGGCCCGTGTACTGCCGCATCCGGCTCTGCCGCATCCTGCTCCGGCGCATCGTGTTCCGGGCTGGCGTGCTCGGGCCCGGCGTGCTCGGGCCGGCCTGCCCGGGGGCGCCGGGGTGGTAGGCGGACGGGATGATGCGGACCTGGCCCCGGTCGGCGGCGGGAGCAGCGAGGGGGGCTGACCCTAAGCCGTCCGGCTCGCGCGCGGCGGGGACGGACGGCGTGACAGGCCGCCCGCAATTACCGCAAAACGCGTCCCCGGCGAAAAGGCCTTCGCCGCACCCGACGCATTTCTCCCACATCGGCCAATCCTTCGCTCGGTCCGGGACTAATCGGGCATATGGCACGCCCGTTGTGCCCGCCACAGGTAACTTACCAATTCTGCGAATGGAAAACCGATCATGGTCGGAGTAAAGAACTTCCCGTGCTGGGAATGTGATCATGCGATTGGCGATAGGGGAAAAGCGGCACAAAAGGCCACGCCCGGCGCCACCGGGATACGGTGGCGCCGGGCGTTCTCCTCCCGCGAGGCCTCAGCCGTCGGACGGGACGTCCGTCGCGGAGACCAGCGGCCGCACGTCGGCCAGGGGCTCGCCCTCGCGGGGAGATGTCGTCGGCAGGATGCGGGCCAGCGGACCGGGGCAGCCACCAGTTCGCCGGGCCGAGCAGTTCCATCACGGCGGGCACCAGGACCATGCGGACCACGGTCGCGTCGATGAGCACGGCCACGGCCAGGCCGAGGCCGACCTGCTTCACCGAGACGTCCGCGCCGAGCACGAAGGACAGGAAGACCACCACCATGATGGCCGCCGCCGCCGTGATCACCCGGGCCGTCCGGGCCAGCCCGGTGGCGACCGAGGCCGCGTTGTCACCGGTCGCGTCGTAGGACTCGCGGATCCGGGAGAGCAGGAACACCTCGTAGTCCATGGACAGGCCGAACAGGATCACGAACAGGAACATCGGCACCCAGGTGGTCACCGGCATCTTCTCGGGAAAGCCGAACAGGTGGCCGAGCCATCCCCACTGGGTGATGACGACCAGGACGCCGTAGGCGGCGGAGATGGACAGCAGGTTCATCAGCGCGGCCTTCACCGCGACCGTGACCGACCGGAACATGACCAGCAGCAGCAGCATGGACAGCGCGACGACCACGCCGATCAGCCAGGGCAGCCGCTGCCCCACGAGGTTGGCGAAGCTCACGTTGCCGGCGTTCGGCCCGGTCAGGTAGGCACGGATGCCGGTGCCGGCGGTGGCATGCGGGATGTACCGAGGTGCGGATCTGGTTGACCAGGGCGTTGGTGGCCGCGTCCTGCTCGCCCGTGGCCGGGTACGCGATCATCAGGGCGGCCTGGCCATCGGGGCTGACCCGCGCGGCCGTGACCCGGGCGATGCCGGGGGTGGCCGCGATCGCGCCGGCCAGCCGGGCGGTGCTGGCCGTGGGGGAGGGCAGGGCCGCCGCCACGATCAGCGGAGCGTCGAAGCCGGGCCCGAAGCCCCGGGCCATCGCGGCGTAGCTCGAGTACCCCATGGTCCCGCGGGCCTGGCTCGACTCATCCGGCATGCTCAGCTTCATGCCGAGGGCCGGCGCGGCGAGGAGAAGGAGCAGCCCCCCGGAGAGCAGCGCGGCCACCGCTGGCCGCCGCTGGATCATCGCGGCCCACCGTTCCGCCGCCGGCTCTGCTGGCCCGGGGGGACGACCCCCCGCTCCACTTTCCCGGGAGACTACCCCCGGAGCCCCCGGCCCCCGAGAGTCGCTGGCTCGGAGGGACACGCCTGCGGCGCGCCCCGCCTCGCCAGCGACCTGAGCAGCGGACCCGCGTGCCGGGCGGCCGCCCAGCCACCGGGGCAGCGCGGAGCCGGCGTGGGCTTGCTCAGCCGGGTGCCGGTGAAGCCGAGCAGGGCCGGGAGCAGGGTGAGCGAGCCGAGCATGACCATGGCCACGGTGGCCGCGGCCGCGATGGCCACCCCGTTGAGCAGCGACTGGCGCAGGACCAGCAGCCCGAGCATCCCGATGATCACGGTCGTGCCCGCGATGACCACGGTGCGGCCCGCGGTGCTCATCGCGGTCACGGCCGCGCTCTCCGGGTCCTCACCGTGGTGCAGTGCCTCACGGAACCGGGTCAGGATGAACAGCGCGTAGTCCACGCCGACGCCCAGGCCGATCATGGAGGCGATGATCGGGGAGAACGAGGGGGCCGGGAACACGTGGCCCAGCAGGGCGATCAGCGACAGCCCGGCCCCGATGCCCAGCACGGCGGTCAGCACCGGCAGCCCCATGGCCAGCAAGGACCCGAACGCGATCAGCAGCACGATCGCGGCGGCCAGCACGCCAACCCCCTGGGTGGCCCCGCCGTAGGGCGTCTCCGCGAGGTCAACCACGTCGCCGCCCAGGTAGAAGTGCACTCCCCGGCCGGACAGCGACCGGGCGTCGTGCATCAGCGCGAGAGCTTCCCCGTTGCTGATCTTGCTGGACGGCACCCCGAACTGGACGACCGCGAAGGCCACGTGGCCGTGCGCCGAGACCTGGCCGGCGGCCTGATACGGGCTGGTGACCGAGGTGACGTGCGGCGCCCGGGCGAAGGGGGTGAGCGCGCTGGTGACCCGGGCCCGGACGGCGGGGGAGCCGATCGGATCGTTAGAGCGGATCGCCAGCGTGAGCGTGTCACCGGACTGCTGGTGGAAGTGCTGGTTGAGCAGGGTCTGCCCGGGGTCGCTGCCGGTGAAGCTGTCCTGGGCGGGGGCCCCGAACCTGGTCCACAACGTGATCAGGCAGGCGACCCCGACGATCCAGGCGATGACGGTGAGCCCGGCGGTGCCGAAAGCAGGCGCGTCCGAGTGAGCCCACGATCCCGGGCCGGACGTGGTGGTCGAGAGATGCTGAGCCAGGCATGTCGGTCTCCTGCGAGCCGGAGGAGTGTTTGCTCCTCCGATGCTCGCGGCCGGCGGCGCGCGGCGCGTCCTACGCGGGGAGGCACTTGCGGGGCCCGGGCCTTCCGCCGGGAGTACTCCGCAGGGAGTAGGCGACCCGGGGCGTCCAGGTCAGCGGCCCAGGTCAGCGGGGATCCGAGTCGGGGCCACGGCTCAGTGGCAGGCGCGGACGGTGTCCGCCGGGAACCCGGGCCGGTGACGCCGGATGTGGTAGCTGCGGCCGTCGTGCTTCAGGAACAAGGTGACGTGCCAGCGGTTGCACGCCGCGTGGTCCGGGCTGGCGGCCGGATCCTGGTGGCTGACGAACGTCACCATGGCCGCGAGTCCTTGCGGGCCGGTGACCGACAGGCCGGTCAGCCTGGCCCGCGAGTCGCGCGTGGACTGGTAGGAGTCGCCGAAATTGTGCATGCCGGCGCGAATGGCCGGGATGAACAGGCTCCTGTATGCCTGGAAATCGTGGGCGTTGATGGCCGAGAAATAGCTGTCCAGCAGCCTCACGACCCGGTGCACGTGCGGCTGGGCGGCCGCGGCCGGGCCGACGGTCACCGCGCCGTGGGCGGCCGGTGCGCCGGGGGATACGGAGGAAGCGGCCCGGGCCGGGCTGGGACCCGGGTCCGGGGTGCCGGCCGGCCGGCCGCGCGCGGCCAGGCTGCTGCCGGTGGCGGGCGGCTGGGACCGGATGTGGCGGACCTGCCAGGCCGCCACTGCGAAGGTGCCCAGCAGGGCCACGGTGGTCACCATGGCCGTGATCGTCATCCCGTGGCCGGAGGACAGCCGGGGACGGCGGTCCGGCCGGGCGGGCCGCGCGGCGCCCGGGAGGCTGGTCCCGCGGGATTGTGTGATCACCCCTGCGGCCTGGTCCTCAGCAGTCTGGTCCGCCGTGGCCGGCCCGGGAATGACCGCCCAGGGCGGGTCGCTGCCCGGCCAGGGCGGGGGACTGGCCGGCCAGGGCGGCCCACTGGCGGGCCAGGGCGGCTCCTCCGGATCCCGGGACGGGTGGCGGCCGGCCCAGCCCGGATCGCCCGGGGCCCAGGATGGGTCGTAGGCGGCCCGCGCCGGTTCGCCGGGGATCCAGGCCGGACGGCCAGCCGGCCAGGACGGATCGCCGGGGGACGGCGGGCCACCCGGCGACGGATCACCCGGCGACGGATCACCCGGCGGCGGGTCAGCGGGGCGCGGGGCGGTGACCGGCGGCCCGGAGGCCTCCGGGAGCCACGGAGCGGGCGGGTCGTGGAATGACCAGGCCGGGACGGGGGTGCGGACAGGGAGCGGGCTGGCCTGCGCGGGCGGCGCGGCAGCCGTCTCGTGCTCCGCGCCCACCTGCGTCGCGCACCCCGCGCAGTACCGTGGCGACCCGCCAAGCGGGTTTCCGCAGTTCGGGCAGAACCGCATGCGAGCTCCCCTGGCTCCGACAAACGCCTGCGACTGACCTCCTCGTCCATTTGACTGGCATTCGGCCATTGCGGAACGCTGGAGGACGCGCTGTTAGCGCTCCGTAAGCATTGAGCGGAACGGGGTCATGGACTCGCCGGGTCAGCCGTGGCGGGGCTCGGCCAGCCCGTTCTCGTAGGCCAGGACGACGAGCTGCGCGCGATCCCGGGCCCCCAGCTTGATCATCGCCCGGCTCACGTGGGTCTTCGCGGTCAGCGGGCTGACCACGAGTTCCGAGGCGATCTCGTCGTTGGACAGCCCGGCCGCCACCAGCGCCACGACCTCGCGTTCCCGCTCGGTGAGCGAGGCCAGCCCCGGCCCCGGGGCGGCGGGGCGGGGGAGGCTCCCGCGGGCACGGCCGGCCCCGCGGCCGGATGGTGCCCCCAGGCTCGCGTTTCCCACGGTGAAAGCCTCGATCAGGGACCGGGTCACCCTAGGGGCCAGCAACGCGTCGCCGCGGGCCACCACCCGCACTCCCTGCAGCAGTTCCTCGGGCTCGACGTCCTTGACCAGAAACCCGCTCGCACCCGCCCGCAACGCCCCGAACACGTGCTCGTCGTCGTCGAACGTGGTGAGCACCACGACCCGGACCGCGGCCAGTTCCGGGTCCGTGGTGATCCGCCGGGTCGCGGTGAGACCGTCCACTTCCGGCATGCTGAGATCCATCAGCACCACGTCGGGACGCAGTTCGCGGGCCAGGGCCACCGCGGTCCCCCCGTTGGATGCCTCGCCGACGATCGTGATGTCCTCGGCCGATTCGAGCAGCATCCGGAAGCCCGCGCGGACCAGTGCCTGATCGTCGGCGAGCAGGACCCGGATCATCGGGCGGGATCGGCCGCAACCGTGGCGGCCCCGGGAGGCGCGGCCTGTCCCGGTTCCGCGGCCTGTCCCGGGTCCGCGGCCTGGGCCGGCCCGGGGGCGGGGAGCCGCGCCGCGACCTCGAAACCGCCGCCTGGGCCGGCCGCCGCCGAGAAGGTCCCGCCGACCGCCGCGGCCCGTTCGGCCATCCCGGTCAGCCCGTGGCCGCACGCTGCGTCATCGGCCAGCGTCCCGGGGCCGTGCCCGTCGTCGGTCACCCGGATGACCAGGGCCCCGGGCTCGTAGGCCAGGCCGACCGACGCCCGCGCCCGCGGGCCCGCATGCCGCAGCACGTTGGTGAGGGACTCCTGCAGGATCCGGTAGGCCGCGTGACTCACGGCCGGGGGGACCAGGCGCGGCTGGCCCTCGGTGGTGACGGTGACCGGGGCGCCCGCGGCGGTGACCGCCTCGCACAGTGCGGGCAGCCGGTCCAGCCCGGCCGCGCGCAGCTCGGGCGATTCGTCCGGGGTCTCGTGGCGGAGCTGGCCCAGCGTGGCCCGCATCTCGGTGAGCGCCGCCTTGCTGGTTTCCCGGATGGCGAGGAGCGCGCTGCGCAGGTTGCGATCCCGGCCGCTGTCAGCGGCCGGGGGCTCCGGCCCGAGCACGTGCAGCGCGGAACCGGCCTGCACCGTGATCGTGGCCATGCTGTGCGCCACGGTGTCGTGCAGTTCCCGGGCGATCCGCAGCCGCTCCTCGGCGACCCGGCGGCCCGTCTCCGCTTCGCGTTCCTCGCCCGCCAGGCGCAGCCGGTCGGCGGTCTCCGCGGCCAGCGCGCGGCGGCTGCGGACCACCTCGCCCAGCATGATGGCCAGCGCGAGCACCGCGATGCCGGGCAGGAACTCCGTGGCCAGCGAGACCAGGCCCTGATGGGTGGACACGTCCACCACGAACAGGCCGACCGACATGAAGAACGCGGGGATGGCGATCGCGGCGGCCAGGTACCCGGCGACCGCCGCGTCGTACAGCGGCAGGCACAGCAGCGGGGCCGGGGAGATGTTCCGGCGGTCCACGATGTAGTAGAGCAGCACCAGCGCCGAGCAGCCGAGCAGGGAGGCCAGCGGCCACCGGTGCCGGAACAGGATCGGCACGGCCAGCACCGCGCCGAGCACGTAGGCGCGGGTATTGAGCGGGGCGGCCCCCGCTCCGCCGCCCACGACCACGTTCAGCTCGACCAGGACGGCCACCAGCGCGGCGGCGCCGGCATCGATCCACCTGATGCCGAGGGCCTGCAGCAGCTGGCGTGGCCTGGTCGCGACGCCGTTCAGCGGTCCCACGCCGTCAAGGTACGTGACCCGGGGCCGCCGCGCCACGCCCAGGCCGCGTGAGCCGCCGGGGGGCGCCGCGGGTCACCTTCAGCCGCGGCCCTCGAGCAGCGGCGAGCCCGGGTCCCGGGCAGGCCGGTCCGGGCGCCCGGCCTCCCGGCGGCGCCGCCAGGCGATCCCGGACAGGGCCTCGAGCACCACCCGGCCGGCCAGCAACGCGGTGATCTCGGCATGGTCGTACGGGGGCGCGACCTCGACCACGTCCATCCCGGCCACCGGCAGTTCCATCGCGATCCGCCGGACCGCGTCCAGCAACTGCCGCCCGGTCAGCCCGCCCGGCTCGGGCGTCCCCGTTCCCGGGGCCATGCCCGGATCCACCACGTCGACATCCACCGACAGGAACACCCCGTCGCAGTCGTCGGTGGCGATGGCGAACGCCTCGGTCAGGCACTCGTCCAGGCCCCGGGTGACGACCTCGGTCATCTCGTAGCTGCGCATGTTCTGGGCCGCCATCCAGGCCAGCGTCTCCGGCTCGGGCCAGTAGCCGCGCAGCCCGATCTGCAGGAACCGGTCGCCGCGCACCGCGCCGGACTCGATGAGGCGGCGCATCGGCGTGCCGTGCCCGTACAGCGACCCGAACTGGGTGTCCCCCGTGTCGGCGTGGGCATCGAAGTGGATCACGGACAGGCGCCCCCATCCCACGTGCCGGGCCACGCCGGTCGCGTCCGGGAAGGCGATGGTGTGGTCACCGCCCAGGATGACCGGGATCGTCCCTGCCTCGCTGGCCCGCTGCACCGCTTCTTCCAGGCGCCGCAGTGACAGCCCGGTATCCCCCGACGGCATCTCCACGTCGCCGGCGTCGGCGATCCGGAGTTCGGCCAGCGGATCCACGCCCAGCGCGAGATGAGGCCGGGACCCGTCGTGGGGCAGGTAGTCGGTGAAGCGGATGGCCTGCGGGCCGAACCTGGCCCCGGGCCGGTGCGAGGTCCCGCCGTCGAACGGGGCGCCGATGATCAGGACGTCGGTGCCCGCCCACGAGGCCGGGTCGGCCAGATCGGCCGGGGGCACGCCGAGGAACGTCGCATCCGGTCCGTACATGTTGCCGAGCCGCGCCATGACTGCCTCGCTTTCCCGCACCCGGCTGCCGCCGGCCGCGCCGTGCTTGCCGAGCGGGCGGACTGCTGGTCACCGGGCTACCCGGCGGTACCGGCGCACCGCATGCGGCACCATCACGCCCGAGCAGTATGACGCTCATCCCCAGCATGGTGATCACCGGGTGCTGAAGTGTCCAGACCGGGCCCCCGGGCACTCCCTGGGTGGTGCCGAACAGGCTGCGGGCGGCGCCCACCACCGCGGTCACGTCGAAGCCGGGCACCTCGGCCCGGCCGGCGTCCGGCCGGATGCGAGTGGTGAGGATGCCATTCGTCCCCGTGAATCAGGGCTAGCGGCGGCGGTAGGCGGTGGTGCGGTGCTGTATGTCTTCGACTATGACCGTGTGCTTTGATTCGTCGATCCGGTAGAGAACGCGCCACTGGGTGCCGAGTCGCGCGCTATGGAAGCCCGTGAGTTCGTCCCGAAGGGGCTTGCCGATTCGGGATGGCATCTCCAGGAGTGGACCGGTGATGAACTCAACCGCTGCGGCCGCCACGTCCTCCGGGAGGAACTCGGAGATCGCGCGCCTGGCCGGGCGGGCCATCCCGAGCTCGTACGGGCTGGCGGTCACCGGGCACGTTCAGCCAGCAGTGCCCGGGCTGCTTCAACGCCATACACCACGTCGCCCATCTGCTCGGATTCCCGGGCCTCAGCGAGGCCACGGAGCGCTGCCGGGTCGGCGAGGATTTCCGCGGTCTCGCGCAGTGACAGGTATTCCTCGATCGCCACGAGCACCGTCTGCTGCACGCTGCGGTGCTCGATCTCGGCGACCTGCTTGAGCTGGTCCTCGATCTCGGCCGGCAAACGAAGAGTCATAGCCATACCGTTATGGTATCAGAACGGTGCGGGCTGGCTGGTGTCTGGAAGGTGCCGGTGGGGCCGTCACCTGACCCGCCGCTCCCGCACGTCGTTGCGACGGGGGTCAGGGGGTCAGGGGCAGGAGCGGCGGTAGGCGTGGTAACGGTGCGGGGGGTTGCCGATCAGCAGGGTGCCGCCGGAGTTCTGCAGGTAGAGGGTGATGTCCCACACGGTGCAGGCGGTGACGTCCGCGCCGGGGGCCGCCTGCTGCTGGCTGGTGAAGGTGACCGTGACCGCCACGCCGGGGCCGGTGGGGGAGATGCCGACGATGCTGGCGCTGGTGTCGGTGGTCGTCCCGTAGCCCCGGGCGAAGGCCGCCGCGGTCAGCTGCATCCGCCGGGCCGGGGTCAGCAACTGCCCGTACTGCTGGTAGTCGTGCGCGTTGATCGCCGTGAAGTAGCCGACCAGGAAGCCGTCCACCCGGGCGGCATCCGGGGCCTGGCTCACCCCCGGCGCCATCGTCACCACGGTGGTCCCGGCCCCGCCGGGAGCGGGGGCCGAGGGAGCGGGAACCGAGGGGGAGGGAGCGGCGGAATGGGTCGCCCGGCCGCGCGGGGCGAGACCGGCCCGGCGCGCCGCCGTGGTCTGGCGGCCGGCCAGCCGGGTCCCGGGTCCCGGCTGGTGCGGGCCGAACGCGCTCCAGGCGATGACCGCCCCGGCCAGCAGGGCCACCGCTCCGAGCATGGCGCAGGCGGTCTGGGCCCGGCGGCGCGGCGAGCGGCGAGCCCAGCCGGGCGGGGAGTAGAGCAGCCGGGCCGCCGGGTCCTCCTCCGGGCCGTCGTCGGGCTCCGGGAGCGACCGGGCGGGGAACGCCCTGGTCGCCGGGCCGCCGGCGAACAGGTCCCCGAAAGAGTCCGGCTGGTCCCACGGCGGGGCGGACCGGCTGGGCTCGTACTGGCCGGGCTCGTACTGGGCCGGCGGTACTGGGCCGGCTCTCCGGGGGCACGCCGGTAGACCCAGGGCTGGTACGAGGCCGGCTCATAGGGGGCCAGCGGATCTGGGCCGGCCTGGTGGCTGACGGGCTCCGGCGGAAAGACCGGTGCGGGCAGGTAGGGGGGCGCCGCGAGATACCCGGACCCGGCGCCGCCCCCGGGATCGCCCGTATATCCGGGATCAGCCGGATATACGGGCTCCGCGGCGTATCCGGGCTCGGCAGCGTATCCGGCCTCCGGGGCATATCCGGGCTGACCGGGATATCCAGCGGCCGCGGGATATGCAGGGTCCGCCGGATATCCCGGGTCCGCGGCGTATCCGGGCTCAGCGGGATAGGGGTATCCAGGCTCAGGGGGATAGGGATATCCGGGTGCCGCGGGATATCCGGGTGCCGCACCGTACCGGGACCCGGGGCTGCTCCCGGGCTCGGGCAGTGGCGCGGTGCACCGGGGGCACCAGCGGGGCGTCCCGGCCACCGGCCCCCCGCATGTCGGGCAGATTCTCATCACGCTCCCTTGCTCCCAGTCCGGGATCGTAATCAGGGCGTGAGACTTTTTCAGGCTTATCAACGTATGGGGTTCCGTCATTTAACCCGTTTCATCCGGGGATGCCCCGTCAACCCGGGGAATTTGCGTTATTGACGAAGTAGAATAGGAGAAAACGCAGCTATTCGCGTCATTCAGCCCCGGCTCTTAACGCCATGGCGGTTTACTGATTGGGGGCACGGAAACTGCCACAGCCGGGGGTGTCATCAGGAAGCCCGCCAGGCGGCGATGGCCCGGGTACCCCGGGCTGGCAGGATCGAGGCGTGCCGGGAAGACCTGCTGCTTTCGATGAACTGGACGAGCGGATCGTGGCCGTGCTGGTGGAGGACGCCCGTGCGAGCTACGCCGACATCGGGGCCACCGTGGGACTGTCCGCGTCCGCGGTCAAGCGGCGGGTTGACCGGTTGCGCGCGTCCGGAGCGATCACCGGGTTCACCGTCACCGTGGATCCGTCGGCCCTGGGCTGGACCACGGAAGCGTACGTGGAACTGTTCTGCCGCGGCCGGACCTCACCCAGTGCCATCGGTGCCGCGCTGAGCAAATATCCCGAGGTCACCGGGGCCGCCACGATCACCGGGGAGGCGGACGCACTGCTGCATATCCGGGCCGCGGACGTGCGGCACTTCGAGCAGGTAGTGGAGCGGATCAGCGCCGAACCCTTCGTCGACCGGACCCGGAGCGTGATCGTGCTCTCGCGGCTCGTAAGCCGGGCGGACATCCTGCCGCCGAGCAATGCCGGCTGATCGCAAAGACCGGCGCGAAATTCCTGCAATACCCCATAAAGCTGCTCACGGCCAGGTCAGGGCCGCTACAGTCGGGGCATGCCCAACCCCGAGCATGATCCGTCGGCCAGCACGGCCCAGTTCCGCGCCTTCGCGAACGGGCGGAATGGCTCCGAGACGGCGCCGTGGTCGATGCGCGCATCTCGTAACCGCGTGGTGATCCTCGCGGCTGTGGTGGTCGTCGTCGCGGTGATCCTGTTCATCATCGCCCTCCTGGTCATCGGCTAGCCCGCTGCCGCTGCTTTTCCCCGGCCCGGCCGCTGAGTTCACCCGGTGTTACCGCCGGTTCATCAGGTAGTACCGGGGGCGGGGCCGGGGACGCCGGTCGCACCAGGCAGGATGGGCAGTCATGACGGTCCGTGACGCCACGCCTGACCCGCTCGCGGCGGAGGACCAGGAAGACAAGCACCGGCTGACCGCGCTCGAAGGCCTGGCCGCCCTCTCACTCGACGCCCTGTCCTCGGTGGCCTATGGTCCCGAGGCGATCGTCATCGTGCTCGCCGCGGCCGGGACCGTCGGGCTGGGCTACACCGTCCCGGTCACGATCGCGATCGTCGTGCTGCTGGCGGTCCTGGTCATCTCCTACCGGCAGGTCATCGAGGCCTTCCCCAACGGCGGCGGCGCCTATGCGGTGTCCAAACGGCACCTGGGCCGCTACGCCAGCCTCACGGCCGGGGCCTCGCTCACCGTCGACTACGTCCTGAACGCCGCGGTGGGCGTGTCCGCCGGAGTCGAGGCGTTCACGTCGGCCTTCCCTGGCCTGTATCCCGACCGGGTCTGGATCTGCCTCGGCGTGCTCGCGATCATCACCGGGGCCAACATGTGGGGCGTCGCGGAGTCCGCCCGGCTCTTCATCGTGCCCACACTGATCTTCATCGCGTCCATCGCGATCGTGATCGCCGGCGGCCTGATCCGCTCGCATCCCGCGGTGCCTCTCACCGGGCACCTGCCGGCGGTGACGGAGTCGGTCGGCATCCTGCTGCTGCTCAAGGCGTTCGCGTCCGGCTGCTCGGCGCTGACCGGCGTGGAGGCGATCGCGAACGCGGTACCCCAGTTCCGGCAGCCACGGGCTCGCCGGGCCCAGCACACCGAGATGATGCTGGGCATCATCCTCGGCCTGATGCTGATCGGCATCGCCGTGCTGATCCGCAAGTTCCACGTCGCCCCGTCAGCGACCGAGACGACCCTGGCCCAGCTGACCGCGGCCGCCGTGGGGCACAACATCCTGTTCTACGCGATCCAGCTGATCACGACCGTCCTGCTGGCCCTGGCCGCGAACACCTCCTTCGGCGGCCTGCCCGTGCTGGCCAGCCTGCTGGCCCGGGACAACTACCTGCCGCACATGTTCGCGCTGAAGGCCGAGCGGTCGGTGTTCCGCTACGGGGTCGGGGTCCTCGCGGTGGCGGCCGCGGTGCTGCTGGTCGTGTCCAAGGGCAATACCCAGAAGCTGATCCCGGTGTTCGCCATCGGGGTGTTCGTCGGCTTCACCCTGTCCCAGGTGGGCATGGTGAGGCACTGGCACGAGCAGCACACCGATGGCTGGCTGGGCCGGGCGTTCATCAACGGGCTGGGCGCGGTACTGACCACCGTCGCGCTGGCCATCGAGCTGGTCAGCAAGTTCACCGAGGGCGCCTGGCTGGTCGTTATCGTCATCCCCCTGTTCGTGCTGTTTTTCCGCCGCATCCACCGGGCGTACGAGCAGATCGGCGTGCTGCTCGAGCTGGGGAAGATCCCGGACCCGCCGGAGCGGACCCCGGGGCTGGCCGTGGTGCCGGTGCGCGGCATGTCCCGGCTGACCCGGGAGGCGATCTCCGCCGCCCTGTCCCTGGCGGATGACGCCATCGCGGTGACGATCTGCTACCACGATCCTGACGACGAGCAGACCACCGAGCGCTTCCGTGCGCAGTGGGAGGAATGGGATCCGGGGGTGCCGCTGGTCACGCTGCACACGATGCACCGCTCCCTCGGTCCCCCGGTGGTGGAGTACCTGCGCGCCCGGGAACAGGAAGATCCGCACCGCCGGATCGTGGTGGTGGTCCCCGAGGTCCAGCCCGAGCACTGGTGGCGGTGGTTCCTGCACAACCAGCGTGGCTTCGTGCTCAGCCAGGCCATCACGGCCGGCACCGAGAACGTCGTGGTCTGCCGGCTCCGGTTCCAGCTCAGGCATCTCGCGCCGGACGAGGACCCCGGCGATGTCCCGGGCAGCCCGTCGGCCACCACCCCGGGGCCCGTGCGTCACTGATCGGTGCGCCAGTGATCGGTGCGCCAGGATCGTGCGGTGACTGGCGGCAGGGCGAGGGTTTCCCCGCCTGCGTGGGAGGATCTTGGCGGGCGGCCCCCCGCCCCGCACCCGACCCGGAGGACACGTGCCCATCAGCGACCAGACCATCGGCGAGTTCCTGGACCAGCTGGCTGAGCGTGTCCCCGCCCCCGGCGGCGGCGCCGCCGCGGCGCTGCTCGCCGCCCAGGGCGCGGCGCTACTGGGCATGGTGGCCCGGTACACCACCGGCGAGAAGTACGCCGAGCACCAGGTGACGATCGCCCGGATCATCACCGAGGTGGACGAGCTGCGGGGCATCGCGCTGCGGCTGGCCGACGCGGACGCGGACGCGTTCCTGGCCGTGGCCGACGCCTACCGGCTGCCCCGGTCCACGGAGCAGGAGACGGCCGACCGGGCGGCGGCCGTCGCCCAGGCTCTCTCCAACGCCGCCTGGCCCCCGGCCCAGGTCATCAGCCTGGCCGGGATGGTGGTCGACCTCGCCGAGGCGCTGGCCGTGATCGGCAACCGCAACGTGATCAGCGACGTGGCCGCCGCAGCCGAGAGCGCCCGGGCCGCCGCGTCCACGGCCCGGGTCAACGTGGAAATCAACCTGGCGTCCATCTCCGACGAGCGGGCCAGCCTGGAAATGATCGCCGAGACCGGGAAGGCAGACGACATCATCAGCCGGGCCGACCAGATCACCGCCACCGTGCGCGAGCAGATCCGCGGCCGGACCGCCTAACGTCAGGCCTGGCCTGGCTCGAAGCCGGCGCTGCTGAGCATCCGGCGCAGGTCGAGCACGGTCTGCTCGTCGATGTCCTTGCCCCGGGGCTGCTCGATGAACTCCTTCTGGGTCCCGATCGTCACGTCGAGCTTGCCGCCATGCTGCTCCACCGTGGTGCCGACCGCGTCGAGCAGCGACACGACCTCCCTCCACTCGATGTTGTGGCTGACCGGATGCTCGAAGATCCTGCGCAGCGTGGTGCGGTGGTGGTTGCTCAGGTGGTCCGGCTCTGGTGTTACGGACATTCATCCTCCCGTTGTCCCTGCCACCTTAGTGACCCGGGGCCACCTGGCTTCCGCTGCCGATCATGGGGATGAGGTGTTCGGGTTCGGCCGGGGCACCGTCGCCGAGTACACCGCGGCCCGCGAAGACAAGCTCGCCCGCATGCCGGCCGGCCTCACCTTCGAGCAGGCCGCGGTAGTGCCGGTATCCGCGGTCACGCGGGGAAGGTCGCCATCACCCTTCGCTGATCGTTTCCCGGCCGCTGAGGCCTACTAGCCCAACCGCCGGGAAGACCCTTAGCGAGACAGACCCGCGGGACGCGCTGGCGGGAGGTAGCTCTTGACCATGATGGGGGTTGGCGTGCTTGACCTCCGCTACCGGCATGTTGACGTGTTCAGCCGGCGGGCGTTTCAGGGCAACGGCCTGGTGGTGGTCCTGGATGCGGAGAACCTGTCCACGGCAATGATGCAGGCGCTTACCCGGGAGGTCCGCCAGTTCGAGACGGCGTTCCTGGCCGGTGTGGACCTGCCGGGCCGGTCGGCCCGGCTGCGGATCTTCACTGAGGACGAGGAACTGGACTTCGCTGGTCATCCGGTGCTGGGCGCTGCGGCCGTGCTGCACACCCTGTTGCCGGCCGCGGAAGCGGAAGAGGGCTGGGCCCTGGCGGTGGCGCAGCGGACGGTCGAGGTCCGGACCCGCGGTGCGGGCCGATGGGTGGACGCGACCATGGATCAGGGCGTCCCGGCGCTCGGCCCGGCGATAACGGGTGAGCTGGCGGAGGCCTACCGCGACGCCCTGAACCTGCCCCGTGGCCACCTGCATCCGGCGCTGCCGATGCAGGTGGTCAGCACCGGTCTGCCCTACCTGATCGTGCCGGTTCGGAGCGGACTGGACGGTGCCCGGATAAGCCACCCGGGCTTCGAGGGGCTTCTTGAGGCCAGTGGAGCGAAGTTCGTCTATGTGCTTGACCCGGACCGCCCGGAGGGCCGCACTTGGGACAATGCCGGCCGGGTGGAGGATGTCGCGACTGGCAGCGCGGCCGGCCCAGCTGCTGGCTACCTGCTGCACCACGGCGTCCGTCCCGCCGGGGAACCCATCCTGGTCCACCAGGGCCGGTTCACCGGGCGGCCCAGCACGATCGAAGTTCGTCCTGGCCCGGACGGCCAGCTATGGGTCGGCGGGCCGGTGGCCCCGGTCGCCGCCGGATGCTTCCACGCCGACCTGACGTGACCGCTGCGCGCGGATCCGGCACCGCTGCAGCACATTCAGGAGCCACATTCAGTGCGGGACCGGCTGGTGGGGGGACACTCAGGCCGCCGGGGCCACCTGGAGCTTGATGCCCTCGCCGTCGCGGACGCCGGCCAGCGCCCCGGCGAACTGGTCGAGGGCGAAGGAGGGGCTCAGCAGCGGGCTCGTGTTGATGGTGCCCGCCGCCATCAGGTCGGCGGCCGCGCCGAAGCTGTTCAGCACGGCCATCGACCCGAGCACGGTGATCTCGTCGTTGTAGATGCGGAACGGGGACAGCGACACGCTGGCGTCCCCGCTGGCCACGCCGAAGATCAGCAGCCGGCCACCGCGATCGAGCGAGGCGAACGCCGCCTCGATCGCGCCGGGCGCCCCGGTCGCGTCCACCGCCACGCCGAAGGGGCCGTGATCGAGCGCGGAGACATCCTCGGCGGCGCTGGCCGCGCCGACGGCCCTGGCCGCCGCCAGCCGGGCCGCCTTCCGGTCGACCACGCTGACGGAGCGGGCGCCCGCGTCGTTGAGCAGCTGGAGGAGCAGCAGGCCCATGGTGCCCGCGCCGATCAGCAGGACGTCGTGGCCGAGGACCGGGCCGAGCCGGCGCAGCCCGTGCACGGCGCAGGACAGCGGCTCGATGAGCGCGCCCTGGGCATCATCCACGCTGTCCGGGATGCGGTAGGCGTTCACCGCGGGCACGGCGACGTACTCGGCGAACGCGCCGTTCACGGTGTCCCCGATCGCATTCCAGTTCGCGCAGAGATTTCCGCGCCCGCTGCGGCAGGCCGGGCAGTGCCCGCAGAACAGCGAGGGATCCACGGCGACCCGCGCGCCCTCCGGCCAGTCGCCGGGCACGCCGGCACCGCGGGCCACGATCCGGCCGGCGAACTCGTGGCCCGGGATGATCGGGTACGGCGTGGGAGGGAACTCGCCGTCGGCGATGTGCAGGTCAGTGCCGCAGATGCCGCAGATCCCCACCTGGATGACCAGCTCGCCGTGCTGCGGCGCCGGGTCGGCGGCCTCGGTGATCGTGAGCTGGCCAGGCGCCTCCCAGATGACAGCACGCATCATGTCCTCTCAGGGTCGCGGTCACGGTGATGTTCCGGGTGCCCTCCCCGGCGGCTGGCCGCGCTCATTCGCCGATCCGCTGCTCCGTGCCCGCATCGAACATGTGCAGGTGCGTGGTGTCCACCCCGACCTTGACGATGTCCCCGTGCCGGGGGTGATCGCGGCCAGACCTGACGATGACGCTGCTCTCCGGGTCGTCAGCCAGGTGGCCGTAGATGTAGGAGTCGCTGCCCAGGTCCTCGACCAGGGCAACCTTGACCGTCAGCTCGCCGTCGCCGATGTTCAGGTGCTCGGGCCGGACCCCGACGATCAGCTTCCCGTGGCCCTGGGCGGCGTGCAGCTGGGCGTCGGCGAGCCGGAGCGTGGTGGTGCCCAGGTGGAGGCCGCCGGAATCCGCGGTGGCCTCGAAGCGGTTCATGGCCGGCGAGCCGATGAACCCGGCCACGAACACATTCGCCGGCCGGTCATAAAGCTCCGTGGGCGAGGCGAACTGCTGCAGCTGCCCGGCCCGCATGACCGCCACCCGCTCGCCCATGGTCATGGCTTCCACCTGGTCATGGGTCACGTAGACGGTCGTCACCTCCAGCCGGCGCTGCAGTTCGGCGATCTGCGTGCGGGTTGACACCCGCAGCTGGGCGTCCAGGTTGGACAGCGGCTCGTCCATGCAGAAGACCTTGGGCTCACGGACGATGGCGCGGCCCATGGCTACCCGCTGGCGCTGCCCGCCGGACAGGTTGCGCGGCTTGCGGTCCAGGAACGCCTCCAGGTCCAGCAGCTTGGCCGCCTCCCGGACCCGGCGGGCGCGCTCGTCCTTGGCCACGCCCTGCATCTTCAGCGCGAAGCCCATGTTCTCGCCGACCGTCTTGCTCGGGTAGAGCGCGTAGTTCTGGAACACCATCGCGATGTCCCGGTCCCGGGACGGCACGCCCACCATGTCCTTGCCGTCGATACGGATCGACCCGCCGTCTATCTCTTCCAGCCCGGCCAGCATCCGCAGGGCGGTGGTCTTGCCGCAGCCCGACGGGCCCACCATGACCACGAACTCGCCGTCCCTGATGGCCAGCTGGAGCTCATCCACCGCGGGCCGCTCCGCGCCCGGGTAGATGCACGTCGCGCTGTCGTACGTGACCTCAGCCATGATCGACTCCCGTGTTCAACGTGCCCGTGCTCACTTTGCCCGTGCTCACTTGATGGCCCCGAAGGACAGGCCGCGCACCAGCTGGCGCTGGGCCACCCACCCGGCCAGGATGACGGGCAGCGTCGCCACCGTCGCCGCCGCGGCCAGCTGGGCGAAATACAGGCCCTCGGACGAGATGAAGCCGACCAGGAACACCGGCACCGTCGCGGCCTGGGTCGCGGTGAGGTTCACCGCGAAGAAGAACTCATTCCAGGAGAAGATGCAGCAGATCAGTGCGGTGGCCGCGATGCCGGGCGCGACGACCGGCAAGATCACTTCGGTCACTGTCCGGCGCAGCGGCGCCCCGTCCATCTCGGCCGCCTCCAGCAGTTCGCCCGGCACCTCCAGGAAGAACGACCGCATCATCCACACCGCGATCGGCAGGTTCATCGCGGTGTAGAGGATCACCAGGGTGAAGATGTTGTCCAGCATGTGCAGGTCACGCGCGGCGATGTAGATCGGGATGATCGCGGCGACCACCGGCAGCATCTTGGTGCTGATGAAGAAGAACAGCACGTCGCGCGTCCTGCGCACCGGGCGCAGCGAGAGCGCGAACGCGCAGGGTGTGGCCAGCAGCAGGACCAGGATCGTGGACACGATGGTGGCGAACGCCGAGTTCGCCACGAACGGCCAGATGCCGCTGGAGAACACCGCCTTGTACTGCGACAGGGTGGGCGAGAAGAACAGGTGCGGGGTGTTGGTGTACGCCTGGACCTCGGTCTTGAAGGACGTGAGCACCATCCACAGGACCGGGAAGAAGAAGACGATGCCGACGATCCAGCCGACGATGCCGAGGGGGAGGCTGTTGCCCCGCTTCTTCCTGCGGAGTACCTGCCGCGGGGGGGTGGCCGGGCCAGCTTCCGCCGCGGCGATGTCTGCGCTTGTCATGCCGCCTGCTCCGTCCCGGAGAACGAGGTGAAGATCAGCCGCAGCGCGAAGGTGGCGATGATGATCGTCGCGACGACGACCACTACGCCCATCGCGGCCGCCTGGCCGACCTGGAAGCCCAGGAAGGCCCGCTGGTAGATGTAGAAGGGCAGGTTGGCACTGGAGATGCCGGGGCCGCCCTGGGTCATCATGTACACCGCGTCGAACTCGTTGACCACGTAGATGGCACCCAGCACGATGCCCAGCTCGATGTACCGGCGCAGGTGCGGGAGGGTCAGCTCGCGGAAGATCTGCAGCGGCCGCGCACCGTCAGTGCTGGCCGCCTCCAGGATGTCCTTGGGCTGGCTCTGCAGCCCGGCCAGCACGAGCAGCATCATGAACGGCGTCCATTGCCAGATCATCTCGATCATCACCGAGCCCAGCGGGAAGCTGCCGATCCAGTTGAACTGGCCGATGCCGAACGGCCGGAGCAGGAAGTTGACGATGCCGAACGTGGGATCGAGCATGATCGTCTTCCACACCAGCGCGCCGGCCACGGGCATGACCAGGAACGGGGTGATCAGCAGGGTGCGCACGATGCCCCGGCCGAGGAACTTCCGGTCCAGCAGCAGGGCCAGGGCGACGCCGATCACCATCGCGATCAGGACCGTGCCCACGGTCATGATGACCGTGTTCACCGCGGTCGTGCGGAACTGGCTGTCCTGGAACACCTCCACGTAGTTGGTGAACCCGACGAAGTGCTGGGAGCCGGGCCGGACCAGGCTCCACGACTGCAGCGAGTACCAGAGCGTCAGCAGGAACGGCAGCTGGGTGACGATGATCGTGAAGACCAGCGCGGGCAGCAGCGGCGCCCGGCGGACCCAGCCCTGGCGGCGGCGGTCGGGGCGCGCCCGGGCGGGGCGCGCGGCGGCAACCGGCGGGGCGATCGTGGTCATCGGGACCTCCGGGAGGGTGCGGTGCGTGGCCTGCAGCCGGCGCTGGCCATCAGGTTTTCCGGTAGGTGTCGCCGACGGCCTGCGCGTACAGCTGCGCCTGGGCCAGCGTGGCCGTCACCGACTGCTGGCCGGCGATGGCCGCGCTGAGCTGCTCGCTGACGTTGGTGCCCAGGTCCTGGAACTCCGGGATGTCCAGGAACTGGACCCCGGTGTAGGGCACCGGCTTGACCGTCGGGTGCGCCGAGTTGGTGGCGTTGATGGACTGCAGGGTCAGCGGGCCGTAGACCGCGGAGAGCTTCTTGTACTGCGGTATCTGGTAGCTGGAGAACCGGCTACCCGGCGGCACGTGCGACCAGCCCAGCTTGCTGCCCACCGTCTTGATATAGGACTTCGAGGTCATCCAGGCGACGAAGTCCCAGGCCGCCTGCTTGTGCGGGCAGGTGGCCGGGATCGCCAGTGACCAGGTGTACAGCCAGCCGGACGGGCGGCCGTCCTGGGTCGGGGCCCAGGCGTAGCCGTTACGGCCGGCCACCTTGCTGCTCTGCGGGTCCTCGATGACGCCGACCGCGGAGGTCGCGTCGTACCACATGGCCGCATCCCCCTGGCCGTACAGGGTGGCGCACTCGGAGAAGCCGGCCTCGGGGGCGCCCGGCTCGCCGTACTTCTGCAGCATCGACACGTAGGTGGTGACCGCGCGGGTTACCTCGGGGCTGGTCAGCTGGGCCTGCCAGGCCGGGTTGAACCACCGGCCGCCGAACGAGTTGATCACCGTGTCCGCCGGCGCCAGGTTCTCTCCCCATCCGGGGTCACCGCGCAGGCAGATGCCCGCGCGCCCCTTCTTGGGGTCGTGCATCTCGGCGGCGATCTTCTGCACCTGGGTCCAGGTGGGCCGGGCCGGCATCTTGATGCCGGCCTTGGCCATCAGGTCCTTGCGGTACATGAGGAACGAGGACTCGCCGTAGAACGGCACCGAGTACAGGTCCCCCTTGTGCGACAGGGTGGCCCGCAGCTGGGGCAGGAAGTCGTTCGCGTCGTAGCCGGAGGTGGCGTTGATGTACGGCTGCAGGTTCGTCAGCCAGCCGTTGGCCGACCACATCGGCGTCTCGTAGTTGCTGATCATCACGACGTCGAACTCGCCGCCCTGGGTGGACACGTCCGCGGTGATCTTGGCGCGCGCCTCGTTCTCCGGGAGCGAGATGAACGACAGGTGGATGCCCGGGTGCTCGCTCTCGAACAGGTGCGACAGGCTGATCGCGTCCTGTCATCTGCGAGTTGGACACGATCGCCACGGTGATCGTCGTCCCGGAGCTCCCGCCGGAGAAGAGCTCCTTCGCGCCGGTGGCGCAGCCGGCCAGGGCGAGTGCTGCCCCGCCGGCGGACCCGGCCAGGAAGGCCCGGCGGCTGAGCGAGGACGCGGGGAAGGGGGCGGCTGTTAATCCGGCGTCTCGTCGTCGAGTCATCGTCACGTCCGTCATCGGGTTGACTTCGCTGTCCGTGCGAGCTCTCATCGGGTGCTCACCTGAGCGGCAGGCGCTCATGCGATCACACGAATACCGAACACATTGAGTGGGTTCCTGGCTGAAGTCAAGGAAAAATGCCAATATGGGCTCGGGTCGCTCAAATGAGCGGCGCCGGACCGGCGGTGTCTGGATGACTTAACGGCTGACCCGGGGGGAGCCATGACGGGGCTGTCGGCGGACCGGCCCTGGGAGATCGTCCTGGCGGCCCGGGTGGCCCGGGAGTTCTACGTCGAGGGTGTCTCGAAGGTCGACATCGCCGGCCGGCTGGGCATCAGCCGGTTCCGGGTGGCGCGGCTCCTCGACTCAGCCCGCGAGGCGGGCATGGTGCGCATCGAGATCGGGCTGCCTGGCGGAGTGCTGGACGCTGGGCTCTCCGCCGAGCTCTGCTCCGCGTTCGGGCTGAAGTACGCCTTCGCCTTTGATTTCCCTGACGAGGACGAGCCTGCGCTGCGCCGCCGCCTGAGTGAGGCGGCCGGCCAGGCGCTGACCGACATCATCACCCCTGGCGATGTCATCGGCCTGGCCTGGGCGCGGTCGCTGAGCGGGCTGGCCGCCGCGCTGACCCGGATGCCGCCCTGCCCGATCGTCCAGCTGACCGGGGCGGTCCCGCCGCCGGACGGCCGGGACCTGCTCGACCTGGTGCGCTCCGTGGCCCGGATCGGCGGCGGCACCGCGCACGTCTTCTACGCGCCGATGATCCTCGACGACGCCGAGACGGCCGCCGCCATCCGCAGGCAGGCCGATGTCGCCGACGCGTTCTCACTGGTCCCGTCGGTGACGATCACGATGGTCGCGATCGGCGCCTGGGCGCCCGGGCTGTCCACCATCTACGACGCGTGCAGCCCCGCGGAGCGGGCGGACATCGCCCGGCTGGGGGTGATTGCCGAGATGGCCGGGGTCTTCCTCGGAGAGGACGGGCGCCCGGTGCCGACGGGGATGGACAGCCGCATGATCGTGACTCCGGGTGAGGCGCTGGCCAAGATCCCGTCCGTCATCGCGGTCGCTTACGGGGTCTCCAAGGCCGCAGCGGTCCGCGCGGCGATCCGCGGCGGGATGATTCACGGCCTGGTCACGCACGCCAGCCTGGCCCGCGCCCTGCTCAGCGGGGCGTAGCGGGCCCCAGCCCACCGGGCTATGGCCGGCGCGGCTGCGGCCCGGGCCAGCCAGCCCGCTCCGGCCTGGCCGAACGGCTCGGCCCGGGACGAGACCGCGTCGACCAGCCAGTCGCAGGTCTGCCGGGCCTGGCTGATTACCCCGGCCGGGTAGGCCAGCTCCACCTGGTGCTCGGCGAACTCGTCCTCGTCGAGCACCGCGACCCGGCCGTCGAAGTACCGGACCACGTCCAGGTCGAGGTCGACCGCCGTGACCATGTCCTCCTCCAGCACCGGGCGGGTGGTCACGTCGACGTAGATTTCCAGCTCGTCCTCGGCATTGAAGTACGCGGTCCAGCAGCCCTCGGCCGGCACCAGCAGCACGAAGTCGCGCGGCCAGATCACCGGCGGCTCGGCGCCCCGCTGCTGGGTGAGGCCCTTGCGGCCGAAGAACCACCAGCCGAACTCGTCCCGGCCGAGCCGCTCGAGCTCGAAGTGCCAATGGTCGATGCCGCCCCACTTGGTGTAGCGCACCGCCACCCGCCCGACGTCCACGAGCGGAGCGTACCGCTCATCCGGGCTGATAGCGGTAGCCCATCCCAGGCTCGGTGAGCAGCCAGCGGGGCCGGGACGGGTCGGGTTCCAGCTTGCGCCGCAGCTGGGCCATGTAGAGCCGCAGGTTGCCGGCCGCGTCCGCGTAGCCCGGGCCCCACACCTCGGTCAGCAGCTGGCGCTGGGTGAGCAGCTTGCCCGGGTTGCGCAGCAGCACCTCCAGCAGGTGCCATTCGGTCGGGGTCAGCCGGATCGCTTTACCCTCCGCCCGGGTGACGGCCTTCGCGGCCAGGTCGATGACCAGGTCGCCGAACTCGATCACCGGCTCGTCGGCCGCGGGGCCGGTCCGCCGGATGGCCGCGCGCATCCGGGCCAGCAGTTCCTCCATGCCGAACGGCTTGGTCACGTAGTCGTCCGCGCCCGCGTCCAGGGCCTCGACCTTGTCCGTGCTGTCGGCCCGGCCGGACAGCACGATGATCGGGGCCTGGGTCCACCCGCGCAGTCCCTGGATGACCTCGACCCCGTCCAGGTCGGGCAGGCCCAGGTCGAGGAGCACCAGGTCCGGGGGGTGCCGGCCGGCCGCGGTCAGTGCCTCGGATCCGCTGGCGGCGGTGTCCACCTCGTAGTTGCGCACCCGGAGGTTGATCCGCAGCGCGCGCAGGATCTGGGGCTCATCATCGACGACCAGGACGCGGGTCACTCCACCAGCCTGCCAGGCGTGCCGGCATCAGGCCCGGCGGTCAGGGGCACGGCCGGCAGCGACAAGGTCATGGTCAGCCCGCCACCGGGAGTCTCCTCCGGGTCCAGCGTGCCGCCCATGGCCTCGGTGAGCCCGCGGGACAGGGCCAGCCCCAGGCCGACGCCGGTGGTGTTGTCCGTGTCACCGAGCCGCTGGAACGGCACGAACATCCGGTCGTGCTGGGACCGGGGGATGCCCGGCCCCCGGTCTACCACCCGCAGCTCGACCCGGTCGCCGAGGGCGCTGGCGGCCAGCAGGGGCGGGCGGTCCGGCGGGGAGTAGCGCAGCGCGTTCTGGGTCAGGTTCACGATGACCCGCTCCAGGATGGCCGGGTCAACCCGGACCTCGGGCAGGGAGTCCGGGAATGTCCACTTTGACCGCGGCGCGGGGGGTCCCGAGGTCGTCGAGGGCCCGGGCCACGATGTCCTCCAGTCCCGCTGGGCGGGGGAACACCGACAGCGCACCGGCCTGCAGCCGGCTCATGTCGAGCAGGTTGTCCACCAGGTGGGTCAGCCGGTCGAGCGACTCGTCCGCGGTGGCCAGCAGCTCGTCGCGGTCCTCCTGGTCCCACTGCACCTCGTCCGAGCGCAGGCTGGTCACGGCGGCCTTGGCCGAGGCCAGCGGGGTGCGAAGGTCGTGGCTGACCGCCGCGAGCAGCGCGGTCCGCATCCGGTCCGCCTCGGCGATGGGCCGGGCGGCCTCGGCCTCCGCGGCCAGCCGCTGCTGCTCCAGGGCCACCGCCGCGTAGGCGGCGAACGCGCCCAGGACCCGGCGGTCGGTGGCGGGCAGCGACCGGCCCCGCAGCGCCAGCGACAGGGTCTCTGCCACCGGCACCTCCACGTCGGCCTCGGACGGCCGGGCCACCGGCGGCTCGCCGGAGTGCGCCACCGCGTGCCAGCCGGTCGTCGGCCCGTGGGCCGCCGTGCCGGGCGTCTGCCCGCACTCCAGCAGGGTGACCGACACCATGCCGAACGACTCGCGGACCCGGTCGAGCACCGCCTCCAGCGCCCGCTGGCCGCGCAGCACGCTGCCCGACGTGGTGACCAGCAGCTCCGACTCGGCGCTGGCCCGGGCCGCCTGCCGGGTTCGCCGGGCCGCGGTGTCCACCACCGAGCTGACGATCAGCGCGACGGCCACGAACACCCCGAGGGCCAGCGCGTTGTTGGCCTCGGCGATGGTGAACTTGTGCACCGGCGGGGTGAAGTAGTAGTTGAGCAGCAGCGACCCGGCCACCGCGACCAGGATGGCGGGCACGAACCCGCCGACCAGGGCGACCGCGATGACCGCGACCAGGAACGCCAGCACGTCGCTGGTCAGGTTGAGCTGGCCCCGCAGGCTGGCCAGGACCAGGGTCAGCAGCGGGCACAGGAGCACCGCCAGCGCGTAGCCGGCCAGCCGCCGCCGCAGCGTCAGCCCGCCGCGCGAGCGGGGCAGCAGCCCGCGGCCCCGGCCCATGTGCGCGTGAGTCACGATATGGACGTCGATGTCGCCCGAGCCGCGGATGGTCCGCGCGCCGAAACCCGGCCCGGTCAGCAGCGCGGACAGCCAGGACCGCCGGCTCGCGCCCAGCACCAGCTGGGTGGCGTTCTCGGCCCGGGCGAAACTGAGCAGGGCCCCGGGGATGTCGTCCCCGATCACCTGGTGGTAGGTCCCGCCCAGCGACTCGGTGAGCCTGCGCTGCCCGGCCAGCGCGGCCGGGTCCGCGCCGGTCAGCCCGTCGGACCGGGTCACGTGCACCGCGAGCAGGTCGCCGCCGGTGGACCGGGCCGCGATCCGGGCTCCGCGGCGGATCAGGGTCTCGCCCTCCTGCCCGCCGGTCAGCGCGACCACGACCCGCTCGCGGGCCTCCCAGGTGCTCTGGATGCCGTGCTGGGCCCGGTACCGCTGCAGGCCCTCGTCCACCTTGTCGGCCAGCCAGAGCAGGGCCAGTTCCCGCAGGGCGGTGAGGTTGCCGGTGCGGAAGTAGTTGGTCAGCGCGGCGTCGATCTTCTCCGGCGGGTAGATGTTGCCGTGCGCCATCCGGCGGCGCAGCGCCTCCGGGGTGATGTCGACCAGCTCGACCTGGTCGGCGGCGCGGACCATGGCGTCCGGCACGGTCTCCCGCTGCGGCACGCCGGTGATCTTCTGGACGACGTCGTTCAGGGACTCGAGGTGCTGGATGTTGACGTTGGAGATGACCTCGATCCCGGCGGCCAGCAGTTCCTCGACGTCCTCCCAGCGCTTGGCGTGCCGCGAGCCTGGCACGTTCGTGTGGGCGAACTCGTCAACCAGGGCGATCTCCGGCTTGCGGGCCAGCACCGCGTCCAGGTCCATTTCCTCGAAGGTCGTGCCGCGGTAGGCGACCCGGGCGCGCGGGATGATCTCCAGTCCATCCAGCAGCGCCGCGGTGTGCGGCCGGCCGTGCGTCTCCACGAAGGCCACCACCACGTCCGCGCCGCGCTCGATCCGCCGGTGCCCCTCGCTGAGCATGTCAAAGGTCTTCCCGGCGCCCGCCGCCGCGCCCAGGTAGATCCGGAGCTGCCCACGCTCCTGCTCGGCCATGGTCCTGTTCTCTCTCTTCAACGAACCCCAGTCACAGTGTGCCCACTGTGCGAGGCGGACTGATGATCAGGGCTGGAACCGGTAGCCCATGCCGGGCTCGGTCAGCAGATGACGGGGCCGGGCCGGGTCGTCCTCCAGCTTCCGCCGCAGCCCGGCCATGTGGAAACGCAGGTAGTGCGGGCTGTCGGCGTACGGCGGCCCCCATACGTCGGTGAGCAGCCGCCGGCTGGCGACCAGCCGGCCCGGATGCCGGATCAGGATCTCCAGCAGCCGCCACTCGGTGGGCGTGAGCCGGACCGGCTGGCCGTCCCGGATCACGAGGTGGGCGGCCAGGTCCACGGTGGACTGGCCGATGGCCACCGGCCGCGGGGGCTGCGCCGGGCCGTCCCGGCGCAGCGCCGCCCGGAGCCGGGCGAGCAGTTCCTCCATGGAGAAGGGCTTGGTCACGTAGTCGTCCGCCCCGGCGTCCAGGGCGCCGATCTTGTCACCCGGCCCGGTACGGCCGGACAGCACGATGACCGGCGCGGACGTCACCGACCGCAGTTCCCGGATCAGGTCGATGCCATCGATGTCGGGGAGACCGAGGTCAAGGATCACCGCGTCTGGTTTTCGTTGCGTAGCTTGTTCCAGGGCCGGACGCCCGGCCTGCACGGTCACGGCCTCGTAGCCGCGGGCCCGGAGGTTGATCCGCAGCGCACGCAGCAAGGCCGGCTCGTCCTCGACCACCAGGATGGTCTGCCGGGCAGCGACCGCGGGCGCACCCGGGTCCTGATCCGGTAGTTGCGCGCCCGCGACCACGTGCCGCCTCCCCGTCTACTGGCCGGCCTGCAGCGGGAACTGCTGGTCGAGCGCGATGTTGAGGGTCAGGACGTCCACCCTCGGCTCCCCGAGGAAGCCCAGGGACCGGCCCGCGACGAACCGGCTGACCAGGGCCCGGACCGCCGACGGGCTCGCGTGCCGCGCCGCGGCCACCCGGTTCACCTGGAGGTAGGCGTTCTGCGGGGAGATGTCCGGGTCCAGGCCCGACCCGGATGCGGTCACCGCGTCCGCCGGGATCTGCGAGATCTTCACGTGGTTCAGCGCGGCGTACGCCTTCTGCCGCTGCGTGATCAGCTGGACCAGGGTCGGGTTGTCCGGGCCCAGGTTGGAGGCGGCGGAGAAGCCGGGGTCGCAGCCGTAGTCGGTCTTGACTGTGGCGTTGACCGCGTTGGACGGCCGGGGCTGGAAGTACTGCGACCAGCGGGTCGCCCTTGGCGTTGACGAACTCCTGGCACAGCAGGCTGGAGCCGACCACGTGGCCCTGGTAGCTGACCATCGAGCCGTTGGCCTGGTTATGGAAGGCAGCCTGGGCTACCCCGAACATGACCAGCGGGTAGGCGATCCCCGTGATCACGGTGAAGATCAGCAGGCCGCGCAGCGCCGCGAGGTGCTGCCGGACGAGGCTTGGAAGACGATTCATGTCGGTCAGCCGCCGAATCCTGGGATGAACTGGATGATGAGGTCGATGACCTTGATCCCGATGAACGGGATGATCAGCCCGCCCACGCCGTAGATCCACAGGTTCCTGCGGAGCATCGCCGACGCCGACGAGGGCCGGTACCGGACACCGCGCAGGGCCAGCGGGATCAGCGCGACGATGATCAGCGCGTTGAAGATGATGGCCGAGGTGATCGCCGAGTCCGGGCTGTGCAGGTGCAGGATGTTGAGCTTGGCCAGGCCGGGAATCACGCTGGCGAACATGGCCGGGATGATCGCGAAGTACTTGGCCACGTCGTTGGTGATCGAGAAGGTGGTCAGCGCGCCGCGGGTGATCAGCAGTTGCTTGCCGATCTCCACGATCTCGATGAGCTTGGTCGGGTTGGAGTCCAGGTCCACCATGTTCCCGGCCTCCTTGGCCGCGGAGGTCCCGGTGTTCATGGCCACCCCGACGTCGGCCTGGGCGAGCGCGGGGGCGTCGTTGGTGCCGTCCCCGGTCATCGCGACCAGCTTGCCGCCTTCCTGCTCCTTCTTGATCAGCGCCATCTTGTCTTCCGGCGTCGCCTCGGCGAGGAAGTCGTCCACGCCGGACTCGTCCGCGATGGCCTTGGCGGTCAGCGGGTTGTCGCCGGTGATCATGACCGTCCGGATGCCCATCGTGCGCATCTCGGCGAACCGCTCGGCGATGCCCTCCTTGACGATGTCCTTGAGGTTGATCACCCCGAGCGCCCGGGCTCTTCCTGCTGCCCCGTCGCCGCTGGCCGCGCCCCGCTCCGCGACGACCAGGGGTGTCCCGCCGACGGAGGAGATGCCGTCCACGATCTCGCCGAGCTCCGGCGGGGGGAGCCGCCGTTGTCCCGGATCCACTGGGCGACCGAGGCGGCGGCGCCCTTGCGGACCTCACGGCCCTCGGCCAGGTCCACGCCGCTCATCCGGGTCTGGGCGGTGAACTCGACGAACTCCGCGCCCTGCAGTTCGCCCTCGTGCCGCTCCCGCAGGCCGTACTGGTCCTTGGCCAGCACCACGATGGACCGGCCTTCGGGGGTGTAGTCGGCCATGGAGGAAAGCTGCGCCGCGTCCGCCAGTTCCGCGGCGGTGACGCCGCTGACCGGGAGGAACTCGCTGGCCTGCCGGTTGCCGATGGTGATCGTGCCGGTCTTGTCCAGCAGCAGCGTGTTGACGTCGCCGGCCGCCTCGACCGCCCGGCCGGACAGGGCCAGCACGTTCCGCTGGACGAGCCGGTCCATGCCGGCGATGCCGATCGCGGACAGCAGCGCCCCGATCGTGGTCGGGATCAGCGCCACGAGCAGCGCCACCAGGACCACCAGGCTCTGCGGGGCCTTGGAGTAGAACGCCATCGGCTGCAGCGTGATCACCGCGAGCATGAAGATGACGGTCAGCGACGCGAGCAGGATGTTCAGCGCCAGCTCGTTCGGCGTCTTCTGCCGCTTCGCCCCCTCGACCAGGGCGATCATCCGGTCGATGAAGGTCTCACCCGGCTTGGAGGTGATCTTCACCACGATCCGGTCGGACAGCACCTTGGTGCCGCCGGTGACCGCGGACCGGTCACCGCCGGACTCGCGGATGACCGGGGCGGACTCGCCGGTGATGGCCGACTCGTCCACCGAGGCGACGCCCTCGACCACGTCGCCGTCACCGGGGATGATCTCGCCCGCTTCCACCACGACGAAGTCGCCGAGGGCGAGCTGGGCGCCGGGGACCTCTTCCTCGCGGACCTCCTTCTGGCCGGGCTGCCAGCCGGTCAGCCGCCGGGCCACGGTCTCCCGCTTGGTCCGGCGCAGCGTCTCCGCCTGCGCCTTGCCCCGGCCCTCGGCCACTGCCTCAGCCAGGTTGGCAAAGAGCACGGTGAGCCACAGCCAGACGACGATGGTCCAGTTGAAGATGGACGAGTGGGCGATGGCCGTGCCGGTGGTCAGCACGGCGCCGACCTCGACGACGAACATGACCGGGTTCCTCAGCTGAACCCGGGGGTCCAGCTTCTTGAACGCGTCCGGCGTTGACTTAAGCAGTATCTTCGGGTCGAGCAGGCCGCCGCCGACCCGGCGTTCGGTGTCGGCTGTCCGGCCGGTGCCCGCCGGGGCCTCGGGTGTCGTGGTCACAGACATCAGTGCAGTCCTTCTGCGAACGGGCCCAGCGCGAGGGCGGGGAAGTAGGTCAGTCCGACCAGGATGAGGATGACGGCGACGAGCATGCCCACGAACAGCGGTGTGCGGGTGTCCAGCGTCCCCGCACTCGCGGGAACCGGGCTCTGCCGGGCCAGCGAGCCGGCCAGGCCGAGGGCGAAGATCTCCGGCGCGAACCGGCCGATCAGCATCACGATGCCGCCCGACCGTCTGGTACCAGGGGGTCGCCGTGGTCAGGCCGGCGAAGGCCGAGCCGTTGTTGTTGGCCATCGAGGCGAAGGCGTAGACCACCTCGGTCAGGCCGTGTGGCCCCGGGTTGAGGATCGATCTCTGCGGTACTTTCGTCCCGATGGACAGCCCCGCCGCGGTCAGGATGATCACGGGGAGCGTCAGGAAGTACAAGGCGGCGTACTTCATTTCCTGAGGCCGGATCTTCTTGCCGATGTACTCCGGTGTCCGGCCGACCATCAGCCCGGCGACGAACACCGTCACGATGGCCAGCACCAGGATGCCGTACATCCCGGCGCCGACGCCGCCGGGCGCGATCTCACCCAGCGCGATGTCGAACAGGGCGATGCCGCCGCCGAACGGCGTGAATGAGTCGTGGAACGAGTTCACCGAGCCGGTCGAGGTGACCGTGGTCGACGCCGCGAACAGTGAGGACGCCGGGCGTGCCGAACCTGACCTCTTTGCCTTCCATGGCGCCGTGGGCGAGCACGACGGCGGTTCCCGGGGTCGACCCGGTGTGCATGGTCTCGAACAGGCTGATGCCGCCGACAGCCGTCAGCCAGATGACCACCATGACCGCGACGAGCGCGAAGCCCTGCCGGTTGTCCTTGACCATCTTGCCGAACGCCCGCGGCGTGGCGAACGGGATGACCAGGAGGATGAAGATCGTGAACCAGTCGGTGAACGGGTTCGGGTTCTCGTAGGGGTGTGCGGAGTTGGCGTTGAACGAGGCCGCCGCCGTTGTTCCCCAGGTCCTTGATGGCCTCCTGCGACGCGAACGGGCCGCCGACGACCGTCTGGTGCCCCCCGGAGAGCGTGGTGATCGTGTGGTAGTTCGCGAAGTTGTCCACGACGCCGCCGGCCATGAAGACGATCGCGGCGATGACGGCCAGGGGGAGGAGCAGCCGGAATACGCAGCGGGTCAGGTCCACCCAGAAGTTGCCGAGCTTGTCGGTCCGGGACCGGGTGAACCCGCGGATCATCGCGATCGCCACCACGATGCCGACCGCGGCGGACATGAAGTTCTGCACCGCCAGACCGGCCATCTGGGTCAGGTAGTTCATGGTGGATTCGCCGGAGTAGTTCTGCCAGTTCGTGTTGGTCACGAACGAGGCGGCCGTGTTCCAGGCCGTCTCCGGCGGGACATTGGCCATGTTCGGCCCGGCAAACGACAGCAGGTAGTGCTGCAGCCGCTCAAGCCCGTAGAGGAACAGCACGCTGACCCCGGAGAAGGCCAGCATGCTGCGCAGGTAGGCGCTCCACTTCTGGTCGGTCTCGGGATTGACGCCGATCACCTTGTAGACGCCGCGCTCCACCCGCCAGTGCTTGTCGGTCGTGAAGATGCGGGCGATCCAGTTGCCGAGCGGGACGTAGCACGCCGCTAGCGCGGCCACCACCAGGGCAACCTGCAGCCAGCCCGCGAGGGTGCTGTTCATCAGAACCTCTCAGGCCGCACGAGGGCCACGAACAGGTAGATAGTGACGATGACGCCGACGATCAGGCCGATCAGGTTCTCAGCGCTCAAAGCGCTCGACCCCCTTCACGAGGAGGAAGAGCGCAGCGAAAACCACGATCGTCAGCCCGATATAGATGAGGTCGAGCACGGGGCCCTCCTAGGCTTCCCAGAGGTAATCGTCAGGCTCTATGCAGGCCTGACGGACTCAGTCAAGCTCCGGGAGAGAAGGAAAAGTCCGGTCCAAGCGGGACCCATGCGCGGCCCCGGCGGTTCCTAACAGAACCCATGCGGCGGCCCGCAGCTCAGCCGGGAGGCTCGGCCGGTCAGGTCGCGTACCCCCAGCTCGTCGGCGCGGTCCGGCCGCAGCCTGGCGCGGCCGGTCAGTCGGCCAGGTCGCGTACGCCCAGTTCGTCGGCCCGGGCGAGCAGGTCCGCGGGGTCGGCGTAGACACGGTAGGCGCCGGCGCGCTCGAGTTCCTCGCGGCCGTACCCGCCGGACATCAGGCCGATGCCGATCGCGCCGGCCCGGCGGGCGGCCAGCAGGTCCCAGACGCTGTCCCCCACCACGTAGGCGTGCCGGGGGGCCACGCCGAGCAGGGCGGCCGCCGCCAGGAACAGGTCCGGGTCCGGCTTGGCGTGCCGCACCATGTCGCGGGTGATCATCGGGGTGTCCTCGGGCAGGCCGAGCAGGCCCAGCGCATGGCCCGAGGTGGCCCGGTAACTGCTGGTGGCGATGGCCCAGCGCACCCCGTGCTCGGTCAGCGCGGAAAGCAGTTGGGCCGCCCCCGGCAGCGCGCGCACGGAGCCGGCCTGAGCGAGGTATCCCTCCGCGTGAGCCTGCTGCAGCATGGCGACGTCCGCCTCGGACAGGGTCACCCCGGTCTCGCGGATCAGCGCGGACACGAACAGCCCGCCGCTCATCCCGATCCGGCGGTGGATGCGCCAGACCGACAGGTCGATGTCGAGCCGCGACAGCGCGGCGTGCCAGGCGATGACGTGCTGGTAGACGCTGTCGATGAGCGTCCCGTCCAGATCGAAGAGGAACGCCGGGGCGGGCGGCTCGGAGTAGCCGGCGGGAGCGGTCATGACAGTAGTCTGCCGTCCCGCCGCCACCTGGGAAATCACCTGAGCTGATGAACGCCAGTGCGCTTGCTGAGTGCACGCTGTGACTGTATGCTCCGAGACGATTACTTCAAGTGACCAATGGTCTCGTCGCGGCCACGGGGGCCGAACCCGCTGTGCGCGGACTCTGACCCGCAGGAACACGCCAGCGCCGGGACGGCTGCCGCAGCCCGCTCCGCCAGCACGCCGGAACAACGCAGTCACATCCACCAATGAAGGGGACACCTGTGAACCGAATTCTCAGCAACGCCGTCAAGGTTGCCGGATCGCTGGCGGTGATAGGCGGCACTGTGGTGGCGGCCGCCATGCCCGCCGCCGCCGCCCCGCCCACCCGGGCCTACGGGGTCGCGGCCAACGGCTTCATCCACATCAGCCCGGTCGCCGAGGCTAACTTCTTCAACTCCCCGCAGGCGGCGTCGTCCGTCAATGTGGCCGACTTCGTCAGCACGGGCGGGATCCTGGACCGGGCCAGCGCGACGGACGCGTACTCCAATGTCGGCGCGCCGAAGGTCTACCTGGACGGCTCGATCACCGACCAGCTCAACGCCTCGAGCGCCATGTCCTCGTGCCGCAACATCTTCGGCAGCAAGGTCGGGTTCACGACCATCCAGGCCGGCTCGATCTCGGAAGTGGGCCTGCCGAACATCCCGCTGCCGCGCAACCCCGCCATCAACACGAAGATCTTCCTGCCGAGCGTGACGGTCACGCTCAACAGGCAGACGGTCTCGGGCGGTCTCCGCACGGTGACCGCGATCTACGTTTCCGGCTTCGGCCAGAACCTGTCCATCGGGGTCAGCCGCTGCTGAGTGCTGCTCGCCCGTGAGGGGGCGCCGGCTCCGGCCGGCGCCCTTTCGCATGTCAGACTCTGCCCGCCGAGGTAATGACTTTGGGCTATCGTGCGACTACCAAGAGTAAAATCAGTGACCGACCATGTCCTGCGGGGGACGGCCGATGAATCGGATGATCCGTGGTGCGGCGGGGCTGTCCGGGCCGCTGGTCCTGGCCGCCGCGCTGCTGGCCGCGACCGCGCCGCAGGCCGCCGCGGCCAGCACGCCGGTCAACCAGTCCTACGCGCTCAACGCGGTCGGGCATTTCAGTGCGCAGATGATCGGCCAGGCCACGTACTCAGGCGGGTCGCCGGTGGTCCTGCCCAACGCCGATACGTCCGGGATCCTGCGCACCGGGATCATCACCGACTCCGCGGGGGCGGTCAGCGCCTCGTCGCAGATCCCGGCCCTGTCCGTGGTGCTGCCCGCGCACGGCTCGCTGCGCGCGGCGGTGGTCTCGTCCTCGTGCTCGTTCAACCGGAAGACCGGGGTGGTGACCGGGCACAGCCGCATCACCGGCGGCCGGATCACCCGGCCCGGCGGGCGGCCGATCACCCTGCCCGCCAGCGCGGCACCGAATACCCGGATCGTCATCCCCGGCCTCGCGGTGATCATCCTGAACCGGCAGTACACCGGGCCGGCCGGGACGCTCACGGCGGAGGCGTTGCGGGTGCGGATGCTGCGCGGGCACCGGCAGAGGCTTGTCTTCGCCACCTCGGTCTGTGTCAAGGCCGACATGGCGGCCACGCCACCGGTGAACGACCGGACAATGCGGCTAACGCTGGGTGGGCTTGTCCTACTAGTGCTCGGCGGGATCGCCTACCAACTCACCAGGCGCCGCCGCAAACTGGCCGCTCCGGTGTGACTCCGTCCCTCGGGGCGCTTAGGCCGGATCGCTTAGGCGAGGTCTCGATGCCCTCAAAAGGCGAGTCAATCACTGCCAGCCCAGTATTAGAGGAATTTCCGGGCTAGAAGCGGTGGCGTAAAGAGGCCATTTCGGATCAGGCTTCCCTGGCTCGCAGGCGTGTCCCGAGATTTTCCCAAATCTGTCCCGACATGAATGGCAGTTCTGGTTGCCGGTCAGCGGTCGTAACTCTATGCTGCCACACAGCTACACAGAGTGAGAAGCTCCCGGAGGCGGGCGCCGATCTCGCGACCTGCACACGCCAGGCCAGCCTATTGGGCCCACCGTCGAGGAGACCGTAAGCCGTGCACAGCGACCACATCCCGGGTGGGCTGCCAGGGCCCCGTCGCCATGCGGGCGTGGTCAGCAGGCATGCGGCCGGCTCACCGCCTGGCCGGCCCGCCCTGTCTCTCGGGCCGGGGCGGCCGGGACGGCACGGGATGGTCCGCCCGCCGGTGATCTCCAGGGGTCGCGCCGCCGCGATGACCGTGCTCGGCGGGATCGCAGCGGCCCTGCTGGGCTTCGAGTACCAGTTCCGCCATCTGGAGGCCTACACCGCTGCGCACCTCTATGAGCTGATGACCCCGACCATCGCCGCGTCGAGCGCGCCGATCATCTGGTTCGGGCTCGGCTCGCCGGGCGCGTTCGGCCTGGTCATCACGCCCGATTGCAGCTCGGCGCTGCTCATCGCGCCACTATGCGTGCTGGGCGTGGCGCTGCTGGTCCCGCGCAAGCTGGCCGTGCACCGGGTCATGAAGGCGCTCGTGGTGGCGGCCGTGATCCTGGTGGCCGGGAACCTGACCCGGATCGGCGTGATCGCGCTGGCCATCCGGGTGGCCGGGATCGGCACCGGCTACCAGGTCGGGCACCTGGTGCTCGGCTCAGTGATCAGCATCGTCTGCATCGCCGTGAGCCTCGTCCTGCTCACGCTCATCATCACCGCGCATGACGGTGAGGCCCTGTGGGCCCCCGTACTCCGCTGGTATCGGAGGGCAGCCTCGTGAGCAGTTCCGCGCTGCAGGTTGTGATAGCGCTGGCCCAGGCGGTCGCGTTGCTCATGAGCGTCGCGTTCATCAGTTACGCGCTCGTCATCGTCATCCCCTACCTGCGCTACCGGCCCGCGCGCGCGGGCGACGCCGCCGCCCTTGACTGGCATCTGTTCGTGCCCGCGCTGAACGAGGAGCGGGTGATCGGCGGCACGATCGACTACCTGCGGGCCACGTTCCCGCGGGCGCATGTCTGGGTGATCGACGACGACAGCGAGGATGGCACCGCGTCGATCGTCGGCATGCGGGCCTGGGCTGACCCCGCGGTCCACCTGGTACGGCGCTACCGTCCGGAGGCGCGGACCGGCAAGGGAGACGCCCTCAACGCCGCGTACCTGGCCCTGGACGAGTGGCTCCCGGCCGTGGCTGACTCAGCCAGGACCATCATCGGGGTGATCGACGCGGACGGCCGGCCCGCGCCCAACTGCCTCGACGTGTGCGCGGGCGATCGCATGTTCGGCGACCCGGTCGTCGGTTCGGTCCAGGTCCAGGTGCGCATGCTCAATCGGGATGATCCGCGGCCGTTCCCGCACCGGGGACGCCTGGTGAACGCGCTCGGCCACACCTTGGTCAGGCTCCAGGATCTGGAATTCCGGGTGCCGATCTCGGCGATCCAGCTCACCCGCAGGCTGACCAGGAGTGTCGGCCTGGGCGGCAACGGCCAGTTCAGCCGGTTGTCGGCGCTGGACGTGGTGGCCGACGAGTACGGGCCCTGGCGCGGTGCGCTGCTGGAGGACTACGAGCTCAGCCTGCACCTGATGATGACCGGGCACCGGAACGAGTACACCCAGGACACCTGGGTGGACCAGGAGGCCCTTCCCGACATCCGGCGGCTGGTCCGCCAGCGCACCCGGTGGGGCCAGGGCACCATGCAGTGCGGCGCCTACCTGCGCCAGCTGTGGACCTCCCGGCACGTTACGAAGATCGGGGCGCTGGAGGCCAGCTACTACCTGGTCCAGCCCTGGCTCCAGTTGATCGGGACGTTCGTGTACCCGGTGCCCGCCATCGTCTTCGCAGCCAACTACTTCGCGGGTCCCTCCGCCATGCGGGAGTGGGTGGTCCAGGGCGGCTGGATGATCCTGGCCTTCTATGTCGTCGTGGGGCTCGGGCCGTTCGTGCTCTGGGGGCCGGTGTACCGCAGGCGGTGCGAGGCGGGACTGAGCCTGGCCGGGGCGCTGGCGCTCGGTGTCAGCTACTCGCTGTTCGTCCTGATCTTCTACGTCACATCATGGCGGGCTTTTTGCCGCATTCTCAGTGGCCGCACGGACTGGTCCAAGACGCGGCGCAACGCCGAGTTTATTTCCGACCTTCAACTACCCGAGCAGAGGGAGCCTGCCGGCACCCTCGAAATGATCCGAGAAATGATGGGGGAAAGTTCATGAAACGCACGATGATGGGCGCCGTCAAGGTGGCGTCCTCGCTGGCCGTCGCGGGCGGCTTGCTGGTCGCCGCGGCCTTGCCGGCTGCAGCCGCGTCGCCCAACCGTTCCTACGGCGCGCGGGCGACTGGCCTGATCTCGATCAGCCCGGTGGCCGAGGCTACCTATCCCGGGACCTCGCCGAGGTCGGTGGCGCACATCAACGTCGCCGGGCTCCTCACCTCAGGCGTGGTCACCGATACGGCCCACCCGACCAGCGCGTCATCGACCATCGCCAATCCCGTCGTGACGCTGACCGGCACGGCCGGGCTGACCGCCACGGTGGTCACCTCCTCGTGCCGCTTCAACACCAACACCGGGGGGGTCACCGGCACCGCGAGCATCGCCAATGGCGTGGTCACGGTAGGAGGCGTGACCTTCGCGCACCTGGCCGCCCACGCGGCGCCGAACACCACGATCACCGTGCCGGGGGTCGCCACGATCACGCTGAACCGGCAGACCAAGGCCGGGGACGGAACGCTGACCGTGAGCGCGATCTCCATCTCGCTGCTGGGGAGCACCCAGACGCTGACCCTCGCCACATCCGTGTGCAACGCCGCCAACCTGGCGCCGGTGCCGATCCTGCCCGGTAAGTCGCTGGAGATCACCCTCGGTGGGCTCACCGTGCTGCTGATCGGCGGCGCGAGCTACCAGATGAGCCGCCGCCGGAAGCTGGCCACCGCGGCCTGATCCGGGGTTGTAGGTTGCGGGGGCTGGACCCGGGAGGGGCAGCCCCCGCCGCCTTGTCCGTGGCTGGTAAGTGAGCGGCGATCTGCCGGTCAATGGCGCTCGCAGCCGGTGATACCTGCGGTTACCGGGGGTGGCGCCGTAGCGCGGCCGGTCTGTCAGCGCAGGAAGCTACGCACCGCGTTGGTGATCCGCTCACTGGCCCGGCCGTCACCGAACGGACAGGGAATGGCCGCTAGACGCTCTGCGAGCCCCGGGTCGCTGATGAGCCGTCGGCCGAGCTCGCCGATGCCGGGCCCAGGCTGGACCAGGTGCGCGAACCCGGCCTCGATAGCCTCGGGCCGCTCCGTGGAATTTCTGACCACGATGAGCGGCCGCTTGAGGACCGTGCACTCTTCCTGCACGCCGCCGGAATCAGACACGATGAGGCGCGCATGCCGGGCTAGGCCGAGGAAGGTCCGGTGATCGGCCGGCGGGATGACCTGGAGCCGGTCGAGCGCGGGAGTCAGGCCGTGCCGGGCGGCGGCGAGCCGGGTCCGTGGGTGCAGCGAGAACAGAACAGGCAGGCCCAGCTTGCTCAGCTCATTGAGGATGGCCTGGAGGCGCTGGGGGTCGTCGGTGTTCTCCGGGCGGTGGATGGTGGCGAGGACATACTCCCCCGGCTCGGCGCCCAGGCTGGCGGCGATGACCCGGCTATCCACTTCATTCGGCGCCATGGCCTGGGTGGCTTCGACGATCGTGTTGCCGGTCAGGAGGATTTTGCTCCTGGGCACGCCCTCGCGGCGCAGATTGCTGACGGCTCGCTCGGTCGGTGCGCAGTGCAGGTCGGCCAGGATCCCGATGACACAGCGGTTGAGTTCCTCGGGCATGGCCCGGTCGTATGAACGCAGGCCGGCCTCCACGTGCACGACAGGGACGCCTGCGTAGTTCCCGGCCTGCGCCGCGGCGGATGCCGTGTTGGTGTCGCCCTGGACCAGAACCGCCGCGGGTGAACTTTCCGCGAATAGCGCCCCGAGTCGCTCTACTATCCTGCCGATTTGGGCATGCCGTGGCTGGCCGCAGATGCCATCAAGGTTTTCCGGCTGGGGTAGGCGGGCGGCTTCCAGAAAGATGGCTGAGAGTTCAATGTCAGTGTGCTGGCGGGTATGCAGGAAACGAGCGCTGGATCCCAGCAGCCGCACAATAGGTGCAAGCTTTACAATTTCCGGTCGTGTTCCCACTACCACGGCAATATGCGGAGATGAGGCATACCGTCGCATGAGCGCTCACTTAAGGGGCTATCTGCAGTGGCGGATCTCTGCAGTTCCTGTGCCGTGCAGACTATCGCCTGTGAGTGCGCCGCTCAGGAGTATGCCGAAGAGAGGGAAATGCCAGGATCAGGCCGGCCAGGAATGCCACATTCGCGATAAGTGATCGTGGGGAATGTGGGGATTAAGGCGTCACCGGCGGATAGCGGCAAGAATGTTTCACGACCGCGCACGTGGCCAGCCGCCGCTTCCGGGCGTGGCCCGGCCACCGCCGCCCATCCGAGATAGCCCTCCGTAGGCTCCGACCGCGCCCCGCTGAGTTCAGGCGGTCGGTGGCTCCGGTGACGGTGCTCCGGCGTCGTCACCGGCAGCCAGCATCATTCCCTTCTCCTGCGCCGTCTCCCACTCCTCGCTCGCCGCGGGAGAGGCGCCTACCCACCCTCCGCTCTAAGGTCCGGGTAAGGACGGGTCGCGGCTCAGGGCGTCGCGGGTCTCGGCGCACAATGGCTACGAGGACTAGGAGGGTTACGTGGCCATGGAGATTCGCTCCTACGTAGCGCTCGGGGACAGTTTCACCGAGGGTCTCGACGATGCGACCGCCGTGGGCGGCGGCTACCGGGGCTGGGCGGACCGCTTCGCGGAGCACCTCGCCACCGCCGCGCCAGGCCTGTGCTACGCGAACCTGGCCGTGCGCGGCAAGACCCTGGGCCAGATCGCGGACGAGCAGATCCCGCAGGCCATCGCCTTCCGGCCGGACCTGGTCAGCATCGCCGCGGGCGGCAACGACATGCTCCGCCCGGGCGTCGACCCGGACGCGCTGGCCGAGTCGTTCGACGAGGTGATCCGCACCCTGCTGCAGGCGGGCTGCCCCGTCCTCATGTTCACCGGCTTCGATCCCCGGTTCCCGGTCCTGCGGCTGATCCGGGGCAAGGTCGCGGCCTTCAACATGCACCTGCGGGCCATCGCCGACCGGCATCAGTGCCACGTGGTCGACCTGTGGTCGATGAGCGTGCTGCGTGATCCGCGGGCCTGGAGCGCCGACCGGCTGCACCTCACGGCCGACGGTCACCGCCGGGTGGCCCTGCGGGCCTGCGAGGTGATGGGCGTCCCGGTGGACGAGGACTGGCGTGAGCCATGGCCTGCCCTGGACCGGCCGCCCCGGTCCCCGGCGGCGGACTGGCTGTCCGCGCGCCGGCTGGATGCCCGCTGGGCGCGCGTGTATGCCGCCCCGTGGCTGGGCCGCCGGATCCGCGGCCGTTCCTCCGGCGACGGGATACTGCCCAAGCGGCCGCTGCTGCAGCCGCTGGCCGAAGCCGCCGCGCACGTCGGCCTCGACCTTTAGGATCCAATAACTGGCGGCCTGGTAAAGGCCCTGCCGTTCCCGAACAGCCCAAATTACCCTTCCCGTCGTTTTGCTGCGCACTAAGCGCGGAACCGGCACTTTCGGTGCAGTAGAGGCACCTATAGCCCGAAATGCATCGGCCACCCGGCACGCTTTCCATTTCGGGCTGGTTAACTTGCGGTGAGAGTGGTGACTCCACGTAGTCGTGCTGTTACGATCGGCAGCGAAAGTATGGGGGACAGAACCAATTCCTAGAGATTGAAAGTGGGAGATTCTGGTCATGCCGCGCGCACAGCGGTTTCATCTAGCGCAGACACTGGCCACCGTGGCTCTGGGGGCCGCCACGCTGGCTATCGCTTATGCCGGGCAACTCCCCGCCCTGGCTTATGGGCCGCCTCCGCCGCCGCCCGCTCCGGGCGGTTACCAGTCGGTCGTCGCCACCGCGAGCATCGGGCCGAACGGGGGTGTCGTCGGTCCGCTCGAGGTAGATGGGTGCAGGGTTGAGCTGAGGGTGCCGGCCGGGACCTTCAAGACGACGGTCCAGATCACCATCACCGCGCCATCGGTCTGCGGGTATCGGCGATGGGGGGCATTCCGGCTACCACGCGGTCTGCGGGGTCGGAGTGGGCATCACGGTCAACGGCAAGCAGTACACCGGGACCTACGGTCACTCGCTCACCCTGGTCATCTCCGGATTCCAGATCAGGCCGGGCGACCGGGTTGCCGTGTTCAACGGCAAGACCTTCGTGTTCACCGGCGCAACCGTGCAGGGCTACTCGGCGGTGATCAGCTTCAAGGGGTCCGGCGAGGACTTCGCTGTGCTGGCACCGGGTGGCGGTGGTGGGCGCGGTGGCGGCCAGTCGCCCCGGCGCGGGGTCAACGCGGCCGTCCGGAGCGGCCACGGAGCGCGTGAAGAGGTTCTCACCAGCCTGTTCCTCAGGCCCGGGCAGTCTCCGGCCGGGATCGGGGTCCTGGCTCCTGAATGGCTGACCATCATCAGTCGCTGAATCCACGTCGCGGGGCCGGTTCATAGCCGGCCCCGCGACGTGTTCACGTACTTCTTTAACCCTCGATAAATCCCCTGCCGCGATTCCCCATGTCGCGTGAATTGGAAGGAAAACCGGATATGGCGAGCTGCGGCACGCCGCACCACAGCGCTCATCGGGCTCACCGCGGCCGCACTGGCCGTCGCGGCCTGTTCAGGAAGCAATCACGCGAAAGCGAACGGTGCAGCTGCGGTCAGCCCGGTCCCGCAGCGCATCCTGCGGGCCCCCGGGAACCTCATCTCCGCCACGGCGCCGCAGGCGAACGGCACCATATGGATGCTGGCCGGGAAATCCAGCCTGGGCCTGTTCGAGATGGACTCCTCGACCGGGCGCCTCACGGGCAGCGTGTCGGTGAGTGGCGCGGCGCGCTCGGTGGCCGAAACGTCCACCGGCGTCATCGGCCTGGCCCTGGGCACCAGCCGGTCGGGTGCCCTGCAGCTCCTCTCCAGCACCGGGAAAGTCGCCAAGACGGTGCCACTGCCCGCTCCCGCCCGCGAGGTCGTGGTGGGCAGCGACGGCACCACGTTCTACGTGCTGAACGGCACGGCCACGGCGGCCAGCGTGACCATCGTGGGCTCCCGCGGCGGGCACGTCCTGGGCAGCGTCGCCATGCCGTCCGATGCCGTCTCCGTGGCCCCGGATCCCGGAGCAGACCACGCTTGTACGCGCTGGAGCCCAACGGGCTCGTGGACCAGATCAGTATCGCCGGGGGCAAGGTCGTCGCCAAGTTCAAGGCCGTCAGCAAGGACGACACGGCCCAGTCGATGGCGCTCAGCCCGGACGGCAATTCGCTGTACGTCCTGAAGAATTCCGATGGGGTGTCCAACGTCGCCGACGTGAGCACCAGCACCGAGGCGGTCCGCAAGGTCCTGCCGGCGCCGAGTAACTGTGTCGGGGTGCTCGTCTCCTCCAGCGGAGGCCAGCTCTACGACCTGGTGGGGACAGCTAAGTATGGCAACATCCAGGTCTTCGCGGCCTAGCCTCGCGCGGGCCGCGAGGCGATGAGTATCCCGGCAGGACGACATCGATCGACGGGTCAGCGGATCGCCGGCTCAGGCCGGCGACCCGGCGCTGGCGACCGGCCATCGCACGGCCTGCGCGGCGCGGTAGTCACTCCTGCGCCACGGCGAGGCCACACGAAGCGACGCGACGCGGCCTGGACCGAGCGGGTGCTGCGGTCCCTGGCCGCGGTCTTCCTCCTCACCTGGTCCTTCCGGCTGTCCGGCTACCTGACCTTCGGGACCTGGCTGGCCATCCCCGTCGTGCTCCTGGGTCTGACCGGGTTGCTGGCCATCGTGACGGCCTGGCTGCCCCGGGGCACGCTGACCGGCCGCCGCCTGCGCCAGATCGACCTGGCCGTGCTGGCCGCCGTGATCGTCGCCCTCGGCATCTGGTGCTACTTCCAGATCTACACGGCCCCCGACTACGGCACCGACGAGATCGCCTTCGACCAGTACGCGGCCCAGCTGGCGCTGCACGGCATCAACCCGTACCTGCATTCCATGGCGGCGGCGTTCCCGCTGTTCCACGTCTCGCCGAACGGCTACACGTTCCTGCTGAACGGCCGGCCGGTCACGAAGCTGTCGTATCCGGCGCTCGCCTTCGAGGAGTACCTGCCCCTGCTCGCGATGGGCATCACCACCCAGGCTGCGGTCTGGACCGACGTGGCGGCCTGGGCGCTGGGCGCGGTGGTGCTCTACGCGGTGCTGCCGAGGAGGCTGGCGCCGCTCGCGGCCGTCGTGGTCAGCCTCGACGTGTTCACCGGGTACGCGGTCGGCGGGGTGACCGACTTCCTGTTCATGCCCGCTGCTGATCGGCGCGGCGGCCGGCTGGGACCGGTTCGCCTGGACCCGCGGGCCTGCCGCCTGGCGCGGCCCGGTCCTGATGGGCCTGGCCATGGCGGTCAAGCAGACCCCGTGGCTGATCCTCCCGTTCGTGGTGGCCGGCATCGTGCTGGAATCACGGCGGCTGCGCGACTGGGCCCAGGGCCTCCGCGACGGCCTGCGGTACCTGGGGATCGCCGTGGTGGCCTTCCTGGTGCCGAACCTGCCGTACCTGCTCAACGCGCCCCGCGGCGTGGCTCAGCGGGCATCCTCACCCCGGTCACGGCCCAGACCGTGCCGGCGGGCCAGGGCCTGGTCAGCCTCAGCCTGTCGCTGCCGATCGGCGGCGGGTCGCTGCAGCGACTACAGCGCCGCGGCCGTCGTGGTCTTCCTGGGCCTGCTCGCCTGCTACCTGGCCACCTACCCCGTGCTCAAGCCGGCCGCCTTCCTGCTTCCGTCGATCGTGCTGTTCTTCGCCACCCGGTCCTTCGGCAGCTACCTGGTCATGCTGATCCCGGCGGCGGTCGCCGCCGCGGCGACCACCCAGCGCCCGCCGCTCTCGGCGTCCTGGCGGCACTGGAAATGGGTCGTGTCCGGCGCGGCGGCCTGCCTGTGCCCTCGCCGTCATCGCCGCGCTGACCAATCCCAGCCCGCTGACCATGTCCATCCAGTCGGTGCGCACCACCGGCCAGCTGGCCACCGTGGACCAGCTGACCGTGACGGTCACCAACACCTCCGGCCACGGCGTGCGGCCCTCGTTCACCGTCGAGGACGGCATGTCGATGACGGCGTTCTGGCGCCGGGTGCACGGTCCCCGGCACCCTGGCCCCGCACCAGCAGGCCCGGTACACGATCCAGGCGCCGAGTTCCTTCGCCATGCCCTCGATCGGCAACGGGTTCCAGGTCCTGGCCTTCTCGCACGCACCGGCCACGGTCAGCCGGACCGGCGCCTACGTGGCCAGCGTGTGGCGGGTGGTGCTACAGCCCTCCACCATCAACCAGCCGGTCACCATCGGCCAGACCATCACCGTGCACGCCGAGATCGTCAACCGGCTCGACCAGCGGGTCCGGGTCGCGCAGCGTGCCCGTGTATCTCGGCCAGGTCATCTACGCGCAGGGCGGCACGATTAACAGTGAGGCGTACATCAACAACGGGTACTCCGGCCAGACTCCCGTCTCCGCGCTGACCAACGCGCAGGGCGTCGCCACGTTCCGGATCACGACTCAGGTCGACACTGCCGAACCACAACCCGATCTATTTCGAGGCCAACCTCGTCAAGTCCGGCTCCGCCTATCCCTACGGCTACTCGCCGATCCTCGCGGTGAGGTTCCGTAAATGACCAGACCGCACTAACCCGGGGCAGCTATCGAGCGCCCTTCGTCACTAACCCCCAGGGGCTGAGCCTAGATGAGTCACGCGTCAAGCCATGCTTCTCCAACACTCAGGCTCGGGCGGACCAGTAGGGCGGTTCTGCCCCCCAGCAAGTCCGGCACCTCCAGCGCAGGCTCGCTCCCGGATGAACGTCTGCGGAAAGTGCGGCGGGCCGGCCTGCTCCTCCTGGCCGTCAAGCTCGTCGCCTTCTGCGTGTGGAGCGTCTTGCTGTACCGCCGCTTCGCGCTGAGCCCGGACTTCGCCGAGTACCAGCAGGCCTGGTATCTGATCGCGCACGGCCACCTCAACCCGTACGACACGGTGGGGAACTTCGCCTTCTGGCAGAACCACGGCGAGTTCATCATGTGGCCGCTGGCCCTGCTGTACTGGGTATCGCCGGGCGGAGTGGGGCTGCTATGGATACAGGACGCCGGGGTGGTCGGCGCGGAAGTCGTCGCGTTCCTCTGGGCGTGCCAGCAGGCCTGGAAGTACCGCCCGGGCCGGGACGCCTCCTGGCTGGCCGCCGCGGGCCTGGCCCTGCTGGTCATCAACCCATGGTCATGGTGGTCGGTTTCGTTCGACTTCCATGCGGAATGCCTTGCCGTTCTTTTCATCGCGCTGCTGGCCTGGGATCTGGCGAACGGCAGGCGCCGTGCGTGGCTGTGGATCCCGCTGCTGGTTGCCTGTGGGGACGTGGCGGGCACCTACATCTTCGGTCTCGGCCTTGGCCTGGCCATCGCGGTCCGCGGGCAGCGAATCCGCGGGGCGGTCGTGGCCGGTCTCGGCATCGTGGCCGTGCTCGGTATCTCGGCCATCCACGGCAACCTGGGCTCCGGGCATGGGCTGCAGGCCTATGACTATCTAGCCCGTCCCGGATATACGGGGTCTCTGACGATGACCCAGTTGCTGGTCGGCCTGGCCACCCACCCGGGGGCGGTACTGGCCAAGATGTGGTCCAAGCGGCTGGACATCTGGGCCAACTTGGCTTCCTCCGGCCTGGTCGGGTTGGCGTTCCTTCCCCTGGTGCCGATCATGGCCGTGGTCCTGGTGTCCAACGACCTGTTCCGGGGCTACCTGTTCTCCGAGCCGCTGTTCCAGACGTTGCCTATCTACGTGCTGCTGCCCGCCGGAACGGTGGCGGTCCTGGCCTGGCTGGCGCGGCGATGGCGCAAGACAGCCCTCATCCTGGCCGGGGTACTCGTTGCCCAAGCGATCGGCTGGTCCGCGGTGTGGTCGCCGCGCACGGTGTCGCAGTGGGAGCGGGTGCCCGGCGCCACGGCGGCCACGCTGGCCCAGGTGCTGAAGGAGATCCCGTCCCAGGACGCGGTGTTCGCCTCGCAAGGTGTGGTCGGGCGGTTCTCCGGTCGGCTCGACGTGCGGCCCATGAACGGGCACCTGCCGATCCAGCAGGGGCACGACTGGTTCGTCTTCACCCCCTGGGTCGGGATCGAGACGCAGAAGCCAGCGGCGGCCATGGTGTTCGCCGGGATGCTGGCCGGACCGATGCACGCCCAGCTCCTGCTGGACAAGGACGGAGTGTGGGTGTTCCGGTGGACGCCGCCGCCGGATGTGCACCGGCTGACAGTCCCCGCGGGCGCCACCCCCCTTCCCGCCTGGACCGCGCCCGGAGCCGCTGGGAAGGCCGTGCTCACCGGGAACCCGTCCACCTGGCACGTCACCTCGACCGGCCACGCGGGGTATGTCACGGACCGGCTGGAGTGGGCCCGGCTGACCGGCCGCTTCCAGGCGCTGGTCACGCTGTCTTCCACCGGCCCGGTAAACGTGGAGGTCTGGAACAATGCCGGGAACGTCCTGCTCGCCCGTGACAGCCTGACATCGACGAACGGCAAGCAGACGATCACCTTGCCGGTGGACGCGACCCACGACTACCGCAAGCCCCTATATGGGGGATGGGGGCCGTTCGCGGCTGAGTTCGGCGGCGAAGGCAGGTAGCCGCGTCCTAGGGCGCGAGGTCGGCCAGGACGTCCTCGATCCGGTCCAGCGCGGCCGCGATCCAGGGCAGGGCCACCGGGTCGGCGGACAGCAGGGCCCGCTCCCGCTGCTCGTCGGTCTCCCCGTAGAGCATCGCGGTGGCCACCCGGATCCGCAGGGCCTGGGGCTCCTCGCCGAAGGCGCTGGCGGGCAGCACACCCATGCCGTAGCAGTGCAGCAGGTGGGTGGCCAGGTCGGCCCCGTTGCTGATGCCCCGCGCGGTGCGCAGGTGCTCCCGCCACGGCGCGAAGTCGGGGTACAGGTAGAACGCGGCCTGCGGCGCGGGCACGAGCAGCCCGGCGGCGGCGAACCGGTCGGCCACCGCTACGGCCACCTCCGCGTGCAGGGCCCGGCTGCGGTCCACCCGCTCGGTGAGCTCGGCCGGCTCGTCGAAGGCGAGCGCCGCGGCCTGCTGGATCGGCAGTGACGGCGCGGACCAGATCTCGCTGCCGATCCCGATCAGCCGGTCCCGCAGCACCAGCCCGATGCCGCTGCCGGGCAGCCGGGCCACGCCGATCCGCCAGCCGCCCAGGGCCAGGCTCTTGCTGAGCGCCGTGGTGACCACGGTCCGCTCCGGCGCGAACAGCACCGGGCTGGCGAACGCCTGGTCCGGGTCGTGGATCAGGTCCCGGTAGATCTCGTCCGAGATGATGATCAGGTCGTGCGCGGCGGCCACCTGGCAGAGGGCGTGCACGCTGGCCGGCCGGGCCACCCGGCCGGTGGGGTTGTCCGGCAGCGTCAGCACCACGGCGCCGATCCGGCGGCCGGCCTGCTGCGCCGCGGTCACGGTGGCCGCCAGGCCCGCGGCGTCGCAGATGCCTCCCTCGCCCGGCGGCACCGGCACGAAGTGCGGCTTGACCCCGAGCATGCTGGCCTGGGCGGCGTAGCTGACCCAGCTGGGCTGCGGCACGGCGACATCCGTGCCGATGGCCAGCAGCAACCCGAACAGCAGCGCCTTGCTGCCCGGGCCGCAGACCACGCTGGCCGGCCCGGTGGGCGTGCCGCGGCGGGTCCAGTACCCGGCCGCGGCCTCGCGCAGCTCAGGCAGCCCCGGCGACCGGGCCGTAGGTGTTGCCGGCGCTCGCGTCGGCCAGCGCCCGCGTGAGCAGGGGATGAGCCGGCAGCCCGGCCTCGCCGAACGCGAGCGGCAGCACGGTCTCGCCCGCGCGCTGCTTCCGGGCCAGGGTCTCGTTCGCGGCCAGGGTGGCGGAGACCGGAATCGGGGCCAGGGTCAGCCGGGACGGAGGCGCTGAAATGGGGAAAGGGGCTACGGGGGCGGAGACGGGAGCCGCCGGCGCGGTCCTCACCTTGGGACTGGCGGGCGGTGGCGCCCCCTTCGCGGGAGAGGGTTTGGCGGGCAGGGCTGATGGCATGGCTGAGCCAGCCACGGACATGGCTCTCGACTCCTAGATTTGGGAATGGGCGCCTATTTCGGGGGCATGAGGCGCCGCATTGCGCCACAAAACGGGCTGCGCGGGATCCGGCCGTCCGAACGGCCCTGACCACTCTGACCAGCATGACTGCAGTTATGCATTAGGACAAGCTTCTATATCTGTTGTTGAGGGTAAGTTGGCCTTATGCTGGATCTGCACCGGCTGCGATTGCTCAAGGAATTCGCCGGCCGGGGAACCATCGCCGCCACGGCGGCCGCCCTGGGCTACACGCCGTCCGCGGTGTCCCAGCAACTGGCCGCGCTGGAACGCGAGGCGGGCGTGATCCTGCTCGACCGGACCGCGCGGTCCGCCGAGCTCACCGACGCGGGCGTCCGGCTGGCCGCGCACGCCGAACGGATCCTCGCCCAGGTCGAAGAGGCCGAGGCGGACCTGTCCGCGCAGGAGCGCGAGCCCACCGGCCGGGTGTCGGTGGCCGCGTTCCCCACCGCCGCCGCGGCCTTCGCGCCCGCGCTGGCCCGCAGCCTGCGGGCGCACCCGCGCCTGACCCTGCTGCTCCGGCAGACCCAGAAGGATGAGGGTCTGAGCTCCGTCCGCTGGGGTGAGGTCGAGGTGGCCCTGGTCAACGACTGGACCGGCCGTCTCACCAGCACCGGGGCGGGTGTGCTGCAGTTCTACCCGCTGGTGCGCGACCCGCTGGTCCTGGTCGTGCCGCGCGGGCACCCGCTCGCGGACCCGGCCGAGCCGGTGGATCTGCGCAGGCTCAGCGAGACCAGCCGGTGGATGGCGGCCCCCGCGGGCGAGCCGTCCCGCGTGGCCGTAGACCTGCTGCTCGCCGCGGCGGGCGGCGCGCCCGCCATGCCCTGGGAGTTCGAGGGCCTGGGCACCATCCTGTCACTGGTGTCCCGGGGTATCGGGGTGGCGGCCGTGCCGCGGCTGGCCCTGGCCGCGGGGGAGGGCCGGGTGGTGGTGCGCGAGCTGCCCGGCTCGGATGCGGCCCGGGACGTCTACGCGGTGGCCCGGACGGCCAGCGTCCGGCGTCCCTCGGTGGCGGTCATCCTGGCTGCCCTGCACGACGGCGCCAAGCACCTCTCCGCCCGCGGCGCCCAGCCCCGCGGCCGTGCACCTGCTGCCCCGCCCGCCGACCCCGACCAGTCCTAGGGAGACTGCACTCCCGCCCCATCCCGGACCCTGATCACGGCGGACGCGCAGCCCAGCTCATGACGAGGCCGAAGCAATCCTCCGCCCTCTCGCACCGAGACCATACGATCGGACCTGAACTCTGGCCGAGACCAAGCCCTTCAACAGGTGACGGCACAGGGCCGGATCTGACCAGCCGGGAAGAGGCAGTGATCATGAAGTGGGCGTTGCTCGTTGGGCTGGGAGTGCTCCTCATCCTGGCGGGCGTCATCTTTGGGCTCCAGGGCGCTGGGGCCATCGGCGGCAGCACCATGTCAGGCTCCACCTTCTGGGCGGTGATAGGCCCGGTGATCGCGGTTGCGGGCCTGGTCATAGCCCTTGTCGGCCTGCGGCGCCGGGTAGCTTCCTAACCACGCGTCCCCGCCAGCGCCACGTGGCAACGAGGCGGTCAGCTATCCGGCTGGCTTCTGACGGCACCGCGTAGCGGACGGGGTTTGAGCGGCCGGGAAGCGCTGATTCTGACCGCAGCGAGTTCCAGCAAATCCACGCCGTCGGCACGGTCAAAGCCGATCACCTCATGGCCGAGGCGCTCCAGATGCTCGGCGACTGGGACACCAACATTGCCGCGATGAGGCGAGCCCGAGATTCTGCGCCAGCCGACGGAACGCTCCCGTGCCAGGATCCTAGTGAAAAGCTGGGTTACGGACGTTGTCCATCCTGGGAGCAGCGGGCCGGTCGTGGGAGCGTTCACGATTTCCGCTCCTTCGCGTTGTTGATCACTGCCCACAGTGCATCCTCGAAGATGTCCGGGTGAGCGCGCGCGAGCAGCACTAGCGCGCTTGCGCCGCCTTTCGGGCGAGGCTCCCGGTGGACGACCTGTGTGAGGGCTTCCGGCCCGGAAGACGGCTCGATCCTGGCGCGCACGGCGTCGAGATCGATCCCGATCGCGGCCAGCGCGTCCCGGTCCAGGCCACCGAACAGGACCGCTCCCGGTCCGGCACGACGGGCGATCTCCTCCTCGACGTCTTCCAGCGTGGCACCGTACTTATGCAGGACGGCGCGCGCCGGCCGCGGGTCGCGTCCCGCGAAAAGAGCGGAGACGACGAGGGTCATGAGATGCTCGCCGCTGACGTAGCGACGGGTGAGCCTGCCTGCGTGTCCCAGGGCGCGGGCCACAGAGGTGCGAGCGTCCCGGGTCAGGTGCCCGGGCATTACCGGCTCCCGATCCGCTTGCCGTGCTTGCGGTGCACGGTCTGCTTGGTGACGCCGAGCCGCCCGGCGATGTCCTGCCAGGACCACCCGAGCTTCCGCGCGTTCTCGACCTGGACGATCTCCAGCCGCTCGGTGAGCGCTCGCAGGGACGCCACCGCGCGGAGCCCGACATCAGGATCGGCACTGGCGGCGCTCTGGACGATCCCGGGTGCGGATTCCATGCGGTCAGCATATGCTGACGTCCGCCTTAGCGTCAACATATGCTGACAGCCTTGACCTCGGCGCGGCCTGAACACCCGGCCAGGTCCCACCGCCCGCAAGCCGATGGACCTCGCCTGCAGCCGTGCCCATCGCGTGCCGATGAGCTAACCGCAGCGCGCAAGCCATCATCAGAGCTGTAAACCTCCGCCTTTAAAGTTCGTTAGCCCGCAGGGGCTTGCTGAGAATGCCGCCCTCCGGAACAGGGCCCTAGAGAGGGCGGGCGCTTTTCGGCTAGGATGCCCGCGCCGTCCTGATCCGCTTTGTCTGATTACAACCCTTGATGGCGAGCGATGCTCTCCATGGGCGGCCTGGATGTGGGAGCAAACACGTGACGCCATTCCGCCTGAAAGCCGTGGCCGTTCTGGCCGCCGTGGTCGGCCTCGCCGGATTGCTGATGGGGGCGCGGAGCCAGCCGGCCGCGGCCCGGGCAACGCCGGGGCCGGCGCCCGGCGGCTGGCGGGTCGTCTACCAGTCCACGTCCAAGACAAGTAGCCAGCTGTACGGCGTGGCCGCCGTGAGCCCGGGCGACGCCTGGGCGGTCGGGGCGAGCACCGGGTCCGGGGGCAGCGAGGATCAGCCGCTGGTCCTGCACTGGAACGGGACCAGCTGGAAACCAGTGGCGGTCCCGGGCCTGGCCGGCTTTACCTGCCGGCCGTGGCCGCGTCGTCCGCGTCTGACGTGTGGCTGTTCGCGGCCTCCGCAGACGGCGGCAGCCCGGAGGCAGTGCGCTGGAACGGGAGCCAGTGGGCCACCATTGCGCTGCCGGCTGGCTCGTATTACCCCGACGAGGCAGTAGTCCTCTCACCGACAGACGCCTGGGTCGCAGACCCCCAGCAGCCATGCACCGGCAGCGGGGCCACCCAAGTGTGCCCGACCACCCTTTACCACTGGGACGGCAGCTCGTGGTCCCCGTTCACTCTTCCCCTCGTGACCAGCGAATCTACGGAGTTGTCGGCGTCCAGTCCGACCAACGTCTGGGTGGTAGGAGCCTCCAATCCGTGTCTGGCCTCGCGATGCTCCTACAGCCCCGTGGCCTACCACTGGAACGGGAGCACCTGGCTCAAAGCGCCGACCCTGCCGCTCGCGCACAGCTACTACCCGCCCGACGTCGCCGCGGGCGCGAAGAAGAACGTGTGGGTCAGTGGCTGGTCCGCGACCCGGGCTGGCCAGCCAGGCCGCCTCATGCACTGGAACGGCAGCCGCTGGCAGACCACCGACGCTTCTGGCGATCTGGTGACGGAGAGCCCGCTGGTCACCGACGGTGCCAGCGGGGCGTGGATGGGCCCTTATGCCCACTGGACCGGCACCCAGTGGTTCAATACAGCACCGTTCTCGCCGGTCACCTGCAGTATGGCGGACCTCACCCGCATCCCCGGAACGGCCACGCTCTGGGGAGCCGGGAGTGTGCTGCGGTCGGCGGGCCGTTATGACAACGTCATCTGCGCCTATCCCAAAGCGCCCTGACCAGGCAGCGGGCTCCCCGCACACCAGGTTGCCCGCCGGGTTCACCTGGAGGCGTCGTCAGGCCTGATCATCGCGGGGCAGCAGGGTGAAACTGGCCTCGCCGGTGAGTGGCCGGACTGCCCCGAAATGCTTGTGGTCTAGCGACAAGATCGTGGTTGCCTTGTGCCGGGCCGCCTGCATCACGATGGACGCATCGGTCAGCCCCAATTGCATGTCGCCGTACTTCACCGCGACCTCGGACGCCAGCTTAAAATCATCGTCGGTGAACGAGGCCAGCCGGTACGCCGGCGATCTCAGTTCGGCCAACACCGCCTGCTCGGCCCGCGCGCCGAGTCTGGCCACGATGAAGTAGTCCAGTTCGGCCAAGACAAGCGGAGAAAGCAGCAGTGGGCCGCCGTCGCGCTCAACGGCGGCCCGTGCGGCTTGGTGCTCGGGCTGGCGGCGGTTGAAGATGGCGTACAGTCCGCTGGTGTCGGCGATGATCACCGCTCTATCCCGGCAGCCCCCAGACCCGCGGCCAGCGCTGCGTCGATGTCAGCGGCAGTGACCGGGTCGGCGTCCAGAATCCCGAAGTCGGGCAGGACCGGGCAGGCCTCCTCGGCAAGGACCCGGCGGATGCCCTCGCGGATCAGTTCGGCCTCTGACTGGTGCCGCCGCCGCGCAGCGGTCTTGAGCGCTTGCATGTCAGCGTCTGGTAGATAGACCGTCGTCTTCACCATGTTAGCACCGTACCATACATGCCATACGTCGGCTCACTGTTCCACGCGGGGTCAATAGGCCAGCCATATGTGAGTGTGCTGGCACTCCCCCCTCACCGCCACCACCATTTTTATGGGGCTATCGCCGCGTTCACCGGCGGCGGATGATGGCGCTCAGGGCGGATCCGGGAGCGCAGCTGTGGCGGAAGTCTCCGCGTGCCTTGCGGGCCGTTCCCGGCTGGGGGGACGCTGACGTGATCGAGCAGGCGTACGACCGGGACTCGGTCCGCCAGTACGTGGAAGCCGTCCGCGGGGCCCTGGGCTCCGACCAGTTGCGGGAAGCGACAACGGCCGCCGCGCAGGCCATCCCCGGTGACGGCGACCCGCAGGCCAAGGTAAGCGCCGCGCTCCCGGGCCCGGTTACGGGGGAGCCCTCGTCGGGCGGGGCTGAGGCCGGCGTGATGCCCTACCTGTCGCGCGACCCGGCGGTCAGCCTGGTGCAGAGCGCCCTGACCGCCGCCCTCCGGGAGCAGGGCACGGTTGATCAGACGCCAGTCGACCGTCACCGGTGGTCGGCCATCGCCCACACGGCTGAGGCGCTCATGCACCCCGGGAACTTCTCGCCGGATGACCCGGACTGGGTCACCAAGATTGCCGGATCGATGCTGGGTCACCTGGCCAAGGGCAACCACCCGTTCAACCCCAGGGGGGCCGGGCACGCGATCAGCGACTCGGCGCGGCTGATCGTGGTCGGAGACTGGGGGACCGGGCTGCCGAGAGCGCGGGCCGTGGCCGCCTCCATGGCCGAGGAGGTCGCTGACGCCCTGGAACACGGGCGGGAAGCACACGTCGTCCATCTCGGCGACGTCTACTACTCCGGGCTGCCCAGCGAAATCCAGCAGCACGTGCTCGCCTGCTGGCCGGTCACGCCGGAGCAGGCTCAGGCCGGGGTTACCTCATGGTCGCTGAACGGCAATCACGACATGTACAGCGGCGGCTTCGGCTACTTCGAGACCCTGCTGGGCGACCCGCGGTTCGCCGCCCAGCGCTCGGCCGACGGCGCGCCGACCAGTTTCTTCCGGCTCGCAGCACCGTCGTGGGACTTCGTGGCCCTGGACACCTCCTGGGATCCGGACGTCCTGTCCAAAGGCGCGACCGGAGTGCTCGAAGACCCGCAAGCGGGTTTCGTTGCGGAAATAGCCCGGGCGTCGGGGCGCAAGCTGGTGCTGCTGAGCCACCACCAGCTGATGTCCGTCTACGACCGGGCCGACCTCGGTCCGGTGCTGCCGGCCAAGCTCGGCCCGGTCCTGGACAGCGGGCGGGTGACCGGGTGGTGGTGGGGGCACGAGCACCGCTGCATGGGCTTCGAGGCCGCGCAGGGCGTCCGCTTCCCGCGCTGCGTGGGACACGGCGGCGTCCCCGTTCTCCAGACGTACGCGGCCGGCGACCCGGTCGCGCAGCCCGGAGCGTGGGAAGCGCCGGGGTTCCTGCCGGGCCCAGACGGTGAGCGCTGGGCCCGTTTCGGGTTCGCCGTCCTGGACCTGGACGGCGGCCAGATGCAGGTCCGCTACCGGGATGACCAGGGGACCCAGATCAGGTCCGAGGTCGTTGAATAGCCCCGGCTTTACCGTCGTTCGGCGACGAAGATGCCCCAGCGTGGCCGGGATACGACGAGTTCTTCATCCATGAGGACCTGGACGGCGCGGCGGGCTGTGGTCCGCGAGATCTGGTAGGTCTCGGCCAGCCGGTCCAGGCTTGGCACCTGCTCGCCCGGCAGAAGCTCGCCATTGGCGATCTTCTCGCGCAGTTCCACCGCGACGCGCAAATAGGGCGGTACCAGCTCTCTGGCCACAAGATCAACGTACCCAGCGGGGCGCTGACCTGCGTCTGTACTAGTCTGTGTTGTGCTGTGTTAGGTTATGAGCGACAGGCCGAGCTGACCTGCGCACCGATAAGCCAGCGGTACGGAGAAGCAACTATGACGACACGCGACACTGACCCGGCCGTCCCCGGCTTCGATCCGGCGGTGGCGCATCCGGCACGGATATACAACGTCTGGCTGGGTGGCAAGGACCACTACGCTCCGGACCGCGAGGCAGCCCGGCGGGTCGTCGAGTGCCGGCCGCAGGTGGTGGCGGGAGCCCGGGCGAACCGGCAGTTCCTGGGGCGGGTGGTCCGTTACCTGGCGGGAACCCGGGGGGTCAGCCAGTTCCTGGACATCGGCACCGGCTTACCGGCCCCGGACAACACCCACGAGGTGGCCCAGTCCCTCAGCCCGGCGGCCCGGGTCGTGTACGCCGACAACGACCCGCTCGTGCTGACCCACGCCCGCGCCCTGCTGACCGGCACCCCGGAAGGATCCTGCGACTACCTCGACGCGGACCTGCATGACCCGGCCGCCATCCTGGCCGGGGCGGGCCGGACCCTGGACCTCGGCCGCCCGGCCGCCATCCTGCTCCTGGCCGTGCTGCATTTCCTTCCCGAAGCCGACGACCCGGCCGGGATCGTCGCCACCCTGGCGGCGGGGTTAGCGCCGGGCAGCTTTGTCGCTATCAGCCATTTGACCAGCGACTTTGCTCCCGCCGCGGTCGCCTCGGGAGTGGCGGCCTACAACGAGGCCGTGCCGGGCGCGATCACCGCCCGCTCGCACGCCCAGATCACCGCCTTGCTCGGCGGCCTGCCCCTGGTCCCGCCCGGGGTGGTGCCGGTCAGCGAATGGCGCGCTGACCCGGGCCGGGTCCGCCAGCCCGCCGACCTCTACGCCGCCCTGGCCACCACCCGCGCCAGCGGTCACCAGTCCGGGTTTCCGCGCGCGGCCGGCCAAAGATCCGAACCAATAACGGAACCGTCCGGCCCGGCCCTCACCCCGGGCGGCGACTCAGCCCGACTGCCACCGGCGGGTCCGGGGCCGTCCGCGGAACCCGACCCGGAGGAGAGCCTGCAGCGGATGCTGGTGATAACCGGCCTGCTCACCGCGGCCGGGCTGGCCGCCTGCCTCAACGTCACCCAGGACATCCCCGACGTCACGGCCCGGCTGCCCCTGCCCGGCGGCCGCGACATCAGGATCATCATCGACGATGACGGTTACATCGAGCTCCGCTTCTGGGCCAGTCCCGGTACCTCCCCGAGCCAGATCACCACCACCCTGACCAGGGCTATCACCGTCATCGCCGCGAGCCCGCAGGCGTGACCCGCCGATCAATCGTGGCGGCCTGATGGGGGCTGGCCTCATCCACCAGGCAAGCGGACGATGACCAGGGCGCACGCCGGGAGAGTGGGTCCGGCCCGCCTGGCGCCGTCAGGCGGGCCGGAGTTGTGCTGCCTGCTCAGGGCTGCAGGACGATGCGGGCCCTGGCCTTGCCGTGCAGGACTTCGTCGATGGCGTCGTTCACGTCGGCGAGCGGGCGCGTTTCGGTCACTACGCGGGTGCGGCCTTCGCGGTGCAGCGCGAACACGGTGGCCAGGTCGGCGCGGGTGCCGACGATGGACCCGATGACCGAGGTGGCGTTCAGCACGGTGTCGAAGACCGGGATCTTCAGCGTGCCGGCTGCGGGGAGGGCGACCAGCACGAGGCGGCCGCCCCGCCGCAGGCCCGCGTAGGCGGTGGCGAACGACTTGTCGTCCACGGCCAGCCCGATCGCGACGCTCGCGCCGCCGTGCGCCTGCAGGACCTTGGCCGGGTCCTCGGCGCGGGCGTCGATGACCAGGTCAGCGCCTAGATCCTTGGCCAGCTGAAGCTTCTCGTCGGTAATGTCGATGGCGGCCACGGTGCCGCCGGAGATCTTGGCGTACTGCAGCGCGAGGTGCCCGAGCCCGCCGATCCCGGAAATGGCGACCAGGTCGCCGGGCCGCACGTTGCCGACCTTCACCGCCTTGTAGGTGGTGACGCCTGCGCAGCTGAGCGGAGCCGCGTCGATGGGGTCGATGCCGTCGGGTACCGGGGCCGCGAAGGCCGCGTCGGCGGTGAAGTACTCAGCGAAGCTGCCGTCAACGGAGTAGCCGGTGTTCTGCTGCTTCAGGCAGAGGGTTTCCCAGCCGGTCAGGCAGTGCTCGCATGAGCCGCACGCGTAGCCGAGCCAGGGCACCGCGACCCGCTGGCCGGTCTGGATGCTGGTCACGCCTTCGCCGGCTGAGTAGACGATGCCGACACCTTCGTGGCCTGGCACGAACGGCGGGGTGGGGGTGACGGGCCAGTCGCCGTGGGCCGCGTGGATATCGGTGTGACACAGCCCGGATGCCTCCATCCGGATGGCGACCTGGCCGGGGCCAGGTCCGGGGATCGGCCGGTCTTCGATCACCAGTGGCTGGCCGAACGCACGGACTACTGCAGCTTTCATGATGGTTCTCCCTCGGGATCCGCCAGTGCGGGCAGGAGCCCGGCTGGCGCTCACGCCAGATCCGGCCCGCTGAAGGCGGGGCCGGATCTGGCCAGATGGTCAGGCGTTGACGGTGCTGGCGTGCACCGTCTTGGCCAGCACTTCGGTGTCGGCCGGGACCCGGCGCTCGTGCACCAGGCCGCCGATCGAGAGGATCAGCAGCAGGCTTGCGCCGGCGAAGGACGCGATCGCGGCGAGCAGGGCGATCTGGCCGATCTGCCAGAACCCGTAGGCCTCGAGCAGCATCGAGCGGAGCGTGGTGCCGCGGAACACGGTCTGCACCAGGCCGGCCAGCGCCACGTTCTTGGGCTGGGCCAGCGACTCGGCGGACAGCTGCGAGTAGGTCTTGCCCTGGCCCATCTCAGTCAGGTGGACGGCGATGAAGTGGTCGGCGTAGGCCTTGGCCTGCGCGCCGGTGGTCATCGGCTGGCCGGCGTAGACGCCCATGGCGGCCTGGTCGGAGGCCGGCAGGGCCTTGAACTCAGCGTTGCTCCTGGCCGGGAAGACGATCTTCTGGGCGGACAGCTGGCTGGAGACCTGCCCGTTCGCATATGAGTGCCCCCACAGCAGCAGGACGCCTGCGACGAGCAGGACCGCCACGAGGACGAGCCCTCCCGCGCTGACCAGCGCATCAAAAGTCTTGCGGCGCATTTCTGGTGCCTCCTTTAGGTACCGGGCCCAGGGTCCGGTAATTGGTTCCTCATGTGCAGCTTCCCGTTATCCAGTGTCCGCAAGAAGGGTCACGAGGCCCGGGCGGGAAGGACTTCAGTCCCTCCGCAGGCGGCCTTCAGCGGAACCCTGCACTGCCGGGACCCAGGGCTCCCTGGGAACCGACCTTCGGCCCTAACGGATCCAGCCGCGTAAAGCCATCGTGAGCGAAGAGGCGTGCCCTGCATGAATGAATTCCAGGGGCCGGCCATGAGAGGAGACAGCGGTGGCAACTCAGCAACCGGAGGACGGTGGCCGTCAGGCTGCGATCTCCGAACCCGTCGTAGAGGTCCTGGACGAGACGGCGTGCCTGTCCCTGATCGCCGGAGGTGGCGTGGGCCGGATCGGATACACCAGCCGGTTCGGGCCGACGGTCCTGCCGGTCAACTATGACCTGCACGAGGGAACGATTGTGTTCCGCACCGGGATGGACAGCTCGATGGCGGGGGACCTGCGCACCGGGATCGCCGACGCGGAGTACAACGTCGCGTTCGAGATAGACCAGATGCAGCCGGTCACGCAGGAGGGGTGGAGTGTTCTCGTCCAGGGTGCGGCGCACTTCGTGGACTCCGAGGACGAGCGGGCCCCGATTGCGCAGCTGGGCGTGCAGGCGTGGCCCGGAGGTGCCAAGGAGCAGTTCGTGCGCATCATCCCCCGGCACGTCACCGGCCGGCGCATCCGGAGGGTTCCGAGCCGCCATGAAGAATGACGAGCTGCGGACCCGCTCACCAGATTAGGCTCGGGAGGCAGACATGAATTCCGCATGTCTTAGGCCGGTGCCATAATGCGGGCGACGGTGGGCGACATGCTTGTCGTCCGCGGCACCGGAACTCGTACCGGACTCATCATTGGCATCGTCGGCGAGAATGGCCTTCCGCCGTATGTGGTCAAGTGGCTAGGTGACGGCCATATCGCCATGGTGACACCCGACCAGTACTCGCGGATCCGTCCAGCTTCGGGCAAGGCTCGTTGAGCGCCCCGCGCGAGCGCCGGCTGACCAGTAACGGTGGACTCGCCTGCAATATGCTCGGGGGTGTCGCACTCCCGAGGCTGTCAGAGGAGGCATGCCTCTGTGGAATCCTCAGGGCCACCTTCGATCCTGCCGCATTTGCCGCTTGATGACCTGTTGGCGGAGCTGCAGGGTCGCCTGCAGGTTGTGGTCGCTGCACGCGACCGGGTCCACGGCCTCCTGGAGGCAGTTGTCGCAGTGGGCAGCAACCTCGAACTAGAGGCGGTGCTCCGTCGCATCGTGGAAGCGGCGGTTGCCCTGGTGGACGCGCGGTACGGTGCGCTCGGCGTTGTCGGCGAGGGTGGCCGGCTGGCCGACTTCATCCCGGTGGGCCTGGATGAGGCCACCATCGCCGGGATTGATCACTGGCCCGAAGGGCGTGGCCTGCTAGGGCTGCTGATCAGGGACCCGCGCCCGCTGCGGCTCGCCGACATCGCCAGCCACGCTCAATCCTCCGGTTTCCCCGACGGGCACCCCCCCATGCGTACCTTTCTCGGTGTGCCGATCCGGATCCGCGATGAGGTCTACGGCAACTTGTACCTCACCGAAAAGCTGGACGGCACGGCGTTCGACGAGGAAGACGAGATCCTGGTGACCGCGCTCTCCGCCGCGGCCGGGGTGGCGATCGAGAACGCCCGGCTGTTCGATGAGGGGCAGCGGCAGCAGCGGTGGCTGCGGGCTAGTTCCGAAGTGACCCGAAGGCTGCTGGCCGGGGCTGCGGTGGAGGATGTGCTGAGGTTCGTCACCGAGCAGACCCTGGAGCTGACCGGGGCTGACCTCGTCGCATTGGCGCTTCCCGACTCGGCCCACCGGCAGTTGATGATCAATCACGTGGCCGGGCAGGGCGCGCAGCGTGCGCTGGGCCTGGTCCTTCCCGCGGAGGCGTCGCTCTCGTGGGAGGTGCTCGCCACCGGGCAGCCGGCCAGGGTGGAGGACTTCCGCCATGACGACCGGGTCGCCAAGGCCGCCAGGGAAAACCTGGACCTGGGCCCGGCGATCTTGTTTCCGCTGGGCGCGCCAGGCAACGCGCGCGGTGTGCTGACCGTTGGCCGCCACCCGGGCGGCGTACCACTGGATCAGCCCGCTGCTGAGCTGGTCACGATCTTCGCGGCGCAGGCGGGGATCGCGCTGGAACTGGCTGAGCGCCGCCGTGACGCGGAGCGGCTGGCCGTGTTCGAAGACCGGGACCGGATCGCGCGGGACCTGCACGACCTGGTGATCCAGCGGCTTTACGCCAGCGGGATGAAGCTGCAGGGCACCATCCCCCTGATCGACGGCCGGGCCGTCAAGGACCGCGTGAGCAGCGTCGTGGACGACATGGACGTGACGATCACCGACATCCGGCAGGCGATCTTCGACTTGCAGGCACGCGGCACAGCACCTCCTGACCTGCGCGACAAGGTCATGGCGGTGATCGAGGAGATGGCCGAGCCCATGGGCATGACGTCAACCCTGCGGCTGGACAGCAGGCTGAACGAGCAGGTTCCCGGTGACATCGGTGAGGACATGCTGCACGCTCTGCGGGAGGCCCTGTCCAATGCCGCCAGGCACGGCAAAGCGACCAGCGTCGAGGTGAGCATCACGCTAGGCAGTGAGCTCAGCCTCCTCGTCCGGGACAATGGCACCGGTATCTCGGCTACGCCCCGCCGCAGCGGGCTGGCCAACCTCGCCCGGCGGGCCGAACAGTACGACGGCACGCTCACTATCGGCCCGGCGGAGAGTGGCGGAACGGAACTGCAGTGGCGCGTGCCACGTCCGGCACCCGGCGTCGCGGAGGGGCCGGGGCACTAATTCCGGGCGAGCTTTTCCTGCTCGTCAAAGACCCGGACCGCGAAGGCGGCGGCTTGTGTCCTGCGTTCCATGCCCAGCTTCGCGAACAGTGCCGAGATGTAGTTCTTGACCGTTTTCTCGGCGAGGAACATGCGCTCGCCGATCTGCCGGTTGGTCAGTCCCTCGCCGATCAGTTCCAGGATCCGCCGTTCCTGGGTGGTCAGCCCGGTCAGCGGATCGGAGCGCGTGGCCTGGTCCCGCATCCGCTTCATCACCCGGCTGGCTGCGACCGGGTCCAGCAGGGACTGCCCGGCGGCCAGGGCCCGCACCGCGCCGACCAGGTCGGTGCCGCGGATCTGCTTGAGCACGTACCCCGCGGCACCGGCCATGATCGCGTCGAACAGCGCCTCGTCATCCCCGAAGGAGGTGAGCATCAGGCAGGCGACCTCCGGCATCTTCGACCGGATGTCGCGGCACACGCTGACGCCGTCACCGTCCGGCAGGCGTACGTCGAGTATGGCCACGTCCGGCTTCAGGGCCGGGATCCTGGCCAGGGCGGATTCTGCGGTGCCCGCCTCACCGACCACGACGATGTCGGCCTCGGCCTCCAGGAGATCCTTCACCCCCAGGCGGACGATCTCATGATCATCGAGCAGGAATACACCGATCCTCTGCTGAGCCGCCGCTGCGTCCATCTGGCTGAGTTTTCCTATCTGCTGCTACCTGGCCCAGGCCAGGCGCGCTGCGGCTAACTATCGGTCCACCTCACCTGACCTTAGCCGCGCCGGGGCCCGTGGGCTCAGGACCATGGTCCCGACTACGGCGGGCGAAGGGCATTCATTTCTCCCGCGTATCCCATCGTTACCTATGACCAGTCTCCGGCCTGGCGTGGCGGCGTGCCTTTGGGGAGCCGGGACCGTACTGTCCGCTCAGGCAGGCTGGCTCACGAAGGCAGACGATGGCACGCGCAGACACCCCAATCGGTATCGACCGGGACCGGCACCAGAATCTCACGGGCCGGAGCCACCATGTGTGGTGGCGGCGGATTGCTCTGGTAATGGTCGCGGCCATCGCCGTGCTGGCCTTGCTGAATGTATTCGGCCAGCGGGCCAGTTACGCCCGCGCCCAGAGCCCCGCGGCGTCGCTGCTGGTTAACTCGCCGGCGCACATCCGGGGCGGACTGATCTTCACCACCGAGATCGTCATAACACCCCATCAGCAGCTGCAGGACGCACGGCTGTACCTCGGCAACGGCTGGTTCGAGGGCATGACCGTCAACGGGGTCGCGCCCCAGCCGTCGAATGAAAGTGCCCAGGGCCCGTGGCAGGTCTGGGACTTCGGGAAGGTCCCCGCCGGCGAGGCCTATCGCGTGTGGATCTCCTGGCAGACCAATCCGACCAACCTGGGCAGGCATCCCCAGGATGTAGCCCTGTACGACGGAGGTACTCAGCTTATGATCGTTCACCGTGCAGTCACAGTCTTCCCCTAGCCATGGACATCGTGCTGCGCGCGGTCATCATCTACGTGGTCGTGTTCACCTTTACCCGGGTCCTGGGGCGCCGGGAGCTGTCAACCCTGCAGCCGTTTGACCTCATCCTGCTGATCGTCATCGGCGACCTGATCCAGCAAGGCGTGACCCAGAACGATATGTCGGTGACCGGTGTGCTCATTGTGTTGTGCACCATCGGCATCATGCAGGTCCTCACCTCCTACCTCGGCTTCCGGTTCCGCCGGACGCGCCCGTTCCTGCAGGGTGAGCCGATCGTGCTCGTCGAGAACGGCAAGCTCATCGAGCGCAACATGCGCCGGGAACGGCTTACCCTCGATGACCTGGCCGAGAAGGCGCGGCTGAGTCAAATTGGCTCACTCGACGACATCAGGTGGGCAGTCCTGGAAACTAATGGCGACATCAGCTTTATAGGACAACCAAGCAGCTAGTACTACAACGGAGACCTGAGACATTCCGTGCAGCGTGTGGCGGCGGGCGGGCGTGATGGTCGGGGCGTTCAGTTCCGGGGGGCGGGACGCCGGGATTGGTCCAGCGCGGCGAGGACCGCGCTCAGGCGGCCGTCGAGCGGTCCGTCGAGTTCCAGCACGGGGATGTCTTCCCAGGCGTTCAGCGGGTCGTCGTGGACCAGTGCCAGCAGTGCGTCATTCATCTGCGATCGGAGCCCGGGCATCTCCGCGGCCGGCAGGACCTGCTCGGTCTCCGGCGTGATCAGCGTGATGACCAGCAGGTCGAGGCTCTCAAAGGCCGGCTGGAGCGCTGCAGCGCCGGCCTCATCGGAGGGGTCCGCTCCGGTCGTGGCCATATAGGCGAGATAGTCCAGCGGCGTCCGGTCGAAGACGATCCCGGGTGGCAGCGGCGAGCTCAGGCTGCGCACCGAGCATGCCAGCAGTGCCCGGTAATCCTCCAGCGATGGCGGGAACCCGAACTCATACCCCTCTTCCTCGAGCAGGTGGTACGGCTCGTCCGCCATCACGTGGCCGGGCAGGCGCGCGCACAGCGCCCCGGCCAGCGTCGTCTTCCCGGTCCCGTGCGTCCCGGAGATCCCGACCCTCATCTGCGGCTCTGTTGTAGCACTAGCTGCCCCCTCGCCAGCCCCCGGCCGATGATGCCTGCTCAGGCGTCGCGCTCGACGGGGCAGCTCATGCACCGCGGGCCGCCGCGGCCCCGGCCGAGCTCGCTGCCGGGCACCGGCACCACCTCAACCCCGTTTTCCTCCAGGTAGGAATTGGTGGTGACGTTGCGGTCGTAGGCCACCACCACGCCGGGCTCGATGGCCAGCACGTTGCAGCCGTCGTCCCACTGCTCCCGCTGCGCGGCCGCCGGGTCCTGGCTGGCGGCCAGCACCTTGATGCTGGGCAGCCCCAGAGCGGCCGCGATCGCCGTGTGCATGTCCTCCGGCGGATGGTCGGTGACCTTGAGCTCGCGGGCGCTGGCTCCCGGCTCCACCGTGTACGACGGCAGCATGCCCAGATTCATGTACTTGGTGAACACGCCGTAGTCACACATGGTCATCACGGTGTCCAGGTGCATGAACGCCCGGGCCTTCGGCATGTCGATGGCGACCAGGCAGCGGGCCGCCCCGGCCGAGAACAGCCGGTGCGCGATCAGTTCGACCGCCTGGGGGGTGGTCCGCTCGCTCATCCCGGCCAGCACCGCACCGTTGCCGATGACCAGGATGTCGCCGCCTTCGATGGTCGCCGGGGCCGCGTCCGCGCCGTGGTACCAGACCTCGAAGGTGTCGCGGGCGAACATGGGGTGCCAGCGGTAGATGGCCTCGTCGTTGACGGTCTCGCGCATCCGGGCCGGCATCGCCATCGCGTTCACCGAGACGCCGCCGTAGATCCAGGACGAGGTGTCGCGCTGGTACAGCAGGTTCGGCAGCGGGGCGAGCACGAAGCTGCCGGCGTCCAGGGAGTGGAACGCGATGCTCTTCGGCTCCGGGGTCAGCTCCAGGATCTCCTGCTTGGTGATCCCCCCGGTCAGGGCCTGGGCCAGCATCGGGGACGGGAGTCTCTCCACCGCGGCCCGCAGCGCCGCGCAGGCCAGCGGCCCGTTCAGCCGGGAGTCGAAAACCCGGTCCAGGATGTACTCCCGGGCCTGGGAGACCTCCAGCGTCTGGGTCAGCAGGTCCCCGTAGTAGTGCACGACCACGTCCCGGGCGCGCAGCGCCTCCGCGAACTCGTCGTGCTCCGCCTGGGCCCGCTCGGCCCACAGCACGCCGTCGAACAGGAGCTCGCTGGCGTTGTCCGGAGTGAGCCGCTTGAGCTCCAGCTCGGGGCGGTGCAGCACGACCTGGCGCAGCCGGCCGACCTCCGAGTCAACGTGGAACATGAGCTCTCCGTTCGGCGGGTGGTGCTGGTGTGGCCATCATGCCCGAGGCAGCCGGGCCTGACGCCGCCGAGACGGTGCCAGGCTATTTGGCGTAGAGGATCGCGATACCGTCCGACCCAGCGGTGACCGCGATGTCCGGCTTCCCGTCGCCGTTGAGGTCCCCGACCGCCGGCGTGTCGCCGCCCGTGAAGGCCGGGTACAACGTCTCAGGCGCGAAGGTGCCCCGGCTGGTCTGCAGCATGACGCCGACGGCGTTCCAGCCGTCGTGGTTGATGACGAGGTCCTTGCGCCCGTCGCCGTTCAGGTCCGCGAGGGTCATTCCATCCGGGGAATCAAGCGTCGGGTACACCACCGGGGCCTTGAACGTGCCCGTGCCGGTGCCGGCGAACACCTCGACCCCGGACCACGGGCTGTTGGCCTGCGTGTCGGTGATCACGTCGGGCCTGCCGTCACCGGTGACATCACCGACGGCCAGGTCGGCGACCGGGAACACCACGCCGCCTATCGGCGCAGGCGTATACGCCTTCGCACTGCCGAACCGGCCGCGTGAACCCTGGAGACTGACGGAGAAGGAGTCCCCGTTCCGGTGGACGATGTCCATCCGGCCATCATGGTTGAAGTCGGCGGCGGACAAGAGCGGCAGGAAGTCAGCGTTTTCCTGGAACGTCAGTGTTCGCGCAAAGCTTGAACTTATGCGCGGCGCTGCCCAGATAGATATGGGCCTTCCCGCCTACGTTCGTGCTGGCCAGCAGATCCGGATGCCCGTCGCGGTTCATGTCAGCCACGGTCAGGTTGACACGGCATCGACCGGCAGGCGCGTCGGGCCGGTGAGCCCGGCCGTGGTGGTAGGCGAACACGTCCACGTAGGTGTACTCGGGAACGAGGATCTCTCTCTGGCCGTTGCCGTACAGGTCGGCGACGGTGATGTCGGGGTTGTAGTCGTTGTAGTCAGGGGGAGGGGCCTTCGCGGCCACCGGCGCCGCGAGCGTCCCGTTGTCACGCTGGCGGTACACCGCGACGGTGGTGCCACCGTGCATATTGTCAGGATCGACCGTGCTCACGATCAGGTCCGGCCGCCCGTCGCCGGTGACGTCGGCGATGGCCACCGCGCTCGGCGGGGCCACGCCGGGGCTGACCACGTTCTTGACATAGACGGCTTTACCGAAGGTGCCGGAACTGGACGGCGTGGCTGCCGCGGCCTGGGTCCGCGCCGGCACAGCGGCCTGCGCACTCGGGGTCAGGGCCAGCCCGGCCGGGGCGAGCATGGTGATGGCGAGCAGGCCAGCGCGGATCCTCATCCGTCCCCCTTTGTCGGGCGCACAGTCCCCCGTATGTATCACTTCATGCGGTATCGCCGCCAGCTATTCGCGCCCCCGCGCCGGCGCTCACCCGGTCCCTGCGATTAGGCTCCCCGCGTGGACCTAGACCTTGACCTTTCCCAGGATCCGGCGGCCCTGACCGCGGCCCTGGTAGATATACCCTCGGTCAGCGGTGATGAGGAACGCCTGGCCGGCATGATCGACGCCGCGCTGCGCCGCCTCCCGCACCTGGACCTGTTCCGGGACGGCAACGCCATGGTCGCGCGGACCACGCTGGGCCGGCCGGAGCGGGTGGTGCTGGCCGGGCACATCGACACTGTGCCGATCGCCGATAACCTCCCGGCCCGCCTCGACGGGGATCTGCTGTACGGCTGCGGCGGCTGCGACATGAAGTCCGGCGTCGCGGTCCAGCTGCGCCTGGCGGCCTCCCTGCCTGAGCCGCGCCGCGACGTGACCTACGTGTTCTACGACGGCGAGGAGGTCGAGGCTGAGCGCAACGGCCTGCTCCGGCTGTCCCGGAATTCCGCCGGAGCTGCTGGATGGCGACCTGGCCGTGCTGCTCGAGCCGACCAGCGCGATCATCGAGGGCGGCTGCCAGGGCACGATGCGGGCGGAGGTCCGCGTGACCGGCGAGCGCGCGCACAGCGCCAGGTCCTGGAATGGCACTAACGCTATTCACCAGGCGGCCCCATCCTGGACGTGCTGCGCGAATTACGTGGCCCGTGAACCCGAGGTCGAGGGGCTGAGGTACCACGAAGGGCTCAACGCGGTCTACATCAGCGGGGGAGTGGCGGGCAACGTCATCCCGGACGAGTGCGTGGTCACCGTGAACCACCGTTTCGCCCCGGACCGCACGCGTGGAGCAGGCCCAGGACTATGTGCGCGAGATCTTCGCGGGCTGGGACGTGACGTTCACCGACTGGGCCGCCGGGGCCCGGCCGGGCCTGACCGACCCCGCCGCCGCCACGCTGCTCGCCGCGGTGGGCGGGACCCCGCGGGCCAAGTTCGGCTGGACCGACGTGGCCCGGTTCTCGGAACTCGGGATGCCCGCGGTCAACTACGGCCCCGGTGACCCCGAAGTCGCCCACTCCCGCGCCGAGCACGTCCCCATGGCCCAGATCGCCGAGGTGGAGTCACGCCTCCGGGCCTGGCTGACGAGCTAGCTCAACGGCCGGGTGCAGCAAGCAGAGCGCGGCGGCCGGGTGCCCGGCCGCCGCGCTCTCCGCTTGACCTGCCTACTTCACCGGCCCGTTGATCAGGGTCAGGGACGAGGTGTGGCTCTGCTTGCTGGTGTCCACCCAGGTCAGCGACACCGTCGCGCCCGGCTTGTACTTGAGCATCACGCTGGTCAGCCCGCTGGCGGTGGTCACCGACTGCCCGCTGACCCCGGTGATCACATCGCCGGCCCGGACGCCCGCCTTGTACGCCGGGGTGCCCGGGTACACGTTGCAGACCAGCGCACCCGACTGGGTCGGCACCTGGTAGCCGGCCCCGACGCCGCTCTGCGCCAGGCAGGCGTTGGCGTCACGTGACCGCGTCCACGCCCACGCCCATGAAGCCCTTCGGCCCGATCAGGATGTGCGCCGCTGGCGTTCCCCGCGGCGATCTTCCTGGCGATGGACAGCGCCCGGTTGATGGGGATCGCGAACCCCATCGAGGTGCCCGCCCCGCCCAGCGACTGGCTGTTCGCGGCGGTGTTCATGCCGATCACCTGGCCGGCCGCGTTGGCCAGCGCGCCGCCCGAGTCGCCCTCCGCGATCGGCGCGTTGGTCTGCAGCATGTTGTGCAGCGTCTCGGTGTTCGAGCCGCTGCCTGAGTCGCTGGCGGTGATGGTCCGGCCCAGCGCCGTGATCGTCCCGCTGGTCACGGTGGGGCTGCCCCCGGTGCCGCCGGCGTTCCCGATGGCCACGACCCCGGTGCCCAGGCGTGACCTTGGACGAGTCACCGACCTGCACCGGCTTCAGCCCGGCGGCGCCCTGCAGCTTGATCAGGGCCACATCGTCGGTGGGGTCCACCCCGATCACCGTGGCCTGGTACTTCTTGCCGTCCACCACGGTCGTCGCGGTGAGATGCGTGGAGCCCTCGACCACGTGGTTGTTGGTCAGCACCACGCCGTTGGAGGAAAGGATCATGCCGGTCCCGGCGGCCGCGCCGTCCTGGTACTTGAGCGTGGAGTTGATGTCCACCATGCCCGGCTTGACCTTGTTCGCTACCGACTCCTCGTTGAGGTTGGTGGTGTTGGCGTTGCCGGCCGCGTTGCGGTTCGGTGAGGGGATCTGCTGCGAGGAGACGGTGTTGCCGGGGGACTGGGAGTTGTGGTTCAGCGCCACCACGGCGCCCGCCCCGACCCCGGCGGCCAGCGCGGCCACGACCACGTAGATCAGGGCCCGGCCGCCGCGGCCGCGGCGCGGCGGTTCCGGCTCCTGAGCCGTAGCCGATGATGTCGCCTGAGCCCCAGCCGCCCCCGGACCCGCCGGGCGGCGTGCCCCACGGGTCCTGGCCACCGTAGCCGCCGGACTGGCCGTAGCCGCCCTGCTGGCCGTATCCGCGGCTGGCCGTAGCCGCCTGGCTGGCCGTAGCTCACCCGGCTGGCCGTAGCCACCGGACGCCGCGGCCTGGCCGAACGCGGCGGTCGGCTGGCTGTGCCCCGGCTGGCCGTATCCGGGCTGGCCGTGGGGTTGCTGGCCGTGGCCGGGCTGCCCGTAGCCGGGCTGGCCGGGAGCTGCTGGCCGTAGCCCGGCTGGCCGTACCGGGCTGGCCGGTAGGCGCTGGCTGTGGCCCGGCTCGCCGTAGCCGGGCTGGCCGAAGGCGGTGGTCGGCTGGCTCTGTCCGGGCTGCCCGTAGGCCGCCTGGCCGTAGCTGCCCTGACCGTAGCTGTCTGGGCCGGGAGCCGGGGGAGGCTGGTGCGCGCCCGGGACCGCTCCGCCCGGCGCGGCCGGGCCTGGCCGCCGAAGCCCAGGCCCGCCAGGCCGTGCTCAGCCTGGCCGGGCCCTGGCGGGGCTGCTCGGGGCCCTGCCCCGGGACTTCCGGCTCGGACGGTCCTGCCCGAAGGTACGGCCCGGCGGAGTCCTGCCCCTGGGTGCCGGACCGCTGATCTCCCGCGGCCGGGATTATCCAGGTGCCCTCCGGCGAGGCGGGCTCATCCTGCTCAGCCAGGCTCCCCGCAGCGGCCGGCTCCTCCCCGGCGGGCCGGTCCGGCTGGTCCCCGGCCGGGATGGGTGACCACGCACCCAGGTACTCCGGCGGCTGGTCCCCACTCCGGTCCTGACCTTCTTGCATCCGTATCACCTTTGCCCGGAAGTCAGCCTACGTTGCGTCGTTGCCCTGGTAAGCGGCCGGGCTCGTGGCCCGCCGTTCTCAGGCAACCTCCAGTAAGCACCACGAGCCTGGACGTCAGCTGAAGATGCCCTGAGGATTCCTCAGCCCGGTGTCACCCCTTACTTCCCGCATACGACTGCTTTAACTTCTCCTGAGGCCGAGGAGGTCTTCTGCGCCGCGTGCTCGGCGAGCGGGCCCACGCGCAGGCCGCGGCGGGCACAGTCGTCCAGCAGCCAGGGCAGCACGCCCAGGGCCGCCGCCGCCTTGCCGGCCGGGGCGGTGCGTCGGAATCGTGCAGGAGCACCGTCGCCCCGCCGTCCAGGGTGCTGGCCAGGGTCGCCTGCACCTCGCCCGGGGTGGCCCCTGGAGCCCACTCCCGTCCCCAGGTAGTCCACAGGATCGGCCGCAGCCCGAGGCGGCGGGCGGCGATCAGGGCGCCGGCGCTGAGTACCCCGTACGGCGGGCGGTACAGCCGGGGACGGCGCCGGTCGCCGCCGCGATCGTGTCGCAGGCGCGGGCCAGATCGTCGTGCAGCGCCCGCGGGCCGCGCAGCGTGGCGTAGCGGTGGTCCCAGCCGTGCACGCCGATCTCGTGCCCGGCCGCGGAGATCTCGGCGGCGAGCCCCGGGGCGGCCTGCACCATGGGGCCGAGCAGGAAGAAGGTCGCGTGCACCCGGCGGGCGTCCAGCATGGCCAGGAACCGCGGGGTGAAGCGCGGGTCCGGGCCGTCGTCGAAGGTCAGCGCCACATGATCGGGCGACCCGGCCCCGGCCAGCGCGGGAAACAGCCGCCGGACCGGGGCGAGCGCGGTGAGCCCGGGAGCCGCCCTGGGCGACCGCGAGCGCCGCGCGCCAGCAGCCGCCGGCCAGCCCGCTCGGGCGCCCGCCCATGCCAGCCCAGTTCGTCCGGCCCGTCAGCGCGATGCCGCTCCGGTCCCGCCCGTGGCGGCTAGCCCGGAAGGGGCGGCGGGGTGCCTTGGCCCCGGTCGCGGTGATCGCCTTCATCAGGATCTGGTCGATGGCGGCCCGCTGCCGGTTCAGGTCGCCGGTGTCCCGCTGCAGCGCCGCGGCGTACTGCTGCCGCTTGGCCGCGTCCTGCGCGCCCAGCTCGTCTGCCACGTCGTTCTGTACCCGCTGGGCGTACGGGAACGCCCAGGTGACCAGGTCGTTGACCGCCGTGTCCAGGTGGAATCCGGCCAGCGACTCGGTCACCTGGTACTGGGTGAGGTCATCGAGCAGCTCGTTGTTGGCCGGGGAGCAGTTGGTCGCGCCATACCGGGCGATCTTGATGGTGTCCTGGACGTTCCTCGCGGAGTCCGCGCCGGCGTTGACCCCGTGCAGGGCCTGGAATGACTCGCGGACGCCCCCCGCGCACGACTCGATATCGGTGTTGACGTCGGCCAGGAACCCCTTCAGGTCGCCGGCCTGCTGCGCGTGGGAGGGCCTCTGCACCAGGGCGACGAGGACGATGCCCACCACGATCAGCGCGCCGGCCAGCAGCAGCCAGCGCGGGGTCTTCTGGTGCGGGGCCCACCGGCTGGTCCGGATCGGGCACATACGGCGGGTCGGTGCGGGTCGGGACGTCCACTCGGCTCAGCTCCGTGCGCTCTGCTTGGTCATGAGTGGCTATCCCGCTGCGCAGGTCGGTCAGCGTCACCGCGCGGATCACCCGCTTGACGATCCGGTGCTGCGGGTTGAGGAAGAACGTCTGCGGCAGCGCCGTCACCCCGTACGACAGTGCCGTGGTCATCGGCGCCGGGTCGGACGCGACCGGGTAGGCCACGCCCATCTTGCGGGCGAACGCCAGGCCCGGCCGGGTTGCTGTCGTTGACGTCGATACCCACGATGATGACGCTGCGCCGGCGGCTGCGGTAGAACCGCGCGATCAGCGGGGTCTCCCGCTGGCAGGGCTCGCACCAGGAGGCGAAGAAGTTCAGGATCAGCGGGTGGCCGGCGTACTGGGCCAGCGAGATGTGCTGGCCCGGGTGCCCGAGCTGGGCGAGGGTGAACGCCGGGGCGCGGGGCGGCGGCGCGTGCTTCGCCGTCCCGCTGGACGTGGCGCCGATGGCGAGCAGCGCGATCACCACGGCCAGCACCGAGGCCGACCAGGTCAGGAGCAGTTTGCGGACCCGGCTGAGCCTGCCGAACCAGCCGCGGAAGCCCCGGCCCGGGCCCGCGGGCGGACCGTCCGCGGGCGCGGGGCCCGGGTGCGGGGACGGCGCCGCCGGGCCGGCGCTCAGCCCGCCGTGCTCCTGCGTCCTCGCGGGGTCCTGGGTCATCGGTTCCTGCTTGGCCATTGGTTGTCCTTCAGCGTCCGATCCGGTTCGGGCTCCGGGGGGCTGCTGGACCAGCTCAGCGGGAGGACCGGGTACAGCGCCCGGCGCTGACCGCCGGGGCCGGCAGGACCAGCTCGAACTCGGTGCCCACGCCAGGGGTACTGCGCACGCGCACGTCGCCGCCGTGCGCGTGGGCCACCGCCCGCACGAGGGCCAGGCCCAGCCCGGTGCCCTTGGACCCGGTTCCCGTGCTGCCATCCCCCGTGGTGCCGTTTCGTGTGGTCCTGGCCGGCGGCGAGCCGGTCCGGAACCGGTCGAAGATGTGCTCGAGCTCGCTGGGCGCGATCCCCTCGCCAGTGTCCGCGACGATCATACGCACCGGCAGGCCGGGCGGCATTCACCAGCACCGACAGCTGGATCATGTCGCCGCTGCCGGTGTGCCGGACGGCGTTTTCCAGCAGCGCGTCCACCGCCAGGCCGAGCCGTTCGCGGTCGGCGCTGGACCGTGACCGCGTCCAGCTGGCCGACCTGCCACTGCCGGTCGGCGGTCGGCCGCCAGCGCCGGATGACGTCCATCGTGAACCCGTCCAGCGCGACCGGCTCCGGGCGGAGGAAGTCCGGGTCCTCGGAGGCCGCGATGACCAGCAGCCGCTCGCCGAGGCGCCGCAGCCGGGTCAGTTCGCCCACCACCACCTGGATGTCCCGGTGCTCGGTCCGGTCGGTGAGTTCCCGGGCCAGCAGCTCGGCGTGGCCGAGCGCGATCGTGATGGGCGTGCGCAGCTGATGCGAGGCGTCCTGCAGGAACCGGCGCTGGGTGGCCAGCAGCCGCGCGTTCTCGTCGCTGACCAGGTCCCGCTCGTGGTCCGCGTCCAGCCTGCGCTGGGCATGCCACACCATCAGCCAGAACATCATGGCCATCAGCGGGACCTCGTTGAGCTCGTCCACAGACTGGGCGCCCCGGTAGACGTCCCAGCTGATCGCGGCGAACGTGGTCACCATGACCACGGCGAGCACCCACAGCGTCGGCCGGGTCGCCCAGACCCGGAACCCGTAAAGCAGCGTCAGGCTGATCCAGATGAAGTGGAACGGGACCGTCTCCCAGTGCGAGAACACCAGGATGGCGAGCAGGTTCACCACGGAGAACAGCGCCCAGGCCACGGTCGACCCAGGCGACCCGCCACGGCCAGCTGAAGTTGCCCCGGGCCCGGGCCGCCCGGGCGGTGGCGCGGCGGCTGGCGCTCCCGGGTGAAGGCCAGCCCGGCCGGGAGCGAGTGCCACCGCCCCGCGGCGACCGGGGTCCTGGCCTCCAGGGGCGTGACGTTCAGCGGAGCCGTTGCGGGCGGCGGCTCCGGGGCGATGGCCCTGCTGGGAGTGTGCTGGCGCAGCCGGAGCCACCCGGCCCTCCCGTCTCTACGCGGTGAGCTGGTATCCCTCACCACGCACCGTCTTGATCAGGTCGAAACCGAGTTTCGAGCGGAGGCGGCGGACGCAGACGTCAACCACGTTGGAGCCCGGATCGAAGTCGTACCCCCACACCGAGGCGAGCAGCTGCCCTTTGGGCACGGACTGCCCGACGTGCTCCATGAGCTCCCGGAGCAGCAGGAACTCCAGGCGGGTGAGCGGCACCGGGCCATGCCCGATGCTGGCTTCCAGCCGGCCGAAATCAAGCACGAGCTCTCCTGACCTCAGGACCTCGTTCAGCGGATGCCCGTCGTCCCGGAGCCTGACCCGCACCCGGGCCAGCAGTTCGGCCAGGGAGAACGGCTTGGTCAGGTAGTCCTGCGCCCCCAGTTCCAGGCAATCCACCTTAGTAGTGACGTCGGCCAGGCACGAGAGGATGAGCACGGCCTGATCAGGCCGGTCGTGGCGGAGCCGGGCGAGGATCTCCCGCCCGTCCATGTCCGGCATGACCAGGTCCAGGATGACCAGGTCATAGTCGCCGGCCGTGGCCTGGACGAGCCCTTCTTTGCCCGATCCCGCGAAATCGATTGCATAGCCGGCTGCCGTCAGAGCGCGGGCGATGAACTCGCGGATCTGCGGCTCGTCATCGACGACGAGGAGCCGCGCCGCCGTGGGATATGACCCCGGCAGGGGACCCGTCTTCGCAGGTGGGTTACGTTGCATGGGCTATGTGGGCGACGCGTCAGCGCGGAGCGGTGGCAGGCCACCGCCTGGACGATCCCCTCCGTCGAGGATGTACCGCCACGAGGGGTGTGGTCAACCCTAGAGGCAGTTGGCAAACCATTGCAGCACTTGCTCTGTGGTCAGAGGTGTTGCGCGAGCCGCAAGCGGTAACAATCAGTTAATAGATCAGGACGGTAAGTAGTCAGGTTGCCTCGCTAGAGCGGGAGGTACCGGCCGAAAGGCGCTCTGATCATGACAATTTCGTCATTCAACGCCTTCCAGGTTGCCCAGGCAAGGCGAACGATCGCAAGATCAGGACCAGACGAGACCTCCGGCCCGCAAGTTCTGGGACATTGCGGCCGGCCCAGTCGTGTGCGCAAGGCGCCGCGAAGAAGCGAGGTGGTGACTGGTGTCTCTGCCGGCCCGTATCGTGACCCTGCTGGTGGCGTTCGCCGCCGTGGTCGCCGGTGCGGTCTTCATAAGCGTCCACTACCTGGGCAGCAGCCTCGCTGTGGTGAACTTCGCGCCCGAGGCGTCCGGGGGAGTCGTGAACGTGGTCCTCCAGGAGGATCCGCAGAACACGGTGCAGTTCGAGGCCGGACTGGGTCAGCTATTTCGTCCAGGACCCGAAGACCAAGGCCTGGGTGCACACCACGCTGTTCCAGGTCCCGGCGAACACCCGGGTGAACATGACGATCCTGGGCTACGACGGCTGCACCCCGGCCCGTAACAACTTCTGGAGCCAGGTCCAGGGCACCGTGGGCAACTCGATGACCGTGCAGCAGTTCAAGACCGTCGGCAAGCCCCTCGGGACCAGCCGTCAGGCAGCTCGGTCCGCAACACCTGGTCGGACTGCAGCGTCGGGCCACACGTTCGCCATCCCCAGCCTGCACGTGTACGTCCCGATCGCCTCGCCTATCACCGCGCTGTTCAACAAGCAGCGCCTGCGGTGATGTCGCCCTGCACCTCAGGGCCCGCACTCGATGGTGAAGTTCAGCTTCATGACCCCGAAGACCACCGGCACGTTCCGCTGGCAGTGCTTCATCCCCTGCGGCGGCGGGTTCCTCGACGGCAACGGCGGCCCGATGCAGACGCTCGGTTACATGATGGGCAACATGGAGGTGTCAGCCTGATGGCCGAGTCCCAGGCCCCGGCGGCCCCCGCGCCTCCGGGAAGGCAGAGCCGAATCACGGTCTGCGGATCTTCCTGATCTGGGCCGTGCTGGCTATCGCCGCTGATCTCGTTATCTGGTTCGCGTGGGCCTACCACCTGCCGCCGGGACGGATGTCCGACCTCGGCGGCCAGCCAGCAGTTCGACATCGCCCTGCTGGCGATGGCCGCGGCACCGGTGATGCTCTTCGTGTGGACCTACTTCGGCTACACCCTGATCAACTGGCGGCACCGGGACGGTGACGACGAGGACGGGCCGCCGCTGTTCGGGCACACCGGGATCCAGGCCACCTGGATCGGCGGGACCGCGGTCATCGTGCTGGCCGCGTTCGTGTTCGGCACCGTCGAGCTGATCATCCCGGCCGGCGCGGGCGCAGGCGAGGGGCCGGACCCGGTCTGGAAGCCACCGGCAGCAACATGCTCCAGGTGCAGGTCATCGGCCAGCAGTGGCAGTTCACCTACCGCTACCCGCAGTTCGGCGGGATGGAGACCACCCAGCTGGTGCTGCCCGGACAACCGGGCGGTCGCGTTCCACGTGACCTCGCTGGACGTGATCCACAGCTTCTGGGCCTACCAGCTCGGGGTGAAAGCCGACGCCAACCCGGGGGTGGACAACGTCGCGTACACCACCCCCAAGCACATCGGCGGGTTCACCGTCCGGTGCAACGAGCTGTGCGGGATCTGGCACGGGGCGATGTTCAACTCCGGCCGCGTGGTGACCCCGGCCGGCGTTCCAGGCCTGGGCCACCACGAACGAGGCCGATCCAGCGGCAGCAGGGCCTGCTGGCCGCGCTGCCGCCCTACGCGCTGACCTATGACCCGACCGTGGTCCCGCAGCTCGGGCAAGGTCCTGGTCAAACTGGGGATCACCGGCGCAGCCGGCTACTACTACCCGACCGAGCGACCCGGTGACGCCATGACCGGCGGGCCAGCGGCCGCCAGGCCGCGCAGGAACCCGCGGGATGCCGGGAACGGATTGCCAGGCCGACACTGCGATGAAGAGGTGACCGGATGTCCATCGAGATAGAGCCGGAGAAGGCGCAGGAGCCGGCGGGATCCGGGCCGGTCGGCCCGCGCCTGGCCCGGCCCTGGTGGATGCGCCCGGCCATGCACACCGGGATCATCGGCGCCATCATCGGCTACTTCCTGGGCCACTGGCTGGGCAACTTCCTGTCCTGGGAATACGCCCGGAACGCGCTGTCGGACATGAACGACTTCCCGCTCGTCCTCGGCTACGTGATCGCCGTGGTCGGCTGGCTGGCCGGGCTGGGCGTGTTCAACGACCTGGGCCGGCAGATCCTCGGCAAGCCGGTCCCGGTGGCCGAGGAGGAAGAGGAAGCCTTCGGCGGGGTGGCCCGGTACTTCCGGTACTCGCTGGACCACAAGGTGGTCGGCATCCAGTACCTGGTCGGGATGATCATCTACTTCTGCACCGCGGGCCTGTTCGCCATGGCGATCCGGACCGAGCTGCTCTCGCCGACCTACCACATCATGAGTGCCTCCACGTACCTGATGGTGGTCGGCGAGCACGGCACGATGATGATGATGCTGATGTCGTCGGTCGTGCTCGGCCCGTTCGGCAACTTCCTGATGCCGCTGATGATCGGGTCGAAGCGGATGGCGTTCCCCCGGCTGGAGGCGCTGTCGTTCTGGCTGACCCCGGCGGCGTTCATCATCCTGCTGTCCAGCGTGCTGATCGGCGGGTTCCCCACCGGCTGGACCGGGTACGCCCCGCTGAGCGTGCAGGCCACCGAGGGCATGGACTCCTACGCGGTGGCCTTCGGCCTGATGGGGATCTCGATCTGCCTGGCCGGGTTCAACATCATCGTGACCGTGATCAACTACCGGGCACCCGGCATGCGGTGGAGCAGGCTGCCGATGTTCGTCTGGTCCATGGTCACCGTGTCGTTCCTGATGGTGCTGGCCACCCCGGTCCTGGTCGGCGGCCTGTACCTGCTGATCCTCGACCGGACCGTGGAGACCGCGAACTACGTCAACCAGCTCGGCGGCAGCAGCTACCTCTACGAGAACCTGTTCTGGTTCTTCGGGCACCCGGAGGTCTACATCCTGGCCTTGCCCGGGTTCGGCATCGTGTCGGAGATCATCCCGGTGTTCTGCCGTAAACCGCTCTTCGGCTACCGGGTCGCCGGGGCCGGCATGGTCGGGGTGGCCCTGCTCAGCTTCTTCGTCTGGCAGCACCACCTGTTCGTGAGCGGCATCAACCCCGAGATGCGGCCGCTGTTCATGCTGACCACCGAGCTGATCTCGATCCCGACCGGGTTCATCTACCTGGTCGCGATGGGCACGTTCTGGAAGGCCAAGATCCGGCTGACCGTGCCGATGTGCTTCGCGCTGGCGCTGTACTTCAACTTCCTGATCGGCGGGATCTCCGGGGTGTTCCTGTCCGACGTCCCGGCGGACACCACCGAGCACGGCAGCTTCTTCGTGATGGCGCACTTCCACTACACGATCATGGGCGGGATCATCTTCGCGTTCTTCGGCGCCTGCTACTACTGGCTGCCCAAGATGATCGGCATCAGGCTGAACCAGAAGCTGGGCTATCTCCACTTCTGGACGATGTTCATCTTCTTCAACTCGACGTTCCTGCCGCTGTTCGCGGTGGGCATGCTGGGCCAGCCGCGCCGCGTGTACGAGTACGCGCGGAACCTGACGACCCTCAACGACTGGGTGTCGATCTCCTCGTTCCTGCTCGGCGTCTCGATCCTGATCTTCGTGATCAACTTCATCTGGTCCACGGTGATCGTCCGGGAGCGTGAGGTGGGCAACCCGTGGAACTCCCGAGGCCTGGAATGGCAGGTCTCTTCGCCCCCGCCACCGGGCAACTTCGAGCACATCCCGGTGGTGCTGTCCGGCCCGTATGACTACGGCGTGAAGGACGCGCCGCCGGTCGCCGACCTGCACCCGCCGGTCGGCGTGGTCAGCGCCGCGTACGCCAGTGCCGGGACGGCCAGCACCGGAGTGGAGGCATAGCCATGGCCGAGCAGACCACCCAGCCGCCGGACGAGCTGGACCGGGCGGCCGAGGAAGCCGGTTTCTACCACGAGGCGGCGCTCAACGCGGCCTGGACCGGTTCCCGGTTCGCGGTCGGCGGGCTGGGCTTCCTGTACGGCTGTTTCGCGTTCGCCTACTTCTACCTGCGCTCGATCAACTCCGAGGGCCGGTGGAAGGGCTCGGGCTTCCACGCCCCTCAGATGGGCTACGGCGTGACGATCCTGGTCCTGGTCCTGCTCAGCGCCATCGTCCAGTACGTGGGGCTGCAGCGGATCAAGGCCGGGGCCAAGAGCGCGTGGCAGGCGGCGGCCCTCGTGGCGCTGCTGCTCGGCCTCGCCGCGGTGGCCGTGCAGATCATCCAGCTGCTCAGCCTGCCCTTCCAGCCCGGCAGCTCCGGCTTCTCCAGCGTGTTCACCGACACCTACCCGGTCCTGCTGGTCAGCTGGCTGGGGGCGATGCTCTGGCTGGAGATCCTGGTCATGCGGGCCCGCCCGCTGACGCCCATCTCCTTCCTTGAGCAGCCACCCACGTACGCGGAGGCGTTCGCGGTGCAGCGGTTCCAGTCGTCGCTCAGCGCGTTCACGCTGATCTGGAACTTCATGGCCGTGGTCACGCTGTTCTTCTTCCTGCTGTTCTACGTGCTCTGAGCGGAAAGGAGCGGTCCGTCCGGAACGGCTGACGTCCCGCGTCAGCCGCCCGGCGGCCCAGCACCGTCATGAACCTGGTTGTCTCGCACTGGTCGGCCAACGTGGCGGTCGCCGCCGTGTGCCTGGCCGTCGTGGTCGTGCACCTGGCCGGCCTGCTCGGCCTGCGCGGCGACGCGCGCCGGGGCGGGGCGGCGCTGCCCGACGGCCTGGCCCGCGAGGCCATCGCCTTCTACTCCGGGCTGCTCCTCGCGGCCCTGGCCCTGCTCTCGCCGCTGGGCTACTGGTCGGGCAGGTTCATCTGGCTGCGGGTGCTCCAGGACATCCTGCTCGGCGTGTATGCCCCGCCGCTGATCGTGCTCGGCGCGCCGTGGCTGGTGCTGTGGCGCGGCCTCGGTCGTACCGCGCGGCCCCGGCCCGCCGCGGCGGCGGCGCGGGTGCCACCCCGGCTGCGCAGCTGGCCGGTCGCGGTGACCGCCCTGTTCATCGTGGTGTGGTGCGGCTGGTACATCCCCGCGCTGTACGACGCCGGCGTGCATCACCCGGTGGTGCTCGCGGCCCAGGCGGTCACCACCATGGGCGCCGGGGTACTGCTCTGGCTGCAGATCATCGGCTCCCGGCCGTTCAGCCCGCAGTTCGGGCCGCTGTACCGGGTGTTCCTGCTCGCGGCTATCGTGCTGTGCGGCACCATCCTGGGCATGGTGCTCAGTTTCGGCGCCAATGTCATTTACCCCACGTACCTGGGGGTAGGGAGCCACCATCTGCTCAGCGTGGTTTTCGATCAGCAGGCCGGCGGCTCCGAATTGTGGGTCCTGGTCCTGGTGCCGTACATGATCGCGGGAATCGCGCTCCTCATCAGATGGCTGAACGACGAGGAGTCCGAAGCCCTCACTCATGGCCTGGACCGGATTCTCCGGCCGTCCAAGTCCACCTGGCCCACCCGGACCGGATGGAGATGATCAGTTTGGCTCCCAGCAGGAGGCTAGAGTGCACAGCGTGATCTCTGCGGTATCGGTGACCTATTACCCGCTAGGCGCGCAGGTCATGACCCTGGTCCTGCCGCTGGGCTTCTTCATCGTCGTGATGGCGGCCCTGTACTTCGTCTTCGCCAGGCCGCACACGGTTCCCGGCCGCCGGCCCATCCACGGGGCGCGGCCCGTCGCGCCGTCCGACCCCGGCCGCGCGGCCTCGCTGGCCGCCGCGACCGGGCTGCCCACCGCGACCGCGGCGGGCGGTCCCGAGCCGCTGGCCGATCGGGGCGTCCAGCCGGCGGTTGGCGTGCGGACCGAGGAAGCCATCCAGGAGGCCGCCAAAGAGGCTGCCCAGGAGGCGAAGGACGCGGCCGGGACGGCGAAGGATAAGGTAACCGGCGAGTCCGGTAAGGACCGGAACGCTGCGACCGAAGGCTCGGAGGACCAGGAGTGACCCCAGCGACCGACGCGCTACCCGCCATCGCGGGGCGCCGCTCCGCCCGGGTGGTCGCCCGGTCGCTTTTCGCCCTGACCAAACCGCGCATCATCGAGCTGCTGCTGGTCACCACGATCCCGACCATGCTGCTCGCGCAGCGCGGCCTGCCGTCGATCCGGGTGCTCCTGGTCACCCTGGTCGCCGGGGCCTGCGCGGCGGGCAGCGCGAACACGATCAACTGCTACATCGACCGGGACATCGACGCGATCATGCGGCGCACCTCCCGGCGGCCGCTGAACGGCAGGGGCCGCCAGGCCGCCGTGATCAAGCCCGCCGAGGCGCTGGTGTTCGGCATCGTGCTCGGGATCGTGTCCACGATCCTGCTCGGCACGCTGGTCAACTGGCTGTCCGCGGTGCTGGCTGACACCGCGATCCTGTTCTACGTGTTCGTCTACACGCTCGGCCTGAAGCGCCGCACCCCCTCCAACATCGTCATCGGGGGCGCGGCCGGCTGTTTCCCGGTGCTGATCGGCTGGTCCGCCGTGACCGGGCGGGTCAGCCTGCCCGCGGTCGTCCTGTTCGCCGTGATCTTCTTCTGGACGCCGCCGCACTTCTGGGCGCTGGCCATGAAGTTCCGTGACGACTACGCCGCGGCCAGCGTGCCCATGCTCCCGGTGGTCGCCTCACCCGCCGTGGTGGCCCGGAAGATCCTCATCTACTCGTACGTGATGGTGGCGGCCACCGTCGCCCTCGCGCCCTACGCCGGCTGGCTGTACACGGCCGCGGCGCTGGCCCTCGGCGGCTGGTTCCTCGTCGAGGCGCACCGCCTGCGCAGCCGGGTGGCCGCGATGACCTTCGACGACGGGCCCGCAGGCTCCGGCCCGGCCCGGCCCGCACCGGCGGCCGCGCGGCGGCCCGGCGGGCGGCGGCACGGCCGCGGTGGCCATGGCCGTGCGGGTGGATACCGCGGTGGACGTCGCGGCCGGGCCGCCCGAGGCCAGCCAGGTGAGCCGAGGGCGCCTGCGCGGGCGTGGCCCGGCCCAGCGCCAACCCCGCGCCGATGCGCCTGTTCCACCTGTCGATCGCCTACCTGACGCTGCTCTTCGCCGTCATCGCGGTCACTGCGCTGCTGCCCTGGGGGGGTTGGTAGGAGCGGAGCTGGCCGGGCGCGCGCTGCCCGCCGCGGGCAGCAGCACCACCGCCCGCAGCCCCGGGCCGGCGTCCTCCAGCCAGGCTGACCCGCCGTGGGCCTGCGCGGTGGCCCGCACGATGGCCAGCCCCAGCCCCGCGCCTCCCTCGTCGTCATCGTCCCGGCTGCGCGCCGCCTCCAGCCGGGTGAAACGGCCGAAGGCCCGTTCCCGGTCCGCGGCCGGGATCCCCGGGCCGTCGTCGGTGACCGAGAGCCTCGCGTTCTTGCCTGCCGTGCCCACGGAGACCGCGACCTGGGACTGCGCGTAGCGGGTGGCGTTGTCGATCAGGTTGCGGAGCATCCGGTGCAGCCCGTCGGGATCCCCGGTCACCGCGGCGGGCCCGGCGCCGGCCAGCCGGACCGGGACCCGGGCGTCGGCGTACCGGCCGACCTCCTCCTGCACCAGGCCGGTCAGGTCCACCCGGCGCGGCGGGGGGCGCCGGGTGCCCCGCTCGTCGAGCCGGGCCAGCGCCAGCAGGTCCTCGGCCAGCCGGGCCAGCCGGAGCGTGTCGGCGAGCACGTCGCTGGCGGTCTGCCGCCAGTCCTGGGCGTCCGGGTGGTCCAGCGCCACCTCCAGCTGGGCCCGGATGCTGGCGATCGGGCTGCGCAGCTCGTGCGCGGTGTCGGAGACCAGCCCGCGCTGCCGTTCCTGCGCCTCGCCGAGCCTGCTGAGCATGTCGTTCAGGGTCAGGGCCAGGTTCCGGACCTCGTCGCGGGCCTCGGGCACCGGGAGGGCCCGCGGCCTGCCGGTCCGCGTGACGTCCTGGGCGCCCCGCCGCAGCTCGGTGACCGGCCGCAGGGTGGACCCCGCGATCAGCCAGCTCGCCCCGGCCAGCAGGGCCAGCAGCAGCGGGGTGCCGATGAGCAGGGCCCGGGTCAGCGTGGCCAGGCTCTCCCCGACCTGGTTGTACGCGACCGCCGCGATGACGGTCCCGCCGTCCCGGGTGGCCGCGGTGGCCACCCGGACCGTGTCGGGGAGCCCGTAGGGCCGGCCGTTCAGGAACACCGCCCGGCCGTCCCGGGCGTTGGCCGCCGCGACGGCCGGCGGCAGCAGCGGGACGAGGCGGTCCGCGTCCGGGGACACGTTCACGATCCGTCCGTTAGAGCTGAGAACCTGGACGGTGATGGTGCCGGGGACTACCGGGACCGGGTCCGGCAGCCGGTGCGCGTCGGACAGGGCGGCGACTTCCCGCGCGCCCTGCCGGGCCGAGTTGTCCAGGCTGCGGATCAGCGAGAGCCGCAGCGCGCTGCTGAGCAGTACCGCGGCCAGGGCGAGGGCCAGAGCCAGCCCGGCGGTGGAGGCCAGCGTGACCCGGGCCCGCAGGCTGCGCCGCCGCCACCAGCGGCCCGGCCCGCCCGCCCGGGACCGGCGCCCCGTCTCGGCTGGCACTGCCTCGCCTGGCAGCGCGGTTCCCGTGGCTACTCACCCGGCCCGGGGGCGAAGCCCGCCAGCAGGGCCAGGCCCAGCACCGCGGGAGCGTCGGTGACGATGATGCGCACGATCTTACCCAAAGTTACGGAGCGTGCGGCCGGTGGCCGGCCGCTGCCTGCGGCCGGCCACTGGTGTTCTGCCCGGGCTGGTCAGGTCAGGGCAGCGTCCACTTCTGGTTGCTGCCGCCGTTACAGGTGTACAAGATGAGCTGCGTCCCGTTGGTGGTGTTGGAGGCGGGGTCGTCCAGGCATTTACCGGAGGCCGGGTTGACCAGCTCCCCGTTCGAGGCCTGCCATTGCTGGTTGGCGCCCCCGTTACAGGTCCACCATTCGATCAGGGTGCCGTTGCTGTAATTGGCATTGGTGATGTCCATGCAGCCGCCGTCGATCGTCAGCGTGCCGTTGCTGTTCACCGTCCAGTTCTGCGCGGCGGTGTTGCCGTCGCACGTCCAGATCTGCACCTTGTTGCCGTTGGTGCCGCTGGCGTTGTTGTTGTCTGCGCAGTCGGAGCTGCTGAGGCCGGACACGATCGTCCCGGTCGCTCCCGTGCCGCCGGTGTAGGTGGCGTAGCCGACGGAGGTGATGTCGGCCTGGACCGCGCTCTCGGTGGCGGCCGACGGGAAGCCGGAGGTCATCACGCCTTCGTAGAAGGTGCCGGCCGCGCCTTTGCTGTTGTCCCCGCCGATGCCCAGGATGATGGCGCCCTGCTTGTGCATCGGGTTGTAGCCCGACACGTTGGGGCGGGTGCCGTCGTAGAACGTGGACAGGCCGCCGGACTGAGCGTTGCCGCCCAGGATCTGCCAGTGGTTGGCCCCGCCGTTGATCATGGCGGTGGTGAACCGGTCGGCGATGGTGGGGTCGTTGGCGTTGTAGCCCGCGTTGACCCCGGAGTACAGGCCGTTTTCCATGTCGGCCATGATCCAGGGGCCGTTGCCGGTGCCGTAGCCCCAGACCTTGATGTTGCCGAAGTAGATGGCTTCCATGGTGCCGTTGCCGTCGTCGTCGTTGTTGGTCTCGGCGTTGCCGTAGTCAAAGCAGCAGCCGCCGTTGTAGTGCGTGCCGTCGAGGACCGCGTACTCACCTTCGGGGTTGTCGCCGGTCGCGATGCCCGAGGTGCTGTCATCTCGGTACCCGGTGCCCGGGGCCACGTAGACGCCGTAGACCTTGTGGCCGCCGGCCATGGCCGGCGCCGCGGTCGCGTTCGCGAGGGCATCGGGCCCGCCGGCCGCGCCGCCTCCCGGCGCGTCGGTGAGGTTGTTGCCGTGACCGGACTGGTCGTAGATCTCGGTGATCGTGCACGTGGTGCCCGCGCAGAACGAGTCCTGCGCCGCCGCGTTGGCGTACCCGCCCGCGCTGAGCGTGCTGATGTTCGTGGTGGCGCCGTCTGATGCGCGCTTCACCTGGTACAGCGGGCCGTTGTAACTGGCGTACAGCGCCCGCGTGGTGCTGTGCGCGGCCACGCAGGGCGTGCCGCCCGATGCGTAGATGTCACAGGGCAGGGTGGCCGCGGCGGCCGGCGGCGCGCTCCCGGCGGCCAGGGCGCCGACGGCGAGCGCTAAGGACGCGCCCAGGAGCAGTAATACCCGCCTGAGGGACAGAAGTGGTGACCGGAGGGACATGTGCATGCCTGCCTTTCCTTATCCGAGGCTTCGTCGCTGGCTGGATTGGCCGTTGCGGGTCTGCGGGTCTGCGGCCCGCTCAACCGGTGTGCTGCCGCCTCAGCGGATTGCTGTGCCGCCGGGCCACTGGAGCCCTCCTTCCTCGGCTGTGCGCTCCAGGTACCGCAGTCCCAGAAATCGGGCTGGGCCTCAGGCACCCGGATGTTAGCGCTCACTCGTTCTTCCTGGCCGTGACCGGGATCGATCCAGACCCTGGAATATCGTTATGGTGAGCGCTCACAACATGTCCGTCAATGGGTCAATTTCCCCGGCTCGCCACTTCTCCCGGCCAGCGCGGCTACCTGCCGGGACGCCCGGCCGCGGCGGGGAAGGACCCGGCGCCATCCAGTAAGTTTCTTCTCCGGTGCCGGTCTGTTCAGGCAGGGGTGGCCGGCCTGCAGGCCACACAGTTCTCGCCGCTGGGCCACCCCGCCTGGCACTCACCGGGCACAGCGGAGGCCAGCGTGACCGGCAAATGGTGGCGCGCCTCTTACGTCACTGGCCCCACGCTCGACGTCGCCGGAGGCCGGTAAACGCCTCTGGGCGAGCGAGGGGCGAGCGAGGGGCGAGCGCCTTCTTCAGCGGATTTTCCAGCACTCTGCCGCCCCCTGTGGCCGGGGCGTAAGCTGCAGGAGCAGGTGCGCGGCAGATGTCTGCCGGGCGGGGGACGTGCCGCGACCCGCTGCACCGGCGGCTGAGGCGGTGTAGCGGGTCGCGGCACATACTCAGGGGGTCCGGACGGTATCCCGGATCGCGACCAGCGGGCAGCCGTAGTCCGCTCGCACCGCGCGCCTCAGTCCCCGGGCGCCCCCCGGCCAGTTCCTCGCAGGCCTGCCGAGGCCGCGGCGGATCGCGGCCAAGTGCCTGCCCAGCGTCGATCTTTCCGCCTGCGGCTAGCCTCGTGCCATGCCTGCCGGAGAGGCTGGGCACTTGGCCGTTACGGCCCGGCCTCGTCGGTGCGCCGCACAGGGCCGACGCCGGACCTGTGGCTTCGTCAGCGGTTCGCGTAGCGAGCGAGCAAGGGCACAAGCGCCTCGGCGTCCGGGCTGCCCCAGCCGGTCACCGGGTCCCAGCCCGGGCCTGCCCGGTAACCGGTGATCGTCCCGCGGGGGAACTTGGCCGTGTTGGCGACACCGGTAGTGACGTCGTGGAAGGCCTGGTGGTAGTGCGGACCGCGAGCGATCCCGTAGATCGCCGGATTGACGAAGCCGAGGTGGCGCTGGGCGTACTGGTCCGCGAGCGCGATGATCCCGGCCCACGTCGGTGCGCTGGCGCTCGTGCCGCCGTGCACGCTGATCGTGTAAGCCCCGCCGGCAGTGCCCGTGACGACCGGGAATCCGGTGCTGGGGTTGGCATCGGCAGCCACGTCGGGCACACCACGGTAAGCATCGATGCCAGCCACGCCGTTCTGGTAGGAGGGCCGGTTGAAAAGATGGCTGAACCCCCCGCCCGATGCCTGGAAACCGGTGCCGGGGGTGCCGTCGGGAAGGCCCCAGGTGGTCTCGCCGATCCAGGTGCCGGTCGTGTGGCTCGCGTGGAGGGTCGTGCCCCCGGCGCTGAGCACGAGCGGATCGGAGGCGACCAGGACGGGTTCCTTTCTCGGGATGAAGCTGCGGCTGATGCCTCCGCTGAGGGCGTCGATGAGGGCGCACGGCTCCCCCGCCGCGCCGGTGTCGCCCGTGGCCGCGACGACGGTGACGCGGTGGTCGGCATCGGTTTGGAGCGCGGCGTTCAGGTGGGTGAGCTGGGTGTGGTCGACGCAGTGTTCCCCACCGATCTGGCCGGCCGGGCTGAGGGAGATGACGCCGCCCTCGGTGGCACCCATCCGCAAGGCGGCGACCGAGGCGGTCACCGCCTGGTCGGCGCTGTCCAGGGAGTTCCCCCGGACCAGGACGATGGTGAGCGCGGCACGAGGAGCGATCGAGTGGACCACCTCGGCGTCCAGGACCTCCTCCCCGTACGCCAGCCACGGGTCCCGCGGCCCGGCGAAGGTGCTCACCGCCTTCAGATGCGGCGCCGGCAGGTGGAACAGACGGTCAAAGGCAGCGAAGTCCTGGCGCAGGTCAGTGACGTCTGGCGGTGAGAGCTGCGACTCGGCCAGCTCGGGCAGCACCACCGTCTCCCCGCGTCCGTCGATCCCGCGCTGGAGGAGCGGCCGGACGCCGTAGGCCACCTCGAGCTGCTGGGGCGTGTAGCAGGCGGTCACTGGATGACAGTCGGCCGTCCCGCTCGCCGGCCCCGCTTGTGGTGTCCTGACGCTCGACGAGCCGGCCGCGCTGGGGACCGTGGAGGAGGCGGCGTTCGCAACCCCCGGAGAGCCCCCGCCGCCACAGCCGGCCGCAAGCAGCGAGAAGGCGGCCACCGCGACGATGGCGGCGAGGGTGGGTGGACGGCAGCAAGGCATGAGGTTCGGTTCCTTCCGGACGAGAGCAGACAAGCCACGTCGATTCCGCGGCCGCTGCCGGTTCAGGCCGCGCGGCGGCGGACCCGCTGCCCGGCCTTGTCCTGACGCCAGGCGTCCCCCACAGCCAGCCGCCCGCGACGCCCTCCGGCCGGTAGCGCTGAGTGCCTGTCTATTGCCAGAGAAGGGCTATCGGTTCACGGCAACCAGATTTCTTTCTCATCCCGAGCAGCGCGTGGCCTTAACGTTCGTACGAGAAGGCCGAGGCCAGTGGGGCTCAGACCGCGCTGGCCGCCGGCCGCGCCTCACCGTGGTTGCCTTTTTCGCCCTGTCCTCTGGCAGGAACTGATCAAGTTGATTCGGCTCACCCGCCCGGCCGGTCAGACGAGCGGACGATCTGCGCGCCGCGATCCACTGGGCGGTCGCTGAGGCACCTATATCCGGACCCTGGCGGCCTGGCGCCGCTGCGGGTCGAGCGACATGATGGCCAGGGCCGGACCGTCATGACGCTGCCCGGCATGGGAGAACCTGGCGATGGCGGTGCCGATGAGGGTTGCCTCCACGATGTGGTCGCGGCGGCCGACCGTTTCGGGGCAGTCCCGCTCGCGCACCCGCATCTCCATCGTGGCGATCACCACGCCCTCGGCGCCGAGCCGCTTGACGTCCCTTTCCAGCTGGTGCCGGGCGTCGTGCCGCGACTGGCTGACCAGCTCGGTCCAGCCGGCGACCTCAGCGTTGCCGGAGCCCCAGCGCGCCTGGCGGGCGGTCTTCCGGTCATCGTGCCGCGACCCGATCGAGATGCCGAGTACGAGCCCTGCGGGCACCCAGCCCGCCCTGATCAGCTTGGCGAAATCCTGCCCGGACACCTCACCGGTGAACGGCACCGGCAGCCCGTGCGCGGCACCCGGCGCGCGGACCGCGGTGCCGAGGGCCGTGAACTGCGGGCCGCCGACAGGAAACGACTCCCGGGACAACCGGACGCCGACCACGCCGTGCCCGCCCAGCCCGGCGCACTCGGTGATCATCCGGCCGACGGCCGTGTGCCGGGCCAGGTCCATGGTCTGCACGAGCGGGCCGAACGACCCCGGGGCGCCCCGTCCGGACACCTGGGTCACCGGCCCCGGCGGCGACCCGTCGCCGGCCGATCCCTGCGCCCCGGGGCAGCTGTACCCACTGGTGCCCCCGGCGCTGTAGACGGCCGCGCCGAACACCTGGCCGACCGGTTCGAAGCCCACGCTGCGGATGGCGGCGAACTCAGCTGCGGTCAGCGCGGACCCCCACGTGCCGCTGGACCGGATCTCCGCCATCCGGGCCTCGGCTACCGCGGGCAGTCTCTCCCTCACGCCCCCAGCCTAGGCTTCCACCCCGCCGGGGTCTGGGGCCCGAGCCTGCCGTGCCCGGGCGTGACTGGTCAGGTCAGAGGTAAACGGGTTAGCCGCCGTCGGCGGCGAGCCGGTAGCCCGCCCCGCGCACGGTCTGCAGGGCGCCCCGGCCGAACGGCGCGTCGATCTTGCGCCGGACGTACCCGGCGTACACCTCGACCACGTTGAGGTCGAGGGAGTCGTAGCTCTCCCAGACGTGCTCCAGCAGCTCGGTCTTGGCCACGACCTGGCCCGGCCGCCGGATCAGGTACTCCAGCAGGGCGAACTCCCGCGCGGTCAGGTCGATGTCGGTCTCGCCGCGGCGGACCCGCCGGCTAGCCGGGTCGAGCACCAGGTCACCGGCGCGCAGCTGCGCGGGCCGGGGGACCGCGCCGCGCCGGAGCAGGGCCCGCAGCCGGGCCGCCAGCACCACATACGAGAACGGCTTGGTCAGGTAGTCGTCGGCGCCCAGATCCAGCCCGTCGGCCTGGTCGTACTCACCATCCTTGGCCGACAGGATGAGGATCGGCACCCAGTTCTCCTCGGCGCGCAACTGCTGGCAGACCTTGTACCCGGAGATCTTGGGCAGCATCAGGTCCAGTACCACGGCGTCGTACCCGCCCTCACGCGCGGCGTGCAGGCCGTCCTCCCCGTTGTGGGCCAGGTCGACCGCGAAGCCCTCGGCGACCAGGCCACGCCGGACGGCCGCGGCCAGCCTCCGTTCGTCCTCCACGACGAGCACCCGCACCCGCCCGAGATTACCCGCCCGCCCCGCCCGGCCTACGCCGCAAGGTTCGCGGGGTCCGCGCTGAGACCGGCAGGCTGACTGACGTTTCCGTCGTGACGTGCGTGATGGCGGGTGATTTGCCCGATTGAGGCGAACGTCGCACGGGAAATGTGCCGGGGCGGCGGTCCACCCGACTGCCGGCGGGGCCCTAGGAGAGTTTGGCTCACAGTGCTGGCCCAGGTGTTCGCGTGCCCCAGGAAAACCCGCACCGGCGCTCGCCCGGACCTACGGCCCGGGCTCGCTAGCCGGTCTGGGGCACGCTCACAGGGTTCGCTCAGGCGGCGTGCGGCAAGATGACAAATGGCAGGGTCCGGGCCAGGCTGAGCCGGGCGGGACGGGCCCATACGGGGCCAGATGACGGCCGCGCCTCCTGGATCAGGGCGGCGGCGGCCCACGCCGGGCCGGTGACGGTCCGGGGGACGAGCCCGTGCGGTCGACCCGCACGGGGGCGAGTGAGGTTGTGCGATGAACACGCTGCCGACGATTTCCCGTCGCGCCAGGTGGGCCATACCCGTCGGCGCCGTGGCCCTCGCGGGTGCGGTGACCGCCGGTTCCCTGATCAGCTCCGCGCAGGCCTCGCCGGAGCTGCCGCTGCGCACGCCCGCGCAGCTGCTCGCGTCGGTGGCCGGCCGGGACGCGCCGCCGCCCGCCCTGACCGGGACCGTGGTCGAGACGGCGTCGCTGGGCCTGCCGCAGCTGCCGGGGGCCAGCAACCAGAACTCCATCACGTCGCTGCTGGCCGGGTCGCACACCATCAAGGTCTGGTACGCCGACCCCCAGCACATCCGGCTCGCGGTGCCGGTGCAGATGAGCGAGACCGACGTGGTCCGCGACGGGCGCCAGGTCTCGGTCTGGCAGAGCAACTCGAACTCGGTCACGCGGATGCAGCTCCCGGCCAGGGACAGCGCGGCTGAGGCGCACGCCAAGGCGATGCCCTCCGCGGTGCCGCTCACCCCGCAGCAGGCGGCCAGCCAGGCCCTCAAGGTGGTCGGGCCGAGCACCCGGGTCACCGTCGACCGCACCGTGACCGTGGCGGGCCAGCCCGCCTACCAGCTGGTGCTCTCGCCCAGGTCCAGCGGCTCGCTGATCGGCCGGGTCAGCATCGCGATCGACGCGACCAGGAACGTCCCGCTGCGGGTTCAGGTGTTCGCCCGCGGTGCGGCCAGCCCGGCTATCCAGGTCGGCTACACCTCGATCTCGTTCGTCAAGCCGGCCGCGGCCAACTTCAGCTTCACCACCCCGGCCGGGGCCAAGGTCAAGGTGGTCAACCCGACCGCCGTCGAAGGCTCGCGCGAGTCGGCCAAGGGCGCGAAGGCCAGCGGCGAGCCGCAGGTGATTGGCAAGGACTGGCTGTCGGTGGCGGTGCTCCCCGCGTCGGACCTGGCCGGCGCCATGGGTGCGGGCAGCGCGTCGAGCGCGGTCGGCGTCGGGAGCCAGTCGGTGAGCAGCGGCTCCGGCGAGAGCGGCGCGGTCGCGGCCGCGATGCTGAGGTCGGCCACCGCGGTGCACGGCGCCTGGGGCAGCGGCAGGCTGCTGCACACCAGCCTGGTGAACGTGCTCATGACCAGCAACGGCCACGTGCTCGTCGGGGCGGTCACGCCGGCGGTCCTGGAGGCCGCCGCCGCCCAGGTCAAGTGAGCGCAGATCAGGTGAGCGCAGATCAGGTCAGCCCGGGCGAGGTGGCCTCCGCCCCGGAGGTCCGCGAGGACGCGGCCCCGGGTGCGGAGGCTGCCCCGGGTCCTGACCCGGCGCCGGGAGCTGACCCGGCGCCGGGAGCTGAGCCCGACCCGGGTGCGGAACCCGCCCCCGCCATCATCACCTCCGGGCTGACCAAACGGTTCCGCAGCGGCCAGCTGGCCGTGGACGGCATCGACATGGTGGTGCCCCGGGGCAGCGTCTACGGCTTCCTCGGCCCCAACGGGTCCGGCAAGACCACCACGATCCGGATGCTGCTCGGCCTGGTGTACCCCACCGCGGGCAGCCACTCGCTGCTGGGCGTGCCCATGCCCAGGGGCACCGTCCAGGTGCTGCCCCGCGTCGGGTCCCTGGTCGAGGGGCCCGCGTTCTACCCGCAGCTGTCCGGCCCGGACAACCTGGCCCGGGTGGACGCGGCCGACCGGACCGCCGACCCGGGCACCGCGAAGCAGCGGATCACCGAGGCGCTGGACCGGGTCGGCCTGCTCGCCGCGAAGAAGAAGCACTACCGGGCCTACTCACTCGGCATGAAGCAGCGGCTGGCCATCGCGGCCAGCCTGCTCCAGCCGCGTGAGCTGATCATCCTGGACGAGCCCACCAACGGGCTCGACCCGCAGGGCACCCGCGAGGTCCGTGGCCTGATCCGGGAGATCGCCACCGGCGGCATCACCGTCCTGGTCTCGTCGCACCTGCTCGCCGAGGTCGAGCAGATCTGCACCCAGGTCGGCGTGATGCGGACCGGGAAGCTGGTCTTCCAGGGCCCGCTGGAGGAGCTCCGGGCGCGCGGCTCGGCCCGGATCCGGGTCACCACCTCCGACCCGGCCCGGGCCGCCGAGGTCCTCGGCAAGCTGGGACTGGCCGACGTGACGGCCGGGGACGGGGAGGCGTCCGCCGCGCTTGGTGACCAGGCACCCGAGGAGGTCACCCGCGAGCTGGTCTACGCCAGCGTCCCGGTGGCCGGGCTGGACACGCCCCGGCCCAGCCTCGAGGAACTGTTCGTGGGACTCACCGGGGAGGGATTCGATGTCGACGGCTGAGCTGTCCGCTCCCCGCAGGGGAGCCCCGGCGGCCGCGGACGGCGCGTCGCCGGCCGGGCACGCCCCGCCCCGCAACGGTCTTCGTACGTGGCTGCGGTTGCTGGGCTCCGAGCTGCGCCTGATGTTCCGGCGCTGGCGGAACCTGGCCCTGCTCGGCGTGCTCGTCGTGCTCCCCATCGTGCTGGGCATCGGGCTGCGGGTGTCCACCCCGGACGGCGGCGGGGGCGGGCCGAACGCGTCGTTCTTCGCCCAGCTGGCCGGGAACGGGGTCTTCCTGTCCTTCCTGGCCCTGACCATCCTGCTCGCCCTGGTGCTGCCGCTGGTGATCGCGGTGGTGGCCGGTGACTCAATCGCGGGCGAGGCGGGCCTCGGCACGCTGCGCTACCTGCTCACCGTGCCGGCCGGGCGGACCCGGCTGCTGTCCGTCAAGTACGTGGCTGTGGTCATCTTCGGGCTGGCCGCGTGCCTGCTGGTGTCGGCGGTGTCGCTGATCATGGGCGCGATCCTGTTCCCGATCGGGCCCGTGACGCTGCTGTCGGGGACCACCGTGTCGCTCGCCGACGGCCTGCTCCGGCTGCTCTGGGTCACGCTGTACGTGGCCGCCGGGATGGCCGCGCTGGCCGCGATCGGGCTGGCCATCTCCACCCTGACCGAGCACCCGATCGGCGCGATCGCCGCCATCCTGGTCCTCGCCGTGGCCAGCGAGGTGGCCGACAACGTGGCCCAGTTCGCGGTGATCCACCCGTACCTGCCGACGCACTTCTGGCTGTCGTTCGACTCGCTGCTGCGCGCGCCGGTTGACACCGGGACGTTGCTGCACGGGCTGCTGTCGTTCGCGGTCTACATCGTGATCTTCGGCTCGATCGCCTGGGCCCGCTTCACCAGCGCCGACGTCACCAGCTGAGTCAGGGCCGGGGCGCGGTCCAGGCGCCGGGGTCCAGGGTGCCGTCCACCGAGGCCTGGGCGACGTCGGTGAGGCGGCGGTTGTGATGGCGGGCGTACCCCCGCATCCGGCTGAATGCCTCCGCCAGGCTGATGCCGGCCCGCTCGGAGATCACGCCTTTGGCCTGCTCGATCACGATGCGGCTGGTCAGCGCGGCAGAGAGCTGCTCATTCACGCGCTGGGCCTCGTTGCTGGCCCGGTGCTGGAGGATGCTGAGGGTGGCCAGATCGGCGAAGGCCCGGGCGACGATGAGGTCCGCCTGCCTGGCCGGGGTCTGGGTGGCGCTGAGCAGGTTGAGCGCACCGAGAGTCACCTCCCGCAGGCGCAGCGGAAGCGCGAACGCCGACTGGAAGCCCGCCTGGACGGCGGCCGCGGAAAAAAGCGGCCACCGGCCGGACCCAGCCTGCAGGTTCTCCTGCCCGACCGGCTCGCCGCTGTGGAAGGCGTCCAGGCAGGGACCTTCCTCCGCCTGGAGTTCGAACAGTTCCAGCAGGCGCATGGCCTCACTGGATGAGGCCACCAGCCCGAGGCCGCCGCCGGGGGAGGCCAGCATCACCCCGGCGGCGGAGACACCGAGCAGGCTGACGCACCGGTCCGTGAGCCCGGTAAGCAGATCGACGACGTCGTAGTCGTCGACCAGGGTGTCGGCCATCTCGACCAGGGATCGGACCACATCGGCTTCGCGTGTCATGCCCATCCCTCCTTCCTCAGCAGAGCCCCGCGCGGGGCGGCCAGCGCCGCTCACCCGAGCCGGAGCCGGTGGGCGATGACGTCCTGGGCCACCTCGGCGAGCAGGCGGTCGTGGCTGTAGGCGAACGCGCGCAGCCGGATGAGCGCCTCGGTAATGCTGATGTCTTCCTGTTCCGAGACTATGCCGGCCGCGTTGTGCACGGTGAAGTGGAAGTCGGCGCCGGTCTCCAGTTCCTCGGCCACGGCCCCGTCGGGCGCCCCGGCCTGGGCTTCCAGGACCCAGCGGGCGGTGACGTCGGCCAGGACGAGCGCGTTGGCGTGCTGGTCAGCGCCGAGCGGGCCCGGCCGGTCCCGGTAGAGGTTGAGCGCCCCGAGACGCACGGTGCCGGCCCGCAGGGGGAAGCCGAACACCGCCCGCACGCCCGCTTGCAGCGCGGGCGGGGTGAACGCGATCCAGCGGGTAACGAAGGGATCGGCCAGGTCGGGCTCGCTCACCACTGTGTCCTGCTGGTAGGAGTCGACACACGGGCCCTCACCCAGGGTGTACTGCAACTCCTCGATCAGGTGGCTGACGTCGTTGCTAGTGCACAGGGACCCGCTGGGGATGTCACCGGACATCAGCATGACCCCGGCCCCCTCGACCCCGGCGATGCGGGGGAACGCCGCGCACAGCCGCTCGGCCGGCCATGGGCCGTCCTCGTCGGACAGCTCAGCTAGTATCCGGCGCAGCCGGTCGCCGGGCATGTCAGCGATCCGGTCCCGGGCCCGGATGACCGGCGTCCACGATACGGCTATGACCTGTCACCTGCTTGCTCCTTCACCGGCGGAAAGGAGGCGTCAGCAGGGACTGGGCTCAACGTCTTCCAGGCCCGGACCCCGGGCCCTCTGTGCCGAGCGTACGCCCCTCGCGTGGCTGACGGTACGCCCGTCAGCGTCAGCGTCAGCCGGGCCGTCCGGGTGCCGGTAGCTGGTGACCCAGGGTTACAATGCCCTGTACACAAAAACGCGGGAAGCGTAACGTCACTACTGCTGCTCCAGACCCCGGCAGTCGCATCCGCTCCATATGGCGGTGGACGGCCAGGGGTCGTTTTTTAATGCGTGAAGCCGGGCTAACAGAGGTTAGAGGCCATACTGATCGGCCCGCCCGGCCCGGGCGCAGGGTGAGCGGCGCGGGGGCCCGCTCACCCTGCGTCCGGGCCTGGGCCTGGCCGGCCGCGGGCCTGTCCGCCTGACGTCAGGCTTTGAGGCCCGGGAAGTCTTCCTCCCAGAACTCCAGGGTGCCGCGCGGGCCGGCCGCGTCCGGGGCGGCGGAGGCGGGTTCCCCCGGTGCGCCCAGCCGGTCCGTCTCCTGGGCGCGCAGTTCCACCCGGCGGATCTTGCCGGAGATCGTCTTGGGCAGCTCGCTGAACTCCAGCCGGCGGATCCGCTTGTACGGGGACAGCCGCTGCCTCGTGTAGCCGAGGATCGACACCGCGGTCTCCGGCGACGGCTCGAACCCGGCCGCCAGCGTGACGTACGCCTTGGGCACCGCGAACCGCATCGGGTCCGGCGAGGGGACCACGGCTGCCTCGGCCACCGCCTCATGCTCGATGAGCACGCTTTCCAGCTCGAACGGGGAGATCCGGTAGTCCGACGCCTTGAACACGTCGTCGGTCCGCCCGATGTAGGTCAGGTAGCCGTCGGCGTCGCGGCTGGCCACGTCCCCGGTGTGGTAGTAGCCGCCGCGCATGGCCTCGGCCGCCCGCTCCGCATCGCCGCGGTAGCCGGTCATCAGGCCCAGCGGCCGCCGGGCCAGGTCCAGGCAGATCTCGCCCTCCGCACCGGGCTGGCCGGTCAGCGGGTCGACCAGGGCCACGGTGTAGCCGGGCAGGGGGCGGCCCATCGAGCCCGGCCGCAGCGGCTGCCCGGGCGAGTTGCCGACCTGGGCGGTGGTCTCGGTCTGCCCGTACCCGTCCCGCACCGTGATCTCCCAGGCCCGCCGGACCTGGTCGATCACCTCGGGGTTCAACGGCTCACCGGCGGCCACGCATTCGCGCAGGGAGCTCACGTCGCAGGCGCTGAGGTCGGCCTGGATGAGCATCCGCCACACCGTGGGCGGCGCGCAGAACGTGGTCACCCCGCAGCCGCCGATGGCGTCCATCAGCGCCTGCGCGGAGAAGCGCTCGTAGCCGAGCACCAGCGCGGTCGCGCCCGCGTTCCACGGCGCGTACACGTTGCTCCACGCGTGCTTGGCCCAGCCGGGGGAGGAGATGTTCAGGTGCACGTCGCCGGGCTGCAGCCCGATCCAGTACATGGTGGACAGATGGCCGGCCGGGTACCAGGCGTGGGTATGCTCCACCAGCTTGGGCTGGGCCGTCGTCCCGGACGTGAAATACAGCAACAACGGTTCGTTCGCGTAAGTGGCGCCGTCCGGCTCGAAGTGGGCCGTGGCCGCCGCCGCCTCCGCGTAGCCGTGCCAGCCCTCGGGCGGAGCCGCCCCCGGCGTGGTGCTGACCGCCACCCGCGTCCAGTCTCCCCCGACCTCCGCGAACCGCGGCGTGTGCCCGTACTCGGTGATGACATGACGCACGTCGCCGCGGGCCACCCGGTCGGCCAGGTCCTCCGGGCCGAGCAGCGTGCTGGCCGGGATGATCACCACGCCGAGTTTCATCGCGGCCAGGATGATCTCCCAGAGCGGCGCGATGTTGCCCAGCATCAGCAGCAGCCGGTCGCCCCGCCGGGCGCCGAGGCCGCGCAGCCAGTTGGCCACCTGATTGGAGCGGGCGGCCATCTCGGCGTAGCTGATCCGGGCGGCGGCGTCCCCGTCGGCCACGATGCGCAGCGCGTCCCGGTCCGGATGCTCGGCTGCGATCACGTCGAACCAGTCCAGGGCCCAGTTGAACTCATCGAGCTGCGGCCAGCTGAACCCGGCCAGTGCCGCCGGGTAGTCCTCGCGGTGGCGCAGCAGCAGGTCCCGGGCGTTACGGAAGGCCTGCGTCGGTGATTGCGCGTCGGTCATGAGGCCATCGTGGCAGCTGGGCCGGGCGATGGGAACGCGGGTACCTGATCGCGCACGGCAACCTCGACCCGCACGACACGCTGGGCCGCTTCCAGTTCTGGCAGAACCACGCCGAGTTCATGATGTGGCCCTTCGCGCTTCTGTACTGGGTGTGGCCGCACTGCGTCAACCTGCTCTGGCTGCAGGACACCGGCGTGGTCGTGGCCGAGGCGGTCGCCTTCACCTGGATGTGCGAGATCGCCCGCAAGCGCGGCGGGCCGTCCGCGCCGTGGCTGGCCGGCGCCGGGCTCCTCCTGCTCGCCATCAACCCGTGGATCTGGTGGGGCATCTCGTTCGACTACCACTTCGAGACCATCGGCATCGCGTTCACCGCCCTGCTGGCCTGGGACATGGCCAACGGCCGCCGCCGGGCCTGGTACTGGGTGCTGCCCCTGCTCGCCTGCGGGGACGTGACGGGCACGTACCTGGCCGGGATCGGCCTCGGCGTCCTGCTGGCCGGCCGGGGCATGCGCCGCCGAGGGGCCGCCCTGGCCTGCATAGGGCTGGCGGCGGTCCTGTTCATCACGCTCATCCACGGCAACCGCGGGTCGGCCCACGGCCTGCAGGCCTACGCCTACCTCGCGATCCCGGGCGCGAAGGCCACCGGTCACGTGCCCATGTCAAAGCTGGTGCTGGGGATCGCCACCCACCCGCTCCGGGTCCTGACCGTGCTCTGGGGCAAGCGCGTGGACCTGTGGGCCAACCTGGCGCCGTCCGGGCTGGTCGGCCTGGGGTACCTGGCCCTGCTGCCGCTCATCCTGGTGGCGGTGCTGGCGAACAGCCTGTTCCATGGCGTCCTGTTCGCCGAGCCGCTGTTCCAGAGCATGCCCATCTACGTGTTCATGCCGGTGGCGTCGGTAGGGGTGCTCTGCTGGCTCACCCACCGGCGCCGCTGGGTGGGCCTGACCGTCACCGGCCTGGTGGTCGCCCAGGCCATCGGGTGGGCCATGGTGTGGGGGGGCCGCACGTTCAACTCAGTGGCTCCGGGTCCCGGCCGCGTCGGCCGCGACGCTGGCCCGGATCGAGCCGCTCATCCCCGGCTCGGCCGAGGTGATCGTGTCCCAGGGGGTGGTCGGGCGCTTTGCGAACCGCAGCGACGTCCGCATCCTGCTCGGGCCCGGGTACCAGCCGGTCAGCCGGAAGGACGTCTGGTTCGTGGTGCTGCCTACCTATGGCGTCGAGACGCAGAGCACCGGCAGCGCGATGGCCCTGGTGAGCGAGCTGGTCAACGCGCACATCCGGATGGTGACCCACGCCAATGGGGTCTGGGTATTCGACTGGCACCCGCCCGCCGGGGTGACCCGGGTCCCGGTGCCGGGGCTGGCCCCGATCCCGGCCTGGACCACGCCGGGGAGCGCGGGCCGCGCGATGCTCACCGGGCGCCCCGGCGGGTGGCACGTAACGTCGAACGGGCGCCCCGGGTACGTGGTCTCCGGCCTGGCCTGGCAGGCGATGCCGCGGCGCTACCAGGCCACCGTGCGGCTGTCCTCGACCGGGCCGGTGAACGTGGAAATCTGGGACGACAACGACGGCCAGCTGCTCGCCCGGCAGATGCTGACCGGCATGCACGGGATCGAGCGGATCACCATGCCGGTGGACGCCACCGTCCCCTACCGGTCGCACCTGTTCGCCGGCTGGGGGCCGTTCCGCGCCAACTTCATCTCCCCGCCCGCGGGCCAGCGCTTGGAGCTGCGGGTCTGGTCGCCCGGCGCTGAGACCGTGCACGTGTACGGCGCCGCCCTGACCGCGCCTGAGCCCCCGGCCCGCTAGCCTGGCCTGGTGGGCCGCCCCGGCGGATTCAGGGGATGACCCCGACGTTGATGATGTACACCGTTGCTGCCTCATCATCGACTTCGTAAAGGACCCGGATGTCGTCTGAATGCAACCGGTACACGCCTGTAGTGCCCCACGCGACCGCGTTCTTTGGGTAGGGCTGATCAGCCAATAAGGCAATCGCGCTACGTGTCCTACCGAACAGGTCCTTGTTCTCGCTGCGGATGCGGGCGAGGTTATGAAGCGCCGTCTGCCGGAAGACGACGGTCAGGCTCACGGCAACGTTTCTGCATCGATCCGGTCGAGCGCAGCATCCAGTCCATCGAGGCTGATCCCGCCGCGCCCGGCGGCCTTGTCCGTCAGGTGCGCTGCCAGCGCCGCGCGATCTTCGAGGTCGGCGAGGTCGTCGATGCCGATCAGCGCAGCAACCGGCTGGCCGTGCTCGCTGATGGTGACCGGGCGGTGGCTTTGCCGGGTCTCGGCGACGAGCTCACCCAGATGTGCCTGGGCCGCAGTCAGCGGATACGCCATGGTCTGACGCTAACACCATGCACTGACCATTGCGGGCAGCAGCCAGCGTGCCTGCGGCCACTGCGAGGGCCGGGCGCACGTCCCCTATGCAGCAACCCGCAGCGCAGTCTGCTGCTGGGGCTCGTCCGCCTGGCCGCCGAGCCAGCTGACGGCGCCTGCCAAGCGTCCCCCCCAGCCATCAGCCGGTCATAGGCGCCGATGGTTCAATATTTGCCTGACGGGCTGGTTCGCCGCAAGGCTGACCGGCCTGCCGGTGTTCAGGCTGGTGCGCCGCAATGTTCTGCTCGGGGGAGTCATCATGGCGGCCAGCATCCTGGTTGGTCTTGCCCTGCATTGAGCCGCCGGCACCCCGCGCCCGGGCCGGCGCCGTCGCCGGTCCCTGCGACTGCGGCTCATGAACCACATCGATCCCGGGCTCGGTGCTGGTTCCATCCCGCCGCCGCTGGCCGCCTGACTTTACGTCATAAAGTTCTCGGCCTGAGCCCTTGACTTTACGCCATAAAGCGAGCTCTACTTTATGACATAGAGTCAAGGTAGGGAGACACCATGAACCACACGCCCGGCACCACCACCTCCGGCGGCAACGGCGGCAACTTCGACCCCCAGCAGGCCGCCGCCCTGCTGGACCAGACCACCCAGCAGGCACGCCGCAAGTTTGAGCCCTCCCCGCCGTGGCTGCTGGCGGCCAGGGGGGTCGCGGTCCTGGCTGCCCTCGGCGTGATCTGGCTCTCAGTGCGCGGACAGCACCCCTACCGGGGCCCGACTGCCGCGGACATCCCCGTCCTGATCGCGTTCATCGTCATCAACTTCGCCGCCACCGTCGCGGTCCGCGGGCGCGCGACCGCCGGGGTACGCGGTACCACCCGGTTCCGCCCGGCCGAGATCACCGTCCTGGTGCTGGCATGGGTCTCCGTGCCCGTGCTCATATGGGCGCTGGCCGCCGCCGGGTCAAGCCTGGCCAAGTACCCGACCACGGTGCTGATCGTCCCCGGCCTGGCCTGGGCGGCCGTCAGCGCGGCCCGGGCAGGCTGGCGCAGCTGCGGCACCGGGGTCGCGATCGCCGCCGTCGGCGCCGTGGGCGCGTTCGCCGGGCCGGCCGGGTCGTGGGCAGTCGCCGCCATCGGCCTGTGCGCCGTGCTCCTGGGCAACGCCGCCGTCATTGCCTGGCGGCAGCGCGGATGACGGTGTGCCATGACTGACGACGACCTCGACCCGCTGATCCACGTGCCCACCCGGCTGAAGATCGTCGCGACGCTGGCGGCGCTGCCCGACGGCGACACGCTCTCCTTCACCCGCCTGCAGGACATGATCGGGCTCACCCCCGGCAACCTCATCATCCACCTGCGCAAGCTCGAAGAAGCCGACTACATCAGCAGCGAGAAGAACAAGAACGGGACCGTGTCCATCACCACGGTCGCCCTCACCGGCCACGGCCGCAAGGCACTCGGCACCTACACCCAGGCGCTGCGCGACCTGCTCGGTGGCCTGTAAACAGCCCGCCAGCCCGGGCCTCCCGGACAGCCCCCCCGAGGGGCTGTCCGTCGTTGCGGAGGATCACGGTGACCGCGTCCGCGCGGGCGGGCGCCGGGTGTCACCGGGGCACGGTAGCGTTTCGGGACGTGGCCCCCGGTGAGAACCTCGCGCAGGCTGGCCCCTCGCCGCCCGGTCCCGCGCCGGCCAGGCTGGACGCCCGGGTGCTGCCCCCCGTGCCTGACTTGCTGGCCGCGGCCGTGTCGGGGATCGGCGGGTCCGAGCGGCCCGGGCAGGTCGCGATGGCTGAGGCGGTGGAGCGGTCGCTGCGGTCCGGTGAGCACCTCGCGGTCCAGGCGGGCACCGGCACGGGCAAGTCCCTGGCCTACCTGGTCCCGGCGGTCGCCCACGCGCTGGCCAGTGGCAGCGCCGTGGTGGTGGCCACCGCCACCATCGCCCTGCAGCGCCAGCTGATCGACCGGGACCTGCCGCGGCTGGCTGCGACACTCAAGCCGCTGCTCGGCCAGGAGCCTGATTTCGCGATCCTGAAGGGCCGCCGCAACTATCTCTGCCTGCACCGGCTGAAGTCAGGCGCGCCCGAGGACCCCCGCGACGTGCTCTTCGACCGGGGCGCTACGTCCGCGGTCGGCCAGCAGGTCGAGCGGGTGCACGAGTGGGCGGCCGAGCACTACGACCGGGGACCGCGACGAGCTGGTGCCCGGCGTGGATGACCGGGCCTGGCGGCAGGTGTCGGTCAGCGCCCGGGAATGCCTCGGCGCTCAGCGCTGCCCGTTCGGCCGTGACTGCTACGCGGAGCAGGCCCGGGTGACCGCCGGGAAAGCGAGCATCGTGGTGACCAACCACGCGCTGCTCGCCATCGACGCGCTGGAATCCTTCCCGGTCCTGCCCGAGCACGACGTCGTCATCATCGACGAGGCCCATGACCTGGTGAACCGGGTCACCAGCGCCGCGAGCGGGGAGCTGTCCGCAACCGGGGTGGACGCGGCGGCCCGGCGGGTCGGGCGGCTGCTGTCCGCGGACGCGGCGGGACGGCTCCGGGAGGCAGGCGAGGCGGCGGCCCGGGCGTTCGCCGAGTCCCGCGACGGCCGCCTCGACTTCCTGGATCGGCGATCTGTCCAGTGCGCTGGCCCTGGTGCGGGACGCCGCCGCCGGGTGCGCCACCGAGATCCGGTCCAGTGCCAAGCAGGCCGGTGAGGAAGCCGCCGGCCGAGCAGCAGGCCGCGACGCGCTCGGCGCTGGCTGGCCTGGATGACCTGGTGGGCACCGCGGACCGGATCCTGGCCTCGTACGTCCCGGACCTCACCTCGCGCACCGACGTGGTCTGGATGGACCGGCCGATGGTCGAGGACCCACGCCGCCCGGCCACGCTCCGGGTGGCCCCGTTGCAGGTCGGCGCGCTGCTTGCGGAGCGCTTGTTCCGTCGCCAGACCGTGGTGCTGACCTCGGCGACGCTGGCTCTCGGCGGGTCGTTCGAGCCGCTGGCCAGGCAGTGGGGACTGCCACGCCCCGGGGCCGAGCCGTCCGGGAGCGAGGAGGCCGCGTCCGAGGGAGGCGCGACCGAGGGGGCCGGGGCCGAGGGGGGCGCGACCGAGGGGGGCGCGCCCGGGCCGCCTGGTCCGGGGCCGGCCAGCGCGGTCTCCCCGGCCGCCGGGGAGACCGATGCTGGGCAGGCCGAGCCAGCTGACGCAGGTACCGCGCAGACCGGCCCCGGCCACGAGGACCCGGGGGAGTCGCAGGATGAGCCGCCCCCGCACGGCCTGGCCTGGTCCGGCCTGGACGTCGGCTCGCCCTTCGACCATCCCCGCCACGGCATCCTGTACGTCGCCAAGCATCTGCCCCCGCCGGGCCGGGACGGGCTCCCGCCGGCCTACCTGACCGAGCTCAGCGAGCTGATCACCGCGGCGGGCGGCCGGACACTCGGGCTGTTCTCGTCCATGCGGGCCGCCCGGCAGGCCGCGCTGGAGCTCCGCGGCACGCTCAGCGTGCCGCTGTTCTGCCAGGGTGACGACTCCACCGGCCAGCTCATCCGGCAGTTCGCCGAGGACGAGACGAGCTGCCTGTTCGGCACGCTGTCCCTGTGGCAGGGCGTGGACGTCCCGGGGCGGCGCTGCAGCTGGTGGTCATCGACCGGATCCCGTTCCCGCGGCCGGACGACCCGCTGGCCTCCGCCCGGCAGCGGGTGGTGGCGGCCCGCGGCGGCAACGGGTTCATGGCTATCGCCGTCTCGCACGCCGCGCTGCTGCTCGCCCAGGGTGCCGGGCGGCTGCTGCGCACCATGGACGACCGGGGCATGGTGGCGATCCTCGATCCGCGGCTGGCCACCGCGCGGTACGGCGGCTTCCTGCGGGCGTCGCTGCCGCCGTTCTGGGCCACCACGGATCCGGCGGTGGCCCGGGACGCGCTGCGCCGGCTGGCCGCCCAGAACTCCTGACGCGTGACGGCTAGCGGCCCGGGCGGAAGTCTGGCGAAGCGCGTGTCCGGCAACCGATTTCAGGCAGACTTGCGTGCGTGGATCACTTACGGGAATCGTCGGTCGTCGGGGGCCGATTCCGGCTGATCGGGCCGGTCGGGACCCGAGGACCCGGAGGAGTGTGGCGGGCCGCCGACCTGGCGTCCGGCCAGGCGGTCGCGGTCAAGACGCTGGATGTCTTCGCGGCTGGGGATACCGCGGCGCAGGCCAGGTTCCGCCTGGTGGCGCGTACCGTGGCCCAGCTGTCCGCGCCGGGGGTAGCGCAGGTACGGGAGTCCGGCGAGGTGGAACTCGACGGTGGCCGGACTGTCCCTTACCTGGTCCGCGATCTGGTCAGCGGGCCGACGCTGGATGACCGGCTGAACCAGGGACCGCTGCCGGCCGGGGAAGCCCTGCGGCTGGTGGCGGACGTGGCCGGCGCGCTGGATGCGGCCCACCGCGCCGGTGTGGCGCACGGCCACCTGGTGCCCTCGAACATCATGTTCGGCCCGGGGCCGCTGAAGGTCACCGACTTCGGGCTGTGGCCGCTGCGGCCCCGCCCGGCGGGCCTCGTCCCGGGCGGCCTCAGCTACGCGGCACCGGAACTCACGCACGGCCCGGCCACCCCCGCCGCGGACATGTACGCGCTGGGCGTGGTGTTCGTGGCGTCCCTGGCCGGGATCGCGTCGGGCGGGCTGCGCGCGGCCGGGCCCTGCAGGCGGCCGCCGCCCGCTCCCGGCAGACACGGCGCAGGACCCGGTGCCCGCCGGCCTGGCCGCGCTGTGGGCGGCCTGCCTGCGCCCCAATCCCCAGGAGAGGCCGAGCGCCGGGCACGCCGCAGTCATGTCACGTCAGATGCTGCCCGGCCGGGACACGCCCGCTGCGCCGGTCTGGACGGGCTGGGTACCGGCCCCGCGCGAGGAGCCGGCCCTGACCGGGCTGGCCACATCCGGCCCCGGCCCTCGTGAGCCCGGCCCTCGTGAGCCTGGTCCTGATGGCCCTGGTCCTGATAAGCCTGATCAGGGTGACGGTCCTGGTGTCGGGCGGCCGGGCCGTGGCCGCCCGGGGCCGGCCGCGGACGCAGGCGCCTGGTCACGGCTAGCGGGGCGGCCGCCGCCGTGGCCGCCGTGGCCGCCGTGGCCGTGGTGGCGGTCGCCCTGCTCGCATCCTCACCCGGGGACCCGGCCCGGCAGCCAGGCCTCTGCGGCCACCGCCACCCAGGCCAGGACGGCCGTGGCGGCCGGGCCGTCCCCGTCTGGCCGGGTCCCCAGCCCCGAGTCAACCTTGTCGGTGCTGGCGTCGCCGCCCCCGCCCACACCGCGGCCGTCGCCCGACGCGCTGTCCCCGCTCGCCGCTATCGACCAGCTGTCCCTGACCATCCACGACGACGTCGCGGACGGCCAGGTCCGCCCGGACGTCGGGGTGGACTTCGGCAACCTCATCGATCCGGTCCGCAGCGACCTGGCCAGCGGCCAGGCGGCCCCCGTCGCGCAGCTCGCGGGGGAGCTGCGCGCCAAGCTCTGGACCCGGGTCAGCGAGGGAGCGGTGACGGTGACCGCGGCCACCGTGCTGAACAGCGAGCTCACCACCCTGGCGAACAGCGCCGGCTGACAGCGCTGGCGAACCGCGCCGGCCAGCCGCGCCAGCCGCCGGGTAGCCAGCCGGACGGTCAGTCATTCGCGCAGGCCGTCCCGTTCAGCGACAGGACGGTGGGGGCAGGATCCTGGCCCGTGTCGGTGCCGTTGAACCCGATGCTGACCGTTCCGCCGTTGGCCGCGATGCTGGAGTTCCAGCTGGCGGCGGCGACGGTCACGTCCTGGCCGGCTTGCGACCAGGTGCCGTTCCAGCCACCCTGCACGGTCTCGCCTGCCGCCGGGAACGCGAACGTGAGCGTCCACGGGCTGACGGCCGTGGTGCCCTTGTTGGTGATGGTGATCGCGGCCCCGAAGCCTCCCGGCCAGCTGCTGCTCACCGCGTAATGCACGGCACAGCTGCTGTTCGCCGGGGGTGGCACGGTGAACGTTGCCGGCGGGGACGGCAGCGACGTGTTCCCCTGGCTGTCCACCGCGACCACGTCGTAGGTGTAGCTGGCCCCGACGGTGAGTCCGGTCAGGCTCAGCGAGGTGCCCGGCGTGGTGCCCGCGAGCGTGCTGCTGCCCTCGGCGTAGACCCGGTAGGACGGCACCGGGTAAGTCCCGGCGGTGGAAGCCGGCCAGGTCAGGGTGGCGGTTCCCGAGGTGCTGCCGGAGGTGCTCGAGGACAGCCCGGACACGGTGGGCTGGCCGGGCGCGCCGGGGACGGTGATCCCGGTCCCGCCGCTGCCGGGGATCTGGACGACGGTCAGCGTGTAGGGCGCCACCGTGACCGACGCGGAGGAACTCTGCGTGGCGCTGGTGATGGACGTGGCGTTGTTGCCCAGCGTGTACACGGTGGACGATCCCGAGGGGGTGAACCCGTTGTAGCTGAGGTTGACCGTGTAGGAGCTGGCCGGGTCCTCGTTGTCGATCAGCACGTCCAGGCTGCCGCCCGCCCGCCGCACCGCATGCACTCTGACCAGGGCGTTCCCCGAGGTGGCGGTGACCATCTCGTCGCCGGGGGAGCCTAGCTTGGTCAGCATCTCGATCCCGTAGTACGGCGCGAAGGGCGTATCGGCGGCCGGTTCGGCGGTGCCGCCGGAATTGCTGGCGTTGGAGAAGATGCCCTGGTCGCCGTAGTCGGTCGCACCATCGACCGTGCTGACGGTGCCTTCACCGTTGTGCTCGTTCCACCAGTCCACGCTGGTCACGCCGTTCTCCAGCCAGGTCATGTACATGTCGGCGGCGAACAGCGCGCCCGGCTGGGTGTCCATGTCAATGGTGGAGTTGGTCTCGGTGACCAGGACCGGCACGCTGGCCGGGTTGCTGATCCCGGCGTACTGCGAGATCTCGCTGTGCAGGGTGCTGACGATCCCGGCGATGTCCTGCGGGTCGGTGAGCATCCCCGCGGTGGACGAGCCTCCGGGGTAGTAGTGCACGATCACGCACTGGGTGGCCGAGCCGAGTGCGGTCAGCACGGTCTGGTTCCAGCTCTGCGGAGTACTCGGAGTTGGTCACGCCGTCCGGCCAGAATCCGGGGGTGGTCAGCACCGGGCACACCTTGGCGTTCGGGTCCACCGCGTGCACCGCGGAGAGGTACTGCTTCACGCCGGCGGCGTACTCGGCCGGCCCGCAGTTGTAGGTCTGGGACGGCTCGCTGCCGACGGTCACCGGCGTGCCGTTCAGCGACGTGTCGCAGTGGGAGTCGGTCTCCCAGTTGGCCCCGTAGGTGCCGTTGCCGTACACCTCGTTGCCGACCTCCCAGTACTGGATGCCGTAGTTGTTGGTGACGTCGGCGTCCTGCACCCAGGCGGCGGCCAGCGCCGGGGTGCCGGTGCCGTAGTTGAACGTGATGATCGGCTGCGCGCCCGCGGAACTCGCGGTGCTCATGAAGTCGCTGAAGGTGGTGCCCGGCGCGACGTAACCGTTGTCCGCGGCGGTACTGGTCTGCCAGTTGTAGATGTCGGAGTAGGAGCCGCCGGGGTAGCGCAGCGCGTCGATCCCGGCCGCCTTGAGCAGCCCCGGGATCGGGGCGTCGTTCATGTCGCTGTCGTAGACCGCGGTGTTGAGCCCGATCGCGCCGGACGGGATGGTGCCCAGCCCGGAGGTGGCGTTGACGGTCACCGCGTCGGTGCTGGTGGCGGCCGCGGCATGCTGGGCCGCCGGGACAGCGGCTAAGCCCGCCGAGGCCAGCGCGGTCCCGGCGGCCACGGCCAGGGCGCGCCTCAGAAATCGGTGGGTCCTGGAACGGTGTCCCTGGAAGCGGTGTCCCTGGAATGTGGCCAAACGGACCAGGCCTGCCCGGACGTGCATCGCGGCCTCCCTCGGGGTGAGCGGGTCAGCTGCGACGCCGGCGTGGCAGGCAGCCATCAGACCCTTCGTACGAGGGAGGGCGGGCGCCGTCTAGGTGCCCGTTCCGGGTGCCGCCGCACCCGCCGGTGCGTCCCGGGGAATCCCCTGGTCAGGGTCCTGCCCAGCGGGGCGGGGGTGCGCTGGGCGGGCGGCATGAAATGTAATAAGCGCCGCTGGCGGCGGGCGGGGGCCAGGGAATGAGCCGGCGGGGGCAGGGAACCAGCCGGCGGGGTGGCGGGAAACTAGCCGGCTTAGGGCCGCAATCCCTGGCAGATCAGCGCGGCTGGCCGCCGGCTGTGGGAGGAGTCTGAGCGCCTGACCGGGTCACCTACCCGATCGGGGCGGTCAGGCCGAGTCGCGGATGACCAGTTCGGTGTCCAGGATGATGTGGGCGGGCTGCTGGCCCCCCCGGGCGATCAGGGCGAGCAGCTCACTGGCCATCCGGGCCCCCATGGCCTCGACCGGCTGGCGCACCGTGGTCAGTTTCGGGTCGGTGTGCTGGGCGAGGGGAGAGTCCTCGAAGCCGATGACCGCCACGTCGTCGGGCACCCGCCGGCCGGCCCGCCGGAGCGCGCCCAGCACGCCCGCGGCCATCAGGTCGGAGGCGGCGAACACGGCATCGATCCCGGGGCGCCGGTCCAGCAGCCGGTACAGGGCGTGCTCGGCCGAGACCCGTCCGAAGTCGCCGAACATGACCAGGTTGGGATCGGCCAGCCCCGCCTCGGCCATGGCCGCGCGGTACCCGGTGAGCCGGTCAGCCCCCGGGGCCATGTCGGGCGGCCCGGCGATCGTCGCCACTATCTCGCGGCCGCTCTTGAGCAGGTATTCCACGGCCATCCTGGCTCCGCCGGCGTTGTCCGCGTCAACGTAGGAGATGCCGTCGTCGTTGCCGAACGAGCGGCCGGCCAGCACCACGGGCACCCCCAGGCTGCGCAGGTCCAGTGGCCGCTTGCCGTGCATGCTCACCAGCAGGGCGCCGTCCACGTGCCCGCTGCGCAGGTACCGGGACGCGATCTGGTAGTCGCGCGTGGAGTGCGCGGTGAGCAGCACGAGCTGGATGCCGCGGGCGGACAGCTCACGGCTGACGCTCCTCAGCATCAGCGGGAAGAACGGCTCGGAGAACACCCGGGCGTTGTCCTCGCAGACCATGAACGCGATCGATCCGGTGCCCCGGGACGACGATGACCGCGGCGCCCGGTTGCGCACGTACCCCAGGTCCGCGATGGCCGCCTCGACCTGCTGCCGGGTCTCCGGCCGGACCCGGGCGGATCCGGTCAGCACCCGGGACGCGGTGGCTGGTGAGACCCCGGCCGCGACGGCCACGTCTGCCAGTTTGGGCCGTAATTTTGTCTCCGCACCCGGCACGCCAGCCTCCTTGCCAGCCATTTCCGGTGGCTGCGGAAATAGGCGTCGGCAGGCCATCAGAGGTGGCAGGTGCCTATGTCGCGCACCGGGTTAGTATCAAGAGTGTTACGGATACGCAAACTCTCTGCTGAATATTCCGGCTAAATTCGCTGGTCTGTCAAGGGGCAGGGGCCGGCGGGCGTGTCCTAAAGCCTGGTTTCCGCCGGCGCCCGCCGCCTCCGTGAAAGTTTCATTGTCCCGCTCAGCCCGCGCGCCGGCGGCGGGACCTGGGAGCTTGACGCCGGCGGCTGGTCATAACGCGGTGAGGATGTCGACCACGAAGATCAGGGTGTCGTGCCCGTCCACATCCGGCGGGTCCCCGGCCTGTCCGTAGCCGAGGCCCGGTGGCACGACGAGGAGTACCCGGCTGCCCGCCGGCACCCCCGCGAGGCCGCGTTCCCAGCCGGGGATCACCTGGCCCGAGCCGAGCAGGAACGACTCGGGGAACCCGCGGGCCCAGCTGGAATCGAACATCTTGCCGGTGCGCCACACCACGCCGGTGTACTGGACCACGACCGTCTGGCCCTTGCGGACGGGTGGCCCGTGCCCGCGGACCAGGATCCGCCGGGTCAGCGTGGCCGGCGGCCGTAGCGCGGCCGGCGGCGTGATCACCGGGCCGCGGGAGCCCCAGCCCACCCTGGGCAGGTCCCGTCCCGGGTGGTACGGCACCACAGTGCCCCCGGCATGGGCCTTCTCCCGCATCGCGCCCAGCAGATCGAAAACGAACACCAGCGTGTCGGTGCCCATGACGTTGGCCTGCGGGTCCCCCCGGCGGCCGAAACCGTCCCGGGGCGGCACCACCATCAGGACCCGGCTGCCGACCCGCTGCCCGGCCAGCCGACGCCAGGCCGGGAGGGCGGACGGGGACCGCAGCGGGAGGCCCTGGGGCTGCCGGTCGGTATAGCTGTCCACCACTTCCCGGTCACCGGCCCAGACCTTGCCCTGGACGTTGAAGAGCACATAGTCACCCGGCTGGACCACCGGCCCGTGCCCCGGGATGACCGTCTTGACGATCATGTCCGGCGACGGTGTTCCGTTAGGGATCGTAATCACGGGATCAGTGCCGAACCCGCCGGCCACCCCGGGGACCGGGCCGGGTGCGGATCCGCAGCCGGGCACGGCCACGGCGGCGGCCAGCAGGCCGGCCAGCACAGCCAGCCGTCGTAACACCGTCATCATTTCCAGCCTCCAGCGGGCGCGCACACGGCATTCCCGTGTGCGCGCCCGGCCGTTATTAGCTCGCTACTCGGATATTGGCGGGACCGCTAGAAGCCGGACGGGGGCTGCGCCGTCGGGAACAGCTGCGCGAACGACTCGAAGGCGGTGGCGATATCCACTTCGGCCCAGAACCGGTGGTAGTTGAAGACCGGGGCGGAACCGCCGTTCAGGTAGGCCTGGACCTTGGACCACTGCGGGTCGCCGATGTACCAGGGGCGGATGGACAGGAAGGTGTTCGTGGACGAACTGAGCGGGATGCCGCCGGGGTACTTCCCGGTCCAGCCGGACGGAATGTAGACCCCCTCGTAGTTCGTCGTGTTGTAGGCGCTGGTGAAGTTGCTGTAGTCGGTCCTCGTCTCCGGCGAGGAGAAACCGAGCGGGTCCGCGTAGTACTTGTGGATCGTGTCAACGACGTTCTGCGCGGCGGTCTCGGCCGTGGTGCTCCCGGACTTGGCCGCGTAGTACTCGTAGACCTTGGCCAGCGAGGCAGCCACGCCCACGTCCTCCGAGCAGCCCGATACCGACACCGACAGGCTGGTGTTGGCGGGCGGCGCGGTGCTGCCGGAGGTGTAGTTCTCGCCCGGCTGCCCGGACCAGGTCATGGTGCCGGGCAGGCAGAACGTGCCGGTGCTGGTGTTGAACGTGGCGACCGACTCCGCCCACGACACCCACTTGGCCAGGATCGTCTGGGCCTGCGTGCTGCCGGTGTCGTAGTAGTACTCGGCCAGCCGTTCCATCGGCCAGGTCTGGTACCCGAACCACTGGTTGCTGGGCGGGTTCGCGTACTCCGGATCCGGGGTGTAGTACATCCCGTCGAACGTGGTGTCACCCGCGGGCGGCTTCGACACGTCGCCGTAGTTACCGCCCCAGTTGTTGGTGACCCCGCCGGCGATGGCGCCCTGCGACGACTGCAGCCACTGGAAGAAGTTCAGCTGCGTGGTCAGGCTGGCCGCCCAGTCCGCTTTCGCCGTCGGCGACAGCGGGATCAGGCTGGAATCGGTGGACAGCGCGTAGGCGGTGACCGGGTCCTGGTACCCCTGGTGGATCGCCTCGCCGCTGATCCGCCAGGACCAGGCGCCGGTTGACGAGCCGCCCCAGGCGTAGTACCAGGACAGTAGGTAGGTGTCCTCGTTGGCCTTGCTGGTGCCCGCCGGGCAGGCCAGCCGAGCCGTCCTGGCTGCACGCCGCGGTGATCTGCTTGAAGTACTTGTCGAACATGGAGTAGCGCAGGTAGTCGCCGAGCTTGGCCGCGTCGGCCAGGGTCCCGGAGATCGCCGACTCCTTGCCCTGGGCCTTGGCGAACGTGTCCGCGATATACGCGGCCTGGATCATCCGCGCGTCGGCGTCCGGGGCGTCGGTGTACTTGTACTGGGCGGAGAAGCTGCCGCCGCCGTTGTTGAACAGGTCCAGGAAGCCGTTGGGGCCGCCGAACTTCAGCAGGTCGCAGTCGGGCTGCGGGATCGTGTCCCACACCGACTCCATCGGGCCGCGCTGGTAGCTGTTCACGAAGCTCGGCGTGGACGTGGTGTCCTCGCACTGGCCGAACCCGTAGCGGTTGTCGGTGTCCATGATCCACATGGGCGCGTAGATGTTGGCTGTGCCGTAGGTCGAGGTCAGCTCGGCGGCCAGCGGGTCCGAGCCCACCGGGACCGAGGAGTTCAGCGCGACCGGGTAGTCATTCGGGTACGCCTCATCCGGGCCGTACTCCGCCGGGCTCGCCGCGTTGTAAGTGCTCTGCCCCGGCTGCTGGGACGCGCTGGGGATCATGTACGTCTGCATGCTGGCCCAGGCGTTGTTGAACGGGGTCCAGTTGCCGGTCACCCCGCCGTAGTCCGCGGTCAGCCACAGGTAATAGCTGTAGGTCTCGGACGTGGTCTCGTGGCCGTAGTCGGGAGCCTCGACGATGAGCGTCTCGACCGAGTGGTACGGGATGCCCTTCGGGCTGAAGTACCCGTTGGCCGGGTTCATGATCGTGTCGTACAGGTTGAGGAACCACTGGTCGTACTTGGACTGCGACCCTGAGGGCAGGGCCTCGGTGACCGCGGTGGAGCCGGAACTGTACCCCGGGGCCGATGCGGTGAAGGTGCCCTGGCCGCCGCCGTCGGCCGCGGTGGTGCCCGAGGAGACCGTCACGTTCTGCGGCACGCTCCAGTTCGAGGTGGTGAACGTGAGCGAGGCGCCCGAGGAGACCGACAGGTCAGGGTCGCCCCCGCTGCTCTCGGCCACCGACACGGTCACGCTCGACGACGGCTGGGCCGACAGGGCCACGCCGAACGTCTGCGTGCCGCCCTGCTGCACGGCGACCGAGGCGGGATTCACCACCACGGTCGGCGACTCGACCGTGATCGCGATCGGGTACGAGGTCAGGCTTTCCGTCCCGTTGCTGGCCACCGCGGTGATGGAGTAGCTGCCGGCCGGGCACGTTCGCCCACTGCACGGCCCACGGGCTGGCCGTGGCCACGCCGATCTCCGTGTCGTTGGCGGCGCTCGTGCTCTGGTAGAAGGTCACGGACGTGACCGGGCCGGAGCCGGTGACCGGGCTGGCCTGCAGCGTGATGGCCGAGCCGGGACTGAAGATCTCCCCGGCGGTGGGGCTGGTGATGGACACCATCGGGGCCGCGCCGGGAGTCCCGCCGCCGCCTCCGGTCGAGGTCGGGCTCGGTGATGGCGACGGCGTCGTGGTCGGGGTCGTGGTCGTGGTCGGCGACGGGGACGACGTGGGGGTCGTGGAGGGGGAGGGGCTGGGGGACGCGGTGCTGCCGCCGTTGCAGGCGGTGCCGTTGAGCGTGAAGGCGGTGGGGGCGGTGTTGGTGCCGCTGTAGGTGAAGTTGGCCCCGATCTGGGCCGAGCCGCCGGTGCCCAGGCTGCCGTTCCAGCTGGCACTGGCCACGGTGACTGCCTTGCCGCTCTGTGCCCAGGTGCCGCTCCAGCCCTGGGACAGGGTCTGGTTGCCGGCGTAGGAGTAGCCCAGGGTCCAGCTGGTGATCGCTGATCCGGTGTTCTGGATCGTGACCGCGGCGGTGAACCCGGTGCCCCAGTCGCTGCTGACTGTGTAGGTGACCTGGCAGGACGTCACGGTCGTCGCGGCCGAGGCGGCCGAGGCGGCCGAGGCGGCCGTCGCGGCCGGGGCGCTGGCCGTGCCCACCAGCATCCCGCCCAGCACCGCGCTACTGGCCAGGCTGCTGGCCAGCACGCGGAACAGTGATCTTCGCGCTAACCTTCGCATCCGCATCCTCCTCGCGGATCGGGCTGCCGCAGCGGGCAGGGTGACCAGGCAGCCGGTGGGGCCGCGCCTTCCGTGTGCCTCGCCCAGGGGTCCGCGCGGTGTACGGGAAAGCGCTTCCAGGGTTGGGCCGGAGTCTAGATTCGGCCCTGAGCGCCGGGAAGGGACCGCCGGGGGGCCCCGGGGACGGGCACGATGCGTGATCGGGGCAGCGATCACCCGGACGGTCGGCGGGGGCCCTGGAAGTTGGGTCAGTCACGGGCCGGGCACCGGGACCGGAGCCACTGACCAGCATCGAACGTCCGGGTCCCGGGCGCCTCCGGGTGTGGCGCCGCGGGCCGGCGAGCGCCCGGCGCGCCGCCTCACCGGGGCGCGCCGGGCGCGGAGGTGACCTTGCGTTACTGAACCTTTCAGCCGCGCGACTCAGCCCGGTGGGCTCAGCCCGGCGACGCGGGGCTCACGGACGCGGGGCTCACGGACGCGGAACTCACGGACGCGGAACTCACGGACGCGGAACTCACGGACGCAGGGCGTGGGTGCGGGGCGTGGGTGCGGGCTCACCGCTGGCCCGCGGCCCCCGCGGCCCCCGCGGTGCTTCCCGCGGCGGAAGCCTGGCGGAGCGCGGCCCGCCACGCGGACCCGGCGCTGCGCCGCCCCGCCTCGACCTGTGCCAGCTGGCCGTCCACGATCGCCGCGATGGCGTTGCTGGCCGGGCCGGCGGGGGCAACCGGCGTACGGTCCGCGGCCTGGCTGAAGATCCTGCCCACCCGGGCCCCGCTGAAGTAGCCGCTCGTCACCGAGTTCACCGCGGTGGCGGCCGCGAAATTGGCCGGGAAGTCGCCCTCGGTGCGGAACAGCTGGATGCCGGCCTGCTCGCCGGTCAGGAAGGAGGCCAGCTGGAACGCGGCCTGCTGATGGCGGCCCGCCTTCGGCAGCGCCAGGTAGAAGCCGCCGGAGTTGCCGGCCCCGCCGGGAGCGGCGGTCACGTTCCAGCCGCCCGAACCGAGCCGGCCCCCCAGGGCGGCGATCTGGTGCAGCATCCACGCCGGGCACATCACGGTCGCGAACGCGCCGCGGGTCACCCCCTGGTCCCAGGCGGTGGTCTGCGGGGCCAGTCCCGCGGTCAGCCCGCCGCGGCTGGCCCGCACCGCGGTGTCCCAGGCCGCCTTGATGGCCGGGTTGCCCCGCACGGCCAGGCGGCCCGCCGGGCTGTAGTACTGCTCGGGCGCCTGCGCGGCCATGGCGCCGTACAGGCTGGTGGCGGAGTCGGTGAAGGCCGGGCCGTGCGGGATCCGCGACCGGAACAGCCGCCCGGACTTCAGGTAGCCGCCCCAGGTCGACCAGTCCCGGGCCAGGACCGCCGGGCGGGTCGGCAGACCGGCCTCGGCGAGCAGGCTGGTCCGGTAGCACGTCGCGATCGGGCCGATCTCCGCGCCGAGCGCGTAGGTCGTGCCGCCCCGGTTCGCCGCCTGCCGGGCTACCCAGGGCAGCCAGTCGTCCGCGAACGCGCTGGTGCCGCCGGACACCCCGCCCAGCGTGTTGAGCGGGACGAAATGGCCGGCCAGCGACGAGGTCACCGCCGCGATGTCGGCGACCGGAACCGCCTGGATGTCGTCCAGGCCGCGGCCGGTTTTCAGCGCACCCTGGAGCGCCTGCCAGTAGCCCGCCTGCGGTGCGCGGTCCGTCTGGACGATCCTGACGTCCGGGTGCAGCCGCTCGTACTCGGCATACAGCCCCGACCGCTGGTACCCGGGGTCGGCGTACACCCCTATCCGCAGCGTGATCAGCGGGCCGGCGAGCTTGAACGCGGGCTGGCCGGGCCTGCCCGTGCAGCCGGCCAGCACGGCGCACGCGGTCAGCAGCGCGGCCGCGGTCAGGACCGGGCCGCGGCGTGGGATACGGCGTTCATTTGTGCGTTGTCTCACCACGGACATTGGCTGCCTCCTCGATCAGAAGATGAGAGTTGCCCCGTTGCGGTAAGCCGTCAAGGCAGGAGAAAGGTGGTGTGAAGTACATGAAAGTTTCATGGCCCGCGCGCCGGATGCCACTAGCCGGCCAGCGGGGTCCTTTCTTCCGCTGATGCGGTCCCGCTGCCGGGCCGCACGGTGACCTTCCAGGCCGTGCCCAAGGCCCTGAGCTGCTTCCGCGCAGCTCAGAGCCCTGCCCTCTAGTGATGAAATTAACGGCGCTATTTTCATTACGCCGCCGACAGATTGACCGGTTTAGTAATGGCCGATACGGTCGGCGTGTCATGTTCCACCCCGGCTGCTGAGCGGTATCTGGCAGACTTCCTGCCACGATCCGCGGGAGCCGCCAAGAGCATTTATCCCTGGTCCTGAAAAGTGCGCCCAGGGAATTGTGACGCTGCCGCCGGGCCGCGGGCCCGGCCCTTCAGGGAGGTGTGTGTGGTGCAACTCCACGTCATGAGCCTGGCCAGACGAGGCCGGTACCTGACCTGCGCGCTGGCCGTAGCGGGCCTGGCCGCCGGCACGGCCGTGGCGGTCAGCCCCGGCGTGGCGCAGGCCGCGTCCGCATGTCAGGTCAGCTACACGGTGAGCAGTGACTGGGGCACCGGGTTCACCGCCGCGGTCACGATCCAGAACACCGGATCGGCGATCACCAGCTGGACCCTGGGCTACTCCTACGCGGGCACCCAGAAGCTCAGCCAGGGCTGGTCGGGCAACTGGTCCCAGTCGGGTGAGGCCATCACGGTGACCAATGCCAGCTGGAACGGCAGCCTGGGCGCCGGCGCCTCGACCCAGATCGGCGCGAACTTCACCTACAGCGGCACCAACGCCGCTCCCACCGCGTTCACCCTCAACGGCACCGCGTGCAACGGGGGGACTGGCTCGACTCCCACCCCCACCCCGACGCCCACCACGTCACCCTCGTCCTCGCCGACTCCCACTCCCACCCCGTCCCCGACCAGCACGGCCAGCGGTCCCGCGCCGCAACTGCACGTGTCCGGCAACAAGCTGGTCAACGCCAGCGGCCAGCAGGTCGTGCTGCACGGCGTGGACCGCTCCGGCACGGAGTACGCGTGCGTCCAGGGCAACGGGATCTTCGACGGCCCCAGCGACCAGGCGTCCATCACCGCGATGAAGAGCTGGGGAGTCACCGCGGTCCGGGTCCCGCTCAACGAGGCGTGCTGGAACGCCGAGTCCTACGTGGACGCGGCCTACGCGGGCACGAACTACATCAACGCGATCAAGGCCTACGTCAGCCTGCTGAACGCCAACGGCATGGTGGCGATCCTGGACCTGCACTGGACCGACGGGCTGTACACCGGGAACTCCTCAGGCTGCTCGTCCGCCGAGGCGACCTGCCAGAAGCCGATGCCCGACGCGGCCCAGGCCATCCCGTTCTGGACGTCGGTGGCCAGCACCTTCAAGGGCAACAACGCGGTCATCTTCGACCTGTTCAACGAGCCCTACGCATCCCGGGCCACGGGCAGCACCACCACCGGCTGGCAGTGCTGGCTGTCCGGCGGTACCTGCGCGGGCATCTCCTACCAGGTGGCCGGCATGCAGAGCATGGTCAACGCGGTCCGCTCCACCGGCGCCACCAACGTGCTCATGCTGGGCGGTGAGGAGTACTCCAACGACCTCACCTCGTGGCTGGCCTACGAGCCGACCGACCCGGATCACAACCTGGTCGCCTCCTGGCACTCCTACAACTTCAACACCTGCTCGAGCCAGTCGTGCTGGACCAGCCAGATCGCCCCGGTCATCGCCCAGGTCCCCGTGATCGCCGGTGAGATCGGCGAGAACGACTGCGCGGACTCGTACGTGGACCCACTGATGAGCTGGCTGGACTCCGAGTCCACCGGCTACCTGGCCTGGGCCTGGAACGCGGACTTCGCGTGCTCCTCCGGTCCCGGCCTGATCACCGACTACACCGGCACGCCGACCGCCTACGGCGCGGGAGTCGAAACTCACCTGCAGTCCCTCGCCGGAGGGTGACCATCGCCGGGTCGCCCGGGACGCCTGCAGCGGGGTGCCCCGGGACGGCCCGGTCCCGGACGTGGCGGGCTCCCGCGGGTACAGCGGGAGCCCGCCACCACCATGCGGGGCGGATCCCGCATACCACCGCGTGGATGTAATTTCAGTCACCCCGGCCTCGATTTGTCGGCCTGGTCAGGAAGTCGCAGCAGCGACAGTAGATAAAGTCCAGCCGGAGCGGCGCGGCCTCGCCGATCGAGTTCCTCTCTGACTCGGGCCCGGCATACCGGCCTACTGCAGCTGGCAGCACACTCAGGTCCGCCTGCCGCCGACCAAATTTGGATCCATGCGCTCCGTGGAAGGCTGGGCTTACCCGAGCGTCGCGACGATTTGGCCGGATCGTCGTTCCGTTCGGCAGGGCCGATCACAGCATGCCGCAGCGTTGTCAGGGAACCCCGGATCCACGGATGTCAGTGCGGGGCGGCCGGGTCGAGCGCCAGCGCATGGCGCCGCTTGTGCACAGTGAGGTAGGTCAGCCCCTGCGGGCCCGCGCTGATCTGGCGCCGGGAGCGCCGGGGAAGCCAGGCGAGGGCCGCAGTATCCAGGTCTACCGGGCCGAGTTCGGTGCCCACCTGGCCGCCGCCAGACAGCACGAAAATGATCACATCAAGGTCAGGGCCTACATGGCTGTCGATTGTGGCACCGGGTTGCAGCCGGATGACGTTGGAGTCCAGGTCTCGCTGGCGCATCTCCAGTTTCCACACCGCGCCTGCGGCGTCCGGCGCTTCGGCGTCAGCGGCGAGCTGGCGGGTATCGGCGAGGACCCGGGGCAGCGAGGTGGAGGCGAGCCTGCTGATCCGGATCCGCCACGCAGCGGGCCCCCGCTCCAGATAGTCCCATCCATAGCCGCCGGAATAGTCGGCCTCGAACTCCTCACGCAGGTGATGCGGATCGTGGTTGTTGATGAGGACGAACGACTCGCCGACCGTGAGCGCGTCGAACGCCCGGAAGATCTCCGGGTGCTTCGCGGGCTTGCGCAACGGCCGCACGTCGAGTTCCTGGTCGGGCATGACGCTCCCTGGTCTTGAGTCAGAGCCGGCTATCCTATTTATACAAATAATGTTGTGTAAACTCAAGAGCATGACGTTTCACGCCTGGTGCAGATCGGCGCGCGATGACATAAGCCCCCCGGCCGGGTCCATGCTGCTGACGGCCTGACTCGCCGGACTCAGCCGCCGCGCGAGACTCAGCCGCGCTGCGCGGTCAGGTAAGCGATGCACAGGGCAGGCTCGGCGAACGGCTGGAGCCGGTCCGCGGTGACTGGGGCCCGCATCTGATCGAGAACGCCTTGTATCAGGCCGAAGTGCAGCTCGCACACCACGTCCTGGTGATTCTCGGCCACCTCGCGGAACGGGCAGTGACGCAGCCGGATCTGGTGCTGCGCACCGTCGGCCACGGCCTCCGGCGCGAACCCGATCTCCTCAAGGGTCCCGGTCAGCCCCCGCACCGCCTGGTCGGCGTCAACCCGCTGATAGGGGGCTGGCTGATCGGTGAGATACCGGCCCCACTGACGGCCCGCTTCGGCGGCGGCCTCGCCCGGCTTGGGCAGCACACCTGAGATGAGGCTGGTGAGCATCTCGGCCAGCAGGCGGTACTGGCGCCGTCCCGCGACACCGCCACCCTTGGTCGCCTGGTAGCCCGTGCTGGGTCGGCCCGGCGCGGTTCTAGTCCGGGGAGCACGCACGGCCAGTCCCGCGTCCACCAGCGCGTCCAGGTGGAACCGGGCGGTGTTCGGATGCAGCCTCATCCGGTCGGCGGCCTCACGCACTCCGACCGGCGAGCCCACGGCGCGCAGCATGTCGAGCACCTCGGCCCGCCGCTGGCCGAGTGCGGGCTCGGCATCACGCGAAAGAAGCCCCGCCACGTCCACCATCACAGGTTATACCGAGTCATCTAGTAGAAACCAGTACTGATCCAGCCGGACGGCAGGGGACCGGGACGCCTGCCGACCTTCCGCACCGCGCCACGTTAGTGCTGTGGGGGGAGCCCGGCCACGAAGGGGGTGTCCACTCCCACTGGGCCCAACTTAGCCGCCCCGCCGGGCGAGCCGAGCGGTTTGTCACGGCCTGGCAGTGGCTCGGCGAAGAACCGAACGTTCTCCCCCAGGTAGCCCTCCCACTTCTCCGGCAGATCATCCTCGTAGTAGATCGCCTCCACCGGGCATACCGGCTCGCACGCCCCGCAGTCCACGCACTCGTCCGGGTGAATGTAAAGCATCCGCTCACCCTGGTAGATGCAGTCCACCGGGCACTCGTCCACGCACGCCCGGTCCAGCACATCCACGCAGGACTTCCCGATCACGTAGGTCATCTGCCACCTCTCCCAGCGAGCCATCCGCTGGCGCTCATTGGGGGACCACCCGCCGCGTCCCGGCAGGACGTCCGCGGTCCCCGCGGATCACACCGGACCATTTTAACAATGTTGATTGTAGATATAATGAGACCGGGTCGTCCGCGGTGACCCGTCCCCGTACTGCCAGGTCCCTTACACGTTGCCGGGGAACAGCGCGGAGGCACCGAGGGCGGAGGAGTGATGATCTGCCGGGCGACGTGGCGCGCCATGCTGGATGGCATGTCGAACGTGATGCCTCGACCTGGGCGTCACGTTGCGGGCTGACCGCGCCACCCTCGCCGCCGGTGAGCAGATGCCTGGATCTGAGCGGCTAGTGCCGTGAGAAGGTTCAGTCACCGTGCTCCGGCCTCGCCTGCCTGGCCAGCTTCTGGTTGAGGGAACTCGCCAGATGACTGGCAGTCTTTGAGCCGGCGGGGAAGCCGGATGAGGAACGCAGCGGCCACGATGACCCAGGCGGTGACGGCTATCCACAGCATCAAGCGGCTCAGCGGTCCCATGAATCTGACATGAGCTGCCCTGCCGAACGAAAGGGTAGCCACGCTGTACATGCCGAGAGGAAATACGGCGCTCCAGAGCGCCGGCTCGTAGACCAGAGGCCAGCGCCTTCGGGCGTGCCTCCACCAGCCGAGCACGATGAGCAGCGGGATCCACCAGGTGCCGAACGCCCACAGGGTGAAGGAGAAGCCCGCGACAAAGCCGGCTGCCGCCTGGGTCACCGGGAGCACATGAGAGACATTGAGGATCCTGGCCCCGGCCAGCACGGTAATCGCGGCTGCGCCCATCAGGATCCAATAAGAAGGATCGAGAGTTCCAGGGGACGTAGGGACTGTCAGCCAGCGCACCATGATCAATGAAGTGAGCAGGATGTACAGCGTCAGCCCGACGGCCCATAGTCCGGCCGCCACGAGGGCGAGGAGCCCGGATTGCGATGGCCATACGGGTACCAGGGTCAACGCCGCGACCGAAAGGGACTGGGTGGCGACCACCCACAGCAGCCAGCCGCCGTCAACGTCGCGGAGGATCGAGTCCTGCTCCCGCCTGAGCAGCAGGCTGGCGGGCACCCCGTAGGTCAGGATGAGCCACAGCACGCCTGCTACCCCGGCCAGGATCGCCGTGACCAGCGGATGGCCTGCCCCGGCGATCCGCAGCCCAAGGACATTGATCGCGGCCACGATCGTGAAAAAACCGAAGACCCGCCCCGGCGCCTGAACGTCGGCCGCCACGCTGGAGCGGAAGGCGGCCAGCCGGATGGCTAGCGCACCGCCGAACAGGATGAGCGCAGCCAGCGAGGTGATAAGGAGTGCCTGCGACAACCATGATGGGCCGAGGAGGCTCGTGCCAGTCGAGATAATGCCGGTGGCCATCACGAACGCGAAGCACCCTGGGTCCAGGATCTTGATGCCCAGGGCTGCCCGGCTCCTGTATGACGCCCGCCCGCCAGCAGAGCCGACGCCCATAGCAGCGATCATCCTTCCGCATCGCTGGCCGCAGGAGCGAGCTCACTCAGCACGATCGCAAGCTTGCGCAACTCCCCGAGATGGGCCTCGGTCAGATCGTTAACCAGCTGATCCCCCCGCCGCAGTCCTGACCCGGACTAGCCGGGCGTCATCCGGATCAGGGCTGCGGCGAACCAGACCCGCCGCCTCGGCCCGGTCAACAACCTCCACTGCACAGTGATGGCGCAGCACCAGGTAAGCGGCAATGTCGCCCACAGCCGCTGAGGGAGCTAGGGCACGCAGGTAAAGAAGACCCGGCGCGAGATGACTCCGTGGCCCATGTCGCGGCCGTTCCACAGCGTGACGCCCTGGCCCGGACCCAGGAAAGCGCAGGCGTCGTCGTCGGCTATCTCGATGGTCACGACCACTCCCTTATCCCCCGGATTCAGCGGCCCCTCGTCGGTCCGGTAGATGGTAGCGGGAAAGTACCTTTGCTCAGCCGGTTCTCCTAGGCGGCCGCACCTCACCATGAGCGAGTGCGTCCCGCTGGGATACGGCCGGGGCAGCCTCTCCGGCTCCATGCCGTCAAAGTTGATAAGTGCCCTGAACTTGTACAACCTCACCAGGTCCACCTTCTCCCGTCACCGTGTCACCAGACGCCATCAAGCCGGGAGCCCTTGGTGGCCTCAGGCACGGCCAAAGCTCTTGCATACAACAAGTGTTGCTAATTACAATACTTCTCTGAGGGGATGACAAACAAGACTGCTGACTACCGAACTGGCTCTCAGCCCTGATGAGGCCTCGCAGGCTCAGCCGGACTCCGACCGACGTGCTGGGACCCCTGCCGGCGGGCATGGGACTAGCCCATCGGGGCTCTCGGTTCGAGAGTCCTCGCTCCCTCACTGCTCGTCCTCGGCCTGGCGATGTGCGGCGTCTACGCGCTGCTGTCGCGGTTGTCCAGGGCGGGCAGCAAACTGGCATGAGGATCAAGAACAAAGAACTACAGGAGGATCCCTGACCGGCCTGACGATCTCCAATGGGACCGGCTGGAGCCCCGACGGCACGTCGATGCGTCTTGCCAGCCGCCGCCAACGGACCCTGCGGGCCGGGGAATCTCAGGGTTCGCCCGCCGACTCGGCGCACGGGCCGCGTCCACTGGTCCGATCGTGCACGGCATGCCGCCCGCGCCCCCGTCCCGGGCTCCGGTTTCAGGTAGTTTCACCGGCGCACGGCCAGCGGGCCCCTCTGAGCAGGGCAGGAGCCGTCCCGTGCCGCCGGCGCCGGAACGGCTCTTGACCCGCCGCCGGGGTCACCGGATACCGTCCGCTCGAGCCGCCACCCTTGCCGGCGCCCGCGCCCCCCTTTGCCTCGGCGCGCACGCCGGCCCGGCGGCCAGTGCCCGACGGAACCCCGACACGGTCCCGCGGGCCGGGCGACCCCACCCGCCCGACACGGTCCCCGATGGGCCGGGTGAACCCAACCCGCCCGGCCCTCGGGGACAACCTCGACGACGAGGAGACACGGCATGCGGCTCCCCCGTGCAGCAGCGGCGCTGGCCGCCTCGCTCGCCTTAGTCGCCGGCGGTGTCGCCGGGGCAGGCGCGATCGCCCGCGCCGCCGCCACCACCAGCGGGGCCGCCACCAGCGCTGCCCGGCCCGCCGGGCCCGCCGCGGCCGCGAGCACCGGGTCCGGCTACTGGCACACCAGCGGCAACCAGATCCTCGATTCGGGCGGGAACCCGGTCAGGATCGCCGGCATCAACTGGTACGGCTTCGAGACCCCCGACGAGATCGTGCACGGCCTCTGGGCGCAGGACTACCGCGCGATCATCGCGGACATCAAGAACCTGGGCTACAACACGATCCGGATCCCGTTCTCCAACCAGATGGTGGAGACCCCGATCGTCCCGCAGAACCTCAGTCTCTATAACGCCACCGGCCCGATCAACACCGACCTCAAGGGCCTCAACGCCCTGCAGATCCTCGACAAGATCATCACCTACGCGGGCCAGGAGGGCCTCAAGGTCATCCTGGACGACCACCGCTCCGAGGCGGGGGAGTCCGCCGAGGCCAACGGCCTGTGGTACACGAGCACCTACACCAGCCAGGACTGGGTCAACGACTGGGTCACGCTGGCCAAACGGTACGCGGGCAACCCCACCGTGGTCGGCTTCGACCTCCGCAACGAGCCGCACACCCCGGCGGGTGACACGTACGCGCAGGGAGCCACCTGGGGCTCCGGCGACGCCAGCACCGACGTCCGGCTGGCCTACGAGCAGGCGGGCGACGCCATCCTGGCCGCCGACCCGAACGCGCTGATCTTCTGCGAGGGCATCAGCGAGAACCCGACGGCCTCGGGCGGCACCAACTCCACCTGGTGGGGCGGCGACCTGGCCGAGGCGGGCCAGTACCCGGTCACCCTCAGCTCGCCGGGGCACGTGGTGTACTCCGCGCACGACTACGGCCCGAACCTGTTCCAGCAGACCTGGTTCAGCTCCTCGACCACCCCGGCCAGCCTGGACGCGGTGTGGAACGCCAACTGGGGCTACCTCTACGCCGACGGCACCGCCCCGGTGTGGGTCGGCGAGTTCGGCACCGACAACACCGCGTCCGACGTGGAGAGCAGCACCGCGGGCTCGCAGGGCCAGTGGTTCGAGAGCCTGGTCGCCTACCTGTCCGCGAACCCGTGGATGGGCTGGACCTACTGGGCGCTGAATGGCGAGGACTCCTACGACCTGCTGGACAGCAACTACGACGCCACCCCGGTCAGCGCGCTGAAGCAGTCGCTGCTGGCCGGCGTCCAGTTCCCGCTGCCCGGCGCGGTGAACGCCGCCCCGCCGCCGACCGGCAGCGCCGCCCCGGTGTCCTGCACGGCCGCCTACTCGCTGACCAACACCTGGGCGGGCGGGTTCCAGGACCAGGTCGTGCTGACCAACACGGGCAGCAGCGCGATCAGCCCCTGGACGCTGACCTGGACGTTCCCCGGCGACCAGAAGATCTCCAGTATGTGGACGGCCAGCTTCACCCAGTCCGGGGAGGCGGTCACCGCGGCCAGCGAGTCCTACAACGCGACGATCGCGCCGGGCGGCTCGGTCACAGTCGGCTTCACCGGCACCTACACCAGCAGCAACGCCCCGCCGGCCAGTTTCGCGGTCAACGGCACCGCGTGCGGCACCTGACCGCCGGCCCGGCCCCTGACCGCATGCGCAGCGTCCCACCGGCTTAAATCTCCGCAACGAAAGGCCATCCCGTGCTGATCTCCCGACTCATCTCCCGGGCCTGGCGCCGTCCTGCCTTACGTGTCACGGCGGGAGCCCTCACAGTCCTGCTGGCCGGGACCGGCGTCGCCGCCGGGGCCGGGCCCGCGGCCGCCCAGGACACGGCGTCCATCAACGGCGCCACGACGTACCAGACCATGACGGGGTTCGGCGCGTCGGAAGGCTTCGAGGAGGCCCAGACGGTGATGAACGCGTCCGCCTCGGTGCAGCAGCAGGCGCTGAGCCTGCTGTACAGCCCGGTGAGCGGGGCGGGCCTGACCATGCTGCGCAACGAGATCAGCGCCGACGCGGGCAGCACTATCGAGCCTGCCGCCCCGGCCAGCCCGGCCGCGGCGCCCGCCTACGCGTCGCTGGCCTCGATCAATCAGGACCAGGGCCAGCTGTGGTTCGCCCAGCAGATCAAGGCCGACTACGGGGTGACCAACGTGTTCGCGGACGCCTGGAGCGCGCCGCCGTTCATGAAGACCAACGACTCGGCCGACAACGGCGGCACTCTGTGCGGCGTGCCCGGCGCGACCTGCGCCAGCGGCGACTGGCGCCAGGCCTACGCGAACTACCTGAAGCAGTACGCGGCGGACTACTCCGCCGCTGGGGATCCGCTCACCTACGTCGGGCCGGAGAACGAGGCGAACCTCGCGCCCAGCTACGACGGCATGGTGCTGACACCGGCCCAGACCGCGAACTTCCTCGACGTGCTGGGGCCGACGATGGCCGGCTCGGGGCTGCCCACCAAGGTCGAGTGCTGCGCCACCGAAGGCTGGGACTACGCCCAGCAGTACGCCGCGGCCATCGAGGCGGACCCGGTCGCGAACTCCGACACCCCGGTGTTCACCAGCCACGGCTACACGCAGGCCCCGGCCTCGCCGCTGTCCGGCTGGACCAAGCCCGCCTGGGAGACGGAGTGGTCCACGTTCGAGACGTGGGATCCGGCCTGGGACGACGGGACGGACGCGTCCGGGCTGACCTGGGCGCAGCACATCTACACCGGGCTGACCGCCGCGAACCTGAGCGCGTTCCTGTACTGGTGGGGGAGCACCACCCCGTCGGAGAACGGCGACAACGAGGGCCTGGTCGAGATCAACGGCTCCACGGTGATCCCCTCGGGCCGCCTGTGGGCGTTCGCCAACTACAGCCGCTACGTCCGCCCCGGCGCGGTACGGATCGCCGCGACCAGCTCGAACAGCGCGGTGGACCTGACCGCGTTCCGGAACCCGGACGGCTCGGTGGCCGTCGTCGCGCTGAACACGGGGACCAGCGCCGACCCGGTCACGTACTCGCTGTCCGGGACCGGCACCCCCAGCGGGGCGACGGTCACGCCGTACCTGACCAACGCCTCCAGCGACACCGCCGCCCAGGCGGCCACCACGGTCAGCGGCGGCGCGTTCACCGCGACCGTCCCGGCCCGCTCCCTGGTCACCTACGTGATCAGCAGCTCTGGCAGCGGCACGCCGACCCCCACGCCCACCCCCACGCCGACCGGGTCGCCGACGCCCACCCCGACCCCGACCCCCACCCAAACCAGCAGCGGCGCGGCCTGCACGGTCACCTACTCGACCCCGAGCCAGTGGGCGGGCGGGTTCGTGGCCGCCGTGACCATCGCCAACTCCGGCGCGGCCGCGGTCAACGGCTGGACGCTGGCCTTCACGTTCCCCGGCGACCAGAAGATCACCAACGCCTGGAGCGGGACGGTCACCCAGACCGGCGCGACGGTGTCCATCACCAACGCCGGCTACAACGCCGCGATCCCCGCCGGGTCCTCGGTGTCCCTGGGCTTCCAGGGCACCTGGACCAGCAGCGACGCGGCCCCCACCGCCTTCACCGTGAACGGGACGCCCTGTAGCCTGTAGCAATCCCGTTGCAGCTCTTGGTGACAAAGGGGGGCAAGCGGGGAAAGCTGGGCGCACCGTACCGGGGGGAACGTGGCGGCAGGCGAGGAGCGGGGCTACGACGCCTTCATCTCCTACAGCCACCGGCTCGACGCGGCGATCACCGCGCGGCTCCAGGGTGAGCTGGAGCACTTCGCCAAGCCCTGGTACCGGATGCGGGCCCTGCACGTGTTCCGGGACCAGACCAGCCTGGCCGCCTCGCCGCACCTGTGGACCACGATCGAGGAGGCGATGTCCGGCTCCGCCTGGCTGATCCTGATGGCCTCCCCGGAGTCGGCCCAGTCGGCCTGGGTGTCCCGGGAGATCTCCTGGTGGCGGGCGAACCGGCCCGCTAATCACCTGCTCGTCGCGCTCACCCGGGGTGAGCTGGTCTGGGACGAGAGCGCGAGTGACCTGGACTGGGGCGCTACCACCGCGCTGTCCAAGGAGGCGCTCGGGCACGCGTTCACCGAAGAGCCGCGCTGGGTGGACCTGCGCTGGGCCCAGGACCAGGAAGACAGCCTCCGCTCGGCGGACCCGCGCCTGCAGGACGCCGTGGCCGACCTGGCCGCGGCGATCCGGCATGTGCCCAAGGACACCCTGATCGGGGAGCACATCCGCCGCCGGCGCCGGACCCTGCAGGCCGCCATCGCGGTCGCGGCCGCCCTGGTCGTCCTGCTGGCCTTCTCGCTGACCGCGGCGTTCATCGCCAAGGGCCAGCGGGACCGGGCCGACCAGGAGAACATCGTGGCCACCGCGGGCCTGCTGGCGTCCACGGCCATCTCCCTGACCAGCTCGCATCCGGATCTGGCCCAGCTGTTCGCGGTCCAGGCCTACCGGCTCGACCCCGGTAACCCGCAGACCCGCGCGGCCCTGTTCGCCACGGTGCAGGCCGACCCGCAGGTCCAGCGCTTCCTCCAGGCTCCCGGGCCGGTGTCGGCGCTCGCCGTCGCCCCGGGCGGCGCCGCGGTGGTGGCCGGGACCAGGAACGGCTGGGTCCGCGGCTGGAACCTGTCCACCTTCACGCCGGTCAGCTACGGCCGGATGGCCGGGCCAGTCACCGGCGTGGCGGTCAGCAGGGACGGCACCACGGTGGCCGCCACCACCGGGCTGGCCGCCCGGACGTGGGTGCACGGCCGCCTGGCCGGGTCCCGCGCCGTGCCGCCGGGGCGCCCGGTTCACCGCCGCCGGGGTGTCCCCCTCGGGGAACGTCGCCGCCTTCGCGGCCTTCCCCGACCTGGACGTGCTGAGCACCACCGGGCCGGTCCTGGCGCCAGGCCCGGCTGGACGGGTTCGGCACCTGGCACCGGGGCCGCCCGCCGATGATCACCGACCTGGCCGTGCCCAGCGACACCGAGCTGGTCGCGCTGGACGGCCGGTACGGCTCCTGGCGGCGGCTCAGCCTGCCCGGCCTCACCACGGCCGGCTCCGCCGAGAACACGTTCGGGCCGTCCCGGTATCCCGCCTACACCTACGCGCTGTCACCCTCGGGCACGCTGTTCACGCACAGCTACGTGGCCGCCGGGGCGAGCCTGCGGGTGCTGAGCACCCGGCGGCCGGGCGCCGGCCGGCCATGCCCGGCCCGGCGGCCGCCTGGCCCTGGCCCTGGCCGTCAGCCAGGACGGCCGGTGGATCGCCTCCGAGGACGCCAGCGGCATACACGTCTCCCGGGTGGCCAGGCCGGCCAGGCCGCCGCGGCCCCGCGGTCCTACCCGGGCGCCGAGCCGATCTTCAGCACCTCCCTGGCCTTCGCCGGGCCCGAGCGACTCCCGGCTCATCTCGGCCTCGGGGAACCAGCTCACGCTGTGGAACCTCGGGCAGTACTCCCGCATCGGGCAGGCGGCCCGGCTCCCGATGCCCTGGCGGTGCGGACGGGTCTGCCCGGGGCCGAGGCTGGCGATCCAGCCCGGAGGCCGGGCCGCCGCGCTCACCGACAGCAACGGGGACCTGCTGCTGCGGGCGGGTCTCGGCTCGTCGTTCGGGGCGGTCTCCACCCTCGCCAGGGGCGGGACCGAGGAGTTCGGGCTGCCGTTGTGGAGCCGGACGGGGGACCGGCTCTACGTGTTCGGCCGCACCCTGTCGGTCGTTACCGCCGGGGGGAAGGGCCGTGTCGTCATGGTGAGGAAGAATCCCGATCTGCCTCAGGATCTGGCCCTCTCCCCGGACGGGCGCCGCCTGTTCACCGTCGATGCGGCCGGGACCGTCCGGATCGGCCCGGTTCCGTCCGGATCGATTGGCCCGTCCGGAGCCGCGGGCCCGTCCGGAGCCGGCGGCTCGTCCGCGGCCGTGGTCCACGGGCCGCCCGGCATCCGCCCGAACGCCGGGCTGTACCAGCGCCAGGCCGCGGTCAGCCCGGATGGGACCCGGGCGGCGGTCATCGACCAGTCCGACCAGGAGGTCTACGTGGTCAACCTCACGACCCGGCGTATCTGGCGGGTCCCCGGGGTCAGGGCCTACGAGCTGGCCTACTCCGGGCCGCGCCTGGTCCTCCAGCGGGAAAACGGCAACATCGACCTGCGCACCACGGACGGCACGCGCGTGATCCGTTCCGTCCAGGCCGGCACCCCGTGGAACTACGGGAACATCGCGGTCAGCCCCGGGCCCGCGGGCCAGATCCTGCTCGCCGGGGAGCGGGCCGACGGCCGTGGCGTCCTCGCCGACCTGGGATCCGGGCACCTGCTGGGTGTCTTCCCCATCGCCAAGGCCTCGCCCTACCAGCAGACCACGATGGCCTTCACTCCCGGCGGCCGCAGCCTGGTCACGGTGACCGAGGGCAACAGCCACTCCGACGACGGCGTGCTCACCCAGCTCAGCCTGGTGCCTGCTGAGTGGATCAGGGTCGCCTGCTCCACCTCGGGGCACAACCTGACGCCGGGGGACTGGCGCCGCTACATCTCGGCGACCCCGCCGGCCCAGCTGGGGTGTGCCCGATGACCCGCCAGCCGCCCGGGGGCGGGCAGACCGGACTGGCCGAGACCGGACTGGCGGAGACGGCGTGGCCCCCCGAAGGGGAGGGACAGCTGCCGTTCTCGCTGCGTATCGGGGTGACCGGGCACCGCCAGCTACCCGACCCGGGCGCCCTGCTCCCGGCCGTCCGGGCCGCCATCCAGGGGCTCATCGAACGGTTCCTGGGCCCCGGCGCCGAGCCCGCCCTGCTGGTCGTCTCCGCGCTGGCCGAGGGGGCCGACCGGCTGGTGGCGACGGAGGTGCTGGCCGGGCCGGACGCCTCGCTGGAGGCCACGCTGCCGCTGCCGCCCGGGGAGTACCTGGGTGATTTCACCGGCGACGCCTCGAAAGCCGAGTTCAACGAACTGCTCGGGCGGGCCGCCTCGGTCTGGCTGGCCCGGCCGGGAGCCAGCCGCGACGAGGCCTACGAGCGGGCCGGCCGTCATGTGGTGGACCGCGCCGACGTGCTCATCGCGCTGTGGGACGGGGAGCCGCCCCGGGGCCGCGGGGGCACCGCCACGATCGTGGCGTACGCCCGTGAGCAAGGCGTCCCGGTGGCGTGGGTGCGCACGTCAGGGCCGGCCACCCCGGTCTACTGGTACGACCGCGAGCGGGCCGCGCACGTCGAGGAGGCCGCGGAGGATTTCCGCCGGTACAACGCGGCCGCGATCCCGGAGTTCACCGCGAGGGCCCGCGCGGAACGGGACCGGCTGGAGACCGCGCCGGCCGATACCGTCACCGGCCGCATACCCTTCGCCTCGGCCGATACCCTCGCCCCGGCCCGCGCGAGCGTCGCCAGCTGGATCGTCCCGTACTTCGTCCGGGCCGATGTCCTGGCCACCCGCCTGGAGCGGATATTCCGGCTGACGAACTGGACCATGTTCCTGGCCGCCGCGGCCGCGGTCGTCGTCGTCGCGGTCCAGGTCACCGTCTGGCCCCACCTCAACTGGATCGCCGCCGCCGAAGTGGCCCTGCTGCTGCTCCTGGTCGCCGCGCCGCTGGTCAGCCGGCGGCAGCGGGTGCTGGACCGGTGGATCTCCTACCGTTTCCTGGCCGAACGGCTGCGCTCCACGTATTTCCTGGCCCTGGCCGGGGCGGGGGACCGGTCGGGGCGGGGTGAGCTGCGCGAGCGGTCCGCGTACCTGTCCGACCCCACGGAGGTGTGGATCCAGCGGGCGCTGGAGGAGATCATGGCCCGCCGCCCCGAGGTGGGCCTCGGCCCGGCCGACGTGGTGCCGCTGCGTGAGTACCTCAGCGAGCGCTGGGTCGGGGCGCAGATCCGGTACCACGAGGGCACCGCCCGCCGCCAGGGTGCCTGGGACTCCCGGCTGTTCGCGGCCACCGGCGTTCTGTTCCTGATCACCGCGATAGCCGCGTTCCTGCACCTGCTGGGCTGGGGCGAGCACCACGGGGAGGTGTCCGAGTTCGGCCTGCTGCTGATCGTCCTGTCGATCTGCGTGCCCGCCATCGGCGCCGCCGTGCACGGGATCAGGACCCAGTCCGAGTTCCGCCGTCACTGCCAGCGCTACGAGCGCATGGCGGGGCTGCTGCGGCAGCTGGACGCCGACATGAGCCGGGCCGGGTCGATCGAGGAGATCCACGAGATCGCGGCGGACGCCGAGCAGCTGATGCGCGCGGAGAACAGTGACTGGTTCGGCGTCATGCGCTTCCACGACGTGGAACTCATCACATTAACCCCATCCGCCCCATGCCCCCCCGTAGGCAGGACGGCCTTCGTGATCATGACTTAGGTGTCGTTCCAACGACACCTAAGTCATGATCGCGAAGCTGGCTAGGGGTGTGAGGAGCCTGGCGCGGGGGTGGTTTCCTCGCGCTCGGCGGCTTCGATCTTGGCGCGCAGGGTGTCCAGGTCGTGGGCGGCGATGACGTGCACCCACGAACCACGCCGGGTGACCGCCACCCAGGCCGCCCCCGGGGGAACCCGCTCGATTTCCCACGCGGGCCCGAAGTCCCGCAACACGGCCCGGAGCTGGGTGCCTTCGTCCTGGACACGTCCGTCCGTGCCCGCGACACCCGGCCGCTGTCCCCCAGTCCCGCTGCTTGATGCCGGTCCTAAGGCGTCCCGTCCTGGCTCCTCCATCATGCGAACCACTCTACCGCGTCATGACGCGGCATAGAGCGGTATGACGCGTTCCAGGTGTTCCTGCAGCTCAGAGACGCTCTATGTTGATCGCCATGGTGGGTGTGCCGGAGTTTGACCCTGGGGCGGGCGGCCCGGCTTATGTCTACGTCCTGATGGCCGATCACGTCGCCGCCAGGATCACGACCGGCGAATTGCCTCCGGGCGCCCGGCTCCCCGGGGAGCGTGATCTTGCCGCGGAGTACCAGGTCGCCCTCGGCACGGTAAGACGCGCCATTGAGGAACTGCGGTCGCGCGGCCTCGTGGTGACCCTGCCGGCCAAGGGCACGTTCGTGGTGGCGGTGCCCCGGGACGGGGACTAGGAAGCCGGGACCACTGGGTTGCCGGCCTCGCGTCTGGCCTGGCCGGCGCCCCGGGGCCGGCGCAGGCCAGAGTGCTCGCTCCCAGCTCCGCATCGCGTCCCGGGCATCGCGTCCCGGGCACCTGCGAGCCACGACACCCGGGCTGGTGAATCCCTCGCTTAGCTGCCCGGCACGGGCGTCGGGGTAGACGGGACCGAGGGCACAGGCACGGGCGTCCTCTTCGTCGGCACCGGCGTCGGGGTGCGCCCTCCGGACGGCACCGGTACCGGGGTGCTGACCCTCGTCGGGACCGGGGTGGGGGTGCGGGCTCCTGTCCTGGAGGGCACGGGTACCGGGGTGCTGACCCTCGTCGGGACCGGCGTAGACGTGCAGTAGGGCTGAGTCGGGGACGGGATGGGCTGGCGCGTGCCAGCCACGGAGGGAACGGGGCTGGGCGTCGCGCAGCCCGGGCCGCCCGCCGCCCGGTGCGTGCCGGCCGGATGCTGGACGGCAGAGTGTGCAGAGGCAGAGTCGAGCCGGGCCGGGTGGCTGGGGCTCGCGGACGCCACGGCCAGCCCTGCACCCCCGGCGAGCAGGGCGGCGGCGGGCAGTCCCAGCCAGGCCATCGTGCGCGTGCCAGGTGTCCTCATGCTGACCTCCAGTTCAGGCCGGCCGGGATGGCCGGCGGTCGCCGTAGGTACCTGCGGGCGGCCGGTCCGGTTGCATGACTACCGGGTGAGATATGCGACCTCGGGGAGTCGGCCCGCCCGGCCGGGACTGCCCTATGGTGAGCGGACGTGATCCGGCCGGGCCCTGCCCCCGGAACAGGCGATCAGGCCGGAACAGGCGACCAGGGAGGCTCGTTGAGCCCCGAGGAGTTCTCGGATTTCTACGCGGCGTCGTTCCGCCGGCTGGTCGGCCACCTCTACGCAATGACCGGGGACCGGGCCGAGGCCCAGGACGTGGTGCAGGAAGCCTTCGTGCGGGCCTGGTCTCACCGGGGGCGCCTGGACCGGGACGGGGCACCGGAGGCGTGGGTCCGGGCGACCGCCTGGCGCATCGCCGTGTCCCGCTGGCACCGGGCCCGGCGGGGCCGGCTGCTGCTCCGTTCCCAGTCCGGGCCGCAGGTCGCGCCGGGGCCGACACCGGACCGGGTGGCGTTCATCGACGCCCTGCGCAGGGTGCCCGGCGAGCAGCGCCGCGCGCTCGTCCTCTATTACGTGTGTGACCTGAGCGTGGCCCAGATTGCCGCCGAGACCGGGGTGCCGGACGGCACCGTGAAGGCCCGGCTGGCCCGTGGGCGCACCGCGCTCGCGCCGTACCTGCGTGAGTCGGTCGGGCCGCTCCGAGGCGGGGGAGCCGCCCGCGGCGGACAGGGGGACAGTGATGTCTGAGCTCGGCGACGAGCTGCACCGGCTCGCCGATGAGGGTGCGGAGCAGGCCCGGCCGCTGCCGCCGTCCGAGGTCATCCGCCGCGGTGAGCGGCGGCGGCACCGTCGGATCGTGCGCGGGGCGGTGGCCACGGTGGCGGTGGCCGGGGTCATCACCGCGGGTGTCGTCGTAGGGGTAGCCGGCGGCGGGCGGCCTGCGCCGGCGCGGCCGGCCACCCGGCCGGTCCCCGCGACCCGGCAGGCGACCCCGCAGACGACCCACCAGGCGGTGAGCACGCCGCAGCCGGTACCGTCCGCCGCCTCGCCGTCGGCCACCTCGGTGCCGGGAGGCCGGACGCCGACGCCCTCCGGCTCGCCTGCGACGCCCGTGCCCTCGAGAACCCGGCGCCGGTAGCCCGGGCGCGGGGAGCGGCCCCGGAAATATCTAGGCGACCGCGTACGCTTTATCTACAGCAGGAGAACATGCGAAGGCGGTCGCACTGCACGGGCCAATGTTGAGGTCCGCCGGTCATCGCCGTGTGTGCGGTAGCTCTGGATGTGTCCCAGCCTGGTGATCGTTCGGAAAAGGGTCTTTCTCCGCGCGAGCGCGTGACGTTATTTGCTGACTGCCCCGGACCTCGGCGGTCACGTTTTATTGAGTTCTCAGAGCCGAGGCTGGCATGGAAGGAATTTTCCCCCGTCCAGGATCTTCCCCGGACGCGTCGCCGGGCACGCCCACCGTGCATCGGTCGACTCCAACCCGGCCGGGCCCACCGAACAGGATAAACAAGCTGAATAAGCGGCCGTCCACGCCCACTCCCACGCCGAAGCCGACTCCGCGCTGGCCGATCTGGCTCATGCTGGGCGGGCTGGTGCTCGGGACCCTCCTCCTGTTCCACCCGGGTTTCAAGAGCTCGACGACCCGTGACTTCAACTACAGCGGCTTCGTCAGCGAAGTAACGGCCAACAAGGTCGCGACCGCCACGATCAGCTCGACCGGGGTGGTGACCGGCACGCTCCATAACGGGGTTGCCTACAGCTCCCAGATCCCCACCGCGCTGAACAATAACGCCCTTTCTCCTCTGCTTCTGAAGCACAAGGTCCAGGTCACGGGCACCAGTTCGAGCTCGTACTCGGTGCTCGACCTGATCTTCTCGTTGTGGCCGCTGCTGCTGCTGGTTGGTGTCTTCATCTGGTTCGCCCGCCGCGGCCGTAAGCAGATCGGCGGGATCATGAGCTTCGGCCGGTCCAAGGCCAAGCTCTACGACGAGGAGAGGCCGTCCACCCGTTTCGCCGACATTGCCGGTTATGAGGGCTCCAAGGCCGAGGTCATGGAAGTCGTCGACTACCTGAAACATCCCCAGCGCTACGCGCAGGCCGGCGCGGTCGGCCCCAAGGGCGTGCTCATGGTCGGGCCGCCCGGGACCGGGAAGACGCTCATGGCCAAGGCGGTCGCCGGTGAGGCGGGCGTCCCCTTCTTCGCCCTCAGCGGATCGAGCTTCGTGGAGATGTTCGTCGGGGTCGGCGCGTCCCGGGTGCGGGACCTGTTCGCCGACGCGCGCAAGCACGCGCCCTCGATCATCTTCATCGATGAGATCGACGCCATCGGGGGCCGCCGCGGTCCCGGCGGGTTCGGCTCGAACGACGAGCGGGAGCAGACCCTCAACCAGCTGCTGTCCGACATGGACGGGTTCGAGCCCGGCGCCAGCGTGGTGGTCATGGGGGCGACCAACCGGGCCGAGATCCTCGACGCCGCGCTGCTGCGGCCCGGCCGCTTCGACCGGACGGTGGACATTCCCCTGCCCAACCAGAAGGAGCGGGCGGCGATCCTGGCCATCCACGGGCGGGGCAAGCAACTCGGGCCTGATGTGGACCTGAACACGGTGTCCCGGGGGACGCCGGGGTTCGCGGGCGCTGATCTCGCCAACCTCGTGAACGAGGCGGCCATCAACGCCGTACGGGACAGGCGCGATGTCCTGTCCGCCGCCGACTTTTCTGCGGCGCGGGACCGCCTGCTGATCGGCCGGAGGGACGGGTCTAACGTGCTGCTGCCCGAGGAAAAGCACTCGGTTGCCGTCCACGAGGCTGGTCACGCGCTCGTCGCCGTCCTGTCGGAGAACGCCGACCCGGTGGCGAAGGTCACCATCCTCCCCCGCGGCGCAGCGCTCGGGGTGACCGAGCAGCTGCCAGAGGCCGAACGCCACCTGTACCGCCAGAGCTACCTTACCGACACGCTCGCGGTACGGCTCGGCGGCCGGGCCGCGGAGATCATCGTCCTCGGGGAGCCGTCGACCGGGGCCGCGAATGACCTCGCGGGTGCCACCGATCTGGCCTCCCGGATGGTGCGTGAATGGGGCTTCTCGACCGAGATGGGGCCCGTCGGCTACGGCCCGGAAGGGCCGAGCCGGGACAACCCGTTCGCCGGCCGTCCTTATGCCGAGGAGACGCAGCGATCAATCGACCGCGAGGTAGCCCAGCTGCTCCGCGAGGCTGAGACCCAGGCGACCACGCTGCTGCGCAAGAATCTGGACTCCCTCCGCCAGGTGGTTGATCTCCTGCTCGAACGGGAGACCATCGACGGGTCGGATCTGGCCACCATCGTCGGGGTGCTGGAGCGCCGCGGGGAACCAGAAATGGTCTGGGCGCCCCGGGCGGTGGCGATGACCCCGACCGGGCCGGAGCAGGGCGGAGCCAGCGGGGCCAACGGGAAGGCCGCGCCGGTTAGCTGATCAGCGCATTCCCGGCTGTCATCCCGGACCCGGTGACCCGGGTCCGGGATGACAGCGCTGGCCCGCTTCGTCAGTTACGGGACGGCGGGGTTGGCGTTCTGCACGAGCATCTGGAACTCGGCCGGGAACCACTGGCCGGCCGCGATGTCATAGCCCGGTATCGAGTTGGTGGAGTAGACGTTGCCGCTCCCGTCGGTGTTGGTGCCGTTCGGGTCACAGTGCGGGTCACCGTGCGTATGCGTGCCGCTGGGGTAGTCACCGTCGGACTCACCCGGCGGCTTGATCCACACGTACGCGTACAGGTGGGTGAACGACGAGTTCGGGTTGGCCTGCGGGAAAGCTCCCAGGCCCGCGTTGTTCTGGTTGCACCAGTCGCCGCGGAACGGCCGCTGGTCCACCTTGGACGCGTTCACGAACGAAGCGGTCGTGGTGCACGTGCTCGTGGAGCACGCTGCGGTGGGCCGGTTCGGGCCGCCCCAGCCGTTGCGCGAGGTGTCGATCAGCATCCCGATGTTGCTGCTGAACCCGGCGCTGACCAGCTGCGAGTACATCTGCTCGTCGTAGCTGAGCTCGTCGATGTAGGGGTCGTAGGAGTAGAAGGGGACCGAGTCCACCGGGTTGCCGTCCACCGACTCGGTCGCGGTCATGAACGGCTCAGTGGTGGGCGTGTAGTTGGCGGTGTTGCTGATGAACCCGTCCACGCTGGCCACGCCGGCCGTGGTGCCCGAGGCCACCGACTTGTACAGGCTCACGGCCGGGCCCATGTTGCTGGGCCAGCCCAGCCACGCGGAGTGCGCGATGTCGATGTAGTTGTACACGTTCGGGATCGCGTGCAGCGCGTTCAGCGCGTACTGGACGCCGCTGACGTAAGCCCCGCTGGAGTTGGCCTGGGCGCAGTTCGCGTCGCTCAGGTTCGTGATCAGGTTGGGCAGCGAGTCGGGCTCGATGATCGCGACCACCCGGATGCCGGTGTGCTCGTAGTCAGTCAGGATCCGTGCGATCGGGTCGATGTAGTCCTGCTCGTAGTACTGCAGCCCGTTGTTGGCCACGGTCAGCTCCCCGTTGGAGGCGAGGGCCGCGCAGTCCCGGTTGGGCAGGTCGTAGATCACCAGCGGGACGATGATCGGCGTACTGCCCGACTCGTCGGTGACCGCGGTGGCCAGCTGCTGTTGCAGGCTCATCCGGTTGCTGTTAGCGGTGCCGCCGTAGATCGCGCCGATGTGATCCAGCCAGACGCCGGTGGACTGCTGGCCGACCAGCGTCATCTGCGCGGCCAGGGTGCCGCTGGCCCCGGCGGCCGACGTGGCCACTTCCGAGGTGTAGTTGGGGTTGACGTACCAGGTGGAGCCGGTGAACGGGTTGACCACGTGCGACGGCGCGGTCGTGGAGCCGGCCGCGGTCTCGGTCCCGGTCACGGTGACCGACGTGCAGCCGGGCGCGCTGACCGTGAACGTGGCCGCGCCGGTGCCGGACGAGTTCGCCGCCACCGTGACCGGCTGCGGCAGGTTCCAGTTGCTGGACGTCAGCGTGACCGAGCTGCCGGCCGACACGGACAGGCCGCTGTTGCCGGTGCTGGCCACGCTGACCGTGATGCCGGCCGCCGGGGAGGCGGACAGCGAGACGCCGAACACCTCGCTGGTGCCCTGGGCCACGGAGAACGAGCCGGGGTTGGCGAGCAGGTTGACGCCCGACCCGCAGGACCCGCCGCCGCCCGTCGAGGTCGGCGACGGGGACGCGGTGGGCGTGCCGGTCGGCGTGGGCGTCCCGGTCGGGGTCGGTGAGGAGGTCGGGGTGGTGGACGGGCTGGGTGACGGTGAAGCGCCGGTGCCGTTGCAGGCGGTGCCGTTGATGGTGAACGAAGCCGGCGCGGTGTTGGTCCCGCTGTAACTGAAGTTGGCCCCGATCGAGGTCGAGGCGCCGGTGGCCAGCGCGCCGTTCCAGCTGGCGTTGGTCACGGTGACCGTCTCGCCCGACTGGGACCAGTTTCCCGACCAGCCCTGGGTGAGCTGCTGGTTCCCGCTGTAGGTGTAGGCCAGGCTCCACGAGGTGAGGGCCGAGCCCTCGTTGGTGATCGTGATCGACGCCGTGAAGCCGGTGCTCCAGGAGTTCGCCGAGTACGCGACCTGGCAGGACGTGGCGGCACTGGCCGGGGTGGCGGCGGCCGCGGCCAGGCCGCGGCGCCCCCCAGCCCGAGCACGGCTAAAGCGGCGAGCACCCGGCGCAACCGCACATACCCGGCTCTGATGCGCAACGTTGGTCTCATGCGGGGATCCTCCTCGTGGGAGTCCAGGCCCTGGGGCAAGAAGCAGGTCCGGGACGGGCCAGGCCGGCCGCTCTGCCGCGAACACTGGCACGGGCGCCCGGCGCGGTACAGATGCCGGGCACGCGGAGGCCCCGAATACGGTTCCGGTGCAGGTCAGACCGGTGAAACGCCCCCGCTGATCAGGAAACTTTCATCCCACCAGACGGCTCCACCCCTACCAGGCGGCTGCTCTGTCGCAAGCTCAGGCGGTCCTGGAGCCAGGCAGAAGCGAGAAGGCAGGTACGTGACGCGGCCGCACCACCGAGAAATGACGGTGATCTAGCGTCGCGATCTCCGTGAGCGCGAGGCGCTCAGCGATGGCCACAACGGCGGCGTCAACAATGCCGAGCGGAAGGTCGAGATAACTCTCCACGAGTTCGGCCATACGGCGGATGTCGCCATCTTCAAGCTCTGCGACACGGAAGCCATTACCCCCGAACGACTTCGGCCAGGTCCGGCTCAGCCTCGAACGACGCGAAAAACGGGAGGTCCCCGGCGGGACCGCCCGACTCCTCCACATGTCCGCGGATCAGTTCCAGGGCTGGCCGCAGTTCTGCCTCCGGAAGCTGATCCACCAGGTGATGGAGTTCATCGCGCATCGCGCTCATGTAGGCACTGTACGTACAACACTCACGAGAGACCGGTTCAACTCGGCGGGAGCTCCCTACGAACGCATCAGCGCGGTGCATTGTGCGTGCTATCACGCACGCAATGCACCGCGCTGAGGTGATCTCGCGTTGGAGGGGGGGTTAGAGGACGTCGTGGCCGGGGTGCGGGTCGGCCGGGACCCCGGGGCGCTGGGCGGGGATAGAGCCCAGCCGGCCGGCCTGGAAGTCCTCGAACGCCTGGACCAGCTCGTCCCGGGTGTTCATCACGAACGGCCCGTATGCCGCCACCGGCTCACGGATCGGCCGCCCGCCGAGGACCAGGATGTCCAGCTCGTGGCCGGGCCCCTCCTGGGTCCGCGCGGCGTCCACGGTCAGCGCGTCACCCGCGCCGAACACCGTGAGCTGCCCGGTCCTGACCGGACGGTGGTCCGGGCCGACCGTGCCGGAGCCGCCGAGCACGTAGACCAGCGCGTTGAAGTCGCTGCGCCAGGGCAGGTGCAGCTGGGCGCCGGGCTGCAGGGTCACGTGCAGCAGGCTGATGGGGGTGTGGGTGACGCCGGGGCCGGGGTGCCCGGCCAGGTCGCCCGCGATGACCCGGATCAGCGCGCCGCCGTCGGGCGACGACAGCAGCGACACCTGCTGGGCCCGGATGTCCTGGTAGCGCGGGGCCGTCATCTTGAGGCTCCGGGGGAGGTTGACCCACAGCTGGAAGCCGTGGAACAGCCCGCCGCTCATCACCAGCTCCTCGGGAGGCTCCTCGATGTGCAGGATCCCGCCGCCCGCGGTCATCCACTGGGTGTCGCCGTTGGTGATCAGGCCGCCGCCGCCGTTGGAGTCCTGGTGGCGGAATACGCCGTCGATGATGTACGTGACGGTCTCGAACCCGCGGTGCGGGTGCCACGGCGTGCCCTTGGGCTCACCTGGCGCGTACTCCACCTCACCCATCTGGTCCATGTGGATGAAGGGGTCCAGCTGGCCCAGTTCCACGCCGGCGAAGGCCCGGCGGACCGGGAAGCCCTCGCCCTCGAACCCGGACGGCGCGGTGGTCACCGACACGACCGGCCGCTCGGCCGCGATGGCGGCGTCGGGCTCGGGGACGCGGGGCAGGACCAGGATGTCCTCAACTGTCACCGCTGGCATGACATCTCCTTTGTTAAGCCTTCTCGGCCAGCCTAAACGGCTGGTTCACGCCCGGTCGATGCCCTTCCCAGCCTGTCACGGGCCGCAGTACCACTAACGATAGTTGATCGCTCAACATTCCCGCTGGCTGGGGGAAGCCGGGGGCGGCCAGCGGTCAGCGGTCAGCGGTCAGCGGTCAGGGGAGTTTCCAGTCGATGCCGCCTGCGCCCTGCTCCTCCAGCAGCGCGGTGGCCCGGCTGAACGGGCGCGACCCGAAGAACCCCCGGTCGGCCGAGTTCGGGCTGGGGTGCGGCGACTCGATCAGCGGCACCCCGCCGAGCAGGGGCGCCAGGTTCCGGGCGTCGCGGCCCCAGAGGATCGCCACCAGCGGCGTCTGCCGCGCGGCCAGGGCCTTGATGGCCTGCTCGGTGACCTCCTCCCAGCCGTGGCCGCGGTGCGAGCCTGGCTTGCGGGGCTCGACGGTGAGGACCCGGTTCAGCAGCAGCACGCCGCGGTCGGTCCAGGGGGTGAGATCACCGTTCGCCGGCGACGGGTAGCCCAGGTCCGCCGTGTACTCGCGGAAGATGTTGATCAGGCTGGGCGGCAGCCGGCGCACGTCGGGCGCGACCGAGAAGCTCAGCCCGACCGGGTTCCCCGGGGTCGGGTACGGATCCTGGCCGACGATCAGCACCCGCACCTCGGCGAACGGCTGCTGGAACGCGCGAAGCACCCGGTCGCCCGCGGGCAGGTACCGCCGCCCCGCGGCCACCTCGGCCCGCAGGAAGTCACCCATCGCGCTGATCTGGTCCGCCACCGGGGCCAGGGCCTCGGCCCAGCCCGCCTCGACGATCTCGCCTAGCTCTCGGCCTGCCACCCAGACACTCTAGGGCGCACGGGCGTCCCGCCGCGGCAGGCCACGCGAGTTTCTTTCGAACATATATTTCAAATTTTTCGCCGCCGGGCAGTCAGGGCCGGTCCGGCATCCGGCGGGCGCCCAGGGCTTCCGCCGGCCACTGCGGGGAGTGGCCGGCGGAAACAGGGCCGGCGGGACTGGCTGGACCGCGGGCCACCCTGGACCGCGAGTCGGCCGGATCAGCTGTGGATGCTGAAGTCCGCGCTGAGCGTGGCCGGGGTGCCGATCTGCACCTGGTAGGCGCCGGGCTCCACGGCCGGCGGGCTGTCGGACTCGATGTCACCCGGGGTCACGGCCAGGACGGAGACCGGGAACGAGACCTGCACCGTCTTCGACTGCCCGGCGTTCAGCGTCACGCGGGTGAACCCCGCGAGCCGCTGATCCGGGACCAGCACCAGGCTGACGGGCTGGTGGACGTACACCGGCACGATGTCGGTGCCCGCCCGGCTGCCCGTGTTGGCCACGGTGAACCGGGCGGTCACCGTGCCGTTGCGGGCCACGCTGCTGGTCGCGGTCAGCCCGCTGACCTTGAACGTGGTGTAGGACAGCCCGAAGGCGAACGGGTAGAGCGGGTTATAGCCGCTGCCCGGGCCCGAGCCGGTGTAGGGCAGCTGGTCGAACACCTTCGGCTGGTCGCCCACCGGTGACGGCGCCGTGGTGTCGAAGTCCGCGCCGGTCGTCGCGGCGTCGGACGGCCACGTCACGGGCAGCTTCCCGCTGGGGTCGATGGTCCCGAAGATGGTGTCGGCCACGGCGGTGCCCGCCTCGGTGCTGCCCTGGTAGGCCATCAGCACCGCGCTGGCGTTCTCGGCCGGGCCGAGGCCCAGCGGGCGGCCCGCGATCACCACGACGATCACCGGCTTGCCGGTCGCCTCGAGGGCACTGATCAGGGCCTGCTGGTCGGGGGGCAGCTGCGGGGAGGGATTGTCGCCGAGACCCTCGGCGTAGGCCTTCTCGCCCACCGCGACCACGACGGCGTCCGCGGATTTCGCGTCGCTGACCGCGGTGGCCTGGTCGGCCGTGTAGGTCACGTTTGGGTCCTGGGCCTGCAGACCCTTGAGCACCGTGGTGCCCGGCGGGATCTGGTCGGCCGGCCCCACGCAGCAGACGTGGCCGGATCCGTAGACGCCCTGCCAGCTGACGCTCCAGCCGCCGAGCTGGTTGCTCATCGAGTCCGCGCTCGGCCCGGTGACGACGATCTTGCTGGACGGCGGCAACGGCAGCGCGTTGTTCTGGTTGCGCAGCAGGGTCATCGATTCCTGGGCCGCCTTCAGTGTCACGCCCCGGCCCGCCTCGACGGCGGCGTCTGCCTTGCTGGCGTCGACCATCGGGTGATCGAAGAGCCCGAGCTGGAACTTCAGGGTGAGAATCCGCGTCACAGCCTGGTTGATCCGGCTCACGGAGACGCTGTGGTCGGCCACGTCCTGCTGGACGGCGGTCTGCCACTGGTCGGCGCCGAACGGCAGCATGGCCATGTCGACCCCGGCGTTGATCGCCAGGGCGGCCGCGCCGGCCAGGCCGGCGGCCATGTGGTAGGTGGTGGCCAGGGCCGGCACGTCGCCGTAGTCGCTGATCACCACGCCCTTGAAGCCCATCCGGCCGCGCAGCAGCGTGGTGAGCAGGTAGTGCGACGCGGTCGCGGGGATCCCGTTGACCGAGCCGGAATCCACCATGACCGTGCCGGCGCCGGCGTTGATGGCGCCCGCGTAGGACGGCAGGAACGTGTCCTGGAGGTAGCGCAGCGGCAGCTCGGCCTGGACCCGGTCGTGCCCGTTGATCGACTCCGAGTACCCCGCGAAGTGCTTCACGGTGGCGGTCACCTTCAGCCCGCCAGCGCCGCCGCTCTGCAGGCCGCGCACGTTCGCCGCGCCCATGGCGGCGGCCAGGGTCGGCTCCTCGGACCAGGTCTCGTAGTACCGTCCCCACCGGTTGTCCCGGGCTATGTCCTGCACCGGGGCGAAGTCCCAGTTCCAGCCGGTGGCGCGCAGGGCGTTCGCGGTGACCGCGCCGCCCGCCTGGGCCACCGAGGGATCCCAGGTGGCGCCCATCCCGATCGACTGCGGGAACAGCGGGGCCTGGTAGGGGTGGCCGAAGCCGTGGACCGCGTCCACGCCGAAGATGACGGGAATGTGCAGCCGCGAGTGCGCGATCGCGTAACTCTGCATGGTGTTGTACTCGGTGGCCCAGTCCAGGCCGGTGTTACCCGGGCCACCTTTTCCGGTGGTGTCGATGGGGATATCGGACCCGCCAGCCAGGATGGAGCCGGCGTGGTCGTCCACCAGGATCTTCTGCTCGCAGACGGGGTTGGGCAGGTTGAAGCCGCTCTGGCTGGTGCAGGCGCTGGTCGTGTCGGTGACCTGGCTCTGCTCGATCTGGACCATCTGGCCGATCTTTTCCGGCAGCGTCATCCGGCCGAGCAGGTCGCTGACCCGCGCCGGGACCGGAAGGCTGGCGTTCAGGTAAGCCGGCCGGTTGCTGGCCGACGCGCCTGTCCGGGCCACGGCGGACGCCGATAGCGCGGTGGTCAGCACAATGGCCAGTAACGAGGCGGTGATTGGCTTGCGGAGGCGGGCTCCGATAATGCCGTGCCTCCCCCGGGTAAGACCACGGATGTCGTTCATGGCGGACTCCTTCGTCGCGTGGGCCGCTTACTTCCGTGCCATTTCGATCACGACACTATTTCGATCACGTCTAATTTCAAGTAATGAACTATCAATAATGGCCGGGGCCAGCGGCGGCCCAGGCGCGCCGCGGCGTGGGACCCCGCACCCGAGCGTGTCGGTCGGGAGCGGGGTGAACGGGAGCGGGCATCGCTCCGTCACGGTCAAGGTGGGCAAGGGCGGCATCCCCGCCGGGGACACGATGATCCTGGCCTTCAGCGGTGACCCGCGTCATGGCCCGGCGCTGGGGGCAGGGGGCATCATCACCGGGCGCGTGCCCCGCTGCGTGAGCCTGCCGCCCGCTCCGTCCGGTGGGGCCGGCGCTCGGCTGACCAGGCCCGCGACCCGGGCCGGCTGACCAAGTCAGCACCAGGCTGCAGCACAACTGTGTCCCACAGGCGGGGTGGCTGCCCGGCGAGAGGCGGGCAGCCACCCCGGTCCTTGTGCCGCTGGGCGACCAAGGTCGAACACATATTTGATTTGCCGTATCCTGGGAGCATGGAGACTGGGCTGCAGGGATCCCTGCTTGACCTGGGCGACGAGCCGGCTCCGGGGCCGCTCGGGGCGTCGGTGCGCCGGACCGTGCTCGGCCAGGGCGCCTGGGTGGACATCCGGCCGGGCTGGATGGCGGGTGCCGGCGTCCTGTTCGACCGCCTCCGCGAGAGCGTGCCCTGGCGGGAGGAGCGGCGGCGGATGTACGACCGGGTGGTCGACGTGCCCCGGCTGCTCTGCTTCTACGGCGAAGGGGAAGACCTGCCCGACCCCGCGCTGGACGAGGCGCGCGAGGCGCTCGACCGGCACTACGGCGGTGAGCTCGGGGAGCCGCTCCGCACGGCGGGGCTGTGCCTGTACCGGGACGGCCGGGACAGCGTCGCCTGGCACGGCGACCGGATCGGCCGGGGCGCCACGGAGGACACCGTGGTCGCCATCCTGTCCCTGGGCGCGCCGCGGGCCCTGCTGCTCCGGCCCCGGGGCGGCGGCCCGGCGCTGCGGCACGAGATCGGCCACGGCGACCTGCTGGTCATGGGCGGCAGCTGCCAGCGGACCTGGGAGCACGCCGTGCCCAAGACGACCCGGGCCACCGGGCCGCGGATCAGCGTCCAGTTCCGGCCGAGCGGGGTCCGCTGAGCCGCGCGGGGGTCGGCTGAGCCGCGCGGGTGTGCTGAGGCTGGCTGGGCGGCCTGGCCCGTCAGAGCGGGAAGCCGGCCTCCAGCTGGGCCAGGCCAGTGTCAACCGACGCGAAGATGGTGTCCAGGTCAATCTGGCCTTGCTCCAGCGCGGGCAGCGTGGTGGCCATGATCACCCCGAAGATCGCCCCGGACAGCGCCCGCACCGCGGGGTCATCGGCCTTCCGCCCAGCCCGCCGGGCCAGGGCCGCGGCGGTGACGTCGATGGTGCGGGCGAACTCGTCCAGCGCCCGGGCCCGGATCTCCGGCACGGCCATGGTCAGCTCGGTGGTCTGCCGGAACCGTTCCCGCTCCTCGTCGGTGAAGCCGGCCCGGGCCGCGGCCACGGCGCCCCGCACCGCGGCCAGCGGGCTCAGCCCCGGCGGCTGGGCCTCCAGCGCGTCCAGGGTCAGCACGTCGAGATCGTCCTGCAGGACCACGTCTTCCTTGGTCGGGAAGTACCGGTAGAACGTCGCCGGGGACACCTCGGCCGCCTCGGCGATCTGCTCGACCCGGGTGCCGGAGTAACCCTGCTCGCGGAACAGCCGCAACGCGTGCTCCCGGATGGAAGCACGCGTCCTGGCCTTCTTGCGTTCCCGCAGCCCGGGCTGGTCAGCGTGGTCCGTGCTCATGCCCTTGATCCTGCCCGTCCGGCTGGGGCGGCGCGACCGGAGCGCCGGACCCGGCGGCCACGGCCACGTCCAGCCCGCCTGCGGGGCGGCCATTTGCGGGACGGTCATCCGCGGGGAGGCCGCCTGCGGGACGGTCATCCACGGGAGAGCCTCCTGCGGGGCGGCTGCCGGCCCGGGCCCGGCGGGGCAGGAAGGCCAGCGCGAGCAGGGCGCTGAGCCCGGCGATGCCCGCGCACACGGCCAGCATGACGTCCAGACCGTGCGCGAACGCGGCGCGCACCGAGTCGAGCAGGGCGGCCGAGTGCAGGTGCAGGGCCACCCCGACCCCGGCCACCACCCCGGTCCGCACTGCGCCGGCGGCTGCGGCCGGGAGTCCGCCCAGGTCGAGCTGGCTGCGGTAGGCGGACAGCAGGACGGTGCCCAGCACCGCGACCCCGATCGTGGCCCCGACCTGGCGCATCGCGGTGATCAGCGCCGACCCGGACCCGCTCCGCTCCGCGGACAGCGCTCCCAGCGCGGCGTTCATGCCGGCCGGCATAGCCAGACCCAGGCCCAGCCCGGCCATCGCGTACCAGGTCGCGGTGAAGGCGGTCCCGCTGGCCGCGCTGGTCGTGGCGCCCACGGCCAGGCCCGCGGCCATCACCACGAAGCCCGCCGCGACCAGGATCTTGGGGCCGACCGGGGGAGCCCCCGCGGGGCTGCCATCCGGGCCCTTCCGTGGCGTCTGCAGCCGGGTGCCGCCGATCATGCCGATCACCATCCCGCCGATCATCGGCAGCATCCGCACCCCGGTGGCGAGTGAGTCCAGGCCCCGGACCCCCTGGAAGTACTGCGGCATCGCGAACAGGATGCCGAACATCGCGAACGAGACGAATGTGGTCAGGATGGTGCCCCAGGTGAAGCTGGCCGAGCGGAACAGCTCCAGCTGGACCAGGGCCGCGCCGTGCCGGCCGGCCCGGCGCTCCCAGGCCACGAACACGGCCAGGACCACGGCCCCGCCCAGGATGGTGGCCAGCGCGGCCGGGTCGCCCCAGCCGCTGGCGCCCGCCTTGATGCAGCCATAGGTCAGGCCGGCCAGCCCCAGGCTCGACAGGACGATCCCGGGGATGTCGATCCGCCTGCTCCGGGCGCCGTGCGATTCAGGCATCAGCAGCGCCACGGCCACCAGCGCGAGCACGACCACGGGCACGTTGATCAGGAAGACCGAGCCCCACCAGAAGTTGTCCAGCAGCCAGCCGCCCAGCAGCGGGCCGACCGGGAAGGCGATGAACGTCGCGCCCATGACCGCCGCGATCGCCCGGGGCTGCTCGTCCGGGGTGAACAGCACGGGCAGCACGGCGATCGACATGGGGAGGATCACCGCAGCGCCGAGGCCGAGCACGGCGCGGGCCGCGATCAGCTCGGCCGGGGACCCGGCGAACGCGCACGCGGCCGAGCTGGCCCCGAACACCACCAGCGCGATCAGCAGCACCTTCTTGCGCCCGACCCGGTCGCCGAGCAGCCCGGCGGGCAGCAGGGCCGCGGCCAGCACCAGGCTGTAGGACGCCGAGAACCACTGCAGGTCCGTGGTGGACGCGTGCAGCTGGGTCGACAGGACCGGCAGCGCGAGGTTGAGGATGGTCAGGTCGAGGCCCACGACTAGGACGCTGGCCGCGATGGCCACCAGTGCCCACCACCGGCGGGCATCGGAACTGGGCGCGCGGCGAGACTGCAGGGCCGTCATGAGTCACCATCCCGAGAGGATCGTTAGTGCTGAGAGTTGAGTTCAAAAGAAAGCTACTCTCATTTTAGAGAGAGTGTCAACATCGGGTCGCGGGCTGGGCGGGATGGTGACGCAGGCGACGTGCTGGCGGTGCCGGGCTCCGGGGTCAGCCGCCCGGGGTGATCAGGCCGGATTCATAGGCCAGCACGACGGCCTGGACCCGGTCGCGGAGGTCGAGCTTGGCCAGGATCCGCCCGACATGGATCTTGACGGTTCCCTCGGACAGGTGCAGGGCCGTGGCGATCTCGCGGTTGGACCGGCCGGCGGCGAGCTCGGCGAAGACGGTCCGTTCCCGGTCGGTGAGCTTGCTGAGCACGGCGTCCTGGTCCTGCTGCCGGCCCGGATCGGGCAGCAGGGGCGCGAACTGGTCGATGAGCCGCCGGGTGGCGGAGGGAGCCAGGACCGCGTCGCCCGCGGCGACCGTGCGGACGGCGGAGAGCAGCTCGGCGGGCGGGGCGTCCTTGAGCAGGAACCCGCTGGCGCCGGCCTTGAGTCCCGCGAAGACGTACTGGTCCAGGTCGAAGGTGGTCAGGATGAGGATCCGGCTGGCGGTCCCGGTGGCGGTGATCGCGGCGGTCGCCGCGATCCCGTCCAGGCCGGGCATGCGGACGTCCATCAGCACCACGTCGGGGTGCAGGGCGGCGGCCATGCTGATCCCGGTCGCCCCGTCCGCGGCCTCACCGGCCACCTCGATGTCGGGCTCGGCCTCCAGGATCAGCCGGAATCCCATCCGGAGCAGGGACTGATCGTCCACGAGCAGGACCCGGATCATGCGGCGCCGCCACCGTTGCGGTCACCGGAGTCCAGCTCGCTGGCGTCCAGCTCGCCGACGTCCAGCTCGCTGGCGTCCAGGTGCAGCCGCGCCGAGACGTTCCAGCCCCCGGGCTGGCGGGGGCCGGCCTGCACGTCGCCGCCGTAGGCGTGAACCCGCTCCTGCATGCCGACCAGGCCGCTGCCGACACTCGCGGTGGCCGGTGCGGCGGCCCCCGCGCCGTCATCGTCGATGTCAACGCGCAGTTCACCCGGCAGGTACTGCAGCCGCACGGCGGCGCGGGCCCCCGGGCCGCCGTGCTTGAGGGTGTTGGTCAGGGCCTCCTGGACGAGCCGGTACACGGTGAGCTGCATCCCGGCGGGCACGTCGGGGGCGGCCCCGTGGATCTCCAGCGTGGTCTCCAGCCCCGCCGACCGGACCTGGTCGATGAGCAGGTCGAGCTGGGCCAGGTCAGGGACCGGCTGGAGGCTCCCGCCGGGATCCTGGCCGGGACGCTGGCGCAGGACGCCGAGCAGCCGGCGGGTATCGGCCAGGGCACGCCGGCCGGTGGCCGACACGGTGCGCATGACGTCGGTGGCCCGCTCCGGCGAGGCGGCCGACGCCGCGACCGCCGCGTCGCTCAGGGTGACCATGACCGTGAGGTGGTGGGCGACGATGTCGTGCATCTCCCGGGCGATCCGGGCGCGCTCGGCGGCCGCGGCGAGGGCCCCCTGCTGATCCCGCTCACGTTCCAGGCGTTCCGCGCGGTCGCGCAGTTCGGCCAGGTAGGCGCGGCGGGTAGCCGAGTACAGGCCGAGCCCGAGAGCGGCGGCGACCATCCCGGACGCGAAGATCGCGTCAAACCACCAGGCGCCCCCCGCGAACAGGAGCAGCCCGATGACCACGGTCAGCTCCAGCAGCCCGGCGCACACCAGGGCGTCGCGGCGCGGCCGCAGCGCGGCCACGGTGTACAGGGCGATGAGCAGGGCCGGCCCATTGACGGCGTGGGCTCCGAGGCCGACGCCGGCGTTCAGGGCCAGCACCACGCCGAACACCGGGACCGGCCAGAGCCGGCGGACCACGAGCGGCGTGGCCGACAGGGCCAGCAGGACGATGGCTGCCACCTGCGGACGGTGATTGTCGTGGATCGAGGACGGCCCCGCCGCCACGACGGCCACCAGGGTGACCAGCACGTCGAATACCCAGCTGCCCGCTGAGCGGTGCGCTGGGTATCCGGCGGGCCTGAGCATCCTCATGCTGGGCATTGTCCCCGGGATCGGGAGCCGGTGCTCATCAGGAGTCGGTGCTCATCAGGCGTCGGCGCGCCTGAGCCGCCACGCGGCCGCGGCGATGAGGATCACGGCGTACCCGCACAGCACCGCGAATCCCGTCCATGGGGACAGCGCGTTCTGCATACCGTGGGTTCCGCCCCACAGCCCCTCTCCCGCGTTGGAGGGCAGGTACTGGACCACGTGGGCGCTGACCGAGGCAGGCAGCAGCGTGGCCAGCGGCGGGATGACGAAGAACACTCCGGCGAAGGTGGCTATCCCGGCGGCGGTGTTGCGGAACAGCGCGCCCAGGGCGACACCGATCAGGCCCGCCACCGTCACGTACAGGGCCGCACCGATGACCGAGCGCAGGGCGTCCGGCGAGGTGATGGCCACGCCGAGGTGATGGCTGCTCAGCAGGGCCTGGCCGAGGTAGAACGAGATGACACTGGCCACGAGCGAGACCGAGAAGATCGCGCCCGCGAAGACGGCCAGCTTGCCCCACAGGATCGGCAGGCGGCGCGGGACGGCGGTCAGCGAGGACCGGATCATGCCGGTGCTGTATTCACCGCTCATCAGGAGCACACCAAGCACTCCGAACGCCACCACGGCGAAACTGATGCCTTCCAGGCTGGTGCTGACCGGGCTGAAGGCAGCTTTGTCCAGCGCGCTGAACGTGTGGTACTGGCTGGCGGTCACCGCCGAGAACAGCGCGCCGATGCCGATCGTCAGGGCGACGGCGGCCAGCAGCGTGTAGACGGTGGAGCGCAGCGAGCGGAACTTCATCCACTCCGAGCGCACCACCCGGGCCTGGGTGACCTTGAGCGGGCCGGCCGGGGCGGCCGTGACCGGGGCGTTGGGGGTCAGGACGGCGCTCATCGGGCTGCCACCGCCTCCGCGGCATCGTGCTCGGCCGCATCGTGCGAACTATCGTGCGAAGTGCCGTGCGAACGGAAGTCCACAGAATCATCGGTGAGCTTCATGAATGCCTCCTCCAGCGACGCATGCTGGGTGGTGAGTTCGAAGACGGGCAGGCGGGCCTGCCACGCGGTGGTGCCGATCTGCTCCGCGGTCAGGCCCTGCACCTGCAGGACGCCGGACTGGTTGCTGGTCACGCTGATGTCCGGGCCGAGCAGCAGGTCGCGCAGCTGGGCGGCCTCCGGTGTGCGCACGGTGACGGCGTTGCCGCCGGCCCGCGCGGTGAACTCCTCGACCGTGGTGTCCGCGATCAGCCGGCCGCGGCCGGCGACCACGAGCCGGGTCGCGGTCAGCGCCATCTCACTCATCAGATGCGAGGACACGAACACCGTCCGGCCCTCGGCGGCCAGGCCCTTGAGCAGGTTCCGGATCCAGAGCACCCCTTCCGGGTCCAGCCCGTTGACCGGCTCGTCGAGGACCAGCACCGAGGGGTCCCCCAGCAGCGCCGAGGCGATGCCCAGCCGCTGGCCCATCCCCAGGGAGAACCCGCCGACCCGCTTGCCTGCCACCTCGCTCAGGCCGGCCATGTCGATCAGCTCATCGACGCGCCGCCGGCCGACACCGTTGGTGTACGCCAGGGCCAGCAGGTGGTTGCGGGCCGAGCGGCCGGTGTGCACGGCCTTGGCCTCCAGCAGGATGCCCAGTTCGGCCATGGGCGCCGAGGCGGCCCGGTAGTCGCGGCCGTTGACCCGGACCCGCCCGGCGGTGGGCTCGTCCAGCCCGGCGATCATCCGCATGGTGGTGGACTTGCCGGCGCCGTTGGGGCCGAGGAAACCGGTCACGATGCCGGGCTGGACGACGAAATCCAGCCCGTCGACGGCCAGCTTGTCCCCGTACCGTTTGCTGAGGTTTTCTACCTCGATCATCGTGTGCCCTCCGTCAGTCACGCCGGTAACTCCGGCACAACCAACGCTAGGAAGCCGGGGGCTGCCGGGCATCGACCGAGCGGCCAGAACCTTCCGCCGCCACGTATGCCGCAAGGCCTACCCGTGATCGTCACCCCGGCCTACAGGGCTACCCCCGCGGGGGCCCCGCGGCGCCCCCGCGGGCGCCCCCCGGGGGTGAGGCGTTATCTGTTCGGTTTTGCTCCCAGATTCCGGGGGTGGTCCGCACGGATACCCGTGGTAGGCAAAGATGACCGGCCGGTCCGTGGTGAACAGCGCGTTGAACTCCGCCTCGTTCATCCCGTGTGGATGCTCCGTCTCCGGCTGCAGGCGCATCAGGTCCACCACGTTGACCACAGAGCCAGATCACGCAGCAGAAGAGACCGCCGTTGGCGTGCGGGTTGGAGCCCATCCGGCGCTCGCCATGCGGGACGAAGCCCAGGAACTGGGCACGCGGCCGCCCGCCGGTGTCGAAGAGCTCGTCGGGCCGGTAGGACAGCATCCACTCTTCCAGCTGCCGCAGGTGCGCAGGGTTGGTGCGCACCTCGGCCAGCGGCACCTGGTGGGCGCGCCAGGTGCCCTCCACCGGACGCCCGTCCACCTCAGCCGGGCCGGGGGCGCCGTGCGCGTGGGACAGGGAGTAGCCCAGCTCGCCGCCCTCGTGGATGGAACCCGGCGTCTCGGAGGTCGGGGGCGGTCAGCGGCGCCTGTCCCGGGGCAGCTGCCGGAGGAACGGGTCGGCCGATCCGTGGCTGGTGACCCGGATCCGGGCGTCCACCGCGGTGACCCCGTCGGGCCGGGCGATCACCGGGTTGAGATCCAGCTCGGCGACCTGCGGCAGGTCATCGGCGAGCCGGGAGATCCGCAGCAGGGCGTCACGCAGCGCCGCCACGTCGGCCGGGGGCTGGCCACGGTGGCCGAGCAGCAGCGGCGCGGCCCGGATCGAGTGGATCAGGTCGTCTGCGTCGGCGCCGGTCAGCGGGGCCAGCCGCGCGGCGTGATCATCGAGGACCGCGGTGGCCACCCCGCCCAGGCCGAACACGACCAGCGGGCCGAAGACCGGCTCCTGGACGACCCCGATGATGACCTCGGTGCCTCCGGCGATCATGGGCTGGACGAGCGCGCCGGAGAACTTCCCTGCGAACCTCTCTGCCAGGCTGGTGAACCCGGCGCGGGCCGCGTCGGGGCCATCCAGGCCGAGCAGGACCCCGCCCGCATCGGTTTTGTGCACCAGGCCGGGCACCTCCGCCTTGAGCGCCACCGGGCCGCCCAGCTCAGCGGCGGCGGCCGCCGCCTCGTCCGCGGTGACCGCCACCCGGGACGCCACCATCGGGATCTGGTAGCAGCGCAGCAGCCGGTCCGCCTCGGCCGCGGGCAGCCAGCCGCCGCCCGGCACCCGGTCCAGGAAGGAGGCGATCAGCGCCTGGGCCTCGGCGGTCCGGATACCGTCCAGCTCCGGGACTGTGTCCGTGGGCCGGGAGCGCCACGAGCCGTAGCGCGCCGCCCGGGCGAGGGCCCGGGCCGCGCTTTCCGGGTAGGCGTACGAGGGGATGGCCTGCCCCGCGGGGCTCGCCTGGGCCGCGGAGGACTCCTGGGCCGCGGGGGGCTCCTGGACGGCGCGGGGCTCCTGGCCGCCGGGGACATCCGGGTCCTCACCCTTGCCCCGCAGTACCTGCACCGACTCCGGCTGGTCCAGCATGACCACGGCCAGCGGTACCGGCAGCCGCGCCGCGCAGAGTGCCGGGATCAGGTCGGCGACCGCGGTCGGGACGGCCAGGGCGATGACCGCGTCCACCCCGGCGTCGCCGGCCAGCGAGGCCAGGGCCGCACCGAACGCGCCGGCGCTGACCGCCGCGGTAGTGTCCACCGGGCCGTCAAGCGCCGCGGCCGCCGGCAGGATCTCAGCCAGCTGAGCCTGGGTGGCGTGACCAGGCGTGGCGACCGAGAGGCCGGCCTCGACGCACGCGTCCGCGGTCAGCACGCCCGCGCCGCCCGCGTTGGAGATGATGCCGACCTGGGTGCCCGTGGGCACCGGCTGGGAGGCGAGCAGCACCGCCGTTTCCAGCAGCTCGCCGAAGCTGGTGGTGGCGATGATGCCGGCCTGCTCGAACAGGGCCTGCCGGGTGATGAGCGGCGCGGCGGCCGCGGCGGTGTGCGAGGCGGCCGCGCGCTGGCCCGGGGCCGACCGGCCGGCGTGCACGGTGAGCACGGGCATGGTGGCGCTCACCCGGGCCGCGGTGCGGGCGAACTTGCGCGGGTTCCCGAACGACTCCAGGTACAGCACGGCGAGCCGGGTGGTGCCGTCCTGCGCCCACCACTGGAGCAGGTCGTTGCCGGACACGTCGAGCTTGTCGCCGACGGACGCGAACGAGGAGATGCCGATGCCCAGCCGCGAGAAGTGCTCAAGCAGGGCCACGCCTACACCGCCGGACTGGACGACCACGCCGGCTGAGCCTGGCCCGGGATGGTGCGCAGCGAAGGTGGCGTCCAGGCGCAGGCCAGGCACGGCCACCCCGAAGCAGTTCGGGCCGACCAGCCGCATGCCCCAGCGCCGGCAGGTGCCCAGCAGGCTGGCGGACTGGGCTGCGGTCAGCCCGGTGGTGATCACGACCAGGGACCTGGCGCCCCGCTGGCCGCATTCCTCAGCCACGTCAGGCACGATGTCGGCGGGTACCGTCACCACGGCCAGATCGGGGGCCTCGGGCAGGGCGCCCGGGGCCGGGACGGCGGGGATGCCCTCGATGTCACCGGCGTGCGGGTTGACCGCGTACAGGGCGCCCGCGAACCCCGCGTCCCGGATGTTCAGCAGGATGGCCCGGCCGACCGACCCGGCCCGGTGGCTCGCGCCCACCACCGCGACCGAGCGCGGTGTGAACAGCGGCTCCAGGCTGGCCACGTCGGCGCGCTGCTCCCGGCCGGCGACCGCGTCCAGGTAGGGGCTGGGTTCGCTGAGCGCGGCGCGGCGCGGGATCGGCATGCTCAGCTCGACGACCCCGTCGTCCATCCGCCGCGTCGCGGCCAGCCCGGCATCGGCGAACACGCGCAGCATGGCGGCGTTCTCCGGCAGCGTCGAGGCGGTGAAGACCCGCACCCCGCGCTCCCGGGCCAGCGAGACCAGGTGCTCGAGCAGCAGGGTGGCCACGCCGCGGCCGTGCATCCGGTCCGCCACCGCGAACGCGACCTCCGCGCTCTCCGGATCGGCCGCCGCCTCGTAGCTGGCCACTCCGGCCAGCTCGTCACCCAGGAAGCCGAGCAGCGCCGCGTGGGCCGGCCCGTCTTCGCGGGACACCCGGCGCGCCTCCTGCTCGGCGGCCTGCCGGCTCATGCTGAAGAAGCGCAGGTAGAGGTTGTCCGCCGACATGGCCTCGTGCAACAGCTTGACGGCCTCGTAGTCCCCGGCGCTGGCGGGCCGGATGGTGATCGTGGTGCCGTCCGCCAGCAGGGCATACGAGCACCCCACTTCGGTGAGCGCCGTCAATTCTGCTTCTCCTGTTCTCGGCGGGGACTCTGGTGCCAGCCTGGTCTGCCCCCCTGGCTGGCATCAGAGTCAGAGTTCCCGCGCCACCAGGCCTGCTGGCAGAAGCGCCATTCGCGGAAGCGCCGGGCGCGAGAGTGCCGGACCCGGGGAATGCCGGACCGGGAGTGCCGAACCCGGAGGGCCCTGTGCGGGAGCGCTGTTCACCTTCGGGCAGCGGGTAACAACCTCATCATCGCGCAGTTTCCGGCCAGTGCCACGACCCGGCGGGTGTATTTCCGGTGACCAATCGTGGCCGGCGGTGGTCAGCCGTGCCCGGGCGGCGGTCCCTTGCCGTGCTTGGTGCGGCCGGGGGAGCTGTGCTTGGTGCTCGTCGTAGTGGCGCTGGCCGATGGTGCTGGCGTGCCGGACGCGGGAGGACTGGACGCCGGAGCGGTGGACGCCGGGGCGGACCGGGTCGCGGCGGTCACCAGGACGACGCTGCCGACCGGGACCTGGCCGGTGGGATAGATCCGCAGCACGGTGCCGGGCGCGGCCTGCTGATCCGGCCGCGGCTGAACGTGGACCACGAGGCCGAGGCCGCGCAGTTCGCGGCGCACGATGCTGACCGGCTGGCCCAGCAGCGACGTGCTCACGCCGACCGTCCGCACCGAAACGGCTGACCGGGCCGGGTGGCCGGACGACGGGGATGCAGCCGGGCCGGCCTGGGCCGGGTGGCTCCCGGCCGTGGCCAGCAGCCAGCCAAGCAGGCCCGCGGCGAGGATTCCGCCCGCGAGTCCGGCCGCGGCCAGCCCGCGGCCGCTCGGTGCTGCCGGTGTGAGCGGTACTGCCGTCGCTGGCGGTCCTGCCGTCGCTGGCGGTGCTGCCCCGGCTGGCGGCGCCTGGTCGGGCCTGGTAGGAGCAGGAAAATCCCCCGGGCCGGCCAGGCCATCACGGATATGGCGCGCCTCCCCGGCCACCAACGCCGCCGTGGCCGGCCGGCCCGCGGGCTCCTTGGCCGTCAGGCGGGCGATCAGTGCGGCCAGGCCGGCGCCCCCCGGCTGGCTCAGGCACCACGGCGGGAGCCCGGGCAGGTCCTGGTCGCGGTGAGCCAGGGCGACCTGCAACGGCTCGCCCTGGAACGGCGGATGCCCGGTCAGGCACTCATAGCCGACGATGCCCAGGGCGTAGAGGTCACTCGCCACGGTGGCCGGGCGGCCGGACACTCGCTCAGGAGCGAGGTACCCCGTGGTGCCGACCAGCGCGCCGGTGCGGGTCAGATTCCCGGTCCGGGAGGACTGGGCGATGCCGAAGTCGGTCATCTTGACCTGGCCGTCCGGACCGATCAGCAGGTTGCCAGGCTTGATGTCACGGTGCAGTACCCCGGCGGTGTGGGCGGAGTGCAGGGCCTCGGCGGCCTGCGTGAGCACATCCGCGGTACGCCGGGCATCCAGCTGGCCGCCAGCCAGCACGCCCGCCAGGGATGGCCCGTTGACCAGCTCCATCACCAGGTACGCCGGACGGTCCTGGGTCGCGTCCTGGTAGTCGTACACCTGGGCGATGCCGGGGTGGTTCAGCCCTCCCGCGTGCCGCGCCTCGGCGCGGAACCTGAGCAGGGTCACCTCGTCGCGGGAGTATTCCGGCCGGAGCAGCTTCACCGCCACCGGGCGGCCCAGGACCTCGTCCACGGCCCGCCACACTTCGCCCATCCCGCCGGCCGCGACGAGTTCCTGCAGGTGGTACCGGCCTGTCAGCTCGGTGGGAGGCCGCATGGCCGACCTCACTACCCAGCGGACGGCCAGTCATTCCACGCCGGTGCCGCCCCGGTTCACGGGCTGCCCGGGGAAGCGGGGGTGCGCAGCGCGACCTGCTGGCGGCCTGGCCGCTACCCATGGTGACGGCGAGGCGGAACGGGCCCTTCCGCTGGGCTTCGCGGAGGCCGGGATAGGGTGACGTCAGGCCTTTGCCAACATCGTCGTCCGGGGCCAGGAGAGCCGGTGACGTACGCTCCGAGCGGCCCATGAGGCCCGTCAACCCGCGGCTGCTCCGGTATGCGGCCGCCGCCCGCGGCTACCTGGTGCTTACCGTCGTGCTCGGGCTGGCCACCACCGCGCTGATCCTGGCCCAGGCCGGCCTGCTGGCCCGCGCCCTGGCCGCCCCGGCGACCGGGATCGGCGTGGCCGCCCTGGCCGGCACGCTGGGGGCGCTGCTGGCCGTGCTGGCCGCCCGCGCGGTCGCCGCCTACGGCGGGGAACTGGCCGCGCTGCGGGCCGCCGCGGCGGTCAAGTCACAGCTGCGCCGCAAACTCACCGCGCACGTGCTGCGGCTGGGACCGGCCTGGCTCGGCGGCCAGCGAACCGGGGAGATCACCACCCTGTCCACCAAGGGCCTGGACGCGCTCGACCCGTATTTCGCCCGGTTCCTCCCGCAGCTGGTGCTGGCCTTCCTGGTCCCGGTGGCGGTGCTGATCCGGGTGGGGCTGGCCGACTGGATCTCCGCGCTGGTGATCGCGGTCACGCTGCCGATCATCCCGGTCTTCGGCGTGCTGATCGGGCTGCAGACCCGGGCCCAGACCGAGCGGCAGTGGCAGCTGCTAGCCCGGCTCGGCGGTCACTTCCTGGACGTGGTCGAGGGGCTGCCCACGCTGAAGCTGTTCGGCCGGGCCCAGGCCCAGGCCGCGGTGATCCGTGAGGTCACCGACGCCCACCGGGGCGCGACCATGCGCACGCTGCGGGTGGCGTTCCTGTCCGCCCTGGTCCTCGAGCTGTCGGCGGCGATCGCGACGGCGCTGGTGGCGGTGGAGGTCGGGCTGCGGCTGCTGGCCGGGCACATCCCGTACCAGACCGCGCTGCTGGTCCTGCTGCTCACCCCGGAGGCGTACCTGCCGCTGCGCGCGGTCAGCCTGCAGTTCCACGCCAGCATGGAGGGGGTGACCGCGGCCGGCCGCGCCTGCGAGATCCTCGACACCCCGCTCCCGGGGGCCGCGCTCGTGGAGACCGGCACGGAGCCACCGGCAGGACGCGGGCCGGGGTCTGGCCCGCCCGCTCAGGCCGACCTGCGCCGCGACCTTATTCTCCTCAACGGAACCTCGCTGGTGTACCCGGGCCGGGACGCGCCGGCGCTGGACCGGGTGTCGTTCGTGATCCGGCCCGGTGAGCGGATCGCGCTGACCGGGCCGAGCGGGGCGGGGAAGAGCTCGCTGCTGGCCCTGCTGCTGCGGTTCGCCGCACCGACCGGGGGGCGGGTGGAGGCCGGCCCGGCCGGGGCGCCGGGCACCGACGTCGGCGCGTTCGACCTGGCCGCCTGGCGCCGCCAGATCGCCTGGGTGCCCCAGCATCCGTACCTGTTCGACGGCACCGTGGCCAGCAACATCGCGCTCGGCCGCCCGGACGCGTCCCCGGCTGACATCGCCGAGGCGGCCACCCTGGCCGGGGCGGCCGGGTTCATCGGGTCGCTGCCCGAGGACTACCACACGCCTCTGGGGGAGCGCGGGGCACGGCTGTCCGCGGGCCAGCGGCAGCGGATCGCGCTGGCCCGCGCGTTCCTCCAGGACGCGCCCCTGCTGCTGCTCGACGAGCCCGTGGCCCACCTGGACCCGCTCACCGCCCGGATGATCACCAGCACCATCGAGCAGCTGATGGCCGGGCGCACCGTGGTCCTGATCACCCACGGGCTGGGCTGGACGGGCGGCGCCGACCGGACTCTCCTGCTGGATCACGGCCGGCTGGTGCTGGCCGCCGGCTGTTTCGGCACGGTCCCCGGCGGGCGCACGCTGGCGGCCACATCATGACCGCGTACCCGGCGGTCCCGTCGCGGCCCGGGCCTGGGGATGACCCGTCCCGGGCGGCACGCCCGCTGCTGCGGCTGCTCCGGATAGCCCGGCCGCTGCGCGGCGAGCTGGCGCTGGCGGTACTGGCGGGCGCGCTGTCCACCGGCTGCGCCGTGGCGCTGCTCGCCACGTCCGGCTTCCTGCTGGCCCGGGCCTCGCAGCACCCCAACATCGTGGCCATCTCGGCGGCCGTGGTCGCGGTGCGCGCGTTTTCCGTGGGACGGGGGGTGTTCCGCTACGGCGAGCGCCTCGCCTCGCACGACGCGGCCTTCCGGGTGCTGGCCGACGTGCGGGTCCGCGTCTACCAGCGGCTGGAGCGGCTGGCCCCGGCCGGGCTGCGCGAGTTCCGCTCCGGTGACCTGCTGGCCCGGCTGGTCAGCGACGTGGACGCCACCCAGGACCTGTTCATCCGCGGCATCACCCCGCCGCTGACCGCGTTCCTGGTCGGCGCGGGCGCGGCTATCGCGTGCCTGCTCATCCTGGCCCCCGCGGGCGCGGTGCTGGCCGCCGGCCTTCTGGTGGCCGGGCTGGCCGTGTCCTGGCTGGCCGCGGCCCGGGGCCGCCGGGCCGCCCGGCGTACCGCGCCCGCCCGCGGCGCGCTCAGCGCCCGGGTGACCGACCTGCTGGCCGGGGCCGCGGACCTGCACGCGTTCGGTGCCCAGGACGCCGCGCTGGCCCGGTCCGACGAAGCCGACCAGGAGCTGACCCGGCTGGCCCGGACCTCCGCGGCCGGTGCCGCGCTGGGCAGCGGGCTGTCCCAGGCCGTGGCCGGGCTGACCCTCTGGGGGGTGCTCGTGCTGGGCGTGGCCGCGGTCGGCGCCGGCACGATGAGCCGGGTGCCGCTGGCCGTGATCACGCTGACCGCGCTGGCCGCCTTCGAGGCGGTGACCGCGCTGCCCGCGGCCGCCATCGCGATCGGCCACGCCCGGGCCAGCGCGGCCCGCGTGGGCGCGGTGCTCGACGCCCCCGATCCGGTGCCCGGGCCGCGCACGCCCCGGCCGCTGCCGGGCGGCCCGCTGCGCGTCCGGCTGCGCGGGGTCCAGGTGCGCTACGAACCGGGCGGGCCGCTGGCCCTCGACGGCGTGGACCTCGACCTGGACGCCGGCCGGCGGGTCGCACTGCTCGGCCCGAGCGGGGCCGGGAAGTCCACGGTGGCCGCCCTGCTGCTGCGGTTCTGCGACCTGGCGGGCGGCTCGGCCACCCTGGGCGGCGCCGACCTGGCCAGTTACGACCCTGACGCGGTGCGGACCGTGATCAGCGGGTGTGCCCAGGATCCCCACCTGTTCGACACGACCATCGGCGGGAACATCCGGCTGGCCCGGCCGGAGGCCAGCCAGGACGAGGTGGCCGAGGCCGCCCGGCGGGCCCGCCTGCTGCCCTGGATCGCCTCGCTCCCGCAAGGCTGGGACACGCCTGTGGGGCCCCGGGGCACCGCCGTCTCGGGCGGCGAACGGCAGCGGATCGCCCTGGCCCGGGCCCTGCTGGCCGACCCGGCGCTGCTGATCCTGGACGAGCCCACCGCCCACCTGGATCCGGACAACCGGCGGGCGCTGACGGCGGACCTGCTGGACGTGACCGCCCAGGCCACCACCCGCGGGCGGGCCACGCTGCTCATCACCCACGAGATGGGCGGGCTGGACCAGGTGGATGAGATCGTGGTGCTGGACGGCGGGCGGGTGGCGGAGCGGGGCACGCACCAGGCGCTGCTCGACGCGGGCGGCCTGTACCAGCGGATGTGGGCGGCCGCGCAGGTCCAGGCGGCCTGAAGCGTGCCCGGCGTCAGGCGACGGGCCGGAAGCCGTCCACCGGATAGAGGCCGAGGTCCCCGCGGCGCCGTACCGGACCGCCGGACGGGGTAGGGATACTGAGGGACGAGCCGGGGCGGATGCGCCCGGGAGAGGAAAGCCATGGCCGGACACGAGCAGGTCCCCGGGCATCCTGCGGTGGTCAACCCGGGCCCGGACAGCCGGATCCCGGTGCCCGCGTCCGCGCTCGCCGGGCACCAGTTCCTGCGCGGGATGCCTGGTGACCACCTCGACCTGCTGGCCGGGGCCGCCTCCCTGGTCGGCGTGCCCGCCGGGCACCGGTTCTTCGGCGCTGGCCGGATGCCGCACCAGTTCTGGCTGATCCGCGCGGGCCAGGTCGGGCTGCACATGGACATGCCTGGGCGGCGGATCACGGTGGAAACCCTGGGCCGGGGCGAACTGGTCGGCTTGTCCTGGTCCCTCCCGCCCTCCCAGTGGCAGTTCGGCGCACTCGCGCTCCAGCCCACCGAAGCGTTCGAGTTCGATGCGGCCGTGGTCCTGCGCTGCTGTGATGAGAATCCGGCCTTCGGTTACGAACTCACCCGGCGGGTGCTCGCCGCGGTCGCGCGCCGGCTGCAGGCCACCCGGGCCAGGCTGGTGGAGGCCTCCGCGCAGCCCACCTAGGGGAGCGCCGAGCACGCCGGGGGGTGTCCCCATGTTCTTTCAATCTGCCGGGGCGATCGTGGGCACTTCGGTGCTCAGGCGAGGATGAGGTGGACGTTGTCTTCGGCTTCAGCACCGCCGGGGCCGTGTGCCCGGATGATGCTGGTGATGATCTCGAAGAGGGTCTGGCCTTCTTGGCGCCGGGCTGCTGCCAGGTCGGCTTGAACGCTGGGGATGCTGGCTGGATGGCAGGTGGTCAGCTTCTTTTCGGTGAAGCGGATCGTTTCTGGCCAGCCGAGCCGCTGGGCGGAGATGGCGGGGTTGTCCCAGCGCAGGATGAATCCGCCGTCTGGGGTGCCGAATCCGCCGCGCAGGATGTCGTTGAAGGCGTCCAGGTTCGTTCCCCAGCTGCTGAGGCCGAGCGTGCGGGTGATGGTGGTGAAGAAGCCGGAGAGGTTATCGAAGGATGCGCCGTCCAGGATGAACTCGGGCAGGCGCCCGGTGTGGGGTGCGGGTGGCTCGGTGTGCATCAGGCAGCCCCGGCGAGGCTGGGTGCGGGGCGGTTAACCCGGTAGGGCTGGCCGGTGCGGAGCATGGCCAGGATGACGTCGCAGCGGCGGCGGGCCGAGCCGGGCTGGCCGGCCAGGCCCGGCATCCCATGCCGGGCCGCACGGTCCAGCAGGGCTTCCAGGTCCGCCTGGTTATTGGCGACGGCCCGGGCGAACAGCCGCTCCCCGTCGTTGTCCAGGACATCGGCGAAGTGCCCTTTCTTGCCGACGTCCAGCCCGGCCTGCACGTCCACTTCCCCAGGTGCGGCCACCTGTGCCCCTTCCCTCAGAGGTCTGCGCACCAGCGGTGCCGGTGGCAACACCCCCAGGCCATACCAGCTGAGGGGGCGAAAAGCCATGCCGGCACCGCCGGCCTTCCCCAGCCCCGACCCTACTTGTCCGGGCACCCCAAGAAGGTAAGGGGGCGCTAGCTGCCCAGGACCAGTTCACTGAGCCCGCGGGCCAAGTCCGCGCGGCCGCCGGGGCTGATCGTCTCCAGCACCCGGACCAGTGCGGTCCGCCGCTGGTCCCGGATCCAGGTGGCGAGCCGCTGGCCGGACTCGGTCAGCTGGAGCAAGATCTCCCGCCGGCTGGCCACGGCGGGCACGCGGGCCACGAGGCCGGCCGCGACCAGGCGGTCGCACAGCCGGCTGGTCGCCGAGGGGGAGGCACCCAGCATCCGGGCCAGGCCGGTCACGTTCAGGCTGCCCCCGGCAGCGACGATGAGCAGCGCGCGTACCTGGGCGGGGGGGAGCATCGCGCCGAGTTCCTCGATGGCCCGCTGCCAGGCCTCGAGCAGGACCGACAGCCCGGCTTCGGCGAGCTCGAGGTCCGTCGCAACGGCCTCCGGCCGACGGGTCCCCTGCGGGTCCAGCGGAGCCTGGTCCAGCTGCCCCGTGCTTGCCTGGACGGGCCCTGGCTGAACTGTGTCTAGCTGAACCGTGTCCTGGCTCATCGGCCTCCTGGGCCCGCCCTGCTCAGACCCCTGCTGCGGGCCCACGTGGTCGTGCGTATCCTACTTTGCCCAGGCTAACCCGGCGGGCGGATCAGGGTTGCGACTCGCCCGCGAATTCGGCAGGCCCCCGCCCGCTGACCCGGGTCACGAGCTCGGCGGCCAGCTCCCGCAGCTTCATCCGCCGATTGTTGGAGGCCCGGCTGAGCACGGCGAAAGCGCGTTCCGCATCGATGTTGGACTCGGCCATAATGATCCCGAGGGCCTGGTCGATCACCGCCCGGGACCTGAGCGCCTGGTTGAGCTGGTCGGCCAGATCGCGGGCCTGCGCGTAACGGCTCATGGTCAGGATCGCGGCAGCGGCAGGCGCGATGAACAGCGAGACCAGCCCCTCATCGAGCTGGCTGAACCCGTCAGGGTCGCTGCTGCTCAGGTTCAGCGCCCCCAGCCGCTGGTCACCGAGGCCCAGCCCGGCGGCGAGGTAGCTGCGCAGCCCCAGCTCCTTGGCCAGGCTGGTGAAGTCCGGCCAGTGCTGCTCCGCCTCGGCCAGGCTCCACCGGTTCACCTGACGCCGGCGGGCCGCGTCGAGGCAGGGACCGTCCTGCAGAAGGTACTGGCGGCGGTCCAGCTCGCGGGTTTCATCGTCGGTGGCCGCGATCGTGCCCGGCTTGCCCTGGTCGTCCAGCACCGTCACGCTCGCCGCGGTGCAGCCCGGGACCAGCCGCAAGGCCAGCGTGAGGATGCTCTGCAACGTGTCGTGAACTGATTCGTCCTCGGCCAGCGTCCGGCTGAGCACGGTGAGGGCCTCGACGAGGTCCTCGTACCGTTCACCGGGCGGCGCTGGCGGCATGTCTTGCTTCACGGCGCACGTTCCCTTGTCCCGCTGGCCGGATGGCCAGGCGTATCCGCGGCGCTGGCTGCGGCGTGCACTGTTATCTGCCTCCGGGAGGGCAGTTCAAACTCTGCTAGTCCGGGGGGGCGACCCCCCTGGACCCCCCGGCTCTGCTGGCCTAGGGGACGACCCCCCGAAGTCCCCCGCCATCCCCGGCCTCGGACGGAACCCGCCTGCGGCGGGCCCGGCCTCGGACCGCGGATACGCGGTGGCTGGGTAGGACACGCCTGCGGCGCGCATCCCCCCTGGCGGCCAATCAGGAGGACACACCTGCGGCGCGCCTCCCCCTCCGCGGTTACTGCGGATCGGGGTGGGTGCGCAGTTCCCGCAGGCGGTGCCGGGCGTCGCCGGCCGGGATGCCGAGAATGGCCGCGATCAGGTCCCAGCTCATGCCCAGGTCTGCGGCGGCGTCGAGCAGGTCAGCTTCGACCGAGTCGAGGTAGAGCCGCAGGTTGCCGAGCAGGACCAGGCTGGGCCCGAGGTCCAGCGGCCCGGGGGGCGGCTGGGTCCCGTACCGGGCGGCCAGGCGGACTCCGGCCACGGACTGGATGTCCTCGAGCGTGCGGACGAGCGCGGGATCGGTGACGGGGCTCCCGTCCCGGGTGGAAAGCCGGAACCGCGCAGCGTCCAGCACTTCGCGGTCCGGGCTGGGCTCCGGGCGGGGTCCCGCCGGCACCCGCCCGGCCGGGCCGGCCGGGCCGTCGTCCGGTTCGTATGCGAGCACGGCTTTTACTCCCGCTGTCACGCGTGAGTGGGGGTAGCCGCGCTGCTGGGCTACGTTCATGAGGCGCGTCCCGAAGGCGGGCCGCGCCCTGGAAGTATGGTCAGGGGCGCGACCGCCGTCAACACGGCCGCCTCCGGGGCTGGGTACCGGCCCGGGAGGCCGGTGCGGCAGCCCGGCCGGGCCGGCCTCGCGGGCCGCGCCGGCCGTAGCGAGGCCCCGGCTTCTGGCGCCCAGATTGGCGGCCGCTATGGGCAGATCGACCGCAGACGGCGAGGGCCCGCTTAAGGGCGGATATAGGCGGTCAAGAACGGCGGGACACCGTGGCCTGGCCTGAGGGAGCGAGCCGGTGCCGTCGGCGGGCGGTCAGTGGGTCCGCTTGGTCCACAGCGGCTCGACGGCCGACCATTCCGCGGCCCAGCCGCCGATCCGCCGCCGGTCCAGCAGGCGTCTGATCAGCCAGCCCACCCCGAGCAGCACGATGGCCAGGATGGCCGGGGTGAGCGCGACGACCGCGATGACGCGGCTCGCGATCTGCCCCTGCCCGATCGGCGGGTAGACCAGCTGGCCGGTGCTGTCCACCCAGATGTGCACCTCGCGGCCTGCGCGGCTCCCCACGGCCGCAGGGACCTCACCGACACGCCGCCGGCCGTCCGGGGCGGTCCACTTGGCCTGCGCCCAGGCTAGCTCCGAGGTGGCGTAGAGGGGGTCATCAGAGTTGCGCGAAACCCGGTGCAGCAGCACCGCCGGGACGTAATGCTCGTTCGCCGCCTCGGCCCGCGCGGCCCGGATCGACGCGTCGTTGGTCAGATGGCCCAGGCCGAAGGCGGCCAGCGGGCTGGCGATCAGGAAGACCAGCACCAGCCCTAGCCGCAGCCAGGCCTCCGCCCGGTCGCAGCCCCGGCGGAGCGGATTAGCATCCACACCCATCCGGCGGGCAAGCGCTGCGACCCAGCGCTTGGGCGTCCGCGTCACGCTCACCATCATCACCTCTGGCCGGACCGCACCGAACCGCACCCCGGCTTTAAGGCCAAGGGTGAACTCCGGACGGGGAGCCGTTCTTCCCCTTTACCGGAGGTTTCCCTGGCAGAGCGCGAGGCTAGGGACCGCCGAGCCACCACAGCCAGCACAACGGCCGGGCGATACCGTTGGTTCAGAGATTACGCGTAACCAATGTATGTCCCGGGAGAACCTGGTGGAGCCGAAGGATCCGCACCCGGCCCTGCCGCAGCTGCGCCTCGACGATCTGCTGGCCGAGCTTCAGGCCCGGCTGCAGACCGTGCTGGACACCCGGGACCGGGTGTACACGCTGCTGGAAGCGGTCGTGGCGGTCGGCACCAACCTCGACCTGGAAACGGTGCTCCAGCAGATCGTCGAAGCCGCGATCACACTGGTCCGGGCCCGTTACGGCGCGCTCGGGATCATCGGCGAAGGCGGCCGTCTGGTCAAATTCGTCCCCGTCGGCCTGGCGGACGACCAGATCGCGGCGATCCATCACTGGCCGGAGGGCCGGGGCCTGCTCGGCGCGCTGATCACCGACCCGCGGCCGCTGCACCTGCCGGACATCTCGGCCAGCCCCAAATCGAGCGGCTTCCCGCCCGGGCATCCGCCGATGCGCAGCTTCCTCGGCGTTCCGGTGCGGGTCCGGGACGAGGTCTATGGCCACCTCTACCTGACCGAGAAGCAGGGGGGCGCCGAGTTCGACGAGGAGGATGAAGCGCTGCTCGTCGCCCTGGCCGCCGCGGCCGGCGTGGCGATCGACAACGCCAGGCTGTACGAGGAGGCCCGCCGCCAGCAGCGCTGGCTGCGCGCGACCAGCGAGGTGACCAGGAGACTGCTGTCCGGAACCGCGCCGGATGAGGTGCTGGCCCTGGTCACGCAGCAGGCGCTGGAAATGTCCGGCGCGGACCTGGTCGCGCTGGCGCTGCCCACCCCCGACCGGCAGCAGCTGGTCATCCAGCATGCGGCGGGAAAGAGTGCGCCCGGGGCCCTGGGGCTGGTACTCCCGGTGAGCGCCTCGCTGTCCGGCCAGGTGCTGTTCTCCGGTGAAGCGGTCACCCTGCAGGATTTCGGCCACGACGAGCGGGTAGCGGGCGTGGCCCGGGAGCACATCCCGCTCGGGCCGGCCATCGTCCTCCCGCTGGGTGCTCCGGGCGACGTTCGCGGCGTATTCACGGTGGGCCGCAACGCGGGAGCGATGCCGCTGGCCCAGGAGGCGGTGGAGATGGTCCGGACCTTCGCGGCCCAGGCCGGCATCGCGCTGGAACTCTCCGAGCACCGCAGGGACGCGGAGCGGCTGGCCATCCTCTCCGACCGGGACCGGATCGCCCGGGATCTGCATGACCTGGTCATCCAGCGGCTGTACGCCACCGGGATGTCGCTTCAGGGGGCGATGCCGCTGCTGACCAGGCCCGAAGCGGCCAACCGGGTGAGCAGCGCCGTGGATGCCCTCGACGAGACGATCCGGGAGATCCGCTCGGCGATCTTCTCGCTCCAGTCACGGGGCGAGGTCAAGGGGCAGGGCCTGCGCGCGCAGGTGCTCGAGATCGTGGACCAGATGACCCCCGCGCTGGGGGTTACCCCGTCGCTCCGGCTGGTGGGGCCGCTCGACGAGGCGGTGCCCGCGGACGTGGGCGAGCAGCTGCTCAGCGCGCTGCGGGAGGCGCTGTCGAACGCGGCCCGGCACGCGGCCGCCCGCCGGGTGGACGTGACCGTGCAGGTGGGGACGGAGCTGATCCTGCGGATCCGGGACGACGGCACCGGGATGGCCCAGACCACCCGGCGCAGCGGGCTGGCGAACCTGGCCGCGCGTGCCGTGGACCTGGGCGGCAGGCTGACGATCGACTCCGCCGAGGGCCGCGGCACCCAGCTCGACTGGCGGGTGCCGGTCAGCTGAGCGATCTGCGGTCCGGCGGCCCGCCGGCGCCGCGGCCCGGGTGCTGCTCGAAGACCCGGGTGGCGTAGGCGGCGGCCTGGGCGCGGCGTTGCATGCCGAGCTTGGCGAAGAGGGCGGACACGTAGTTCTTGACTGTCTTCTCGGCGAGGAAGAGGCGGTCGCCGATCTGGCGGTTGGTGAGCCCTTCGCCAATCAGGGCGAGGATGCGGCGTTCCTGGTCGGTGAGGGTGCCCAGGGGGTCGGTGGTGGCGGCCTGGTCCCGCATGCGGCGCATGACGCGGCTGGCCGCCTCGGGGTCGAGGAGAGACTGCCCGGAGGCGATGGTGCGGATGGCGCCGATGAGGTCGGTGCCGCGGATCTGCTTAAGGACGTACCCGGCGGCGCCGGCCATGATGGCGTCGAAGAGGGCGTCGTCGTCGCTGAAGCTGGTGAGCATGAGGCACGCGAGCTGGGGCATTTTGGACCGGACTTCGCGGCAGACCGTGACACCGTCGCCGTCGGGCAGCCGGATGTCCAGGATGGCGACGTCGGGTTTGAGCGCCGGGATGCGGGCCAGGGCGGACGTGGCGGTGGCCGCCTCACCGATGACGGTGATCCCGGGTTCGGCGTTGATGAGGTCACGGACGCCCCGGCGGACGATCTCGTGATCATCGAGCAGGAACACCCGGATGGCCGTGCCGTCGCCCGCCTTATCCATCGGATGACATGCTCCTCGTCCCGAGTCGGCCAGGGTCGCGCGGACGGCCCAGCCGCGCGAATTTGCGGGGTGTTTCCATACAGGGTAATCCGGGCCGCCTGGCTGGTCTTCCCGCTACGGCACCGGCGCCCGGGCCGGGGAACGGGTGCCTAAAGTCCCCTGCCCGGGGGAATGGGTGCCCCTGCCGCGTTCGCAGGGGTCTTCTAGCCTGGAGGCGAGGGCATGGCCGGCGACCGGGCAGGCCACAGGAGAGAGGACCGCAGATGCCAGGCATCATCGTCGGGGTGGACGGCTCGGAACACTCCCTCAGCGCCCTGGACTGGGCCCTGAACGAGGCCGATCTCCGTAAGACCCCGCTGACCGTGGTCAGCGTGAGCCCGATCGTCACCGGCATCTACGGCCCCGGGTACGCGCCCGGGGACTACTACCCGGTCGAGGAGGAAAGCCGGGCCCAGGCGGAAAAGGCCACCCAGGACCTGGTGAACCAGGCGGTCGAGCGGCGCGGGGCCGCGCCGGCCGCGACGGTGGCCGTGCGCGCGCTCAGCGGCACGGCCGCGGACGAGCTGATCAACGCCTCGGCGGACGCGGACCTGCTCGTGGTCGGGGCCCGCGGGGCGGGCGGTTTCGCCCGGCTCGTGATGGGCTCAGTCAGCACCCAGGTCACCCACCACGCGCTGTGCCCGGTGGTGGTCGTGCCGGGAAACCGGGACTGAACATCGCCAGGCGGCCCCGCCCGGCCGCTGGGTTAGCCTGAGGCGGGCTGGGAAACGGCGCTGCCCGGGACCCGGCCGCGGGCGACTACGCAGGGAGGCCGGTCATGCCACAGCCCCAGGGAGCCGAGCTCGAGCAGGTCCGGGCCCGGCGCGAGGAACTGCGCCAGCGCTACCTGCACCCCGCGGGGGAGCGCCCGGCCACCCCGGTCCGCGGCGTCCACCACGTCGCGCTGATCTGCCGTGACGTCGAGGAAACCATCCAGTTCTACCAGGAGTTCCTCGGCTTCCCGCTGGTCGAGCTGGTGGAAAACCGGGACTACGCAGGCTCCAGCCATTTCTTCTTCGACATCGGCAACAAGAACATGCTGGGTTTCTTCGATTTCCCCGGGCACCAGCACCCGGCCTGGCAGGAGACCATCGGCGGCGTCCAGCACCTGGCCATCTCCATTCCGCAGGAGCAGTACGACGCGGCCCGGAAGAAGTTCGACGAGACCGGGTTCGAGTACCTGGGGCCGGACCGGGGCGTCGAGGAGAGCATGTACTTCCGGGACCCCAACGGCGTCGGGCTCGAGCTGTACCGCGAGGACCTCGGCGAGTTCGACGGCCACCACCTGATCGATTGACGCAGCTCTTTCCTGATCACCAGGCGGAGGCCGGACCAGGCGGGGGCACAGCTCGCGCGCGCTTATCGCAGTTCCCGGCGGATGACCAGGCGGAGGCCGGACCAGGCGGGGGCACAGCTCGCGCGCGCTTATCGCAGTTCCCGGCGGATGACCAGGCGGAGGCCGGACCAGGCGGGGGCACAGCTCGCGCGCGCTTATCGCAGTTCCCGGCGGATGACCAGGCGGAGGCCGGACCAGGCGGGGGCACAGCTCGCGCGCGCTTATCGCAGTTCCCGGCGGATGACCAGGCGGAGGCCGGACCAGGCGGGGCAGCTCGCGCGCGCTTATCGCAGTTCCCGGCGGATGACCAGGCGGAGGCCGGACCAGGCGGGGGCACAGCTCGCGCGCGCTTATCGCAGTTCCCGGCGGATGACCAGGCGGAGGCCGGACCAGGTCGCGTCGATCGCGCAGACCTTGTTGTCCACCAGGCCGGTCGGCAGGGCGACCTCCCGCACCACGGTGTCACTCATGTCCGTCGGGACCCTGGCGGCGCGCTTCGGCCAGGCGATCCACAGCCCGCACGCCGGGGCCATGTGCTCGCGCAGCTGCCCCAGCGCCGACTCCAGGTCGGCGCGCCACGGCGAGAAGAACACGATCACGTCGAACGGCGCGCCGCCGTGCAGGTCCGGGCGGACCTGCACGCCAGCCTGCGCGGCCAGGCTCTCCGCGAACCCGTCCGGCCCGCCCAGCACGGCCACCGCGTGACCGGACCGCAGGCCCAGTTTCACGGCCAGCGGGGTGCCCGAGTAGCCGCCCGGCGGGCTGGCGCGGTCCATGGCAGCAATCTATGGCACGGGACCCCGGGAACCCGGGACCTCCGGCGCGGGACCGCTCACCGCCGCTTCGGGGGCCGCCCAGCACAGGGAACGAACCGGGCCGGCCAGTCCTGGGCCGGTCGCTGATGAGGCAGTATCGTGCCCTCGCGGTCCTGCTCGGCCAGCGCGCCGCAGGCGGGGCACGTCTCGCGCCGGGTCGTCCGGTGCCGCGGCACGGCCAGCCGGTGGCCGTGGTTACGGGCGTACGTCTCCAGGTAGTCGGCGGCCGTCAGCTGGCCTCCCGCGAGCGCTTTCCAGGCGGTGCCGTCCAGCTGCCCGGCGCATTGCCAGTCGTTGTGCTCGTCCCGGCCGCGGACGCGGGTCAGCCGCCACCACACCGACCCGTCGGCCCGTAACGTCCACTCCCACTCCAGGTCGGCGGACGCATCCTGATTGCGGGCGGGCAGACTCACCACTTCGCGGGTCCACAGCCATCCCTTGCTGCGATTCCTCATGGACCACCGTCCAGGGCCGGAGAGCGCAACCATGACGTCCCCCCGCAACCGCCACGCCACTCAAGGTAGCAGCGGACCGCCTCACCGTGCGGCAAAGAGCGGAGGTTCCGCACCCATGGGCGGGACCTCGCCTGGAGGCGCCGGGCGGGCTAGCTGATCGCCGTCCCGGTGGCCGGGTCGAAGAAGTGCAGCCGCTCCACGTCGACGGCCAGCACCGCGGAGGCGTGCGGGCGGACCCTGGCCCGCGGGTCGACCCGGGCCACCCCGCTGGCCACGGTGGCGGCGACGATCTCGCCCTGGGACTCGGCCGCCAGAACCTGGGGCGCCACCACGTGGCCCGCCCCCATCTGGCCCGCCGGGACCTGGCCCGGCACGGTCGCGGCGGAGGGATCCTGCGCCGCGTTCAGCTGGCCGCGGAGCTCGGCTTCCTCCCTGATCCGCCGCGCGTCCAGGCGGAAGTGGACCAGCTGCTCACTGCCGAGCACCTCGACCAGCTGGACGTCAACGGTGAGGCTGGTCCCCGGCTCCGGTGCGGTTCCGGCCGCGCCCGGATCGGCCAGGCTCTCCGGGCGGATGCCGACGATGACGCTCCCGCCGTGCCGGGCGGCGAGCCCGCTGACCCGCTTGAGCACCGGCTGCGGCAGGGACAGCCGCTGGCCGCCCAGGACCAGGTCCGCGACCTCCCCGCTGACCTCCAGGCCGGCCTCGTACAGGTTCATCGAGGGCGAGCCCATGAACGTGGCCACGAAGATGTTGGCGGGGCGGTCGTAGAGGTCCCGCGGTCTCCCGGCCTGCTGCAGGATCCCGTCCCGCAGCACCGCCACCCGGTCGCCCATGGTCATGGCCTCGGTCTGGTCGTGGGTGACGTACAGCGTCGCCGCGCCGATCCGCCGGTGCACACGCAGCACTTCGGCGCGCATCTGCACCCGCAGCTTCGCGTCCAGGTTGGACAGCGGCTCGTCCATCAGGAAGATGGCCGGCTCGCGGACGATGGCCCGGCCCATCGCGACCCGCTGCCGCTGGCCGCCGGACAGCTGCCGCGGCCTGCGGCCGAGCATCGTGGTCAGGCCCAGGATGGAGGCGGCCTCGCGGACCCGGCGCTCCCGCTCCGCCTTCGGGATCTTCTTGTTCTCCAGCGCGAACGCGATGTTCTGGGCCACGGTCAGGTGCGGGTACAGCGCGTAGTTCTGGAACACCATGGCCACGTCGCGCTGGCGCGGCGGCACCTCGTTGACGACCTGGTCGCCGAAGCGCAGCGTGCCTCCGCTGATCTGCTCCAGGCCGGCCACCATGCGCAGCGCCGACGTCTTGCCGCAGCCGGACGGCCCGACCAGGACCATGAACTCGCCCGCGTCCACGTGCAGGTCCAGCCCCTGCAGCGCGACGGTGCCGTCCGGGTACACCTTGGTCAGGCCGTCCAGGGTCACGCTCTCAGGCACGGTGCCCCCTCAATTCGCGATGCTGCCGAGCAGCAGCCCGCTGCGCCAGTACCGCTGCAGGATCAGGAACAGCGCGATCAGCGGAACGATCGTCACCAGGCCGCCCAGCACGATCAGCGGGAAGATCTCGGCGTTGCCGCTGTTCTGGGCGCGCTCGGACCACAGGCCCAGGCCGACGGTGAGCGGGTACAGCTGGTTCTGGCTGAAGATGATCAGCGGCAGGAAGTAGTTGTTCCACACCGTGACCACGTTCAGCAGCAGCACGGTCATCAGGCCCGGCACCATCAGCGGCAAGGCCAGCCGGAAGAAGATCCGCAGCTCGCCGGCCCCGTCGATGCGGGCCGCGTCGATGAGCTCGCGGGGCACCGACACCTCGACGAACACCCGCATCAGGTACACGCCGACCGGGCTGACCATGCTGGGCAGGATCATGCCCCAGACCGAGTTGATCAGGTGCACCTTGGCGTAGCTGAGGTACAGCGGCAGGGTGATCGCCGTGATCGGCACCAGCAGGGCCCCGATGACCAGGTAGAACAGGGCCCGGGAGCCGCGGAAGTGAAACCGGGCGAAGCCGTAGCCGGCCAGCGCGGCGAGCGCGGTGGCACCGCCGCCGCCCACTACCGCGTACAGCACCGTGTTGCCGAACCACCGGAAGTAGACCCCGTAGCCGTCCACGTTCTGGAACAGCAGGGCGAAGTTCCGGCCGAACACGAACGGCGAGGCGAACCAGAAGCCGAACGACTCGAAGATGTTGGCCTGGGTCTTGGTTGAGTTGATGATCAGCCAGGCGATGGGGATCAGGGTGAAGATCGCGAACAGCACGCACAGCGTGGTGACCAGCGTGACCGTGCCGCGGCGCAGGCCGTAGTACTCGATCGGGATGCTGTCGTCGTCCCGGCCGCGCCGGGGTGGCGGGGGCGGGGGGACCGCGGGCCCTGGTTCCGGACCGGGCCGGACCACGGTGGTGGCGCTCATCAGACCTCACTCCTGCGGCGGCGGACGAACAGCGAGCTGACCGAGATGATCACGATGACCAGGCCGAGGATCACCGCGGCCGCGGCGGCCAGGTTGTACTGGCCGCCCGCGATCGCGGTGTTGTAGATGTACAGGGTCGGCGTGAAGTTGACCGAGATGGCCTGGGTCTCGAAGTACTGCAGGATCAGCGGCTCGGTGAACAGCTGCAGCGCGCCGATCGTGTTGATGAACACCAGCAGCACGATGGCGGGCCGCACCATCGGCAGCTTCACCTTCAGGATGATCTTCCAGAGCGGGGTGTCGTCCAGGATGGCGGCCTCGATGACGTCCCGCGGCACCGACCTCAGGGCGGTGTACAGGATCACCATGTTGTAGCCGGTCCACTCCCAGATGACGATCACGATGATGGTCGGCAGGATGAGGTTGCTGGAGAAGTAGTCGGTGCCGCCGAACCCGAGCGCGTTGGCCAGGTGCACGAAGGGGCCGAACTGCGGCTCCAGCAGGAAGGACCACATCACCGCGCCCACCACGGCGGGCACCGCGAACGGGATGAAGAAGATCGTGCGGAACAGCGTCCCGTACCTGGCCACGCCGAGGTCGAAGATCGTCGCGAAGAAGAACGCGATGGCCAGCATGACCGGGATCTGGATCGCGGCGAAGATGATCACCCGGATGACACCGGACCAGAACTCGCCCGACTGCAGGGTCTGGGTGTAGTTGGCGGCGCCGGTGAACGTCGTGCCGCCGATGATGCGCGTGGTGTACAGGCTGGTGTAGACCGCGTACCCGAGCGGGGCCAGCAGCAGGACCACGAAGAGGGTCAGGAACGGGGCGACGAACCAGAAGCCTGCGCGGTCCCGCCGGCGGCTCCAGGCCGACTGGACCAGCAGGTTCCGCAGCGGGAGCGGGCGCCTGGGGGCCCCGGTGACGGTGCCGTTCACGCGGGGTTCTCCTTCCTCGGCGGGGGACGGGGGGCCGGGCCGGCGGGGCGCCCTCGGGGGACGGCGCCCGCCGGCCCGGCGGTCGGCAGGCGGTCAGCTGGAGACCGTGAAGCCCTGCTGCTTGGCGTAGTTGACCAGGACATTCTGGAAGTTCTGGAACGCCTGGGCGAGGGTCTGCTTCCCGTTCAGCACCCCCGCGAATACGGTGGCTGACTCGGTGAGCGCCTCAGTCATGAAGGGCGGCCACGGGACGCCCTGGATGCTGCTGGCGGCCGCGGTGAACGCCTGGTCCGGATGCGAGGAGCCGGACACCGCGACGGTGATGTTCTTGTAGGACGGATCGTTCAGCAGCGGCAGGTAGGTCGGGAACAGCGAGGACGGGGCGGTCTTGGTGATGCTCCACGACGCGGTCGTCCCGTTCAGCCACTCGGAGAACGTGGCGGCCGCCGCCTTGTTCGCGCTCTGGCTGAACACCGGGTAGGTCGAGCCGCCCCAGTTCGCCGCCACGTGCGCACCCGCCGTCCACTGCGGCAGTGCGGCCGCGCGCCAGTCGCCGACCGACTGCTTGGCGTCCGGCGCGAAGTAGGACGGGCCCCAGGCCGAGCTGAGCCAGCTCGCGTCGATGCCCTTGTCCATGTCGGCGAAGGAGGTGGCGGACACGTCCGTGGTCCCGTTCACCTCGTGCGCCGAGAGCAGCTTCTGCCAGTAGGCGGCGAACTTCATCTGGGCCGGGCCGGTCCAGTTGATGCCGACCTTGCTCCCGCCGGTGTAGGTGAAGGGCCACGCGTTGTCCTGCGCCATCAGGCTCATCACCCACTGCAGGTCGGTCGCGGAGAAGTTGGTGATGTACGCGGACGGGTCAGCCTTCTTCAGCGCGGCGGCGGCGCTGGCGAACTGGGCCCAGGTCGTCGGGGGGCTGATCTTGTACTTGGCCAGCAGCGTGGCGTTGTAGTAGAAGGCCATCGGTCCCGCGTCGCCCGGCATGGCGTACACCGCGGGCCCCTGGCTGACTTCCTTCCAGGCCCACGGCACGAAGTTGCTCTTGTACTTGTTCGCGCCGTAGGGCACGAGGTTGACCACGTTGTGCGTGACCTCGAACGACGGCAGCTCGTCAAACTCGACCTCGGCCACGTCGGGCGCCCCCGACCCGGCCTTCAGCGCGTCGGCGATCTTCACGTACTCCGGGCTGCCCGCTCCCACGTCCTCCTGCGTCACGCAGATCGACGGGTGGGTCTTGTTGAACTCGTTGACGGCTCGTCCCAGCCCGGGAACCCAGGCCCAGAACGTGATTTTCGTTGCGGAAGAATTTTTACAGGAACCACCAGCGACGAGTGTGGCGCTGGAACTCGCGCTCGCACTGGCGCTGGAGGAACCGGCGGCGGCGGGGGTGCCGCTGCTGCCGCCGCAGGCGGCCAGCAGGGAAAGCGCCGCGGCGCCGGCCAGGCCGGTCGCGGTGCGTCGGGCGATGTGCCGTGCCCCCGGGGGGTGGGGCCAGCTGGATCGGGAGGTGGAGGGCATCTTCGCAGAACTCCTCAGGTGAGCTGTGATGTTTTCTCGGGGGGTGTCCGGACGGCCGCGGGGGCGGCCGCCGGACGGTTAGCTGCCGGTCGCCGCCGCCTCGACCACGGTGAACGACTGCGGTGGCAGGGTGAGGGTGAGCGTCGAGCCTTTCGGGGTGTCCGACCCCTCCTCCAGGTGCACGCCCTCGACATCGGGCAGGACGCGGGACTGCCTCCCGTGCTCCGCCGTGACGGTCGTGATCTGGGCGTCGCTGTCGAACGCCAGATCGCGCAGGACGATCTCGATGGTTTCCGGATCGCCGGGGTTGCGGTTCACCAGCGTCAGCGCCAGCCGATCCCGGTCCGCGGACGCGGTCGCGGCCGCGTCCACCATGGCGAACGGGCCCAGGTCAGCCACCCGGTGCGGCCACCGGCTGTGGTGGGTGTCCGGCACCAGCGGGTTGATCATGGGAGCGTTAACATGAACGTCGACCGCGACGTCCAGGGCGGCCTTCGCGTGGAGCAGCACGGGGTAGTAGATCGGCTGGACGGCGACCGCGTCGGCGGAGGTGACGATCGGCGCGATCGCGTTCACCATCTGGGCCAGGTTCGCGATCCGCACCCAGCCGCAATTGCGGATGAAGATGTTCAGGTATGTGGCCACGGCGAGCGCGTCCGGGAAGTTGTAGCGCTCCTCCAGCGTGCCGTCGTCGGTGCGGAACCAGACGTTCCACTCGTCGTAGGCGATCCGGGGCGGGCTGGCGATCTTCTTCACGTAGGACACCCGCTCGATCAGCGCCCGGGCGCACCGGATCGCCCGCTCGGCCTGGTGCGGCTGCAGCACGTCGGTCCAGTAGTCGCCGGACCCGGTGTAGATGTGCAGCGAGTGGTAGTCGACCAGCGGGGCCAGCCCGTCGATGACCACCCGGTCCCAGTCGTTCCAGCCGTTCATCCCGCAGCTGACCAGCTTGGCCTGCGGGTCCAGCATCCTGATCGCCCGGGCCCAGCGGCTCGCGGTGCGGACGTACTCCTCGGCCGACACCGCGCCGACCTGCCAGTCCCCGTACATCTCGTTGCCCAGGCCCCAGTAGCGGACGCCGTAGGGCTCGGGGTGGCCGTTGTCCCGGCGGCGCTGCGCCCAGGCCGTGTCCCCGGCGCCGTTGCAGTACTCGACCCAGGCCAGCGCCTCGTCCAGGGTGCCGGTGCCCATGTTCAGGCAGACGTAGGGCTCGGTGCCGAGCTGCCGGCAGTAGGCCATGAACTCGTCCGTGCCGAAACGGTTGGATTCCTCGGCGCCCCAGGCCAGCTCGGGGCGGCGCGGCCGCTCGTCCTTCGGCCCGATGCCGTCGGTCCAGTGGTAGTTGCTGACGAAGTTGCCGCCCGGCCAGCGCAGCACGCCCATGCGGAACTCGCGGAGCAGGCTGAGCACGTCGGTGCGGAACCCGTGGGCGTCGGCCAGCGGGGAGCCCTCGTCGTACAGGCCGCCGTAGATGCAGCGGCCCAGGTGCTCCACGAATCCGCCGAAGACGTTGCGGTCCACGGAGCCGAGCTCGCGGGCGGGGTCCACCACGATCCGGGTCACGAATCCTCCTTCTGCTTCTCGCGGTGCGCCGGGCTGGCGCTCTGTGAGGGGATGACGGGCCGGAACGCCACCGGGGCGGCGGGAGCCGGGCGGCCGCCGCAGGAGTCGCGGACGATCAGCTCGACCGGGAGCCGCACCGTGGATTCGGGGGCCGGCTCCCCGGCGATGCTGCGCAGCAGCAGTTCCACGGCCTCCTGGCCGGTTTCCGCGAACGGCACCCGGAGCGAGGACAGCGACGGGATGAGGTACTCGGCGAACGGCATGTCGTCGCAGCTGACGAGGGCCACGTCCGCGGGAACCCGGCGGCCGGCCGAGGCCAGCGCGGACAGCACGCCGATGGCCATCGTGTCGCTGTGCACGAAGATCGCGGTCATCCGCGGGCCGCGCTCCAGCAGCAGCCGGGTGGCCGCGGCGGCGGTGCCCGGCGTCCAGTCCGCCTCCACGGCCAGGTCCTCGTCCGGCTCGATCCCGGCCGCGCGCAGCGCGTCCTCGTAGCCGTGCAGCCTGCTGCGCACCACATGGCGGCGGAACGGGCCGGTGACGGTCCCGATCGCGGTGTGGCCCAGCCGGATCAGGTGCTCGGTCGCGCTGCGGGCGCCCGCCCGGTGGTTCGATCCCACCAGCGGAACCCCGCCGCCGGGCACGTGGTGCAGGCTGACCGCGGGCACGTACCGGCGGAGCATCTCGGCCACCTCGAGGTCCCCCTCGAGCTGGGGCGCGGCGGCGATCACGCCGTCCACCCGGCGGTCGATCAGCATCTGGACCACGGAGGCCCCGTCCTCGCCGCCCTCGGCGAGGTTGCCGACCAGCACGGCGTGCCCGTGGCCCCGGGCGGTCCGCTCGGCGGCCACCGCGAACTGCGACAGCGCGCCGTCGGTGATGTCCCCGGCCACCAGGCCGATGGTCGCGGTGGACCGCTGCACCAGGCTGCGGGCGACGGTGTTCGGCCGGTACCCGAGGCTGTCCGCCACCGCGATGATGCGCGCGGCGGTCTCGGCCGAGACCCGCACGTTCCCGCCGTTGAGCACCTTGCTCGCGGTCTGGAAGCTGACCCCGGCCCGGGCCGCGACTTCCTTGATCGATACATACCGACGCGCCATTACGTCCTGCTCTGACCCGGTTCGCCGTGATGAACGAACGTTCGCCTAGACGTTAAAGTTCGGGCGTCTCGGCGGTCAAGACACGGTTCGGTTACGTTTGCGCGGAGTCGTCGCACGTGGGCGGGGTGCCTACGGCGTCACCAGGGGCATCACGCGGGTGAGGTGCGGTGGCGGGCCGGTGACAGTTATCGCGACAATATGGTCGAAGAGGCTTATTTCGCGCGCGAACGTTCGCGCCTGGTCGGCAGCCGCCCCGGACTGACTCTAACCGGGTGGCCACCTGCGGCCCGGAGCGACGCTCAGGCACCGGCCTGCATGCACAAGCGGAGCCTGGTCAGCGCGCCGCGCATCCGGGCTTTGACCGTGCCAGCGCCAGAAAGATGGCCTCCGGACCGATCCAGCAGGCTGCGGGCTCCGAAACAAGGAACGTCAGAACGCGAGAGTCAGCGAGGGGACCATGATGTTCGGCAAGAACTACGTGAGTGACCTGATTGAGCGCAGTGCGGAGAATCCGGCGGACCGGCGGCGGTTCCTCAAGAGCGCCAGCGCGGCGGGACTGGGGGTCGTCGGCGCGGCCGCGGTCGCGTCGGTCGCCGGGCCTGCCCTGGCCGCCTCGGCCGATGACAGCTCGAACGCGATCTCGGACGGCGCGATCCTCAACTTCGCGCTCAACCTGGAGTACCTGGAAGCGGAGTTCTACTCCAACGCCGTCTACGGGCACGGCCTGCCCGAGAAGCTGACCTACGGCAAGGGACGGCGCGGCCCCGTGGAGGGCGGCCGCGCGGTCCACTTCAGGAGCCGGAACGTCCGCGGGTTCGCCACAGAGATCGCCCGGGACGAGTACGAGCACGTCGCGTTCCTGCGCAGCGCGCTGGGATCGGCCGCGGTCGCGCGGCCGGCGATCAACATCCGGCAGAGCTTCACCGCGGCCGCGACCGCGGCGGGGCTGATCAAGGCGGGCCAGACGTTCGACGTGTACGCCAACGAGGACAACTTCCTGCTCGGCGCGTTCATCTTCGAGGACGTGGGCGTCACCGCCTACAAGGGCGCCGCCCCGCTGATCAGCAACAAGACCTACCTCGGCGCGGCCGCGGGCATCCTGGCCGTCGAGGCCTACCACGCGGCCAACATCCGCACGGTGCTCTACAACCGGGGCCTGGCCGCGGCCACCGACGCGATCTCCGCCGCCCGCGACAGCCTCGACGGACCGGGGCACGACGACCAGGGCGTCACCCTCAACGGGAAGGCCAACATCGTCCCCACCGACAGCAACGGGCTGGCGTTCGGCCGGACCCCGGGCCAGGTCCTCAACATCGTCTACCTGACCCCCAAGAAGGCGACGTCCGGCGGGTTCTACCCGGACGGCGTCAACGGCCAGCTCAACACCAGCAGCTGACCGCAGTCAGCCCGCACTCCTGCTGGCGCGCCGGGGCGGATCGCTATACCGGGGGCCGTCCCGGCGGCCAGCCACCAGGGCCGCTCAGACCTGCACGAACTCGATGCCGGCCAGCTGGCAGAACACCTTCCAGTCCGCCGCGTGGTGGCCCAGGTTCATCACCTCATGGTGCGGGCCGCCCGGCGGCCAGCCAGCCGTTCAGGCAGGCCCGGACGCCCGACGCCGGCCGGAACTGGCCGTACGGCATCTCCAGCGCCGGCAGCTCCTGGCTGTCCAGGTTCTCACCCTCGGCGCAGACCAGCCGGAACCGCGTCCCTTCCAGCGACACCAGTGTGGCCAGGGTGGCCGGGCCCGGCTGCAGCTGGAACAGGAACGTGGGCGGGTCAGCCAGCCGCCCGATCCCCAGCGGCCGCTTGATCAGCCTGACCGGCTTGTCCTTCCGGGCGACCTTCCAGTTGCCCTCACCCATATGGCTCTGCAGGATCGAGTCGGACGGGAAATCCATCGCGTACATCTCGGTGAAATGCGCGTCGCCGATCAGCTCGTGCCCGGCCGAGACGAGGCAGGCGGTCAGGATGTCGCCCTCGGCCGCGTAGCCGTAGCCCTTGGCCATCAGTGACGAGGCGGCGGCCAGCGGGAGCCGGCTGAACCGGCCGTCGTCACCGATCACGTCGAAGTGCGCGGTGTACGCGCCGAACCCGCGGCCGATCAGGATCTGCTCGATGGCCACCTGCATCCGGGCGTGGTCGGCCCGTTCCTCAGCCGACAGCCGCGGGTCGATCTCGAAGGTCTCGTCCTCGAACGCGATGACCTCTGCGGCCTGGGCGTCCGTGACGTCCAGCATGCCGCGGTACATGTCGCCCGGCGCGACCGCGAGGATCTCCGGGCCGAGGGATCTGACCAGCGCGGACTCATCCACCCGGATGTCGCCCATGTCGTTCATGGCGTAGCCGAAGATCGCCGTCTTCAGCGACTTCCACCGGGTCACCGCGGCGGCCGCGCGGGCCCACCGGGACACGTCGTCGCGGAACGAGTCGCTCTTCCAGTCGTCGGTGAGCACCACGAACCGCTTGCCCCCGCGGACCATCGCGTTGGCGGTGTCCTGGGCACCGTGCACGCCCTGGTTGTAGGTCATGTCCGCCATGTCCCAGGCCGGGGTGACGTTCGGCTCGGGCTGGATGTTGGCCAGCAGGACGGGCAGCCGGGACTCCGACAGCAGCCGGGCCACGCGCATCGCGGGCCCGTAGGTGAGCATCACGACCATGAGCCCGTCGAGCTCGGAGCCCTCGAACTCGCGCATGGCCCGCTCGGCGTCCTCCCGGTATTTGATGGCCTTACTCGGGATGAACTCGCCCACATCCGAGAGATGGGCCGCGAGTTCCGCGGCGTAGCCCTCCTGCCGCTGGGCGATGCCCGGGATCATGTCGTCATAGAGATCCTGCATGATCCCCAGGATCCCGATGCGCGGCTTGCGTTCGCTCATCACATTCCTTTCGGCCGCTGGCCATATTCCTGCGTGTACCGACGGTGCAGCGCGTCCACCTGGTCCTGGGCCAGCGGCGTGAGCTCGCCGTAGGCCCGGGCCAGGTGCACGGTGCGGGCGACGTCCTCGCACATCACTGCGGCCTTGACCGCGTCCCGCGCGCTGCGGCCGATGGTGAACACCCCGTGGCTGCGCATCAGCACGGCGGGGGAGCGGTGCCCGGTCAGGGTGCTCACGATGCCGCGGCCGATCTCGTCGCTGCCGATCAGCGCGAACGGCCCGAGCGGGATCTCCCCGCCGAACTCGTCGGCCATCGCCGTGATCACGCACGGCACGGCCTGGCCCCGGGCGGCCCACGCCGTGGCGTACGTGGAGTGGGTGTGCACCACCCCGCTCACCTCGGGCATGTGCCGGTAGACGTAGGCGTGCGTCGCGGTGTCGCTGGACGGGCCGAAGCCGTCGTCCACAGCCTGGCCGTCGAGGTCGCACAGGACCATGGACTCGGGGGTCAGGTCGGGGTACGCCACGCCGCTCGGCTTGATCACCATCATGTCGGCGCCGTCCGGGCCGGCGCCGGGCACCCGGGCGGAGACGTTCCCCGAGGTCCAGGCGACCAGGTTGTTCTCGACCAAGGCCGCGTGCAGCTCACAGACGTCGCTACGGGCCTGCGATATGGCCGTAATGCGGGCTTGCTCGGTGCTCATCGCTGGCTGCCTTCCGGGTCCGGGTTCTCCTGACGGCCGGGTCCGCGGCCCAGCACGCGGTCGCGCAGCGCCCGCAGCCGGTGCATGACCTCGTTGGGCCCCCGGCCGAAGTAGTCGTGCAGCCGCACATACTCAGCGTAGAGATCGTCGTAGACGTCGGCGCTGGCCGGGTCGGGCGTGTAGACCGCCTCCCGCTTGCTGCCCATGGCCGTCGCGGCCGCCGGGACGTCCGGGTAGGCGCCCGCCGCGACCGCGGCGTGGATGGCCGAGCCGAGCGCGGGCCCCTGGCTGGAGGAGATGACGCTGAGCGGCCGCCGCAGCACGTCCGCGTAGACCTGCATGACGAACTTGTCCCTGAGCAGGCCGCCGGCCGCCACGAACTCCGTGACCTCGACCCCGGCCGACGAGTACGCGTCGATGATGACCCGAGTGCCGAACGCGGTCGATTCCACCAGCGCCCGGTAGATGTCCGGCGGTCTGGTGGCCAGGGTCAGGCCCACGATGGCGCCGGACAGCTGGACGTCGACCAGCACCGAGCGGTTGCCGCCCAGCCAGTCCAGGGCGATCAGCCCGTGCGCGCCGGCCGGCTGGCTGGCCGCCTCGGCCGACAGCAGCTCGAACAGGGACATGCCCCGCCGCTCGGCCTCGCCCCGGTAGTCGGCCGGGACCGTGTGATCGAGGAACCAGGCGAAGATGTCGCCCACCCCGCTCTGCCCGGCCTCGTAGCCGTACTCGCCCGCCACGATGCCGCCGTCCACCACCCCGCACATGCCAGGTACCTCGGCGAGCGTGGCGGAGTTCATCACGTGACAGGTGGAGGTCCCCATGATGGCCACCATCTGACCAGGCTCAATGGCGTTGGCGGCGGGCGGGGTGACGTGCGCGTCCACGTTGCCCACGGCTACCGCGATGCCCTCCGGCAGCCCGGTCCACCCGGCCGCCTCGGCGGTCAGCCCGCCCGCCCGGGACCCGAGCTGCGACACCGGGTGGGCCAGCTTGTCCTCGGCGAAGCTGGCGAAGCCGGGGTTCAGCGCGCCGAGGAAGTCCGCCGAGGGATAGTGGCCGTCCTGGTAGATGCCCTTGTACCCGGCGGTGCAGGCGTTGCGGGTCTCGGTGCCGCACAGCTGCCAGATGATCCAGTCCGCCGCCTCGATCCAGCGCTCAGCCTGCTGATAGACGTCCGGGTCCTCCTCCAGCAGCTGGAGGCCCTTGGCGAACTGCCACTCCGACGAGACTTTGCCGCCGTAGCGGCCGATCCACGGCTCGCCGCGCTCGTGGGCCAGGGCGTTTATCCGGTCCGCCTGCGGCTGGGCCGCGTGGTGCTTCCACAGCTTGGGGTAGGCGTGGGGGCGGCCTTCCAGCCCGGGCACCTGGCATAGCGGGGTGCCGTCGCGCCGGGCCGGCAGCACGGTGCAGGCCGTGAAGTCCGTGCCGATGCCGACCACCTGGCCGGGATCGATGCCAGCCTCCCGGACCGCGGCCGGGACCGCCTCGCGGAGCACGTCCCGGTAGTCCTCCGGGTCCTGCAGGGCCCAGTCCGGCGGCAGCCGCTCGCCGGTCGCGGCCAGCTTGTCGTCCATGACCGCGTGCCGGTACGTGCAGACCGCTGTGCCGACCTCGGCACCGTCGCTGAGCCGGACCACCACGGCCCGGCCGGACAGCGTGCCGAAGTCCACCCCGACGGCGTAGCTATCGTCCTGGCCGTCCTGGCTTTCCGGGTCCCGCTGGCCGCCCGGCCCGTCGTCGCTGTCGTGAGCGCTAACAGTCATCATCGTCCTGTTCTGCCTGCTCGAACTGATCTGGGTGCCCTGCCGCGGCCGGCTCAGGTCGCGGGTGGTGCGGCGCTGGAGCGGACCACGAACTCCGGGACGACCGGGTCGGCGGGCGCCGCCGCGTCACGATCGAAGATCAGCCTGACCAGCGAGTCCAGCGCCCGCCGGCCAAGCTCCCCGAAGTCCTGCCGCACGGTGGTCAGCGGGGGAAGAAAGTAGGCCGCCTCGGGAACGTCGTCGAAGCCGACCACGCTGACGTCCTCCGGCACCCGCCGTCCCCGCTCCGACAGTGCGCGGAACAGCCCCAGCGCCATGTGGTCGTTGGCGCAGAGGACGGCCGTCGCACTGGTGTCCCGGGCGATCCGCTGCCCCATCTCGTAGCCGGACGCCGCGGACCAGTCGCCGGAGACCAGGTCCGGCTCGGGGGCCCCCGCCTCGTGCAGCGCCGCCCGCCAGCCCTCGACCCGGGCCTCGGCGTCGAGCCAGGAGCGCGGCCCGCTCAGGTGGTGGACGGTACGGTGGCCGAGGCCGAGCAGGTACCGGGTGGCCAGCGCGGCTCCCTCGGTGTTGTCCACCGCGACGGAGTGCACCGGCGGGGTGGCCCGGCAGCCCACCGCGACGAGCGGGATGTCCGTCGGGCAGTCGGTCAGCGCCTCGACCGCGGAAACCTGCGCGGTGATGACGATGATGCCCTCGACGCCCTGCCCCACGAAGCGCTCCACCGAGTCCAGCACGGACCGGCGGTCCAGGGTCGGGGTGCTGGCGATGGAGACGAAGTAGGCGTCCTGCGCCGCGCGCTCGATCCCGTAGAGCATCGAGGCCGGCCCGTACAGGGTGGTGTCGAAGCTGATCACGCCGAGGGTGTGGGTCCGCCGGGTGACCAGGGTGCGGGCCGCGGCGTTGGGCCGGTAGCCGAGCTCGCTGATGGCGGCGAGGACCAGCTCCCTGGTCTGCGGGCGGACGTTGGGATGGTCATTGAGGACCCGGGACACGGTCTGGTGGGAGACGCCCGCCAGCTGGGCGACGTCGGTCATGACCGGGGGGCGGCTGCGCCCGCGATCGGCAACTGACACGTACCGCCTCCTTCCGCCGTCTCGTCCCGCCGCCCGGGGCTCCGCTGCCTCGGCCCGCCCGGATTCCGCCGGCCGTTCTGCTGGTCTTCTGTTTACCGGGCCCCGCGGGTTGCCGGGCCCCGCGGGCGCCGTGCCCGGTGGCCCGCGCCGCCCTGTCCTGCCTGGCCCGGGCCGGAAATCTTTGCCCTGCCTTACCGTATTCGGCCCTGATCCGACTCAATAGCCACAGATAACCCTTGTGTACCCACTTGCTCGATACAAGTATGCGGAATCCGGTTCGGTGCCCGGGGGGATTGTGACCGCTCACAAGATCCTGGGTCAAGCTGGCCGGGCGGCGGGGCCCGCGGCCGCCCCTCCGCGCGGCCGGAGCCGGCCCTCCGCGGGGCCGGGGACGGGCCGGCTCATCCGGTATCCCGGCTGGTCGAGCCCCGGGCGACCAGGCGGCAGGGCACGGTGTGCACGCCGTGCGTGGGCTCCTTGTTGATGGCCAGCAGCAAGTGCTGCGCGGCCACCCGGCCGACGTCCTCCAGGCACATATCGATGCTGGTCAGAGGCGGATCGGCGCCCAGCACCATCGGGCTCCAGTTGTCGAAGCCGACCAGGGCGATGTCCTCGGGCACCCGGCAGCCGATCAGCCGCAGGGTGTCGGAGACGCCGCGGGCGATCTGGTCGCTGCCGCAGAAGATCGCCTCGACCCCCGGTCTGGTGCGCATCACCAGCCGGGCTGCCTCCCGCCCCCAGGCCTCGCTCCACTCCCCGTACAGCACGTCGTTGGCGCTGAAGGACAGGCCGGCCCCGGCCAGCGCGTCGCAGAAGCCCCGCGCGCGCATCCGGGCGGCGAGGAAACGCGGCGGGCCGGTGATGTGCCCGAACCGGCGGCGTCCCAGGGCCAGCAGGTGCTCGGCGGCCAGCCGCCCGCCGCCCGCGTCGTCGGGCAGGATGGCGGGCTCGTCGCTGTCCATCGACTGGGTCATCGCGTACACGACCGGGACGCCCAGGGTCAGGCCGATGCTGGGCCGCGGCTCGATCCGCCGCCCGGCCACGATGAGCCCGTCCACCCGGCGGGACAGCAGCATGTCCAGGTACTGCCGCTCGCGCTCCGGCTCGTCCCGGGTGTCGCACATGAATACCGAGATCTGGCCGGCCCCGAGGGCGTCCTCGGCGCCCAGCATGACCGGGATGCTGAACCGGCCGAAGCTGTCCGTGGTGATCACGCCGACGGTGTAGGTCCGGCCGGCCAGCAGGCCGCGGGCCAGGACGTTGGGCGCGAAGCCCAGCTCGCGGGCGGCGGCCGCCACCCGGTCCCGCGTCTCGTCGCGCAGTTTGCCCTGGCCGTTGAGGGCTTTGGATGCGGTCCCGATCGAGACGCCAGCGAGTGCGGCCACGTCCCGGATGGTCGCCCGCTTGAGGTTAGGCCCCGGCGCGGGCAATCCCTTGCTCCATGGTCGTCCTTGTCTTCCGGGGCCAGCGATCGTCCGAGACGAGGCGGTTTGACCAGTCTTGACGCTGTCCCTCGTGGGCCCTAGCTTACGAAGGAAAACGTATTCCTAGGAAGGGCCAGGGCATGACCGCCTCCGGTGAGTCCCAGGCTGGCGGGGGCCGGCCGTTCCCTCTGCTTCCGCCTCCGTCGCGCATCAGCCGCTGGCGGGCGGGGGTGCCCGGCTGTCCGCCGGGCTGCTGCATGCCTGGCAGCAGCGTAATGCCGGGGCCAGCCTGCCCCTGGCGCTGCGCCAGCTCGAATCAGCCGGGAACCTGGCCAACGTCCGACTGGCCATCGCCGGGGTCCGCGAAGGGTACCGGGGGCCGGTGTTCATGGACTCCGACATCTACAAGGTCCTGGAGGCGATCGGCTGGGAACTGGGCCGGTCCCCGGATGAGGGGCTGGCCAGCTTCCTGGCCGAGACGACCGCGCTGCTGGAGAAGGCGCAGCAGCCCGACGGCTACCTGAACTCCTGCATCCAGGTCACCGGCCGTCCGCGGTACAGCTTCCTGGCCTCCAGCCACGAGCTGTATTGCGCGGGCCACCTGATCCAGGCCGGCCTCGCGGTCCAGCGCGGCGCGGGGGATCCGGCGCTGCTGGCGGTGGCCCGGCGGTTCGCGGACCACCTGGTGGACCACTTCCTGGGCCGCCAGGAGGGCATCGACGGCCACCCCATCGTGGAGAGCGCGCTCGCCGAGCTGTACCGCGAAACGGGCCACCCGCCCTACCTGCGGCTGGCCGCCCAGTTCATCGAGCAGCGCGGGCACGGCCTGATCGGGGATTCCGGGTTCGGCCGCCGCTACCTCCAGGATCACGAACCGGTCCGGGACACGGTGACCGAGGTGGGGCACGTGGTCCGCGCGCTGTACCTGGACGCCGGAGTCACGGACGTCGCCGCGGAGACGGGCGACGCGGCACTGCTGGCGTCCAGCCTGACCCGGTGGGCCGACATGGTCGCCGCGAAGACCTACCTGACCGGAGGCAACGGGTCGCGGCACGAGGGAGAGAGCTTCGGGGACCGCTTCGAGCTGCCGCCGGACCGGGCTTACAACGAGACCTGCGCGGCCATCGCCAGCTTCCAGTGGGCCTGGCGGCTTCTCCTGGCCACCGGGGACGCCGCGTACGCGGACCTGATGGAGCGGATCCTCTACAACGGGTTCGCCTCCTCGACCGCCACCGACGGGACCCGGTTCTTCTACGTCAACCCGCTGCAGCGCCGGGCGGACCACTTCGAGAAGGACGATCCGGGCCGGCGCCGGGAGTGGTTCAACTGCGCCTGCTGCCCGCCCAACATCATGCGCACGATGGCCTCCCTGCAGTACTACCTGGCCACGGTCAGCGGCGGCACCCTGTACGTGCAGCAGTTCACCGGCGCGGCACTCAGCGCCGGACTCGCCGGCGGGGTGCTGAACGTGGAGATGGCCACGGACTACCCATGGGCCGGCGGGGTCGAGTTGCGGGTCACCGGCGCCCCGCCGCAGCCCTGCGGCCTGGCCGTGCGCGTGCCGGCCTGGTCGGCGGTCCCGGAAATTCGCCGCAACGAAGACCTCATCGAGGCCGAGGCCGACGGTGGGTACCTGGTGGTCCGCGGTCAGTGGCGCCCCGGCGACGTGCTCCGTTTCGAACTGGATATGTCGCCCCGGCTGACCTACCCCGACCGCCGGGTGGAGGCGGTGCAGGGGACGGCCGCGATCGAGCGTGGCCCGCTGGTCTACTGCCTCGAGCAGGCGGACCAGCCCGCCGGGATCGACCTCGCGGACCTGGTCCTCGTGCCCGGCGCCCTCGAGGAGACCCGCGCCACGGTCGCGGGTGTCGGCGACACCGTCCTGGTCCGGGCCGCCGCCGTTCACCGGGCCGGGCCGCAGGCTGGGCTGCCGTACCATTCCGCGGCCGGTGAGGCGCAGGTCAGCGAGGACTCCGGCGGCGAGCAGGTCACCGCCGCGGCCATCCCTTACTTCCAGTGGGACAACCGGGACGGCCGCCCCATGCAGGTCTGGATCCCCGCGGTCGCCCCCCGCGCCTAGCCCGGCCCAGCAAGCCACCCAGAGGCCCCAGCAGCACCATGGACCCCTCGTAATGGCTGTCCAGGAGTGGCGTGGCGGCTAGAAGGAGAAGCCGCCGGGACGGCCGTTGCGGTCCGCGATCAACCCGGCCAGAGTGGAGATGGCGATCTCGGCGGGGGTGCGGGAGCCGATGTTCAGCCCGATCGGCCGGTGCACCCGGGCGATGTCGGACTCGGCCACGCCCAGCCCGGCCAGGGCCTCGATGTGCGGGCCCGGATGCCGCGGGTTGCCCATGATCCCCACCCAGCGCGCCGGGCTGGCCAGCGCAGCGCGGAGCACCACCCCGAGTTCGGTCCGGTGGTGGTCGGTCACTACGAGGTCGGCGGCCGCGTCCAGGTACTTCGCGGCGTCGCCGGTCACCTCATAGCCGGTGGTCTGGGCGTTGGCCGCGCGGTCCGGGTCGGGTTCCAGCAGCACCACGCGGTAACCGGCGTCGCCGGCGAAGTGCAGCAGGAACTCGGCGACCGGAGACGCGAACGCCGCGATCAGCGTCTTCTCGCCGCCGGCTGCCGTACCGTGGCCGTGCGCGACCTCGCATGCCGCGCTCTCGTCCGGACGGTCCTGCTCGTTTCCCATGGTCCCGAGCTTGCCACGGGCGGGGAAGCTTTGGCGACGGCCGACGGGGCAGATACCTGATCGGGCCGGTGGCCTTGATCACGAGAGGACAACGGGCATGCAGCTCAGCGCGCGTAATCAGATCAGGGCCAGGGTCACAACCATCAATTACGGTGAAGCCACGGCCAACGTCTCCCTGGACGCCAACGGCACCCGGTTGGTCGCCTCCATCACGGTCGAGGCGGTCAAGGAGCTTGGGCTGGCCGAGGGCAAGGACGTGATCGCGGTGGTCAAGGCCTCCGACGTCATCATCGCGATCCCGGACTGACCGCGGCCGCCTCCTGGGTCCCGGGCCCGGCGGCGCCCACCGCGTGTCGCGGGGGCCTGGTGAGCAACTGCCGGATCATGGACACCGCCAGTCCGGCCGCGACCACGAACGCGAGCGCCGTGGCCAGGTTCATCCCCACCATGTGCCGGGTGGTGGAGATACCGGCGTAGTAGGCCGGCGGGATGAACGCGACCATCGCGCACCCGATCATGCACAGCACCACCACCGCGCCGTCCCGGCGCCAGGCCCGGGCTCGCCCCCAGGCCAGCGCGGCGACCGCGATGGCCGCCATCACCAGCCACAACGGGATCAGCCACCACAGTCCCAGGCCGGGCGGAAGCTGGTGCATCAGCCAGGTCACCACGACGACCCGGGACTCGTATGCGCCTTTCGGGTGGCCGGCGGAGACAGGGTAGTCGCCCAGGCTGGTGATCCGGAACTGCTGGGCCGCGATCGCGGCCGACTGCCCGACGCTCAGGATGCTGGCCGGATGGGCCAGCAGGTAGTGGGTGATGTTGCCGTCGGTCAGCTTGTCCGTGTACCGCGCGTACAGCGGGCTCTGCCGCACCGACATCCTGTCCCAGTAGTAGTGGCCCGCGTACCTGGCCCAGCTCACCGGGAGGCCGAGCGCCCGGAGCTGGGCGGGCGCGGTGGCGCGCCTGGTCACGATGTCGGTGAACAGCATGTCCACGGCCTGGATGTGGTGCAGCCGCTGGCCATAGGAGCTGGTGTAGTCCCAGAGCGCGTAGACGCCGGCCATCAGGGCCAGCCCCGCAGCGACCAGGATCCCCCCGGTGGCCTGCTGGTTCCGGAACCGGTGCAGCCCGCGCCAGGAGCCCCGGCCGGCGGTGGCCAGGACCAGGGTGAGGCAGATCGGCGCGGCCAGCACCAGGTACTGCTCCTTGGACAGGATGGCCAGGAAGCCCCCCGAACCCGCCAGGATCAGGCCGTACACGGTCAGCCGCCAGCCCCGCCCGAGGTACACGACGCCGGCTGCGACCAGCATCAGGCCGACCAGGGCGCCGGGCTCACTGAACGGGCCGCCGAACACGTCGAAGAAGGCCGCGTCCGCGATGATCAGCCAGCAGGCGGCCGCCACCAGCCACTGGGCCCCCAGCCTGATTCGCAGCCCGACGGCCAGGCTCGCGATCGCCACGGAGGCCAGGGCGCACAACAGGACGCCGACCGCGATCAGGTTCAGGCTGCCGGGCAGGCCCAGGACCGGGGTCAGCAACCGGCCAACTTCCAGCGGGACCAGCTCCGACGACGGGTACGGGACCCGCCCGGCGCACTCCTGCTTCGGCACGTAGTCGAAATAGGCGAACCGGAAGAACCGGGGATGGCGACCCGTTACCGGTCCCAGGCCGAGGCCGCACATCAGCCGGGGGCCGTCACGGTTGTCGGCCTGGCCCACCGGCGTGGGCACCAGGAACCTGACCAGCAGGGCCCCCAGCGAGACACCGAAGATGGCCAGCCAGCGGCCGGTGATCCCGCGCACCCGCAGCGCGGGAAGCCGCCTCATTGGCGCGCGGGCGGGTGCACCGTGAGCAGCGTGTTCGTCGTCAGGCACTAGGTCGACCTCGTGATGGTTTGGCGGCCGTGATCGATAGGTCAAACCCTGATCCGGGAGAGCGGGATGATCAAGTGTTTTACTGTGGCTTTTGGTGCTGCATTCGCCGGCTTGAACATTCTGTGGCCCAAGCATGTCCGGCGCCCGCCAATTCAGCCATGTGCTATCCGTGGAGGGTACTCCGGGCGGGGCCGGATTTCTATCTGCCGCCGTCGTCCGGGTGCCGGCATCTAGCTGGGCTTTCGCACGCCAGGCTGGCCGCCGTCCCCGCCGGGAAAATTCGTGATCAATGGGTTTGCCAGCATGCGCCGGACCGGGAATGAATGATCATGTAAGGGTGCCCTGGCACCGGGAGCTCTTACGGTGCGGCAGGCCGGAATGTCTGCGCCAGGACCTTGAAGATGTGCCAGCTCTGGCCCCACTCACTCGCGGGCGTTGACCAGTACAAGGCGTAGGCGTGATGGGCGTTGGCCAGGACGTTGCGATTGAGAACGTGGGTCAGGACGCCCTGGCGGTAGTAGGTGAATTCCCAGTCCGCAGCCTTTTCCGCCTGCGGATAGGAGACGGACTCGAGGCGGATCCGGTGGTAGCCGGGGTAGGTGCTCTCCCGGTTGGCCTCCTGCTGCTGCCAGTCCGCCAGGGGGTTCGGCTGGGGGTGATCGCTCTGGTCGATGAGCAGGAAGTCCGCTCCCGAAGGCGGAATGAGGTAGACGTAGTGGCCCTGGTGCGATACCCGCCACCCGTCGGGTACCGCGATCGAGAACCCGGTTGAGTTCCGGAACCCGTGATAGCCGGCCGGGATGACGGCTGGGCCCAGCGCCCCGGACCCCGGGGTGGAGCTGGAGCTGGAGGTGGAGCCGGGGCTGGGCGCCGGTGAGCTCGGAGGAGCGGTGGTCGGGGCGCCGGACGTGGCGCTGGGGGTGGGCGAGGTGGAATGCGAGGATGCCGGACGGCCCGTGGAGCGGGGCGGGTTCGCGGAAACCAGGGCCTTGGGATGGCTGGTCATGATCAGAGCGGCGACCACGCCTCCTACCAGGACCAGCGCCGCGGCTGCGGCCAGCACCCAGACCAGGGGTTTCTGGTGCGGCGACCGTCCGATCTCCTGGGTTCGCGCCGCGGTACCGGGCCGGCCGGGCAGGCCCGGGATCAGCGTGGCGCCGGTATCGCCGGTCTCAGGGGCCTGTTCCGGCTGGGACGCTTGATCCCCGGCCGCGACGAGGACCGGGGCTACGGCCTCCCCTGCCTCCGGCGCCACGGCGGGCTCCGGCTCCCGGGGCACGGCACCGGAGTCTGGCTCTGAAGGCCCGGCGTAGGACCCGGACTCGGCCGGGAGGGCGTCGGGGTCTAGCTCGTCCGGCAGGGTGAGGGGGTCAGGCTGGTCCGGCAGGGCGTTGGGGTCTGGCTGGTCCGGCAGGGCGTTGGGGTCTGGCTGGTCCGGCAGGGCGTTGGGGTCTGGCTGGTCCGGCAGGGCGTTGGGGTCTGGCTGGTCCGGCAGGGCGTCCGGGTTGGGCTCGTCGGGCAGGGCGTGGGGGTCCGGTTGGTCCGGCAGGGGGTGGGGGTCCTGCTCGTCGGCCAGGGTGTCTGGGTCGGGGTCGTCGGGCAGGGCGTCCGGGTTGGGCTCGTCGGGCAGGGCGTGGGGGTCCGGTTGGTCCGGCAGGGCCGCCGGGTCCGGCTCGTCGGCCAGGGCGTCCGGGTCCGGCTCGTCGGCCAGGGTGTCTGGGTCGGGGTCGTCGGGCAGGGGGTCCGGGCCCGGTTGGTCCGACAGGGCCTGCAGGGCCTGCAGGTCAGGCGGATCCGGGAGGGCGTCGGGGTCGGGCTGATCCGGGACGGGGATGGGGTCGGGCTGATCCGGGACGGGGACGGGGCCTGGCCCGGTGGGGAGGACACCGTCCCCGTCCCGGAGCGTGCGGGTGTGCTCGGCGCTTTCGAGGCTGCTCCCGGACCGCGTCCCGTCGGGTGTGCCGCTAGGCGCCACGGCCGGCGGGACCGCGGGGAACGGCGTGGTCGAGGACCCGCCCCCGGCCTCGGCGACCTGGCGCAGCATCCGCTCGGCCTCGTCCGGGCCCAGGCGCCGGGACGGGACGTGGTCCAGCAGTCCCCGGATGACCGGCCACAGCACCCCGGCCCGGCTCGGCGGGTCCGGGTCCTCGTTCACCACCGCCATCAAGGTGGGCAGGGGCCCGGCCCGGTCATAGGCGGGGCGCCCCTCGACCAGGGCGTAGAGCGTGGCCCCCAGCGACCACAAGTCCGACTCGGGACCGCCCCGCTCGCCGCGGGCCCGCTCGGGGGCGATGTAGGAGGGCGAGCCGACCAGAACGCCGGAGGTGGTCAGCGCCGTGCTGTCCTGCGTGCGGGCGATCCCGAAGTCGGCCAGGACCGCCCGGCCGTCCGCGGCGATCAGCACGTTGCCCGGCTTGACGTCCCGGTGCATGATGCCGAGGGCATGGGCAGCCCTTAAAGCCGCGAGGATCTGGAGGCCGACCGCGGCGGCCTGCTGCGCGGACAGCGGGCCTTCCGCGTCCACCACGTCCCGCAACGACCGGGACGGGACGAGTTCCATGACAATCCAGGGTCGGCCGTCGTCCTCGACGACGTCGTAGATGGTCACCACGTTCGGGTGGCTCAGCCTGGCCGCGGTCTGCGCCTCGCGCAGGGTCCGTTCACGAAGCAGATCTCGTTCGCGCTCAGTCATATCGGCGGGCGGGGACACCTCCTTCACCGCCACCTGGCGGGAGAGGATGTCATCTTCGGCGAGCCACACGGTGCCCATTCCGCCGTTGCCAAGGGCCGAGATCAGGCGATAACGGCCCGCGACCACATGACCCGTGACAATCGGCGCTCCCACCTGTGGCGAGCTACCCACTGGTCAGGAATCAAACCCGCCGCGCCGTAGCGCGGAGGCCGGGTCTCCCGGTGCCGGGCGCGCGGCCTGGCCGGGGTTCCCCGCCAGGCCGCGCGGCTGTCCACCGCCCTCGGGTCAGCCCCCCTTGACCTGCGGTATCGATGAAATCGTGGATTGTGCCTGGGTCAGCGCTGAACTGACCGACGACGTGCCGGTGATGGCGGCCTGGATGGCGGTCCACAGCGCCTGCGACACCTTCGGGTAGTTGGCGCCGTACTGGGTCGTCCGTGACCGGGCCGTCGCAGTCTCCTTGGCGAACACCGTGTATTCCGGGCCGCCCTTGAGGTACTGGGCGATCACCGACGGCTTGGTCGGTAGGTAGTACATCAGCGACGTGACATGTGTCATCACCGATGGCACCTGCATGCCCTTGATCCAGTCCCAGGCCGCGGTCTGCTGCTGGGCAGAGCCGGAGTTACCGATGTTCCAGGTCTCCCCGCCCAGCGGCGCGACCACCGTGCCGCCCGCCGTCTGGGTCGGGATCTTGACGATGCCGTACTGCTGGTTGTACTTCCAGCCCGCCGCGTTCAGCTCGGGGAAAATCCACGGGCCGTCCTCGATCATCGCGGCCGTCTTGTGCAGGAACTGCTGGGTGAGGTCCGGGTCCTGGCCCCACTGGAGGACGGATTTGGACGCGGACCCGTCCTTGACCATGTTGACCCAGAGCTGGAGGGAATTGCTGAACGCGGGGGTGTTCACCTTGTCGAGGTTGCCGCCCTGGCTCCAGAAGTACGGCTCGAGCTGCCAGGTGGACTGCTCGTCGGAGGTGGCGTCGAAGGCCATGCCGTAAGTGTGGCCGGAGGTGAGCGCCTTCGCGTCGGACTGCAGCTGGGCCCACGTGGACGGCGGGGACAGGTGCTTGGCCGCGAACATGGCCTTGTTGTAGAAGATGCCGATGGTGTTGGTGCCGATCGGGTAGCAGTAGTGCTTGCCCTGGTAGGTGCACTCGCTGATCGCACCGGGGACGTATCCGCTGGTGGTGAAGCCGGGCAGGCTATCCAGCGGCTTGAGCTGGCCGGTAGCCGCCACCTCGGGCACGTTCGGGTTGTCGAGCATGACGATGTTCGGCAGGTCGCCGGCGCTGGCCTCCTGCAGCACCTTGGTGATCAGGTTGGCGTAGGGGACTACCTCACGCTTGACCGTGATGTTGGGGTGCGCCGCCTCGAATTTCTTGTTGTACCAGTTCACCGCCGCAACGCCGCCGTTGGAGGTGAAGTAGTCCAGTTCGGTGATCGTGATCTTCCCGCCGCTGCTGCCGGAGGACGAGCCGCTGCTGCAGCCCGCGGCGGCCAGGGCCGCAACGACCACGCCGATCGCTATGGCCCCCCAGCGGCGTCTGGTGCGCAGCCCGGATCTGCCCCGCGGCCCTGGGCCCTTGGTGATGTGCATGTGTCCCTCCTGATCCCGGACCGGACCGGCGATGGGTCCAGCCGCTTTTCGTGGCCGGCGGAGCCGGCGATTCTCGAGGCAGGCCGCTGGCCAGGTGAGGCCGGCGGAATGGGCGTTATCCCTTGACCGATCCGACCGTGAGGCCAGCGGCTATGTAGCGCTGAGCGGCAATGAGCAGCATGGCGGCCGGCAAGAGCCCGAAGACGCACAGCGCCATGGCCTCGCCGAGGTTCGTGGAGAACTCCCCGATGTAGGAATAGATGCTGAGCGTGAGTGGCTCGAACGTGCTTCCGGACAGCAGGGTGAGCGCGAAGATGAAGTCGCCCCAGCCGTTCAGGAAGGCGAATACCGCCACCGTGATGACGGCGGAACGGCTCATCGGCAGGACGACCCGCAGGAATGTTTTCCACTCTGAGGCACCGTCCACCCTCGCGGCCTGCAGGACATCATTCGGCAGGCCGAGCATGAAAGCCCGCAGCACCAGGATGCTGAACGGGACGGCGTAACTCGCATCGGCCAGGATCAAGCCCGGATACGTATTCAGCAGGTGCAGCTTGTGGTAGAGGAGGAAGAGAGAGTTAGCGATCACAATTGACGGCAGGATCTGCGCGATCAGCAGCCCGCCCATCAGCAACGCGGTGACCCGGAACCGGTAGCGGGCCAGGGCATGCGCGGCAGGCAGGGCGATGGCCAGGGTGAGGACGGCCGTGCCGAGGCCGATGACCAGGGTGCTGGCGATGTGGCCGCCCTGGGCCGAGATGACGGCGCTGTAATTGGCGAAGCTGAAGGTGGGCGGCAGGAAGTTGTAGTGCGTGCCGAGCAGCTGGGAGTTGTTCTCGAACGAGGCGACGATCACCGCGTAGAGCGGGAAGAGCAGAATCACGAGTGCGACGAGGGCGCCGAGCGCGGCCAGGAGGCCGGTAAACCTGCGCTGCCGGGACATGTCACGTCCTCCGGAGTGATTCGCGGTTGAGCCAGATGTAGACCGGTGCGGCTACCAGGGCTATGACGAGAAGAACGGTGTTGAGCGCGGCCCCCTGGCCGTAGTCGAACTGCTGGAACGACAACTGGTACGCCCACGGCGCGAGGATCTGCGTCGAGTTCGCCGGGCCGCCCTGGGTCAGCGCGATGACCACGTCGAACACCTTCACGGTGAAGACGAAGCCCAGGACGAACACGACCTCGATCACCGGGCGGATGACCGGCAGCGTGACCCGGATGAGGCGCTGCCACCCGCTGGCCCCGTCGATCATCGCCGCTTCCTTCAGTTCCACCGGGACGTCCTGCAGCGCGCTGTACAGGAGCACGGTGAAGAACGGGATCCCGATCCAGACGTTGGCGATCAGCACGGCGAGGAACGCCCATCCCGGCGAGGTCAGGAAGCCGATCGGGTGGCTGATGAGGTGCAGGTCACCGAGGAACTGGTTGACGGCCCCCGCTTCGGCCTGGAACAGGAACCGGAAGATGAAGCCGGTGATCAGCAGCGGCAGCAGCCAGGGAATGATGATCAGTGAGCGGGCCACCCGGCGGAGCGGGAACCGCAGGTTGAACAGCAGGGCCAGGCTGAAGCCGATGAGGAACTGGAAGATCAGCGAGCCGGCCGTGAAGATGAAGGTGCGGGCGATGGCGCTCTGCGTGACCGGCTGGTCCAGGGCGCCCGTGTAGTTCGAGAGGCCGGCGAACGGGGCGAACAGGCTCGAGATCGTGGCCGGGGACGTCTGCTCGAAGCTCAGGATGAGGTTGTAGACGATCGGCACCACGAACGCGAAGAGCACGTAGAGGACGGCCGGGATCAGGAACGCCATGCGGGCGTAACGCGTCCAGGCCGACGCCCGGCTCACCTCGGCGGTCGCTGGGTCACGCCGCGCCGCGCGGCGGTCGGGGGCCCGGCGGGTCGGGGCCGCGGTCCTGGCCAATCGGCGTCACTCCCCGGATTTCTCGGCCGGCCCCAGGCTGGCCAGGGGCCCGAAGGGTTCGACCTGACCGCCACCCCGCAGGTACACGGGAATGGTGTCCAGCGGCGCGGCGGCGGTGATCCACGCACCGCCCTGGTGCTCGGCGCCGGTCCACGCGTCCCGCCATGCGGTGCCCCCGGGACCCGCGGGCAGGTAGACCCGGCGCGTCCGGGCCCCTTCGGTGTAGACCGGGGCCACGAGGATGTCGTCACCGAACAGGAACTGGTCCTCGGCATCCCAGCTCGCGGAGTCGGCGGGGAAATCGACGAACAGCGGGCGCATCGGCGGCAGGCCCGATTCGCTGGCCTCCCGCATCTGGGCCATCACGTAGGGCCGCAGGCGCTCGCGCAGGAAGAGGAGCTGGCGGATGATGCCGTACTGCTCGTCGCCGAACGACCAGACCTCGTTGTCCGCGCCGGTCTGCTCCGACCCGATCATGGTGCCCGGCTGGCGGATCCCGTGCAGCCGGAAGACCGGGCAGAACACGCCGAACTGGAACCAGCGGACGATCAGCTCGCGGAACGACGGGTCGTTGATGTTGCCGTTCTTGAAGCCCCCGATGTCGGTCGTCCACCACGGGATGCCGGACAGGCCGATGTTCAGCCCCGCGGAAATCTGGCGGCGCAGGTCCTCGAAGGTCGAATCGATGTCACCGGACCAGACCAGGGCCCCGTACCGCTGGCTGCCCGCCCACGCGGACCGGCACAGGCTGACGACCTCCTCCTCGCCCTCCGCCCGCATGCCGTCGTAGAAGCCCTTGGCGTGCAGCATCGGGTAGATGTTGCTGACCTCGGCCCCGGGACCCAGGTGATAGCGGAGGTTCTCCGGCTGCTCCGGCCGGAGCTCAGGCTCGCAGGCGTCGAGCCACCAGATCCTGATGCCGTGCTTGAAGTAGTTCTCCCTGACCTTCGCCCAGATGTAGGCGCGGGCCTGCGGGTTGGTCGAGTCGTAGAAGGTCATCAGCGTGCGCCCGGTCGAGCCCCGGTCCCAGATGGGCAGCTGGACGCTGATGCCCCGCTCGTTGTCGACCAGCAGGCCAAGCTCTTCCATCTCCGCGTAGTTCTCGCTGTCCGGGTTGACCGTGGGCCAGATCGACACCATCAGCTTCACGCCGAGCCGGTCCAGTTCAGCGACCATCGCGCCGGGGTCGGGCCACTCCTGCGGGTCGAACTTCCAGTCACCCTGGCGGGTCCAGTGGAAGTAGTCGGCGACGATGACCGAGAGGGGCAGCCCGCGCCGCTTGTACTCACGGGCGACGCCGAGCAGTTCGTCCTGGGTCTTGTAGCGCAGCTTGCACTGCCAGAAGCCCGAGGCCCACTCGGGCAGCATCGGCGTGCGCCCCACCGCCTCGCCGTACTGGCGGAGCAGGTCCGCGGGATCGTCGGCGGCGGTGATCCAGTAGTCCCACTGCCGGGTGGCCTCGGATACCCATCTCGTGACCGTGACGCCCAGTTCGACCCGGCCGATTCCGGGGTGGTTCCAGAGCAGGCCGTACCCGAGGTTCGAGACGAGGAACGGGATGCTGACCTCGGTGTTGCGCTGGACGAGCTCGACGACGGCACCCTTCTGGTTGAGCCGGCCATGCTGGTGCTGGCCGAGCCCGTAGAAACGCTCCCCGTCCCGGGCGTTGAACAGCACCTCGAAGTGGTGCGTGCCACCGCCAGTCGTCGCGTACCTGCGCGTCGGCGGCCCGGTGAAGTGCGGCGTCGTTTCGGCCAGCAGCTCACGGCCATCGGCGCCGAGGAAACGCAGTTGCCCCGATCCGGAAATCTTGGCGGTCAGCCCGCCGTTGGTGATCGTGGCCCGGTCGTCAGCGACCTGGATGCCGGCGTCAGCGGACGGGGCCGCCAGCAGCGCCCCGGGAAGATCATCCTGGATGGCCTGCCCCAGAGTTCCGCGTATCCGCAGGCTGTTGCGGCCCCAGGGCTCGACGCGCACGGTTTCGTGCCCGCCGCGCCACTCCAGGGCCGTGTCGCTCTGCGTGAAGGAACCCATCCGCAGCAGCCTCCTCGGTGAGACTCGCATCTGCATCGGTTGCTAAGGCAAAGGTTTTCGCAATGCGATGCTAGGCTCCGTGACCAGAAAGGGTCAACAGGTCCGGCAAGCCTCACATGTGGTGAATTTTCAGCCCTCGTGGTGACCGCCATGTGGTCCAGGGCTGCCCGGGTCCGGGCTGCCGCGCCACCCGCCCGCGTCAGCCGAAGGAGGCAGCGGCGATGGTCACGGGCCAGGGACCGGTGACGATCACCGACGTGGCCCGGCTCGCCGGTGTCTCGCCCGGTACGGCTTCCAAGGCCCTCAACGGACGCGCCGGCATCAGCGCTGGCACGGCCATGCGGGTGCAGGAGGCTGCTGACCAGCTCGGCTACCAGCCGAACGCCCTAGCCCGCGGGCTGCTGAGCGGTCGCAGCTTCACCGTCGGTCTGATCACCACGGACAGCTTCGGCCGCTTCAGCATTCCGGTGGTGCAGGGGGTCGAGGATGCGCTCGGCCCGGGCCGCATCCTGGTTTTCCTGTGTGAGAGCCGTGACGACCGCCTCCGCGAGCAGCACTATCTCCAGGCCCTGCTGGAGCGCCGGGTGGACGGCATCATCGTCACCGGGCGCCGCCAGGACCCGCGTGAGCCGATCGGCCGGGACCTGCGGGTTCCCGTGGTCTACGCGATGGCTTACTCGAGCGACCCGGCCGATCTGTCCCTGGTGCCCGACGACGAGGACGGCGGTGCCCTGGCCATCCGGCACCTGCTCGGCACCGGGAGAACGACCATAGGCCACGTCACGGGGCCGAACCGGTTCAGGGCGGCGGTGCTGCGCGCGGCGGGCGCGGAGCAGGCGCTCGCCGCGGCCGGGCTGGACCTGGCCGGAGGCCAGGCCCTGTATGGCGAATGGACTGAGGAATGGGGACGCCGCGGCGTCGACCTGCTCTTGCGCGACGCCCCGGGGCTCGACGCTGTCTTCTGCGGTAACGACCAGATCGCGCGCGGCGTCACCGACCGGCTCCGTGAGACCGGCCGGCGCGTCCCGGAGGACGTGGCCCTGGTCGGCTTCGACAACTGGGGCGTCATCGCCACCGCCTGCCGTCCGCCGCTCACGACCGTGGACATGAACCTGCGCCAGCTGGGCCGCGCGGCGGGTGAGCGCCTGCTGGCCGCGGTGGACGGGCATCCGGGCTCGGGCCTGCAGCTGCTGCCGTGCAGCCTGGTGGTCCGCGCATCGACCCGCCCCCGCGACAGCGGCCCGCCCCTTGATCACGGTCAATAAGGGGCGCTACAGGGGTACGCGTTGCTTGAAGGAAGCGTTGACTGCCTGGTCACAGCGGGAAGCGCGCAGCAGCGAACAGGAGGCTCAGGGGTGCGCGGCGGGGGTGAGCCGTGCGGGGTCTCCGCCCAGGGCCCGGGCGAGGCGGCCGAGGGTGCGGCAGCGGCAGGGCGCAGCAGGCTCGCGTTCCAGCCTGGCCACGGTGGCGGGGCTGATCCCGGCCCGGCCGGCGAGTTGTTCCTGGGACAGTCCGCGCTGTCGGCGTAGGTGCCGCAGCCGGTGGCCGTCCAGGACGGTAAACCATCGTTGGCCGCGGCGGCTGGTCTGGGTCATACGTGGTCGGCGTCCAGACCGTCGAGGAATTCCCTGACCGCCCGCTTGGATCTGAGCACGTGAAGGGTCACATGCTCACTGTGCTGCGAAATGATTTCGTGTTCGCGCTCCGGCTCTGACCGGCGTTTTCGCCAGATGCGGACGGCCAAACGCCACTCATCACGCAACCGCAGCCAGGCCGGATAGTCGCACCCTTCGGGCAACTCGCTCGGCATTCGGAAGCCGCGCAGGAACGCGCGTCCTGCGCAAAGCCACCAGGGCAGGTCGAGAAACACAACGGTATCCGCGCGTTCGAGCCGGAGATCGAGTGTCTCGTGGTAATTGCCGTCAGCGATCCACGCGTTGCCGGCGAGCACGCCACATTGCTTCTCGCGCCACTCGGTCTCCGACGGTGCAACCCAGCCGGGCTTCCAGAAGTGGAGGTCAAGATGAATGACCGGCAAGCCGGTCTTGGCAGCGAGCGCGAGCGAGAACGTGCTCTTCCCCGACCCGGCCAGCCCAGTGACGATGACGCGGCGTCCTAGCGCCGACGGAGCTTCACTCATCGCAGTCTGTGTCTCTCACGTGCCGTTGTAAGGGAGGGCAAAGGTTGCCTGACACGGCACGCGCTCGCCCTCGCATACGGCGACCGCCTCGACCCCCAGTAAATGCTCCTTCAGGTTACATTAAGGATGATATCCTTCAATTCAATCAGAGTTTCGATTCGATAGCTAGCCCTTGAAAAGTCATGTGTTTTTGTAAAGTCATTATAGACGATGACACAGTCAATACCGGCCGCCACGGCTGAGTTCAGCCCTCTGGATGAATCCTCTACAGCCAGCGTCTCTTCTTTGGTGGCTCCGAAGCGCTTTAAGCCGGTAGTGCCCAATCCCTGGTTCATGTCCCGGAGGTATTGATCCTTGTCCGAAGTCAAACCAATGTCCGCCAGGGCGCATTCTCCAGCTTTGTAATACCCGAATTCGGTATCCACCAGAACACCATCATGATCGAAGAGTATGTACTTGTGCGGGACGTGTGCGGGGTGTGGCTGGCCGCAGGCACCTTCGGGATTGGTCGCGCACCCGAGGAGCGCGCAGTGCTAGGGACCCAGCGCGGAGTGACGGAACAGCTTTTCTGCTAGGGCTGTTTTTGGGCCTTCTGGATGAGGTTGGAGAGGTTGCTGGCTGAGGCGTTGCCGATGATCCGGCCGGTGATGCGCTGGTTGCGGGAGATGATGAGCGTGCTGGGGAAGGCTGTGTCGGGGATGACCTGGCTGAATTCGAGCGCTATCTGGTCGCTTGAATCGGACAGGCTGGGGTAGCCGATTTTGAAGTCTTTCATGTAGGCCTCGGCGGATGCGGTGTTGTCCTGCACGTCCACGCCGATGAACTGGACTCCGGCTGGCCCGAAGTGGCGGGCGGTGGCGGAGAGCGCCGGGGCTTCCTCGCGGCATACGGTGCACCATGATCCCCAGAAGTTGAGGACGGTCACGTGGCCCCGGTAGGAGGCCAGGCTGAGTTTCCCGCCGGTCAGCAGGCGGCCGGTCACGTGCGGGATGCGTGGTGCGTTTGCTGACGTGAAGGTGGTCGTGCCCGGGTTGAGTGCGGACGTGGTCCCGGAAGGTGTCGACGGCGCGGAGCAGCCGGCTAGCAGGAGCGTTCCTGCCGTGACCATGGCTGCGGTGGCCACCACGGGGAGAAGGCTGCCGCGTGGGCGCGCCGCGAGGACGGACGGCAGGGTCATCCCTGGTCACCTCCTTATCGGTACTTCCGGCTTGTGCGGGGCTTGGCTTCGATTACGCCGACGTCGATGAGGAGCACGCCGCCAATGCGCGTGATCAGCTGCGCGTGGGTTGCGGCGAACCGGAATGCTGTGGCGCCAAAGCTAGCATCCGCAGGCCGGGCCGGGTTTGGGGTGCCCGCAGGGCACCCTGTGGAGAAGGACCGCGCCGTTTGCCATTGTGTGCCCTGGCGCGGTTAGGGGTCCGCCGTCCGGTGCCACCGCATGGGGAGCGGGCTGGCCTGTCATAGCTTCGTGGTCCATTCGATGATCAGTCGGCGTTGCTGCACAGGGGTGGCTACATCTTCGGATTCAGCCCTACCCCTGTGCGTCAGAAATTGACCGGGATCATGTAGTGGCGACCGTGCCAGGCGCGCAGCCACCCAGTCCTCGTATCCTGCCGGAGTGAGAGCGGTCATCCGGGCCAGTCTGGTGGCTGCGGTGCTGGCGGGAGTGGTCGCGGCAGGTGGCTGTTCCTCGGCGCCACGGTGCCCGGCCGGTGCGTCGTGCCCGGCGGCGGTGCCGTTCAGGGTGACGTTCACCGTGGCCGTCAACGGGCGGCCCTCGTCGCCCTCAAGAAATCTGCCCCGCCTGAAAGTCCGGGCGGGCCGGCTCGTGGTGCTCACCGTCGAGGTGAGCGTGCCGGGGCGGGCCCGGGTGTCGGCGCTGTGGCTTGGCATCTCCACGGGTACCGTCGGCGGCGGCCCGGACGGGCCCACGGGGGTCGCTCCGGTCCTGGTTCACTCCCGCCAGATGCTCACGGCGGGTCGGCATTCGTTCAGGCTGCGCTGGCGCACCCCGGCGCAGATACGACCTGGATCTCGTCTGTACCTGGCCGCCGCGTGGGCCAGCCGCCAGCCGCCGGGCTTCAGCGAGGAGCAGCTCATCGCCCACCTCGTGCTGGTCTGACTCAGGACGGGGCGGGGGCCAGCAGGGCCTCGACGGCGTTGCGGAGGGGGGTCATCCGGGACTCGGCGCGCAGGCGGGCCTCAGCCAGGTCGCCGGGCGCGACTGGCTCGGTGACTTCCAGGTAGGCCTTGAGCTTGGGCTCGGTGCCGCTGGGCCGCAGCACCACCCGGGCGCCGTCCAGCCGGAGGATGAGCGCGTCCGTGGGCGGCAGGGCACCCCCCGGGGCCAGATCGGTCATGGCGCGGACCGGGAACTCGCCCAGGGCGGCGGGCGGCCGCGGCCCGCAGCCCGGCCATGATCTCCCCGGGCGCCCGGGTGGGCAGCGTGAGCTGGGCGGTCAGGTGAACCCCGTGCGCCGTCTCCAGCGCATCCCAGCGGTCCAGCAGCGACTGCCCGGCCGACCGGGCCTGCGCCGCGAGCCCGAGCATGGCGAGGGCGGCGCTGATCCCGTCCTTGTCCCGCACCACGTCGCCGACCGCGTAACCGAGCGCCTCTTCGTATCCGAATACGAAGTGCGTCCGCGGCCGCTGATCCGCCGCGCGGACGATCCACTTGAAGCCGGTAAGCGTCTCCGCGTACTGCACGCCGGCCGCGGCGGCGATCCTGGAGAGCAGGGACGAGGAGACCACGGTCGAGGCGGCCAGCCGCTCCCGCGAGTCCGCCGCTGTCCCCGGCGCTCGCGGCCAGGACGAACGCGCCGAGCAGCGCGCCGACCTGGTCCCCGGTGAGGGTCCGCCAGCCGCCGCCGGCGCGCCGGGATCGGGGACCGCCACCGCGAGCCGGTCACCGTCCGGGTCACTGGCCAGCACCAGCTCGGCATCCAGGTCCCGCGCGAGGGCCAGCGCGAGGTCGAGGGCCCCGGGTTCCTCCGGGTTGGGGAAAGGCACGGTCGGGAAGTCCGGGTCCGGCTCGGCCTGCGCGGGCACCACGTACGGGGCGGGGTACCCGGCCCGCTGGATGGCCCGCAGCATCAGCGGGCCCGCGACCCCGTGCAGAGGCGTGTAGACCACCCGCAGGTCCGCGACCGGTCGCCAGGAGGCGGCACACCGGGGGAGGCGGCCAGGATCGCGTCCAGGTAAGCCTGGGCGATCTCGTCCTCGTGCTGGGTGATCAGCGGGCCTTCGGCTGGTCCCAGCGGCATCTGGGACAGCGGGCCCAGGCCGCGGATCGCGGCCTCGATCTCGGCGTCCACCGGGCGGGATGATCTGCGCGCCGTCGCCGAGGTAGAGCTTGTAGCCGTTGTCCGCGGGCGGGTTGTGGCTGGCCGTGATCATCACGCCGGCCGCGGCGGACAGGTGCCGGACCGCGAACGCCAGCAGCGGGGTGGGGCTGCGGCCGGGCAGCAGGTGCACCCGGATGCCCGCCCCGGTCAGCACGGCCGCGGCTTCCTCGGCGAATCCGCCGAGCGGTGCCGGGCGTCCCAGCCGAGCACCACCCCGGCCTGGGCCGCGGCGGCCGGTGCTCGTGCAGCCAGCGGGCCAGCCCCGCGGTCGCGGCCCGGACCACGGCCCGGTTCATCCGGTTCGGCCCGGCTCCCATCACGCCGCGCAGGCCCGCGGTGCCGAACTCCAGCCGGCCCGCGAACCGGTCGGCCAGGTCAGCGGCGGCCGCCCGCCCAGCCGGGTCGTCCCGCTGCGGCCGCGTCGAGCAGATCCTGCAGTTCGGCGCGGTCCGCGGCGTCTGGGATCGTCGGTGATCCAGGCCTCGGCCCGCTGCGCCAGATCCCCGGAGACGGGTATCCGGGGATCTCGTCCCCGGGGACGGTCGCAGGTCGCCGGGGACTGGGTCGCCGGGGACTGGGTCGCCGGGGATCATGTGGTCCGGGGCAGCACCTGGGCCAGCAGGGTGCCCATCCGGCCCGCGGCGGCCTGCCCGGCCGCGACCACGTCGGCGTGATCCAGGCCCTGCGCGGCCAGGCCGGCCGCAGGGTTGGTGACCAGGGAGATGGCCAGCACCTCCGCGCCGAGATGCCGGGCCGCGATCGCCTCCAGCACGGTGGACATGCCGACCAGGTCCGCGCCGAGGGTGGCGAGCATCCGGATCTCCGCGGGCGTCTCGTAGTGCGGGCCGGGCATGGCGGCGTACACCCCCTCGGCCAGGCTGGGATCGGCGTCCCGGGCCAGCGCCCGCAGCCGGGCCGAGTACAGGTCGGTGAGGTCGGTGAACCGGGACGGGTATCCCTCCGGCGGCGCACCCGGCCCGGCGAGCGGGGACCGGCCGGTGAGGTTGAGGTGGTCGCGGACCAGCACCGGCTGGCCCACCTGGTAGTCCGGCGCGATGCCGCCCGCCGCGTTGGTCAGCGCGACGACCCGGCAGCCGGCCGCGACGGCGGTCCGCACGCCGTGCACGACCACGCTGGGCGGATGCCCCTCGTACAGGTGCACCCGGCCGACCAGCACGAGCAGCCGCAGCCGCCGGCGTCACCATGGACAGGGCCAGGCCGGCGTGACCGGGCACGGTCGAGGGCGGGAAGCCGCCCAGGTCGGCCACCGGGACCTCGGTGACGGTGGCATCCAGCCCGCGGGCCAGTGCGTCGGCGGCCGGGGACCAGCCGGACCCCAGGACCACGGCCACGTCGTGCCCGGCCTGGCCGGTCAGCTCGGCGAGCCGTGCGGCGCTCGCCGCCGCGGCCGCGAACGGGTCGCTGGCCGGGTCGCCGGGAGTTACCTGCGGGCCGGTCATGCCTTCACGTACGGTTGACCGTCGGCGGCGGGCGCCCGGACCTTGCCGACCAGGCCGGCCACCGCGACGATCGTCGACGATGTACGGGGCGCATCCAGCAGGAAGTCGAGGGGATCGGCACGTTGAGCGTGGCCATGATGGACTGCAGCGGCCTCGGAGAAGCCGAACAGCAGCGCGGCGGCGGTGGCGCCCAGCGGGCTCCACCGGCCGAAGATCATCGCGGCCAGCGCGATGTAGCCCAGCCCGGAGGACATGTCCTTGCCGAACGAGCCCACCTGACCCGATGGTCAGGAAGGCGCCCCCGATCCCGGCGATCATCCCGCCCATGATGACGTTGCCGGTACCGGATGGCCAGTGACCTTGATGCCGACCGTGTCGGCCGCCGTCGGATGCTCGCCCACCGCCCGGACCCGCAGCCCCCAGCGGGTCCGGAACAGGCCGACCTGGACCGCGATGATCGTCGCGTAGGTGATGTACAGGAAGATCGTCGAGTCGAAGAAGATGGGCCCGATGATCGGGATGCTGCCGAGCCGCGGGATCTTGATCGCGCTGAACGTGCTGGCGTTGTTGTAGGTGTTCGCCTTCGGGACCAGCGGCGGTCATACAGGTAGCCGGTAAGGCCGCTGATCAGCACGTTGAGCACCACGCCGAGGATGATCTGGTCGACCAGCCAGCGGATGGCGAACAGGGCCAGGACCGCCCGACCAGGCCACCCGCCAGCGACCCGCTGATCAGGCCCGAGCCAGAGCACCCCTGACGGCGCTGGCCACCACCGCGGCGGTGAACGCGCCGAGCAGCAGCTGGCCCTCGATCGCGATGTTGATCACCCCGGAGCGCTCGCCCATGCAGCCGGCCAGGGCGCCGAGGATCAGCGGGATCGACGCGGTCAGGGTGTTCTGCAGCAGGCTGACCACGTTGAGCGGGATGTCGTTGGCCAGGTTCCGGTGTCCGCCCAGCACAGCAAGGAGATGACGAAGAACAGCAGCACGGCGCCGATGCTCAGCCGCTTGGCCCAGACCGGCTCGTCAATGGTGGCGCGGGCCAGGCCGATGAGGATCGAGGCGGCACCGAGCACGTAGGACACGGGGGCCGCGGGTGCGTGGATGCTCGGCACGTGCACCGGGGATGTGGGCAGCGCGAGCGCGAACGTCGCGTCGCCCTTATGCGCGAACAGCCCGAACACCAGGATGTCGATCAGCCCGAACACCACGAACGTCGTGGCGGCGATCAGCCTGCGGTGGACCGTGACCGCGCTGCGGGCGCTGGTGACGGTGGCGAGCGCGGTCATCCGTTCCACCCCTTTGCCACCGCTTCCATCCCGGTGGCCCGGGCCTGGCGGAGCCGGAACACGGCCCGGATCAGCGGTGGTGCGGCCACGAAGAGCACGATCAGGCCCTGGATGACCTCGGTGATGTCGACCGGGACCGGCGTGGTCGCCTGCATGATGGTGCTGCCCGCGTCCAGCGCGCCGAAGAGCAGCGCCGCCAGCACGACTCCCAGCGGTTTGGCCCGGCCGAGGAGGGCGACCGTGATGCCGTCGATGCCGTACGTGCCGTAGCTCTGGAAGTTGAGGCTGTAGAAGGTGCCCTGGGTGGTCACCGCGCCGCTGAGCCCGGCCAGGCCGCCGGCCAGCAGCATGGCCAGTACCCAGGTCCGGCCCACGCTCATCCCGGCGGTGCGGGCCGCGCTCGGGTTGGCCCCGACCGTGCGGAACTGGAATCCGGTGGTGCTGCGGGCCAGCAGCCACCACATCCCGCCCGCGGCGGCCAGCGCGACCAGGAACCCCACGCCGACTTGCGGCGGCGGGCCGCCGACGTGCGGTAGCTGGGCGCTGCTCGCGATGGTCGGACTGATCAGGTTGGACTGGTGCGGCAGCTGCAGCGCGGTTGGCGTGCCGAGCAGGTAGGACAGGAAGTTGTACATCACGTAGTTGAGCATGATCGTGACGATCACCTCGTGCGCCCCGGTCCGCGCCTTCAGCTCACCGACCAGCCAGCCCATCGCCGCGCCGCCCGCGAAGCCGCCGATCAGGCAGACGATGGCGTGGATGACCAGCGGGAGGCTGACCGCGAAGCCGAGCTAGGTGGCCACGATGGCGCCGCCGATCCACTGGCTGGCCGCGCCGATGTTGAACAGGCCGGCCCGGAACGCCAGCGCTACCGACAGCCCGGTCAGGATCAGCGGGGTGGCCTGGGACGCGGTCTGCGAGAGCGGGTAGAAGATTGCGCCGACCGAGCCGCCGTGGAAGCGGCCGCGATCGTGTGCGGGTTGAAGATCGCGCCCTCGAACAGGGCCGAATAGGCGGCGGCCACCGAATCCCAGGCGGCGGAGATCGCGTTGCCGGGGTCGGAGAAGAAGCTGCTCCAGGCGTGCAGCACCGTGGGGTCGCTGAACGCGATGAGCAGTCCCCCGACGAACAGGGCGGCGAAGATCGCCAGCGCGGTGACCACCGCCGGGCTGCCCTGAGTCACCGCATCGAGGATGATCCGGTTCATCCCCTGGCCCTTCGGCGCGCCGGTGCTGCCGTCCGCCGGGGGCTCGGTGGTCACCGCCGCGCCGGTGCTGGTCCCGGGGCTGTCCGGTCCTGGCTGCGCCGGGTCTGGGCTGGAGCCCTGGCCGGGTGCCGGGGGCGGGCCGCTGGCGTCATCACTCATGCCGGATCCGCCTGCCCGTCTGGCCCGCCGGGCGGGGTGCCGCCGGGCGGCCCATCCCCGCTGGCCGGGCCGTCGCCGTGGCTGGCGGGTGGCCCGTCACCGGCGCCCGTATCGTCGTCAGCCGGGTGGGCGGTGACTACCGGCTCCGTGCTCATCACCGGGATCACCCCCAGCGCCGGGTTGCCGGCCTCGGTGACCGCGGCTGGGTCCATGGCCTCCGGGTCGGCCCCATCCGGCCGGCGTCGTCCCCGGCGCCCGCCATGAGCAGGCCCAGTTCGGCCACGGGCACGGTCGGCGGCCGGAACCCGGTGACCTTCCCCTCGTACATGACCGCTATCCGGTCGGCCAGCGCGTAGATCTCGTCGAGTTCGGACGAGACGATGATCACCGCGACGCCCTGGTCGCGCTCCTCGACGATCCGGCGGTGCACGAACTCGATCGACCCGACGTCCAGGCCCCGGGTGGGCTGGCTGGCCAGCAGCAGCCGGACCCGCCGCCCCACCTCGCGGGCCAGGATCACCTTCTGCTGGTTGCCGCCGGACAGGGTGCCGACCGGGGTGTCGATCGACGAGGTCCGGATATCGAACTCGTTGACCAGGCTCGTCGCGTCCTCGCGGATGGCGCCCAGATCCATCGCGATCCCCGAGGCGTAGCGGCGGGCGGTCGTAGGTGTCCAGCACGAGATTGTCGGCCACCGAGAAATCCTTGACGAGCCCGTCTTCCTGCCGGTCCTCGGGGATGTACGCCGATGCCCGCCGCGCAGCCGCTCCCGCGGGAGTGGCCTGGGTGATGTCCCGGCCGTCCAGGTGCACGGCCCCGATCGCAGGCCGCAGGCCCATGAGGGCCTCGCAGAGCTCGGTCTGCCCGTTGCCCTGCACCCCGGCGATGCCGAGGATCTCCCCGGCGCGGACCTGGAACGAGACGCCGTCCACCGCGTCCTGGTCTCGCCTGCCTCGTGCTGCGCGAGCTCGGCCGGGACGCTGAGGCCCTGACGTCGAGCACGACATCGCCGGGCTCGGCCGGCTCCTTGCTGACCCGCAGTTCGCACCGGCCTGCCGACCATGAGCGCGGCCAGCTCGGCGTCGGTCGCGGTCGGCGGACGCTCGCCGACCACCTGGCCGCGGCGGATGACCGTGATGTCGTCGGCGATCGCCTGCACCTCTTTGAGCTTGTGGGAGATGAAGACGATGGACCGGCCGCCGGAGCGCAGGTCACGCATGATCCGGAACAGGTCCTCGGTCTCGCCCGGGGTGAGCACCGCGGTGGGCTCGTCGAGGATGAGCACGCTGGCCTGGCGCATCAGCGCCTTGATGATCTCCACCCGCTGCTGCACGCCGACCGGGAGGTCCTCGACCAGGGCGTCCGGGTTGACCTGCAGCCCGTACCGCTCGGACAGCTCGCGCACCTCGCGGCGGGCCCGCCGCCGGTCGAGCAGGCCCAGCGACGCGGGTGGGCTCCATGCCGAGGATGACGTTCTCGGCCACGGTGAACACCGGGACCAGCATGAAGTGCTGGTGGACCATGCCGATCCTGGCGTTGATCGCGTCCTTGGGGGAGCCGGATGTCTGCGGCTGGCCGTCGATCAGGATCTCGCCCTCATCCGGCTGCAGCAGCCCGTAGAGGACGTTCATCAGCGTGGTCTTGCCCGCCCCGTTCTCGCCGAGCAGGCCGCGGATCTGGCCTGGGTCAACCCTGAGGTCGATGTGGTCGTTGGCCACGAGGCTGCCGAAGCGCTTCGTGATGCCGCGCAGCTCAAGTTCCACGCCCGTCCCTCTGCTGGTGCTCCCGCCGACTGTGCCGACCGTACTCCGGTGCCGTCACGTCGGCGCCGCGCCTGCCGCCGGTGTGACCCAGGCTGGGCCGGGCGGCCACGCGGCCCGGCCCAGCCTGGACTGCGGTTACACCGGGCTCTTGGTGGCCGGCTTGATCTTGCCGCTGATGATCTCCCGCCTTGACGTCTTGATCTCGGACTGCAGGCTAGCCGGGACCTTGCTGGCGAAGTCGTGGTACGGGGCCAGCGTTACGCCGCCGTTGGCCAGCGTGCCGACGTAGGTGCCGCCCTTGAACGTGCCGTTGGCCGCCGAGAGCACCGCGGTCTTCACCGCGGTCTGGATGCCCTTCTCCACGCTGGTGATGAAGTACTTGCAGTACTGCGACGCGCTGACGCAGCCGTCGGTGTCCACCCACATCATGTTGACCTTCTGGCCGGCCGCTTGTCGGCGTTCTGGACCGCCTTGGCCGCGCCCAGGCCGACGCTGCCGGCAACCGGGAAGATGATGTCCGCGCCTTCGGTGATGAACTGCTTGGTGACGGTCTGGCCCATGGTCAGGTTGGTGAAGCTGTCGGTGAACTTACCGCTCTGGCTCTTCTCGTTCCAGCCGAGCACCGTCACGTGCGTGTGGTGCTTGGAGTTGTAGTACTGCACGCCATCCCAGAAGCCGTCCATGTAGATGGTGACCGTGGGCAGCTTCTCGCCGCCGAACGTCGCGACCTTGCCGGTCTTGCGTCATGCCCGCGGCCAGGTAACCGCCCAGGAACCCGTCCTGCACGGTGTTGAAGACCAGGGAATCGACGTTCGGCGGTGGCGTCGTCGCCTTCCCCGATGAGCTGGTCGGGCAGTTCGCGGACGCGATGGCGCAGTCCACGATCGCGAACTTGGAGGACGCGTTGGACTGTGGCCGCCGTTCCGGTCGCGCCCGCCATCAGGAACCCGACGGTGACGATGATCCCGCACTTCTGGCCGACGAACGCCGAGATGTTCGGGGCGTAGTCCGCCGACGAGGTGGACTGCAGGTACTTGACGCTGACCTTGCTCGGCTCCGCCGACTGCGCCTCCTGCATGCCCTGCCAGGACGAGGCGTTGAATGACCTGTCGTCGATGCCACCGGTGTCGGTGACCATGCATCCCTTGAATGACGCTGTGGACGCACTGCCACTGGACGAGCTGCTGCTAGGCGAGCTACTGCTCGACGAGCCGCCGGACGTGCTGCTGCCGCACGCGGCAGCGAGCAGCGCCAGCGCGCTGAGCGCCGCATGCAGCCGGGATCGAACGTCTCACCGAATCCTCCTATTTCGACGGGGTCCGTTCCGCGATAACCGGGTGCTGACCCCCCTGCCGCGACCCGGGTGAACCGGCTCGTAGATCCAGAACGACCCGCTCTGCGATGTCCGCAGGTTAGACCTGGTCGACCCGCTGCGGAAGCCGTGACGACGGACGCCGCCGTCCCGTTGCCAAATCGAAATCCGCCGATCTCCGGTCGCGACTGGCGATTACCCTGCGCCGACATGGTGAGCGCCGCCGCTGCAACGGTGAGCGCCGCGGGTAAATTGATCCAATGGATGAGAACCGGGCCCGACGGGTCGCTGACACGCTGCGGGATCGTGGCATCGACGCGCACTTCGAGAACGCGGGGATTGACGTCTACGGGGTGCGCGTCGTGCTGGCCGACCGCCGCGAGGCGATCTGGGGCAACGAGGGCACCGCGACCCTGGAGGCCGAGGTGCTGCTCGACGGGGACCTCGTCGGCTTTGTCCCGGAGATTCCCGGTTCGGAGGATTTCGACGACGACCAGGTCGTGGACGCCATCGCCCGGGCCGACTACGACCAGCCGGAGGGCCACGAACTGCCCTCGGCCCCGCCGTCGGGGAAGCCCCTGCCGCGTGAGGGCGGCCTTTTCCGCCGGTTCCGCGACGGCTTCCGGTACGACTCCGAGTCGTGACGACCGACTGGGCGGCGTTGCGGGCCGCGGCCACGGACGTGGCCGGGCGGGCCTACGCGCCGTATTCGCGGTTGCGGGTGGGGGCGGCGGGCCAGGCCGACGACGGGCGGGTCATCACCGGCTGCAACGTCGAGAACGCCTCGTTCGGGCTCACCCTGTGCGCCGAGTGCGGGCTGGTCAGCGCGCTGCACGCAACCGGGGGCGGCACGCTCACCGCGGTCAGCGTGGTGGCCGGGGACGGCGAGCCGCTGGTGCCCTGCGGGCGGTGCCGCCAGCTGCTGCTGGAGGCGGGCGGCCCGGGCCTGCTGCTGGACACCGAGGCCGGCCCCCGGGAGCTGGGGGAGCTGCTGCCCGGCGCGTTCACCGGCACCGACCTCAGCGCCCGCCGTGACTGATCGCCGGGCGATCCATGATCCTGGGCGATAGCTGCGAAATGGCAGCAGTTTTTGCCCAGGATCATGGAAGGACTCCGCCGTGACCGAGGCCGCCGGGCGCGACCCCCGCCGTGACTGACTCCGCCGCGCGTGAGGCCGCCGCGCGTGAGGCCGCTGCGCGTGAGGCCGCTGCGCGTCAGGCCGCCGCCTCTGACCACCACGCGGTCAACCTGATCCGGGCCAAGCGGGACGGGCAGCGGCTGACCGACGCCCAGATCCGCTGGCTGTTCGACCGCTACCTGGCCGCCGGCCCCGGCGCCGTCCCCGACGAGCAGATGTCCGCCCTGCTGATGGCCATCTACTTCCGGGGCCTGGATCCCGCCGAGCTGCGCACCTGGACCGCGGCCATGATCGATTCGGGGGAGCGGCTGGACCTGTCCTCCGTGGGCCGCCCCACGGTGGACAAGCATTCCACCGGCGGCGTCGGCGACAAGGTGTCGCTGGTCCTCGCGCCGCTGGTGGCCAGCTGCGGAGCCGCGGTCCCGCAACTGTCCGGACGGGGTCTCGGTCACACCGGCGGCACCCTGGACAAACTGGAAGCCATCAGCGGGTGGCGGTCCTCGTTGCGGAACGACGAGATGCGCGCGGTGCTGCAGGCGGCCGGCTGCGTGATCTGCGCGGCCGGGCCCGGCCTGGCCCCCGCCGACCGCCGCCTCTACGCGCTGCGGGACGTGACCGGCACCGTGGAGTCGATCCCGCTGATCGCCAGCTCGATCATGTCCAAGAAGATCGCCGAGGGCACGGCCGCCCTGGTGCTGGACGTCAAGGTGGGCAGCGGGGCGTTCATGCGCGAGGAGGCGCAGGCCCGGTTGCTGGCGCAGACCATGGTCACCCTGGGCGAGGAGCACGGGGTGGCCACGTCGGCCCTGCTGACCAGGATGGACACGCCGCTCGGGCGGGCCGTGGGCAACGCGGTCGAGGTGGCCGAGTCGGTGGCCACGCTGCGCGGCGAGGGACCGCCGGACCTGGTCGAGGTGACCCTGGCCCTGGCCCGGGAGATGCTCCGGCGGGCCGGGATCGACGCCGACCCGGCCGCGGCGCTGGCCGACGGGCGGGCGCTGGACACCTGGCGGGCGATGATCCGCGCCCAGGGCGGCGACCCGGACGCCCCGCTGCCCGCGGCCCGGCACCGCAGGCCGGTGCTGCCCGCGCCCCAGGACGGCTGGCTGCAGCGGCTCGACGCCCGGGCGGTCGGCGTGGCCGCGTGGCGGCTCGGCGCCGGGCGGGCGGTCAAGGAGGACCCGGTCAGCCCGGCGGCCGGCGTGCTGCTGCCTGGCCAAGCCGGGCGAGCGGGTCGAGCGGGGGCAGCCCCTGCTGGAACTCCTGACCGACGACGAGTCCCGGTTCGGGCGCGCCGAAGCGGCGCTGGCCGGTGCGGTGACCGTCGGCGAGCCGGCCACCCGACGTGCCGCCGCTGGTCATCGATCGCCGGTGACAGATCGCCGGTGACAGATCGCCGGGGAGAATCTCTGTGAGAATGGGGGGCATGGCTCCCACATTCGAGGAGATCAGGGCCGTTCCCAAGGTGCTGCTGCACGACCACCTGGATGGCGGTCTCCGCGCATCCACGGTGGTGGACCTGGCCCGTGAGATCGGATACGACCGGCTGCCGTCCCAGGACGTCGCCGAGGTCGAGGCCTGGCTGCGCCGCGGCGCGCACCGCGGCCACCTGAAGTACTACCTGGACGCGTTCCAGCACACGGTCGCGGTCATGCAGACCCGCGAGGCGCTGATCCGGGTGGCGGCCGAGTGCGCCGAGGATCTCGCCGCCGACGGGGTGGTGTACGCGGAGGTGCGCTTCGCCCCCGAGCTGCACGTGGCCGAGGGCCTCACCCTGGAACAGGTGGTCAGCGCGGTGCTGGAAGGCTTCCGGCTGGGCAGCGCCGGACGCGGCATCACCGTGTACGCGCTGCTCACCGCGATGCGGACCGCCGCGCGCTCGCTGGAGATCGCCGAGATCGCGGTCCGGCACCGGGACGAGGGCGTGGTCGGGTTCGACATCGCCGGCGCCGAGGCGGGCAGCCCGCCCACCCGGCACCTGGACGCGTTCCAGTACGTGGCCCGGGAGAACTTCCACATCACGATCCACGCCGGGGAGGGCTTCGGGCTGCCGTCCATCTGGGAGGCGCTCCAATGGTGCGGGGCCGAGCGCCTCGGCCACGGCGTGCGGATCGTGGACGACATCCGGATCACCGCCGACGGCACCGCCCGCTGGGCCGGCTGGCCAGCTACGTGCGGGACCGCCGGACGCCGCTGGAGATGTGCCCGTCGTCGAACGTGCAGACCGGCGCGGCCCCGTCCATCGAGGCCCACCCGATCGGGCTGCTGCGCCAGCTGTCCTTCCGGGTCACCGTCAACACCGACAACCGGCTGATGAGCGGGGTGAGCCTGTCGTCGGAGTTCGCGCTGCTGGGCGAGGCGTTCGGCTACGGCTGGTCCGACTTCGAATGGCTCACGATCAACGCGATGAAGAGCGCGTTCGCGCACTTCGACGAGCGGCTGAAGATCATCAACACGGTGATCAAGCCGGGATTTGCCACCGCCCGCGCCGCGAGTAATGCTGTGGTCCGGGTCCCGGGGCGCCGGTGAGGCTGGCCACGGTGAGGCTGGCCATGGCGAGGGGACGCCAGTGAGGGGACGGGCGTGACCACGGAAAGCACCAGGGCCAGGCCGGTGGTGAGCCAGGCGGGCGGGGCGGCCGGGCCGGTGCCGGCCTGCTCAGCCCGGCCGCACGCTGGCCGAGGGGGCCACCTCGGACGCCGCGCTGCGCCAGCTGCTGCACGGGCTGCCCGGCGTGGACCAGGTGGGCGCGGCCCAGCGGGCCGCCGCCCTGGCCACCCGGTCCATCAAGCGGGACGCCAAGCTCTGGGCGCTGGACACCGCGGTCCGCGATGGTCGACCTGACCACGCTGGAGGGCGCCGACACCCCGGGCAAGGTCCGCGGGCTGTGCGCCAAGGGCCGCCAGCCCGACCCGGCCGACCGGGCCGTGCCGCCGGTCGCCGCCATCTGCGTCTACCCCGACCTGGTCGCGGTGGCCCGCGCGGCGCTGGCCGGCAGCGACGTGAAGGTCGCGTCGGTGGCCACCGCGTTCCCGTCGGGCCGGGCGTCGCTGGCGGTCAAGCTGGCCGACGTGGCCGACGCGGTCGCGGCGGGCGCCGACGAGGTCGACATGGTCATCGACCGGGGGGCGTTCCTGGCCGGCCGGTACGGGCAGGTCGCCGAGGAGATCCGCGCGGTCCGCGAGGCCTGCGGCCCGGCCCACCTCAAGGTCATCCTGGAGACGGGGGAGCTGGCCACCCTGGACAACGTGGCGCGGGCTTCGTGGCTGGCCATGCTGTCCGGGGCGGACTTCATCAAGACCTCGACCGGCAAGGTGTCGCCGGCGGCGACCCCGCCGGTCACCCTGGTCATGCTGGGCGCCGTGGCCGACTTCGCGGCGGCCACCGGGCGCCGGGTCGGGGTGAAGGTGGCCGGCGGGGTGCGCACCGCCAAGGATGCGGTCCGCTACCTGGTCCTGGTCAAGGAGATCGCCGGGCCGGAGTGGCTGACGCCCGCCTTGTTCCGGATCGGCGCCTCGAGCCTGCTCAACGACCTCCTCATGCAGCGCCGCAAACAGCTCACCGGCGTCTACCCCACCCCCGACTACTTCACCCTCGACTGACCCCCGCCGGGGGTCCGCCAGGCGGTCAGCTGTTGGTTAACGCCTGGCGGCCACGCGGGCGTCAGCTGCCGTCGGGGTAGCCAGCCGGCCGACGGACAGGCTGACCGCCTCCCTGGAGACCCCGGCCCGGCGCGGCACGCCGGCAGCGCGACGCCGGCCGCGCTGAGGACCCGCAGCATGTTGGCGCTGACCGGGAGGGACAGTGCCGAGTCGCGCTCGAACTCGGCGCGGAAGCTCATCAGCGCCCGGGATAGCAGGGTGGGCAGGCCGGTGCCGGCCACGCGGTGCTCCGGGCGCGACGGTCGGCGGGTTCGGGCCCTGCCGATCGATGGGCTCCGGAGACCGGCAGGAACGGCGGGCCACGCGTCGTCCCGCCGGCTCGGCCACCGTCCGCAGCGCCTCGCTGAGCTGGCCGATCACCGCCCCGCCGAACCGGTCCCGCCAGCGCTCCGCGATCACGCCGGTCAGCGGCGCGTAGATGTCCTGGGCCACGCGGCCCCACCGGGTGGGCCGGACGATCGCGTCCTTGCGGGGCAGGGACGGCCAGCTGTCGCCCGGGCCCGGCCCGACCCGTGACGTACCCCCAGCGCTCGAGGCCCGGGCAGGTTGGTCAGCGGGACCAGGTCGGCCACGTCCCGCAGCGGCACCCCGTCCGGGGGCAGGAACCGCAGGAAGTCGGCCCACATGGCCAGCGACACCAGCCACGGGCCCGCGGCCCTGCCGCGCCGGGCCCCAGGTCGTCCGGTGCGGGAGCTGACGCTCTGTCTCGTTGTCGAACTCGATCGTGAACGCGACGAGGGCCTGGGACAGCAGGGCCGAGATCTCAAGCTCCGCAACGAGGACCGCCTCCCCCTGGTCCCGCCGCCCGGGTTTCCCCGCCTGCCGGGTTCTCGCGGCCGGCTGCCGCCGCCGGCCGGCGGGTTCGCGGGCGGCTCCTCCCGGGCGGCTGGCGCGGGCCGCGTCCGGACGGCCGCGGGCCTGGTCCAGGGTGGCCGGATCAGCAAGCTCCCGGCCGGTTCCCGCTCTCCTGGCCCGGCCGGCCGGGCCCTGGACGTTCGGGTCCTGGACGTTCGGGCAGGGGGCGGCCGTGCGCGCGGAGCACCTGGCGCAGGTCCGAGACCTCCGCGGCCCAGCCCAGCCCGGCCAGCCAGGCGACCGGGTCGTCCGGGGCCCGGGACTGCCGCAACGTCGCGAGCCGCGTGCCCGCGAGCGCGTCGTCCCGGGTGGTCATGGTCAGCCCCAGCCGGCTGCCCGGGGCCGAGAGCCCGGTGACGAGTCCAGCAGCCGGTCCACGTCGTCCGGGGCGAGGTAGACGAGCAGGCCCTCCGCGATCCACGCGGTCGGCCGGGCCGGGTCCAGGCCCGCGGCGCGCAGCGCGGCCGGCCAGTCGTCGCGCAGGTCGCAGGGCACCACGACGCGCTCGCAGGCCGGCGCGGCGTGCACCGCGGCGAGGACCTCGTCCTTGGGGCCGAGCACGTCAGGGGTGTCCACCTCGAAGCAGCGGGTGCCCGGCGGCCAGGGCAGCCGGAACGCCCGGGCGTCGAACCCGGCCCCGAGCAGCACGACCTGGCGGCAGCCCTGCTGGCTGGCCGCGGCCAGCAGGTTGTCGAGGAACACGGTGCGGGCCGACCACCCAGACCCGGAGCGCCGCCGCCCGGCGGCCCCCCGGGGCCGCGTCTGGGCCGAGTCCGCCCGCGGCCGCGAACGTCGCGGCCAGCGGGTCGGCGAAGAGGCGGTCCGGGCGGGCGGTCTCCTGGGCCCGCACGGCGGCGACGGCCAGCCCGGTCCCGCCGACCCCGTCCAGGGTGACGGTGGCGGGTGGCGGGGATGCCCCGGTCCCGCGCGCGGGTGCCTCGGTATCGGGCCCGGCGGGGCGGCCGGATCCGGTCCCGCTCGCGTGGCTGCTCGCGCCCTGGTCGCTGGGGTCCGCCGCGAAGGCGCGGGCGGCCTGATCCGCGAAGCGCTCCGCGAGCTCACGGTCGGCGGCCAGGTCCGCGACCGTCTCGGCCAGCCCCTCCCGGCCGGCCAGGACCGTCCAGCAGGCCAGGATCAGCGGCCGGGCCCAGATCGCGCCGGCCAGCCGCCCGATCTCGTCGCCGGTGGGCGTGATGTGCGCGCGGTAGCCCGCCACCACCGCGTCCAGCCGGGACGGTCCCCGGCAGCCCGCCGCCCAGAGCAGGAACGCCAGCGGGTACAGGCGCGGCCCGCGGCCGGCGCCGGTCCAGTCCACCAGGGCCAGGCCGCCGTCCGGCCCGGCGATCGTGTTGGCCGGCACGAAGTCGGGGTGGATGAGCGCCTGCGGCAGGTCCGCGCAGCCGTCCGCGCGGTCCAGCTCGGCCCGCAACGCCGCCAGCAGCGGCCGCTGATCCGCGGGCAGCCCGGGGGCGGCCGCGTCCAGCAGCGACCGGGCCGCCGCGATCTCGTCGGCCGGGCTGCCCTGGTGCACCAGGTGATGCCAGCCGCCGCCGTCGCGGACCCGGTCACTGGGCAGCGTGTGCAGCCGGCCGAGCAGGTTGCCCAGCTGGCCGCAGGTCCGCCTGCTGCCATCGGCCCGGGTGCCCTCCAGGTACCGGGTGACGAGCACGCCCTGTCCTTCGTGGGCGGAGACGGGTTCCTGCGCCGCGCACCGCTCGGCGGGGAACTCGCCCTGTTCCAGCCGCCGGAGCAGGGCCGCGTCCCCCTCGGCCGCCGCGATCGGCCGGTCCGCCGCGAACACCCGCGCGACCCAGTCGGGGCCGTCCCGCCGGCCGACGCGGTACACACCCAGATCGAGTTCGGTCAGCTGGCTGACCTGGATCCCGTACCGGGCTTCGAGGTGGGCGGGCAGCGTGTCCTGCCCTGACCTGGGCTGGATCATCCGGCTGGTCCGCGGTTCGGCCACGACGCCCACTGTAGAGTCCCCGGCCCGGCGGACGATGCCCGGTCACGGCACCAGCGTGGCGCGCGGATCGCGATCCTGATCCAGCCTTGTCCTAGAGTCGGGTGCGGATGCTCACCCACGCCGACGTGACGGCCCGGGACATCGAGACGGCGCTGGCCGGCTGACGCCAGGCCGCCGCTGACCTGATGCCCTGATCACTTCACGGAGCCTGCCCCGTAGCCCGTCCCTGGAGCAATGCAGCATGATCGTTTTCGCACAGCTGAGTGACACGCATCTGGACGGCGGCCAGCCCCGGGCCGACCGGGTCCGCGCGATCATGGCCAGTCTGGCCGCCGGCCGGGCGCCGCTGGACGCGGTGCTGGTCACCGGGGACGTCGCCGATCACGGCCTGCCCAGCGAGTACGAGCAGGCCCGCTCGCTGCTGACCGGTCCGTGGCCGGTGCTGGTCTGCCCGGGCAACCACGACGAGCGGGCGGCGTTCCGCCGCGTGCTGCTCGGCGGCGAGGGTGATCAGCCCATCAACCAGGTACACCGGATGCCCGGGGCGGTCTTCGTCCTGTGTGACTCCACCATCCCCGGCCATGACGACGGGTACCTGGCGGACGGCACCCTGGCCTGGGCGGACACCGAACTCGGCGCAGACCCGGTCACCCCGGCTTTCGTGATCCTCCACCATCAGCCGGTGCCGCTGCACACTGAGGCCGCCGACGTGATCCGGCTGTCCGGAGAGGACCGGCTGGCCGCCGTGATCCGGCGGCATCCCCAGGTGGTGGCGGTGCTCTGCGGGCACGTGCACAGCGCGGCGGCGGCCACGTTCGCGGGCCGGCCTCTGCTGGCCGCGCCGGGCGTGGTCTCCACGGGCGTGCTGCCCTGGGAAGAGCGCGACAGTGCCGACCTGACGGCCCCCCCGGCCGTGGCCTATCACGTGCTCGGCGACGACGGCCACCTCACCACCCACTTCCGCCCCATCGCGCTCCGGTAACCCGGCGTACGGCGGAGGTTAGTGACCGGCCTCCGTTAGCGCGCGGGAAGGGAGAGGGTCTGGGCGGCCAGGGCGTGGCCCGGGCGCTTGCCGGTGAAGATCCAGGTCAGCCTGGAGAAGTAACGGTGCGCCGGGTGCCCGGGCCAGGACACGGGCCGCCACAGCACGGTCAGGACCGGGTAGTCGATGTACTTGCCCTGCGCGCAGTTCGGCGTGCAGTCGTCCACCTTGAGCACGCCGTTGCCGTAGGCGGTGCCGCGCCAGGTCTGCCAGTGCAGCGTGCGCAGCATCTCGTTGGCCGTGCAGCCGACGTCGTAGCCGCCCGGCCGGACCTGGCCCTGCCCGGCGCAGTTGACCATGACGACCGGGCTGGACCCGGCCGACGCCGGGACGATCGCCAGCGCGGTCGCCGCGACGGTCCCGGACAGCGCCAGCAGCCCGGCGGCCACGGCGATCCGCATGCGAGTAAGCCTCATCAGGTGACTCCTTCCAGCAGGGGCTGGACCCCCCTCATCACCTGCTAAGACGCTGGAACCTGAAGATTGGCTGAGCATCATTGGTCACGGTTGTGCATCGGCGCGGAGCAGGGACTCTGCTCAGCGCCAGACCGATACCGGTGCATCCGGCCGTGACGGAAGGTCGGACCGGGAACGCGCGTCCAGGCGGGACGGCAGGGGTGGCGGGACTCGTGCGCCGGACGGGACCGCGTTGCCGAGGGCGGGCGGCGGGCCGCCCACGGGCACTGGGCCAGGCCCGGGCGGGGGTCCGGGCACGGCCGGGCCGGGTACGGGCGGGCCGGGTACGGGCGGGCCGGGTACGGGCGGGCCGGGTACGGGCGCCTGGTCGGCGGCGCTCATCCCCGCGCGGTCCGTCACGGGGTGCACGGAAAGGCCGGCCGTTTCGGTCAGGAACTGCCAGCCGCCCGCGTGGTCGCCATTCGGGTAAATGGCGGCGCGCACCGTGGCGATCAGCTTCGCGACCGCCAGTTCCAGGTTTTCCTGGGTGATCGTCATCGACGCGGTCACCCAGCCCTGGGAGAGCGAGGAGGTCAGGTCCACGTCCTCGATCGCCGGGTCGGCCTCCTCGATCCCGGCCAGCGCGTAGGCGAGCGCGTCGAAGCGGGCGCCGTCGAGGGGACCGCCGCCCTGGACCCTCATCTCGCCGTAGAACTTCATCGCTGCGCCCCTTGCTCACGGGTCTTCCGGAGGATGCTAGCCCAAACCACCTGACCGTGAGCGAAGGGCGACGAAGCCGCCTCCGGGCACCTGCCAGGCCGGCGAGACAGCCCTGGCCTAGCAGGCCACCCGCGGGGACCGGCGGGCGATGGCGCCGTCGTGGGTGACCAGCACGATCGTGAGCCCGTGCCCGGCGGACAGCTTCCCCAGCAGCGGGGGTGACCGGCGAGGACCAGGTCAGGAGATGGCGTCCAGGCGGGCCATCTCGCCGGGTGACAGGCGCCGCGAGTACTGGCAGGAGAGCCACGACCGGCTGGACGAGCTACTCGCGGCCCTGCAGGAGGAACCACCGCGGGACAAACCATCTGGCCGGCCCGGTGACGGCCGCACCGATCCACAGGAGGGCGCCCCATGACCGGACCGAGATCGTCGCGGTGCCCGGGCTACCGCAGATCGTGATCACCAGGGACTTCCGCGCGCCGCGGGATCTGCTGTTCCGGGCGTACACCGACCCCCGGTTGCTGGTCCAGTGGCTGGGCCCGCGGACCGTGCGGATGACCGTGGACCGGCTCGACGCCCGGGACGGCGGTACCTGGCGCTACGTCCACCACCAGCCAGACGGTGCGGAGCACGCCTTCCACGGCGTCTACCACGGGACCCCGTCGCCGGACGGGATCGTGCAGACCTACGAGTACGAGCGCATGCCGGGCCAGGTGAGCCTGAACACGGTCACCTTCGACGAACGCGGCAGCACCACCACGCTGCGCCAGAACACCGTGTTCCAGTCGGTCAGCGACCGCGATGGCTACGTGCGGTCCGGGATGGAGGAAGGTGCCCGCGCCTCCATGGACCGGCTCGGGGAACTCCTCGCCGCCCTGACCACAGCCAGTCACCGGAGGTCACGACATGTTGCTGAGGGGCAAGAACGCGGTCGTCTACGGAGGCGGCGGGATGATCGGCGGTGCGGTGGCCCGCGCCTTCGCCCGGGAGGGTGCCACCGTCCACCTGGCCGTGCGGACCGCGGCCCCGCTGGACGCGGTGGCCGGGGAGATCCGCGCCGCGGGCGGCGCAGCCGAGACCGCTACTCTCGACGCGCTGGACGAGGCCGCGGTCAGCGCGCACGCCGACGCGGTGGCGGCCCGGGGGGGCAGCCTCGACATCTCCTTCAACCTGATCTCGCACGGCGCCGTGCAGGGCACCCCGCTGGCCGAGATGACCTATGACGATGTCGAACGGCCGGTCCGCACCGCGCTACGGACCACGTTCCTGACCTCCCGGGTGGCGGCGCGCCACATGATCACGCAGCGGTCCGGGGTGATCCTGATGTTCGGCGGTTACGGTGACCCGGTGCCGCGGGTGGGCGGGCTGCAGGTCGCGTTCGGTGCCCTGGAGGCCCTGCGCCGGGGACTGGCCTGCGAACTCGGGCCGTCCGGGATCCGGGTTCTGACCCTGCAGACCGGCGGGATTCCCGAGACGCTGCCGGAGGGGTTCGCGGCACGGCAGGCGATCACCGAGAGCATCGAGGGCCGGACCATGTCCGGCCGGGCGGCCACGCTCGCCGACGTCGGTAACGTCGCGGCGTTGGCCGCCTCCGACCACGCCCGCAGCATGACCGCGACGGCCCTCAACATCACCGGCGGCTCCGTGGTGGACTGACCGCCTCCCCCGCACGCCCGGGCGCACGGGCCGCCCGGGCGCCCCGCGCGCCCAGGCGGCCCGGCGGCTCAGCCCCTGGTGAAGGACTTCAGCTCCTCGTCGTTGACGATCGCGGTCTTGCCCGCGGCGTTGCTGGTCATCTGGGTTTTCACCGGGCCGACCCCGTTCGCCACCCAGGTCCGGATGTCCATGACGATCGGGATGCCGGAGAACTTCTCGGACATCACCTCGTCGATGATGGTGGCCTGGTAGGTGCCGGCGGGCACGGTGACCGCGTGGGTGCCCTCGCCCTTGACCACTACGTGGGTCCGGATGGTGCTGGTGTGGCCGAGCATGGTCATGCTCATCACCAGCGTGTCGTGCTGCGCCTGGCCGGACGCGAGCTGCGCCGCGCTGGGCCAGATGACGCTGCCCGACTTGACCTTGAACGAGTCGCCTACGGTCGTCATCGGCACCGAAATCGAACCGTCGGAACGGACGATGACGGCCGACGTACTGGTGTTGGGGGCCCCGCCACCCAGGTCATCCCGGTCTTTCATGATGACTTTGCGGCCGCTCGCGACAGGGGTCACCGAGATCACCTGGTTGGTCACGGTGCCCTGCTCGCTGCTCAGCTTGTCTACGTACACCCACTTGTTTCCCACTACCAGCGGGAAGAACGCCGCGGCCCCGCTCCCCGTCGACACGGAACCGGCCGATCCGGAACTGGCTGGCCCGGAACTGGCTGGCCCGGAACTGGCTGGCCCGGAACCCGGCGTGCTCCCGGGGGACTGGCTGGACGAGGAGGACGCGGCGGAGCCCGGGGTGCTGCCGCAGCCGGTCAGGACCAGGCCGGAGGCGGCCGCGGCGGCGAGGATGCCCGTCGCCTGGGTGCGGGTGATGACGACTGATCTGTTCATGTCCTGCCTTGCTCTGGGTGTTCGTTCGTGGGATAGGCCCCTGGCCGGGCCAGGGCGGCTAGCGCAGCAGGTCATTGATGACGCCGCCGATGACACCGCCCTCCACGGCCGCGCTGCGGGTGTTGTCCTGGGTGCTCAGGTAGGGCGTGAGCGACGCCGCCAGCATGGGCAGCGGCATGGACTGCAGCCAGACCGATCCGGGTCCGGACAGGACCGCGAAGTGATGCGTGTCGCCCCCGAAGTAGCGGTTGGCCACCCCTTGGACACGCATCACCTGGAAGGCCACAGACGCGTCGAACATGCCAACGTGCCCGGGGTGCACCCGCAGCGACTGACCGGCGGCCAGCTCGTAGCGGATCACCTCGCCGGCGAGCTCGATCCAGGCCCGCCCGTCGCCCCCGATGCGCTGCAGCAGGAACCCCTCACCCGCGAAGACGCCCGCGGTGAAGGACTGCTGGAAGCCGGCGCTGATCCGGACGCCCGGGGTGCCGGCCAGGAACCCGTGCCGGTGCACCATGAACTCCCGGCCCCCGGTCACGTTGACCGGGCGGATGCTGCCCGGCAGTTTCGCGGCGAACGCGATGGTCCCCGGCGCGCCCTGGGCGGTGTAGGTGCTCATCAGCAGCGACGAGCCGCCGATCTTCCTCTTCAGGGCGCCCATCAGGCCCTGGCCGCCGGCGCCCCCGCCCAGGCCGGTGGACATCTGGATGGAATCGGTCATCCAGGAGAACTCGCCCACCTCCGCGACGACGCTCTCGCCCGGGTCCAGGACGATCGACAGCACCGGCATCGTGGTGCCGATGAGCTGATCCTGCATGGGAATTCCTTCCGCTGGGGCATGAGCGGCCGCCCGGCCGGCCCGTCACGCCTCTAGGTGTACGCGGCGGCGCGGGCCCGCCGAATCCCGGTAACCATGTAGCCGCGCAGCCGCCGGCCAGCCGGCGGGGAGCCCCCGGATGGCGGCGTTATAACAGCGCGCGGATTACGGTGGCGGCCAGCCCGTGGGCCAGAGCGTAACGGGCCGCTTCCACCCGCCCGGCCAGGCCGAGCTTGCGGTAGATGGTGGCCAGGTGCCGCTCGACGGTGGACGGGCTGAGGTACAGCTCGGCGGCGATCTGCTTGTTGCTCATCCCGGCGGCCAGCAGGCTCAGCACTTCGGCCTGCCGGGGGGTCAGCCCGCCGGGCAGGGGACCCGCGGCGGTCGCCCCGGTCTCGGCCAGCGCCGCACGGACCTGGGCCAGCCGCTCCGGGTTGCCGAGCTCGCCGGCCAGGGCCTGGGCGGCCTGCAGGTGCTGGCCGCCCTCGTCAGGCCGGCCGAGGTGGTAGCTGACCCGGCCGAGTCCGGTCAGGGCCTCCACCGCGTCGTGACCGTGGCCGGCCTCCTGGTAGGCGGCCACGGCCGCCGCGTAGTGCGCCGCCGCCTCGGCCCACTGCCGCTGATGCGCCGCCACGTTGCCCTGATTACACCGGACGGTGCCCATCAGTTGCGGGTTGCCGAGGTCCGCGGCCAGCGTGGCAGCTTCCGCCAGGACCCGGTCGGCTGCCTCCCACTGACTGATGCGGGTCAGCAGGTCCCCCAGGTTGACCAGGCCGATCGCGAGCGACTGGCGCTCACCGAGCTGCCGCTTGATCACCAGGGCCTGCTCGAACAGGTCCCGGGCCAGGGCCAGGTCGCCGTCATCCACCTCGAGCAGGGCCATGTTGTTGAGCGCGGCGGACAGGGCGCGGCGATCACCGAGGCCCGCCCGCAGTTCCATGGCGGTGGCGAAGCTGCGCCGGGCCGCGGGCCGGTCGCCGAGGTAGCGGTACGCCGAGCCGAGCACGGTCGCCGCGGTCGCGGTGCGGTCGGGGACACCCAGTGGCTCCAGGATGCGCAGCGCCAGCCGGGCCTGGCGGACCGCCTCGGCGTAGTCGCCGTTCTCGGCGGCCAGGACGGCCGCCGAGCAGAACGCGCGCCCGGCCGGCTCGTCGCGCTGATGACCCGCCCGGGCCAGCAGCCTCCCCAGCCAGTCCCGCCCGTAGCGCAGCCGGCCGCGGAGCAGCCACCACCGCCACAGGGCCGCGCCCATATCCAGCCCGAGACGGATGTCACCCTGCTCCTGCGACCAGAGCAGCGCCTGGTCCAGATCGGCGGTCGCGGCGGCCAGCCGGGCGGTCCACTCCGCGGCTTCCGGGCCGGCCAGGCCGGTCTCGCTGTCCTGGGCCAGCGCGGCGAAGTGCCGGGCATGCCGCTGGCGCACCGCGGGCGCCGTGCCGGACTCCGCCAGGCGGGCCGCGGCGAACGTGCGCATCGTGTCGAGCATGCTGAACCGGTTGTGCTCGCTGCCCCGGGTGACGACGAGCCAGGAGGAATCGACCAGGCCCCGGATCAGGTGCGGCAGCTCGGGCCCGGCGTCGGCGACGCCCTGCACGTCAGCCAGGGTGAATGACCCGGCGAACACGCTGATCACGGCGAGCAGCCGCTGCTCCTGCGGTCGCAGCAGGTCGTAGCTGGCCTGGACGACGTCCACCAGCCGCCGTCCCAGCGACGGTGCGGCCCCGGGCGAGTCCTGGTCGAGCAGGACCGCGCGCTGCTGCAGGATCTCCCGCACGGACAGCGCGCCGACCCAGCCGGCGATCAGCTCGATGGCCAGCGGGAGGCCGTCCAGCCTGCGGCACAGCTCGCCGATGGCGTGGGGTGGCAGGTCGGCGACGCTGAAACCGGGCAGCCGTTCCCGGGCCCGGGCCACGAACAGCTGCACCGCGTCGGATCCGGCGATGTCCGCCACCCCGGCGGCGGCGGACGGGCACTCCAGCGGCGGCACGGTCCAGCACACCTCACCCGGCGCGCCGAGCACCACCCGGCTGGTGACGACGACCCGCACTCCGGGGGCCGCGCCGAGCAGGTCGCTGGCCAGGGCCGCGACCGCGTCCCGCAGGTGCTCGGCCCCGTCGAGCACGATGAGCCGCGGCGCCTCCGCCAGGGCCGCGGTGACGGACTCGGGCAGCGGCATTCCGGCCCGGTCCGGCACCCGGAGGCCGGCGGCCAGGACGGTGATCAGGGACTCGGGCTGGCGCACCGTCTCCAGCGGGATGAACGCGACCGGCACCGCGGGCGGCTGCCGGCCGATCGCCTCCACGGCGAGCCGGGTCTTCCCTGCCCCGCCCGGCCCGATCAGGGTGAGCAGCCGGCAGCGGTCCAGCAGGCCGATGAGGTCGTCGAGCTCACGGTCGCGGCCGATGAAGCTGGACTGGGCGAAGGGCAGGGCGGGCGGGCCCGGGGCCGGCGAGGCGGGGGCGGGCGGCGCGGAAACGGGGGATGGCGGTCCCGGGGTCGCCGGCCTGGGGGGTGCTGGCCCCGGGGACGGGGGTGCCTGGGAGGCCGGTGCCCGGGGAGCCGGCACCGATGCGGCCCATGGGCTGGCCGCCCGGACGGGGGAGCCGTCCCGGGCGCGGGAACCGTCCGGGGTCTGCCCGTCCGGGGCCTGCCCGCCCTCGGCCTGACCGTCCCGCGCCTCGAAATCCGCGAGCGCCTGACGGGCCCGCGCGGACATCTGGGTCCGCCCCGTCTCCCAGCGGTTCACGGTGGCGAAGGACACGCCAAGCAGCCGGGCGAGCTGTTCCTGGCTCAGGCCGTGCCTGGCCCGCAGCTGGCGGAGCCGTGCCGCGGCTGGCCCGGCCGGGTCGCCGCCGCGCGGCTCGCCGTTCACGCTGGCAGCCTACGATGCGGCCCGTTCCGGGGGGAGTTGCCCGGAGAAAGAGGTCAGCTGACGTGTGAGGTTCTTGCGGCTGGCATCCAGGGGTTAGCCGGGATTCTCCCGGCTAGTTCTCAGTGGTTGGCGATGAGAGGATCTCCGCGCGGGCGGCGCCGGCTGCCCGCGTCAGCCGTGCCTGTCCGAGGAGACACTCATGCCTTCGCGCCTTACCGTGCTGCCTGCTGCGTTGCTGGCCGCCACCGTCGCATTAGTGGCCACCGCCGCCCCGGCGGGTGCCACGACGGTCATCTCGCCGCCGACGATCACGGCACCCCTGGGCGGCCTCGGCCCCTACCCGACGGGGACCCCTGTCACCTTCACCTTCTCCGAGACGGGGGCAGGGACCGCGGTGAGCTACGAGTACACGCTCAACGGCGGCAGCCTGCAGACGGTCGCCGCCCCGTCCGGCGTGGCGAACGTCCCGATCACCCCGGGGCGCGAGTACAGCACCCTGACCGCCTACGCGGTGGCAGGGGACGGCACGGTCAGCGGGGGGACGGTCGACAGCTTCCGCGCCTACTCGCCCATCCCGGCCGCGGACAAGGACCTCAACGGGGACGGGATCCCCGACCTGCTGACCGTGGGCGGCACCCCGGGCCTGGCCGCCGGGCTCTGGCTGGCCACCGGGAAGCCCGGCGCCCATGGCGCCACCGGAAGCCTGGCGGTCACCCTCCCAGCCACCGACATCGGCATCAACGGCGCTGGAATCAACGTCCCGGGCAGCCCGGCCGATTTCACCGGCGCTCAGGTCATCACCGGGCAGTTCCTTGCGGACGGATTCCAGGACGTGCTGCTGTACTCCCCATCGGGCAACTTCGCCGGCGGTGGGGTGGTGCTACCCGGCAGCGGCGATGGGTCAGCCCTCCAGCCGTACTCCCCAACCGCGTGCGCCATCCCGCCCGGGAGCCTGGCCGACGCCAACGGGGACAACCCGCTGCAGGTCGTCAACGCATATAGGTCCATCGACGGGACGGGTTTCCCTGACCTGCTGGCCATTAGCGGAGATCCCAGCCAGGGGTATTACCTCGACTACTACGACGACGGCGGCCAGTGCTCCTCTTACTTCAACACGTTCATGGTCCACGTCCCCACCCCCGACGGGACGGCTGACTGGAACAAGTGGACGCTCGCCACGCTGAGCTACGCCGGCGGGACCGGCATGTTCCTGTGGGACGAGTCCACCGGAGGCTTGTACCTGTGGGCCGGGCTGACCGCCGCGGACAACGGCGACGGAACCGGCACCCTCTCCTACACCCAGTACGAGATCGCCGCCCACTGGCATGCGGGGAAGCCGCTGGCCACCCTGGAGGCCGCTGACATCAACGGCGACGGCGTTCCGGACCTCTGGACGGTCACCCCGGCGGGCGTGGCGCGCGCTTACCTGATCTCGCACCTGTCCGCCACCAGCCACGCCCGGATAACGGCGGGGAAGCCACAGCAGCTGCCTGGATAAACGGGGCTGGCCGCGGGCACCGTGCACGCGCCGCCCCGTCCGTGGTCCACTTCTCTTAACCGGGATCGGGAGACGACGCAGGGTGACCCACCTCGTGGACGGCAGGACCATCGCCGCGACCATGGCCACGGCGACCGCCGCGGCGGTCGCCGTGCTGCACAGCGCCGGGATCACCCCGGCCCTGGCGGTGCTGGTCCCCACGGACGACGCGGGCGCGGCGTGGTACGTACGGTCCATTCAGCGGGCCGCCGCCCGGACCGGCGTCGCGTGCCAGGTGCACCGGATGAGCGGCCGCGCCCAGCGCGGAGCAGATCACGGGCCGTCTCGCGGAACTGTCCCTGGATCCGGCGGTCCATGGTGTGATCTGCCAGACCCCGCTGCCGGCGGGGGTGGACCTCCCTGCCGTGGTCACCGCCATTCCGGTCGGCCAGGACGTTGACGGGGCGAACCCGGCTTCCCTGGGTGCGCTGGCGGCTGGGCTCCCGGGCGCGTTCGCCCCGGCCACCGCCGCCGCGGTGCTGGCCATCCTGCGGCACGAGCGGATCCCCCTGATCGGCCGCCGCGCGGTCGTGGTCGGCCGGTCCACGGTGGTGGGCAAGCCCGCCGCGCTGCTGCTGCTTGCCGAGCACGCCACGGTCACCATCGCGCACTCCCGGACCCAGGATCTCCCGGCCGTCTGCCGCGAGGCGGATGTCCTGGTCGTGGCGGCCGGCCAGCCGGAACTGATCGGGGCGGACCACGTCCGGCCAGGTGCCGTCGTGATCGACGTGGGCACCAGCCCCGCGGACGGTGGCGGCCTGGCCGGGGATGTGGACGCCGCGGCCGTGACCGGGATCGCCTCGGTGCTCACCCCGGTGCCGGGCGGCGTCGGCCCGGTCACCACCGCGGTGCTGATGCAGCACACCCTGCAGGCCGCGGCCCGGGCCGCCGCGCGGGACTAGGTGACCCGGGGGGCGTCCCGGACACCTCCATGCAGAACTAGCTGAGAAGTGTCCGGGCAGTAGGAGCCACCATCTGGGCAGTACTAGCCGCCGGACAGTATTAGTTGACCCGGGACGTGCGCTTGCTGGTGATGGTCAGATCCAGCTGGGTGGGCAGTTTCATGTTGCCCAGCGCCTGCCGGGCGTGAGTGAGGGCGCCCGTCTCGATGCGCTGCCGTAGCTCTGTGAAGTCAGCGTTTTCCTGCAGCCCGGCCGTGACCACGAGTTCGGGGTCCTCCGGATCGCCGATCAGCCGGGCCCGGGCCGAATTCACGCCCCGGTAACTTTCGATCTCCCCTACGACGGCATCGGTCAGTGCCCCGTTGGCCAGGGTGGTGCGGCCTACGCCAGTGCTCGGCTGGATCACCAGGTCGCCGGAGCGGTCGGTGGAGAAGAGCAGGGCGAACAGCCAGCGCAGCGCGAGCAGCGCGACGATCAGGGCAGCCACCGCGGCGACCGGCCACAGCCAGGCACCCTGAGCGCCGATGTAACGCCCGGTCGGGTTGTCCATGAGGTGGCTGTGCGCGGTGCCGGTGCCGTACACGCCGAGGGATGCGGCCCCCGCGTCGAGACCGACGGCGATCAGCAGCAGCGCGAACAGCAGCAGCATGACGCGGTTGGTGCGGTCGGCATGCATCAGCGACTCCTGGGAGAGACCCGGACCGACACCGACGGTGGCCGGCGCAGCTTCAGCGCGGCGAGCCGCTGGCGGGCCGCGTCCGCGATGGGGTCGCGTAGGCTCCGGGCGGCTTCCCGATCCTGGGCGGACGCGGTCGCGGCGATCCGCACCTTGCGGCGCTTGACCTTCACCGCGGTGCTCCGCACCCCGTCTACCGCGGTGACGGCGGACCGGATGGCGGCGGCCAGGCCGCGGCGCGTGTACGCGGTGTCAATGGCGTCCGCTCCCGCCTCGGCGGGGTCGGCGGCGAGCCGGGACACCCGGGCCGGCTTCAGCTCGGCGAGCAGCAGCACCAGCCCGACGAAGATCAGGATCCCGCAGATCACCCGGATGCTGCCTGAGGTCCAGGTGTGGTGCTTAGCCCAGTCATAAGCCGGATGCCAGCTCACCACCACCGTGCGGCGATTCGCCACATAGGCAATGATTTCGGCGATCAGCACCACACTCACGATGAGCAGCGCCAGGCTCAGCAGGGCGGCCAGGACGCGATTAACCAGTCTCATAGTTTTTCCGCGCTCCCGTCAGTGCACCCGGGGCAGCGGGGGCAGCTCGGTGACCAGGGCCGCGACCGAGATGGATACCTCAGTGACGGTGAGGCCGGTCAGCTCGCTGACCCGGCTCCGGACGTTTTCCCGGACCGCGCTGGCGACCTCGGGGACGGACGCGGGCCAGCGCACGCTGATAGACAGGTCCAGGATGACGAGCGAGCCGTCTACGTCGGCCGAGGTTTTCGGCAAATCCGTCAGGCTCGTCTGGCGGACGCCGAGGGCCGAAGCGCCGGCCACCCGGCCCAGGAACCGGGACGCGGCCGCACCAGCATCCGGGACCTCGATCGCGGCCCGGGCGGCCATCTTCTCCACCACCCGGTCGTTGATGCTGATCATGCCCAGCTCATTACGCCCGGGCCGGGAGCCGGATGCCGCGGGGAGGACGGCCGTGCTGGTCGTCATCGGGTATCGCGCCGGCGCGACAAGTAGGAACCGAGGTCCAGCTCGCCGTCAATGACCTTCGCGACGACGAAGCCGATCGCGGCGAACAGGGCCACGATGAGCATGTCCCCGAAGTTGCCGAACGCTATGGCCAGGCCGAGGGCCAGCCCGACCACGATGCCGATAGCAGTGGTGCGTGTCATGTCATCTCACATTCAAAATCTCACGAGGGCGTTACTTGACCCGCGGCGGCGGCCGGTGCCAGCCGATCCGGCGTAGCACCGCCGTCACCAGGCTCACCAGCAACGGCTGGTCCGCGACAACCACTATCCGGGCGGCTGGTGGGCGGTGGGGGAGCCGGTCATAGGCGGCGAGGCCAGCGGCGAAGGCGCCGGGGTCGCCGCCGCGGTCGGGGTGATGGGCGCGGATGAACTCGCGCCTGGCCCGCCGCCGGGACTGCTCGTCGTCCACGAGCCCACCTCCTCCTGCTGCCCGCCCGCCTGCGCTTCACCAGGAGCGCCGGTCAGGTCGGCCACCACGAGGTCAACCCGCCGCGGCGCGACCAGCGGTCCGACAGCGGCCCTGACCTGGCGGGCCATCTCACCGACCGGGGCGCCCCAGCGGCCGAGTACGGAGATCACCACGTGATCCGAGGCCACCCGGACCCCAGCCACCTGCCGTCCCGGAAGATAGGACACCACACCGCCCCAGGGGCCCGAGGATAGGTCATCGATGGCCGGGCAGCCACGGACCGCCGCGGCGACGGCGTCAAGGTCAACGCCATCCACCACGGCCGGCCCCGCAACGTTGCCCGGGTCAGGAACCGCCGGGTTTTCCCCGGCCGGGGCGCCAGGTTTCCCCGCGGGAGGAACCAGCTCCGTCATGACACGCGCGAAGGCGTGTCATCCTGCTCGTCGGTGCCCGGCAGGTAGAGGTCATCGACGTTGATGTTGACCTCCACGACCTCCAGGCCTGTCATCCGCTCGACGGCCTGCCTGACGTTGCGCTGGATGCTCCGGCCCAGATCCGCGATGCTGACGCCGTACTCCACGACGATGTCCAGGTCGATCGCGGCCTGGGTCTCCCCAACTTCCACGCCTACGCCCTGGGCAATGTTCGGGCCCGAGCTGCCCGGGATCCGCTCCCGGACCGCGCCGAACGCACGGCTGGTCGACACGCCCATGGCGTGCACGCCGCTGATCTCGCGGCAGGCGATCCCGGCGATCTTCTGCACTACGCTCTGGGCCACAGTGATCTTGCCATCGTCGGTCGTCATCCGCTCGGCGGCGGCCGGGGAGGAGTCGGACACCCGGTTGGCCGGCTTGGCCGACGTGGTGGAGCTTGTCTCGGTCATCAGGAAGCACTCTCTCTGTCAAGATAGGCGAAGCGGCGAGGTACTGGCCGTGTCGAGCGGCCCGGCTGTAATTCGGCCGGCTCTGATTGGTTAGACACCCCCGGGCCGGAAACGTCGCACATTTTTTGCCGATCCGTGGGAACAAGACGCCAACGAGACGCGGGAGTGAACGCCGGTCCCCGGTCCGGCGGATGCGACCCTCGCCCGTGCGATCTGCTCACCGGCGGGCGAGGATAGGCATGCTGCAGGCACAGGGAGGGGCGGTGGGCTCTGATGTCGGTGATGACTACCTGGTCCGGCGGGCCCAGGAGGGATACGTTGACGCGTACGCCGAACTCGTTGACCGGCATGGCGGGCTGGCCTACCGGGTCGCGTTGCGGCTGCTCGGGAACCATCACGATGCGGAGGACGTGGCCCAGGAAGCGCTGGTCACCGCATGGCAGCAGTTGCCCGGGTTCAGGGCCGACTCCAGCTTCCCGACCTGGCTGTACCAGGTCGTCACCCGCCGGGCGCTGAACCGGATCACCCGGACGAGGATCACTGAGTCCCTCGATCTGCTCGGCGACATCAGCGCCGAGGCCGGCGAGCCCGGCCAGCAGGCGGAACGCGACCTGACCGTGGACGCCGTGACGGCGGCCGTGACGGCCCTGCCCCCGCCGCAGCGGGTCGCCATCGTCCTGCACCACTTTGAGGGGCTGTCTAATGCGGAGATCGCCAACATCACCGGGAGCAGTATCCCGGCCGTGCGTAGCCACCTGTTCCGGGGCAGGCGCACACTGAGTAAGACGCTAGCGGAGTGGAGGTGAACGGGATGACCGACCCTGGCCAGCCAATCCACGACGTCAGCCTGCTGCTCAGCGACGCGAATCAGCACCTGGCCTGTGGCGCTGACATCGATGAACTACTCGAGCAGGCCGCCGACGGGTACGCGCGACAATTCACCAGCCACCAGCGGGACTGCCTGTACTGCCAGGCCGCGCTGCGTGAATTCGGCCGGGTCTGGGAACCTGTCCGCACTCTCGCCGCGGAGCAGGTCACCGTGCCCGCCGCGGTGAAGGTCGCCGTCGCCAGCCAGATCCGCAAGCTCGTCGCGGACGTCTGGTACACCCTGGAGCTCAGCGACGGCGGGGCGATCCGTATCGCAGCCCGGGTGGTGGCCAGAATCGCCCGCGAGGCCGCCAACATGGTGCCCGGCGTCCGGGTCGCTTTCGGCCGCAGCACCCAGAGCCGGATAGCGAGACTGGTCGAGCGGGCCACCCTGAGGCACCGTCACCCCAACGCGGCGGTCGGTGTCCTCGGCCGCACCGCGGTAGTCGATCTGGCCATCGCGGTCCAGTACGGGGACGAGGTGGACGCGGTCGCCCGCGCGGTCCAGCGGCGGGCCGTCGCCGAGCTGCGCAGCCGGATCGGCCTGCAGGACGTCACGGTGAACGTCACCGTGGACGACGTCATCACCTGAGTCCCCAGGCCGCCCCCACCGCTGTCACCGCTGTTATCTGTCACCACTGGCCGGATCCGGCATCACAGGATCAGTTGGATCAGCGCCACCATCAGCACCGCGAAGATCAGGAAGACGCGGCTCTGCGCGATCGCCAGATCGTGGGCCGTGGCGAGGCCGGCCCGCAGCCCGCCCGGCCGGCCCGCGAGCCAGTCCGTGATCCCGCGCCAGTCCGTGATCCCGCGCCAGCCCGGGGCAGCCCGCGCCGGAGCCGGTGATCCCAACCGCGGCGAGGTAGGTTAACGCCATGGTCGCCACCTCACCCCTGGCCACGCCGGACTGGGACTACGCGCCGGCGCCCGAATCAGCGGACGTGGTGTCGATCGCCCCCCGCTACGGGCTGTTCATCGGCGGCGAGTTCATCCCGCCCGCGGACGGCGGTCACTTCGCCACGCTGAACCCGGCTACCGAGGAGCCCCTGGCCGAGGTGGCGCAGGCCGGGAAGCCGGACGTGGACCGGGCCGTCGCCGCGGCCCGCCAGGCCTACCAGGGCCCCTGGGGCGCCACCCCGGGCCGGGACCGGGCCAAGTACCTGTACCGGATCGCCCGGGTCATCCAGGAGCGGGCCCGCGAGTTCGCGGTGCTGGAAAGCCTGGACAACGGCAAGCCGATCAGGGAATCGCGGGACGTGGACATCCCGCTGGCCGCCGCGCACTTCTTCTACTACGCGGGCTGGGCGGACAAGCTGGAGCACGCCGGGTTCGGCCCGGGCCCGCGGCCGCTCGGGGTGGCGGGCCAGATCATCCCCTGGAACTTCCCGCTGCTGATGGCGGCCTGGAAGCTCGCTCCGGCGCTGGCGGCCGGCAACACCTGCGTGCTCAAGCCGGCCGAGACCACCCCGCTGACCGCGCTGCTGCTGGCCGAGGTCATCCAGCAGGCGGACCTGCCCCCCGGCACGGTGAACATCCTGACCGGCGACGGCGCCACGGGTGCGGCCCTGGTCGCCCACCCCGGCGTGGACAAGATCGCCTTCACCGGCTCGACCGAGGTGGGCAAGGAGATCCAGCGCGCGGTCGCGGGCACCGGCACGAAGCTCACCCTGGAACTCGGCGGCAAGGCGGCGAACGTGGTCTTCGACGACGCCCCGCTGGACCAGGCGGTGGAGGGCATCGTCAACGGCATCTTCTTCAACCAGGGCCACGTGTGCTGCGCGGGCTCCCGGCTGCTGGTCCAGGAGTCGGTCGCGGACACCGTGCTGGACCGGCTCAAGCGGCGGCTCGGCACGCTGCGGCTGGGCGACCCGCTGGACAAGAACACCGACATCGGCGCGATCAACTCCCGCCAGCAGCTCGATAAGATCACCGAGCTGACCGCGGCCGGCGAGCAGGAGGGCGCGGAGCGCTGGTCACCGGCCTGCGCCCTGCCGGACCGGGGCTACTGGTTCCCGCCCACCGTGTTCAGCGGGGTCAGCCAGGCGCACCGGATCGCCCAGGAAGAGATCTTCGGGCCGGTGCTGTCCGTGCTCACGTTCCGCACTCCGGAGGAAGCCGTGGCCAAGGCGAACAACACCCCGTACGGGCTGTCCGCCGGGATCTGGACCGAGAAGGGCAGCCGGATCTTCTGGATGGCGCAGCGCCTGCGCGCCGGGGTGATCTGGGCCAACACCTACAACCGGTTCGACCCGGCCAGCCCGTTCGGCGGCTACCAGGAGTCGGGGTTCGGCCGGGAAGGCGGGCGTCACGGGCTGGCCGGGTACCTCGATGCCTGACCGCCGCTCCCCCCGGGAAAAAGCGCCAAAATCTTCCGCAACGAAAACCGCCCGCAAGGCTGCCTCGCCCCAGGCCGGCGGGGAACGGGCTGCGCCCAAGGCCGCCCGCCCGGCACCCTCACCCCAGCCGGACCGGACGCAGGCCGCTCCGGAAGCCGCCGGGCCGGGCCGGGGCGCCCCCAGCGATAGCCGGCTGGCGGTGCGCAAGACCTACAAGCTGTTCATCGGGGGCGTGTTCCCCCGGTCGGAGTCGGGCCGGTCGTTCCCGGTCACGGCGCCGGACGGCACCCTGCTCGCGCACGCGGCGCTGGCGTCCCGCAAGGATGCCCGCGACGCAGTGGTCGCGGCCCGCAAGGCGTTCGGGGGCTGGTCCGGCGCGACGGCCTACAACCGCGGCCAGGTCCTGTACCGGGTGGCCGAAATGCTCGAAGGCCGGGCGGGGCAGTTCACCGACGAGGTTTTCGTTGCGGCGAATTACCGTGACCGCGACGGTGCGGCGCGTGACGTCGCGGCGGCCATCGACCGCTGGGTCTGGTACGCGGGCTGGCCCGACAAGGTCGCGCAGATCGCGGGGGGCGCCAACGCGGTGGCCGGCCCGTACTTCAACCTCAGCGTGCCCGAGCCGACCGGCGTGGTGGCCGTGCTGGCGCCCCCCGCGGCCGGGCTGCTCGGGCTGGCCAGCGTGCTCGCGCCGGTCATCGCCACCGGCAACACCGCGGTGCTGGCCGTCAGCGGGCCGGCCGTGCTGGCCGCGGTCAGCCTGGCCGAGGTGCTGGCCACCTCCGACGTGCCGGGCGGTGTGGTCAACGTGCTGACCGGGCGGCCCGCCGAGCTCGCGCCGGTGCTCGCCGCGCACCAGGACGTCAACGCGATCGACCTGACCGGCGCGGACCCCGCGGGCCGGGCGGACCTCGAGCGGCTCGCAGCCGGGAACGTCAAGCGGGTGTTCGCCGCCGGCCCAGCCTGGGTGGCCGAGGACTGGGCGGCGGATCCGGGCCTGCGGCGTCTGCTCGCCTTCCTGGAGACCAAGACCGTCTGGCACCCGGTCGGCACGTAGCCAGCTCATCGGACCTGCGAGCCAGTCGGCTAGCCGAGGTAGCTGGCCGGGGGGACGGTACTGGCGCTGCACTGGTGATGGCCGGGCAGCCCGAGCCCGTCCCGGGTCTCGGTATCCGCCGTGCAGGCCGCGAAGTGCCACAACGAGAGCAGCGGGCCGTAGCCGGCCGGGAACCTGAGCGTCAGGTCAATCTCGGTGGCGGAGACCTGGCGCGGCTTGCTGACCTGCGGGCTGACCATTTTCAGCAGCGGCCTGACCTTGGGGTTGCCCGGTCCCAGGAGCTGCAGCTTCACCGCCGCGCCGGCTGCCGGCGCGACGTAGGTGTACCAGCGCTTCGACAGCTCCGTGCCCATCGCCGAGGCCGGCACGAAGACGTGCATGTGGACCGCCGGCGGGCAGAACGGGCTACCGCACTTCGGGGCGCGCCCGCCCGCCACGTCCCTGCTGACGTACACGGTCACGGTCCGCGAGCGGGCCAGCGGGGTGGTCGCGCTGCTGCTCGGGAACAGCTCGGCGTAGTAGCGCGTGGCCAGGCTCGGGGTCACGGAGAACGCGTAGGTGGCCCCGCTGCGGGACGCCTTCAGGACGACCGACCCGACCGCGACCGGCGCGTGCCGGTACGGGAACTGCTGGGCGTACAGTTCGGCGGTCTCGCCCCGGATCACGTGGCTGACCTCGCCGTGCACCCGGGCGCTCGCGTTCTGGCCCGCGCGGTAGATGACGTATTCGTCGCCGCTCACCGGCGCGATCCTGGACGCCGCGGCGATCGGGATCCTGGCCAGCCGGGGGCTGGCCAGCCTGCCGCGCAGGATATGGGCCCCGATAGCCGCCGCGACCAGGATGAGGACGGCCGCGAGCGCGGCCAGGATGGCGCGGCGGGACCGCCTCCGGCGGGCCGGGGCGGGACGTCCGAATGCGGCGGGGGGAACGGACGGCCCGGGGAGAGCGTGCGGAGGGGACAGGGCCGGGGGAGTGGCCACGGCATGACGGGCGGGCGGGCCGGGCCGGGCCGACGGGGTGCGGGCCGACGGGGTGCGGGCCGACGGGGTGCGGGCCGACGGGGTGCGGGCCGACGGGGTACGGGCCGACGGGGTACGGGCCGACGCGGGACGGGCAGCGGGGGCGGCCGCGGGCACGTCGTCCGCGGCGGTGGGCCGGACGGGCCCGGGCGGCGGGTGGTCCACGGGCGGCGGGTGGTCTGCGGCCGGCGGGTGCTCCGCGGCCGGCGGGTGGTCCGCCGGCGGGATGGGTTCGGGCCCGGAATCGTAGGACGCGAGGCTGAACGCCGCGCGGAGCGCGTCGGCGAAGTCCCGGCAGCTGGCGTAGCGGTCGGCGGGGTTCTTGGCCAGGGCGCGGGCGAGGACCTGGTCCGCGGCGGCTGGCAGGTCGGGCCGCCGGGAGGTCAGGGTAGGCGGCGGCTGGCGGAGTTGCGCGTACATCAGCGCCGCGGGTTCGCCGGACCGGAACGGCGGCGCGCCGGTCAGCATCTCGAACGCCGAGCAGGCCAGCCCGTACTGGTCGGCCCGGCCGCCGGCCTGGTGACCCTCGATCCGCTCGGGGGAGATGTAGTCCAGGGTGCCCATGAAATGCCCGGCGCCGGTCAGCCCGGTCGAGGTGGACACGGTCCCCTTGCTCAGCCCGAAGTCCGACAGGTACACGTGATCAGGCCGCCCCGGCCGGGTGTCCAGCAGCATGTTCGCGGGCTTGACGTCGCGATGGATCAGCCCGGCCGCGTGCGCGGCGTCCAGCGCCGACGCCACCGGGGAGACGATCGCCACCGCCCGGGCCGCCGACAGCGGCCCGGTCCCGCGGACCAGGCTGTACACGTCCCCGCCGGGCACGAAGCGCATCGCGATGAACAGCGCGCCGGCGGCCTCGCCCGCCTCGAACACCGGGATGATGTGCGGGTCATCCACCGCCGCCGCGGCCCGGGACTCCCGGATGAACCGCTGCCGGAACTCCTCGTCCCCGGCCAGCGCGGGCACCAGCACCTTCAGCGCCACCAGCCGGTGCAGCCGCTCGTCCCGGGCCCGGAACACGACGGCCATCCCGCCCCGGCCGATCTGCTCTTCCAGCCAGTACCCGGCGATCCGCGCGCCCGGTCCTAAGCCCGGTCCCAGCTCAGCCAGGTACCCGGTGCCGGCCTGCTGATCGCGCACCACGCCTCCAGCGCTTGCGGGACGTCTGCCGCTCCGGCACCCCGGCGAGTAGCCCGGCCAGCAGCGGAATCCGGGGCACGGCCGGATCCGCGCGGCGGCCGCCTCAGGAAAGACCACCGTACCGGGACGTATCGGGGCGCGTCCGCGCTTAGGCCAGATGCTGCCGGAGGCTGAGCCCAGATGCCGCCAGAGGCTGCCCAGATGCGGAAAGAGGCGGGGGTCAGATGCCGCCAGAGGCGGGGGTCAGATCTCGCCGAAGAGGCGGTCGCCCGCGTCGCCGAGGCCGGGCACGATGTAGCCGCGCTCGTTCAGCCGCTCGTCCATGGCCGCGGTAACCACCCGGACCGGCAGCGGCTCGTCGTCGCTGGGGAAGGCCGCCTTGATCCGCTCGATTCCCTCCGGGGCGGCCAGCAGGCAGACCGCCGTGACCGACGCCGCGTCGCGCTGGCTCAGCATGGTGATCACGGTCTCCAGGGTCCCGCCGGTGGCCAGCATGGGATCCAGCACGAACACGTCACGGCCGGCCAGGTTGGCCGGCAGCCGGTTGGCGTACGTCGCGGCGACGAGCGATTCCTCGTCGCGGGCCAGGCCGACGAAGCCCACGTCGGCCGTGGGCAGCAGCCGGATCATGCCGTCCAGCATGCCGATCCCCGCTCGCAGCACCGGGACGACCAGCGGCACGGGCCGGGCGAGCTTGACCCCGCGGGCCTCGCCGACCGGGGTCGTCACCACCTCGGGCTGCACCCGCACCTCGCGGGTGGCCTCGTAGGCGAGCAGCGTGACGAGCTCGTCGGTGAGCTGGCGGAACGTGGGGGAGTCGGTACGCTCATCGCGCAGCGCGGTCAGCTTGTGGGCGATGAGCGGGTGATCGACGACCAGAGTGTGCATGATCACTAGTCTGGCAGCGCCCGGGCGGCCGCGCGGGTGTGCTGCCGGATCAGGGCCAGGTAACCGTCCTCCAGCCCGGGCCGCAGCGGCTGCGCCGATGGGAGCGGCGGCGCCGGCGAGATCACCCGGTACACGGTGCGGTCCGGCAGCCGGACCGCGGACGCCACGGTGGCGGCCTGCAGCGCGCTCAGCGGCCGGTCGGTCTGCACCGACCAGACCAGGCCGTCGGCTGCGCGGGCCAGGCCGGCCGCCTCGCCCTGGAAGATCACCCGGCCGCCGGCCAGGACCGCGCACCGGCGGCAGGTGCTCGACACGTCCGCCGCGTCGCGGGTGGCCAGCACCACCGTGCGCTGCCCGGCCATCGAGGCCAGCAGCATCCGCACCCGGGTCTGTTCCTGCGGGTCCAGGCCCGCGGTCGGCTCGTCCAGCAGCAGCACTGCCGGGTCATTGAGCAGGGCCTGGGCCAGGCCGAGCCGCCGCCGCATCCCGCCCGAGTACCCGCCGGCCGGCCGGTCCGCCACCTCCTCCAGGCCGGCCAGGTGCAGCACCGCGTCCACCCGGCGGTGCCGCCGCCGCGGGCTGGACATCCCCTTGAGCGTCCCCGCGTAGTCGAGGAACCGCCGGCCGGTCAGCTCCGGGTACAGGCCCAGGTCCCGGGGCAGGTAGCCGAGCCGTTCCTGGAACTGCCGCCGCTCGCGCGGCCGGGTCAGGTCCCAGCCGCCGGCCCGGACCGACCCGCGGTCTGGCCGCGAGACGCCGGCCAGGATGCGCATCAGCGTGGTCTTGCCCGCCGCGTTCGGCCCCAGCACGCCGAACATCCCCGGCGGGATGTCCAGGTCGAGACGGTCCAGGGCGGTGATCCCGCCCCGGTACGTCTTGCGGACCCCTCTCAGTGACACGTCCATCCCCCGGCCCCCTCAGCCGGCCCGGGCCCGGCGCGCCTCGACGAGCTGGAGCAGGACGACGGCGGCCAGCGCCAGCCCCAGCAGCAGGCCGATGCTGGCCGTGGCCTGCGCCGCCGACCGCGCGCTGCGCAGCAGGTACGGCAGCCCGGCCAGGCCGCCGGGCACGCCCCGGGCGAACAGCCCGTCCGCCGCGTACGTGCCCAGCGGCAGCAGCGGTGTCGCCGCGAGCGTCGGCATCAGCCGGGGCGGCATCAGGTTGCCCCAGAACCAGTAGCCCGCCAGCAGCACCCGGTACACCGCGGGGGACAGGACCGCCGGGACGGCCAGGGACAGCGCCGTCACGAAGATCAGCCCCGGCAGCAGCACCGCGGCGAACGCAGCCAGCCCCCAGCCGAGCGGCAGCACCGAGCGCCGCTGCGCCGCGATCACCAGCAGCACCACGATCCAGCTGGCCAGGGTCTGGGTGCCCACCGCGGCGGCCGCGCCGAGAAACCTGCCCCACAGCCGGGCGCCGCGCCGGGACCCGGTTCAACTCCAGCAGCTCGGCCAGGCCGAGCCGGGTGTCCCGGCCCGCCCGGCCGGCCAGGGCCAGCCCGGCGATCAGGGGCACGAGCAGGTTGAAGTTCACCGCGTAGACGCCCACCTCGGCCCGGGCCGGCCAGATCAGCTGGGTGCTCAGCGGGATCCCGGCCAGCCGGGTGCCCGCGATCCCCGCGACCGCGATCGCCGCCCACAGCCCCCACATCCGGACCAGCATCCGGAATTCGCAGGCGGCCGAGCCGAGCAGCGCGGCCATCTCAGCCGCCCCCGCGCATCTCAGGGACACCGTGCAGGAGGCGCACCGGCCGGCCCAGCAGCAGCCATCCGGCCAGCGCGGCGGCCGCCGCGATCAGCAGCAGCACCCCCCGGTTCGCCCAGTAGCCAGCTGGGTCCGGCCCGGGGCGGCTGGTGGCGAACAGGTAGACGGGGCGCAGCGCGGGATGACCCGCGAAGCTCCGGGCCAGTCCCTCCTGGACGACCCAGACCAGGGCGGCTACGGCGGCCCCGATCCGGCCGTCCGCCGCCGCTGCCCCGGCTGCCACCGCGATCGCGGCCAGCGCGGCGGTGACGGTGAACCAGGCCAGCTGGGCCCGGGCCGGGCCGGGAGCCCACAGCCCGGCTTCCTGGACGGCCGCGGCCGTGACGGCCGCGAACGCGCCGGACCAGGCCGCGACCAGGGCGGCCCGGCGCAGCAGCGTACGGCGGTAGGCCGCCGGGTAACTCAGCTGCAGTTCCAGTGCCGGGTCGGTGCCGATCAGGCGGGCCACGGCCATGGCCGTGCCCAGCGGCAGCACCCCCTCGACCAGGGACGCCGCGAACGGCCCGGCCGGGTGGCGGGTGACCCGGAGGGCCGCGATCACCGCCGCGCCGGAGCAGGCCAGCACCGGGGCGATGACGAAGCTGGGCCGGCCGGCCAGGCCCGCCTCGACCAGCCACCAGGGCCGGGACCGGGGCCAGCTCCGGGGGGCCGGGCCGGGAACAGGGCGGGGTGAGGTCACGTGGGCAGCGCAATCTGGGAAGGCGGCGGGCCGGTCACCGCAGCTTATGCGACATGCGATCTACCTGCAGGAATGTGGGAAAGTGGACACAATGCGGCCACCAGGTGGACACCAGGCCGCCTGCTGCGCGCAGATGTCACCGACAGTTCTCGCCCTGGCCACGGCAGGCCAGGGCGGCTGCCACGACCGCGTTGCATGGTGGCAGCGTGCGGATTGGGATCATCACCGAATCTTTCCCGCCCGAGGTGAACGGCGTGGCCAACAGTGTGCTCCGGGTGGCCGAGCATCTCGTCGCGCGGGGACATCAGCCCCTCGTCATCGCCCCGGAGCCCGCCACCGGGGTCGCAGCGGACACCCAGCATGGTTTCCCGGTGTTCCGGGTGCGCTCGGTGCCGTTCCCGGGGTACTGCAGCGTCCGGCTCGGCCTGGCCTCCCCGGCCATCCAGCGCGCGCTGCTCGGGCACCGCGCCGAACTGGTCTACCTGGCCAGCCCGTTCTTCCTCGGCGCGCTGGGCAGCCGGTCGGCCCGGCTGCTGCGGCTGCCGGTGGTGGCCGTGTACCAGACCGATGTGCCCGGCTACGCCCGGGCGTACCACTGGGGCAGCCTCGCGGAGGCCGCCGCGTGGCGCTGGCTGCGCGGCATCCACAACGCCGCCGACCGGACGCTCGCGCCGTCCACCCCCAGCGTCGAGCGGCTGGCCGCGCACGGCGTCCAGCGGATCTGGATGTGGGGACGCGGCGTGGACGTCCAGCGGTTCAGCCCGGCGGCCCGCAGCGGTCAGCTGCGCCGGGCGCTCGCACCGGACGGGGAGGTGCTGGCCGGGTACGTCGGCCGGCTGGCCCCGGAGAAGCAGGTGGAGCTGCTGGCCGGGGTCGCCGCGCTGCCCGGGGTACGCCTGGTCATCGTGGGCGGCGGCCCGGCCGAGCCGCGGCTGCGCAAGCTCATGCCGTCCGCGGTCTTCCTCGGCCAGCACCGCGGCGAGCAGCTGGCCTGCATCTTCGCCAGCCTGGACGTGTTCGTGCACAGCGGCTGCCACGAGACGTTCGGCCAGACCATCCAGGAAGCCGCGGCGTCCGGGCTGCCGGTGGTGGCCCCGGCCGTGGGCGGCCCGGTCGACCTGGTCGAGGACGGGGTCACCGGCTACCTGGTGGCCCCCGGGGACGGGGGCGCGCTGACCGCGGCCACCCAGCGGCTGGCCGCCGACCCGCTGGCCCGGGCCGCGATGGGCCAGGCGGGCCGCCAGCGGGTGCTGGCCCGGAGCTGGAGCGCGCTGGGCGATCAGCTGATCGGGCACTACGCCGCGGTGCTGGGGGAACGGTCCGGCGCGGCGGGGCACCAGGGCCCGGTGCGGAGCCCGGGCGCGGTCGGGGGCCCAGGCGGGGCCGGCCCGGTAGCCGGGCGTGGGACTCCGGCGCGGACGCGGGCGGGGGCGCGGGCCGCCTAGCCCCCAGGCGGGCGGGCGGGCGGCCGGCCGGGGCGCGAGCCGCCCGGCAGCGAGCCTGCGAGCCGCCCGGGGAGCTAGCTGGCGAGCTGGCGGGCGACCAGCGCGATGCCGTGCCCCCACGCGATCTGCTGGCTGGCGGGCAGGTAGGACGTGCCCGACTTGGTGTGGTCGGCCTCTGGGGAGGCGAGGTAGCGCTCCCGGCCCTGCGGGTCGATGAAGTAGACGACCGAGGTGTGCTGCACGTCAGCGTTCGGGTTGGGGGCGTAGACCTGGATGTTGTAGCCGCGCCAGACCGACTTCAGCGCAGGTACCGGCCCGGTGAGGAAATGCCAGCTGGGTATGGTGTTCAGGGCCTGGGCCCGGGTGTACTTGGCCATGTCCTGGACGCGGGCGTGGTAGACGTTTACGTTCACCGCGGCGAACACCACCTTGCTGGCCAGCGGGCCCAGGTCGTGGTACGCCTTCACGAACTCGGCCGACACGATCGGGCAGATGTCGGTGCAGTGCGGGTCCATGAACTGGAGCACCACGACCTTGCCCCGCATGCTGGACAGGCTCAGCGTGTGGCCGTCCTGGTCGGTCAGGGTGAAGCCGGGGGCCCGGACCCCGGGCACCGGGCTGAGTACCATGAGGTTGGCCAGGCTGGTGGACACGCTGGCCGGGATGCCGGACACCCGGGCCTGCTGCGCGGCCAGCGCGGCGTGATTCCGGCTGGCCAGGTAGGCGGGAATGGCGACCGCGGCGGCCAGCAGCACGGTGAGCACGCTGACCAGCACGAGAAGCCTGGGCAGGTGGCTGCGCCGGCCCGGCCCGGCGCTACCGCCGGGCGGGCCGGGCGGCACCTGCTCCGGAGTGCTCGAACTCACCGGGAACGCCTCCTGCCTGGTCGCGGCGTGACAGCGCCGCATTCATCGCCGCCGCAGCCGTCGCCGTCGGCTAGCTGCCGAGCATATTCCCGGTCCCCGCCCCGGGATACCGGCGCGGGTACCTCCGCGGCTCCGGAACCGGCGACCAGCCGGCCGCCGCGTGCCGCCCAGGATCCCGTCGTCGGCCTGCCACAGCGCGTCCAGCGCCTCGCCCATCCGTCCCACGCCCAGCCAGCTCACCCGCCGGAAACGGGACGTGACGGCCAGCGAAATGGGCGGTGAATGTTGCCGCGGGGCCGCCCCTGGGCCAGGATGTCCTGTGCTGTCTGGCTATTCTGCAGTTGCTCTACGTCCCATCCGAACGTTCTGGTCTGATCTCGTGCTGAGGGGGGTCAGGTGCCCGCTGACGTGCGGCCCGCGCGTCCCCTGCCGTTAGCTCCCCGGGCCCTGGCCGGGATGGCGGCTCTCGTGCTGGCGGCCGGGCTGTCCGGCTGCGGCACCCATTCCCCGGGGGCCGGGAACGTGATCACGGTCTCCACCGGTGCGTGCGGGGCCGGCTGGCATCGTGCCCGCGCCGGGTTGCAGACCTTCCAGGTCCGCAACTCCGGTACGGCCGGCGCGGAGGCCTACCTGATCAACCCGGCCAGCGGGGCGGTCTTCGCGGAGGTATCGGGCCTCGGGCCGGGCACCACCCGCCCGATACGCCTGGACCTGGCGTCAGGCAGCTACGCGTTCCGCTGCTTCATCCAGGACACCGACACGCTCACCGGCCCCACGGTGCGGGTCGGCGGCCACCATCAGGGAGCGCAGGGCATCCTGCCCGTCACCACCAACGACCTGCTCGGCCCGGCCCGCGCCTATCACGCCTACGTCAGCGCCGGGCTTGGCACGCTGGCCCGGCAGGCGGCCTGCTCACCAGGCTGATCCGCGCGGGCCGCCTGAACGCGGCCCGGGCCGCGTGGCTCCCCGCGCACCTGACCTATGAGCGGCTGGGCGCGGCGTACGGCACCTTCGGCAACTACGACACCGAGATCGACGGCCGCCCGGACGGGCTGCCCCGCGGGGTGTCCGACCCCGCCTTCACCGGGTTCTACCGGATCGAGTACGGGCTGTGGCACGGGCAGAGCGCCCGGCAGCTGGACGGTCCGGCGGCCACGCTGGACCGGCGACGTCCAGACCCTGCGCCGGTTCTGGCCGGGCATGGAGGTCGACGTGCCCGACCTGGGCCTGCGCACCTACGAGATCCTGGAGAACGCGCTGGAATTCCAGCTGACCGGGCACGACGACTACGGCAGCGGGACGACACTGGCCACACCGCGGCCAACATCACCGGAATCCGGGAACTGCTCACGATCCTGCACCCGCTTCTCGCCGCGCGGTACCCGGACCTGCCCGCGGTCTACGCGGGACTGGACAAGCTGGGCAGCCTGCTCGTGGCCGAAGAACGGCCCGGCGGCCGCTGGACGCCCGTCCGCGCGCTGGGTACCGGCCGGCGCCAGCAGATTGACGCCGCCGCCGGGCAGCTCCTGCAGGAACTCGCCCCGATCGCGGCCATCACCGAGCCGCGGAGGTGATGATGCCCGCGTCTGGCGACCCAGCTCAGGGAGGGGGAGTGGCTGACGGCCCCGCGGTCAGCGAACCCGCGAGTAACCCGCCGGTGGTCAGCGAGCTCGAGCGGGATAACGGCCCCCACGACGCGGACGCGGGCTCGTGCCCGGCCCTCCCGCCCCGCCGCTCGTTCCTGCGCGGCGCGCTCGGCGCCGGGGTCACCGGGGCCGTCACTGGGGTCGTCGCCGGCGCCGCCGCGGGTGCCGGGGCCGGGTACGCCTACCGCTCGTCCCAGGCTGCCGCGCCGGGCCAGGTCCTCGACGCCGAGATGCTGGGAGGCCGGCTGCCGGCCGTCCCGTTCCACGGGCAGCATCAGGCGGGCATCCTGGCCAAGCCGCAGCGGCAGACGGTCATGCTCTCGTTCAACGTGACCGCTGACGGCCGGGGAGAGCTGACCGACCTGCTGCGCACCATCACGGCCCGGGCCCGCTTCCTCACGGCGGGCGGGGTCCCGCCGCAGGTCGGCATCGGCGGTCCGCCCGCCGATTCCGGGGTGCTCGGGCCGACTGTGATCCCCGACGGCCTCACCGTCACGGTCGGCGCCGGGTCCACCCTGTTCGACGACCGCTACGGGCTGGCTGCCCGCAAGCCCGCCGGCGCTGACCCCGATGACCGCCTTCCCCAACGACGACCTCGACCCGGCGCAGTGCGGCGGGGACCTGAGCCTGCAGCTGAGTGCGGGCAGCCAGGACACGGTGCTGCACGCGCTCCGGGACATCGCCCAGCACACCCGGGGCGGCATGCAGGTGCTGTGGCGCATCGACGGGTTCTCCAGCCCGGCCCGGCCGGCCGGCACCACGCCCCGGAACCTGCAGGGCTTCATGGACGGCATCGCCAACCCCGACACCAGCCGGCCGAGGCCATGAACAACCTGGTCTGGGTCCAGCCGGGCGCCCAGGGCGAGCCGGCCTGGACCGCGCACGGCAGCTACCAGGTCGTCCGGCTGATCAGGATGTTCGTCGAGTTCTGGGACCGGGTTGACATCATCGAGCAGGAGAACATGATCGGCCGGCGTAAGGACACGGGCGCGCCGCTGGACGCCAACGCCGAGTTCGCCCGCCCCGACTACACCCTCGACCCCACCGGTGACGTGATCCCGCTCACCGCGCACATCCGGCTGGCCAACCCGCGCACCCCGCAGACGGAGCGCAACCGCATCCTGCGCCGCGCGCACAACTACGACCGGGGTATCGACTCCGTGGGTGACCTCGACATGGGGCTGATCTTCGTCTGCTACCAGCAGGACATCGCGCGCCAGTTCGCGACGGTGCAGACCCGGCTGATCAGCGAGCCGATGGCCGATTTCATCAGCCCGTTCGGGGGCGGCTATTTCTTCACCCTGCCCGGCGTGAGGGACAGCCGCGATTATCTGGGCCGTGGCCTGCTGGCGTGACCGCCGCGGGTCACGCTCCGGAGCTGGCGGCCCGAACCATTCTTGTTCACGCGTTTGCCTACCGTTAAGCAGCTGGACGCCGTTTGGACATGCCTCTCCGAAAGCTTTGGGTCTGTTGTGCGCAATGGTGCCGCTCGCCCATGTGCTGGCGATGGCGCCATGATCCGCCCCAGACTCAGGAGGGTGATATGGGCGAAGGCCCAGTCGAAGGTACGCGGAGTGGCCGGAGTAGGCGCAGGTGGCATCGGTCGTACACGGCTGTGCTCGCCGCAGGCGCCCTGGCCGTCGGCGGAGCCGTCAGCGCCACGACAGCCGGCGCCAGCGCATTCAGCGCGGGTGCGGCCGGCTGGCGGCCAGGCCGGTGTCCGCGAGCGCGTACCGCGTGGTGGCGCCCGCCAGGACGCCGATCAAGCACGTGGTCGTGCTCTTCGACGAGAATGTGTCGTTCGACCACTACTTCGGCACCTACCCGTACGCGACCAACACCGACGGCTCACCGTTCCACGCCAAGCCGGGTACCCCCTCGGTGAACGGGCTCACCCCCGCCCTGCTCACCCACAACCCGAACACGTACAACCCGACGCGGCTCGACTCATGCCCAGGCGCTCACCTGCGACCAGGATCACGGCTACACGGCGGAGCAGCTGGCGTTCAACGGCGGCAAGATGGACCGGTTCGTCCAGGAGACCGGGACACCCACCTGCACAGGGACGCCGACGACGCCCTATGGTGCACCCGGCCTGGTCATGGACTACTACGACGGCAACACCGTCACCGGGCTGTGGAACTATGCGCAGCACTACGCCCTGAGCGACAACAACTACGGCACGAACTTCGGGCCGTCCACGCCGGGCGCGCTCAATGTCATCTCCGGCAACGACAGCCCTGGTTACGCGGTCAGCCCGTCCACCGGTGCCCCGGTCGCCGACCCGGGCACCGTGAGCAACCTGAACAAGAGCGGCCTGGGCACCATTTACGGAGACCTGGACCCGGCTTACGACGACTGCTCGGATACCAGTCACACCACCACTAACCCGGTCGGGGTGATGACCGGCAAGAACATCGGGAACCTGCTCAACGCGAAGCACGTCACCTGGGGCTGGTTCCAGGGGGGGTTCGCCCCGACCGCGACAAACAGCGCCGGCTACGCGGTGTGCGGTTCGACGCACACGAACATCGGCGGCGATATCGTGTCCGACTACTCGCCGCACCACGATCCATTCCAGTACTACAAGTCCACCGCCAATCCCAAGCACCTGCCGCCGTCGTCGGAGGCCGCGATCGGCTACACCGATCAGGCCAATCACCAGTACGACCTGTCCGACTTCTACACCACGCTCAAGGACGGCAACATGCCAGCCGTGAGCTACCTGAAGGCGGCGGCGTACCAGGACGGCCACCCGGGATACTCGGACCCGATCGACGAGCAGAACTTCGTGGTGAACACGATCAACCAGATCGAACAGTCCCCGTACTGGAAGTCCACCGCGATCGTCGTCACCTACGACGACTCCGACGGCTGGTATGACCACCAGAACTCCCCGCGGGTCAACGGCTCGCACACCGCCGAGGACGCCGACGTCTGCACCAGCCAGCCGGTGATGCTTGGCAAGTACCCGGACCGCTGCGGCTACGGCATGCGGGTGCCGATGCTGGTCATCTCGCCGTACACGCGGGAGAACTACGTCAGCCACAACCTGACCGACCAGTCCTCGGTGGTCAAGTTCATCGAGGACAACTGGCTGTCTGGCCAGCGGCTCGGCCGCGGGTCCTTCGACCAGATCGCCGGCAGCCTGGATGGCTGGGGCGGCCTGCTGGACTTTCACGTGCGGCCGCAGTTCGACCCGGTCCTGCTCGACCCCACGACAGGTGAGGTGGTCAGCCACTAGGCCGCTCAGAACGCGGTGACCGGCAACGGGCCGCCGCAGGGAAATCCTGCGGCGGCCCGCTCCTGCCGTTCGTCTCGCTACCACTCGACGAGGGTCCACACCTCCGGGCGGGGGGTGCCCCCGGTGTCCACGGAAGCGAAACCGCGCGCGGCTTCCTTGAGGTGGGCCAGGGCCGCGTCACGCTGCCCGGCCGCGTGCAGCAGGTCGGCCAGGTTGGTGTGCAGCGCGGCCACCCGGTGCTGGTCGCCCAGTTCGCGGCCGAGCGCCAGCGCCTCCTGGGCCAGTGGCAGGGCCTCCCCGGCTGGCCGCTGTCGGCCAGCAGCCGGCTGAGGTTGTTGAGCGCGGCCACCGCGGCTCCCGGGTCAGGCAGGCCGCGCGCGTGGTCCAGGCTTTCCCGCAGCCGGGCCGCGGCCGAGGTAGCGGCTCCGCGCCGCGCGTCCAGCATGCCCAGCACGTTCAGCGCCTGGGCGACGGCGGCCGGGTCGGCGGCCCGGCGGGCCGCTTCCAGTGCGCCCTCGGCCAGGCTGGCCGCGGCCTGCATGGCGCCGCGCCGGTAGGCCAGTACCGCGCGGTCCGCCTCGATCCGGGCCCGGCGGCTCGGGTCACAGCCCCGAGCAACTCGAGGGCGACGTCCAGATGTGCCTCGGCCAGCGCCCAGTCGCCCAGCCGGTGATGCACCTCGGCCAGCTTGTGCTCGATGCGCCGCCGGCCGCCCCCTCCCCAGCCAGCTGCCCGTCACGCTGGCCGTCGAGCGCCGACGCCCCGGCCTCGAACTCGGCCAGCGCCTCCCGGTACCGGCCCAGCACGGTGAGCACGTCGCCGAGGGCCACGGCCACCTGCGCCGGCGGAAAGCCCAGGGCCTCGGCCCGGCGCAGGTACGCGTACTCCTCGGCGTGGGCGTACAGATCCCGGGCCCGCCCGGCGGCCCGCCACCACCAGCCGGCCGCCTCGGGGTCCCGGCCCGCCCGCTGCAGGTGTTCCGCGATGGCCGCGGCCCGGGTAGTCACCGGGTCCCGCTCGTACCGGCGGATCAGCACGTCGGCGGCCCGGCCGTGCAGCAGCCTGCGCCGGGCCAGGGTCGCGGACTCGTAGACGACCTCCCGCAGGGCCTCGTACGGGAAGTCGTAGCAGGGCACGCCGCGGTCCCCGGCCGGCGGTATCTCGGTGATCAGGAACCGGCGGACCGCCTCGTCGAGCGCTTCCACGGTCTCCGTCTCGCCCCGCCCGCTGACCGCCCTGAGCAGGTCGGCATCACTGCCGCTGCCCAGCACCGCCGCGGTGGACAGCATCTGCAGGGTGGGCTCGCTGGCCGCCTGCAGCCGCCTGCGCAGCAGTTCCCGGACCGAGGCGGGCGGCCACCAGCGCTGCTCGCCATCACCGGCCCCCGAGCGGAGTCCCTCCACATACTCCCGGACCAGCATGGGCAGTCCCCGGGTCTGGGCCAGCAGCCGGCCCACGTCCGCGTCCCGGACTCCCGAGCGCAGCAGCAGGTCCCGGATCTCCTCCTCGTGCAGCGGAGCGGGTTCGACCATGGTGCTGCGGTCGGCGTCGGCCGCCTCGCCGAGCGCGGCCCGCAGCCCGCGGAGCCGTTCCGCGTGCTCGGTAGAGCAGCTGATCACCAGCAGCAGCGGCCAGCCGGCCAGCCTGCGGACGAGGTAGGCCAGCAGGTCCAGGGACGGGCCGTCGGCCCAGTGCGCGTCCTCGACCAAGACCACCCCCGCCGGACCCGGCCGCCCGGCCGGGTCCGGCGACGCCGCGGTCCGCAGCACCTCCCCGATCGCGCCGTACAGCCGGGTCAGTGCCATCGGGCTGTCCAGCGGGGCCGGGTCATCTGGGTAGTCCGCCGCCAGCTCGGGGCAGAGCCGGCCGGTCATCGCCGCCGTGTGCGCGGGCAGCCGGGCAGGCAGCTCCGGGCAGACCGACAGCGCCGTGTGCAGCAGGTCCGCGGCGAGTACGAACGGAAGCTCGCTCTCGCCGTCGTGGCATCGCGCGGCCAGCACCACGCTCCCGGCGGCCTGCACCTCACCGCGGAACTCATCCAGCAGCCGGGTCTTGCCGCTGCCGGCCGCGCCCGAGGACCGTCACCACCCGGCCCGCCGCGCCCACCCTCGCGCCGGGCGGCGTGCAGGGCGTGCAGCTCTTCGTGCCGTCCGACCAGGGGCCAGCCCGGCCCTGGCCCGGCGTCGGCCCGCTCCGGCCCAGCGTCAGCCCGCTCCGGCCCGGTCTCCGCCGGCTCGGCCGGGGGGCGGGCCGGGCGGGAGCGGGCCGCCCGGGAGGCGGGGCCAGCCGCCCGGCGCGGACATCGTCGTAGAGCCGGGTGGTCTCCGGCAGAGGCCGCACCGCCAGCTCGGTGTCGAGGATCCGGACCAGCGCCCGGTACTGGCGCAGGGCGGCGGACCGCTGCCCGGTCCACGCCAGCAGCCGGATCAGCGCCTGGTGACGAGGGCTCATGCAGCGTGTCGAGGGCCTGCCAGCGCTGCGCGTGCGCCACCGCCCGGTCCAGGTCACCGGCGGCGGCGCAGGCCGTGACCAGGCGTTCCAGCACCGCCGCGAGCCGCTGGCGGAGCCGGTCGGCGGTCGCGGCCTGCCAGTCGTCGAACTGGGGGCAGTCGCGCAGCGTGAACCCGGCCAGGAAGTCGTCCCGGTACAACCCGGCCGCGCGGCCGAGCGAGCCGGCGTCCGGCGCGGCCGCCAGGGTCTCGAAGTCCGCCACGTCCACCCGGACCCGCCCTCGGTCCAGGGCTACCGCTGCCCGGGTGACCAGCAGGCCCGGGCCGGCCGCCGCCGCCGTCACCGAGAGGGTGCGCCGCAGGGAGGCCCGGGCCCGGACGGCGTCGGCCTCCGGCCACAGCAGCGCCGCCAGGCGCTCCCGGCTCAGCTCGTGATCGTGCAGCGCGAGCAGCGCCAGGACGGCGGTGGCCTTGCGGGTATCGAAACTGACCGGCACGTCATTCCTGGTCACCGCGGGCGCCCCCAGCAGGGCAAGGTCTAGCTCCGCCATGCCGTCCCCCCAAAGTGGCGCTCGCATGACTCCCGGAGCCACCGTAACGCAGCGACGTGAAATTCTCCCCTGGCCCCGGATTTGCCGTAACGATCTCGTATCGCCGTCTCCCTAAGCTGGCCCTGAGCTTGGATCAGCGGGACGGACACGGAGCGTGCCATGGCACAAAGGCTCGATCGGACCAGAACCGACGGCAGCGGGGGCGTCGCCGGCACCGTCACCGACGTGCCGGGCGCGGACCCGGCGGCCGCACCGGCCGGACCCGGCGCCGGCCGGGTGCGGACGGGCCCCGGGGACACCTCCGGGGCCCGCTCGCCAGCGCTCAACGGCGCCGCACCCGGCGCGCTGGCCGCCGGCCAGCCGCGGGGCTGGCGCCGGGGCTGGCGCCGCAGCGGCCCGGCGGTGGCAGCCGCCGCGCCCGTGCCCGGCCCGGTCCGGCCGGGGCCGGAGATCGAGCTGGCGTCCAACGATCCCCTGGTGGGTTACCTGCTCAGCGCGGCCAGCGCGGTGGACATCCGGGGCCTCGAACTCGATTCGCCCGCCCTGGCCGCGATGAGGGAGGCGGGGGTGGTGCTCACCGTCCCGCTGATCTCCTCGGGCAGCCTGATCGGGCTGATGAGCCTCGGGCCGCGGCTGTCTGAACGCGACTACTCCTCCGAGGACCGGCGGCTGCTGAACGCGCTCGCCGGGTACGCGGCCCCGGCCATGCGGGTCGGCCAGCTGGTCCGCCAGCAGGAGGCCGAGGCCAGGAAGCGGGAGCGGATCGAGCAGGAGCTGAAGATCGCGCAGATCATCCAGCAGCAGTTCCTGCCCAAGAGCGTGCCCGACCTGCCCAGCTGGCACGTGGCCGCGTTCTACCGGCCCGCCCGCACCGTGGGCGGCGACTTCTACGACTTCATCCCGCTGCCGGACGGCCGGGTCATGTTCGTCGTCGGTGACGTGACGGACAAGGGAATTCCGGCGGCCCTGGTCATGGCGAGCACACACGCCCTCCTCCGCGGGGCCGCACCCCGGCTGATCTCACCCGGTGCGGTGCTCGCGCAGGTGAACGACCTGCTGTGCGCGGACATCCCGGCGCACATGTTCGTCACCTGCCTGGCGCTGGTACTGGACCCGCTCAGCGGCAAGATCGAGTTCGCCAACGCCGGGCACGACGTGCCTTACGTGCGCACCGCCGACGGGGTGGCCGAGCTGCGCGCCCGCGGCATGCCGCTCGGCCTGATGCCCGGCATGGAGTACGAGGAGAAGACCTTCCAGTTCCAGCCGGGGGACTGCGCCCTGCTGCACAGCGACGGGCTGGCCGAGGCGCACAGCCCGGAGCGGGAAATGTTCGGCTTCCCGCGGGTCGCCGCGCTGGCCGGCCGGGGTCCCTCCGGCGAGGACCTTATCGACATGTGCCTCACCGAGCTAGGCGCGTTCATCGGCCCGGACGCCGAGCAAGAGGACGACATCACGCTGGTGAGCCTGGAACGGACCATGTCCGCCAGGTATGCGGGAGGCGGCATATGACCTCAGTGGCCCGGCCAGCCGGGCGGCGGCAGCTGGCGGCGTTCGCGGTGGCTAGCGAGCCAGGCAACGAGCGCCTGGCCCTGGCCCGGGTGGCGGAGGCCGTGGCGGCCAGCGGCCTGCCGCCCGCCCGGATGGAGCGGCTGAAGACCGCCGTCGCCGAGGCCACCATGAACGCGATCGAGCACGGCAACCGGGGCCGGCCGGACATCCCGGTGGACGTCGAGGTCGTCCAGGATGGCGGCGACATCATCGTGGCCATCACCGACCTCGGGGGCGAGGAGGCGCCGGGCGGCCCGGTCGAGGAGCCGGACCTCCTGCTGAAGCTGGACGGCGAGCAGCGGGCGCGCGGGTGGGGGCTGTTCCTCATCCGGAACATGGTCGATGCCATGCATGTGCGCACGGACGGCCCGCGGCACACCATCCAGCTCATCATGCGGGCTGGCGCCCCCGCGCCGGTCCCGCAGGCCGGGGGATCTGAAGGAGGCGGCGATGAGGAAGACCTGTGAGGCAGCCGTGCGTGAGGTGGGCGACGCGGCCGTCATCGAGCTGACCGGTGAAGTGGACGGAGGCGCAGCGGGAGTGCTCAACGCCGCATACGAACAGGCCGTCACCCAGGGGGAGCCCGGCACCGTAGTGCTCGACTTCGCCCACGTCGGCTACATCAACTCAACCGGGATCGCGCTGATCGTGAGCGTGCTGGCCCGGGCCAGGGCCGAGCGCCGCAAGGTGGTCGCGAGTGGCCTGTCCGAGCACTACCAGGAGATCTTCGACATCACCCGGCTGTCAGATTTCATCGAGGTCTTCGGGGACCTCGACGCGGCGGTAAGCCAGCTGGCCCACCCAGCCCGGCTGACCGCGCTTCATCAGGGTCATCAGGGGAGGAAGCAATGGACGGACCTACAGTCACGATGGGTGTTCGCCATATCGGCGGTGAGGTGGCTGTCGTCGATATCAAGGGTGAGGTCACCGCGGCGTGCGAGCCGGTCCTCATGTCGGCGTACGAGGAGGCCGGCGGCTTGCGGGCCAGCCGGCTGGTGCTCAACTTCACCGGCCTGGAATACATGAACAGCGGTGGCATCGGGATGCTGGTGACCTTGCTGGTCCGGGCCAACCGGCAGCGGCAGCAGCTCGCCGCGTACGGGCTCAGTGACCACTACCGCGAGATCTTCGAGCTCACCCGCCTCGACGAGGCGATCACCATCTACGACGACGAAGCATCGGCGCTGGTCGGTGCCAGGACCTGAGGAGGCCGTCATGACAGAGGCAGCAGGGCCGGAACGAGTCCGCTCGGCCGAGCAGATCGAGCTGAGCGTCCGGGAAGCGGACGCCGCCGTGGCGCCGCGCAACGACGCGGGCCGCTGGGCGGCCAAGGTGGACCGGCTCGACGTGGTCCGGCGGGACGGCGTGCGCGGGACCAACGTGGCCGGCCGCTGGCTGACCGGGCCCGTGCAGGGCTTCGGCAAGATGTGGCAGAAGACCTACCGCCTGGCGGTGGGCACGGCGGCCACCCCCGAGCAGGCCATCGTCACGTGGAAGGCCCACTTCCCCGAGTTCTGGCCGGCCGGGAACCGCTTCGCCGGCGCGCTCACCGGTATCAGCCCCGGTGACGTGGCCCTGCTCGACCTGGCCATCGGCGGCGGCGTCAAGCTCTCGACCGGCGTGTTCGTGCTCTACGCCGACGAGGAGTCGTTCACGCTGATGACCCCGCAGGGCCACATGTTCGCCGGCTGGATCACGTTCTCCGCCGAGAACGATGCGGGTGGCACCGTGATCCAGGCCCAGGTGCTGATGCGGGCGAACGACCCGCTCTACGAACTGGGCATGATGTTCGGCGGCCACCGCAAGGAAGACGTGTTCTGGGCCGAGACGCTCACCGCCCTCGGCCGCTACCTCGGCGCCGGTGACCAGACTGTGGCGACCCGCACCGTGTGCGTGGACAGCAGCCGGCAGTGGCGCAACGCCAGCAACGTCTGGCACAACTCCATGGTCCGCAGCATGCTGCAGACCATGGCCGCCCCGGTCACGGCGCTGCGCCGGCGCCGCGGCTGACCGGGCCTGTGGCCGGGGGGGACAAGCATGACTGGCACCGACGATGCGCGGTGACGCTGACGCGGTGGTCGTGGGCAGCGGGCCGAACGGCCTGGCGGCTGCGGTCACGCTCAGCGCCGCCGGCCTGCGCGTCCTCGTCATCGAAGGCAGCTCCGTGATCGGCGGGGGCTGCCGGACCGAGGAACTCACCCTGCCGGGATTCCGGCACGACGTCTGCTCGGCCGCCCACCCGCTGGCCGTGGCCTCACCGTTCTTCCGCCGCTTCGACCTGGCCGCGCGCGGCGTCCGGTTCGCGGGCTCCGACGTGGTATTCGCCCAGCCGCTGGACGGTGGCCGCGCCGCGGTGGTTACCAGGTCCGTGGACGCAACCGCGGAGCGCCTCGGCCGCGACGCCGCCGCCTACCGCCGCCTGCTCGGCCCGCTGGCCCGCGACTGCGCCCCGCTGACCGACCTGCTGCTGTCCCCGATCCGGCGGCCGCCGGCGCACCTGAGCGCCGGGCTGGCCGTGTTCGGGATGAACGGACTCCGGTCCGCCGCCGGGGTGGTGCGCCGCTTCCGCACCCCCGAGGCACGGGCCCTGTTCGCCGGGGCCGCCGCGCACGGCATGATGCCGCTCACCGCGCCGCCGACCGGGGCCGTCGGCCTCATGCTCACCGGCCTGGCTCACGCGGTGGGCTGGCCGGTGGCCGTGGGCGGCAGCGCCCGGATCACCGACGCCATGGCCGACGCGGTTGTCGCGGCCGGCGGGGCCATCGAGACCGGGCGGTGGGTGCGCTCGCTCGCCGAGCTGCCCCCGGCCCGGGCCGTCCTGCTCGACGTCGCGCCGCGGGCGCTGCTCTCGATCGCCGGCGACCGGCTGCCGCCCCGCTACCGGGCCGCCCTGCGCCGGTTCCGGTACGGCGCCGGCGTGTGCAAGGCCGACTTCGCCCTGTCCGGCCCGGTGCCGTGGGCGGACGATGCGTGCCGCCGGGCCGGGACGCTGCACCTCGGCGGGACCTGGGAGGAGATCGCGGCGGCCGAGGCGCAGGTCGCCGCCGGGCAGCACCCGGACGCGCCGTACGTCCTGGTCACCCAGCCGGGCGTGGCCGACCCGACCCGGGCACCGGCGGGACGCCACACCCTCTGGACGTACTGCCACGTGCCCGCCGGATCCACGGTGGACATGACCAGCCGCATCGAGGCGCAGATCGAGCGCTTCGCGCCGGGCTTCCGTGACCTGATCCTGGCCCGGCACACGCTGACCGCCGCGGACGAGGAGGCGGCGAACCCGAACTACGTTGGCGGCGACATCGCCGCCGGCCTGCAGGACCTGCGGCAGACCGTGTTCCGCCCGGCGGTCCGGTGGAACCCCTACCGCATCCCCGGCCCCGGCCCCGGCCTGTACCTGTGCTCGTCCTCTACCCCGCCGCTGCCTGGCGTGCACGGCCGGTGCGGCGAACTGGCCGCGCTGACCGCACTGCGCGACGTGTTCGGGATCAGGCACCCGCCCGAGCTGGGCCCGTCACGGCCACGCCCGGTGCTCCAGGCGGGTCTGGGCTCATGACGGCCGCACCAGCTGAGCTCCGCGCCGCCGGGCGCCGGCTTCCCCCGCGGGTCACCGCCGGGGTGCTGGCGGGCCTGGTCCTGCTGCTGACGGGCACGCTGGTGGCGGAGGCGGTCGGTGGACCACCAGCGCGCCGATGACCGGACCGGGCTAGCCCTGACGCTGATGCTCTGGGTGATCGCGGCCGTGGGTCTCGTGGTGGCCTGGCATCAGCCGCGCAACCCGATCGGCTGGCTGATGCTGGGTGCGCCGGTGTGCCTGCTGCTGGTCCTGGCCAGCCAAGGCTACATCCACCAGGCGTACCGGGCCGGCGGCCACGCTCTCCCGGTGCTCGGCCCGGCCGCCCTGATCTTCGCCCAGCAGTTCTTCGTGTTCTTCGTGGCGTTCCCCCTGATCGTCCTGCTGTTCCCGGACGGCCGCCTGCCGTCCCCGCGCTGGCGGTGGGCGCTGTGGCTGTATCTCGCGCTCAGCCTGACCGCGCCGCTGGCCGAGCTCGGGGTCACCGTGGACGCCATCGTCAGCCACGCCGTTCATGTCCTGCCCGACAATGAGCTCGCGCAGGTGCAGAACCCGGCGGGCGGGCTGGCCTGGACGCAGGACGTGGGGTTGCTGTTCCTCGCCGGGCTGGCCGCCGGCTGGGTGGCCGCCCTGTGCCGTCAGGTCATCAGCTGGCGGCGGGCCACCGGGGAGCGCCGGCAGCAGCTGAAATGGCTGATGAGCGGGGCCGCCATGTGTGGCGTGTTCCTCATCGCCTCGGTCGCGACCGGCTCCTCGCTGTGGGCCGTGCTGATGCTCGGCGCCGCCGCGCTGCCGGTGTCCATCGGCATCGGGATCCTGAAGTACCGGCTGTATGACATCGACCGGATCATTTCCCGGACGCTGGCCTACGCGCTCGTCACCGGGCTGCTGGTCGGGGTGTACGCGGGGCTGGTGCTGCTGGCTACCGAGGTGCTGGGGTTCGCCTCGACGTGGGCGGTGGCCGCGTCCACGCTGGCTGCGGCCGCGCTGTTCACCCCGGTCCGCCGCCGGGTGCAGCGGATCGTGGACCGGCGGTTCAACCGGGCCCGCTACGACGCGGACGCCGCCGTGGAGGCCTTCGCCACCCGGCTCGCGGGCGCCGTTGCGCTGCCCGAGGTCCGGGCGGATCTGGTCGCGGTGGTCGGCGGGGCGCTGGAACCAGCCCACCTGGCCGTGTGGCTGGCGGATGGTGAGCGGTGACGGCGGCCCTGGCTGGATGGCGCCCGCCGGGCGGCTGGCCCAGAACCTGGCTGGCGGTGCTGGCCGGGGTGCTGGTCCTGTCCGCGCTGGCCATGGCCCCGCTCGCCGTCCTCTCGCACCTTGGCTTCGACAGCCTCAATGCCCTGGTGATCGGGCTGCCCTGCGGTCTGGTCGGCATCCTCGTGGCGCGCCGCCAGCCTGCCAACCCGGTGGGCTGGCTGCTCCTGGCGATAGCGCTGTGCCTGATCGTCTCCACAGATGGCTCGGAATACGCGCTGCTCCGCTACCGCCTGGGCTACCACCAGCTTCCGCTCGGCATAGCCGCGATCGCGCTGAACCAGCTCTGGGGCGCGGGGCTGGAACTGCTGGGCCTGGTCGTCCTGCTGTTCCCGGACGGGAGGCTGTCCTCCGCATGGTGGCGGGGCGCGCTCTGGGCCTACCTCGGGGTCTATGTGCTCAGCGTGGTCATCCTGGCGGTGGCTACCGCGCAGGCGGTCATCGGCCGTCCCTTCCAGGTGGACGTCAACGGCGGGCTGAAGATCACCGATGACGCGTCCGGCTGGTACGGGGCGGTCGCGAACCCGCTGCAGCTCGTCATCCTGCTGTTCATCGTGGCCTTCATCGGGCGCCAGGTCCTCAGCTGGCGGCGGTCCTCGGGCGAGCGCCGCCAGCAGCTGAAATGGCTGGCCTGCGGGGCCGCCGCCGTCGTCGCGTGCGCTCTTCTGATCGGCTCCAATTCGGCGTTCCCGGCCGGCGCCTGGCGGGTCGCGGCCAGCCTGGCCTGGTTCGGCTTCGCCGCCCTGCCGGTGTCCATCGGGGTGGCGATCCTGAAGTACCGGCTGTACGACATCGACCGGATCATCAGCCGGACGCTGGCCTACGCGCTGGTGACGGGGCTGCTGGTCGGGGTGTACGCGGGGCTGGTGCTGCTGGCCACGCAGGTGCTGGGGTTCGCCTCGACGTGGGCGGTGGCCGCGTCCACGCTGGCCGCCGCGGCGCTGTTCACCCCGGTGCGGCGGCGGGTGCAGCGGGGCGTGGACCGGCGGTTCAACCGGGCCCGCTACGACGCGGACACGCTCGTCGCGGCGTTCAGCAGCCGGCTCAAGGACGCTGTAGACCTGGCGGCCGTCCGGGCCGACCTGGCCAGCGTCACCCAGCAGGCCCTGGAGCCCGCGCACGTCATGGTGTGGCTGCAGGACGGTGCCCCGTGACGGGGGCGCCAGCCGCCGGCCGGTGGCGGCTGGCCTCCCCGGCCACCGCCGTGGTCCTGGGCGGTGTCGTCCTTATCCTTCTCGGGTCGGGTTTCCCGCTCGGCAGCCTGGCTCACCTCGGCCCCAGCTCGGGTGGCAGCGACCTGGTCCTCGTCCCGGTCTTCGGGGTGATCGGTTTCGTCGTGGCCTGGCGTAAGCCAGCCAACCCCCTGGGCTGGCTGCTGCTGGGCGCCGCGGCTTTCCTGGCCCTCAGCGGTGATGCGTCCGCCTACGCGGTCGCGGATTACCGGCTGCGTCACGGCGCCCTGCCGCTCGGCTGGGTGGCAATGCTCCTGCAGCCGGGCTGGGCGCCGGCGATCGCCTTGTTCGGGCTGAGCGTCCTGCTCTTCCCGGACGGAAGACCGCCGGGCCGCCGCTGGCGCTGGGCGCTGTGGGGGTACCTGCTCATTGCCGCAGCGTGGATCGCGGGCACCATCATCATCTCGGCCGGAGCCATCATCGCCCACCACATCCAGGTGGACTCCTCCGGTGACCTGCAAGCCCTGAACCATCCTGGCGGATCGTCGGCCTGGTGGGGGTCGGTCCAGAGGCTGTTCTTCCCCGTGCTCGGCGCGTGCTGGCTAGCCTCCCTGGCCGGCCAGGCCGTCAGCTACCAGCGCTCCTCGGGCGAACGACGCCTGCAGCTGAAGTGGCTGCTGGGCGGGTCGGCTATCGCCGCGGCAGGCGGTCTGATGGCGGTCCTGCTCCTGGATAGCCCGGACCGGGCCCTGCACGTCGTCGGGTCCGTCGGCCTGATCGCGGTGCTCGCCCTGCCGCTCAGCATGGGCGTGGCCATCCTGAAGTACCGGCTGTACGACATCGACCGGATCATCAGCCGGACGCTGGCCTACGCGCTGGTGACGGGGCTGCTGGTCGGGGTGTACGCCGGGCTGGTGCTGCTGGCCACCCAGGTGCTGGGGTTCGCCTCGACATGGGCGGTGGCCGCGTCCACGCTGGCTGCGGCGGCGCTGTTCACCCCGGTGCGGCACCGGGTGCAGCGGGCGGTGGACCGCCGGTTCAACCGGGCGCGTTATGACGCCGACCGGACCGTCGCGGCGTTCGCGGGCCGGCTGAAGGACGCGGTGGACCTCGACATGGTTCACGCCGACCTGGTGCACGTGGTCGGCTCGGCGCTCGAACCCGCCCACGTGTCCGTGTGGCTGGGGGAGGGCAGCCGATGAGTACCCAGGTGGCCGGCCGCCGGTCCCGGCTCGCCTCGCCGCCCACCGCGTCGATCCTGGCCGTCCTGGTGGTCGTCCTGATCAGCATGATGCCGGTCGTAGGTGCGCTGTCGCACCACACGCCCTCGACCTCGGTCACCGCAGTGATCAGCCTGCTCGTGGTGATCCTGGTGGTCGCCGCGGTGGGTCTGGTCGTGGCGCGGCATCAGCCCGGTAACGCGATTGGCTGGCTGCTGCTCGGCGCGGCGCTCTGGATCCCGCTCACCATCGTCGCGTCCGGGTACGCGGCGCTCGTCTACGACTACGGGCACCGCGGCCTCCCGGGACTGGGCCCGGTGGCCGTGGTTCTCAGCGGGCTGTTCACGTTCGTGATTGTCGTGTTTCCCCTGGTGACCCTGGTCTTCCCGGAGGGGCGGCTGCCTTCGCCGGGCTGGCGGTGGGTGCTGTGGGGGTACCTGGCGTTGTGCCTGATCCTGCCGGTGAGCTACGCCGTCGCCACGGCCGCCGCGATCGCCCACCATCACCTGGTCTATCTGGCCAGCGGCCAGGTCGCCGCGGCGGACGCCCCGCCGTCCTGGACAGAGCTGGTGTTCTTCGCCACGGTCGGGCTGGCCTGGCTCGGCGCGCTCGGCCACCAGGTCACCAGCTGGCGGCGTTCCTCGGGTGAGCGGCGCCAGCAGCTCAAGTGGCTGCTCAGCGGGACGGTGGTCTGCGCGGTCCTGGGCATCTGGGCGCTGGCCACCAATTCGGCTATCTGGGAGGTGGCCATCCTCGGCCTGTGCGCGCTGCCGGCCAGCATGGGGGTGGCCATCCTGCGCTACCGGCTGTACGACATCGACCGGATCATCAGCCGTACGCTGGCCTACGCGCTGGTGACGGGGCTGCTGGTCGGGGTCTACGTGGGGCTGGTGCTGCTCGCGACGGAGGTGCTGGGGTTTGCCTCGACGTGGGCGGTAGCGGCGTCCACGCTGGCTGCGGCCGCGCTGTTCACCCCGGTGCGGCGGCGGGTGCAACGGGTGGTGGACCGGCGGTTCAACCGGGCCCGCTACGACGCCGACGTGGCCGTGGCCGCGTTCGCGGGCCGCCTCCAGGACGCTGTCGACCCGGACGCGGTGCGCGCCGACCTGCTGGGATCGGTCATGTCCGCACTGGAACCCCAGCACGTGTCCGTCTGGCTGGACCGGGCCGGCCTGAACGCCCCGGGATGACCGCTGGCCGCCTCAGGCGGCCTGGCGGCGCAGCAGCAGCATGGCCGCGTCGTCGTCCAGCGCGTGCCCGACGTACATCAGCACATCCTCCTGCAGCCGGTCCAGGGCGCTGTCCGGGTCGGTGGCCTCGGCGTAGAGCGCACGGTCCGGGAGCGGGTAGAACTCGCCCGCCCGGTTCCGCGCCTCACTGACCCCGTCGGTGTAGAACAGCATCTGGTTATCCGGGGCGAACGGCACGGTGATCACCTTCCGGGGCACGCTGCCCAGGCTGGCCAGGCCCAGCGGCAGGCTCGGCGCGTCCGATTCCACGAACCGGCCGGCGTGGTCCGCGATGAGCAGGGGCGGGGGATGACCGCAGCTGAGCAGCGTGATCCGGGACCCGTCCTGGCTGACTTCGGCCAGGATCGCGGTGACGAACTGCTCGTCGCTGAGCTGGCGGGCCATGCTGATCTCCAGCCGGTCCGCGATCATCGGCAGGGTGGCCGCCTCGGGCGCCACCTCGCGGAAGGTGCCCAGGACCGCGGCGGCCGTCTTGACCGCGACCAGGCCCTTGCCCTGGACGTCGCCGATGATCAGCCGCATCCCGGTCGTCCCGGTCACCACCTCGTACAGGTCGCCGCCGATCCGCGCGTGCGAGGTCGCGGACATATACCGCACCGCCAGCCGGACGCTGCGCGCCACGTGCGGCACCGGGCCCAGCAGGACCTGCTGCGCCACCTCGGCGATGGCCCGGACCTCGGCCAGTTCGTGCTCGCGCCGCTGCCGCACCGTGCAGGCGATCACCGCCGCTATGGTCACGCCGACGACGGTGGCCGAGTCCCGGGCGTAGTCACCCCAGGTGCCGATGATCTGGTCCGCGGCCAGGATCGCGCACAGCACGAGGGCCACCACCCCGGCCCCGATGGTCTTGCGCAGGCCCCCGGAGACCGCGGCGAAGGCCGGGCCCAGCGCCAGCAGCTGGAGCAGCCCGGACTGCGGGCCGATGACCACGCTGGCCGCCGCCACCGCGCCCATGATCAGGAACGGCAGCACATCGAGCATGCGCTGCACGCTGGACCGGGTAACCGGCTCCACCCCCGTGACCCGCAGATCGTGACCGGCCGTCCGCCCCCGGCCGGTCATCCCCCCTGCTCCCTGAACGACCCCGTAAGCCCCCGACAAACCACTCTCCTGTGACTCTCGGGCACCCCGATGCCCGCCGCAGAAGCTCGCCCCCTGATCCAGGTCCCCTGGGCAGGCTCGGCGCGGCAAGGCAACGGAAATGCTACCAGTAGTGACGACCCGTATTCGATCATGCGGTATCAGATCGTACAGGCACTTCTATTACGCTTAGTAGCTGGGTGGCTACTTCCTGGTGAACAGGCTTTCCGTCCGAGGTCAGGCTGGGTGTGGCCGCCGCGGGTGGTGCAGGGTTACGTCACCGAAAACGTTTCCCGCTCCCTCCCGGTTCACGGCCCGGCGCCCCGCCGTCCCGGATCTCCGCCGCCCCGTATCTTGACGCGGCCGGCCGGCGATGCCTGAATGAAGGCAGCTTTCAACGCTTTCGACCACTTTCCCTCAGATCCAATCACCATGCCCGCTGGTCGGAAGCGCCTGGACGACCCGCGCTGGCGCGGGTCAGGAAGGGGTACCGCCGTGCGCAGACTCCGCCTCAGAGGATTAAGACACGCCGTGGTCCTGGCCACCGCGGCCCTGCTCGGCTCGGCGTTCTGCCTCGCGGCGGTGCCCCTGACCCAGGCCGCCGCCGCGACCGCCATCACCGTCAACGGGACCAGCGCCGGGCGGACCTTCGACGGTATCGGCGCGATCAGCGGCGGGGGCGGCAACTCGCGGCTGCTGACCGACTATCCGGCCGCCGAGCAGACGCAGATCCTGGACTACCTGTTCAAGCCGGGTTACGGCGCGGACCTGCAGATCCTCAAGGTGGAGATCGGCGGGGACACCAACTCCACCGACGGCTCGGAATCGAGCATCGAGCACGCGTCGGGCTCCATCAACTGCAGCGCCGGATACAACTGGTGGCTGATGGAGCAGGCCAAGGCGCTGAACCCGGCCATCAAGCTGTACGGGCTGGCCTGGGGGGCGCCTGGCTGGATCGGCGGCGGCAACTTCTGGTCCACTGACATGATCAACTATCTGGTCAGCTGGCTGAACTGCGCCAAGTCCCACGGCCTGACCATCAACTACCTGGGCGGCTGGAACGAGCGCGGCTACAACATCTCCTGGTACGAGCAGCTGCGGTCCACGCTGAACGCGGATGGCTACTCGGCCGTGCAGATCGTCGGCGCCGACAGCGACTGGAGTATCGCCAGCGACATCGCGTCCAACTCCACGTTCGCCAGCGCGGTGAATATCATCGGCGTGCACTATCCCTGCGCGGGCGGGGACGGCGGCAGCGCGGATACCTGCGCAGCCAACTCCACCGCGATCGGCACCGGCAAGCCCCTGTGGGCCAGCGAGAACGGCTCGCAGGACCTCAACACCGGCGCTCCCGCGCTGATCCGCTCCATCACCCGCGGTTACATCGACGCCGACCTGACCGCCTACATCAACTGGCCCATCGTCGCCGCCATCTACCCCAACCTGCCCTACAACACCGACGGGCTGGTCCTGGCCAACCAGCCCTGGTCGGGCGCGTACAGCGTGGGCGAGAGCACGTGGGCCACCGCCCAGGTGACCCAGTTCACCGCGCCCGGCTGGCAGTTCCTCAACTCGGGCTCCGGCTACCTCGGCGGAGCCGAGTCGAACGGCAGCTACGTGTCGCTGAAGTCGGCTAACGGCACCGACTACTCCACGATCATCGAGACGACCACGGCCACCGCGGCCCAGGCCGTCAACGTGACCGTGGGCGGCGGCCTGTCCACCGGCGCGGTGCACGTGTGGGCTACCGACGTCAACACGCCCGGGTCGGGACCCCAGTTCGCCCAGCAGTCCAGCATCACGCCCGTCAACGGGGCCTACTCGCTGACCGTGCAGCCGGGCTACATCTACACGCTGACCACCACCAGCGGCCAGGGCAAGGGCACCGCGGCCAGCCCGGGCCAGGGCACCCTGCCTCTGCCCTACTCCGACAACTTCGACAGCGACACCGCCGGCCAGCAGCCCCGTTACCTGTCCCAGATGCAGGGCGCGTTCGAGGTGGAGCCCTGCGCGGGCGGCCGGTCCGGGCAGTGCGTCCAGCAGCAGGCCGCGGTCCAGCCGATCGAGTGGGACGGGAACTCCAACCCGTACACGATCGGCGGCAACCTGAGCTGGGCTAACTACACCGTGTCCGCCGACGCGCTGATGGCGCAGGCCGGGGCGGTTCAGCTGATCGGCCGGGCCGGAACCCAGCACGCCTTCGGGCCGGCCGGCATCAACGAGTACTACCTCCAGCTGAGCAACACCGGCGCCTGGTCCGTGGTGCGCAACAACACCAGCGACACGCTGACCACGCTGGCCAGCGGCACGGTGACCGCACCCGGCACCGGGACCTGGCAGCACCTGGCCCTGACCTTCAATGGCAGCAGCATCTCGGCGGCCATCAACGGCACCACCGTTGCGTCCGTCACCGACGCCACGTACGCCTCGGGAATGGTCGGATTTGGCACGTCCGGATATCAGACGGACCAGTTCGACAACTTGTCGGTCACCCTGGCCGGTTCAGCCACCCCCAGCGGGCATATCATCGCGGGTGACGACACCGCTGAGTGTGCCGACGTCAACGGGGGCTCGGCTGCGGACGGCACGAAGGTGCAGATGTGGAGCTGTGATAGCAATGCGGCTGCGCAGACCTGGACGATGGAGTCCAACGGTACTGTCGGTATTAACGGTAAGTGCCTGGACATCACCGACGGCAGTACGGCTAACGGTGCCCTCATCGAGGAATGGACCTGCAACGGTGGCGCCAACCAGCAGTGGCTGGCGGTGAACGGCGAACTGGTGAACCCCGTCTCCGGCAAGTGCCTGGACGACCCGAACTTCACCACGACGCAGGGCACCCAGCTTGACCTGTGGACCTGTAACGGAGGCAGCAACCAGCAGTGGTCGGTGCCCTGATGGGCGGCTCAGCAGTTCCGGACTGAGCCTGGCCCCCGATGATCCCCGTCCCCCCGCTAACCCCCCCAGCGGGGGGACGGGTCATCCGCTCCCGTGAATCCTGTGGTCGTGAAGCCCGTGGACATGGTGCCCGCGGTCATGGGCACTGAGCTCCGTGGTCAGGTCGTCCGGGTGATGGTGCGGGGTCTGCGGCTGCCCGACCTTGCCGGTGAACCCGGGCATCGCGATCCGGTACGCGCAGCTGACTGGGCGAGCTTCGCCGCCGGGCCTGACTGGGCGAGCTTCGCCGCCTGGGCGGCCAGCAGGTCGGTGTCCGATGCCGAAATGAGCACGATGCCAGACGGCATCATCAGGTGAGCCTTCCTCGGGGTAACCACGCCCCGGGACGAAGGATCGGCGGCCACAGTTTCCTGGCTCCCGGATCGGCGCTTCCCTCAGCCTTCCCACCGCTGCGCGGCAGTGGCATCCGTGCGGGTCGCTCCCCGGTGACAGTGGCGGGACCGCGCCGGATTCGCACCGGCTTCCTGCCCTGCCGTCGATGGACGGGAAAACCTCACCACACCCGTGACCCCCGGTCAAGCGGACACGGGCCCCGGCAGTGCCGGAGCCCGTGCGGTCAAGCGGGCGGTGGCTGGGTGGGGTCAGCCGACTTCGATGGAATCGGTGATGGAGTTGTACTCCTCCGCGGTGAGCTCGAGGCTCGCGGCGGCGATGTTGTCTTCCACGTGCTGGGGTGAGCCGGAGCCCGGGATCGGCAGGATCTGCGCGGAGTGGGCCAGCAGCCAGGCCAGGGCGATCTGCCGTTCGCTGACCCCCAGCCGCTTGGCGGCGGAGCGCACCGGGACGATCCGGTCGGTGTCCGAGATCGGCGCCCAGGGCAGGAAGGTCATGGCCTCCTGCGTGCACAGGTCCAGGACGGGCTCGGAGGAGCGGTCGTTCACGTTGTAGCGGTTCTGCACCGAGACGACGGGGACGATCGCCTGGGCCTCCTGGACCTGCTCGGGGGAGAAGTTGGACACGCCGATGTGCCGGATCTTGCCCTCGGCCTTCATCTCAGCCAGGACGCCGATCGAGTCGGCCAGCGGGACCTTCTCGTCGGGGGCGTGGAACTGGTAGAGCGCGATCTGCTCCAGCCGGAGCCGCCGCAGGCTGCCCTCCAGCGCCTCACGCAGGTGCTCGGGGCGGCCGTCCCGGTCCCAGCGGCCCGGGCCGGGCCGGACCAGGCCCCCCTTGGTCGCGATGACCAGGTCATCCGGGTACGGGTACAGGGTCTCGGCGATCAGGATCTCGCTCACCTCTGGGCCGTAGGAGTCGGCCGTGTCGATGAAGTTCACGTCCAGCTCCCGGGCCCGCCGCAGGGCCGCCCTGGCCTGCTCCCGGTCCGGCGGATCGCCCCAGATCCCCGAGCCCGTGATCCGCATCGCGCCGTAGCCCATCCGGTTAACCGTGAGGTCGCCGCCGATATCGATGGTGCCGGCCGCCGTGGCCGTCGCTCTGCTCGCCATGAGTCCTCCTCGGGTCAGGTCCAGCCTTTCAGTTCCGCACGATGATCGTGCGGCGGGGTGGGCGGTCTGGCCCACCCCGTGCCCCGGGACCCTGAATGGCTACAAAGAGTAAATGTATGATGCTGTGAGTAATCGGATTCCACCTGGTCTGAGACGAGGTCAGATGACCGCACCGGGGGCAAACCGGAAGGCCGCGGGGTGAGGCGCGGCCTGACCCAGCGGACCGTGCTGGCCAGCATCCTGGTCGGCGTGGTGGTGGTCGCCGAGTTCGCGGTCCTGTTCCTCGCCTTCACGAGCCTGCGCGCCGAGGAACGGCAGGACAACCAGGCGGTGAACGTCCTGGCGACATCGAACGCCCTTGAGGAATCGCTGCTGAACATGTCCACCGGGCTGCGGATCTACCTGATCTCCGGCCACCTGGACGAGCTCGCGAGCTACCACGCTGCCCTGGCTGACTACCCCCGGCAGGTACGGCAGCTCGACCAGCTCACCGCCGGAAATCCCGAGCTGCACGCCCGGGTGACCTCGATCAGCGACGCCATCGGGGACTACGTCAGCGGGTGGACCACGCCGATCATCAGGCTGAGCCGGTCGAACCTGGCCGCGGCCCGGCGGGTGTCGGCTTCCAACGCGGCGAAGCAGCCGGTCGTGGTGATCCGGGATCAGTTCGCCGCGCTTGACCGCCGTCAGCAGGCCCTCAGCAGCGTGCGCCGGGCCGGCGCGGAACATAACACCGCGCTGGCCCTCGGATTCGGCGTCGCCGGCCTGGCCGCCGCGGTTCTCCTGCTGGTGCTGTGGGCGATCGGTCTGCACCGGATGGTGGTGCGCCCGGTCAAGCGGCTCGCCGAGGCCGCGGGGCGGCTCCGCGGTGGAGACCTGTCCGCCCGGGTGCCCGAGCGTGGTACCGCCGAGCTCGGCGAGCTGGCCTCGGGTTTCAACGCCATGGCCCAGCGACTCGAGGTGTCCCGGGATGAGGTGGAGCACCAGAACGCTGAGCTCCAGGGGCAGCAGGCCGAGCTGCAGAGTGTGCTGTTCTCGGTCGGGCAGCAGAAGGAGGAGGCCGAGATGCTGCACCGGTTCGCCGGGCTGCTCGCCGAGCACACCCAGATCGAGGACGTGGCCAGGATCTCCCTCCGGGAGATCGCCGATTACGCCCACGCGGAGGTGGGTGCGGTCTACGTGCTGAACGAGCAGGCGGAGGAGATCACGTTCCGCGCCTCACGCGGGGCCAGGGCGGGGGACTTCGCGCCGCAGCTCCTTCCGGGGCAGGGCCTCGCGGGACGGGCCATCGCGGAGCAGCGGCCGATCGTGGTCGATGCCGCGGAGACTTCGCTGAGCCTGCCCGGCCTGGTCAGCGAACGGCAGGTCCAGCACGAGGCGCACCTGCCGCTGCGGCACCGGCAGCGGGCCATCGGCGTGCTCAGCCTGGGACGTTCCCACGACGAGGAATTCACGGCGGGGGAAATCGGCAGGCTGACGGGCCTCGTGCAGAGCGCGACGCTGGCCTGCGCGGAGGCCCTGGGCGTGCGGCGGCTGGAGGTCCTCGCCGGGGAACTCGAGTCCGTGGTGGACTCCACCGATCAGGGCATCTGCCGGGTCGACCGGTCCGGCCGCATCACGTACATCAACCGGGCGGCGCTCGAGCAGATCGGCTGGGCCGGCACGGAGCTGCGCGGCCGCAACGCGCACGACTTGATGCACCACAGTCATCCGGACGGCACGCCCTACCCGGCCGCGGAGTGCCCGCTTCTGCGTGCGGTCAACGACGGCGACGGGGTGAGGCTCACCGGCGAGATGTTCTGGCGCCAGGACAGCAGCCGGTTCCCGGTGGAGTGCTCGGGGTACCCGGTCCGCGACGGCGACACGGTGATCGGCGGCGTGATCACGTTCCACGACGTCACCGAGCGCGAGATGGCCGACCATCAGCTCGCTGCCCAGTACCAGACGGCGCGGGTGCTGGCCGAGGCCCAGTCGTTGCACGAGGCGCTGCCCCGCGTCCTGGAGCTCAGCTGCCAGCAGCTCGGCTGGCAGATGTGCGTGGCCTGGGCGCCGGGCGAGGACGGCGAGCTGCACTGCCAGTCGGCCTACGCGCCCGACGGCTGGAAAGAACAGCTCGCGCTGCTGAGCCACGAGACCGTCACCCAGGGCCAGGGCGCCGTCGGCCAGGCCTGGCAGCGGCGCCAGCCGGTGTTCCTCCCCGGCCCGGGCCTCCCGGTGCGGCCGCCCCGGGCCGGGAATGGGCACGCGCCAGGCCGGCTGGCCGCCGGTGACCTCGCGGCCCGGGAGCTGGCGCCTGCTGATCTGGCCCCAGCTGATCTGGCCCCGGGCGAGCTGCCGCCCGGGGAGCTGGCGGTCCCGATTGTCCGCGACGGGGAGGTGTCCGCCGTCATCCAGATGGTGGGGTCCGGCCAGACCCGGGTGGATGGGCAGCCGCAGACGATTGAGACGATTGTGGCGCAGCTGGCGCAGTATGCGGATCGTCAGCGTAGTGATGCGGCGGCGGCGCGGATGAAGGACCAGTTTGTGGCGACGGTGTCGCATGAGCTGCGGACTCCGCTGGCGGCGATGGATGGGTGGCTGCACATTCTGCTGGATGGTGAGCCGGGGCCGCTGAATGAGGAGCAGCACCGGTTCCTGACCACGGTCAAGCGCAATAGTGACCGGCTGATGCGGCTGGTGGGTGACCTGCTGCTGATCGGCCAGATGGACGCGGGGCGGTTCACCCTGGAGCTGGGTGAGGTCGACGTCGCTGAGCTGGTCGGTGAGACGGTGGCGCTGTTTGAGGGCACGGCCGCGGAGAAGCGGATCGAGCTGACCGCCGATATTGGGCCCCGGGTGATGGTGCGCGGTGACCGGCTGCGGGTGGGCCAGCTGCTGGGCAACCTGGTGTCTAATGCGGTGAAGTTCACCCCGCAGGGCGGGCAGGTCCGGGTGCGGGTCGGTGAGCAGGGCGGCTCGTGCGTGGTTGAGGTGACCGACAGCGGGATCGGGATCCCGGCGGAGGAACGGCCGCACCTGTTCGAGCGGTTCTACCGGGCGTCCACCGCGACCGGGACCGCGGGGTCCGGGCTGGGGCTGGCGATCAGCAAGGCCATCGCCGAGGCGCACGGCGGCACGATCCGGATCGCTGACTCCGGCGGCAGCGGCACCAGGTTCGTGGTGCAGATCCCGCTGCACGTGCCAGCGGAGGCCCAGGCGGAGGCAACCTTGTGACCCATACCCAGCCAGCCCAGCCGGCCCCGGCCCGGCCGGCCACCATCCTGGTCGCCGACGACGAGCAGGACATCCGCGAGCTGGTCGCCTACCGGCTCAGCCGGTCCGGGTACACGATCATCGAGGCCCGGGACGGTGAGGAGGCGTTCCAGCTGGCCGCGGAGCAGCCGCCGGACATGGCCGTGCTCGACGTGATGATGCCGCGGCTGAACGGTTTCGACCTCACCGAGCGGCTCCGGCACACCCCGGCCACGCAGCGGCTCCCCATCCTGCTGATGAGCGCGAGCGTGCAGGAGGCGGACATCTCCCGCGGATTCGCCGCCGGGGCGGACGGGTACCTGACCAAGCCGTTCACCCCGGATCAGCTGCTGACCCGGGTCCGCGACGTGCTCAGCCGCGGCGCAGCGTGACCGCGGGGCGCGTGCTGGCGCGCACGGTGAGCTGCGGGGGGAGCAGTGTGGCCGCGGGGGCCGGGCGGCCGTCCAGCTTGGCCATCAGCAGCCCGGCCGCCTGACGGCCCATCTCCTCGGCCGGGATGGCGATCGAGGTCAGCGCCGGGGTGGCCTGCCCGGCCAGCTCGTCCGGGCACACCGCGAGCACCGAGAGGTCCTCGCCGATCCGCCGCCCGGCCGTCCGGAACGCATCGAGCAGCGGGCCGAGGGCGGACTCGTTGTGCACCACGACCCCGTCCAGCCGCGGCCGCTGCCCCAGCAGCCTGGCCACGGTGGCCTGGATGGCGCCCGGCGCCAGGTCGCAGGGCCAGGTGGCCGCGCGCAGCCCGTGCGCCCGGGCGGCCCGCTCGAACCCGGCCTGGGTCCGCTGGGCGAAGCCGGTGCCGCGCCGGTACACCTCCGGCGGCGCGCCGATCAGCGCGACGTCCCGGCAGCCGGCCGCGGCCAGGTGCTCGGCGGACGCCATCCCGGCGGCCTCGAAGTCCAGGTCGATGCAGGTCAGGCCGGCGGGCTCGGCGGGGAATCCGATCAGCACGGCGGGCAGCCGCAGGGCGCGCAGCACCGGGAGCCGCTCGTCCCGGGTCTCCACGTCCATCACGATGACCGCGTCCACCAGCGAGGCACCCGCGACCCGCTGCAGGCCCGTGACGCCCTCCTCCTCGGTGAGCAGCAGCACGTCGTGCCCGTGGCCGCGGGCCGTGGTGACCACCGCGGCGGCGATCTGCATGAGGACCGGCACGTAGATGCCGGAGCGCAACGGCATGACCAGCGCGATGACGTTGGGGCGGCGGCTGGCCAGGGCCTGGGCGCCTGCCTGCGGGCGGTAGCCAAGGGTGGCGATGCTGTCCAGCACGCGCCGCCGGGTCCGCTCGGAAATCGAGCGCTTGCCGCTGAGCACGTAGGAGACGGTGCTCGGCGAGACATCCGCGTGCCGTGCCACTTCAGAGATCTTGACCAAGACCAAGGTCCCGTCCGGGGATGCGAAACGCCTTGACCACTGGATGCTAGCCCCGCCCGCCAGCATGCACAACAGGGAGTCACCTTCGCAATACAGCCGGGTACCGGAACGCCGGGCCCGCGGGACCCCCGGCCACCAGGCGGCCGCCGTTCAGCCGCGCGCGAGTTGCTCCACCCGCTCGTGCAGCCGTGGCACGTAGTCCTCGGTTTCCGGTTTCATCAGCACGCTGCGCAGGATGCGCGCCCCGGCCGCATCAGCCTGCACGGACCCGTGCCGGGCCAGGAACGCACCGGCGTCGGCGCGCAGCGTGCTGAGGAACACGGGGTCGGGGCCGGTCATCCCGGCCCGCAGGATCCGCTCCGAGGCCTGGTCGATCCGGGACAGCGAGGCCGGCCCGGTGACCGGGAAGTAACTGACGATGTCCAGCTCGGGCGGCTGGTACAGGTCCAGGACGTCGGACTTGCCGATCAGCGCGGACCAGGACAGCGCCGCCCGCCGGCCCGCCGCGAGCACCTGCCCCAGCCCGTCCGGGGTCGGCGGCAGCAGCCGGAACGTGAGCCACAGCGCCGCGGCGGACGCGCCGGCCCGGGAACACTCCAGGCTGATCTCCCCGAGGTGCAGGTCCGCCGAGGTGAAGTAGGTGTACGGGGAGTCGTGCAGGTAGAACCGCGCTACCCCGGGATCACGGAACAGCACCGCGCCGCAGCCGTATGGCTGCAGCCCGTGCTTGTGCGGGTCCACCACCACCGAGTCACACTCGGCGATGGCTCGCCACGGCGCGGGCGGCAGCCCCCCGGTGGCGTCGGCGCTGTGCTGCTGGGCGTCCTCGGTGCCGGTTTCCTGAGCGTCGTCGGCGTGGGCCAGGATCGTGAAGAACCCGCCGTAGGCCGCGTCAACGTGGATCCGGGCGCCGTGCCGCCGGCAGAGCCCGAGGGCCTCGTGGACCGGGTCGATCGCCCCCAGCCCGGTCGTGCCCGTGGTCAGCACCACGGTGCCCACCCGGCCGGTCCGCAGCAGTTCGTCCAGGGCGTCGAGGTCCATCCGCCCGCGGCGGTCCACGGCGACCGGGTGGCCCTCGATGCCCAGCAGGCCGCACATCCGGCTGTGCGTGTAGTGGGCGTCCGCGCTGAACGCGATGCCCCGGCCCGGGTGCAGTTCGCGGGCCACGAACAGGGCCTCCAGGTTGGCGATAGTGCCGCTGGTGGTCAGGTGGCCGAGGTGGGTGCCAAAGCCGAACATGGCCGCGAGCTGCGCGGTCACCTCGCGTTCCATCCGGGCGGTGGCCGGCCCGCCGTCCAGCGCGTGGTTGTTCGGGTTGATCAGCATGGCGGCCAGGTAGCCGGTCACGGCGGCGGGGTGCGGGGGTTTCAGCATCTGCCCCGCGTACCGCGGATGGAAGAACGGGTAGTTGTCCGCAAGGCGCTCGGTGAACTCGGCGAACGCCGCCCCGAACCGCTCGTCGCTGACCTCTAGCGAGGGATGCGGGGTCAGCGGGCCGAACCCCGCCGCCCACTCCCGGTTAGCCGCAACCGCCTCCTGCACCCACCGCTCGAGATCCACCTCCGCAGCCTAGAGGGCCGGGACCCGCCCCCTCCGCCTCCGCCCCCCAGCCGACCTCTCCTCCTGCGGGGACTGACTCCTCCGGCCGGGACCGACTCCTCCCGCCGGGACTGACTCCTCCGGCCGGGACCGACTCCTCCCGCCGGGACTGACTCCCCCGGCCGGGACTGACTCCCCGCCGCTGCTCCCGGCCACGACGGCCGCCGCCCGGGCTTCCCTGCAGTCACTCTCACCCCTCACACCCTTCGCACCCCTCTCACCCCTTCCACCTCCTGGGTTTCATCCCCTCCAGCCACTCTGGCCCCTCCCGTCCACGTTTCACGCGCGCCGTGCCCCGAACCGGACAAAACACCCCTGAAAAGCGCACCGTTCACGTGAAACGTGGGTTTGTTGCCCACGATCGGTGTGACCCATGGTGCTGATGGTGGGAGTCAGCCGGGGAGGAGCGGGCGGCCAGGGGCGACCGACCGGGGTGGCCTGGCTGGGGTAGCCGACCGGGGTGGCCTGGCTGGGGCGGCCGACCGGGACGGCCTGGCTGGGGCGGCCTGGCTGGGGTGGCCTGACCGGGGTGGCCTGACCGGGGATGAGCCCGGCGGAGGCGCTGCCCTCGGGCGTGGAGTCAGGTGGCGGTGGAGGCGCGGCGGCGGAGATGGTCGAGGGCGCCGGCGCCCTGGGGGGTGGCGAACCAGGCGGCGTGGCCCAGGAGGTAGCCGTCGTAGGCCAGGTCGGCGTTGGCGGGGGAGCTGACCACGTCGGCGAAGTACTCGACCTCGGACAGCGCGTATTCGACGTGGACCACCGGGAACACCTCGGGCAGCGCCGCGGCCTCGGCCGGGGTCAGCGGGCGGACCGACTCGTAGCCGTCCAGGAACGCATCGATCGCGTCCAGGTCCGCCTCGGCGCGGCCGGGGACGGCCCGGTCCGGGTCATCCCGGGCCACGTCTGGCCCATCCGGACCGGCCAGGCCCGGATGGGGCAGGCCGGGATGGGGCAGGCCGGGATGGGGCAGGCCCGGATGGGGCAGGCCCGGATGGGGCAGGCCCGGATGGGGCAGGCCCGGATGGGGCAGGTCAGTCAGGTCCAGCCAGGACACGGTGGCCCGCTCCAGGGCCGTGGCCAGGTCGTGCACCGCGAAGGTGCGGTTAGCCAGCCCGAAGTCGAACACGCCGGCCACGACGGCGTCCGGGTCAGCAGATGACCAGGTCAGGTTGGACGGGTGCCAGTCCCCGTGGCCCCACTGCCGGGGCAGCCCGGCCAGCAGCGGCGCGGCCCGCCGGATGGCGGGCAGCACGTACCGGGTGAGATCGTCCGGCCAGGCCCGGCCGTCCAGGTAGCCCGCCAGCCCCGGACGGCAGCCGGCCAGCCATTTGATTTCCGCGAGCGGATCGTTCGAGACGATGATCTCGCACCCGCCGGTGAGCACGGCGGGCGCGCGGGCCGGCAGCGGGAAGCGGCCCGCCGCGTCGTGCAGCCGGGCCAGCGCCGCCCCGGCCGCCCGCGCGTGCCCGAGGCTGGCGTACGGGGTCCAGGACAACGCGTCCCGGTAGCGGTCCAGCCCGCTGGCCAGCTCGTGCACTTCGTAGACGAAGTCGCCGTACTGCGTGGCGGTCGCGCCGTCCGCGGCGCGCAGCACCGCGGGGGCCGGAACCCCGCGGGCCCGCAGGTGCCCGACGAAGGCGTGCTCCACGGCCAGCTGGGCCAGCGTGCGCACCCGGACGTGGTGCCGCTTGACGAACAGGTCGGCACCGCCGTGACGGATCAGCCCCGCCGCCGACATCGGCCGCGGGCTGCGCCAGGTGATCAACTCATCACCGGCGGGGAGACCGCTCACGCCGCCGGCCGCGCCGCCGCCCAGGGCGCTGACCGCGGCGCCAGGCGGGAAGACCGGCACCAGCGGCCGGCCGCCGGGCTGAGGATAGCGGGCCAGCACCGTGTGCACCTCGGCGCCGGTGAGCGGGCTCCAGTCCGGCAGGGTGAGTTCCTTGCCCATGCCGTGTACCAGGCCTGCGGGTGCGGGCATCCCGATTACCCCGCTCACCGGATCCTCCCTACGCCGGCATTACCCGGTCAGGTTCAGACGGTCGGTGGCGCGCAACCCGGTTGCCAGCCACCCTCTCAGCCCGGTCGGCCCGAGCTCCCGTGTGGTGGCTTGATGTTACCCCTGGCCGCCGCTTACCTCGCAGCCACGGGTTACCTCGCAGCCACGGGCCCCTGCTGCAGCCCGTCGCCGTGCTCGAGGATCTCCGCCGCCCCGCGGGCTACGCAGCGCAGCGGGTCGTCCACCACCACGACCGGGATCCCGGTGGCCGCCTCGATCCGGTCGGCCAGGCCGGGCAGCAGCGCCCCGCCCCCGGCCAGCCGGATCTTGCCGCGGACCACGTCCTCGGCCAGGTTGGGCGGGATATCGGAGAGCATCTCCTGCACGCAGTCCACCATGGCCGTGACGATGTGCTCCAGGGCCTGGGCCACCAGGCGCCCGGGTATCTGCTCGACCCGGGGGGTACGCCGCGCGGCGTCCACGCCCACCGTTTCCATCCACGCGGTCCCGTCCTCAGCCAGGCCGAGGGTCGTCTTCAGGCTGCGGGCCGCGTTGCGGCCCAGCATCAGGCCGAGTTCGGCCTTGACCGTGCTCACGATGGCGTCGTCCATGGCGTTGCCGCCGAGCCGCAGCGAGCGGGCCCGGACGATCTGGCCGCCGGCCACCACCGCGGACTCGGTGGTGCCGCCGCCCACGTCCACGATGAACGCCCCGGCCCCCTGGGCCAGGTCGATGCCGGCTCCGGCCGCGGCCGCGACCGGCTCGTCGACCAGCTGGATCGTGCAGCGCGGGCGGATCACGCTCAGCGCGGCGGCCAGGGACCGCCGTTCCACCCAGGTGGCGCCGCCGGGCACGCACACGACCGCCGCGGTCCGCAGCAGCCCGCGGCGTAGCTTGGCCCGGCGCACGAAGCCCTGGAGCATGGCCGACGCCGCGTCGAGGTCCGCGATCACCCCGTTGCGCAGCGGGTGGAGCACCTCGATGTCCTGCGCCTCCTTGCCGGCCAGCGCGTCCGCAGCCTGGCCTACAGCTGCGACCCGCCCCGTCGCCCGGTCCAGCGCGATGGCCGAGGGCTCGTCGATGACCAGCCCGCGGCCGGCGACAGAAACCAGGGTGTTGACCGTGCCCAGGTCGATTGCCACACCCGACCGGAACCGCATGTGAGCCGCCCTTGCCCCGAAATGCCGTCAGCTACCCCAAGTATTGCGTCCCCCCACGGTGTGAGGTGGCGGGGGAAGGCCTAGCCTGCCCGCCAGCTCATGGAATCTAGCGGGCGGCTAACCGCCATGCAGGCTAAACGTGCCGGAAGCCCCAGTCCAGGATCTTGGTGGCATCTTTGAAAGCGGCCAGATAGTCGCTGCTCGAGCTGTGCAGGACCACGCCGATGAGCACGTGGCCGTTCTCGCGCGTCTCGAACAGCAGGCAGTACCCGGCGGCGTTGGTGGATCCGGTCTTGATCCCGATCGTGCCCGGGTAGTCGCGGAGCAGCATGTTGGTGGTCCGCCACACGTAAGCGTGATGCCGCGGGGTCGCGGCCAGGTGGTAGGACCGCTGGTCCACGATGGAGCGGAGTATCGGGTACTGCATGGCCGCCTGGCCCAGCGCGATCAGGTCCCGCGGCGTGGAGTACGTGGAAGTCTCCGTGGGCCAGGGCAGGCCGTCGAAGTTCGAGAAGTGGGTGTGAGTCAGGCCCATGGCCTGGGCGGTGGAGTTCATCGTGGCGATGAACTCGGTCCAGCCCGGCCCGTACGCCTTGGCCAGCGCGTAGGCGGCGTCACATCCGGACGGCAGCAGCAGGGCCTCCAGGAGTTCCCGCGCGGTCAGGTAGTCGCCGGGGCGCAGGCCCGCATTGCTGGCGTCGTATTTGCGGTCGTAGGGGATTACGCCCTTCGGGATCTCGATCCGCCGCCGCAGGTCACCGGCCCGGAGCACCACGATGGCCGTCATGACCTTGGTGATGCTGCCCATCGGCCGCTCGGTGTTCATGCCGCGGCTCCACATCACCGCTCCGCTGGCCGCGTTGACCAGGGCGCCCCCCTCGGCCTGCACGCCCCGGGGAGCGTGGGCCAGTGCGGGGGCGGCCGGGGTGGTGAGGGCCCCGCGGGCGGCCGGGGTGGTGATGGCCCTGGGGGCGGTGATGGCCCCGGGGGCGGCGGTGGCCGCCGCTGCGGCGGGGACGGCAGCGACCGGTGCCAGGAGCAGCGCCCCGGCCAGGGCGAGCGCGCTGAAACGGGCAGGCAGGCGCATGGCACTCCTGTCGGTAGACACCGGCCGGTGGGGGAGCCGGGCCCGGGACCAGCCGCCGGAGGGCGACGGCGCAGACCGCGACCATGCGAAGCCTGGCAGCAACGTCCAGCCACATCAAGCCGATCCTGGGTAGCGGTGGCCGAGTTGTGGCCGGGACGGTACGCGATGTTCTGGTCCGTCCGGTATGTCAGGGACGGCGGGCCGGGGGACTCAGCTGGACGGGGTCCGGCCAGCCGCCGGGCGGGTAGCCGCCGGGCGGGTGACTGGCGGGTGGGTGGCGGCCGGGCGGGCGGCCTGGCGGGTCCGGTAGGCGGCCACGTTGACCCGGTTCGCGCACGCGGTGCCGCAGAACCGGCGGGACCGGTTCTTGGACAGGTCCACGTGAACGTGGTCGCAGTCGTCTGCGGCGCACCGGCGGAGCCGGTCCAGCTGCCCGGTGCGGATCACGTCGGTGAACGCCATGCCCGCGTCGACCGCCATCCGGTCGGCTAGCGGGGCATCGGCGGACGTGGCGTGCAGGTGATAGTCCCAGCCGTCGTGCTTGACCAGCTGCGGCAGCGCGCCGCTCTCCCGCAGCAGCGCGTTGACCAGGGCGGCGGCCTCGTCCTCGGACAGCTCCCAGAGCCGGGCCAGCCGGGGCCGCAGCCGCCGCACCGCGTCGAGCTCAGCCCGGTCCCGGGTGCGCTCGCCGGTCCAGCGCCACTCGGTGACGAAACGGTCGAGCGCGGCCTCGTCCGGCAGGCCCTCGGTGCCGCCGCGGCCCGTGTTGACCAGGGCCGCGGTCGCAGCCAGGGACACCTCGGTGTCATGAGCAAAAAGCACCTTGACCCCTTTCAGCCGGGGCGGCTAGTGTCATTAGTGTAAGTCCAGTTTGCTGCTTACGCATCGGTGTCCTGAACGTGCGTCCTGAAGTGCTATGTCCCGAAGTACCGTGCCCTGGAGTGCCCAAGTGACTTCCGCCCAGACTCGTGCCGAGCCCCGTCCAGCCCGTGATGCCGCTGCCCGCCCGGGCGCCGGTGCCGATGCGCGTGCTGTTGCCGGGGTGGGTGCGGGTTCCGGGGCGGGTGCGGGTGCCGGGCGCGTCGGGCGGGGGAGCGCGGGACTGTCCCTCGGCATCCTGTCCGCCGCGGCCTTCGGGACGTCGGGGGCCTTCGCCTCGTCGCTGATCGGGGCCGGATGGAGCCCGGCCGCGGCGGTGCTGGCGCGGATCACGCTGGCCGGCCTGATCCTCACCGTCCCGGCTCTCATGCAGATGCGCGGTCGCTGGCGGATGCTGCGCCGTGCCGCGCCGCGGGTGACCGCGTTCGGCCTGGCCGGCGTGGCCGGCTGCCAGCTGTTCTACTTCAACGCGGTGGCCACGATGCCGGTCGGCGTGGCCCTGCTGCTCGAGTACCTCGGCAGCGTGCTGGTGGTCGGCTGGCTGTGGGTACGGCACGGCCACCGGCCGCGGCGGCTCACCGTGGCCGGCGCGGCCGCCTCGATCGCCGGGCTGTTCCTGGTGCTGAACCTGACCGGGGCGGCCGGGATCAGCCCGGCCGGGGTGATGTGGGGCCTGCTCGCCGCCGTGGCTCTGGCCATCTACTTCGTGCTCTCGGCCGCGACCGGCGACGAGCCGCTGCCCCCCATCGTCATGGCCTGGGGCGGGATGTGCGTCGGCGCGGTGGTGCTGGGCCTGCTCGGCGGGATCGGCGTCCTGCCGATGGCGGCCAGCACCCGCCCGGTGGACTTCCTCCACCACCAGGTCAGCTGGGTCGTGCCCGTGCTCGGGCTGTCACTGGTCGCGGCGGTGATCGCGTACGTCACCGGGATCGGGGCCGCCCGGCGGCTGGGGGCCAAGCTGGCCTCGTTCATCGGCATGGCCGAGGTGCTGTTCGCCATCGTGTTCGCCTGGCTGCTGCTCGGCCAGCTACCGTCCGCGATGCAGTTCCTGGGCGGTGCGTTCATCCTCGCCGGGGTCACCCTGGTCCGGGTGGACGAGCTGCGCGGGGCCGATGACGTCGTCGAGGAAACTCAGCGTGGCCGCCGTGGTGGCGCGGCGCCAGGCCAGCAGCGTCGCGTCGAACCCGTCCCGCCCGGGTCGTTCCGCCTGGACCGCCCGGGCGATGGGCTCCAGGGTGGCCCGCTGCCGGCGGAGCAGGTCGGTGGGATCGCGCCCGGCGCGGTCCAGCAGGGCCAGCTTGACTAGCAGATGGGACCGGATGTCCCGGACGTGCGCGACCGGGGTGTCCAGCCACTCCACGGCCAGCCGGCGCCCCTCCGGCGTCACCGCGTAGAGGGTGCGCTGCGGGCCCCGGCCGGACTCGACGGCGTCCTGGGTCAGCAGCCCGGCCTCCAGCAGCCGGGTGATCGAGCGGTAGATGACCGGGCGCGGGATCTGCCAGATCCGGCCCAGGTCCCCGCCTGGCGCGGTCAGCCGGGCAATGGCGAAGCCGTGTGCGGGCCGTTCGCTGAGTATCGCCAGCACGGTCCGTTCCGCCAGCGACAGTGATGGCTCCGCGGTCATGATCCTGAGCGTAGTAGGCGCGGCGGCGGCCTTGCGCAGGGGCGGCGGCGGCCTTGCGCGTGGCGACGGCGGCGGCCTGAGAGTGGCGAGGGAGGCGGTGACCGGAGGAGGCGGGCGTGACGGCGGGCCCGGGCTTCGGTAGTCTCGATGTGACTAGTGACTAGTACGGTCTCAGCCCGGAGGGCTGGTCATGTCCGCCGAGACGAACAGCGTGGTACCCGCGACTGGCGCGCCGGTGCAGGCGCCAGCGCCTGGCGTGGGCCGACGGCAGGCCCGGCGGGTGGCCCGCCCGGCACCCCGACAGGCACCCCGCCCGGTCGTGGCGGTCCTGGCCGACGGCACCCCGGCGTTCGCCCCGATCGGTGAGGTGGTCGTCACCGGCACCCGGGTGATCTGCCACCTGTGCGGCCGGGCGCTCCGGTCGGTTCCTGCCCACCTGCGGGTGCACGGGTACACCAAGGAGACCTACTGCCTGGCCTTCGGCCTGGAACGCGGCCAGTCGGTGGAGGGCCCGGACACCCGCAAGCTGCGCTCTACCGCGCTCTCCTCCCGGCTGGTGTTCGACCCGGCGTTCCGGGCGGGCAGCGCCGCCGGACGGCAGCGGGCCCGCTCCGGGGAACTCACCCGGGACGCGGCCGCCGCGGCCACCGGCCGCCGCCACCCGGAGCAGCGGCGCCGGAAGGCGAGGCAGGCGCTGGCGGGCATCCCGGCCGGGAAGGTGGCCCATGCGAACGCCGAGCGGGCGAGCCGTCACGTCGCGCAGGTCGCGGCGGACGTGGCCCGGCGGCACGGCTATCCGGATCTCGGCGCGTTCGTCCTGGCCCGGACGGCCGGCGGGGCCAGCCTGGCGGCGATCAGCCGGGAGGCCGGGCTGCACAAGGACTGGCTGTCCCGCCACCTCGCGGAGGCAGCCCCCGGAGCCGCCGCCGCGGTGCCGGCCAGCGGCCGGCCCGGCCAGATGCCCGGTGGCGGCCCGCGCTGGACCGGCTGGGATTCTCCGACGTGCGCAGCTACCTGCACGAACGTCACGTCAGGCAGAACCGCACGGTCAACGCCATGGCCGCCGAGATAGGCGTGACCCATCATGCGGTCGAGTCCGCGCTGCGCCGTTACGGCCTGGACCGGGTCGCCCACGCGGCCACCCGGCATGCGGCGGGCGAGCGTGCAGGCCAGCTGGCCGCCCGGCTCGGCTACGACCGCCTCGACGGCTACCTGCGCGAGCGCCGGGCGGCCGGCTGGACGTGGCGGGCCATGGCCGCCGAGTCCGGGCAGCCCGAGTCGTGGCTGCGCCGCCAGGCCGCCCGGGGGCCGGACCGCTGATCCGGCCCCCGCGGCACCCTGATTACAGCTGGGCGGTGACCGCCTTGACCTCGGTGTAGTTGTTCAGCACCTCGTGGCCCATCTCGCGGCCCCAGCCGGACTGCTTGTAGCCGCCGAACGGCAGCGACGCGTCGAACACGTTGTAGCAGTTGATCCAGACCGTGCCGGCCCGGAGCTTCTTGGCCAGCGCGTGCGCCTTGGAGATGTCCCGGGTCCAGATGCCGGCCCCGAGCCCGTACTCGCTGTCGTTGGCCTCGGCGGCGATCTGGTCCAGGTCACTGAAGGGCGCGGCCACCACGACCGGGCCGAAGATCTCCTCGCGGACCACCTTCATGTCCGGGCGGGTGTTGGTGAGCACGGTCGGCTCGATGAAGTAGCCGCGGTCGCCGTACCGGCCGCCGCCCGCGAGAGCGGTGGCGCCATCGGAGCGGCCCGACTCGAGGAAACCGCTGACCCGCTGGAACTGCTCCTCGGACACCAGCGGCCCCATCTGGGTGCCCGCCTCCATGCCAGAGCCCATCTTGATCGACTTGGCGATCTCGGCCACCCCGTCGATGACCTCGTCGTAGCGGCTCTCCTGGACGTACAGGCGCGAGCCCGCCACGCAGCACTGGCCATGGTTGAAGAAGATCGCGTTGGCGGCACCCTCGATGGCGCCGTCCTCGGCGTCGTCGAACACGATGTTGGGGCTCTTGCCGCCCAGCTCCAGGGTCAGCTTCTTGAGGTTGCTGGCGCCTGCCGCGGCGACGATGAGCTTGCCCACCTCGGTGGACCCGGTGAAGGCCACCTTGTCCACGTTGTCCCAGATCGTGGCAGCATGGGCGGATGCGTGTGCTCCGCACCCCCGAGGAACAGTTCGCGGACCTGCCGGATTTCCCTTACCCCCCGCGGTACGCGGCGGTGGGCGGAGTGCGGCTGGCGTACGTGGAAGCGGGTCCGCCCGACGGCGAGCCGGTGCTTCTCCTGCACGGTGAGCCGAGCTGGTCGTTCCTGTACCGGACGGTGATGCCGGTCCTCGCCGCCGCGGGGCTGCGCGCCATCGCGGCGGACCTGGCAGGGTTCGGGCGGTCGGACAAACCCATGAACGTCAGTGATCACAGCTTCGCGCGGCACGTGGAATGGATCCGCGCCCTCGCCTTTGACCGGCTGGACCTGCACGGCCTCACGCTGGTCGGGCAGGACTGGGGTGGCCTCATCGGGCTGCGGCTGGCGGCCGAGCATCCGGCCCGCTTCGCCCGGGTGGTGGCGGCGAACACCGGGCTGCCCACCGGGGACCAGCCGATGCCCGACGTCTGGCTGCGGTTCCGTGCGGTGGTGCAGACCGCCCCGGTGCTGAGCGTGTCCCGGCTGGTGCAGTCGGGGTGCCAGACCACGCTCCCGCCTGCCGTCCTGGCCGCCTACGACGCGCCGTTCCCGGACGAGAGCTTCGCCGCGGCCGTCCGGGCCATGCCCGGGCTGGTCCCCACCACCCCGGACGATCCCGCCTCGGCCGCCAACCGGGCCGCGTGGCGGCAGTTGTCCGCCTGGGACAAGCCGTTCCTGGTGGCGTTCAGCGACCGGGATCCGATCACCAGCGCGATGGGGCCCGTGCTGAGGGAGACCATCCCGGGAGCCGCGGGCCTGGACCACCCGGTGCTCGAGGGGGCGGGTCACTTCCTGCAGGAAGACGCCGGTGAGCGGCTCGGCCAGCTGATCGCCGACTTCGTCCGGGCCACGCCGGCGTCCGGCTGACCCTCCCCGTCCCTGCCCGCATCCCGCCCTCTAACGGTCTGTCCGCGGTCATCCGCCCACGTAAGGAACTGTCCGGGGTTGTCCGGGCTTTAGGCGGTCCGCGGCAGACGCGGCGGCCGTCCTGTGAGAGTAGTGCCCGCACACCCAGGGCCCTCGGGAGGACGGCGTCGATGATCAGCCTTACCTGCGAGAAGCCGGACTGCGGGAAACCGCTGCTGACCTGCCGGGCCTGCCGCGGACGGCCCGGCAAGGAATGCTGCCAGTGCGACACCACCGGAATGGTCTGCGCGGCCCACGACGGTCACTGGAGGGGCCGCTGATCCGGAGCCCGACCGCGTCCCCGACCCGGAACAGCCCGGATGAGCGGGACTGGGGTGTGAACCGGGCCGCAAGCCCAGGGAGTCTGCGTGAGCTTATTCACCAGGGAGCAGCGTCCGCCGGCGTCCGCCGCGGAGCCAGGCCCTCCGGCGCTGGGTATCTCGGTGACGAGCGCCCTCGATCCGGAGGGGTGCCTGCGGGTGCTCGGCCAGACCCTGCTGAGTTTCCGCGTGCCCGAGTACACCCACCTGCCCTCCTTCACCAGCGTGGGCTGGGCCTGGACCGGGGGGAGTGCCCCCGCTCCGGAGACCGTGATCATCTGCGCCGACCGGGCTGGTGACGACGTGCTGGTGGCGCTCTGGCCGGCCCGTGGCGGGTCCCGGATCGGGCTGTTCCCGCTCACCGGCGGGGACGAGCAGGCGGACCGCCTGGACCGCTCGATGCTGGCCCCCTGGCGGCGGCGCGACACGTCCCTGTCCGGGCCGCCGGCCCGACTCGGGGCCGGGCTGATCAGGCTGGCCCCGCCCGTCCTGCCCGCCGGCTACGCCGAGGAGATCGTGTCGGCCGCCGGATACCGGGCCACCCGGCGGAACACGCAGGTCGTCCTGCGGACCGCCGGGAGCCTGTTCCTGGCCCGCGCCCAGCAGTTCATCGAGCACCGGGAGCCCCGCGCGGCCCGGCGGTTCGTGCGGCAGCACCCCCTGCCCCAGCCGGTGAACGCGGCGATGCTCCAGGAGATCGTCGATGACCTGGCCCGCTGGAAGCCCGGGGTACTGCCCTACCTCCAGTGGATGCCGGTCCGCACCCGGGCCATCATGCTGGAGCGCTGCCAGGACCGGGAGACCTTCTGGGGCGACCTCGACCGGTAACCGGGGTCCTTGGCCCGGACGGGCAACGAAGCTTGCGCCCCGCGCCGGCCCGCGCCAGGGTCGTCACGGAGGTGCTTCCGGTGCCGGGGACGACATCGCGGCCCTGCTCGACCCCCATGACGGGAGGTCGTGACCGACGAGGCGCCGCAGCGCTCGGCCGCTGACCCGGAGGGCCGTCCCGTCTTGATCAGGGACACCGTGTTTCGGGTCCGGCGCGGAGGCTAGAGTCCAGGCGGGTACGTGATCCAAACGGGAGGGAGACCCCATGCCCACAAGAACTGCGCGGACCGGCTGGACGGGAACGCTCGAGGAGGGCTCAGGCCAGGTCGAGCTGACGAGCTCGGGACTCGGGACCTACGAAGTGTCCTTCCCCCGGAGGGCGGCTGACGAGGCCGGGGGCTACACCAGCCCGGAGGAGCTGATCGCGGCGGCCCACTCAGCCTGCTACGCGATGCAGCTGTCCGCGCTGATCGGGCAGGCGGGCGGCACGCCGCAGGCGCTCGACGTGCAGGCGGACGTGTCCCTCGGGCCCGACCCGGCGGGCGGATTCCGGCTGACCGGCATCAAGATCACGGTCCGCGGTGAGGTCGAGGGCCTGGACAACGCCCAGTTCGTCAAGGCGGCCGAGGATGCGAAGGCCGGATGCCCGGTCAGCAAGGCCCTCACCGGGGTGGACATCACCCTGGACGCCCAGCTCGAGGCCTGACCGCCTGACCGCGTGACAGCCGGACCGCCGGGCTCGCGGAGGACCGCGATCCTGGCCGCGACGAGCGCCCGTTCCCCGGTGTGAGCACTGGGGGACGGGCGTTTCCCGTCCGGTCACAGTGGGCGACGGTGCGCACGACTTACCGCGGGGCGGCGGCCTGGGCGGCGTAACCGGCGACGGCGGCCCGGATGACCCCGACCATCGCGGCCCGGTCGCGGGGGAACGGATGGTTGCCGTCCGCGTCCGCGAACGTCGCGTCGTGCAGCAGCCGGGCGGAGCTTTCGGTCCAGCCGGGGCTGCTCAGGCACACCGACCCCGAGTACTGGCGGTGGTTGATCCCGAACCCGGGCCTGGTGCTCACGGTCGCGACAGCGGAGCCGGTGAGCCGTCCCCTGGTGAAGGTCGCGGTCACGGGTCCTAACGGGGTGGTCAGATCCACGGTGTGCTCGCGCATCAGGTACTCCCAGTGCCGGCTTGGCCGCCCCCTGTAACTGGCATCAGGGTACCCCTGCGTGTCCACGGTAACCAGACCAGCCTGGGCCGCGGGCTCTACGTCCGCCGTCCTCGAGGAACGGCAGGCCTAGCGGCTGCCCAGGTGCGCGGCCATGGCGTGCTGGACCAGGGTCACCAGGGCCGTCTTGGCTGATTTCCGGGCCCGCGCGTCACACTCGATGACCGGCACCTGCTGGCTGACCGACAGCGCCTCCTGCACATCCTCGATGGTGTGCGGGTACTCGCCGTGGAAGCCGTTGACGCCGATCACGAACGGCAGATCCGCGGCCTCGAAGTAGTTGACCGCCGGGAAAGAGTCCGCCAGCCGCCGGCTGTCCACGAGGACCACGGCCCCGATGGCCCCTTCGATGAGGTCATCCCACATGAACCAGAAGCGCTGCTGTCCGGGCGTGCCGAACAGGTACAGGACCAGCCCGGCGTCCAGCGTGGCCCGCCCGAAGTCCATCGCCACCGTGGTGGTCGTCTTCTCCGGCACCCCGGACAGGTCATCCACGTCGCCACTCGCCGAGGTCAGCGCGGCCTCGGTGGTCAGCGGCGTGATCTCCGAGACCGATCCGACGAACGTGGTCTTCCCCACCCCGAAACCGCCCGCAATAACGATCTTCACGGACGTCATCGCCGCGTTCCCTGGATCACCCCCGAGGGCCGGATCACCCCGGGAGGACTGTGCGCTTGCGTAATCCACTGGGTACCTTTCGCGCAGGTGGGAGCGGGGACGAACCGCTTCCGGGACTAACTGGCGTACCGGGGGCGCAGCGCGCCGCGCGGCTCCGGCGTGAGGGCATGCCCGACCCTGTCCACGAGCAACGCCATCTCGTAGGCCACCAGGCCCATGTCGCAGTCGTCGGACGCCAGCACGGCCAGGCTCGAGCCGTCGCTGACCGCCATCACGAGCAGCACGCCGCGCCGCATCTCGACGATCGTCTGGGTGACCGGGCCGCCTTCGAAGACCCGCGCCGCCCCTTGTGTGAGGCTGCTCAGGCCCGAAGTCACCGCGGCGAGCTGGTCCGCACGGTCCTGCGGGAAGCCGTCCGAGTAGGCCAGCGGCAGGCCATCAGCCGACACCACGATGGCGTGGGCGACCGAAGGCACCCGCCCGGCGAAATCGGTGATCAGCCAGTTCAGGTCCTGGACCGGCGACGTCAGCGGGCTCACGATTCCCCTCTCTGCCCGGCCCCTGGAGGCCAGCTGGATGGCCGTGGGCGGCCCGCGCGCGGCGCCCTGTTATCAAGCACGGGGTTATGAAGCACGGGATCACCAAGCGCCGGGTTACGAGGCACGGTCGGCCTCGTCGCCGATGGCCGTCTCGTCCCCGGGCCCGCTCGCGCGTGCTTTCCTGATTCCTTGCTGGAAGCTCGACAGGCGCTGCCTGGTCTGCGAGGCGGACCGCCCGGGCACGGGTGGCGCCTGCGCTACCGGGCCCGCACCGCCAGGCACCAGGTTCGCCTTGGGCACCCGCTTGGGCAGTCCTGCTTCCGTGGTATCCGCGAACACCGGTGCCCGCACCGCCTCCGCCGCCTGCCATCCGGCGTCCGCGGGCGATGACCAGACGGTCTCGGCCGCCTCCGGTTGCGAGTCGGTCCGGCTCACCGGATGGCCGCCCCGGCGGAACCAGTCGGACTCCACCGATTCGAAAATGGGCAGGCGGTTCTCCGCCCCGGTGCTCTCGGCGGGCGGGAGAACCACGTGGCGGGTCGCCGGGACGGGGCCCGGAGCTCCGGCGCCGGACCTGGCCGTGCCCGTCCCGTTCCCGTTCCCGTTCGCTGACACTGACGGGGCCGGGGACGGGGCCGGGACCAGTGTGCTGGCGTCCGGGCCCGCGCCCGTCTCCGCCGCCGCGTCCCCGTGGCCCGGCTGGCGCAGCGGCCCGCGCCGGCCCGCCGCGGGCCGCGCCGGCCGGCTCTCCGCCGCCGGCCACGTGATCGCCGGCTGGTCGTCGTCCCCGTTGACCGCCAGGCCCGTGTCCATCCAGGAGGTCGCACCCGCCGTGCCTGATTCCCCCAGCGAGCGCAGATCCGCGAGGGACGCAGCGGTCTGCGTGATCACCTCGTCAGGCAGCCACACCAGGGCGGTGAGGCCGCCCTTGGACGCGGGCCGGAGCCGGACGTGGATCCCGTGCCTGGCGGCCAGCCGGGCGACGACGAACAGGCCCATCCGGCGGGACACCGCGACGTCCACGACCGGGGGGTTGTCCAGCCGCCAGTTGGCGTGGGCTATCTCCTCGGCGCCCATCCCGACACCCTGGTCGGTGATGTCCAGCAGGACGCCGCCGCTGTTGAGCGAGTACCCCGACACGTGCACCAGGGATTCCGCAGGGGAGAACGTGGTCGCGTTCTCGGCGAGCTCGGACAGCAGGTGAACGACGTCGTTGACCGCCTGCCCGCGGACCGAGATGCCCGGCTGGATGTCCGGCACCACCCGCTCGTAATGCTCGATCTCGGACACCGCGGCCCGGAGCACGTTCACCAGTGCGACGGGCTCGCTCCACCGCTTCGAGAGCTCGTGGCCCGCCAGGACCAGCAGGTTCTCGGAGTTGCGGCGCATCCGGGTGGCCAGGTGGTCCATCTGGAACAAGTTCGAGAGCCGGTCGGAATCCTGCTCGCCCTGCTCCAGGTCGTCGATGAGGCGGATCTGGCGCTCTACCAGCGTCTGGCTCCGGCGGGACAGGTTCACGAACATCGCGTTGATGTTCCCGCGCAGTGCCGCCTCGTTGGACGCCAGCCGCACCGCCTCCCGGTGGACCTGGTCGAACGCCCGGGCGACCTCGCCGATCTCGTCGGTGGAGTCCACATCGATCGGGGGCACCTCCAGCGGCACGCCGCCGCCGCCCCCGCTCATCAGGCGGACGGTCTCGGGGAGCCGCTCGCCGGCCACCTCGAGCGCGCCGGTCCGCAGCTGGTGCAGCGGCCGGGTCATGGAGCGGCCCAGGGCCACGGTGAACAACAGCGCCAGCGCCAGGACCAGGATCACCGCGAACGCCTCGATCAGCGCGGCCGTGATCGCCTTGCCCCGCAGCGAGCCACTCTGGGCGATGACCGAGTTCATCAGCCCCTGCTCGACCGCGTGCAAGCTGGCCACCAGGTACGCGGAACCGCTGGCCGCGTTGGTGAAGGCCGGGTTCTCCGCCGACGAGCCGCCGCCCTGCGCCAGCGCGATGGCCTGCTGTATCTGCGCCTGGGCCCGGTCGGCCTGCGCGGACGACAGGTCGCTGTCGTAGAGGTGACGCTGGCTGCTGGTGGCGGTCAGGCTGAACTGGGCCAGGTCCGCCTGCTGCTCGGCCTGCGCCGCGTTGATGGCGGTCAGCTGCCCGGGCTGGAACTGGTTCGAGCCGATCAGGTCCGAGGTGAGAGCGGAGGTGAGGATGGCCTGCTGCTGGGAGACCGCTTCTTTCGAGGCGGAGATGAGCCCGGCCACCCGGGCCGTGTCGGCCAGGGCCGCGTCGTTGCTGCCGGTGGCGATCTCGCCCTCGAGTGCGAGGAGCTGGCTGATGGTGGCGGCGTACTCCTGGATCACCGCGAGCGAGGGGATCCGGGTGCTGGTCGCGACGCTGCGGAGGGCGGGGAGCCCGTCGATCGCGGTGATGGCTCCTTTGGCTTCCTGCTGGGCCACGGCGGGATAGGACGAGCCGATGGTGGCGGCCCGGCTCCTCACCTGGGCTGCGAGCTGGTCGGTAGCCCGGTGGTCCTGGGCCAGCACCGCCAGCTGGGGGGATCCGGCTGCGCCGGGCGAGCCACGGCCGCCGCCGGCCGGCCCCATGGTCACGTACCTGATGGTGTCCTCGCGTTCGGCCTGCAGGGCCTGGACGAGGTTGGTGATCTCGCCGCCCAGCCGGGAGAACTGCTCGACCCGCTGGTAGGCCAGGGCGCTGCGCGCGGACGAGACCACGCTGACGCCGCCGAGGATAACGGCCGCTAACGTCGGCAGCAGGACCAGCAGCAGCAGCCGCGACCGGACCCGCCAGTTCTTCAGCGCGAAGCGGGACGCCGGCGGCGGCGGCGGAGCGGGGGCCGAGGGTGGGCTGGCCTGCGGGACCGTGCCGCGGCCAGGCTGCCCCCGCTCCGCCCAGGATGCCGCCGTCGCCGGCGTAGGTACCGCTCCCGTTGAGAACAGCAACTGGTGCCGTGAGCAGCATAGGGCGGCTGGCCGCGTCATGAGCCGCGCCGTCTGCTCTCCCTCGCCTGGATCGCACAGTCTCTGCACCTCTCAACCCGGAAATGGCAGGCGCCCGCCGAGCTGCAGGCACCGACGTGGAACCCGAAATGGCAGCTCCGGTCGCTGGCAAACCATTCTCAGCTCGGGCCCTGGCCGCAGAGCCAGGAGCCACTCTAACGCCCGGAGGAGCATCTCGGGCTAATTGTTACCACTGTTGCCAAACCTCGCCAACAGGACGGGCGAGTTCGCTGTAAAGCGTGACAATCTGGCCACGCGGGCCGCCTCGGCGGGCTAGCCTAAGCTGCAAGTGCGGGCGATATTACTACCTTTCTTCGGAATTCCCGGGGCGCTGCTATATCACTTAGCAAATTACAATTTCCGTTCTGGCCTTTACCGGGCCGCCGGACTTTATCTGAGGAGGCTCCATGAGGCTTGTTCGGGCCTGGACCCGCGGAGAGCGTGCCCGGCTGGTCCGCCGGTCGCGCATGGCGCTGGTGTCCGCCTCGCTGGCGTTGCTCGCGGCCGGGTGCCACGTCCCGGGAGCCTCGCCGGGCCAGGCGGCGGGAAGCCAGCAGATCACGGTGGCGGTGGTGCCCGGCTTCGCGAACGCTCCGCTGCAGGTGGCCGTCCAGGACGGGCTGTTCGCCCAGCGCCACCTGGACGTGACGGTGCAGACCTACCAGACCCTCCAGCAGGCTTACGGGGCCATAACCAGCGGCCAGGCGAACGTGATCAGCGGCGACTACGCCGGGTTGCTCTACGCGCAGGCCGATGGCGCCCGGACCGGGCTGCGGCTGATCGCGGACGGGTACGACGCCACACCGGGCGTGATGGAGGTGCTGACCCTGCCCGGCTCCGCCATCACCACCCCCCAGGACCTGCAGGGCAAGGCGGTCGCCACGCCGCTGCGGGAACTCGCCCCCTTCTCGGCCGACGCCCCCTACAACGTCGAGACGCTGACGGCGGAGGCGGTGCTGCAGAGCGACAGCGTGAGCCCCTCCAGCGTCCTGTGGACGGCCATGCCCCCGGGGAACATGATCACCGCCCTGCGCGATCACCAGGTCAGCGCCATCGTGGCCACCCAGCCGTACATCTTGCAGGCCGAAACCGAACTCGGGGCCGTCGAGCTGTTCGACGTCTGCAGCGGCGTGACGGCCAACCTGCCGCTCTCCGGCTACTTCACCACCGCGGTCTTCGCCCGCGGGCATGCCGCGTCCCTGCGCGGTTTCCGGTCCGCGCTCAACGCGGCGAAGGCGAGCACGGCCCAGCTCGGTACCGCCCGGTCGGCGCTGGGGACCCTGCCGGGGATGTCCGCCCGGGAGGCCGCCCTCGTCACGATCGGGCAGTACCCGACGTTCCTGAGCGTCGGGCAGGTGCAGCGGGTCGCGGACCTCATGTACGGCACCGGGATGATCCGCACCACGATCCCCGTGAAAAGCCTGGTGCTGCGTTAGTCCGGGGGGACGACCCCCCTGGACACTCTGCTGGCCCGGGGGGCGACCCCCCGAAACCCCCTGCCATTCGCCGGGCTCGGCGAGGACGCGCCTGCGGCGCGCCTCCCCTCACCGGCAAATACGCGCTGGCTGAGCAGAGCACGCCTGTGGCACGCCGCTCCGGTGGCTTGGCAAGCTGCACCCGGAAACACCGTGGCCGGCCGGGCTCGGCGAGGACGCGCCTGCGGCGCGCCGCTCCGCTGGCTCGGCAGGCCGGACCACGGAAACCCCGTCGCGTCCTGGAGACCCCGTGGTCCGGCCGGGGCGCGCAGAGAAAACGCGCCTCCGGCGCAGCCTCTCGCTGGCGAATGGCGGGTCGCGGTAGGAAGCTCCCGCGGCCAGCGCTGATTTGCCGGGGGCGGGGGGCGCCGCAGGGGTGCTCCCGCCGGGTCCGGCGAATGGCGGGGTCCAGGGGGGTCGTCCCCCGGGCAAATCAGGTGTACGCGAAATGCTCGAAGTCGAAGTTGGATAGCGGCTGGCCGACCTTGCCGGCCGTGTATCCGGTTATCTTCTCGCTGTACGCATCCAGCACGTCGATGAAGGCGGGGACGATGTAACCGCCCTCGTTGAAGTCGTAGTTCTGCATCTCGTAAATGATTTCCTTGCGCAGCGACGGGCTAGCGGTCGCGTTGGCCTGGTTGTACAGGCTCGTGTACCGCGCATTGTCGGTGTGCGTCTCGTTGAACGGGGATGCCTTCAGCATCGACTCCGCGACCTGGGCCAGGTAGGGGTAATAGTTGTAGTAGTCCTGGGCGAACGGCCACTTGAGATAGTTCGGGCCGAAGAAGGTCCCGGCCGGGACGTTGCTGAGCTTGACCGTGACGCCGGCCGCCTTGGCCTGCGCGGCCAGCACCGTGGCCATCGCCACCGTGCCGGTGGCGACCGCCGAGGTGGTCAGGGTCACCGTGAGGCCATCCTGGCCCGCCTTCCCGAGCAGGAACTTGGCCTGCTGGATGTCGCCTTGCGCGGGCCGGATCAGTGAGTGGTTGAAGTCGGGGTCGTAGGGGGAGAACAGGTCGTTCGCCACCACCCCGTAGCCGTCCAGCGCCGAGTCGATCATCTGCGGCCGGTCCACCAGCAGCCGCATGGCCTGACGGACCCTGACGTCGTTGAAGGGCGCCTGGTCGACCCGCATCGTGAAGGGGATGATCTCTCCGGAGTGCGACACGACCGTCTTGATGCCGCCGGTGGTGGCCAGGGAGGCGATCTGCGGCCCGTCGAGCGCGCCAGCTCCCTGGATGACGCCGGTGCTCAGCGCGTCCTGCAGCGTGGTGTTGTCGCTGAAGTCGATGATGGTCAGCGTGTCCACGTAGGGCAGCCCGGACTTCCAGTAGTGCGGGTTGCGGGTGAAGACGCTGCGCTGGCCGGGGGTGAAGCTCTGGTAGACGAAGGCTCCCGTGCCGACCGGCTTGGCCGGGTTGAAGCCCTGCGGCGCGATGTAGAGGTTGTACCAGAAGGCGGCCAGCTGCTCGGCGAAGCTGGAGAAGGGCTTGGTCAGCCGGACCAGCACGGTGTGCGGGTCCAGGGCCTTGGTGTTCGCCAGGTCGATCGGCCCGAGGCCGAACTTGCCCGTGAAGCCGTTCGAGTAGACCCGCTGGAACGTGAACAGCACGTCGGAGGCGGTGAAGTCCTTCCCGTCATGCCAGGTCACGCCGGGGCGCAGGTTGATGACCCACTCCGACAGCGACCCCTGGTGCGGGGTGATCGACTGGGCGAGCACGTACTCGACCTGCGCCTGCGCGTCGAGCTGGACCAGGGGCTGGTACAGCGACTGCAGCCGGGACGTGTCGACGTAGGTGAGGCTCTTGTGCGGGTCGAGGGTGTCCGAGCTGGAGCCGCCGGTGAGGCCCAGCTTCAGGTTGCCGCCGCGCTTCAGGGTCCGGCTGGCCTGGTCTAAATGCTGCGTCGCGCCGGCGCTGGAGCCGCCGCAGGCAGCCAGCAGGCTTCCGCCGCCCGCCAGGGCACCGGCGGCGGCAATCCCGCGCAGGAATTGGCGTCGCCCGAATTCTGCTCCGGGCCGCGGCGTGCTGCTCTGATCCGGTCGATCCACGGAAACCTACCTCCACGAAGTTCGGCATAGTGCACTAAACGTATTCAGGGACATGATCGAATAGGCGCACGACGGCCCGGCGCGGCATGCGGGACCAATCCTCCCGGTAAAGCGCCCTATGCGGATTACTGGCTATAATGTCACAGGCCGAGTGGTCGCGCTACCCGCGCGAATACGCTCCGGCAGCGAGGGGTTACTCGGCAACGGTTTAGTCGGCAACCAGGAGCACCTTTCCGACGTGCTCGCGGCGCTCGAGGAAACGATGCGCCGCAGCGGCGTCACTGACGGGGAAGGTGGCGGCAATGGGCACCTTGATCAATCCGCGCCGGATCAGGTCCAGCGACGTGGCCAGCTCATCGGGGGGTGCCAGGCGGAACCCAATGATGCGCCAGCCGTTGCGGAACACGGGAATCAGGTCGATCGGGACCACCTCGCCGGCGTGCGCGCCACAGATGACGAGGGTGCCTTCCTCCCGCAGCACGGACAGGTGTGCCGCGAACAGCGGGCCGCCCACGGTGTCGAGGACCGCGTCGAAGCGGCGGCCGTCCGTGACCCGCAGGAGGTCCGCGGCGATGTCGCCCCCGCCCCGCACGATGACCTCGTCGGCGCCGAGCGCGGAGACCTGCCCGGCCTTGGCCGTCGTGCCGGCCGTCGCCACCACGGTCGCCCCGGCCAGCTTCGCGCACTGGACCAGGGCGCCCGCCACGCCGCCCGAGGCGGACGGGACCAGCACCAGGTCGCCGGGGCGGACGAGGGCCAGCCGGTTCACCATGTGCCATGCGGTGCTGACGGCACACTGCCCCGCGGCCATCGCGAGCAGGTCATCGGCAGGCTCGAGGGGGACGACCACCTCGGCCGGCACGCAGACCAGCTCGCCGTAGCCGCCCCACCGCGTGGTGCCGAAGACCTCGAAGGCCTCACAGAGATCAGGCCGCCACCGGGCGCACCGGGCGCAGCGGCCGCAGCTGTACTGCTGGAAGGCGGTGACCCGATCGCCGGTCCGGATGGGGCCGGTGGCGTCGCCCGCGCCGACCACCGTGCCGGCGAACTCCGCCCCCAGGACCATGGGCAGCTCGAACGGCCACCGGGACGTCCCGGCCCGGGAGTCGAGGTCTGAGTGGTTGACTCCGCAGGCCTGCACCTGGACCAGCACGTCGCCCGGGCCGATCTCGGGATCGGGGATGTCCGCGTACTGCATCGCCTCGGCGGGCCCGTACTCGTAGAACGCCGCCGCCTTCACCGCCCGCGACCTCCCCGCCGGGGCCGGCCCAGGTCTCCGCGAGCCTGGTCCCGGGGGACGGGGCCGGCCGCGGAAGCCATTCTCTGGCACGCAATTACGTAGTAACTACGAGGGCTCGTTATAGGCGCGGGTCTCTGGCGGCTGCGGCGACCGGAAACGGCTAGCCGGGAGGTCCCCGTGCGGCACTGTTTCGTCACATTAGTTGCATCCGTCACCGGACGCACCCAGGAATCACGACCGAAGCCTGACATGGGCAGACCCTAAGCTCCATTGGCCTGACGTGGATTTACTAAGGTAATTCGGAGATAAAAGCTACCGCCCTGGCCGGGCGGCCAGGCGGAGCTAGCCGGCCACTCGCCACTCGAGGTGGTGTTTCGAGGAGAATATCCCCGCGAAGAGTAAGATTCAGGCTGATTCCGGTAAATGGCGCATGGGTCACCTCTCGATGCTGGCGCGGAGGATCGGCAACGTGGCAGACGCCCGCGCGGTTCGGCGGCCGGAGCCGGGACCGGCTGCGGGCTCCCCGCTCCCGGCCTCGCCGCCGGCGGCCCGTGGCGCTCATCCGGTCCGCCGTCTGGTCGGGCGGCGGGCCGCAGCCGGGCTGTTCACCTTATGGGTCGTGTCCGTGCTGGTGTTCGCGGCCACCGAGGTGCTGCCGGGTAACGCGGCCAACGCGGTGCTGGGCCGCACCGCGGCCAGCAGCCCGGCCGCGCTGCACCGGCTGGAGGCGGCCCTGCACCTCAACCGGGGCCTGCTCGACCAGTACTGGCTCTGGTTCTCCGGCCTGTTCACCGGCCACCTCGGCCACTCCCTGGTCAACGGGCAGCCGGTCTGGGGCTACGTGGCCCCGCGGCTCATCAACTCCGCCGTGCTGATGGGGGTCACCGGGGTGATCGGGGCCGTGGCCGGGGTGGCGCTCGGCGCGCTGGCCGCGCTCCGCCGGGACGGCTGGTTCGACCATGTCAGCGCGGTCGCCGCGCTGGCGGTGACCGCGCTGCCGGAGTTCGTGGTCGCGATCGGCCTGATCATCCTGTTCTCCACCGTGGTCACCCACCTGCTGCCCGCGGTGTCCCTGCTGCCGCCGGGCAGCTACGCCTGGGACGCCCCGCGGCTGCTGATCCTGCCGGTGGCCACCCTGGTCATCGTGATCGTGCCGTACATCCAGCGGATGACGCGGGCGGCGATGATCGAGGCCCTGGAGTCCGACTACGTGGAGATGGCCCGGCTCAAGGGCGTGCCGATGTGGCGCATCGTGCTCATGCACGCGCTGCCCAACGCCACCGCCCCGGTGATCCAGGTCATCGGGCTGAATTTCCTGTACCTGGCGGGCGGGGTGGTCATCGTGGAGTACGTCTTCGCCTTCCCCGGCATCGGCCAGGGGCTCGTCTACGCGGTCGAGAACCGCGACATCCCGGTCATCCAGTTCATCGTCGTGCTGCTGGCCGCGTTCTACGTGTTCATGAACATCGTGACCGACGTGATCGCGCTGCTGGTCACGCCCCGGCACAGGATCCCCAGGTAGGACGGAGGGCCGGGTACCCATGACCGTTCCTGGTCCGCGCGCGGAGCGGATCCGCCGCCACCAGTGGCTGGCCTCGGCGGCGTCGGCGGCGCGCACCCCGCGCGGCGCCACCGGGCTGGCGCTGGCCGGCTTCGTCGTGGCCGTCGCGGTGCATCGGCCCGCTGGTCGCACCCGCATTCGCCCAGCGCGCTGCTGACCCTGCCGTTCGGGAAGCCGTCCGGGCGCTTCCTCCTCGGCGCCGACTTCCTCGGCCGCGATGTCCTGTCCCGGGTCCTGGACGGCGGCTGGCTGCTGCTGCTGATGGCGGTGTCCGCGACGGCGCTCGGGATCGCCGCCGGGGCAGCCGCCGGGATCAGCGCCGCCTACCTCCGCGGCCGCCCGACGGGCTGATCATGCGGACCGTCAACGTGATCCTGGCTTTTCCCCAGCTGGTCTTCGCGCTGCTGCTGCTGAGCATCCTGGGCCCCAAGCTGTGGCTGATCGTGCTGGCCGTCGGGCTGACTCACGCGCCCGCCGTCGCCCGGGTGCTGCGGTCGGCGACCCTGGACATCTCCGAGCGGGACTTCGTCAAGGTGGCCGAGCTGCAGGGGATGCGCCCGGCCGCGGTGATGGCCAAGGAGATCCTGCCCAGCCTGAGCACCCCGCTGATGGTGGAGGCGGGGCTGCGGCTGACCTACTCGATCATCATCATGGCGGGCCTGGCCTTCCTGGGCTTCGGCCAGCCGCCGCCGTCACCCAGCTGGGGGACCATGATCAACGAGAACCGGGCCGGCCTGGCCCTGAATCCCTGGGCGGTGATCATCCCGGCCCTGCTGATCGCCCTGCTCACGATCGGCACCAACCTGCTGACCGACGCCGTCGGACGGGCCGCGCTCGGCGTGGACCGCAGGCCCGAGGAAGCAGCGCTCCTGGACGACCTGGACCCCGCAGGGACCAGGGGATGAGGCGGGCCGGGCAACGGGCGGGGGAGCCAGCCGCCCACGACGCGGCCGGGGAGGCCGGGGGTGTCCGGCTGGAGGTCCGGAACCTGGAGATCCGCCGCGGGCACCGCGGGGCCGCCGTGGTCAGCGGGATCTCGTTCGCGGTGCGGCCCGGCGACGTGCTCGGCCTGGTCGGTGAGTCCGGGTCCGGGAAGACCACGGTCGCCCTCGCCCTGCTCGGCCACACCAGGCGGGGCCTGTCGGTCACGGCGGGCGAGATCCGCCTGGACGGGATGGACCTGCTGCGGCTGCGCCCGGCCGGGCTGCGGCAGGTGCGCGGGGCCGCGGTGAGCTACGTGCCGCAGGACCCGTCGGCGGCGCTGAACCCGGCCTTGCGGATCGGATACCAGCTCCGGGAGGCGCTGCGAGTTCACCGCTCCGCCGGTGACACCGGCGCCCGGGTTCTCGAGGTCCTCCGCGAGGTACGCCTGGACGCGACCCCGGACATGCTGCGCCGCTACCCGCACCAGCTCTCCGGCGGGCAGCAGCAGCGCGTCGCGCTGGCCATGGCCTTCGCCTGCCGTCCCTCGCTGATCGTGCTGGACGAGCCCACCACCGGCCTCGACGTGTCGACTCAGCGCCACATCCTCGACACCGTCCGCCGCCTCTGCCACGGCTACGGGGTCGCGGCCGTCTACGTCAGCCACGATCTGGCCGTGGTCAGCGAGCTGGCGGCCGAGGTCGCCGTCATGTACGCCGGCCAGATCGTGGAGTCCGGGCCCTCCGCCCTGCTGTTCGGCCACCCGCTGCACCCCTATACGCGGGGGTTGCTCGCCTCCGTCCCGGTCCCCGAAGGCGGCCGGGTCGCTGACCGGGATTCCCGGCCAGCAGCCGCCGCCCGGGGACCGCGGGCGCGGCTGCGCGTTCGCTCCCCGCTGCGGCCTCGCGCTCGACGAGTGCCGGGCCCGCGTGCCGGAGCCGGTGCCGGTCGCGGGGCGAACGGTGCGCTGCCTGCGCGCGGCAGAGCCCGGGGCCGCGCGGGCGGAGCCCCGCCAGGCCGGCGGCCGTGCCCAGCCCGCCACCACGGGCGCCGGTGCTCTCCATCCGGGGGGTGTCCGCCCGGTACGGTCCGGTGCCGGTCCTGTCCGGCATCGACCTGGACGTGCCCCGCCAGGCGTGCGTGGCCGTCGTCGGCGAGTCCGGCTCCGGCAAGACGACGCTGGCCCGCTGCATCGTCGGGCTGCACCGGGACTGGACCGGCGAGATGACCCTCCAGGGAGACCGGCTCGCGCGCGGCGCCCGCCACCGCCCGGTGCCGGTGCTGCAGCAGATCCAGTACGTCTTCCAGAACCCGTACACCTCCCTCAACCCGCGCAAGACGGTCGGCCAGATCGTGGCCGAGCCGCTGCACCGGTTCCTGCGCGTGCCCCGGGGTGAGCAAGCCGACCGGGTGGTCAGCGTGCTCGAGGACGTGGCCCTCGGCGGCCGTTACCTGTCCCGCTACCCCGATCAGCTGTCCGGCGGGGAGCGCCAGCGGGTCGCGATCGCCCGCGCCCTCGTCGCCGAGCCCGCCCTGCTGATCTGCGACGAGGTCACGTCGGCGCTCGACGTCTCGGTGCAGGCCGTCGTCGTCGAGCTGCTGCGGGCCGCGGCGGCCCGGCGGCACCTCGCCATGCTCTTCATCACGCACAACCTCGCGCTGGTGCGCAGCGTCGCGCAGTTCGCCGTGGTGCTGCGGCACGGCGAGATCGTCGAGGCCGGCCCGGCCGGGCAGGTGCTGGCCGAGCCCGGCAGCCGCTACACCGCGCAGCTCATGGCCGACGTGCCCAGGCTGAGATCATGAGGCCGCCCGGGCCGGCGACCTGCGTCCCTTGCGCGTTCCAGAACCCGCACTGATGCTCGGCCGCGAACGTGGCCGCCGGGATCGTGGCGCTCTGGTCGCCGGGGCGCAGCGACATGAGCTGGCGGCTGGTGTAGGCCGGCCAGAACGGCTGGCCCGGGGCCTCCGGGGCGCCCAGCCGGGTGAACGCGCCCCACCAGACGATCATCTGGTGGGACAGCTGCAGCTGCGCCGGGGTGAGCTGGTCATAGAGCGAGGTCCCGTTGCCGAAGCTCGGCCACAGGTACGCGAGCTCCATGGCGTGCCCCGCCCCCCACTGGTAGCCCGGCAGGTCCTGGTTCAGCGCGGGCGCGTGCCGGTCGTCGAACTGGTAGAAGAACGTGGGTGTCCGGCTGGCGAACCGGGCGGCCAGGTTCTGGGTGGGGCACCCGCCGATCCCGTCGAGGAAACCGCTGTCGGTCCAGATCGCCCCGATGGCGTAGGACGCGGTGTACGGGCTGGGGTAGGCGCTCCACGGATAGCGCTGCAGGATCGCCGGGGCCAGCGCGCCGTAGCTCTGGTCCACGAACTGGACGTACTGCTGCTCGGTGTACGAGGCGAACCCTTGGGTGAAGGTCCGGCCCTCATCGTGGTTGGTCCCCATCAGCAGCGGGACCCTCGCGTAGTCGCCGTCGGCCACCGCGGTCAGGGGCGGCAGCGGCAGGTCCGGGCCGCCGGACGTGAACATCGCCGAGTAATTGGCGCTGGCCGTGAGCAGGGCGGGCTCCGGCGTGTTCCGCAGGCAGGACGCGGCGGAGGCCGCGTCGGTGCAGCCCGCCTGGGCGGCGAAGGCCAGCCCGGCGGACTGGGCCTGCGCCGGGGTCTGGGACGGGCAGCTGCCGCTTTCACTGATCGCGCCGCGGAACAGGCCGCGGGCCAGCGGTGAGGTCATCAGCGCGCAGACCGACCAGCCGCCGGCCGACTCCCCGGCGATCGTGACCCGGCCCGGGTTCCCGCCGAACCGGGCGATGTTGCGGTGCACCCAGCGCAGCGCCGCCTCCTGGTCGAGCAGGCCGAAGTTGCCGTTCGCGGTCTGCGCCGAGGTGCCCAGGCCCGGCACGTCGAGGAAGCCGAACACGCCCAGCCGGTAGTTGAGGGACACCACGATGATGTGGTCGGTCCTGACGATCAGCGAGCCGTCATGCTGGTCACCGGCCCCGTTGAGCAGCCCGCCGCCGTGGATCATGACCAGGACTGGCAGCCCGCGCCCGGCCCCATCGTGGGCAGCCATTCGGCCGGGGCCGCCCGCCGGGGCGAAGACGTTGAGGAACAGGCAGTCCTCGGTGTCCTCCCGGGGCCCGTTCCCGCTGGCCAGCTGGGGACAGCGGTGGCCGTAGGACGTCGCGTCCCGGACGCCGGACCAGGGCTGGACCGGCTGCGGCGCCTGCCAGCGCAACGCCCCGACCGGCGGTGCGGCGTAGCGGACGCCCAGGAACTGGTCGACGCCCTCGGCGTGCTGGCCGCGCAGCAGGCCGTCCTCGGTCGAGACGATCAGCCCGCCGCTGCCCCCGGCGACCCGGGCGGCCTGCGCGGACCCGCCGGTCTGCGATGAGGCGGGCGAGGCGGCCAGCACGGCCGCGAGCGGGATGGCCGCGGCGAGCCCGGCCAGCGCCGGTAAACTGCGCCACCGCGTCCAGCGGAAACGACCTGACTTTGCGTGCATGCTGGATCTCCTCCTTGAGCCAGCCCGGGCGCAGGCCGCGCGGGTTGGGGCCAGGGCCAGGTCCCGCGGCACGCGCACGAACGCATCAGACCCTCTGATTCTGCAACCGTCCGGGCGCCGGAGACAGAGTTGCTTCCTCAAATTTTTCCGGGACCCCGCCGCCGGCCCGCGTGAGGCGCGGGGCCGGCGTCCGCGTCACGCGAGCCGGCCACGACCAGGAATCCGTGGTCGGCGAGCTGCCGGGCGACCTCACGGCCGATGCCCCGGTTAGCCCCGGTGACCACGGCCACCGGCCGCGCTTCGCCGTCCTGGCCGGCTGCTGCCCTCACGGGGCGGCGGCCGGGGACAGCGACGGCGGGCGGAACGCGGCGAACGGGTTGGTGACGACCAGGGTCCGGGTCGCGAAGCGGTAGAGCGTGGCGGGCCGGCCGCCCAGCGACGTCGGCCGGGCCGCCGCGGTGGTCGCCTCGATGACGCCCCGGCGGGTCAGCACCCGCTGCAGGTTGGTCGCCGAGACGGGATGGCCGAGCGACGCGGCGTAGAGGTCGCGCAGCTGGGCGATCGTGAAGGTCCCGGGGGCCAGCGCGAACCCGATGTTCGTGTAGGACAGCTTGGCCCGCAGCCGGTCCCGGCCCGATTCGGCGATCGACCCGTGGTCGAACGCGGTGGGCGGAAGGTCCGCGACGGGGTGCCACGCGGTGTCCGGGGGCACCTGCGGCTCGGCATCGGCGGAGATCAGGGCCAGGTACGCCGTGGCCAGCACGCGGCCGCGGGGATCGCGGTGCGGATCGCTGCGGGTCTCCAGCTGCTCCAGGTACGCGAGGTCGGTGAGATCGACCTTGGTGGCCAGATGACGGCTCAGGGACGTGCCCAGCCGCTCATCTGGCCCCAGCGGGCCGCCGGGCAGGGCCCACAGTCCCTCGAACGGCGGTGCGCCTCGCTGCCAGAGCAGCACGTGCAGACCGTTGCGGCGAACTTGCAGGACCACGGCCAGGGCCTCGTGGGAGAAGCGCTCCCCAGGCCACGAGGGCGGGGGGGTAACGCGGGGGTCGCCGGTCACCGGCGGCTGCGGCTGATCGTCTGGCACGTTCGCATGGTACTGAGCTATCCAGTTTTCGACTTCGAGGCGAAAAAGTTTTACACTCATAATCTAAAACCTCCGCAGGGGATTGGGGCAGGTCATGATCAGTACACGGGCAGACGGGAAGCGGGCCAGCGGGGACGGGGCCCGCGGGCACGGGCCCGGCGGGGACTGGGCGGCGGAGGTCCGCCGGCTGGCGGCACAGCGCGACGCCGTGATCCTCGCGCACAACTACCAGGCCCCGGAGATCCAGGACGTGGCCGATCACGTCGGCGACTCGCTCGCGCTGTCCCGCCTGGCCGCCGCGAGCACGGCCAGCGTGATCGTGTTCGCGGGCGTGTACTTCATGGCGGAGACGGCCAAGATCCTCGCCCCGGACCGGACCGTGCTGATCCCGGAACCCCGGGCCGGCTGCTCGCTGGCCGACACCATCACCGCGCAGCAGGTCCGGGACTGGAAGGCGGAGTATCCCGGGGCCGCGGTGGTCGCCTACGTGAACACCAGCGCCGAGGTCAAGGCCGAATCCGACCTGTGCTGTACCTCGGCCAACGCGGCGCAGATCGTGGCGTCCATCCCGGAGCACCGGGAGGTGCTGTTCCTGCCCGACCAGTTCCTGGGCGCCTACGTCCAGCGGGTCACCGGCCGCGCCAACCTGCACATCTGGCTCGGCGAGTGCCACGTGCACGCCGGGATCAGCCCGGCCGAGCTGCGCCGCAAGGCAGCCGCCGAGCCCGCGGCCGAGCTGTTCATCCACCCGGAGTGCGGGTGCGCGACCGCCGCGCTGTGGCAGGCGGGGGAGGGCGACCTGCCCGCCGATCGCACCCGGATCCTGTCCACCGGGGGCATGCTCGACGCCGCCCGCACGGTCACGGCGCCTACCGTGCTGGTGGCCACCGAGACCGGCATGCTGCACCAGTTGCGCCGGGCCAACCCGGCGGTGCGCTGGGAGCCGGTCAACCCCGGCGCCGTGTGCCGGTTCATGAAGATGACCACGCCGGCCACCCTGCTGCGCTGCCTGCGCGACGGGGTCGAGGAAGTGAACGTGGCCCCGGACGTGGCCCGCCGGGCCCGGCGGGCCGTGCAGGCCATGATCGCCGCCGGGGCGGCACCCGCCGGGGCGGCACCCGCCGGGGCGGCACCCGCCGGGGCGGCACCCGCCGGGGCGGCCATCGCCGGGGCGGCCATCGCGAGGGCTGCCGGGTGACCGGCGCGGAGCTGCGCCGCCTGCCCCGGTCGCCGGTGCGCTGGGAACACGCCGCCGACGTGGTGGTCGTGGGATCCGGGGCCGCGGGCCTGGCCGCGGCCCTGACCGCAGCCGGTCACGGCCGCAGCGTGCTGCTGCTCAGCAAAGACGGTCTCGGCGCGGGGGCGACACCGCTGGCCCAGGGGGGCCTGGCCGCGGCCATCGGGCCCGGCGACTCCCCGGCGCTGCATGAGCGGGACACCCTCGAGGCGGGTGCCGGCCTGTGCGACCCGGCCGCCGTGGCGGCGCTGGTGTCCGACGCCCCGGGGGAGATCGCCCGGCTGGCCTCGCGGGGGGCCCGCCTGGAGCAGACCGCGCTGCACCTGGAGGGCGGGCACAGCCGCAAGCGGATCGTGAACGCGGGCGGTGACGCGATCGGCGAGGAGGTGCACCGGGTACTCCGGGCCGCCGTGGCGGCCAGCCGCGTCCAGGTCCTGACGCACTGCGTCGCGCTGGACGCGCTGACCGGCGACCGGGGCCCGGTCGGCGGCATCCTGGCCGGGCTCATCGGGGACTACGGGGTGCTGCGGGTCGGCGCCGTGACAGCCCGCGCGGTCGTCGTGGCCACCGGCGGGTTCGGCCAGGCCTACGCGACCACCACCAACCCGGCCGGGCTGACCGGCGACGGCCTGGCGCTGGCCGCCCGCGCCGGTGCCGAGCTGCGGGACGTGGAGTTCGTCCAGTTCCACCCGACGGTGCTCTGGCAGGACGGGGCCCGCGGCCAGTGCCCCCTCATCACCGAGGCCCTGCGCGGCGCGGGCGCGGTGCTCATCGACGCGGCGGGCCGGCCGGTGATGGCGGGGCGTCACCCGCTCGGCGATCTCGCCCCCCGGGACGTCGTGTCGTCGGCCATGCAGCAGCGGATGGGACAGGGAGACGGGCTGGACGATCACCTCTGGCTGGATGCCACCACGCTGGGCCGGGCCGTGCTGGAGCGGGATTTCCCCACCGTGACCCGGCTGTGCCGGGCGCGCGGAATCGACCCGGCCGGCGAGCCGATCCCGGTCGCGCCCGGCGCGCATTACTCCTGCGGCGGCATCCGGGCGGGCATGGACGGGCGGACCTCGCTCCCCGGGCTCTACGCCGTCGGGGAAGCCGCGTCGACCGGGGTGCACGGCGCCAACCGCCTCGCGTCCAACTCCCTGACCGAGGCCCTGATCACCGGGCGGCGTGCCGGGGACCTGCTCGGGCGGGATCTGCCCCGGCCGCCGGCCAGGCTGCGGCTGCCCCCGCCGGCCCGGGGGTGACGTCCGCCGTCCGGCCGGCCCTGGCCGCGGCGATGTCCCGGCACGCGGGGGTGGCCCGCGATCGCCAGGGCCTGGAACGCCTCCAGCGGGCTCTGGGCCAGGCCCCGCCCGCGCGCGGGCGGCTGGACCTGGCCATGGTCGAGGCGGTCAACCTGCACGGGGTGTCGGCGCTCGTCGCGGCGGCGGCCCTGGGCCGCACGGAAAGCCGCGGGTGCCACCGATGGCGGGATGCGCCGGTGGCCAGGCCGGCCGGCCGGGCCCGTCACACGGTGGTGTGCGCGGATGCGGGCCAGCCGTGGTCGGCCGGGTCCGTCCGGACCGGAGTCGGGGCCAGCGCATGACACCGGACGCCATGGTCACCAGGCAGCTGATCGCCGCGGGGCTGGATCCCGCGGGCACCCGGCGGCTGGCCCGCGGGGCCCTCGACGAGGACCTCCGGTATGGTCCCGACGTCACCACGGCCGCGACCGCGGCCCCGGGCACGCGGGCCGTGGCCGGGGTGGTGGCCCGCGTGCCCGGGGTACTGGCCGGCCTCCCGGTGGCTCTGGCCGTCCTCGAGGCGGCCGGCATCGCGCCGGAGACCGCCGGGCTGCGGTGCGCGGACGGTGACCGGATCGGCCGGGGCGCCGAGGTGCTGCGGATCCGCGCGCCGCTCCGGGAACTGCTCGGCGCCGAGCGGACCCTGCTCAACTTCCTCACCCACCTGTCCGGGATCGCGACCGCCACGCGGGCGTGGGCCGACGCCCTGTCCGGCACGGGATGCTCGGTGCGTGACACCCGGAAGACCACCCCCGGGCTGCGCCAGCTCGAGAAGTACGCGGTGCGGTGCGGCGGCGGCGTCAACCACCGGATGGGACTGGGTGACGCCGCGCTGATCAAGGACAACCACGTGGCGGCCGCGGGCGGCGTGGCCGCGGCCATCGCGGCCGTGCGGGCGGCCGCGCCGGGCCTGCCGCTCGAGGTGGAGTGCGACACGCTGGCGCAGGTCCGGGAGGCCCTGGACGCCGGCGCCGGGCTCATCCTGCTCGACAACATGGAGCTGCCCGGGTTGCGGGCCGCCGTGGCCCTGGCCAGCCGGTATCCCGGGCACCCGGCTGGAGGCCAGCGGGGGGCTGCGGCTGGAGCAGGCCAGGGAGGTCGCGGCGACCGGCGTCGATTTCGTGGCCGTCGGCGCTCTCACCCACTCGAGCGCCGCGCTCGACCTGGGACTGGACCTGCTGGCCGGGCTGAGGCGGGGCTCTCGGCAGCAGGTGCGGTAGCCGACGTTGCTGTGCAGGATTTCGAAGAAGGCCGGATCGCCCGGGCGGATGAGCCGGGCGGCGGGTCCGGGCGCGGCGGTTCGCGGGCGGGTCCGCGCGGCGGTCACCCCCTGCATCTCAGGATCGGACCAAACGTACATATAGGTTATCTAGTTATGTTCCGGTTAATTCTCCCCGGGAATTACTAATCAAATTCGGAGTTCGAAACTGACTACTAATTTCCATTGAATTAGATGGTAATGGTCAGAATCGCAACTTGTGTATGCCAATTCCCCTCCAAAAGCGGCCCGACCTGCGTACCGTGGGTGGATCAAAAGGCACCAAGGGGAGGGGTTGCCAAATGTGGCATTATGTCTCATTCGGCGCAGGTGTCGGTTCCCGGGCGCGGTGCGTCCGCCAGAAGAAAGGACGGATCGCCGCGACAGCCGCGATACTAGCGGCTGCCTTAACGGGAACGTCGATGACGGGTGTCCCGGCCGCGTCCGCGAGCCCGCTGGACACCGTCATCGTCACCGCGACCGGGCTGCTGAGCCCGGCCACCGCGGTGCTGGGGGTGGGCGGCACCGTCCTGACCCAGTTCCACCTCATCAACGGGGTCGAGGCGCTGGTCCCGACGGCCCTGGAACCGGTGCTGGAGGCGCTGCCGGGCATCACCGTGACCCCGGACGCCCCGGTGAGCGTGCAGTCCAACCCGGAGTCCACCGGGCCGCACACGCCCTCGGACGTGTTCCTCCAGGAGACCGGGGCTGACCAGCTGGCCTCGCAGGGCGACACCGGCCAGGGCGTCACCGTGGCCGTGCTGGACACCGGCATCGACAACCTGCCCGACTTCTCCGGCCGCCTGATCGGCGGGGTGGACCTGACCGGCGGGAACAGCCCATTCCAGGACAGCTACGGGCACGGCACCTTCGTGGCCGGGCTGATCGCCGGCAACGGCGCCTCGTCGAGCGGGCAGTACTCAGGCGAAGCGCCCGGCGCCCGGCTGGTCTCGATCAAGGTGGCGGGGCTGACCGGCACCACCCACCTGAGCACGCTGATCACGGGCCTGCAGTGGGCGGTCGACCACCAGGCGCTCTACGGCATCCGGGTCCTCAACCTGTCCCTGGGGTACCAGTCCAGCCAGTCCACGGTCACCAATCCCCTGGACCAGGCCGTCGAGGCGGTGTGGAACGCGGGCATCACGGTGGTGACCTCGGCGGGCAACGCCGGGCCGTTCGACGGCACCATCCTGTCGCCCGGCGACGACCCGATGGTCATCACCGTCGGCGCCCTGGACGACATGGCCACGCCGTCCACCGCGGATGACGAGATGGCCGACTTCAGCAGCGTCGGCCCGACCACGCGCGACGGCTGGGCCAAGCCCGACCTGGTCACGTCGGGCCGGTCCGTGGTCAGCCTGGCCGCACCCGGCTCGACCATCGACACCCAGTACCCCTCGGCCCAGGTCGGCCCGGCCAACTTCGTGGGCTCGGGCACCTCGTTCAGCGCCGCGATCACCAGCGGGGCGGCGGCGCTGGTCCTGGCCGACCATCCCGGCCTGCCCCCCAATGAGGTCAAGGCGCGCCTGCTCGGCACCACCAACCCTGGCCCGGTCGGGAACCCCTTCGTCGACGGTCACGGCGCCCTGGACGCCTACGCGGCGGCCACCGCGGGCCCGATGGAGTACAACCAGTCGGCGACCGGCCTGGTCGGCGCCCTGCTGGGGGGCACGGTCTCCCTGTCGCCCGGCAGTTCCGCGGACACGTGGAACCCGAGCCTGTGGTCGGGGATCACGCTTGAGCACGCATCGGGGACCGGCCGGAACGGCTCAACGTGGAGCGGGCTGGTCTGGAACGGCGGAGACTGGACCGGCTGGGCCTGGAATGACGGCGGCTGGGCCGGGGCCGCGTGGAACGGCGAGGACTGGGAGGGCTGGGCCTGGAACGACGCGGGCTGGGCCGGCTCCGCCTGGGCGGGGGCGGCCTGGAACGGCTCCGCCTGGAACAGTTCTGGCTGGAACTGACAGAAGCCGGGCGTTAGTTAGCCATGAAGATTCCTGGTGCTACTTGGGCCATCGTCGCCGTTTCGGTGGCGGGCGGAGTGATTACCCTGGTCGTTGCCGGCATCCAGGCAGTCCAGTCCAGGACCGATCGACAGCGAGCCAGTGGATCGTCGCGGCGGCGATGGGCGTGCTGGCCCTGGCCAGCTGGGTCTGGCCGGTCGTCGTGTACCGGGGCGGCGAGTCCGAGGCGTTCAACATGGACGAGGGCTTCTTCGTCATCCTCGCCCTGCTCGTGCCGCCGCTGCTCACGCTGGGGACCCTGGCCCTGGCCACGATCCTGGCCCAGGCGGCCCGCCGGCGTCCCCTGGTCAAGTCGGCCTTCAACGTCGGGCAGGTGCTGCATCGCGGCGGGCCTGGGGCTGGCGGTGAGCCGCAGCCATCGCCGCGCCCTCGAACGCGCTGACCGCGGGCCAGGTCGCCGCCATGGTCGCCGGGGTGGGGGTCTACTTCGTCGTCAATACGCTCCTGGTCGCTGGGGTCGTGGTCTCGATGGGCACTACCTGGCGCGAGTTCACCCACGATCTCCCGCTCCAGGTGACGCTGGCTGGCGCGGGGGCACTGGCCGGCGTGATCCTGGCCCTGGCCGTCCAGGCTCATCTCTGGGCGCTGGCGCTCGCCGTCCCGGGGCTGGTCCTGGAGCGGCAGCTCATCAGCGCCCGGTTCGCGGCGCTGCACGACCGGGGCCGGATGAAGGGACTGTACGAGGTCACCCTGGAGGCCAACCGGGGCCTGCGCCAGCAGGCCGTGCTCGAGACAATCCGCGACGCCGTGCGGCGGCTGCTGCGCAGCCCCGGGGCCGTCCTGACCTCCGACAAACCCGGCCCGCAGGCCAGCTGGCCGCGCCGATGACCGTGGCCGGGCGGCGGCAGTGGCTGGTCGCGTCGGGACGGCGCCGGGATGAGCCGTTCGACGAGGCCGACCAGGGCCTGCTGCGGGCGCTGGCCGCCGTGGGCAGCGGCGCGCTCAGCAACGCCGAGCTGTACCAGCAGGTCCACGTCGAGCGGGAGAGGCTCTCCTCGATCACGCTCAACATCGGGGAGGGCGTCTGCGCCATCGACGCGGCCGGGGAGCTGACCTTCGTCAACCGGGCCGCGGCCGACCTGATCGAGCTGCCGTCACTCGACATCGCGATCGACGATCCGGTGAGCGACGGTGCTCCCGCTGGCCCCCGATTTCCTGCTCGAGCCGGCCCGCGAGGCCATGCGCACGGGCCGGACCATCCGGGAGGACGACGCCCGCTTCCGCGGCAAGAACGGTCGGGACCATCCCGGTCGCCTACACGGCGTCGGCGGTCCTGAGCGACGGGAGGCCGTCCGGCGCGGTGATCGCGTTCCGCGACATCACCGAGCGCAAGGCCTTCGAGGACGAGCTCCACCAGCACGCCCGCTACGACAGCCTCACCGGCCTGGCCAACCGGCGGCTGCTGGTGGAGCGACTGGATCAGGCGCTGCGGCGGTCGGCGCTGGACCGGAAGACGCACGCGCTGATCTTCGTCGACGTGGACCGGTTCAAGAGCATCAACGACAGCCTCGGCCACGTGACCGGCGACGGGTTCCTGGTCGCGATCGGGGCCCGGCTCAAGGCCACGGTGCGCGAGTCACGACCTGCTGGCCCGCTTCGGCGGCGACGAGTTCGTGGTGCTGCTGGAGGACGTGGCCGAAGTGGAGGTAGCCGTCGCTGCCGCCCGGCGGATCTGCGCCGCCGTCCAGCAGCCCATCGCTGCTGCCCGACGGTCACGAGCTGGTCGCCAGCGTGTCGGTCGGCATCGCCCTGACCGAGCCGGGCAAGGGCGCCGACGACGTGCTCCGCAACGCCGACGTGGCCATGTACGAGGCCAAGGCCAAGACCGGGGGCGGCACCTACCGGGTGTTCGACCAGGCGTCCATGGGCACCCGCTCGTCGGAGCGGCTCCAGATGGAGGCCGACCTGCGCAAGGGGATCGAGCGGGACGAGCTCGAGGTGCACTACCAGCCGTTCTACTCCCTCGATGAGGAACACATCGTGGGCGCCGAGGCGCTGGTGCGGTGGCGCCACCCGGTCAACGGCCTGATCAGCCCGAGAAGTTCATCCCGATGGCCGAGGAGACCGGGCTGATCCTGCCGCTGGGCCGGTACGTGCTGGACCAGGCGTGCCATCAGCTGTGCTCGATCCGGGACCGGCTGGGCGTGGACCTGCCGATCAGCGTCAACCTCTCGCCCCGCCAGTTCCAGGAGAGCGGGCTGCTGGCCCAGGTGGCCGGGGTCCTGGACGCGACCGGCCTGCCGTCGGAACTGCTCATCTTCGAGATCACCGAGACCATGGTCATGGAGGACCTCTCCGGTGCCCGCGAGGTCATGAAGAAGCTGAACCGGCTGGGCGTGCGCCTGGCCATCGACGACTTCGGCACCGGCCACTCCTCGCTCGCCTACCTCAAGCAGTTCCCCGTGCACGAGGTGAAGGTGGACCGCGCGTTCGTCCAGGGCGTGGCCGAGAGCCCGGTGGACTCGGCGATCGTCCGGGCCGTCATCGACCTGGCCAACGCCATGGGCATCGCCACGGTCGCCGAGGGCGTGGAGACCAGGAGCCAGGTCGCCGGGCTCAAGATGCTCGGCTGCCAGGTGGCACAGGGTTTCTACTTCTCGCACCCGCTCCATGCCGATGCGTTCGACCAGCTTCTCACCCGTCACTTCGCCCGGATTGCGGACCTGCCGCCAGGCGCCTCCACCCATGAGATGGCTGACAGGCAGGCCCTGCCTCTCCTTTCCCCTAATGAAGCCCTGGCGCAACTAACGGGCGGCTGCAACGGGGCTGTATTCAATCCTCATGTCTTATGCAACTATGGCTGATACGAGGTGACTGTCGAGAGAGGGGGTTGGCAATGAGCAGGCTGGCACTGAGCGGTAGGGCCTGGAACTAGGACGATAGCAATCGAGGTTGCCCGGCCGGGCCTGCCCGGCCGGGTCCTTTCCTCACGGGGCGGCGGCTTGCGTACGGGGGGCGGTCCTGGCGATGGCCAGCGCGGTGAGCGCTCCCAGCCCGCCAATCCCCGCTATCACGATCGCGGGCGGCAGCCAGCCCGCCGCGGCCCCGGCCAGAACCATGACCGTGCCCTGGCCGAGCGTGATTCCGCCCTGGGCGACGCCGAACGCCTCGCTTCGCCTGTCCACCGGGGCCGCGGTGACGAACGCGGCATTGGCGGCGAGCTGGTAACAGCAGAACCCGCCGCTGGCCACCAGGATCAGCAACGCCCCAGCCAGGCCGGGCCGGAGCGCGAACAGCCCGAGTAGCGCGCAGGCCACCACCGCGAGCGGGGACATCCACCTGATCCGGGTCTGCGGTCCTGCGAGGCGGCTAAAGGCCACCGCCCCCGCCGAAGTACCCAGCGCCCCGGAGGCCAGGATCACTCCTGCCGCTGCCGCTCCGCCCCCCACTTCCCGTGCTAAGGGGACCGCCACACCCTCATACACATCCGTGAACGCAGCGAGCCAGCCCAGCAGCATTGGTGTCCGCAGTGCCGCGGCGCTGAAAACCAGTCTCAGGCCAGCCAGCGAGAACCCGCTGTGCCCTGACCCGTGCGCCACGGCCGGGCGGCGGCGCACCCACGCCACGGTCAACGCCGCAGACAGCAAGAAGGTCAGGGCATCGGCGGCCAGCGAGGTATGAATTCCGAATATCCCCACTGCCACCCCGCCGAGGCCAAACCCCGCCACCTGGGCGGCCTGCGCGGTCGTGAAGGTGATGGCCGTGCCGAGCACGTAGGTGTCACCAGTGAGGATGTCGGGGTATAGCGCGGCCCGGGCCGCACTGAACGGCGCCCCCACCAGTGTCACGGCAAACAGCAGGCCAACCAGGCCCACCACGGGCACGGCCGGTAGCGCCATGACCGTGACCAGCACTGCCCGGGTGATATCACAAGCGATCATGAGATCACGGCGCGGCCACCTGTCCGCCAGGCCAGCCAGCAGTACGCCGCCCAGGAACTCCGGCACAACACTGGCCACATAGGTGACCGCGGCTAGCAGCGCCGAATGGGTCCTGTCGTACACGAGCAGCGTCAGCGCCACCCGCGCCAGCTGATCACCCGCTACCGACAGAATCTGCGCTGCCCACAACGCCCGGAATTCCCGGTAGGCCCACACGTGGCGGAAAGTGGCCCGCGGTTCCGTGACGGCCCGCTCTGGCAGGCCTGACTCCTGCGGCGACGGCGCATCAGTTTCCCCGCTTATGGCGGCTCCCCCTTCCTCAGGAAGCTCGACGGCGTCCTATAGCCGGGCCTTATCGGCGCAACCTAGGCCTCGCTACTGAGGGTGATCATAGATTACCGCAGTGACAGAATCGGCCAACTTGTCCGGATCCGTGCCGCCCTCACCGCCGGCTGCGCCTCGTGAGGGGCGCGTTTTCCCGTCCGGCCGGCCGCCGGCCCGGATGGAAGGCAGCCCGCACACCTGATTGATCCCGGGCCGGCTGGCGCTGGTCACCGCGCAATTAGTACAATCTCGGCGTCGGACGCTGATGTCGGGCCTGACTTTGAACCACGAGGGCAGGCCGTCAAAGCGGCCCGGAGCAGGCGGAGGGGACGGATGAGCGAACTCGTCATCGGCGCCCATGAATCCGACACTCACCAGAAGGCCCTGCGGATCAACCTTGATCCGCGCTGGTACGGGACAGTCGCTGAGATCGGGGCCGGCCAGGAGGTCGTGCGCTGGTTTTTCCGGGTGGGCGGCGCCGCGGGCACCATCGCGAAGTCCATCTCCGCCTACGACATGGCCGTGAGCGACGCGGTGTACGGCAAGGCGGACCGGTACGTCTCCGCCGGGCGGCTCCAGGGCATGCTCGACAAGGAATTCCAGCTCAACGTCGAGCGGCTGGACGATGAGCGTGGTGACGAGAACTGCTTCTTCGCGTTCGCCGACACCGTGGTGGCGCGCAGCTTCCGGGGCGGCAACGAGTGCCACGGCTGGATGGGCGTGAAGTTCCAGGCCCAGCCGCGCGACGAGCCGAGCCAGATCGTGATGCACGTCCGGATGCTCGACGTCGAGGCCTGGCTGCAGCAGGAGGCGCTCGGGATCGTCGGGGTCAACCTGCTGTACGGGGCGTTCTTCCAGCACCACGAGCCGGACAAGCTCATCGAGAGCCTCCTCGACCGCCTGACGACCGGCCGCATCGAGATCGACATGATCCAGTTCCGCGGCATCGAGTTCCGCGGCGTGGACAACCGGCTGATGGCGCTCAAGCTGGTCCAGCTCGGCCTGTCCGGCGTGGCCATGTTCGGTCCCGACCGCGAGGTGCTCCAGCCGAGCGAGGTGCTGCGCAAGAAGGCCATCCTGGTCGAACGGGGCAGCTTCCGCCCGCCGACGCATGTGAACCTGGACATGCTGGAGACGGCCCGGATCCGGTTCGAGGAAGACCCGGCGGTCGCGGGCAAACCGGTGCTGGCCCTGACCGAGATCACGATGCGCAACCTGCTCGCGGGCGGGGCGGACGTGGACCGGCGTGACTTCCTGGCCCGCGCGGAACTGCTCGCAGCGTGCGGCATGACGGTCCTGATCAGTAACTACTTCGACTACTACCGCCTGGCCGCCTACATCGCCGAGCGGACCAGCGAGCGGATCGGCATGGTCATGGGGGTGCCGAGCCTCATCGACCTGTTCGACGAAGGCAACCACGCGCAGCTGCCCGGCGGCATCCTGGAGAGCTTCGGGCGGCTGTTCAAGAACGACCTGAAGCTCTACGTCTACCCGCTGCAGGCTTCGCCGGGCGAAGAGCTCACGACCGTGAACGACATCCGGGTCCGGCCCGAGCTGCAGCCGCTGTACGACTATCTCGCGGGCCGGGGCAGTTTCGTTCACCTCGACAACTACAAGCCCGAATTCCTGACGATCTTCAGCCGCGATGTGCTCCGCCGGATAGCCGCGAACGACGATTCCTGGGAAACCATGGTTCCCGAGAATGTCGCCGGCCTGATCAAGCGCCGCTCGTTCTTCGGGTACATCAAGGCCAGCCGGTACGAGGACCGGGACTGACGTGGGCCGCGGTCCGCGCCCCCGGTGACTGGCGTGCGGGGTGTACCAGGGCGCGCCAGATGATCACCCGCAGGTGGCGAACGGTCCGGAGGTGACTGGCGCGGCGCAGGGCCCGCCTGGCCCCCGGCCCGTTCAGCGCTCTCCAGGTCAGCCGCCTGGCCATCTGCCGTGGGCCGCCCAGCGTCCGCCGGGGCGCCGCAGCCAGGTACATCGCCTGGTACTGGCGATCCGCGAACGCGGCCGCCGCGCGGACGGCGGCCTCCAGCAGCAGGTGATCCGCCAGCTGGTCAGGTGACTCGGCCTGGTGGCCAGTCGCCGGCTGCGGGAGAAGTTCCCCGAGATCACCGACGACGGTGTACTTGGCGTCGCGCAGGCCGGTGACGAGGCTTTCGGCTTGGTCCTGGGCCCAGGCCCGCCGGGCCGCGGGCACGGCCAGGCGGGTCCGCCGCGGCCCGGCGCCCAGGATGTCGTGGGCCAGGATCCGCTTGACGTGCCGGGTGTAGAACCATTCAGGCATCTCGCCCGGCAGCGCCTCGTTCATCCGGCGCAGCAGTTCGGCTTCCGGGAGCCCGAGCGAGGAGTTAGCGCGGGCCCGGGTGAGGTCGATACCGCGTGATTCGATGCCGAGGACGGAGGCGAAACGCACCCAGAGTTCCTCAGCAGGGCCCTCCCGGGGCACGGTGATCACATGAACGTGGTCTGGCGGGATGTGCTGCGACCACGCGTCCAGGACGGCCAGCGTGTCATGCACATTCCAGAACCACGCCCGGTTCCGCCGGTCGGCGGCCGGCCCGATATCGGTGACCCAGTCGAGCCATTCCTCCCATCGGGTGGTACTGCCGCATTTGACCTTTTCCTGCCATTCGGCCGGAAGCAGGGTGGCGAAGTCCCGCACGGTGAGGATCACGTGCACCTCGGCCGTGAGCAGCGAGCGGACCGCCCGGTCAGCCTGCCGGGCGGTGCACGCCGCGAGCAGCTCGTCGGAGATCACCGCCGTCTGCCGGGCGCACAGCGCCTGGCGGGTCAGGACGTCCCATTCACCCGCCCAGGGCTGGGCCGGGTCTGACGCCAGCCTCGGGGTCTCGCGCAGATCGCGGCTGGCCCGGGAATGATCCTGGTGGCTGTACCCCGGCAGCACGACCCCGCGGGCGGCCAGCCACGACCGGTTGCCCCACATCACATCCTGGAGGAACGTCGTGCCCGTTTTCGGTTCCCCGAGGTGCAGGTAAATGCGGGGGCAGTCGGTGCTTTCCGCCTGCTTTTTCCGGATTGCCGCCCGGTGTTTCGGCTCCGCCGGCCTCATACCGAGAGGATAGACAATCTTGAAGTGCTGTTGAATGCAAATCAGGTTTTCCTGGCTACGGCAGTGCCCGGCAATCATTAGTGGGCGCGAAGTATGAATGCTGATGCCCGGATTGCCATAACTCTGCGGAGGTCCCGCTATTCCCCGGGCATGGCTCCGGAATAACCCTCAGTACTTGTTCGCGACGAACAGGGTCTGGGCCGGGAACTTCGTGAGGATCTCGGTGCCGTAGTCGGTGACGACGACCTCCTCCTCGATGCGCGCGGCGGAGATGCCGTCGGAGGCCGGGCAGTAGGTCTCCATCGCGAAGACCATGCCCGCCTGGAGCTCGATCGGGTTCTCCAGCGAGTTGAGCCGCGAGATGATCGGCCGCTCGTGCAGGCCGAGGCCGAGCCCGTGCGCGAACTGCAGGCCGAAGGCGGCGAGCTCGTTCTCGAAGCCGAAGTCCTGCGCCCGGGGCAGCAGGCGGGCCACGGCGTCGGTCGAGACGCCGGGCTTGATGGCGGCGATCGCCGTGTCCATCCACTCCCGCGCCTGCTTGTAGGCGTCGTGCTGGCTCTGCCGTCGCGCTGCCGACCCCGAAGGTGCGGTAGTAGCAGGTCCGGTAGCCGTTGAAGGAGTGGATGATGTCGAAGAAGGCCTGATCGCCGGGCCGGATGATGCGGTCGGTGAAGTTGTGCGGATGCGGGTTGCAGCGCTCGCCCGAGATCGAGTTGACCGCCTCCACCTGGTCGCTGCCCAGCTCGTACAGCCGCTTGCTGGCGAGCGCGACGATCTCGTTCTCGCGCACGCCCGGCTTGAGCACGTCGACGATGTCCTGGTAGACGCCGTCGACCATCGCCGCCGCCTGGTTGAGCAGCATGATCTCGTCCGGCGACTTGATGACGCGGGCGTCGAGCATGGACTGCTGGGCGTCACGCACCGTGATGCCCTGCCGCTCCAGTTCGAACAGGAACGGGGGCTCGACGATGTCGAGGCCGAGCGGAGCGTCAGCGACCCCGGCCTCCGTGAGCAGCGACTTGATCTCGGTCACCGCGTCGCGCATGAGGCCCGCCTCGGGGGCGACCGCGCCGCGGAAGCCGAGGAACCCGGGCCTCCAGTTCTCGTCCGGCAGCCATTTCGAGTACAGCTTGTGATGCCGCACCGCCGAGCCGAAGTCCCACAGGATCGGGTCCCGGTCCCGCAGCAGCAGGGCGTAGCGGATCATCTTGTCGCCGAGCGCGCCGCCGATCCAGGTCTGGGTGGTGTAGCGGATGTTGTAGAAGTCGAAGAGCAGGAAGGCGCCGCACTCACTCGCCTCCAGCGCCGCCCTGGCCCGCGCCATGCGGTACCCGCGCAGCCGGCCGAAGTCGACGCGCTCCTCGTAGTCGACCCCCATGTGGCCGGGGGCGCCGAGGGGCCGCACGCCCGCCGGGCGCTCTGCTGTCATGAGGCTTCCTCCTGGTCGGAAGGCGCAATCGTTTGCGACTTTACTCGAAGATTTCCGGGTGCTTCTGGAGTTCCAGCCGCGTGCGGCGCAGATGCATGACGAGCACGCGCTCGGCGTCGTCCGGATCCTGCCTGCGGATGCAGTCGAGCAGCAGGCGGTGCTCCAGGTGCGTGGCGCTCAGGCCGTCCTCCATAGCCAGCCTGGTGAACTCGCGCCGGTAGTGCTGGGTCGTGTTCCACATGCGGTGGATGATCTGCCACATCTCGCTCGACGCCGCGCCCGCGTAGCTGGACAGGTGGAACTCCCGGTCGGCGCGCATGAAGCCGTCGAGTCCGGCCCCGCCTTCCATCTCGCCGGCCAGCTGGCCGAGACGGTCGACCGCGGCCGGGTCGAGGTTCGGCATGCTGGTGCGGAGCAGCAGGGGTTCCAGCCGCTCGCGGATGAGGTAGGTCTCGACGCACTCGCCGAGGGTCAGCCGGGTGACCCAGGCGCCCGAGTTGGCGACCAGGGTGACGAGCCCCTCGGAGTCGAGCATCCGCAGGGCCTCGCGGACGGGGATGCGGCTCGCGCCGGAGCGCGCCGCGACGTCCTCCTGCCTGATCCGCTCGCCGGGCAGGTAGTTTCCCCCCAGGATCGCGGTGCGGAGGGTGTCCGCGATCCGGTGGCTCGCGACGTTCTCGCGGTAGCCCGGATCGTGACTGGTGATCACTCTGCTCGCCTCACTGGGCCGGATGCCCCGGGTGCCAGAGCTTGACGGCGGCGTCCTTCTCGTACGCCTTGCCCCCCGGGTAGCTCACCAGCTCGAACTGCATGCCCCACGGGCTGAGGAAGTACTGCCAGCGCTGCCCGGCCGAGGCGTTCCGGCTCGCGACCGGCCCGGTGAGCAGCCGCACACCCTTCTCGCGCAGGTAGGCGACGGCCTCGTCCATGTCGTCCACGTAGAGGGCGACATGGTGGCCGCCGAGGTCACTGTTGCGCGGCTGCGGGCGCTGGTCCGGCCGGGGCTCGTACTCGAAGACCTCGAAGTTGAGGCCGAAGCCGCAGCGGTAGAACCGGATCTCCGCGCACGACCGCGCGCGGGTCGACGTTGAGGTGGTCGAGCATCCAGTCGTCGTCGTGCCGCATCTCGGGCAGCGAGTAGACGTAGTCGCAGCCCAGCACGCCGGTGAAGAAGGCGTGGGCCTGCTCCATATCGGGGACGGTGACGCCGATGTGGTCGCCGCCGCGCAATCCGGGGATGCCTCGGCCCATGGGTCCTCCTCGACCATCTATGTATCCACTATCGCGAGATCTGAAGGGCAGCGCCAGGATTTCATGATATTAATCGTTGAAATGGATACATTCGCGCGATAACCTCCTGTCAGGCGGTCAGCACATCGAGGGAGATGCGGATGCCACGTGAGAAGCGCCTTCATCCCGCGGCGGGGTGGACCGAGCTGAGCACGACGGCGGCGGACTGGAAGGCGGCCGACCCGGGGCTGCTCGCGACCATGCTCGGGCAGCTGAACCTCATCCGGGCGTTCGAGGAGACGGTCCTCGAGCTGGCCGGCGAGGGCCTCGTGCACGGCCCGGCGCACTCCAGCATCGGCCAGGAGGGCGGTGCGGTCGGCTCCATCGTCTCGCTCCGCTCGGCGGACGCCGTCAACGGCTCGCATCGCGGCCACCACCAGTTCCTGGCCAAGGCCATCACGCACGTGACCAAGGGCGTGCTGGACCCGGCGGACCTGGTCACGCCGGAGGTCCAGACCGTGCTGCAGCGCACCCTCGCCGAGATCCTCGGGCTGGCCCAGGGCTACTGCAGCGGGCGCGGCGGCTCCATGCACCTGCAATGGTTCGAGGCCGGGGCGCTCGGCACCAACGCCATCGTCGGGGGCGGCGTGCCGATGGCGGCGGGCAACGCCTGGGCGCAGAAGCACTCCGGCACCGACGACCTCACCGTCACCTACTTCGGCGACGGTGCGGCCAACATCGGCTCGGTGCTGGAGAGCCTCAACCTGACGTCCGCGTGGGATCTGCCGCTCTGCTTCTTCATCGAGAACAACATGTACGCCGTGTCCACCACCGTCGAGGAGGCCACCGGGGAGCCGCGGCTGTCGGCGCGCGCCCTCGGCTTCGGCATCCCGGCCTGGCGGGTTGACGGCATGGATCCGCTCGCCGTGCACCTGGCCATGGAGCGGGCGCAGGAGAGGCTGCGCGCGGGCGGGGGCCCGGTAGTCATCGAGGCGCTCGTCTACCGCTTCTTCCACCAGAACGGTCCGTTCCCCGGCAGCGCCTTCGGCTACCGCACCAAGGAGGAAGAGGCCACGTGGCGGGCCCGCGACCCGCTCGACCGCGTCGCGAGCCGAGATGATCAAGCTCGGCCTGATCGACGAGGCGGGCGTCGCGTCCGTGCGTGAGCAGGCCCAGCAGGCCATGAAGCTGGCCGTCGGCGCGCTCGTCGAGCCGGACCCGGAGGCCAAGCCCGGGGTCCGCCGCATCCGCCCCGAACTGTGGCCAGACCCGGCCTTCGTGGACGTCGGCATCCGCGGCGACCTCTCCGAACTCGCCGAGTGCGCGCACGGTCGAGCAGCGGGACTTCACCGGCCAGCTCAAGCCGGGCAAGCTCATCGACGCCGTGGCCCGGGTCATGGACCGGCGGATGGGTGAGGACCCGCGCATCGTCGTGCTCGGCGAGGACGTCCACCGGCTCAACGGCGGCACGAACGGCGCCACCAAGGGCCTGGCCAAGAAGTATCCCGGCCGCGTGCTCGGCACGCCGATCAGCGAGAACGCGTTCGCCGGGCTCGGCGGCGGCCTGGCCCTCGACGGCCGGTTCCGCCCGGTCGTCGAGTTCATGTACCCCGACTTCCTGTGGGTCGCGGCCGACCAGGTGTTCAACCAGATCGGCAAGGCCCGGCACATGTTCGGCGGCCGCAACCCCGTGCCGCTCGTGCTGCGCACGAAGGTCGCCATGGGCTCCGGCTACGGCTCCCAGCACCTGATGGACCCGGCGGGCATCTTCGCGACCAGCCCCGGCTGGCGGATCATGGCCGCCTCGACCCCGTACGACTACGTGGGCCTGATGAACGCGGCGCTGGCGATCGGCGACCCGGTGCTGATGCTCGAGCACGTCGACCTCTACGCCGCCGAGGGCGAGATCCCCGTCGACGACCTCGACTACCAGATCCCCTTCGGCACGGCCGCGGTGCGGCGCGAGGGGAACGACGTCACGGTGCTCACGTACCTCTCGATGGTCGAGCACGCCCGGCAGGCGATCGAGCAGACCGGCGTCGACGCCGAGCTCATCGACCTGCGTTTCCTCGACCGGGCCAGCCTGGACTGGCAGACCGTCGGCGACAGCATCAAGAAGACGAACGCGGTGCTCATCGTCGAGCAGGGCGCCCAGGGCACCTCCTACGGCGGCTGGCTCGCCGACGAGATCCAGCGCCGCTTCTTCGACTGGCTCGACCAGCCGGTGCAGCGCGTGACGGGCTCCGAGGCGAGCCCGAGCATCTCCAGGGTGCTGGAGCGCGCGGCGATCGCCCGCACCGAGGAAGTCGCCGCCGGCCTGGAACAGGTGCGCCTCGGCCTCGGGAGGGCCGGCTGATGGCGTCCGTCGTGCGGATGCCGAGCGTGCTCGCGGGCGCGACGGAGGCGGCCATCGCCACCTGGCTGGTCGCCCCCGGCGACACCGTGACCGTCGGGGACCCGCTCGCCGAGATCGAGACCGAGAAGGCGATCGTCGAGTACAGCGCGGAGGAGGCCGGGGTCGTCGGCCGGCTCGTGCTGGCCGCCGGCGACTCCGGCGACATCGGCGCGCCCATCGCGGTGCTGGTCAAGGACGGCGAGACGGACGCCGACATCGACGCCGCCCTGGGCGGCGAGGCGGCCCCGGCCGCTCTCGTTTCCCCTCCGGCGGCCGCCGGTCCCGCCGCTCCCGTTACCCCGCCCGATGCTTCCGCCCCGGACCCGGCCGCTCCTCCTGCCCCGGACGCGGTCTCGCCCTCCGCGCCGGTCCCGTCTGGTCCCACCGTCCCGTCCGGCCCCACGGGTCCTGGCGTCCCGGTCGGCCCCACCGTCCCATCCGGCCCCATCATTCCGTCTGGCCCCACGGGGCCCGCGGGGCGCGCGGTCCCGGCCCCACATCGGCCGTACGAGAGCCAGCCCGATCAAGCCGCCTCCCCGGCCCGCCTGTTCGCCAGCCCGATCGTGCGCAAGGATGGCCCGCGCGAAGGGCATCGACCTGGCCACCATCGCGGGGACGGGCCCGAACGGCCGGATCGTCCGCCGAGACCTCGAACGCCTCGCCCGCCGGCAGGCCGGCCCGCCGCGGATGGCCGGCCCGCCGCGGATGGCAGGCCGGCCGCTGCCCAGGCCGCGCCGCCCCCGGCCCCGGAGTCCGCCGTGGCTCCCGCAGCGGCCCGGGCCCCCGCCGAGGGCACGCTCATCCCGCACACGCCTATCCGCCGCGCCATCGCGCGGCGCCTCACCGAGAGCAAGGCGACGACGCCGCACTTCTACATGGCCACGGAGTGCGTCGTCGACGAGCTGCTCGCGCTGCGCGAGCGGATCAACGAGACCGCCCCGGTGAAGATCTCGGTCAACGACTTCGTCATCATGGCGGTCGCCGCCGCCTTCCAGGACGTGCCCGAAGCCAACGTCACCTGGAGCGACGAGGGGCTGGTGGCTCCGGCCTCCGTGGACGTCTCGATCGCCGTCGCGACCGAAGGCGGCCTGGTCACCCCCGTGCTGCGCGGCGTCGAGGCCAAGCGACTGTCTGTGATCGCCGCGGAGGCGCGGTCCCTCGCGGAGCGCGCCCGCAACCGGCGGCTGCAGCAGCACGAGCTGGAAGGCGGCGTCTTCTCGATCTCGAACCTGGGCATGTACGGGACCCTGGAGTTCTCGGCGATCATCAACCCGCCGCAGTCCGGCATCCTCGCCGTGGGCGCGGCCAAGCCCCAGCCCGTCGTGGTTGACGGCGCCGTCACCGTGGCCACCGTGATGCGCTGCACGCTCTCGGTCGATCATCGCGCGATCGACGGAGCCCTCGCGGCCCGCTGGCTCGCCGCCTTCACGGCCCGCATCCAGGACCCGCTGGGCATGCTCGTCTGAGCCGGTGCAGCGGCACCGGCCGCGCCTCCGCCTGCGCCGCCGGCGGCCCCGCGGGGTTGTGGTGCCGCTGGCGGTTTGTTCTCCCGCCCCTGGGTAGTGGGCCATGACCTGACTCCCAGGTCATGGCCCATGCGGCTGCCCTGGTCACGTCGCCGCTCTGAGGAGGAATGATCCGTGAGCACAGCTGATCCCCGGGAGGGGCTGCTCCTTCAGGACCGTCTGGATAACGGCATCGCGGTGGTCACGGTGACCGGCGACGTTGACGTGGCCACCTGCGCCGCACTGCGTGACGGCCTCTTGCAGGTGGTGGGGGACGAGAATTTCCGCGGCCTGGTGGTGAACCTGGCCGGCGTGAGCTTCATCGACTCGACCGGCATCGGGGTCCTGGTCGGAGTCTGGCGCCGGACGAAGGCCACCCAGGGCAGCCTGGCGCTGGCCTCGCCGTCCCGCCAGGCCCAGAGCGTCCTGGACGCCACCGGCCTGACCAAGGTCCTGTCCATTTACCGCACCGAGGAAGAGGCCGTACAGGCCTGCGCCCAGCCGGACCTGCCCGCCGACTGACGTCCGGCCTCTAGCCACGACATGCCGGGGTTAAGCGGATACTGGAGTTGACCATCTCCAGTGACTGGGTACCTGGTGGCCGAGGAGATGCTCGAAGCGGCGCAGGTCGGGGGCAAGGCGCTCGGCGAGCCGGTCGCGGAGTCCGGGTGGGATCGCGGAGTCGCCGGCCCGCGCCCGCCGGGTCGTGAGGAGCCGGGCCAGCCCGGTGCGCTGATCGGGTCGCCATCGCGGATGGAGCTGGACCTGGCGCCGCGGTAGCCACTCGAGATCGTGCAGGCGCGGGACGGGCTTGTCGGCCGAGCGGTGGTCTTGATGCCGCTCGCCGAGGTCAACCGCGGCCGGATCGACGGCGAGGTGGTCAAACACCGCGCTCAGTGCCTCTCGTGGCCTATCGCGGAGCACCTCGCTCGCGATCACGAGCATCTGGCTGCGGTCGAAGTGATCGAGAAACGCCGCGAGCTGGAACCCGTACCGGCTTGGCCCGAGGTAACGGTCGTCGAGCAGGGCCACCTCCACGCGGCGTCGCTCCCGGCCTGCTGACACTTGATGCACGTACATCGACTGCATGCGGGCGATGGGGTCGCGCACCACGTAGACGAGACGTGCCTCCGGAACGACCTGTGCCATCCGCTCGGGGACACCGCGGTAGACGTGGGCCCACGTGTAACACGGAGAGCACTCTCCGATGGCAGCGGCCCGGCCGGCGCCGTCGAAGAGAGACTCGTACCAGCCACGGCCGCGGGGCCAGTTGTCCTCAGCGATGAAAAAGTTTGGCTCGCCGAGCGTCCCGCCACGCCCCAGGAAGACGTCGGGATGCTCATCGAGGTAGTGACGAAGACTCACGGTGCCTGCCTTCATCGCCCCGATCACCACGAAAGTCGGCAGGGTCATCGCGTCGTCACCGCAATCGATGTCTTCCGGTCGCCGCCAGAATCAGTCGCCGGGTAGACATTCTCTGCCAGCCGGGACCCGGGACGCGAAGAAATATTCTCCTGCCGTTGCTGCCGAGCCACTGGGTAGCAACCCCGGTGGGGAGTCAAACGGTGTATGAGCTGGTGCGCCGCCAGGGACTCGAACCCCGAACCCGCAGATTAAGAGTCTGCTGCTCTGCCAGTTGAGCTAGCGGCGCGTCGGAACGCAGTGATGCTAACAGTATCCGGGCCCGGGAGCGAACCGGCACCTCGGCGCGGCCAGCGAGCACGGCGTCCGGACCGGCCTGGTGGACATCACCGCGGGGAACAACAGTTTCGCCGGTGTGACCGGGTACAACGCTGGCCCGGGCTACGACCTGGCCAGCGGGTGGGGCACGATCAACGCGGCCCGGTTCGTGCCGGCGCTCGCGTTCACCGCCTCGCGCTAGGCCCGCTCATACGAGGGGACCGGGGCCGCCCGCCGCGAAGGCGGGCGGCCCCGGTTCAGCCACCGTGGCCGGGAGCCGGCCCCGGCGGGCCTGGCCCGTGGAGTCACCAGCCGGGCAGGTCGAACGGGCGCGGGTACGGCGCAGGGCGGTACCGCACGAAGGCCGGCGCGGCCGGCGAGACGGTGCTGCCCACGGAGAAGATGTTGTACGCCGGCCCGAGCGCGGCCGCCTGGTCGTTGAGCCTGGCCGGGTCAAGCGCCCCGGGGTCCCACCGGCCGGTGCCGAGCCGGCCCAGCAGGACCTGCACGGCGGTGATGGTCTCGGCCGGGGTGAACGCGCAGTGCCCGGCCCGGTGCACAAAGATCTGGCGCAGCATCTGCCCGTCACCCGCCCGGTCCACCACGCTCTGGTAGGCCTGCTCGTTCTCCGGGACCACCAGGCCATCGCCGGTGGTGTGCATGGTCAGCACCGGCACGGCCAGGTGGCCGTTGAAGGAGATGTTCTGCGCCAGGTAGCGGACCGCGGACGGGCTGGCGCTGATCCGCTGGGCCTGGTTGAGCTTCTGCAGGTCGGCGGTCAGGCTCAGCCCGGCCGCGTGATACAACGCGGCCACTTCGCCGAGGTCCGCCGACTTGGCGAGCTGCGCGAAGTAGTTCACGCCCGTGTTCCAGGACGGGTTCCCGCCTGCCCGGCCTTCGAGTTCGGCCCGGAACGCGAAGATGAACGGGAAGTCAACCTGGGTGTCCCACTGGAACTGGTTGGCTTCCTGGGCAGCGGCGTCGCCGGGGGCAGGCTCGGGGGAGAGCGGGGTGAACCAGCCCGGTGTATCACCGAGCGCGGCCGCCAGGGCCAGCCGGGCCCGCCCCTGCGGGGTCTGCTGCGCGGTGGTCGCGGCTGCTTCGGCCCCGGACAGGTTCGCGGTCGGGTTGGTGATGTTGACGACCTGCACGGACGGGTCGATCAGCTGCTGGAAGCCGAACTCCGCATCCAGCGCGGTGTTCCAGGTGGCCACCCCGCCGGACAGCACACCGCACATCGGCAGTGCGGCACTGAACCGGCCCGGGTAGCGCTGGATCAGGCCCGCGGTGATGATGCCGCCCAGCGAGTGCCCCCAGGCGATCGTCCGGTCGGGGGTGCGGTACGTCTGGCCGAACACGCCGAGCGTGGCGATCTGATCGGGCAGCGCCTGCTGGATCGCCCAGCCGGTCGAGGCGTAGGAGGAACCGGCCAGCGCGAAGCCGTGGCTGAGCAGCCAGTTAGCGGTGACCGGATCACCGGCGTCCTCGGCCGGATTGGCCGATCCCGGCGTCACGTACCCGTGGCTGTAAAGGAAGAGCGTCCCGTTCCACGCCCCGGCCGGACACTGGAGCAGATAGGTCGCGCCGTCCGGCAGCGAACCATTCACCGTGGTCACTGCGCCGGATGCGCCGCAGGACGCTTGGGCCAGCGCGGGCGCCGCCGGCGCCAGCCCGACCGTGAGGAGGACTGCGGACAGGGCAAACAGGGAAAGCCGGACCAGCCTTAACACGACCACGCTCCATTGCGTCAGACGCGCGCCAATAAGTATGAGCGACAATAACCCGATCTGCCTGGTTTGCGAAGTAGCGGCACCGCGTGCCAACACCCTGGTTGGGCCGCCGTCAGCCGCCCAGGAACCGGCCGGCCACCTGGGCCAGCCGGGACGGCCGGCCGCTCCGCGCCTCGGACCGGTCGCGCCCAGCTCATCGCCTGCAGCCCGGCGTTGGCGCCGAGCCAGCGCAGCGGCTCGCTCTCCCAGGGCCGCGACCGGTGCCCGACCCAGGGCAGCCGGGTGACGTCGGTGTCGTTCCCCAGCACCAGGTCGGCCAGGGTCCGCCCGGCCAGGTTGGTGGTAGCGACGCCGTCCCCGACGTAGCCGCCGGCCCAGCCGAGCCCGGTGGCCCGGTCCAGCCCGGCGGACGCGCACCAGTCCCGCGGCACCCCCAGCGGGCCGCCCCACGTGTGCGTGATCTCGACCTCGCCCAGGGCGGGGAACAGGTCCTGCAGCGTCCGGCGCAGCGCGCTGAACACCGCGGGGGAGCGGTCGAATTCGGGCCGCACCGCCGAGCCGAAGTGATAAGGCGCGCCGCGGCCGCCGAAGGCCAGCCGCCCGTCCGCGGTGCGCTGACCGTAGATGATCATGTGCCGGTAGTCGCCGAACGTCGGCCGGCTGGCCAGCCCGATCTGATCCCAGACGGATTCCGGCAGCGGCGCGGTCGCGATCATCAGCGAATACACCGGGGCAATCGCCCGGTGCAGCCCCGGCAGTTCCGGGGTGTAGCCCTCGGTGGCCCGGATCACGTACTGCGCCCGGACCGTCCCGCGGGTGGTCACCAGCCGGCCCGGGGCGATCTCGGTGACCGGCGTGCCCTCGAACACGCGGACCCCGCGGCGGCGGACCGCCTCGGCCAGCCCGCGGGCCAGCCGCGCCGGGTGGATCGCCGCGCAATGCGGCGTGTACGTGGCGCCGACCACCGCGTCCGCAATGACCTGTTCCGCGGTCTCCGCCGCGGTCAGCAGCCGCACGTCGTCCTCGCCGAACCCGTACGACCGGGACTCGTTGACGTAGTCGATGGCCCGTTCCAGCTGCGCGGGCGAGCGGGCCAGCTGCAGGGCGCCCCCCTTGGCCCAGTGGCAGTCGATCCCCTCGGCCGCGACGACCCGGCCGACCTCGTCCACTGTGTCCTCCATGGCCCGGTACATGGCGATGGCCTGGTCCCGGCCGGCCATCCGCTCCAGCTTGGCCAGGGAGGCCGGGAAGTACGCGGAGCACCAGCCCCCGTTGCGGCCCGAGGCGCCGAAGCCGGCGATCTCCCGCTCGCACACCGCGATGCGCAGCCCGGGGCTGGCGTCGGCCAGGTAGTACGCGGTCCACAGGCCGGTGAACCCGGCCCCGGCGATGGCCACGTCGACGTCGAGATCGCCGGGCAGCGGGTCGCCCGGGGTGAGGTCCCCGGGCACCGAGCCCAGCCAGTAGGACAGCGAACGGTACGGCATCCGCCCATGGTGGCATGTCCCGCCTGGTGCCCGTCCGTCCCCCTTCGTCCCGCTGTTCTCCCCCGCCAGGCCGCGTGGGGCTCGTGCCGGGTGACATAAGGATGGCAGTGCCAGCGAGCTGATCCTGGGCGTGTCGCGCGGGCTGTTTTCCCCCGTCAGGGGTTCGCCGGCCGTCTCTTTTCCCCCGGCCGGCCCCGCCGGCCGGCCTCGCGTGCGTGAGTACTCCCCGCGTCGGGCATCCTGAACCCATGCCCGCTGTCGTGCCCGCCGACGTGCCGGGGTTGCCGGGGTTGCCGGCGCTGCCGGCTCCGCGCCGTCCGTCTGGTCCCTACCGTGTCTGCCTGGTGTGCCTGGGCAACATCTGCCGGTCCCCGATGGCGGAGGTGGTGCTGCGCAGCGAACTGGACCGGGCCGGCCTGACGGGACTGGTCGAGGTGGACAGCGCGGGCACCGGCGACTGGCACCTGGGCGAGCCGATGTCCGGGCAGGCCGGGGAGGAGCTGGCCCGGCGCGGCTACGACGGGTCCGCGCACCGGGCCCGGAGGATCCAGCGGTCCTGGTTCGGCCAGCGTGACCTGGTGCTGGCCATGGACCTCAGCAACCTCGCGGCGCTGCGCGTCCTGGCTCCTGATGCGGACGCGGCCGGCCCGCGCCTGATGCTGTTCCGCTCGTTCGACCCGGACCTGGCCGCCGCGGGGTCCTCGGCGATCCCTGGGACGGCGCGGTGCCCGACCCGTACGGCGGGCCGCAGACCGCTTTCGCGCAGTCCCTGGACCTGGTGCAGGCCGCCGTGCAGGGCCTGGTGGGACGGCTGGCCCAGCTGCTGGGGCCGGACCCGCAAACGCCGGACGGGGTCACGCCCGGCGCAGTCACCCCGGACGGGCGCGCCGCGGGCCGGGCGCCCCGCGGCGGGGCCGCCCCGGACGGGCCGGAGGTCGCCGCGGAAGGACCGGGCCAGGCATGAGCGGCGACCCCGCGGGACCCGGAGCCGGGGAACCCGCAGCAGGGGGACCGGGTGCCGGGGATACCGGGGCCGGGGAGCCCGTGCCGCAGCCCCGCCGCCCCAAACTCGCCCGGCGCGTCCCCGAACTCGCCCGGCGGCTGGAGCGGATCACCGGCGCGGCGGTGCGGGAGATCCGCCCGGCCGGGTCGCAGCATCAGTGGGCCCACTACCAGGTGACGCTGGCCGACGGCCGGCTGGCGTTCGCCAAGGCGGCCCGCCAGGACCTGGGCGGCGTCTTCGAGGCCGAGGCGCGCGGGCTGCGCTGGCTGGCCGACGCGCACGCGGTGCCGCTGCCCGGGGTGCTCGGCTGGGACACGGCGACGCTCGCCGTGACCTGGCTGCCGCAGCAGGCCCCGGACCAGCACGCGGCGGAGCAGTTCGGCCGCGACCTGGCCGTGCTGCATGCCTCCGGCGCGGAGCGGTTCGGCACCCCCTGGCCGGGGTTCATCGCCACCCTGCCGCTGGGCGACCGGTCCGGTGACACGGTCACCGTGGCCGCCGAGGCGACCGTGCCCGGCCCGGTGACCGCCGGGGTGCCAGCGGCCGCCCCGGCCATGCTGATCAGCGGCGCGGGCGACTGGGCCAGCTGGTACGCGGGCAAGCGGCTGCTGCCCTACCTGCGCCGGGCCGCGGGCACCGGGGTGCTGACCGGCTCCGATACCCGCCTGGTCGAGGACGTGATCAGCCGGATCGCCGTCCTGGCCGGGCCGCCTGAGCCGCCCCGCCGGATCCACGGCGACTGCTGGTCCGGCAACGTCCTGTGGTCCGGCGGCCGGGGCTGGCTGATCGACCCGGCCGCCCAGGGTGGCCACCGCGAGACGGACCTGGCCATGCTGGCCCTGTTCGGGGCGCCGCACCTGGACCGGATCCTGGACGCGTACCAGGAGGTCGCCCCGCTGGCCGAGGGCTGGCGCAGCCGGGTCCCGCTGCACCAGCTGCATCCGCTGCTGGTTCACGCCTGCCTGTTCGGCCGCTCGTACCGCGAGCCGGTGCTGTCCGCCGCCCGGGCCGCCCTGGCCACGGGCTGAGGGAGCTGCCCGGATCGGCCCGTTGCGGAGGTTTCTGTTTTTCCGCAACGAGGACCTCGTCGGCCGGTGACCGCGGCCGGTGCGGGGACGGGCGGCGGCCTGCCGCCCGCGGGTCAGGCGGCCGGTCCCCCGACGTCCGCGCGGGGCGACGCCGCGTCGGCCTGGCCGGCCTCGTCCGGCTGATCGCCCTCGTCCGGGTGGCCGTCGCGGGCTTCGGGGGCCAGCGGGAGCGTGATCCGGAACGTGGCGCCCTGGCCGGGGGCGGTTTTCAGCGCGACGGTGCCGTCGTGCGCGGCGACGAGCGCGGCCACGATGGCCAGGCCGAGGCCGGTGCCGCCGGCCTGTCCTGGTCCGGGCCTGGTCGGCGCGGTAGAAGCGCTCGAACACGTGCTCCGCCTGGTCCGGCCGCAGCCCCAGGCCCCGGTCGGCGACCTCGAGGATCACGCTGGGCACCGGCTCGCGCGGCCCGGCCAGCAGCCGGACGGCGACGGGGGTGCCGTCCGGGGTGTGGGTCAGCGCGTTGTTCATCAGGTTGCCGATGACCTGGCGGAGCCGCACCTCGTCGCCGAGGACCAGGAACGCGGCGCCGGAACCGACGTCGAGGGTGATGTCCCGGCCCGGCGCGATGATCCGGGCGTCCTGCACCGCGTCGGCGGCCAGGGTGAGCAGGTCCACCGGGCGGTGCTCGATCGGCCGCTGCTGGTCCAGCCGGGCCAGCAGCAGCATGTCCTCGACCAGCACGCCCATCCGGGCCGACTCCTGCTCGACCCGCTGCATGATCCGGTCCATGTCGGCCCGGGTGAGCTGGCCGCTGCTGCCCAGTTCAGTGCCTGGCCGCCTGGTTCATTGCTGGCCGGGCCCTTACCGGGGGTGCCATTGCGGCCGGGCGGCACGGACTCGCTCCCGGGCGGGCCGCCTTCCTGCAGGCCGCCCCGCTGGCGGTAGTACTCCGCGTACCCGCGCATCGCGGTGAGCGGGGTCCGCAGCTCATGGCTGGCGTCCGCCACGAACTGGCGCATCCGCTCCTCCGAGCGCCGCGCGGCCGCCTCGGACCGGGTCCGGGCGTCGAAGGAGGTCTCGATCTGGGCCAGCATGGTGTTCAGTGAGCGGCCCAGCTGGCCCGACCTCGGTGTGCGGGTCCTGGTCGGGCACCCGGCGGGACAGGTCACCCGCCGCGATGGCCCGGGCGGTCCTCTCGATGTCGGCCAGCGGGCGCAGGCTGGCCCGGACGACCGCCACGCCCACGACGGCCAGCGCCACCACGATGATGAGGCTGACCAGCAGGTCCAGCCGCGCCAGCCAGCCCAGGGTCTGGTTGACGGTCCCGAGGTTCACGCCCACGACCAGGATGACTGTCTGCGGATCTCCGACCGGCCCGACCGGCCCGTATACCTGCGCATTCGCCAGTTGCTTGGTGATGACCAGCCAGTTGTCACCGCCCTGGAGGCCGGGCACCGTGGTCACCTGACCGGAGTGAGCCTGGAGCCACGCCTGGTCGGTGGGCACGTTCGGAACCGACTGTCCAGTGGCGATGCTGGGCGTCAGCACCTGGCCCTGGGTGTTCAGCACCTCGACCGCATCCGGCGGCGCGTAGGTGCCAGTGATGTGGCCGGAGAACGGACCCGAGCCGTTCATACGGTCCAGCGTCTCGTTATACAGGGTGGTGACCTGAGTTCCGGCCTGTCCCTGCAGATAGCTGCGGAACACGGTGAGGCTGGCCACGCTGATGATGGTCAGCGCGATGATCACCAGCGCGAGCAGCGCGGTGATCATCTTGACCCGCAGCGGGGTACGCCCAGACAGCCGGCCCAGGGTTCCCTGCCAGCGGCGCAGCCTCGACGTCGTGGTCATGCCCAATAGCTAGGAGGAAGGCAGGCGCAGCACGTAGCCGACCCCGCGCAGCGTGTGGATCAGGCGGGGCTCGGTGGTGTCGACCTTGCGGCGCAGCACGGACACGTAGGACTCCACGATGCCGGTGTCTCCCCGGAAGTCGTAGTCCCACACGTGGTCGAGGATCTGCATCTTGGATAGCACCCGGTTGGAGTTGCTCATGAAGTAGCGCAGCAGCTTGAACTCGGTGGGGGAGAGCTGGACATGCTGCCCGGCCCGCCACACTTCGTGGCTCTCCTCGTCCAGTTCCAGGTCGGCGAACTTCAGCCGGGGAGTGGGCTCGGCCCCGTCCCCGTGGGTCCGGCGGAGCACCGCGCGGATCCGTGCGATGACCTCTTCCAGGCTGAACGGCTTGGTGACGTAGTCGTCCCCGCCCAGGGTGAGCCCGCGGACCTTGTCCTCCATGGCGTCCCGGGCGGTCAGGAAGACCACCGGGATGCGGGCCCCGCCGCCGCGCAGGCGGCGGACCACGTCGAAGCCATCCATGTCGGGCAGCATCACGTCGAGCACGATGAGGTCGGGCCGGTGCCGCTGCGCGGCCTGGACCGCCTCGGTACCGCCGGTCGCGGTGAGCACATCGAACCCGGCGTAGCGAAGGCTGGCGGACAGCAGCTCAAGGATGTTGGGCTCGTCCTCGACAACGAGAAGCCTGGCAGCCGGCTGGGCCCGCCCATTAATCGACGGCATGGTCATGATCTTCATTGTCCGGGCTGAACCTGAGTATTTCCTGAAGGCTGCCTGGGGCTGGCCTGTTGATCAGGCGAAATCTCAGCTCGACTCTCAGGTCACGTCCCGGTCGCCCCAGCGGGTGATGGCCGCGGCGCGGGACTGCGCCCCGATCTTGGCGTAGATGCGGTTCACGTGATTCTTCACGGTCTTCTCGGCGAGCACCAGCTGGGCCGCGATCTCGCGGTTGGAGTGACCCTCGGCGATGAGCGACATGATCTCGGCTTCGCGCAGGGACAGGCCGAGTGGGCGGGCCATGCTGGGGATGCTGCCGGTCCTCATCGAGCCTCCGGGCCACGCCTACCACCGGTACGGGATGCGACGCATGGTACGAAGATCGACACAGGGAGCGCAAGAGCTCTCCATGGCACAACTTGCACACGATTGCCCAGTACCCGGCACCGGCAGGCCGGCGGGACGGTGCCGCGCCGGTCCGTACCGGCGGGTCAGCCGACCTTTGAGCCGGTGATCAGGCCCTTGGGCACCGGCTGGCCGTTCTTCATGGCGTCGAACATGCGCAGTGCCTGCGCGCGGTCCCAGACCAGCACGTCGCCCACGGCCAGGGTTTCCGAGGCGCCGATCGGGCACCGTGGTGGTCTCCGGATGGCGCAGCGCGAACGCGACCTGGACGAGCTGGTACAGCTGGGTGCCCTTGTCCACCGTCAGTGCATCCGTCGCGCCGAAGGCGGCGGGCACGGTCGCGAACGGGTTGACCAGCGTCCCGGGGCTCGTCATCTTGCTCAGCAGCGCCTTGATGAACACCCGCTGGTCCTGCTCGCGCTGCAGGTCCTGGGTGGCGAACAGGTGCCGGGTCCGGACGAAGCCCAGGGCCTGCGCGCCGTTCAGGTTCTGGCAGCCCTTCTTGAGGTGCAGGCCGGACGCGGGGTCATTGAGGTTCTGGGGGATGCACATGCGAACCCCGCCCACCGCGTTCACCACATTGACCAGGCCGCCGAAGCCGATCCCCATGTAGTGGTTGATCTGCAGCCCGGTGGCTTCCTCCACGGTCTTGACCAGCAGCTTCGGGCCGCCGAAGGAGTAGGCAGCGTTCAGCTTGTTCATCCCGAAGCCGGGGATCCCCACGTAGGAGTCGCGGGGCAGGCTGACCAGCACGGCCGGGCCGCTGGACGGGATGTGCAGGAGCATGACCGTGTCCGAGCGGTGGCCGCCGATGCCCACCCCGGTGGCCAGCTGGCGTTCCTGCTTGCGGGTCAGGCCCTGGCGGCTGTCCGACCCGGTGATGAGCCAGTTCTGCCCGTCCGAGGCGGCCGGCCGGTTCGCGTAGTTGACCAGCACGTTGGCCCGGGTCAGCTTGGAGTTCAGGTAGAAGTACATGACGCCGCTGAGGACCAGCACGACCACGACGACCAGGGCGATGATGGCCAGGATCCGGCGCGGGCGCAGCCACCGCCGGCCGCGGCCGCCGAGGAGCCTCGCCCGGCGGAGCCCCGCCCGGAGGAGCCGCTGCCTGATCCCCGCGGGCGGCCGCCCTGGTACTGCGGGCTACGGCCGCGCCGCCCCCGCCATGGGCCGGGGGCTGCTCGGGCCAGGCACCGGGGTTGCGGTAGCCAGACCCGGCGGCCTGGTTACCGCCGGATTCCCAGACGGATCCGCGGTTCCCGCTGCCGAACACGCTCTCAGCTGGCTCCGGGGCGCCCGGGTACCCGGAACCGCCCCGCCGGGACGACCGCGGCGCGGGATCGCGGAACCAGTCGTCTGGCCTGTCGCTCACGCGGAACCCTCCCACCAGATCGTCATCACTGACCGTCCGGACGTGCCGAGGTCGCGAGGCTGGCCGAGATGCCCCGCCTCGCGGAGCGCCGCTTCGACGTCGCTGGCCCGCTCGGGGGGCAGGCACAGCCGGCGCCTGGTGGTCTCCACCAGCTCACTCCCTGTCGCATAATCGTCCTGAGCCGGACGAATCCATTTAGTGTGCCCTGCCCGCAGGCCCATCGCGTCCAGGATCGCGAGGACGCTGTCCGCCGTCGGCCCCTCCGGCCGTTCCAGACCGTGGAAGAGCAGCCACAACGGGTTGAGGGAAATCAGCGGGTGCGCGGCGGTGAGTTCCACGACCACCTGCCGGCGGGCGTGCCCGGTGAGCGCCTCGATAAACGGGACCAGGTCCGGCACGTTGTACAGCACGTTGTGGCAGGTGACCAGGTCGGCAGGGTCCGGCCTGACCGGCCACGTCCGGCCAGCGGCCCCGCAGCAGCCGGGCTTCCAGGCCCGCCTCGCATGCCCGGCGGGCCAGCCGGGCGAGCATCTCGTCGTCGGTGTCCACCGCGGTCAGCGCGGTGGTCCTGGCTGGCCAGCGGGAGGCTGGCCGCCCCAGCCCCGGCGCCCACGTCGAGCACGCTTCCCGGGCGGGTCGAGCGCGGCCCGTTCGCGATCGTAGGAGGGCCCGGCCGGCTGCGCGGCTCAGCCGGTCAGCACGGCGGGCGAACACGTCCCGGGGCAGCACCCAGGGTGACTCGGTCACGGCGGACGTGATGTGCTCAGGAATGGCCCACCCGGCCAGGTCGTCCCGCCAGTGCTGGAGCAGGTCGCTCAGTGATGCTATGAGGACCTGCCTGGTCCGGCGGGCCGCTACCCGAACTCTTCCCGGGTCTGCGGCCGAAGTCCACCGGGGACGGGGGAACCCCAGAAACCTGGGAATTTTTGCTTTCCACGCCCGTTCCGCAGCGCGGGTTGCAGAACCGGTCCTGGACCGTGAGAAGGCCCGGCCGCGCTGGCGGCCGGGCCTCCTGACTGCTACTTCCCGTGGGGTGAGTGACGGGATTCGAACCCACGACATCCAGGACCACAACCTGGCGCTCTAACCAACTGAGCTACACCCACCATCGCTGACGGCTGCATGAAGCATAGCGGCGCCGGGGGAGAAGTCTGAACCGGTTAGCGGACTAACGGGGGGCTCAGCCGCCTGATGGGCCGGTGCCCGGGCCGCCGCCCGGGGCGTCCCGGTCGGGGGCCGCGTGGCCCGCTGGGGCGACGCCGTAGTGGCTGGCGATCTCCCGCGCCGTGGCCGAGTCCGGGCCCGGCTGCGGGACGAAGACCGCCTCCCGGTAGTAGCGCAGCTCCTGGATGCTCTCCCGGATGTCGGCCAGCGCCCGGTGCCCGCCGTGCTTGGGCGGGCTGGCGAAGTACGCCCGCGGGTACCATCGCCGGGCGAGTTCCTTGATGCTCGACACGTCCACCATCCGGTAGTGCAGGAAGGCGTCCAGTTCAGGCATGTCGCGGGCCAGGAAGGCGCGGTCGGTGGCGATGGAGTTGCCGCACAGCGGCACCTTCCGCGCGTCCGGGATGTGGCTGCGCACGTAGCGCAGCACCTGCTCCTGGGCCTCGGCCAGGGTGACGCCCGGACGCCAGCTCGGTCGATCAGGCCGGAGGTGGTGTGCATGTCGCGGACGACGGGCAGCATCCCGTCCACCGCCTCGGCGGGAGGTTTGATCACGAGATCCACTCCCTCGTCAAGCACGGTGAGGTTACCGTCCGTAACCAGGCAGGCGATCTCGATAAGGGCGTCGCGGGCGAGGTCAAGCCCGGTCATCTCGCAGTCGATCCAGACGAGCCGGTCAGTCATCCCCCAAGACTAGAGCCTCGGCGAGGTTGCCTCGCCCAGGTCCCCCACCAGGTCAGCGCCGTGAGGCCGGCCCGCCAGCGCCCCGATGTGCTCGGGGACGCCGATGCCCGGGGCCAGCGTGGGGTCGGGCTGCTGCTCACGGAACGTGAGGAACGCAGGCAGGACCCCTGCCCAGACGTCTAGTCCGTAGTCCGCCGGGTCGTCGCCGGGCGGCCCGGTACGCACCTTGACCGAGGCCTCGGTGAGCGGGACCTCGAGGACCGCGGTGGCGGCCATTTCCTTGCGGGACGGCGGCCGGGCGGCCGCCCACCGGCCCGGTACCAGCTGCTCGGTGATGATCCGCAGCCCGTTCATCCGCTCGCTCCTCGTCCCGGACCAGCCGGGCCGTCCCGAAGACCACCGCGCAGCGGTAGTTCATCGAGTGGCTGAACACCGCCCGGGCGCAGACGATCCCGTCGAGGTGGGTGACCGTGACGCAGACGTCCTGGCCGTCGGCGGCCAGCAGGCTCCGGTTGGCGGACGAGCCGTGCAGGTAGAGCCGGTCGCCCTCGCGGCCGTACGCGGTGGGCAGCACGACCGGGACGCCGTCGATGGCCACGCCCAGGTGGCAGATCAGGCCCGCGTCGAGCACCGCGTAAAGGTCGTCGCGGTCGGTCCGGCCGCGCTCCTTGTGCCGGTGCAGGGCGGTCCGGCCCGTGCTGGACAGATCCGTGCTGGACAGATCCGTGCTGGACAGATCCGTGCTGGACAGATCCGTGCTGGACAGATCCGTGGCAGATAGCGGAGTCTCAGTGCTCATGATGGATTACGGTACCGAGGAAGTGGACTGTTGACAGTAGCCACTTCACCGGAAGATCTGATGACCACTTTTCCCACCGGCACCTCGGATCCCAGCCCCCTCCGCAGGCCTCCCCGCGGGTGCCCGTCAAGCTGCCGGTGGAGCTGCCGGTGGCGGCGCGACCGGCACGCGCCGCTGCCGCTCACCGAGCCAGATCGCGGCGCAGCTGCGTGAGGCCCTCACCGGCGGCCGGCTGGCCGCCGGTGAGCGGCTGCCTTCCACCCGGGCGCTGGCCGCCACGCTGGGCGTGAGCCGGACCGTGGTGACCGCGGCGTACACCCAGCTGTTCGCGGAGGGCTGGCTGGAGGGGCGGCACGGCTCGGGGACCTACGTGGCGCCGGGTGCCGCCGGGCCTCGGCCGCCCGCCACGGCCCGGGCGATCCCGCCCGGGGCCGCCTGGGTCCAGCCGGACGGGACGGCCGCGGTCAGCCTGCGGCCGGGCATCCCGTGGCAGGCCGGGATCGACCCGGCGGCCTGGCGCCGGGCCTGGCGTCACGCGGGCACCGAGCCGGTGCCCGCCCAGCCGGATCCCCGCGGCCGCGCCGCCCTGCGCGAGGCCCTCACCGGGTATCTGCGGCGCAGCCGCGGCGTGTGCGCCACGGCGGACCAGATCCTGGTCACCCGCGGTGTGTCGGCCGGCCTCGGCCTCGTCGCCTCCGCCCTGCTCCGGCCGGGTGACCGGGTCGGCGTCGAGGAGCCCGGCTACCAGGCGGCCCGGGCGGTGTTCTCCTCGCGGGGCGCGCAGCTGGTGCCGTGCCGGGTGGACGGCGACGGCCTGGTGGTAGAGGAGCTCCCGGGCGACCTGCGGCTCGTCTACACCACGCCCGCGCACCAGTACCCGCTGGGCGGCCGCCTGCCGGTGCCCCGGCGCCAGGCCCTGGCCACCTGGGCCCGGGCCACCGGGGCGCTCATCGTCGAGGACGACTACGACGGTGAGTTCCGCTACGACGTCGCGCCGCTGCCCACCCTGTTCGGCCTCGATCCGGACGTCGTCATCTACCTCGGGACGACCAGCAAGACCCTCACCCCCGCGCTGGGGGCGGGCTGGCTGGTCGCCCGGCGGGATCTCCTCCCGGTCCTCATCGCGGCCGCAGCGGACCTGGGCGAGCGGGTGTCCGGGCCGGTCCAGCTGGCCGTGACCGAGCTCCTGGCCAGCGGGGAACTGGAGCGGCACGTGCGCCGGATGCGGCACGAGTACGCCCGGCGCCGCGCGGTCATGGTGACGGCCCTCGGCGGCGGGCTCACCGGGGACACCGCCGGGATGCACATGGTCCTGGAGCTGCCGCCCGGCACGGCCACGGCGGTGGCGGCGGCCGCGCGGGAACGCGGCGTCGAGGTGGCCACGCTGGACCGCTACTTCGCCGGGCCGCCCACCCGCGAGGGCCTGGTGCTCGGCTACGGCGCGGCTGACCTGGCCGCGGTCAGCCGCGGCTGCCAGGTCATCGCGGGGATCCTGGCCGGGCTGCCCGGCGCCCGGGGCGCCGGGGCTCCCCGCTGACGGCTGAGCGGGCCGGTCAGCCGTTCGATGTCGATGGCGCCCGGCCCGGAGCCACCGCAGCCGGGCACCTGGGAGGCGCCGAAATGGCCGCCCCGCGCCCAGTTGCGGCGGCGCTGCTGCCCGGGCCGGGCGGAGCCCGGAAAGGGCGCCGGGCGCCCCGCGGGCCAGCCGCGGGCCACGTGCCACGAGTCGAGCCAGCCGACGATGTCCCGTACGCGCGACCACCGGGCCGTCGGTGAACGGCGCCCACGCGTGGCCGATCACGCCGATCTGCACGCAGACGCGGCCCTCGTTGTTAACCCCGGCGAGACCGTCGCGGGCGGCGGGCGCCGGTCCGGCTCCGCCGGGAACGCCGCCCCCGACCATGGTCCGGCCGATGCCTGTGTCCAGTCCGCCCCTGGGTCGAGCGGTGCCGGTCCAGCCGGGCCCTGCGTCCAGTCCGCCCCGCTGTTCTGGTCCAGTCGCCGGCTGCATCCAGCGCTCTGCGGCCCAGTCCTGGCGTCCTCGGTCCCAGGCGGGCTCCCGCCGGACCCAGCCCGGGTGCCCGGGCGGTCCCAGCCCGGCTCGCTGACCTCGGTCCCAGCGCGGTGCGTCGGGCCAGCCGAGCGCCCGCCCGGCCCGGACCACCGGAATGAGCTGGGCGACCTCACCGGAGAGCGGATTCCATACGAGATGAGCAGGGCACGCCGAGCTCGATGAGGCGCTCGGCCGCGGCGCGGGCCGACACCGTCATGGGGTCGGCGTGCAGCACCAGCCAGACCGCCCGCGGGGCGCCGCCTTTCAGGCCGCCGCCGTCAGCGGCCGCGGGGAGTCGCTCGGCCCCCGGCATCCACGCGTCAGTCACTACGATCCTTCCGAGGGGTCTAGACCTATGGCCGATCTGGCTCCCTTTAAGTACCTACGCCAGGGCAGCCCAATAGTCCAGAGGGCCGTCCACCGCACGGTGGACGGCGCGGGCGGGCGGCCCCGGGCACGAGCGCGGGACAGGAGTGAGGGTTGTGGCGGATGACGATGTCCCCGGGATCGACGACGTCCCGCAGGCTCGGCCGGTGGCTGGGCGAGAACGGTGTCACGGCCACCGGGACCCCGCCCCGGGTGCGGCTGATCGCCGGGGGCCGGTCCAACCTGACGTACCTGCTGGAGCCGGGGGAGGACGACGCCCGGCTCGTGCTGCGGCGGCCGCCGCTGGGCCACGTGCTGCCCACCGCGCACGACATGAGCCGGGAGTACCGGGTGCTGAGCGCGCTGGCGGGCACCGGCGTCCCGGTGCCCGGCCCGGTGGCCCTGTGCCCGGACGCCGACGTGATCGGCGCGCCGTTCTACCTGATGCGGTACGTGCCGGGGCTGGTGCTGCGCACCGCCGAGGACGGGGCGCGGCTCACCCCGGTTCAGGCGCGGCAGCTGTCCGAGAGTTTCACGGACATGCTGGCCGCGATCCACGGGGTGGATCTGGCCGCCACGGGGCTGTCCAGCTTCGGGCGGCCCGAAGGGTACATGGAGCGGCAGCTGGCCCGCTGGCAGCGGCAGTGGGAGCTGTCCGCCACCCGGGAGATGCCGGGGTACGAGGAACTCACCCGGCGGCTCGCGGCGGGCCTGCCGGGCCGGGCCGGGCTCCCGCCGTCGGGCGGCACCCTGGTGCACGGCGACTACCGGCTGGACAACATGCTCGTGGCGCTGGCCAGCAGCGACGGCGCCCGGCCGGCCATCGAGGCCGTCCTGGACTGGGAGATGTCCACCCTGGGCGACCCGCTGGCCGACCTCGGGCTGGCCCTCGTCTACTGGACGGAGCCGGGCGACAGCGACTTGCTGGACGTCGAGTGGGCCCCGGAGATCACCACCGGCCCGGGGTTCCTGACCCGCGGCGAGATCGCCGGCCGTTACGCCGCGGCGACCGGCCGGGACGTGAGCGCGCTGGGCTACTACATGGCCTTCGGCTGCTTCAAGCTCGCCGTGGTGCTCGAGGGCATCCACGCCCGGTTCCTGCTGCACCAGACGGTGGGCGAGGGGTTCGAGAAGGAGGGGCCCGCGGTCTCGTCGCTCATCCAGCGCGCGCACCACCTGCTCGACGAGGGCGTCTGAGTCCCGGACAGGAAATGAGCCCGGACAAGGAAATGAGGCCCGGCACCCCGCTCTTGCCGGACCTCATGTCCCGTCCCCGGCTAGTGGCCCGGTGAAAACTCGCGCCGGGCCGACCGCGCCGGGGGGCTACCGTGAGGCCCGGCACCCCGCTCTTGCCGGACCTCACGTCTTGCTCTCCGGCTGGTTCCCCGTCGGCGACCCGCCGCCGGGGGCCCTTCCGGAGAAGAACCGTGAGGCCCGACGCCCCGCTCTCGTCGGGCCTCACAAACAAGACGCGGGGCCCGCCAGGGGGGTTGTCATAAAGGCGTAAGAAATTTTCGCTGGACGCCGGAGACCGTATCGTGCCTGCTAGGCCCCGCAGTTGGGGGAGCACAGCCGGCGCGCGATCGCGCTGAAGAACACCTTGCTGATCTCCGCCGGATTGGTGATGTTGTACGCCTGGCCACTCGTGGCGCTGGCGATCCGCTGCAGCGCGCCGAAGTTCCCGGCGTTGCCGAACTTGATGATGATGATCTCGACCCGCCGCTTGGGGTTATACAGCGTGCGCAGCTGCCTGATCAGCTGACCGGCAGAGAGGTCACCCGGGGCGTTGTCCACCCCGGCCGTCATGACCAGGACCGCGTTGTCGTACCGGGCCTGGTAGGTGTTCGTCATCTGCTTGAAGCCGGCCAGGATCGAGCCGTACAGGGCCGCGGGCAGGGGAACCGGGTGGCCGGTCTTGGCCACGGCCGCGACCTGCTGGCGCCGGGTGATCAGGCCGAGCGGGGCGGCCAGCGGACCCACCGGCACGACCTGCTTGTAGGGCAGGTTCCCGTCCAGGTGGCTGGCGAACGCCCAGTCACCCATCTGGGTCCCGTCGGGGAACTGGGCCAGGCCCAGGACCGCGGCCTGGCCGAGGACCTGTTCCAGGGTCGGGCCGCCGGGAGCGACCGGGGTGGCCATCTGCTTCGAGACGTCCAGGAGCACCAGGTCCCGGGACCCCAGGCTGAGGCGCTGCCAGGCCTGCAGGCTGGTGGCCGCCTGCCCGGTCGCCGCGGGCGGGGATACGGCCGGCTGCCCGGTGTTCAGCCCGTACTGGCCGATCCAGGGCGGTGCACTGCCGGTACCCGACCGGAATCCCTCGTACCGCACGTAGGACGTCGCGTAGCTGGACCGCAGCGCCTTCTCGAAGGCCCGGGCCGCCTTCAGCTTGAGCGGGTCCGAGGTGGTCGTCACGTAGGGGTAGTCCAGCTGGGGAGTGCCCTCCACCGGGTAGCGGCCGGACAGCGGGTCCTGCGGGTGCGCCCGGTTGAACTGCGCGACCGCCTGCTCGGAGGCGATGGTGACCGGGCGCTCGTCCCGGGGCGGCTGGGCCAGGCTGGCCAGCGAGGCCAGCGCCCCGTTACTCCCGGAGTCCCGGGTGACCTGGACGTTGAACACGAAGTCGGTGAACGCCGCGAGGGTCTTGGCGGTGGTGCCGAGCACGTGCTGAAGCAGCCCCTGAAGCTGGATCAGCGTGGCCAGCCCGGCGGAACTCTGCGCCGGGTCGGGGAACTCCACGTGCAGCCCGAGCGCGCTGGCCGGGCCGCCGACCCGCTGCGGGAGCAGGAACTGCCAGCCCACCTCCGAGCCGAAGGCTGGCATCTGCTCGGCCACGGACCGGGGCATCACGATCATGAGCGGGGACTTGGCCACCGTGATGCCGGTGGGCTGGACCAGCTGGGCCCCGGCCGGCGAGCTACGGGCCACATCGACCCACAGCGAGGAGTCCGGGATCCAGGCGTCGAACCCGGCGTGGCCGGACGGTGACTTGAGCCCGGACACCTCCGCGGCCGCCGTGGACGGCTGCTCGCTGACCACGTGGACCACGGCACAGTGCCCGTCCACGTCGTTGCGCTGCTTGTTGAACCACTTGCTGACGTGCTCGATCGCCGGGGCGACCTCGTCAGCCGCGGCCAGGTTGACCACGACCGGGTGGTCCGTGCACGACGCCCGGGACACGACCGCTTCCGCCCCGTAGGCGACCAGCAGGGTCGCGGCGATGACGCCGGCCAGCACGAGCGCGATCAGCAGCACGAGCCGGCGCGGCCGCCCGCGCCGGGCGCGGCGGTCCGGGTACCCGGTGACTCCAGCGTTCACGGCGTCCCTCGATCAGGAAATCCGTGGTCCTCCACGGCGTTGATCCCCGACTTTATCGGGGCAATGCGGGGCAGATAAGGCAGTTCCCTGGTTTGTAATCTGTCAGGGTGTCTGGCCCTATCGAGGTACGCGACCCGGCCGATCCGCGGCTTGCCGACTACGTCTCGCTGACCGACTCTGCCCTGCGCCTCAGTATGGAGTCGCGGGACGGGATTTTCGTAGCGGAAGGGGAAAAGGTCATCCGCCGGGCCCTCGCCGCCGGCTTCGCGGCCCGCTCGCTGCTGGTCACGTCCGGCCGGCTGGCCCGGCTGGGCAGCCTGGCCCAGGAGTGCGCCGGCCCGGTGTACGTGGTGGACGACGACGTGGCCCGCCAGCTGACCGGATACCAGGTGCACCGGGGCGCGCTGGCCTCGATGGCCCGGCGGGAGCTGCCTGCGGTGGCCGGGCTGCTGGCCGGCGCGCGGCGCGTGGTGGTGCTGGAGGACCTGGTCGACCACGGCAACGTGGGGGCCATCTTCCGCTGCGCGGCGGCGTTCGGCATCGACGCGGTGATCGTCTCGCCGCGCTGCGCCGACCCGCTCTACCGGCGCGCGGTCAAGGTGTCCATGGGCGCGGTGTTCGCGATCCCGTACGCGCGGATGAGTGACTGGTACGCCGGCCTGGCCCAGCTGCGCCAGGCCGGCTTCCGGCTGCTGGCGCTGACCCCGGACCAGTCCGCGACGCCGATCGGCACCGCGCTGGGGCCCGGGAGCCAGCCGGGCGACCGGGTCGCGCTGCTGCTCGGCACCGAGGGGGACGGCCTATCCTCCCACTGGATGCACGAGGCCGACTCGTGCGTGTGCATCCCGATGGCTCCCCACGCGATGGCGGCCGGCGTGGACTCCCTCAACGTCGTCGCGGCCGCCGCCGTCGCCTGCCACGCCCTGGCCGCCCCGCCGCCCCCCTACGCGACGGCGTGACGGGAAGTCCCGGGGCCCAGGATCGACGTTTTCCGCGAACGGTGCCTTTTCCGGGGGAGTTTTGCCCGGTTCGCGCACGCTGCGCGGGAAACGTGAACGGGAGGGTCAGTGTGACTGGAGGGATGAGCCCCGGGGAAGCCAGGGATGAGCCCCGGGGAAGCCACGGCGGCGGTGGTGAACGCGGTCAGGCCGGGAGGGTTCCCTCACGTGCCGGGGGGAGCCGATGAGGGTGGAGGGTAGGCGGCGCGGAGGCGTCGTTCGGCGGCGGGGGCGGCGCCGGCCCGGTCCAGGCCGAGCAGGGCCGCACCCGCGATCGGCGGCACCCGCACCACGCTGACCTGAGCGCCCCGCGCCTGGTCGGCCAGCCGCTCGGCGATCCAGGTGAGGAGCAGCGGGTCACGGGCGGTGAGCACCCCGCCGCCCAGCACCACGGGCACCGCCGACCCGCTGAGGCCGAGGCGCCGGATCACCGTGCCCGCCATCGTGACGATCTCGTCGGCCAGCCGGCTGACCAGGTCGCGGGCGACCTGGTCCCCCTGGGCGGCCGTGGCCATCAGCGGCGGGGCCAGGCCCTGCAGGTCGTCTTCGGAGATCTTGCCCAGGTGGATGGCCACCGCGACGTCGCGGACCTCGGCCAGGCCGAAATGACCGGCCACCACGTCGCGCAGCGCGGTCTGCGGGCCGCGGCCGTCCTCGGCGCGGATCGCCCACCACAGCGCGGCGCGGCCCAGGCCGTAGGCGCCGCCCCAGTCGCCGGTGATGCCGCCCAGCGCCAGGAACCCGGTGGTCCGCCCGTCCGGGGCGACGCCCACGCAGTTGATGCCGGCGCCGCAGGTCACGGCCACACCCCAGGGGCGGCCGCTGGGGCGTGTCCAGGCCTGCCCGGAGCACGGCGAACGTGTCGTTGGCGACCTCGGTGGTCGTGCTCCACCCGGCGGCCGTGATCAGCCGGCCAGCTGTTCCTCTTCCTCGGGCAGGTCGGCGTTGGCCATGCAGGCCACGGTGTGCGTCCGCCACCGGCCACCCGCCCGGCAGCCCCGCGTCGAGGGCGGCCGCCGCGATGACCGCGCCGATCGCGGCCAGCACCGGCCGGGGTGGGGAACGTGCGTACCCCGGGCCCGCGGCCCCCGGCGAGCAGCGTCCCGTCCGCGGCGACCAGGGCGATGTCGGTCTTGCTGTTCCCGCCGTCGATGGCCAGCACGGCCGCCGGGGTGTCACGTCACCGCAAGCTCGCTCACGCACTGGCCCAGGGCAGGAAGGCCTGGTTCTCCGCGATGAGCCGGTCGGCCAGCCCGTCGGCCAGGTCGAGCTGGCCGACCAGGGGATGGGCCAGCAACGCGGCCCGGACCCGGTCCCGGCCGCCGCGCCGCGCCGCGTCCACGGCCAGTTCCTCGTACGCGGACACGTGCGCGACCAGCCCGCGCATCAGCGGCGGCAAGCGGCGCGGCCGGCACCGGGCGCGGCGCCGTCCGCCCCGATGACCGCGGGCACCTCGATCACGGCGTCGTCGGGCAGGAACGGGAACGTGCCCGCGTTCCGGACGTTGACCACCTGGGTGTCCCCGGTGTCGCCGACCAGCGAGGCGAGCAGGGCCACCGCCGCCTCGGAGTAGAACGCGCCGCCGCGCTCGGACAGCAGGGCAGGCTTGTGGTCCAGGGCCGGGTCGGCGTACATGGCCAGCAGTTCCCGCTCGATCGCCGCGACCTCCTCGGCCCGGGTCGGGCGGGTCCGCTCCTCCGCCACGACCGCGTCGTGCGCCCAGAAGTAGCGCAGGTAATAGGACGGCACCGCACCCAGGTCGTGCAGCACCGACTGCGGGCAGCCCGGTGTGCGAGGCGATCTCCTCGCCGTGCGCGGCGATCAGCCCGGGCAGCCGGTCGGTGCCGTCCACCAGGACGGCCCGCTCCCAGGTCAGGTGGTTGAGCCCGACGTGATCCAGCTGGACCTGGGCCGGGTCGGTGCCCAGCAGCCGGGCGAACAGCCGCTGGAACCCGATCGCCACGTTGCACAGGCCGACCGCGCGGTGCCCGGCGTCCAGCAGGGCGCGGGTGACGATGCCGACCGGGTTGGTGAAGTCGATGATCCAGGCGCCGGGGGCGGCCCGCTGCCGGGCCCGCTCGGCGATGTCCAGCACGACCGGCACCGTGCGCAGGGCCTTGGCCAGGCCGCCCGCGCCGGTGGTCTCCTGGCCGACGCAGCCGCAGTCCAGCGGCCAGGTCTCGTCCCGCTGCCGGGCGGCCTGGCCGCCGACCCGGAGCTGGAGCAGGACCGCGCCCGCCCCGTCGAGGCCCTCATCCAGGTTCGTCGTCCAGCTGACCCGGGCCGGGTGGCCGTACGCGCGCATGATCCGGGCGGACACCGGCCCGACCGCGGCCAGCCGGCTCTCGTCCGGGTCGACCAGGGTCAGCTCGGTGACCTTGAGCGCACCCGTCAGCCGGGCCACCCCGTCGACCAGTTCCGGTGTGTAGGTCGATCCGCCGCCCACGACCGCTATTTTCACATCAGAACCCTCCCCTCATCAGAACGCCTTCACCGTCCGCGCCGGCCTGGGCCACGAAGCACGCGGCCGCATGCTGGGGCTCCAGCTCCAGCCAGGGCCGGGGTGGCCTGGTGGCACTCGTCGATGGCCAGCGGGCAGCGCCAGCGGAACCGGCAGCCCGGGACCGGGTCGATGACCCGGGGCGGCTCGCCGCGGTCGGTCTCCGCGGTGACGTCCAGCGGGGCCCGCGGGTCCGGCACGGCGGACAGCAGCAGCTGGGTGTACGGGTGCTTCGGCGCGGCCAGCACCTCCTCGACCGGGCCGGACTCCGCGATCTGGCCCGCGTACATCACGATGAGCCGGTCCGCGATGTACCGCGCGCTGGCGATGTCGTGGGTGATGTACAGGATGGAGACCCCTTCCTCGTCACGCAGCCGGGCCATCAGGTTCAGCAGGCCGATCCGGATGGACACGTCCAGCATGGACACCGGCTCATCGGCCAGGATCAGTTTCGGCCGCAGGGCCAGGGCCTGCGCGAAGCCGACCCGCTGCCGCTGGCCGCCGCTCAGCTCGTGCGGGTAGCGCTGCAGCACCTCGGCGGCCGGGGCCAGCCCGACCACCTCGAAGACCCGCTCCGCCTCGGCCCGGCGCTGCGCGGCGGACAGCTCCGGCCGGTGCAGCTTGAGGCCGCGCATGACGCCGTGCGAGATCCGCAGCACCGGGTTGATGGAGCTGAACGGGTCCTGGAACACCATCGGGACCAGCCCGGTGTAGTTCAGGGTGTCGGCCCGGGAGCGCACGCCGCGACACCGGCTGGCCCTGGAAGTAGATCTCGCCGCTGGTCGGCTTGTACAGCTTGGCCAGCAGCCGGGCGATGGTGCTCTTGCCGCTGCCGCTCTCCCCGGCCAGGGCGACGATCTCCCGGTCCCCGATGTCGAGGCTGACGTCATCCACCGCGTGCAGGGTCCGGCGGGACAGCGCGTTCCCGATCTTGAAGTGCTTGCTGAGTCCCTCGGTGCGCAGCAGCGGTCCGGTGCTGGCCTTACCTGGGCCTTCCTGGGCTGGGGCGTCACTCATCGGCGCTGCCCTCCTCCGTGGTCACGTTCCCCGCGGCGCCGCCGCCGGCCGCCACAGTGCTCACGCTGCCGGTGGCGGAGCCGGGCGGCGGGGTACCGTTGCGGAGATTTTGACTGGGACTGTGCAGGAGGCAGCGGACCTGCACCGGGCCGACTTCGTAGAGCGCGGGCGGCGTGGCCCGGCACTCGTCCATGACCTTGGGGCAGCGCGGCGCGAACCGGCAGCCCGCCGGGGGGCGGGCCAGGTCTGGCGGGGCGCCCGGGATGCCGGTCAGCGGCAGCCGGGGCCCGCGGATCGACGGGAACGCGTCCAGCAGGCCGGCGCTGTACGGGTGCTGCGGCGCGTCGAACACCTGCCGGGTCGGGCCGAACTCGGCGACCTGCCCCGCGTACATCACCATCAGCCGGTCGGAGAAGTGGCTGACCAGCGACATGTCGTGGGTCACGAAGATGATCGCGAAGCCGAGCCGCTGCTGCAGATCCTTGATCTGGACCATCAGCGAGCGCTGGGCCACCACGTCCAGGGCGGAGGTCGGCTCGTCCATGATGACCAGGTCCGGGGTGAACAGCATGGCCATCGCGATCATGGACCGCTGCCGCATCCCGCCGGACAGCTGGTGCGGGTAGCTCTTCAGGTGCACCGGGTCGATGCCGACCATGCGGAGCACCTCGGCGGACCGCTCCGCGATCTCGGCCTTGGACGTCACGCCGTGCGCCCGCATCGCGTCCCTGAACTGCGCGCCGATCGACTTGACCGGGTTGAGCGCGTTCATCGCGCTCTGCATGACCACCGACAGGTCCTTCCAGCGCACCGCGGCCAGCTGGCGCGTCGGTCAGCCCGACCATGCTGCGGCCCTGGAAGGTCACGCTGCCGCCGGTGATCTCGGCCGGGCGGGACCAGCAGCTGGGCGATCGCGAACAGCAGCGTCGACTTGCCGCAGCCGGACTCGCCGACCACGCCGATGAACTCGCCGGGCCCCAGGTCGAAGCTCACGTCCTCGACCGCGCGGACCGCGCCGCGCTCCATCTGCGTAGTCCACGGTCAGGCCACTGACCTTGAGGATCGGGTCAGGCAGGACCGGGTCAGGCAGGACCGGGTCAGGCACGGGTCACCCGCTTCCTTCGCACCGGCCGCAGCGCGGGGTTGCCGATCTCGTCGAAAGCGTAGTTGAGCAGGGCGAACGCGGCCCCGAGCGCGGCGATGCAGGCGCCCGGGGCGATCGCCCACATCGGCTGGCCGGTCTGCAGCGCCGCGTTGTTCTGCGCCCAGTAGAGCATCGTCCCCCAGCTCTGCGTGTTCGGGTCGCCCAGGCCGATGAACTGCAGGCTGGACGCGAACAGCACCGCGTACAGCGCGTTGGTCAGGAAGCTCGCCACGATCAGCGAGGTCATCGTGGGGATGACCTCCACCACGATGATGTAGAGCCGCCGCTCGCCGCGGACCCGGGCCGCCTCCAGGAAGTCCCGGTTCCGCAGCGACAGCGCCTGCGCCCGCAGCTGCCGCGCGGTATAGGACCAGCTGGTCACGGTGATGACCAAGATGAGGACCAGCGTGCCGCCGCCGTGCGCGTACCCGGCGATGATGATCAGCAGCGGGAACAGCGGGATGACCAGCAGCACGTCGGTGAGCAGGCTCAGCGAGCCGTCCCACAGCCCGCCCAGGTAGGCCGCGGCCACGCCGATCAGGACCGCGATCCCGGTCGCGGCCAGGCCGACCACGAACGCGATGATCATCACGTTCCGGGTGCCCCAGACCAGCTGGGCCCACATGTCCTGGCCGTAGGCGGTGGTGCCGAGCAGGTGAGCGGTGGACACGCCCAGCTTCGGGGCGTAGGCGTCCGCGCTGGGGCTGTCTTTCGCGATCAGCCCGGGGAACAGCGCGGCGAACAGGAAGATCAGCAGCAGCACGGTGCCCGTGGTCGCCTTGCGGTTGTGCCGGATGGCCCGGCCCATCCGGGCCAGCGCATGGTCGGCCGGCGGGCGGGTCCGCCCGGCCACGGGGCCGGGCTCGGTGCCGGCCAGCTGGCCGGTGGTGTCGGGGGCGGCAGGCATCCCGATGGGCAGGGACATGGCTACCCCGCCGTCCTGGTGCGCGGGTCGAGCAGGGCGGTGGCGATGTCGGCGACCAGGATGGCCAGCAGCACCGCGACGGTGATGAGCAGGAACAGGGCCTGCTCCAGCGGGTAGTCCTCGCCCTGCACGGCCTGCAGCAGGAGGAAGCCGACGCCCGGGTAGTTGAACACGTACTCGATGAGGATCGCGCCGCTGACCACGAAGCCCAGCGACATCGCGAAGCCGGTCAGGTTGGGCAGGATCGCGTTGCGGGCCGCGTAGTCGGTCATGATCCGGCGGCCGGGCAGCCCCTTGGCCCGGGCCATCCGCACGTAGTCCTCGGCCAGGGTGGTGATCATCGTGTTCCGCATGGTCAGGATCCAGGTGCCGATCGTGGTGATCAGCAGCGCGATGGCGGGCAGGAACGCGTGCGACAGCACGTCCTGGAAGTAGGTCAGGTTGAGGCCGGGGCTGTCGGTGGAGACGTAGTAGCCGCCCTGGCTGGGCAGCCAGCCCAGGGTGATCCCGAAGATCAGCACGAGCACCATGCCGACCCAGAAGTACGGGATCGCCGAGGTGATCACGAACACCGGCGGGACCACGCTGTCCAGCCGGCCGCCGCGGCGCCAGGCGGACACGATGCCCAGCCCGGTGCCGAGGACGAAGGCCAGGACCGTGGTCACGCCGACCAGGCCCACGGTCCACCAGATCGCGCCGCCGATGACCGAGGTCACCGACTCCGGGTAGAAGTCCAGCGACGGCCCGAAGTTGCCGGTGAACACCTGATGCAGGTAGCTGAAGTACTGCGCGATCAGGCGCTTGTGCGTGTTGACGCCGAACAGGACCTCCAGCGCGTGCAGGGTGCCCGGGCCGAGCTGCCCGTGGAACTTGCTCAGCATGGCCAGCGCGGGGTTCCCCGGCATCAGCCGGGGGAGCAGGAAGTTGAGGGTCAGCGCCGCCCACAGCGTGACCACGAAGAAGCCGAGGCGGCGCAGCGCGAATCTCAAGCCCGTCTCCTCGTGATCATGATCTGCTCCTCATCCGTATCGTCGCCCCGTCCGCGGCCACGGGCCAGGGACCGGGGCGGTGCGTGCCCGGGGGACGAGCCCCGGGCACGCACCCGGTTACTTCGCCTTGAGGTGGAGCAGCACCTGCTCCATGTCCGGGTAGGCGTACGCGGACGGCTGGGCGTAGGGGTTGCCCGGCGTGGGCCAGCCAGTCAGCGAGGAGTCGTCGTACTGGTACCAGTCCACCGCCTGGACCACCGGGATGATAGGCAGGTCGGACAGCATGACCCCCTGGATCTGGTTCATGATCGAATGCTGCTGCGTGGTGCTGGTGGAGGCCGCGTACTGGGCGAACAGCTTGTCCGTGGCCGGGTTGCTGTAGCGCTCGTAGTTGGTGGCCGCCTGCTGGCCGATCGGGGCGGTGCCCGCCGAGTCCAGCCAGTTCCGCAGCTCGTAGTACGGGCTGGGGCCGAACGTCTGCTGGTCGTAGTAGGCGAGCTGGTACTTGCCGTTGTACAGGTCGGCGTCGAAGTCGGTGTTGGACAGGTTGTCCGGCGTCAGCTGGATGCCGACCGCCTTGAGCTCCTGCTGGATCACCTGCACGGAGGCCACCCAGTCGGAGTAGTCGCCGATGTTGATGACGCTGAAGGCGAGCTTCTGGCCCTGGGCGTTGGCCATGATGCCGCCCGAGCCCATCTTGAAGCCGGCCGACGCCAGCAGCTGCTTGGCCTTGGCCGGGTTGTACGCGTAGCTGCCGTACTTGGCCAGGTCGGTCTTGTCCAGCCAGCTGGTGAACGTCGGCGTGACGATGCCGGCCTGGTTCGCGGGGGGCTCGTACCCGGACTCGCCGATCGACGAGACCTTGGCCCGGTCGATCGCGTACGACATGGCCTGGCGGACCTTGACGTTGCTGAGCAGCGGGTTCTTGAGGTTCGGCACCATCGAGACGTTCACCGTCGGCGGGAACCAGTAGTGGAAGCTGGGGCTCTTCGCCGTGTAGAACGACTGGATCGACGGAATGTACTGCGAACCCCACTGAGCCTGGCCGCTGGCCAGCTGGTCGTTAGCCGTGTTGTTGCTGGTGTACGCCGGGTACTGCACCTTGGTGACCTTCGGCAGGCCCGGCTGCCAGTAGTGCGGGTTGGCCGTGTAGGTGATGTTCGCCTTGGTGCACGGGTTCACCTTGTAGGGCCGGTGCCTACCGGGTTGGTGTTCGCGAAGGCCACCGGGTTGGCGATCTTGGACCAGACGTGTTGCGGCACGATCGGGGTCTGGCCCGCGATGTAGTAGAAGGCCGGGACGGCCGCAGACTTGAAGTTCATCGTCGACCTGGTCCGAGCCGGTCTGGGTGACGCTGGACAGCACCGACCAGTCCCCGGTGAGGTCCAGGGCCGGGTACTTCTTCAGCAGGTTGAACGTGTACACCACGTCCTCGGCCGACATCGGGGTCCCGTCGTTGAACTTGACGCCCCTGGCGGATGGTGAACGTGAGCGACTTGTTGCCCGCGCCCCACTTCCAGGAGGTGGCCAGCATCGGCGTGGTCTTGCCGCTCTGCAGCGGGTTGACGTAGACCAGCGGCTCATAGACGAACCCCACCGACAGCAGGGTGTCCGACCCGTTGAACGGGCTGAAGTCGCAGGTCCACAGGGCGCCGTTCTCGTTGGAGATCGTGACGGTGTTCGTTGCCTTGGTACTGCCGCTGCTGTTGCCGCTGCCACCGCCCTTGCCGGCGCTGCAGGCGGCCGCGAGCACGCCGACCGCGACGAGGGCCCCGATTGCCTTGAGGCGTCTCATGACTGAAGCCTTTCGGTGAGTGATCGTGAAGGATGGATGACCGGGGCGCCGTCGATGGCGCCGTCTGCCCGGGCGGTGTCCGTCCGGCCGTTGTCTGCCTGTACTGCGCCATGGTGTGATGCGTCTTGGTGTGCTGCGCCTTGGTGGGATGCGCTGATGTCGGCTCCCGCCGCGTCGGCGGCCAGGGCCACCGCGCCGATCAGCGGGGCGTCGTCGGGGAAGCGGGCGGTGACGAGTTCGGGCGGGAACGGGGTGCCCGCCTTGAGGGCCTGCTTCCAGGCCCGGCCGCAGCCGCTCCCAGGACCGGACCAGGCCGCCGCCCACCGCGATCCGGGCCGGGTTCACGGAGATGGCCAGGTTGACCACGTGAAAAGCCAGCTCGGTGACGAAGTCGGTGACCAGGCGATCCAGCCCCGGTTCGCTGGCGGCCGCGCCGAAAACGTCGGCGGCCTCCATCGCCCCGGGCGCCCGCCGGGCCAGGGCCTGGCCGCTGATCATGTCCTCCAGCGGAACCCGGGCCCTGAGCGGGAGGCCCACATCGGCGAGCGCGCGGAGGTTGTAGCCGATCTCGCCGGCGGCACCGTCCGCGCCCGCCACGACCTGCCCGCCGATGACCAGGGCGGTGGACAGCCCGGTGCCCAGGTTCAGGTAGATGGCCGGGTCGCAGTCCGCCAGGGCGCCCCAGCGCACCTCGGCCTGGGCGGCCGCCTTGGCGTCGGTGGCCATCCGGATCGCCGCCCCCGGGAAGGCGGCGCGCAGTTCCCGGCCGAGTGGGAGGTCACCCCAGCCGCTGATGGCCGGGGCCAGGTCCACCCGGTCCTCGAAAGGGATCCCGAACGTGGAGACGCCGACGGCGGCCAGGGTGGCGCCCCGGGCCGCGCTGTCCAGCAGGTCCCGGGCGGCGTGCACGCCCCGGCCGAAACTGGCCCGGGCCCCGAGTTCGCCGCCGCTGCCCACCGTGGCCGAGCCGAGCCGGGTCCCGTCCAGGCTGCAGACCGCGGCGGCAATCTTGGTGCCGCCGAAGTCGAGCCCGAGAATGACGGGAGACGGGAACATGGCGCCTGCCTGGGATAACTCAGCCGATACAGGACCTTGCGGAAGATTGTTAGGACAGTATCCTAACTATCTAGGGGCCACAAGCCCGCTCTGCGAAGTCATCCGGTCGCCTATCCGGGGCACCACCCGGGGCCGGTTCCCGCCCGGCCGGGTGATGACCCTGCCGGTCCTGGCGGGCGGTTCCTGCTGGCGGCTGGCGGGGGCGGTTCCTGCGGTGCTGGCGGGCGGTTCCTGTGGTGCTGGCGGGCGGTTCCTGTGGTGCTGGGGGACGGTTCCTGTGGTGCTGGCGGGCGGTTTCCGCGCGGATGCGGGACGATGATGCGGGAGGTGGCAGTGACAGTTACGTCGGCCGGCGGTCTGGACGGCGCAACGACCCGCGTGTGCCGGCACGCTGTCCGCGGCCCGCCCCCCGCTCATCCGGGTCATGAACGAGCAGTTGCTGCTCGGCCACATCCGGGACCTGGGCCCCATCTCCCGCGCGGATCTGGCCCGGCTGTCCGGGCTGTCCAAGCCGACCGTCTCGCTGGCGCTGGCCGCGGTCGAGCGGGCCGGCCTGGTACGGGTCGCCGGCCAGCGGACCGGGGTGCCCGGGCGGTCCGCCCGCCTCTACGAGGTCCGCCCGGAGGCGGGCTACGTGCTCGGCCTCGACATCGGCCACAAGTACATCCGGGGAGCCCTCGCCGACCTGGCCGGGGGCATCCTGTCCGCCTCGGCCATCCCCTCGCGGGCGTCCAGCGTGCGCGGCCGGGTCGGTGAGCTCATCCAGCTCGCCGACGAGCTCTGCGCCCGGGCCGGGATCCCGCGGCAGGCCGTCACCCAGACGGTCATCGGCAGCCCCGGCGTCTATGACCCACGGCGCAACTCCATGGCCCTGACCGGCGGCCTGCCCGGCTGGGACCGGCCCGCCGTCCTGGCCGACCTGCGCACGGCGTTCGGCCAGTCGCTGGTGGTCGAGAACGACGTGGACGCCGCGGCCCTGGCCGAGCGGACCCACGGGCACGGCCGCGACGCGGACAGCTTCGCGTTCGTCTCGGTCGGCAGCGGGATCGGCATGGGCCTGGTGGTCGGCGGCCGCCTGCACCGGGGCATGCACGGCGTGGCCGGGGAGATCGCCTACCTGCCGATCTCGGGTGGCCAGGGAGCCGACCCCGGCGACGCCCGGCGCCGGGGACCGCTGGAGGCGGCGGCGTCCGCCCCGGCCGTGGTCCGCGCCGCGCGGCGCGCGGGCATGCGGGGCCAGGTGTCCGCGCGCCGGGTGTTCGAGGCGGCCGCCGCCGGGGACGAGCGGGCCGCCGCCGTCGTGGCCGGGGAAGCCGAACTGGTGGCCAGGGTGCTGTGCTGCGTGGTGACGATCGTCGACCCGGCCCTCATCGTGCTCGGCGGCGGGGTGGGCCAGGCCCCCGGCTTCGCCGCGCTGGTCACCCGCGAGCTCGAGCAGATCGCCCCGGTCATGCCGGAGGTCCGGGTCAGCGCGCTGGGCAGTGACGTGGTGGTGCACGGCTGCCTGGCCGCCGGCGCGGAACTGGCCTGGAAGCGGCTCACCGCGACGCTGCCTGCCGCGCTCGGGCCCGGACACCGGGGTACCCGCCCAGGCGCGGGCCATGAACGGCTGAGCCAGCCGGGCTCAGCGGGGGGAGGGGGCAGACGGAGCCGGTTACCGGAGCCGGTTACCGGGGGCGGCTACCGGGGGCGGGGGCGGGACGCGGCGAAGTAAGCGCTCGATATCTTCTGCCACAACAGGATGACGGCGCACAGCCCGACCACCCAGGTCAGCAGGGAGACCACCCGGCTCAGCGCGGGCTCGGCCTGGCGGAGGGTCGCCAGCAGCGACAGCGTGTCCAGCCCGAAGAACACGGTGGCGGTGATCCGCGCCCAGCTCTTCCCGGCGTTATTCGCCCTGGCCATCCAGATCCACAGCCCTACCCCGATCAGCCCGAGGACGATGGCCAGCACGACCGCGACCGTCTCCGCCGAATGCAGTTTGGCCGCCGAGAGCGCGGGGTTCGCCTTGTGGATCGCGGCACGCAGGCTGCCGATGGTCGCCAGGGTCACGATCAGGCTGACCGCGCTGATCGCGGCGCCCACGTACATGAGCCGGACCGCGTTCTGGATGGACGGTGGCGGCGTGGGCGCGGCCGGCTCGGGCTCCGCTCCGCCCGTGGGATACGGCTGGTACATGGCTCTCCTGGATGATTTCCCGGTGGGCGTGCCGAACCGCTAGACACGGGTCACCTGGCCGGCAGCGCCCCGAGCTTAGCGGCGCGGGCACCGTGTGCCTAGGCCGAACCGCGGCAGGATAACGAGGGCGCCGGGGGAGCGAGAATCCGGCGGGCGGAACGGCTGATCAGGCGTCGGGGTGCAGCAGCGCCCAGACCACCTTGCCGCCGCCGTCGAGCAGGTGCCAGCCCCACCGGACGCAGCACGACTCGACTACGTTGAGCCCGCGGCCGTTCTCCGCGCAGGGCCCGGGGTCGCGCAGCACCGGGATGCCGGTGCCGGGGTCGGTGACCATGCACATGACGTACGGGGCCTGGCCCAGCAGCCGGAGCCGGACCGGGCATTCGCCGGTGACCGGCGGCCCGGCGGGCACACCGTGCCGCAGCGCGTTCGTCACCAGCTCCGAGACCACTAGCCCGGCCACATCCGCCAGGTCCATGAGGCCCCAGTCGCGCAGGACGGTGCGGGTGAAGTCGCGGCCCGTCTTGACGGACTCGGGCGTGGGGTGCAGCCCGCAGGTCGCGGAAGGCTGGGTGGCGGCCACTTCGTCCAGCATCGGGACCGGGGGGCGCAGCGGGCTCGCGTAGCGCATCCCGGAGGGCTCCCCCGAGGAGAGGAGCCACTCATGGCCCACGCTCATGACCTCCATCTTGACTGGCGAGGCCGCCCGGTGTGCGGTCATCGGGTTCCCGTCTGTCTCCTGGCACTTGATGTGCGTGTGGCGCGCAAGCGCTATCATCGCCTATGTATCTTGCAAGCGCAAGGGCGGATGCACGTGCAGATGAATGTGCGGGACGCGCGTGCCGGCCGTAAGGAGGCCTCAACGGGAGGAGCTGCTGACGGATTCCTGAGACCAAATCCGGGGGGGATGGCGTGATCTCAGTTCAGCCGGGAAGCGGTCCGACGGTTCTCCGCATCCTTCTCGGTTCTCAGCTGCGGGGGCTGCGTGAGGCAAAGGGGATCACGCGCGAGGAGGCCGGGTACGCGATCCGCGCATCCGGTTCCAAGATCAGCCGCATGGAGCTCGGACGGGTCGGGTTCAAAGAACGCGACGTGGTCGATTTGCTGGAGATGTACGGCGTCAGCGATGAGACAGAACGAGTCACCCTTGTGGCACTCGCCAAAGAGGCGAATTCGCCTGGCTGGTGGCATAAATACGGGGATGTCCTGCCGGACTGGTTCCAGGTGTACGTGGGCCTGGAGGAAGCCGCGGCACTCATCAGGCTCTATGAGGTGCAATTCGTGCCGGGCCTGCTTCAGACAGCGGACTACGCGCGGGCGGTCGTGGCCCTAGGCCAGCCCGGGGCCTCCGCTGAGGAAGCTGAGCGCAGGGTGAGCCTGCGCATAGCCCGGCAGGAACTGCTCCGGAAAACGGGGGCTCCGCGGCTGTGGGCAGTGGTGGATGAAGCGGCGCTTCGGCGGCCGATTGGTGGCGGGGAGGTGATGCGGGCGCAGCTCGAGCGGCTGATCGAGGTGACCAAGGAACCCAACATCACACTCCAGGTAGTGCCATTCAGCTCGGGTGGCCACGCGGCCGAAGGTGGTGCGTTCACGATCCTCCGATTCCCGGAGGTCGACCTTCCGGACGTGGTTTACGTGGAGCAGCTGACGAGTTCTCTCTACCTGGATAAGCGCGACGACGTGGAACGCTACACCGAGGTCATGGAGCGCCTCAGTGTCGAGAGCGAGTCGCCTGAACACACCACAGAAATCCTGAGCGGAATGCTTGAGGAAGTCGGATAGATGAATACATACAACGGAATGCCTGCTACTGACTTGGTTGATGCTCTCTGGCGTAAGAGCAGCATCAGCAACTCACAGGGCACCTGCGTTGAGCTGGCCCGCCTTACCGGAGGCGAGTTCGCCGTGCGGAACTCACGCAACCCTGAAGGCCCCGCCCTCATCTACACCCGGGCTGAGATCGCTGCTCTGATCGAGGGCGTGAAGCGGGGCGAATTCGACGATTTGCTGGTCTAGGACCAGGCCGTAATTCCACGGGTAACGCCGGGCCGAGGTGCGAACCCCGGCGCCGTGGTCAGTGGCCGCCGGCCGCCGTGTCCCTGCGCGACACGGCGGCCGGCGCATTTCTGTCTCGCCCTCGCTCTGTCTCGCCCTCGCCGTCGGCCCCTCCCGGGCCACCCTTCCATGATCAACTCCACGTTTCCCGCATTCGGTGTGCCCATACCCCCACAAATCGCCCCTCCGGATGCACGCCGCGCGGGAAAAGTGCCCGGAGCGCGCCCGCCCAGCGCGCCCGGCCGGCGTGACCGGCGTGACCGGCGTGACCGGCGTGACCTGTGGGACCGGCGTGACCTGTGGGATTGGCGGGACGGTTCGTGTGCGGGGAACGGGACGCCGGGGAGGGCGGCGGGCACGGGCGGGCGGGGGCGCCTCGAACGGCACCCCGTGCCCGGCGGCGAGGTGGACCACGGGGGCTAGAGTCCTCACGTGGTTCAGGAAGAGCTTGGTCCCGTCCAGCTAACCAGGCGTTTGCTGGTCTGGGAGATCGTCATCGTGTTCGCGCTCTCCCTGGGTGGCAGCGCGCTGTTCGCGATCATCGACCTGATCGCCTCGCTGACGGCCAGCAAGGCGCTCAGCAAGCAGCAGGCCCTGATCGTCGGCTCCCTCGCGCCGGGCCGCCCGTTGCTGGACCTCATCCTGCAGCTGGCCAACCTGCTGATCGGGCTGGCCCCCGTCGCGCTCGTCTGCTACCTGCTGGTCCGGGAGGGCACGACGCCGTCCGCCGCGATCGGCCTCGACGCCCGCGAACCCGGCCGCGACCTGGCCAGGGGCGCCGTCCTCGCGGCCGTGATCGGCGGCTCCGGCCTGGCCCTCTATATCGCCGCGTTCAAGCTCGGCGCGGCCCTGAACGTGGTCCCGGAGAACCTGCCCGCCGTGTGGTGGCGCATCCCGGTGCTGATCCTGCAGGCGGCCCGGGACGGGATCCTCGAAGAGATCCTGGTCCTCGGCTACCTGCTCCGCCGCCTGGACCAGCTCGGCTTGTCACCGGCCCGGGCCATCGCGATCAGCGCCGTGGTCCGCGGCTCCTACCACCTGTACCAGGGCTTCGGCGGCTTCCTCGGCAACGCCGTGATGGGCGTGATCTTCGCCCTGCTCTACCTGCGCTGGAAGCGGGTCACCCCGTTCATCATCGCGCACGGCCTGATCGACACGGGCGCGTTCGTGGGCTACGCGGTCCTGCACGGCCACGTCTCCTGGCTCCCCTGACCCGCCAAGCCGGGGCCACGGAGTCAGTGCGGTGCATAATGTGCGTTCCAGCGACCAAAATGCACCGCGCCGATGGCAGCGGGGACTCAGCGGGCGGGACTCAGCGGGCCAGGCTGGGGATGACCAGGGCGCCGGGCAGGTGGGCGACCGCCGCGCCGGGCAGCACCAGCTTGGAGCGCCGCAGCCCGCTGCCGATCACCACCGCGGGGGCCGCGGCCACCCGCGCGTCGACCAGGACCGGCCAGCCCGCGGGCAGCCCTACCGGCGTGATCCCGCCGTACTCCATCCCCGTCTCGGCCACCGCCACGTCCATCGCCGCGAACGACGCCTTGCGCACGTCCAGCTGCCGCCGGGCCGCGCCGTTGACGTCGGCTCGCGTGGTGGCCAGCACCACGCAGGCCGCGAACCTCGTCTCGCCCCCGCGCTTCCCGCTGATCACCACGCAGTTGGCCGACTCGGCCAGCTGCACGCCGTAGCGCTCGCAGAACGCCGCGGTGTCGGCCAGCGCCGGGTCGATCTCCGCGACCCCCGCCGAGTCGCCCGCCAGCGTCCCGGCCAGTGCGCTCAGGGCCCTCGCCACGGCCGGGGCCAGCAGGTCCGGCCGGTCGCCGGCCGGGACCACATCAAGATCACCCATGGTCATCTGCACCCGGCTATCCTGCCACCATGCCCGAGCCTCCCGCCGCGCCCGGGGCACCTGCGCCCGGGGACGGGGCGGCCGCCGGGACCCCGACTTCCGCCGAGCGGACCGCCAGGTGCCTGGAACGGATCACCGAACTCAATCCGGTGCTCGGCGCGGTCATCACGGTCGGCCCGGACGCCCTGGCCGAGGCGGCCGCCCGCGATCAGGACCCCGCGGGCCCGCGCGGCCCGCTGCACGGCGTCCCCATCCTGATCAAGGACAACATCGACGTCCGCGGCATGCCCGCCACGGCCGGGTCACCCGCTCTCCGCGACGCGGGCGACCGCGGCGACGCGTTCCTGGTCACCCGGCTGCGCGAGGCGGGCGCGGTCATCCTGGGCAAGGCGAACCTGTCCGAGTGGGCCAACTTCCGCTCCTACCGCTCGACCAGCGGCTGGAGCACGCTGGGCGGCCAGGCCGCGAACCCGCACGCCCTGGACCGCAATCCGTCGGGGTCCAGCTCCGGCTCGGGCGTGGCCGTGGCGGCCGGCCTGGCCCCGATGGCGGTCGGCACCGAGACCGACGGGTCGATCGTCTGCCCGGCCAGCGCCTGCGGGGTGGTCGGCATCAAGCCCACGCTGGGCCTGGTCAGCCGGCGCGGGATCGTGCCGGTCTCGGCGGCCCAGGACACCGCGGGACCCATGACCCGGACCGTCGCCGAGGCGGCGGCCCTGCTCGGCGTGCTGGCCGGCCCGGACCCTGAGGACCCGGTGACGGCCGCCGCGGAGGGCCAGCCCGCCGGCTACACGGCCTTCCTGGACGCCGGCGCGCTGGCCGGGGCGCGCCTCGGCGTGTGGCGGGACGGTCCCCACGAGGCGGGCGACACGATCATGGCCGTCCTCGACCAGGCCCTGGACGTGCTGCGCGACCTCGGCGCCACCGTCATCGACCCCGTGGAACTCCCCGGCGCGGCGGGAATCGGCGACCCCGAATGGTTGTCGTTGCTGCATGAATTCAAGCGCGACGTCAACGGGTACCTGCGCGCATTGCCCGGCCCTGCGCCGCGCTCGCTCGCGGAGCTCATCGACTTCAATCTCCGCAACGGTCCGTCCGTCCTCGCTCACTTCGGCCAGGAGATCTTCGTGCAGGCCGAGGCCACCAGCGGGGACCCGGCGGACCCGGCCGCGCGGGCCGTGCGGGCCGAGGCCACCGGCCGGGCCCGCGAGGCGCTGGACGGCCCGCTGGCCAGCCGCCGCCTCGACGCCATCGTCACGCTGACCGCGAACCCGGCCGGCCTCACCGACTACGTGCTGGGCGACAACGGGGTGTTCCACACCTCGGGGCCGTCCGCGGTAGCCGGGTACCCGGCGATCACCGTCCCGGCGGGCCAGGTCAGCGGGCTGCCGGTGGGGCTGTCGTTCCTCGGCCCGGCGTGGAGCGAGCCCGCGCTGATCGGCCTGGCCTACGCGTTCGAGCAGGCGTCGCAGGCGCTGAGCTGGCCGTCCCTGCAGGCCACCCTGCCGGCCAGCGGGCTGCGGCCGGCGAGCGATAGCCTGCGCTCATGGACTCCTGGCGTGGCGTAAGCGTTCCTGACTTGCCGGGGCGCGGCCCCGAGCCCCTGGTTTTCGACACGGCGTCCGGTGAGCTGGCGGTCGCCGCGGCCGGCCCGGACGCAACGCTGTACGCGTGCGGGATCACCCCGTACGACGCCACCCATATCGGGCACGCCGCCACGTTCATGGCCTGGGACCTGCTGGTCCGCGCCTGGCGTGACGCGGGTCATCACGTGACCTACGTGCAGAACGTGACCGACGTGGACGACCCGCTGCTGGAGCGGGCCGCCCGGGACGGCGAGGACTGGCGCGAGCTGGCCGACCGCGAGATCGACCGCTACCGCGCGGACATGACGGCGCTGCGCGTGCTGCCGCCCGCCCGGCTGGTCGGCGCGGTCGAGGCCCTCGGCGTCATCGAGCGGTTCGCGGGCCGCCTCGCCGAGCGTGGGGCCCTGTACGACGTGGACGGGGACGAGTACTTCGCCCGGGCCAGCGACGAGGCGTTCGGGTCGGTGTCCCGGCTGGGCCGGGAGGAGATGCTGGAGCTGTTCGCGGAGCGCGGCGGCGATCCGGGGCGTCCCGGGAAGAAGGACCCGCTGGACGCGCTGGTCTGGCTGGCGGCCCGGCCGGAGGAGCCGGCCTGGGGGTCCCGGTTCGGCCAGGGGCGGCCGGGCTGGCACGTGGAGTGCGCGGCGATCTCCACTGAGTACCTGGGCACCACGTTCGACGTCCAGGCGGGCGGCACCGACCTGATTTTCCCGCACCACGAGATGAGCGCCTCGCACGCCCGGGTGGCGCTCGAGCCGGGCGCGTTCGCGCGGCACTACGCCCACGCCGGGATGGTCCGGCTGGACGGCGAGAAGATGTCCAAGTCGCTGGGCAACCTGGTATTCGTGTCGCGGTTGCTGGCGGACGGGCACGACCCCATGGCGGTCCGGCTGGCCATCCTGGACCACCACTACCGGCAGGACTGGGACTGGACCGCCGCCGGGCTGTCCGCCGCGGCGGACCGGCTGGCCCGCTGGCGGGAGGCGGTCCAGGTGGCGTCGGCGGCGCCGCGTCCCGCCGCGTCCCTGCCCGCCGCGTCCCTGGCGGCCGGGGAGGCTGTACTGGCCGCGGTCCGGGAACGGCTCGCCGACGACCTCGACGCTCCCGGGGCCCTGGCGGTCGTGGACGCCTGGGCCGGTGACGTGCTCGCGGAGGCCCGGGCCGGCGCCGGGCCGGTGCCCGGGGCGGAGCAGAGGCCCGGGGCGGAGCAGAGGCCCGGGGCGGAGCCGGTGTCCGGGGCGGCGGAACTGGTCCGGGACACCGTGGACGCCTTGCTCGGCGTGCTCCTGTAGATCCGGCGCTATCCCCCTGGTACGGACAGCTACTCGGCGCGCTACTGGCCGTGGCGGCCCTAGAGTGATATCGAGAGCGATATCACTCTTCCTGCCCGCATCCCGGAGTTACCGATGACCGACGTACCCCCGGACCTGCCCGCGCGCCCGGATCCTCCCTCCGAGCCACCTGGGCCTCCCACGTCACCCGGGCCTGCCGAGCCCTCCGGGCCCGCCTGAGCCCGCTGGTCCTCCTGAGCCGGCCGGACCTCCTGAACCCGCTGGACCTCCTGAGCCCGCTGGACCTCCTGAGCCCGCTGGACCTCCTGAGCCCGCCGGGCCAGCTGACCGGGCCGGGTCTGCTGGGGTGCCGGTGTCGCCGGGTGAGCTCGGGCCGTTTGTCCCCCCGGAGTCCCCGGCCGATGCCGAGGCTATCGACGCCTCGCGGCTGCTCGTCCAGGCCGTGGGGCAGCTGTCCGACACGGACCGCGACCGGGTCTACGCCTGGCTGCTGCGTACCGGGATGCGGCCTTCGCCGGCGGGGACCCCCGGCCCGCTGGCCCGCCGGCTCGGCTGGGCGATCGGCGCGGAATCCAGGGCGCACACGCAGACCCGTGAATGGGGCGCCGCGGTCGTGGCCGAGCTGGTCCGCGGCTCGTCGTCTCCGGCCCAGCAGATGGTGCCGGTCCGGTTCTCGGCGGACCAGCACGCCCGGCTCCGGGCCTGGAGCGCCGGGCACGGCTTCTCGATGGCGACCGTAATCCGCGGCCTGGTGGACCGGTTCCTGGAGAGCCAGCAGCCCGAGCGGGGTTAAGGCGCATCCTGGCCGCAGCACCTAGTCGCGCGGGCAGATCTCCACCCGGCGCAGCAACTTCTGGGCCGGATCCAGTTCGACGGTCAGCGTGAGCCCGGCGTGCTCCCCGTCGAGCTGCACGGCGGTGCTCGTCTGCCCGTTGCCGCCGCAGAAGGTCCCGGGCCGGCACGGTCCCGCCCAGGCGCCGGCCATTCGCAGCTGGCGGAGCAGCAGGCCCGTGTCGACCAGCCCGGACACGGGCAGGTCCGCGGGCCAGGGGGGCGCCCCGCCAGTCAGCGAGTTGAGCAGGTCGATCAGCGCCTGGGTCTGCCGCCAGAGCGCGGAGTCGGCCGCGGGCGGCACGGTCAGTGTCAGCGACTGGACCCGGGGCGGGTTCTGGGGCGTGAGCAGGATCTCTACCTGCGTGTCGCCGCGCTCGCCGCGGAGCCACCAGCGGCAGTGCGCAGCGGAGTCGAACTCCGCCGGCCGCGGCGCAACGGGGTCCTGGGTCCCGCGGTCCTGGTGGCCAGAGTTCTGGTGACCAGAGTTCTCGTGCCCGGAGTTCTGGTGGCCAGAGTTCTCGTGGCCGGAGTTCTCGTGCCCGGAGCCCCGGGATCCGGGGCCGGATGGGCCGGAATCCCGGCCGCCGGCCCGCGGTGGCCCGAGGCGTTCCCACATCCGGGCGATCTTCGCCCGGCGCCGGTCCAGCGGCTCGTCCAGGGCGACGTTCTCCGCGAACAGCTCCTCCGCCACCTGGTCGTCCCAGCGGGTCAGCAGCCGGGTGACGGCCTGCTGGGCCGCCACGGTCTCCGGCCAGGGCCCGCCGGGCGCGGGCGCCGGGCCGCGGACCACCGGCCGGGCCCTGTCCTCGGCGGCGGCGGCCCGCAGCACGTCCTCCATCAGCCTCGCCGCCAGCACCGACGCGCCCGCGTAGGTGCTGTTGGCCAGCACGATCACGCCGAGGCCGGTCTCCGGGTGCCAGCGCATGTGGCTGCCGAAGCCGGGATAACCGCCGCTGTGGTAGACCAGCCGTCCCCGCGCACTGGTCTCCTCGGTGAACAACCCGAACCCGTATCCGTGCTGGCTGCCCGCGGCCGGATCGCCGGGGAACCGTGGCTGCGCCCGGGGAATGGTGACGGCAGGCTGCTGCATCTCCCGCCGGGTGGCGGGATACAGCGGATGCGGATCGCCGCCCCGCTCGCCCCCCGGAGGGAAGGCCGCGGCGAAGCCATCCACCCAGCGGGCCAGGTCGCGGACACAGCTGAACACCCCGCCCATCGGCGCGAACGCCCCGAGGGGGTCCGGGGTGAGCTCGGTCCAGCCGCCCGGGCCGCGGGCGTAACCGCGGGCCAGCCCGGCGGGGTCGAACTCCCCGGCCTCGAATCCGGTCCGGGTCATCCCGAGCGGGCCGAGCAGCCGGGCCCGCACGAAGTCCGGGTAATCAGCCTGGGCCGCGGCGGAGATGACCCGGCCCAGCAGTGCGTAGCCGAGGTTGGAGTACTCGAAGCGGGTGCCGGGCGCCCAGGCGCAACGTACGCCCCGGGCCAGCAGCGCCGCGAACTCCGGCAGCGGGGTGCCCTGCTGCCGGTCACCCCACGGATCGTCGGTCGGGAAGCCCGCGGTCATGGTGAGCAGATGCCGCAGCGAGATGGCCGGTGAGTCCTCCGTGACCCCGTCCTGGCCGCGCAGTTCCGGGACGAAATCGGTGACCGGGTCGTCTAGCCGGAGCAGGCCGGCGTCACGCAGCGCCAGCACCGCCGAGGCGGTGAAGCTCTTGGTCATGGAGGCGATGCGGAACACCGTGCCGGCATCGGGTGCAGGACCGCCGATCCAGCGCTGGCCCGCGCCTCCCTCGTGCGCCAGGGTCCCGCCGGCCACGATCCCGTATGCGATGCCCGGCTGGCCCTCGCCGCGCTGGTAGTTCCGCACGATCTCGTCGGCCGCCGCGGCGGCACCGGACGGAAGTTCCCGGGGGGCGGCCGGGCGGGCGGGGGCGGCCGCGGCTGGCCGGCCGGGCATGCCTGTCCTCCAGATCAACGGAGTCCTCCACATCAACGAACGAGACCGGGCCAGGCAGCGCGGGCCCGGAAAGGCGCTGCCACGTAATATGTCATCCGGCCCGGCGCTGGCGGCTGGCGCACTGCCCTCGCCGGGGCCGGGGGCCCTCGCTCCCCGCCCGGCATGGTGCCCGCGGCCGGCGAGGCGGAGAGTAGGTAAGGATGACTGCGCGGGAGACCAACTGGGCCGGCAACATTGTCTACCGGGCCGCCCGGGTGGCCCGGCCCCGCAGTGTGAGCGAAGCCCGGGAACTCGTCGGCGAGAGCGGCCAGGTACGGGCGGCAGGGACCGGCCACTCGTTCAACCGGATCGCCGACACCCCCGGCGTGCTGATCTCGCTGGCGGACCTGCCCCCGGTTATCGACGTCGGGCCGGGCGCGTCGGTCACCGTGGCCGGAGGGGTCCGCTACGGCGAGCTCAGCGAGCAGCTGAACGCCGCCGGCTACGCCCTGCCCAGCCTGGCCTCGCTGCCGCACATTTCGGTGGCCGGGGCGGTGGCCACCGCGACCCACGGCTCCGGGGACGCCCAGGGGAACCTGGCCACGATCGTGTCCGGGCTGGAGCTGATCACCGCCGACGGCGGCCTCCGCACCGTGCGGCGCGACACCGGGGGTGAGGAATTCCGGGGCAGTGTGGTCGGGCTGGGGTCGCTCGGGCTGGTCACCGCGCTGACCCTGGACGTCGTCCCGGCCTTCACCGTCCGCCAGTACGTATACGAAGGCCTGCCCATGGCCATGCTGCGGAGCCATTTCGACGAGATCTTCGGCAGCGCCTACAGCGTCAGCGTGTTCACGAACTGGCAGGGAGACCGGCACGGCCAGCTCTGGCTCAAGGTCCGGGAGGGAGAGCGGGACGGCTGGCAGCCGGCCTTGCGGTGGATGGACGCGGCGCTGGCCGACCGGCAGCTGCACCCGATCCCGGGCGGTGACCCTGGCCACGCCACCCAGCAGCTGGGCGTGCCCGGGCCGTGGCACGAGCGGCTGCCGCATTTCCGGGCCGAGTTCACCCCCAGCAGCGGGGCGGAGCTGCAGTCGGAGTACCTGGTGCCCCGGCAGGTGGCGGCGGGGGCGTTCGACGCCCTGGCCAGCCTGGGCAGCCTGATGGCCCCGGTCCTGCAGATCGCCGAGATCCGCACCGTTGCCCCGGACGACCTGTGGCTGAGCCCGAGTTTCCAGCGGGACACGGTGGCCCTGCACTTCACCTGGATCAGGGACACCGCGGCGGTCACGCCGGTGATCGCCGCGATGGAGCACCTGCTCACCCCGCTCGGCGCCCGCCCGCACTGGGCCAAGGTATTCGGCATGCCCCCGCACGTGGTGCGCGCCCTGTACCCCCGGTCAGCCGACTTCCGGGACCTGCTCGGCCGCTACGACCCGGCCGGCAAGTTCCGCAACGGCTTTATCGACAAGTACTTCCCGGCCTGGCCCTGAGGACGCCCGGGCGGCCGCCAGCGTCCCGGCGGGCTGAGCACGCCCGTCCGGGCCGGGCAGCGGTCGCAGGACTAGCTTCCGCTGGGCTGCGGCACGTGGCAGTTGACCTTGGGATTCACGCCGACGTAGTTCAGCGGGCCGGCCAGGATCGTCACCACGATGGTGCTGGCCTTCGTGCAGCTCGAGATGTAGCCGCTGTAGTAGTGCCGCTGAGCTCCAGCGATGGCCCCGATGATCAGCCAGATCACCAGTAGGGCGGAGCCTATGCGCACGGCTACCTCCAGTAAGCGAGTTCGCTGGAGCGCGCCATGCGTCGTCCAGAATCCCGGAATGTCCGCGTAAGCGTATCGTTCGCGTGCCTGCCCGTCCGCTCATGTTCTGATAGTGAATCCTTGTCGTGATACGGGTCCCGCGTGCGGCTGAACCCCGGAGCGCGACCCCCGCCCGGGCCATTTGTCAAGGCGAGTTCCCCCGCCGTGGACAAATGTGCGAACTTCGCGCTTGACGTGCCCGATTATCGCACAGAACGTCATTCTGTGCTGGCCCCTGCGGGCCGCGCACAGCAGCCTGGCGTCATGGACAACACACCTTCCGTCTCCAGGCTCCAGCGCGTTCTCCCGCCAGCCCCGGGTGCGGGTCAGCTCCCCGGCCGACGTCCTGGCCGTCGTGCCGCACCTGCTCGGCTTCCATCCCGGCAAGCAGCCTCGTCGTGATGGGCGTCGGCCGGCCGCGGGCCCGGGTCCAGCTCGCCTTCCGCTACGACCTTCCCGACCCGCCCGATGCCGTCCACGCGGCCGACATCGCCGAGCACGCCGCCGAGGTGCTGCGGCATCGCCGGCTGCAGCACCGTGATCGGCGTGGGTTACGGCCCGGGCGCCCTGGTCACGCCCGTCGCGGACGCCCTGGCGGCGGCCCTGCGGCAGGCCGGGCTGCGGTTACACGAGCTCATGCGGGTCGAGGACGGCCGCTACTGGTCCTATCTGTGCGGGAACCCCGAGTGCTGCCCCGCGGAGGGCGTGCCGTTCGACGTCCGCGCGAATCCCGCGGCCGCCGCGATGACCGTGGCCGGCCTGGTCGCCTACCCGGACCGGGCGGCGCTGGCCAGCACGGTCGCCCCGGTCACCGGCGCCGCGGCCCGGTCCATGGAGCAGGCCACCAGCCGGGCCCGGGAACGCGCCGCGGGCCTCGATCGCGCAGGCGTCTTCGTCCTCATCCCCAGGCCCGGGCCGGGGGACAAGGCTGCTGGTGGACGAGGGGCGGCGCGCCGTCCAGGAGGCCATCGACACGTACCGGGCCGGCGGCCGCCTGCTGGCCGACGAGCCGGTGGCCTGGCTCACGGTGGTCCTGGCCCACCTCGCGGTCCGGGACGACGCCTGGGCGCGGATGGATGCCGGGTACCGCACCGCGCACCTGCGCCTGTGGACTGATGTCGTCCGGCGGGCCACCCCGGCCTACCTCCCGGCTCCCGCGTCGCTGCTGGCCTTCACCGCCTGGCAGTCCGGTGAAGGAGCGCTGGCCAACATCGCGATCGACCGGGCCCTGGCCGCGGATCCGGGATATTCGCTGGCCCAGTTGCTGCGCGACATCATGGACGCGGGGGTTCCGCCCTCGGCCGCGCGGGTCCCGATGACGCCCGAGCAGGTCGCGGCCAGCTATGACCTGGCGGACTCCGGGGCCCCGGAGCGGGCGGCCGGCCGGGCCAGGGCGGCCCGCGCGCGTAAAGGTCCCCGCAAGCAGTCATCCCGGTAGCCGGGCCCGGGCGCGCAGCGGGCGTACGCGGCTCCCGGAAGCAGCCGGCTCGGCAGCCGGGCAGGGGCGGCGCCGGGGCTGGGGTTCAACGGGAGGGCTACTGCGCGGTAAACTTCCCCCGCCGTTCGCCGGAGTCGGCCGGGAACTTGCCCATATGAGCCCGCTGCGTTCGCCCTCAGCATCGAGGCCGGGCCGGCCTTGAGCGAGGAGAGGCAGAGTGACTGACTCTAGCAGTAGCGGTATCAGGGCCGCAGAGTAATCATGGTGGCTCGGTTGACCTGGATCCCACGGGCGTGACGGAGCCCGGGCCGGGATCAGCCGGGTCGGCGCCCCGCCGGTACCGCGGTGGCCTTGCCTGCCGGGGTGCGGCAGGCGCACGAGGCGGCGGTGGCCACGATCCAGGCGGCCTACGCGGCGGTGCCGCCCGGCACGAAGGTCAGGCTGGCCAAGCGCACCTCCAACCTGTTCCGGTTCCGCGATCAGGGCGGCGGCCCGCGCCGCTGAGCTGGATGTCTCCGCGTTCAGCCGGGTACTGCACGTCGATCCGGCGTCCCGTACCGCGGTAGTGGGCGGGATGACGACCTACGAGGACCTGGCGGACGCGACGCTGCGGCACGGCCTGATGCCGTTCGTGGTGCCCCAGCTGAAGACGATCACCCTGGGCGGCGCGGTCACCGGCCTGGGCATCGAGTCCACCTCGCTGCGCCTGGGCATGCCGCATGAGTCGGTGCTGGCCATGGAGATCCTCACCGGGGACGGCCAGGTGGTCACGGCCACCGCGGACAACGAGCACGCCGACCTGTTCCGGGGCTTCCCGAACTCCTACGGCACCCTCGGGTACGCCCTGTCGCTCACGATCGAGCTGGAGCCGGTGGCGCCGTTCGTGCACCTGCGGCACTTCCGCTTCGGCGACCCCGAGTAGCTGCATGGAGGCCGTCGCGAAGATCGCGGCCGAGGGCAGCTACGAGGGACACCGGGCGGACTTCGTGGACGGCGCCATGTTCAGCCTGGAGGAGATGTACCTCACCGTCGCGGCGTTCAGCGACGTGGCCCCGTGGACCAGCGACTACACCGGCAGCCAGGTCTTCTACCAGTCGCTGCGCGGGGCCCGGGAGGACTTCCTCACCGATCCGCGACTACCTGTGGCGCTGGGACACCGACTGGTTCTGGTGCTCCCGGCCGTTCGGGGTGCAGAACCCGGCGGTCCGCAGGCTGTGGCCGCGCCGCTACCGGAGGTCCGACGTGTACCGCGCGCTGGTCGCCTTCGACCGGCGGCACGGCCTGTCCCGGAAACTGGCCGAGCGCCGCGGGCAGCCGCCGCGTGAGTACGTCATCCAGGACGTCGAGATCCCGGTGGGCCGGGGCGCCGAGTTCCTCCGCTTCTTCGCCGCCGGACGTCGGGATGAGCCCGGTCTGGCTGTGCCCGCTCCGGCTGCGCAGCGATCAGGGCTGGCCGCTCTACCCGCTGGCCCCCGGTGAGGTGTACGTGAACTTCGGCTTCTGGGGAACGGTCGCGCTCCCTCCGGGCCAGGCGGACGGGTACCACAACCGGCTGGTGGAGGACGAGGTGGCCGCGCTCGGCGGGCACAAGGGGCTGTACTCGGCGTCGTTCTACACCGAGGAGCAGTTCTGGGCGAGCTACAACGGGCCCGCCTACACCGCGCTCAAGCAGAGGTACGACGGCGGCGGCCGGCTGGCCGGCCTGTACGAGAAGTGCGTGCGCGGCCAGTAGGCCCCGCACCCCGAACCGGACGCGGTCAGCAGTACCTGAGTAGAGCCGGACGCGGCACGGCAGGGCAGGCAGCAGGAAGGATGGCAGGGATGGCACTAGCCGACGTGTTTGAGAAGGTGGCGGGCCCCGACGCGCCCGTGGAATTCGTCGCCTACGACGGGAGCCGGGCAGGCGCCCCGGACGCCCCGGTGCGGATCACGGTGCGCTCCCCGGTGGCGGTGTCCTACCTGGCCCAGGCGCCGGGTGCGCTCGGCCTGGCCCGCGCCTACGTGTCCGGGCACCTCGACCTCGAGGGCGACATGTACGACGCGCTGTCCCGGATGGTCCAGGCCCAGCAGGTGCACCTCGACCTGGCCGAGCGGTTCCGGCTGCTGCAGGACCTGGGCGGCCCGAAGCTGCTGCTGCCCCGGGTACCGCCGCCGCCGCAGGAGGTCAGGGTCAACCGCCGCTGGATCGCCGGGCGGCTGCACTCCAAGAAGCGCGACGCCACGGCCATCTCGCACCACTACGACGTGTCCAACACCTTCTACGAGTGGGTGCTCGGCCCGTCGATGGCCTACACCTGCGCCTGTTATCCCATGCCCCGACGCGACGCTGGAGGAGGCCCAGGCCTACAAGCACGATCTGGTGGCCCGGAAGCTGGGCCTGCGCCCCGGGATGCGGCTGCTCGACGTCGGCTGCGGCTGGGGCGGCATGGTCCGGCACGCGGCCCGGGAGTACGGGGTCAAGGCGCTCGGCGTGACCCTCTCCGCACAGCAGGCGGCCTGGGCGCAGCAGGCCATCGAGAAGGAGGGCCTGGGCGGGCTGGCCGAGGTCCGTCACCTCGACTACCGCGACGTGCCCGAGGGGGAGTTCGACGCGGTCAGCTCGATCGGGCTGACCGAGCACATCGGCCGGGCCCAGCTGCCCGGGTACTTCTCCTTCCTGTACAGCAAGCTGCGGCCGGAGGGACGGCTGCTGAACCACTGCATCACCCGGCCGGACGACCGCCAGCCGGGCCGCGTGGTCGGCGGTTTCATCAACCGCTACGTGTTCCCCGACGGTGAGCTGGAAGGGCCGGGCTACCTGATCTCGCTCATCCACGACACCGGGTTCGAGGTGCGGCACGAGGAGAACCTGCGCGAGCACTACGCGATGACCCTGGCCGGCTGGTGCGCCAACCTCGACGCGCACTGGGACGAGGCGGTGGCCGAGGTCGGCGAGGGCACGGCCCGGGTGTGGCGGCTGTACATGGCCGGCTCGCGGCTCGGCTTCGAGCGCAACGTCGTCGAGCTGCACCAGGTGCTCGGCGTCAGGCTGGACACCCAGGGCCAGGCAGGCATGCCGTTGCGGCCCGACTGGGAGCCGCAGGCCCAGGTGTCTGCGGCCGGCTAGCCCGTTTGGGCGGGCCGGGCGGGCCGGCCGGGTGGGTCGGAGGGTCCTGCGGACGGCCCGGCCCGGATGGCGGACAATGGCGGCATGGAAACTGCGCAGCCCGGGCCGGGCGGCCCGGTCCGTGACATCGTCCTGCTCGGCTCGACGGGCTCGATCGGAACCCAGGCCGCGGACATCGTGCGGCGCAATCCCGGCCGGTTCCGGCTGGCCGGGCTGGCCGCGGGCGGGGGCAATCCCGGGCAGCTGGCGGCCCAGGCACTCGAGTTCGGGGCCGAGGTAGTGGCCGTGGCCCGCGAGGACGCCGCGGGTGAGGTGCGCGAGGCGCTGCGCGCCCAGGCGTCCGAGGGCCGGTCACACCAGCCCGCTGCCCAAGGTCCTGGCGGGCCCGGACGCGGTGGCGGAGGCCGCCACGTGGCCCTGCGACGTCGTGCTGAACGCCGTCACCGGGTCGGTCGGCCTGGCCGCCACGCTGGCCGCCCTGGAGGCGGGCCGGACGCTGGCCCTGGCCAACAAGGAATCCCTGATCGTCGGCGGCCCGCTGGTCGTGGGCAAGGCGGCCCCGGGCCAGATCGTGCCGGTCGACTCCGAGCACTCGGCCATCGCGCAATGCCTGCGCGGCGGCCGGGCCGGCGAGGTGGGCCGCCTGGTGCTGACCGCGAGCGGCGGCCCCTTCCTCGGCCGCGGCAAGGAGGAGCTCGAGCACGTGACCCCGGCCCAGGCCCTGGCCCACCCGAACTGGACCATGGGCCCGGTCGTCACGATCAACTCGGCGACGCTGGTTAACAAGGGCCTGGAGCTGATCGAGGCGCACCTGCTGTTCGGCATCGGGTTCGACCGGATCGAGGTGGTGGTGCACCCGCAGTCGGTGATTCACTCCATGGTCGAGTTCACCGACGGCGCGACCATCGCGCAGGCCAGCCCGCCGGACATGCGGATCCCGATCGCGCTGGGGCTGGCCTGGCCGGACCGGGTCCCCGACGCGGGGCCCGCCCTCGACTGGAGCCGCGCCCACACCTGGTCGTTCCAGCCGCTGGACCACGAGGCCTTCCCGGCCGTCGGGCTGGCCCGCGAGGCGGGCCGCACCGGCGGTACGGCCCCGGCCGTCTACAACGCGGCCAACGAGATCTGCGTCGAGGCATTCCGGTCGGGCCGGATCGCGTTCCCGCGAATCGTGGACACGGTGGCGAAGGTAGTCTCTGAGCATGAGAGCGCGGCCCAGGACGCGGTGACCCTGGAGGACGTGCTCGCGGCGGACCGCTGGGCGCGGATCCGCGCCCAGGAACTTACCGGCGGAGGACGAGGCGGCGTGCGCGAGGCCCACAGCGGGACCCGCGGAGAGGGGGAGTCGGCCGGATGACCCTGCTCGGCTGGATCATCTTCATCTTCGCCCTGCTCTTCTCGATCATGCTGCACGAGTTCGGGCACTTCGTCACGGCGAAGAAGTTCCGGATGAAAGTCACCCAGTTCTTCGTGGGCTTCGGGCAGACCCTGTGGTCCACGATCCGGGGCGAGACCGAGTACGGGTTCAAGGCCATCCCCGCGGGCGGTTACGTCAAGATCGTCGGCATGACCGCCCTGGAGGACGTGGACCCCGAGGACGAGCCACGCTCGTTCCGCAGGAAGCCCCCCTGGCAGCGGATGATCGTGCTGGCCGCCGGATCGTTCATGCACTTCGCGCTGGCCTTCGTGCTGCTGTTCATCGTGGCCGGGGGAATCGGCCTGGCCAACACCTCCAACTCCTCCACGATCGGGGCCATCGACCCCTGCGTGCCGACCAGCATCACCGCCACCAGTTGCGCCAAATCCGACCCGGCGTCCCCGGCGGTCAAGGCGGGCTTGCGTGCCGGTGACAAGATCATCGCGATCGGCAGCACTCGCGTGCACACCTGGACTCAGCTGGGAGCGGCGATCCGCGCGCAGAAGCCGGGCACCCCGGTGGCGGTCACCGTGCTCCGTGACGGCCACCAGATGATCCTGCATCCCTCGATGGCCGTGGTGAATGGGCGCAAGGGCTCCTACCTCGGCATCTCCCCGGCGGTAGCTGTTCGCAGACGGTGAACCCGGTCCGTGCGGTTACCTATGCGGGCTCGGGGTTCGGCCAGATCGTGGTCGGTTCGGTGCAGGCCCTCGGCAGCATCCCGAAGGCCATCCCCGAGCTGTTCGCGAAGAACCGGAGCAGTACCGCGGGCGGCAACGTCACCAGCGTGGTCGGCGCGGGGGAGTACACCGGTGAGGCGTTCGCGGCCAAGGACGGCTGGCAGACCAAGGTCTCGATCGTGCTGTTCATCGTCATCTCGCTGAACATCTTCGTCGGCCTGTTCAACCTGCTGCCCACTGCTCCCGCTGGACGGCGGCCATCTGGCCGTCGTCATCTACGAGCAGATCCGGTCCTGGATCGCCCGGCTCCGCGGCCGGCCGGACCCGGGGCTGGCGGACATGCGCAAGCTTCTCCCGCTCAGCGTCGGGGTATTCGTCCTGCTGGTCGGGTTCGGCCTGCTGCTGATCATGGCGGACCTCGTGAACCCGGTCCACATCCCCCAGTGAGGATGATGCGGACCGGCGGGGCGCCCCGGGATGTTTGTGCCCGGGACGGTGGTTGGTACAAGTGGTGCGTACGTGATGGACGCAGACGTCTGGATACCGCGACCCTTCGGCCGAGACATCCTGAGACCGGGACATAGTGAGGGACAAGGATCATGAGCATTGATCTAGGCATGCCACAGCCCGCGGCCGAGCCCCTGGCGCCGCGGCGCAAGTCGCGCCAGATCATGGTGGGCAAAGGCAAGCACGCGGTCCCGGTGGGCGGCGGTGCCCCGGTGTCGGTGCAGTCGATGTGCACCACGGTGACCGCCGACGTGAACGCCACGCTGCAGCAGATCGCCGAGCTGACCGCGTCCGGCTGCCAGATCGTCCGGGTCGCCGTGCCGTCGCAGGACGACGCCGACGCGCTGCCGGAAATTGCCCGCAAGTCGCAGATACCGGTGATCGCGGACATTCACTTCCAGCCGAAGTACGTGTTCGCCGCCATCGACGCGGGCTGCGGCGCGGTCCGGGTGAATCCCGGCAACATCAAAGCGTTCGACGACAAGGTCGCGGAGATCGCGCGCGCCGCCTCGGCGGCCGAGATCCCGATCAGGATCGGCGTGAACGCGGGCTCGCTCGACAAGCGCCTGCTGGCCAAGCACGGCCGGGCCACCGCCGCGGCCCTGGTGGAATCGGCGCTGTGGGAATGCTCGCTGTTCGAGGAGCACGGCTTCACCGACATCAAGATCTCGGTCAAGCACCACGACCCGGTCGTCATGATCGCGGCCTACCGGCAGCTGGCCCAGGCCTGCGACTACCCGCTGCATCTCGGGGTGACCGAGGCCGGGCCCGCCTTCCAGGGCACGGTCAAGTCCGCGACCGCGTTCGGCGCGCTGCTCGCCGAGGGGATCGGGGACACCATCCGGGTGTCGCTGTCCGCGCCCCCGGTCGAGGAGGTCAAGGTGGGCACGGCCATCCTGGAATCACTCGGCCTGCGCGAGCGGGGCCTGGAGATCGTGTCCTGCCCGTCCTGCGGCCGGGCCCAGGTTGACGTGTACACGCTGGCCGACCAGGTCACCGCGGGGCTCGAGGGCCTGGAGGTCCCGTTGCGGGTCGCGGTCATGGGGTGCGTCGTCAACGGTCCCGGCGAGGCCCGTGAAGCGGACCTGGGCGTCGCCTCCGGCAACGGCAAGGGGCAGATCTTCGTCAAGGGTGAGGTCATCAAGACCGTGCCGGAGTCGCAGATCGTGGAGACCCTCATCGAGGAGGCCATGAAGCTGGCCGAGGCCATGCCAGGCGGCCTGCCGCCGGCCGCGCCCGAGGTCAGCGTTTCCTGACGCCTGCTACGCGCTAGCCAGCCGCGTGACCGCGTCCACCACGGTGGCGCGGCGGCGGTCGCGGTCCGGCGCGGCCTGGCCAAACTCCGGGTTCATCGAGGCCCAGGCGGTCGCCACCGACTGGACCAGCGCGAGCAGCTCGACCGGGGCGTACCGGGCGGGCAGCAGGCCTGCCTGCCGCGCCTGGGCCAGCTGGTCCAGGCGGGACCGGTTCGCGGCGACCACGGCCTGCAGCGGCGCCCCCTGCGGGCGCTCCAGCCGGTACCAGATGGACAGCCGCAGCGCGGCTGGATGGTCCTCGAAGTAGTCGAACAGCAGCCGGGCGACCCGGCCCGCGCCGCGAGGATCATCACCGAGCTCGCCGCCCTGGACCAGCCGCCGCTGCGGCTGCTGCTCGGCTCGGACGCGCTGCGCATCGCCGGGGAATCGTCCCAGACCCGGGCGGCCGAAGCGGCGGAGTGGGCAGCGGTCAGCCGCTCGGCCGACTTCGGGGCCGGAACCTAGCCGGCCTGGCCCAGCCGGCTCTGGTGGCCGCAGCTTTGCTAGCCGACCTGGCCGTCGGGCTGGCCGTCCGCGAGGACCAGCTCGCCGACGTGCTCGCGGAGCAGGGCGACGGCCTCCTCGTGGAGCAGGCCGTCGGTGATGAACGTGTCGACCTCGTCGAGCCCGGCGAAGGAACTCAGTCCGACGATGCCCCATTTCGTGTGGTCCGCCACGACGGTGACCCGCCGGGCGGCCTGGACGAAGGCCCGGTTGGTCTCCGCTTCCGCGAGGTTGGGCGTGGTGAGGCCGGCGACCGGGTCGATGCCATGACAGCCGAGGAAGAGCAGGTCCACGTGCAGGGAGCGGATCGCGATGTCCGCGATCGGGCCGACCAGCGCGTCCGAGGGGGTGCGGACCCCGCCGGTCAGCACGACCTGCGGCGTGGCGCCGAACTGGCCGGCGGCCCGGGGGGCCCCGAAGATGCTCGCGACCCGGACCGAGTTGGTCACGATCGTCAGCCCGGACACGTCCAGCAAGTGCTGGGCCAGGGCGAACGTGGTCGTCCCCGCGGACAGCGCGATCGCGGTGCCGGGCGTGACCAGCTCCGCGGCCGCCCGGGCGATGGCCTCCTTCTGCGGCTTCTCCAGCACCGACTTAGCCTCGAAGCCGGGCTCATGGCTGCTGGGCGAGCCGGGCAGCACCGCCCCGCCGTGTACCTTCTCGATCAGCCCCGCCCGGGCCAGGGCCTCCAGGTCGCGGCGGATCGTCATGTCCGACACGCCGAGGCGCTGGGTGAGGTCGCTGACCCGGGCGCTGCCGGCTCGCCGGATGTCTTCCAGGATCAGCGATTGGCGGTGTCTGGCGAGCATCCCTGGACCTTCCTTACCCTCGCGGGCGGGACCGGCGGTGTGTGCAGCCGACCTGTGATGACGCCGGAACCGGATCTTTATATCTTGTGCGTTGACGATCGAGTCTGTGTGTTTTAGCTTAAGGCTCCAACAAGGGGTGCGCCGTTCCCGATCTTGAACCGGATTGAGAGCGCTAACCTAGGGCGGGGTCAGCCGTCCGGGCGCCCGGATGTGGCTGAGCACCGGAGCTCCGCGGCCGCCCAGCCTCGGAACACGACAACGATTCGAGGACAGGCGATGCAGCGAAGGCGGCCCAGGATCGCTGCTGGCCCCCTTCGCCCAGCGGAGCCCGCGGGGTGCACCGGACCGCGGAGTTCTCCGCGTCCTGGAGCTAGCCCGCTTCGTGAAGCTGCCCCGCATCGGCGGCAGCTCCCGGGGCCGGCCCGCCGGATAGCGGGCCACCCATCCGCTTTCCCGGTGCGCCGCGCTGTGGCGGCACGCCGAGCACTGAGGAACTTCTCCTGGAGGTAGGTAGATAGATGAAAGTCGAACCCAAGGTTGACGAGGCCATCGAGACTCTCAACATGAAAGACGGCCCGACCCGCCGGCGTCTGCTCAGCGGGGCCGGCCTGGTGAGCGCATCGGCGGCCGCCGCAGGGCTGCTCGCCGCCTGCTCTTCTTCGGGCAGCACGGCGTCCGCGGGCACGATCGGCAACTTCCCGAAGACGCCGGCCTGGAAGTTCTGGTTCGTCAACCACGTCTACACCAACCCGTTCTTCGTGCCCACCCAGTACGGGTTCCAGGACGCGGCTGCCCTGCTCGGCCTGGCCAAGCCCAACTGGGGTGGCTCGGCTTCCACGTCCAGCGTCTCGCAGATGGTCAGCTACCTGAACAGCGCCGTTTCCGCGAAGGCGGACGGTATCGCCACCACGGTGATCAGCTCGACCGGGTTCACCACCCCGGTGGGTAACGCCATGAAGGCGGGCATCCCGGTCATCAGCTACAACGCGGACGGCACGGTCAACAGCAAGGGCGTCGCCGACATCGGCACCAACCGGCTCTGCTACGTGGGCCAGGCGCTGTACACCTCGGGCCAGCAGCTCGGGCAGCGGATCCACTCGCTGGTCGGCACGCCCGGCGACATCGTGATCTTCATCGCCACCCCGGGCACGGGCAACATCCAGCCCCGGCTGGATGGTGCGAAGTCGATCCTCTCGCCGCTGGGCTACACGATCGCCGAGCAGGCGACCGGGGCGGCGACCGCGCAGGAGCTCCCGGCTGAGAAGTCGTACCTGTCCTCGCACAAGACCGTGAAGGGCGCCTTCGCGGTGGACGCGGGCTCAACTGAGTTCCTGGCCCAGGCCCTGTCGAGCTCCGGCCTCAAGGTCCCGTCCGGTGGGTTCGACCTGACGCCGACCACGCTGAGCGCGATCAAGGCGGGCACCCTCGACTTCACCATCGACCAGAACCCGTACCTGCAGGGCTTCCTGCCCACGCTGTACCTCTACCTGTACAAGCTGTCCGGCGGACTGCTGTCCCCGCCCGACACCGACACCGGCCTGACCTTCGTGACGAAGACGACGGTTGACCCCTATCTGGCCAAGAGCTCCCGCTACGAGGGCTCCTCGACCAAGGAGCTTTACATCCAGCGGGCCCCGGGCCCGATCGTCAACCCGATCGGCACCACCAGCACGTGAGTCACTTCCAGGCTGTGACATTTCGCGTCATAGTCTGGCTATAGAACAGGGCGAGCCGGCGGCGGACCTCACGTCCGTGAAGACGGACTGGGTGCCGCCGCCGGCGCGTGAAGTCATCGTGGACGGGAACCAGACCACCATGAGCGAGACCGCTGCACAACACGCGGACGTCGCGGGCCCGCCGCCGGGTAAGCCCCCGGCGTCCAGCACGGGTCAGGGCAATGTGCTCCGCAGAGCCGGTGCGATCTTCATCCGGCAGCGCGAGGCCACCATCCTGGTGGTCACGATCGCGCTGCTGGTCTACTTCTCGCTGGCCTCGTCGACGTTCCTGACCTCCGGGAACATCTCCAACCTGCTGTCCGGGTACGCGGCGCCGATCATCATCATCGCCATCGGCGAGGTGCTGCTCCTCATCTGCGGGGAGATCGACCTGTCGGTCGGCTTCGTGCTCACGTTCTCGGCGTTCCTCATGCACTACCTGATCGACTTCTACAGCGTCCCGGTCATCCCGGCCATCCTGCTGTCGCTGCTCTTCGGGGTGATCGTCGGCCTGGTGAACGGGTTCCTGACCGTCACGGTGGGCTTGCCGTCCTTCATCACCACCCTGGGCACCGGCTTCATCCTGTACGGCCTCGTGCTGACCACGTCCAACGCCTACCCGGCCAACATCCCGACCAAGGCGGCGGGCTTCGCCAAGATCTTCGGCGCCCAGAGCGGCTTCGGCCAGTGGTCGCCGATCATCTGGGCCATCGTCCTGGTCATCATCTTCCACGTCGTGCTCACCCGGACCCGGTACGGACTGCACACGGTGGCCACAGGGGGCAACCTGCTCGGGGCCAGGGAATCCGGCATCAAGGTGGCCCGGGTCAAGTACGCCGCCTTCATGATCACCGGGTTCATGGGTGCCCTGGTCGGCCTGCAGACGGCCTTCTACGACAACACGATCGACCCCAGTGCCGGCCAGTACACGCCGATGTTCTACGCGGTGACCGCGGCCGTCATCGGCGGTACGGCGATGCTGGGCGGGACCGGGACCATCATCGGCGCGTTCCTGGGCGCGATCGTCCTGGCCACCCTCCAGGACGGCCTGTCCATCCTCGGGGTCAGCGCGAACCCCCTGGACATCATCTTCGGTGCCGCGATCATCATCGCCATGGTCGCCAACGTCCGGCTCGCACGGCTGCGGGCAGCGGGGAGAACCTAATGACCACCGAGCCCACCCCCGACAGCGCCGCGGTCACGACGGCCGCGGCGGCCGACCCCGACGCCCTGCGGGTCGAGCACATCAACAAGCGCTTCGGCCCGGTGACGGCGCTGCACGACGTCAACCTGCACCTGGGCAAGGGCGAGGTGCTGGGCCTGCTCGGCGACAACGGAGCGGGCAAGTCCACCCTGCTCAAGATCATGTGTGGCTTCCAGCCGCCGACGTCCGGCCGGCTCATCCTCAATGGCGAGGAAGTCGTGCTCAAGTCCGTGGACCACGCCCGGGAACTCGGCATCGACTGCGTGTACCAGGATCTGGCGCTGATCAACCAGCTCACCGTGTACCACAACATGTTCCTGAACCGGGAGATGGTCCACGGGCGGCTGCTGTCCAACCGGGCCATGAAGCGCATCGCCCGCGAGCAGCTGGACAGGATCGGGGTGCAGATCCCCTCGGTCGACGTCGAGGTGGCCAAGCTGTCCGGTGGCCAGCGCCAGGCCATCGCGGTGGCCCGCTCGGTCTACTCCAACGCCAAGGTCCTCCTCCTCGACGAGCCGCTGGCCGCGATGGGCGCCAAGGAAGCGGCCATGATCCTCGAGCTGATCAAGGACCTGAAGGCCGGGGGCGAGGTCTCGGTCGTCATGATCGCCCACAACTACGGCCAGGCCCTCGAGGTGTGTGACCGGATCAACCTGCTGCAGCACGGCGAGATCACCTTCGACAAGATGTCCAAGGACACCTCGGTGCAGGAACTGAACGACATCGTCATCGAGGAGTACCGGCGGGCTCTGGCGGAGCAGCAGCGGCAGCGGTCGGCCTGACCTGAATGACCCTGACCTGAGCGATCCCTGGCCGGTCCCGGCGGGCCGGCCAGGGCGGGTCAGACCGGGCCGGCGCATCGGGCAAGATGACTGTCATGGCCACGCTCCGCTGGATGAACCTCGCCCCCCGGATGAGATCTCTGGGCCGCGCCCGCCCGGCTGCGCTGACGGCCGCGGGCATCGGGGCCGCCGCGCTCCTGGCGGTGGCGGGCTGCACCGCGTCGGGTGAGGCCACGACGGCTTCGTCGCCGGGCCCGGCGGCCTCTGCCTCCGGAGCCTCCGCGGGAAGTGGGCCGGCGCTGAGCTGGCATTCCTGCTCGCTCGGGGGAACCAGCCTGCAGTGCGCCCATCTCGCGGTGCCGCTCGACTACGCGCACCCGGGTGGCCGGAAGATCACCCTGGCCCTGTCCCGCGTGCCGGCTACCGCACCGCGCAGCCAGCAGCAGGGCGACCTGCTGGTCAACCCGGGCGGCCCGGGCGGCAGTGGCCTCAGCCTCGCGGCGTATGTCGCCGCCGGGCTCAGCCCGCAGGTAGCCGCGGACTACAACATCATCGGCTTCGACCCGCGCGGTGTAGGTTCGAGCGTCCCCGCCCTGACCTGTGACCCCTCCTTCTTTGCGGGGGTACGGCCGGACTACATCCCGACCGGTGCCGCCGCGGAGCAGACCCTCATCGGCCGGGCCAGGAGCTACGCGGCGGACTGCGAGAAGCGCTACGGCTGGCTGCTGCCGTACCTGACGTCCACCGACGTGGCCCGGGACATGGACTCGATCCGGGCCGCGCTCGGCGCCCCCACGATCAGTTACTTCGGCTATTCCTACGGGACGTACCTGGGCCAGGTGTACGCCACGCTGTTCCCGCACCGGCTGCGGCGCATGGTCCTGGACAGCACGGTGGACCCTGCCGGGGCCTGGTACGCCGACAACATCGCCCAGGACTACGCGTTCGAGGGCCGGATGGAGGCGTTCTTCTCCTGGGTCGCCGCACACCATGCCACCTACGGGCTGGGCACTACCCGTGCGGCGGTGGACCAGGCCTGGTACCGCGCCCGGGCCCGGCTGCAGGCGCACCCGGTGAACGGCCGGATCGGCGCGGACGATTTCGACGACACGTTCCTGCAGGGCGGCTACAGCAACGCCCTGTGGCCCGGCCTGGCCGCGGCACTGTCCGCGTACCTGCGCAGCGGTTCCTCCAGCCAGATCGTCAGCCAGTACCAGCAGGAGGGGGTGCAGAGCGAGAACGAGTTCGCGGTCTACAACGCGGTGGAGTGCAGCGACGTGAACTGGCCGCGGAACTGGGCCAAGTGGAACTCCGACACCCGCCGGGTGTACCGGACCGCACCGTTCCAGGCCTGGGACAACGCCTGGTTCAACGCCTCCTGCGCCTTCTGGCCAGTTCGCGGCCCCGCGAAGCCGCTGCAGATCAAGGGGGCCGGCCTGCCGGGCATCCTCATGCTCCAGGGCAGCCTGGACGCGGCCACTCCCTACGCGGGCGCGCAGGTGGCGCACCGGCTGCTGCCCAGCGCCCGGATGGTGGTGGTGGAAGGCGGGGGGAACCACGGCCAGTCGCTCGCCCAGCCACCCAATACCTGCGTGGACGGCTACCTCAACCGTTACCTGGCCACCGGCGCCCTGCCCAGCCGCCCGGGCCTGGTCAACGCCACCTGCCCGGCCCTGCCGCCGCCCGCGCCGACCACCTGACTTGCCTTGGCGCGCAATCCTGATGACGGACCGATACCCTGGGAGGGTGCTGCGCACTAAGGCGTCGCGGTCCTCATCGCTGCGCCTGCTCAACGACCGCGATCGCGACGACGTGCTCGGGTTGTGCGACCGCGACCCGGTGGTGAACGTCTTCGTCAGCTCCCGGGTCCATGAGGCAGGCCTCGATCCAGTCCGGCTCGGCGGCCAGATGTGGGGCTACGTGCCCGGCGGCAAGCTGACCTCGGCCTGTTACGCCGGGGCCAACCTGGTCCCGGTCGGCGCGACGCCGGCCGCCGCGACCGCCTTCGCCGGCCGGGCCCGGCTCCAGGGGCGGCGCTGCTCGTCCATCGTGGGCCCGGCGGAAGCCGTCGGCCAGATGTGGGAACTGCTGCGCCCCTACTGGGGCCAGCCCCGGGAGATCCGCGAAGCGCAGCCGGTCATGGCGATCTCCGGGCCGCCTCGGGTGGCCGCCGACCCGCAGCTCCGCCGGGTCCGGCCTAGCGAGCTCGACGTGCTGCTGCCGGCCTCGGTGGCGATGTTTACCGAGGAAGTGGGGGTGTCCCCGCTCGGGCCGGACGGGGGAGCCGCCTACCGGGCCCGGGTGGCCGAGCTGATCGCGCTCGGGCGGGCCTTCGCCCGGATCGAGGACGGCCGGGTGATGTTCAAGGCCGAGATCGGGGCCGTCACCCCGCACGCCTGCCAGGTCCAGGGAGTCTGGGTGCGTCCGGAGCTCAGGGGCCGGGGGCTCGCCGTGGCCGGGATGGCCGCCGTGGTCCAGGAAGCACTCCGGACCATCGCCCCGGTGGTTTCCCTCTACGTCAACGACTTCAACGCCCCAGCCCGCGCCGTCTACCGCAAAGTCGGCTTCGCCGAACGAGCCACCCTCACCTCGATCCTCTTCTGACCGTCCCCACTGGGTGGTTCGAGAGGCCTAAGAGGCACACGCGGCGGTGTTACCCGTGAGCAGCCGGGTGCCGGTGGGGTTTGGGCGCGCGATGGGCGCGTTCTTCGGCTTACGGATGGTGTGGGGCTGCTGGTGCAGCTTCCTAAGCCAGGGGAGCGGCGCGCCGAAGGCGAGTCCTGCTCAGCCAGCGCTTATTCGCCGGTGAGGGGAGACGCGCCGAAGGCGTGTCCTCGCCGAGTCCGGCGAATGGCGGGGGGTCCAGGGGGGTCCCCCCCCGGAAAGTACAGGCCGGAGGGGACGGGCATGCCGACAGCGGCCCGTCCCCCCGGTCCCCCTGTCGCCGTCTCGCCCGTAGCCCGAACATCCCCTCCCAGCGAGATCTGCACCGTAGGCTAGACGGCATACATCGCACTAAGTTCGCAAAGAGCAGATAGAGCTATGTCGTGACAGAGCCTCAGGTCGAGGCGGGCCGAGAAGCCGCCGGTCGTTACCTGCGCGAATTACTGCTGCGCCCCGGCCGGTACCGCCAGCTCTGGGAATCTCACGCGCAGCGATCACGGCCCGGCGCGATCAATCACCTCGCCGTGGCCGACGTGCTGGCGCAGCACCTGTGGGACTCACCGCGCGTGTCGGGGCATTCGGATGTGCTGCCGCATCAGCTCAAGGACACCGTGGGACGGGCCCTGTCCGGCCGGCTGCTGAGCCGGTCCACCCTGGACCTGTTCGTGTCCGCGTTCGGCTTCTCCGGCCAGGAGCAGGAGCGGCTCTGGCGGCTGTGGCGCGGCACCGGCCGGATCACCGTCCTGGCCGGGCCGCGGGCGATGCGTTCCGGCGCGGCCGCCAAGGTGGCCGGGGTGCTGGGCCCGCGCCGCCATCAGACCGTTTCCCTGCACGACCATGTCTACGCCGACGCCGAGCGCAGGCTGGCCCGGACCCGCACGCTTCAGGTCGTCGAGGCCCTGGCCGACGGGCTCGACCGGATCCCGTACCTGTACGACACGAACGCGGTCACGCTGGAACTCGGGCAGGGCTGCGCGGGCGCGCCGGGGCCGGTCCGCCAGATCGGCGAACTGTACGGCACCGATATCCACCTGGCCCGCTCGCTCGGCCTGGGCGAGACGGCCACCCTGGAGTACTGGACCTCGTACCACTACCACAGCAACCCCACCGACCCCGACGAGCGGCAGTACCGCCGGGCGGTGATGAACACGCTGGACAACTTCGACATGCGCATCCAGTTTCACCCGGACCAGCTGCCGGATGCGGTCTGGTGGGCGGTCTGGGACGGCGTGGAAGGCCCGGTGCTGTCGCAGGAGCAGGTCACCCCGGACAGCCAGCACTCCGTGCAGCGTTACCTGCGGTCCCTGGAGCGGTCGGTGGTGGGCTTCCACTGGCGCTGGGAGCCAGCTGGCGCGATGCCCTAGCATCGGCAGCGTGTCTGATGCGCAGAAGGCCGTGATCGCCGCGGGTGAGGCCGCCCGGGACAGTGCCGCCAGCCTCGCCCATGCCGTCGGCGACGTCATCAACCAGGCGCTGCGCGGGATGGCCGCCCGGCTCACCGGCCAGGCCCCGGAGATCCTCGCGGCCAACGCCGAGGACATGGCCGACGGCCAGGCCGCCGGCCTGGGTCAGGGCCTGCTGGACCGGCTCCGCCTCGACCCGGGCCGGATGCAGGAAATGGCCCGGCAGATAGGGCTGCTGGCCGACGCGCCGTTCCCGCCCGGGCTGACCCCGCTGGGCGACCTGCCCGGTGGCCCGTCCGGGGGGAGGCTGCGGCTGGCCGAGCGGCGGGTGCCGGTCGGGGTGATCGGCGCGAATTTCGAGGCCCGGCCCAACGTGACCATCGACATCGCCTCGCAGCTGCTCAAGTCGCGCAACGCCGGGGTGCTCCGCACCGGGGGTGCCGCGTTGCGCTCCGCCGCGGCCCTCGCCGACCACGTGATCGCCCCGGCCGTGCAGGACGCCGGCCTGGATCCGCGGGTTATACAGCTGGTCCGGTCGGCGGACCGGGAAGCCGCGGTCGAGCTGGTCCGCCAGCCGGGGCTGATCCCGCTGGTCATCCTGCGCGGCAGCGGGGAGACCACCCGCAGCCTGGCCGCCGAGGCGGCCCGGTCGGGGGTGCGCACGCTCGCGCACGCCGACGGGGGCGGCGTGCTCTACCTGGACCGTGCGGCCGACCCGGCGCTGGCCGCCGAGATCATCACCGCGAGCCTGGACCGGCTGGGGGTGTGCAACCGGCTGAACCTCCTGCTGATCTCCGTGCAGGCCTGGGACCAGCTTCTCGAGGTGGCGCTCGGGCCGGTCCGGGCGCTGGGTATCACGCCCTCGCTGCCGCCGCACGCCCACCCGCTGGGCCACGAGTGGGCCCTGGACAGCGGCCACGAGGCCACCCTGACCATCGCGCCGGCGGACAGCCCGGCGGCCGCCGCCAGGCTGGCCAACGACTGCACGTCCGGCCTCGCGGCGGGCATCGTGACCTCCGATCCGGCCGCGGCCCGCGAGTTCCTGGACGCCTACCGGGGGACTGGCGCGTTCTGGAACGCCACCACCCGGCTGCTCGACGGGTTCAAGCTGCGCGGGGTTCCGGAGACCGGCATCAACGTGGACCACGTGCCCGGCCCGCGCGGCCCGGTGACCTTCCAGGACCTCTGCCTCCGGCAGTACGTCGTCGTCCCGGCCTGACCGGGCGAGGCCTGATGGACGGGCCTGATCGCGGGAGCCCGATCCCCGACCTGCGGCGGGTTACGGGACAGTAGCCTCCCGGGCCGCTGGCGGTTATCCTGACCGGGCCGTCGGCCAGCGGGCCATCGGCCACGGCGAGATGGTGCGCTAGGGACACGGCCTTACCCGGCGCCGGGGCCGGGTCTGTCGTGCGTCATGACGGAGACGCTGGTGAGCTGGTGCAGCCGGTCGGCCGAGCCCCGCGAACGGGCCGCCCTGCTCGAAGTCAGCGCGCTCACCAAGAGCTTCGGCCCGCTTCCCGTGCTCCGTGAGGTCAGCCTCCGGGTCGGGCGCGGCGAGATCGTCGCCGTGGCGGGCGGGAACGGCGCCGGCAAGTCCACCCTGATCGGGACCATCGCGGGCGTGCTCGACGCCGATGCCGGCGAGGTGCGGTTCGCCGGGCGGCCCATGCCGTCCCGGCCCGGGCCAGGTCCGCCGGGCCGGCGTCGAGACCGTATGGCAGGAGCACGGGCTCTGCGACGACCTGGACGCGGTGGCCAACATCTTCCTCGGCCGCCCGGGCCGCTGGGTGGTCCGGGAGTCGGCCCTGCGTGAGCAGGCCGCCACCCTGCTGCGCCGCGTCGGAGCCCGTGACCTGCGCCTGGACGTGCCGCTCCGCGTCCTGTCCCGCGGCCAGCGGCAGCTGGTCGCGGTGGCCCGCGCGCTGCTCACGCCGCCCCGCCTGCTGGTGATGGACGAGCCGACCGCCTCGCTGGGCGTGGCCGAGACCGCCCTGGTGGAGTCGATCCTGCGGGAAGCCCGTGAGGCGGGCGCGAGCGTGCTGCTCGCCACGCATGACCTGGAGCAGGTCTTCACGCTGGCCGACCGGATCGTCGTGCTCCGGGACGGCGCCGTCGTCGCCGACGTGTCCCCGGTCGAGGTGCAGCGCAGCGACGTGGTGGCGCTCATGTCGGGGGTCGAGGCCGACTCCATCGCCAGCCGCCAGATCAGGCGGCTGCAGAGCCTGGCCGACCAGCTGTCCGAGGCCGAGCCCGCCGCCTCGCTCCCGCTGATCGTGTCGGCCATGGCCGGAGCGCTCGAAGTGGACATGCTCTGCGTGCACCTGCTGGAGACCACGGGTGACCAGCCGGTGCTGCGCCGGCTCGCGGCGACCGGACTGCCCGCGGGACTGCTGGAGCTGAACGCGGCCCTCCCGGTCGGCGCGGAGGGCGGCCCGGCCGGGCTGGCCGCGGCCGGGAGCGCGGTCGTGGTGGTGGACGACCTGCAGACCCGGGTCACCTGGCCCGCGGGCACGGCCGCGGCCGCCGCGTCCGGCGTGCGGAGCGCCTGGGCCGCCCCCATCGTGGGCAGCGACGGCGTGCTGGGCACGGTGTCCGGCTACGCCGCCTCCCCGGGCAACCCGGCCCCGGAGCGGCTCGAGCTGGCCACCATCTACCTGCGGTACGCCGCGTCCGCGATCGAGCGTGAACGGCTGCTGACCGAGGTGTCCCGGCGCAACCGGGTGCTGGAATCACTGCGCGGGCTGCTGGAGAGCCTGGCCGGCCCGGAGCGGCTGCAGGGCGGGCTGGAGATCTCCCTGCTGGCCCTGGTGGACGGGCTGGGTGCGGACACCGCGGCGGTGATGGCCGCCGACGGCCAGACCCCGGGATGCTGGTGCATCGCCGGGGAGACCGGCCCGGGCGTGCTGCCCGGGCTGCGCACCGCGGCCTCGGCCGTGCTGTCCGGCGCGGACGGCATCCCGGCCCGGCTGGTGGCATCCGGGCTGGCCGCGGGCCCGCTCCGGCTGCCTGGCCAGCGCGGCGCGCTGGTCGCCTGCTGGAACCCGGGCAAGACCGTCACCGAGGATGCCCTGGAACTGCTCGACGACGCGAGCCGGTCGCTGGCCCTGGCCATGGAACGGGAGTCGCTGGAGACCGCGCGGCGCGAGGCGGCGGCGCTGCGCCGGTCGCAGAGCATCCAGCGGGACATGCTCTCCTCGCTCAGTCACGAGCTGCGCACCCCGCTGACCGCCATCCACGGCTACGCCTCCACCCTGTGCCAGCCCGACCTGACCTGGAATCCCGAGGCCACGCGGAGGTTCCTGGGCTCCATCGCCGCGGAATCGGCCCGGATGGAGCGCCTGGTCGGCGACCTGCTCGACTCGACCGCGATCGAGTCGGGCGTGCTGCGGCTGCAGCGCGACTGGTGTGACCTGGCGCTGGTGGTCAGCGCCGCGGCGAACTGCCTGTCCCGGGGGCCTGCGGTGCGGGTCCACGTGACCGAGGGCCTCGAGCCGGTCTGGGCCGACCACGACCGGCTCGAGCAGGTATTCGTCAACCTGCTGGAGAACGCGGCCAGCCACGGCGCGTCGCCGCGCGGCACGGACGTCACCGTCCGGGCCGGCGGCCCGCCGGGCTGGGCGGAGGTGGAGATCACCGACTACGGGGCGGGCATCCCGGCCGGGCTGGCCGGGAAGATCTTCGAGCCACGGGTCCGGGGCACGACCGAGGTGGCAGGCACCGGGCTGGGGCTGCCCATCGCACGGGGGATCGTCGAAGCGCACGGCGGCACCCTGGTGGTGGCGCCGGCCGACCCCGGGGCGTCCTTCGTGGTCGCGCTCCCGGCAGATCCGCCACCAGGGTCCACCGGCGAGCCGGCCGGCGCATCCTGGAACGTGGTGGAGGAACCGGAGGAACAACGTGGTGGCTGACAAGACGGTCGTCCTCATCGTGGAGGACGACCAGAACATCGTCAACCTGGTCCGGTCCAACCTCTCCGCCCGCGGTCACGACGTGATCGTGTCCAAGGACGGGACCGGGGTCAGCGAGGTTCTCCACGCGCGGGGCCTCGACGTGGTGCTGCTGGACCTGATGCTGCCCGGGCGGGATGGCTTCGAGCTGTGCCGGGAGATCCGGGAGCAATCCGGGGTCGGCATCATCGTGGTGTCCGCCCGCCGGGCCGAGACCGACAAGGTCCGCGCGCTCAACCTCGGCGCCGACGACTACATGACCAAGCCGTTCGGCATCGAGGAACTGCTGGCCCGGATCAACGCGACGCTGCGGCGCAGCAAGCCCTCGGCGGACGGCCGCCCGGAGCCGGGCGTCGTGCGGATCGGGGACGTCGAGATCGACCTGGAACGCCGCCGGGTCACCAAGGCCGGCGGCCTGGTCCACCTGACCCCGACCGAGTTCGCGCTGCTCCGCCAGTTCGCGGTCAGCCCGGGGGAGCTGCTGACCCACGCGACCCTGCTGCGCCGGGTGTGGGGCCCCGGCTACGAGACGCAGACCGAGTACACCCGGGTCTACGTCGGGCGGCTGCGGGCCAAGCTCGAGCGGGCCGGGGATGAGCCACTGTTCATCACCGAGCCGCGCTCCGGCTACCGGTTCGCCACGACATGACGGCGGCCCCGGTGCGGCGCCCCCGCAGGGCGGGGCCGGCCATGAGCCCGCCCCGCGCCGGGCGGCTGGCCTGTGCGCTGATGGCCACCCTGGCCGCGGCCGGGCTGGCCGGCGGGGGGCTGGCGCGGCTGCGAACGGCCCCCGGCGCCCCGGACGGCGGCCGCCCAGGGCCAGGTGATCCCCTCGGTGGCGGCCGGGGCCTTCACCACGGGCTTCTCGATGATGCGCAGGCTGAAGGCGGTCACCCGGCTCGGCACCGGGAAGATCGGGGTCCTCCTGCCGGACACCACGACGTCGCCGCGCTACGCCGAATTCGACGCCCCGTACCTGGCCCGCGCGCTGCAGGAGGCCGGGCTGACCCGCAGCCAGTTCATCATCACCAACGCGCAGGGCAGCGACGCCACCGAGCAGGCGCAGGCGGAGTCGGACATGACCCAGGGTGCCACCGTGCTGCTGCTGGATCCCATCGACTCGGGAGTGGGCGCGTCGATCGAGTCGGCGGCCACCTCCCTCGGCGTGAAGGTGATCGACTACGACCGGATGACCCTCGGCGGCACCCGGGCCTACTACGTGAGCTTCGACAACGTCGCGGTGGGAACCCTGATGGCCCGCGGGCTGGTGAACTGCATCCGGGCCTGGCACGTGCGCCACCCCGACATCCTGGTGATGCGCGGGGCGCCGACCGACAACAACGCCACCCTGTTCGCCCGCGGCTACGACCAGGTGCTCCGGCCGTACTTCAGCTCCGGCCGCTACGCCGCCGCCGGGCAGCCGCCCGGCAGCTGGAACCCCACCACCGCGCAGTCCACGTTCGAGGAGCAGTACACCGCAAACGACAAGATCACCGCGGTGCTCACCCCGAACGACGACACGGCCAGCGCGGTCATCTCCTACCTCAAGACGCTGAACACCCCACCCCGTGCCTTCCCCACCACCGGGCAGGACGCCACCCCCGCCGGGCTGGCCAACATCCTGTCCGGTTACCAGTGCGGCACCGTGTATAAGCCGATCTACCTGGAGGCCCAGGCGGCCGCGGCGCTCACCCTGTACCTGAGGGCCGGCCTGGTCCCGCCGCGCAGCCTGGTCAACGGCACCACCTTCGATCCCACCAGCCGGGTGCGGGTCCCGTCCGTGCTGCTGCGGCCGGTGTGGGTCACCACGGCCAGCATGGCGGCCACGGTGATCAGGGACCGGTTCGTGACCGCCGCCCAGCTGTGCGCCGGCCCGCTGCGGGCCGCCTGCCGCCGGGCCAGGATCGCGGGCTGACCGCGGATGGCCCGGGCGGACGTCACGGTCCCGCGCCGCGGGGCGGCGGCCTGGCTGGCGCCGGGCGAGAGCGGCGCCATCTCCGTGATCACCGGACTGATCGTGATCGGGATCATCTTCCAGTCGCTGAACGGGCACTTCCTGTCCCCGGTGAACCTGACCGACCTGCTGGTCCAGGGCGCCGTGTTCATGCTGCTGGGGATGAGCGAGGTGTTCGCGCTGCTGCTCGGCGACATCGACCTGTCGATCGGCTTCGTCTCCGGGATCGGGGGCGTGATCACCGCGGAACTGCTCATCGGGTCCCGCAACTGGCCCTGGTGGGCGGCCGTGATCACCGCCCTGCTGGTCACCACGGCCATCGGCGCCGCGCAGGGCACCCTGATCGCCCGGCTCCGGCTGCCCTCGTTCGTGGTGACCCTGGCCGGCCTGCTCGCCTGCCAGGGAGTGATGATCTGGATCCTCGGCTCGGGCGGGACCCTGCCGATCTCCGACAACGTCATCAACGACCTGGCCAACGGCTGCCTCACGCCGGCCGCCAGCTGGCTGCTGATGGCGGCCATCGTCGCCGGGTTCGCCGTCGTCACCATCCGGCGCGACGCCGAGCGCCGGTCCGGCGGTACCGGGCCGCCGGCCAGCCGGACCGCCGCCAAAGTCGGGGCCGCGGCCGCGACGGGCCTGGTCATCGTGGCCGTGTGCGACACCAACCGCGGCGTGCTCAGCCCGGTCCGCGGGGTGCCGTGGGTGGTGCTCATCGTCCTGGGTGTCCTGTTCGCCTGGTCGTTCCTGCTCAACCGGACCCGGTTCGGCCGGGACGTGCACGCGATCGGCAGCAACGCGGAGGCTGCCCGGCGGGCCGGGGTCAGCCTGGCCGCGATCCGGACCGTCTCCTTCGCCCTGGCTGGCCTGACGGCCGGCGTGGGCGGCATCATCTACGCCTCCGAGCTGCGGTCGGTGTCGTCCGGCACGGACGGCGCCACGCTCGTGCTGTACGCGGTGGCCGCCGCGGTGATCGGCGGGACCAGCCTGTTCGGCGGCCGCGGCAAGCCGCTGGACGGCGTGCTCGGCGGTATCGTCATCGCGGCCATCTACAACGGCATCTACCTGCTGGGGATGAGCGCCGCGGCGCAGGACCTGATCTTCGCCCTGGTGCTGCTGGCCGCGGTCAGCGCCGACGTCCTGGCCCGCCGGGGCCAGGCCAGCCGCCGGGCCTGACCCAGACCCGGCGGGCCCGGCCCCCATGAGGCAAGCATGGCTGAGGCGGGCACGGCTGGGCCAGGCACGGGTGATGGGGCCCGGCGGAAAAAACGGAGTGACCAGCCCGGGTAACGTTGCTAGGCTGCTGCGCTCTTGTGCCAACTCCCACACCATCGAGGTGATGACTCATGCCCTCGGCCAGCGGGACGCAGCAAGACCCGCCGCCCGATCCCCTCCTGACCCCCGCTCCCGGACCCGCGCAGCCCGGCACCGGCCCCGATCCGGTCCTCGTTGCGGAACGTGAATACCTCAGCCAGTCGCGGCAGTTCCTCCGGCTGATGCGCGAGGACGTGCTCTCGCTCCGCGCCCTGGGCGGTGACCCCGTCTCCGAGGAATACCTGAAAGCCGACCTGTACCGGCGGGCGGAAGCGCTCAGCGACCTGCCGGACACGCCCCTGTTCTTCGGCCGGCTGGACTACGCGCCGGGACAAGGCACGGCCGCGGACGGCGGGGAGTTCGCCGGTGAGCGGTTCCATGTCGGCCGGCGGCACGTGCACGACCCGGACGGCCACCCGGTCGTGGTCAACTGGCGGGCGCCGGTGTCCCGCCCGTTCTACCGGGCCAGCCCGGCCGACCCCATGGGGCTGGAGCTGCGCCGCCGGTTCGGGTTTTCCGGCGGCGAGCTCACCGCGCACGAAGACGAGGTGCTCACCGGCGCCCCCGCGGCCGGCGGTGGCCAGGAAGCCCCGGTCAGCCGCATCCTCATCGAGGAGATCGAGCGGCCGCGGTCCGGGCCGATGCGCGACATCGTGGCCACCATCGCCCCGGATCAGGACGACATCGTCCGGGCCGGGCCAGACCACACCCTGTGCGTGCAGGGTGCACCCGGAACCGGGAAGACCGCGGTCGGCCTGCACCGGATCGCCTACCTGCTCTACGCCTACCCGGCCCGGATGGCCCGGGGCGGGGTCCTGGTCATCGGGCCGAACCGCGCCTTCCTCTCCTACATCCGCAACGTGCTGCCCGCCCTCGGCGAGGTCAACGTCAGCCAGACCACGCTGGCCGACCTGCTGGCCCGGGTGCCGGTCCGGGCCCGCGACACCGTCCGGGCCGCGCAGGTCAAGGGCGACCCCCGGATGGCCGCGGTGCTGCACCGGGCGGTGTGGGCCGGGCTGCGCGAGCCCGCCGAGCCGGTCGTCGTGGTCCGCGGGTCCCGGCGCTGGCGGGTCAGCCCGGGTGAGCTGGCCGGGCTCGTCGCGGAGCTGCGGGACCGCGGGGTCCGCTACGCCGCCGGCCGGGAGATGCTGGGCCACCGGATCGCCCACGTCATCCTGACCAGGATGGAAGCCGCTGGGGAGATCTGCGACGACCGTACCCACGAGGCGGTGCGGCGGACCCGGCCGGTACGCGCCGCGGTCGACGCCATCTGGCCCAAGGCCGACCCGGTGCGGCTGGTGCTCCGGCTGCTGTCCGACCACGAGCTGCTGGCCCGGTCCGCGGACGGGCTGCTGGACGAGCCCGAGCAGCAGGCCATCCGCTGGGACCCCGCGCCCCGCGGGCCGGCCTCGGCCCGCTGGAGCCCGGCGGACACGGTCCTGGTCAACGAGGCCAGCGACCTCATCGAGCGGATCCCCAGCCTGGCCCACGTGGTGCTGGACGAAGCGCAGGACCTGTCCCCGATGGAGTGCCGCGCGATCGGCCGGCGGTGCGCGACCGGGTCGGCCACGGTGCTCGGCGACCTGGCGCAGAGCACCGCTCCGGCCGCGGCCGGCAGCTGGCCCGGGCTGCTCGCCCACCTGGGCAAGCCCGGAGCCGAGGTCCGCGTGCTGGAGACCGGGTACCGGGTGCCGCGGCAGATCCTCGACTACGCCAACCAGCTGCTCGGCGCGCTCGTCCCCGGCCTGGCCCCGGCCCGGTCGCTGCGCCAGGACCCGGGCGCGCTGACCATCCGGCACGCGCCCGGCGGCGGCCTGCCCGGCGCCCTGGCCTCCGCCTGCGCGGCCGTCCTGGGCGACCCGGGGTCCACGGCCGTGATCGCGGCCGATGACCAGGTGCCGTCGCTCACCGGCGCGCTCGGCGCGGCCGGGGTCCGGCACAGCGTGCTGGACGGGTCGGTGGACGGGCTGTCCGGCGGCGGTCTGGTGGTGGTGCCCGTCACCCTGGTCAAGGGCCTGGAGTTCGACCACGTCATCGTGGTGGAGCCGGGCCGGATCGCGGCGGCCGAGGCCCGCGGCCTGCACCGGCTGTATGTCGCGCTGACCCGGGCCGTGTCCCGGCTCACCGTGCTGCACACCGAGCCGCTGCCAGCTCTGCTAGCCCGGGGGGCTCTGCTAGCCCGGGGGGCCGAGCCCCCCGGACCCCCCACTGGCCCGCTCCGGTAGGCACGTCGGCTGCTGCGGGTGCCGGGTTGCTCGCCGGCTCGGCGAGGACACGCCTGCGGCGCGCCTCCCCTCGCCGGCGAGGGCGCGCCTCCCCCTCGCTGGCGAGCTACTGGTTCTTGATGACCGAGGTGATCAGGCGGGTGGAGTCCGCGAAGGACAGCGCGGTGGCGCGCAGGTGGTTGAAGAACATGTTGTAGCGGTCGACTTCCACGACGTTCTCCACGTACAGCGCGCTGGTCAGGTCCTCGAGGTAGACGACGTCCGGGTCGGCCCGCTCCGGGAAGGCGAGGATCACGAACGGCCGTCCCATGGCCGGGTGCGCCCCGGCCCCGAACGGCAGCACCTGGACGGCGACGTTCGGCAGGGCGCTCATCTCCAGCAGATGCTCCAGCTGCATCCGCATCAGCCCGGTGCCGCCGACGCGGCGGTGCAGCGCCGCCTCGTCGAGCACCGCCCACAGCTGGGGCGGATCCTCCGTGACCAGAGTGGGCTGGCGGGCCATCCGGACGGCGACGTTGCGCTCCACCGCCTCCGGGGCACCGTCCACCGCTCCCGCGGCGATCACCGCGCGGGCGTAGTCCTCGGTCTGGAGCAGTCCCGGGATCAGCGTGACCTCGTAGATCCGGATCTCCGAGGCCGCGCTCTCCAGCCCGATGTAGGTGGCGAACCTCGGCTCGATGGCGTCGCTGTACGCGTGCCACCAGCCCTTCTGCCGCGATTCGCGGGCGAGTTGCACCAGGCTGTCCTGCTGTGGGCCGGGCACGCCGTAGAGCTGAAGCATGTCGCGGACGTCCCGGGGTGAGACAGATACCCGGCCCGTCTCGATCCGGCTGATTTTGGAGGTCGAGCACTCCAGGTGCTCGGCGACTTCCTCACAGGTCAGGCCGGCCGCATCGCGGAACCGGCGCAGCTCCAGCGCCAGCCGGCGGCGCCGGACCGTGGGGCTCTGCTGCGTGGCCGTGGGGATCTCCTTCTGTCCGGTATAGCCCTTGCCATCAGTGTGGCACCTGTCGCGGCGCGCCGTGCCGCTTAGCCTGAGCAGGGCCACGTTCCCGGCGGGTAACTTCTCACCTGGGCATCAGCGGTTCTGGATCGCTGTCATGGTTGGCCCGGTTAGAGTGCATTCGTCGCGGCGACGGCTCGCGGATTGCGATCTCGGCCGCCGGCCGCGGCCCGGTCCCGGCCCACGTGCGCGGCGGGACGTGCGAAGTCCTGAATGCATATTGCAAATAGCAATCGCACGCGTCATTCTGGTCTAGGTACTCTTCGCTGTCGTCTGATTACTAGAGGTGATTTAGATGGTCATGGGAGCTCCCCAGGTGAGTTCCCTGTCGCCGCCGGACCAGGCCTACCTGGACCAGCTGGACAGGTTGGCGCCCGAGCTGGCCAAGCAGGGAATGACCACGAACCTGATGGCCCCGGCGGGCCGGGTGCCGAGCCTGCGCGTGGTCAACCCCGCCGCACCGGCGCTCGCCGAGGATGTCTACGCGGGCTGCTGCGAGGACGGCAGCTGGTGGTTCTGGTGGTCGTGGGCCGAGCGGATCGCGGCCGCCACCGAACTGGAGCGCGCGGCGGAGCGGGTCGCGCATGTGCTGTCCGCGCCACACGACAGCTGAGTACCGGCGCCGGGCCGCGCGGCCCAGGGGGCCCCGAGGGGAACCGGGTCGCATCGGGGGGACAAAGATCCGGCGGGCTGGCCCCGCGGGCTGGCGCGGCGGAATTGCGCACGGGGCCGGCGAGATTCGGGGTTACGGCGAGGCCGACGGCCGGGCCTTAGCCGGACCCGCCCCGGAGGCGAGCCCGGGAAAGGCCGCGGTCCGGCCCAACCAGGTCGTCGCGCGCAACGCGCAGGCCCGCGCCTGACCGGCACCCCAGGTACGCAGCCGGGAGTCGTCCAGGGCGACGATGCCCAGGTAGGCGGCGGCGACCTGATTCTCCAGGTAGCCCGCGAGCGAGATCGCGGCCCCGGTGCCGTGCACCGGGAAGGGCAGCCGGTAAGCGGGCTGCGCGGCCACTGGCTTGACCCCTAGCGAGGTCAGCATGGCCTGCAGCTGGTCCCGGGCGACCTCGTGCTGAGTCCAGTTCCGCAGGGCCTGGTCCCGGGCCGCGGTGCCCAGCTGCGCACCGGCTACTCCGTAGCCGTAGATGGCCGCGTTCTCCGCGGCCAGCGCGGACTGCAGCGCGGCGGCCCGCCCCGGGCCGGGAGGATCCGTGGTGGCAGGCCCCGCGGCCCCGGTCATCTGCCCGCCTCGTGCGTCCGCAGCAGCAGGGCGTGGCTGGCCTCGGAGGCCGCGATGCTCGCCATCAGCTGGGCCAGGGCCGGGGGCGCCAGCGTCAGCCGGCGGGCCAGCGACCGGGCGGCATCGGTCTCGGCCGCCTCGAGGGCCGCGAGGGTGGCGGCCGGCCCGGAACCCGTGGCCGCGGTGCCGGCCGGCGACGGTGTGGTGTGCGGGCTGGCCCTGTGGCCGGCTCGATGAGCATCGACGTGAGCCGGGCCAGGTGCTCGCGGTGCTGGGCGAGCAGCGGGCCGAGCGTGCCGGACAGCGCCGGCGACCCGGCCATGGCCGAGCGGTACCGGGCGATCAGCGCCTGCTCCGTGCCGATCGCGCCGCGCAGCACGGCCACGTCCGGCCCGGGTTCCGGCGGGGTGCCGAGCGCTCCCACGCCTTTGCAGCCCGCTGCCACCAGCGGCACCGTCATCACGCCCGCGGCGAGCACGCTGCGCCGCCTCAGATCTGCCCGCACCGCTCCTCCAGTCCCTGTCCCCGAGGTGCTCCCGCTGAGCGTAGGGGCAGCGGGCCGGTGCCCGGAGGGCGCCACCCCGGATGGTCGTCCCGGGCTTCCCGGACGGCCGCCGGACGGCCGCCGGACGGCCGCCCGGCGGCCGTCCGGGCCGGGGTCAGCAGGCGGGCCGGGGTCAGCAGGCGGGCCGGGGTCAGCAGGCGGGCCGGGGTCAGCAGGCGGGCCGGGGTCAGCAGGCGGGCCGGGGTCAGCAGGCGGGCCGGGGTCAGCAGGCGGGCCGGGGTCAGCAGGCGGGCCGGGGTCAGCAGGCGGGCCGGGGTCAGCAGGCGGGCCGGGGTCAGCAGGCGGGCCGGGGTCAGCAGGCGGGCCGGGGTGAGCAGGCGGGCCGGGGTCAGCAGGCGGGCCGGGGTCAGCAGGCGGGCCGGGGTCGAGCAGGCGGGCCGGGGTCAGCAGGCGGGCCGGGGTCAGCAGGCGGGCAGGGGTCAGCGGCAGGCGGGCAGGCGGGCAGGCGGGCAGGCGGGCAGGCGGGCAGGCGGGCAGGCGGGCAGGCGGGCAGGCGGGCAGGCGGGCAGGCGGGCAGGCGGGTAGGCGGCGGCGGAGAAATCTCAACTGCCGGGCGAGCCGGAGCGCGGACGGGCCGAGTCCCGGCGCGGGCCGGTTAGGCTAGATCGCGCCAGACAACAGCACAGGTCGCGGACGAGGAGGTCGTGATGCGTGGTGAATCCCGTCACGTACCGTCACGCCCGCGTGCAGCCAGTCGCGGCGAGGGCTCCGCGGACACCGCACGAATCACCCGGGTACTCGAGCCGGTCATCCGGTCCGCAGGCGTGGACCTGGAATCGGTGAAGGTCGCGGCGGCCGGCCGCCGCCGCCTGCTCCGCGTCGTGGTGGACGCCGACCGCCGCCCCAGCCTGGACGACATCGCCGAGCTGAGCCGCTCGCTGTCCAAGGAACTGGACGACGCGGGGGTCATGGGCGAGGCCGCGTACACGCTGGAGGTCAGCTCCCCCGGGGTGGACCGGCCGCTCTCCGAGGCCCGTCACTGGCGCCGCGCCCGAGGCCGGCTGGTGCGCGTCCCGCTGGCCCCCGGGGCGCCGGGGTACCCGGGCACCGTCGAGGGCAGGGTGATCAACGCCGGGGCGGATGGGGTGGTCCTGGACGTCGCCGGCCAGCAGCGCGAGTTCGGCTACACCGAACTTGGACCCGGCCAGGTGCAGGTCGAGTTCGGCGGCGGGGGCGCCGCCCACGACGACGACCCGGGGGACGAGGGGGAGCCAGATGGACATTGACTTGAGCGTCCTGCGCAGCCTGGAGAGCGAGAAGGACATCTCGATGGACCTGGCCATCAAGGCCATCGAGGATGCGCTGCTGCGTGCCTACCAGTCCACCCCCGGCGCCGCGCCCACGGCGCGGGTGGAGATCGACCGCGGCAGCGGCCACGTCACCGTCTGGGCCAGCGAGCCCGCCGAGGACGGCGCGGTGGGCCGCGAATACGACGACACCCCCGATGGCTTCGGCCGGATCGCCGCGACCACCGCGCGCCAGGTGATCCTGCAGCGGCTGCGTGACGCCGAGGACGAGCTCACCTTCGGCGAGTACGCCGGCCGGGAGGGCGACATCGTGGCGGGTGTCATCCAGCAGGGCAAGGATCCGCGGGCGGTGCTGGTGGACCTGGGCAAGATCGAGGCCATCCTGCCCCCGACGGAACAGGTCCCCGGGGAGCGCTACGCCCATGGCGAGCGGCTGCGCTGTTACGTGCTGCACGTGCGCAAGGGCTACCGGGGACCGTCGATCACCTTGTCGCGGACCCACCCGAACCTGGTGAAGAAGCTGTTCGCGCTGGAGGTGCCGGAGATCGCCTCGGGCGCGGTGGACATCATGGCCATCGCGCGCGAGGCCGGGCACCGGACGAAGATCGCGGTCAGCTCGCACCAGCCGGGGGTGAACCCCAAGGGGGCCTGCATCGGCCCCATGGGCAGCCGGGTGCGCAACGTGATGACCGAGCTGCACGGCGAGAAGATCGACATCGTCGACTTCTCCGACGACCCGCCCCAGTTCGTGGCCAACGCGCTGTCCCCGGCCCGGGTGCTGCGGGTCAACGTCATAGACGCGCAGGCCAGGGTGGCGCAGGTCATCGTGCCGGACTACCAGCTGTCGCTGGCGATCGGCAAGGAAGGGCAGAACGCGCGCCTGGCGGCCCGGCTTACCGGATGGAAGATCGACATCCAGCCGGACACCCCGGGCGACCCCGGGGGCGCGGGCCGCCGGGAGCCAGCCACCCGGGAGCCAGCCGTTCAGGAGCCTGCCGTTCAGGAGCCGGGCGCTCAGGACACGTCCGCCCCGGAGGCGGGTGGCGCCCCGGAACCGGGTACTGCGGAACCGGCGGGCACCGCACCGGGACCGGCGGACGGCGCCGCAGGCCAGCCGGGCGGCGGGGCGCCGGGGCCCGGAGCCGGGCAGGAAACCGGTACACCGCCGGGCGCAGCGGGAACCGTGCGCGGTGGCGCCGACGCGCCGGCGAGGTAAGCTAGCTACGACAATGGCCAGACGGTCCCCGCGGCCGGTGCGTTCCGTACCTGCGATCCGCACCTGCATAGGCTGCAGAGTCCGTGAGGCTAAGTCTGACCTGCTGCGTCTGGTGGCGGTCCGGGGTGACATCGTCCCTGACCCTCAGGCGCGGCTGCCCGGCCGGGGCGCGTATCTGCATCCCAGCCAGGAATGCTTCGAGCTAGCTAAGCGCCGCAGGGCACTACCGCGGGCGCTGCGCCAGCCGGCATCACTCGGTGCCGGCCCGCTCGAGGATTACCTGGCGGGACGGTGTGATACGGGCCCTCATGGGCTCCCGGGTGAGTCCACAGGACCAGCCCGGCCGGGTGAGACGGTCGAAGCTAAAACGGCAGCAGTGCCGGGAAAGCGGGATCAGTTGTGATGAGCGCGCGATGAGCACTCGGCGATGAGAACCAGAAGCTGAGGCCGGCCGGAGCACGCGCTGCCCCGGATCGGCCACGATGGCCCGGCGGAGCCGGGCCGACAGAGGGAGCGCAGTGGCGAAGGTCCGGGTATACGAACTCGCGAAGGAGTTCGGGGTAGAGAGCAAGGCCGTGATGGCCAAGCTCCAGGAGATGGGCGAGTTCGTCCGTTCGGCGTCATCCACGATCGAGGCGCCAGTAGTTCGCAGACTTAAAGATGAGTTCGGGTCCCAGGGCCCCAAGGCCCCGGGCAGAAGGTCCCAGGGGCAGGGCGCGCCGGTCCCCGGCCGTCCGGCTGACGGCAACGGCGGGCGCCCGGGGCCCCGCCCCGGCCCGGCCCGTCCGCAGGCACCTGCCGTGGCGGCGTCCGGCCCTCAGGTCACCGACCGGCCGGAGGCTACTCCCAGCGCGCCGGCCCCGAGCCCGGCGGCGGCCGCCCCAGACGCGCCCGCCGCGGGTGAGACGGCCCCGGCTACCGCGGGTCCCAGTGGCCCCGCCCCGGCTGCGCCGCGGGCCCCGGTTCCCCCGGTGCCTTCTGACGGCGGCGCCCGCGGCCGGTCCGGCCCAGCCTGGCCGCAGCCCGGTGCCCGGCCCCCGGCCCAGCGGCCCGCGTCCTGCTGGTTCAGGACCCGGTGGTCCAGGACAGAGCGGGCCCGGCGCAGGCCAGGGCGGCTCAGGACAGGGCGGCCCAGGACAGGGCCAGGGCGCGCCCCGGCCGGGTGCCGCCCGGCCCGGTGGCCGCGGTGGACCGCGTCCCGGACCGCGTCCCGGTAACAACCCCTACGCTCCTGTCGCCTCCGGCATGGGCTCGGCGCCGCGTGGCGCACCAGCCCGGCCGGGTCAGCCCGGGCCGGGCAGCGCCGGTCCCGCGTCCCCCGGCCAGGGCTGGTGCCCGGCCAGGCGGTCCGCGTCCGGCAGGCCCGCGCGGCCCAGGCGGCCCGGGGCGGCCCAGCCCGGCAGACATGGCCCGTCCCGGCGGTCCGCGTCCCAGCCCGAGCAGCATGCCGCCGCGGCCCGCCCGCGGTGGCCCTGGCGGCGGTCCCGGTGGCCCGGGCCGTGGCGGTCCTGGCGGCGGCGCGGGCGCGGGACGCCCAGGTGGCGGTGGCCGTGGCGGTCCCGGCACGGGTGCCCCGCGCCCCGGTGGCGGTGGCGGCGGTGCCGGCCCACGTCCCGGAATGACGGGCGGGCGGCCAGGCGGCGGTGGCGGCCGCGGCCGGAGCGGCACCCAGGGTGCGTTCGGGCGGCCCGGTGGCCGGCCCTCGCGGGCCCGCAAGTCGCGCAAGGCGCGCCGCCAGGAGTTCGACAACATGCAGGCGCCCGCCATTGGCGGCGTCTCCATCCCGCGCGGCAACGGCCAGGCCATCCGGCTGTCCCGTGGCGCGTCGCTGAGCGACTTCGCCGACAAGATCGGGGTCAACCCGGCCTCGCTGGTCCAGGTCATGTTCCACCTGGGCGAGATGGTCACCGCCACCCAGTCGGTGAACGACGAGACGCTGCAGCTGCTCGGCGCCGAGCTCAACTACACCGTCCAGGTCGTCTCCCCGGAGGAAGAGGACCGGGAGCTGCTGGAGTCGTTCGACATCGAATTCGGTGAGGACGAGGGCGGCGAGGAAGCCCTGGTCGCCCGGCCGCCGGTGGTCACGGTGATGGGTCACGTTGACCATGGCAAGACGAAGCTTCTCGACGCGATCCGGCACGCCAACGTGGCGGCCCGCGAAGCGGGCGGGATCACCCAGCACATCGGTGCGTACCAGGTCACCACGGAAGTGGACGGCCAGGAGCGCAAGATCACGTTCATCGACACCCCGGGTCACGAGGCGTTCACCGCCATGCGGGCCCGTGGCGCGGAAACCACCGACCTGGTGGTGCTCGTGGTCGCGGCCGATGACGGCGTGAAGCCGCAGACGACCGAGGCGCTGAACCACGCCCAGGCGGCTGGGGTTCCGATCGTGGTGGCGGTTAACAAGATCGACAAGGAGGGGGCGGACCCGCAGCGGGTGCGTTCTCAGCTCACCGAGTACAACCTGGTCGCTGAGGAGTTCGGCGGCACGACGCTGTTCGTGGATGTTTCTGCCCGGGAGGGCATCGGCATCGAGGAACTGCTCGAGGCCGTCGTCCTGACCGCGGACGCGGAGCTGGACCTGCGGGCCAACCCGGAGCAGCAGGGCCAGGGCGTGGCCATCGAGTCCCACCTCGACCGCGGCCGCGGCCCTGTGGCCACCGTGCTGGTGCAGCGCGGCACGCTGCACGTCGGCGACTCCATCGTCGCGGGTGACGCGTTCGGGCGGGTCCGGGCGCTGCTCGACGAGAACGGCGCCCCCGTGCCGGATGCGCCGCCTTCGCGCCCGGTGCAGGTGCTCGGCCTCACTGCGGTGCCGGGCGCGGGCGACAGCTTCCTGGTCGTCAACGACGACCGCGTGGCCAGGCAGATCGCCGAACGCCGCGAGGCGCGCGAGCGCAACGCCATGTTCGCCCAGCGGCGGCCGAGGGTCACCCTGGAGGACCTGGAGTCCGCGCTCAAGTCGGGCGAGCGGGAAGAGCTCCTGCTCATCGTCAAGGGCGACGTGTCCGGGTCGGTCGAGGCCCTCGAGGACGCGCTGCTCAAGATCGATGTGGGCGAGGAAGTGCTGCTGCGGGTCATCGGCCGGGGCGTCGGCGCCATCACCCAGGACGACGTGAACCTGGCCATCGCGTCCGAAGCCGTGATCGTGGGCTTCAACGTCCGGCCCGCGGGCCGGGCCGGGGAACTGGCCCAGCGCGAGGGCGTGGACATCCGCTACTACTCGGTCATCTACCAGGCGATCGAGGAAGTCGAGGCGGCCCTCAAGGGCATGCTCAAGCCCGAGTTCGAGGAGGCCCAGCTCGGCACCGCCGAGATCCGGGAGGTCTTCCGGGTGCCCCGGGTGGGCAACGTGGCGGGCTCCCTGGTCCGCTCCGGAACCATCAACCGGGGCAGCAAGGCCCGGCTGATCCGGGACGGCGTCGTGATCTCGGACAACCTGACCGTGGAATCGCTGCGCCGGTTCAAGGAAGACGCGACCGAGGTCCGCGAGGGCTACGAGTGCGGCATCGGCATCGGGTACAGCGACGTCCGGATCGCCGATGTGATCGAGACCTTCGAGATGCGGGAGAAGCCGCGGGCCTAAGCCAGCCACCACCGGTCCCGGCTCCGGCCGGGACCGGGTGGCCGCGTCCAGGAAGTGCGCCGTGTACCTGGGCGCTCTGACGCTCGATGTGCTGCTGGGTGATGTGCGCTCGCTCAAGCAGAAGAGGTCGGTGGTGGCCTCGGTGGTCGCCGAGGTCCGCCGCCGTTATCCCGGCGTCGCGGTGGCCGAGAGCGGGCATACCGACCTGCACCGCCGGGCGGAGATCGGGGTGGCGGTAGTGTCCTCCACGGCCGCTCACGCTGTGCAGGTCCTCGACGCCTGCGAACGGCTGGTGGCGTCGCGCCCCGATATTGAACTGCTGTCCGCGCGGCAGCGGCTGCTGACCGAGGAGGAGTGAGCTACCCATGGTGGACCAGGCGCGGGCACGGAAGCTCGCTGACCGGATCGCCCAGATCGTGGCGGAAATGCTGGAGCGGCGGATCAAGGATCCCCGGCTCGGCTTCATCACGGTGACCGAGGCCCGGCTCACCGGTGACCTGCGGGAGGCGACCGTCTTCTACACGGTCTACGGATCACCCGAGGAAGTGTCCGCCACCGCGGCCGCGCTGGCCAGTGCAACCGGCGTGATCCGGTCCGAGGTGGGTCACCAGACCGGGCTGAAGCACACGCCCTCGCTCACGTTCGTGGCCGACACCCTCCCCGAGGGCGCCCGGCACATGGAGGATCTCGTGGCCCGGGCCCGGGAGGCGGACGCCCGGCTCGCCGAGGTGCGCGAGGGCGCGCTACCGGCCGGCGACCCGGACCCGTACCGCGAGCCGCCGGGTACGCCCGGCGATGACGAGGACGACATCGACGAACTGGATGACATCGACGATCTGGACGACGCCGGCGATCCCGGCGCGGGATACTCGCCAGCGTGACTGCCGCGGCGAGCCAGGCTGATACTGCGATCCAGCAGGCCGAGGCCGTGGCGCTGCTCGGCGCGGCGGATGAGGTATGCCTGGCCTGCCACGTGCGCCCGGACGCCGATGCGCTCGGGTCCATGCTGGCCGTCGCGCACGCGCTGCGCGCCCCGGGCCGCCGGCCGCAGCGGGTCGTCGCCTCGTTCGGTGACGACCCGTTCGAGGTGCCTGAAATCCTCCGCTTCCTGCCCGGGCTCAGCCTGCTCAGCCCGCCGGACGCTTACCCGCACCGCCCCGAGCTCATGGTCACCTTCGACGCGGGCAGCATCGACCGGCTGGGCATCCTGGCCGGGCACGCCTCCCGGGCCGACCAGCTGATCGTCGTGGACCACCACGTGTCCAACACCCGGTTCGGCACCGTCAACCTGATCGACCCCGGCGCAGCCGCCACGGCCATGCTCGTCCTGGACCTGATCGACGCCGCCGGCGTCGGAGCTGACCCGGGACATCGCGTCCGGCCTCTACGCCGGGCTGGTCGCCGACACCGGCTCGTTCAAGTACCCGGCGACCACGCCTGTCGTGCACCAGGCGGCCGCCCGGCTGCTGGGCACCGGGATAGAGCCCGGCACGGTGGCCCGCGAACTGTGGGACCGGGCCCCATTCGGCTACCTCGGGCTGCTCTCAGCGGTCCTCGGCCGGGCCGTGCTGGAGCCGGACGCGGCCGCCGGCCACGGCCTGGTGTGGACCTCGGTCAGCCGCGCCGACCGGGCCGCGCACGGCCTGTCCATGGACGCGGTCGAGTCCGTCATCGACGTGGTGCGCCGCACCGACGAGGCGGAAGTGGCCATCGTCCTGAAGCAGTCCGACGATGGGCTGTGGCAGGCGTCCGCCCGGTCCAAGGGCAAGATCGACGTGGGCCGCACCTGCGCCCGGCTGGGCGGCGGCGGGCACCGGAACGCGGCCGGCGTCACGCTGGCCGGCAGCGCCGAGGACGCCATCGCACGGCTGCGCGGGCTGCTTTCGGAAAGCAGCTAGGCCAATGGCCCGGGACGCCCGGGGGGACGCGCCGAGCGGGCTCATCGTGGTGGACAAACCCGGCGGCATGACCTCCCACGACGTGGTGGCGCGGATCCGCCGGCTGGCCGGTACCCGCCGGGTCGGGCACGCCGGCACCCTGGACCCCATGGCGACCGGGGTGCTCGTCGTCGGGGTGGAGAAGGCGACCCGCCTGCTGGGCCACCTCACCCTGACCGAGAAGGAGTACCAGGCCACCATCCGGCTGGGTCAGGCCACCGACACGGGTGACGCCGAGGGCACGGTTCTCACCACAAACACGGGCCTCACGCCGGGCACGGGCCTCACGCCGGGCACGGGCCTCACGCCGGGCACGGGCCTCACTCCGGGCACGGGCCTCACCCCGGGCACCCCGGCCCGGCCGGCGAGCCACCTGACCACCGCACAGATAGAGGCGGCCGCGGCCGCGCTGACCGGGGAGATCCAGCAGGTGCCCCCCGCGGTCAGCGCGATCAAGGTGGCGGGCCGCCGGGCCTATCAGCTGGCCCGCGAGGGAGCTCCTCCGGTGCTCCCGCCGCGGCCGGTGACCGTGCGGTCGTTCACCGTCCAGGCCGTCCGGCCCGTCCCGGCGGACCCCGTCCCGGCGGACCCTGTCCCGGCGGGGGGCGTCCCGGACGGCACGGCGGCCGGCGCAGCCGCCCGCGGCCCGGGCGACCTGCTCGACGTCGACGTGGAGGTGCGCTGCTCCAGCGGCACGTACATCCGGGCCCTGGCCCGCGACATGGGGGAAGCCCTGGGCGTGGGTGGCCACCTCACCCGGCTCCGCCGGACCCGGGTCGGCCCGTACGACCTGAGCGCCGCGCACACGCTGGACGACCTCGCCGAACGGCTGGCCGTGCTACCGCTGGCCGAGGCCGCGGCGGCGGCCTTCCCCGTCCGGGAGCTCACCGCGGAGGAGGCCCGCTCCCTCTCGCACGGCGGGCGGCTGCCCGGCCTGGGGGGCGAGGCCGGCCCGGTGGCGGCGTTCGGGCCCGACGGCACGCTCATCGCGCTCGTGGAGGAGAAAGACGGCGTCGCCCGGCCGCTGGCGGTGTTCGTTCCGTGACCCGGCGGCCTGGCCGCCGGCCCGCATCCTGGAGGCTGGCCCGGCGGCGCCGCTCACCCGCCCCGCAGGCGCCGGGGCCGGCGGGGACTGGCCGGGGACGGTTCTCGTTGCGGCGAATTTGAATGACGGTGCCAGGCCGCGTGGCTCACGCCGTCCCGGGGCCAGCCGGCCAGCGGTGGTCCCTGATCACGCTGCACCGTCCGGCACAATGGCAGATGCGGGCAGCCGGCTCGCGGGAGGAGAGCGTAATGCCGCACACCAGCGATACCCGGATCCTGGGCTACGAGCCGCTGCTCTCGCCCGCGGCGCTGCTGGAGGAACTGCCGCTCGGTCCCGCCGAGGCCGACATGGTCGGACGGTCCCGCACTGAGGTGCGCGCCGTGCTGGACGGCGAGGACGACCGCCTGCTCGTGGTGGCCGGCCCCTGCTCGGTGCACGACCCGGCCGCCGGGCTGGACTACGCGGGGCAGCTGGCCGCGCTCCGCGACTCGCTGGCCGGCGAGCTGCTGGTGGTCATGCGGGTCTACTTCGAGAAGCCGCGCACGGTGACCGGCTGGAAGGGGCTCATCAACGACCCCGGCATGGACGGCACCCATGACGTGCACCGGGGCCTGCGGATGGCCCGCCGCTTCCTGCTCGACGTGGTCTCCCTCGGCCTGCCGGTGGGCTGTGAGTGGCTGGACCCGATCACCCCGCAGTACATCGCCGACGCCGTGGCCTGGGGGGCGATCGGCGCCCGGACCACCGAGAGCCAGGTCCACCGGCAGCTCGCCTCGGGCCTGTCCATGCCGATCGGGTTCAAGAACGGCACCGACGGCGACGTGACCGTGGCCGTGGACGCCTGCCGGGCCGCCGCGACGGGGCACACCTTCTTCGGCGTCACCCGGGCCGGCGCGGCGGCGGTCGTCACCACCGCCGGGAACCCGGACTGCCACATCATCTTGCGGGGCGGGCGGCCCGGCCCCAACTACGAGCCCGCGCCGGTGCGCGACGCGCTGGACAAGGTGACCAAGGCCGGGCTGGACCGGCGGGTGATGGTGGACGCCAGCCACGGCAACAGCGGCAAGGACTACCGGCGCCAGCCGGTCGTGGCCGGGGTGCTGGCCGGCCAGATCGCGGCCGGTGAGCCGGGCATCGTGGGCATCATGCTGGAAAGCTTCCTGCAGGCCGGGCGGCAGGAGCCCGGCGACCCGGCCACGCTGGCCTACGGGCAGAGCGTCACCGACGCATGCATCGACGTCGAGGCCACCGCGGAGGTGCTGCACGGCCTGGCCGCCGCGGTCAGGCGCCGCCGGGACGTCACGCCGCCCCGGGCGGTCGCGGGGAGCGCCGCCGCGCCGGCCCCTAGGCTGGAAGGGACGAAGACCCGCCGCGGTCACCCGCGTCGAGCATCGAAGGAGCAGCACCGTGCAGCGCTGGCAGGGCCTGGATGACGTGCCCGGGGACTGGGGCCGCTCGGTCGTCACCATCGGCGTGTTCGACGGCGTCCACCGCGGCCACCAGCACATCGTGGGCCGGGCGGCCGAGGCCGCGGCCCGGCTCGGCCTGCCCGTGGTCGTGATCACCTTCGACCCGCACCCCGCGGAGGTGGTCCGGCCCGGATCACACCCCCCGCTGCTGTGCAGCGTCCGCCGCCGGGTCCAGCTGCTGGGCGGCGAGGGCGTGCGACGCGGTCTGCGTGCTGCCGTTCACGCTCGACTTCTCCCGGCTGGGGCCGGATGAGTTCGTCCGTGCCGTGCTCGCCGACCGGCTGCACGCCCGCTGGGTCGTGGTGGGGGAGAACTTCCGCTTCGGCCACCGGGCCGCCGGCGACGTGGCCCTGCTGGCCGAACTGGGCGAGAAATACGACTTCGGGGCGGAAGGCGTGCCGCTGCTCACCGAACAGGGGACGGGCGGGGTCACGATCTCCTCCAGCGGGATCCGGGACCTGCTGAACCAGGGGGACGTGGCCGGCGCCGCCGAGGACCTGGGCCGGCCGCACCGGGTGGAGGGGGTCGTGGTGCGCGGCCAGCAGCGCGGCCGGGGGCTCGGCTTCCCGACCGCCAACCTCGAGACCGCGCCGTACACCGCCATCCCCGCCGACGGCGTGTACGCGGGCTGGCTGGCCAGCCTGGACCCCGACGGCCAGGACGAGGAGCGCTGGCCCGCCGCGATCTCGGTGGGCACCAACCCGACGTTCGACGGCCGGGAGCGGACCGTCGAGGCCTACGCGCTGGACCGGGACGACCTGGACCTGTACGGCAGGCACATGGCGGTGGACTTCGCGGCCCGGCTGCGCGGGATGGTCCGGTTCGACTCCGCGGACGCGCTCACCGAGCAGATGCGCCGCGATGTTGACGAGGCCCGTGACCTGGTCGGCAGGGCCGCCTGACGCCGCGCCTGACGTCGCGATCCGGGGCGGCCCGCAGGACGGCGCCGAGGGCACCGGCGGGGCGGCGGGGCGACCCGGCGTGTACGGACCGGGCCGCGTGATACCTTTAGGTAACGGCCGGCATGTTCCGGCCCGGTCTGCTGCACCCTCAAGCGGCTGGCCGAGGGGCTTTCCCGCACTTCCAGTTCTTTCTGGGCCGCGCCGAGCCCCGCCCCGTAACCTCGCGACAAAGATAGGAAAGCCACGTGCCGCTGGACACAGGCGTCAAGAAGGAGATCATCGCGGACAACGCGACCAATGAGGGTGACACCGGCTCGCCGGAAGTCCAGGTTGCACTGCTGACGCGACGGATCAATGACCTGACCGAGCACCTCAAGGTGCACAAGCACGATCACCACAGCCGCCGTGGGCTGCTGCTGCTGGTCGGGCGCCGTCGGCGCCTGCTGAAGTACCTGAGCAGCTCGGATATCGGGCGCTACCGTGCGCTCATCGCCAAGCTGGGCCTGCGCAGGTAGGCCCGGGACAACTCAAGAACGTACTTCCCGCGGCCCCCGATCCCGGAGCGCTCAGGGCGCCAGGACCGGTCCTCGGTAGTGGTTCTCGGGTCTCGTGCACGCGTTCCTGCGGGAGCGCGGCAGGCGGGCCGAGGGCTTCGATCGAAGACCGGGCCGGCCGCTGGCCGGGCCAGATGGAACGGACTCGACGGCATCAGGTTGTGACCTGAGCCGAAGAGCACCGGCCGGACAGCACCAGCCACGTGCCACCGGCGGCGGGCGGAGCGGGACCTCAGAAGGAGGTCTCACCCATGGAGGGTGTGTATACCGCCGAAGCCGTTATCGATAACGGCACCTTCGGCACCCATACGATCAAGTTCGAGACCGGCAGGCTGGCCCGCCTGGCCGCCGGTTCGGCCGTCGCGACGCTCGACGACGAGACGGTCATCCTGTCCGCCACCACGGCAGGCAAGCACCCCAAGGAGGGGCTGGATTTCTTCCCGCTCACCGTGGACGTCGAGGAGCGGATGTACGCGATCGGCCGCATCCCCGGCTCCTTCTTCCGCCGGGAAGGCCGCCCGTCCGAGGACGCGATCCTCACCTGCCGGCTGATCGACCGGCCGCTGCGCCCCTCGTTCGTCAAGGGCCTGCGCAACGAGGTCCAGGTCGTCGAGACGATCCTCTCGCTCAATCCTGATCACCTGTACGACGTGGTCGCCATCAACGCGGCGTCCCTGTCCACCATGCTGGCCGGGCTGCCGTTCTCGGGGCCGATCGCCGGCGTCCGGGTCGCCCTGATCAAGGGCCAGTGGGTCGGCGTTCCCGACCCACGAGCAGCTGAACGAGGCCACCTTCGACATGGTGGTCGCGGGCCGGATGCTCCCGGACGGCGACGTGGCCATCATGATGGTCGAGGCCGAGTCCACCACCGGCACGATCGGGATGCTCGCCGACTCCTCCAGCGGCGCGGTCGCGCCCACCGAGGAGACGGTGCCCGAGGGCCTGGAGGCGGCCAAGCCGTTCCTCAAGCTGCTCTGCGAGGCCCAGCAGCGGATCGCCGACCAGGCGGCCAAGCCGACCGGCCAGTTCCCGGTGTTCGCGGACTACCAGCAGGACGTCTACGACGCCGTGGCCGCGGAGGTCTCCGAGGAGCTGGCCCGGGCGCTGACCGTCGCGGGCAAGCAGGAGCGCGACACCGAGACCGACCGGGTCAAGGCGCTCGCCCAGGAGAAGCTGGCCAGCCAGTTCGAGGGCCGCGAGAAGGAGATCAGCGGGGCGTTCCGCGCGGTGACCAAGAAGCTGGTCCGGGAGCGGATCGTCCGCGACGGCGTCCGCATCGACGGCCGCGGGCTGAGCGACATCCGCCAGCTGTCCGCCGAGGCGCACGTGCTGCCCCGGGTGCACGGCTCGGCCCTGTTCGAGCGGGGTGAGACGCAGATCCTAGGCGTCACCACGCTGAACATGCTCCGGATGGAGCAGATGATCGACACGCTCAACCCGGAGCGGACCAAGCGGTACATGCACAACTACAACATGCCGCCGTACTCCACCGGGGAGACCGGCCGCGTCGGATCGCCCAAGCGGCGCGAGATCGGCCACGGCGCGCTCGCCGAGCGGGCCGTGCTGCCGGTGCTGCCGAGCCGCGAGGAGTTCCCGTACGCGATCCGCCAGGTCTCCGAGGCGATCGGGTCCAACGGCTCGACGTCCATGGGCTCGGTCTGCGCGTCCACCATGTCGCTGCTCGACGCCGGTGTCCCGCTGCGGGACATGGTGTCCGGCATCGCGATGGGCCTGATCTACGAGGGCGGCGAGTACGTCACGCTGACCGACATCCTGGGCGCCGAGGACGCGTTCGGCGACATGGACTTCAAGGTGGCCGGCACCACGGAGATCATCACCGCGCTCCAGCTGGACACCAAGCTGGACGGGATCCCGGCGGCCGTGCTCGGCGCGGCGCTGCGCCAGGCCCGCGGGGCGCGGCTCACGATCCTCGAGGTCATGCGCGAGGTGATCGACGCCCCGGGCGAGATGAGCCCGCAGGCGCCGCGGATCATCACGATCAAGGTCCCGGTGGACAAGATCGGCGAGGTCATCGGGCCCAAGGGCAAGATGATCAACTCGATCCAGGAGGACACCGGCGCCGAGATCACCATCGAGGACGACGGCACCATCTACATCGGTGCCACCGACGGCCCGTCCGCCGAGGCCGCGCGGACGACGATCAACGCGATCGCCAACCCGCACATGCCGGAGGTGGGCGAGCGGTTCCTCGGGACCGTGGTCAAGACCACCACGTTCGGCGCGTTCATCTCCCTGCTGCCGGGCAAGGACGGCCTGCTCCACATCACCCAGCTGCGCAAGCTGCACGGCGGGGCCCGGATCGACAACGTCGATGACGTGGTGAAGGTCGGCGACAAGATCCAGGTGGAGATCCGCGAGATCGACGACCGCGGCAAGCTGTCCCTGGTGCCCGTCGAGGTCGTCGAGCGTGAGACGGCCGCCGGGAACGGCGACGGCGGCGCGGGCGGCTCGTCTGAGTCCGGACGGGGGCCGGGACGACCGGGCCGCGGCCGGGCAGGGGCCGGCGGCGACAGCCACCGGACCCGGCACCGCGAGCGCCGGCACAGCGACAACTCGTGACCACCCCGGGCGTGCCTGCCGGGCGGACAGATGACGGCACGGGCGCCGTCCGGAGCAGCGTGCTGCCGGGCGGCCTCCGGGTCATCACCGAGGCACTGCCCTCGGTCCGCTCGGTCGCGTTCGGCATCTGGGCGGGGGTGGGGTCCTGTGACGAGGACCTCGCCCACGCCGGGGCCACCCACTACCTGGAGCACCTGCTGTTCAAGGGCACCAGGCGGCGGACCGCGCTGGAGATCTCGGCGGCCATGGACGCGGTCGGCGGCGAGCTGAACGCGTTCACCGGCAAGGAGTACACCTGCTACTACGCGCGGGTGCTGGACGCCGACCTGCCGCTGGCCATCGACGTGCTGTCCGACATGGTGACCAGCTCGCTGATCGAGGCGAAGGACGTCGACGCCGAGCGCGGCGTGATCCTCGAAGAGATCGCCATGAACGATGACGATCCCTCCGACACGGTGCACGAGTCGTTCGTCGGCAAGCTGTTCGGTGACACGCCGCTCGGCCGGCCGATCCTCGGCACGGTCGACTCCATCAACGCCATGACCCAGGACGAGGTCGCCGGGTACTACCAGGCCCGGTACACCCCCGACCACCTGGTGGTGGCCGCGGCCGGCAGCCTCGACCACGACACGGTGGTGGAGCAGGCCCGGCACGCGTTCGGCGGCGTCCTCCAGGGCGATGCCCGTCCTGCCGGGCCGCGGCTGGCCACCCCGGGCGGGCCGCCGGCCGTGGCCGCCGCGGTATCCGGGGACCCGGCCCGCGGCGTGACGCTGGTCTCCCGCGGGATCGAGCAGGCCAACCTGATCCTCGGCTGCGAGGGGCTGAGCCGGACCGACGACCGCCGGTTCGCGCTCGGGGTGCTCAACGCGGCCCTCGGCGGCGGCATGTCGTCGCGGCTGTTCCAGGAGGTGCGCGAGAAGCGCGGCCTGGCCTACTCGGTCTACAGCTTCACCTCCCAGCACGCCGACACCGGCATCTGGGGGGTCTACGTCGGCTGCCTGCCGTCCAAGGCCGACGACGTGCTGTCGATCTGCCGGGATGAGATCGCCAAGATCGTGTCCGGTGGCCTGACCGACGCCGAGCTGGAGCGCGGCAAGGGCCAGGTCCGCGGCTCGATGGTGCTCGGCCTGGAGGACCCGTCCTCCCGGATGAGCCGGCTGGGCAAGTCCGAGCTGGTCTACCCGCGGCTCGAGCCGGTCGACGAGATCCTGGCCTCGATCGAGGCGGTCTCGCACGAGGCGGTGCGCAGCGTGGCCGAGGAGGTCCTCACCCGGCCCAAGGTGCTGGCCGTGGTCGGCCCCTACGACGATGACGCGCCGTTCGTGAACGCGCTGGCCTAGGGTCTGTGCGCAAATGATCAAGGTTGGGGTACTCGGCGCGCGGGGCCGGATGGGCAGCGAGGTCGGCCGGGCCCTGGCCGCCACGGACGACCTCGAGCTCGCCGCCGAGGTCGACGACGGTGACGCCCTCGACGGGCTGGCCGGCTGCGCCGTGGTGGTCGACTTCACCCACCCGGGCGTGGTCCTGGACAACCTGCGCTGGTGCGTCGGCCACGGCCTGGACGTGGTCGTCGGCACCTCCGGATTCGACGAGGCCCGGCTGGCCCAGGTGCGGTCCTGGCTGGCAGGCGCGCCCTCGGTGCGGGTGCTGATCGCGTCGAATTTCTCGGTCGGCGCGGTGCTGATGATGCGGTTCGCGGCCCAGGCCGCCCCGTTCTTCGAGTCGGCCGAGATCATCGAGCTGCACCACGCGGGCAAGATGGACGCCCCGTCCGGGACCGCGTCCCGGACCGCGTCGATGATCGCCTCGGCCCGCTCGGAGGCCGGGCTGGGCCCGTCGCCCGACGCCACCACGACCGCCGTCGAGGGAGCCCGGGGAGCCGACATGGACGGAGTGCGGGTGCACTCGGTGCGGCTGGCCGGGCTGGTGGCTCACCAGGAGGTCCTGCTGGGCGGGCACGGCGAGACGCTGACCATCCGGCACGACTCGCTCGACCGGGCCTCGTTCATGCCCGGCGTGCTGCTCGGCGTGCGCGGGCTGGCTTCCCTGCCGCCGGGCCTGACCTTCGGGCTCGAACCGCTCCTCGGCCTGTAGCCTGCCAGTATGTGCCGCAGCATCAAGACCCTGCGCCCGCCCTACGCCGAGCACGTGACCGGCGAGGACGTGCGGGCCGCAGCGCGCCAGTATGTCAAGAAGATCAGCGGGTTCCAGCGCCCGGCCAAGCACAACGCGGAGGCGTTCGAGCAGGCCGTGGACGCGGTGGCCAGCGCGACCGAGGTGCTCCTCGCCCAGCTTGAGATACGGTAAAAGCACGACAAGCGCGGCTGCGCGCGTGGCGAGTCCATCGGGGGACGGGCATGCTGAGAGCGATCCTGAACGTGATCTGGCTGGTCCTGTGCGGTTTCTGGATGGCTATCCTCTACGCGCTGGCCGGGCTGGTCTGCTTCGTCCTGTTCTTCCTCGTGGTGACGATCCCCCTCGGGATCGCGGCCTTCCGCATCGCCGGCTATGTGCTGTGGCCGTTCGGCCGGTCGGTCGAGGTGCGCCGGGACGCCGGGCTGGGCTCCGTGATCGGCAACGTCCTCTGGATCGTGCTGTTCGGCTGGTGGCTGGCCCTGGGTCACCTGACTACCGGCATCGCGCTGTGCCTCACCATCATCGGCATCCCGCTGGGCCTGGCCAACTTCAAGATCATCCCGATCTCGCTGGTGCCGCTGGGGGTCGAGATCGTCCCGTCCGGCCAGCTTTACCCTGGCTACAGCAGCTGACCCGCCCGGTTCCGGCCGTCCGGACGGGCCCCCTGCGCCTTCGCTAGCCGGCGCTGGCCGTCTAGGGTTGAGGCATGGAACTTCGCGTACTCGGTCACACCGGAGTCAAGGTCACCCCGCTCTGCCTCGGGGCGATGATGTTCGGCGCCTGGGGCAATCCCGACCACGACGACTCGGTCCGGATCATCAAACGAGCCCTCGACGCGGGGATCAATTTCATCGACACCGCGGACGTCTACTCGGCGGGGGAGTCCGAGGAGATCGTGGCCAAGGCGCTGGCCGGGACCCGGCGCGAGGACATCGTCCTGGCCACCAAGGCGAACGGCCCCATGGGCCAGGACCCCAACGAGCGCGGCAACTCCCGCCGCTGGCTGATCCGCGAGTGCGAGAACAGCCTGCGCCGGCTCGGCACCGACTACATCGACCTGTACCAGATCCACCGGCCCGACCCCGACACGGACATCGACGAGACCCTGGGCGCGCTCAGCGACCTGATCCGGGCCGGGAAGATCTGCTACGCGGGCAGCTCCACGTTCCCGCCCTCGCAGATCGTCGAGGCCCAGTGGACCGCGGAGCGCCGCGGCCGGGAGCGGTTCGTCTGCGAGCAGCCGCCCTACTCCATCCTGGTCCGCGGGGTCGAGACCGAGGTCCTGCCGGTCTGCCAGGAGTACGGGATGGGCGTCATCCCGTGGAGCCCGCTGGCGGGCGGCTGGCTGTCCGGCCGCTACCGCAAGGGCCAGGACGTCCCGCCCAGCACCCGGGCCCAGCGCCTGCCGCAGCGCTACGACATGTCGCTGCCGGGCAACCAGGCCAAGCTGGAAGCCGCCGAGCAGCTCGCCGTGCTGGCCGAGCAGTCCGGGCTGACCCTCATCCAGCTGGCCCTCGGCTTCGTGCTGGCCCATCCCGCCATCACCGCGGCGATCATCGGGCCGCGGACCATGGAGCAGCTGGAGAGCCAGCTGGCCGCGGCCGACGTCGTGCTCAGCCCCGACGTCCTGGACCGGATCGACGAGATCGTGCCGCCGGGCACCAACCTCAACCCCCCGGACCGCGGCTACGAGCCCCCGTCCCTCACCGACCCCGCCCGCCGGCGGAGGTAGGCGCGGGTGGAGGTGCGGAGGGCCTTCGCGCACGCGGCGATGGCGGGATGGGTGCCGGCCCCTCCCCGGTAGGCGAGGCGGGTGCGCCGGAAGACCGGGAGCGGCAGGAGACGGACCCCCGGGGGTGGCTGCCCGGCTCCGAGCTGCGGAACCAGCGCCACCCCCTGCCCGGCGGCGACCAGCGCGAGCACGGCGACGAAGTCGTCCGCGTGGTGGCGGACTCTGGGGAGGAAGCCGGCCGTCTCGCAGACTCGCATGGCGACGGTGTGGCAGAGCGTGCCGGGACTGCCGGCAATCCAGTCGCAGTCCCGTGCCCCCGCCATGGGGCCGCCTGCCGCCCCGGCCGCCAGGTCTTCAGGCACCGCGAGGAACACGGCCTCGTCGAGCAGCGGTATCGAATCCAGGGTGGGATCGGGACCGGCGGGGGTGATGTCGTAATCGTGCAGCAGCGCCACGTCGAGGCTCCGGTCGCGCAGTGCCGCGGGCATGGCGACCGGGTCCAGCTCGGTGACCCTCAGGTCGAGCGCTGGATGGTCGCGGCCCAGGGCGACGAGGGCGGGGGCCAGCAGCGTGCGCACGGCGCTCGGGAACGCCCCGATGCGCACGCTTCCGGACAGCCCGGTGCGCGCGGCGGCGAGCGAAGCGGTGGCAGCTTCCAGGGCGGCCAGGACAGTTTCGGTGTGCTGCACGAGGGCGCTGCCCGCGGGCGTCAGGGTGACGCCCCGGCCGGTGTGCTCCAGCAGCGGCACCCCCGCCTCCCGCTGCAGCGCGGCGAGCTGCTGAGACACCGCGGACGGCGTGTAGGCGTGAGCCTGGGCCACCGCGGCGATGGTGCCCAGATGAGCCAGGTCCCGCAGCAAGCGCAGGCGGCGGACGTCAAGCATTAGCTCAGCTTACGTCTGCAGCCATGAACCTGAACTGGTGCTTGGCTGTAGGCCGGGGCAGGCTGGAGCCATGACCCTGACCGGCTTGTACGTTCCCCTGATCACCCCGTTCGATCATGACGGGGCGGTGGCCCTCGATGCCCTCGAGGCGCTCGCGCACCAGGTACTGGACGCCGGAGCCACCGGGGTGGTCGCCCTCGGCACCACCGGCGAGCCGGCCACGCTCACCCCGGCGGAGCAGCGTTCAGTGATTGACGTGACGGCGCGGGTGTGCCGCGAGTGGCACGCCCCGATGCTGGTCGGCGCGCACACCCCCGAAGACCTCCGCGCGCTGGGCGAGCGGCCCGGGGTGGCAGCCGCCCTCACCGTGGTGCCACCGTTCGCCCGTCCGGGTGAGGCTGGCGTGCTCGCCTATTTCACCCGGCTCGCCTCCGGCAGCCCCGTGCCGCTCGTCGTCTACGACGTCCCGCACCGAACCGGCCAGTACCTGTCCGCGGAGACCCTCGGGCGCCTGGCCGGCGTGCCTGGCGTGGCCGGCCTGAAGTACGCCCCGGGCGGGATCAACGGCGACACCGTCGCGCTGCTCGCGACCAGGCCGGATGGCCTCACGATCCTCGGCGGTGACGACCTGTTCATCTCCCCCCTGCTCGCGCTCGGCGCAGACGGCGGCATCCTGGCCTCAGCGCACCTCGCCACCGCTGACTTCGCCCGGCTGATGGCCCTGTGGCGTAGCGGTGATGTGACGGCAGCCCGGACGCTGGGCGGCCGGCTGAGCACCCTGTCGGCCGCGCTGTTCGCGGAGCCGAACCCGACGGTGATCAAGGCTGTCCTGCACGCCCAGGGGCGCATTCCGACCCCGGCCGTGCGGTTGCCGCTTCTGCCGGCCCAGCCGGGTTCCGCTGACGTGGCCCGCCGCCACCTCGACGCGCTCGAGGCCGCCGGGGCCGGGCCCGGCTGACCTCAGGCGGTGGTGGTGCTGGCGGCGTCCTCAAGACCCAGTTCTGTGATGGACGCCTCGCGCATCTTGAACTTCTGGACCTTGCCGGTCACGGTCATCGGGAAGTCGCCGGTGATCCGCAGGTAGCGCGGGATCTTGTAGTGCGCGATCTGGCCCTGGCAGTACTCCCGCAATTCCTGCTCGGTCAGGGCCTCGCCGGGCCGCAGCTTGACCCAGGCGCAGATCTCCTCGCCGTACCGGAGGTCGGGCACCCCGATCACCTGCACGTCCTCGATCGCCGGGTGGCCGTAGAGGAACTCCTCGATTTCCCGGGGATACACGTTCTCGCCCCCGCGGATGATCATGTCCTTGATCCGGCCGACGATGTTCAGGTACCCGGCCTCGTCGATCACGGCCAGGTCGCCGGTGTGCATCCAGCGGGCCTGGTCGATCACGCCCGCGGTCTGCTCCGGGTCGTCCCAGTAGCCGAGCATCACCGAGTAACCCCGGGTGCACATCTCCCCGGTGACGCCCCGGGGCACGGTCAGCCCGGTCTCCGGGTCCACGATCTTCACCTCGACATGCGGGTGCACGCGGCCCACCGTGGACACCCGCCGCTCCATGTCGTCATCCGCCGTGGTCTGCGCGGACACCGGGGACGTCTCGGTCATCCCGTAGCAGATCGTCACCTCGGTCATGTGCATCTCGCTGACCACCCGCTTCATGACCTCGACCGGGCACGGCGACCCGGCCATGATCCCGGTCCGGAGGGTGGACAGGTCATGGGCCGCGAAATCGGGCAGCGCCAGCTCGGCGATGAACATGGTCGGGACGCCGTACAGGGACGTGCACTTCTCGGCCGAGACGGCCCGCAGGCTCGCGGCGGGATCAAACCCCGGGGAGGGAATGACGATGGCCGCCCCGTGCGTGGTGCAGGCCAGGTTGCCCAGCACCATGCCGAAGCAGTGATAGAAGGGCACCGGGATGCAGACCCGGTCGGCCTCGGTATAGCGGCAGCCCTCCCCGATGAAGAACCCGTTGTTCAGGATGTTGTGGTGCGACAGCGTGGCCCCCTTGGGGAAACCCGTGGTGCCGCTGGTGTACTGGATGTTGATCGGGTCGTCGAAGCCCAGCACGGCCTCCCGCTCGGCCAGCTGGTCACCCCCGCCGGCGATCGGCATGGCGCCGACCACGAAGAACTCGTCCCAGTCAATCGAGCCCAGGTAGATCACCCGGTGGAGATCAGGGAGATCCCCGCTGACCTCCTCGACCATGCCCCGGTAGTCGCTGCTCTTGAACGACTCCGCGCTGACCAGCAGCCGGACCCCCGACTGGCGCAGCACGTAGCCCAGCTCGTGACTGCGGTAGGCGGGATTGATAGTGACCAGGATCACGCCCGCCTTGGCCGTGGCGTACTGCATCAGCACCCACTCCGGGCAGTTCGGCGCCCAGATGCCCACCCGGTCACCAGCCTTCATCCCGGCCGCGATCAGGCCCCGGGCCAGCGTGTCGGTGTCCGCGTCGAACTGCGCGTAGGTCCAGCGCCGCCCGGACGGCACATCGACGAGCGCTTCCCGGTCGCCGTGGGCGGCCGCGATGCGCCTCAGGTTCGCGCCGATGGTCTCGCCGAGCAGCGGATGCGGCGAAGTTCCGTGACTGTAGGACAGCGTGGCTGGACTGGTCATGACATCCTCCGACGTTGGATGGCACCATAATCCCCGGTCCGGGCCCCGATGGGAACGATCACCCCCGGGTGGCCGGGGCTGGTCACGGCCGGGAGGGAAGCCGCGACCGGTCGCGGTCGCGCCGTCACGGGGTTACTGTCGAGTTGGAGAGCCGGGCGGCTGGTACGTGCGCACGCCGCGCACGCCGCCGCTCCCGCTCCCGGGAGTAGCCATGGGGTCTTGGATTGTCTGGCTGGTCCTCGCCGCTGTGCTCGGCGTGGCCGAGATCATGACGACCACGCTGGCCTTCGGGCTGATTGCGGTCGGCGCGGTGGTGGCGGGCGTGGTCGGCGTGGCCGGTGCCGGGCTGCCCTTCCAGCTGATCGCGTTCGCCGTGGCCTCCGCGGCCGGGCTCGGCGTGGTCCGCCCGATCGCGGTCCGGCACATCAAGCAGCCACCGTTGCTGCGTACCGGGACCTCAGCCCTCGTCGGGCGCTCCGCGAAGGTCGTCGAGGAAGTCACCGACGACGGCGGGAAGGTCCGCATCGGAGGCGAGCTGTGGTCGGCCCGCCCGTATGACGAGTCCCAGGTCATCCCCGTGGGCTCCTCCGTCAACGTCTTCGCGATCGAGGGCGCCACCGCACTTGTCCATCCGCGGGAGTAGACATGGAAATAGCCGCGCTTGTGGCCGCCCTGGTCGTGGTCATCCTCATCGTGCTCACGGTCGGCAAGACCGTCCGGATCGTGCCGCAGGCCCGGGCCCGCAACGTCGAGCGGTTCGGCCGGTACCGCAAGACCCTGGAACCCGGGATGAACTTCATCCTCCCGTTCGTGGACCGGGTCAAGCCCCTCATCGACCTGCGCGAGCAGGTGGTGGCCTTCAGGGGACAGCCGGTGATCACCGAGGACAACCTGGTGGTAAGCATCGATACGGTGCTGTTCTTCCAGGTCACCGACCCCCGGGCGGCCGACTACGAGATCGTCAACTACATCCAGGCCATCGAGCAGATCACCGCGACCATGCTGCGCAGCGTGATCGGGAACATGGACCTGGAGCAGACGCTGACCTCGCGGGACCAGATCAACATGCGGCTGCGCGGGGTCCTCGACGACGCCTCCGGTAAGTGGGGGCTCCGGGTAACCCGGGTGGAGATCAAGGCCATCGACCCGCCCAAGAGCGTCATCGACGCGATGGAGAAGCAGATGCGGGCCGAGCGGGAGAAGCGGGCCGCCGTGCTCACCGCGGAAGGTGTCCGCCAGTCCAAGATCCTCACCGCGGAGGGCGAGAAGCAGAGCAGCATCCTGCGGGCCGAGGGGGAGCGGCAGGGGCAGATCCTCCGGGCCGAGGGCCAGGCCCAGGCGATCGGCACCGTGTTCCAGGCCGTGCACGACGGCGACGCCGACCCCAAGGTGCTCGCGTACCAGTACCTGCAGACGCTGCCGCAGCTGGCGCAGGCTCAGGGGAACACGTTCTGGGTCATCCCGAGTGAGGTGACCACGGCGCTCAAGACCCTCAGCGGCGCGTTCAGCGGCGGCGGCGAGGGGGATGCGGCCCGCCCGGGCGCTGTGGCTGGCCCGGCGGCGGTGGCTGGCCCGGCGGCGGTGGCTGGCCCGGCGGCGGTGGCTGGCCCGGCGGCGGTGGCTGGCCCGGCGGCGGTGGCTGGCCCGGCGGCTGTGGCGTCGGCTGGGCCTGCGATCGCTGGGTCGGGACCGGCGGGGGAGCCCCGCGCACCGGAGCCTCTCGCACCGGAGCCTCTCGCGGCGGAGGCCCTCGCGCCGGAGCCCGGTGCCGAGATCGACTCAGCACCCGGGAAGCCGCTGCCCGCGACGGCGAACGTGCCACCGACCCCCAACGGCACTGCGGATAACCATTAGCCATTCAGCTGAGCGGGCGCCCCGGCCATTTCGGCCGCCGGATAATTACCTAAGGCAGGGCGGCTTAGAGGCGGATGGCCAGGCCCAGGGTCAGCAACGCGCCGAAGGCTAGCTGGAGGCGGCCGGTCATGCCCAGCGCGCCGATCAGGGCCGGGCCGGTGGCCCCGTGCCGGACCGTGCGGACCGGGGGCAGGGCCAGGGGGATGGCCGCGAAGGCCAGCAGCGCCAGCGGGCGCGCCAGCGCCATGGCCGCCGCGATCAGGAACGGCCCGAGCACGCAGGCCACGTACAGCAGCCGGGTTCGCTCGTCACCCAGGATCACGGCCAGGGTCCGCTTGCCCGACAAGGTGTCCGTCGGGATGTCCCGGAGGTTGTTGATCACTAGCAGCGCGCAGGCCAGCAGCCCCACCGGCAGCGACGCGGCCAGGGCCAGCCAGGGCAGGGAGTCCATCTCCACGAACGCGGTCCCGGCCACCGCGGCCAGCCCGAAGAACGCGAACACGGCGATCTCGCCCAGCCCGTGATAGCCGTACGGATGGCGGCCGCCCGTGTAGGTCCAGGCCGCGGCGACCGCCGCCGCGCCCAGCAGGACCAGCCACCAGGAGGTCACGGCGGCCAGGACGAGCCCGGCCACGCAGGCCACCGCGAAGCAGCCGAGCGCGGCGTCCCGGACCTGCCGGGGCGGGGCCACCCCGGCGGCCACCAGCCGGACCGGGCCGACCCGCACCTCGTCGGTACCGCGGATCCCGTCGCTGTAGTCGTTGGCGAAGTTCACCCCGACCTGGAGGGCCAGCGCGACGATCAGCGCGAGGAGTCCGCGCCACAGCGAGAAGTGGCCGTAGCCGAATGCGACCCCGGACCCCACCACGACCGGGACGACCGCTGCGGGGAGGGTCCGGGGGCGTGCTCCAGCGACCCAGTCCCGTGCGGTGGCCACTAGGCCCGGACCTGGGAAGGTGCGAGCGGGACCGCTGCGGTCACTGGCCGGAGCCGGGGGTCACGGAGCCCGGAGCAGCGGAGCCGAGGCGGCTGATGTCCCGCACCGCGCCGGTGGACGCCGAGGTGGCCAGGGCCGCGTAGACCCGCAGTGCCTCGCTGACCGTCCGTTCCCGGTTCGCGGCCCGGTAGCCGCCCAGGTCAGCGAGGATCCCCTCCCGGCGGGCCGCCAGGTCGGCGTCGGGGACGGCCAGTTCCAGCGACCGGGCCGGGATGTCGATCTCCACGATGTCGCCGTCCTCGGCCAGCGCGATCACCCCGCCCGCCGCGGCTTCCGGTGCGGCGTGGCAGATGGACAGCCCTGAGGTGCCGCCGGAGAACCGCCCGTCGGTGACCAGGGCGCAGGCCCGGCCGAGGCCTTTCCCCTTGAGGAAGCTGGTCGGGTACAGCATCTCCTGCATGCCGGGGCCGCCGCTGGGGCCCTCGTACCGGATCAGGACCACGTCGCCGGCCTCGACTGTGCCGCCGAGGATGCCCTCGACCGCCGCCTCCTGGCTCTCGAACACCTTGGCCGGCCCGGAGAAGCGCCAGAGTTCCTCGGGGACGCCGGCCGTCTTCACGATCGCGCCCTCCGGGGCCAGGTTGCCGTAGAGCACGGCCAGGCCGCCGTCCCGGGTGTAGGCGTGCGCCAGGTCCCGGATGCAGCCCTCCGCCCGGTCGTCATCCAGGCTCGTCCAGCGGGTCTCCTGGGAGAATGGCTTGATCGTGCGGACGCCGCCGGGCGCCGCGTGGTACAGCTCGACCGCCTCCTCGGTGACCGACGGCGAGCGCAGGTCCCAGGCGTCGAGGAACTCCCCGAGCGAGGAGCTGTGCACCGTGTGCACCCCGGGGTTCAGCAGGCCGGCCCGGTTCAGCTCACCCAGGATGCCCGGGATGCCGCCCGCGCGGTGCACGTCCTCGACGTGGTAACGCTCGCTGCTGGGGGCGACCTTGCACAGGCACGGCACCCGGCGGGAGAGCTCGTCGATCTCCTTGAGCCCGAAGCCGACCCGTGCCTCGTGCGCCGCCGCCAGCAGATGCAGGATCGTGTTCGTCGACCCGCCCATGGCCACGTCCAGCGCCATCGCGTTCTCGAACGCGTCCCGGCTGGCGATCGACCGCGGCAGCACCGACTCGTCGTCCTCGGTGTAGTACCGGTTGGCCAGGTCCACCACCACGGCCCCGGCCCGCTCGAACAGCCCGCGGCGCGCGGCGTGCGTGGCCAGCGTGGTGCCGTTGCCCGGCAGGGCCAGGCCCATCGCCTCGGTCAGGCAGTTCATCGAGTTCGCGGTGAACATCCCGGAGCAGGAGCCGCAGGTCGGGCACGCGGCTTCTTCCATTTCCGCGAGCTCGGCGTCCGACACCGACGGGTCGGCCGCGGCGACCATGGGGTTGATCAGGTCCAGCTTGCGCGGGTCACCCGAAGCGGTCACCTCGCCCGGCCGGGCCCGCCCGGCCTCCATCGGGCCGCCGGACACGAACACGGTGGGGATGTTCAGCCGCAGTGCGGCCATCAGCATGCCGGGCGTGATCTTGTCGCAGTTGGAGATGCAGACCAGGGCGTCCGCGCAGTGGGCCTGGACCATGTACTCGACCGAGTCGGCGATCAGCTCCCGGCTGGGCAGCGAGTAGAGCATCCCGCCGTGGCCCATGGCGATGCCGTCGTCCACCGCGATCGTGTTGAACTCGCGGGGAACCGCGCCGGCCGCCTTCACCGCATCGGAGACCACCTGGCCGACCTCGCGCAGGTGCACGTGGCCCGGCACGAACTCGGTGAAGCTGTTGGCCACGGCCACGATCGGCTTGCCGATGTCCTCGCCCGCTACCCCGCTCGCGCGCATCAGCGCGCGGGCCCCGACCATGTTCCTGCCGTGGGTGACCGTCCGGGACCGAAGCGGTGGCATGACCTGCTCCCCTCAAGGGTGTGGAGCTCTCAGCGTACCGGCGTCGCGGTTGTCAAGGCGCGTCCGCCCGGCAGCGGAGCGACCATGATCGTGGTGCTTTGTGCGTCGCCGGGGACGCGCAAAGCACCACGTTGTGGCGAGGACGCCTTAGCGGGGCGGCAGCGCCCGGTCGGCGGCCTCGTGGATGCGCTCGATCTCCTCGTGGGTCAGCCGCTGCTCGCGCCGGGCCCGTGACTGGGCCCGCAGGTACTTGCGGAGCCGCCGGCCGCTGAACACGTCCACCCCCCCGATTCGGGCCACGGTCCACGGGACGGTGGGCCCGTAGATCACCATGGCCGGGCGGATCCGCTGCTTGCGGCCCAGGGTCTCGCTGATGAGCCGGGCGGCCATGGCCGCTTCCCCCTGGGCGTGCTTCAGGCGGCCGGTCTGGCTGTACGGGCCGTGGTAGAGGTGGCCGCCCTGGGTGGCCCGGAGCGGCAGCCGGCGGTCCCACCGCTCGGAGTCCACCGCGAACACCCCGGCCGGCCCGACGATCAGATGATCGATGATGCAGGTGGTGCCCGGGATGGCCCGGCCGTTCAGGGTCAGGTAGCCGGACCGGCGCGCCAGCAGCAGCCGGCGCCGGGTGCGCCGCTGCGCGGACGTGACCCGGACCGCGGCCGGGATCACGGCGGTGGTCCGCGACCGGTGGATGGTGTCCAGGATGGCGACGATGGCCGCGGCGGTCAGGCCGGCCCGCCAGTCGAGGAAGATGCCCGCCACGACGCCGGCCGCGGCGGCCAGGACCGCACGGCGGATCCAGATCGGCATCCGGGGATCGGCGGCGAAACTGGACAGCGGATGCTCGTGGCCCGGATGACGGTCACCCGCGGTGACGATCTCGCCGCCGGAGCCGTCCCCCCGCTCCGCGCCGTCCCCCGGCTCGGCCTCGCCCGCCTGGCCGGGGAGGACCGGGAGCTCGCGGGTGTCCGCCGCGTCCCCGGGATCGCCGTCTCCGGGATCGCCGTTCCCGGGATCGGCCGGGTCCGGCAGCGCGCCGCCGGCCGGCTGACCGGCCACGGCCGGCTCCGGGTCGCCGGGGCCCGCGGGCCCCGGCGCAGCCCCGGACGTACCCGGCCGCGTCATCCGATCCACCGGTCAGAGGGTAACCGATGCAATGCGTAGCTGTCTGGGAACATCACGTGACACACCGTGAATGCGCCGAACCTGGCTTCTGGACCCGGGCAAATCAGGAGACTACGGTGCGAAACCGTGACCGACATCCATGATCTGACCGTGACCGAGCTGGCCGCCGCGATCCGCCAGGGTGAGCTCTCGCCGGTGCAGATAACCGCCCACTACCTGGACCGCACCGAGCGGATGAACGCGGACGTGGGGGCGTTCTTCACGGTCATCGCGGAACGGGCCGCGGACCAGGCCAGCGAGGCCGAGAAGGCCGTGAGCCAGGTCGGCGAGCCCGGCGAACTCCCCCCGCTGACCGGCATCCCCATCCCCATCAAGGACCTGAACATGGTGGCCGGGGTGCGCCAGACCCTCGGTTCCGCCGTCTTCGCCGACAACGTCGCGGCCACCGACGATCACGTCACCGCGGCGCTCCGGGCCGCCGGGGCCGTGATCACCGGGAAGACGGCCACCCCCGAGTTCGGCCTGCCCTGCTACACCGAGACCGCGATCGGGCCGCCCGCCCGGACACCCTGGGACCTGACCCGGTCCGCGGGCGGGTCGAGCGGCGGCGCGGGCGCCGCGGTGGCAGCGGGCCTGGCCCCGGCCGCCCAGGGCAGCGACGGCGGCGGCTCGATCCGCATCCCGTCCAGCGTCTGCGGCCTGTTCGGGCTGAAACCGTCCCGGGGCCGGATCTCCAACGCCCCGCTGATCCCGGACCTGGCCGGGCTGGTCACCGAGGGCCCGCTGGCCCGGTCGGTCGCCGACGCGGCGCTGCTGCTCGACGTGATGACCGGCAACCAGCCGGGCGACATGTACACCCAGCCGCCGCTCCCGCCGGGGGAGACGTTCCTGGCCTGCGCGCAGCGGCCGCCCGGGCGGCTGCGCATCGGCCGGACCCTGCAGCACCCCATCGAGGGCGCGGCCGTGCACCCGGACTGCGTGGCCGCCTACGAGGACGCCAGCGCGCTGCTGGCCAGCCTGGGGCATAAGGTCGAGGACCTGGCCATGCCGTTCGGCCCGGACACGGTGCCCGCGTTCGAGACGCTCTGGTACGCGACGGCCACGCTGGCCCCGGTCGATCCGGCCCGCGAGGACCGCCTGCTGCCGTTCACCGCGTACATGCGCGAGCGGGGCCGCGGAATCCCGGCCAGCGACCTGATCTTCGCCCAGGCCTATCTCCAGCTCGCGGTGCGCCAGGCGCTCGCGGTGCTGAACGGCTACGACGCGGTGCTGATGCCGACGCTGGCGTCCCCGCCGGTGCCGGTGGGCTACTTCGAGGAGGTGCCCCCGGCGGAGAACTTCGAGCGGCAGAAGGCCTTCACCCCGTTCACCGCGCTGTTCAACGTGTCGGGCCAGCCGGCCGTGAGCCTGCCGCTGCACTGGAACGAGGCCGGGCTGCCGATCGGCGTGATGCTGGCCGGCCGGGTGGGGGAGGAGGGCGCGCTGATCTCGCTGTCGGCCCAGCTGGAGGAGGCCCGCCCGTGGCGGGACCGCCACCCCGCCCTATGGTGAGGCTCTGTGATCAGGCGGGGGCTACCCGCGGGTAAACCGCCCGTTATAGTCCGGTATCGGTGATCAGATGACCCTGGGACAACGGCGCTCCAGGATCGCCTGGCGGGTGCTCCGCGTGGCGATCCCGGTACTGGTATGCGCCGTCCTCCTCGGCGTGCTGGCCTTCGGCTACGCCACGGTGCCCGCGCTGGGCCCGGCCCTGGACCCCGGCCGCGGCGTGTGGACGTCAGCCAGCGGCGGCGAGCTCCCGCGTTCGGGCCCGCTGAGCCTGCCCGGCCTGGACCACCCGGTCCAGGTGTCGTTCACCAGCCACGGCGTGCCGTCGGTCCGGGCGGACAGCCAGCACGACGTGTTCCTGGCCCAGGGCTACCTGCAGGCCCGGTTCCGGCTGGCCCAGATGGACCTGGAACGGCGGCTCGGCGAGGGGCGGCTGGCCCAGCTCGCGGGCCCGGCCGCGGTCAGCTCGGACCGGTTCGAGCTGCGGCTCGGCCTGGTCCGCACCGCGGAGCGGGAATGGGCCCAGATGCCCCGGTCCAGCCCCGCCGCGCAGGGCCTGCTCGCCTTCACCCGCGGGGTGAACGACGACCTGGCCCAGCTCCGCAGCGACCGGCAGTGGCCCGCCCTGTTCTCGCTGGCCGGGGTGAACCCGGGCGACTGGACGCCGGTGGACAGCCTGGTCGTCCAGGGCGACCTGACCGAGCAGCTGGACTTCACCACCACCCCGCTGGACTACGCCCTGCTGGAGCGCGCGCTCGGCCCGAAGCGGACCATGGCCTGGTTCCCGGTCCTGCCGCCGAACGAGCAGCACCCCTACGACCCGGGCCCGTACCGGAAGGCTGGCCTGGTCCCGCTCCAGCCCGGAACGTCAAGTTCACAATCGTCCGCAACGAAGACCGCCCGCCGTGCCCCCTCACCCAGCCGCACCGCCGCCGCGGCGACCGCCGCGTCCGCGCTGCTCGCCCAGGTGAATGCCCTGCCCGCGGGCCAGATTCACACCTACCCGGACAGCAACGCGTGGGCGGCCAACGGCCCGGCGGTGGCCGGCGGCCGGTCGATGCTGGCCGGGGACCCGCACCTGCCGCAGACCATCCCGTCGATCTGGTACCAGGTGGCGCTGTCCGCCCCGGGATACGCGGTGAGCGGCGTCAGCGTCCCGGGCCTGCCGGGTGTCCTCCTCGGCCACAACCAGCACATCGCCTGGTCCCTCACCGATACCCAGAACCAGGCCACGCTGTTCTACACCGAGCGGACCAGCAGGTCCCGGCCCGGTCAGTACTTCTGGGACGGCGCGTGGCGGCGGATGCGCCAGGTCCACTACACGATCGCGGTCCGGGGCGCGGCGGCGCAGCGGCTGACCGTGGACCTCACCGTGCACGGGCCGGTCATGACCCAGGCCGGGCAGACCACCTCGGTGGACTGGATGGGCAACGTCCCCTCACCCGACCTGGCCGTGCTGCTGGCCGTGAACACCGCGCACGACTGGGCCCAGTTCCACGCGGCGCTGGCGGACTGGCGGGCGCCTGCGCAGAACTTCGTGTACGCCGATGACCGGGGCCACATCGGCGCGATCTCGGCCGGGTACTACCCGGTGGTGCGGCACGGCCAGCCCTGGCTGCCGATGCCGGGCACCGGCGCGGACGACGTGGCCGGGGTGATCCCGTACCGGGAAGTGCCGCAGGCTTATGACCCGCCCGGGCACGTCGTGGCCACCGCGAACCAGCGCCCGGTCGGCCCGTCGTACCCGTACTACATCGGGACCACCGCCGACTTCTTCGACCCCGGCTACCGGGCCAGCCAGATCTACGCCTCGCTGCAGGGCCGGCGCGGCCTGACCCCGGCCGCCTTCGCGGCCGTGCAGACCAGCCTCACCGACCCGCTGGCCCAGCGCATCCTGCCCAGGCTGCTCGCGGCGCTGCGCGAGCCCGGGGCGCGGCTGACGGTCCCGCAGCAGCAGGCTGCGCGGCTGCTGGAGGGCTGGGATGGCGCGATGACCGCCCGTTCGGCGGCCGCGTCGGTGTGGTGGACCTTCTGGTCGGACTACCTGACCGCGGTCTTCCAGCCGTGGTGGCACACCGCGGGGGTGCCGGTGCACCGGGATCGCGGCGGCCTGAAGGTCTCCCCGGACCAGGCCAGCCTGGACGAGGTGCTGGAGACGTGGACGCTCCGCGACCCGGGCAACGCCACGTTCACCGCGCCGGGCGGGCCGCGGCGGACCGCGCCGCAGGTGATGCGGGCCGCGTTCGCCACCGCGGTGGCCCACCTGTCGTCCCGGCTGGGCGCAGCGCCCTCCCACTGGGCGTGGGGCCGGCTGCACAGCCGGCAGTTCCCGTCGCTGACCCAGGCGGACGCGCTCGGCTACGGCCCGCGCGCGGCGGGCGGGGACCCGTGGACCGTGGACGCCGCCGACGGCGGCCTGGTCGCCACCCAGGGACCCAGCTGGCGGATGATCGCGGCCTGGACCGGCCCCGGCGCGGGGACGGCGCAGGGCATTTACCCCGGCGGCCAGAGTGAGAACCCGGCCTCACCGTGGTATGAGGACCAAGTGGCTGACTGGTGGAACGGGCGTTATCTGCCGATGCCGCCGGCCGGATCGGCGGCGGGGGTGATCCGGTGGACGCTGCGCCCCTGACTTCCGCGGACCTGACTTCCGCGGACCTGAGTCCCGCCGACCGGTGTCCCGCCGACCGGTGTTCCGCCGACACGTGTCCCGCGCAGCTGAGCCCGGCGCACCTGGCGGGCCGCCGCCCGCCGCGGGCGGGTGGCCATGTCTGACCTGAACCGGCTGGGCAAGCGGGGCGCGTACCGGCTCGGGCGGCTGGGCGCCCCGCCGCCCGCTCCCGCAGTGCCGCCCGCGCCGCACTACCCCTCATGGGTCCCCGGGCACCGGGGCCCGGCGGTGCTGTGGCTGCTGGGCGCCGTGGCCGCGGCGGTCCTGATCGCGCTGGGAGCCGCGGCGGGCTGGTGGTTCCTGCCGTTCGTGGCCGGGCTGGCCGCCGGGGCCGCGGCCCGCTACGGGCGCTGGCGGCTGCGGGCCGCGCTGCCCGCCGCGGCGCTGGTGGCGGCGATCGGCTGGGCCATCCCGCTCGGCTGGCAGGCCCTGCACGGCGCCCCGGTCCGCGCGACCGCGCGCGTGGTCGCGGCGCTGGCCGGGCTGCCGCCGCACGCTGTCGTCGCCATCGCCGCGACCCTGGTGGTCGCGGTCCTCCAGGCCCTGGCCGGCCTGTGGCTGACCTGGACCCTGATTCCCAGGCCGTAGGCCCGCAGCCCGGTGCTCCCGGGCGTTCCGGGCGGGGCAGCGGGCCCGGTACAGGCCAAACTCAGCACCCAAGGAGGTAACTGCGGCCGTAAGGGTTGTGCGCCGCGCGGCCGGATGGCCCGATCATTGAAGGGTGACGAGCGACGAGACCAGACGGAGGGCCGCGGCCCACGGGGTAGCCGCGAGCTACCGTGACTGGCACGGGCGGCAGGTCGAGGTGAGCCAGCGGACGCTCGACGCCATCCTGGATGCGCTGGGCGAACCGCCGGGCGAGGTCCTGGCGGGAGTCCCCGCGGCAGAGGACGGCGTGGCGCGGGAGGCGGCGGAAGACGCGGCGGGGGACGGGCCCGTGGTGCCGGGACCCGAGGACCGGTCGTGGGGCTTCGCGGTCCAGCTGTACTCGCTGCGCTCCCGCCAGTCGTGGGGGCACGGCGACCTGGGCGACCTGGCCGACCTGGCCGCGTGGAGCGCGAGCGACCTGGGCGCGGGCTTCATCCTGATCAACCCGCTGCACGCGGGCGAGCCCATGCCGCCGCTGAGCCAGTCCCCCTACCTGCCGATGAGCCGGCGCTTCACCAGCCCGCTGTACCTGCGGATCGAGGACATCCCCGAGTACGCGAAGCTCACCGCCGGGGACCGGGTGCGCATCGACTCCCTCGCCGCGCCGCTGCGGGCCCGCAACGCCACCAGCGAGCTGCTCGACCGGGACGAGGTGTGGCGGGCCAAGCGGACCGCCCTGCAGATCATCTACCGGCAGCCGATGACCGCGCAGCGCCGGGCTGAGTTCGACGCCTACCGGGCCCGGGAAGGACAGCCGCTGGACGACTGGAGCCTGTGGTGCGCGCTGGCCGAGATCCACGGGCCGGACTGGCGGGCCTGGCCGGAACCGCTGCGCACCGTGGGCTCCGCCGAGGTCGCGGCCGAGCGGGCCCGGCTGGCCGGCCAGGCCCTGTTCCACGCCTGGCTGCAGTGGCTGGCGGACAGCCAGCTGTCCGCCGCCCAGGACACGGCGCGGGCCGCCGGGATGCGCATCGGCATCATCCGTGATCTCGCCGTCGGCTGCCATCCGGGCGGGGCCGACGCCTGGGCCTGGCAGGACGTGATGGTCCCCGGGGTCAGCGTGGGCGCCCCGCCGGACGAGTTCAACCAGCGCGGCCAGGACTGGAACCAGCCGCCCTGGCATCCGCTGCGGCTGGCCGGCCAGGAGTACGCGCCGCTCGCGGACCTGATGGACGCCGCCCTGCGGCACGCCGGCGGCCTGCGCGTCGACCACGTGATGGGGCTGTTCCGGCTCTGGTGGGTGCCGGCCGGGCTGAGCCCGGACCAGGGCACCTACGTGCGCTACGACCACCGGGCCATGGTCGGCGTGCTGGCCGGCCAGGCGGTGTCGGCCGGGGCGCTGGCCATCGGCGAGGACCTGGGCACCGTGGAGCCGTACATCCGGGAGTACCTGGCCGACCGGGGGGTGCTCGGCACCGCGATGCTCTGGTTCGAGCGTGGCCCGGACGGCGCGCCGCTCCCGCCGGGCAAGTGGCGCCGCAACTGCCTGGCCATGGTGGGCACGCACGATGTGCCGCCCATCGCGGCCTTCGTGACCGGGGAGCAGGTGGAGCTGCGTTCCCGGCTCGGCCTGCTCACCCGGTCCTACCGGGAGGAAAGCGACGAGTCCGACGCCGTGGTGCGCGCCTGGCAGGAAGTCCTGGAGGCCGAGGGGCTCCTGCCCGCCAGCGGCAGGCCCAGCCCGGCGGAGTTCACCGTGGCCTGCTACGCGTTCCTGGCCCGCACCCCGGCCCTGCTCATCGGGGTGTCCCTGGCCGACGCGGTGGGGGACCGGCGGCCGCAGAACATCCCCGGCACCACGGACGAGTACCCGAACTGGCGGGTCCCGCTGTGCGACGGTGAGGGCCGGGCGGTGTCCCTGGATGACCTGGCGGACTCCCGCACGGTCCGTGCGGTGGCCCGGGCGGTCGCCAGCCACCAGTGACCCGGCGCCGCCCCCTCCCGGCCCCCAGCCGCCCGGCCCCGCCCAGCCGCCCGGCGAAGCTCTGGCGCGACCGCGACTTCGGTGTCTTCCTGACCGCGCAGACCCTCTCGGTGGCCGGCGACTCGTTCGCCCTCATCGCGGTCCCGCTCCTGGTGCTCCGGGCCACCGGCTCGGTCGCCCAGATGGGCCTGCTCACCGGCGCGGCCGGAGCGGCGGCCGTCGTCGCGGGCATCTTCGCCGGCATCCTGGCCGACCGCCTCGACCGCTGGATCCTGATGGCCGCCTGCGACCTGGCCCGGATGGTCCTCTACGGCCTCATCCCCCTGGCCTGGGCCTTCCACCCGGAGGTCTGGCTGCTGTACGTGATCCTCCCGCTCTGCGCCGCCATCGGCATGATCTTCCAGGTCGGCTACGTCACCGTTGTCCCGGCCCTGTCCGGCCCCGCCCGCATCACCGAAGCCAACGGCCTCCTCTACGCCGCCCAGTCGGCCGCCGCCGTCGCCGCCCCCCTGCTCGCGGGGCTGATCTCGGCGCTGGTCGGCCCAGCTAACGCCATCGCGGTCGACGCGGCCAGCTTCGCCGTCTCCGCCGTCGGCGTGCTCGTGGTCCGGCACGGTCTGGCCTCCCGCCAGCCGGCGATGGCCGATTCCGTTGCGCCCGCGGGGCCGGTCCCGGCTGGCTGCTCCGCAACGCCATCCGGGACGGCCACCCCGGGCGCCTCCGGCGTGGCCACCCCCGGGGAGCCCGTGTCCGGCTCCCCGGACCGGGCCGGGCCCTGGCGTGAGCTGCTGGCCGGAGCCCGGTTCCTGTGGCAGCACCCCACGTTGCGGGCGCTGACCATCCTGCTGACCTTCTACATCTTCGCCATCCAGGGCCTCCCCGACGTGCTCATCTACTACGTCAAGCACGACCTCCACCAGGGCGACGGCGTCGTCGGCCTGGTCCTCGCCGTAGCCGCCGTCGGCACCGTCGCCGGCGCCCTCCTCGTGGCCCCCGTCCGCCGCAAACTCAGCTTCGGCACCACCTGGTCCGGCGCCGTCATCCTGAGCGCCCTGGCCATCGCCGGACTCGGCGCCACCGGCAGCGTCCCGCCCACCGCCGTGCTAGCCGCCCTCTACCTGGCCTGCGCCAGCGTGGCCGGCATCGCCTCCATGTCCCTCCGCCAGCAGGTAACCCCGGACCACCTCCTGGGCCGGGTCACGGCCGCCTTCTGGACCATCCACTTCTCCCTGGGCCCACTAGGCGCCGCCCTGCTGACCTGGGCCGCCGGCCACTACGGCGTCATGCCAGCCTGCGTCGCCAGCGGCACAACGTGCTTGTTCATTGGCACGATCGCCCTGGTCACTCCGATCCGGCGACGCGCCACGCGTCCCGGTGTAACCGCAGCCGAGACCTGACCGAGGCGTCCCGGCCCCGGGGCGCCAAGGGGTTCCAGGTTTCAACGCGCCGATCACAGGCACCTGGGGCAAGTGACTCAGGGCCGCGCCAGCGGGGTTTCAGCCGTCAGGCAGAGTGTTCCTCAGCGTCGCGGGCCTGGCAGCGCAGGGCGCGCTGGATAGCGTCCCGGTTCTCCAGGAGGAGCCGTCGCAGGCCGGCGGGCGGGTCGTTCTCCGCGATGTAGGCGTCGGTGAGCGACACGGTGTGCTCGGAGATCTGGGTCAGCGGGTAGGCGTTCGTGGTGAACCACTGGGCCATGTCACTGCCCCAGTTGGCCCAGATGTCGCCGACGGCGCCGAAGTACCGGGTCGCGTACGGCGCCAGTAGTTCCGCCTGGTCGGGATCGTTGAAGCCGCTCAGCGTGGCCCGGAACGTGGCGTTCGGCAGCGTGCCGCTGATGATCGCCTGCCAGGCCGCCTCCTTGGCCTCGGGCTCCGGGATCGCGGCCCGGCAGGTGGCGGCCCGCCGTTCGCCCGCGTCGGTGGGGTCGCGGCGCAGTTCCGCGTCGATCCCGGCGGGTCCCGCGGCGCCCTGGCTGCACAGCCGGTGCAGCAGCCGCCAGCGCAGCTCGGTGTCCACCACCAGGCCGTCCATGTACGCTGACCCGTCCAGCAGGCCGCTCAGCAGGGCCAGGTCGCTGGGGGAGCTGGCCAGGCTCGCGAACGCCTGGACGTAGGCGAGCTGGCGGTCCGAGCCGGGCCCGGCCCGCTCGGCCAGGCCGAGGAGCGTGCCGGCCGCCTCGTTGGCGCCGCGCGAGCGCCAGGCCGGGTCGGTGAACCGGCGCAGCGCCGCGGTGGCCTGCCGCAGCAAGGTCTGCACCACGGAGATGTCCTCGGCGTGGTCCACCCCGGAGCTGACCAGCTGGACGTAGTGCCGGGCCGCCATCTCCGCGTCCCGGCACATGTCCCACGCGGAGGCCCAGCACAGTGCGGCGGGCAGCGACTCGGTGAACTCCGCGATGCTCGTGATCAGCGTGGCCAGCGAGCGGCTGTCCAGCCGCATCTTCGCGTAGGTCAGGTCGTCGTCGTTGACCAGGACCAGATCCGGCTGAGGCTCACCGGCCAGCTCGGGCAGGACCGTGCGCTCGCCCGCGATGTCGGTCTCCACCCGGCGGCGCCGGACCAGCCCGGCCCCGGTCCGGTCGTAGAGGCCGACCGCGATCCGGTGCGCGCGGAGCACCGGATGGCTCGCCGGCGCCGTCTGCAGCACCGCGAAGTCGGTGAGCCGGCCCTCGTCGTCGAGCTCGTACTCCGGCCGCAGCGTGTTGACCCCGGCTGTTTCCAGCCACTGCTTGGACCAGCCGGACAGTTCCCGCCCGGACGACTCCTGCAGGGCGCCCAGCAGGTCGGCCAGGGTGGCGTTGCCCCAGGCGTGCTCGCCGAAGTAGCGCCGCACCCCGGCCAGGAAGTGGTCGCGCCCGACGTAGGCGACGAGCTGCTTGAGCACCGACGCCCCCTTGGCGTAGGTGATCCCGTCGAAGTTGACCTCCACCGCCGCGATGTCGGGGATGTCCGCGGCGATCGGGTGGGTCGAGGGCAGCTGGTCCTGCTGGTAGGCCCAGGCCTTGTGCAGCTGGCAGAACGTGGTCCACGCGTTGGGCCACCGGGTGGCCTCGGCCTGGGCCAGGGCGGAGGCCCAGGTGGCGAACGACTCGTTCAGCCACAGGTCGTCCCACCAGCGCATGGTGACCAGGTCACCGAACCACATGTGCGCCATCTCGTGCAGGATCGTGTCGCCGCGCAGTTCCCGGGCGAAGTCGGTGACCCGGGAACGGAAGATGTAGTCCTCGAGGAACGTCACGCAGCCGGCGTTCTCCATCGCGCCCGCCTTGTACTCCGGCACGAAGACCTGGTCGTACTTCCCGAACGCGTACCGCACGCCGAAGACGTCATGGAAGAAATCGAAGCCCTGCCTGGTCACCTCGAAGATTTCCTCGGGGTCGAGGTACCCGGCCAGCGAGCGGCGGCAGTACAGGCCCAGCGGGATCCCGTCGTGCTCGCTGGTGACCTGGTAGTACGGGCCGGCCACGATGGCGGTGATGTACGTGGACATGACCGGCGAGGGGGGGAAATGCCACCGCTTCGTGCCGCCGGCCGCGGAATGGCCGGTCACCGGCTCGCCGGGCACGTCCGCGGCCATGTTCGACACGACCAGCCAGTCCTCGGGAGCGATCACCGAGAACTCGAAGGACGCCTTCAGGTCAGGCTGGTCGAAGCAGGCGTAGATGCGGTGGGCGTCGAACGTTTCCAGGTCGGAATACAGGTAGATGCCACCGTCCGACGGGTCGGTGAAGCGGTGCAGGCCCTCGCCGCTCCGCGAGTACGCGCACTCGGCCACCACCCGCAGCTCGTTCGTGGCCTGCAGGCCGTCCAGCGCGATCCGGTTGCCGTCGAACGCGCTGACGCTGACCGGGTCGCCGTTCAGGACGATCTCCCGGACGGCCGGGGCGGTCAGCTCGATGAAGCTGGCCGTGCCCGGGAGGGAGCAGTGGAACCGGACGGTGCTGGCCGACAGGAAGGTGCCGTCACCGCCGGTGAGATCCAGTTCCACCTGATATGAGCGGATATCGAGGAGTTGCCGCCGGTCACGCGCTTCTTCGCGGGTGAGATTGTTCGCCACGTGCCTGGCACCTTTCCATGTCCACGATGTGCGGTGTCCACGTCTGCGCCGTCCGGAGTTCGTCCGGGCGGCTGCTCCGGCATTTTCCCACGGCCGGGTAGCGGAATGCGGTCGGGCGTCCGCCGGTTGCAGGCTAGATGAGGACGCGGCCGCGCCCCGGCGTCCCGCCCGCGGTCCCCGGAAGCCTGTTAACTGGCCAGCCCATGGTCTGGCCCCCGCCCCCACGAGAAGGAGCCCCATGGCCGAGCAGGATCCTACCCCGGTCGATTTCTGGTTTGACCCGCTGTGCCCCTGGGCGTGGATCGCGTCCCGCTGGATGCTCGAGGTGGAGCAGGTCCGGCCGGTGGAGGTCCACTGGCACGTGATGAGCCTGGCGGTGCTGAACGAGGGCAAGGACGACATGCCCGAGCGCTACCAGGAGCTGATGACGCAGGCCTGGGGCCCGGTACGGGTCGCGATCGCCGCCGAGCAGAAGTTCGGGCCTAGTGTGCTGGGCCCGCTCTACACCGCGCTCGGCAACCGTTTCCACCTCGAGAAGGCCCCCAAGGACCGGGCCACCATCGAGGCCGCGCTGGCCGAGGCCGGCCTGCCGGCCGAGCTGGCCGACGCGATGGACTCCACCGAGTACGACGAGGCGCTCCGGGCTTCGCACGCGGAAGGCATCGACCGCGTGGGCTACGACGTGGGCACCCCGGTCATCTCGGTCAACGGCACCTCCGTCTTCGGCCCGGTGCTGTCCCCGATTCCGCGGGGCGAGGCGGCCGCGAAGCTCTGGGACGGCGTGATGCTGGTGACCCAGACCGACGGTTTCTTCGAGCTCAAGCGCAGCCGGACGCGCGACCCGATCTTCGACTAGCCCGGCCCGGGCCAGGGAACGGCGCGCCGCCGTTCCCTGACCTGATCCGCCGCCGTCGGGGCGTGTTCTGACAGACTGATCCCGTGCGCGTCTACTTGGGATCTGACCACGCCGGACTCGAACTCAAGACGGCCCTGATCAAGTGGCTGGGCGAGGCCGGCCACCAGGCGGTCAACTGCGGTCCGGCCAGCTACGACCCGCAGGACGACTACCCCGTGTACGTGATGCGCGCGGCCAGTGCGGTCGCCGCGGAGCCGGACAGCCTGGGCATCGTGATCGGCGGCTCCGGGAACGGGGAGCAGATCGCGTCCAACAAGGTCCGCGGGATCCGGGCCGCGCTGGCCTGGACCCAGGAGACCGCGCAGCTCGCCCGCCTCCACAACGACGCGAACATCCTGAGCCTCGGCGCCCGGATGTACCCCATCGCGGACGCGGTCAGCTTCGCCCAGGTCTTCGTGGAAACCGCCTTCTCCGGCGAGCCCCGCCACGCCCGCCGTCTCCAGATGATCGCCGAGTACGAGAAGACCGGCGAACTCCCTCCCGAACCCCCCACCACCTGACCGCCGGCCCGCCGCGGAGCGGGTCTGGCTCTGCGCGGGCCCGAGTATCCGGCCGGCCGGTATTTGACCGGGTCTATCAGGACTGAATCCCCGCTGGGCTGGAAAGGGTAGCCGTGGAGGCCCGCCATGCCCGGAATGAAGATCACGCTCGACGCTGCGATGCGCACCAGGGATATCTCCCGCCCGCGCCCCGAGCACGACGCCGCCGCCCAGCAATCCGCGGACCGGGCCATCCCCGCCCGCCCCCGCCCCCGCCCCGGCCCCACCCCCACCCAGTCCCCCATCCCCACCCCCCAGCCGACCACCCCCGCCCCCGAGCACACCAGCCCCGCCCCCGAGCCCTCCCCCCAGCCGGCCAGCCCCGCCCCCGTGCTCTCTCCCCCGCCCCCGGCAGCCAGGCCCGCCCGATCCCAGCCCGCCCCAGCTCCGGAGGCGGCCGAGCGGCAGCCGAAGGCGCGCCCGCCCAAGCCGGCCGGTCAGGCCAGCAACGCGGGTCAGGGACGCGGCGGCCGCGGTAAGCGCCACCGCACGCGGCGGCGCACCGGCCGCTAACCCGGCCCAGGTACGCGCAAGGCCTGCCGGTGGCCGGATAGATATCCGCCATGGTGCTCGTGTGGCCGCGGCCTGAGCGAACGCGAGCGCCTGCTGCCGCGGGAAGCCAGGCCAAGCGCAAATCCCAGCGGTGGCGGGGTCAGGCATCTGGCCGCGGCGTTTATTGTTGCCGCGGCAGATGCCTGCCCCGCCAGCCGCCCCCTGGCAAGTCATGGCCGAAGGCCGTGCCTGCCCCGTCGAGGGCATCAGAAGCCGCTAAGCCAAGCCTCCGCACACGTGGCCGAAGGCCTTGACGGGCCAGCAAAATTCAGAAGATCGTCGGGCACCAGGGCGCAGGATCCCAGGACAAGGCGGCCGAGAGCACCGCGAGGGCGCCCACGCGGACCTCGGTGGCCAGCCCGGCCCGGGCCAGCACGCCGAGGGAAGTCCCGCCGAGATACGCCGCCCCCAGCGTGGCCGCCGGCAGCACGATATCCGGCTCCGCCGAGGTCCGCTCGCACTCAGAGGTTCCCGGCCCGGCCGTGGCCCCGGCGCCCGCCAGCACCGGCCCGGACCCGCGCACCCGCCAGCGCCCCGCATTCCACGGGCACATCTCGTCGGTGACCTCGATAACCAGGTCGACCGGCGCCGCGTAGCGCCGCGCGGTGAGGGCGCCCGGCACATCGATGATCCTCACCCAGAGCCCGTCGCTGATCTGGGGCCGCGCCCGCCGGGGGTCGGCCATCAGGTGCAGCAGCGGGTCGTCCGCCGGCCGCAGCCGGGCCGTCACCTCGCTGACCAGGTCCCGGCTGAGCAGGTCCGACCAGAGCGCGGCGGTGGCCGGGGGGTCGGTCGCGATCAGTTCCCGGATGTCGAGGGTGGAGTCCGGCAGGAACGTGTCCTCGTCCCACCGGGACCGGCCGGTGTACAGCGCGTAGCCGCGGGGACCCGTGTCGTCCTCGGCGAGCATGCACCGCACGGGCGAGGAGCCGGGGCGACCTTCGTCGGGGTCTTCCATGATGTGGTTCCACCAGGCTTCGTTCCGGACGAAGAGGCCGGGCTGGGTGGGCAGCAGCGTGTCGTACACCTTGGCCAGTTCGGCCAGGGCCGCCTCCGGCTCGGTGATGCGCAGCCGCAGGGCCGGGTCGGCGGGAGCCTGGGAGCGGAGCACGCCCTCCCCGTGCCGGACGGTGAGGCTCGCGTGCCAGGAGGCGCGCCCGTACCCGTACCGGCCGTAGATCCTGGCGTCGGAGGCCCAGAGCACCGCGAGCGGCTCACCCCGGTCGTGGATGTCGTCGATCTGCCGGCGCATCAGGCTGGACAGGATGCCACGCCGGCGGTGCGACGGCATGACCGCGATCCAGGTCACGCCGGCGGCTGCCGCCAGGCCTCCTGGCACGGCCATCCGGAAGCTCCACACGGCGGCGCTGGCCACCGGGGTCGAGCCGTCGAACGCGGCCAGGGTGCGGTCGAGTTCCATGCGGTTCAGCGAGTCGGCCCGGTGCTGCGGGGTCGGCGGGCCGTCCAGGAACGCATGCTCGTTGGAAAGGCGGAAGGCGTCGAACTCGTGCTCTCCGACCGCCCTGATCGGGAAGTGCGCTGCCATGCCCGCATTCCTACCTGCTTCCCCCTCGGGTACGCCAATCAGTTTGGGAACGTGCCAGAGCAATGAGGGTGCGGATACAGTTCGCCCAGCGGTGTCCTGGATCATCGCCGGACCGGCCGCAGGCGCCCAGATCCTGTAGGCGCGGGTCCGCTGCCTCACCGCGCTCACGCCGCAATGCAAGGACCCGTTGTCCGGGGTGATCGCGCTGGTCCGCCGCGGCGCATCCAGCCCGCGGAGCCTAGCCATCCTCCTGCGCCTGAGAATCACGCTGGCGGCTTTACCGCCTGGGCTACATCCGGCGTCGGCACCGGCTCACCCGTCTCCGGATCCGGCATTCCCACGGCCCGGGCCCAGCCGGCGGTCAGCCCATGCGGGACGGTCCCCTGGATGGGCCCGAATGCGCAGTGGCTGGTCAGAGGGCAGATGTCCAGGTAGGTAGGCGCGTTCTGGCTGCTCGCTACGTCCAGGGAAGTAGAGTTCGCCCAGCCACCGGCGACGGCTGGCGCACGTCGCCCTCTGGTCATGCCGAGCAACGCGCAGTGATGCCTCGCCCGGCTCCTTGACCAGGCCGGGCCGAATACCTAGGTTCAGGAACGCTTGCCGAACCGGGGAGGCGTCGTGAAGAGGTCTGCAAACCGTCCTGTGGCGGGGTTGTCTGCCGTGGCACTGCTCTCGGGAGTTTGCGCGCTGGCACCGGGGGTCGCGGCTCGCGCGTCGATCGCGTCTTCTGCCGACCCGTCGTTCGTGTCGTCGCCGAGCGGCAGCGCCCCCGGCGGACCTGGCCGCCAGTCCTACCTGGATACCTCCCGCAAAGACTGCTTCGGGACCGCACGCAGCACCGCCTCGAAGGTCTGGTACACGGTCGCCGACGGCGTCCTCTCGGACGTCTTCAGCCCCACGATCGAGAACACCAACGTCAGCACGCTGCAGTTCATCGTCACTGACGGCGCCACATTCGCTGACCTGCAGCAACGGAACATGACCTACGCAGTCAGCTCGCCCGGCCCCTCGGGCATGGTGTGCCAGGTGACCAGCACCGACCAGGCACACGGGTTCCAGCTGGTCACCGACTACATCACCGACCCGGCGCTGGACAGCGTCGTGATGCGTACCCGCCTGGTGCCCCTAGCGGGCCACGGGAGCTCGGTCTCCGGCTTGAAGGTCTACGTTCGTTACGACGCGACAATCGACAACACCGGAGGTGGGGGTCACACCAACGCCGGGGCGAACAACGCCACGATCGACCCGGCGACTACTGCCCTGGTCTCCTCCGACACCAAGGCGCCGACCGGGCCGTTTGCGGCCCGGGTCACGGCAGCCCTCGTCGCCAACCGGCCCTTCCTCGCCACGTCGAGCGGCTTCGCCGGTACCCCGAGCGACGGCCTCGAACAACTCGACACCTCTCACCGGCTGGCGCACGCCTACCGTTCCGCCACCAACGGCAACGTGGTGCAGACCGCGGAGGTCGACGCGGCCCCGGGCCAGCCGTTCACGCTATCCCTGGGGTTCGGACCGGGTGCGCCGGCGGCTATCAGAGCGGCGACCAGCAGTGCCACGGCACCGTTCAGCCAGACCCTGGCCGATTACGCGCGCGGCTGGCGGAACTATGACCGTTCCCTGCACCGGCCGCCAGTCGGCCTCCCGGGCCTGTCCGCCGCCGCCGACCGGAAGATGAGTGCGATGTACTGGCTGTCGGCGAACGTCCTGAAGGCCGACGAGGACAAGACGAGCCCCGGGGCGTTCGTGGCGTCGCCGACTGACCCGTGGGGCCAGTCCGTTCCCGCGATGACCACCCATCCGGGCTGGACATACCGCGAGATATTCGCCCGGGACAGCTATGAGACCTTCACCGGTCTTCTCGCTGACGGGGACACCTCGAGCGCGCGAGCGATGGTCAGGTTCCTCTACGACCGAACCCAGCAGGCCAACGGCAGCTTCCCGCGTGACTCGCTCCTTGACGGGGCCGTCGCCCCCGACACCTTCGGGCTGTACGAGATCGACGAGGACTCCTACCCGCTGCTGATGGCCTGGGAGGCGGGATTCGCCGGGAACGTGGCCTTCTACACACGCCACATCCGCCCCGACGCCGACTTCATCGTCGACCACGGGCCCGCATACGGGGTCGAGCGGTGGGAGGAGCACCCCGGGTACTCGCCGTCCACCATTGCGGCCGAGATCGCCGGCCTGGTGGCGGCCGCTCACCTTGCCCGGGCGGCCGGGGACCGCTACCGCGCCCATCTGTACCTGGCCACCGCGGACGATTACCAGCGGAACGTGAAGAAGTGGACCGTCACCAGCACCGGCCCCTACGCCTCAGGTCGCTACTTCATCCGCCTATCGCCGACCGGCAACCCGAACGTCCACGAGACCTACGACCTGGGCAACGGCAGCCTGTCCCACGTAGACCAGCGCCGGGTGATCGACGCCGGGTTCCTCGAGCTGACCCGCCTGGGCGAGCTGCCGCCGAAGGACCCGGACGTGCTGCGCTCGCTGCCCGTGGTCAACTCGGTGCTCGAATCCCAGACCGCATCCGGACCGGGCTGGCACCGCTACGGGGTGAAGGCCAGCGGCAGCACCGACGGGTACGGCGACTGCTATGTGCCTGACCCGACCGACTGCTCCCCGACGGGAGCCCCCTGGTTCCCCAAAGCGGTCGGATCCGGGCACCTCTGGGCACTGCTCGACGGCGAGCGGGCTGAGCAGGACCTGTCCGCCGGGGACCGCGCCGACGCCGTGAAACTGCTCCAGACCATGCAGAACATGTCCTCAGGGATCGGATTGGTCCCCGAGCAGGCGTGGGAGGACCCAGACGTGCCTGCCTCGCCGTACGGCTCGGAGCCCGCCACGGCGTCCATCGGGTTCACCAACGGCAAGGCGGCCGGTTCCGCCTCCCCGCTCATCTGGGCCCAAGCCCAGTACCTCCGGCTGGTACGCGACCTCCAGGCCGGAACCGTGCTCGACCGGTCTGCGATCACCGCCGACCGCTACGTGAAGCACGGCCCGCCGTCCGCGCTGAAGGTCTCGATCACTTCCCCGGTGGCGGGAGCGGTGGTCTCGGGCAGGAAAACACGGGTCACCGGGACCACGACACCGGGAGCGATCGTTGAGGTCGCGGTCGGCCAGCCTGCGTCGCGGGCCAACACCACGTATGTCGAGGAAACCGTGGCCAGCGCCCATGGCACCTTCCAGGTCACCATCCCGACGCCTGCGGGGAAGACCGTGATCACTGCCGCGGCCTCAGCCGGGAAACGCGCGACCGGATGGGCGCAGGTAAAGGTGACCGCCGGGTGAGACTGGCCACCGCCCGGGGGAAGTAGCCCGGCACGGCTGGGTGCCTATCCCGGGAGCCGAACGACCCCGAACAGCCCCGGATAAGCCGGGATGCACAGAGGCTGGTCAGAGGCCAGATGTCCAGGTGGGTAAGGGAGTTCTGGCTGCTCACCGCTTCCGGGGAAGTAGAGTTCGCCCATCATGGTTTCCCGGCCACTCACCCGTTCTGCCCGGCTGGCCCGATCGGTGGCAGTCAGGGTGGCGGCTCAGGTCCGGCGCCAGTTCATCACCCGCAACCGGCGGATGGCCTTCGTGCTGACGATCGCCACGCTGGCCATCGGGGTGGCGGCGGTGCACCTGTCGGAGTGGTGGTTCTCGCCCGGAATGATGATCCTGCCGGTGCTGGCGGGCGGGCTGCTGCTGTGGCCGCGGGCGCTGCGGATCCTCTTCGGCCTGGTCGCGGTCATGCTGCTCTACGACGGGCTGAACGACCGCGCGGGAGCCGGCATCATCGCGACAGTCGTGGTTACCGCGGTGTTCGCCGACGCGCTGGCCCGGGCCCGGTGGAAGCTCGGCGTGCAGGGGCTGCGCGGGGACCGGATGCTGATCGAGCTGCGGGACCGGATCCGGGCCCAGGCCAAGCTGCCCGAGCTGCCCGCGGGCTGGCAGTCCGCTGCCGTGCTCCGCCCGGCCGGGGGCTCGTCGTTCGGCGGCGACTTCCTGGTCTCATCCTGTGACGGCAAGACGCTGGAGGTCGCGCTCGTCGACGTGTCCGGCAAAGGGGTGGACGCCGGGACCCGGGCGCTGCTGCTCTCCGGGGCCTTCGGCGGCCTGCTGGGATCCGTGCCGCAGGGGGAGTTCCTCCCCGCGTGCAATTCCTACCTGCGCCGCGGGCCGTCCGTCGAGGGCTTCGTGACCGCCGTGCACCTGTCCCTGGACCTGACCACCGGGGAGTACATGCTGGCCTCGGCGGGGCATCCGCCGCCCGCCCAGTTCGACGCGGGCAGCGGTACCTGGAAGGTGACCCAGGCGCGCGGCATCGTGCTGGGCGTGGTCCCGGACCCGCGGGCCACCCCGGTGCACGGTTCCCTGCGGTCCGGGGACGCCCTGATGCTGTATACCGACGGCCTGGTCGAGGCGCCGGGCCTGGACATCGACGCGGGCACGGACCGCCTGCTGGGTGAGGCCACCCGCCTGGTGGCGGCGGGCTTCCGGAACGCCGCCAGCGAGCTGGTCCGCGTGGTCAAGGCCGGCGGTGGCGGGTCCGACGACTGCGCGCTGGTGCTCATCTGGCGGACGTGATCCCGCGGGCCGGGCCGGCCGGCCACGATCGGACCGTTAGGGGGCCGGTTCTGCCGCCGGGGAGCGCTGCGGAGCCGCGGGGGAGGGCGTGCGGGCCTGCCGGTCCCGGATCACCTGGAGAGCGTGCTCAACCAGGGCGATCAGGGCATCCCGGCAGGTCGCCCGGTGCCGGGCGTCGCACAGGACCACGGGCACCTCGGGATCCAGGTCCAGCGCTGAGCTGACCGCCTCGCGGCGGTACCGCCGGGCACCGTCGAAGCAGTTCACGCCGACCACGAACGGGATCCCGCGCCGCTCGAAGTAGTCCACGGACGGGAAGCAGTCCGCCAGCCGCCGGGTGTCGGCCATGACGATCGCTCCCAGGGCGCCGCGGGCCAGCTCGTCCCACATGAACCAGAAACGCTCCTGGCCCGGCGTGCCGAACAGGTAGATGACCAGGTTCTCGCGGATCGTGATCCGGCCGAAGTCCAGCGCCACGGTGGTGGTGGTCTTGCGCTCCACGCCGTCGAGCCGGTCCACCGCGGCACCCGGCTCGCTCAGCGGCTCCTCGGTGCGCAGCGGGCGGATCTCGGTCAGCGACCCAACCAGGGTGGTCTTGCCCACCCCGAAGCCGCCCGCGATCAGGATCTTGATGGTGACGGGCATCCGCCCCATGCTGGCAGCCTGGTCAGAGGCGGCGTAGGCCATCGACGACCTCCTTCAGGATCTGCACGTCTGGCAACCGGGCGGGCGGGATGGGGTGGTGGATCGCGACGAGGGAACGATCCTGCAGGTCACCCAGCAGGATCCGGACCACGCCCAGGGGCAGGTCGAGATCGGACGCGATTTCCGCGACCGAGGTCGGCAGCCGGCAGATCCTCAGCACCGCGAGGTGCTCCGGATCCAGGGACGACCTATCCAGCTGGACCCCGCGCACCGCCGTGATGATGGCGATCAGGTCGAGGGTTTCCCCGGTGGGCCGGGTCCGGCCGCGGATCAGTGCGTACGGCCGTACGACCGGGCCAGCTTCCTCGTCCAGCCAGTGATCGTCGGGCGACGGCATGCCGGGGTCAGTCCGTGACCTCCCCGGCCGTGCCCGGCCGGGGGTTCACCGACAGGTGCTGGCCGACCCGTTTGACCAGGATCGCCATCTCGTAGGCGACCAGGCCCGCGTCCGCGCTGGCCGGGCTGAGCACGGCGAGGCAGCTGCCCTCACCGGCCGACGTCACGAACAGGAAGGCCGTGTCCATCTCCACGATGGTCTGCCGGACATGACCCCCGCCGAAGTGGCGCCCCGCGCCCCGGGCGAGGCTCTGGAACCCGGAGGCCACCGCGGCCAGGTGCTCCGCGTCCTCCCGGGCCAGCCCGCTCGATGCGGCGATCGCCAGGCCGTCGCGGGACAGGATGACCGCCTTGTCTACGTCGGGTACGCGTACCACCAGGTCGTCAAGCAGCCAGTCCAGGTCGCTGGGTGAACCCGGGCCCGCACCATTCTCCTGCTCTGCCCCACTCATCTGATCCCCTTGCCGTCACTCATCGCCCTGGTGGCCGGCCTCCCCGGCCTCCGCGGGACTGGCCTCCGGGACCGGGCTCGGCGGGACCGGGCTCGGCGGGACCGGGCTCCGCGGGACCGGGCTCCGCGGGACCGGGCTCCGCGAGACTGGGCTCCGCCGGACTGGCCTCCGCGGGATCCGCGGGACCGGGCTGTGACCCGGTGCCGGTCATCGTCTCCGTGGCCTTCTCCGGCGGGTCGAAGAGCGAGCGCCCGCGCTCCCAGCCCTGCTGGATGGCGGTGATCGTGCTCCTCGCCTCTTCGGGCGAGCGTTCCTCCGCGGCCGGAGCGGGCGCCGCGGCGTCCCCGTTCGCGGCCCCGTGCCCGTACAGCGTGTTCTCCCGTAGTTGCGGGGCCAGGCTGGCCTGGCGCACCCGGCGAGGCAGCGACTCCGTGCCGGTCAGGTCCCCGTCCCCATCGTCCAGCTCGCGCTGCCTCGGGGACTCCGCGGGCCCGGGATCGCTGGCCGGCGGCCAGCCCTCCGCATCGCCGGGCTCCGGGAACCCGTGGAACCCGTTCCGCCCGTTGCTGGTCTCCGCGGCGTCGCCCGCCCCCTGATCGGCCCATCCGGCCCCAGTGTCCGCGGTGGTCCACGTCTCCGCCGCGACGTGGGCCGTCCACGGATCGGCTCCGCTGTCGGCTGGCCACCGCCCATCCGGCCATCGCTCGGCCGGCCCTTCCCCGGCCGCTGCGTCCGGCGCGGCCACGGCGACCCTGCCGGCCCGGGCAGACGGCCTGGCCGCCCCGGCCAGGTCGTCGGTGACCGCGGTGAAGCTGCCCGGGTCATCCCGGGCAGCATGCCGGCCGGTCAGCTGCAGGCCGGTGCCCGGGTCTGTCCCGTCCTGCTGGTAGCTCTCCTCGGAGATGACCAGGGTGGTCGGGATGAGCACGATCGCGGTGGTCCCGCCGTACGGGGAGCCCCGCAGGGAGATCCGGATGTTGTGCTTCCTGGCCAGCTGGCTGGCCACGAACAGGCCGAGCTGGTCGCTGCCGGACAGGTCGAACGGCGGCGGGTTCTCCAGGAGGTCGTTCAGCTCGGCCCGCCGCTCCTCGCTCAGCCCCAGCCCGCGGTCCTCGATCTCCACCGCGAACCCTCGCCCCACTACGTCACCGCTGATCAGCACCGGGGTGTTCGGCGGGGAGAACACCACGGCGTTCTCGGCGAGCTCCGCGATCATGTGGATGACGTCCGCCACCACGGGCCCCGTGATGGCCGCCCTCGTATTCGAGGTGACCTTGATCCGGGTGTAGTCCTCGACCTCGGCCACGGCCGCCCGCAGGACGTCCACGAATGGGACGGGCCGCCGCCAGGCCCGGGCGGGCGCGTCCCCGGCCAGGATGATCAGGCTCTCCGCGTGCCGCCGCATGCGCGTGGTCAGGTGGTCGATGCGGAACAGGTCCTCGAGTTCCTCGGGCTCCCTGGCCCGCCGCTCCATCGCATCCAGCAGCGCGAGCTGGCGGTGCAGCAGCGACTGGCTGCGCCGGGCCAGGTTCCGGAAGATGTCGCTGATGCCCTGGCGCAGCCTGGCCTGGCCCACGGCCGCTTCCACCGCGGTCTGCTGCACCGCGGCGAAGGCCTGCCGGACCTGGCCGATCTCGTCCGAGCTGGCGGGCAGCTCGGGAGCCTCGGCGGATATGTCCACGTCCTGGCCGGCGGCCAGCCGTTTCACCACGTCGGGCAGCCGTTTGTTCGCCAGTTCCAGCGCCGAATTGCGCAGGTCGGCCAGCTCCCGGATCAGGCCCCGGCCCACCACGAACGACACGAGGATGGACAGGATCACCGCGAGCAGGCCCAGCCCGCCCGCCAGGATGAGTTCCAGGTAGGTGTTGTTGGAGTTGGTCGTCGCCTGCGAGGTGATCGCGTCCGACGCCTGGGTCCCGGCCTTGGACAGGCCGGCCGCCACGCCCCCGATGGCCGCCTCCCAGTCCTGCGGCAGGACGGGCGGGGGGCTGGCTACCCGCGTGTCGGACATGAGCTGGTCTTCCAGCGAGGTCAGAGCGGTGGAAGCCGCCGGGCTGACGTCGCGGATATAGTCCGCGCGGTACTGGGGCTGCAGGTCAGGCAGGGTCTGGGCGTAGAGCGCCCGGCGGGCCCCGACCAGCTGGGTGAACTGCTGGCGGTCCGCCGCCGGGAAGGACCGCGCGGCCAGGTCGCCCGATATGATCGCGCTCTCCTGCAGCATCAGGTCCTCGGAGCGGCCCATCCGGACGAAGGCCAGGGCCTGGGTCACCAGACTGGCGTTGGTCTGCTCAAGGATGGCCTGGTCGATGACCGCGTAGCCGTCCGCGACGATGGAGTTGTACTCGTCCAGGGCCCGCGACTTGCTGATGATCTGTGAGTGCACCTGGGCGCGCAGCGCGGGCAGGCTCTTCATGTCTTTGAGCAGGGTGGCGATGGCCCGCTTCTCTGGCGCGGTCGCGTTGTTCATCGTGTTGGCCGAGTTGAGCGCGATGGCCGCGGCCCTGGCGGTGGCGTCGGTCTTGTTCTGCTCGCCCTGGAGCACGGCCAGGTTGGCCCCGGTAGGGCTGGACAGATAGACCATGGCCAGCGGGCGCTCGGCGTCGAGCTCGCTCAGGAGCGCGCCGGCCGGCTGGCCGGTGGCAGTTTTGATCGTGGTCGCCTGGGACAGGTTGATGGCTCCCCGGGCGGTGAGGAACGTGGCGAACACGTACAGCGCGATCAATGACAGCACCGGGACGAGGACCAGCAGGACGATCCGCTGGCGTATGGACCGGAGACGCAACCCCATGGCTCAGGCCTCGAAGTGTGAGTTTACGGAATGTGACCACACGGCTACGAAGGAGCTTCGGAGGCCCCCCCGAAGTTTGTGAGCGTAGCAGTCAGTAATGTGCCTTACCGGGGAAATGCTGCATGAGCTCAGCTTGCGGGCATTTATCCGCATTTGGGGGTAAGCGGAGCGTGCTGATGGGCCGGGTGGGGTCGGCGGCGGCCGGCCCGGCGCGGACTGGCCCGGCGGCCTCTGGTTCCCGGCGCTCTCGGCCTCCCGGGGCCGCCCCTCTCAGGTGCGCCGCCTCCGTCTGGTGCGCCGCCTCCCCTTAAGTTCCGCCGCCGGCCCCTCAGGTCCGCAGCCCCTCAGGTCCGTTCCCCGCCTCCCCGCCTGGCCCCGCCGGCTGGCCCCGCCGGCCAGCCCCGGCGGCCGTCACGCCCGCCCGGCTGGCCTGGATGAGGCCGCCCGGCCGGCCTGGACGGGGCCGCCCGCCCAGCCCACGAATATGACATTCATGTCAGTGAATGGGGGCCAGTCGGGACCGGGGACCGAGGCAGAAACGCCACCTCCGGCTAGCGCTGTACCGTCGCGCATAGATTGCGTTCGGTAACCCCGCCCGGCAAGCGAGCCGGCCGCGCGTCCCGGCCCCCACTGTTATCGCTGAGATGCAGCCAATTTGTAACGCACCTGAAACATATCCTGGTCAGCGTGACATTACCGTGAGCATGCTCCTGACCTGCGGCGATGCTCCGCTACGAAGCTGGTCCCGGGTCAGCGGCAAATCCCGGGAACCTTCGTTGGACTGCGCGTTGCTAATGGCCCACGCAATGTGATACTCCGCTGCCATGCCTGCCCCGCGTGCGTGCCCGCCAGGCGGCTGGGCATAATGAGATCGTGCTGTTCGGGTGAAGGCCGCGTTGAACGTGCGGGGCTTCATCGGACGATCAGCGACACCCGCGTCAGGTGACGCTCATGTCATTGTTTGCATTTGTATGGCGAGTGTGCGGTGATAGGTGCTGTGAGCCAGGGGGTAACTCGATTGGGTGAGCCACGCGGCACTGCGGTGGCTTCCCCATCCGCGGAGGCCATCGGGTCTGCTGCGGCTGCCCAGGCCTCGGGGGAGAACTTCCCGGTGGCGCTGCGGCTGCTGCCGGGCCGGTACCGGCGGCGCCTGGAGGCGGTCTACGGGTTCGCCCGGGCCGTGGACGACATGGGCGATGAAGCCCCTCCCGACGAGAGGGCCCAACTCCTGGACGAGCTAGAAGCCGACCTCGGTCGGCTTTACCAGTTCCAGGACCCGGCCCTGCGGGAGGCGCCTGCTCAGGACAGCACGGCTCACGACGGCCCAGCCCAGGGCGGCCCGGCCCGGGACAGCACGCCTGCCGCCGGCCCGCCCGGGGACGGGCCCCGGATCGGGGTGGTCCGCGCGCTGGCCACGGTGGCTGGGGAGTGCGGCGTCCCGCAGCAGGTGTTCGCGGACCTGATCCGGGCCAACCGGCAGGACCAGGTGGTCACCCGCTACCCGGCCTTCAGCGACCTGGCCGGCTACTGCGAGCTGTCGGCCAACCCGGTGGGCCGGATCGTCCTGTACGTCTTCGGGGTGGCCACCCCCGAGCGGATGGTCCTCTCCGACCGGGTCTGCACCGCGCTGCAGCTCGCCGAGCACTGGCAGGACGTGGCGGAGGACTACCGGGCGGGCCGCATCTACCTGCCGGCCGAGGACATGGAGCGGTTCGGCTGCGCCGAGAGCGACCTGGCCGCCCCGTCGGCCGGGCCGCAGCTCCGGGCCCTGATGGCGTTCGAGGTGGGGCGGGCGGGCCGGCTTCTCGACGAAGGCGCCCCGCTGGTGGGGAATTTGCGCGGATCTGCCCGGGTTGCCGTGGCCGGTTACGTCGCGGGCGGCCGAGCCGCCCTGGCCGCGATCACGGCGGCCGGACATGATGTGCTGCGCGCGACCCACAAGCCGCGCCGCGGGCGGCTGGCCAGGGAGATGCTGAGGGCTTATGCAGCTGGGAGGTGATGCGATGGACGTGGCGGCGGCCTACCGGCACTGTGAGGAAATCACCTGGTCTCAGGCGCGCAACTTCTCCTACGGCATCAGGCTGCTGCCCCCGGGCAAGCGCCGGGCCCTGGCGGCGGTGTACGCGTTCGCCCGCCGCATTGACGACATCGGTGACGGCACGATGCCCTCGGCCGACAAGCTCACCGCCCTGGCCGCGGCCCGGGCCGCCATCATGGCGGTGGCGGGCGGAAGCGCCCCCGCCAGCCTGGGCACCCCGGGCCCGGAGACGGCCGGCGCCGGCGATCCCGTGCTGATGGCCCTCGCCGACGCAGGCCGGCAGTTCCCCATCCCGCTGGAGGCGTTCGGCGAGCTGATCGACGGGTGCGAAGCCGACGTGCGGGGCACCAGCTACACGACCTTCGACGACCTGCGGATCTACTGCCGCTGCGTGGCCGGCTCCATCGGGCGGCTGTCGCTGGGGGTGTTCGGGACCCGGGATGTGGCCACGGCCGCCCCGCTGGCCGACGCGCTCGGCGTGGCGCTCCAGCTCACCAATATCCTGCGCGACATCAGCGAGGACTACCGGGACGGGCGGATCTACCTGCCCGACGAGGACTTCAAGCGGTTCGGCACCGAGCTGCGCCCGGGCGGCTCCGGCTGGCCGGCCGCCGACCCGAAGCTCGTGGACCTCGTGGTCTTCGAGGCGGAGCGGGCCCGTGACTGGTACGCACGGGGGCTGCGGCTGATGCCGATGCTGGACCGGCGCAGCGCGGCGTGCACCGGCGCCATGGCCGGGATCTACTACCGCCTGCTGCAGAGCATCGCCGCCGCCCCGGAGCTCGTGCTGCAGCGCCGGGTCTCCCTCTCGCCCGGCCAGAAGGCCATGGTGGCGGTCAGATCACTGGGCGGCGCCGCGCTGCGCTCCGGGCGGCGCGCGGGGCCGCCGCAGTCCACGACGACCGCGGGAGCGCCCCGATGAGCCCCAGGCCGCTCAGCCCGGTCCCGGCGGGCCCCGGCCAGGCCGATGCCGTCCAGGCCGGTGCCGTCCAGGCCAGTGCCGTCCAGGCCAGTGCCGCCCCGGACCAGCCCGGGCGCCATGTGGTGGTGGTCGGCGGCGGGCTGGCCGGGATCACCGCCGCGATCGCGTTGCGTGAGGCGGGCACCCGGGTCACGCTGCTCGAGTCCCGGCCCCGGCTGGGCGGGGCAACCTGCTCGTTCACCCGGGACGGCCTGGTCGTCGACAACGGCCAGCACGTGTTCCTCGGCTGCTGCACCGCCTACCGGGAGCTGATCGCCCGGCTCGGGATGACCGGCTCGGTGTCCCTCCAGGACCGCTTCGACGTCATGGTGCTGGGCCCGCACGGCCAGGCCCGGCTCCGCCGCACCCGGCTCCCCGGCCCGCTGCACATGGGCCAGGCGCTGGGGACGTACCCCCTGCTCTCGCCCGCTGAGCGGCTCCGGGTCACCCGGGCCGCCCTGGCCATGCGGTTCCTTGACCCCTCCCGGCCCGGCCTCGACGCGCAGCGCCTGGGCGACTGGCTGGCGGCCCGGGGGCAGACCGAGCGGGCCCGGCGGGTGCTCTGGGACCTGTTCACCGTGTCCGCGCTGAACGTGGCCGGGGACGACGCCAACCTGTCCCTGGCGGCGACGGTGGTGCGCACCGCGCTGCTCGGGGCCCGCGACGCGGCGGACATCGGCACGCCGGCCGTCCCGCTCGGCGACCTGCACGGCCGGGCCGGCGCGCGGCTGCTGGGCCAGCTCGGCGCGAGCGTGCGGCTCGGGGCGAAGGTGACCTCGGTCGAGCCCCTGCCCAGCGGCGGTTTCCAGGTCCGGCTGGCCGACCGCGGGGTGAGCGATGCCCCGCCCGGCGCGGACATCGCCGCGGCGGACGGGGTGGTCCTGGCCGTGCCGCCGGAGGCAGCGGCCCGGCTGCTGCCGGAGGGTGCGGCCGCTCCCGGCCCGGGCCCGGAGCGGTGGCGCGAGCTGGGCGCCTCCCCGATCGTCAACGTGCACGTCCTCTACGACCGGCGGGTGACCCGGCTGCCCTTCGCGGCCGCGGTGAACTCGCCCGTGCAGTGGGTCTTCGACCGCACCGGGCCCTCGGGGCTGGCCGCCGGGCAGTATCTGGCCGTCTCCGTGTCGGCCGCGGACGACGTCGTGGACACGCCCGCGGCCCAGCTGCGGGAGCGGTTCGTGCCCGCGCTGGAGAAGATCTTTCCTGCCGCGCGTGACGCGCGGATCACAGACTTCTTCGTCACCAGGGAACGCCGGGCCACGTTCCGGCAGGAGCCCGGCTGTGGCGAGAAGCGGCCGGGAGCCACGACCAGGCTGGCTGGCCTGGTGCTCGCGGGCGCATGGACCAATACCGGGTGGCCCGACACGATGGAGGGTGCCGTGCGAAGCGGACTGTCCGCAGCGCGAGAGCTGCGACGCGATATCAACCAATCACGCCGCGAGGCTCCCCTGGCCGCGCGGGCGGCCGAGGTCGCCGGGGCCGCGTCGTGACCGCCGTGATGCCCGCGGGCGTGGAGACCGCCCGCGATCTCGTCGGCCCGGCGATCGCCGCGGCGGTGGACCGGCTCAGCCCGGAAGTCCGTACCGTCGCCGCCTACCACCTGGGGCTGGACGGCAGCGGGGCGGGCAAGGCACTCCGCCCGGCGCTGGCGCTGCTCTCGGCGAGGGCGGCAGGGGCGTCGCCGGAGCGCGGTGTGCCCGCCGCGGTCGCGGTGGAACTCGTGCACAACTTCTCGCTGCTGCACGACGACATCATGGACGGCGACACCGAGCGCAGGCACCGGCCGACCGCCTGGACCGTGCACGGCGTCGGCGCGGCCATCCTGGCCGGCGACGCGCTGCTCGCGCTGGCCCAGGACATCCTGCTGGAGGACACCGCCGCCCAGGGCATCTGGGCCGCGCGCTGCCTGTCCGCCGCGGTCCTCCGGCTGATCGCGGGGCAGGGCGCGGACCTGGCGTTCGAGCAGCGCAACGACGTGAACCTGCCCGAGTGCCTGACCATGGCCGGGGACAAGACCGCGGCGCTGATGGCCTGCGCGTGCAGCATCGGGGCCATCCACGTCGGTGCCCCGCCCGGGCTGGCCATGGGCCTGGCTGGCTTCGGCGCCCACGCTGGGCTGGCCTTCCAGCTGACCGACGACCTGCTCGGCATCTGGGGTGCGCCCGAGGTGACCGGCAAGCCGGTCCGCGCGGACCTGCGGGCGAGGAAGAAGTCACTGCCCGTGGTGGCCGCGCTGGACAGCGGGGCCCCGGCTGCGGAGGAGCTGGCCGGGCTGCTGGCCAGGACCGAGCCGCTGAGCGAGGAAGACCTGCTCCGGGCGGCGCGCCTCGTGGAAGAGGCGGGCGGCAAGGACTGGACCGAGAACGAGGCCGCGGCGCAGCTGGCCGCGGCGGAGAAGTGCCTAACCGAGACCGACATGCCCGACGAGGTGCGTGCCGAGTTCGCGGGGATCGCCGAGTTCATCACGGCGCGCCAATGGTGAGCGGCCCTGTGATCAGACATTTGTTGATGGGACCGTCCGCGCTCGCCGGTGAGCCGTGAGATCGCGGTGATCAGCAGATTGACAGCTTGACCGCTGGTGTGGGCCATCAGAGCTGAGGCCCGGCGGCGCTGACGACGGTCAGCGCCCGGCTCAAGTCCGCGGCCTGGTGCGACTGCTGAGCCAGGTGCTGGTGCGGTGCAGTGTGGTGAAGGCGAGGCGAGACGATGACAGTGACGCACACGCGATCCGGTGATACCTCAGCGCTCTCCGGCGCGGAGGCCGCGCTGGCCCGCGCCCGCGACCACCTGCTCGGCCTCCAGCACGAGCAGGGCTGGTGGCAGGGGGAGCTGGAGACCAACGTTACGATGGACGCTGAGGATCTCCTGCTCCGGGAGTTCCTCGGCATCCGCACCGAGGAGGAGACCGCCGCCGCCGGCCGGTGGATCGCCTCCCAGCAGCGTGCCGACGGGACCTGGGCCAACTACTTCGGCGGCCCGGGAGACCTGTCCACGACCGTCGAGGCCTACGTCGCCCTGCGGCTGGCCGGGCACCTGCCTGGCGCACCGCACATGGCCAGGGCGGCCGGGTGGATCAACGCCCGGGGCGGGATCCGCGCCACCCGGGTGTTCACCAGGATCTGGCTGGCGCTGTTCGGCCAGTGGTCCTGGGATGACCTGCCGGTGATGCCTCCCGAAATGGTGTACCTGCCGACCTGGTTCCCGCTTAATGTGTACGACTGGGCCTGCTGGGCGCGGCAGACGATCGTGCCGCTGACCGTGGTGGGCTCGCTCCGACCGGTCCGGTCCCTCCCCTTCGGCCTGGACGAGATCCGGGCGCCTGGCCAGGATGGGCCAGGTGACCGGGCCCGCAAGCCGTCTCAGGCCGCGGACCGGACCGGCTGGGACCTCGCCTTCGGCGGGCTGGACCGGATGCTGCACGTGCTCGAGCGCCACGGCCACCGGACCCGGCCGGTGCGGGCGATGCGGCGGGCCGCGCTGCGCCGCTGCGCGGACTGGATCATCGCCCGGCAGGAGCAGGATGGCTGCTGGGGAGGGATCCAGCCGCCCTGGGTGTACTCGCTGATCGCCCTGCACCTGCTCGGCTACGGGCTCGGCCACCCGGTGATCAAGCGCGGCCTGGCCGGGCTGGACCGGTTCACGATCACGAGGACTCACCCGACGGGCCGGTGCGCAGGCTCGAGGCCTGCCAGTCACCGGTGTGGGACACGGTGCTGGCCGTCGTCGCGCTGGCCGACGCCGGGCTGCCGCCGGACCACCCCGCGATGACCAGGGCGGCCGGCTGGCTGCTCGACGAGGAAATAGCCGGCCCGGGTGACTGGCAGGTCCGCCGCCCCTGGCTGGAAGCCCGGCGGATGGGCGTTCGAGTTCGACAACGACGGCTACCCGGACATCGACGACACCGCGGAGGCCGTGCTGGCCCTCCGCCGCACCGCCCAGGGGCAGGTCCAGGGTGGGCAGCCCCGCCACCCCGCCATCGGCCGCGGGCTGCGCTGGATCACCGGCATGCAGTCCGCCGACGGCGGATGGGGCGCCTTCGACGCCGACAACACCTCCACGCTGGTGACCAAGCTGCCGTTCTGTGACTTCGGCGCGGTCATCGACCCGCCGTCGGCCGACGTGACCGCCCACGTGGTCGAGGCGCTGGCCGCGGAGGGCCTGGCGGGCAGCCGGGCCGCCCGCCGTGGCGTGGTGTGGCTGCTGCGGGCCCAGGAGGAGGACGGTTCCTGGTTCGGCCGCTGGGGCGCCAACTACGTGTACGGCACCGGCGCGGTGGTGCCGGCCCTGATCGCGGCCGGGGTGCCGCCGTCCAAGCCGGTCATCCGCCGCGCGGTCCGCTGGCTGGAAGACCATCAGAACCCGGACGGCGGCTGGGGTGAGGACATGCGTTCCTACGACGACCCGCAGCTGGCCGGGCAGGGCACATCCACCGCGTCCCAGACCGCGTGGGCGCTGCTGGCCCTGCTCGCGGCGGGTCCGCCGGGCCCGGCCGCCGAGGCCGGGGTGCGCTGGCTCGCCGGGCACCAGCGCGCGGACGGCACCTGGGATGAGCCGCAGTACACCGGGACGGGCTTCCCCCGCGACTTCTACATCAACTACCACTTGTACCGGCTGGTCTTCCCGGTGTCCGCGCTGGGCCGGTACCTGGCGGCCCGGCCATGACCCGGCTCCAGGCGGCCAGCTCGCGGGCGCGCCGCAGCCCGGTGACCGGGTCCGGGCTGCTGGTCTGTGCCCCGCTGCGGCTGGAGGCCCGGGCGATCCGGCGCGGGCTGCGCGGCGCAGGCCCAGGGACAGGCGAAGGCGCAGACCGGGAAGCGACCCAGGTCGTGGTGACCGGCTACGGGCTCACGCCGGGCCAGCGCCCGGGAAACCATGCTGCGCGATCAGCCGTTCGCCGCGCTGGCGATAGCCGGCGTGGGCGGCGGACTGGCCGCCGATCTGCGGCCGGGCGATCTCGTGGTCGCCAGCGAGGTCACCGACGGGCACACGGTCATCCCCTGCCCCTCGGCCGCCCTGCTGGCAGGCGAGCTGCGCCGGGCGGGGCTGCGGGTCCGGGTGGGCCGGGTCGTCACCGTGGACCATCTGGTCCGTGGCACCGAGCGGGAACGACTGGCCGCGACCGGGGCCCTCGTTGCGGATATGGAGTCGGCGGTGCTGGCCCGCGCGGCGGACGGCAGGCCGCTGGCGGTGGTCCGGGCTGTCTCGGATACGCCAGACCGGCCCCTGGTCAGTCCCGGGGTGCTGGGCGGCGGGCTGGCCGCGCTGCGGTCGCTGCGCGCCGCCGGGCCCGCGCTGGCCCGCTGGGCCGCGGCCGTGGGGCAGCGGCAGGTGCTGCTGGCCGGGCCGCGCTCGTTCTGCGCCGGGGTGGAGCGGGCCATCGAGATCGTGGAGCGGGTCCTCGACCAGCAGGGGCCGCCGGTCTACGTGCGCAAGCAGATCGTGCACAACTCCCACGTGGTGGCCGGGCTCGAGGAGCGCGGGGCGGTCTTCGTGGACGAGCTCAGCGAGGTGCCGGACGGTGCCTGCGTGGTGTTCTCCGCGCACGGCGTGTCCCCGGCGGTCCGCACCGAGGCCGACCGCCGCGGGCTGACCACGGTGGACGCCACCTGCCCGCTCGTGGCCAAGGTGCACGCCGAGGCGCGCCGGTTCGCCTCGGATGGCTACCTGGTCGCGCTGATCGGGCACGAGGGGCACGAGGAGGTCGAGGGCACCCTCGGCGAGGCACCGGAATCGGTGGCGCTGGTCCAGACGGCGCAGGACGTCGGCGCGCTCCAGCCGCCGGACCCGGGCAAGGTGGCCTACCTCATGCAGACCACGCTGGCCGCCGACGAGGCCGCGGACATCGCCGAGGCGCTGCGCGAGCGCTTCCCCGCCGCCCGCGCGCCGGGCAGCGACGACATCTGCTACGCGACCACCAACCGGCAGCGCGCGGCCCGTGCCGTGGCCGCCGACTCCGACCTGGTGCTGGTGGCCGGGTCGGCGAACTCATCGAACTCTGTGCGGCTGGTGGAGACCGCGCAGCGGGCGGGCACTCACCGCCTACCTGATCGACGGCCCGTCCGACATCGAGCTGGGCTGGCTGGCCGGGATGTCCACGATCGGCCTGACCGCGGGTGCGTCCGCGCCCCCGGCGGTCGTCCAGGACATCATCACCGCTCTGCGGGGCCTCGGCACCGTCGAGGTCAGCGAGCGTGTGATCACCACTGAGAACATCCGATTCAGCCTGCCCAAGGAGGTTAGGCAGTCATGAGCGTGTCCCTACGCCAGAGCATGCGCATCGGCTCGTACCTGATGCGCCAGAAGCTGACCGGAACGAAGAAGTTCCCGCTTCTGGTCGAGCTGGAGCCCCTGTTCGCGTGCAACCTGAAGTGCGCGGGCTGCGGGAAGATCCAGCAGCCGCACACCCTGCTCAAGCAGCGGATGCCGGTCGAGCAGGCGCTGGCCGCCATCGAGGAGTGCGGCGCCCCGATGGTGTCCATCGCCGGCGGTGAGCCGCTGATGCACCCGCAGATCGATGAGCTGGTCGCCGAGCTGGTCAAGCGGAAGAAGTTCGTCTTCCTGTGCACCAACGCGCTGCTCCTGCCGAAGAAGATCGACAAGTTCAAGCCGTCGCCGTACTTCGCCTGGGTGGTGCACATCGACGGGCTGCAGCGAGCGGCACGACGAGTCGGTCTGCAAGGAGGGCGTCTTCGACGACGCGGTCGCGGCGATCAAGGACGCGAAAGAGCGGGGGTTCAAGGTCAACACGAACACCACCGTCTTCAACACCGACACCCCGCAGACCGTCATCGACGTGCTGAACTACCTCAACGACGACCTGGGCATCGACGAGATGCAGATCTCGCCCGCCTACGCCTACGAGAAGGCTCCTGACCAGGAGCACTTTCTCGGCGTCACCGAGACCCGGGAGCTGTTCCGCAAGGCCTTCGACAACGGGAACCGCAAGCGCTGGCGCCTCAACCACACGCCGCTGTTCCTGGACTTCCTGGAGGGCAAGGCGGAGTTCGGGTGCACCGCCTGGGGCATCCCGTCTTACTCCCTGCTGGGCTGGCAGAAGCCCTGCTACCTGATGTCGGACGGCTACGTGAAGACGTACAAGGAGCTGATCGAGACCACCGACTGGGACTCCTACGGACGGGGCAAGGACCCGCGCTGCGCGAACTGCATGGCGCACTGCGGCTACGAGCCTTCGGCGGTGCTGGCCACGACGAACTCGCTGCGGGAGACGATCCGCGCCGCGCGCGGCATCTAGCCCCGCACGGCGGCCAATCGCCGCACCGCGCGCGGCAGCCAATCGCCCGGCCGCGCGGCAGCGAGCCGGAGGTAATGGCCGGTCCGTTATTGGTCACGGATCGGCCTAGTTTTTCCATTGGTATCACCAAGGCGACAGGTGATCGCGAAAGCGGCACCGCGGCTCACGTACGGTGTGGGAATTCGGCGCAATTCCGGCCGTCCGCAGGCTCGAGCGGGGTGGCCCGCCGCTTCGGTGAGGACAACGAATTGTCGGGTTCCGCGCGCCCGGCCGTCATCGACGGGCAGGGCGGTACCGGCCGCGCCGGCGAAGCCGGGCCGCCGGATCGCCCCGATCCCGGCCCGGCCTGGCTGCCGCTGATCCCTGCCGTCGTCACGCTGGTGTTCTGCCTGTACCAGATCCAGCGGCCGTCGTTCAGCCGGGACGAGAGCGCCACCCTGGCGGCGGTGCACCGGAGCTTTCCCCAGCTGGTCCGGATGCTCGGCACCGTCGATGTGGTGCACGGCGCTGTACTACTCGCTGATCTGGGTCGTGGTCCGGATCGGCGGTTCCGGAGAGTTCGCGGTCCGGCTGCCGTCCGCGATGGCCCTGGCCGTCGCGGCCGCCGTGGTCACCGTCCTGGGCCGCCGGCTGGTGTCCCGTGGGCCGGGCTGGCGGCGGGACTGGTCTTCGCCGTGCTGCCCCGGTCAGCTGGTTCGCCGAGACCGCCCGTGAGGGCGCACTGGTCGCGGCGGCGGGCCGGTGGCCAGCTACTGCCTGGTCCGGGCGCTCCAGGCGGAGGCGGCCCGGTCGCGCTGGATGATCGCCTACGGCGTGACGCTGGCTGGTCCTCGGGCTGGCCAACCTGTTCGGCCTGCTGATCGTGGTCGCCCACGCGGTCACCCTGGCCTGCCTGCGCCGGCGCTACCGGGTGGACCGGGGACTGGTGCTGGGCTGGCTGATCGCGGCGGCCGCGGCGGTGATCGTGGTCAGCCCGGTAGCCGTAGTCGGCTACGGGCAGCTGCACCAGATCCACTGGCTCAGGCCGCCCGGGCTGAAAGATGTGCTGAGCGTGCAGCGGATCATTGGCCCGTCGACGCTGCTGTTCCTGCTCACGGTGGTGATATGCCTGGCCGGGGTGGCCGTCAGCGCGGCCGGGGGACGGTCGCGGCTGCCGCGGAACTGGCCCGCCGGGCTGGTCGCGCTGTGCCTGCCCTGGCTGATCCTGCCCCCGGTGATCCTGCTGGTCGCCTCGCTCGCGCATCCCGTCTACACCTACCGCTACATCGTGTACTGCATCCCGGCCGCCGCGCTGCTGATCGGGGCGGCCGTGGCCGCGCTGGGCCGGTACGCGGGTCCGGTGGCGCTCGCGCTCATCCTGGTGGCCGGGCTGCACACCCAGCGCGCCCAGCGTCTCCCGGACGGGCACGGGATCAATATCCGCGCCGCCGACCGCATCGTGGCCCGGCACATGGAGCCGGGTGACGCGCTGCTGAACGTGAGCGCGCAGAGCGGGCCGCGGAAGGGAAGCGGCGAGCGGACCCTCGAGGCGGCCTATCCGGACGGGCTGGCCCGGCTGCGTGACGTCAGCGCCGGCGCCTCACCGCAGCAGTCCGCCAGCCTCGGCGGCACCTACGCGTCCGCCTCGGTGATCCACCAGCGCCTGACCCAGGTCAGGCGGCTGTGGGTGGTGGAGTGGAACACGCCCAAGCCGGTACTGATCCTGCACGGCCTGGGTTTCACGCTGGTGCACAGCTGGGAGATCAAGGGTCACCTGTGGCTGCGGCTGTTCATCGCGCGCAGCCACCACTGAAGCGCGGCCCGGCTCCACCGGCAATCCGGTCGCGGCCTGTAATCAGATCGAGCCCGGGAACACGGCGATCCTGCAGAGCCCCTGCAGCAGCCATTCAGGAATGACCGCCAGGATCTAGCTCGCACGCAGAGCGGCGTCATCCGCGCCCGTGTGGCGGACGCAGTGTGGCGGACGCAGTGCGGCGGACCTGCGGCGCAGCTCACACCGTGCAGCTCATACCGTGCCGCGCATTCCAGGATCAGCATCGGCCCGCGTGGTGATGCGGGCATTCCCGGAGGAGTCTTCATGTTCTTCACCTATCTCCGGCGCGAATTGCGCCGGCGGATACGCCAGGCGATATTCATCGCCCTCGGCCTGGCCCTGGGAATCGGTTTGGTGATAACCGTGACCGCGGCCTCCTCGGGCGTTAAGGACGCTCAGGCGACGGTGCTGCATTCGCTGTACGGGGTGGGGACCGACATCACGGTGACCCAGACGCCCACGGCGGGCTCGGGCGGCCCGACGGGGTTCGGTTTCCGGGGCCGGGTGGGCAGCCGGTCGCGGCCCGCGTCCGGTACGAAGATCGACGTTGACCGCCTGACCAGCATCGGCCAGGGCACGCTGTCCTCGGCGTCGGTCACCAGCATCGGCAAGCTGCACAACGTCGCCGGTGCCGCCGGGGCGCTCAGCCTCACCGACGCGGTCATCACCGGCAAGATCCCGGCCATCAACACCTCGGGCGGCAGCGGGACCGGCGGCCTCGGTGGCGGGAGCGGCGGGAGCGGCGGCGGCGGGGGGTCCTTCGGCGGCAACTTCAAGTCCAGCTCGTTCACGGTCAGCGGGGTCGACCTGGGCACCGGGGCTCTCGGGCCGCTCAGCTCGGCCAAGCTCAAGTCCGGCCGCACGTTCGCGCCCTCCGACGCCACCTCCAATGTGGCCGTGGTCAACTCCGACTACGCCACCCAGAAGAAGCTGGGCATCGGCTCGACCGTCACCGTCGCCAAGACCAGCTTCAAGGTGGTGGGCATCGCCAGCGCGGGCAGCGACGCCTCCGACGTGTTCATCCCGCTGGGCCGGGCGCAGGCGCTGGCCAGCCTGACGGGCAAGGTCAACACGATCTACGTGGCCGCTAACAGCGCCTCGAACATCAGCGGCGTGGCCGGGGAGATCTCCGGGATGCTGCCCAAGGCCACCGTGACCACCTCGAGCAGCCTGGCCAGCGAGGTCACCGGGTCGCTGTCGAGCGCGTCCAGCCTGGCCAACAACCTCGGCAAGTGGCTGGCGATCGCCGTGCTGATCGCCGCGTTCCTGCTGGCCAGCCTGCTGACCATGGCCGCCGTCACCCGGCGGGTCCGCGAGTTCGGCACGCTCAAGGCGCTCGGCTGGCGGAGCCGCCGGATCATCGGCCAGGTGATGGGGGAGTCGATCGCCATCGGCATCGTCGGCGGCGTGATCGGGGTCGCGCTCGGCTTCGCCGGGGCCGCCCTGGTCGAAAAGCTGGCGCGGCCGCTGACCGCGTCGGTCGGCCAGACCACCGGCTCGGCCACTCCCGGCGGGGCCCGGACCTTCGGCGGCGGCTTCGGCGGCGCCGGAGGCGCACCCGGAGGCGGCGGGCCGGGCGGTTTCGTCCGCGCCGCCGCGAACGCGACGCACAGCGTGGTCGTTCACCTCAGCGCGCCGGTGACGATCGGCGCGGTCGTCCTCGCGGTGGTGCTGGCCATCGCCGGCGGCCTCATCGCCGGCTGCTTCGGCGGCTGGCGGGCTGCCCGGCTGCGTCCGGCCGCGGCGCTGTCCAGGGTCGAGTGAGCAGCGCCGGGTGAGCAGGGCGGGATAAGGAGAGGGAAATCATGTACAAGCTGACGGGCGTGACCAAGAAATACCAGAAGGGCCGGGCGACGGTCGATGCGCTGGCCGGCGTGGACCTGGTCATCGAGGACGGCGAGTGGCTGGCCATCCAGGGCCCGACCGGGCACGGGAAGACCACGCTGCTGCAGGTCCTCGGCGGCCTGGACCGGCCGACCTCGGGCATCGTGGAGTTCGGCGGCCAGGACCTGGCCGCCATGCGGGAAACCCAGGTCACCAAGGTCCGCGCGGTCTCGATGGGCTTCATCTTCCAGACCTTCAACCTGATCCCGACGCTGAGCGCGCTGGAGAACGTGGAGGTCGCCCTGGTCCCGCTGGGCACCGGGGCGCAGGAGCGGCGGGCCCGGGCCATGGCGGCGCTGGAGAACCTGGGCCTGGGTGACCGGGCCCGGCACCTGCCCTCGGAGATGTCCGGCGGGCAGCAGCAGCGGGTGGCGATCGCCCGTGCCCTGGTCAAGGAGCCCAAGGTGCTGCTGGCCGACGAGCCGACCGGCAACCTGGACGAGGGAACCCGGGACGACATCATGGGCCTGCTGGAGAAGCTGTGGCGGGACACCGGGCTGACCTTCATCCTGGTCACCCACGACAGCTCGGTCGCCCGCCGCGCGCAGCGCATCGGGATCATGCAGAACGGGAAGCTGTCGATCAGGCAGGACACCCGGCGCGCCGCGACCTGAGCGGGGGAGCCGGCCGGGCCCGCGGGCCGTCAGCCAGCCGCCGGCCCGGCCGGTTTGTCCGCCCCGGCTGCCTTCACGGCCGGGAGCGCCTGCTCACACCAGACGATCTTGCCCTGCGGGGTCCGCCGCGCGCCCCAGCGCTGCGCGAGCTGGCTGACCACCTCCAGGCCTCGGCCGCACTCGTCGTCCCGCCCGGCGTGGCGCAGCCGGGGCAGCGCGGCGGAGCCGTCCAGCACCTCGCAGACCAGCGACCCCTCGAGCACCATCCGCAGCGTGACCTGGCCGGTCGCGTACCGGATGGCGTTCGTGACCAGCTCGGAGACCAGCAGCTCGGTGGTGGGCAGGAGGTCGCCCAGGTCCCACCGCTCCAGCGGCTCGCGGATCAGGCTGCGCGCCTCGGCCGCCGAGGTGAGCTCGGGCGGCAGGGTCCAGGCGGCGTGGTGATCCCCGGGGATCCGGCTGAGCCGGGCGATCAGGATCGCGATGTCGTCGCGCTGCTGATGGGCGTACACGCCGGCCAGCGCGGCCCGGCACAGATCGTCCAGCGAATCCTGGGCGGCCTCGCCCTTGAACACGTCCCGCAGGAAGTTCAGCCCGTCGTCGATGTCCCGCTGCCGGTCTTCGACCAGGCCGTCGGTGTACAGGACGAGCAGGCTGCCGTCCTCGATCTGGAAGGTGCGGCTCTCGACCGGGATCTCGCCCACGCCGAGCGGCGGCGCCGGGCTGGTGTCGAGGAACTCGCCGGTGCCGTCCGGCCGGACCAGCAGCGGCGGCAGGTGCCCCGCGGACGCGATCTCGCAGCTCCCGGTGACCGCGTCGTACACCGCGTAGGCGCAGGTCGCGAAGTGCGGTTCCCGTTCGCCGAGCGACGTCATCAGCTCGTTGAGCTGCTGCAGCGTGTCGGCGGGCGCCAGTTCCAGGCTGGCCAGGGTGTGGATCGCGGTGCGCAGCCGGCCCATGGTCACGGCCGCGCGGACACCGTGCCCGGCCACGTCGCCGACCACCAGCGCGGCCCGGGCCCCGGGCAGCGCGATCGACTCGTACCAGTCCCCGCCGACCTCGATCAGCTTGCTGCCCGGCAGGTAGCGGTGCTGCACGTCCACTGACGACGGCGCGGACAGGCCGGTCGGCAGCAGGCTCCGCTGCAAAGTCGAGCGCGGTGGTGCGTTCCCGGTTGTACTGGCGCGCGTTGTCGATGAAGATCCCGGCCCGGGAGGCGAACTCCATGCCGATCTCGGAGTCGTAGTCGTCGAACGGCCGGTACCCGGACTTCCGGGTGCAGACGAAGAAGCCAAGCGCCGCGTCCTTGGTGGCCAGCGGGAGCAGCAGCATGGACGCCTCGGACAGCAGGCTGGCCACGGGCCGCCGCAGCCAGGATTCCGCGATGCTGACCGCGGCCTGGTGGTCCATCATGGTCACCCGGACCGGCTTGCCGGTATCCATGCACTCCACGTACGGGGTGCCCGGCGGGTACAGCAGCACCTCCCCGGTCGGGAACGCAGCGTCCCAGCCAGGGGAGCCGTCGTCGGTGGCCACCGCGAGCCGGCGGAGCAGCTGGGAGCCATCCGGCGGGTTGACCGGGAACTCGTCCCCGGCGGCCACGCTCTCCAGCACGAGCAGGCCGGCCGCCGTGCAGAAATGGGGCACCAGGATATTGATCAGGCCCCGCGCCACCTGGTCCAGGTCGAGCGTCGCACCGATCTGCCGGAAGGTGTCGTCGAGCAGCGAGTGCCGCATCAGGGCCGGGTCCACGAACCGCTCGTGCTGGGTGGGCGGCATCTTCAGCACGGCCAGGGCGGCCAGGCCCGGGGTCTCCCCGAGCATCGGCTGCACGCTGGCGACCGTCTCCACCCGGCGCCCTTCCCGGGTGCCGATCGGGAGCACCGCGGTGGCCTCCCGGCCGGCCCGGACGGCATCCAGCAAGATGGTGAGGGCCGGTCGGCCGTCGAGGGGGTCGCAATCAGGTCGCTGAGGTGCGCACCGACCAGCGAATCCAGGGGGAGGATGTCCGGGGCATTCCGGTCATGCTGCATGATCCGCCCGGTCTCATCGATGCCCAGGATGAGCGTCCGGACGGAGACGTTGGACAGAAGCGCTGTGATCTTCCCCACCGTACCCGATATCGCGTTTAGTGTCCCTGGCTGGCGTACTCGTACCGTTCGATGCGCTAATCGCTTAAGTTATGCCCCATTGGAGGCGCCCGGACCACCTATTTGCCCGCAGTCGTGCCGGGAGGTGCGTGGAGCCCGCTACCGGTAGGGGAGGACATGTGCGGCAGGCACGCCCGGGCCGGGTCATCGTAGTCGGAGCGGGACCGACCGGGCTGCTGCTGGCGGGCGAACTGGCCCTGGCCGGGGTGCCCTGCGTGGTGCTGGAGCGGCGCGGCGGGCCCCGCGCGGACTCCCGGGCTATCTGCCTGCACGCGCGGAGCATGGAACTGCTCGACCTGCGCGGCCAGGCGGCCCGGTTCGCCGCAGCCGGGCTGGCCGTTCCCAGCTTTCCCCTCGGGCCCAGGGGCGCGGCGATCGGTTTCGGCCGGCTGGACTCCGACTTTCCCTACCTGCTGGACATGCCGCAGAGCCGGATCGAGGCGCTGCTGGCCGGCTGGGCGGCCGGGCTCGGTGCGGAGATCCGCTGGTCGGCGCAGGTCACCGGCATCGAGCAGGACGCCGATGAGGTGCGGGTGACGCTGGCGGACGGCACGGTCGAGCGGGCCGCGTACCTGGCCGGCTGCGACGGGATCCGGAGCTTCACCCGGCAGGCCGCCGGCCTGCCGTTCCCGGGCTTTCCCAACCCGGGCTCGGTGCTCCTGGCGGATATGTTCCTCGACGGCCTGCCCATGACCGACGCCTATGGCGACCTGTCCGATCGCGGCATGCTGCTGGTGTTCCCGTTCCGGGACGGCTCGTGCCGGGTGGTGCTGTACGACTATGCGCGCGCGGGCGTGCCGGTGACCGACCCGGTCACCCTGGACGAGGTGCGCGCCAGCCTGGTCGCGATCACCGGACAGGATTTCGGGCCCCGTGATCTGGGCTGGTCAGGGCGGTACCGCAGCGAGAGCCGCCAGGTCCCGGCGTACCGGAACGGGCGCATCTTCCTGGCCGGGGACGCCGCGCACACCCATTCGCCCGCTGGCGCGCAGGGGATGAACACCGGCCTGCAGGACGCGGTCAACCTGGGCTGGAAACTGGCCGCGGCCGCCGGCGGCCGGGCGCCGGACTGGCTGCTGGACAGCTACCACGCGGAGCGTCATCCGGTGGGGGCCGCCGTGCTGGCCCTGGCGGGGCGGCAGTTCCGGCTGAATACGGCGCGCACCCCGCCCCGGCGGGTGCTGCGCTGGGCCGCATACCGGATGATCGCCCCGCTGCCCCCGGTCCAGGCCCGGCTCGCCCGCGGCTACTCGGGGCTGGCCATCCGGTATCCCGCGACCCCGGCGGGCAGCCCGCCAGCCCGCGTCGGCGCTCCCCACCCGCTGGCCGGCGCCCGGCTGCCGCGCGGCCGGGTGACCGGAACGGACGGGACCACGGCCCGGCTCTACGACTTGTTCCATAACGGTCTGTTCGTGCTCCTCGAGGCGGCCGCACCGGAGGGGAGCGGCGCGGCGGCCCGGGACGGGACCGGGCCGGAGGGGGCGCCCCAGGATGCGGGCCAGAACGCGGCGGCGGACGGCCTGCCGGACCAGGTCCGCAGCGTCCGGTACACCCACTGCGCCGGGACCCGGCTGCCCGCCGCCGCCTTAATCAGGCCGGACGGCTATGTGGCCTGGGCCAGCGACGAGCCGGATCCGCGGGGCCGGGCCCGGGCCGCCCGCGCCGCCGCCGGCTGGTGGTGCGGTTGACTGTCCCGTGACCGCCGGGCCGGCGCCCGTGACGAGAACCGCCGTGAGGAGGACCCATGCCGCCGAGGATCACCGTGCTGGGCAGCCTGAACATGGACATCTCGGTCACCGTGGCCCGGCTGGCCGGGCCGGGGGAGACCGTGCTCGGCTCCGCCGCGCGGCTGCAGCCCGGCGGCAAGGGCGCCAACCAGGCCGTGGCCGCGGCCCGGCTGGGCGCCTCGGTCCGGATGGCCGGATGCTGCGGCGACGACGATTTCGGCCGCACCCTCCGGTCGGCGCTGGAGACGGCCGGGGTGGACGTCGCCGCGGTGCGCATCCTGGCCGGGGTCCCCTCCGGGCTCGCCCTGATCACCGTGGACGCGACCGGCGAGAACTCGATCACGGTCGCGCCGGGGGCCAACGGCCTGGCCGGCCCGCCGGAGGCGGCCGCGTCCGCCGCGGCGGACTGCGACGCCCTCATCCTGTCCGCGGAGATCCCGGTGCCGGTCCTGGCGGCCGCGCTGGACCGGGCGCGCTCGGCGGGCGTGATGACGGTGCTGAACCTGGCCCCTGCCCCGCCGGAGGCGGCGGGGTTGCTCGCGGCCGGGGCAGACTGGCTGATCGTCAACGCCCCGGAGGCGGGCGCGATCCTGGGCCGCGCGGTGACGGACGTGGCCGGGGCCCAGGCCGCCGCGGCCGACCTGGCCGCGGCGGGCGGCGGCCATGCGGTGATCACCCTGGGGCGGGACGGGGCGGTGCTGGCTGACCCGGTGCTGGCTGACCGGGGCGGCGCGCTCGCCGTGCCGGGGTTCAGCGTGGAGAGCGTGGACAGCGTCGGCGCCGGTGACGCCTTCGTCGCCGCGCTAGGCGTGGCGGTGGCGTCTGGAGTAGCGCCCCCGGAGGCGGTCCGGCTCGCCTGCGCGGTCGCCGCCACGGCGGTGACCAGGCCCGGCGCCCAGGACGGCCTGCCCGCAGGCCCCGACGTCCTGGCCGCCACCGGCGTCCGCTGGCTCTGCTAGCCCGGGGGGGGCGACCCCCCGGACCCCCCACTGGCCCGCTCCGGTAGGCACGTCGGCTGCTGCGGGTGCCGGGTTACTCGCCGGCTCGGCGAGGACACGCCTGCGGCGCGCCCCCCCTCCCCGGCGAGGACACGCCTGCGGCGCGCCTCCCCTCCCCGGCGAGGGCGCGCCTCCCCCTCCCCGGCGAGGGCGCGCCTCCCCCTCCCCGGCGAGGGCGCGCCTCCCCCTCGCCGGGGAGCTATCCCTAAGCTCGCCCCGGGCACGCCCGCGACATCAACCCCTATGACCTCATGCGTGGCTCTGGGCCAGTTCCTGCTCCGGCTGGGGGGTGACCTTCCCCCGGGGAAACCGCAGCAGCAGCAGGGGGGTGGCCAGGATGAGGACGCCTGCGGCGGCGATGGCCGTGCGGGGGCTGGTCAGGGTGGCCAGCAGGCCCCACAGGGCGGTCAGGGCCGCGATGGTGAGGCTGCTGGTGACCGACCACGCGGACAGGGTGCGGGCGATCCGGTCCTTGGGGGTCTGCTCGAGCCGGTAGGTGGCCATCAGCGGGTTGAACACGCCGATGCACGTGACCAGGCCGAACTGGACGGCGATGACGAGCAGGATCCCGGCCGCGCCCGGGCCGATGAAGGCCAGCCCGGGCAGCCAGCACCCGCGCAGGGCCCCGGCGATGAGCATCACCCGGTGCTGCCCGAACCGTGCGGCGAGCCGGCGGGCCAGCCGTGAGCCGATCAGCCCGCCGAGGCAGGGGACCGCGAACGCCAGGCCGTACTGCCACGGGGCGAATCCGAGGCGGCCGAGCATGAGGACGGCGGTCAGCGGCGCGGTGGTCATGATCAGGCCGTTGACCAGCAGCGTGTTGAAGAACAGCGGGCGCAGCGCCGGATGGGCCAGGATGCACCGCCACCCGTCGGGCAGGTCACTGGCCCGCAGGCGCGGGGCACCGCCCCGATCCGGGCGCGGCTCCTTGCCCCGGATCGCGCCGATCCCGGCCGCCGAGAGCAGGTAGCTGATCGCGTCGGCCGTCACGGTGGTCACCGGGCCGAACAGCCCGATGGCCGCTCCGCCGATCGGCGGGCCGGCCATGGTCGCGGTCCAGGTCGTGGACTCGAACCGCCCGTTCGCGACGAGCAGGTCCTCCGGCCGCACGAGCGCTTTCAGGTTCGCGCCGCTCGCCGCGGCGAAGGCGATCTTGGCCGCGGCGAGGATGACCGACACGGCCAGGAGCTGGGCGAAACTCAGGGCGCCGAGCGCGTACGCGGCGGGAACGCTCATCAGCGCCGCGAACCGGGTCAGGTCCATCGCCACCATCACCCGCCGCTTGCGGCGGAACTCTACCCATGGCCCGAGCGGGACCGCGACGACCGCGCCCGCCGCCAGCCCCGCCGCCGCCAGTCCTGATACTTCACCCGGCCCGGCGTGCAGCACCCGGATCGCGATCACGGAAAACGCGCCGAGGCCGATCCCCGAGCCGTACGCGCTGACCGCGTACGCCGCCCAGAGCCACCCGAACTGCCGCCCCAGCGACCGCCTCACCGCCATGCCCGGTACGCCCCTCGCCGCCTCACCCGGGCAGCGTCGCTGCCCACCGCGATCAAAGCGGCCGGAGGCCGGCGGATCAAACAACCACGCGGCCGGCGAGCCACAACGACGCGTTGTGCGGCGAGCTCGCTGGAACTAAGGCCGCTGGAAACTAGGCCCGCCGAAGCTAAGACCGCTGGAACTAAGGGCCGCCGGAAACTAGGGTCGGTCCGCGTGGACCTCGATGCCGTGCGCACCTTCGCCGCCGTCGCGGACGCGGGCCAGTTCCAGGAAGCCGCGGTAGAGCTGTCGATTACCCAGCAGGCCGTGTCCAAGCGCATCGCCGCGCTGGAGAAGGACCTGGGGGTGCGGCTGTTCACCCGCACCGCGCGCGGCGCCCAGCTCACCACCGACGGGCAGGCCTTCCTGCCCTGCGCCCGCGATCTCCTCCAGGCTGAAGAGCGGGCCGCCGCGTCCGTGCGTCCCGGCCGCCGCCCGCTCCGCGTCAACGTGATCGGCCGTCGGCTCGCCCCCGCAGGCCTGCTGCGCGGCTTCCACCGTGCGCATCCCGGGACCGAGCTCGACGTCGTGACCCACTTCGACGCCGGCGCGGCCATCACCGCGGTGCGGTCCGCCGCGATCGACGCGTCCTTCCGCGCCGTCACCGCGGCCGCCCGGCCGCTTCCCGGGGGCGTCGAGGCCGTCCGGGTCCTGGACGAGCCCGTCCAGCTCCTGGTGGGGCCGGCGCATGAGTTCGCCGCCGCCCGCGCGGTCACGCCCGCCCAGCTGGCCGGGCACCGGATCTGGATGCCCGGCATCGTCAGCGGAACGGAGTGGGCCGCGTATTACGACGACCTCGCCGCCGCGTTCGGGCTCACGATCGATACGGCCGAGCCCCGCTTCGGCACCGAGTCCCTGCTGGACGTGATCGCCGCGTCCCCGGTCCTGGCCACTTTCGTCGGCGAGCAGACCCAGCCCGCCTGGACCGCCGGCCACGACCTGCGGCGCATCGTCGTGCGTGACCCGGTGCCGGTCTACCCGCACTCGCTGATCTGGCGCCGCGACAACCGGCATCCCGCCCTCGCCGCGCTCCGCGATCACCTGGGCTCCGCACGGCCCCGTGACTCCGGCGCCGGGACCTGGACGCCGGCCTGGGCTTAGCGGCTGCCTGAAAACGTAGGTGACCTGGGGTTCAGCCTGGCTGGGACGGGCGCAGGCGTTCCTCTTATAGACAGATATTTAGCTAGTTGCCATAATAGCTATGTGCCGCACGCCGACCTGCCTCTGGACGTGGACCTGATGAAGGCGCTGGCCAGCGAAAAGCGGGTGATGATCCTGGAGTGGCTGCGTGATCCGCAGGCGCATTTCCCCGCCCAGCGCGACGGTGATCTGGTGCGGGACGGGGTGTGCTCGCTGTTCATAGCGGACAAGCTCGGGGTGAGCCAGCCGACCTGCGGGGAGCACCTGAAGGTCCTCAGCCGCGCCGGTCTGATTCGCGGCACCAAGATCAAGCAGTGGGTGTTCTATCAGCGCGACGAGGCCCGCATTGCCGCAGTGAAGGAGTTGCTGAGCGGTGACTGGTGACCTCAGGCCGGCTTCTGCAACGGCGGGCCCGTACCGGGCCCGGGAATCGGAGCCCAGATGAACGAACGAACCGGCACCATCGCAGACCGTCTCGCCCGCCTCGGGCTGCGGATCCCGCCGCCCCCGCCCCCGGCCCCGGTCGCCGCGTTCGAGCCGTATGTCCGGCACGGCGCCTGGCCGGGGACGCCTTCCACCCCTGGACAGCGCTGAGGCCCGCGGAGTTGTGCTCCGCGGGCCTCAGCGCTTAAGCGCTGGTGTGCGGTCGCCTCTCGGCGAGTGGCACAACGCGGCTCCAGCCGGACGGTATTCCGCGAAGGCAGATGAGTTGCGGCCCGGGGGACACGAACACACCAGCGATGGTTAAGAACGCGTGCCCCCCGCGGGCTATTCCACGGCGCCGAGGTTTTTCTCCGGACCGATTCCCCGCTCCGGAACCTCCCGCCGGGGGCCGCCGGCCGCCTGGCGGCGACCCTCTCGCGCTGCGCCGCGCCGCCGGGCCCCGGGCCTGCGACCCCCCCGGGCACCCGGCTGGCAGGATGAACCGGTGACCGAGCTTGATCATGCCGCCGTGCTGGACGCTCTCGAGACCGGGTACCGGAGGGTCACCGACGTCGTCACCGGGCTCGGCGAGGCGGATCTGGCCCGCCCGACCGGCTGCGCCGGGTGGGCCGTGACCGACGTGCTGTTCCACCAGCTGCTCGACGCGCAGCGGGCGCTCGTGGCGTTCGCGACCCCGGTCACCGGGCCGGCCGACCGGGACGACGTCACGTACTGGGCCGAGTTCACGCCGCAGCCCGGGGAGGCGGGGGAGCAGGCCCGGGCGGGGGCCGCGGCGCACGCCCGGTTCGTGCGCGTGGGCGCATCCGCTTACCAGCCGGGAACCCTGGCCCGGGTGTGGTCCGAGACGGCGGCGGCGGTCTGCCGGGCGGCCCGCGCCTGCCAGGCCCCGGGGGTGGCCACCCAGGGGCACGTGCTGCGGCCGGCGGACTTCACCGCCACCCTCGCCGTGGAGACCGCGGTGCACTACCTCGACCTCACCGTGGATCTGCCGTCCGCGCCGCCGCCCGACCCGGTTTCGCTGGCCCTGGCCCGGCGGGTGATCGAGGGCCTGCTCGGCAGCCCGCTGCCGGCCAGCTGGGGTGACGCCAGCGCTGCGGTCAAGGGCACCGGGCGGGTCCCGCTGACGGACGAGGACCGGGCGGTGCTCGGCCCGCTGGCCGGCCGCGTCCCGCTGTTCACCTGACCCCGCGCGTCTCCCGGCCGGGCACGCGGAGGCGGCGCGGGATAGCGGTGGCTGGCGGCCCGGAATGCCTTTGGGGCCGTCCGCAGGTCTAGTGTGTGAAGTCACCAGCCGGGGTTATTTGAGGAGTCGCGGGTGCCTGGGGAGGCCTCACTGATCGGCAGTATCGGCGTCCTGCTGATCGCGACGCGCGGGCAGGCTGGGCCGGGAGAAGTAATGCTCAAGATCCGGGGCGGCACGGAGGCCTACATCGCCTGGTCGGCTGAGCCGATCGCCAGGGGCCGGACCGTCCTTGTCCTCGAATCGCGCGGCCACCGGACCGTCAACGTCAGCGAGTGGGCCGACCCGTTTGAGCTGGAAATTGACAAGCTGACGTAGCGCATCATCGCCTCCGCGCGCACCAGCCGGTCCCGGCGGCCCTGGTGACAAAGCGGCCAGGAGTCACCCATGGGGGGTGAGCCGCGTCCCGGCCTGCCCAGGGACAGTGGGCGGCAGCGTCGGGCAATTCTGTGACATGACGGCCGCGGCCGCACGCGGAAGCTTCCTCAGGAAAGCCCGGCGGGGGGGTGGCAGTGTCTGACGGCCGTGGCAACCTCGAACCTGCAGCCGCAGACCTGGGGCCCAGCCGGGAAGACGACCGGGACGAGCCCCGCGGGCAACCTGCCCGGCCGGCCCGGCGCTCGCGCATCGGCTGGCGGCCTCTGGTCGCTACCATCCTCATCGTGCTCGGCTGCGTGCTTGCGCCGGTCTCGGTGCTGGCCGTCTGGGCGGCCAACGAGGTCACCAACACTGGCCGCTACGTGGCGACGATGGAGCCGCTGGTCCATGATCCGGCGATCCAGAACGCCCTGACCGACAAGATCACGGCCCAGATCACCAGCAAGCTCGACGTGACCGGGTACGCCGGCCAGGCCGAGGCCGCGCTGTCGGGCCGTGGACTGACCAAAGTCAGCGCGCTACTGAAGTCGGTGGCCCCCTCGATCGCCAGCGGGGTCGCCGGATCCATTCACAGCGAGGTCCGCAAGATCGTGACGGGCCCGCGCTTCGCCCGGGCCTGGGTCCAGGCCAACACCCTGGTGCACCAGGAACTGGTGAAGGCGCTGTCGGGCCAGGGCAGCAGCTCGGTCAGCGTCAAGAACGGCCAGGTCGTGCTGAACCTGGGCCCGTTTATTGACATCGTCAAGCAGGACCTGGTCAACCGGGGCTTCAGCCTCGTCAGCAAGATCCCGGCCATCAACCCGACGCTGACCCTGTTCTCGGCCAAGTACCTAGTCAAGGCACAAACCGGCTACCGGCTGATCAACGACCTCAAGATCGTGCTGCCGGTACTCACGCTGCTGCTGCTGGCCCTCGGCGTGCTCGCCGCCCGCGGCCGCCGCCGCGCGCTGATCGGCGCCGGCCTCGGTCTCGCCGCCTCGATGCTGGTGCTCGCCGCCGGGCTGCTGATCTTCCGCGGCATCTACCTGAACAGCGTGCCCAGCAGCAAGCTGCCCGCCGACGCCGCGGCCGCCTTGTTCGACACGCTCGTCGTGTTCATCAAGCAAGGCCTGCGCACGGTCCTGGTGGCAGGCCTGATCGTCGCCGCGGGCGGGTTCCTGGCCGGCCCCTCAGGGACTGCGGTCCGGATCCGGGAGGCTTTCGCGCACGGGCTGGGCTGGATCCGCCACGGCGGCGAACGTCACGGCGTGTCCGCCGGCCCGGCGGGCATCTGGACCTACGCGCACCGGAAGGTGCTGCGAATCTGCGCCGTCGCCCTGGCCGCGCTGGTCTTCGTGTTCTGGGGCCAGCCGACCGCCAGCCTGGCCATCGTGATAGCGATTTTGCTGCTGGTGGTCCTGGCCCTGATCGAGCTGATCGGCAGCAGACCGCCTGCCGCAGGTCACGCGTGACACCAGTGCGCCAGAAGCGGGCCCCCACGGCCTGAACCCCCGTCGGTCTACCGCCCACCGCCGGAAGTTCAGTGCGGCGGCTGACTCCGATGTCCCGGTACACCGCGGCGCTCGCCGCGAGCGGGCCCCCGGACGGGCTGTGATCGGCGCAGACGGCTCAACGTCTGCTGAGCCCGGAAGAAGTACAACAATGTGACGGACAACCCATCGCGCCGGTGAATCCGGTAGGCGTAACTTTGTCAAGCAGGGGAACGGGGCGAGAGCGACACTCTGAGCTGGGGAAACATTTGCCGGACGGCGAGTGGGCCGAGGCGCTCAACCCCCTTTCCCTGAACCCTTACCGAACAGTGCTGTCTGAAGGAGTTCGATCATGCTTGGCTACCGCGTCCCTGCACCCGACGAGGCCATGCTCATCTCCGGGGGAAGGCGTGGCCGCAACGGCGCCCCGTTCCGGGTGGTGACCGGGCACGGCGCGTTCATCGCCCCCTTCTTCCGGAAGGCCCGCTACCTGACCCTGGCCATGAACGAGGCCGAGGTGGCCGAGCAGTGCGTCACCAAGCAGGGCATCACGCTGAACGTCCGCTCGGTGATCGCGTTCAAGGTCGGCAACGACGAGGAGAGCATCATCAACGCCGGCCAGCGCTTCCTGTCGGACCAGGACCAGATGTCCACGCTGACCGGCCGTATCTTTGCCGGGCACCTCCGGTCCATCATCGGGTCGATGACCGTCGAGGAGATAGTCACCGAGCGCCAGAAGCTGGCCAGTGAGGTCCTCGACGGCTCGAAGGCGGAAATGGTCAAGATCGGCCTGACCGTGGACTCGCTGCAGATCCAGTCCATCGACGACATGAACTCCGGCTACATCGACGCGATGGCGGCCCCGCACAACGCGGCGATCCAGCGCCAGGCGCAGATCGCCCAGTTCGCAGGCCAACCAGGCCGCCGCCCAGGCCGAGCAGGAGTCGCAGCGCAAGCAGGCCGAGTACGCGCGGCAGACCGCCGTGGTCCAGGCCCAGTACAAGGCCGAGATCGATAAGGCCCAGGCTGAGGCGTCGCAGGCCGGGCCGCTCATGCAGGCCCAGACTCAGATCGGCGTTATCAACGCCCAGGCGGAACTGGCCCAGCGCCAGGCCGAGTTGCGCCAGCGCCAGCTCGTGGCCGAGGTGGTCAAGCCAGCCGAGGCGGAGGCGGAGAAGACGCGGATCCTGGCCAAGGCCGACGCGGAGCGGATGCGGATCCTGGCCGAGGCGGCGGCCTCGAACGACCGGGTGGCGCTGGACCGGATGCTCATCGACCAGCTGCCCCAGATCGTCAAGGAAGCCGCGGGCGGCCTGGCCGGCGCGAACGTCAACGTGCTCAACGGGGCGGACGGGCTCAGCGAGATCGCGGCCGGCCTGGTCGGCCAGGGACTGACCATTCTGGACTCGATCAAGAAGAACCTCGCCACCGGGCCGGACGCGACCACCGAGGTCGGTGCCGAGGTCGTGCGCGTGCCGGACGGCCAGCAGGACGGCCGCGTCCGGAACTGACCCGCCAGGCAGAGCGGCCCGGCCGCGGGGCGGTATGCCAGGCTGGGCGGATGCCGATCCTGGCCGGCGCCGCCGCGGTGGCCGCTCTCGCATGGCTCTACCTGCTCGCCGCGCACGGCGGGTACTGGCGCACGGATCAGCGCCTGCCCCCGGGCGCGCATGACCGGTCGCGCGATCCGCCGCGGTGGCCGAGCGTGGTTGCGGTCGTCCCGGCCCGGGACGAGGCCGCCATCCTGCCGGTCACCCTGCCGGGCCTGCTCACCCAGGATTACCCGGGGGAGTTCTCGGTGGTGCTGGTGGACGACGCCAGCACCGACGGCACCGCGGCCACCGCCGCGGGGCTCGCCGCCGGCACCGGCCGCGAGCTCCTGGTCACCGGGGCCGGGGAGCCGCCGCCCGGGTGGGCGGGCAAGGTCCACGCGATGGCCCAGGGCCTCCGGGCGGCCGGGGACTGCGACTACGTCCTGTTCACTGACGCCGACATCGGGTACGCGCCGGATGCACTGGCGGCGCTGGTCCGCGGCGCCGTTGCGGACGACCGGGTGCTGGTGTCGCAGATGGCACTGCTGCGGGCGGAGGCGCGGTGGGAGCGCGTCATCGTCCCGGCGTTCGTCTACTTCTTCGCCCAGCTGTACCCGTTCCGCCGGGTGAACCGGCCGTCCGCGCGGACCGCGGCGGCGGCCGGCGGCTGCATGCTGGTCCGGCGGGACGCACTGATCGCGGCAGGGGGCCTGGACCCGGTCCAGCGGCGCGCGCATCGACGACGTGGCCCTGGGCCGGCTGCTGAAGCGCCCGCCGTCCGCGGCCCGCATCTGGCTGGGGTTCACCACCGGGGTGCGCAGCCTGCGGCCGTACCCGCGGCTGGCCACCCTCTGGGACATGATCGCGCGCAGCGCCTACACGCAGCTGCGCTATTCGCCGGTGCTGCTCGCGGGGACCCTGGCCGGCCTGCTGTGGCTCTACCTGCTGCCCCCGGTGGCCGCCGTGGCCGGGCTGGCCAGCGTGACCGCCGGGGACGGCGCTGCGGCGGGCTGGGCCGCGGCGGCCGGGCTGGCCGGCTGGGCGGGGATGACGGCCAGCTTCCTGCCCGTGCTCCGGCTGTACCGGCTCGGGTGGTTCCGGGCGCCCGTTCTGCCCTTCGTGGCCGTGCTCTACGCCGTGATGACGGCCGATTCCGCCCGGCGGCACTACGCCGGGCGGGGCGGGGAATGGAAGGGCCGGACCGTCGCCCCGCACCGCGGGCAGAGCGCGGCAAACCGCCCCTAAGCACGCTGAATTAATCCCCCTAAAACAATCCAACCCGCTGCTTCGTGCGCCTAAAAGGCATCAGGAACAAATGGGAATGGATCAGCCCGGCGCGCCATAACTTCATTCCCCGTGCTGCTCAGGCAAACCTGTGACATGCTGCATGTTGCAGAAGGTGAGCCAGTCACTACTCGTGGTAAGGTCACCTCTGGACTCGGCGGGGCGGGCAGTCAGCGCTTTATCGCAGACCATCACGAGGCAAAGCCAGGGCCGGTCTCAGCATTACCGCCTCTGCCTCCGGAATTCCTTTTATCCGGCCCGGTAATCATCAAGGGGAAGGAAGTAATCGATGCGTAGACGCATCACCCGGACGCTGGTCGCCGCTGCGGCGGCAGGCGTCACGGTCGGCACCCTCGGCTTCACCGCCGCCGGTGCCGCGAGCGCGGCCGTGTCCAGCAAGGCACAGCCGGCCACCATCGGGACCAGCATCGCCACGACGACGTCGGCGGGGTACGAGGCGAGCGGGCGGGACTTCCGCTACATCAGCTCGACCATCACGGTCCCGGACACCGATTTCCTGACCGGGCTGTACCCGCAGGAGTACATCCAGCTCTCCAACGGGTCGCTCACCCAGCCCACCGGCGGCGGCAACGCCTACACGCGGGCCGGGATCGAGTCCTGCACCGTGGCCCGGTCATTCGGTGCCACCTGCGTCACCGGCACCTGGGTGGCCTTCATCGAGGCGTTCAACAACTCGCTGAACGGGCCGTACTTCTCGTCACTACTTCCAGCTGGCGGGGGTGAACCAGGGCGATGGTGTCAACTTCAGCATCTACTACAACGAAGTTGGCAACGAGCTCAGCTACGTGATCACCCCGCCGTCCACGTCGGGTACGCCGCAGTACTACAAGACCCAGGCGTACGGGTCGATTTTCGATCACGCGGCCGCGCTGGACGACTTCACGGACAGCACGGGCACGCCGATCGCGCTCCCGCCGTTCGTGCGCGCGTTCCGGATCAACCAGTTCCTGCAGGGCGCCATCACCACCGAGCACGGCCTCCGCGGCTCCTTCGTGGGCCCGTGGACGACGAGTGAGGTCGTGGCGACCAGCAACGGCCTGCCCTACCCGTCGGGCACGGTCCGGGTCTCGCCGACCCCGCTGTGGTCGGACGGCCTGTCGGCCAACGGCCAGGTCCGTTCGGACGACGCGTTCGGGGTCTGGGGGCGCTGACCTCCGACCGGCCGGGGCCTGACAGGCCCTGACCGGGGACTCATCTCACCGTTGCTGCCCGGGCCGGTTCTCCGGCCCGGGCAGCGCGCTGTCCGGGGCCAGCCCGTGCCACTGCCCGGCGGGCAGGCTCCAGACCGGGCGGCGCGTTGCTTGGCAAAGTTAAATCCGTGTCATGGAGTAATCATTAGAGTACGCAGAGTAGGGAACTGATACCTGAGGGGCGGCAGGGCCAACCTGAAAACCACCAACGGGGACAAGCCGGACACCGGTCCTGTTATTACCCGCCCAGACCAAAACCGGATCTCTGTCCCCGGGCGTCACAGGAGGGAACCTACCGATGCGAAGCCGCATCATGAGTGCGCTCGTCGCCACGGCGGCGGCGGGTGCGACCGCTACCACCCTTGGCCTCGCTGCTGCGGGTGCTGCCAATGCGTCCGTGACCACCCAGGCCAAGCCGGCCACGATCGGGACCTCGATCGCGTCGACCAGCTCGGCCGGGTACGAGGCGAGCGGGCGGTACTTCCGCTACATCAGCTCGACCATCACGGTCCCGGACACCTCGTTCCTGACCGGCCTGTACCCGCAGGAGTACATCCAGCTCTCCAACGGGTCGCTGAACGAGGCCGGCAACCCGACTGGTAACCAGTACGTGCGGGCCGGGATCGAGTCGTGCACCGTGGCCCGGGGGTTCGGCGCCACCTGCAGCACCGGCACCTGGGTGGCGTTCGTCGAGGCGTTCAACAACTCGCTGAACGGCCCGTACTTCTCGCACTACTACAACCTGGCCGGGGTGAACCAGGGCGACGGCGTCAACTTCAGCATCTACTACAACCAGGGTGGCAACGAGCTCAGCTTCGTGATCACCCCGCCGTTGACGTCCGGGACGCCGCAGTACTACAAGACTCAGGCCTACGGCCCGATCTTCGACCACGCGGCGGCGCTGGATGACTTCACCGACAGCACGGGTACGCCCATCGCGCTGCCGCCGTTCATCCACTCGTTCCGGCTCAACCAGTTCCTGCAGGGCGCGCTGACCACCTACAGCGGCGCCCGGGGCTCCTTCGTGGGCCCGTGGACGACGAGTGAGGTCGTGGCGACCAGCAACGGCCTGCCCTACCCGTCGGGCACGGTCCGGGTCTCCCCGTCCTCGCTGTGGACGGATGGCCTGCCCGCCAACGGGGCGGTGCGTGCCTACGACGCCTTCGGCGTCTGGGCGCGGTAGTCCCAGCACCACCAGGATGGTGGCCCGGGCCGGCTCGCCGGCCCGGGCCACTGCCTGTCCGGGGGAGGGTCCTTCTGCCCGGGAGGGTCCCTCCGGGCGGCCGGCGGCCCGGGGCCTCGTTACCAGGTACCCCAGCGCAGGCTGGGCGGAGGCAGCGGCGGGGGGTCGAGGAAGGCCGGCGGCCCGTCCAGGTCCAGCGCCGCCAGCGGCGACCGCGCCGCCGCGTCGCGCGCGGTCAGCGCGGGCAGGTTCCACTTCTCCTCGATCAGCTTGAGCACGGACGTGTGGTCCAGGATCGTGTCGCACACGTGATCGCGCCGGGCGTAGGGGGAGACGATCACCGCGGGCACGCGGAACCCGTACCGGTCGTAGCTGTGCGGCCCGGCGTCCGCCGCGTCCACCTCGGCGATGTGCCGCGGGAACAGCGGCCGCAGCAGGGTCCGCACCCAGGAGGGTGACGCCAGCAGGCTGTGCCCCGGCACGTCATCGGGCGGTTCCGCCGCGGGCGGCGGGACGTGGTCGTAGTAGCCGCCGTGCTCGTCGTAGCACCAGATGAGCAGCGTGTGCGGCCAGCCCCGGCCGTGCATGACCCGATTGACCACCTCGGCCGCGAAACTCTCGCCTTTCCGGATGTCCTGCGGGTTCTCCTCCGAGTACGTGCCGAAATCCGGGTCCACCAGGCTGAAGGCGGGCAGCGTGCCGCGGTCCGCGTCGGTGAAGAACTGCGCGGTGCTCCGCAGGTGCAGGAGGCACCGGGCCAGGCCGAGCGGGTACAGGTCGGCGGTGAACGACTTGTTGCCCCGCTCCGCGCGGACCAGGGGCGGGAACCAGCGGCCCAGGGAGAGCAGCCGCCGGGCCAGGTTCAGCCCGCGGCCACCGAGGGCCCGCTTGAGCACCACGCTGGCCGTGGACACGTTGTGGTAGTTGACCCAGGACAGGCCGTTCCTGGTCAGCATGTCGAAGAGGGTGCCGGCGGGGGGATGGTCGAACATCCCGAACGGGAGGTCGTCGATGAGGCCGTGCGCGGTCCCGGCGATCAGGAACCTCCGGTTGGGGAACGTCGGCCCCAGGCACGAGCAGAACCAGTGGTCGGCGACCGGGAAGGTGGCCGCCAGGCCCTCGTAGAACGGCAGGTCCGCCCCGGTCCAGTACCCCATCGGCACCGTGGGGTCCGCACCCGGGACCAGGGCCTGCGTGCTGGTCACGAACCCGTCGTTGCGGCCGCCGCCCCACTGCAAGTGGCTGGCGTGCCAGCTCTGCGTGGGCACATGCTCTTCCTGGCCGGTGGACCCGAGGTGACGGGGGCCGACCGGCTCACCGCCGTGCCGGGGGCTGGTCACGTCCGGCGTCCCGTCCGGGCCGAGCGGGAACCCCTCGCCGCGGCCGGGCAGCATGCCCAGGTAGTTGTCGTAGGAGTGGTTCTCCATCATGAGCACGACGATGTGCTTGATCTGCGGCAGCAGGTCCGCGCCGGGCGGGAGGTCGGGCCGGGGCCGGGTCCCGGCCGGCTGATCCGGCAGGCGCCGGGCCAGCCTGGTGAGCTCCCGCTGCTCGAGCCGGTCTAACACGCTGGCCCCCCTCTACCCCGCCGGATTCTGGGCCCCGGATTCTGAGCCCCGCCGGATGCCGCGACATCTTCTCACGCCCCGCGCCGCTGACCCGGAGTAATGGAGTGCCCGGCGGGCGGCCCGTCCGGATAATCGGCCGCATGACGATGACCCACTGGCCGCTGACCGGGCTGCGGCTGCGCACGCCCCGGCTGGAGCTGCGCCTGCCTGCGCTCGCAGACCTGGACGAGCTGGCCGGCCTGGCCGCCGAGGGCCTCCACGACCCCGGCGTCCAGCCGTTCGGGTCCGCCTGGACCGATGTGCCGCCGGAGGAGCCCGGTGGCGTACGTGGCGGCCGAGGGCCCGGGCGCGTCGAAGGCGCCGGGATCCTTCGACGCCCTCCGCGGTGCTCTCGGCCTGGCCGGCCCCGGCGCGGCGGGCGACCCGGTCCGGCTCACCCTGCCCGGCCTTGACCCGCTGGAGGGCGTGGTTGACTACGCGACCCCGAACTTCCTGGGCGTGCGCACCGGGGACGGCCTGTACCGCTTCTACGGCCGCAACGCGTTCGGCATGCCGGTCGGGCTCGCCCATCACCTGTTCGCGGCGGGGGTGGACCGGGAGAAGACCGAGCTGGCGTGGCGCACTTGGCTCGACGGCCTCTACACGTAAGCATGGGGCGGTGCCTGAGCCGGACATACCGTACGTGCGATTCCGGAGCCGCTACCCCGACAAGGACGGATTCCACGTCGGCGTCTTCGGGCTGGTCAATGTGCTGGGCCGGAACGGGATGCTGACCCCGGCCGAGGAAGCGTTCCGGCGGGACAACAACGCCTGGTACGACGCGGCCTACCGGGACCCGTGCACGATCGATCCGTCCGTCTACGACAAGCAGCTGAACCCGGGCGCGGCCTCGTGGTTCAGGCCGACCGCCACCACCTTGCTGCGCCGGGTCGAAGGGTACCTGGCCATCCTCTCCGCGCACTCCGTGGCCTGGCAGCAGATCACGTCGCCCGACCCGGGCCGGGTGGTCTACGAGGACGAGTTCCATGTGGTGGCGGTGCCCCGCGCCGGGTGCTCGCTCCGGGTGGTCAGGAGCGGACCGTAGCGTCGCTCCCGCCCGTGCCGGTGCCGCCCCTGGTGCCTGTACCGGAGTCGGCACCGGCGTCGCTGTCCGGGCTGCGGCCCGCCCGGCCGGCCCGGCGGCCCCGGAGCAGTTCGAGGCCGATCGGGATGAGGGAGACGATGACGATCACGGCGATGATCGGCAGCAGGTAGGTGTCGATGCTGGGGATCGTGCTGCCCAGGGCGTAGCCGGCCAGCGTGACCCCGGCCGACCAGATCACGCCGCCGACGACCTGCCAGAGAGTGAAGGTCCGGACCGGCACGTCCAGCGCTCCGGCCATGGGATTGAGCACGGTCCGCACCACGGGGATGAACCGGGCGAGCACGATGGCCTTGCCGTACCCGTACCGTTCCAGCAGCTGCGCGGCGCGCTCGGTGCCGTCGCGCACGAAGCGGTTGCTGGTGTGGCCGAGCAGGGGACGGCCGCCGCGGCCGATGTAGTAGCCGGTCTGCGCGCCGAGCAGCGCGCCGCCGATCGCGGCCAGGATCACCACCGGCAGCGACAGGTGCACGGGATGTGATCCGGCCGTGCACAGCAGCCCGGCGGTGAACAGCAGCGAGTCGCCCGGCAGGAAGAAGCCGATGAGCAGCCCGGTCTCGGCGAACAGGGCGAGGAAGACGCCCAGCGCCCCCAGGCTGGCCAGCACCGACGTCGAGCTCAGGGGGTTGAGCGCGGCCAGGTGCGCGCCGCCCAGGGACAGCATTCCGCGGATCTCCTTCCGTGGCCTGCTCAGCACCGGCTAACAGCACCGGCTAACAGCGGGACACTCGCTCGCCGGGCAGTACTCAGCGGGCCAGCACCAGCAAGACTTCGCGGCGCAACTACCCAGAACCGCGCGCTCCAGTACGGCCCGAAACCCAAGATCCGGTTAAGGAGCGCATAGCAGCGCCGGGCCCGGTGTGTCGCCGCCGGGAACCGGGTTCCGGGCGGTAGGTTGCCAGCGGTTCCGGGCGCCAGCTGACCCGGAATCCGGGCCGACGATGATCCGCGTGACGGCGCAGGGTGTACGGGAGGTTACCCGCGTCCGGCTGAATTTCGGCTGACCACTTCCGCCAGAGTGCATGGACGGAGGGTCTTCGGCGTGCCACACTTCGGGAACGGTTGTTGAGTCGGCCGTAGCACGGGGGCTGGCTGTTTACGGGTCCAGATCCCGGGAAGAGCGGCCTATCGATCCCGGAGGGGGGCCGAACATGGCTGGTGAAGATCGGTCGAGCATTGCCCTCGCGAATCCGGCCGTGCAGTCCTGCTGGTTGTGTGGGACGAGGTTGCCGGCCCGCGAGATGGTGGCCGACGGTGGCCCCGCCTGCGCGGATCTGCGCTGGTATTGCGCAGACACCCGGCGGTGCACGGAACGATGGACTTCGCGCTGGTCAGCAGGCGTAGGGCCGGCTCACGGCCGCCCAGGCAGCGCTCACGCGGGCAACGGCCACGCAGGCAATGGCTTCCCGGGGGAGGACCGCGCGGGCCAGGGGCGCAACGCTCAGCCGGGTCAGGCCACTAGTGGCGTCCCGGGCCAGAGCCGGGGCACGCTCCCGGACCCGAGGGGCAGGCAGCTGGCCGGCTTAGGGGACCGGGACCGCTGATTTTTCCCTCCGCCACTCTCACCTGCCGGCGGCCGGCGCGTGAACGGGGACTAAGGGGCGCTGCCCCGGCTTGCCCGGCGCAATTAGCCGGTCAACGCCGGATGCCCAGGCCGGGTACTCGCTAGCGTGACCGGGTGCTCGGGACCGGCTGGACGGAGGCCGTCGCGCTGGCCGCGGCCTTCCTCATCGCGGTGCTCGCGACGCCCGCCGGCATCTCGGGTGCGGTGCTGCTGCTGCCGTTCCAGGTCAGCGTCCTGGGCACGCCGAGTCCCGCCGTCACCCCGACGAACCTGCTCTACAACGTGGTGGCCACTCCGGGAGCGCTGTACCGCTACTGGCGGCAGGGGCAGACGGGCGGGCCGCTGGCCGGGCTGCTCATCGCCGGGACCCTGCCGGGCGTGGTCGCCGGATCCGTCATCCGCGTCGAACTGCTGCCCAGCCCTCAGGTCTTCGACCTCGTGGTCGCCGCGGTCCTGCTCCCGCTCGGGTCGTGGCTGGCCCTGACCAGGCCCGCTGGCCCGGCCGGGCCAGGCCCGGCCGGGCCCGCGGAGGACATCCCGGCCGCGCGCCGTGGGTGCCCACTCCCCGGGCCGGTGCTGATCCTGCTGGCCGCGGCGGTGGGCTGCGTGGGCGGGATCTACGGCATCGGCGGCGGCTCGATTCTCGCCCCGGTGCTGATCGGGACGGGACGACCGCCGTCGGAGGTGGCGCCCGCCGCGCTGGCCTCGACCTTCGTCACCTCGGTCGCGGGTGTGGTCACCTTCACCGTGCTGTCCCTGCACCAGCGCGGGGCGGTGGCGCCGGACTGGCCCACGGGCCTGGCCCTCGGGGCCGGCGGGCTCGCGGGCGCCTACACCGGGGCGCGCATCCAGTCCCGGCTCCCGGACCAGCTGATCCGGCGGCTGGTCGGGATCCTGGTCGTCGCCATCGCGGGCCGCTATCTGTGGTCCGGCCTGGCCTGAGACTGGCTGACTTGGCCACGACCCGGCCCGGGAGCATGCCTGCCATGCCCGGCTGCGGCAGGGACGGCAACCCGCTCCGGCTGCCTTCCCCGCGGAGCTGGAGCCCCGGTTCCTCTGATTCCCGGGTCCGCCAGGCGGACGTTCCTGCTGGTGAGAGCGACGATTAGGCAAGATGCCCAGCGGGTAAGTCCCGGCGTTGAGTGCCCGGCCGACCCGAAGCCGGCTGATCGCTTGGCCCGCCTATCTGGCCGATTCAACGGGGGAATCCGGGATTCGGATGGAACGCCGGACGGTAACCAACGGCAAGATTGAGCATGCCCGGAAGGTCGAGCGGATCCTGCAATGGCTCGGCTGGGGGGTCGCCTGCCTCGGGATCGCCGGCATCGTGGTGTTCTCCGCGTTCTGGGCCGCGGGCGACCTCGATGACGAGCAGGCCCTGAGCCTCCTCATCGGTACCGCGCTGGCCTCCATCCTGTCCGGCGCGACGGTGTACGGGTCCGGGGTCAATGTGGGGCTGGGGGCCGAGCGCCTGAACCTCGCGGTCAGGGACGCGAACCAGCCGCAGGCCGACGATGCGGGCGGGGCGGCCGGGGGTTAGGCCGCAGGCCGGCGCGGACGCGCTGGCACCGCCGTGCCAGCCGCCAGGCCGGTGGCGGCCGCTAAGTCAGCAGGCTGACCAGGGTGTCGCGCACGTCCTTGCCCTCGGGCGTGCCGGGCACGAGCTGGCCGTGGTCATCGGGATCACGGTGGAAGGCGTGCAGCCGGCCCTCGTGGCGGGCGAGGACCAGGTCGGTGCTGGCGCCCGCGATCTCCGCCGAGCCCTCGGTGGTGTACGGCGTGACGGTGACCAGCGCGGAACGCTCGGACGCCGCCAGCACCCGGTCGATCTCACCGTCCGCCGTGCCGCCAGCACCCTCCCTGCCGCCCGCGCTGCCCGCGCCGTCACTCCCCGTGCCGCCGCCCGCCGGGCCAGAGTCCGCCCGCGGCCCGCGCGGCAGCATCGCGATGAGCAGGCCGAGGGCCTGATCGAACGTGTACAGCCCGAGCTCATGGATGCCGAGCGCGTCGATGCGGACGACCAGGCAGATCCGCTCGGGCTGGGGGAGCAGCAGGATCCGCCACGGCTCACCCGGCTGCGTGCCGGTGACCCGGGCGTCCAGGACCAGGCGGGCCCGCTGCTGGAACGCCACCGCGATGCCGAGGTCCCCGCGCACCTGGACCTGCTCGCCGGGCGGCCCGGCCACGAGGAGCTGCCGGGCCGCGAGCGAGCGGACCGCCTCGGCCAGCACCTCGTCCGACGGCCGCGCCTCCAGGAAGTCCACGATCGCGTCGACCGCGGTGAGCTCGGCGATCGTGTACGCGCCGAGCAGTACCGGCCCGGTGCCGACCAGGTTCACGACGGAGGCGACGAGTCCCTCGGGGACCGATGCCTCGCCTGGGACGGTGATGCCTGCCTCGCTCATGATGCCCCCGTTCCCGCCCAGAGCGCCGCGGCCGGCGGCGGCTCGCGGCGCTGGTTCAGGATCGCGGCCGCGGTCCGGGACGGTGCCTCGGTGACCCATACGTCGGAGTTGCCGAACAGGCCCCGCCCGGCCCGGCCGGGGAGGGCCTGGCCCAGCTCGTTCGCCGGGTCCGGCCGGTCCGGCGGGGGGAACCGGGCCGCGAGGTCCTGTGACGCCGCGGTGACGTCGTCGTCCAGCTCGATGCGGCGCAGCGCCAGGGCCATCGACTTCGCCACCGCCGGGTCCAGCGACGTGGGGAGGGCCAGATCCGGTGACAGGTACATCGGGCGCCGCTCGGTCAGCCGGGACAGGCCCCAGGGACCCACGTTGCTGCGGGTCACCCGGTACACCACGTAGTCCACGAGGTGGCGCAGGTCGGTCAGGCTGGGCAGCTTGCGCTGGCCGAACGCGGCTGGGGTCTTCTCCAGCTGCACCCAGGTGCCCTGGGCCGTCCGGCCGTGCAGTTTCTCCCGGACCACCTGGCCCCGCATCCCGATGTCGGGGTACCGGGCCTTGTCGATGTCCTTGTGGTGGCTGGACACCCGCAGGTGGCTGACGTCGGTGAACCGCCAGTCCTCGTAGAGTTGCGGGTCATCGACCAGGACGTGGCCGCCGCACAGCACGTCACGCAGCTGCGGGACCTGCAGTCCGTGCCGCTCCAGGTCGGCGATGATCGCTACTTCCTCGGGACTGAGCTGGGCGGCCGCGGCCAGCAGGCCCTTGCGGTACGAGCCGCCCCGGGCGGTGATCTCGATCATCAGGCGGACCCGGTCGCGGACCTCCTCGGTCCGCTGCGCGGTCAGCGGCTTCCGGCTCGCCTTGCCGCGCCGGCCCCCGCTGTGCTGGCCAGCACCGTGCTGGCCAGCACCGTGCCGCCCGGCCCCCCGCTTATGCTCCACGTTTCCCAATAGAACACCCGACGGTCAAGAATTTCCAGCTCAGAGGGCTTGCGCTGTCCTTTCGCAACGGCGCCGATACGGTTGAGAGATAAAAGCGACAATAACCGTATAATCGTGGCTAAAGACCGGGGAGGGCTCCGCCATCCACAGTGAACTGGCTGCCGGTGAGATACGCGGCGGCCGGTGAGGCCAGGAACGCGATCAGGTCCGCGACCTCGCCGGCCGTGCCTGCCCGGCCCAGCGGGATATTCATCGCCGCGACCGTGCGGTCCAGCACCGACTCCGGGTCGGTGCCTGCCTGGCTGGCCATGGAGGCCATCCGGGTGCGAGAGCCTCGGTGCGGATCAGCCCCGGCAGGACGACGTTGACCGGATGCCGTGCAGGCCGACCTCGCTGGCCAGCCCTTTGCTGTAGGCGGTGAGCGCCGCCTTCGCCGCCGTGTACGGCAGCGACGCCGGCCTCGGCAGGCGGGCGGCGTTCGAGCCCACATGCACGATGGACCCGCCGCTGCCTGGACGATCATCGCGGGCACCAGGGCGCGATCCAGCCGCACCGCCGACAGGAGGTTCAGGTCCAGGTCATGCTGCCAGTCCTCGTCGCTGAACGTCAGCACGCCCTCGGGCCGGTGCGTCTGGCCGCCCGCGTTCGACACGACGACGTCCACCCGCCAGCAGGTCGAGCGCCTGCCGGGCCAGCGCGGCCACGCCCTCGGCGCTGGCGACGTCCGCCGCCACGAAGCGGCACGGGCCCGTCTGCGGCGCGGCGGGTGCGGTCCGTGCGGCGATGACCACCTGGGCGCCGCGCTGGCCAGCCGCCGCGCGGTGGCGGCGCCGATGCCACGGGTGCCGCCGGTCACGACCACCCGGGCCCCGTTCAGCCCGTTCGCGGGCGCCGTCTCGTCACTCATGGTCCCGGAGCCTAGCGAATCATCGATGATTGTCAATCATCGATGAACGCCGGTAGGTTCGGGACATGCGATCGCTGGACCACTGCGCGGCGGAGGAGATCAATCTCGCTGGCGTCCTGTACGCGCTGGCCGATCCGATCCGGCTGCGGATCGCCCGCGTGCTCTCCGACGGGAGCGAGCACGTCCAGGCCGACTTTCCCGCGGATGTCTCCCAGTTGACACTCAGCCACCACATGAAGCGTTTGCGGCAGGCCGGGGTGGCCTGGTCGCGCCCCGAGGGGACGCGATGCTACGTTTCGCTGCGTCCCGAGCTGGAGCAGCGCTTCCCGGGGCTGCGGCCACGATCCTGGCCGCCGGGGCCGTCCGGACTTGATACCGCTAGTTCAACGGTATATAACGTTTACATGGCCGAACGGGCAATGCAGGAGGCGACCTTCCTGATCCTCACCGCGCTGGCGACCGGCAGCCAGCACGGGTACGGGATCATCACCGAGGTCAGCCAGATCTCGGGCGGCCGGGTCCGGCTGCGCGCGGGGACTCTCTACACCGCGCTGGACCGGCTCCGCATCGACGAGATGATCGCGGTGGACCGGGAAGAAATCGTGGACAACCGGCTGCGCCGCTACTACCGGCTCACGCCCAAGGGCTCGCAGAAGCTGGCCGCCGAGGCCGCGCGGCTGCAGGCGAACGCGGCCGCGGCCCTGTCCCGGCTGGACCTGGCCGGGGGCACGACGTGACCGGGGCTTCCGGACTGGAGCAGGGGTACCGGCGGCTGCTGGCCGGGTATCCCGGCGCGTTCCGCCGCGATCATGCGGACGAGATCCTCGGCGTGCTGATGGCGAGCGCGGGGGAGGGCCAGCGGCGGCCCCGGCTGGCGGAAGCCGCCGACCTGCTGTGGAGCGGGCTGACCATGCGCCTGCGGGGGCCGGCGCTCACCGGCGAGAGCCGCCCCTGGAGTGACGCGCTGGCGCTGTTCAGCCTGGTGGCGCCGCTGTTCCTGCTGCTGGCTGACGTCCTGGTCGTGGCGTTGCCGTACCGGTTGCAGCCAATCTCCCGGTTCCGGTTCATCATCCGGGCGTTCGGCGGCAATTCTGAGCTCGGCGGCCTTGGCTTGCTGCACCGGCCCATCTTCGACGTCACGGTCGGCCTGGGCGTGGTGGTCGCGATTCTCGTGCTGCTGGGGCTGCGCTGGATGGCGCTGGCCGTGATGGCCGCCTCGGTCGTGTACTGGGCCGCCGCGCGGCAGATGATTCCCTGGGTGCCCTACCCGCTGCAGTTGCTGACGACGGGAGGCTACCTCGTGGAGGCGGCGGCGCTGATCGCCTCGCCCGGGCCGCGGCGCGGACGCCAGCTCGTGAACTGGCGTTACTGGGTGGTCCTGCTCGCCGGAGCGGCCGCGGTCCAGCTGTCCACCTTCTTGTACGACGCGACGAGCCAGCCTGTCTTCCTGGAGGGGGCCCCGTCGTCACGGTCGACGCTGTACCTGGCCGGCAGCGTCGTGCTCGCCGTGGCCGCCGTGAGCCTGGTGCTGGCCTGGAAGCTCAGCCGGTATTTCCTGCTGCTTCTCGCGGTGATGTGCTATCCCTACGCGATGCAGCTGGCCTTCACCCCGTCCAGCAGCGGCAGTGATCTCCTGGGCAGTCCCACCCCCGTGCACCTCGCCGTGCTCTTCCTCCCGCCCGTGCTGTTCGCCTGCGGGACGGTGCTCGCGGCCGTCACTCCCCGCCGGTCCCGGCTTCTGCCGTCCTGACATCCGTGTCCCCGATACGGTTCGTGTCCCGAGCGGGGCTGGCGCGCAGGCTTGCTGGTAGTGTAGGACGCCTCCCGGCCATGATCAGATACGAGGGCTGCGGCGCTCGACGACGACCACGTCGCGCCAGTGGCCATGATGCTGGCCGATGCGCTCGCGGGTCCCCACGGTGCGGAATCCGGCCGCCCGGTGCAGCGCGGCGCTGGCCGTGTTCTCCGGGAAGATTGCGCTCTCGATGGTCCAGATCCCGGACGCCTCGGTCGAGCTGATCAGGGTGGCCAGCAGCTGGCGGGCGACGCCCTGCCCGCGGGCGCCCGGGTGCACGTAGACCGAGTGCTCGACCACGCCGGCGTACACGCAGCGGCTGGACACGGCCGAGACCGCGACCCAGCCGAGAACGTCGGCACCGGCCAGGGCGACGTAGCGGTGGCCGGGCAGCTTGGCCGCGGAGATCTCCTCCCACGCCGCGACGCAGGTCTCGCACGTGCCGTTGCGCCCGCCGGTACCGGCCTGGAGTCGCCAGGCCGGCGGCGGCGTGCCTCTTGGTCATCGGCTGGGTGTGCATGCCGTGCCCATGACGAGGTCGGCGGCGGTGGGGAAGCACTTCACGCACTCCTCGTTGATCCGGTAGAGGCGTGAGGTGCCGCGGTCCTCGGCCAGCACGAAACCAACCGCGGCCAGCTGCCGGAGGTGCTCAGACACCGTGGACTGGCCGACCGGCACGGCCGCGACGATCTCCTTGACGGTCATCGGGCTGCCGCTGCGGGCCAGCAGCGACACCACCTGCACCCGGGTGCCGTCAGCCAGTGCCTTGAACCACGCCGCATAGGTGTCAGCGGTCTCGCGGTCGAGTGGCTCCACATTATTCATCGTTAATCGACGATAGGCGATCAGTGGTCATACGGCAACCCCTGACCCGACTCCGTCTGCCGCGCTACTGCGGCGGGCACCCGATCAGGGTGCCCAGGCTGGCCAGGGCCTGCGGGCGGACCCGGTAGTAGACCCATACGCCGCGCTTGTCCCGGTCGACCAGTCCGGCTTCGTGCAGCACCTTCATGTGGTGGCTGATCGTCGGCTGGGACAGGTCGAACGCCGCGTTCAGGTCGCAGATGCAGGCCTCGCCGCCCTCGTGGGAGGCGATCAGGGACAGCAGGCGCAGGCGCACCGGGTCGGCCAGGGCCTTGAGCAGTGGCGCGACCTGCTCCGCCTGCTCGATCGACAGTGGCTGGGCGGTGAGCGGCGAGCAGCAGGCCGCGGTCTCCGCCGGGCTGATGACCGTCAGGGAATTAGACACACATCTATATTGACAGCCGCCGATGTCCCGTGGCAAGCTCGCGGTAGCTCAGACATAGATAAACATCAATGTCTTCTAGGAGGTTCCCGTGTCCCGTGTGCAGCTCGCGCTGAACGTGAACGACATCGACGAGGCCGTCGCGTTCTACGCCACGCTGTTCGGCACCGAGCCCGCCAAGCGCAGGCCCGGGTACGCCAACTTCGCCATCGCCGAGCCTCCGCTGAAGCTGGTCCTGCTGGAGAATCCGGGCCAGGGCGGCAGCCTCAACCACCTCGGCGTCGAGGTCGCCGACACGACGGCAGTCGACGCCGAGCACGGCCGGCTCACTGAGGCCGGGCTCGCGCCTGTGGACGAGCGCGACACCACCTGCTGTTACGCCCGGCAGGACAAGTTCTGGGTCCAGGGGGCACCCAGCGGCGAGCGGTGGGAGATCTACACCGTGCTGGCCGATAGCCCGACCTTCCACGGCGACGAGGACAGCTCAGCCTGCTGTGGCGGCAGCAGCGACCAGTCTGCCGGCCCGGCTACCGCTTCCTGCTGCTGAGGCTCGCGGCAACCGGATTAACGGCCATGCATAACACGGCGCTGTGGCGGCGGCTGCTCGCCGAGTTCCTCGGCAGCGGGTTCCTGGCGGCGGTGGTGATCGGCTCCGGGATCGCCGCCCAGCGCCTGTCACCCGGGCAGACCGGGCTCGAGTTGCTGGAGAACGCCGCCGCCACCGCCGCCGGCCTGTTCGCCATCATCCTGATGTTCGGGCCCGTGTCCGGCGGTCACTTCAACCCGCTGGTGTCCTTCGCCGACGCCGCATTCGGCGGGCTGCGGTGGCGGGACGCGGCCGCTTATCTCCCGGCCCAGGTGGCCGGCTGCGCCGGTGGCGCCGTCATCGCGAACCTGATGTTCGCCCGCGCGGCCGTGAGCGTGTCGGCCAAGGACCGCAGCTCGCCCGGGCACTTCCTGTCCGAGATCGTCGCGACCCTCGGCCTGATCCTGGTGATCTTCGCGCTGGCCCGGTCCGGGCGCGGCCATGCCGCCCCGGCGGCGGTGGGCGCGTACATCGGTGCGGCGTACTTCTTCACGTCCTCGACCAGCTTCGCCAACCCGGCCATCACCATCGGGCGGATGTTCTCGGCCACGTTCGCCGGGATCGCCCCGGCCTCCGTCCCGGGCTTCATCGCGGCCCAGATCATCGGGGCCGGGCTGGCCGTCGCGCTCCTCCTCGTCCTCTACCCCGCGATCACCGCGGCTGAGGCGGCGGAGGCTGTCCTTCCCTGCCAGTTTCCCGCAGCTGGCGTGCCCCGTGAAAGGCGGATGTGATGGTCCCCAGTGTGCTGTTCGTGTGCGTGCACAACGCTGGCCGCTCCCAGATGGCTGCCGCCCTGCTCGACCACGAAGCCCAGGGGAGAGTCCGGGTGACCTCCGCCGGATCCCAGCCCGCGGCGGAGCTGAACCCCGCCGTGGTGGCGGCCATGGCGGAAATCGGGCTCGACCTCTCCCGTGAGTTTCCCCAGCCCCTGACCGGCGACCAGGTCCGGGCCGCCGACGTGGTGATCACGATGGGCTGCGGGGATGCGTGCCCGTTCTACCCGGGCACGCGCTACCTGGACTGGGACCTGCCCGACCCGGCCGGCCTGGAGGTGGACGCGGTCCGCCCCATCCGGGACGACATCCACCAGCGGGTACGCCACCTGCTCGGCGAGCTGGGCGCGGCCCCCTGACCAGGTTGCGGATGGTTCGCAGTCGCGTGGGGGTGGCTGTTGTGGAGATGCTGCAACCGGATGTTCCGGGCATCCTGGATCCCATGACGCACACCCACCGGCACGGCGCGCTGGGATGGCTCCGGCCCCTCGTCCGGCCGCACTCACATGAGGCCGCCGACCAGGTGGACGCGGCCATGGAGGCCAGCGCGGAGGGCATGCGGGCGCTGTGGATCTCGCTCGCGGTCCTGGCGGTCACGGCGTTGGTCCAGGCGGCCGTCGTGGCGGTCTCCGGATCCGTGGCGCTGCTGGGGGACACCCTGCACAACGCGGCGGACGCGCTGACCGCGGTGCCGCTGGGCATCGCGTTCCTGGCCGCGAGGCGGCGGCCGAACCGCCGTTACACCTACGGATACGGCCGCGCCGAGGACCTGGCCGGGGTGGTCATCGTCCTGGTCATCGCCGCGTCCTCCGCCCTGGCGGCCTACGAGGCGCTCACCCGGCTGGCCCACCCCCGGCCGGTGTCGAACCTGCTCGCGGTGGCGGTCGCGGCGCTGGCCGGGTTCACCGGCAACGAACTGGTCGCCCGGTACCGGATCCGGGTAGGCCGGCAGGATCGGCTCGGCGGCACTGGTCGCCGACGGGCTGCACGCCCGCACGGATGGCTTCACGTCGCTGGCGGTCCTGCTGGGGGCGGGCGGTGTGGCGATCGGCTGGGACTGGGCCGACCCGGTGGTCGGCCTGGTGATCACGGTGGCGATCCTGGCCGTGCTGCGCGGGGCGGCCCGCGAGATTTACCGGCGCCTGATGGACGCGGTTGACCCGGCCCTGGTCGACCAGGCCGAGCAGACCCTGCGCGCGACCCCGGGAGTCCTGGATGTAGGGCCAGGTCCGGCTGCGGTGGATCGGCCATCAGCTGCGCGCCGAATGCGAGGTCATCGTGGACGCCGAGGGCCAGCGCGGTCGAGGCGCATCAGGTCGCGGTCGGCGCCGAGCACAATCTGCTGCATGCCCTGCCCCGGCTGACCGCCGCGCTGGTGCACGCCGATCCCCAGCCCCAGGCGGGCACGGACCACCATGCCATGCTGGCCTCGCACCGCTAGCGGAGGATGCGAGGATCTAGCGGGTGAAGAGGTACCTGCTCATGCGCCTGCCCGCTGCCCTGGCCTCGGCCGTCTGCCTGGCGGCGGGCGGCCTGGCCGCGGGCTGCTCGCCGGCGCCCGGCCACGATCCGGCCCACGCCCATGCCGTAACGTCCGCGGCGCCACTGCCCCCGGACCCGCGGACCCCGGCTGCGCTGCTCAAGATCGCCACCGTCTTCAACAACGAGTACGACCGCGGCGGCTACGGCCCGGTCTACGACCGCTGGGACACGCGCAGCCGGGCGGTCATCACCAGGGCCCAGTACATCAAGCGGCACCGGGACTGCCCCAGTGCCCCGCAGGCCACGGCGCTGGTCGAGAGCGCTGCTCCGGGCCCGCACGGGGCGTGGCTCGTGGATTACGAGATCGGTGGCCAGCGGCTGACCGACTACTGGTTCTACGTGGACCACCGATGGGTCTTCGACCTCGTGCTCAGCAACCCCGGCTCGGTCAGGCTCTACCGGATGACCCCGCAGCAGTACGCGGCCGCCACCGGCTGCGCCCACGGGTAGCGCGGCGTGACTGGCGCGGTGATCCGGCTGGCGGGAGACGCGGACCTGCCCGCGATCGCCCGGCTGCGCCGCCAGTGGACGATGGAGCAGGAAGGTGACCGCGGCGACCCGGATTTCGAGGAGCGATTCGCGGCCTGGTGGGCGCGGGAATCATCGCGCCGGATCCTGTGGCTGGCCGAGGTGGACCACCGCCCGGCGGGGATGATGAACCTGGCCGTTTTCGAGCGCATGCCCCGCCCGGGCCGCGCCCCCAGCCGCTGGGGATACCTCGGTAACGCGTTCGTCCTCGCCCCGTACCGCGATCAGGGCATCGGCGGGCAGCTCCTCGGAGCGGTACTCGGGTACGCGCGAGAGCACCATCTCGCCCGGGTCGTGCTGAGCCCGGGTGAGAGGTCGGTGCCGTTCTACCAGCGGGCCGGGTTCGGGCCGGCCGACGTCCTGATGGTCTGGACGCCGGCTGGACCGGACGTGGAGCGCTGACGGCAGGAGCCGCGGGTTTCCGGGACATGGATCGAGAGAAGCATCCTGGACAACCTCGGGTTGGAATCGTGCCGATCGCGGGCGCGCGGCCGGATCGGGCCTCCGACGTCCACTGCTGCGTGGAGGCCAGACCCCGCGTGGCACCCGCCCTCCTCTATCCGAGCGTGAGCATCGCCTCGGTGACCTCGCCGGCCGCCGCATCGGGGATCGCAGTGGCGGCCTCCTTGAGGACGAGCAGCCGTGCCCCGGGGATCTCGCGCGCGATCGCCTCGCCGTTGCCGACGGGGAAGAACCGGTCGCGGCGGCCGTGGACGACGAGCGTGGGGACCTCGATCCCGGGCAGGCGCTCGCGCCAGCGGGGTTTGCAGTCGAGCCTGGAAAACACCATGCCCATCTGGTTGGCCATCTGGACCGGCGGTGCGGTGCCGGGCGTGCGGTCCCAGATGCGCGCAGCGATTGCGCGCGCGGCGACGGGGTCGTCGCCGAGGATCCCCGCGCCCGCGGCGGCGAACTCCGCAACCGCTTCGCGGTCGGTCCAATCGGGCATCGGACGCGCGAACAGCCGGCTCATCGTCGCCTGGTCATGGTCGGGGAGGTCATCGTCGGGCGGGCCAGGGGCAACCGCGCGGGTGCCGACCAGGGTGAGCGCCGCGAACGCGCCCGGATGGTCGAGCACGGCCACCTGGGCGACCATCCCGCCGACGCCGATCCCCGCGAGGTGCGCAGGCCCCCCGCCGAGCGCGTCAGCAAGGGCCGCCGCGTCGGCGGCGAGGCCGCGCAGGGTGTAGGCGGGCGCCTCCGGGGCCGTCGTCGTCGACTCCCCGCTATCGCGCAGGTCGTAGCGCACCACACGGCGCCCGCCAGCGGCGAGGCGCTCGCAAAGCGCGTCGGGCCAGGAGAGCATCGTCGTCCCGCCCGCGAGCAGGACGAGTGGCGCGTCGTCGTCACCGAACGACTCGATGCCCAAGGCGATCTCATTGGCGTTGACAGTGGTCATCGGATCACCGGGAGACGTCGTAGGTCAGGTGCGTCGCGGTCGAGGTGCAGCGTCAGCGCGTTGACCAGCCCGGCGTCGACCGGGATGTCAGCCATGATTCGAGTCATGCCAGGGCAGACCCGATCCGCCACCCAAACTCATCGCTCACCCATGAAGCGTGTGGCGGATGCGAACTCGATAGCACGACGACGGGCTCATCCCGCTCACCTGCAACGAGATCCGGCGCCTCTTCACGATCTGCGGCTGGAGTATTAGACCGGGCTTCCCGTGGTAGTGGGGAAGCATGTTCGAGGGATTCACGCTGGATCGGATCGATGTCGGCGACGCGGAACTGCGCGTGCGCCACGGGGGCTCGGGGCCGGCCGTCCTGCTGCTGCACGGCCACCCGCGCACCCATGTGACCTGGCACAAGGTCGCGCCTGTGCTGGCGGAGCAGTTCACCGTCGTCTGCCCGGACCTGCGCGGCTACGGTGAGTCGTCCAAGCCCCCGACGACGCCGGATCATGCGCCCTACTCCAAGCGGGCCATGGCCGGTGACTGCGCGGCGCTGATGCGGGAGCTCGGGCACCAGCAGTTCGGGGTGGCCGGGCACGACCGGGGCACGTACGTCGCCCAGCGGCTGGCCATGGATCACCCCGGCCGGGTCAGCCGCGTGTGCCTGATGGAAGGGATCCCGATCGGGGAGGCGCTGGCCCGCTGCGACGCCACGTTCGCGGGCAGCTGGTACCACTGGTTCTTCCTGGGCCAGACCCAGAAGCCGGCCGAGCGGTTCATCAACGCCGACCCGGACGCCTGGTACACCGCGACGGCGGAGCACATGGGCCAGGAAGCCTTCGAGGACTACCAGCGCGCGATCCACGATCCTGCCACGGTGCACGCCATGGTCGAGGACTACCGCGCGGGCCTGGGCATCGACCGTGACCACGACGACGCGGACCGGGCCGCGGGCCGCCGGATCACCTGTCCCGCGCTGTTCCTGTGGGCCGCGCAGGACGACATGGAAGACCTCTACGGCGACCCGCTGGCCATCTGGCGCGACTGGGCTGATGACATCGATGGCCACTCGATCGACTGCGGGCATCACATCGCCGAGGAAGCACCCGCCGAGCTCGCCTCCGACCTGGCCAAGTTCTTCGCCTCCTCGTCGTGAGGAACCCTCATCCCTCCCGCACGCAGCCCCGGGGGGTCAGGCGGCAGCCGGGGTGAGCACGAACACCGGGATGGTCCGGCTGGTCTTCTTCTGGTACTCGGCGTAGTCCGGGTACGCGGCCACGGCCCGGTCCCACCAGGTGTCCCGCTCCGCGCCCTGGACCTCCCTGGCCTGGTAGTCGCGCCTGACCGGGCCGTCCTGCAGTTCCACGTGCGGGTTGGCGGTCAGGTTGTAATACCAGACCGGATGCTGGGGCGCGCCGCCCAGCGAGGCGACGACGGCGTACTCGCCATCGTGCTCGACCCGCATCAGCGGGGTCTTCCGCACCTTCCCGCTCCTGGCCCCCAGCGAGGTCAGGATGATCACGGGCCTGCCGTTCAGGTCGGTTCCCTGGGTGCCGCCGGAGCGCTCGTACAGGTCAACCTGGTCACGCGCCCACGACGCCGCGCTCGGCTGGTATTCGCCGGTCAGAGGCATGTCAACGATCCAATCGTTAGTGGAATCTGGTGGCCCGCATGGCGTCCTGCGCGCGGGCGTCTTCGAGTTTAAGGCTGTGCTGGCTGATGCGCCGGCGCGCGGTGCCCAGGTCCGGGACGAGTTTCTGGGCCCGATGACGAAGATGACGTTCGCGGCACCCCAGGCGTACGAGGCGAGCTGGCTGCCGGAAGCCGAGGCGATGACCAGGGTCCCGTCCCGGGTCACCGCGTGGACGCTGCCGAGGGCATAGTCGGGCTGCCCGCCGATGGCCTTCATGCCGCCGTCGTTAACCGCGTCCGCGATCCCGGTCTCCTGCAGTGTCACCGACGTGTTGGTCATCACGGTCGATCCGGCCGGGATGCGGGCCAGGACCGCGGTCCGCGCGGCGGCCAGGGTATCGTCCGCCCTTCGCCGGTCCGCGAAGGTATTGCGTATGTAGCGATAGCCGGTATATACCTAGTGCATGACTGAGCTGTCGCTCCGGGAGCCGACGTTCCTGATCCTCACGGCGCTGGCCGCCGGTGCGCAGCATGGCTACGGGATCATGACCGACGTGGCCGGGATTTCCGGTGGACGGGTCCGGCTCCGCGCCGGGACGCTGTACGCCGCGCTGAACCGGCTCACCACTGAGCATCTGGTCGAGTTCGAGCGGGAAGAGATCGTGGACGCCCGGCTGCGGCGGTACTACAAGCTGACTCCGCAGGGCGCGCAGCGGCTGGAGGCTGAGGTGGAGCGCATGCGCAGCACTACCGCGGTGGCGGCCCAGCGGCTGAGGCTGCTCGGAGGCATGGCATGACCGGAGCGGAGCACGGGCTTCATAGGCCAGGCCTACCTGGTGCCCGCGGTCCTGCTGGCCGGGTTCGCGGTGGCTGCCCGCCGCGAGTCCCGGCGCTCATCCGTGGTCACTCCAGCATCCGGATAGGCGCCGGGACGGGACAGACCAGGCCAGGCTGCGTCCGTCTGCTTAATTGCGGGCCACATCTGCAGCATTATGTGCTCATGGCTATGAGATTTAACGAGGCTGTGCACGAGTGGAAGTCGCTGCCGCTCACGGCCGGGGACATCGGGGATCTTGACCGGCTCCGCCTTCCGGGACCCGGGCGAGCGGCCCTCGCTGAGCTGAGCGGATCCCCGCTGGACGGGGACGTAGCCGAGGCGGACCTGCTGCACGCGGTCTTCGCGGTCGGCCTGCGGGTGGTGCAGGAGACGGCAGACGCCCGCGCGTACGCCGAAGCCGCTTTAGCGCGGCGGGCGAAGGAGCGGCGGGCCAAGGAGGAGCAAGACCGGGAGCAAGACCGCGGGAGCGGCCGGGATAGCCCGGCCGCGTCCGCTGGCCCTGGTCATGGCGACCGCTCTGAGGCCAGTGAGAAGAGCGAAGTCTGAACTGGCTGGTTGTGACCGGCCGCCCCGTTCCTGGCCGGTCGTCGTCCAGTTCCGCCCGGGAGCCGGTCAGGCTGGCGGCCAGGGCCCGAGCGGCCGGCCGATTTCCCACTCGTGACCGAAGGGGTCGAAGATCCGGCCCAGACGCCAGCCGTGCTCGTCGGCCACATCGGAGGCTGGCGTAGCACCGGCCGCGACCGCCTGCCCGAACATCGCGTCCGGATCGTCGACCACGAGCAAGGTCCGGCCCGTGGCGCCGCCGATCGCATCCGGGCTGAAACGTGGTGCGTCCAGCCCGCCAGAAGAGACCCAGAATGCGGCATCCCCGATCGCCAGCTGCGCGACGATCTCATCTCCTACGCCAACCCGGTGAAGGACATCGGCCCCGAAAGCTGCCTGATAGAACTCGACCGCGGCGGCAGCGCGATCAATCCACAGTTCCGGCTGGATACTCGTCATGCTGGTGATGGTAGCCGCGATGATCACCCCGGGCCTCCTGCCAGCTTGAGGCTTGCTGCTCAGTTACTGGTGCCACATTTCCCGAACGTCAGCGTCGCGGGGATGGGTACCCTGCGGCCCGGGGTCCGTACGTCGAGAGTGATACAGCGCGGACCCGCGACGATGACGCCGAGGTAGAACTCGGTGAAGCCGTTCCCGTACATGGAGTTCTGGTTAGAACAGCCGGCGAAAGTGGCCGTGGCCTGGCCGTCGCGCAATGTGTACCGATCCGTGCCATTGAAGCCGGGCAGGAACCGGAAGTACCGTTTTTCCGTGCCTGAGGGCTGAACCCGGGCCGTTGAATTGTCCCGCAACATCACGATGACGGGGACTGCCTTAAGGGTTCCACCGGGATTATGGAACCTGAAACTGGGCGCGATGCCCTTATTGATGAACCAGATAGGCCCGGCCTGCGTGCTCTGGTCCTCGGCGACCGGCGGGGGATCATCCGGGTGCAGCGGCCGCTCTCGCCGCCGGGCTGCCAGCCGCCACCTGTCGTTCGACGCGTACGCCAGAATCCGCCGCACATACCGCTCGGGGTCGTCCATCCGGCCGATCCGCGCCCAGTGGCGATAGGCGCGCTCCAGCGCGAGCTGGAGCAGATCCTCGGCCACAGCACGGTCCTGCCCGGCCAGCAGCAACGCAGTCCTGAACAGTCGCGGCGAGCAACCCTCCAGGAACTCCTCGAAGGACACGCTCACCCCCGGAATCTCCCGCACCACCTACTCCGCTAACGCGGTGGCATGCCCAAAGGTTGAGTCGTCTCAGGCTTCAGCGCGAGCTGGACCGCGAAGTCCTGCGCGAGTTGCCGCAGGGCGGCTGAGAGCCCGACACTAGTCCCATGCGTGGTCGCCTGGGTGCTCTGCTGGACGGAGCAGGCTGGTCAGTGGGCCTGGCCGCCGCGCTGTTCGCTTTTGCCGGGCTCTTCTTGGCGCTGGAGTTCCAGTCGCCCGATATCGTCCTCTGGACGGGCCACCACGTAGTCGGCACCGAGCAAGGGGGCCTGGCCACATTCAGGTGGCATGGCCGGGACTACGCCGTGGCTATGCCCGGATATGGGTCGGCCAACAGGGTGGATGTCTATTTCAATCCCGGCGACCCTACTAATGCCATGGCCGACAACGTGGCCGACAGATTGTTCACCGGGCTGATGGTCGGGGTGCCGGTGATCGGCGGGCTGGCCGTGCTCCTGATTGGCCTGACCCGGAAGCGGCGGTGGGCGCGCCGGCAGCGGCGCCGGCCCCCGTCCTACGGAAGCGGCCTGGACCCGGAATTCGTCGCCAGGCAGCTGCAGCAGCGCCGGGGCGGTCAGCACTGAGCCTTCATGTGGGCATGACGACGGCCGCGGCCTACGCTGAGTTCGCCGCGCGGGAAGCGCGCGGGATATCGCCCGCCTACGAGCGGTTGTCGATCGCGGTCTCCCGCGACGACGAGGTGCTCTCTCTGCTCGGGCTGCTCCCGCCAGCCAAGCGTCAGCCGAACCTGCTGTTCGGTGTGGTCACGTTCCTGGGCGGCCCGGTAGACGACCCGGCCGCCTTTCACGACTACGCGGTGGCGAACTGGCCAGCGATCGAGGCGCAGATGCGCACCCGGGCCACGCAGACGAACGAGGCCGGGCGGTGTGCGATCCTCCTGCCCGTGCTCGCCGCCCTGCCGCAGCCCCTCGCGCTCCTGGACGTCGGCGCGTCCGCCGGCCTGTGCCTCTACCCGGACCGCTACAGCTACCGCTACGGCGACCACCTGATCGGGGCAGGTGATCCGCTCCTTGAGTGTGCGGCCACCGGGATGCGACTGCCCGCAGGCCTGCCCGAGGTGGTGTGGCGGGCCGCCTGGACCTCAACCCGCTCGACGTCACCGACCCCGCGGACCTCGCGTGGCTCGACGCCCTCATCTGGCCGGAGCACGCACACCGCCGCGCCCGGCTGCGGGCCGCTGCCGCCCTGGCCGCAGCCGACCCTCCTCTGCTCGTGCGCGGCGACCTGGTCGACGATCTGCCCGCGCTGGCGGCGCAGGCACCAGCCGACGCGACCTTGGTGGTCTTCCACACGTCGGTGATGTACCAGGTGCCTCCGCCGCGGCGGGAGGCGTTCATCAGGACGGTGCGCGCGCTGCCGGGGCACTGGATCGCGAACGAGGACCCGGGCGTGCTGACCTACCCGACGCTGCCCGATCCGCCGGACGGGGCCTTGCGGAGCGTGCTCGCGCTCGACGGGACACCGCTCGCCTGGACCCGGTCGCACGGGCAGGCGATCACCTGGTTCGGGTAACACAGGGCCGACCGCGAGTCAGGCTCGTATCCGGTCACCGTGGCCAGGGCGGCACGGGTGCAAGACACCAGTTCTGGGCCAACCGGGGCATACGCGGTCTAGGTTGGTCATAGTTGCTGAGCTCCCCCAAGGGCGGGCATGTACCTATTCGAATGCGAGGCAGTGTTCCAGGCCGGGCCAGATGCGGTCTGGAAGCTGTGGACCGACGTGGCCCGCTGGCCCGAGTGGGATGTCAGCAAGGAGATCACCCGGCTGGATGGGCCGTTTGAGCCGGGTACCTGCGGCTGGGCCAAGCAGCGGGGCAACCTGGGCGGCTCCTTCACTCTCACTGCGGTGGAGCCTGGACGGCGCTGGGTAACCGAATGCCCGCTGCCCTTGGGCAAGGTGATCTTCGAGCACTTGCTCCAGCCCGTCGCCGAGGGACGTGTCCGGGTGGTCAAGAGGGGCTGCTCGCGCCCAGAATGCGCTGCGATACCGCTGCGTCCCTGGCCGCCCTGCAACGGCAGCTGCCCGCGTAACGCACCGGAGGCCAGCATGTCCGGGCCGGCATCGCAGCCGCCGTCCACCCTCTCCAGGGGGTAGGATTCCGGTTGCGGAGCGAGGGCCGACAGGCTTGCGGTCGCCTCGGCGAGGTTACGCCGTGGCATTGGATAAGGGATTTGGACTGATGGCAACAGGCACAGTGAAGTGGTTCAACGCCGATAAGGGCTTCGGCTTCATCGCCCCCGACGACGGGACAGCGGACGTGTTCGTCCACTTCTCGGCGATCGCGAGCAGCGGCTACCGGTCTCTGGATGAGAACCAGAAGGTCGAGTTCGACACGACCCAGGGACAAAAGGGACCGCAGGCGGAGAACGTCCGCCCGCTCTGACGTATCACACCCGCGTCCTCCCACGACGCGTTGGTTAACACCCGGGACGTCGGTGGTTTCCGGGCGGGCCGCAGTCTGCCTGGGCGAGGCTTGCGTGATCAGCTTTCAGCAGGCTGGTAGGTGGCAATGATCACGCCGGTGCTGGTGGTCTCCGAGTCGGCCAGATGGAAGGCGGACAGGTCTGAGCCGCTGCCCGGAAACAGACGGCGGCCCGAACCCAGCACCAGCGGGTGGGTCAGAAGGACGAACTCGTCGACCAGGTTGCCTGGCAGCAGCGACCTGACCAGCACCCCGCTGCCGAACACCACCAGGTTCTCATCCAGTTCCTCCTTGAGCCTGGCTACGGCGTCCGTGGCCTCGCCCCGGAGGAGGGTGGAATTCGGCCAGGGCAGCGGCTCGGTCAGCGTGGTTGAACGCCACGTACTTCTGGACTCTGTTGAGCGCCTCGGTCATCGGGTTCGGCTCCTGCTTAGGCCAGTAGTCCGCGAAGCGCTCGTAGGTCGTCCGCCCCGCCAGGAGGGACCATCCGCGCGACATGCGCGCGCCCATCACCTCCTGCATGGCCGGGTCCTGGCTCCGGGTCGCCCAGCCGCCGTGCTGGAAGCCGTCCCGGGGGTCCTCTTCAGGGTGCCCCGGGGCCTGCATCACGCCGTCAAGCGTCAGGTGCTCGATCACAATGACCTTGCCCATCGCTGTACCTCCTTCTGGTGGTCCGCCGAGGTCGCCTCGGCCTCCTCAGCGGCTATACGAACGGAAGGCCGCCAGATCGACAGCGCCAGCGTGGTCCGGCGTGCGGCGATGCGCATGACGGCGCAGGTCTCGCCGGGGCTGCCGCTGAGCAAATAACGTGATCAAGCGGGTTCCGGAACCGTGATTTGACCTTGCCCCTGGGGCCAGGCCGAGCCTGAATTCGCTGGGCAACCTGCCCGGCATGAGGAGGGCACGAGTGGAGCTGATGACCAGCGGGGCTTTTGCCCGGGCGTCCCGGCTTTCGCGTAAGGCGCTTCGCCTGTACGACGAGCTGGGCCTGCTGTGCCCGGTCCGGGTCAACCCGGTGTCGCAGTACCGCTTCTACGCTCCAGCCCAGCTCGAGCAGGCCAGGCTGGTGGCCTGGCTACGCCGCCTGGGCATGCCGCTGGCCTCGATCCGCGCCGTGAGCACGCTGCCACCCGAGCAGGCCGCGTCGGAGCTGGCCGCGTACTGGGCTCAGATCGAGGCGGAGACGGCGGCCCGGCGCCAGCTCGCTGCCTTCCTCGTCGGCTACCTGTCCGGAAAGGACACCGTCATGCCGGATGCTCAGGGCAAGCTTGCCGTCCGCTACGCGGTGCAGTCCGATATCGGCCTGCACCGCCAGGACAATGAGGACGCAGTCTACGGAGGGCCCAGGCTGCTCGCGGTCGCCGACGGGATGGGAGGCCACGCCGCCGGCGAGGTGGCGAGCGCGGCCGTCATCGAGGCGCTGCGGCCGCTGGACACCCAGGTGCCGGCGGGTGAACTGCTCAACGCGCTCGATCATGCGGTGCGCCGGGCCAACAGCGCGCTGAGCGACATCGTCAAGGCCGACCCATCCTTGCGGGGCATGGGCACGACGCTGACCGCGCTGCTGTGGTCAGGCTCCCAGCTGGGGCTCGTGCACATCGGGGACTCGCGCGCCTACCTGGTCCGCGACGACGAGATGTTCCAGATCACCCAGGACCACACGCTGGTGCAGTCCTTGCTGGACGACGGCAAGATCACGGCCGAGGAAGTCGCCTCCCACCCCCAGCGCTTCATGCTGCTGCGGGCGCTGGACGGGGGTAACTTCGAGCCTGACCTGCAGCTGCGCGAGGCGCGGCCCGGCGACCGGTACCTGCTCTGCTCGGATGGTCTGCACCAAGTGGTCGCCGCGGATGCGCTGGCGCGAATCCTCCTGACGGTCAGCGATCCGGATCAGGCCGCGGCGGATCTGATCGCGCTGGCCATCGACGGCGGAGGTCCCGACAACGTGAGCTGCATTGTCGCCGACGTGGTGGCCCTGGAAGAACCGGCCCAGGTCTAGGCGTCCTACAGCACCGTCAGGTCCGGCAGATCCCGGGCGACCTGGGATAGCTCGCCGTGCGTGGTCGCAGTCAACGCGGCATCGAGTCGCGCGACGAGTTCGTCGAGGGTCAGCCTGCCCTGCGCGAAGTGCTCACCCAGGGCCGCGGCGGCCGCGTCCCGGTCAGCATCGCCAACACGCAGGCAGGGTGCTGGTGCCTGATGATCCTGGCTAGCCGTCCGGGGCGGCTGCCGCAGCACGGCGGTGTAGCGGTCCAGCGCGGCCCGGCCGTCGCTGGTGAGGGCGGCGGTGGTCAGTGCTCTACCGCCGCCGGTCTTTTCCGCCCGCACGTATCCGGCGAGGCCCAGCTCGCGCAGGCGGATGATCAGGCTGCCGGGTGGCAGCCTGATCATGTTCTGCAGCCGGGTGACGGTGAGCGCGTCGCCGTCGGGAAGGGCCGCCAGGGTCGCGACGATGCGCAACCGTTCCGGGTCGTGGATCAGTGGGTCAAGTGCGCCGGTGCTCATGTCGGCCGGGCCGGTTACAGGTCGCCGAGCAGGTCGCGGAGGGCCTGGGTGTAGGTGCCGAGTGCTTTGCGGCCGTGGCTGGTGAGGGCGACGGTGGTGATGGACACGGTCCCGTTCTTGTTCTTCTCGCTGGTGACGTAGTCGGCTTCTTCGAGTTTGCGCAGGTGGATGATGAGGTTGCCGGGGGTGAGCCCGATCATGTCCTGCAGGCGGGTGAAGGAGAGCGTGTCGCCGTCGGGCAGCGCCGCCAGCGTTGCGACGATCTTCAGCCGGGTGGGCACGTGGATCAGCGGATCGAGGTCGTCGTCAGTCATGGCGCGCTGTCATGGGTGCTGCTGGCGGGCGGTGGCGGCGGCGTTGCCCAGCAGCACGGCGCACAGGCCGATGGCGGCGACTGCCCACGACCCGGCCGGCCCGGCGAACGCGCCGGCGATACCGGTGGCGGCGACGGCGAGGCCCATGACAGACCCGCGCCAGCCTGCCCGTGCGCCCATGACCGCGGCCCAGGCCAGGCCGGGGATGATCAGCACCGTGGTGGGGTACCAGGCGAAGCTGGCCCCGGCGGCGCCCAGCGCCCCCATGAACGCGATCGTGGCGATCCAGGACGCCACCAGGACGGTGATCTCGGCCGGGCGGAACCGGGTGGTGCCGCGTATCCCGCTCATCGCGTGCTGGCGGACCGCGACGGTGGCGGCGAAGTTGACGGCGATGAACGCGATCAGGATGGGGATGTCCGCGGCGGTCGGGCCCTTATAGGGGTGCTGGCCGCGGACTGAGAGCCAGATCGCGCCGAGGGCGGCCAGGACCGCGGCGGCCCGGGCTGCCAGCAGCCACGGCGGGGACGGCGCGAACTTGCGGCGTGCCTGCCCGGTGGTCTGGTCCAGCAGGGCAGCGGCCTGCCGGGCGTCGAAGCCGCCGCCGTTGCCGGGGCTGGCGGTGGTGTCGGGTGTGGGGTTCATGGTGTCTCCCTCCATCGGCTCTATGCCATAAAGTAGACTCTGCTTTACGGCATAAAGTCAAGGGATCGGGGCCTGGAACTTTATGACGCAAAGTCCAGAGGCGGCAGCCGCCCGTCCGCGGGCCAGCCTCCCCGGGACCGGCCGCCGGTACCAGTCAGCGCTGCAGAAAGGCCCGTAACGGCTCCTTGCGCTGAGCCTGCTCTACGCCGCCCAGTCTGCCCATGCGGCTCCCATCCTTGACGGTCGCATAGCAAAGTGATATCACTTTGATAGGAGTCCGGGGTAGCTGGACACCGAAGGCCGCAGGAGACATCCCATGGACACACAGAATGACAACACCGCCCGGAAAGGTCTGCGTGGGTGGTGGGCATCTCCCCCGCGATCCGGCATGCGACGCGTAATCTCGCCGTGGGAGTACCGCCACCTCCGTTTCTGGGCAGGCGTGCGCATGGCCGCTGGTCTCGCTTTGATCGGCCTGGGCGCCGTTACGCTCTCGTTCGGTGGGAACGACTGGAAGACGTACGGGTGGGCACTGGTGTTCCTGGCCCTGGCGGCGGCGCAGGTCTCGTTCGCCTACTGGGAGCTGACCATCGCTCGCTCCGGGCCTGCCCGAACCTGAGCCTTCGCTGCTCGCACGGGCCTGGCAGACGCTGGACCAGCTGACGGGCTGCCTGCGGGCAGATAAGCATCCGCCCTTCGGCCGGGGTTCCGGTTGGTGGTCTTCCTCGTCCTTCTCGCAGCCGGGGGTTTCGGGCGTGCGTTTCGGCAGCCGGGAACGGTCGCGTCGCTGTGTGATGATGTCCGGGTGACCGATGAGGTTCTGGCTGATCAGGTTGATTACTACCGTCGCCGGGCGGGTGAATACGACGCGACGGCCTATGGCGACGTTGCCGCAGCCCGTAACCGTATCGCGCGACTGGTCGCGGAGATGCGGCCGACCGGAAGCGTGCTGGAGATCGCGTGCGGGACTGGGTTGTGGACGGAGGCGCTGGCGGGGCTGGCTGACACGGTGACGGCGATTGATGCGGCGCCCGAGGTGGTGGAGCTCGCTCGTGATCGGGTGAGGTCGGCGAATGTCAGCTTCGAGGTTGCCGACGTGTTCTCGTGGACCCCGGACGCCCGGTTCGACGTGATCTTCTTCTCGGCGTGGCTCTCACATGTGCCGGCGAATCGGTTCGAACAGTTCTGGCAGTCGCTGCGGGGTCTGCTGGCCGACGATGGACGAGTGTTGTTCATCGACGAGCACGTTGACGAACGCGGGAAAGAAGCCTACGTCGCGGGCCGGGACGAGGTCGTCGAGCGGCGGCTGCGTGATGGCGGCACGTTCCGCGTGATCAAGAACTTTGTGGATCCGGAGCGGCTGGAAGTCCGGCTGCGCCGGCTGGGCTGGGATTGCGCGATTCGCCGGGATGGCAGCGACTGGGTCTGTGGCGAGGCACGTCTCGCGAGGTAGCGCGGGCCATATAGCCCAGCTCATCGAGACAGAGAAGATCGACTCGGCCGTAGCGGCGATCGTCTTCGTGAGCTGTTTGCCGTCGGCGGCTTTCCCGGTGCTCTTAACTGTTACGTGATTCGAGCCCAGGCCGCTGCGGTCAGTTGATATCGAACTCGTTGCCTTCCGGGTCCTTCATCCCGACCGCGTAGTGGTCCAGCCCTTCCTCAGACAATGCGCCAGTGATGGTGGCGCCCAGGCCGGCCAGCCGGCTGGCCTCCGCGTTCGACTCGCTTCCTGCGAGTCTCGATCGGGTCCGTCCGCTCGCCACTGGCGTGGATGTCGAGGTGCAGCCGGTTCTTGACCGCCTTGGCATCTGGGACGACATGGAACCAGATTGCCGGCCCGTGGCCCTCCGGGTCGCTGATCCTGTCCGCCCCGTGGACCAGCTCCTCCTCGGGCACCCCCAGCTCGCGGTAGAAGTCGTTCCAGGTAGCGAATCCAGCCGGGACCGGCGCGAGCTCATAGCCCAGCGCGGCGGCCCAGAACCGAGCCAGCCGGTCCGGGTCGGCACAGTCGATGACCAACTGAAAGCGGACAGGCACCGTTTCCTCCCCAGACCGGTCGGGTAGCTACCGACATCCTGCCAGATGCTTCACGGCACATTAATGGCACGAAGGTGGACCAAGACGGGCAGATGATCAGGCCCGGGCGAGAACACCGGCGTCACGCCCGTCAGAAGTCGAACACCGACCAGCAGATCTCGTTTCGCAACCGCTGATCCTCCAGGACGAGTTCGCGAATCGCATCCGGAAGCTGTTCGCGCTGCCAGCGGCACTCGATCCGGCCGACGCTCTCACCCTCGCCTCCGGGGGTGGCCGCGCGCGCAGCCTTGATCGCGTAGGCCGCGGCACCGAGCTCGTGTGCGGCGACATGCGCCACCACCGCCGCCTGGCCGGCAGCATATGCGGCGTGCCGAGCGGCCCCGCTCAGCTCCCTTGCCGCAGCCATGGCATGGCCACCCGCCGCGCGGGACTGAGACATCCTGATTTCGCCTCGCGCCCATGCCCGGATCTGCTCGATCGCCAGACGGGGCCGCGGGTCCGAGGGCTGCACCGACTCGAAGAGGTGCAGAACGTGCTCTGCGCACACGGCAGCCCACAAAGCCAGGAGCCGGTGGTCGGAGTCCGTGAGTGTCCCCCCGCGGCGGATAGTGATGAAGCGGGGGTCGCGGTCTTTTGGCAGGATCACGGTGGCGCGCCGCCTTTACTGTCCCGAATGTTGCTACCGGAGACCCAGAACGGTCGTAAGAGCTTCGTCGATGCCCCATTGCTGCGGAACGACGCGGGCCTGGCACTGACCGACGGAGGCGCGACCAGGTCTACCGAGCGCGGAAGCAACTCGCCGGCCTGGACGATCACTCCGTACCGTCGGCCGCGCTGGTAGCCCGTGTGCGGCCTGCCCTGGCTGAAGATTGTTCAGTAGCGGGGGTTGGGCTGGTCACGGATGGCGGTTTCCAGGGCTCTCAGGCTGGCGGCCAGGTCTTCTGCCTGGCTGGTTTCGACCCATTGCCGGATGGTGGCGGGCAGGGACCGGGGGAGCGCGACGTAGATCGTGGTGTAGACGCCGTAGACGGTGGTGAGCTGGTCTCGTACCTGTTCTGGGGGCACCCCGGTTGCTGGCTTGCACGCGATCCGGCCATCAGGGGAGCGCGAGTTGCTTTCGTCCCACACTGAGCTGACGTCGAGCCTGGTTGCGGTGTGGAGTGGGGAGGGCTGGCTCAGGTCAGATGTCTGCTCTGCGCGCTTGGCGATGCTCATGGCGGCGTCATCGGTGGTGATGTTCGGTGGGATGTTCTCGACTATCACGGTCTGGCCGTCGTCGCTTATTGTGATCTTTGCCTGGAGCCGCAGTTCGGTGGGCTGGCCCGCGGCAAAGGCTTCGAGATCGCCGGTGACTGTGCAGCCGGTGATGAAGTCAGGCGGGCCGATCATGCTGATGATGTCCTGCGCGGCCGCTCTGGGATGCCGGATGACGTGACGGATTGCTTCTATGACGGCTAGCGGCCGGAACGGCGGCTGCGTGCCGTCGCGGTAGGTGGTGCCGTTGATGAGCCCGACCGGCACCGGCGCGAGGTCCCGGCGTTCTGCTGCGAGTACCACCCGTCCTGCCTCTGTGAGACGTGACTCGGTGTAGCGGCGGCTTGCCGCCGGGTCGTTGCCGCGGCTGCCGAAGTTTCCCCGGCCGTCGACGAGGGTGACGGGCATCTTCCAGGGCTGCGCCATGTCCACGAGCACCGGGTATGCGTACCACGGCGCGAGGCCTATCCGGCTTTCCGCCTCATGCAGGACATGCTCGTTAGACCGGAAACCGCGGCCAGCCGTAGTAGCAAGTGCCTCCAGGATGGCGACCTGGACGGCGCCGACACCGCTGCGCTCGCTCAACGTCGCCCGACCTTGAACCGGCGGCGGAGCTTCCACGCGTCGGAACTGGCGGCGACCACTACCTCGGCGCCCGCTACCGGTATGACATCGGCGTTCGTTCGCAGCCGGTCCCAGTCGAGCCGACCCCGCCGCAGCAGGCAGTCGATCTTTCCGTACGAGGTCATGATCGTGACGATATCCAGCATCGCAAGACGGGCGGTCTGGGGGACAGCGTGAGGCTGAAGAGCCATATCCGCCAGTGCAGCTCGCGCTCGCTGCATGTTCTGCTCGCCGGGCTCGATCACCACATCCGCATCGCCTACTGGGATCGATTCAGCCCGAAGCCACAAGGCAGCGCTGCCGACCAGCACGAACGACACCCCGGTAGTCGCCAGCACGGCGGCCGCCAGTACTCCAGCCGGATAGCCGACAGGAGCGTCGTTCGTGTCATCCTCCGCACTGGGGGCTGACTCGGCCATGTGGTCACGCTAGCGCTCCCGGAGAGTCGACCAAGCAGCCTGGTTCTGTCCGTCGTCCCCGCAGGTGTCGATGTCGACAGCGAGCGTGCCGCCATGATCTACCAGCACGAGGCTCGCGGCGCCGATGCGGCCATCACTGGTGGCACGGAAGATCAACTACGGCGGGCAGATGATCAGGCTACAGACGAGGGAACCAGCCCTGACCTGCGAGGATCTGTTCGAGCGGGCGAAGGGAATCGAACCCTCATGACAGCTTGGAAGATCGGTGGCATGCCATCCGCGCTGTCCAGCGAGAACGCTGACCTGGGCACCTGCCCACCGGCCGACCGAGGCTGGACGGGCACGCCGGGCACGCGGTCACAGGGGAGAGGTGGCCTGGACGCCGGGGACCGGGCTAATCATGGAAGGCGGCCACCGACCCTAGCCACCTGCGGTAACCACCCCACCGAGAAAGCGGGGTGGCCACCTGCGGTAACCACCCCGCCTTCTCGGTGGCAAGCCGACCCAGAGCGCTCGACGCCCAGCGCCCGAGCACCGGAAGCGGCGCGGCAGCAATTTCCGGCTTGCCGTCAGCGTGCCAGGTTGGGGATTATCCACTTGCGACTGATTGGCCGGACCTCACTAGCGACAATTTGCCATCGCCCGCGCGGTCGCTGCCGTTGTCACGCCTTTGGTTACGGGCAGGTTTCCTGGTAGAGCGCGGGCGAGCGTACTTTCAGGTAACCGCACATCGAGCTGCGCGTCATCGGGCCCTCAATACCGTCGACGCTGTCGCCTCTCAGGCTCTGGAAGCATTTCGTTGCGTTTGTCGTCGCCGTCCCGTACTGCCCGTCAACGGTCAGCGTCGGGTGACATGTGTTCTCCGTGCCGATGAAAAAGTTGAGGTCCTGCTGCCAGATCTTGACCTGGGAGCCGCTGCTTCCCGGCCCGAGGTTCCCGATGGAAGCACTGGCAGGCAAGGCCAGCCAGACCGTGAGAGCGAGCGCTCCGCCCATTACGGCAGCGACCCTAGCGATGTAACCTGACAGAACATGCCTACGGCGTAAGAATTGCAAATCTTCAGCCTCCTTCGTCGCGGTTATAAAATAGCAAGCGACCTGCGAAAACGCCGAACGAAGCTCATTTTACGACCAACATGACCATTCTGGCAAGAACCCGGCAGGTGTCTATTCCCGCGGATCCCGAATGGTGTCCGCCGACGGCGGACAGTGACGGTAGCCAGGGTTTTCCGGCGAGTGCGTCACGGATAGCGTTGAGTGCGGGAGGCCGTGGCGGTGGTCGAGTCGAGGTAGCTCTCGGTGCGGCACCAGTGGGCGACGGTGGCGAGGTTATGCCAGGCCGGAGACCGCCTGGTGGCGCTTGGGGGCGCAGCCCGAAGCCGGACGATGAGCCGGTGTTCATGTGTCCGGCACGGATGTCTGGTAGGGCGCCCAAGATGCGGTGACCGCAAGCTGGACAATTGGGAGCGAGGCAGGCGCGCAGTGCATCCGGCCTACGTGACTATGGCGGATCTTGATCAACACGCCGGGGTGTGGCCTTGCGTGCGGCGGGCGGGCCTCCGAGAGGCGGAGTTCGGCGCCGACGACGGGCCAGCGGCGCCGGAGGCACCGCCTTGACGGCCGAGGCCGACGACGGCCGGCTGATTGACGACGATCCCAAGTCGCAGGCCAGGCGACACCGGGTCGCGTTCCCGAGAGAGATCGCGCATGAGCTCCGCTGGCACCTGGAGCGATTCGCCCAGCCAGGTAAAGACGGCCTGGTCTTCATCGGCCCTAGAGGCGGCAGGCTGCGTCGGTCGAGGTTCCGCCAGACTTGGGCCAAGGCCCGGAACGCGGTCGGCCCCCCGACCTGCACTTTCACGCCCTTCGCCATGCCGGCAACACGATGGCGGCAGGCCAGGGTGCAAGTCTCCGCGAGCTAAGGAACGTAAGGGGGCACTCCAGCTCGTGCGCAGCGCTCATCTGCCAGCACGCCACCCAGGAGCGCGACGAGGCCATCGCCGCGGGCATGGGCAAGCTGCTGCGGCGGGCCCGCCGCAAAGCCAAGAGGACGGGAGAGCGGGCACGGATCTTCAATCGGCCACGCAACGGGCACGCGGCCGGAAACGCGCCTCTTAGAGATCACTTAGAAACGGATGATCATGCCCTTGACCTGGGCCGGAGCACTGAGAGCGGGCGAAGGGAATCGAACCCTCATGACCAGCTTGGAAGGCTGGGGCTCTACCATTGAGCTACGCCCGCGAGCCGCGCCAACACGGCCGGTTCGCGCTCCGGCCAGCACGCCATCACGGGTAGCGTACCGGCTTATCCGGTCGGCCGGGCCACTGGATCGGGGTGTGTGCCCGCCCGCGAATCAGCCAGGACAGATAGGCTACGGTCGGCTTAGCGGGATGTGGCGCAGCTTGGTTAGCGCGCCTGCTTTGGGAGCAGGAGGCCGCGAGTTCGAATCTCGCCATCCCGACCAAAAGTGCAGGTCACAGGGCTTACCGTGGGCTGGCGTGGCGGCGACTCCCGTGGAACAGATTCCAGGTTCCTTGCCCGGTCGGGGAGCGTCGGTGCTGTCTGGCTGTCCCGCTGTCTCATCGTTTCGGATGTGCCGTGGTAGACACGTGGGATGACCGCCTTCCCGGTGCCAGACCTGGCTGACGTTCTCGCGGCGCGTCAGCGCATCGCGCCCTACCTGCGGGCGACTGCGCTGTACCGTTACCCGGCGCTGGATGCCATGACCGGGGCCCAGGTGCAGGTCAAGCACGAGAACCATCAGCCGGTGGGCGCATTCAAAGTCCGCGGCGGAGTGAACCTGGTCAGCCAGCTGGGCGCGGATGAGCGGCGCCGGGGCGTCATCGCTGCCTCGACCGGCAATCATGGCCAGTCGGTTGCCTACGCAGCGGACTTGTTCGGCGTGCGGGCGGTGATCTGCGTGCCCGAGCAGGCCAACCCGGTGAAGGTCGAGTCCATGAGGGCCCTGGGCGCCGAGGTGGTCTATTACGGCCGTGACTTCGACGAGGCCCGCGAGCATTGCGAGAAGCAGGCCACCGAGCATGGTTACCGGTACATCCACTCCGGAAACGAGCCGTCGCTCATCGCAGGCGTGGCCACCGCCACGGTGGAGATTCTCGAGTCCCAGCCAGATACCGAGGTGATCGTGGTGCCGGTCGGCGGCGGCAGCGGAGCGGCGGGGGCCTGTGTGGTCGCCAAGGCCGTGCGCCCGTCGATCGAGGTGATCGGCGTGCAGTCCGAGGCGGCGCCGGCCGCCTACCGCTCCTGGCAGGCGGGCACGCTCGTCGAGGACACCACTAGCACGTTCGCGGAAGGGCTGGCCACCAGGACCGCGTTCGAACTACCGCAGCAGATCCTGCGGGATCTGCTGGACGGCTTCGTCCTGGTCTCTGAGGATGCGCTGAGGGCCGCAACGCGGGTGATGATCGAGAAGACGCGCAACCTCGTCGAGCAGGCCGGCGCGGCCGCCCTGGCGGCGGTGCTGGGCTCCCCCCAGCGGTTCGCCGGCCGGAAGGTGGCGATCGTCTGCAGCGGCGGCAACATTAGCCCCGCACAGCTAGCAGCACTGTGGCCGCGCGAACCGGTTTGACGCAAACCGCAGGACCCGCACCATCATCGCGGGTCATCCCTGGAGCCACACGGCGCCCCCCAGCGGATGCCGAGCCAGCCGGCGGCCGGGAACAGGGGGCGGCGCGCCGATGTTCGGTGTCCCGTGGTGCAGAACACCGCCAGGCGCTCACTGTCCTCCTCGCCTGTGTCGTACACGTGCAGCGTTCGCCCGTCGCTCAGCGTCAGGTCGATCTCTTTCACCTGCGGCAGGTCACCTGGCATGACGTCACCTGACATCTGATTAGGGGACGGAGACGGCCACGCGCCGGATCTCCACGTCACCAACAGAGACCCCAGGCGCGGACCAGTGGCTGGCCGCTTCCGCGGCTTGCCGGGTCTGCTCCTCGGTGTCGAACAGCAGGATGGAGAAACCCTGCCCGCCGGCTGGCTCGAGCCAGTATCCGGCCGTGAACCCGGGCGCCGAGGTGACGCGCGGCAGGATGTCGTCCATCAGCGCGGCGGCGGCCGCCGGGGTGCTCCGGGTCGATGGAGATGGTGACGAGAGCAGCATGCATGCGCGCTCCTGGTGCAGGGCGGGTCGGCTGGTCACGCATCACGACGATGCGGCAGGCTCCGACTCATCGGTCATCCACACCGAAAGATGCGCGGGCTCCAGTGCTGCGGGGGCCGCCAGCGTGGCCACCCCGCTGCCTGGCTACCTCGGCGGTTCGACGTAGCGGCGCTGCTCGGTCACCTCGGCCGCGCCCCGGTCGCGGCGCCGCATCGCCATCAGGGTGATGGCGACGCACAGGCCGGCCGCCCCGCCGATCATCAAGATCACGCCTATAACCTGCAGGTCAACGTTTTTGGGCGTCCAGGTGACCGCGAAGCGGAGAATCGCGCCGATGATGATCAGTGCCGCGCTTCCGCCGATAGTCACGAGCGCCTTCCCTTCAGATCACGCCACCCGTTGCCGGGTCGCCGCGCCCAGCCCGCGGGAGTGCACGCGGGCTGGGCGCTCAAGCCTCCTCGCTGGACTATGGCCGCCGCCGGACCGCTCTGCCTCACCCGTGGCGGGTGAGCCGCCGCGGACAGCCCCCGCTCCGGCCGGTCGCCAAACGGGCGTTCCGGGCGTGGGCCAACCCCTTCGGCGGGCACGCAAGGCCGGACACGTCCGGATACAGTCACCCTCCACTCAGCCGCCGCCCGCCGCGGTCCGGCGGGCCCGGCCGGGCATTCACCCGGTACGGGCGAGGCGACAGGGGGGCTTCCTCAGCGACTGTGATCTCGCCTGCCGCCGAGGGGCACCCGCAACCGGGGGGCACAGGTGCCCGCGGCGGCAGGCTTCCAAGCACTCCCGGTAACGGGAGCCGGAGGTGGCCGGTGTCTGACGGCGGCGAGAGCGCGGCGCAGGGTGGGTCAGCGCAGAGCGCTGCCCTGCTCGGCGCGGACGAACGGGCCGAACTTGAGCGGCTGCGCGCCGAGGTCGTGCTGCTGCGCTCCCGCCCGTCCCCGCCGGAGCCTCCCGACGGCCGTCAGGGGAGCCCCGGGCGGCGGTACCGGCCCGGCTGGCGCGGCCCGGTCGCGACCCTGCTGATCGTGGTGGGCTGTATCCTCGCGCCGGTCTCCGTGCTCGCGGTCTGGACCGCCAACCAGGTCTCTGACACCAACCGCTACGTGCAGAACGTGGCGCCGCTCATCCACGAGCCCGCTGTCCAGAGCGCGCTGACCGACAAGATCACGAACGAGATCAACGCCCAGATCCACGTGCAGGCCCTCACCAACCAGGCCGCCGCGACGCTGAAGAGCAAGGGACTGCCCCGGGTCGGCACGTTGCTGCAGACTTTCTCCGGCTCGCTCGCAGGCGCGGTGGGAGGCTTCATCCACACCCAGGTCGGCAAGATCGTGGCCAGCCCGCAGGTGGCCACCTTGTGGGTGCAGGTTGAACCGGACCGTCCACGCGGAGCTGGTGAAGGCCCTGTCCGGCCAGGGCAATGGGGCCATCACCATCAGCAACGGCCAGGTCGTGCTGAACCTCGGCCCGTTCATCGACGTCGTCAAGAAGGATCTGGTCGCGCGGGGATTCACGCTGGCGAACAGCATCCCGGCGGTCAACCCCACGTTCGCCCTGTTCTCGGCTAAGGAGCTCGTCAAGGCGCAGAGCGGCTACCGGGCCCTCAACGACCTGAAGATCGTCCTGCCCATCCTGACCCTGCTGCTGCTCGCCGCCGGGATCTACATCGCGCGCAGTCACCGCCGGGCGCTGATCGGCGCCGGGCTCGGCTTCGCCGCGTCGATGGCGCTGCTCGGCGTCGCGCTGGCCATCGCGCGCAGCATCTACCTGAACAGCGTGCCGAACAACGTGCTGCCCGCCAACGCGGCCGCGGTCATGTACGACACGCTGATCCGGTTCATCAAAGACGGGCTCCGGACCCTGCTGGTCGTCGGCCTGATCGTGGCCATCGCGGCCTTCTTCACCGGCCCGTCGGTCACCGCGGTCCGGGCCCGCGGCGCGGTCAGCGGCGCGCTGGGGTGGCTGCGCGCCAGCGGGGAGCGGGCCGGGCTGCGCACGGGGCCGGTGGGTCAGTGGACGTACGTGCACCGCCGCGGGCTGCGTATCGGCGCGGTCGCCCTGTTCGCCATCATCTTCGTGTTCTGGGGCCGCCCGACCGCCGTGGTCGCCGTGGTCCTCGCGATCCTGCTGCTGGTGGTCCTCGGCCTCATCGAGCTGATCGGCAGGCCTCCGGTGACGACTGCGGCCCTGCCGCAGGCCGCCGGCCACCCCGGCCGCTAGCCAGATGATCGCCGAGGCGGCTGGCCTGGCCGTACTCGCGGCCATCTCCCCGACTGTCCTGGTGCTCGCCGTCGTCTACCTGGGTTCCGCCCGGCCCCGGCAAACCCTGCTGGCCTACCTGGCCGGGGCGCTGCTGATGAGCACCGTGATGGGCATCGTCGTGCTGGTCCTGCTGCGGGCCGGTGGTTTCAGTGTGCCCAGCCACCGGACCGACAGGTACGGGCTCCGGCTGGGCCTGGGCATCCTGATCCTCGTGGCCGGCCTGGTGTTCACCCGGCGCAAGCCCAAGCCACCTGATCCTGCCCGCCCGAAAAAAGGGATCATGTCCAGGCTGATCGCGAACCCCGCCCCCTACACGGCCTTCCTGGCCGGGATCCTGGTGTTCGCGCCGGGGATAACCTTCATCGCTGCCATCCAGGTGGTCGCGACCGCGAAAGCCGGTCTTGCGGAGACCGCCGAAGCCCTGGCCGTGGTGGTCGCGATCAATGTCGCGCTGGTCTGGCTGCCGCTGCTGACTTTCCTCATCGCACCGGAAGCCACCACACGGCGCCTGGCGGCGTTCAACGCCTGGCTGCGCCGGCATGGCCACGTCATCTTCTCCGTGGTGCTGGTGGCCGCCGGGGTGATCGTGGCCACCGACGGGCTGGTCGGGCTGATCAAGAAGGGCTGACCTCCGCGGACCCACGCAATGGCTGGCGCTCTATGGGCCGGCGTTCGCAGGTTCCTGGAGCGGATGGCCTGCAAAATCCCAGGTGACGGGGCAGATGGGGGTGTTTCACCCAGCTGGGGTGATGCTTGCCGATAGCGGCCCCGGAAGCGTGGAAACCGGCACATCGGTCGAGGGGAGCACGACCTCCGTTTACCGGCACGGCCGGACCGCGACTGGCCCGCCCCGTGCCACGCCACCGAGGGAGTGGACACCATATGAGTGATACGCAAGCAGAACGGCCCCCAGGAACGGATCGGCCCGTCGGCTACCGGGGCACCCGGGCGGCAGGCAGGGCCACCGGCTGGGTGGGCTGGGTCGTCTTCGCAGGCGTCGTGATGATCATCGAGGGCGCCTTCCACATCATCGACGGGCTGGTCGCGCTCTTCGAGCGGGGCTACTACGCGGTCACGAGCAGCCACCTGGCCCTGCACGTCGGCTATCTGGGGTGGGGCTGGGCGCACATGGCACTCGGCGTGCTGTTCGTGCTGGTCGGTTTCGGGGTGCTGGCCGGGCAGACCTGGGCCCGGGTCGTCGGGATCGCGCTCGCGGTGATCAGCGCCGTCGTCAACCTGGCGTTCATCGCCGCCTACCCGGTCTGGGGCGTCATCCTCATCGCGCTGGACATCGTGATCATCTACGCGCTGGCCATGCACGGCCGGGAGGTCACGGAAGTCGTCTGACCCCGGGGCGGCCCTGGGCTCCGCCACCGCGGCGGTGCCCAGGACCGCGCGGGTCAGTTCCGGCCGGTTCCGTTCCCGTCGGCTCCGTTCCCGTCGGCCGGGCGGCCGGCGGGGGCCGGGCCTGCCCCTCCGGCCTCATTCCGGCCGCCCGGGCGCGGTCCCGTTCCTCGCCTGCGTACCGCGCCCGGCGGGCTCAGCCGGATCAGGCCGGGGGCCGAGGCCTTCTTTGCCCGGGACGGCCCGGCACCGGATCGCCCGGCACCCGGGAGGCCCGGCGGCCCGGCATCCCGCGAGGCCGCGCTGCCCGGCATCCGCGAGGCCGCGCTGCCCGGCACCCGCCGGACCAGGACCGTAGTGGCCGGGGCCGGGGCTGGCCTGGCTGGGAATCAGTGGGCTGGAATCTGACCGTGGTGCGGCACCGGGGCCTGGCTCGCCCGGCCCGGAACCGGCCGCCGGCCCGGCCCCGCTGGCCTCCGTGCCCTGACCGGCGGCCCGGCGCGCTTCCACGGCACCGCGCCGGGCGGCGGCCCGGTCCGACCAGCGGAACCCGGCCACCAGCCGGGCCACCAGGGTGGCCAGGAACATCTGGCCGACCATGGCCTCGAGCACGGCGACGGCCCGTCCCCCGTCCCCGACCGCGGTGAAGTCCCCGTAGCCCAGGGTGGTCAGCGTGGTAAAGCTGAAGTACTGGAAAAGCTTGGTGTTCGGTGTGGTCCCGTTGGCGAAGAACGAGTGGCTGGTGCCGTTGAACTTCCACATCGCGAGGTACACGGCCGAGAAGATCAGCCCGATCATCATGTAGGCGCTCAGCGCGCCGAAGATGCTCTGCTCGGTGATCTCCGGCTGGGCCAGCACCTGACGCACGATGAAGAACACGGCCAGCACCAGGATCAGGGCCGTCCACAGGCTAGCCAGCGCCCCACCCTGGCCGTTCTTATCGACCAGCTGGAAGATGGCCGCGGCGGTCGTGCCGACCAGCAGGCCCACCGCGATGATCTGCCCGGTCCGGTGGTGGAACCGGCCGCTGCGCAGCGCGATCAGCACCACGCCCAGGAACAGCACCACCTGCACCGTGCTGACCAGGGCGCCGACCGTGAGCGCGGACAGCAGGTAGGTGACGATGAGGATCACCAGCAGGCTGCCGTATCGCGGCCCGGACCGCTCGCCCGGGTGGAACAGCCTGAGCTGGCCCCCCGGGATCGTCATGCCCGCCAGCCTAGAGTGACCCGCGCCGCATCCCGCCTCACCCGTGCGGGGTGGCGCGCGCCGCGCAGATGCGCGCGAACGTCAGAGCAGGGAACCCGCGAACGTCCGACCGGGGGAACCCGCACACGTGAGAACCGGGAATTCCCGTGACGGCCCGGCGCCACGACCCACCGAGAGGGAGCGGAACATGAGCACGCCTGTCAATGTCGACGTGGACCCGGCCACCCGGGACGCGCTGTCCGGCCTGTCCCTGGGCGACATGGAGGTCCTCGGCGAGGTGCTGGAGTTGCGCGACGCCTTGCAGGAGAACAGCGGGCTGGATGCCCGTACCTTCGGCCTGGTCAAGATCGCGGCCCTGGTCGCCGTGGACGCCCCACCCGCCTCGTACCTGTGGCAGGTCGCGAACGCACTGGATGCCGGGGCCAGCCCGGCGGAGATCCTGGGCGTGCTGCGTGCGGTCGCCCCGCAGGTCGGCGGGCCGAGGGTGGTCGCGGCGGCCCCCGAGATCATGGTCGCGCTCGGGCTCTCCCTGCCCGAGGGCCAGGACATCTGAACTGGCCTCGGCCAGGTAAAGGAGGCAGAGATGTTCAGACGGCGACGCCCGCTGCTGCGGGCGGCTGTAGTCGGTGGTGGCGCGTACGTGGCGGGCAAGAGGGTGGCCCAGAACTCGGCGGACCGGTCCGCCCAGGAAGCCAGCCAGGATGACCGGATCAGCGACCTGGAACAGCAGCAGGGTGCACCCCCGCCCGCCGCGGCCCCGCCGGCCGGTCAGCCGGGCACGCCGATCTCCGAGCAGCTCAAGCAGCTCACCGCGCTGCACGAGGACGGCTCGCTGAACGATGAGGAGTTCGCCGCGGCCAAGAAGCAGCTGCTCGGCATCTGAATCTCGCGTCCCGGGCTGAGCGGAACATGATCCTGGGCAACTACTGCGAAATAACAGCCGTGATTGCCCAGGATCATGGTGGCGGGAATTCAGCTCGTGGCAGCGCCCTGTCCGTGCAGCGCGTCCTGCAGCTCGGACTCGCCCTCCTTGGACAGCGAGGACTTGAGCACAGTGCCGCCGTACTGGGCGAGCGCCTCCGTGGCCTTGTCCGGGGTGACCTTCTCCACCATCAGGAACAGCGCGGAGGTACCCGGCTTGAGCATGCCGCGGACCTGGTCCTGGAACTCTCGGTCGATCCCCGACTTGGTGATCTTCCCCATCAGGGCGCCCATCCCGGCGCCGATGGCCAGGCCGAAGAACGGGATGAAGAACAGCAGGCCGAACAGCAGACCCCAGAACATCCCCCAGGTCGCCCCCGCCCCGACCGGATGGTGGCTGGTGTGGACGTGGAACTTGCCCTCCTTGTCGCGGACGATGACCGCGATGGCGTCGGGCTCGATGATGAGGTCCTTGGCCAGCCGGCGGGCTTCGTCCGCGGCCAGTTCCGCGGTCTGCTCGTCCGGGTAACCGATAGCGATCAGGTCAGACATGGTGTCCTTTCCTCTCCCAGGTTGGCTGTGGCGGACCTAGTTCACCGCCGGGCGCGCCGGGACGGCTCCACCCGCAGCGGGTGAAGCAGGTGCAATCGCACCTCACCTCGCTGACCTGCGGCGCCGCGAGCCCACGGTCAGCGTCACAGGGCTGGCTCAGGAGTTCGCGTGACCCAGAAGAACCCCGCACCGGCCGCTCGCCCGGGCCTGACGGCCCAGGCTCGCTCGCCGGTCTGGGTCACGCTCACAGGTCGATGGTCTCGGCCTGCATCTCCAGCTCCGTGCGTATCCGGCCCATGGCCAGGCCGGGCCCGGGCTGAGCGGCGTAAGCGGCGAGCACGGCGCTGCGGAAGCTCCCGTGAATGGTGTCCCGGCCGAGTTGCTGGACCACCCCGGCCTCGGCCAGGCAGTCGGCCAGCCCGCGGGCGCTGGCCGCCAGCCGCAGCCGGGTGCCGATCGCGGTCAGCCGCTGATGCACGAGCAGGATCGCCGCGCAGGCTTCAGGGTCGAGCGTGACCGTCTCGCCGAGGTCCAGGACCACGGTCCCGACCGGGCAGCCGCAGACCAGCACCCGCCGGAGGACAGCATCCGCCAGGCCGCTGCCCCGGCAGCCCTCCAGGGAGGTGGTCACGCCCAGGTACGGGATCTGGGTCCGCGCCCGGGCCCGGGGCGCGGCCCGGGCCCGCAGCCATCCTGCCGCCCGCGACCGGGGCTTCCCGGTGGGGCGCCCGAGCCGGCGTCCTGGTGCTTCCGGCGCGAGAAGCGGCATGAAGAACGGACGGCTCATCTGTGTCAGGCCTCCCGGACCGATGTGCGTTCCAACGGCCGCCGCCCCGGGGTTCCCGGTGCCGGCTCGGGGTGGCCGGAATCCACCCTGGCGGGGGACGGCTCGCGGCACATCACCCAGACCGGGCGAACTGCCCGTTCTGGGTGAGAGCCCGGGCTGTCATGATCAGGCCGACATGCGAGCTGGCCAGCGGATGATTGCCCGCGAACCGCCGGCGCAACGGGTCGTATCCCTCGGCCAGCAGCCCCACGTCGTTGCGCAGACCGAGCAGGGCCGTGAAGAGCTGCCGGGCCTGTTCCGTCCGGCCCGCCGCCGCGAGGGCCTGCACCAGCCAGAATGAGCCGGGCAGGTACCCCGCCTCGCCGGGCGGGAGGCCGTCCCCGTCGGCCGGGGGACGGGCCTGATAGCGCAGCAGCACGCCACTGTCGTCCAGTTCCCGGCGGATGGCCTCCACGGTCCCGGCGATCCGGGGATCGGCGGCCGGGAGAAACCCGAGCAGCGGGAGACGGAGCAGGCTGGCGTCCACGGCGGACGAGCCGTAGTGCTGCGTGAACATGTTCCGGCCCGGGGCGTAGCCGCGTTCGAGCACGTCGGCGCGGACGGCCGCGCGCAGCCGCCGCCAGCGCCTGACCGGCCCGCGATCCCCGAACGACTCGATCGCCGTGATGGCCGAGTCCGCGGCCGCCCAGATCAGCGCCTTGGTGTGGACGAACTGCCGGGGCGGCCCGCGCATCTCCCAGATCCCCGCGTCTGGTTCCTGCCAGCGTGCCTCCAGGAACGAGAGGATGGCCTCGGACTCGCCCGGGTCGGCCTCCCCGGGCTGGGCACCTGCGGCCCGCATGGCCAGCCGGGCCCGCAGCACGTCACCGAACGTGCCGAGCTGGGCCAGGTCCGCGGCGGCGTTGCCGATCCGTACCGGCTGGGCGTTCTCGTAACCCGGCAGCCAGTGGGCCTCGATCTCCGGCATCCGCCGCTCGCCGGTGACCCGGTACACCGGCTGGGCCTGAGCCACCGGGCCGCCCACGGCATGGCCGAGCCAGTTCAGCAGGCTGGCCGCCTCCTGGTCGGCGCCGGCCGCGAGGAACGCCTCCACGGCGTCGGCGGCGTCGCGGATCCAGCAGTAGCGGTAGTCCCAGTTGCGCATCCCGCAGGCCTGCTGGGGGAGCGAGGTGGTCGGCGCGGCCAGCAGGCCGCCGGTGGGCGCGTAGGTGAGGGCCTTGAGCGTGATCAGTGACCGGAGCACCGCGTCCTGCCATTCGCCTGCTCCCTGATCCACGTGACGCAGTCCCGCCACCCAGTTCCGCCACCAGGCATCGGCCTGCTCGACGAGGGCACTGGCCGGCGGCGGCGGCGGCGCCGGCAGGTGCGATGGCCGCCATACCGCCGCCACCGGCACCCGGTCGCCCTCGCCGACCGTGAACCGGGCGACCAGGTCCGTGTCGGCCGTGCGGACCTCCAGCGGGCTGAACACCCAAAGCGACTGCCCGCCCGCCACGATCCGCCGGGCGGCGTCCTGCCGCCGGACGCGGGGGAGGGTCAGGCCGTACTCGAAGCGCGCGGCGAGCGTCATCCGCATGTCGACCCGGCCGGCCACCCCCTCGACCAGCCGGACGAGCACCGGGTCACCGTCCCGCGGCGGCATGCAGTCGATGAGACGGACCACGCCGGACGCGGTGGTGAACTCGGTCTCCAGGACCAGGGTGCCCGGGCGGTACCGGCGGCGGATCCGGGTGAAGTCGCGGGCCGGGGCGATCTGCCAGTATCCGTATCGCTCGTCGCCCAGCAGCGCGGCGAAGCACGCCTCCGAGTCGAACCGTGGCAGGCACAGCCAGTCGATGGAGCCGTCCCGGCTGACCAGCGCGGCGGACTGCAGGTCGCCGACCAGGGCGTAATCCTCGATCGGTCGGGACATGCGCAGGCCTCCGGTGACGGGGCCACGTCCAGTGTGCGGGCGGCCCTCTGGATGGCTGTTCGCTGACCGGGCGGGCGCGTCCTACTAGGCAGAATCGCTGGCTGGCGGGGGAGCCGTCGTCATCCCCGGGGGGTGATGCCAGACGCATGGCGGGCGACGAGAGTGGATCGGATACGACCGGCGCCCGCATCGCGCGGTCAGGACACCGGGCCCGTCCGGGCCCCGGTGCAGGAAGGGACAGAGTAACCCATGACACAGCCATCGAGCAGGGCGTCCGGAAGTAAGACCTCGGCCAGCAGGTCAGCGGCCGCCAAGGCCGCCGGCACCGGGGCCGCCAACGGTAAGGCGGCGGACTCCAAGCCGGCCCGGGCCCGGGCGGCCAAGAGCAGTACCGCCAGCCAGGCCACGGCCGGCCGGTCCGGCGCCGCCAGCCCGGCGGCGAGCCGATCGGCCGCCAGCCGCCCGGCAGCCACCCGGTCGTCGGCCACCAAGGCCAGTTCCACCAAGGCCAGTTCCAGCCAAGGCCAGTTCCACCAAGGCCAGTTCTACCCGGGCCAGTCGCGAGCCGGGCCAGTGCGAGCCGGGCCAGTTCCAGCCCGTCCAGTTCCAGTTCGTCCAGCTCCAGTTCGTCTAGGTCCGCAGGCACTAGGACACCGGCCTCCCCGGCGCCCCGGAGCACGTCCCGCACGTCGTCCCCGAGCACGACACGGGCCTCGACCCGGAGCACGGCCCGGCCCACCTCGCGGGGGACGACGGCGCGCCGCGCGGCGGCCCAGGACGGCGCCGTCACCACGGTGCCCGCGGGGGTGCCCGAGGGTGCGCGGCGGGCCGTGGTGCTGCCCCGCAGCGCGACGAGCGGGCTGGAGGCGCCGCGGCAGCGGATGACCCCGGCCGAGCGGCGGGTCCGCGGCAAGGCGGCGCGGGCCGAGGTGCCGCGCGAGAGTCACGCCGAGTGGAATCCGCCGGCGGACCGGCCTGACCCGGTCGCGCTGCTGGAGTCGCAGGGCGCTGCGCGGGTCCCGGACCTGGTCCCGGTGCGGTACGGCCGGATGATGGAGACCCCGTTCACCTACTACCGGGGCGCGGCCCTGCCGATGGCCAGCGACCTGGCCGGGACCCCGGCCACCGGGCTCATCGTGCAGGCGTGCGGGGACGCGCACCTGTCCAACTTCGGCGTGTTCGGCTCGCCCGAGCGCAAACTGCTCTTCGACGTCAACGACTTCGACGAGACGGTGCCCGCTCCCTGGGAGTGGGACGTGAAGCGGCTGGCGGCCAGCCTGGAGGTGGCCGCGCGGGAGAACGGGTTCAGCGACAAGGACCGCAGGAAGATCGTGCTCGCCTCGGCCCGGCGCTACCGGGAGGTCATGCGGCAGCTGTCCGGGGAGGGCAACCTGGGCGTCTGGTACACCCAGGTCGACATGGACGACTTCCGGGCCAGGTTCGACGGCCTGCTGAAGGAGCGCCAGCGCAAGGCCATCGACAAGGGCCTGGCCAAGGCCCGGACCCGGGACAGCATGCAGGAGCTGGACAAGCTGACCCGGATCGAGGACGGGCAGCCGCGGATCATTTCCGAGCCACCGGTCATCGTCCCGCTCCGCGACCTGCTGGGTGAGCTGGCCGGGGCGGTCGACATCGAGAAGGAACTGAAAGACCTCATCGCCAAGTACCGGCGGACGCTGCAGCCCGATCGCCGGGTGCTGCTCGAGCAGTATGAGTTCACCGACATCGCGCGCAAGGTGGTCGGCGTGGGCAGCGTGGGCACCCGCTGCTGGATCATCCTCATGCTCGGACGTGACGAGACCGACCCGCTGTTCCTCCAGGTGAAGGAGGCGGAGGAGTCGGTGCTGGCCCGCTTCGCCGGGCCCAGCAAGTACGACAACCAGGGCGAGCGGGTGGTGAACGGCCAGCGGCTCATGCAGGCAGCCAGCGATATCTTCCTGGGCTGGCAGCGGTTCGCCGGGCTGGACGGCAAGGCCCGCGACTTCTACGTCCGGCAACTGCGGGACTGGAAGTTCTCGCTCGACATCGGCGCCATGATCCCGCGCGGCCTGCGGCTGTACGGCGAGCTGTGCGGGCTGACCCTGGCCCGGGCGCACGCCCGGTCCGGCGACGAGATCGCCATGGCCGCCTACATGGGCGCCTCGGACGTGTTCGAGAACGCCATCGCGGACTTCTCCGCCGCGTACGCGGACCAGAACGAGCGCGACTTCCAGGCCTTCAATGCGGCCATCTCCTCGGACCGCCTGATCGCCCAGCGCGGCGTGTAGCCCGGCTCCGCGCCGGGGCCGCACCGCGGTCGGGCCGCTCCGCGGTCTGGCCGGGCGCGGACATGGTCAGGGGCCAGGCTCCCGGCGGGGAGCCTGGCCCCTGAGCTGGGGGAGTCGCTGCCGGCTGGCGGGACCACGTGGACAACGTCCGGCGGGCCTTTGGCGTGCCCGGGATGCCGCCGGCTCCGTTAATCCACCATTTCGGCCCGAAATAAGCTGGCCAGACGGCTTCCTTGCCCGGACCACGGATGTCTTTTTTACCAGGCCGGACTGGTCATCAGGACGAAATTTCCCATATGTCAGCGGCCAAAAAGAATGGGTCTAGACAATCGCGGGTCTCTTTCCTGCGCAATCCGGCGCCTCCCGGGTGTTGCTCCCCGGGCGGATGGGCAGGACAGGCGGCGGGGATTTCGGGGAACAGGGGGAGCTCGGTGCTCCACGTGCGCGTGGTGAGCCCGCAGGATCTGACGCCGCGGCTGGTGAGCGCGCTGTCCGCCGAACCAGGCGTCCGCAACCTGGTCGTGCTCCCGGGCGCGGCCCGCCGCCCGGACGGCGACGCGGTACAGTTCGACCTGCTCAACGAGTCCGCCAATCCGGTGCTGCGGCAGCTGCGCGGACTGCACGAGGACAGCCGGGGCTCAGTCACGGTCGGCGAGGTGAACGTGGCCCTGGCCGGCCCGCGCAACGCCACCGAGACCCGCAGGTATGCCCGCCGGGAACAGATTCCGGTCTGGGCCATGGTGGAGGGCACGATCCGCTCTAACGCCACCTACCCGCCGAGCTTCTACGTCCTGCTGGTCATCGCCGGGGTGATCGCGGCCGTGGGTATCCTGACCAACTCGCAGATCCTGGTCATCGGGGCCATGGTGGTCGGCCCGGAGTACTTCGCGATCATCGCGGCTGCGCTCGGCGGCAGCAAGCGGGACTGGCCGCTGGTCAACGAGTCGCTCACCGCGCTCGGTCGTGGCTTTGCTGGCCGCGGTCATCGCGGCGTTCCTGTTCGCGCTGGCGATCCGGGCCGCGGGCGTGGCGCCCGCCGCGTTCCTGAACGGGGCGCGGCCGGTGGCGGAGCTGATCAACTCACCGAACATCTTCTCCGTCATCGTGGCCGTCCTGGCCGGGATAGCCGGGGTGGTCTCGCTCACGGAATCCCGCGCCAATGCGCTGATCGGCGTGTTCATCTCCATCACCACCCTGCCGGCGGCCGCGTCGATCGGCCTGTCCGTCGCGTTCGGGAGCTGGCACGACGCGATCGGCTCGCTCTACCAACTGCTGCTGAACGTAGTGATCCTGATCGCGGTCGGCGCGGCCGGGCTGAGCACGCAGCGGGGCCTCTGGCACCGGCTGGCCGGGCCGGACGAGGGCGCTACAGGATGGCGATGGGATTGACCGGGGATCCCGTCCCGGCGTGCAGCCGCAGCGGCGCGATCACGCACAGGAATGACCAGCGGCCCGCCTGCTCGCACGCCGGGACCAGCTCCCCGAACTGCAGGTAGTCCAGCAGGTGCACGCCGAGCGCGTTGATGGCCAGCACGTGCACGGGGAAGTCCACCTGGTCGGCGGCGTTGCCGGCCGTGTCGTTGTTGCTGTCGCTGCCGAGCAGCGCGACCTTCCGGTCGGCGACGAACTCCATCGCGGCCGGGTGCAGTCCCGCCCGGGCGGCGGCCGCGTCCCACGGGCCCAGCTCGTTGCGCCGCCGCCGGTGCCCGACCCGGACGAACAGCAGATCGCCCTGGCCCACCCGGACCTGCTGGGCCTGCTCCGCGGCGACCAGGTCGTCGGCGGTCACGAAGTCACCCGGCTCCAGCCAGGGCACCCCGCGCAGCCGCGGGATGTCGAGCAGCACGCCCCGGCCGACCACCCCGTCCTTAGCCACCTCGATGGTCAGCTCCGCGGCCCCCTTGGAGCTGACGGTGCCGGCCGGCACCCCGTTGTACAGGGTCCCGTCGTACATGACGTGACACAGCGCGTCCATGTGGCTGTCCGCGTTGCCGTGCACGTTCATCTCGAGCCGGTCCATGGCGAACGACACGCCGCCGGACTTGGCGTCATCGGCGGTCCCGGTCATCGGGTGATGAGCCGGGTCCGGGTTGTCCTTGGTCACCTGGTCCTCGACCGGGGCCTCCAGGCTCACCGTGCGGCCCAGCCGGACCTCGCCCATGGCCGCGAGTACCTCGGCCCGGGTGAGGTAGTTAAGGGCCCCGCGCCGGTCCTCCGGCCCCCAGGGCCGGCTGGCCCGCAGCCGGTCATACAGTTCACGGAAGCTGGCCTCGGTCATGACAGGCTGGGCATCGCGCTTTGGAGTACCGCCGTCTGGAGTACGGCGGGCTGGAGTACTGCGGTCAGGCATCAGACCCCCACAGGCGGGACGTTAGGAAAGAGGCTCGATGGCCCACGAGCGGCTGGTAGCCGTGAGCTACCCAGTAGATGGTGAATTCACCTCGATCAACGCCGACGTTCTCGGCGACCTGGCCACCGTCAGCTACACCGACGGGATGCCGGAGGATGAGCGGGCGGACGTGCTCCGGCAGGCCGAGGTGCTGATCGGCCTGCGGCTGCAGCACGAGGTGCCCGCCGGGACGCTGCAGAGCGCCCCGGGGCTGCGGTTCATCCAGCTCCTGTCGGCCGGCCTGGACTCGGTGGACTTCGACGCGATCGCCCCGGACATCATGGTGGCGGGGAACGTGGGCGCGTACGCGCATCCGATCGCCGAGCACGTGATGGCCATGGTGCTCAGCCTGGCCAAGCGGCTCCCGCGGGGGAACGCGGCCCTGGCCGCCGGGCGCTGGGACCGGGGCACGCCCAACGCCACGCTGGACGGCGCGGTCTGCGCGATCGTCGGCTTCGGCGGGATCGGCCAGGCCACCGCCCGGCTGATGCGGGCCTTCGGTGCCCGGATCCACGCGATCAACAGCCGCGGCCGCACCGACGAGCCGGTCGAGTTCTGCGGCACGCTGGACGACCTGGACCGGGTCCTGGCCGCCGCGGATGTGCTGGTCATCGGCATCCCGCTGACCGCGGGCACGCGCGGCCTCATCGGCGCCCGCGAGCTGGGCCTGATGAAGTCCGGCGCGATCCTGGTCAACGTGGCCCGCGGCCCGGTCGTGGACCAGGAAGCCCTGTACGAGCACCTGCGGGCCCACCCGGGCTTCTCGGCGGGCATCGACGCGTGGTGGGACGAGCCCCGCGACGGCGCGCCGTTCCGCACCGCCTATCCCTTCTTCGAGCTGCCCAACCTGCTCGGCTCCCCGCACAACTCCGGGGACGTGCCCGGGATCATGTACTACGCCGCGCGGCAGGCGGCCGGGAACGTGCGGCGCTACCTGCTCGGCGACGCGGTCAGCGGGGTGGCCCGGCGCGAGGACTACGCCAAGCTGGCCTAGTCCGGTCCGGTGAATAGGGCCGGACGGGGGCGGAGCCGGAAAGGGAGTCACTGGGCGCCGTTGGTGGGTTGCCCCGGCCTCGCGGACGTCGCCGGATCGGGCGGCCCTGGCGCCGCGGCGGTCTTCGTTGCGGAAACGAGCTGCTCGGTCTGGGCTCCGTATACGTCGCGCAGCACACCGACGTCGCGGCTGGTGAACGTGCGTTCCCGGCGCAGGTCCCGGGTGAACGCGAACCACCAGGACGCGAGGGCGCCGAAGCGGTTGCGGAAGCCGGTCATGAACCCGATGTGGATGACCAGCCACGCCCACCAGCCCAGGAAGCCGTCCAGGTGCAGCCGGCCCACCGACACCACCGCGTTGCCCCGTGACACATAGGCGGCCGAGCCGAGGTCGCGGTAGCGGAACATCTTGCCCGGGGGCTGGCCGTCCAGGTCGCGGCGGATCCGCCGGGCCGCGTAGAGCCCGGCCTGCATGGCCACCTCGGCCACCCCGGGCAGCCCGTCCCGGTTCATCATGTCGCCGGCCACCATGATCTCCGGGTGGCCGGGGATGGCCAGGTCCGGCTGCACGAGGATCCGGCCGGAGCGGTCCTGCTGCGCCCCGGTCGCGGTGGCGACCGCCGTGGCCAGCGCCGGGGCCTCGACCCCGGCCGTCCAGAGCACGGTGCCCACGTCGTGCCGGGTCACCTCGCCGTCCGGGCCGCGGACCTCCAGGCCGGTCAGGTCGACCTTGGTCACGATCGAGTGCATGTGCTGCTCGACCCCGAGCTTGCGCAGCGCCTCGGCGGCCTTGGCCGACAGTGCCGGGCCGAACGAGGCCAGTGGCGCCTCACCCCCGTCGAACAGCAGCACCCGCGCATCCTGCGGCAGGATGTGGCGGAACTCGGCGCGCAGCGTGCGGGTGGCCAGCTCGCGGATCTGCCCGGCCAGCTCCACCCCGGTCGGGCCGGCGCCGACCAGTGCGAACGTGAGCCAGCGCCGGGCCTCGTCGTGGCTGGTCGCGCTCTCCGCCATCTCGAACGCGCCGAACACCCGGCGCCGGATCGTCAGCGCGTCCGCGATCGACTTCATCCCCGGCGCGAACAGCCCGAACTCCTCGTGCCCGAAGTACGACTGCTGCACCCCGGCCGCGACGATCACGTAGTCGTAGCCGAACTCCAGCGGCTGGCCCAGCGGCCGCTTGGCGTGCACGGTGCGCGCGGCCGGGTCGATGCCGGTGACCTCGGCCATCACGCACTCGACGTTGGCGTGCTTCCGCAGCACCTCGCGCAGCGGGGCGGCGATCTTGCCCTCGGACAGGATCCCGGTCGCGCACTGGTAGAGCAGCGGCTGGAAGAGGTGATGCTCGGCCCGGTCGATCAGGGTGACCGAGACCGGGGCCCGGCGCAGCGCCCGGGTCGCGAACAGCCCGGCGAACCCGCCGCCGACGATCACGACCCTGCGCCGGGCCTCTTCGGTCATCCGCTCTCCCCGTCAGTCACGACACACCCCTGCGGCTCTCATCCAGCCGGCCCTCATCCAGCTGGGTCGTGCCACAGGTCCCGGGCCGGCAGCAGCCGGTCGGCTTCCTTGGGGCCCCAGGTGGCCTTGGCGTACGGGTGGACCGGGACCGCGTCGCCGAGGATCGGGTCGACCACCCGCCACGCGGCCTCCACCGTGCCCTGCTGGGCGAACAGCCACCGGTCGGCGTCCAGCGCCGCGCCGATGAGCCGGTCGTAGGGCCGCATGTCCGACCCGGGCCGTTGCGCGAACGCCAGCTCCTCCATGGCGGGCTCCCAGCCGGCCCCCGGCTTCTTGCCCGCCAGGCCGACGCCGACCGCCGTCTCCGGCCAGACCCGGAAGCGCAGCGTGTTGTTGTCCGGCAGCGGGTCCAGGCCGAACACGTCGTACGGGGCCCGCTGGAACCGCACCGTCACCTCGGTCGCGGTCACCGGCAGGCACTTGCCCGCCCGGATCAGCACCGGGACGCCGGCCCAGCGCCACGAGTCGACGGCCAGCCGGATCGCGGTGAACGTCTCCACGGTCGAGTGCGGGGCCACGCCGTTCACGCTGGTGTAGCCCTCGTACTGGCCGCGGACCGTCTCCTCCGGGGTCAGCGGCCGGATGGCGGAGATCAGCCGGGCCTTCGAGTCCCGCCAGGTGCCCAGGTCCTGGCCGTCCGGCGGGTCGGCCATCACGGTCGCGAGGACCTGCAGCATGTGGTTCTGCACCACGTCCCGGGTGGCGCCCGGTGCGGTCGTAGAACGCGCCCCGGTCGGAGACGTCGAACGCCTCCGCCATCGTGATCTGGATGCTCTCCACGTAGGTCCGGTTCAGCAGCGGCTCGATGAGCGCGTTGGCGAACCGGACGAACAGCACGTTCTCCACCGGGTCCAGGCCCAGCCAGTGGTCCACCCGGTAGATCGCGTCCTCCGGGAAGTACTGGTGCATGAGCTCGTTGAGGGCGATAGCGCTCTTCAGGTCGGTGCCGAACGGCTTCTCGACCATGATCCGGTTGCCCTTGGCCCGGCCCGCGGTCGCGATGCCCTGCGCGATCCGGCCGAACAGCACCGGCGGCACCTCGAGGTAGAACAGGATCTGCTGGCCGTCGCCGACCGCGTCCGACATCGCGTGGTACGTGGCGTCGTCGCCGAGGTCGCCGTCCACGTAGCGGAGCAGGCCGAGCATTGTGGCGGCGGCCGGGCTGGCCGGGTCCATCTGGTTCAGCTTGAGCGAGGCGACCGCGTAGTCGCGGAACTGGTCGAGGCCCCAGCCGTTCTTGGCCACCCCGATCACGGGCACGTCCAGCACCCCGCGGTCCACCAGCCCGACCAGGGCCGGGAAGGTCTCCAGTTTCGCGAGGTCACCGGTCGCGCCGAAGATCACCAGTGCGTCAACCTGGTCTGCTGCCATCTAGGCTCCTTGTGGTCCTCGTGACTAGTGGAGCGCAGGCGCCGCCCGCGGGCATCGCCTGGCAGGGGTGAAGGTCCGGCGCCACCCTAGCCCTCTTCAGCGCGCGCGCAGGAGCCAGACGTCGCGCTGGAACGGCCAGGCCGTACGCCCGGCCCGTGATGATCGGACTCTGCTGTCCGGACTGTGCTCAGGAGAGCGGCGTGGCGTGCTCCTGGGTGCCGTTGCGCCACGTGGTGGCGCCGGCGGCGGTCGCGGCCTTGGCCCGGTGCCAGTGGTGGCGGGCCAGTTCGGTCGGCGGCACCTCCTGGCGATTCGCCCAGTCCCGCACCGCGCGGCGATACAGGTGCCGCTGACCACGATCCCGGCCAGGCCCAGGACGCCGCTGAGCCCCATGAGCACACCGCCCACGATCAGCGGCCTGCCGTTCAGCCGGAACGCGCGCTCAGGGTTTCTGCTGTTCGTCATGGCCAGCCACCTTGCCCGGCCGGGGATCGGCGGGCATCATCCTGGCGGGGTGATTGGGCCTGGTCCGCAGGTACCGGCTCGTCACCCGGGGAAGGCGATGTACGCGGCGGGCGCTACCGCCATAGTGGGACCGTGACCGAACGCTATGACGTGATCATCATCGGGACCGGCGCCGGCGGGGGCACCCTGGCGCACACCCTGGCCCCGTCCGGGAAGAAGATCCTGCTCCTGGAGCGCGGCGATTTCCTGCCCCGCGAAATGGACAACTGGAACCCGGAGCCGGTGTTCGTGGACGGGAAATACATCACCCACGACACCTGGTACGACGCGGACGGAAAGCCATTCCAGCCGCAGGTGCACTACTACGTCGGCGGGGCCACCAAGATGTACGGCGCCGCGCTGTACCGGCTGCGGCCCGCCGACTTCGGCGAGATCAAGCACGTGGACGGGCTCTCGCCGGCCTGGCCGCTCAGCTACGACGAGTTCGAGCCCTGGTACACCAAGGCCGAGTGGCTCTACCAGGTGCACGGGGCGCACGGCGAGGACCCCACCGAGGGCCACTGGTCGCAGGCAGTACCCCTGGCCCGCGGTCACCCACGAGCCCCGGATCCAGCAGCTGGCCAACGACCTGCAGGCCGGCGGGTACCAGCCGTTCCACGCGCCGTGCGGGATCCTGCTGGACGAGGCCCGCCGCCCGGCCAGCGCCTGCATCCGCTGCGCCTGGTGCGACGGCTACCCGTGCCTGGTGCACGCCAAGTCCGACGCGGAGACCATCGCGGTCCGCCCGGTGCTGGACCTGCCCAACGTGACCCTGCTGACCGGGGCCGAGGTGCTCAGCCTGGAGACCGGCTCCGGCGGGCGGGAGGTCACCGGCGTGGTGGTGTCCCGGGGCGGCCAGCGGGAGGTCTACCAGGGCGACATCGTGGCCCTGTCGGCCGGCGCCACCAACAGCGCCAAGATCCTGCTCCGCTCGGCCAGCGACGAGCACCCCGGCGGCCTGGCCAACGGATCCGGCCAGGTGGGCCGCAACTACATGTTCCACAACAGCAAGGCCATGGTGGCGCTGGGCAAGGAGCGCAACGACACCGTCTACCAGAAGACGCTGTCGGTGAACGACTTCTACCTGGCCGGCGACGGCCGGGAATGGCCGCTGGGCAACATCCAGATGCTGGGCAAGTCCAACGCCGAGGCGATGAAGGGCGAGGAGCCGAAGCTGACCAAGCTGGCCCCGCACTGGAGCCTGGAGGAGGTGGCGGCGCACGCCGTGGACCTCTGGCTGACCACCGAGGACCTGCCCAAGCCGGAGAACCGGGTGACCGTGGACTCCGGCGGGAACGTGCACCTGGCCTACACGCCGACCAACGACGCGCGAGGCGGCCGGGCTGTACAAAGAGGTCAAGACCATGCTGAACCACGTCGGCATGGCGTCCCACCACATCCTCGACAAGAACTACTACATGAAGATGAACGTCGCGCTGGCCGGCGTGGCCCACCAGTCCGGCACCTGCCGGTTCGGCGCCGACCCGGCCACGTCCGTGCTCGACCTCAACTGCAAGGCCCACGAGCTCGACAACCTGTACGTGGTGGACACCAGCTTCTTCCCGAGCATCGGGGCGGTGAACCCGGCCCTGACCGCGATGGCCAACGCCATCCGCGTCGGCGAGCACCTCACCGGCCGGTTGGCGTAGCCCGCCCGCCGACGTTTCCCGCCCGATCCCGCCTGCGCGGGGCCGCCGCCAGCCGACGTTTCCCGGGCGACGTGCGTCTGAGGGGTGATTTGCCCGATTGCGAGCACGCTGCGCGGGGAACGTGGAAGTCGATCATGGAAGTGCTGCGCGGGCCAGGGGCCAGGGGCCAGGGGCCGGGGGCCGGGGGCTGAGGGCGGTCGGGGAGCTGAGGGCGGCCGGCCGGCCGGGCAACTAGCCCGGAACGGGTGACGACGGGGGCGCGGGCAGGCGGCAGCGTGGCGCGGTATGAGGGCTGGACTGGCTGGCGTGGTTCTCGTCGCTGCGGCCGTGCTGCTGGGCGCGGGCTGCTCGTCTGGCGGGAGTCCGGCCGCGAGCAGCCCGTCACCCAGCCCTTCCTCGGCGGTCTGCCCCGATGTGGCCGCGCTGCGCTCGGCCATGGCCCAGGTCGGGCACCTGTCGGCCAGCGGTAACGCGCTGGACAAGCTCAAGACCGACGTCACCCGGGTCCGGGCGGACGTGGCCCGGCTGCGGACGGACGCCGGGACCGAGTGGAAGGCCCAGATCGACGCGCTCAACGCGGCCCTGGTCAAGCTGCAGATGACGCTGAAGAACATAGGCAGCCAGCCCAGCGCCACGGCCGCCGCGGCCGCGGTCTCCACCCAGCTGGCCGCCGTCACCACCAAGGCCAGCGACCTGCTCCGCACGGCCAGCGAACGCTGCCCAGCGCGTCGGCCAGCCCCTCGGCCTAACCCGCACCCTGGCCCCCCAGCACAGTCATCACCATGACTTACCTAGGAGGGGCCACCATGGCGCGCTATCCGAACATCAGCGACCACGGGCTGATCGGTGACCTGCAGACCGCGGCGCTGGTCACCACCGACGGCACGGTGGACTGGTTCTGCTGCCCTCGGTTCGACTCGCCGAGCGTGTTCGGCTCGCTGCTGGACGCCGACCAGGGCGGCTACTTCCGGGTGGCCCCGGACCGGGACGACTACGTCAGCCGGCAGCTGTACTTCCCCGACACCGCGATCCTGATCACCCGGTTCATGACCCCGGACGGGGTCGGCGAGGTCACCGACTTCATGCCGGTCACCGGGAGCCGGGCGACCAGCCACCACCGGCTGGTCCGGCTGCTGCGGGTGGTCCGCGGGTCGATGCGGTTCGTGGTCGATATCAAGCCCCGCTTCGACTACGGCCGCCAGCCGCACCACCTGGAGATCACTGCGGAAGGGGCGATCTTCCACACCGACGAGCTGGAACTGACCCTGCACTCGGTGGGCAGCCAGGGCACCTCCCCGCGCGACCTTGGCGCCGAGGTCGAACGGTTCGGCAATGACCTGCGCATCCACCGCACGCTGAAGGAGGGCGAGAGCGCGGGGATGGTGCTGGAGTCCATGGGCGGCCGCCCGCGCCGGCTGCCGGAGGGGGAGCTGGAGCGGCTGTCCCACGAGACCGCCGAGTTCTGGCGCGGCTGGCTGCGCAAGTCCACCTACACCGGGCGCTGGCGGGAGATGGTGACCCGCTCGGCGATGACGCTCAAGCTGATGACCTACGCCCCGTCCGGCGCGCTGGTGGCCGCGCCCACCGCCGGGCTGCCGGAGCAGGTGGGGGGCGAGCGCAACTGGGACTACCGCTACACCTGGATCAGGGACGCGTCGTTCTCGGTGCACGCCCTGCTCGGGCTGGGGTACGCGGAGGAGGCGGCGGCCTTCGGCGTCTGGGTCCGGGACCGGCTGGTCGAGCACAAGGGCAGCAACGGCGACTGCCCGCTGCGGATCATGTACCGGGTGGACGGGTCCTCGGACCTGACCGAGGAGACCCTCGACCACTGGGAGGGCTGGCGCGGCTCGCGCCCGGTCCGGATCGGCAACGGCGCGTCCGGCCAGCTCCAGCTGGACATCTTCGGCGAGGCCATGGACGCCATGGCCCAGGCGGACGCGCACGGGCTGCAGCCCGCCCACGTGGGCTGGACCGCGATCGTGAACATGATGGACTGGCTCTGCGAGCACTGGGACCAGCCCGAGGAAGGCATCTGGGAGACCCGCGGCGGCCGCAAGGACTTCACCTACGGGCGCTTCCAGTGCTGGGTGGCGCTGGACCGCGCGATCCGGCTCGCCGAGCGCCGGGGCCGGCCCGCGGACATCCTGCGCTGGCGGTCCGAGCGGGACCGCGTCTACCGGCAGGTCATGGAGCGCGGCTGGAACCCCAAGGAACGCGCCTTCGTCCAGCACTACGGCACCGACGTGCTCGACTCCTCGCTGCTGCTGATGCCGCTGATGGGGTTCGTGTCGCCGTTCGACCCGATGTGGCTGGACACGCTGGAGGCCATGGACAAGAAGCTGGTCTCGGACAGCCTGGTGTACCGCTACGACCCCAGCGCCTCGCCCGACGGGCTGCGCGGGAAGGAGGGCACGTTCTCGCTGTGCACGTTCTGGTACGTGGACGCGCTGGCCCGGTCGGGGCGCATGGAGGAGGCGGCGCTGACCTTCCAGAAGATGCACACCTACGCCAACCACCTCGGGCTGTACTCCGAGGAGATCGGGCTTACCGGCGAGCAGCTCGGCAACTTCCCGCAGGCGTTCAGCCACCTGTCGCTGATCAACGCCGCGATCAACCTCGACTACCAGCTCGATCACGGGCTGCTGGACACGCGGCCGATGCTGTCCCGGGTCCGTCACGACCCCGGCCAGCCGGCCTGCGCTGAGTCCGCCCCGCCCGCGCCGGCGCCGCCCCCGGTCACCGGCTGGCGCTGAATCCTCATCCGCCGCGGCCCCGTGCCCTCACCCGCCACGGGTGAGGCCGCGCGTTTCCGGCCGGGCCCAATTATGGGTTACAGGGAGCCGGAAGGCGGCGCGGTTGATACCAGCCGGCCCCGGGTATGACCCGCAAAGGCGTCTGACCTGCACATTCACCCCAAGGGATGAGGATGGCTGGCGATGGTGCCGCAGGTGTGGGGGTCTCGGGGGGGAATTCCATGACAAGCACCATGAACGGGGCGGAGCCAGGCGCGACGCGGTGCGGGCCGATGCGGCGCCGCTGCGCGTTCAGGAGCGCAGCGGGCCGGTGCGGGCTCACGCCAGCGTCGCCACGGCACCGCCGGGCCAGCAGCAGCCGCGGTTCCTCGAGGACAAGCTCCAGGTCCCGCAGCCGCATTTCCCGGTGCTGCGCCGGCGGCGCATCACCGGCCTGCTCGACCAGGCCGCGCGGAACCGGGTGACGCTGATCTCCGGGCCGGCCGGGGCCGGGAAGACCGTGGCCTGCGCCACCTGGGCCGCCGCGCCCGCGCAGGCCCGCCGGGTGGTGTGGCTCACCCTGGACGCCGAGGACCAGCAGGCCTGGTTCTGGGCCTACGTGTGTGCCGGGCTGGCCCGGCTGCGGCCCATCCCGGCCGAATCACTGCGCGTCGCTCGAGGACGTGTCACCGGACGGGTTCCCGTTGCGGCTCGTCGAAGCGGCCCAGACGTTCACCGAGCCGGTCATCCTGGTGCTGGACGACATCCACGAGCTCACCGACACGGCCGTGCTGGGCGGGATCGACCTGCTGATCCGGCACGCGCCCGCCACCCTGCGGCTGGTCCTGTCCGCCCGGCAGCCGCCCGCGCTGCAGCTGGCCCGGCTGCGCGTCGCCGGCGAGCTGGCCGACATCGGCGGCCACGACCTGGCCTGCACCAGCGACGAAGCGGACGCCTACTTCTCCATGCTCGGCCTGGACGTGGACCCCGGGGCCCGGGACGCGCTGCTGCGCCGGACCCAGGGCTGGATGGCGGGCCTGCGGCTGGCCGCGATGGCGGGCCCGGTCCGACCCGGAACCCGGCGCGGCCATCACCGACCTGGCCGGTGACGAGCCGATCGTCACCGACTACCTGTGGGACGAGGTGCTGGTCAAGCAGGACCCGGCCACGCGCATGTTCCTGCTCCGGACTTGCCTCGCCGAGCAGGTGTCCGGTGACCTGGCCGACGCGCTGACCGGGCAGTCCGGCAGCGCCCGGACGCTGGACCGGCTCAGCCGGGAGAACAGCTTCGTGGACGCGGTGGACCGCGAGCGCGGCGAGTACGCCTACCACCCGCTGCTCCGCCAGGTCCTCACCGCCGGGCTGCACCGGGAGATCCCGCACGAGATCCCGGTGCTGCTGCGCCGGGCGGCCCGCTGGTACGCGGCGCATGACCAGCCCATCGCCTCGGTGCGCTGCGCGGCCGAGGCGCAGGACTGGGACTACGCCGCGCAGACCCTGGCCGAGGCCGGGGCCGGGGTGGCGGCCCCCGGATCTGACCGCCGACCTGGAGAGCGTGCTGTCCCTGTTCCCCGCGGACCGCTCCGCCGACGACCCGGCGGTCGCCGCGGCGTGGGCCGCCGCCCGGCTCTGGGACGGTGACCGCGACGGGGCGGCCGCCTACCTCGACAGCGGGGACCGGGCGCTGCGCCGCGCGGTCCCGGCCATGCAGCGGATCATGGAGCCCACGCTGGCCGCGCTGCGGGTCATGCTGGCCGGCGGCCGGACCGATCCTGACCCGGCTCTGCTGGTGGAGGCCCGCACGCTGGCCGAGCGGTCGCAGGCGGCCGCCAGCACCCAGCCCGAGCACCGGGCCGTGGGCCTGCTGTGGTTCGCGCTGGGGGTGGCCCGGCTGCGCCGCTGGGAGATCCAGCCCGCCCGGCACGCGCTGCGGCACGCCGACCGGCAGCTCGCCGCGGGCAACCTGGCCGCGCTGCAGGCCCGGGCCCGGGCCTGGCGGGCGCTGGCCGAGGCCTGGAACGGCGACCTGTCCGCGGCCCGGCGGTCCGCCGCGGACGTGCTGGCCGGCCTGGGCGGCCTCGAGCCAGGCCTGGCCGAGGCCAGCCGGGCGGAGCTTGGAGCCTGGGGCGCGGGCTGGAACCCGGGCGCCGGGACCGCGGCCGCGGCCGCACGGGGTGCCGGAACCGCGGCGGGGGCCGGGAAGGCCCAGGCCGCCGAGCTCGCGGCGCTGGCCCAGGCGCTGGTCAGCCTGCGCCGGGACGACCTGTCCACGGCGCAGCGGCTGCTGGAGGGCATCGACCCCGGGCTGACCGGCCAGTTCCCCGGGGAACCGCCGGTGAGCGCGGTCGCGGCCCTGATCCGGGCCCGCGTCCTGCTCGCGGACGGCGACGCCACCGCGGCCACCGCGCAGCTGTCCCGGCTCCGCGAGACGTGGGGACCGGCCCACCCGGCGCTGGCCGACGTGCTGACCATCGCCGAGGGCGAGGTGGCCCTGCGGGTCGGCAACACCGGCCGGGCCCGCGCGGTCCTGCTGCTGGTCGAGGAGGGCGAGCACTTCGACCGGGCCGACGGCCGGCTGCTGCGCGGCGGACTGCTGATCGCCGAGGGTGACTTCAAGAGCGCGCTGGAGGCCGTCGAGCCGTGCCTGGACGGCGCGGCCGACGGGGTGACGCTCCAGGAGCAGATCTCCGGGCTGCTGATCGCGGCGGCCGCGCAGCGCCGCCTCGGATCCACCGACGAGGCCGCGGCGCTGCTCGAGCAGGCGCTGGCGCTGGCCGAGCCGGACGGCGCCTACCGGGCCTTCCTGGACGGGGGCGGCTCGGTCCGCTCGGCGATGACCGTGCTGATCCAGCCGACCAGCCGCCACGCCGGCTTCGCCGGGCGCATCCTGGAGCGGTTCGACGCCCAGGCGCCCCGGCCCGCGGGCCCGGCGGACGCGGTGAGCGTGCCGCTGACCGACAGCGAGCGGGCCGTGCTGCGCTTCCTCCCCTCGCACATGACCAACGAGGAGATCTCCCAGGCCCTGTTCCTGTCCATCAACACGGTCAAGACCCACCTGCGCTCGGCCTACCGGAAGCTGGGGGTCAGTTCCCGCCGCGAGGCCATCGCCCGGGGGCGCCGGCTCGGGCTCCTCTGACGCCCGGCTCACCCCGCACGTCCCCTAACGAACCGTGTCGCTGGAATGAACGGTTCGTTAGGGAACGAGGGTCGCGTGGGTTACGAGAGGGCTGCCTTGGCGACGTGCCGCACCTGGAACGCCATCACGGCCAGCATGATCCCGTAAGCCAGCAGCCAGATGCCCATGACCCAGAGCAGGATGTGCAGCGAGATCGTGGGCCAGAACATCACGATCAGGCCGGCGGCCAGGCTCAGCACGCCGGCGAAGGCCCGCAGCCCGCGCCCGGTGCCGGGCCCCGATGTGGCCGCCACGCCCAGGTCCACGATCCCGTGCAGGGTCCAGAACACCCCGACGATGAACGCGAGCAGGACCACGGTGACGTCGAGGTGCCGCAGGCAGTAGAACCCGGCCAGGGCGGCCAGCAGGCCGATGAGGACGTAGGCCGCCCGCGTGCCGCCGCTGAGGCCGCCCGCGGCGAACCCGTGCACCAGCCGGAAGATCCCGCTGACCAGCAGCGACGCGCCGAGCAGCGCGGCCACCACGATGAGCGTCGCCTTGGGCCACACCAGCAGGATCACCCCGAGCGCGAACGTCACCACCGCGACCAGCATGAACACCTGCCAGGCCGACGCCCAGGCTACGGCGGTCTCCCGCTCGTGAAGGCCCGGGCCGGATGATCCCGCGCCGTACGGCGAGACCTCGCCGTCCAGCCCCGGCTCCGCTGGCTGGGCGTGGCGGCCCGCCGGCCCCGCTTGCTGAGCTGTCATGAGTCCTCCAGGTTCGCGCACCTACGCTCACCAGCGTGCGCAGCCGCAGGCCGGGCGGGCACCACCCGCGACGGGTGAGGCGGGGTAAAAGGCGGCATGGCGGGCACCGCCACGCCGTCCGCGCCTAGGCGACCCCGCGCGGGCCACTAGACTGAGCGCCCGTAGCCGTCAGCGGCTGCGCTGGGTCGCGCGTAACCGCGTACGAGGCGCGGCGGGAGCGGCCAGGCAGGGGACCCAGGGCGCGGCAGCGCAGCAGACTTCGAGCACATGGATCAGGGAGTGACGGCGACGTGAAGACCGACGTCGAGGAGCTTGGCCCGACCCGGGTGAAGCTGACCATCGAAGTTCCGTTCGAGGAGCTGAAGGGCAGCCTCGACAAGGCCTACCGTGAGGTCGGCCGGCAGGTGCGCGTGCCCGGCTTCCGGCCGGGCCGGGTGCCGCCGCGCATCATCGACCAGCGGTTCGGCCGCGGGGTGGTGCTGGAGCAGGCGGTCAACGAGGCCGTGCCCCAGTTCTACGGGCAGGCCCTGCAGGACAACGACGTGTTCGCGCTCGGCCAGCCGGACCTCGAGATCACCAAGCTGGACGACGGCAAGGAGCTGGCCTTCACCGCCGAGGTGGACGTGCGGCCCCGGTTCGAGCTCCCCGACCTGCACGGGCTGCCGGTAAGCGTGGACACGGCCGTGGTCACCCCCGATGAGGTCGAGGAGTACATCGGCGGCCTCCGCGAGCGGTTCGCCTCGCTCAAGGGCGTGGACCGGCCGGTCGAGGACGGGGACTTCACCTCGATCGACCTGGCCGCCGCGGTGGACGGCGAGCCGGTCGAGGACGCCCAGGTGAGCGGCTACTCCTACCAGGTGGGCAGCGGCTCCCTGCTGGAGGGCCTGGACGAGGCACTGACCGGGATGTCGGCCGGTGAGTCCACGACGTTCAGCGCCGAGCTGGTCGGCGGGGAGCACGGCGGCGAGCAGGCCGAGGTGACCGTGACCGTGCACAGCGTCAAGGTCAAGGAGCTTCCCGAGCTGGACGACGAGTTCGCCCAGTCCGCCAGCGAGTACGACACGCTCGGCGAGTTCCGCGCCGGGACCCGCGGCCAGCTGGAGGGCATGAAGCGGATGCAGCAGGTCGGCCAGGCGCGCGAGCGCGCGCTGGAGGCGGTGCTCGGCAAGATCGACATCCCGCTGCCGGACAGCATGGTCAACAGCGAGATCCGAGATGCGCCGCGAGTCACTCGACGAGCAGCTGGAGCGGGCGGGCACCAGCATGGACGACTACCTGGCACCTCGGGCCAGAGCGCCGAGCAGCTCGAGACCGACATCACCGACAGCGCCCGGCGCTCGGTGAAGGCCGGGTTCGTGCTGGACCAGCTGGCCCGGCAGGAAGAGCTGAGCATCGAGCAGGAAGAGCTGAACTCGTTCGTGATCGAGCAGGCCTACCGGATGGGCGTGCAGCCCGACCGGCTGGCCCAGGAACTGGCCGACCGGGGCCAGATCGGCTCCGTGATCACCGAGGTGCTGCGGGGCAAGGCCCTCACCGTCATCACCGAGCGCGCGACCGTGACCGACGAGGCTGGCCAGCCGGTGGACATCAAGGCGGCCATGCGGGCGGACGAGGCCGAGGACGACGGACGCCAGCGAGGCGGAGGACCGCGAGGCTGCTGGGACGAGGCAGCGCGGCTGTGGCCAGTGCTCCCGAAGCTGATGCGGCGGAGGCCAGCGCAGGCTGAAGGCAGGCCCCGAAGGCCAGGGACCGGAAGCCCAGGGCCCCGAAGGCCAAGGCGGCGGCAGCACCGCTGACGCAGAGGAAGGCTCGCTGGGACGAGCCGGGCGGCAGCACCGCGTGACGCGGCCGGGACAGCGGTGGCTGACCGGGCCCGGCCTGCGGGTCCTGGCTGGCCCGCGGGTCCCGGGCGCCGGCCTGCGCCGACAGCGAACAGGGCTGCGGCGCGGACGATCTCGCCCTGGCCGGGAGTTATCGTCCATGTCAATGACGCAGAAACGTGAGCGGAAATGGATGGAGAGCAGAGTGACGACTCCTCCGGCCTTCGAGGATCCGGCAGGGATCCTGGCGCGCACCGCGGAAGCGGCCCCGCCGCTGATTACCGAACAGATATTCCAGCCGGCTGCTCCGGCACCGGATCATCTTCCTCGGCCAGCAGGTTGACGAGGACATCGCCAACCGGATGTGTGCCGAGATGGTGCTGCTCGCGTCCGAGGACGACAAGCGCGACATCAGCATCTACATCAACTCGCCCGGCGGCTCCGTGTACGCGGGCCTGGCCATCTACGACGTGATGCAGTACGTCCCCAACGACGTGGCTACCTACGCGATGGGCATGGCCGCGTCCATGGGCCAGTTCCTGCTGTCCGCCGGGACCCCGGGCAAGCGCTACGCGCTGCCGCACGCCAGCGTCCTGATGCACCAGCCGTCCGGCGGCATCGGCGGCACCGCGTCCGACATCAGGATCCAGGCCGAGCAGATGCTGTACATCAAGCGCACCCTGGCCGAACGCACGGCCTTCCACACCGGGCAGAGCGTCGAGCAGATCGAGAAGGACGCCGACCGGGACCGCTGGTTCACCGCGGAGCGGGCCAAGGAGTACGGCTTCGTGGACCACGTGATCCGCAGCGCCCTCGAAGTCCCGACCGTCGGGCCGGTGTCATGAATCGCCACGCCGGACCTACCGGACACGGAGCGGAGGAGCCGCAAGTGAGTACATCCAGCCGCGGGCTGGCCGGGCCGCGGCACCTGGTGCCGGGATCGGCGGAGTCCCGCTACGTCCTGCCCTCGTTCGTGGAGCGCACGTCGTACGGGGTCAAGGAGATGAACCCGTACAACAAGCTCTTCGAGGAGCGGATCATCTTCCTGGGCGTGCAGATCGACGACGCCTCCGCCAACGACGTCATCGCGCAGCTGATCGCGCTGGAGTCGCTCGACCCGGACCGTGACATCACGATGTACATCAACTCGCCCGGCGGGTCGGTGACCTCGATGATGGCGATCTACGACACGATGCAGTTCGTCCAGCCCGAGCTGCAGACGGTCTGCATCGGCCAGGCGGCGTCGGGCGCGGCGGTGCTGCTGGCCGCGGGCACGGCGGGCAAGCGGCTGGCCCTGCCGAACGCGCGCATCCTGCTGCACCAGCCGGCCACCGAGGGCGGCTACGGGCAGTCCAGTGACCTGGAGATCCAGGCCCAGGAGATCCTGCGGATGCGGTCCGCGATGGAGCACATCGTGGCCGTGCACACCGGCCGGACCGAGGAGCAGGTCCGCCAGGACATCGAGCGGGACAAATTCTTCACCGCCGAGGAGGCCAAGGAATACGGTCTGGTGGATGAAGTTCTGTCCAGCCTGAAGCGCCGTACCGAGGTAGGGTCGTCCTAACCAGGAGAATTCGTCCTCACCGGCGGGGCGGCTCCGGGTGCCAGGTCTCGCGGCCAGGGGCCCCGGAGGCGGTACCGTCAGAGAGTAGAAGGTCGGGCCCCCGGGCCCGGAGCGCCCGAGGGCAAACGACGAGCGTGGTGGCACGGCGGAACGCCGCCGTCAGCCCCGAGGCTGGGGCGGACGGCCCCAGGTAAAGGAGTAGCTGGGTGGCTCGCATCGGCGATGGTGGTGACCTGCTGAAGTGCTCTTTCTGCGGGAAGAGTCAAAAGCAAGTCAAGAAGCTGATCGCCGGGCCCAGGCGTGTACATCTGCGACGAGTGCATCGACCTCTGCAACGAGATCATCGAGGAAGAACTGGCGGAGCCGTCCGAGCTCAAATGGGACAGCCTGCCTAAGCCGCGCGAGATCTACGAGTTCCTCGACGCGTACGTGATCGGGCAGGAGAAGGCCAAGAAGGCCCTGTCCGTGGCGGTCTACAACCACTACAAGCGGGTCCAGTCCGGCGGCGACACCCGGCCCGGCGATGACGGTGTCGAGCTGGCCAAGTCGAACATCCTGCTGCTCGGCCCGACCGGCTCCGGCAAGACCCTGCTGGCCCAGACACTGGCCCGGCTGCTCAACGTCCCGTTCGCGATCGCCGACGCCACCGCCCTCACCGAGGCGGGCTACGTGGGCGAGGATGTCGAGAACATCCTGCTCAAGCTGATCCAGGCGGCCGAGTACGACGTGAAGAAGGCCGAGACCGGGATCATCTACATCGACGAGATCGACAAGATCGCCCGCAAGAGCGAGAACCCCTCCATCACCCGGGACGTGTCGGGGGAGGGTGTGCAGCAGGCGCTGCTGAAGATCCTCGAGGGCACCACCGCCTCGGTGCCGCCGCAGGGCGGCCGGAAGCACCCGCATCAGGAATTCATCCAGATCGACACGACCAACGTCCTGTTCATCTGCGGCGGCTCCTTCTCCGGGCTGGAGAAGATCATCGAGTCGCGGGTCGGCAAGAGCGGGATGGGCTTCGGCGCGGTGCTCCGGGTCAAGAACGACCGGGCCTCGGGCGACGCGTTCGCCGACGTCATGCCGGAGGACCTGCTCAAGTTCGGGATGATCCCGGAGTTCGTCGGGACGGCTGCCGGTCATCACCAGCGTGCACAACCTGGACCGGGATGCGCTGATCTCGATCCTCACCGTGCCGCGGAACGCGCTGGTCAAGCAGTACCGGCGGCTGTTCGAGCTGGACAACGTGGACCTGGAGTTCACCGAGGACGCGCTGGAAGCCGTGGCCGACCTGGCCATCCTGCGCGGCACCGGGGCCCGCGGGCCTGCGGGCCATCCTCGAAGAAGTGCTGATGTCGGTGATGTACGAGGTGCCGAGCCGCAAGGACGTCGAGCGGGTGGTGATCACCGGGCCGGTGGTCCTGGAGCACGTCAACCCCACCCTCGTGCCGCGCGACTCCGCCCGCCGTACCCCGCGGGAAAAGTCGGCCTAACCAGGAGCAGCCCGGCGGGCGAGCGCGCGGCGGCCTGGCCCGGTGACACTGCACGGGCGGCGTTGCGCACGGCACTAGACTCGGCTGTCGTGAGTGCAGATCAGACGCAGCAGCGAGCCGGACTCCCGCCCCAGTACGTGCCGGGCGAGGTGGAGGACCGGCTGTACCAGTCGTGGGACTCCCGCGGGCTGATGCACGCGGAGGCCAAGGACGTCAGCCCGGAGCACCCGGCCTTCTGCATCGTGATCCCCCCGCCGAACGTCACCGGCTCGCTGCACATCGGCCACGCGCTCAACCACACGCTGATCGACGCGCTGGTCCGGCGGCGCCGGATGCAGGGCTATACCGCGCTGTGGGTGCCCGGCATGGACCATGCGGGCATCGCCACCCAGAACGTGGTGGAGCGGGAACTGGCCAAAGAGGGCCTGAGCCGCCACGACCTCGGCCGCGAGGCGTTCGTGGAGCGGGTCTGGCAGTGGAAGGCCGAGTCCGGCGGGAAGATCCTCGGCCAGATGCGCCGCCTCGGCGACAGCGTGGACTGGTCCCGCGAGCGGTTCACCATGGACGAGGGCCTGTCCCGCGCCGTGCAGACGGTCTTCAAGCGCCTGTTCGACGACCGGCTCATCTACCGGGCCGAGCGGATCATCAACTGGTGCCCGCGCTGCCTCACCGCGCTGTCCGACATCGAGGTGGACCACAGCGACGAGGACGGCGAACTGGTCTCGATCCGCTACGGGGACGGTGACGACTCCGTCGTGGTCGCGACCACCCGGGCCGAGACGATGCTGGGTGACACCGCGGTGGCGGTGCATCCCGACGATGCCCGGTACGCCCACCTGGTCGGCCGGGACGTGCGGCTGCCGCTGTCCAGCCGGCGGATCCCGGTGGTCGCGGACCCGCACGTGGACCCGGAGTTCGGCACCGGCGCGGTCAAGGTGACCCCGGCCCACGACCCGGACGACTTCGAGATCGGCCGCCGCCACGGGCTGCCCAGCCTCACGGTCCTGGATGAGCACGGCCGGGTCACGGCCCATGGGCCGTTCGAGGGCCTGGATCGGTTCGAGGCCCGGCCCGCGGTGGTCGCCGCGCTACGCGAGGACGGCCGGATCGTGGCCGAGGTCCGGCCCTACGTGCACGCGGTCGGCCACTGCAGCCGGTGCGGCACGGTGGTGGAGCCCCGGCTGTCCCTGCAGTGGTTCGTCAAGGTCGGCCCGCTGGCCAAGGCGGCCGGCGACGCGGTCCGCGACGGCCGGGTCGGCATCCACCCGGCCGAGATGGCTCCCCGCTACTTCGACTGGGTCGACGACATGCACGACTGGTGCATCAGCCGCCAGCTGTGGTGGGGGCACCGCATCCCGGTCTGGTACGGGCCGTCCGGCGAGGTCGTCTGCGTGGGCCCCGGCGAGGACCCGCCGTCCGGCGAGGGCTGGCGGCAGGACCCCGACGTGCTCGACACCTGGTTCTCCTCGGCGCTGTGGCCCTGCTCCACGCTGGGCTGGCCCGGCGACACCGAGGACCTGGCCGTCTTCTACCCCACCAGCGTCCTGGTCACGGCCTACGACATCCTGTTCTTCTGGGTGGCCCGGATGATGATGTTCGGCCTCTACGCGATGTCGCAGCGCGAGCCGGCCCAGGCGGTCCCGTTCCGGGACATCGCCCTGCACGGCCTGGTGCGGGACCAGTACGGCAAGAAGATGTCCAAGTCGCTGGGCAACACCGTGGACCCGCTGGACTGGATCGGCCGGTTCGGCGCCGACGCCACCCGGTTCACCCTGGCCCGCGGGGCCAGCCCGGGCAGCGACGTGGCGGTCAGCGAGGAATGGGTCACGGGGTCCCGGAACTTCTGCAACAAGCTGTGGAACGCGACCCGCTTCGCGCTGCTGAACGGCGCGACCGTGCCGGAGACGCTGCCGGATCCCGGCGCGATGCCGACCGCGGCCCGCTGGATCCTGTCCCGGCTGTCCGCCGTCACCGCCGAGTCTGACGGGCTCTTCGAGCGTTATGAGTTCGGCAAGGTCTGCGAGCTGCTGTACCACTTCGCCTGGGACGAGGTGTGCGACTGGTACCTGGAGCTGGCCAAGCCGGCCCTGTCGGGGCCGCCCGCCAGCTCAGCCAGCCCCGCCTGGCGAAGCCGGCAGCCAGCCCCGCCAGGCGAAGCCCGGCTCAGCCAGCCCCGCCGGCGAAGCCGGCTCAGCCAGCACGGAGCCGGCGGCCGGGGTCACCCGTGAGGTGCTCGGCTACGTCCTGGACCGGCTGCTGAAGCTGCTCCACCCGGTCATGCCGTTCGTCACCGAGGAGCTGTGGACCGCGCTCACCGGCGGCGACAGCATCATGATCGCCCCGTGGCCCGGAGAGCGCCCGGTGGGTACCGACGGGACGCCCGCGGCCTTCCGGGACGCGGCCGCGGAAGCGGAGATCGGGTCGCTGATGCGGCTGGTCACCGAGGTCCGCCGGTTCCGGTCCGATCAGGGTCTGCGCCCCGGGCAGCAGGTGCCCGCGGTGCTGGCCGGGATCGAGGGGACCCGCCTCGCGCCGCACGAGGGCAGCATCCGGTCGCTGCTGCGGCTGACCGCCCCCGGCGGCAGCTTCGCGGCGACCGCGTCCGTGCTGGCCGAGGGCATCACCGTGGAACTCGACACCGCCGCGGGGATCGACGTGGCCGCGGAACGCCGCCGGATGGACAAGGACCTCGCCGCCGCCCGCAAGGAGGCGGACCAGGCCGAGCGGAAGCTCGGCAACGAGTCCTTCCTGGCCAAGGCGCCCGCGGACGTGGTGGCCAAGACCCGCGAACGGCTCGAGGCGGCGCACGCCGACGTCGAGCGGATCAGCGGGCGGCTCGCCGCCCTGCCGGCGGCGGGGGACACCGGATCGGCGGAGAAGGCCCAGGGGGACGGTTGAGCATCACCGGCGAGCTGCGCGAGGCCGAGGGCGAGATCCTCGCGCGGCGTCCTGAGCACGCCATCGAGCCGACCCTGGAACGGATGGCCGCGCTCGTCTCGGTGCTCGGTGACCCGCAGCGCTCCTACCCGGTGATCCACGTCACCGGCACGAACGGCAAGACCTCGACCGCCCGGATGATCGAGAGCCTGCTGCGCACGCGGGGCCTGCGCACCGGCCTGTTCACCAGCCCGCACCTGTCCTCCATCCGGGAACGCATCGTCGTGGACGGCCAGCCGGTCTCCGCCGGGACCTTCGTGACGGCCTACGACGAGCTGGCGCCCTACCTGGCCCTGGTCGACGGGCAGCAGGCCACCCAGCTGTCCTTCTTCGAGGTGCTGACCGGCATGGCCTTCGCCATCTTCGCCGACGTCCCGGTGGACGTCGCGGTGATCGAGGTCGGGCTGGGCGGCACCTGGGACGCGACGAACATCGCGGACGGCGCCGTGGCCGTCGTCACCCCCGTCTCCCTCGACCACACCGCCTACCTGGGCGGCACGGTGGAGGAGATCGCGACGGACAAGGCCGGGATCATCAAGCCGGGCGCGGTGGCCGTGCTGGCCCAGCAGCCGCTGCCCGCGGCGGAGGCCCTGCTGCGCCGGGCCGTCACGGTCGGGGCCAGCGTGGTCCGCGAGGGGCTGGAGTTCGGGGTCCTCAACCGCGATCTGGCGGTCGGCGGCCAGCGGCTGGACCTGCGCGGGCTGCGCGGTGACTACACCGACATCGTGCTGCCGCTGTTCGGCGCGTACCAGGCCGGCAACGCGGCCGTCGCGCTCGCCGCGGTCGAGGCGTTCGCCGCCGGCGCTCCGTTGTCGGGGCAGTCGGCTGAGCAGGAGGCGGACCGGGCCGACGAAACGGCGGGCTGGCCCCCGGAGGACGAGGGTTCGCAGGCCCCGGCCCCCGCCGGTGAGCGCATGGCTGATCTTGATGACGATACGCCGGTGGTCCCCGCGGCCCGGTCCGCCGCGGACGACGACGAACCGCCGGGGGCGCTGGGGCAGGATCTGGTGCGGGCGGCGTTCGCGCAGGTCACGTCGCCGGGGCGGCTCGAGGTGGTGAGGCGCAGCCCGGTGGTGATCCTGGACGCCGCGCATAATCCGGCGGGCATGGAAGCCGCGATGGAGGCCCTGACCGAGGCCTTCACGTTCGCGGCGGTCATCGGGGTGCTGGCGGTCAGCGAGGACAAGGACGTGGCCGGGATCCTGGACCAGATGGAGCCGGTGATCTCTGAGCTGGTGGTGACCCGGAACTCATCTGACCGGTCCATGGACCCGGACAAGCTGGAGGAGCTGGCCGCGTCGGTGTTCGGGGCGGAGCGGGTGCGGGTGGCGCGGCGGCTCGACGACGCCCTGGAGATGGCGGTCGGCCTGGCCGACGACGCCTCCGGCGAGGAAGGGCTGGCCGTGACCGGGGTGCTGGTCACCGGGTCGGTGGTCACCGCCGGGGACGCCCGCCTCCTGCTCGCCCCGGACCGCGTCGAGGTGGACCGCGCGGACGCGCACCGGGCAGAACAGGATCGCCTGGACCGCGAGGAGCGCGACCGGGCGGAGCATGAGGACTGGGCCGGCGAGGACCAGGACCGCGACGAGCGCGAGGAGCGCGAGGACCGCGAGCATCAGCATCCTGAGGGGGCGGCCGGGGAGGAATGAGGAGGCTCTGTGCCACCGTGCTGGTGATGGAGGCCATCGTGATCGGCCTGGCCATCCCGGTGGCCATCACCATCGGGCACGCCTCGCACGCCGCCGGGTATGCGGGCGGCGGGCTGGCGGTGGCCGCGGTACTGCTGGCGGGGGTGGTCGGCCGCCCGCGCATGCCCTGGGCCCTGATCGCCGGCAGCGTGCTCCAGGTCCTGGTCATCGCGGCCGGTGCCCTGGTCCCGGTCATGTACGCGCTCGGCATCATCTTCGCCGGGTTCTGGATCCTGGCTATCTGGATGGGACGCCGCTACCAGACCCCCTGAGCGGCGCCCGCCAGATCAGCCGGGTCTCGCCGGTCGTCTCGTGCTCGGTCGCCACCGTGCCGCCGGCCTGCTGGGCCCGGGCGCGCAGCGCGGGCAGGGCCGGCCCGTCACCGTCGGACCGGGCCGCCCACCGGGTGCCGTCATCGGTGATGGTCAGCGTCACCGCTTCGTGGTCCGCGGCCACGGCCACGGCCACCTGGGTGGCCTGCGCGCCGGCGCCACTGCCCGCCAGGCCCTCCCGCAGCACCCCCAGCAGCTGCCGGGCCGCCGTCGGGGGCACCGCGGTGTCCAGCGGCCCTTCCAGGGTCACCTCGGGCACCACGCCGAGCCACGGGGTCAGCTCGCGGGACACGTCGAGGATGCTGCGCCGCAGGCCGCAGGCGGGCGTCCCGTACGCCGGGTCGAAGATGGACCGGCGGAGCAGCGTGATGGACTCGTCCAGGTCCTGGACCACCGCGCTGATCCGGCCGGCCACCTCAGGCCGGGCGCCGAGCAGGCCGGCCGTGCCCTGCAGCGACAGGCCCGACGCGAACAGCCGCTGCACCACCGTCCCGTGCAGGCTGGTGGCGATCCGGTCACGGTCGGCCAGGATGCTCATCTCGCGCAGGCGCTCCTGCATCAGCGCGGTCTCCAGGCGGGAGCGGCGGATCCGGGCCCGCAGCCCGTGCCCGGCTACCGCGATCATGGTGGCCAGCGCCGCCCAGGAGATCATCCGGCGGATGAGCACGGCCGGGCTGGCCATGTCGGGCGTCAGCGAGACCGTCAGCACCACGGCCAGGGCGGCCGCGCTCACGCAGGCCGATTCCCATTGCCGGTGAAAGAGTGCGGTCCAGATAATCGGGCTGAGCAGGATGAGCAGGATCCCGGAGTACGTCCCGCCGGCCGCCTGGGCCAGCGGGAGCACCGACGCGGTGTACAGCAGCGGGACGGCCACGTCACACCAGGCCGGGAGGCGGTCCCAGGGCACCAGCACGACGAGCGCCGCGGTGGCGGCCAGGATCAGCACGCTGGCGATCGCTTCCCGGAGCGAGGCCGGCCCGGGCGGCAGCGCCAGGCTCGCCTCGGCCAGGCCGGCGAGCACGGCGAACGGCGCGATCCTGGCCAGCAGCCCGTCCCGGCGCAGGGGCGGCCCGGAGCTGTCCGTCAGCGGATCCGCGGGGTCCTGCACGTCCGCGAGCAGGTCCGCAGGGGCGGCCGCGAGCGGCTCTGCGGGGCCGCAGGCGCCCGTCAGCAGGTCCGCGGAGCCAGGGGCAGTGCGGGGATCAGTCTGCTCTTCCACCACTCATCCGCTTATCGTCGCCGGGGTGACGCTCCCCACGAGCTTGCCCCACAGGGCGGTCATATGTCCAGGTCAAAGCCTCAGAGCTGGTTTTGTTAAACGGACCTTCATGTGGTGAGGTCGGTACAGCGCCGCCTGGCGGCGCAGTTACATTAGATTCGGCGGCTACGCCCGCGTTGGGTTGGGCGCGCCGGCGTGACGGGGGCTGGGCCGGGGACCCGCATGTGCTGCGGACCCCAGGACCATGCTGCGGCAACGGTAAGATCTGCCCGCGGCGGGATGGCCCTCGATCACTCCGGGATCGGCACCGTTGCCACCGGCCTAGAGGAGCAAAGCAGTGAGTGAACGTACCCTGGTCCTAGTCAAGCCCGACGCGGTCCGGCGGGGGCTGATCGGGGAAGTCCTGTCCCGGATTGAGCGCAAGGGCCTGCAGATCGCGGCGATGGACATGCGGGTCATCTCGCGGGAAACGGCGGAAACTCACTACGGCGAGCACGTGGGCAAGCCCTTCTTCCCGTCACTGATCGTGTTCATCACGTCAGGCCCGCTCGTCGCCCTCGTCGTGCAGGGTCCCCGGGCCGTCGAGGCGTTCCGCGGGCTGGCCGGCGCGACCGATCCGGTGCAGGCCGGAGCGGGCACTATCCGCGGTGATCACGCGTTGGATGTTCAGCAGAACATCGTGCACGGATCCGACTCGCCGGACTCCGCGGAACGGGAAATCAAGATCTTCTTTCCCGACCTCGTTTAGGCGGGCTGGCGCTGGTCGATGAAGGACACAGAGCGGCTCGGACCCGGCAGGGTGTGAGCCGCGGCAAATAGACCACAGATCATCCAGCAGACCCTTTTTGGAAGGTTCTCGTTCCTGATGAGCAACGCGCTGGCCTTTCTGGGCCGTGACATGGCGGTCGATCTGGGCACCGCTAACACCCTGGTCTATGTCCGGGGTCGCGGCATCGTGCTCAACGAACCCTCCGTGGTGGCGCTGAATACGAATACCGGCCACATCGTCGCCGTCGGGGTCGAGGCCAAACGGATGATCGGGCGGACGCCCGGCAACATCGTGGCCGTGCGTCCGCTCAAGGACGGCGTCATCGCCGACTTCGACGTGACCGAGCGGATGCTGCGCTACTTCATCCAGAAGGTCCACCGCCGCCGCCACCTGGCCAAGCCGCGGGTCGTCGTGGCGGTGCCCAGCGGCATCACCGGGGTCGAGCAGAGCGCGGTGAAGGAGGCCGGCCATCAGGCCGGGGCCCGCCGCGTCTACATCATCGAGGAGCCGATGGCCGCGGCGATCGGGGCCGGCCTGCCGGTCAACGAGCCCACCGGCAACATGGTGGTGGACATCGGCGGCGGCACCACCGAGGTCGCCGTGATCTCGCTGGGCGGGATCGTCACCTCCCAGTCCATCCGGGTGGCCGGTGACGAGCTGGACCAGGCGATCATCACCTTCGGCAAGAAGGAGTACTCGCTGATGCTCGGCGAGCGCACCGCCGAGGAGATCAAGATGGCGCTCGGGTCCGCCTACCCGTCGGCGGACGAGCCGCACGCCGAGATCCGCGGCCGTGACCTGGTCAGCGGGCTGCCCAAGACGATCGTGATCTCGGCGGAGGAGATCCGCCGGGCCATCGAGGAGCCGGTCGCGCTGATCGTGGACACGGTCAAGACCACCCTGGACAAGTGCCCGCCCGAGCTGGCCGGCGATGTGATGGACCGGGGTATCGCGCTGACCGGTGGGGGTGCCCTGCTGCGCGGGCTGGCCGACCGGCTGCGTGAGGAAACGGGCATGCCGGTGCACGTGGCGGACAATCCGCTCGATTCGGTGGTGCTCGGCACCGGCAAGTGCGTGGAAGATTTCGACACCCTGAGCCAGGTTCTGGTCCCGGAGCGTCGTCGCTGACCCGAGCAGGGGAGGATAGGGGCCGCGGCTGCGGCCGCTGACAGGGGCAGGGCCAGGCGGCTTGACGAGGAGACCTGGTGCACGACACCCGGCGAACCCGCATCGTTCTGGGGGTGCTGCTGGCGGTCGCGCTCGCGCTGATCACTATCGACTACCGGGGCGGCGCGGGCGCACCGCTCGGTGGACTGCGCGCGGCGGGCGGCAGCGTGTTCGGCTCGGTGGAGAGTGCCGCCAGCCTCGTCACCAGGCCGGTCACCGCGTTCACCGACGGGCTGACCGGCTCCGGCTCACAGGGCAAGATCAATGCTCTCCAACGGCAGGTGGTTGATCTCCGCGCCCAGCTGAACCAGCAGAAACTGAGCCACTACGACGAGCGCCAGCTCAGCCAGCTGCTCCAGCTGTCCGGGCGGGGGAGATACCGGATCGTGACCGCGAGCGTGATCGCGGCAGGCGCGGCCTACGACGACTCGGTCACCATCGACGCCGGGCGGGTGGACGGCATCAAGCCCGACGAGACCGTGCTGAACGGGCAGGGCCTGGTCGGCACCGTCACCTCGGCCAGCGCGACCACCTCGACCGTGCTGCTCGCCACCGACGCCAGCGTGACCGTCGGGGTCCGGCTGGCGGGCACCGGGCAGATCGGCGTGGTGAGCGGGACCGGCAAGAGCATGACCGGCAGCGGCCTGCTCCGGCTCCAGGTGTTCGACGTCAACGCCATCCTGCATACCGGGCAGGAGCTGGTGACCTTCGGCTCGGTGGGCAGCCGGGGCGCGTTCGACGTTCCCGGAGTGCCGGTGGGGGTGATCACCAAGCTGGAGGGCACCAGCAGCTCGCTGACCAAGGAGGCCCTGGTCCGCCCGTTCGCCGACGATACGGCGCTGGGCGTGGTCGGCGTCGTGGTCGTCCCGCCGCGCACGGACCCGCGCTTCTCCGTGCTGCCGACCCCGGCCCCGAAGGTCACCGTCACGGTCACCCCGTCGCCCGGTGCTGGCCAGCCTGGCGCCGGCCGTTCCGGCGCCGCCGCGACACCCACCCCCAGCGCCAGCGGACCGGGGGGCTGAGGTGCGGCGCGTGGCGTTCGCCGCCGGGCTGCTCCTGCTGGCGATCCTGATCCAGGTGGCCATCCTCGGCAACCTGCGCCTGCCCGGCGGGGCCGGCCCGGACCTCGTCCTGGTCGTGGTGGTGGCCCTGGCCCTGACCGGCGGCCCGCTGGAAGGCCTGCTGGCCGGTTTCTGCGCTGGCCTGGCCCTGGACGTGGCGCCCCCCGCCACCCACCTGGTGGGCCAGTACGCGCTGGTGTTCTGCCTGGTCGGGTACGCCGCCGGGCGGATAGGCAGCCACCTCAGCGAGTCCGCCTGGGCGCCGATCGGCGTGGTGGCCCTCGGGTCTGCCCTCGGGGAGCTGCTTTTCGCCCTGACCGGGATGATCTTCGGGAACCTGGATATCACCTGGTCCGCGGTCGGCCACGTCCTGCCCGCCTCCGTCGTCTACGACGTGCTGCTCAGCCCGTTCGTGCTCTACGCCGTGGTCCGGGCCCGGGCGGTGGCGGCCCCGTCCCTGGCCGCGCAGGGCCTGGCCGGCTTCCCCGGCGGGTCGGCCAGCCAGCCGCAGGGGGCGCCCGGCCTGGCGGGCGCGGCGGCCCTGTTCGCCAGGTCCGGCGCGGTGCTGCGCGACAGCGGGACGGGGGCCGCCCCGAGGCTGAAGGCGCGGACCCTGCGGGCCGGGTCGTCCCAGGGTGGTTCGGCCAGCGGGGGGCGGCCCCCCCAGGCCCGGCCGTCGCGGGCGGTGCACCTGAAGTTCGGCGGTGGTGGTGGTTCAGCCCTGTCCAGCGGCCCGGCGGCGGCCGCCCGGGCGGGCCGGCCGCGCCCGGGCCGGCCGGTGAACCTGCACCTGGGCACCCGCCACCGGTTCGGCCGGAACCGGGGCAGCAGGCCGGGGGGCACCCGGCCGCAGGGCAACTGGCAGCGGGGCGGCGGGATGCCCGCCCGCGCCTTCAGCCAGTCCGGTGCGTTCGGCCGGGCCAGCGCCTTCGGCCGGGGTGGAAACGTCCTGGGGGACGGTGCGGGCGGACGGCCGCTCCGCCCGTCCCGGGGGCCGCGGCTGCGCGGCGGGGTCATGCAGGGCGGATCCGCGAGCGGCGCCCGGGCGGCCGGGACGAGGATGGGCGCCCGCCCCGCCCGGCCGGTGACCTTGCGGCTAGGTTCCGGCCGGCGCCGCGACGGCGCCATCGGCGGCTCGGTACTCGGCCGGCGGCCGCGGGGCGGCGGGATGCGGGCCGGGAAGCAGCACACGCCCCGGTTCCGCGGCGCCAAGGCCGGCGCCGCTGAGCGGCCGCCGGGCCCCGGCCAGGGCACTGAACGGCCGCCGCGCGTTCGGCCGGCGCCGGTCGCTGTGGCGGATCTTCGGCAAGCGGTCAGGAGGACTGTCTCGATGATCCCGGCCTCACGCCGCCGCCTGATCGTGCTGTACGCGGTCGTGGCGGCGCTGCTGATCTCCCTCGGCGGGCGGCTGTGGTACCTGCAGGTCATGAACGGCCACAGCTACGTGCAGCTGGCCGCCCAGGATCAGACGCAGACCGTGATCACGCCGGCGGTCCGCGGCCAGATCCTCGACGACGCGGGCCTGCCCATGGTGGACAACGCCAGTTCCCTGGTGGTCACCGTGAACATGATGAACCTGGCCACCCAGGGCGACGGCGGCGCGGCGGTGCTGCACAGGCTGGCCCACCTGCTCGGCATGTCCGGCAAGCTGCTCACCGAGAAGGTCCGGCTGTGCACCGCGCACGTGTCCCAGCCGTGCTGGCCGGGCTCGCCGTACCAGCCCATCCCCGTGGCCGACCATGTCCCGGACTCCATCGCGGTCCAGATCATGCAGGACCACGCCAGCTACCCCGGGGTGAGCGCCGGGGTGAACCCGGTGGCCCGCTACCCGCAACCTGATGGGGCGAACCCGGCGCAGGTCCTCGGCTACCTCGGCCCGATCACCGCCCAGCAGATGAAGCAGCAGCACCTGCCCACCACCGGGTTCGCCGGCGTGGACCTGGTCGGCCAGGCTGGCCTGGAGCAGCAGTACAACAGCCAGCTCCAGGGCACCCCGGGCCAGCAGGTGCTGTCCGTGAACAGCGCCGGCCAGCAGCTCGGCGTGGTCAGGAACACGGCCCCTAAGACCGGGAACGACCTGGTCACCAGCATCAACGCCCGGCTCCAGGGTGACGTCCAGTCGGTGCTGGCCGGCACCATCCGCAAGGCCCAGCAGACGGGCAGCCCGAACGCCAGGACCGGTGCGGCGATAGTGATGACCACCACCGGCCGGATCGTCGCCATGGCCAGCGCGCCCTCGTATGACCCCAGCGTCTGGAACGGCGGCATCTCCGAGAAGCAGTACCGGCAGCTGATCAACGGGAACAAGCCGATCCTGAACCGGGTCACCCAGGGCGAGTACGCCCCCGGCTCCACGTTCAAGGTGACCTCCGCCGCCGCCGCGGTCCGGGCCGGGTACAGCCTGGCCGGCACCTACAACTGCCCGGCCTCCTACAACATCGGCGGCCGCTCCTTCCTCAACGACGGCCAGAAGAGCCTCGGCCAGATGAGCCTGCACGAGGCCCTGGTCATCTCCTGCGACACGGTCTTCTACGAGCTGGCCTACGGCATCTATCAGCACGACCACCCCAAGGACAACGTCGTCACCAGCCCGAAGGCCCCGGTCCAGGAAATGCAGAAAATGGAACTGGGCTGGGGATTCGGCAAAACGCCCGGAATTGACCTCCCCGAGCAGAGCGCGGGCAGCATCCCGACCCGGGAATGGCTGTACTACCTCTGGAAAGGCAATGCCCATACCAACCAGAACTGGTGCAAATACGGCCGGGCCAATGGAACATACGTGCAGCAGATCGAATACCAGGACTGCCATTACGGCAACGTCTGGGAACCCGGCGAGGCAGCGATCGCGGCCATCGGCCAGGGCTACGTCGCGGTGACCCCGCTCCAGCTCGCCGACGCGTACGCGGCCCTGGCCAACGGCGGCAAGCTGTACAGCCCCCGGATCGGCGAGGCGATCGTCAGCCCCACAGGCCAGGTGGTCCAGAAGATCAGGCCCAGGCTGATCCGGCGCCTGCCGGTGGCCGGGAGCACCCTGGCCTACATCCGCAGCGCGCTGGCCGGCGTGACCACGGGTGCGGGTACCGCAGCGAGCGCGTTCGGCGGCTTCCCCCGCAACCAGGTCTGCGTGGCGGGCAAGACGGGTACGGCGGAAGTGTTCAACAGCTCAGTGACCTCGGTGTTCGCCTCGTTCGCACCGTGCAGCAACCCGAAGTACGTAGTGGTGGTCATGATCCCGAACTCGAACTACGGCGCTGAGGTAGCGGCGCCCGCCGTCCGGCAGATCTACGACGACATCTACGGGCTCGAGGGACACAAGGCGGCGCTGCCGGGCGGGAACCCCCCGCACGGGCTGCCGAAGATCGCCGCGAACGGGTCTGTCACCGCCCCGGCGGGCTACGGGGGCTCCTGATGAACCTCGGCACGCGGGACTACACCTCGCCGCGTACTCCCAGCTTCGGCCAGAAGCGCCAGTCCCTGCTGATCCGGGCGGTGGCCAAGGACTCGCCGCTGCGCCGGTACGACTGGATCCTGCTGGTGGCGGTGATCGCGCTCAGCCTGATCGGGACGCTGCTGGTCTACTCGGCCACCCAGCCCAGCGCCGACCCGCGCAGCTATCTCATCAAGCAGCTGATCAACGTCGCGCTCGGCGTGATCCTCATGGTGGTGGTCAGCCTGCTGGACTACCGGCAGATCCGGCTGCTCGCCCCGTTCGTGTACGTGGCGTCCGTCCTAGGCCTGGCGGCGGTGCTCAGCCCGCTGGGCACCAGCGTGAGCGGGGCCAAGGCCTGGATCAACCTGCCCGCCGGTTTCCAGGTGGAGCCCTCGGAGTTCGCGAAGATCGGGCTGGTCCTGATTATCGCCGTGGTCTTCGGTGAACTGCGGGACAGCGGCCGGGTCCCCGGGCCCAGGCACGCCGCCGGGGTCCTGGCGCTGGCGCTCATCCCGGTCGTGCTGGTGGAACGCGAGCCGGCCCTGGGCGTGATCATCCTGCTGCTGCTCATCACGGCCGGCATGATCGCGCTGTCCGGCCTCAAGCTGCGCTGGGTGGCGGGCCTGGCGGTGGCGGGCGTGCTGGGGGTGGTGGCGGTGTTCAAGCTGCACCTGCTCCGCAGCTACCAGCTGGACCGGCTGACCTCGTTCCTGCATCCGGCGGCGGACCCGACGGGGACCGGGTACGAGACGATCCACTCCAAGATCATGATCGGGTCCGGCGGGCTGTTCGGCACCGGGTGGCTGCACGGCTCGCTGGTCGCCGCGAGCTTCGTGCCGAACCAGCAGACCGACTTCATCGTCAGCGTCGCGGGCGAGGAGGTCGGCTTCGTCGGCTGCGCCGTGATCATCTTCCTGCTGGGCATCGTGATCTTCCGCGCGCTGCGCATCGCCAGCCGGGCCGACGACCAGTTCGGCCTGCTGGTCGCGTCCGGCATCGCGCTGTGGTTCGGCCTGCAGGCCTTCATCAACATCGGCATGACCATCGGGATCATGCCGGTGACCGGCCTCCCGCTGCCGTTCGTGTCCTACGGCGGATCCGCCATGTTCGCGGACATGATCGCGATAGGCGTGCTCCAGTCGGTTCACCGGCGGCATCCAGTGTTTACCTAACCTAAGCTGTCAGGATGCCAGTGGAATCGGTCTACCCCCGCCTGGAGCCCCTGCTGCCCCAGGTGCGCAAGCCGATCCAGTACGTCGGCGGCGAGCTGAACTCCGTGGTCCAGGACTGGGACGCCGCGGAGGTCCGCTGGGCCCTGATGTACCCGGACGCCTACGAGGTCGGCGTGCCCAACCAGGGGATCCAGATCCTGTACGAGGTGCTGAACGAGTGCGACGGCGTGCTCGCCGAGCGCACCTACAGCGTCTGGCCGGACCTGGAAGGCCTGATGCGCGAGCACGGGATCCCGCAGTTCACCGTGGACGGTCACCGCCCGGTGGTGGCCTTCGACGTGCTCGGCGTGAGCTTCGCCACCGAGCTGTGCTACACGAACCTGCTGTCCGCCCTCGACCTGGCCGGCATCCCGCTCGCCGCGGCGGACCGGGATGAGCGGCATCCGCTCGTGCTGGCCGGCGGGCACGCCGCCTTCAACCCCGAACCGGTCGCCGAGTTCGTGGACGGCGCGGTGCTCGGCGACGGCGAGCAGGCCGTGCTGGCCATCTCCGGGCTGATCAAGGACTGGAAGCGGGCCGGGCGGCCCGGCGGCCGCGACGGCCTGCTGCTCCGCCTGGCCACCGAGGCCGGGGTCTACGTGCCCCGCTTCTACGACGTGGACTACCTCCCGGACGGCCGGATCAGGCGAGTCGCACCGAACCGCAGCGGGGTCCCGTTCACCGTGCCCAAGCACACCGTGATGGACCTGGACGAGTGGCCGTACCCGCGCAAGCCGCTGGTCCCGGTGGCCGAGTCCGTGCACGAGCGGTTCAGCGTGGAGATCTTCCGCGGCTGCACCCGGGGCTGCCGGTTCTGCCAGGCCGGGATGATCACCCGGCCGGTGCGGGAGCGCAGCGTCACCACGGTCGGCGACATGGTCGAGTGCGGGCTGGCCGAGAGCGGCTTCAGCGAGGTCGGGCTGCTCTCCCTGTCCAGCGCCGATCACAGTGAGATCAACGAGATCGTCACCGGGCTGGCCGACCGCTACGAGGGCAGCGCGACCGGGCTCTCCCTCCCGTCCACCCGGGTCAACGCGTTCAACGTGACCCTGGCCAACGAGCTGAGCCGGAACGGCAAGCGGTCCGGGCTGACCTTCGCCCCCGAAGGCGGCTCGGAGCGGATCCGCAAGGTGATCAACAAGATGGTCACCGAGGACGACCTGATCCGCACGGTCAGCACCGCCTACGCCAACGGCTGGCGGCAGGTGAAGCTCTACTTCATGTGCGGTCTGCCCACCGAGACGGACGACGACGTGCTGGCGATCGCGGAGCTGGCCCGCCGGGTCATCAAGGCCGGGCGGGAGGCGTCGGGCCGCAAGGACATCCGGTGCACCGTGTCCATCGGCGGATTCGTGCCCAAGCCGCACACCCCGTTCCAGTGGGCGGCGCAGTGTGACGCCGAGACCGTGCATGACCGGCTGCGGCAGCTGGGTGCGGCCCTCCGGGCTGACCGCACGTACGGGCGGTCGGTGGGCTACCGCTACCACGACGGCGAGCCGTCGATCATCGAGGGCCTGCTGTCGCGGGGTGACCGGCGGGTGGCCAAGGTGATCAAGGCCGCCTGGCAGGAGGGGGCCCGGTTCGACGGATGGAGCGAGTTCTTCTCGTTCGAGCGCTGGATGCGCAGCGCGGAGCAGGCCCTGGCCGACGAGCCGGTGGACGTCGGCTGGTACACGACGCGGGAACGCGAGTACAGCGAAGTCCTGCCCTGGGATCATCTGGACGCCGGCCTGGACCGCGACTGGCTCTGGGCCGACTGGCAGGACGCCGTGGACCCGGCAGGCGCCGCGGAGGTCGAAGACTGCCGCTGGACCCCCTGTTACGACTGCGGGGTCTGCCCCACCATGGGCACCGAGATCCAGGCCGGCCCCACCGGGCGGACGCTGCTGCCGCTGTCCGTGGCGGGCAGCGCGGCGGGCGGCCCTGGTGGCGCTGGGGGCGTCGGCTAGATGCCAGACCCCGGTTACCCGGCGCAGCCGCCTGCGGACGGCGCGGCCCCGCCGCCTGGCGGTGCGGCCCAGTCACCAGCCCACTCACCGGCCCAGTCACCGGGTGGTGCGGCCAAGCCACCGGGTGGTGCGGCCAAGCCACCCCCCGGCGCCCGGCCGCGCAGGCCCTCCGACGGCCCGACACGCGTCGTTGATCAGCCTGCCGTCGTCCAGCGGCTTATCGTCCGGTACGCTAAAAGAAGCAGGATGCGATTCGCCAGTCACAGAGATATCGCGCGGGCGTTTGAGCGCGGAGTACGCCGGGCCAGGCTGCCCATCGCGTACTCGGCGGGATTTACGCCCCATCCGAAGATCTCTTACGCTGGCGCGGCCCCGACGGGGACGGCGAGTGAAGCTGAGTACCTGGAGCTTTCGCTGACGGCAGCATGCGTCGTCGCGGACGTACGGGACCGGCTCAATGCGGCCCTGCCGGACGGGATTGATGTGATAGACGTGACCGAGGAAGCCGGTTCCCTGGGCGCCGTGACGTTCGAGGCGTCCCTGTGGGAAGTGGCCCTCCCCGGAGTCGGGCGAGATGAGGCGGCTGCGGCCGCTGAGACGTTCCTCGCTCAGGACAGCGTGGAGGTCGAGCGCCTGACCAGCAAGGGAATGCGGCGCATGGATGCTCGCGCCGCAGTGGTCACGTTGCAGGCCGGCTGGCACCCCGCTGATGAGCGGGACGCCGGTTATGCGATACTTCGAATGGTTGTTCGGCACCTGACACCTGCCGTGCGACCCGACGACATCCTGACTGCACTTCGCCGTGTCGCTGGGCTGGTGCCTTCGTCACCGCCGTTGGTGACCCGGCTGGTTCAAGGACCGCTGGTGGCAGTAGCTGCCGAAGCCGGGCCCGCAGGGCAGCACGTGCCCGCTGGGCCCGCCGAGGATCGGGCGTCCTCCTCTGTGACGGCACCGCCGTCGCGTGGGGTAACGCCACTCGGGCCCCAGTCCGCCGGACAGGGCGCGGCGCAGGGACATGAAAAGACAACGCGCCTGGGAGCGCGGTCGGCCTCACTGGCCGGCCCGCTCTCAGCGAGCGCGTACGACCAGCTCCCGCGCGGAGCGGAGGGTTCCGAGCGAACCCACGCGCCCGGGAGCCTGACGGGAGATAGCCCGGATGCTCGAAACCGAGCTCAACGATTCACAGCAGAACGAGACAGCGCGCGGCAGTGACAGCGACGGAGCGACGGAGCCGTCCGGTCTAACCGGGACGGCTAGCGCCAGCGACGCTGCTGGCCCTGCGGCTGGTGGCAGTGACCCAGCCGGTGGCGGCGAGCCGGCGAGCCCCCCGCGCCGGACCCGCAGGCCCCGCCGGGCCGCGACCCGCGCTGCCGGTCCGCCGTCCGAGGACGCGGGCCAGCCGCCCGTTCCTCCGGCCACCCCCGAGGTGGCCAGTACCGGACCAGCCAGTACCGGGCCAGCCAGTACCGGGCCAGCCAGTACCGGGCCAGCCAGTACCGGACCAGCCAGTACCGGGCCCGGGAGCGCTGGTGCGGCCAGCACTGGTGCAGCGAGCACTGGGCCGGCCAGCACTCGGCCACAGCCAGCACTGCGCCGGCCGTGAGCGTGCCCAGCACCTCAGCGGTGGCCTCCTCGCCGGGTGCGACCCCGATGGGGCCCCCGGCCCCCCCGGCCGCTAGTGGCTCGGGGTCGGTTCCGCAAGCCACGTTCCAGCCGCCGCCGGTCATCTTCCAGCCGCCGGCCGCCGGTGAGCCGGTCCCCGAGCGAAGCCGGGTCCGGGACGAGCCCGTCTCCGAGGACACCGGGCCCGAGGAGCCGTCCGCGGAGGGTGCCTCCGATGGCACGTCCCGCCGGCGCCGCCGCCGGGGCGGCCGCGGGCGCGGGCATGAGGCCGACGGCGAGACCCCGGGCGAGGACGCCGAGGACGGGGAGTCCGGCTCCGGCCGGGACGGTCGCGAGCCCGGGGAGCGCGGCGGCAAGTCCGCCGAGGCCAAGCACAGCGACGGCAAGGCGGCCCAGGGCAAGCAGTCCCGCGGCAAGCAAGCCGAGGGTAAGCAGGCCCAGGCCGAGAGCAAGCCCAGCGGCCCGGAGGATGCAGACGACCGCGCGGACGAGGACGAGGACGGTGAAGACGGAGGCACCAGGCGCCGGCGCCGCCGCCGTCGCCGCGGCTCGTCAGCCGACGGGGAGCCTTCCGCCGACGACCCGCCGAACACCGTCGTGCACGTCCGGGTACCACGCGCGCAGAGCGCCGACGAGCCGGTGTCCGTCAGTGACGTGAGGTCGGTCCGTGGCTCGACCCGCCTGGAGGCCAAGCGGCAGCGGCGGCGCGAGGGACGCGAGTCCGGGCGCCGGCGTCCGCCGGTCATCACCGAGGCCGAGTTCCTGGCCCGGCGGGAGGCCGTGGACCGCGTCATGGTCGTCCGGCAGCAGAATGACCGGACCCAGATCGCCGTGCTCGAGGACGGCGTGCTCGTCGAGCACTACGTGGACAACAACACGCACCAGTCCATGGTCGGCAACGTGTACCTGGGCAAGGTCCAGAACGTGCTGCCCTCCATGGAGGCGGCCTTCGTGGACGTGGGCAAGGGCCGCAACGCGGTGCTGTACGCCGGCGAGGTCAACTTCGACGCCAGCGGGCTGGAGGGTGACTCCAAGCGGATCGAGTCTGCGCTCAAGTCCGGGCAGGCCGTCCTGGTCCAGGTGACCAAGGACCCGGTGGGGCACAAGGGCGCGCGGCTGACCAGCCAGGTGAGCCTGCCCGGCCGCTACCTGGTCTACGTCCCGGGCGGCTCCATGATGGGCATCAGCCGCAAGCTGCCGGACAAGGAGCGCACCCGGCTCAAGCAGATCCTCAAGCAGGTCATGCCGGACGGCGCGGGCGTGATCGTGCGGACCGCCGCGGAAGGCGCCACCGAGGAAGAACTGTCCCGGGACGTGGCCCGGCTGGCCGCGCAGTGGGAGGCCATCGAGCAGAAGTCCAAGACTGCCAACGCGCCCGAGCTGCTGTATAGCGAGCCCGACCTGACCATCCGCGTGGTCCGGGACATCTTCAACGAGGACTTCGCGTCGCTGGTGGTGGCCGGGGACGAAGGCTGGGATCTCGTCCACGAGTACGTCCAGTACGTGGCCCCGCACCTGGCCGAGCGGCTCACCCACTGGACGGACGACGACGAGGACGTGTTCGGCCGGTACCGGATCGACGAGCAGCTGGCCAAGGCGCTGGAGCGCAAGGTGTGGCTGCCCAGCGGCGGGTCACTGGTCATCGACAACACCGAGGCCATGACGGTGGTCGACGTCAATACCGGGAAGTTCACCGGGCAGGGCGGGAACCTCGAAGAGACCGTTACCCGGAACAACCTGGAGGCCGCCGAGGAGATCGTCCGGCAGCTCCGGCTGCGGGACGTCGGCGGCATCATCGTGATCGACTTCATCGACATGGTCCTGGAGAGCAACCGCGAGCTGGTGCTGCGCCGGATGCTGGAATGCCTGGCCCGGGACCGCACCAAGCACCAGGTCGCCGAGGTCACGTCGCTCGGGCTCGTGCAGATGACCCGCAAGCGGGTCGGAGCCGGGCTGCTGGAAGCATTCTCCGAGCCGTGCGACTGCTGTAACGGGCGCGGCCGGATCATCTCCCTGGACCTGACCGAGCCCGCGGCCACCGGCCAGCGGGGCCGCTCCGGCGGCGACGACGGCCGTCAGTCCGGCGGGGGGCGCCAGGACCGGAACGGCCGCCCGGACCGGAACGGGCACCAGGACCGCAACGGCCGGGGCGACAAGAACGCCCAGGACAAGAGCGGGCAGGACAAGAACGGCCGGGACAAGAACGGCCGGGGCGACCGGAACGGCCGCCAGGACCGCAACGGCCAGCAGGACCCTCCGGCCGCGGATCACGAGGCGGCCGGGGTCCAGGACGGCGGCGAAGAAGCTGCCGCCGAGCCGGCCGCGCTGCTGACCGCCGCGCCCGCTGAGCGCCAGGGTGGCCGCCGCCGGCGGCGCTCGGCGACCCGCCCCGCGGGGGCGCCCGACGCCGAGTTGGCCCAGCCCCTGTCGGCCCAGCCCGCGTCAGCCGAGCCCGTGCCGAGCCGCTCGGCGGAGCCCGTGCCCACCGGGGACACCGTGCCCGCCACGGAGATGGCCTCGCCTGCCGCGGAGCCGAGTCCGGCCGCGGACGCGCTGACGGCTGAGAATGCAGCGTCGGCCGTGTCCTCGTGGCCCGCCACCGAAGCGGTGCCCGCCACCGAGGCCGTGCCCGCTGCGGTGCCTGCCACCGAGGCCGGGCCGATCGCGGACGTCGGGCCTGCCACGCAGGCCAGTCCCACTACGGAAGCCGGCCCGGCCGGGGAAGCCCTGACCGCCGCCGAGGCGGCGTCGGCGGTATCCCCATGGCCCGCAGGTGATGCCCCGGCCGTGGCGGAGGCCCCGCCGGCCCCGGATGCCACGCCCGAGCCGTCCCCCGCGGCGGGGTTCAGCTCCGCGCCGGCGGACGAAGGCGGTCCTGCCACGGACGGCGGCTCGGTCGCCGCGGACGAGGGCTCAGGCGCCGCGGACGAGGGCTCAGTCGCCCCGGACGAGGAGCACCCGCCGTTCTGATAACCTGAGTGGTCGGTGCACATAGCGGATCGGGCCTCGCGGCCCTCCGCCGGTGCGCGACGCAGGCCCCGTCCGAAGGCCGCCCAGTGCAGGCGCTAGTCACGTTCACGTGCTAGCCACTGCAGCAGGCGGCGCGGTGGGTCCGCGCCAGGCAGAAACCCGGACCAGGCCATGAGGCCCGGTTCGCCCTGACGAGAGAGCGGCCCAGGCCGCATGAGGCCGCGGCCTAGCCGCGAAGGCAGAGAGCGAGTTCTCGGTGTACGCGATCGTGCGCTGCGGTGGCAGGCAGGAGAAGGCGGCGGTGGACGACGTGCTGACCGTCAACACGGTGGCGGGTGACGTCGGGTCCAGCGTGACGCTGACCGCGCTGCTCGTCGTCGATGATGGCAACGTCATCAGCGACGCGGCCGAGCTGGACCGCTACAAGGTCACGGCGGAGATCCTGGGCCCGGTCGCCGGTCCCAAGATCAACATGATCCAGTACAAGAACAAGACCGGGTACCGGCGGCGCCTGGGCCACCGGCAGCACTACACCCAGCTGAAGATCACCGGCATCGGCGCGGCTAAGAAAAGCGCTGCGAAGAGCAGTGCCGCCAAGAGCAGTGCCGCCAAGAAGGGGAGCTGAGCTGACGTGGCACACAAGAAGGGCGCGTCGTCCAGCCGGAACGGCCGTGACTCGTCGGCGCAGCGGCTCGGCGTCAAGCGTTTCGGCGGGCAGCAGGTCAACGCGGGCGAGATCATCGTGCGCCAGCGCGGTACCCACTTCCACCCCGGGCCGGGCGTCGGCCGCGGCGGTGACGACACCCTGTTCGCGCTGGTCGCGGGCAAGGTCACGTTCGGCAGCGTGCGCCGCCGCCGGGCGATAAGCGTGATCGCGGCCGAGCCGGGTGACTCCCCGGCGGCGGAATAAGGTCCGCCTAGAAGCGATTCGTCAGACATAGGCATCAGGCAGGGGCGGACCGGTGGCGGTCCGCCCCTGATGCGTGTGAGCGCAGGATCCGGCGGCCGCGGACGGACCGTTGGGAATGAACGGGAATCAACCTGGCCCCCGCCCAGAGCGGCTGATGGGCTGTAACCCCGAGAGGAGGGGCAGTGGCAGAGTTCGCGGATCGGGCGGTCCTGCGCATCAAGGCAGGTAACGGCGGGCATGGCTGCGCCTCCGTGCACCGGGAGAAGTTCAAGCCGCTGGGCGGCCCGGACGGGGGCAACGGCGGCCGCGGCGGCAACGTGATCCTCGAGGTCCACCCCAGCGTGGCTACCCTGCTCGACCTCCATCGCCGCCCGGTCCGCAAGGCCGGCAACGGCACGCAGGGGTCCGGGTCCAACCGGAACGGCGCGGCCGGTGAAGACCTGGTCGTCCGGGTGCCGAACGGGACCGTGGTCAGCACCGAGGACGGCCAGGTCCTAGCCGACCTGATCGGGTCCGGAACCCGGTTCGTGGCCGCCGAGGGTGGCCATGGCGGGCTCGGCAACGCGGCCCTGGCCTCGATGAAGCGCAAGGCCCCCGGGTTCGCGCTGCGCGGCGAGCCCGGCGCGGAGTGCTCCCTGGTTCTCCTGCTCAAGACGGTGGCCGACGCGGGCCTGGTGGGCTTCCCCAACGCGGGCAAGTCCTCGCTGATCGGCGCGATGTCCGCGGCTAAGCCCACGGTTGGCGACTACCCGTTCACCACGCTGACCCCGCACCTGGGCGTGGTGGAGGCGGGCGACGTCCAGTTCGTGGCGGCGGACGTGCCCGGCCTTATCCCCGGGGCCAGCCAGGGCAAGGGCCTGGGCCTGGAGTTTCTCCGGCACGTCGAGCGCTGCTCCGTGCTGGTCCACGTGCTGGACTGCACGGCCCCGGAGACCAGCGGGGACCCGGATCGGAACCCGGTGGCCGACTTCGACGTGATCGAGGCCGAACTCGACGCCTACCAGGATGTGACCGGCGCGGACCTGCGGGACCGGCCCCGGATCGTGGTGCTGAACAAGATCGATGTGCCTGCTGCCCGGGAGGTGGCCGCGGCGGCCGGGCCTGAGCTGGCCGCCCGCGGGCTGACCGTCTGCCAGGTCTCCGCGGCGACCAGGGAAGGGGTCCGCGAACTCGTGTTCGCGCTGGCCGCGGTGGTCGCCGAGGTCCGCGCGGCCGCGCCAGTCGAGGAACCGACCCGGCGGGTGATCCGGCCCCGGCCGGCCGTGGGTCCCGAGTTCGAGATCGAACGATCCGGGGAGAACACGTTCCTGGTCCGGGGCGACAAGCCGTGGCGCTGGGTCCAGCAGACCGACTTCGCGAACGAGGAGGCCGTCGGCTACCTCGCCGACCGGCTGGCCAAGCTCGGGGTGGAAGCAGGCCTGGCCGAGGCAGGTGCGGAGGACGGCGCCGAGGTCATGATCGGCAACGGTGAGGAGGCCGTGGTCTTCGACTGGGACCCCGACATCCCGGCCGGCCACGGCGGCCGCGGTCCCCGGGGCACCGACCGCCGCCTCGCCCCGTGATCCGTGCCACCAGGATCATCAGTCACAACGATCATGATCCTCATCGACGTATCACGTACCTAGTGCACACTGGTGCCGGATTTGTCACGGTTTACCTGCACCAGATCCGTGAAATATGCGTTCCCCGCTCACGCGTGATGACGGATGACGCAACGTGGGTGGTTGGTGTGGCTGGAGGGGCGGCGTGGCTGGGCTGAGCGACCGGGCTGGACAGACCGGCGAGCCGACGGCGGGTGACCCGGTGGCGGCGAGCGGCCGGGTGGCGGTGGGCGGGCCGGGGGCGGGGGAGGAGCCGGGGAAGACGCAATGGCCGGGGATCGCGGACGCCAGCCCCGTGGTGGTCAAGGTGGGATCGTCGTCGCTGACCACGGCCCAGGGCGGGATTGACGAGGACCGGATCGCGGCCCTGGCCGACGCGCTCGCGGCCCGGGCCCACGTCGGCCGCCAGGTCGTGCTGGTCTCATCCGGCGCCATCGCCGCCGGGCTGGCCCCGCTCGGACTGCCGCGCCGGCCCCGTGACCTGGCCACCCAGCAGGCCGCCGCCAGCGTGGGGCAGGGCCTGCTGGTCGCCCGGTACACCGCGGCCTTCGGCCGGCACGGGGTCCGCACCGGCCAGGTGCTGCTCAGCGCTGACGACCTGATGCGGCGCGCGCACTACCGCAACGCCCAGCGCACGCTGAGCCGGCTCCTCGAACTCGGGATCCTGCCGATCGTCAACGAGAACGACACGGTGGCCACGGACGAGATCCGGTTCGGCGACAACGACCGGCTGGCCGCGCTGGTCGCGCACGTGGTCCGGGCCGGGGCCCTCATCCTGCTATCGGACGTGGACGCCCTGTACGACGCTGACCCGCGCCAGCCCGGCGCCCGCCGGATCGCCGAGGTGCGCAGCCGCGACGACCTGGCCGGGGTGACGCTGGGCCGGGCCGGCCCGGGCGGCATCGTCCCCCCGCCCGCGGGTGGGGGTGCCGGCCGGACGGGCCCGGTCGGCACGGGCGGGATGGTCACCAAAGTGGACGCAGCCATGATCGCGACCGAGGCGGGCATCCCGACCGTGGTGGCCAGCGCCGCCGCGGCACGGGAGGTGCTGGCGGGCGAGCCGCGGGGGACGTACTTCGCGCCCGGCGCCCGGCGGCCGCCCCGGGCCCGGCAGCTGTGGCTGGCCCACGCGGCCGCCAGCCATGGCCGGCTGCTGCTGGACGAGGGCGCGGCCAAGGCCATCGAGGCCGGCCGCGCGTCGCTGCTGCCCGCCGGGATCACCGGCGTGGAGGGCGGGTTCGACGCAGGCGACCCGGTCGACCTGTGTGCCCCGGACGGCCGGGTGATCGCCCGGGGCCTGGTCAGCTACGACGCGTCCGAGATCCCGGCCATGATGGGCCGCTCCACCCGCGAGCTGGCCGCCCAGCGGGGTCCCGAGTACGAGCGCGAGATCGTGCACCGCGACGACCTCGTCCTGCTCAGGGCGTCCCGCTAGCCGGGACCAGGGCCGGGGATGCGCCGCCCTGCGGGGTGCCCCGGCCGGTGTCAGTTGTCGTCGCCGCTGCCGCCGCCCCGCTGACCGAAGATGTTCCCGAACAGCGACTGGCCGGTCCCGACGGCGGTCTCCGCAACCCCCTTGACCAGCCCGATGAACGGGTCCGAACTCCGATTCCAGGACTCCTGGTAGGACTTGGCCGCGGCCATGAACTCGTCCTGCACTGAGGCGTCCGCGTCGTCCTCACGGCGCGGGTAGTTCCCGGCCAGGATCGCCTCGTACTCGCCCTCGGCGACCCAGCGGTCCAGCTCCGCGAACCGCACCACCGCGAACGGGTGCGTCGTGCCCAGCATCTGGAGCATCTTGAGGAAGCCTTCCCGTACGTCCGGGACGGCGTCATACTCGTGGGCCTGCTTGAGGAACTCGTCGGGGCTGAGCTCGGAGATCCGCGCGCCGCCCGCGAGCTTCATCAGGGCCCGGCGCCCAGCCCCCGGGTCCTGGCTGGCCAGCACGCCGGCCCGGTCACAGGACAGCTCGGACTTGCGGTACCACTCCTCCAGCCCGGAGATGATCACCTTCAGGCCGATGTAGCCGATGGCGAACCAGGCCAGCCGGGCAGCCAGCGAGGTCAGGATGTACAGCATGGTCCGGTACACGGCGTGCCCGGACAGCACGTGGCCGAGCTCATGCCCGATCACGAAGCGGTGCTCCTCGGCGTCCATCAGGTCGACCAGGCCGGTCGTGATGACGATGAACGGCTTGTCGGAGCCCAGGGTCATCGCGTTCGGCTGCGGGTCCTGGGTGATGAACAACTCAGGCACCTCAGGCAGATCCAGGATCGCGGCGCCGTCCAGCAGCAGCTGGTACAGGGCCGGGTACTGCTCGTTTGAGGCCCGCACCGAGCTGGCCAGGAACAGCAAGCGCAGGTTCCGGTCGCTGAACAGCGAGGCCAGACGCTTGAGCAGCGCGTCGAAGCCGGTGAGCTTACGCAGCGCTACCAGCGCCGACCGGTCAGCGGGGTGCTCGTAGGCACGGGAGCTGATCCCGGGCAGGCGGACGCGGGCACGATCCGGCACAGAGGTCATGCCATCCATGCTAGGCCCCTTGCCGAGTAGTGCCGGCCGGCCTAGGTCCACCAATTTGCTGGCGCCGGGCCGGCGCCGCTCGGGTGCTACCGCGGCGCCCGCCCGGAGTTCGCATGTTCCTGGCCGTGATTACGCCGCTTTGTCCTCCGCCAGGACCGGCTCCCGATCATGACCAGCGGAAACGGCCGCAGCCGGGCGGCGGGTCAGCGGCCAGAACGCGGCGGCCAGCAGGACCAGCACCAGGCCTGTGCTGGGGTCGGTGCCCTGCCCGGTCAGCAGCCCGCCGAAGTTCTCGCCGAGGACCCAGATCGCCGCGGCCACGATCACGCTGAGCAGCAGGGCCGGCCGGGTAGTGGCCCGCCAGAACACCCCCAAACCCGCCGCAACGAAGACCACCGCGAGGCCGATGCCGATCGCCAGGCCCTGACCGGACGCGGCGCTGGCCAGGCCCCGGTCCAGGGCGGCGATCCACCCCGGCTCCCCGGAGGCCAGGCTGGTGAATGTGCCGTGTGCCGCGCCCGGCGCGCGGTTAACCGCCTGGAGCATGAAGTACGCGGAACTGCCCCACAGCGCCAGCCAGCAGGCCCGGGCCCCGGTCAGGCCGAGGGGGCTGCCCGCGGCGACCGGGCCGGCGGGGGCACGCCCGGCCCGCGCCGGCCAGGCCAGCACGGCCACCAGCCCGTAAAGGATGACGGCCCCGGGTGCGCCGGTGAGCGGGTTGGCCGAGCCGCTGAGCACGCCGCCCAGTCCCTCGCCGAACCACCACACGGCCAGCGCCCAGACGACGCTGCCGGCCAGTCCCGCCCGCACCGCGGGCCGCCACAGCAGCGCGGCGCCGAGCAGCAGCTGGGTGACCGCGAACGCGGCGTTCCAGGCGGCCGGGGCGTGCAGGACCAGCCGGGTGAAGGCCAGGGCCGGACCGGTGACCCCGGCGGGGCTGCCCATGTAGGCGGGCATGAGGATCTGGTTCACGAAGCCGCGGCCGAACATGAACGGCTGGAGCTGCAGCGCGCCGTCGGCCAGCCACAGGACACCGAGGGTGATCTGGATGCCGCGCCGCAGCCCGGTGGACTCCCGGTCGGCGGCCCAGGCCAGCAGGCCTGACGAGGCGTCCCGGCGGACGAGGGTCTGCTGGGCCGAGGCGGGGGCGAACATGGTGGCGAAGGCCAGCGCCGATCCGGCGGCGGTGACCCACAGGCCGGGGCCGCTGCGCGCGGCCACCATCGAGTCGGTGCTCAGCGACCGCATGCTGGCCGCGAGCTGGAGGAGCAGGAAGCCGGAGAACCCGGTGGCCAGGAAGCCGCCGAGGCCGATCAGCCACCGCGACGCTCGCCCGCCGCGCAGGAGGTGGGCGAGGCCGGCCAGGGCGATGACGGCCCCGGCGCCAGCCAGGATCCGCCCGTTGCTGCCGCGCACCCCGGGGATGCCGATCAGCCCGGCGAACGTGAACACCCAGGGCAGGAACGCCCCGGTGATCATGACGGCCCCGGCGGCCAGGCCGCCGAGCCCCACGGCCCCGCGCCAGCTGCGCAGCGCCCGGATCCCGGTGGCCGCGGTCCGGGCCTGGGGCCCGACGGCGTCCATGGGCTGGTTAACCATGCGTGGCACCTCTCGTGCGGACGGGTGGACGGGTCGGATGGGTCGCCAGGAGGGTGGCGCTGGCCGCACCCAGGGATCGAGCGCGGCCAGCGCCGGCCAGCAGGTGTTACCTGAGCACGGAGAAGTACAGGAACAGGTTGGTCGGGATGTTCCCGGTGATCGTCGAACTCTTCGCGCGCTGCAGGTACTGCAGCTCGTGGGCGTTCTTGGACCGGATCAGCTTGTCCCAGGTGGTCAGGCTCTTGACGCCGACGATGTCCACGTTCCACCACTCAGACTGGTGGCTGTTCGCGGTGGCCACGATGTGGCTGTGCGCCGGGAGCGTCAGGTTGCCCGTGCCGCTGCCCAGCACGGACGTCAGGTCGATGGTGTGCGGATGGTCGATGCAGGTGCCCGCCGGGCACTGCAGGGTCCACTTCGGCGGCGTGAAGCCGAGTGGCACGATCACGTACAGCGGGTCGAAGGTGCTGGCCGGGGTCTGGGTGTAGTTGGTCCCGCCCTCGCACTTCGAGGAGGCCGTGCTGGCCGGCGGCTGCGCACAGCGGAAGTTCTTGCTGTAGTAGAAGCGCACCGTGTGCCCGGCGTAGAAGCCCTTGGTGAATCCCCGCATGTTCATTGAGGAACTGGCCGAGGTCGTCCCCGACATGCTCGACGACGATGAGGTCGACGCGAAGGCCGTCCCGGACGCCAGCGCCAGGCCCGTGGCAAGCAGGCCGACCAGACCGATCCCTGCTTTCCGCGTGCCCAGCATTCTGAGCCGTTTCGTACCGATCATGTAGCTTCCTCCAGGGAAGACTGGACACACCCCCGTGGTGCGCCCGTTGTATGGGACTTCGGGACCCCCCGGTCAGCGGATTGGTCTCGGTCGGTCAAACCGTAGTCAAGGAATCACGCTGAGTAGCTGGCATCGGCGGGAAGCCCCGTTATGGGAAGCTGGCGGGGCCGCTGCGGTCCCCGGGACTTTGAGTGAGAACCGTGCAGGAGTAAGCACGATGATGTTCGAGCCTGATGCCGAATCCATGGCGCCCGGGCGGCGGGCCCTGCTCCAGGAAGAACGGCTCCGGATCCTGGTCAACCGGCTGCTGGCCCTGGACGGGGTTCAGGCGGAACGTCTCCGGGCCGCCGGGGTCACCTCGGGCAGCGCTACCGGTCTGCATGACCTGCCCCGGCTGCCGATGACCGAGAAGCAGGATCTGTGGGACGCGTAGCCGTGCGGGTGGTCCGGGGGGCCGGGGGAGAGCCGCCGGTCCCTGGACTGCGCTGATCCAGGGACCAGGCCGGACCGGGGCGCCAGTTAGAGTCACGTGATGAAGGATGGTGAGTCTGTCGTGCCCGATCCACAGTCCCGCCGGGCCCCGCGGCTAGGGGTGATGGGTGGCACCTTCGACCCCATCCACCACGGTCACCTGGTCGCCGCCAGTGAGGTCGCGCACGCGTTCGCCCTCGACGAGGTGGTGTTCGTGCCCACCGGCGAGCCCTGGCAGAAGGACGGACGGAAGGTGTCCCCGGCCGAGGACCGCTACCTGATGACGGTGATCGCGACCGCGTCGAACCCGCAGTTCTCGGTCAGCCGGGTGGACATCGACCGGCCCGGGCCGACCTACACCATCGACACGCTGCACGAACTGCGGGCGATCCGCGGCGAGGACGCCGAGTTCTTCTTCATCACCGGCGCGGACGCGCTGTCCAAGATGATGTCCTGGCAGGACGCGGCGGACCTGTTCAAGCTGGCCCACTTCGTGGGCGTGACCCGGCCGGGGCACCGGCTGTCCAGCGCGGGGCTGCCTAGCGACCAGGTCAGCCTGGTCGAGATCCCGGCCCTGTCCATCTCGTCCACCGAGTGCCGCCAGCGGGTCACCGCGGGCGAGCCGGTCTGGTACCTGGTCCCCGACGGCGTGGTGCAGTACATCGCGAAGCGCGGACTGTACTGCAACGGGGACGGGACAGCCTGCGGGCCGCAGGGCGGCCTCACCCCGGGAGGATGAGCACCGGGTGTGGCGTGCGGAGGGGCCGGCTTGCCGTGCGCTTGCCGTGAGCGTGTCTGCGCGGACGGCAGGCCTGGCGTGCGGACTTTGTCGGCGGGCCGGGTTAGGCTGAATTGCCGCACTGCCCCGCTCGCCTGGGGTCGTGAGGTTAGGGGGAAGGTCCCCGGCTGAGGAGGACGAATACCACACGTGACTGCCACCACCAGGGCCGTTGAGCTTGCGGAGATAGCCGCTGCGGCCGCGGCCGACAAGCTCGCCAGCGACATCATCGCCTACGACGTGAGTGAGCAGCTCGTCATCACCGACGTGTTCCTGCTCTGTTCCGCGGCCAACGACCGCCAGGTAAAGGCGATCGTCGATGCGGTCGAGGAGAACTTGCGCAAGGCCGGGGCCCGCCCGGTACGCCGTGAGGGCGAGCGGGAAGGCCGCTGGGTGCTGCTGGACTATCTGGACATCGTCGTCCACGTGCAGCACGCCGAGGAGCGCACGTTCTACGCTCTGGAACGGCTGTGGAAGGACTGCCCGCAGATCCAGCTGCCTGAGACGGTGTCGGTCGGCGGTACGCGGCCCGGCGGGCCATCCGCCGGGGACGCACGCTGACCGACGGGCTCAGCGGATCGAAGGCCCGCCCGGCCGCGCCGACTGGCCAGGTTAGTGGCGCGGCGGCGCGTTGGAGTGCGGGTACCGGGCCCCAGCGGGCCGGTAAGGCATCCTGCCCAGCTCGGACGGCTGCCTGCGTGGACAGCGCGGGTGCCGGCGCGGGCGGGCGGACAGCACGCAGGAGAGGGCGGAATGAGCTCTGAGTCAGTGCCGGGCCCGGATTCCCGGGTCCGGCTGGTGTTGTGGCGGCACGGGCAGACCCCGTGGAACGTCCAGGGCCGCTTCCAGGGCCAGACCGACATCCAGCTGGATGAGGTCGGCGTGGAGCAGGCGGAGCGGGCCGCCCGGCTGCTGGCCGCGCTGCGGCCGGACGTGATCATCTCCTCGGACCTGAGCCGCGCCATGGCCACCGCCGCGCCGCTGTCCCGGCTGACCGGGCTGACCGTGACCACGGACAAGGACTTGCGGGAACGCCACGGCGGGGCCTGGGAAGGCCTGACCGACGTGGAGATCCGGACCCGCTACCCGGTCGAGCACGCCCAGTGGTTCCCGCCCGAGGGCGAGACACTCGTCGACCGTCGCGGACCGCGCGGGCTCGGCCATGGAGCGGATCGCCGACAGCCTCCAGCCGGGTTCTCTGGCCGTCGTGGTGAGCCACGGCGCGGCGATCAGGCTGGGCGCCGCCCGGCTGCTCGGCCTGCCCGAGGACCTCTGGGGCGTCGATCGGGCCGCTGGCCAACTGCGCCTGGTCGGTCGTGTCCCGCCGGCACGGGCACTGGCGGCTGGTCGAGCACAACGCGGGAACGCTGCCGGAGCCGGTGCTCAGCGACGACCGCTGAGGTCCCGGGGCGGTGTGGGCTGGCCGGGTTGGCGTGCTGCGGGGTGGGTGTGCTGCGGGGTGGTGTCCAGGTTGTTCGGGGGCGTCCGGGGAACCGGTATGCTAACTCCGGTCCGCGTGCCAGTCACGCGGGCGATGCCGGGGCTATAGCTCAGTTGGTAGAGCGCTTGCATGGCATGCAAGAGGTCAGCGGTTCGAGCCCGCTTAGCTCCACAAGAAGTTGCAGTTCAGGGCATGATTTGAGGGCCGTCCGGGTACCTTCCAAGATCGTCTGACCGTCATCTGACCGTCGTTCTGGGCATACGTAGTTGGCACTGAGCCGCACGGATCGGTTCCTGATGACAGCTCAGCCTGGCTCGTGCGTGGTGTGCGTTGAACATGTGGGTGACCGCGATGCTGTGGCTGGCATCAGCAAGGCAAGAGCCCGGCCGTGTCGTCGGCTGGGCTACACGCTGCACGCGCCGACGCGTTCCGCCGGGCCTGTGTAGATGTCAGACTGGGTGACGGCGGAGGTGGAATCATGAGCGTCGCGCTCGTCGACCACACCGGGCCGTGGACAGCCGATGATGTCGAGGCGCTGCCGGATGCCGGTGATCATGCCCGTTTCGAGGTCTACGAAGGTGGGGTTCTTGTTGTGAGCCCGGCGCCGGGCGTGGGTCATCAGCGGGCGTCCTACTGGCTGCACCGCGCCCTGGCCCAGGCGGCCATAGCCGCGGGTGCCGAAACCGAGGTGCTTGAGGCGGTTAACGTGGCCCTGCCCGGCGGGAAGCTCTTGGTCCCTGACGTCGTGGTCGTGGAGGCCGGGGCCGTCGGGGAGACGACCACCAGGATTCCTTGTGATGCCGTTCTGGCCGTGGTGGAGGTTGTCTCTCCGTCAACGGTGTCGATAGATCGGGCGGTCAAGCCGGTCATGTACGCGGAAGCGGGAATCCCTCTCTACTGGCGGGTGGAGTTGCAGGGCACGCCGAAGGTCGTAGTCGGCTCGCTGAGCCGCGGCCGGTATGTCACACGCACCACGCTCGTGGCAGGCACCCCGGGCCGCATCACCCGGCCCTTCGCGGTCGAGCTAGATCCCGCTGACCTCACCCGCCGCACCGCCTGAATGTCCCCGCGTTCTACACGGTCAGCTTAGGGAGCGATAGCCCAGCTACCGGTGCGCCGGGCACGCGCCCGGCGCACCGCCTCGTCCAGCAGCGACCCGGCCACAGCCGGAAGCTTGCGGTTCTCCGCCTGGCTAATGGCCCGCCGCCGGCCGAAAGCCTCGTCCGGGGTGCACCCGGACCGGCTTATGATGATCCTGATCGCACGGTCGATGACCTCACGGTGAGCCAGGGCGGCCTGCAACTGCACCGCGACCTCTCGGGCCTGGAACAGGGCGCGGGCGTTCTGCATCGAGAACGCCGCCGGCACCGCGAACAGCTCGCCGATCTCCGCGCCCCGGTCATGGAAGGTGTGGCGTGCATGGGCCGGCACGCGCCGCAAGGGCGCTAAGGCCAGGCAGCATCGTCCCGAACGCAAGGAAAGCCTAGGAGTGCCAGCCGTGACCGCGACAAGGCGCGGGAAGAAAGGAGGGACTCCATCGCCAGCTCGACGGCTAACCACTCTCGCCGCTGCTGCGGCAAGGACCTGACTCCCGGATCTCTCGGCTCGCTCGCGCCCAGGACGCCACTGCGGGGCTGGCCTCCGCGGGACAGGCGCAGATTGCAGCCTGCCCGGAAACCGGGCACATTTTCGTCCCTGATCAGGAAGCACTTAGAAGGAGCGGGATCAGGCATGCAGACGTTCATCGTGGTGCTGGAATACGGCGGCGCGTTCCTGCTCGCCGGAACCACCTCCTCCCGGGCCCGGTCTGCGAGCATGCCCTAAGATCTGGACGACGGCACCCTGGCCGGGCACCACGCCGGGGACTTGCCTCGGGCGGGGTTCCCGGTCTGCCAGCGGGGCTGGAAAACCCCGGAGCAGGCTGCCCGCTGCCTCGACTGTGATGTTGCTGTGCAGCGCGCCGTAGGCGACCTCATCACTGGGGCCGTCGGCGCCATCACCAGCCTCCGCTGAGAGCTGGCAACCACCCCCTCGCGTCAGCCCTGGTGCTCGACGCTGATTCTGGTGGTTCTTACTTCCAGGTGGGCTCCCTGGCTGTCCAGCAGCCCAGCGCCCTCGCGGCTGCTCATGCCGACCCGTCCCGGATAGGAGGGGCTGTTGCCGACGACGGTGCCACTGAAGGCGACCCGGTTGCCCGGGCGGATGTGCAGGGCTTCAGCGGCCCGGTGAGCTCGACCCATAGCCTCCCGCTGGCCGTGCCGATCCAGAACCCGTCGTGGCTTGGCACCGACTCCACGTTGGTACCGGAGGCGTGCACCTGCTCGCCGATCATCGAGCGGATCGAGTGCCTGGCCCTGGTCACCAGTACCCGGTGCCCGGCGATGGTCAGCTGGCCGATCGCCGGCACCGGCGCCGGGCTGGACGGGCTGGAGGGCTGGACGGGCTGGATGGGCTGGATGGGACGGCCGGGTGAGGGTGGTGCGGCGGGCTGGCGAGCACCTTCGGGCCGAGGACGGCGGCCACTGCTACCACAGCGGAGCCAGCCGCGACCGACGCCGCAGTGTGCACTGGCTGGGTCCGTGCCTTGGTCCCAACCCAGGCCAGGAGCCCGCCGGGCAGGGTGATCGCGGTCAGGGCGATGCTGCGCCGGTCCAGTGGCTCACTGAGCATGTCGCAGGTTTCGCAGTCGAGCAGGTGCTGGCCGGCGTTCAGCTCCCGCTGACGGCGGGTGTCGCCGCTGGAAATGGCGAGCAGCACCCGGTGGCATAGCGGCGTCGGGAGCTCGATGTGCCGGAAGGCGAGCAGGTATTCGAGCCGGAGTTTGGCCCGCGTGCGTGACATCCGCACCCGCAGCGCGCCCCGGCCTTCTCCGGCGCCAGCGCCCGGGGCAGAGGCGGACCGGACCGGAGCGCCGGGGCTGGAGTGGTCGCCGTAGTAGGCGAGGACGTCACGGCGTTCCTGTGGTGACAGCCGGGCCAGCGCCGCTGTCATCGCCCGGCGGCTCTCCCCGGCGAGCACCATGTCCTCCGGGCGGTCGGGTTCTCGCGGGTCAACCAGGCGTGGCGTGGCCCGGGCTCGCCGGGCGGCGCTGGTGGCGTGGGAGCTGACCAGATTCCGGGCCGTCACGATCGCGTAGGGCAGCACCGCGTCCGGGGTCAGGCGTCTATGGGCGGCTAGCAACCGCTCCAGGCAGTCCTGAACCAGGTCGTCGATATCTGCAGGGTTGGCGGCCCGCGCGGCCACGACTCGGCGGATGACCGGCTCGGCGGCCATCACCTCATGGACGGAGGCGGCGGGATTCCCCACTGGCTGCGATCCTCCTGTGACGGGCGGACGCGGGCCTGCCCAATCCGGTGGGCACCTGCGTCGTCGCGCGCAGAGGTCCCAGGCTGGCCGGCGCCGTCGTTGCTACCCGCTTCACGCGCAGGTAAGCCAGGCCCATGCCTCGCGGGCGATTAATTCCGGATTGCTGCGTAACGCCGGCCTGTCTCAGCGGTGTCAGTAGCTGAGACGTGTTCCGACTCCGATGCCGATGCAGCGGGGGCATCGGGACCCGGGCTGGGAGGTGCGCCGCCGTGTCCGTCAATACCCTGTACCCCCTCAAGGAGATCGCATGACCACCCCACAGCAGTCGGAAATCTGATCGGCCTGATCGCCGTCGACCCCCAGGATGACAAGGTGTTACCGGAAGTGGGGCATATCTTGTTCGTAGGACGTTGTCTGGCGTGGTCGCAGATGATGTCGCGTTGGCTGCTCCAGATCCTGGCGGCTCCGGTGCCCGGATCCTTGTCTGGTGAGGCGACCCTATGGCAGCAGTGAGCTACGCCACCAGCTCAGCTCCGGCTTGCGGCCGGCGCGCAATCCGCCCAGGGCTGCCGCCGGGCGACGACGCTGATGCTGGCCGGGGAATATCTCCGCTCAGCGTCAGCCGGAGCCGGCGGGGCCTGGCTGTCACCGGCCGGATCGACGAGTCCAGCTTCTCCTTCGCGGAGGCTCTGGATGCGCTGGCCGAGGAGCTGAGGCTGGTTCATATTGATCTCGCCGGTGTGGAGTACTGCGACATTGCCGGTTTGCGCCTCATGGTGCGGCTCACCCGGGGCGGACCAGGAGTGTCAATGACCGATGCTGAGGATGCTGATCTTGTCCGGCGCACGCTGCAGGGTCATCTTGACGCTTATGCCGAGCTTACGGACCGGTACGGGCCGCTGGCTTACCGGGTGGCGCTGCGGTTGCTGGGCAATCCGCGGGACGCCGAGGAGGTTGCGGGGGAAGCTTTGGTGGCTGCCTGGCAGCAGCTTGCCGGTTGGCGCGCCGGTGTGAGCTACCCGGTCTGGCTGTGCCGGATCGTCGTGCGGCGGGCGCTGGACTACGGCAGCCGGGCCATGCACTCTCCTGAATTGCCTGGTGATGCCAGTATTCAGGTCGCGGAACCAGCTCAGGAGGCTGGGCCAAGGGCGGCCGCCGACGTGTTCACGCCTGCCGCGGTTGCGGCGCTCCCGCCGTCGCAGCGCGTCGCTATCGTCCTGCATCTCTTCGAGGGCCTGCCCAGCGCCGGGATTGCCCGTATCACCGGCAGCACCGGCCCGGCCATCTGCAGCGACCTGCTCCGGGGCAGGCGTGCACTGACCAAGGCGCTCGTGGATGGGAAGTGAGCGGGCAGTGCTTTTTCCAGGCCGCGCAGGAGACATCGGTCAGGGTGTCATAAACACCCAGGCAAGAACCTGCCCAGAAAAAATGTGCGACGTTTTTCTCTGGGAGGTGTCTAACTGGTAATGAGCCGCTAATGCGGCGCTTACCGGCAGAGATCAAGGTCTGCCGGCGAAGTAATTCACGTCAGGCCTGTTGCAGTAGCGCTCTTCAGCGCCATTGCAACAAGGTCCTGAATTCAGGCGACGCGCTCCAGAAACGCGGGCCGTCGTGCAGCAACCCGAGGGATGCCCGGTGGCCGGGCATTTCTATGCCAGGAAAGCGGAGCCCTGTCCATGTCTGTAGCGGTTAATTATGGGACTGGTATTTCCAGTGCCTGGTCGAACGTGGCCACGTTCGTTCCTAAATTCGTGGTGTTCCTGATCATCTTGATCGTGGGGTGGCTGATCGCGAAGGTCATCACGAAGGCGATCTCGGCTGTGCTGACCCGGGTCGGGTTCGACAAGGTCGTGGAACGCGGCGGTGTCAAGAAGGCGCTGGAAAACAGCAAGTACGACGCGTCGGACATCCTGGCCAAGATCGTGTTCTACGCGCTGATGCTGTTCGTGCTGACTGCCGCGTTCGGGGTGTTCGGCACCAACCCCATCAGTACCTACCTGCAGGCGGTGATCGCGTACCTGCCGCTGGTGTTCGTCGCGATCATCATCGTCATCATCGCGTCCGCGATCGCGGCCGCGGCGAAGGCCCTGATCGAGAACAGCCTGTCCGGCGTCTCCTACGCCAAGGTCCTGGGCAATGTGGTGTCCGGGCTGATCCTGGCGTTCGGCGTGATCGCCGCGCTGGACCAGCTGCACGTGGCCACCAATGTGGTCAACGCCGTCCTGTACGCCGCGCTCGCTGCGCTGGTGGGCGTGGTCATCGTCGCGGTCGGCGGTGGCGGCATCAAGACCATGTCCCGGCGCTGGGAAGCGGTCTCTGACACCTACGACCAGGAGAAGCCCCGCATCGCCGAGTCGGTGCGCAACGCCCCGACCGTCGCCGAGCAGGCCCGCCAGGCCAAGGACACCGCCAGCCAGTACGCCGGCACCGCCGATGGCGCCGGCGACGGCTACGACGGCAGCGGCGGCCGGCACGGCGCGACCCGTTACTAGCCCTCACCCGCTGGCGGCCAGCTGGCCGCCAGCCACCTGGCCCGGGGGCGGCGGCTACCTGGCTAACCCCGCTCCCGCACCACCCAACCGAAGGAGCACAGATTATGACGACCACCCAGGACCTGCAGAATCTAGAAGGGCAGACCGCCGTGGACGTGAACGGCGCGAAGATCGGCAAGATCGGGCAGGTCTACGTCGATGACCAGACCAGCGCGCCGCTGTGGGTCACCATCGCCACCGGGATGTTCGGCACCAAGGAAAGCTTCGCGCCCCTTTACGGGGCCCAGATCACCGGCGAGGGCCTGCAGCTGGCGGTGACCAAGGACATGGTCAAGGATGCCCCCGGCGTCGAGGCCGACGGCCACATCGAGGACTCCGAGAACGCCGCGCTCTACACGTATTACAACGGTTACCTCGGTGACAACACCGCCCGGGACACCGCCACGCCGGACACCTCTGGCCAGGGCCAGTATGCGGGGGACACCCGCGAGGACCTGGCCGGCCGCGGCGGCGTCCAGGGCCGCGACACGTCCGGGCCGACCACCGATGATGCGATGACCCGCTCGGAGGAGCGGCTGCACGTCGGCACCGAGCAGGCCGAGGCGGGCCGCGTGCGGCTGCGCAAGCGCGTCGTCACCGAGCAGGTCACCCAGACCGTCCCGGTGTCACACGAGGAAGTCCGCCTGGAGCGTGAGCCCATCACCGACGCCAACCGCGGCGACGCGATGTCCGGCGCCGACATCTCCGAGGAGGAGCACGAGGTCACCCTGCACGCCGAGCGTCCCGTCGTGGCCAAGGAAACCGTCCCGGTCGAGCGAGTCAAGCTCGCCAAGGAAACCGTCACCGAGGACCACGAGGTCAGCGAAACCGTCCGCAAGGAGCAGATCGACGACCCCGACATTGACGGCACCTCCAGCCGCTGACCCAGCGGCGGGCGGCGGCGCTGACGGGTCACCCCGAGGGGAGGCGATCACCAGCGCCGCCGCCCGCTCCTCTCATCCACCCAGGCCGCTCCGAGGAGAATCCCGTGAATATCGACAAAGACCAGATCCTGCAGCTGCTCCGCAGCCAGGGCAAAGACGACCAGGCCAGCAAGGCCGCCAGCGAACTGCCCGGCAAGGTCGACACCGATAACGCGCAGCACGCCGGGATTCTGTCGAAATACGGCATCGACCCTGGCAGCCTCGGCGACAAGCTCGGCGGTCTCGGCAAGAGCCTCTGACCGAGGACCACTCAGCGCTCACGGCCGCTTTCGGGTCGCCGCCTCCTGGCCGGAACCCCGGCCAGGAGGCGGCCCCGCTGCCGGCATGGCGGCCGGGCGCATCGTTTCCCGCTAAGGAGTACTCATGATCATCATCGGCCTGGTGCTGCTGATCGCGGCGGCCGTCTTCGGCCTGGACCTGATCTGGAAAAACCAGTACACGATGCGCAGCCCTGCCCTGTTCGGGCAGACCCTGGGCATCCACAACGCCGCCGCGTTCTTTATCATCGGCGTCATCACCGGCGCCGTCCTGCTGCTCGGGATCGCCATGATGCTCGCCGGGACGCGCCGCAAGGGCATCAAGGCCAGGCAGCGCCGCGCCGAGCGCAAGGAAGCAAAGAACGCCGGCCGCGACCGCGACAAGGCCCAGGAAGAAAACGAAAAGCTCCACCGCCAGCTCAACGACGACCCGGACACGCATTCTTCCGGCGCCACCGCTTCGGGCTAGCCGTCGTGACACGGCCATTCTGGCTAGCCCGCGCAGCAACACCATCGTGATCAAAGGAGTCATCGTGAGCAGCAGCCGAAACACCGTTGTCCGGTCCCTGCAGGATGTCGGCGCCCCCGGCTGGTTCGGCGGCCGACTGATGGGTGCGGTCGCCCTGAACAGGGCATCGAAAGACATCAGCGACCCGGCTGAGCGATCCAGGGTCGCGGCCTCCGGCTAGCTGGCGGAAGAACGGCAGCAGCTAACCAGGCTGGTGTATCAGCTCCGATCCGTCCGGACGCTGCTGGTCGGCTCCGCGGCCGCGGGGCTGGGCGGACGGGCAATGGCGGTACCGGCAGACCGGAATGGATGTGATCAGGCGCATGCAGGTGTTCATTGTCACCATGGAATACCTGGGTGCCGGGGCGTGCGGCCGCCGGGTCCCGGTCTGCGAGCACGCCTATGACCTGGAGACCGCCACCCTCGCCGGGCATCCTGCTGCGGACATGCCCCGGGTAGCGTTTCCTTCCTGCCAGCGCGACTGGAACACCGAGCCGCAGACCGACCGCTGCCCCGACCGCGACACCGCGGTGCAGCGCATCATCCGCGACCTCATCACCGCCGCCCTGTCCGCCATTATCAGCCGGCTCCGCAGGCCGGCCCAGAGCTCCCATAACCAGAGAGTTCCATGTCACCGGCAACTAACGGAGGCCAATCTGCGCTCAGCGCAGCCGGGCTTTACTCATCCGGGTGGTGTAGATTGACAGAAGGAAAGCAGGACTGTACGCAAATGTTCGGGACTGTGAATCCAGCTGCTCAGGACCTCGGCGGTGCGCTATCCCGTTCGGTCAAGCCTGAGGTTGCATATGGTCACATCCACTTTCCGCGACTGCCGTTGGCCGTCAGCGCAGACCTGTACTCCCAGAGCAGGGACGGCAGAGCTGGGACGCTCATCAAAGTGCCGGCCATCCTGCGCCTGTCATCCGGTGTGACCGTAGCGCTTGTTTCTTCTCCGCCGGCCGCGAGGCCGGCCGGGGCCATTTACTGACAGGAAGGCTTGATCCGCATGTCCGCAACCAGCGATACGAAGTCAGCTAGCCGCCACCCCACCAAGCTGCAGCGCAAACAGCACAAGGCCGCGAAGGGCAAGAAGGCGGTCAGCGCCGCCAGCGAGACCGTCAACCAGGCCGAGCGTAAGATGGCAACGCTGCGCGCAGCCATCAAGGCCCACAAGAAGTCCATCAAGACCGGCAAGGCACAGATCCAGACTCACCGCGATGACCTCGCAGCCGACAAGCGCGCCCTGGCATCGACGGAAAAGGCCCGCTCTGCCGCATCCACTGAGCTGAAGAAGGCCGAGAAGGCTGCGGCCAAGGCAGCAGCGGCTGTCGGGCAGGCCCAGCGGACAAGCTCCGCCAAGCAGCGGAAGATGGCCGCGCAGCAGTCCCGCGACGGCGCCAGCCAGATCGCAGCCCGGGCCCGCGCTGACCGGCAGGCTGCCGAAGACGCCGCCCGCGAACGTGAGCGTCAGACCGTGGAGAAGGCGAATGCGGCCGTGCAGGAGCGCGAGAACCAGCAGGCAGCAGAGACCGAGCGGAAAAACCAGGCACGTCTGGCCGCCGCCACCAAACGGGCCCAGACTGCCCGCGCCCGCAAGGCCGCCCAGGCTGCCAGCGCCGAGGCTCAGGCCCAGGAAAAGCAATCCGAAGCCGACAAGGCCGCCACCCCAGTCAAGGCCCCGGCAGCCCGCTGATTCAGTGTCCTGTGATCAATCATCAGGGGTCGCCAGGCTCTCTCGCATCACACTGCGGTGACGTCGTGCCCGAGTCAGGGCTTCCGGGTTCGCGAAGACTAAATCCCAGCACCATGCCGCCCCCGGTTTTCGGCGCGTTTCACCGCTATATCTATAAGCCGTACCGCAATCACGCAGGTCAGATCGCAGGCGTCCAGCCAGGGATCGGCATCACCGAAAAACGACAACGTGCCACTCAGCTGATGACGGCATGCTGGCTGACTGGCAATCCGAGGATGGTTCACGCGCTGCCCAGCGCGCATCTCGCCCAGCACGAATTTTTCCTTCACTGACATAAGGAGCCTGACATGGGCATCATCGCCTGGATCGTTCTCGGCCTGCTCGCAGGCTTGCTCGCCAATCTGCTGATCCCCGGCAAAAGACAGCAAGGCCTGCTCCTCACCTGCGTCATCGGCATTGTCGGTGCGCTGCTCGGCGGCTGGGTCGCCAGCAAGGTGTTCCACGTCCACTCCCTGAACGGGTTCTTCCACCTGTCCACCTGGATTACCGCCATCATCGGCGCGGCGGTCCTGCTCCTCATCTACCACCTGATCACCAGCCGCCGCACCGCGCGCGCCTGACAGGCCCACCACCACCGTCCGGACCCGGCGATCCGCCGGACCCGGCCTGTCACACCAGACAACCCGATAAGGAGCCACAATGATCGAGCACACTACGTCAGGCAAAGAATCTCTGGCCCAGCTGGCCGGTGAGCACAAGAGCCAGCCGTCAGCCATCTTGCGCCTGACCGCCGAGCACAGCCCCGGCAACGCCTACCCGGGCAACGTCGCCACCTACATCAACGGCGTGTTCCACGGCACCATCGCCGTCACCGACAGCATGCCCGCCGGGCTGCACCTCTACCTGCCGCAATGACCAGCCAGGCCGTCCCGGCCAGTCAGATTAGCCGCGGGCGGCCTGGTGCGTTCTTCTTGCTACCGGGAACAGCACTCAGCATTGAGCAGGCAGTGGCTAGTTATTGCTGCTTCCCGGGCCGGTCGCGGCTGGTCCCGAATCGGGTGAGGTAATCAATATCCCGCGATGATCTGGCTGCCCCGATCGGAGCTGAGCACCGAGGTGCCGCCAGGATGGGACACAACTGCACTCCGCTGGACGCTCCTGGACGGGCAGCCGGGCATCGCAGCGCCTGACCTGGAAGACTCGTTCTGCACGGACGCCGGGCGGACGGAAAGCAGGTCTCTGTGCGGCAGCAAATGGCGAAGCCGTAGGTCAGTGACTATTCCGACGGTAATCGCCAAGCTCGGCAGCCGTCTCGCGGCCGGCAAACGCGAGCGCGGATGATGCACCTGCGGTGCTCAGGCGGCCGCTCGCGCGGCCGCGCTCGTCACGACGTCGTCCCGGGACGACGTCGGCCTGCAGGCGACCAGAATGTGCGCAAAAGGCGTGCGGTTCGAATTCCCTTTCGGGGCTCCTGGAGTGCCTGTTCAGGATGTCCTTCCAGGCCCAGCTGAACAGGCCGGAAGATCATCTGACCGTCACTTGACCGTCGGCCTGGACGCCACCCGTCGGCCACCAGTGTCACCAGGAGGGCCTGAACGGCATGCCTGATGCCGGTGACTTTGGCCGTTTGCTGAGGCTGGCTCGCCGTGGGCCGTATTCTGCAGGTCGGCCACGCTTTTGACCGCAGCAGGCCGCGGCCGGAGCCGTGACAGCTGCTGCCGCTGACTCCGGTGGGCGCGCCGCAGGCCAGTGAACCCAGAGGATTTTCGATGGCATGCAAGAGGTCAGCGGTTCGAGCCCGCTTAGCTCCACGTTTTTTCGCGTGCGTGTTCGATGAAAAGTGACTATCTCTAGTCACTTGGAACCTGCCCGGTATGTGCCCTTGTGGGAAGATTCTAAAGGCTGACCGCATGCGTTGCCTGCAAAGTGGGTTGCCCGTCCGCCCTGGCGATCACCGACCCGCTGGCGATGTCCAGGGCCGCGAACAGGCTGGTCGTTCCGTGCCGCACGTAGTCACGGGTCGTCCGCGCCGGGGGCGTGGGGAGCACCGGCAGACACGGCGCGGAGCCCTGAGCTGGATCCGCCGCGAAGTCCGCATTCGTGCCACACCGGTGCCAGAACGAGCGGAAAACCGTGGTCACCAGCGGTCACCCGGGGCATCGCGAATGGCCTCCGACGTGGTCAAGGCCGGCGATGCAGCGGCCCGGTGGACCGGGATGCGGCCACGCAGGCCGCCTCTTCCAGCCTCCAGGCGCACCTGATCCAGGCAAATGTCCGCACGGTATGTTCAGATGGGTTAAGCCCTGATTTCCGTCAGGGTGCTTAGGTGAGTCCATGACCGTGCGCCGCCGAAAGTCAGCCAGGCGCGATCGGCTGCATCGCAGCGCAGTGTCTGGCAACGCTAGCGATAATGCGGCCGGGGGTGCCGCTGACGACACGGGCCTCAGGAGATTTGCCGCGGCGGCTCGGGGTGGGGTGACCAGGGCCCAGCGGTGGCTGGCAAGGTACCAGGGTATCCCCGTTGTCGATGTCGTCCTCGGCACCTTCCGAAGGGACCGGCGGGCGGCCGGATCGGTGATGAGCAGTGCGCTCGCGTTCCGGCTGTTCCTTTTCTTCCTGCCCTTGCTGCTCCTCACAATCGGAGTGGCCGGCTTCGCCTCCGACGTTGCCGATGCGCGTTCCGCGAACCGGGCGGCCGGGATTTCCGGCGGCCTGGCCAAGCAAGTCAGCGTGGCATTTCACCAGCCCGGGCTCACCCGGTGGGTCGCGGTGCTGCTCGGCCTGTGGGGCGTCTTGGTTGCTGGACGGTCCCTGAGCCGGGTGCTATATGCGGCAAGCGCGGCCGCATGGGGGCTGCCGCCGGGCAGCCACGCCCGGCTCCGCGCGGTGGGCGCTGTTGCGGGCCTTGTCGCCACCATAGGCGTGATCGCCATTCTCATCGGCAGGATCAAGGAGTCCTTCGGCATTGGTCCCGCGACCGTCTCTTTTTTCCCCGCGCTCTTGATCTACGCGATCGCATGGCTGGGCATCTCGATGTTCCTACCCCGGGCTACCGAGGATCCCGGTGCGTTGCTGCCGGGCTGCCTGCTCGTCGCGCTCACCATCACCGTGATGCACGCCGTGAGCGAGCTCTACCTCCCCGATCGCCTCGATCACGCCAGCCAGCTCTACGGAACCTTCGGCACGACAGTTGTGACACTCGGCTGGTTTTTCATCCTCGGCCGGGCCATCATCATCGCGATGGAGCTGAACGCTGCCATCTACGACCGCTACGGGAGCATCTCACAGGCCGCATTCTCCTTGCCCGTGCTCCGGAGCCTGGCTCGCCGCTCGCCGCGGGTCCGCCGGTTCTTCGACCTCACGGACGCATCTGACTAAAGCGCGAGGCCAGACCCGCGCCGTCGGGTCCCACCTCCCCGGTGAGGCCCAAAAGCCAGTGACAAACCAAGTGACTACGCCCCTGGACCTCAGCGGCTAGCTCCGGACCCAGCCAGACACCGCATGTGGCCTGACATGCGGGTACCAGACTTCCTGGGATCCGTCCAGACGAAATTGGTCGGCATGGCATGCAAGAGGTCAGCGGTTCGAGCCCGCTTAGCTCCACCCAGGTCAGACACATAATTCGAATTCAAAACTGGTGAGCGTGCGCCTCGTGAGGGGCATTCTGAGGGGCAAGATCCACCGGACGATGGCCGTCTGGCCAGCGGTAACGCAGGCATTGTTATCTCTCCCCGGTGAGCAGCGCCTTTGTGATCTGCAGGCGGTCACCGGTCCTGGCGCGGCGCTCTGCCTGGGTTCGGCCGGACAAGCTGCACGCTGCGAGGTCCGCGGCAGCCGCCCGGTTCCGCCGGGGGAGTGGCAGCGGTAGCGATCATGGCGGTCCCAGTGCGCCGCGGCCGAGCACGCGAGCTGCCCCCCGCTGGGCCATGCGTACGGATCCTGCGCTACCCCACAGCGCTTACGTTTCCGCCGGTGCGTGTGCTCGATGAGCCGCCTGGTCTGCGGCATAACGGCAAACGGTGCCCGCCAGCGAACGCACGCACTAGGACGTGGCGCTCAGGAAGCCTGCTGTGCTGATGATCAAGACCAGGGGCGGCGCCGTGGTGGTAGCTGGATGAGTCCTGCGCGCGGAGAACTGCCCTGCTCGATGAGCACGCGATCACGATCGCCGCGCCGTGCGCACGGGTGTGGGCTCACTGTAGTGGTACACCGCCACATCCCTGCGCATCCCGGAAGGCAGCCCATCGCCAGGCTGCTCGGCACCCAGCCACGCGCCGGCTTCGAAGTCCTGGACAGCGCGCCGGCCATAGCCTGTCGCGCGCCGGGGGTCACCGCCTCGCCCGGTACATGCTCACGTTCGAACAGACCGACGCCGCCCAGGCGGCCACCCACCTGCGCGCCCAGACCTGCGCGCCCAGACCTGCGCGCTGTTTCCTGGCGCCCGTGGCCAGGCCTACCGCACGCTGGCCACCGCGGCGTCCTTGACGGCGTATCGGGTGCGTGTCAGCATCCCCTTGACGGGGTGGGTGATCGCGGGGTTTCGCGCGATGGCCCGGGACGGGGGATTTGTGATGCGCAGGGTGTTCGGCCGGGCCGTGGTGGTGGCCGGTGCCGTGGTGGTGGCGCTCGGGTCGGCCGCGGGGGCGGCAGCGGCCAAGCCGCGACCGCCGGTACTGGCGTTCAGCCCCGCTCCCTACAACTACGGGCAGGTCACCGCCGGGCAGGCGGCCTCGCAGACGTTCACGCTGGCCAACACCGGCGGTCAGGCCACCGGCAGGCTGCGGGTGACGCTGACGGGCGCGGCCGCGTTCACCCTCACCGGCGAAACCTGCCACAGCCTCGGGCCCGGCAAGAGGTGCACGGTCACGGTACGGTTCGCACCCGCCGGGTCCGGGACGGTCACCGCCACCCTGGCCGCCGCCGGCAAGCGCGCCGCCGCTACCGACGCGCTCACCGGCGCGGGGGCGGTGGGCGCGCCACCCCCTAGCCACCTTTACTGGGCCGCTGGCGACTCGATCTGGGAAGCCAACCTCGACGGCAGCAGCCCGCAGGCCATCGTCACCGGGGCGCACGCCCCCAATGGAGTGGCGGTGAGCCCCAGCCACCTGTACTGGACCGCCACTGCCGGCAATCGAGGCACGATCTGGCAGGCCAACCTCGACGGCACCTCCGCCGCTCCCATTGACATCGGCGACTACAACCCGGCCGGGGTGGCGGTCGATGCAAGCCACCTGTACTGGTCCGACACCGGCGAGCCCTCGGTCAGGCAGGGCGCGATCTGGGAGGCCAACCTCGACGGCACTAGCCCGCATGTCATCCTCCCCAACCAGGGACTCCCCTCCGGGGTGACGGTGAGCGCCAGCCACTTGTACTGGGCCAACGCCGGCGACGGCACGATCAACCAGGCCAACCTCGACGGCAGCAGCGCGCAGGCCCTTGTCACCGGGCAAATTTCCCCGTTCGGGGTGGCGGTGGGCAGTCTCCTGTACTGGACTGACGCCGGCAACGGCACGATCAATGGTGCCAACCTTGACGGCTCCGGCCCGGGTGCCATCGTCACTGGCCAGCACAACCCGTTCGGGGTGGCGGTGGGTGCCAGCCACCTGTACTGGGCCAACAACGGTGACGGCACGATCTGGGAGGCCAACCTGGACGGCAGCAGCCCGCACGCCATCGCCACCGGCCAGCAGGACCCGCTCGGGGTGGCCGTCGGCCCGAACTGAGCAGCAGCCCGGCGGCGAGGTCTACCGCACGACCGCCGGGCTCTCCCGCGTAGGATCTGGGGTCACGACTGGTGTCCGGCGCGGATGGCAGCGGTACAGCACGGAAGTACAGCAACTCACCTGGACGCGGGTGGACTTGCGGGGACGCGGGAGGACGGCGACCTGCACAGGGACACGCGGATGGACGTGCTGCCGACAGATGGCATGCAAGAGGTCAGGAGTTCGAATCTCCTTAGCTCCGCAAGAAGTCCCTGGTAAAGGGCTGGTTCTAAGCCCTCCAGATGCCCCGCAAGATCAGTTGACCGTCATCTGACTGTGAGGATCTGTCTCGCAGCCCTGCGGAAGCTGCTGGGCTGTGGGTCGGTGATCGCGGGTGTGACCCTTCATCTGACTGGTTTCGTGCCTTGCGACGGACTTGCCCGCTCGCGATTGCCGGCCCCGGCCCGTCGGAGTGCCTGGCCTGATCAGGAGCTTGACCGCCCCCGGTGTGCGCCGGCGGGGCGTGTCCCGTCACAGTCCTGCCTGTCTCCGTCCGGACCGGAACCGGTTACGTCCCTCCGGGCAAAGGAGCAGCGCATGGACAGTCTCTCGCAGATCGCCGACGTGGTGATCGGCGCCGGCACTCACGTCGCGGCCCACAGCGCCGCAGCGGTTGACACCAGGACCGGCGGGGTGCTTGCTGAGGTCACCGTTGAGGCGACCCCTGAGGGTTACGAGGCACTGGTTCAGTTCGCGGACGAGCAGCCGGGCCTGCGGGCCTGGGCGATCGAGGGAACCGGCGGCCACGGCGCCGGCCTGGCCCGCCATCTCGCGCGCGGCGACGAGCTTGTCGTCGAGCCCGGCCGGCCGGAACGAGCCAAGCGCCGCAACGGCGCGAAGTCCGACCCGCTCGACGCCATCCGCGCTGCGCGCGAAGCGCTCTCGCGCACCAGGCTCGGCACACCGCGGACGACCGGCGAGCGCCAGGCGCTCTCGGTGCTGCTAGCCGCCAGGCGCTCTGCAGTCGAGGCGGCGAGGATCGCACAGCAGCAGGTCTTCTCGCTGGTCATCGCCGCCCCCGAGCAGCTGCGGCCGGAGCTGCGGGGGAAAGGCATGCTCGCGATGACGCGCAGCGTCGCGCGGCTTCGCCTCCGGGCCGGCTGGGACCTGGAGACCCGCACTACCGCGACCGTGCTGCGCGATCTCGCCCGCCGCGCTCTTGAGCTTTCAGCCGAGGCTGACCGCCGCGAGAAGGAGATCCTGGCGATCGTCCGGACCTGGCATCCGGAGCTGCCCGGGCGCCGGGGCGCCGGGCCGATCGTCGCCGCCACGGTGCTGTGCGCCTGGTCGCATCCGGGACGTATCCGTTCCGACGGGGCCTTTGCCATGCTCGGCGGCGCAGCTCCGATCCCCGCGAACTCAGGCCAGGTGACGACGCACTACCGCCTCAACCGCCACGGCGACCGCCAGCTCAACCGCGCCTTCCACACGGTGGTGCTGTCCCGGATGCGCTGGGACGAGGACACCAGGGCCTACGTCAGGCGACGCACAGCCGAGGGCAAGACCCCGCGGGAGATCAAGCGCTGCCTCAAACGCTACGTCGCCCGCGAGCTGTTCCGGCTCCTCGAGCACGGGCCGTCCGCGGCTTGACAATCCATAGGAGCGTCCGTCGATATGGGCGGTGGCAGTTGGCACCAGTTGGCACGGAACGGTTCTTGATGGCCCGGCTAGCGTGATCCGGGCGCGGGTGCGTTGAACGTGCTGGTGATCGCGATGCTGTGGCCGAGACCGTGACCCTGACCCTCGTACGTGGTCAACGCTGGGCCGTGCGGCGAGCTGGCTGCCAGCCGGGTCGGGGGACGGCGGCTAGCAGTTGCTGGGTGTAGTCGTTGGCGGGGGAGTGCAGGATCCGGTCGGTTGGGCCGGATTCCACGATCCGGCCCTGGTGCATGACGACTGTGTTGTCAGTGACCTGCTGCACTACCGCGAGGTCGTGCGAGACGAACAGGTAGGCCACGCCGAGCTGGGTCCGCAGGTCGGCGAGCAGGTTGAGGATCTGGCCCTGGACGGACACGTCAAGGGCGGAGACTGCCTCGTCCAGGATGAGCACCTGGGGGTCGCAGGCCAGGGCGCGGGCGATGGCGACCCGCTGCCGCTGGCCGCCGGACAGCGACCGGGGGCGTAGGTCCTGGTGCCGGTCGTCTAGCCCGACCTGGTGGAGCAGCTGAAGCGCCCGGTCCCGGCGGGCGGTCTTGTTAGCCGGTGCGTGCAGCCGCAGCGCTTCCTCAAGGCAGGCCCGGACGGTCTGCCTTGGATCGAGCGAGGAGTAGGGGTCCTGAAAGACCATCTGCACTTGACGGCCGCGAGCACGCCGGGCCGCGCCACGGGGTGGGCGGGCGGAGAGCTCGGTTCCGGCGATAACGATCGTGCCACCGGTCGGGCGCTCCAGGCGGGCGATGATCCTGGCCACGGTGGTCTTCCCGGAGCCGGATTCGCCGACGATGCCGAGCGACCCGGACGGCGGCAGGTCGAAGGAGACGTCATCGACCGCGACTAGGTCTTCGGTGCGCCGTGAGTCCTCGGCCCGGACCTTGAAGACCTTCCGCAGGCCGCTCACCCGGAGCACGGACTGGTTACTCATGGGCGGCCGCCTGCTGCGTGAAGGAGATCTGGCCGTTGAGTTCTTCCGCCCGGTGGCAGGCGACGAGTTGCGCGTCCACAGTGCGCAGGTGTGGGCGTTCGGTAAGGCAAATCTCGGTCGCATACGGGCAGCGGGCAGCAAACACGCAGCCGGGCCCGGCTTCGAAGGCGGAGGCGGGACGCCCGGGGATGACCTGGATGCGGGACCGGTTGCCGATCTCCGGGCGGGACCGCAGCAGCCCGATGGTGTAGGGGTGCAGCGCGGTGCGGTGCACGCTGGCTGAGGAGCTGATCTCCACGATCATGCCCGCGTACATCACGGCCATCCGGTCGGTGACCGCCGCGGCCAGGTCGAGATCATGGGTGATGAACAGAATGGCCAGGCCGCGTTCGGTGCGCGCCTCGCCGATGATCGCCATCACCTCGGACTGGGTGGTGACATCCAGGGCGGTGGTCGGCTCGTCCGCCAGGAGCAGCCGGGGGCTGGTGGCCAGCGCGGCCGCGATCATGATCCGCTGTAGCAGCCCGCCGGACATCTGGTGCGGGTATTGCCGGAGCCGTCGGCCGCCGTCGGGGATGCCGACCTGGGCGAGCAGGTCCAGGGCACGTTCCCGGGCGGCCGCGGGCTGGACCCCCTGCGCCAGCATGGCTTCGAGCAGGAAGTCGCCGTTCGTCCGGACCGGGTTGATGTGCGCGCGTGGGTCCTGGTAGATCATGGCGATCTGGGTGGCCCGCAGGTTCCGCAGCGCCGCCCGGCCCATGGTCAGCACGGACTGCCCGGCGAAGTCGATGGAGCCGGTGGTCACTGAGCGCGGTGGCAGCAGCCGCATGATGGCCCGCGCCGTCATGGATTTGCCGGACCCGGATTCGCCGACCAGGCCGACCGCTTCGCCGGGTGCGATGCCGAACGTGGCGTCGTGAATGACCGTGCGGAGCTGCCCATGGACCGGGATATCCACGCGCAGTTGGCTGATCTCGAGCAGGCTCTCGGTCATCCGGCCTCTTCCGCGCGGGCCGCGAACCGCTCGCCCAGCAGGTTCACCAGCACGACTACGAAGACGATGAGCAGGCCCGCGGACAGCGATTCGAGCGGATAGCCGTTGAGCAGCGAGGACTGGCCATCGGAGACCATGATCCCCCACTCCGGGGTAGGCGGCTGTACGCCCAGGCCCAGGTAGGAGATCGCGGCCAGGTCCACCAGCGCGGCCCCGAAGGCGAGCGTGGCCTGCGCCCGGATCAGCGGCATGACGTTGGGCAGCAGGTGCCGCACGCAGATCGCCCATCCCGAGTAGCCGACGAGCTGGCAGGACTCGATGTAGGCCAGATGGCGCTCACGCAGCGCGACCGAGCGCAGCACCCGGGCGATGTAGGGGGTATAGGCGAGTGACAGGGCCAGGACGGGGGCGGTCAGTCCGGTGCCGAGCACCGCGACGGCGATGATCGCCACCAGCAGCCCGGGAATCGCGAACAGCAGATCCAGGATCCGGCCGACGATCACGTCGTACCAGCCACCGAGCCAGACCGCACTGATGGCCAGCGTGACGCCTGCCGTCGTGGCCAGCGCGATGATGAGGGCCGGGCCGAGCAGGCTGAGCCGTGCGCCGTAGATGAGCCGGGAGAGGATGTCCCGGCCGAGCGCGTCAGTGCCCAGCAGGTGCGCGGCCGAGGGAGGCGCGTTCGCGATCAGGATGTTGCCCTGGTCAGGCGGGTAGGGCGCGATCAGCGGGGCCAGTACCGCGGCGAGGACCAGCAGGATGAGAACGGCGCCGATGCCGAGCAGCGCCGGATCGAGCCGGCGGGACCGCGAGCGGGCCGGGGGCTCCACCGTGATCAGGGGAGTGGCGGCCAGGTTCATGACTGCGCCCGGTTCATGACTGCGTCCGGGCCCGGATGCGGGGGTCCAGCGCCAGGTGCGCCAGGTCGGACAGGGTCGTGGCCAGGACGAACGCGGCCACGAAAATCAGGCTGATCGCGAGCACCACGTTGTAGTCCTTGGCCGAGACCGACTGGACCAGCAGTGAGCCGATGCCGCCGATCCCGAACGCCGTCTCCACCACGATCGATCCGGCGATGAGCCCGGCAACGGTCAGGCCGGACACGGTGACGATCGGCAGCGACGCGTTGTGCAGCACATGGCGGCGGAACACCAGTGCCGACGGCAGGCCGCGCCCGCGTGCCGTGGCCACGTGCTCACGCCCCTGTTGCTCGCGGACGCTGGCCCGGCTTATCTGGGCCACGTACGCGGCCCAGGACAGCGCCAACGCGAACGCGGGCAGGGTGAGGTGCCAGAGCTGGCTGGCGAACCCGGTGCCGGTGCCGACGGCCGGGAACCAGCCGAGCCTGAGCGCGAATATCTCGACCAGGACCAGTGCCGCGACGAAGGTGGGCACCGCGATGCCGATGCCTGCCAGCACCGTGACCAGCACGTTCGCCCGGGGAAGCAGCGAGGGCAGCAGCCCCAGGCCAAGACCCAGGATGAAGATGATCACCGACGCGTAGGCCACGAGTTCCAGGGTGACCGGGAGCCGCGGTGCGAGCAGCGAGCTGACGCTCTGGTGGAACTGCAGGGAGATGCCGAAATTGCCGTGCACCGCGCCGGTGAGCCAGGACCAGTAGCGCTCCAGGAAGGGCCGGTCGAGCCCGTACTCGCGACGGATCTGGGCGATGAGCTTGGGGGTGGCCCGGGGCCCGGCCAGCGTGGTCGCCGGGTCACCCGGCGCCAGGGCCAGGGCGCCGTAGATGATCAGGCTGGCCACCAGGAGCGTGCCCAGGGCCGTGCCGCAGATCCGGAGGATCGATCGCACCGGCAGCGTCCTACTTCGATGAGCCCACGGTCGCCAGCGACGGCTCGTAGATGTAGGCGAAGGAGACCGGCGCACCGGTGATGGCCTTGTTCATGAACACCACCTCATGCAGGCTCAGCATGGGAATGATGACGTGCGCTGGCTCCCACAGTGCCTGGGCCGAGGTGATCAGCTGCGCCCGCTTGGCGTTGTCGAACGTCTGCTGGGCCTGCGTCACGTCCTTGGTCACCGTAGCGTTGCTGTAGTGCGTCCAGTTGAAGATCGAGGTGGGGAACACGATCAGGCCGAGGTAGTCCAGCGGGTCAGCGACGTCCAGGTACCCCTTGGTCAGGATCAGCCCGAGCCCTTTGCGCGCCGACGGCACGTAGAACGCGTTGGAGAACTGGAGCGGCTGCAGCTGCTTGATGCTGATCTTCAGGCCGATGGTCGCGGCCTCCTCCTGGATCAGCGTGGCGGTGTCGATCTCGGTCTGGTCACCGGCCAGGATGCCGAGCGTGATCGGCTGGGACGCCTGGGGGTCACCGGCGATCATCTTCTTGGCCGCGGCCGTGTTCGCCGTGGTCGCCTTGGGCAGCGCGTTGTAGGCCGCCTGGTAGGTGCCGAGCGCGGTCGGATCCCAGGCCGGGGGCGGAATCAGCGCATAGTTCGCCGTGGCCGCGTTGTGGTACACGACGCGGGCCATGGCCGACCGGTTGAGCACCATGCTCAGCGCCGCCCTGACCTTGGCATCCGGACCGGGCGAGTTCGGGGCCAGTTCGTAGATGGCCAGGCTCTTGCCCTGGTAGACGGTGCCGGACGGATCCGCTTCCAGCGCGGGCAGTTCGGAGATTGGCGCCTCGAAGGCCCCCTGCACGGAACCGGACTTCAGCGCCGAGACCAGGCTGGCGGTGTCGGTGATGAAGTCGAGCGTGACGGTCTTGGCCCGTGGCTTCAGGGCCTTGTTCCAGTAGTGCGGGTTGGCCTTCAGTGTGATGCTCTGGCCGGGTGACCACTTAACCAGCTCGAACGGCCCGGAGCACATGACCCCGCCCTGGGCGGTCCCGTAGGCGCTGCCCTTGGCCTTGGTGAACTGCTCTTCCGAGACGTCACCGGCGACGGTGGACATCTCCTTGATGAACAGCTCGTCCGGGCGGCTGAACTGGACCACGACCGCGTGCGGCCCGGTCGCGGTGATCGACTTGACGTTGGTGAAGAAGCCGCCGTTCACCGGGCTGTTCTTCGGGTTCATATTGCGCAGCAGGCTGTAGGCCACATCCTGGGCGGTCAGCGGGTGCCCATCCCAGAACGTCACGCCGGAGCGGATCGTGAACGTCAGCGACATGTGGCCGGGCCCGTAACGCCACGACGTGGCCAAGTTCGGGCTGTAGGAGAAGTTCGGGTTCAGCCGGAGCAGCGAGTCGCACAGGTTCGAGATCACCATGTCCGGGCTGTAGTCGCCGGCCTTGATGTAGTCCAGCGTGGTCGGCTCGCCCGCAGGAAGGTCCCAGGTCAGGCTGCTCAGGTCGCCCTTGGCCGACGGGCTGGTGGCGACCAGCTTGGCGGCGGTGGCGCCGGATGATCCGGTGGACTGGGCGGATGTCCCGCCGCTCGACGAGCACGCGGCGGCGGTCACGGCCAGGGCGAGCACGGTCAATGGCAGTGCGGCGCGGCGGCTCAGCGACCTGCGGGGGATTCCGGGATCGCTCATCGGGGCACTCCCCTTGTCTGGCCAGCGCACCGGCCGGGACGCTGTCAGGATGGCCGCCTGTGGTGACCTGATTCGAGGACTGTGGCACGTCACCGAGTTGTTAGTCAAGCACGACTAAATAACGGAAGAGACTCGGGATTCATGGCCGGTGAGCGGGTGAACTGGGTGAAGCCGTCAGTGCCCGGCCGGCTCAAACGATGCGAGCTGGTCCAGCAGCCTGGCCGTGACGGTAGTGACGGAGCGGTGGCGGTCCGCCGGGTAGGACAGCTCGAGCAGGGTGGAGTGGGCGAAGGCCAGGCACAGCACGGTGTACGCGACGGTCCCGCACTCGACCGCGGGCGCATGCGGGTAGTCCGCGCGCAGGGCCTGCGCCAGCGTGCCCTCCATGGCCAGGTAGCTCTCCCGCAGATAGCCGCGGACCGTCTCGTCACGTGCGGCCGCCCAGGTCAGTGCGTTGATGGCCGCGTTGTCTTCGCCCGGCCCCCACTCTTCGCCGAACAGGAACTGGACCAGGGCCAGGCCGCGCTTGCCCGGGTCGGTATCGCTGGCGATCTGCTGCATCCGCTTGACATAGTGGGACGTCAGCCGCTGCTGGAACTGTTCCAGCAGCTGCTCGCGGTTGCCGAGATAGTGCCGGATGTGCCCGCGGCTGAACCCGGACGCCTCGGCGACCCGCTCCAGGGTCGTGCCCTCCAGGCCGTACTCCCCGACGCAGCGGGTCACGGCGTCCAGGATCTGCTCGCGCCGCACGGCTGCCATGCTTGGCCGGCCCATGACCAGTCGTCTCCTGACCCACTCCACGTCGGCGGATTGTGGCGTGAGGATACCGCGAGAGCCGTTGTTCGTCACTCTTGACAATCTATTGACGTGGCTGTCAGGCTCCGGGCCATGACCGAGGACTTCGAGCGGATCACCGAGGAGCCGGTACCGGACACGGCGACCCAGCACATGGTGCGGATGCGCGACGGGGTACGGCTCGCCACCGATGTCTACCTGCCAGCCGGTGACGCTCCGGTGGAGGCTGTCCTGGTCCGGCTGCCGTACGACAAGAACAGCAGGTACGTGTTCTTCAAGTGGGTGGCGGACATCTTCACCCGGCGCGGCTACGCCATGGTCGTGCAGGACGTCCGGGGCAAGTTCCGGTCCGAGGGCGAGACGCTCGGCTTCGCCGGCGAGGTAAACGACGGCTACGACACGATCGACTGGATCATCGCCCAGCCGTGGTCGAACGGGATCGTCGGGATGTTCGGCGACTCGTATTACGGATTCACCCAGTGGGCGGCGGTCAGCAGCGGGCACCGGGCCCTGCGCGCGATCGTGCCCCGGGTCACCACCACGAACCTGCTGGGCCCGCCGCACGTGGACGGTCCGGTGCGGGACGTGCCGTGGCTGGTGCACCCGGACTACGTCTCGCACTACTGGGTGGACAAACACATTTACTGGCGCCCGCTGAACTGGAACCTGCGCCCGCTGACCGAGGTGTTCGAGGACCAGTTCCGCGCTATCGGCCGCCGGTCGGCTGCCTACGACGCGTCGGTGCCACATCCAGTGCCGCTGCCCATCTACACCGAGGGCCACCCGTTCGACGGCCGGCCGATTCCGGTGCTGCACTCGGTAGGCTGGTTCGACAACCTGTCGATCGTCTCGATGCGGGACTACATGACGCTGTCACGCAAGCCCGGCTGGGCTCCGCTGCAGTACCTCAACGCCGATTCGGTCGACCATGAGAACTACCATCTGCGCCACGCGCCGATCGCAGAGCAGGACGACCACGGAGTCGACGACGAGGCGCTGAGCCGGATGCTGACCCACTACACGCAGCCGGCGCTGGACTTCTTCGACGTGTTTCTCAAGGGGATCCGGGACGCCAGCACGCTGCCTCAGGTGTCGTGGCACCTCGGCCACGAGGATTACCACGAAGCGCCGTCGTGGCCGCCACCCGGCGCCCACGAGCAGCACCTGTACCTGGTCGGCCTGGCCACCGCGGCGACCTCCGGCGGCCAGCTCACCGAGCACGGCCCGGCCGCGGAGCAGGCCGCCGAGTGGGAGTACGACCCGGAGGATCTGGTCGCTTCCAGCGTGCCGAACTCGTTCGCGTTCCTGCATGAGTTCCCGGACGAGGCGGCCACCGCGCAGCGGCCGGACGTGCTCAGCTTCGCGTCCGCGCCAGCGACCTCGCCGGTCGATCTCGCCGGGCCGGTCGATCTGCTGCTCACCGTGACCTCGACTGCGCCATCGACGTACTTGTTCGCCAGGCTGCTGGACGAGGCGCCCGACGGGACGGCCCGGATGATCGTCCGCGGCCAGGGTGAGCTGACCGAGGTCTCCGGCGCCAGCCAGGCGCGGATCGAGATGGGCCACACCGGATACCGGCTGCGCCCCGGGCACCGGTTCCGGCTGAACATCACCAGCAGTGATTTCCCGGAGTACATGCGCCATCCCGGCACCGCCGAGAACCCGTGGCTGGCCGCCGAAACCAAGCCCTGTACGCAACGGCTGATCACCCGGGCGGATGCGCCGGCCTCGCTGCGGCTGACTGTGCTCGATCAGGAGTGACCGTGAGCCCCGGATATGTGCTCGTCAACGCGGACGTGCACACCATGGACCCGGCGCGGCCGCGCGTTTCGGCCGTGGCCATGGCGGGCGGCCGGATTACCGGTACCGTCGGCAGCGATGAGCTGAGGGCGGCCCACCCGGATGCACAGGTCGTGGATCTGGGCGGCCGGGTGGTCATCCCCGGGTTCGTGGACGCGCACTGCCATTTCGAGCTGACCACGACCCACCTGTCGTACGCGGTGCCGCTGCACGCCCCGCCGCACTCCTCCTTGCAGGAGATCTGCCATACGCTGCGGGACCACGCGGCGGCCACACCCGGCTCCGGGTGGATCGTCGGCCGGGCCAACTTCGGCCTGCACCAGTTCGTCGCCGAGCAGCGGCCGCTCACCCGCCAGGACCTGGACGAGGCGGTTCCCGGCCGGCCCGTCGTCGTCTACTCCGGGATGCATGTCACCACGTTGAACACCGCCGGGCTGCGCGCCGCCGGATTCCTGGACGGGGCAGCACCGCCGATGGGCGCTCTGCTCGACCTGGACACCGGGCGGGGCACCGAGCTGTGGAGCTGCCTGCCCCAGCCCGAGTTCGGCATCGACGCGGTAGCGGCGGCCATGTCCGGGCTCGGCACCTCGATGTTCACCGCCCGCGGCGTGACCACGATCAACGACATCGTGCACTCAGCCGAAGGCGTCCGGGCGTATCAGCAGCTGCGCCGCGAAGGCACCCTGCCGGCCCGGATCGACCTGCGGTTCCACAGTCCGCGCCAGCTCACCTCGGCGGACCTGGCCGTGACCGGGCTGGAATCCGGTTTCGGCGACAGCTGGCTGCGGCTGGGCGGGATCAAGCTGTTCGTCGATGGCGCCGGGCACGATCTGGCGCACCAGACGCTGATCGACCTCAAATGGCACCAGGAAGATCTGGACGCCGAGGTGGTGGCCGCGCACCGGGCGGGGCTCCAGCTGATGATGCACGTCCAGTCGGCCGTGGCGGTGGACATGGCCCTGCTCGCGCTGGAGCGGGCCCTGGCGCGGTACCCGCGGGCTGATCACCGGCATCGGCTGGAGCACGCCGGTGATCTGCCGGTGGACGACGAGCGGCTGAGCCGGATGAGCGCGCTGGGGGTGGTGCCGGTGGCCACCCCACAGTTCATCTACAGCTACGGGGACGCCCAGCCGGAGGCCAGCCAGCCGCCGCTGCGGTCCCTGCATGAGCGCGGCTTTCGGGTGCCCGGCAACAGCGACAGCACCGGGAGCCAGCCGGAGGCGGCTAACCCTTTCCACAGCATCTGGTGCGCACTGACCCGCCGCACCAGGCTGGGCCGCGAACTTCTTCCAGATGAACGCCTCAGCCTGGAGGCGGCGCTGCGGATGTTCACGGCCGACGCTGCCTGGGCGTGTCACCTGGACGATCGCGGCGTGCTCGCCCCCGGGAAACTCGCCGACCTGGTCGTGCTCGGGACCGATCCCGGGCAGATCCCGGTGGATGACCTGCCGGGCGTGGCCGTCAACCAGGTCTGGATCGGCGGCGAGATCCGCCACGACCTGGAGCACCGGTGAGCCCGGGCCCGGACGCCACGGCGCCCAGCCCGGTACCGGACACGGCCACGCAGTACATGGTCGCGATGCGGGACGGCGTGCGCCTGGCCACCGACGTGTACCTGCCAGCAGCGGGTTCCCCGGTGCCCGCGGTACTGGTGCGGCTGCCCTATGACAAGAACAGCCGCTATGTGTTCATGGCGCAGGTGGCCAGGCGGCTGACGGCGCGTGGCTATGCCCTCGTCGTCCAGGACGTCCGCGGCAAGTACCGGTCGGAGGGGGAGCCGCTCGGGCCGGTCAGCGAGGTCCGTGACGGCTACGACACCATCGACTGGGTCAGCCGCCAGGTGTGGTGCACCGGACGGGTCGGCACGTTCGGCGACTCCTATTACGGCTTCACCCAGTGGGCCGCCCTGAGCGCCCAGCACCCGGCCCTGCGGGCCATGGTGCCCCGGGTCACCAGCACCGACATTTCCCAGTTCAAGCACGTCTGGCATGGCACCGTCGTGGATGTGCCATGGCTGCGGTTCGTCGGTTATATCGCCAGCTGCTGGACCGGCCGTTACGTCCACGAGAAGGAGCCCGACTGGGATCAGGTGCCGCTGACCGAGGTGTTCGAGGCCTACTTCCGGGATGTTGGTGAGCGCTCCCTCTGGTACGACCTGATGGTGCCGCGCACGATCCCGGTACCGGTCTACGGCGAGGGGCACCCGCACGAGGCGCGGCCGGTGCCGACCCTGCATTGTGTGGGATGGTTCGACAATGTCGCGACGTTCTCGATGCGGGACTACATGACGCTCGCCTCGTCGCCGTCCGCGGGCCCTTACCAGTACCTGTACGCGGACTCGCACGACCACGAGAATTACCACCTGGCCAACGTGCCGGTCCAGCCGTCCGACGACCACGACACCAACGACGAGGCGCTGGAGAAGATGCTCGACGGGTACATCGACCCGGCGATCGACTTCTTCGATGTCTTTCTCCGGGAGGTCGCCGGCGCCGCGGCGCCGCCCCGGGTCCGCTGGCACCTCGGCCACGCCGGGTACCGGGAATCCCTGGCTTGGCCGCCCCCGGGGAGCCAGGTCCTGACGCTGTACCTGACGGACCTCGCCGCGGCGGCGGAATCCGCCGGGGTTCTATCGGCCAGCCAATCATCCGCGGCCGAGACGTGCGAATGGGACTATGACCCCCGGAACCTGGTCAAGTCCGCGGCCGAGAACACATTCGCGTTTCTCTTCGAGTACCCAGACGAGTCAGAAAGGGCGCGGCATCCGAACGTACTGGCGTTCGAGAGCAAAGTCCTGGAGCAGCCGCTCGACCTGGCCGGGCCGGTGGATCTGTTCGTCCGGGTAGCCTCATCGGCGCCCAGCACCGACATCTACGCCAAGCTGTGCGACCGTGCGCCGGACGGATCGATCCACCAGATCGTCCGGGGCCAAGGCGTGCTCACCGAACCCGGGCCCGGGAGCCTCGCCCGAATTGAGCTGGGCCACACCGGTTACCGGCTCCGGCCCGGGCACCGGCTCTACCTGCAGGTCGCAAGCAGCGACTACCCGGAGTTCCCGCCGAACTCCGGGACAACGGAAAACCGGTGGACCGCGGCGACGCGGGCAGGCAGCCGGCAGGTGCTGCATACCGATGCGGCCCTAACCAGTCACCTCGTCCTCACCGTCGTCCGCCGCCGGTTCGACGAAGACGGCATCTTGGACGCTGCCGAGGTCATCGAAGCGCGGGCCGGCGTCTTCACCCCCATCGACCCGCGTTGACGCGGGGCGCGCCCGGCAGGAAGGGAAGCGGACACAGGTGACGGCCAGGCTCGCCGGTTCATGGATCGGCTACCACGCCCGGGTCAGCCCGGGCCGGACGGCCATGCACGATCTGGCGGGCGGCCAGCGGCTGGATGCGTTCTTCGCCGTGTTCGGCACGGTACGGACGTGTGCGGCAGCGGCGATTGCAATCCAGCAGGCGGTCGCCAGGCATGTGTGGCCGGCTGGGGAGAGAGTGCGGGTGCGGATCAGCATGCACTCCGGTGAGGCCGAGCAGACCGCGGTCGGTCTGGTGGGCATGGAGGTGCACCACGCCGCGCGGATCTCCGCAGTGGCGCACGGTGGACAGATCCTGGTCTCCGCCGCGGCCGCCGTCCTGCTTAGCGACGCGCTCCCGGACGGCGCCAGCCTGCGTAATCTGGGCTGGCACCGGCTGAAGGATCTCGGTCGGGCCGAGCAGACCTTCCAGCTCGATGCACCCGGGCTGCCGACCGCGTTCCCGCCGCTGCGGTCACTGGACAACCCGCAACTGCCTAACAACCTGTCAACGCAGGCCTCCAGCTTCATCGGCCGCGACGTCGCGCTCGCCGAGGTGTCAGGGTTGGTGACGGCCTCGCGCCTGGTCACGCTCACCGGGGCGGGGGGCGTCGGCAAGACCCGGCTGGCGCTGCAGGTGGCGGCCGCCACCGGGGCGAGGTCGGCAAACCAGACCCCGTCGCCGCTTCCGTCGAGCAGCGGCCGGGCGTCACCGCTTCGCCCGGTACATGCTTACGTTCGAATCTGGCCGACGCCGTCCAGGCGGCCACGCACCTGCGTGCCCGGACCTGCGCGGTGTTTCCTGGCGCCCCGTGGCCAGGCCTACCGCGCGCTGGTCACCGGCACCCGAGCTCACACCGTCCACATGCTGCGATCGGTCCGGCGGCTGAGCTTCGCACCGGCCTGAAACCCGCCCGGCAGGCGTCCCAGCCCGGCCAGCATCATCCGGGCACTCTCATGCTGCTGTCCGCCGGCTAGGCGCTGGTGCCCGCGGGCCGACGGTCCTCGGTCAGCGCTGTCTGGAGCTGTGTGCGTGAGGTGATACCGAACTCGACCGGAGCGCTGAGGTGGTGAGCGGCGGATGGCAGAAGTCCGAGCCGAAAATGTCGTCAAAGCCGACCGCGCTCACGTCACCGGGGCAGTGTTACACGCCGCCTAGCCGCGTGTCCTGGGTGGCCCACTTGTGCTGGCGCAGCACGAACTTCTGGGTCTTGCCGGTCGATGTCTTCGGCAGCGGTCCGAACTCGATCGAATCCGGGCACTTGTAGTGCGCGAGGCGTTCCCGGCAGAACGCGATGATCTCCTCGGGGGTGGCTGCGGCGCCCTCGTTGAGCGTGACGAATGCCTTGGGCCGCTCGCCCCAGTGCGGATGCGGGATGCCGATGACTGCGCATTCGAGCACGGCCGGGTGGGCCGCGATTGCCTGCTCGACTTCGATGCTGGAGATGTTCTCGCCGCCGGAGATGATGATGTCCTTGCCACGGTCGCGCAGCTCAATGTTGCCGTCGGGATGCCAGACGGCCAGGTCCCCGGAATGGAACCAACCCCCGGCGAACGCTTTACGAGTGGCGGCTTCGTCGTTGAAGTAGCCGCTCATGACGTTGTTCCCGCGCATGATCACCTCGCCCATCACCTGCCCGTCCTGGGGGACGTCGGTCATCTGCTCGTCGACGACCCGGACCAGGTCGGAGGAGGGGTAGGCCTGCCCCTGACGGGCCAGGTACGTCGCGCGCTGTTCCACGGGGAGCTCACGCCAGGCTTCCTGCTCTGGGCACACGGTGATCGGACCGTAGGTCTCGGTCAGGCCGTACACGTGTACGACGCGGAAGTTGAGCTCGCTCATCCGGGCGAGCAGCGTCGGCGAAGGCGGCGCGGCGGCCACCATCGCCGTCACCGCCCGCTCCAGGCGGTGCGCCAGGGGATGGTTGGTGACCATCAGCTGGACGGTCGGGGCCCCGTTGTAGTGGGTGATCCCCTCGCCGTCGATCAGCTCCCAGATGAGTTCGGGGTCTACCGCGCGCATGGTCACGTGGCGCGCCGCGACCGCGGTGACCGCCCACGGGAAGCACCAGCCGTTGCAGTGGAACATCGGCAGCGTCCACAGGTAGGCCGAGTCGGTGCCCAGGCCGGCCACGATCACCTCGTTCAGCGCGTTCAGGTACGCGCCGCGGTAGGTGTACTGCACCCCCTTGGGCCGCCCCGTGGTCCCGGAGGTGTAGTTGATCGAGATGGTCTCTTCCTCGTGCTCCAGCCAGCTCGCCGGCCGCGCTGGCGAGGCAGCGGCCAGGAACTCCTCGTACGGGTCCCCGGGCGCGCCGGTGTCGTCACAGCGGATCACGGCCACGCCGGGCAGGCCGGACGGCTCGGCGACCGCCGTGAGCCCTGTGTCGAGCAGCAGGTACCTCGCGCCGCTGTGCTGCAGGATGTACCCGATCTCGGCGCCGGACAGGCGGTTGTTGACCGCGACCAGGATGCCGCCCGCGGCCGGCACGCCGAAGTGGGCCTCCAGCATGGCCGGCGAGTTGAACAGCAGCGTGGCGACGCGGTCTCCCTTGGCCAGGCCCGCCGACCTGAGCGCGTTGGCGAGCCGCCACGACCGTTCGGCCAGTTCCCGGTAGCTGTACCGCCGCTTGCCAGCCGCGACGGCGACCTTGTCCGGGTACAGGTACGCGGCCCGGTACAGGAAATCGACCGGGTTCAATTCCGAACGGAACACGGTGGCCGCCGCCGCTCCGGGTCCGGGCCGACCCGGGTCCTGGGAAAGCGCCCCGCTCATCATCTGCCTCCTTCGCGGCCGTACGTCACGGCTCCGGCCGGCTCGAGCAAGACTCCCGGGTTCATGATCCCGGCCGGGTCGAGTTCGCGCTTCGCGCCGCGAAGCGCGCCGGCGAACAGCGGCGGCACCTCGCGCAGGTACCAGCGGCGATGGTCGCGCCCGACGGCGTGGTGGTGGGTGATCGTGCCGCCGAGCGCCGCGATCGCCTCCGAGGCCGCGAGCTTGATCTGGTCCCACTGCTCCAGTTCCCGGCCCGGCCGGCCGGGCGCGAAGACCGAGTAATACGGTGCGGGGCCGTCGGGATATACGTATGCGAAACGGCATGAGACCACACCGCCGCCGCATGCCTGGTGCACTGCCTGCCTCGTGGCCGCCAGCACACCCTCGTGGAACTCCCAGAAGCGATCCCAGGTGATGGCCGTCTCGAAAGTCTCGCTGATCAGCCCGAGCCGGACCAGGCCGTCACGCAGGTGCCCTCCGCGCAAGAACGAAGCCCGCCAGGCCGCGGCCGGATCGCCTTCCCCGGCGCGGACCTCGCCGCGGTGGCTGCCGCAGATCTCCAGCGCCCGGGCCAGCCACGGCCCCAGCTCGTGGTCCGCCGACTCAAAGCCGAGCACGAGAATCGCATGCGACCCGTCACCGCTTCCCGACATCAGCGCCTCGTCGTGGCCGAGCAAGCGGCAGTTGGCCGGATTCAGCCCGGACTGCGCGAGTTCCCGGGCCGCCTGCACCGCATCGGCGAAATCGGCAAACGACACCGAGGCGGCCGCCCGGAACCTGGGCCGCGGCTGCACGCGCATCCACGCCTCGGTGATCACGCCCAGCGCGCCTTCGGAGCCGCAGAACAATCGCTCCGCCGACGGGCCCGCACCAGAGGCCGGCAGCCGCCTTGTCTGCAGCATGCCGCGCGGCGTCACCACGCGGACGGCCTCCACGAACTCGTCGATATGGGTGTGCAGGGTCGCGAAATGGCCGCCCGAGCGCGTCGCTATCCACCCGCCCAGCGTCAACCACTCAAACGACTGCGGGAAATGCCGCAACGTCAGGCCGAACGGCTTCAGTTGCGCCTCCAGCGCCGGGCCCAGCGTGCCCGCCGCGATCCGTGCGGCCCGCGAGGTACGGTCAACCTCCAGCACCCCCTGCATGTGGCGGAGGTCAACGCTGACCACGCCGTGGTAACCGTCACCCACATCGGGCTCGACCCCGCCGACCACACTGGAGCCGCCGCCGAACGGGATCGCAGCGACACCGGCATCGCTGCACCAGTCCAGTACCGACACCAGCTCGCTCTCGCCGCGAGGGAATGCCACGAGATCGGGCGCATGCGCGTAATCCCGGCGGAAGGCGCGGACCAGATCGCGGAACGACCGGCCGTACGTGTGGGCGGCCCGGTCGTACGGATCCGTGCTGAAGGCCGGCTCAAGCGACACCGGCGGCACCAGCCGCGGCGCGGGCAGGTCCAGCTCCTCCACCTGGGGCGGCTCCTGCACGCGCACGCCGTCGATCCCGAGGCGCTCGGTGAAGACGGCCCCGAGTTGCTCGATCTCGCTCGCCGCCAGCCCTTCGTCCTCCAGGCCCCAGCCCCAGAACTTGCGCCTGGCGGCTGACTGCGGCAGCACCGCAGACGCCCCGTCACCTGTTCCGTCAGCGCTCACTGTCACACCTCCTAATAGACCAGCCGGCAAGTCACATGCCCGACGCAAATCGCGACCCAGGGCCTCCAGATTCCGAAGCCCGCCCCCGCTGATACGAACAGGCGCGGCCATGTTCGTATGCGTTCGGCACAGTTGCTATGGCCTGCACCTTCGGCGTAACCACGCCAGAAGCATCCCTCCGACGTCGGCAACACGCTAGGGGCTGACCAGAATCCCGGGCAGATCAAAGGTCGCAAGACCGGCTAGGCAATATGCGCGAGGCGCCAGCATCTGGCCAGCGCTCGGTCCGCGACCGTGTCGACGAGTCCGCTACTTGGTTACCCTAAGTAGTCGATGGAGGGGGAGTCCCGTCCCTGGTTATGCTCCTACCCGAGTAGTCGAATACCCGTTCGGTCAGGGGTTGATCATGCGGCTGAGCAGTCTCTGGAAGATCATTTTGAGGGGCACTTTGAGGGGCAGGATGGTGTTAGCGAGTGTCAGCCTGAGTCGTGCTCAGCTCGCGTGAGTTAGTGTTCGCCCAGTTGGCGCAGCGTATGGTGTCGGCTGTGGACATGCCGGTGGTTCATGGCATGCAAGAGGTCAGCGGTTCGAGCCCGCTTAGCTCCACACAGTTACTACACAGGTCATACAGGGATTCTCCGCTCTGCGGAGGGTCCCTTTTTCGATCTTCGATGTCCGGCGGGAGCCAAACGGGGAGCCACTGGTCATGCGGACTTGGCGTCCTTAGGCTGGCTGAAGATGGTGTCCATGGCCTCGGCACCCTGGGTGATCACGGGCCTGAGCTGGTGCCGGTAGACCCGGGCCGTGACGGTGGCGTTCTTGTGTCCTACCAGGTCAGCGATGGCCTCGAGGCGCACGCCGTTGTCGCTCATGATGGACACGAACGAGTGGCGCAACTCCCGGGGTGTCCAGTCCTGTCCGATCCCGGCCGCTTTGGTGATGGCGCGGAAGGATCGCCGGACGTTGCCGGCTGATAGGGGAGTGCCGACCCTGGTGCAGAACACCAGGCCGTGGTCCCGCCAGGTGGCTCTGGCGGTCTTGCGGTCGGTTTCCTGGCGGGCGTGCAGCGTGCGCAGCGCGTCCTCGGCCTGGGCGGGCAGTTTCAGCGTGCGGCGTGACTTCTCGGTCTTGGTGTCGCCGTCCACGCGGACGGAACGCCAGACATACAGGGCGAACTCTTCATGATCGAAGCCGGCCTCGGGGGTCTGCCCCCAGTTCGGTTGACTCCTTGCCTGTGAGGATTTGCTCCTCGCTGGAAGGATGCTCATCATGCCGAAGGCGTTTCCCCTGGTGTTCCGGCGGGATGTGGTCGCGGTCGCCCGCAAGGGCGAGTCCCCGCTGTCGCAGATCGCGAAGGATTTCGGGATCTCTGAGTCGTGCCTGCACCGCTGGCTGAAGCTCGCTGACGTTGATGACGGCGTCCGGCCGGGCGTCACCAGCAACGAGTCCGCGGAGCTGCGGGAGCTGAAGAAGCGGAACCGGACGCTGGAGCAGGAAAACGAGATCCTGCGCCGGGCGGCCGCCTACTTCGCCCGGGAGATCTCCCCAAAAATGAGCTACCCGCTGGTCCTTGACCTTGCCGCCGACGGTATCCCTGTCGCGGTGACCTGCCGGGTGCTCGGCTTCTCCAAGCAGGCCTTCTATGCATGGCGCCAGAACCCGGTCTCCCAGCGGGACTGGGACGACGCGCATCTCATCAACGCCGCCACGGACGTCCACCGCGACGACCCGGCGTTCGGGTACCGGTTCATCGCCGATGAGCTGCCCGCCAGAGGCATCCAGGCCGGGCAGAACAGGGTGGCGCGGCTGTGCTCCCAGCAGCAGATCTGGTCGGTGTTCAGCAAGAAGCGCGGGCTGAACCGGAAAGGCCGGCCCGCCGGTCCACGACGACCTGGTTGCCAGGAACTTCACCGCGGCCGGCCCGGACCGCACCTGGCTGACCGACATCACTGAGCACCCCACCGGCGAAGGCAAGCTCTACCTGTGCGCGTTCAAGGACGTGTACTCCGGCCGGATCGTCGGCTACTCAATGGACGCCAGGATGACCGCGCAGCTGGCGGTATCCGCGCTGCGCAACGCCATCGCCCTGCGAGATCCATCAGGAACGCTGATAGTGCATTCGGACCGGGGCAGCCAGGGCGGATTCAACTGGTCGTCGCAACACCTTGATCACGGAGGTGTGCGATGGGGGCGAGCAGGAAGCAGATGCCGCAGGCGCCCGCGGGTGCTCGGCGGCAGTGGGCGGCGGATCGGGCGTTGCGGCCGCCGATGCGGTCACCGGGTCGGCCTGAGCCCTCACGTGCGGTGCAGCGGGAGTTCTGGCGGCTGATCGCTGGCGGAATGACGACGGCCGGGGCTGCGGAGTCGGTCGGCGTGTCGTGGCCGGTCGGGGCGCGCTGGTTTCGGCACGCTGGCGGGATGCCGCCGCTGAGCCTGAATGAGCCGACAGGCCGCTACTTGTCCTTCGCCGGGCGTGAGGAGATCGCGCTGCTGCGTGCCCAGGACTTCGGGGTGCGAGAAATCGCCCGCCGACTCGGCCGTGACCCGGGGACCGTGTCGCGCGAGCTGCGCCGCAACGCGGCGACCAGGAGCGGGAAGCGCGTCTACCGCGCCGTGGTGGCGCAATGGAAAGCGCAGCAGGCCGCCAAGTGCCCGAAGACAGCGAAGCTGGTGAGCAACGACAGGCTGTGTGAGTACGTGCAGGAGCGGCTGTCCGGCAGCGTCCGCCGGCCCGACGGCACGATCGTGGCCGGACCAAAGACGCCCGCGTGGAAGGGCCTGAACAAGCCGCACCGGCAGGACAGGCGATGGGCGACGGCGTGGAGCCCGGAGCAGATCAGCAACCGGCTCAAGGTCGAGTTCCCCGATGATGAGTCCATGCGGATCAGCCATGAGGCGATCTACCAGGCGCTGTTCATCGAGGGGCGTGGCTGCGCTCAAACGGGAGCTGGTGGCGTGCCTGCGCACGGGCCGGGCGCTGCGGGAACCACGGGCACGGTCCCGGAACAAGCCGCAAGGCCATGTCACCGCAGACGTCGTGATCAGCGAGCGGCCCGCCGAGGCCGCCGACCGCGCGGCCCCCGGGCACTGGGAAGGAGATCTGATCATCGGGACGGGCCGGTCCGCGATCGGCACGCTCGCCGGGCGCAGCAGCCGGTCCACGCTTTTGATCCACCTGCCTCGGATCGAGGGCTGGGGCGAGAAGCCACCGGTGAAGAACGGCCCCTCTCTCGGCGGCTACGGCGCCGTCGCGATGAACACAGCGTTGACGGCGTCGGTGACGAAGCTGCCAGGGCAGCTCCGCAAGACCCTCACCTGGGATCGCGGGAAGGAACTCTCCGGGCATGCGCAGTTCACGCTCGCCACCGGGACAAGGGTGTTCTTCGCCGATCCGCATTCGCCGTGGCAGAGACCGACAAACGAGAACACGAACGGGCTGCTGCGCCAGTACTTCCCGAAGGGCACCGACCTGTCCCGGTGGTCGGCCGGGGACCTTGAAGCCGTCGCCCTCGCGATCAACAACCGGGCCCGCAAGATCCTCGGCTGGAAGACTCCCGCCGAAGTCTTCGACGAGCAGCTACGCTCACTTCAACCACCCGGTGTTGCATCGACCGGTTGAACTCGCCCAGTTCCGGTCCGCTGCCTTCGTCCGGACGCTGAAGTCCCACGGCCTGACAGGGTCGATGGGCCGGGTCGGCGCGTGCGGCGATAACGCTGCCATGGAGTCGTTCTTCGCGCTGCTGCAAAAGAACGTCCTGGACCGGCAGCGCTGGTCAACACGTGAGCAGCTGCGGCTGGCGATCATCACCTGGATCGAAAGGACCTACCACCGCCGGCGCCGGCAACGACGACTTGGCCGCCTCACACCCATCGAGTACGAGACAATCAACCAGGCCGCACACGCCGCCTGATCCACCCACCCCCGGAGTCAGCTAAAGCGGGGGCAGTCCCACCTTCCGGATCGACGAAAGTGGTGCGGCTATGGCCGAGGGCGTTGTGGCGGGGATCGACTGGGCTTCGGAGGTTCATGTCGCCTGTGTGCTGGACGGGGACGGCGCGGTAGCTGGCCGGTTCAGCTTCACTCATGACGCGGCCGCGATCAGGGCGATGGTCCGGCGACTGCGCTCCGCGGGCGTGGCCAGGGTGGCGATTGAGCGCGGCGATGGCCCGGTGGTGGAAGAGTTGCTGGCGGCCGGGCTGGCGGTGTTCGTGGTGCCGAGCCGGCAGATCAAGGGGCTGCGGACCCGGTATGGCTCGGCGGGAAACAAGGACGACCGCTTCGATGCCTACGTGCTGGCGGACACGCTTCGCACCGACGGGCACCGGTGGAAGCCCCTGCAGCCTGACACCGAGGCGACCCGTGCGCTGCGGGCCTTGTGCCGGTCGCGTAAGGACCTGGTCGAGACCCGGGTACAGGTGATCGGGCAGCTGCACGTGAACCTGGAGCTGGCGTTCCCCGGCGCGCTCGGCCTGTTCACCAAGCCTGCCAGCGGGATCAGCCTGGCGTTCTTGCGCCGTTTCCCGACCGCGGCCAGGGCGGCGTGGCTGTCCCCGGCCCGCCTTGCAGCCTGGCTGCGGTCAGCGGGCTATAGCGGCGGCGTCCCTGCCACGGTGCTGCACGCCCGGCTGGCAGCCGCGGCGCCGGGACTGGCCGGCGCCGAGGGCGAGGCCCGCGGCCAGATCACCCTGGCGTTCGCAGGCATGACCGCCGCGCTGAACGAGCAGATCAGCGTTCTGGACGCTGAGATCGGCCGGCTATTTGCCGCTCACCCCGATCAGCACATCTTTGCCAGCCTGCCGCGCTCCGGGATCATCCGCGCCGCGACCCTGCTGGCCGAGATCGGTGACTGCCGCCAGCGGTTCCCCACCGATGACGCGCTCGCCGCGCTGGCCGGGGCGTGCCCGTCAACCCGGCAATCCGGCAAGCGCAGCCAGGCCGTGTTCCGCTGGTCGTGCAGCAAGAAACTCCGCGCCGCCGTCATGGACTTCGCCAACGGCAGCCGCATGGCCGACCCCTGGGCCGCCGCGATTTACGCCGCCGCGACCGCCCGAGGTTGCCGGCATCCGCACGCCATCCGGATCCTGGCCCGCGCCTGGCTGCGCATCATCTGGCGCTGCTGGCAAGACGGCACCGCCTTCGATCCCGCCCTCCACCGCGGACGCCACGCCGCCGCCGCTTGACATAGGGCACTCCCATGTTTGTCAAGCGCTGCTGAGGATGCCGTTGTTGAGGGTTCGGTAGAGGTGGCGGGCGAGGTAGCGCTTGATGCAGCGGCGGATTTCGCGGTCGGTCTTGCCTTCTGTGCGGCGGCGCTGGACGTAGGCCTGGGTGGGCTGGTGGCAGCGCATGCGGGTGACGGCGATGGTGTGGATGGCGCGGTTGAGCTGGCGGTCGCCGAGCCGGTTGAGCCGGTGCCGGTCGGTCCGGCCGGAGGACACTGGGACGGGTGCGGTGCCTGAGAGCATCGCGAAGGCCTGCTCGGTGCGGATCCGTCCGGCGTGGGACCAGGACAGCAGGATCTGCGCGGCACTGAGGTGGCCAAGTCCGTACTCGGCGGCGACCAGGCCGGGGGCCATGTCTTCGACGATCTCGGTGATCTGTGCCTCGAGATCGGCTGCTACTTCGGCGAGGGCGGCGATGCGCTGGCCGAGCCGGATGAGGGTCTGGTGCAGTACCCGGGTCTGCCGGTCAGCGGTGTCGGGGCAGGTCAGCGCGGCGCATGCTTTCGCGCGCCGTTCGCGGGGGAGGGGGCGGATCTGCTCGCGGAGGTCGGCTGGGGCGGTGACCAGGACCGCGGCCAGGGCGGTGCGGGTGGTCTTGCAGGACTGGACGGCGTTGTCCCGGTCGATCATCAGCAGCCGCAGGGCTTCCCGGTCTCCATCTGCTCGCATCTGCGCGGGTGCCGGGCGGGCGAGCAGTTCGCGGGCTGCGCGGACGGCGTCGATCGGGTCGCTCTTGCCTGCCCGGCGCTTCCCGACGTGACGGGCGCAGTCAATCTCGGACACCTGCTCGCCCTGGGCGGCGAGGTGGCGGGCCAGGCCCAGGCCGTAGTGCCGGGTTCCCTCCACGGCCCAGGCCACCGGGCAGTCCCCGGCTGCCGACCGGGCCCAGGTCAGCAGCTGCGCGTATCCCGCCGTTGTGGCCGGCACCTGCAACTGCGAGATCACCCGGCCGCGGGCGTCGCAGATCGCCGCGGTGTGCGTGTCCAGGTGAGTGTCCACGCCCACGACCAGGTCTGCCTGCAGGACTTCGCTCACGGTGGTTCCTCCTTCGGTGCGATGCTGGAATGGCGGCACCGGCCTGGAGGGAAACTCCCGCGGCAATCCTGTGATGGGTCACGGCCCGCGAGGGCCGGACAGGCTCCTGATCAGGCCAACGAGGGTGGCCAGGCCGGTGCTGGCAGCATCGGGGACAGGTCATTAGCAAGACACGCCACAAGGCGGTCAGGCATGCAAGGAGTCACCCGGCGCCACCAGACACCAACCCTGGCCGGCCCAGCCATAAGACACGGCCGATACCGACGACCCAAGACTCACAGGCATGCAAGAGGTCAGCGGTTCGAGCCCGCTTAGCTCCACTGGTCAGAATCGAAATTCGAACGGTTCGAACAGGCAGTACAGCAGGGAAGTACAGCAACGGCGGCCGAATGGGCCGCTGTAGGTGTGTTCGGATCGGGCACCTCCGCCGCCTCGGGCTCCTGGCAGGACAGCGGATTCGAGGCGCTGAACCGGCGTTGGTCAGCCTGCCACCTGCGGAAATCGCCTTGTCATCGGTCCCGTGACTCTTGACACTCTGGTCACCCCTGCCCTCCTGGAAGGCCATTTCTGCCAGTGACTGTTGCCGCATCTGCAAGTAGTCCAGCCGTGCTGGCCGTCCTGGCCGTCTGGTCTACTCCCAGGCGGCGCGCCCGCTAACCAGGGGCCGCGCGTTCGTTAGCGGCACGCGAGGCGCGGGGGCTCGGCGCGTTGCGCCGATCGTGTCAGTCGGCGCGGGGCCTACTGGTGTGCTGCGCCGCTCAGGCGCAGGGTTGCGCCGTGGCGCAGCTCTGCGCGCCTGTTGGCGCGCCGGTGCGCCGCCTGAGGGACCAGGCGTGCCGCGGCACACGGGACGTGGCCGGGTGTCAGCCGTCAGGTGATCCAGTAGGGCTTTGGCGCTGCCTATGCCAGGTCCTGGCCGCCGTCGGTAGCTGGATGGCGGCGTCGTATCGCTGCGTGGCTCGCGCCGTGCCGGAGTCTCGTCGCGAGATCGGTGAGTACGAGCGGTAAGCGCTACCGCCCTGTAGATAGGTCGGGAACACACGCATAACGCCGAATCGGCGCGGCTGTCTGTGTAGGAGATCGGCGCTGAGGCGACTACAGATCGGCCAGTTCGGGGCGGGCAGCAGGGGAGCTTCCGCCGGAATCGGCGTCTGCGGCTGCCTGCAGGCGATGAAGAAGCCTGGCCAGCTTCTGCGATCCGCGAGTGTGCCTCCTCGGGACCGGCCAGCGTTGGGTCGCTCGTACGGGCTCGCCTGTGTCGCGCCGGGTCCCGGGACCGTCCTTGCTGCCGGGACTTGCCGGTTGGCGCAAATCACGTCGGCCATGCCGGTCCGGACAGGCAACTGGCTGTGCCTGCACCACGATCGGCCACCTCGCCCCCAGGAAGGCTGATCGGTGTCCGCCCGGCTTGTAGAACAATGTTGCATAGTTGTAGCACGGCGTGCTACAACTATGCGTGTGAGAGCGGACCCGTCAGGCCGCACCCCGAGCATCGAGGTCGAGGGCGCGCTGCTAGAGGGGGCAGAGCGCCTGCTGGAGCGCGGCGGGGCCGAGGCGCTCTCCGTGCGCCGGATGGCGGCAGAAGCGGGTGTGGCACCGATGGGCGTCTACAACCGCTTCGGGGGCAAGCACGGCATGCTCGACGCGCTGCTGGCACGGGGCTTCGACGAACTTGACGCCGCCCTTGCCGCTGGCGGTGATCCCGACCCGCTCGGCGCGCTGGCCGACGCCACTCGGCGCTACCGCTCCTTCGCCAAGACCCACCCTGCCCTGTACGGGCTCATGTTCGACCGGGCCATTCCGGGCTGGCGGCCATCCCCAGCAGCACTCGCCCACGCCGCTGCGCCCTTCGGCCGGCTGGCCGACCACGTGTCCAGAGCCATGGCGGCCGGCGCGCTCGCCGACGGTGATCCCGCCGAGGTCGCCCAGCGGCTGTGGAGCGCATCCCACGGGGCCGTGTCCCTCGAGCTGCGCGGCATCGGCTTCGTTAACGACATCGACGCCCACCATGAGCTTCTGGCCCAGACCGTGCTAAGGGGCCTCTCCTCCGCCCGGCAGCGGCGGCCGCGCTCCGGTCCGGCTCACGCACCCAGACACGGTCAGCCGCCTCGGACGAGTCCTGCTACGAACTCCTCGAGGCGAGAATGACGCCGGCAAGCGTATTCCATCTGCGGCTCACTCATGCTGTCCGCAGCTAAGAAGGGATTGATGATGCCAAGGTTCAACAGCTATGTCGCCACGTGGAGCGACACAGAACTACACGAGGGAGATCGGCTGGCCGATGCCGCCGGCGAACGGGCCGGACAGCTGCTTGCCGACGGACCCGTCCATGATTGGTCAGAGCAGGACGCGCGGCCTGCGCCGAGCCACCTCGCCGTAGCCGGATTCGCCGACGAGGCAGGGGCCCGGGCCTGGTTTGATCTCACCGCTGAACACCTGCCGGGTACCAGCGTTCTTCTCTCAGCACTGACGGAACCGGTGTGGTGGCCGCCCGACCGCGAACACCAGCGCCCCGACTGGTCGCGCCGGCTGGAGGTCCTCCCGGACCGGATGGGCGTGTTCGTGTCGGTGTGGGTCGATGTCGTGGACCTTCCCGACTTCTTCGAATACTCGCGCTCCTACCGGTGGACTGTCGAGGCCGCCGGCGGCGTGGTCCTATCAGCCGGCCCGTTCCCCGCGGTAGTGCTGAAGGGCAATGATCCCACGCCGGCCGCGTTCGCTCTCATGGGCTGGCCCGCGGACGGAATCGCCCGCCGGACCTGGTGGGACGGCGCCGAGTACCGCCCGTACAAAGAGCAGCGGCATCGCTGCTCCAGGTGCACGATCGCCAGCATCGGGGCCCGAGCGTAGGCAGATGCTCCACAAAGAAGCCGCACATAATGCTCGTTCGGGTGCGCCCGCGACGGACAGCCAGTCGATCCGGTTGGCAGCGCATAACGGCGGATCTGGTGCGGGGAGGCCTGGCCGTCTTTGTGTCTGGTCAGGCCCAGGTTGGCGGTGTGTCTGCCTGGATGCGTTGCAGGGTGCGCCGGCCCATCTGGCTCATGGCGAGGTTGCTGTCGGCGTAGTACCAGACGGCTCCGATGGCCTGCTCGAAGGCCCAGGCCTTGCCGCGGTCCCAGTCGAGGTCATCACATCTCAGGTCGTCGCGGAGTACCTGCCGCGGGCCAGGCTCCAGCAGATGCCACGTAGCGACCAGGTCCAGTGCGGGGTCAGCCGGTCCCAGGCCGCCGACATCCAGGACCCCGGCCGGGCGCCCGCCGGATACGAGCACGTTGCCGGGAATAAGGTCACCGTGGCTCATCACGTCCCCGCGCCCGCTGTGCGGCAGTTCCCGGAAGATGTCCCGCATCCGGCGCAGCCGCGGCACGTCCAGGAGCTGGCCGCTGCGGGAGAAACAGGTTTGCATCCAGGCGTCGTGGGAGGCCAGGTCGCCTCCGCGGCCTGGCCCGCTGAACGTCCGGCCGCCCGTGCTGATGCCGTGCACCCCGCTGATGAACTCGGCGAGGTCCTGTGCGAACGCGGCGGATCCGCCTGGGTCCTGTTCGGTGGCGGTGATACCGGGCAGCCAGGTTTGCACGAGCCACGGGAGCGGGTAGCCCGTCCCGGGTTCGCCCAGCGCCACCGGCTCGGGCGTGCGGAACCGGGTGCGCCCGGCCAGCTCGCTGGCTGCTCTGGCCTCAGCCTCCAGGTGCCGGCGCGCCGTTCCGGGATCACCGGGTTCCAGGGGGAGCCGGGCTGCGAGGTGGTCGCCGACGCGGAAGATGGCGTTGACGGTCCCCGCAGAATCTGCCGGCCTAACGGCCAGGGCCCGCCACTGGGGGAACTGCGCATCCACCAGCTCGCGCACCGTCTCGGGGGAGATGGCCAGCTGGCCGGGATGCATGTCCACACCCGCAGCGTCCCGCGTCCCGCTCTTCAGCTGCAACAGGCTTCAGCCGCGCCCGGGGTCCGCAGACCCGGCACGGGCATCGGCACGGGCGGCTGCTCTGCGAAGCGATCATGATGCTCACGCAACATGTGCACCGTGCGCCCGGCGCCACCGAGACAGAACCGCCCCACTGTCCAACGCTCGGTCGGCGGCAGATGAGGTTGTGACGTCCTCCAGGGTCCAGCAGTGGCGATGACGCTCGGTCAGGGCCAACGGTACCCAGCCAAGTAGCGACAGGAAAGTCACCGTGTCCTCGCCAGCGGTTCAACCCGGCGTCGCAGTCACGGCTGGCTACGGAGGTTCGGGTCGCCAGCACTCCAATGGTAATATCGGGATCGTGGGTTTCTATAAGTATTTGCTCATTCCGCAGCTCATTTGGTACGGAGTTCGATCGCCCCGCGATCAGGGTTTGGCATGGGATCGATTCTGGGCGGGTATCCACCGCACCGGCGCGGACGGGGAAGTGATTTGGGATGCGGCCAGCACCGAGGAACTCGACCGTGTACGCGATCAAGCTTTAGAGCACATGGCCCGGGACCTTCCCATAGTCAACATCGGCTGCGGCAATGGCCGGTTCTCGCGGCTGCTAGCGGGCAGCTTCCCCAAGGTGCTAGGGATCGACATTTCCGCGCACGCCGTCAGGCGGGCCGAGGAGGAGTCCGGCGAGGTGGGCAACGTCACCTACCGTGTCCTCGACGCAAGCACGGCTGGTGCAGGCCAGAAGCTTTTCGAGGAGCTGGGCGAAGCAAATGTGTTCATGCGTGGCGTGTTCCACGTCTTCGACGCCGAGCAGCGCGAGCGAGCGGTGGCGAACCTCCGCGACATAGTCGGCCGGCGGGGCGCGGTCTACTTCGCGGAGACTAACTATGCGGGCGATCCGCTCGATCAGCTGGTGGCCCAGGGCGCAACCGTGACGGACATGCCTGAGCCGCTCCGGAATTGCATCGCGGCGGGCATTAAGCCACCCAGGCATTTCGGTGAAGTGCAGCTAGCAGCGCTGTTCCCACCCGCGTACTGGGAAACGCTCAAGAGCGGGCCGATGACTATGCACGGCGTGCCGCTCACCACGCAGGGCGACTTCGAGCCGATCCCGAGTTTCTATGCGATTGCCCGGCGGAGTGCTCCGGGTTCAGTTCGCACTTGATCTGCCGCCGCCAGGCCGCGGTGGCGATCCAGCCGATCCGCCTGTCCTTCTTGCCGATCTGAAGCGCCGACAACCGACCGGCGGCCGGCACCCCTCGCGGCTATGTGCGCTGCGCCAGGTACGGGTCAGAAGAGTGAACTGGTCGACGTCGCGGAGGCGGGGATTTCGGTGGCGCAGGCCTCGACGGGTGGCCGAAATACGGGACAGACTGCAACCGTGACCGCCGAGACGGAGGAACAGCGCAGGAAGCGGGAACAGCAGCGAAGCCTGTTCGACGGCGTCGCCAGGCTGTACGATGCCTGTGCCGTGCCACAACTAGCACACTGGTTCTGAGCTGGTGTTTCTGTGCTCGTCAGGCTGCTCTTCCGTACTCGTTGATCATGCCGTGGACGACCTGTCTGCGCTTGATCCGGGCGGTTACGTTGACCGCCTGGCCGGGCTCGTGCAGCGGCGGTCTTTGTTCCCGCGACGGGTGGGGCCGATGCTCGTTGTAATGGCGCGAGTACTCGGCCAGGATCCGCCTGAGGTGGCGTTCACCGTAGATCAGGAGGTGGTTAAGGCACTCGCGCCGCAGCGTTCCCACATACCGCTCCGCGAAGGAGTTGGCGCGGGGTGACCGGACCGGCGTCTTGATGATGCACATACCATTGCCGGCGAACACCTCATCGAATACCGCCGTGAACTTGCTGTCGCGGTCGCGGATCAGGAATTCGAACTGGGCAGCACGTTCGCCGAGGTCCATGAGCAGGTTGCGGGCCTGCTGGATGGTCCACGCCCCAGTGGGGTGCGCGGTGACGCTCAGGATGTGCATCCGCCGGGTCTGGATCTCCATCACGAAGAAGACGTACAGGCGTTTCAGGGACACGGTGTCAACGTGCAAGAAGTCGCACGCGAGGATTTCGGACGCCTGGGAGGCCAGGAACTGCCGCCAAGCCGGTGACGCCTGGCATGGCGCGGGCTTGAGTCCGGTAGCGGCCAGGATCCGGCGGATCGTCCTGCGCCGATGCGGTAACCAAGACCGAGGAGTTCGCCTTGGATGCGCCGGTGCCCCCACCGCGGGTTCTGCCTGGCCAGCCGTTGGACTAGCTCGCGGATCTCCTCCGGGATCGGCGGGCGTCCGGTGGTGTTCGGGTGGGTCCACTTGCTCTTCACCAGGCGCCGGTGCCAGGCGAGCATGGTGCCAGGTGTCACGATCCGGTGCAGCCGAAGGTGCATGGGCAGCAGTCGCGCCAAGGCGGCGATTATGGCCCGGTCGGCCCAGTCCGGCTTCGGGCGGGCGACCTGACGGCGCAGGACCGCAACCTCGTGCCGCAGCACCAAAATCTCCACGTCCTTCGAGATGCCGCTCCGCGCGAGCAGCGCCAGCCAGCCGAACAACCGGACCATGAGCAGATACACGAGGCGGAAGAGCACGAGCGCCGAGGATAGAAGGCCAGGTCAGGTCCTCTGCACGAGTTCTGGCGCGCCACAGGCTGGACATGGTGGCTGGCTCTCGCCTGTAGTAGAATCGTAGTTGTGAAGGTCGATGTGGACTGGACCCATGGTGCTGGGCATATGCAGGCCAGTCACCAGGTGACGCCGGAAGAGGCGGAGGAGGCTCTCGCTGACATCGACGCGGTCTGGTTTGACCCGGATCCGCACAGCAAGTCTGGGCGCAGCGTGCGGGTGATCGGTTACAGCCACAGCCGGAACAAGATTCTGACCGTAATCGTGGTCCACCGTGAGGACGGCGGTTACTGGGGTGCCAACGGCTGGGAGTCCAACTCCTCAGACCGGCGGCGGTATGAGAGGGGCGAGTGATGGACGCGAAGCGGGCGGTGGAGATCGCGCAGGCTGAATCGGAGGCCACACGTGAGCTGCCGCTTCCGGAGGGGACGCGGGGCGAGCGGCACGGCCGGTCAGTGGTGCAGTCGGTACGGCTGCCGGCTGAGGAGTTCGCCGAGATTGAGCGGATCGCGGCCCAAGCGGGGGTGCCGGTCGGGGCACTGATCCGGGGATGGGTCCTGGCTGGGCTGGCCGCCGAGCGCGGAACCTCGCTGCGGGATGCGATCGAGCACCTGGCCGAAGAAGCACAGCGACTGCGCCGGCTCGCCGCCGTGAGCGAGGTGGCCTGAGGCGTGATCGCCTGGACGAGCAGTACAGCACGGAAGTACAGCAACAGGTGCGGATGCAGGAGGACGGGCAGGGATGCGGGAGAACGGTGACCTGCGGGTATGGACGCGGGTGGACGTGCTGCCGCCAGATGGCATGCAAGAGGTCAGCGGTTCGAGCCCGCTTAGCTCCACTGGTCAGAAGCAAAATTCGAATAAATCGAACAGTGGGTACAGCAGGAAAGTACAGCAACGGCGGCCCGATGGGCCGCCGTACGTGTGTTCGGACCGAATCTCTCCCCTGCTGGGGCTGCTGGCAGGGCACCGAGTTCCAGGCGCTGAATCGGCGTTGACCACCCTGTCACCTGGGCAAATCCCTGCCTCGTCGGTCCGGTGAACCTTGCCACTTAGGCCTCATTCGGCCCGCCTGGAGGGCCGTTCGTGCCTGTGACTGTTGCCGCATATGCAAGTGGCCCAGCCGCTGGCTGTCCTGGCCGGCCCGGTCGGCCCCAGGAGCCGGGCCTGCCGGCCAGGGCCGCGCATTCGCTGACGGGCGGCTCGGCGCCGCGCCGATGGGTCAGTCCGGCCCTGGGCCTGCCGGTGCGCTGCGCCGCTCAGGCGCAGGGTTGCGCCGTGGCGAATCTTGCACGTCTGTCGGCGCGCTAGTGCGCCATGAGAAGGAGGCGCGGCGCGGCGCACGGGACTTGGCCGGCGCTGGCCGCGAGGTCACCCGGGGCTTCGCCCATGCCGATACCAGATCCTTGCCGCCGTCGATGGCTCGATGACGGGCGTACCGCCGCATCCGGTGCCGTGCCGGAGCCTCGCCGCGAGTCGGTAATGTGCGCGGTAATCTCAGCAGAGCTTTACATAGGCCGAGAACGACATGCAACGCCAAATTTGTGCGCTCCTGGAGCTGCTCTTTTGGAAGGACGGTCGCGCAGATCTCCCGATCTGTTCTTCTCGATCTGCGTAGGGACGGAGCAACAGAGGCTGTATTGGATGGGTAGTCTGCAAGGGCGGATATCTGTGCGCTGAACGCGAGTCGGCGCCAAGCCCCGAGCGCAGCTCGCGGGCGCGGGCGGGCGTACCGGACTTGAAAGTCGCCACTTCGGCCGCTGTCGTGCGATTAGTGAGAGCTTGTTGTGAATCGCCCCGGTGAGTCCGGAGACTCTGGAAACCCCGGGGCGGTTCAATGAGATGGCCACTGCCGCGTTCATGTGGTCCGATGCTCGTGTGTTAACGAGCATGTATGGCTGCGGTGTCGCGTAACAATGGGCGCCACGGTCTGGTCTCATGCGAGATCGTAACAACGTCCTGTCATCGGCTGCCTCCCGTCATGTGATCGGCAGGCCTCTAGACCTGTCGCACATCAGCTGGCGGACATGTGTCGTGGCTCTATTGACGGATCGCAGGGACGTACTGGAACGGTGTTCTGTCGGTGGCTCGCCGCTTAGCGTCCTGTTGGTTTGGCCGAGTGTTCTGCGTCAGCTGGGGTGCTCGTCGAGGCTTTCCTGGATGCGCTGTGCGCTGGGTGATCCGATCCGCTGGTAGATGTCCAGCGCTTGCCGCAGGAGCGCAGTGCCGGCGGTGGTGTTGCCGGTCTGGAGGTGGCAGTGGGCGATGCCGGTGAGTGCGTCTGCTTCTATTTCCGGTGCGGGGATGTCACGGGCGATGGTGAGCGCTTCGGTGTAGCGTGCGATCCCTTCTTCGGGGCCGACGGTGGTGGCGTGCAGTGCGCCGATAAGGTTCAAGATCTCAGCTTCGCCCCACCTGGCGCCCAGTTCGCGGTGCATAGTGAGGGCCCGGGTGAGGGTTGTGGCGGCGGTCTGGTGATCACCGGTGAGGTACTGCACGGCGCCGAGTTCCTGGAGTGCCTCCGCCACCCAGGATTGGCTGCCAGGTTCCTGCACTAGGGCCAGCCCTCGGTTGACCGCTGTGGCCGCCGCCTGGTAGTCACCGGTCTCGCGGTGCACATTGCCGAGCCGGATCAGGGCCAGGCCTTCATACAGTGGGTCACCAAGATCGCGGGACAAGGTGGCCGCTTCGGTGAAGGAACTGACGGCCTGACCGTAATCGCCCACCCACTTCTGTGTGATGCCAACCACGGTGAGGGCCCGCGCTAGGCCGTGCTGATCACCGGCCTCACGCAGCAGGGCCAGCGCTTGGCTGTATATCTCGGTGGCGGCCCGGTAGCCGATGTCACCCTGCTGTGCGGTAGCGAGCGTGACGAGGGCGTGCGCCTCACCGGACCGGTCGCCTGCAGCGCGGGCGCTGGTGAGCGCCTCGGCCGCCGCCTCGGCCGCCGCCGGGAGGTCGTCAATTTCGTTGTGCACCGTGCCGAGAAGGTTGAGCGTCTCCACCTGGGCATCCTGGTTGCCCAGGTCGCGGTAGAGGCTGAGCGCCCGTGTAAGCGAGCTGATGGCAGCGGAGTACTGGCCGACAAGCCGGTAGATGTAACCGAGGTTGTTCAGGGCGGTGGCCTGCCCAGCGCGGTCACCCGCGGCTTGGGCGATCTCGGCTGCGGCCCGGTGCAGGGCGAGGGCTTGATCCAGGTAGCCGTGCGTGCGCAGGAAGTCGCTGAGCTGGGCGGGCAGCCACACCGCATGGACGGCCAGGCCGTGCGCTGCCGCGTAGTCCGCGCACGCCTGCAGGTTGGCCCGCTCGGTCTCGAGCCAGGCCAGTGCCTCCTTCTGGCTGGCCAGTTGCGGCACGGCTTGTGGCGTACAGGCCAAAGGGGGAATGGCCGGGGGCGGGCGCCCAGCGATAAGCCGGTTAGCGGCGGCAGCGGCGTGCAGGTAGTAGTCCAGCAGCCGCTCCATTGCTGCGTCAGCATTAGCACGGTCGTCAGCATCGGCGAGGGCACGGGCGTGCTCGCGGAGCAGGTCATGCAATTGGTAGCGGCCCGGTGCAGGTTCGGTCAGAAGGTGCTGGTCATACAGGTCACCGAGGCAGCCGCGGGCTGCTTGCAGACTGGTGCCTTCCAGCGCCGCTGTCGCATAAACGTCGATGCTCGCGCCCGGAACAAGGCCGAGGCGGCGGAAGATCCGCTTCTGGCCGGTGCTGAGGTCCTGGTAGGACAAGTCGAACGCAGCGGCGACGGAGACATTTTCGGCGTGCATCAGGGTGAGCCGGTCCCGGGCCTGTGACAGCTCCGCGGCCAGCTGAGCTGAGGTCCAGGTCGGATGGTGGCGCAGCTGGGCGGCGAGCATACTGATCGCCAGTGGCAGGTACCCACACAAACCGGTGATCTCGGCCGCGGCGGCGTCTCCCGCGCTCATGCCGGGTCGCACTGCCAGCCGGGCCAGCAGTTCGGCAGCCTCGTCAGGTGGCAGGGTGTCAAGGCTGATCACCGTGGCGTCCTGGAGCGCAGCCAGCCTGCGGCGGCTGGTCACCAGCACCAGGCTGCCCGCCGTGCCGGGCAACAGGGGAACCACCTGGTCGTGGCTGGCCGCGTCGTCAAGGAGCAGCAGGATCTTCTTCCCAGCCATGTGGTCCCGCCAGCGGGCCGTCCTTGCTTCTAGGCCTGGCGGGATCATCTGTGGGTTCACCCCGGCCGTCAGCAGCAAGCTGACCAGCGCCTCCGCCGGATCTACCGGCCGCTGGCCGGGAGTGTGGGCGTGCAGGGGCAGGAAGATCTGCCCGTCTGGGAAATGCTCCGCCAGCTGGTGAGCGGCGTGCACGGCCAGCGTGGTCTTGCCGATCCCCGCCATCCCATCGATCGCATGAATGCCGATAACCCCGGCGACGGCTTCCAGACCGCCAATCTCGCCCAGCAGCCCGGCCAGCTCGGCTGCCCGGCCGGTGAAGCTCGCGGTATCACGCGGCAGCGCCCGGGGCGCCGCAGTGGTTAAGGTTGCCCGGCCACTGCCTTGGGCGGCCAGCACCGCCTCGGCTGGGGCCCGCCCGCGGGCGGCCGCCACGAATAGCTCGCCCGTCGACCCGTCCAGGCCCAGCGCGGCGGCCAGCAGCTGGGCGGTGTCTTTATGCGCGGTGCGGTTGACGCCACGTTCCAGGTCGCTGACCGCCCGGGTGCTGATACCCGCCGCCTCGGCCAGCTCCTCCTGGGTCAGCCGCGCCTGTACCCGCAGCTGCCGCAACAGCCCCGCGAACCCCAGCCCAGCATCCCCGGCCACGGCCCATCCCCTCGCCACTCTCCCGTCGGTGACCCGGTCCCACATGGAAAGGCGTTCACCCAGCGTACGCACCATCCGCCCGTTCCGCCATCACGCTCCGGGCCCCGCGCACAGACGCGAGGCAACCCGGCCTGCGGGGCGCAGCCAGTGATTCCTGTGGCCTGTGCTGTGGGCGGTTACGCGTGGTGATCACTCTCGTTCCTGCCGACCCTGGGATCAGGCGGCGCCAAGGCCGCCACCGGCAAGAACAGCCAACGGACGCAGATGATCAGCGCCCTCACCAGACCACACAGACAGGAGGCCATCATGAACCGCATCCGCCACCTCACCTACGCCCTGGCCGGGCTGGCCACCATCATCCTGGGCCTCGGCGCTGCTCCCGCCTTCGCCGAACGAGTTCCCCCGCCTGGCACCGGGGACTACTTCCGGTTTGGGCTGCAGCACGGGACACCAGCCCACGTGGTGGTGACCGGCGGGATGCCCGGCTGGCAGATCACCCTCATCGCCGTCGGGGCTGCACTGTTCGCCGCCACCCTGACTGTCATCGCCGACCGGGCACGCACAGCACACCGCCACCCGGCACGCACGGCGTGAACCATCTCGCGTAACGCAGGGGTCGCGCGGCCAGACAACTGGCCGTGCGACCTCGCTACTTCCATGCACACATGCCGCACTTCAACGGCGCCGGGACCTCGATCGACATGGCGTCTTGAGCCTGGGTAATAGCCGGAGGCAGCGATGGGTCACTCCGAACGCCCACGCAGAACACCGCTGGCGAAGGTTCCCGGCCGATCCGACCGACGGGTACGTGTGCGGGTTGTCGCCGAGCTTCAGTCACGCTCCGCGATCGGCGCCAGACGTTGACGGTTGGCGCCACGAGCGCCTGCGAGACCTGGACCTGACGTAGGTCCGCGCTCCTCCTGGCCGAGCCACTGCAAAGGCTCGATGGCGACGCGCCTCATCGCGGCATAGCGGGCGATCACGCCCCAGCGCTGGCCATGCATAAACATACGGACCTGACCGCTGCCTGCTCGGACGTCGCAGGGATCGCCCCCGGTAGGGAGCTCTTGATAACCGCGCGCCGAGCCGCCAATATGGACAGTTATAGGCTCCTAGATCGACCTCGGCCGATGAGCCCATATTAGCTTGAAATGCATGCAGAGGACGGTGGTGCATCTTACCTGCATGGCCCAGGTGCAGGCTCGCGTCATGGCGTCCGTGGAAGAACCGTGCCTTCCCAGAGGCATCCCGGCTGCCAGGTTCGATGCGAGTTCGTGGCCGCATGATCATCCGTGAACCAGAAGCCGGGCAATCTCAACCGCGAGAGCTTTTCAGGTCCGATTCCTTGCGCCTCGCAGACATGAATAATTGCCTGATCAACAAGCTGTATGTATGCCGCCATTATCATACGCGCGACGCTTGTGTTGATTGTGAGTCCCTGCCAGTTGCCGCCGACCCCAGTGGCTGCATCCGACCTGAGGTCTTCGGCCGTCATTCGTTGCGGCACGACCCGATGTGCTACGCCGTTCCTCAGCTCCACATAGGATTTGAACTCCTCAAGAAAGGCTTGCTTATCCTTGCCTATCTCGAGCTGATCCCGCTTCCGGAGGATGCTGTACGTGTGATCGTATACTGTAACGTTGAAACCGTTGGGCAAAGTGCCATTACTGGCCGCACGCAGAATCTCTAGGGTCTTCTTAAGTTGCTTGCGATCGAACCCGCCGACAGTCTCCCGCTCGCGGAGCGAGATGCCTGTCGCTTCTGCAAGTTCGTAGACAAATCGCTCCCACGCTGATACGGCGAGCAGAACCACAAGCGGATTCAATACCCCGCGCGGTGCCTCTCCTCCTGTAGGCCCCTCATTATGAATGAGAAGGAGATCGATTGCATCCCACAGTGCGCCAGCAACTTTTTCGCAGGCGCTCTCAATCGTGTGGGGCGCGTTAGGATTGTAGGTGGATTGCCCCCGGATGGAACCTCGTTTTGGCATAAGGCTCAGCTCTCTCTATGGCAGGAGGTGACTAAGTATAAAAGATAGCAGTCCATCCTGTGGGGTTCCAGAACTCGGGCCACCGGCCCTGACCTGGGCTTCTATGCGGCTCGCTGATACTCGTTGATGAGGCCCCCGAAAACGGGCCGGCGCTTGATCCGCTTCTGGGAGAGATCAGCGACGGGGTGGTCGGGCCGGGGTGGGCGGAGCTGGCGGCTGCGATGGGGTCGCCGTCCGTTGTAATGGGTCTCATACTGGGCCAGGATCGTCCGCAGATGCCGTTCGCTGAAGATGAGCATCCGGTCGGTGATCTCGGTCCGGGCGGTGAGCACGAACCGTTCCGCGTAAGCGTTTGCGCGCGGGCTTCGGGGCGGGATCTTCACGACCTGGATACCAACATCGGCCAGGACTGCGTCAAACGATGCGGTGAACTGCCCGGCCCGGTCACGGACCAGGAACCGGATGTCGGCGGCGCGATCACCCAGATCCATCAGGAGGTTGCGGATCTGCTGCGTGGTCCACGGCCCGTCCGGATTGGCGGTGATCCCGAGGATATGCACGTAACGAGAACCGACCTCTATGACGAACAGGCAGTACAGGCACTGGTGCTGCGGCGCGACGACCCCCGGCTGGGGATACCAGCCGCTGACACCGGCAGCGTCACGGTGATCGACTACTCACAACCCAACATCGCCAAGGAAATGCATGTCGGCCACCTTCGCAGCACCATCATTGACGACGCTCTCGCCAGGGTGCTGGAGTTCGACGCTACCAAGGTCATCAGGCAGAACCACCTCGGCGACTGGGGCACCCAGTTCGGAATGCTCATCCAGTACCTGCTCGAGCACTCGCACGACAATCTCAATCTGGGCCAGGGCGAGTCAGGGATCGAGGCCATCTCACGACTGAACGCGCTCTACCGGGCCGGGAGGCAAGAGTTCGACAGTGACCCGGAATTCGCTGAACGCGCCCGCCTCCGGGTCGTCGCCCTCCAAGCCGGGGATCCGCAGACGGTTGGCGCGTGGAAGGAGATCGTCGCCGAGTCAAAGGTCTACTTCAACGACGTCTACGACCGTTTCGGCGTGCTCCTGACCGACGACGACGCGGTAGGCGAGAGCTTCTACAACCCCTTCCTCCAGGAAGTTGCCAGCGACCTTGAAAAGCGCGGCATCGCCGTGCGCAGCGACGGCGCCCTGTGCGTTTTCTTCGATGACATCCTCGGACCCGACGGTGATCCCGCCCCACTGATCGTCCAGAAGTCAGATGGCGGCTTCGGCTATGCGGCCACTGACCTCGCCGCCATTCGCTACCGTGTCGGCACCCTGCACGCTAGCCGCATCCTGCACGTCGTCGACGCACGGCAGACGCTTCATTTCCGCATGGTCTTCGAGGCGGCACGCAGGGCGGGATACCTTCCCGACGACGTCCAGGCCGTGCACGTCTCGTTCGGGTCAGTGCTTGGTCCCGATGGCCGACCGTTCAAGGCACGGACCGGGGACACCGTACGCCTCATCTCATTGCTTGATGAGGCCGTCGAGCGGGCAAAGGCCACGGTCGAGGAGAAGAATCCCAGGCTGGACCCCGCCAGCCTCGCCCTCCGGTTGAACCGAAGTAGGCATCGGTGCCGTCAAGTACGCGGACCTGTCCACCGGCCGCACCCGCGACTACATTTTCGGCCTGGATCGGATGGTGTCCCTCCAGGGCAACACCGGCGTCTACCTTCAGTACGCGTACGCCCGCGTCCAGTCCATCCTGCGCAGAGCCCCGACCGGACTGCCCTCGGCCATCAGCGTCGGCCTGCCGCTTGAGCGGGCCGAGCGCAGGCTGGCGATGCTTCTCGACGGCCTGGACGAAGCGCTCACCGCGGTCAGGGAGAACTATGAGCCGCACCGCCTGTGCGATTACCTGTACAGTCTGGCTCAAGCGTTTACCGAATTTTATGAGGAATGCCCGGTGCTGAAAGCGCCGAAACAAGAGCTCACGGTTAACCGAATTGCCCTGTGCCAGCTCACCGGCAGCACACTTAAGCTGGGCTTGGAACTCCTTGGCATAGCCGCGCCCGACCGACTCTAAGGATCATTGAGGAAAAGTACTCCGGTGAGACGGCGCGGCAGCCTCGCTTCTGCCGACATTTGCCTTGACGATCAGAGACCCCATAATGAGGAAGATAACGCATGAGGCGCAGGCCGGCACCACGCCCACGCTCTGGGTTTCCGCACCAGTGATGCCACTGGCTGCAGCCGACCCGGTAGCGGCACCCATTGCAAGCCAACCGAAAGCCTCAGATTGCTTTTCCTTAGGTACGTACAAGCCGACTGCTGAAACGATCGCGGTCATAGCCGGGGCCGTGGCACAACCACAGAAGAAGACTGCCGTAAATATGATGACTGGTTGCCAAATCACTATCCAGAAGGCAGCTGCAGCCTGTGGGGTGCCAGAACTGTGCCATCGACCTTGACCTGGCCTTTTAGGCGACCCTGTGCTGCGCCGTACCATGTCCAAGCCCCTGTGGGCTGCACCGACCCTTTTCTGGCTTCGCGGATCTCATCCGGGATCGGCGGGCGTCCCGTCCTGCTGGGATTCCATCGCCGCTTCGGCGAGACTGGCGGCCATGACGTTCGGTAAACAGTCAGGCCCGCCGGCATCGGCGAGGCAGGTGCAGGAGCTGCTGACCCTCCTCCAGGAGGCGGGCCACGCCGGCTTCCGCGACGCGCGCGGCCCCATGGGGTTTACCCAGCGCCAGGCGGGTGGCAAGTTCACCCGCGACGAGGTGGCAGCATTCATCGACCGCCTGCAGGACGCGGAGTTCGACAGGAGCGCCCCGGTCGCTGCCCCAACGGCACGGCAGCCCGCCGCCGGGCAGGCACTGCGCGACATGCCTGCGGAGCAACTCGCCGCCGAGCTTCAGCGTCGCGGCTGGATCGTGACCAAGCCGTAGAGCCGCCGGTGAGCACCGGCCTCCTGCTCGATCACGACAGCGAACCGCCGGGCCGCTCCCTGTGCGTGCCGAAAACCTCGTCCACGTCATGCGACCAGGCGGTATTCGTTGATCAGCCCACTGACGCGCGTCTGTCGTCGGACGCGGCACCGACCGAGATCGACCGGCTCGGGTAGCGGTTTCAGCGGCGCGGCGCCGTGGAGGGAGCGGTGCGGCCGGTGCTGATTGTGGTGGGTCTCGTACTGGCGCAGGATCTGTCGCAGATGGGCCTGGTTCCAGACGAGGGTGCGGTCCAGCAGCTCGCGGCGGCATCCCCCGATCCAGCGTTCGGTGACCGCGTTCATGCGGGGCGTCCGGACGTTGCAGAGCACGGTCCGGATGCCGGCGTCGGCGAGGATCGCGTCGAACGCTGCGGTGAAGTTTGATCCGCGGTCGCGGATCATGAACTTGACCCGGTGCGCCTGCTCGCCAAGATCTATCACCAGGTTGCGGGCCTGCTGGGTGGTCCATTCCCCGGTCGGATGCCGCGTGACTCCGAGGGATGCGGATGCGCCGGCTCGTGTGTTCTATCACCGCCAGGACGTAGGCCTGGGTGCCGTCCAGCAGGTCGACTGTGAAGAAATCGCACGCCAGCACCGCTTCGGCTTGTGAGCGCAGGAAGTGGGACCAGGTTGGCGCGGTCCGCCGCGGCGCGGGGTCCATTCCGGCGTTCTTCAGGATCTCCCATGCCGTCGACGCCGCGATCTTTACGCCCAGGCCGGCCAGCTCGCCATGGATCCTGCGGTAGCCCCATTCAGGATTCTCCTGGGCTAGCCGGAGGACCAGAGCCTTGATGTTCCGCCGGGTGGCCGGGCGACCGGTGTTGCCGCGCCTGGACCTGGTGGCCCAGCGGCGACGGACTATGTTGCGGTGCCAGCGCAGGATCGTGTCCGGGGTGACCAGCAGCCGCAGTCCCTGGCGGCGGGCTTTCGGTATCACGCTGAGCAGGGTCGCGAGAACTGCCCGGTCAGCCCAGTTCAGGTTCGGGCGGCGCGGTTGCCGCCGCTGCAAGACGGCGAGCTGGTGTCGCAGGATCAAGATCTCTGCGGTCTTCCATGTCTCCTCACGCCCGGATAGCCGCAGCCACGCTGCTAGCCGCATGGTCAGGAGGAACATGAACTGCAGGCACATGATCGATGATCATCACGGGCGGGCGGCAGGGAGAGCAACCCTGCTGGTCAGAGCCGTGGACGGAATTCTCGGCACGCACAGCTCCACGAAGCCTTCGACCAGCTTGCGATGGCCATCTGATCAGCCGATCATCTGCATCAGCGCGCTCTGCCATGCGCACCGATCAGCCAATGCAACACTGCCCGCGGCAACACAGCCGATCCGCAACTACCCGCTCAGACCTGGAGCCGCATAGCCCATGCCACCCCGCACTACCGGGGGAAGATGCCAGCTACCGCCGCAGATTTTACATCGCTTTACGATATAGATGGCCCAGTCTGGGTAGTGCGGCAGCGTGAACGTGCTGACAGCTTGGTTAGGCCCACCCGGTTCTGTCCAGCTGGGAGGTCCCTGAATCCCACCATGGGGATGGCCTGCTGGTCAATCACGTCGGGTCAGCCATCCGTTTTCCCGGCCACCGAACCCGGTGCCCGATTCCAGGTCAAGAGGTGACGATTCGTGATGCCCGGAGACTGGTGGCAGCACGCCGCCTGCAGGTCAGCCGAGGCTGACCTGTTCTTCCCGATTTCGGCGAAAGGGCAGTCGCAGGTTGACGCGGCGCGGGCCAAGGCAGTGTGCGAGCGCTGCCCAGTCTGCTCCGAGTGCCTCGACTATGCCCTCTCTACCCGGCAGCCGCACGGCATCTGGGGCGGCATGACCGAGGACGAGCGCCGGCTGCTGGCTGCCCGCCTCAGGACAGGCTCATGCCAGGACCAGCCCCAGCAAACCGCCAGTCTCTGAGCAGGTGCTGGGCCGGGCGCACGGTGCTGGCCCGGGTAACAGAGCCGCACGGGATGGACACGCATCGGCGGCCGGGATGGCCCTGCCGCGTCCGCGCCGTCCGTCTGGACGGCACGTGCCAGGCACCGGCTACCGCCTTGGCTGTTGAGCAGATCGGCGAGGACAGCGGCTTGGCTGGCGCCAGGTTGCCTGGTCGCGGTCAGCAGAGTCACACGGCGGCGCTTAGCCAGCGCGCGCAGGCGGGCGGGCGCCCCGGCCCGTTGCGGATCCTCGAGTTCCGTCCGATAGCGGCGGGCGAAGTCTTCGAAGCGGCCAGGATCATGCCGGTACCATTTCCGCGACCCCGCTGACGGCGCGATGTCCTTGCACCATTCATCCAGTGACGCCTTGTCTTTGGCCAGTCCCCGCGGCCAGAGCCGGTCAACCAGCACCTGATGCCATCGCTGCGCTCTGGCTTTTCGTATACCCGGCGGACCCGGACCTTCCCTCCTGCCATGGTCAGCCTCTCGGCCGGACACGTGATGGCCCCATGATTCCAATATTGCCCGGACGGCTCAGCGGCCAGGGACGAACACCGCCGGTGCGAGGGCGCCAGGTCTGATTGCATCCATCCCGGACGGGGCGTGTTCCGCGCTGCCCGTGGCGGCCCCCCTGACGGCCGGGATGGGGCGGGGCACCGTAAATAGTCGTGTTACGATATATTTCCGGCTGGGGTTCCGCTGCCACGCCGCTGCAGGTTAGGCGGTCCGGGGCTCGTGACCGGGGCGCGGCGATGGAGGTAGCGGTGATGATCAGCGCGGATGACCGGCAGGCCCTGGACAGGATCGAGGAGGGTCTCGCGGCGTCGTCGCCAAGGCTGGCCGCGATGCTCGCGACGTTCGCCCGGCTGAACGCGGGCGAGAGGATGCCGGCGAGGGAGCATATCCGCGCGCGGGAGGGGCCCGACGCCAGTCACGACGATCGCCGCGGCCGTCCGCAGGGGCTGGTCAGCGAGCCACTACTGTGGCTGGTGGTGTTGGTACTGGTAGTCCTGCTGGCCGCGGCGACCGGCCTGGGGCTGGCCGCCAGCCACGGTGCCAGGCGGCCGTGCACGGACTCCTTTCCGCTGGTGTGTTCCGGGCAGGCGAACCCCCGCCACGCCGTTCCGGCCACACGCCAGGTGGCACCGGGCCGGGCCGTCTTCCGCGCCCGTCTGCACGGGTAGCCCGGGGGCCGGGCGGGCTCCCCATGCCAAGCCCGCCAGCCTGCCGCCATCCTGACCGTTGAGCATGTCGTCATGCGGTGCGGCCCCACTACCCGGAGAGCGGCTCATCGTTTTGCCCGGCAGCGGCGTAAGCGGCCCGGCCGATCCGCCGCAACTCCCGTCGCCGATGGCTTCGGCCAGCGCCCGCCGGAATACGCCAGGGCCCCAGTACCGGCCGCCGACCAGCTGGGCTATCTCGGCTGCCTGGGTCGGCCCGCGTTCCGCGGGTACCCGCTTGATCGCCTGGATCTCATGATCGAGTAGATCCGGCGGGGCAGGGGCCGCGCTGCCGATGGCAGGGGATCCGCCGGCCGCCCGGGGCCAGGGCGCAGCCCGCGCTCCCGGTTCTGGTGCCGCTTGAGCCGGGCCCGGATCCGCTCCCTCACGCCGCCGGCGTTCTGCCTGCCCCGCCGCGGCATCCGCACCAGACGGAGCCGCTTCGGGCTCGCGCCGCTCGGCTGCCGGTGCTCAGCCGCCTCGACCTGCGCCTCAGTGGCTCTGGCCAGGCTCGATCGCCGCATCGGCCCGCCGTGCCTCGGCGGCTGCGCCGGATCCCGGCCGCCCGGCCTCATGCAGCCGCGCCCGGGCCTGATACGCCTCGGCTCACGGGGTGTGCATGCGCGCGGTGGCCGCGTTGACATCGCCGCCCCGGAGGCGAGGGTTTGCTCAGCTTCCGCGCATTGCTCCTTGGCCAGGGCGCTTTCCCGGGCCGCTGCCGCGAGGGCGAGCTGCCGGTCAGAGCCGCCGGGGTACTCCGGCGTGCAGCCGCCTCGATCCGCAGCGCATGCGCCCGGGCGCGCGGCACTGGCGTGATGACGCGCCATGGCGACCGCGTGTTCTGCGGTGGCCGGGTCTGCTTCGGCGGCCCGCTGCGCCGCGGCGCCGTCCTCGTCGAAAGCCTAGGCAAGCAGGCCGGCGGCCTGCGACCGGGCCATCCCGGCGCCATCGCCCGCCCCGGGACCCGTCCCGCCGCGGGGATCCTGCGGCCCCGCTGCGCCTTGTCCCGCTGCGCCCTCGTGTTTCGCTGGCTCGGCGGTCAGCGGCTCGGCTATGTCCTCCAGTTACCTGCCCTCCCGCCTTGATAGTGCCGCCGCTAGCGGCCATCACCCGCCACGTTGACGGCTACGCCAACCGCGCGCCTCCTCGCGCCGCGTGAAACTTGACACAAACGTCCACAACCTCACGACTAAAGATCGTTAACCGCGCCGCGGAGGAGCACCAGATGGTGCCGCGAAGCTGCGCACGACGATCGCGGGGCTGCTGCCCAGATGAGACACTGGCGACGGGCTGGCATCATTCCGTGACCGCGGCGGCTCAGCCGCGAACGCGGCGGCGAAGATAGCAGTGACCCGTTCTGCCAGGTCATGTTTCTGCCATGGCAGGCCAACGCCGAGCAGGTAGTTCATGCGCTCTAGCATCATCGCGCACGCCAGTGCGGTGAGCTCCGCGTGTCGCGGCGGATCTGCGGCATCAGCAGGCGTGGTCATTCCGCGGGTGATCGCATCAGCGAGCCGCCACAACAGCCGCAGCCCGGAACGTTGCACGTTCTGGTTGACTGCATCCGCGTTACTCAGGAGACGGAGCGCCGTATTGTGCTCAGCGTAGGTATCGCAGAACCGGCGTACCCACGACAGCAGCGCAGGCCGGCCTGCCTCGCCCCTGCTCACGCGCGGGAAGGCAGCCACAACGGCGTCCATGTCGCGCAGCGCGTCGCGGGTAAGGGCTGCCAGCAGGTCTTGCTTGCTGGAGAAGTACAGGTAGAAGGTCCCATGCGAGGTCCCCGCGAGCCGCACCACGTCGTTGACCCGCAGCGCCTGGAAGCCCTGCTGGCCTGACACGGTCCGCGCGGCGTCCAGCAGGCGCCCCCTGGTGTGCTGGCCCTGGCCCCGCCGTGTGGGCCGGGCGGCTGGGTCACGACGGTTTTGCCGCAGTGCGCGGGCCCGGTGGGGCACGCCGGGCCCGGCCCCGGCCGTCAATGCCGGGTTACTGCTGTCGATTGCCACTCTTGGCTCCCAGATGCTTAAGTACCGGCGATAATGTGTATGTACTCCCCGCCGGGAGGATGCTCATGCGCAGATCCTATCTATCGTTCCACGATGCATCTGTCCAGCTGTGCATTTCCGGTTTCAGTGATGCGCGGGCCAGTGAATCTAGGAGCTGGGTGGTGGCCCTGTGCGGCGCGGCGCCTAGCCCTGCCAGGTCCTGAGGCGTTCAGGCCCGAAGATGAGGGAGCAGCCCGCCGGGATGGCGAGGCAGCCTGGTGGGCTCAATGCTGACTGCCCGGGTCAGCGGAGTGCACGGGGCCGTGCCAGCCGGTTCCGGGCACCGGCCGCGGCCCGTGTCCCCGTCATGCGCCCACCACGAGCTCGTTCAGAGAACTGGCAAGATCATGCAGTTTGGCGAGATGAGCCTGCGTCAGCTGCGTGACGAGCGTGTCGCCCTTGCGGGTCAGCTCTATCCTGGCCACCCGGGCGTCCTCCGGATCCGTACGGCGGACGACCAGCCCAGCCGCCTCTGCACGGTCTATCAGTTCCACTGCGCTGTGATGACGCAGCAGCAGGTAATCAGCAATGTCGCCGACGGAAGGCGGCAGGTCACCGGGATGTCCTTTGACCGCCACCAGGAGCTGGTGCTGGACGTGGGTGACCCCGGCTTCGCGCGCCTGGCTCTCGCTCCAATGCTGGAAACGGCGCAGGCTCGCCCGGAACGCAAGCAAATGCTCGAAGTCCTCACGAGTTGGCTGGGCCAAGCCGGCCCTCCTCCGCTCGGGTGATACGTGCGCTCTTATCCCTTGCATGCCACCGTGTGCATGCCGCAGCCCACTTTACCCCCGGCGGCCGTGCCGCCTATCGCCATCCGATGTAGTGCCCGGGCCCGGCCATCCCGGACGGATTAAATCACGAGAAACGACGCAGCAGACTCTCGTGGCACGTGTGTTAGGGCACGCTGCGTGCAGGCGGTTTTTGCTTCGTTCCGGCCCGCGTGCAGGCCGCTGATGTCGCCGCCCGGGTTTGCGGCCAGCGCTGCGCTCGCCGTCCCGCCAGCGGGGCAGCCGGTGAGGCGCCGGCACCGGGCCGAAGAGGGCTGGCCCGCGGCTCTTTGCACCAGCAGATGTCGAGCGAGCCTCCTGGGGTGGCCAGGGCCATGCCCCGCGGACAAATCGGTCGAGTGCCGGCGCTTGTACCAGTGGTCTTCCTCTGGCAGGCATGGCAGCAGCCCGCTCGCGCGATGGCAGCGTGCCTCCCCGTACGCTGCGACCATCCCCGGCCCGGCCCGCGTCACCGGTGCGCTGCGCCTCCTGGCAGGCCGCTTGTCTCGCGCGTGGCGGCGGCCAGGTCCCGCGACAAGTTCCGGATGCAGACGCCGCAGGCGCAGCCATTTCTTGCCCGGCAGCTGTCATCGGAGAGGTAGAACCTCGGGAACGCTGAGAGGATCTCCGGGGCATGCATGGTCCTGTCCGCTCTCGATTCCGCGTCCCGGCCCAGTACAGAAGCTCGGATCGACGCGGCTGAGGAGTCCCTTCCGCCGAGATCGCGGCGCAAAGCGCAGCTCGTGCCCGCCCTCATCCTCGGCGCCTGTCCCCTGGACGGCCAGCCCTCAACCCCCGACCATCTCGCCGCAACCGAGCAAAGTACGGCTACTCGGCTCTGGTGTTAATGTCATCGGCCATTACTGCATGCACGCCGGGCAGCTCAGACAGCTGCGTCGCGAGGTCGTTGACGGAGCCCTTGCCGTAGACATGCAGGACTACCTCCACGGTGCCGTGACCGCTGGCCTGTCCGGCTTGCAGGAGCCCGCTGTCCATCTCCTCGGTGGACATCTGATCGACGGCGAAACCGTGACCGGTCGCGACACCGAGCACCTGGCGCAGGATGTCGCGGCCGCCGGGGTAGCGGACGCGGATGACCGATATCGCCGTGGCGGAACTTGGCAGCCGCCGGGTAACCAGTGGGAGGACCCGGGCCACCAGCAAGTAGGCGCCGGTCGCCAGCGCGGCGAGGATGGGCAGCCGGGCACCCGCAGCCGCACCGACCGCGGCGGTGAGCCAGATGCCGGCCGCAGTGGTCAGCCCCCGGACTGAATCCCGGCGTACGAAGATGAGCCCGGCGCCGAGAAACCCGATTCCGGTGACGATCTGCGCGGCCACCCGCGACGGATCGAGGACCACCCGCCCGGGCTCGAGCACGTCGGTGAACCCGTACTTGCTGATCAGCATGAACAGCGCGGCACCGACCCCCACCAGGGTGTGCGTCCGCAGGCCGGCGCTCTTCTGCCGCATCTCGCACTCCATGCCGATGACCGCCGACAGCAGCAGGGCCAGGCCGAGCTGACTGGCCTGCGACCAGATTCCCGGGGCCGCTTTGGCCCCGGCAGCCAGGAAATGGCTCATAGTCAGCCCCCCGCGTACCGCATTATGGCCTGACCAGCTCGCTTCGCGATCCGCCGCGCGGGAGCTGGGACGTCCCTGAGATCAGATCTGCGTGCCCGCGAGCCGCGCAGCGGGCCCAGCTGACTGCAGCCGGCAGGTGCCGCCCCTTCGATCGCCGCGCTGGGAGGCCCAGGCGGCAATGGCAGCTGTGCACGGCCGCTGCGACCGCCACAGCTGCGCCTGGGCGCAGGCCCGCTAGCGGTGGGCTCCACTCGGGTCATTTTGCTGCGCAGCTGTCCGCATCGGTTGCCGTTCCTCGTCAGTGGTCCCTCCCCAGATGCCGTGCTGTCCCGTGTCCAGCGCGTAGGACAGGCAGGTGGGGCTGCACCAGGCAGCGCCCGCAGATCGCTTTGGCCTGCTTGATCTGGGGAAACGAGGCTCCCATTGCCCCTATGGGGAAGAAGATCCCTTGGTTCGCGCCGCGGCAGGCCTCGTGCGCCATCCAGCCATCGGAAGGCACGAAAAACTGCTGGCGCCTGACCGGGCTCCTGAGCCTAGCGTAAATAGCGGACATTAAACTATCGTATCACGATGTTTTATCTTTCTCCCGAGTGCCCGTCTTCTCCGCGAGTTCCCTAGCCACGCACATCGCGGTCTTGCGTCACCTGGACCGGGCTGCGGTGAACGAGGCCGCTGGCCGGCCGGATCCACTCGCGCCGAACGGGCCGCGGCTGCCCCGCGTGCTGCGTGCCGTCGCACGGCCTTGCTGTCGCCGCCTCGCGGCCCGCGCGGCTGAGTGCTGCTCCTGCCTATGATCTTGATCACATGCCATGCCGGCTTCTTATCTTCCAGCCCGCGCAGTCGTATCGCCGTACGACGTATTTGGGTGGGTCCAGCTGTTCATCACGTGCCGTGCCGGCGAGGCCGGAAGCTGGCGCACGACCCCAAGTACGCGGTCGTCCCGCAGCGGCAGCGGCTGGAAGCGCGCTCCCGCGCCGCCAGCTGACCGGCCGGGAGCCGGTCAGCTCGGTGCCAGTCAGGGTTGCAGTGCCGGTCAGGTTAGGGCCGGTCAGGTCAGTGCCCACAGCAGCGCGGCACTCACCAGGCCGGTGAGCGCCACCGCTGGCTGGCCCCTTCGGGCTGGTCGGCCTGCGGCGCGTCCAGCGAGCACGGCTGCATGAGAAGCCTCGCCTGCCGGGGTCACGGATCGCGCCCTCCGGGACTCCAGGTGCGTCGCCGGGTCGGCGTCGCCGGGCGCGTGACCCAGCCGCTGCGTCAGCTGGTGCGCGGCTGACCGGACCTGCAGCTGCAGCTCCTGCACCGGCCGCTCAATATGCGCGTGCCAGCGCTTGTCCCGGACGTAACGCTTGATCTCCCCGGTGATGCACGGTTGCGCATACGCGCTCAGGTCATGCCCGATGTCAGGATCGAACTTGTTGATGGCCTTTATCAGGCCCCAGGTGTCCGGCCTGGACGAGATCCTCCGTCGGCTCCGGGCTGCGCGCGTACCGATGGGCACAGGCCCATACCAGGCCGCCGCGGTACCTGGCTCCCGGCAGGCTGGGCGACCGGCGTCTCCCGCCCCGCAAGCGCCAATGCTGGCGGTAAGCGATCATCCGTCCTTCCTTCACGGGCCGCGGCTACCCCATCGTGGTCCGATATGAACAGCCAGCGAGGTCGCTTTTGTGGCCTGCCGGCGGAGGATGGCGCAGTCGGGCGAGAATCCGTGATCTTCTGGCGCGAAGGGTGGCCATGAAAAAACTGCCTCCCGGCAAACTGGGCCGGCCGTTCTCGTGAACCGAGTCGTTTAGGGACCGGCTTACCGGTGGAAGAAAATATCGGACAACGATATAATATGCGTGCCCAGCGGTTAGCTGGCAAGGACACGTGGGGCCGGTGGCCCCGGATTAGGAGTATCTGATGGCAGACCCACGTCATGAGCGCGACAGCCTGCATGGAGGCAGCCTGCCCGGCGGGCAGGCGCGTGACGGCCACGCGCGCAGTTTCGAGGAACTAGCAGTGGCCGAGGACCATGCCGGATGGATGTCCCGCAGCCGGGTGCTCCTGACCCCCATCGCGGCACCATCGATCATGGGGCTGTTCGGATTCATGATCGCCACACTGATGCTGGGAGCTTGGCAGGCGGGCTGGTACGGCACCGCGCTCACCCCGCTGCTGATATTCCCGTTCGCTATGGTGGCTGGCGGGATCCTGCAGTCGATCGCCGCTATCGCCAGCTTCCGTGCCCGCGACGGGGTCGCTGTGGCGGCGCACACCGCCTGGGGCAGCTTCTGGATCGCGTGGGGGATCTATGAACTGCTGGTCGCCGTGCACGTGCTGCCGATCATCCCCCTGGGGGCGGCGAGCCCGTCGTTCGCCTTCTGGTTCATTGCGCTGACCCTGGTGACCATCTTCGGGGCGCTCGGCGCACTGGCGCAGAACATGGGCGTGTTCATCACCATGAGCACGCTGGCCGCAGGTTCGGCGCTGACCGCCGCGGGCTTTTACGCCGGCAGCCTGGGCACGCTGCGGATCGGCGGCTGGCTGTTCGTGGTGTCCGCGGCGGCGGCATGGCTGACCGCGGGAGCCATGGTGCTGGAGCACTCCTTCGGCCGGACAATCGTCCCGCTCGGCAGGTGGAGCAAGCGAGGCAACATTCCCGGCGCCAAGGCGACGGACCCTATCGCTTACCCGGCGGGCATGCCGGGAGTCCGGGTCGGCCAGTGACCCACCCCGGGCACCGGCCGCTCCCCAGCGCGGCCAGTGCCCGGCCGGCGGCCTCCCGCGGGCCGTCCCTGGCCCCGCTGGGATCTGCTGTGCGTGAACACTGATGGCCTTCATCCTCGCCGTCCTGGCGGCCTGCGCGAACGCAACGTCTTCGGTCCTGCAGCGCAAGGCCAACCGGGATGTACCGCGGAAGGACAACCTGAGCTGGAGGCTGATCCGCGACCTGCTGCACGAGCCGGTTTGGTTCGGCGGCATCCTGGCGCTCATCGCGGGATTCCTGCTGCAGGCGACGGCGCTGGGGACGGGCGGCCTGGCGGTGGTGGAGCCGATCCTGGTGCTCGAGCTGCCGGTGACGCTGATCCTGGCGTCGCGGGCATTCCGCGCCCCGATGGGCTGGCGGGAGTGGGCCTCCGCGACGGCGATGGCGGCGGGCCTGGGCGGCCTGCTGTATGCGCTGTCACCGACGGCGGGCAATACCACCGGGCTGCGCTGGCAGGTCTGGGTGATCGGCGTCGGCGCTAGCCTGTGCCTGGTGGCGGCCCTGGCCGCCTGGGCGCGGCGCGAGTCGGCCAGGTGGCGCGGCGACCGGGCGGCCGATGGATCCCGGCAGGCGGCAGTGCTCGGGGTGGCGGGCGGATCGGCATTCGGGCTCACGGCCGCGCTGATGAAAGGAATGACGCAGGCCTTCGCCCACGGGTTCGGGGCGCTGTTCACAAGCTGGCAGCTTTACGCAATGATCGCCACCGGCCTTCTGGGGATGTTCCTGACGCAGTCCGCGCTGAACGCCGGCCGGCTGCTCGCCGCTCAGCCCGGCCTGACGCTATCGGACCCGATCGTGTCCATCATCTGGGGCGTGCTCGCCTTCGGCGAGCGGGTCCGGGGCGGGCCATTCATCCTCGTGGACGTGATCTGCCTCGCCGTGATCGCCGGGGCGGTCCTGTCGCTGGCCCACTCGCCGCTGCTAGGCGACCACAGCTCCGAACCACGGGAGCGCGGCCGTGCCGCCCAGCCGGGCACTTCGGCAAGGGACCCGCGGTGACCGGCCCGGTGGGCCTGCTGACGGGGGTAGCGCGGCGGGTACGTGACATTGCGGTGAATGCGGCTGGCGGGCCCGCCAGGGCCCGGGTGGTGGTGATCTTGGCGGCGGTGCTCGGCCTAGATGGCGCGGACACCGGGACGGTCACCTCCACCGAGAACAACCTGGAACACGTCTTTCATATCGGCAACGCCGAGATCGGCATCCTGCTATCGGTAGTGTCCCTGGTGGGCGCACTGTTCACGATCCCCATGGGAGTGCTTACTGACCGTACCAACCGGGTGCGGCTGCTGACATTCAGCATCGCGTTGTGGGCAGTGGCTGTCCTGTTCTCCGGCGCCGCGACGTCGTTCGTGTGGCTGCTGGCCGCCCGGGTGGGCCTGGGCGTGGTGACCGCGACCGCGGCACCGGTGGTGGCCTCACTGACCGGCGATTTCTTCCCGGCCAGTGAACGCGGCCGGATGTATGGGCTGATCGTGGGCGGGGATCTCATCGGTAACGGGATCGGCTATGTCATCTCCGGCGACATCTCCAGCGTTCTCCCGTGGCGATTCGCCTTCTGGTGGCTGATCGTGCCGAGCCTGGCGCTGGCCTGGGTTGTGCGGCGGCTGCCGGAGCCGGCCCGTGGCGGGCAGAGCCAGCTGCAGCCCGGCGCGCAGACCATCCGTGGCGCGGCCGACGCCGGAGAGCAGGGCCCTGCGGCGGTGAGCGCCCCGGCCGGGGACGAGAAACAAGACAACCTTGCCGTGCGCGAAGCCCGCCGCGAGCACGTGCAGCCGCAGCCTGAACTGGTGCTGCACGATGACCCAACTGGGTACTCGATCTGGTGGGCGATCCGCTACGTGCTGCGGGTGCGCACCAACGTGGTGCTCATCGTCGCATCCGCCCTCGGCTACTTCTACTTCAAGGGCCTGGACTCCTTCGCGACCATATTCGCGATTTCCCGGTACGGGATCAGCAAGCCCGAAGCGACGTTCCTAGTGGTCGTCGTGGGCGCCGGCGCCCTGGTCGGGGTATACGCCGGGGGACGATTCGCCGACTGGCTGCTGCGCCGCGGCCACATCCGGGCCCGCGTCGTGGTCCCCACGGCCTGCCTCCTGCTCATATCCCTGTTTCTCGGGCCGGCGTTCGCCACCACCACGGCGCTCCTCGCGCTGCCGCTACTGATCATCGGCGCGTTCCTGCTCGGCGCGCCGCAGCCGCCGCTGGACGCTGCCCGGCTGGATATCATGCCCGCCCAGATGTGGGGACGCGCCGAGGGCGTCCGGACCGCGCTGCGGACCCTCGCGGAGGCGGCCGCTCCGACGCTGTTCGGTTACATGTCGCAGTACGTTTTCGGCGGCCCCGCGTCCTCCGGCAGCCGCCCGAGCGGTGCCGGATCGAGCCGCACGCTGAGCCCAACGGGGGCCACCGCGCTAGCAGACACGTTTCTCGTCTTCCTCGTCCTGCTAGTGATCGCGGGCATGCTCGCGCTGTTCGCCCTGCGCACCTACCCACGCGACCTGGCCACCGCTGCGGCCTCAGCGCAAGCCATCGCCGCCGTCAAAAGAGCTGACGGCTCCGCGCCCAGCGAGGACAGCCCCGGCCCGGCGGCCGGCCGGCAGCCCCCGGCCGAGCAGCGCGGGCCACCCGGGCCGCGAGAGCGGCGGTAACAGTCGCCGCCTAATCGTCATGCTGGGATCCGCTCCTGCGTTATGGAGTGAGCCCGCCGGACAGACGACAGGTCGGTGACGGGGCTCCTGGCCCAAGCTCTTATCAGGTCAGATCTATCTGGCCGGTGCTCACCGCGGCGCCGCACCGGACCGGACGACGCTGGCCTCAGCCGGATGCTGTCAACCGGGGCGATACCCCCTGCAAGCCCACTGTCACGATCAGTGCAAAACTGCTATCTCAAAATGGCCTCGTGCCTGTGGCATCGGTCATGTATTAGGCGACAGAGGCGAGCACGATTCTGCCTTCATCCTGGTGCTGCCTAGTGGTCGCGCGTCGGTCGTGAGGTGGGCGCGGAAGCACCGCAGTCCGAGCACCTACCCCCGCACCGATCCGTCGCCGCTGCCTCGGCCCCCACGCAAGGCACCAGGCAATCCGGCCGGTTTCGCGCCGGTCGGGGCGGGCGGCGGCTGCTTCCGGCCGAGGGAGGATCCCGCTGGAACCAGCGGGCCCGGTCCCGGGCACAGTCCCCAGCGGGCATGGAGCTGGGCTGCTGCTCGGCGGCCGCGCAGTACGCCACGGGCCGCCTGATCGCGCCGGTGGCAGCGGCGCGCTACATTACCGCCGCAGCGGAGGCGAGAGTAGGCAGAGACCTGCTCGAGGTAGTCGCCGACGGCGCCAACCCGCGGTCGCTGGTCGGCGACACCCGGGGCAAGGGCTGCCCGCGGTCCGGCTGGCCAGCGTCGCCACCAGCTTCCGGGACGCCTGCCTGAGCTGCAGTTCCCGCCAGCATTTTCGGCCTGCGGGGACGGTAGCCAGGGTTCGCTGGCCAGGGCGGGTGGTGGCGTCGAGTGGTGTGAGCCCGTGGTTGGAGGGGGGATCGAGGGAGCTGCGGATAGGGCACCAGCGGGCGAGGTCCGCCTGGGTGTGGCGCATGGCCGCTTTGACGGCCTGCTCGGAGCAGTTGTTCATCCAGTCGAGGGCGAACTCGCTGGTGAACGCATCCGAGCGGGATGCTACCAGGTGCTGCCAGTTCGGGAGATCCCTTCGCTCCCCGCTGATCCGGCTCAAGATGGTGATCGGTCCGAGTCGCGCAGGCGGGTTCCCCAGGTTGTGGTGGTGGTTTCGCCGGGTTCGAGCCGGATGACGTGCTGGCCTGATTGGAAGGCGTTGGGTGGGCAGCTCATTGGTTCGGTCCCTAGTCCGCGCCGGCGCCGGTCCGGGCTGAGGGTGTCGGCGGTGTAGAGCTCGATGATGGGGAGCGTCTCGTTGACCCACAGTTCGGCGGTGTGGCCGTCTGGGCGTTCGAGCCGGACCCAGGCGCGGCCCTCGCCGTCACGCTCGAGGTCGGTGAAGGCGTAGTCGATGCGCAGGTCGCCGAGACGCCGTGGGGTACGGAAGTCGAAGGATGTGCCCTCGACGGACTCGGTGCCCGTGGGCAGTTCACGGTAGGGGTCGGTGCGGATGCGTGTTGCGGCCTGCAGCTGCAGCGTGCAGTCGTCGAGCAGGCCGCCGCCGGGGGACAGGTAGGGGTGCTGGCCGCAGCCGTAGGGGCAGGGCCGGTCGCCGGAGTTGGTGGCGGTGACGTTGACCGTGAGCCCGTTCTGGTCGAGGCGGTATTCGATCCGGAGGTCGAGAGTGAACGGATAGCCCTGCAGCGGAAAGAGCGTTGCGGCCATGGTGATCCGGTCGCCGGCCTGCTCGACTGGCTGCCAGGGCCGCCAGTGCAGGAAGCCGTGGATGGCGTTGTGTTTGTCCGGTTCGGTCAGGCTGACCTGGTAGTCGGTATGGTCGAAGGTGTAGCGGCCATCGGCGAGGCGGTTGGGCCACGGGATCAGCGGGGCGCCGTGCGCGCCGTCGCACATCTGCTCTGCGGGGTAGGGCTGAAGGACATCGCGGTCGCCGGCCCGGTATTCGCGGATGCCGCCGCCGACCTCGACGATTGTCGCGTGCTGATCACCGGAGCTGATAGCGAATTGCTGCCCGGACGCTGCGGAAGACATGGAGAACCCTTCAGATAGGCGACGCGCGGGCTGGCTCGGCGGTTCAGTCACCACGGTCGTGATGCCCGGGATCGGATCAGCCGGTGCACGATCCAGCGGATGAGCAGCGCCGAAGCGGCGCCGGCCAGGGCCGCATGGCGCCGGCTGCGCCGGAACCCGATGCGGGCGTTGCGCTCGGTGATGGGTTCACCGGCCCGCCATCGGCCGCCCTGGCGCGCCACAAGGGCTCGCTCGATCGGCGCTGGCATCGCGCCGAGCAGTGCTCGGTCGCGGGTGTGCTCGGTGATCTCCTGGTCGGGCGCTCCTGGCCCCCGGCCGGTCAGCAGCGCGGCACGCAACTGTGCCACCCGGGCCGATGCGTCCCCGCGCGCGCCCTGGCTTGTCTGGCTGTGCTGGTTCACGTGGCGGCTCCGTCTCGCCGGTCGGCGATATGCGTCTGGAGTCCAGGCTGCCACATATAGTTGCTATCGCGCAATGATTGCGGTTATGCTTCTCGGGAGTCGTGAGTGCACTGGCGTCTCGGGAGCATGGGCGGAGGACCTTCCGGAGTTCGGGGTCCGCGCCAGGTCGGAAGGAGCCGGGTGAGTGCCTGAGTTTTTCCCGTACTGGGTGGTGATCACCCACTTCCTGAACATTTTCTTCATGCTGCTGCTGTTCCGGTCGGGCATCGAGGTGCTGTCCGCGTTCCCGAAGCTGTACTGGCACGACAGCTGCCCGCCAGGGCGTGAATGGCTGCGGTTGTCGAAGAAGATGTACGGGGCGGACTCCCGTAAGCCCTGGACGTCGCTGGACGAGGAAGAAGCGTGGTCGCCGATCGTCGCGTTGCCGGGCCGCAAGAATCTCGGTTTGGGTCGGCACTGGCATTTCATGACGGTGCAGTTCTGGATCCTGACCGGGGCCGTGTACGTGAGCCTGGTGTTCGCCACCGGCTACTGGCACTACCTGATCCCGACGCACTGGTCGCTGGTCCCGGATTCGATCAAATCGGTCGGCACCTACCTGCGCTTCCAGTTCCCGGCGAAGATCCCTGGGCAGCCGTTCGAGCCGGCGCAGAAGCTGGCCTACTTCGCGGTCATCTTCCTGCTGTCGCCGCTGCAGATCGCGACCGGCGCGGCGATGTCCCCGTCGCTGCTGGCCCGCTTCCCCTGGTACGGCAGGCTGTTCGGCGGCAAGCAGGGGGCGCGCAGCCTGCACTTCCTCGGGTTGTGCGCGTTCGCCGCGTTCATCGCCGTGCACACGTTCATGGTGATCATTCACGGGGTGCCGAAGGAGTTCGCGGCCATGGTCCTGGGCGACCCGCACGGCAACCGGCGGCTCGCCCTGGGCATCGGCCTGGCCGGATTGTTCGCGATTGTCGTCTTCCACGTCGTGATCAGCTGGTTCTCCCTGCGCTACCGGCGCCGCACCCAGCGCTTGCTCGGATTCATGGTCGATCCGTTCGAACACGTCATCTCCCGGCTGTTTACCTCCCACCAGCACTTCCGTCGCAGCGACATCTCGCCCTATCACCGGGTCAACGGCTACCCACCTGCCAGCGAGGACTACCGGGCGCTGGCCGCCGGCAATTTCCGCGACTACCGGCTCAGCATCGGCGGGCTCGTCGCCCACCCGATGAACCTGTCGCTGGCCGAGCTGCGCGCTCTGGGGGACCAGCGGCAGATCACCAAGCACAACTGCATCCAGGGCTGGACAGCGATAGCCGAATGGGCCGGCGTCCCGCTCGCCCGGCTGATCGAGGAGGTGCGCCCGTCCCGCTCGGCCCGGCACGTGGTCTTCTACGCGATGGACGACAAGGGGCTGACCGAAGGTGAGGGCCGTTACGGCTTCTTCTACGGCACCATACCGATCCACCTCGCGAGGAACCCGCAGACGATCCTCGCGCTCGACATGAACGGGGCACCGCTGCCGGTCGAGCACGGAGCGCCTGTGAGGGTGCGGATCGAGACCCAGCTCGGCTTCAAGATGGTCAAGTGGATCGCCGGCATCGAGTTCGTATCCGACGTGAAGGACATCGGCATGGGCATGGGCGGCTGGCGCGAAGACCAGCAGTATTACGCCAACGCCGCCGGAATCTAGGAGACAGGCAATGACGGGCAAGCGAATCGACGAGGACGGCGCCAAAGACTACCCGCTGCACGTGCTGCGCGAATACGCGCTGCTCGCCGACGGCGAACGCGGCGCCCTGGTCGGCCCCCACGGAGACATCGTGTGGATGTGCTCCCCCCGCTGGGACTGCGACGCCGTGTTCTCCTCGCTGATCGGCGGCAGCGGCATGTACGCGATCACCCCTGCGGACGCCCGCTTCGTGTGGGGCGGCTACTACGAGGCCGGTTCGCTGATCTGGCGATCCCGCTGGATCACCGGGACCGGCATCATCGAATGCCGCGAAGCGCTCGCCTTCCCCGGCGACCCAGGCCGCACGGTGCTGCTGCGCCGCATCATCGCCGTGCAGGGAGAAGCCCGCGTGCGGGTGTGCCTGGACGCCCGGGCCGGCGACGGCCAGCACCGGCTATCGGACCTCAGCCGCGACGGCGGAGCGTGGACCGGCAAGACCGGCAAGCTACGGCTGCGCTGGTGTGGCGGCGAGCGGGCCAGACCTGTCAGCGGCCCGGCCGGCCAGCACATGCTGGCCATGGACCTCGCCCTGCCGGCAGGAAGCCACCACGACCTCGTTCTGGAGCTGTCCGAACGGGCGCTGCCCGGCCAGCTCCCTGATCCTGACCAGGCATGGGAAGGCACCGAACTTGCCTGGCGTGAGGGTGTGCCCGAGTTCGCCGGCACCGTCGCCCCGCACGACACCCGCCACGCCTACGCCGTGCTGCGCGGGCTGACCAGCTCCGGCGGCGGCATGGTCGCTGCAGCTACCATGAGCCTGCCTGAACGCGCCAGCCAGGGCCGCAACTACGACTACCGCTACGTGTGGATCCGCGACCAGTGCTTCACCGGCCAGGCCATCGCCGCGGCCGGCGCGTACCCGCTGCTCGATGACGCAGTCCGTTTTGTCGCCGCCCGGCTGCTCGACGACGGGCCGAAACTGACACCCGCGTACACCACGGCCGGCGGCCGGGTCCCCGACCAGCGCTCCCTGCACCTGCCCGGCTACCCCGGCGGCCATGACATTGTCGGCAACCACGTCAACGCCCAGTTCCAGCTCGACGCGTTCGGGGAGTCGCTGCTGCTGCTCGCCGCCGCCGCCCGCCACGACCACCTGGACACCGACGGCTGGCGCGCGGCGGAGACCGCGGCCGGCGCGATCGCCGCCCGCTGGCAGCAACCCGAGGCAGGGATATGGGAACTGGACGACGAGCGCTGGGGCGAGAGCCGCCTGATCTGCGTCGCCGGGTTGCGCGCGGCCAGCCAGGCCCCCGGCGCGCCGGCGTCCCGTATTGCCGATTGGCTGGCCCTGGCCGATGCGATCCTCGCCGACACCGCCGCGCACTGCACGCACCCGTCCGGGCGCTGGCAGCGCGCGCCCGGCGATGACCGCATCGACGCCGCCCTGCTGCTGCCCGGCATCCGCGGCGCCCTGCCAGACGGCGACCCCCGCACCGCCGCCACCCTGGCCGCCGTCCGGGACGAACTGGACCAGGAGGGCTACGTCTACCGGTTCCGCCAGCAGCCCGGCCCGCTCGGCGACGCCGAAGGCGCCTTCCTGCTCTGCGGGTTCGCCGCCGCCCTGGCCACCCACCAGCAGGGCGATTCCTGGGCCGCGATCCGCTACTTCGAACGCAACCGGGCCGCCTGCGGACCACCCGCGCTGCTTTCCGAGGAGTACGACGTCACCCAGCGCCAGCTGCGCGGCAACCTGCCGCAGGCGTTCGTGCACGCGCTGATGTTCGAGGCGTCGGTTCGCCTCGCCCGGCCCTGGCAGGCCGGCCAGTGACCCGCCACGCCGGTGCGCCGATCCGGCCAGCGCTGTACGGGGCCCGCGCGGGCTACGGGGCGCTGCAGCTGACCTGTCCCACGCGGGTGAGCCGCTGGCTGCTGCACCGCCGCCTGGACGTCCGTGGCCAGGGTGCGGCGCGCGTGCTCGGCGCCCGGCAGCTCGCCCAGGCCCTCGCGTCGGGCCCGGTGCCTGGTTACCCGGTCCTCGCGGTGGGAGCCGGGGTCGACCTGCTCCACGCGGCCAGCATGCTCGCGCTCGCCCTCACCGGCCGGCGACGGCGGGCGGCGCTCACCGACGCGCTGATCGCCGGCGCGTTCGCGGCGGCCGGCGCCCTCGCGGCCCGGCAGGCAGCGCACGAGCCCCCACCGCGACCGGGCAACGCCGTGCAGGAACTCCGCCAGAAATGGGCGGACCGCATCGCCAGGGCGTGCGTTCCCGGCTACCCGGCACATCCGGCGCGAGCCGGGCACACGGCAGGGCAGGTTCCTGACCGGCTCCACGCCGGGCACCATCCTGCCGTCCGTCACCAGCCCAAGAGATGAGGATGAGGAAGCGATGACATCGACAACAGGACGCAAGATCGCGGTCGTGACCGGCGGAACCGGCGGGGTAGGGCGGGCTACCGTGCAGGCCCTCGCCGCCGCCGGCTACGACGTCGCGGCCCTCGCCCGCGGCCAGGCCGGGCTCGACGGAGCCGTCAAGGATGTGTCTGCCGCCGGCGGCCGCGGTCTCGGAATCGCGGCCGATGTGGCCGACTACGACGCCGTGCAGCGGGCCGCCGCGCAGGTCGAGTCCGAACTCGGCGAGATCGACGTATGGGTCAACGTCGCGTTCAGCGGCTCGCTGGCCTACTCCTGGGACACCTCTGACGAGGAATTCCGCCGGATGACCGAGGTCACCTACTACGGCCAGGTGCACGGCACCCAGGCCGCGCTGCAGCACATGCGCCCGCGCGACCGCGGCGTCATCATCAACGTCGGGTCGGCGCTGGCCTACCGCTCGATCCCGTTGCAGTCGGCCTACTGCGGCGCCAAGCACGCAGTCGTCGGCTACACCCAGTCAGTAGTGACCGAGCTGGCCAGCGAGAAAAGCCACGTCAAGCTGTGCACGGTCCAGCTGCCCGGGCTGAACACCCCCCAGTTCAACTGGAATCTCAACAAGATGGACGGCCACCCGATGCCGGTGGCGCCGATCTTCCAGCCGGAACTGCCCGCGAAGGCGATCGTCTACCTCGCCGAGCACCCGCGGCGCAACATGTGGGTAGGAATCTCCACCGCCTACACCATCCTTGGCGAACGGGTAGCACCCAAACTGCTCGACCTCTACCTCGGCCGCACCGGCATCAAGTCCCAGCAGAGCGCCAAGCACCTGCCCCGGTGGGGATCGAACGTCTTCGCCCCCCAGGACGCCGACACCGACCGTGGCGCCCACGGCGCCTTCGGCGGGCAGGCGCATTCGCGCGACCCGTGGCTGTGGGCCTCGATGCACCGCGCACCACTGCTCGGCACCCTGCTCGCCGCGACCGCCGTCGTGCTCACCGGCCTGCGCGGCGCCCGGCGCAGGTAGCGGGCAGACCCTGTCAGCCGGGCCAGCCCAGCTTCCATCCGTTCCTCGCCGGAGCCTCGCCGGCGGCCACGCCGAACGCGCGCATCGCGGCGGCCAGGGCGCGGCGGCGGGTCGCCGGTACCTGCCCGAGCACCCCGGCGACGGCACGACGGCGGCGCTGCACCATCGCGTCCAGCAGCTGCTGCCCGTCATCGGTGAGGACCAGGACCAGGTTGCGGCGGTCGACCGAGGACTCGCTGCGGCGCAGCAGGCCCGCCGCCACCAGGCGATCACACGCCCGGGTGGCATTGGACGGGTGGATGCCCATCGCCAGCGCCAGCGCCTGGAGATTCAGCGGGCCACGGCCGGCGACAAGCACGAGCACGCGCAGCTGCGGCAGGGTGACCAGATCCTCGACCTCGGCCACCGACTGCGCGGTCACGCCGACCAGCGCCTGGGCCGCAAGCATGATCGCATCAACCTGCTCCTCGGTAACCCCGGCCGGCGCCCCATCCTGATCTCCTGTGGACATGAGCAAAGTATCAACCCGATAGTTGCTTTCCCGCAACCGTTGCGCATACCCTTGCTCTAGCGCAATCAATGGGGTGGCTCATGCCTCTCTGGCCGTGCCGGGCGCCCCGAAGAACGCCGACGCTCCCGCAATGCCAGCTCACGCGAGTGGAAGGACTGCACATGACAGCCGTCACGGACTCCGCCATGGCCGAACCGGCGGTGCAGGGCATCGACCGGCTGGTGCGCAACATCCAGACCGGCCGCTTCGAGCGCAGCCTGGCTGCGCTGACCGCCGCCGGTGCGCTGGTGACCGCCGCCGAGATCTACTTCGAGCACGATTCGGCCAGCTTCGGCAACAAGATGATGTGGCTGCCGGTCGTGATGGGGCCAGTGGGAGCCGTCGCCGGCGTGGCCGGGTTCTTCAGCCGCCGGATGGCCAAGACGGCGCTGCCGGTCGCGTCGGCGGCGATCGTCGCCAACGGTCTGCAGGGCACCTACCTGCACGCCCGCGGGATCGCGCAGAAACCCGGCGGCTGGCGCAACGCCCGCTACAACATGGAGATGGGCCCGCCGCTGCTGGCCCCGCTGCTGGTCACCCTGGTCGGCGGCATGGGCCTGCTCGCGTCGGTGCTGCGGCGGGAAAAGTGAGCGGCGCCGCGCCGCGATCGGCCCGCGGCCGGTTCCCCGGCTTCGACGTTCTCGCCCAGCGCCGCCATTGGGATCCGGTGACCACCGGCGTCGTGCTGTCCCGGGCCGGGATGGCACCCGACATCCGCTTCTTCACGCCCGCCGAGCAGGCCACCGCCACCGCCCTGTGCGGCCAGCTGCTCGACCAGCACGGCCAGGCGGAGGTGCCCGTGGTCAACCTGATCGACGGGCGGCTGGCGGAGAAGCAGACTGATGGCTGGCACTACCACGACATGCCCGAGGACAGCCAGGCCTGGCGCTTCACGCTGGCCGCGCTCGACTCCGACGCAGAGGGCCGCTACAGCACGGGATTCGCGGCCTGCACCGAAAAGCAGCAGGCGGCGCTGATCCAGGCTGTCCAGGACCTCGGCGCCGACACCTGGCATGGCCTGCCCGCCAAGCAGGTGTGGAGCCTGTGGACCCGCTACGCGTGCACCGCGTTCTACTCCCACCCGTCTGCCTGGAACGAGATGGGCTTTCCCGGGCCGGCCTATCCGCGCGGCTACAAGAACCCCGGCGTCGACGCCCGCGAGCCGTTCGAGGTCCGCGACGCCCGGCCCGCCGCCGACCCGGCGCGGGGGCAGCAATGAGCAGCGTCCGGAACCGAAACGAATCGGCGTGGCTGCTGCCCAACGACGGCACCCGCACCAACCACGCGCTGCGCCGCGACATGCGGCGTTTCGCCGACGGCGACGAACTCGACCTGCTCGTCGTCGGGTGCGGGGCCGGCGGGTCGGTACTGCTGCAGCGCCTGGCCCGCGCCGGCTGGAAGGTCGCGGCCCTGGACGCCGGCCCGTTCTGGGACCCGGACACCGACTGGGTCAGCGACGAAGCCGGCTCCCATCACCTGTACTGGACCCAGCCGCGGGTGATCTCCGGGTCGGATCCGGTGCCGCTCGGCTCGAACAACTCCGGCCGCGGGGTGGGGGGATCGATGATCCACTACGCCGGCTACACTCCCCGGTTTCATCCCAGCGACTTCCGCACCTTCACCGAGGACGGGGTCGGCGCGGACTGGCCCATCGACTACGACGACCTGCGCAGCTACTACCAGGAAATCGAGGAAGAACTCCCCGTCGCGGGGGAGAAGTGGCCGTGGGGTGACCCGCATTCCTACCCCTACCGCCCGCACCCGGTCGGCGGCAACGGGGAGCTGTTCCTGCGCGGCGCAGACAAGCTCGGCATCACCGCGAAGGTAGGCCCGGTCGCGATCGTCAACGGCCGCTTCGGCAACCGGCCGCACTGCATCTACCGCGGCTTCTGCCTGCAGGGCTGCAAGGTCAACGCCAAGGCCTCACCGCTGATCACCCACATCCCCGACGCGCTCGCCCACGGCGCCGAGGTCCGCCCGGACTGCATGGTCACCCGCGTCGAGGTCGATGAGCGGACGGGCCGGGCCACCGGTGTGCACTATGTCCGCGACGGCGTGCCACGGTTCCAGAAGGCCCGGATGGTCGCGATCGCCGGCTACTCGATCGAGACGCCGCGGCTGCTGCTGAACTCCGCCTCCAAGCGCTTCCCGGACGGGTTGTGCAACGACTTCGACCAGGTCGGACGGTACCTGATGGTGCAGGGCGCGCCGCAGACCGCCGGCCGTTTCGACGCCGAGGTGCGGATGTACAAGTCGCCGCCCCCTGAGGTCAGCAGCGAGGACTTCTACGAAACCGACCCGGCCAAGCCGTACCAGCGCGGGTTCTCCATCCAGACCGTCTCCCCGCTGCCGATCACCTGGGCCGAACACGTCGCCGCCCAAGGCCACTGGGGCGCCTCGCTGCGCGAGTACATGAGCGACTACGTGCACTGGTCCTGCCTCGGGGCGCTGTGCGAGTTCCTGCCCCAGCCCGGCAACCGTGTCACCCTCGCCGAGGAGACCGACCGGCACGGCCTGCCCGTGGCCAACTTCTCCTACTCCCAGTGCGAGAACGACACCAAGCTGATGAAGGCCGCCCAGTCCGTCATGGAAGACATCCTGCACGCCGCGGGGGCCGACGAAGTGATCACCATCGACCGTTACGCCCACCTCGTCGGGGGCGCCCGGATGGCCGCCGACGAACGGCACGGCGTCGTCAACGCCGGCTGCCGCACCTTCGCCGTGCCCAACCTCTACATCACCGACGGCAGCGTCCTGCCCACCCAGGGCAGCGCCAACCCGGCGCTGACCATCATGGCCGTCACCGCCCGGGCCGCAGACCGGCTAAGCGGCGCCACCGGCCGCACATCCATCTGACACCAGACCCGACCGCGAAACCCAAGGAGGCACCACCGATGGCCAAACCGACTGTCGCCGACTACCTGCTGGAGCGACTGCGCGACTGGGGCGTGGACAAGGTCTTCGCCTTCCCGGGCGACGGGATCAACGGGACCCTTGCCGCCTGGGACCGCGCCGGGGACAACCCGATGTTCATCCAATCCCGGCACGAGGAGATGAGCGCATTCGAAGCGGTCGGCTACGCGAAGTTCACCGGCCGCTTCGGGGTGTGCATGGCTACCTCCGGTCCCGGCGCGATCCACCTGCTCAACGGGCTCTACGACGCCAAGCTGGACCACGTGCCGGTGGTCGCGATCGTCGGGCAGACCAACCGTTCAGCCATGGGCGGCTCCTACCAGCAGGAAGTCGACCTGCTCACCCTGTTCAAGGACGTGGCCAGCGAGTACGTGCAGATGGTCACCGTCCCCGAGCAGCTGCCCAACGTGCTGGACCGCGCCATCCGCGTCGCGCTGGCCGAACGCGCGCCGACCGCGGTCATCATCCCCTCCGACGTCCAGGAGCTCGAGTACTCCCCGCCCACCCACGAGTTCAAGATGGTGCCCTCCAGCATCGGCGTCGACTGGCCTGCCCCGTCCCCCGACGACGAGGCGCTGGCCCGCGCCGCGGAGGTCATCAACGCCGGCAGCAAGGTCGCAATCCTGGCCGGCTCCGGCGCCCGCGGCGCCCGCGAGCAGGTCATGCAGGTCGCCGACCTGCTCGGCGCCGGCGTCGCGAAACCGCTGCTGGGCAAGGACGTCCTGTCCGACGAACTGCCCTACGTCACCGGCTCGATCGGGCTGCTGGGCACCCGGCCCAGCTACGAGATGATGACGGACTGCGACACCCTGCTCACCGTCGGTTCCAGCTTCCCCTACACCCAGTTCCTGCCCGCCTTCGGCCAGGCCCGCGCCGTCCAGATCGACATCGACGGCAAGTACATCGGCATGCGCTACCCCTATGAGGTGAACCTGGTCGGCGACGCCGCCGCGACACTGCGCGCCCTCATCCCGCACCTCACACGCAAAGACGACCGGGCCTGGCGCGAAACGATCGAGAACAACGTCAAGCGCTGGTGGCAGGTGATGGACGCCGAGGCCATGGTCGAGGCCGACCCGGTCAACCCGATGCGGCTGTTCTACGAACTGTCCTCACGGCTGCCCGAGAACGCGATCGTGACCGCCGACTCCGGCTCGTCGGCGAACTGGTACGCCCGGCAGCTGAAGTTCCGCGGCGACATGCGCGGCTCGCTGTCGGGGAACCTGGCCACCATGGGCCCCGGCGTGCCGTACGGGATCGGGGCGAAGTTCGGCAACCCCGGCCGTCCCGTGATCGTGTTCGCCGGCGACGGCGCGATGCAGATGAACGGCATGGCCGAGCTGATCACCATCAAGCACTACTGGCAGCAGTGGGCCGACCCGCGCCTGATCATCGCCGTGCTGCACAACAACGACCTCAACCAGGTCACCTGGGAACTGCGGGCGATGGAAGGGTCCCCGAAGTTCACCAAATCCCAGACACTGCCCGACGTCAACTTCGCCGGCTTCGCCTCCAGCCTCGGCCTGCAGGCGATCACCGTCACCAGCCCCGGCGAGGTAGGCCCGGCCTGGGAGCGGGCGCTCGCCGCGGACCGGCCCACCCTGCTCGACGTGCACACCGACCCGAACGTGCCGCCCATCCCGCCCCACGCCACCTTCGAGCAGATGAAAGACGCCGCCGAGGCGATGCTCAAGGGCGACGAGGACCGGTGGGGCGTGATCAAGGAGGGAGTGAAGACCAAGGTCCAGGAGTTCCTGCCCCACAAGGACAGCTGAGCCATGGGCAGCGCGAGGGCCACCGACGCCAGCGAACTCGCCCGGCAACTGCGCGCGCACGTCCGCGGCCAGGTGCGCATCGACGCCGGCGCGCGGGCGCTGTATGCCACCGACGCGTCCAACTACCGGCAACTGCCGGTCGCCGTGGTCACGCCACGCGACGCCGCGGACGTGCAGGCCACCCTCGCGGCGTGCCGCGAGCGAGGGATACCGGTGCTCGCGCGGGGCGGCGGAACCAGCCTGGCCGGGCAGGGCTGCAACAGCGCCGTCGTGCTGGACTTTTCCCGGCACATGAACCGCATCCTCGACATCGACGCCGCGGGCCGGACCGCGACGGTCGAGCCCGGGGTAGTGCTCGACGAGCTGCGCGGGGCCGTCGCTAAACACGGCCTGACGTTCGGCCCGGACCCGGCCACGCACAGCCGCTGCACCCTCGGCGGCATGATCGGCAACAACTCCTGCGGCGTGCATTCGATCATGGCCGGGCGCACGGTGGACAACGTGCAGGCGCTGGAGATCATCACCTACAGCGGCGAGCGGATGTGGGTCGGTGAGACATCATCGGACCAGCTCGACCAGATCCTCGCCGGCGGCGGGCGGCGGAGCGAGATCTACGCCGCGCTGCTCGCCCTGCGCGAGCGGTACGCCCAGCAGGTCGCCGACCGCTACCCCGACATCCCGCGCCGGGTCTCCGGCTACAACCTCGATGAACTGATGCATGAGACGGGCATGCACGTCGCCCGCGCCCTCGTCGGCTCCGAGGGCACCTGTGTCCTGGTACTGCAGGCACGGTTGCAGGCTGGTGCCGCAACCCGCCGCCCGCCGCACGGTCGTCATCGGTTTCGCCGACGGGCCGGCCGCCGCCGACGCCGTCCCCGCCGTGATGAAGCACCAGCCCATCGGGCTGGAAGGTTTCGACGGCGTGCTGATGGACGACGTCCGCAGCCTCGGCCTGCACCGTGCGGGCTGGGACCTGCTGCCCGATGGCGGGGGGTGGCTGCTCGCCGAGCTCGGCGCCGGCACCGCCGAGCAGGCCGGCGCTGCGGCGCAGTGCCTGGCAGCCGATTTCGACCATGCCCGGGTCTTGAGCGAGGACGAAGCGCCGCAGGTGTGGGGGATCCGCGAATCCGGGCTGGGCGCGACCGCCCGCGTTCCCGGCCAGCGGCCCACCTGGCCCGGCTGGGAGGACTCCGCGGTCGCCCCGGCCAGGCTCGGCGACTACCTGCGCGAGCTCCGGGCGCTGTGCGACAGGTTCGGCTACCACGCCGCGCTGTACGGGCACTTCGGGCAGGGCTGCGTGCACACCCGCATCGACTTCGACCTCGCCAGCGCCACCGGCGTCGCAGCGTTCCGGTCCTTCATGACCGAAGCCGCACGGCTGTGCGTGCGCTACGGCGGCTCGCTGTCGGGGGAGCATGGCGACGGCCAGGCCCGCGCCGAACTGCTACCGCTCATGTTCGGCAGTGAACTGGTGGCCGCCTTCACCGACTTCAGGCGGATCTGGGACCCCGACGCGATGATGAACCCCCGCAAGGTCGTCGACCCGGACGGACTCGATGAGAACCTGCGCCTGGGCCCGCACTACCGTCCCCGGCAGCTCCAGACCCACTTCGCATTCACCGAGGACGGCGGCGACTTCGCCCAGGCGGTCTCGCGCTGCGTCGGCGTCGGCGCATGCCGCACCCACAGCGGCACCGTCATGTGCCCGAGCTACCAGGCCACCCGCGAGGAAGAGCACTCCACCCGGGGCCGGGCGCACCTGCTGTTCGAGCTGCTCAACGGCGACGAGCTCACCGACGGCTGGCGTGACCCGCACGTCAAGGATGCCCTGGACCTGTGCATGTCGTGCAAGGGCTGCAAGCACGACTGCCCGGTCGGTGTAGACATGGCCCGCTACAAGGCCGAATTTCTCTCCCACTGGTATTCACGCCGGCTCCGGCCCGCCCCGGCTTACTCGATGGGGCTGCTCATGCACGCCGCCCGGCTCGCCTCCCTGGCACCCGGGCTGACCAACGCCGTGACGCACGCACCCGGGCTCTCGACGCTGGCCAAACGGCTCGCCGGCGTACATCCGGCCCGTGACGCCCCCCGATTCGCGCCCGCCACCTTCCGCCGTGCCTGGGCCCGGCGCCCCGGGCCGCCCGAACCCGGCGGCATGCCGGTGCTGCTGTGGCCGGACACCTTCACCGACCACTTCCACCCGCAGACCGGGGTGGCCGCCGTCCGGGTGCTCCAGGACGCCCGGCTGCGCAGTCTCGCTCCCATCCAGATGGGTGTGCTGCGGGCGGCCGCTCTCACGACTGGGGAATGCTCAGCCACGCCCGCCGGCTGCTCACCCGCACCCTGCAGGTCATCGGCGCGCAGATCGACGCCGGTATCCCGGTGGTCGTGCTGGAACCCAGCTGCGCGTCAGTGTTCCGCGAGGAACTCACCGAACTGCTGCCCCGCGACCGCCGTGCCGCGCGCCTGGCAGCACAGACCTACACCCTGGCCGAATTCCTCGGCCAGCACCGGCCGGACTGGCGACCTCCCGGACTGGACGGAACGGTGCTGGCACACGGGCACTGCCATGACCGCTCGGTGCTCGACTTCGCCGCCGAGCAGCGGCTGCTGCAGCGCACCGGCGCATCGCTGGACGTCCCCTCGGCCGGCTGCTGCGGCATGGCCGGCGCGTTCGGATTCGAGGCCGCGCACTACGACATCGCCCAGGCCGTCGGCGAGCAGGAGCTGCTGCCCGCCGTCCGCAACGCCTCCGCCCAGACCACCCTGGTAGCCGACGGCTTCAGCTGCCGCGAGCAGATCCGCCAAGGAACCGGACGCACCCCCGCCCACCTCGCCGACGTACTCGCGGCGGCCCTGCCACCGGGCAGCCGGGGCCGCGGTGGCCCGGCACGGAGCCGGCGGTGAGCGGATTCCTGGCCGGCATGCGGCACAGCGGCAACTGGCCTTCCTGTTCTTCCTCACCGAGGTGCCGGAAACCAAGGATCGCACCCCGGCGCAAATCCAGCGTGAGCCCACCGAGGGCGACCAGCAGCACCCACCCCCAGCCTCGGCGCTGGCCGGCCGACACGCAAAGGACGACTCATGACTGACACTCCGGTGACGTCGGTAGACGTCATGGCCTACACCGTGCCCACCGACGCCCCCGAAGCCGACGGCACCCTCAGCTGGGACTCCACCACCATGGTGCTGGTCCAGGCACACAGCGGCGACACCGTCGGAACCGGCTGGACTTACGGGGCCACCGCCTGCGCCACCGTGATCAGCGACAAGCTGGCCAGCATCATTACCGGGCGGGACGCGATGGACGTCGGCGGCTCGTTCGACACCATGGTCAAGGCCGTCCGCAACGCCGGCCGCCCCGGCGCCGTCGGCTACGCCATCTCCGCCGTTGATGTGGCGCTGTGGGACCTCAAGGCCCGGCTGCTGAACCTCCCGCTGCACCGCCTGCTCGGCGCGGTACGCGAGGAAGTGCCGGTCTACGGCAGCGGCGGGTTCACCGCCTATGACGAGCGGCAGCTTCGCGAGCAGCTTGGCCGCTGGGCCGGTGAGCAGCGCATCCCCCGGGTAAAGATCAAGATCGGCGAGTCGTGGGGCACTAACCCGGCCCGCGACCTCGACCGTATGCACCAGGCCCGCATGATCGTCGGCGAGGACGTGGAGCTGTTCGTCGACGCCAACGGCGGTTACGGCCGCAAGCAGGCCATCCGTGTCATGCGCGCGGCCGCCGACCTGGACGTGCGCTGGTACGAGGAGCCCGTCAGCTCCGACGACCTCGATGGCCTGCGCGAGATCCGCGACGCGGTGCGCCCGGACGTCACCGCCGGGGAGTACGGCTATGACCTGTACTACTTCCGGCGCATGTGCGCCGCGGGCGCGGTGGACTGCCTGCAGGCTGATGTTTCCCGCTGCGGCGGCATCACCGAGTGGCTACGGGTCGCCGCCGTCGCCGCCTCCTACGGACTGGACATCTCCGGGCACTGCGGGCCGCACCTGCACGCCCACGTCGCCGCGGCCACCCCCAACCTGCGGCACCTGGAATGGTTCCACGACCACGTCCGGATCGAATCGATGCTCTTCGACGGCACCCTCGACCCGGCCGGCGGAGCCATCCGCCCCGACCCGTCCGCGCCCGGCAACGGGCTCACCCTGCGCACCGCCGACGCCGAGCCCTTCCGTGCCCGCTAGCGCCGCGCAGTGCCCGCCAGCATGAGCTTCGGCCACCATGTGCACCGTTCCCGGATGGAGCCGTTCAGCCATGGCGCGCCGGCTATCGGCGCACCGGTAAAGCCCGCTCACCCCGCTGAAGCTGAGCTGCTGCGTTCCCATCCCCGGCGCCGCCCGCGCCGGCGCCGGCATGCGCCATGGCCTGGGCGGCCTCGGCCAGGTCCAGGACCGTGGTCTCCCGCTCGATACCAGCGCGGACAGCCAGCGCACCGGCCCCCGACGCGGGATCAGCGCGCGGGTCCCGGACGTCCACGCCGTAACGAGCAAACACCTGCGCGCGGATCCGGTCGAGACTGGCACGCGCCGCCGCGTCGATGGCACACCAGGCCCGGCTGCGTTCGTAGACGGTAAGCAATTCCCGGACAGGCACGCTATCCCGCCATTCCGCAGACCCGGTTCTGCGGAATGCGGCTGCCAGCTCAGCTGCTTCGGTGCCGTTGACCACGCTGACGCACGCCCTCAGGGTCGCCCACTCGTTAGCAATCCGGGCCGCCACCACCAACCCGACGTGCAGTGCGGCGGTCTGACCGGTTTCCCGTTGCCCGCCCGCGAAGCTGCCAGTCATGCGCACCCCCCTCACCGCGCACCCGGCAGGCGCAAACCAGCGCAACGCACACCCTCGCCGTCGGTCCAGTTCACACACGACCGGCGACAAAGTCCAGGCAGTCGCCGCACGGGGACCAGTTCAGCACGCGGGAGACAGTTATGGAAGTGACAGTACCAACACTCGGCGGAGACGAACTTGCCGCGCGCGGGCTGCCCCGCGGCTGTAATGCTGCTGAACGGTCCGGACGGGCGCAGCCTGCCGGGCCGGCCCGGTAAGGGGACGGGCGCATGGCCGATATCGTCAGGCTGATGGTGACCGACCACGAGCGGATCCGCCGGCTCATGGGAGCACTGGAGGACGCCGCGCGTTATGACAGCGCGAAACCGGCTGACCCGCGGGTGCTGGGCCCGGCCTGGGACAAGCTGACCGAATGTTTCGAACTGCACGCCCGGGCCGAGGAGGAGATTTGCTTCCTCGTCCTGTTCGGGCAGGGCCCGGATGCGGCCAGGCAGCGGCACGAAACGATCGCCGACCACGGCGACATCCGCGAGGCAGTAGCGGAAACCCGCCTGCGCATGCCAGGCTCGGCGCTCTGGTGGCGGGCCGCGGCCGTGGCGGTGCGAGGCATCGGTGATCATGTTACCGGCGGCGAGCACCGTGCCCTGAGCGTCTTGAGCCGCAGCGCCGCCCCGGCGGTGCGCGATACGCTCGCCCGCCAGTGGATCGCCTTCGTCGCCGCCCGCATCCGGGACACCGCGCCGAGGCAGCGCGACACCTGGTCGGGCAGCCGCGTGGGTGCGCGGCCCGGGCTGGCAGGGCCCTTCCTGTCAGGAGCAGCGGCCCTGGCGGCAGCGAAGCGCCGGGAAGGCTGTGGGACGGGCTGCGTAAGTCGGGTCGGCCGCTGATTAAATCGTGTTACGATATTATGTATCGTCTGTAATAGCCGTGCCGCTCGCTGCCGCTATGCCATGCGGCAACTCGCCCGCTGGCTCTGAGCTGATGTTTCCTGTGCTCGTCAGGCTGCTCTCCGGCACTCGCTGATCAAGTCCCGGACGACGTGGGTGCACTTGATGCGGGCGGTCACATCGGGCCAGCGCCGCGGCGGGCACCCTGAGACATCTAGGCGAGCGCTGTCATCCTGACGCCTCTTCGCGGCTGCGGCAGGGCGCTCGCCCGGTGCGGCGGGCCGATGTCCGGGGTCATGTTCGCCGAGTTGACGTTTTTCGACGGCCCTCGACCGTGCCGGTAGCGCTGTCCGGCCCGGCCGCTGCGCGGTGCCAGCAGGCGGGCCGGGCCGCCGCGACCTTGACTGAGATTCGCGGCGGGCAGTGGCCGCTGGGCGTGACCAACCTGGCCATGCTATGCCTGCGGTGCGGCACCATTTCCGTGCATTGCACGCTGCGGGCCGATGCGGTCGGCCAGGCGCCGGCGGCGTCCGGCACGAGCATACAAATCAGCGCCCTGTTCGCGGCACACCGCAGCCTGGTCTTGCCTGCCCTCCCGCGCTGCCACATCCGCGCGTGCCATGGCCTGGGCCGCATCCGCCAGGTCAAGCGCGGCCGCTTCGCGCTCGAACCGCGCACGTTCGGCCAGCCCGGCCTGGAGAGCCTCCCTCTCCGGCACGGGATCGCGGGCATCCGCCTCGAGGTGGGCCATTACCCCGGCCCGGATGGTCTCAAGGGCCCTGCCGGCTTTCGGTTGCCCCGCGCCGCGGGCACACGCGGCCTCCCACGCCTGGAGGATGGGCGGCGCTGTTGCGGTCTGCCACCAGTCGTAGCTCTTCAGCTGGGAGTGGGCCGCTGCGGCCGCCTCCTGAGCGCTGCCCGCTCCATGTTCCCTGTCCTCGGCGTATTCGCTGGCGATCCTGGCTGCCACCGCGAAGCCGGCTCGCAGCGCGGCGCTGGTCACGGCCCTGCCCCGGTCTGTGGTGTCGTCAGCTACCGCTTCTCCTTCGGTGCGCTCCGGCCAGGAAATGGGCTCCCCCAGTGAGGGAACGGTCTCCTGCCCCGTAACGTCGGCCATCAGGCGGCCTCGCCTTTACTGGCCGGCCCGGCGCCCACGTCCTGCTCGATTTGCTCGAGTGACCTGCCGCGAGTCTCGGGCACCTTCCACCTATAGCCGGCTGCGGCAGCCCCGACGATCGCTCCGATGAGAACCGACGCGACAATCCATGAGGACGTGAATGTGCTGGGATGGAACTGCTTCTGGATAAACGGAAGGGCCTGGCCGATGATCCCCGTGTCGTAACCGAACAAGAATCCGCCAAGGGCGGCAAGCAAGGCGATGAGCGTGACGAAACGGTTTCTTCCCGACCCTGCAAATCTGATGTGCTCCAGGGCCGAAGTGCTTCCCTTACCTGTCGCCCCACTGTTCTTCCCGGCCATCGGACCTGCCTTACCTCGTGTGGCCAGAGGTGACCTTCGCCGCCTGCAGGACCAACGTCGGCGGCCCCCTCTGGCACGCGTGCTGATACCTTAAGCATCGTACCACGATATAAATTCTACTGTGAGGCCGTCCCTGTCCAGCGCCCGGCTGGCGTGTCGCGGATGCGGGCGGCAGTGAACGCGGCCCACTGCCGGCCGAGTTCGTGCCGCAGCTCCGGGGCGGCACGGCGCGCGAAGATGGCCAGTGGGCCGTTTTCCTCGCGCGCGATGTGGTCTGGGGTAAGCCGCAGCACCGCGACGACCGCCCGCGACCAGGCTGCGGAGGCGACAGGATGAAGCGCCGCCTCCCTCGCTGCCTCCCGGATGTCATCGTGGTCGGCGATAGCTTCACGAATCTGCGCGTCCTGCTCATGACTGTGCCCGAACAGCGCCGGAAACCAGATCTCCTGCTCAGCCTCAGCATGAATATCAAGGACCCCAGCTAGCCTGCGCCACACCGGGGCCAGCGAGCATGCCGCGTCCTGGCCGCCGCCGTAGCGGGCGGAATCACTTAGCCCCTCCATGAGCCTGCGGATCCGCCGGTGGTCAGCCAGGATCAACTCAGTAATGTCCACTTCCGGGCTTACCGTGCGGGCGCCAGGGCAGGACTGTCCACCCGGCAGCAAGCAGCCGCTTCGCGGCTCCGGTATCGGGTGCGGGCGCTGGGCAATGGCCAGCCCGGCCCAGTCGGTTCCGTCTGCATGACTAGCCTCCGCGGGTCGCGCTCGCCCGCACGAGAGCGAGCCGGGCTCGCTGAATGCTGGCGAGACAGGCCCCGCCGGTATGAGGCCGTGAACAGTTCTCTGAACTCGTCACGCAGCGGCTGAAGCGCGCCTGGGGCTACCAGAGCCGGCTCCGCGCGATTCGAGAGCCCGGCCCGCGCGGCCACCGCGCCGACACGGGAGAATCTACCAAACTGCGCCGCACTGAAACATCTGAGCATGCACGGGCCTGCGGCGGGCATTCTACGGACGCAGGATGAAAGGGGCCGTAATGCAAGCACCGCTGGCAGGACGGGCGCGCAGACCGTGGTGACAGTCACCCGGGGGCTGGCCGACCGCATTGCGGAGGCTGCGCGGCTGCTGGAAAGGGCGGAGTTGCCGGAGGAAGCGCTGCACCGGCTTACCGGCGTGGGTGTTGAGCTCGTCCCCGGCGGCACCGCCGCAGCAGTGACGATCGCCGGAAACAGCCAGGCCATGACCTTCGCCGCGTCGGATCCCCGGATTGATGAGCTGCATGAGCTCCAGTTCAGCGCGGGGGAGGGCCCGGTGGTGGAGACCCTGCTGCATAACGAGCCGCGCCGGGTGGATGACGCCACGGCCGAGCGCCGCTGGCCGCGTTTTTGCCGGGCAGCGGCGAAGGCGGGACTGTGCAGCTGCCTGGTGCTGCCGCTGCGCACGGACCGTCAGCCAGCCGGCGCAGTCGCGCTCTATGGGAAGGAAGCGCGCGTCTTTACCGGTGCCGCCCATGACATCGCGATGCTGTTCGCGGCCCAGGGTGGGACTGCTGTGCACAATGCAGCCCTGTACCGGGCCAGCCGCCGGATGATCGATAATCTGCACACTGCGCTGGAGTCGCAGGCGGTCATCGAGCAGGCCAAGGGGATCTTGCACGCCAGGCTGGGCGTCACGCCTGAACAGGCCTTCGGCCTGATGAGCCGGATGTCCCAGAACACCAACCGCAAGGTGCGTGCTCTCTCCGCGGATCTCATCCAGGGGCGGATAGACCCGGAAAGCCTCCGGCCAGCCAGCGACGGGAAAAGCTGGCCTGATAGCCCGGAAGCGCCGCATCGCTCTGACTGAGCCCCTAGCAGGCGATCGGTGGCGCCAGGATGGGCGGCCAGCCGCCGCCAGTACCGGCTTTCGCCGCGGCAGCGCGCCACGCGGGGCGCGGTGGTGAAGCCATCATGTCCCGGCCAAGACGCAGACCGGCGTCCTTGGTGTCGAATATGGCCCTGCAAGGGACGCGCGGCCGAACCCGTGGCATCCTGCGGGCCCCGGAACCGGCGTTCGAGGTTCCGTGAGTGCTGGGGCAGGGAAGCCGCAGGCAGCACACCGTGCGCCTGGTGCGCATGCCCGCGCTGTCTGCGCAAGCCCAGCGGACGCGTCCTGCTGGGGTGACCGGGCGCGGACCCGGGGCGCGGGGCGGCCGAGCAGCAGTACGCCGATGCCAGGGCCGGGCACCACCGCCCACAATGCTGCCAGCGGGGAGATCAGCGGCGATGGCTCCGGTGACCGCGGGGCCGGCGATGCCCGCAGTATCTCCGACCCCCGCATTGAGCGCATGCCCTGTGCTGGCCAGGTCTGGCCGGCAACTTGGGGCCAGCAGGCGCGGGCGGTCGCGATGAGCGGGGCGCCGCGGTGCCCCGCCAGAGCTGCGGCCGCTAGTTTCGTGAAGTTGACGGTTACCCTCGCTGTGGCCTCGGCAGCTGTGCGTCGCGCGGCAGAGGCACCGGGAGATGGGGGAGGCTGCGGTTGCGGGAGGCAAGCCCGGGCCGGTCATCACGGGCCCGGGCTGTGGTGAAGGAGATCCACTGGTGGCCAAGTACATTGCGCAGCCCAGGATCGGCCCGCCGACCAAACTCCGCTAGCGGGCCGCGCTCAAAGCGGGCGAGCTGATCGCGGCACGTGCACAGGGCGGCAGTCACGGCCTGCCACCAGACTGGCGAGGCTACCGCGTGCAAGCGCGCTTCCAGCAGCGCCTCGCGGATGTCGTTGCAGCCGGCCACGACCGCGAAACAGGTGAAGGCCCGCCCGGGGGTGTTCACGTCGGCGCGCAGGTCAGCAGGGAAGGTGGCTGCGCGCCATGACGACGCCACGGCCAGGACGGCGAAACTGGTTACCGCGATGGCCAGCAGCACGGTGGAAAGCTGGGCCTGCCCCGCCTGAAGCAGCGCTGCCGACACGATGCCGGTCCCCATCACCACGGCGAAACAGCCGGGATGGGCGCCGCGGACCGCCCGCGCGCCTGCGATCATCAGCATCGCCCGCCCTCGGCCCTTTCTGTGATCGGCGATGGGGTCAGTTCCCATCGCCCTGCCGGGTCTCGAGCTCGTCCAGGACAGCGGCGAGGTCATGCAGGCGATCCAGGCTGGCCTGCGTGAGCATGGTCACCATCCGGTCACCTTTTCCGGTGAGGCTGACGCGGACGACACGGCCATCCCCTTGGTCGTGTGTCCGCTCAACCAGCCCTGCCGCCTCCGCACGGTTGACTAGCTCCACCGCGCTGTGCGGCCGCAGCAGCAACGAGCCGGCGAGATCGCCCACCGTGGGCGGCCGGTTTTCCCGGTGCCCTTTTACCGCCACGAGCAGCTGATGCTGCCCGGGCGTCATGCCCGCAGCCTGCGCCTGCTCTTCGCTCCACCGCTGAAAACGGCGGAGGGTGACGCGGAACTCCAGCAGATTCTCGAAGTCCTGCGGCGTCAGCTGGGTCATAGTCCTTCCTGCGCTTTCATAGGTTACTCGGCGAGCCCTGATGAGTGCCCGGACATCCGGCAGCCGTGGCGCCCAGGGCGGTGCGGGATCGCGATGGGCCCGGGATAGGGCCATGCTGGGTGCGGTGGCAGGCGTCCGCGTGCAGCCCAGCTCGGGGCAGGGAGCGCGTGCCGGGCGCCCAGCGCACGGACTGGGTACTGAACCCGGCCGCGGACAGGACTGACAGCGACAGGATAATCAGCGGAACTACCGCTGCTGGCAGGCATACAGCGGCAGCCACGGCCAGGAACGCCAGCACAATCAGCGGCACAGGCGCACGTTCCCGCCCCAGTGCGGGCGGGAACTCAGCCTGAGACCACACCTGTACCTCACCTCTCCTCAATCAGAGGCTGCCAAGAAGGAAGATCCGCGGTCAGCCGCCACAGGTCACCCCACGTCCCAGCACGGTAGGCCCTGCTGGCCCGATCGCGGAGTTCACTGAGCCCCAGGCGGCCCACTGCATACGCCTCACGGAGCGATTCCACGGTCCTCTCCCAGTCGTGGTCTGAAGCCCGCATATCCCAGTCATCCACCATCTCCACGCCTTTCTGTCCTGCCCGCCTCACCTTGCCTCCCCGGACCTGACCGCCGGCAGGCAATCAGATCGCGGAGCGCGCCGGCTCGAGGCACGCAGTACGGTAGCCCGGCTCCGGGCCGCGATGACGGCTGAGGATGGGCATGCGGCCCTGCACCGGCAGGGCCGCATGTTCTGGAGGCCTAGCGTGCGGCCCGTGCCTGCCAGGCAGTGAGCACCGCGAGGCTCGCCGCGACGATGACCGCCCCGGCCCAGATGTTGCTCCAGTACATCGAGGCGGTAATGGAGAACCTCGCCGCCAGGATGAACGGGGAAATAATGAGCCAGATCCCGGCCAGCATGGTCGCGGCGGGCAGGCCGGCCTGGCCCTGGAAGCGGCCGGCAGCAAGAATGCCCGCGGCGGCGATCACCAGGCCGATGATCAGGTTATTCGCCGTGGCGTTGCCGCTGAGCGGCGTCTGCAGTGTCAGGAACCAGGGGGAGATCGCGACCCACAGGCCAGCCACCGCTACCGCCACCCCCGCGAGCTGGGTAACAGCCCCGCCCACCATCGACGCTGCCGGCTGCTCCGCAACGTGGGTCCGGCCCGCCGGGTAGCTGGCGGCCACGCCGCGAGCCTCCTCCGGGGGGTAGCCGGCCACCGGGTTGCTGCGGGCGCCGTTGCGGGGTGCTGGCACCATCCCGGTCGTGCCGTCGCCTGGATGCTGCCGCGGCTCCGGCTGGATGATGTCTTCCCTGCCCTGGGGGTCAGGCGGCAGTGGAGATGGACGCTGATTGCGTCGCATTATGTCCTCCTTCGGAGGGGTCAGTAGTGGAACGGATCAGGGATGGTTCGGCTGCCATCCCGTGGCTGCACGGCCGCCCCGAGACCGTGCCCGGCGTGCCCGGAAACGTGCGGGCAGGCGCGCTACGGCCGAGACGGGCCGCCAGCAGGCACGGCCCAGTACCACGGCGGTCTGGGTGATCACCCGGGCTGCCGCGGTCCCTGCCAGCATCGTGATAGCCAACAGCCGCACGACGCGGGCAGGCAGCCGCTCATGGCCAGGCATGGGGTCACTGGCAGCGAGCCGGGAGAAGATGGCGAGCAGCGCGGCCAGCCGGGGATCTGAACGGCGCACCGTCCTGTCAATCTCGTGCAGTTCCCGCCACTCGCAAAGGGAAAGAGTCATCACGTACCTCCCTCCGGTGACGCTCTTTTTATCGTGCCACGATATAGTTTAGCGCGGTCATCCGGCCTGTCAAATTCCGGCTCGTGCATGTGGATGGACCGCTGCACGGCGCAGTGGCGAGCCGTGACGATGAGGCACAAGGTGCATGCAGAAAGTCGCAGAAGGCACGGGAGAGCCATGCTTCCGGACCCCGGGAGACGCCAGGGGCCAGCGGAACTGTCTCCCCGCACCCAGTCCGCCTTGTACGCAGAGCCTCGCCGCAAGCAGCAACCGATCCTGTGAGCGATTCACCTGCTGCCGCCCCGCGCCAGCGGAGCAGAGACAAACCCCCGGCACAGCTCCGGACCAGACGGCGAGGAGGTCATTGAAGCGCTGGCCTGACCAGGTGCTCAGCGCCTTGTACACGGCTGTTAACCCGCCTGGCCTCGGGGTCCGTTCCACACGAGCACCCCGTCATCACGGACCCGCGCTCGGGCCGCGGGTGGTGCTTCTCGAGCCGCCCGCCTGGGAACAGATGGTGTGCCGCACCCGGTGACCCAGCATCGCGACGCCGGTGATGAGCCGCCGATGGCAGCGCCACCACATCGCTTCGCTGCACATCAAGACGACGCGGTTAGCCCGGCTGCAAGGAGTACCTCCTCAAGGGGCGTCCCGGAACTACAGGGTGCGCGTGTGGGCGGCGTACGCGCGGAACCCGGCTGCCACTACCACCTATCGAGGACTGGCGCGTCCTTCGGGAGCCGCCGCCGTCCGCCCAGCGGGTGTTTCAGTGGGAGCCGACCCCCAGCTCGGGCACCCAGTCCTCAAGTGCATCGCGCGGACGGCCGAGTTGCTGCGGTTGCCCGGCGTAGCGGCGCCAGACGTCCTCCAGCATGCCGACCTGTGCTCCGCGCAGCAGGGGGACTGAGCCCGGCACGGTCGAACGCCGCGTGCCCGTTGTGGGCGGTGGGCGTGTCGATCAGCCAGCCGGCCATCATTTTGGCCTGCTGCGGGGCGCCGGCGTCGCCTTGGGCGGCAGCGATGATCGAGCCTTTCATCAGGATCTGCCAAGACCAAGCGGAGACTTCTGGTCACGCGTTCGGCGAGGCCGTCAACAGCGGGGACCTTGACCCGTTCGACGACCTCGTCGCGCCGAACATCGTCGACCACAACCCCGCACCGGGACAGGCCGCCGGACCCGCCGGTTTCAAAGGCCTTGCGGCGACATGCGCAGTACCTTCCCGACCTGCACGTCAACATCGAAACGCCGGCTGGGCAGACCTGGAGATCCCGTTGCCGCCGATCAGCCGGGTGGGCCGTGCTGGGAGTGGCCGGCGGCCTGACGGTCGCGACGCGGTGGCTGCCACTCGCCCCGGCGCGCGAGGTGGCCCTGACCCGCGGCGGCCGGTCCTGGTGTTCCTTGCGGCGATCTGGTCCTGGCGGAACTGGCCCACCGTGCCGGGGTGTCCGACGCTGCGGCCGGGGTCTGCGCCCGCGCCGCCGGCGATGGCGCAAGCCCTTCGGGAAGGTACCCCGAACCGCAACCGGATCGCCATGCAGATGGGCCCGGTCTCGTGGACATGGCCACCTACAAGGCAGAGTTCCTCGCGCACTACTACCAGGGACGGCTGCGGCCCCGCCAGGCATACACGCTCGGGCTTATCCCGGTCTAGGCCCGGCTCGCCGCGCATGCTCCGGCGCTGGCCAACACCCTCCTGAACGGCCCGCTGACCGGGCGGGCAGCCAAGCTCGCGGCTGGCGTCGCCCCGCCCAGGACCGCGCCGGAGTTCCCGGCCCGCACGTTCCGCGACTGGTTCGCCGGCCACGCCGGGCCCGGCTCGGGGCCGGAGGTCATGCTCTGGCCGGACACGTTCACCAACTACTTCACTCCCGAGGTAGGCATCGCCGCCACCTCAGTGCTGGAGTCGGCCGGGTACCGGGTGCGGATCCCGGACCGCCAGCTCTGCTGCGGCCGGCCACTATTCGATTACGGGATGGTCCCCACCGCCCGCAAGTGGCTGGGCCGCGTAGTGGCTGAGCTGCGAGAGCCGGCCCGGGCGGGCATGCCGATCATCGGCCTGGAGCCGAGCTGCCTGGCCGCGTTCCGCGACGAGCTAGTGAATCTACACCCTGATAACCTGGATGCACGGCGGCTTGCCGGGCAGAGCATCACGCTCGCCGAATTCCTTCACCAGGCCGGCTACCAGCCGCCCAGGCTGAGAGCCAAAGCCCTCGTCCAGGTGCACTGCCACCAGGGCGCGGTGCTCGGCTACGGCCGGGAGCGGGAACTGCTCGAAGAGATGAGCCTCGACGCCGAGGTGCCGGACTCCGGGTACTGCGGCGTGGCCGGCAGTTTCGGCTACGAAGCGGGTGAACGGTATTCGGTGTCGCAGGACTGCGGCGAGCGAGTCATCCTGCCCGCGGTCCGTGGGGCGCCCCCCGACACGCTTATTATCGCGGACGGGTTCAGCTGCCGGGAGCAGATCGCGCAGGCCACTGAGCGCCGCCCCGTGCACCTGGCCCAGGTTTGAAACTGGCTGCCGACGGCGGTCCCGCCCCCCGGGGTAGTCGGCGCCGTGGCCGAGGAAGGCTGCTGGGAGCCGCGGCCGCGGGCGTCTGCGTGGCTCGCGGTGGCTGTTGGGCTGGCCGCCGCGGGCGGGTGCGGGTTCGCTGCCCTGCGCCTACTGCGCAAGGCTCGCTGATTCGCCACGCCGAAAGCCACCGACGGTCCGTCATCGGGGCTCCCGGTCCTCGTGATCGGGCCCCGCGAGCAGGGCCCAGTCCACCCAGTTCAGTTTCGGGTGGCGCGGCTGCCGCCGCTGCAGGACGGCGAGCTGGTGACGCAGGATAAAGATCTCTGCGGTCTTCCACGTCTCCTCACGCCGAGATGGCCGCGGCCACGCTGGCTAGCCGCGTGATTAGGCGGAACACAAACCGCAGGCACATGATCGATGATCATTACGGGCCGAGTGCCGGGCGAGCAAACCTGCTGTTCAGAGCCATGGAGGGGATTCTCGGCACACAGGCAGACGGATAATCAGCCAGGAATGAAAAGTCCGAAATGCGGCTGGTGGCGTTGCCCAGGTCAGGAGAGCCTGCCTGGGGACTCGTCGATCATCAGGCCGGGGGTGGCATCCCAGCCAAGGATCTGCAGAAGGGTTTTCAGCTCTGACGGGGCCTGGTGCAAGATGACACGCCTGCCGGGCTGATCGGGGCTGCGGTGGCTGGCGTGGCTGAGCAGGACGAAGGCCCGCAAACACGCGACGTCACAGAAGTCCACGCCTGCCAGATCGATATGGATATCTGCGGGCTCACCGGCGAAGTGGTCCAGCGCGGCGACCAGGCCGGCATGAGTGGCCTCGTCCATGTCCCCGGCCAGGCGCAGCAGGTTCCCGGTATGGTCAATCCGCAGCGCCCCGCCGCCGGCAACGATCTGGCCCATCGCGGATGCTGCGCCAGGTGCCCGGGTCACCGCCGGATCGGAAGAGCCAGGAAGACTTGCAGTTACTGCCAGGCGGGGCGCGCTGCCCGCCGCGGGAACCATGTCCGCAGGGGGCCTTGAGGAAGAGCGCAGGCGGGGAGTATCCACAACTCACTCCAGGGCACGAGTAAGAAGTTGCGGCCACGTCTCAGGACCCGGGCAGCGGGTGACGCTGCCCGATGAACTGACTATGCAGCACATTCCCCGGGAGCCGCCACAGGACGCCCGGACAGCGCAGGTCAGCCGGGAAGATCGAACGGCGGCGGCTGAGGCGGCCGGCCGGTGACCCTGCTCACCACATCCTCAGCCACCGGCCGGACCTTGACATTGCGGTTCTGCGACACCGCCCGCAGGATATTGAACGTCTCATACGCGGTCAGCACGGTCCGGGCGGTCTTGCACGACTGGACAGCGTTGTCCCGGTCGGTCATCAGCAGCCGCAGTGCCTCCCGGTTTCCGGTCGGCGCGCAGCTGGCCCGGATGCGGACGGGCCAGCAGCTTCCGCGCCGCGCGGACCGCGTCGATCGGGTCGCTCTTGCCAGGCCCGCCTCTTGCCTATGTGCCGGGTGGTATCGATCTCGGCGACTTGCTAGCCTGCGCCGGCCAGATGCCGGGCCAGGCCCAGCCCGTAATGGCGGGTGCCCTCCATCGCCCACGCCAGCCGCTGCCCGGTGCCAGCCGCGCCGGCCAGGCCAGCAGATCGGCGTAATCCGCCGGCGTGGCCGGCACCTGCCGCTGCGACAACACCGGGCCCGGGAATCGTAGATCGCCGCGCTATGGGTATCGCGATTGGTATCCACGCCGACCACCAGGCCGGTGTCCTCGGCAATGCTCAACTCATCTCCTCCGCCGGTGAGTGCTGAAACCACGGCACCGGCCTGGAGGGAAACTCCCGCCGGCAATCCCGTGATGGGTCACGGCCCGCGGCCGGACAGGCTCCTGATCAGGCCAACGAGGGTGGTCAGGCCGGTGCCCGGCAGCGCTGGGGGCAAATCATTAGAACGACACGCCTCCAGGCGGTCAGGATCAGTGAGAGTCACCCAGCCCCACCAGGCACCAACCTTGGCCGATCCCAGCCCTCACGCCCGATAACGACAGGCCAAGACTCACAGGCCAGCGGTAAATGAGAGGTTTACCACTCGTCTCCCGGGTAGCCGCAATCAGGAGCGACTGATGGTGCGGGCGCCTCGGGCTTTCCCCGGGCGCGGTACCGGTACCATAAGAATCGTTATGCGATATAACTCACGCGATGTGCGCGCGGAACCGGCGGACCGCCGGGACGGGCCGGCCGCCTCCGGGCTTGGTCAGGACCCAGGGCCGCGGCCGGGCGGGGCGGACGATGATCCGGCGGGTGCGGCCCCGATCCGCGAAGCTGTGCAGACGGCCGAACGGGTCGCCGAGGAGACGGGCGGCCTGGGGCGGCCCGGCCGGCCGGTCAACCGGCGGTCTCCGTTCTTCATCGGCATGACCGCCGCGGCCGGCGTGGCCATCACGGCGGGGGTGATCGTGCTCCTGCTCAAGGCAGGCTCGCTGCTCATCCTGATCGGCATGGCGCTGTTCATCGCGGTCGGCCTGGACCCCCTCGTGAGCTGGCTGACCCGGCGCCGGGTGCCGCGCTGGCTGGCCGTGGTCATCGTGCTGCTGGGCGTGGCCGCCATTATCGCGGCGTTCCTGGCGCTGGCCATCCCGAGGATCACCGGGGAGACCACCGCGCTGGTCCACCAGTTGCCGCACTATGAGAAGGAGCTGCAGAACCACAACTCCGAACTCGGCAAGCTGAACGCCAAATACCACGCCGAATCGAAATTGTCCTCGCTGATCTCCCGCCACGGCGGCTCGCTGGTCGGGGGAGTGCTCAGCATCGGCGAGATGGTCCTGAGCGCGGTGTCCTCGCTGCTGCTGGTGGTCGTGCTCAGCGTGTACTTCCTGGGGGGGCTGCCGCGGATGAAGCTGTTCGGATACCGGCTGGTGCCCGCCTCCCGGCGCCCCCGGGCGATCCTGCTGGGTGATGAGATCTTCAGCCGGGTCGGCGGGTACGTGCTGGGCAACGCGCTGACCTCACTCATTATCGGAGCCGGCACGGCGGTGTGGATGCTGGCCTGGGGTATCCCGTACCCGTTCCTGCTGGCCATGTTCGTGGCGCTGATCGACCTCATCCCGGTCGTCGGCTCGTACATCGGCGGGGCGGCGGTGGTGCTGGCCGCGCTGACCGTCTCGCTGCCGGTGGCCATCGCCACGCTGGCCTTCATGATCGCGTACAAGCTGGCCGAGGATTACCTCATCGTGCCCCGGGTGATGGGCCGCACGGTGCAGGTGCCGCCCACGGTTACCCTGGTCGCCGTGCTGATCGGCGGCGCCTTGCTGGGCATCATCGGCGCGCTGGTGGCCATCCCGGTCGCGGCCGCCGCCCGGCTGCTGATCGAGCAGATCGCCTTCCGCCGCCTGGATAACAGCTGACCCAGGCCGGGCCCGCCGCGGTGAGCCCCGGGGCAGTGAGCACAGCGCCGGGCCGGGGGCTAGCGGCCCCAGCGTGACGATGACTGACCGCTAGGCAGGCCGGCCGTCAGGTGAGGAACGAGACTTTGAGCATGTGGTTTCTGTCTGGCCGGCTGCGGATGTGGCTGCTGCTGGCGATCGCGCTGTCGCTGACCCGGTTCCTGGTCACCGCCTGGCGCTGGCCGCGGAGCAACGCGACCCATCCGCGCCACGGCCAAGGTGCTCCACCAGACCGACTCGGCCGTTACGGTGCGTCCGGGCGCGTCTCCCGCCGGCCGGCAGGGTTGAGCCTGCCGCCCCGGACCTCGCGCTCAGGCCCTCGTGACCTAGTGGGTGCCGGGCTGCGGCTCCGGCTGGACAGACGGCCCGGCCGCTTCGGCGGACGTCCGGCCCGCCCGGCGGGCGGCTGGGGTGACGGCGGGACCTGAGGTATGGCGGCCAGCTGCTCAATCACTCTAAGTAGTCGATGGATGGGGAGTCCCGTCCTTGGTTATGCTTTTGGCCGAGTAGCCGAATGTCCGTTCGTTCAGGGTTGACCATATCGCCGGGCAGCTCACGGAGATCATTTTGAGGGGCACTTTGAGGGGCAGAATGGTGTTAGCGAGTGTCAGCCTGAGTCAGGCTCAGCTCGCGTGAGTTCGGGCTTGCGCAGTTGGCGCAGCATATGGCGTCGACTGCGGACGTGTCGGTGGTTCATGACGCTTCTATGTTTGTCAACGGGTGCTGAGGGTGCGGTAGAGGTGGCGGGCGAGGTAGCGCTTGATACAGCGGCGGATTTCGCGGTCAGTTTTGCCTTCGGCTCTGCGGCGCTGGGCGTAGGCCTGGGTTGGCGGGTGGCAGCGCATCCGGTTGACGGCGATGACGTGGATGGCGCGGTTGAGCTGGCGGCCGCCGAGGCGGTTGAGCCGGTGGCGGTCGGTGCGGCCGGACGACACCGGGACCGGGGCGGTGCCCGACAGCATGGCGAACGCTGCCTCGCTGTGGATCCGGCCGGCGTGTGACCAGGACAGCAGGATCTGGGCGGTGGACAGGGCGCCGAGGCCGGGTTCGGCGGCGACCAGGCCGGGAGCCATCTCCTCGACGATCGCGGCGATCTGCGCCTCGAGTCCGGCAGCCTCTTCCGCGAGGGCGGCGATGCGCTGGCCGAGCCGGATCAGGGTCTGGTGCAGGACCCGGGTCTGGCGGTCTGCTCCGGCCGGGCAGGTCAGCGCGGCGCACTCTTTCGCCCGGCGCTCGCGGGGCAGGGGCCGGATCCGTTCGCGCAGCGGTGCGGGGGCGGTGACCAGGACGGCGGCCAGGGCGGTGCGGGCGGTCTTGGCGGACTGGACGGCGTTGTCCCGGTCGATCATCAGCAGCCGCAGCGCCTCGCGGTCCCCGTCCGCGCGCATCTGCGCAGGCCAGGGCCGGACGAGTAGTTCGCGGGCGGCCCGGACGGCGTCGATGGGGTCACTCTTGCCGGCCCGGCGGTTGCCGACCCAGGTCAGAGGCATAATTCGAATCCGAAACTGGTGAGCGTGCGCCCCGTGAGGGGTATTCTGAGGGGCAAGATCCACCGGACGATGGCCGTCTGGCCAGCGGTAACGCAGGCATCGTCATCTCTCCCGGATGAGCAGCGCCTTTGTGATCCGCAGGAGGTCACCAGTCCTGGCGCCGCGTTCTGCCCTGGTCCGGCCGGACAAGCCGCGTGCTGCGAGGTCCGCGTCCGCCGCCCGGTTCCTCCGGGGGAGTGGCAGCGGTAGCGATCATGGCGGTCCCCGTGCTCCGCGGCCGGGCACGCGAGCCGCCCCCGGCTGGGCCATGCGCCCGGTCCTGCGCTACCTCGCACCGGTTACCGTTTCCGCCGGTGCCCGTGCTCGATGAACCGCCCGGCCCGGGGGCATGAGGCAACGGGTACCCGCCAGCGGACGCACGCGCCATGACGTGGCGCGCCGTACGCGATCTCATCACTGCGGCCGTCGGCGCCATCACCAGCCTCCGCTGAGAGCCGGCAACCACCCCCTGCGTCAGCCCTGGTGCTCGACGCTGATTCTGGTGGTCCTTACTTCCAGGTGGGCCCCCTGGCTGGCCAGCAGCCCAGCCCCCTCGCGGCTGCTCATGCCGACCCGTCCCGGATAGGAGGGGCTGTTGCCGACGACGGTGCCGCTGAAGGCGAGCCGGTTGCCCGGGTGGATGCGCAGGGGCTTCAGTGGCCCGGTGAGCTCGACCCATAGCCTCCCGCTGGCCGTGCCGACCCAGAACCCGTTGTGGCTTGGCACCGACTCCACGTTGATACCGGAGGCGTGCACCTGCTCGCCGATCATCGAGCGGATCGAGTGCCTGGCGCTGGTCACCAGTACCCGGTGCCCGGCGATGGTCAGCTGGCCGATCGCCGGCACCGGCGCCGGGCTGGACGGGCTGGATGGGATCGCCGGGTGAGGGTGGTGCGGCGGGCTGGCGAGCACCTTCGGGCCGAGGACGGCGGCCACTGCTACCACAGCGGAGCCGGCCGCGACCGACGCCGCAGTGTGCACTGGCTGGGTCCGTGCCTTGGTCCCAACCCAGGCCAGGAGCCCGCCGGGCAGGGTGACCGCGGTCAGGGCGATGCTGCGCCGGTCCAGTGGCTCACTGAGCATGTCGCAGGTTTCGCAGTCGAGCAGGTGCTGGCCGGCGTTCAGCTCCCGCTGACGGCGGGTGTCGCCGCTGGAAATGGCGAGCAGCACCCGGTGGCATAGCGGCGTCGGGAGCTCGATGTGCCGGAAGGCGAGCAGGTATTCGAGCCGGAGTTTGGCCCGCGTGCGTGACATCCGCACCCGCAGCGCGCCCCGGCCTTCTCCGGCGCCAGCGCCCGGGGCAGAGGCGGACCGGACCGGAGCGCCGGGGCTGGAGTGGTCGCCGTAGTAGGCGAGGACGTCACGGCGTTCCTGTGGTGACAGCCGGGCCAGCGCCGCCGTCATCGCCCGGCGGCTCTCCCCGGCGAGCACCATGTCCTCCGGGCGGTCGGGTTCTCGCGGGTCAACCAGGCGTGGCGTGGCCCGGGCTCGCCGGGCGGCGCTGGTGGCGTGGGAGCTGACCAGATTCCGGGCCGTCACGATCGCGTAGGGCAGCACCGCGTCCGGGGTCAGGCGTCTATGGGCGGCCAGCAACCGCTCCAGGCAGTCCTGAACCAGGTCGTCGATATCTGCAGGGTTGGCGGCCCGCGCGGCCACGACCCGGCGGATGACCGGCTCGACGGCCATCACCTCATGGACGGAGGCGGCGGAATTTCCCACTGGCTGCGATCCTCCTGTGACGGGCGGACGCGGGCCCGCCCCGTCCGGTGGGCGCCTGCGTCGTCGCGCGCACCGGTCCAGGCTGGCTGGCGCCGTCGCTGCTACCCGCGCCACGCGCAGGTAAGCCAGGCCCGTGCCTCGCGGGCGATTAATTCCGGATTGCTGCGTAACGCCGGCCTGCCTCAGCGGTGTCAGTAGCTGAGACGTCTCCCGACCCGGACCCCGATGCCACGGGGGCCTCAGAGACCCGGGCTGGGGTGCGCCGCCGTGCCCGTCAATACCCTGTACCCCCTCAAGGAGATCGCATGACCACTCCACAGCAGTCGGAAAACCTGATCGGCCTGACCGCCGTCGACCCCCAGGGTGACAAGGTCGGAAAAGTCGGCCAGGTCTATCTCGACGATGCCACTGGCCAGCCCGTGTGGGTGACGGTGAAGACCGGGATGCTGGGTACCCGGCAGAGTTTTGCGCCGCTGTACGGCGGCGCGGTCCGCGACGACGAGCTGGTCCTCGCCGTGTCCAAGCAGCTCGTCAAGGACGCCCCCAGCGTCGAGGACGACGGGCACCTGCAGGAAACGGAGATCGACGCGCTGTACCAGCACTACGCCGGCCATCTCGATCCTTCGTGGTCGAGCGATTCCGGCCCAGCCGGTGATGGCGGCTACGCGGGCCGCCGCACCGAGGACGGCGCGGCCGGGGTGGCCGAGGGGGACGCCCCGGTCAGCGCTCAAGGCTACGACACCTCCGGACCCACTACCGACGAGGCGATGACCCGCTCGGAGGAGCGCCTGCGGGTGGGTACCGAGAATGTCCAGACCGGCCGGGCGCGGCTGCGGAAGTACGTGGTCACCGAGAACGTGACCACCACGGTGCCGGTCAGTCACGAGGAAATCCGCCTCGAGCGGGAGCCGATCACCGACGCCAACCGGGACGCGGCCCTGTCCGGCGCCGACATCAGCGAGGAAGAGCACGAGGTCACGCTGCACGCTGAGCGGCCGGTGGTGGCCAAGGAAGCCGTCCCCGTCGAGCGGGTCCGCCTCAGCACCGACACGGTGACCGAAGAGCAGGAGGTCAGCGAGCAGGTGCGCAAGGAGCAGATCGACGAGCCCGAGGTTGACGCGGAGCCCGGCAGTGACCCGCAGTCCCGCGCATCAGACCGCTAGGAGAACTCCCCGATGCCAGAAGCCTCTGTCAATTTCGGGACGGGCGTATCCAACGCCTGGTCCAACGTGGCCACCTTTGTGCCCAAGTTCGTGGTCTTCCTGATCATCCTGGTGGTGGGTTATCTGGTCGCTAAGGCCATCGCCAAGATCTTGTCGAAGATCCTCACCCGGGTCGGGTTCGACCGGCTGATCGAGCGCGGCGGCATCAAGAGGGCGCTTGACCGGTCCCGGTACGACGCGTCCGACATCCTGGCCAGGCTGGTCTACTACGCGATCATGCTGTTCGTGCTGTCGGCGGCGTTCGGCGTGTTCGGCCGCAACCCCATCAGTGATTATCTTCATGCGGTCATCGCCTACCTGCCGCTGGTGTTCGTGGCCATCATCATCGTGGTGATCGCGGCCGCGATCGCGGCCGCCGCCAAGAAGCTGATCGAAGGCAGCCTGGGCGGGCTGAGCTACGCCGCGGCGCTGGCCAACCTCGCCTCGGGTTTCATCCTGGCCATCGGCGTCATCGCGGCGCTGGACCAGCTGCATATCGCCGCGAACGTGGTCAACGCCATCCTGTACGCCGCGCTGGCGGCCCTGGTCGGTATCGCCATCGTGGCGGTCGGCGGGGGCGGAATCAGGACCATGTCGCAGCGCTGGGAGGCCGTCGCCGCGCGGTACGACGAGGAGAAGCCGAAGGTCGCCTTGGCGGTGCGCAACGCGCCGAGCGTCTCCGACCAGGCGCGGCAGTACACCGATGATGGGACCGCCCCGGCTTACCGCGCCACCACGCCAGGGCCTGAGTTCGAACCCGCCCCTACGGCGAGCGGCGGGACGACGTGGGGGGTCTTGGCCGCCGCGGGGTGTAGGCGGGCCGCCGGCCGGGTGGTCCTGCCCGGCCGGCGGGACCACCCGGCGCCCGGCCCAGAGGTAATCCGCCCACGCAGGTCCCGGGGGAGGCGCAGCCGCCTTCCCCGGGACCGGTTTCCCCGGGCGCGCCGGGGTCTGGTTACCGGCCTTCCGAAGGAAGGGCGGGGAGTTCCCCGGTCTCGACCAGATGCTGCGCCACGGCGGCCAGCTTGACGTTGCTGTTCTGGAAGGACTCGGACAGCTGCCGGAAGGCCCGGTCGGCGGTAGTGCGGTGGCGTTCCATGAGGACGCCCTTGACCTGGCCGATGACGTCCCGGCTGGCCAGCGCGGCCTGCATCTCGCCCGACCGCTGCGCCTCGGCCAGGGCGAGCGCGGCGAGGGTGGCGTGCAGCCGAGTGACCCGCGCGCCTGGTCGTGGTGGTAGTGCCCGAGAAGATACAAGTTCCGGTTCCGCCGCCGCTCACCCAGTCTCATCTCCCCAATGGGCTTGCCAGTCATCCGCGATCAACCTCGGCCGCGTACCGCACCCGCCGGTACTCTGTCCGCCGCTCGACACTCTCGATCGCCGTCAGCTCGGCGCTGATCGCCGCCTCGGGCCGCTCCTGCATCCGCGCCGTGGCCGCCCGCCCCGCCAGCCCGATCGACTCATACAGCGCCTGGTGAAACGACTCCACCGCATCGACAGCACCAGCAGCCCGAAGTCCGCTGACGCCTTCACGCTGTAAGACAGCCTCGGCTTCAGGCCCCGGAGCTGATCGGAGATCCGCTCCAGCTCCTGCCGCCGCACCCGCGTCGACCCGTACGCCCCCGCAGTCCCGGAACGCCTGCACATCCGAGTAGGCCGCCTGCCGGATCACCCGCAGCTGCGCCGTCGCCCCCACCCCCGCACCGCCGAGGTGAAGTCGTGTTCTCGATGAAGTCCGAACTCCCGCACGGCACTCATATGCGGGCCTCGCCGCCAGCCACCCCAGCCGCCGGTTCAGCTCCGCCGGGCCCCGAAAGGCATCCGCGGTGCTGCCGCACCGCTTCCGATCCTCGGTCGCCAGCGCTCCCTGCGGTTCGGGTCGGCTTGCCATCGGATCATCGCTGTCAGGGAAGGCGCAGGATTGGTTTCTTCAACGTATGTTTATCAAATACAGATTCTAGTGATGGACATCGATCTGCTCGAACAACGCAAGCAATGAGCACCAGCTGTTTGGGGTCTCGCGAATCGATAAGCTGCGGCAGTGGTGCCAACGGCCGTAAATACGGATATGACTAGACCAGCAATCCCGACGAAGGTCGTAGACTCGTAGCAGTGCACGGCCAGCGTCATGCAGGGTGTGTAACCCGGTTCTTTCTCGCCGTGCTACCAAAAGCCGACTCGATGTGTATTGACCCGTTCGCCGTGTCCGGCTTCTCACGGACCATCAGCGCTCGAACCTTGCCAGCCGTCCGGTAGGCGCCGCTGAATCCTGTCGAGGACGCGGCCCGGGCCCCACGGGATCGCTTGCGACGCGCCGTCAGGCTCGCCCCTAACCTCGAACTGGCAGGGCTTAAGGATCGGGTGCCAGGGGATGGCCACCTGTGCAGCTCGCGCGCCATCGCCGACCTCTAGCGTGTGATTCCGAGACACGTGCTGTCAGTCTGCCGAGGACGTCGCGGGCGTGGTGACAAGATGGCAGGGAGATGACGGATATGGATATTGCAGGCATGTGGCGCAGCGTGCGCGCCGATCCCGCCGAGGCCCCCCATCCTGGCGCGCGCCAGCAGGTGGCAGGGGAGGGGATAACGATCGCTGTCACGCAGCAGTGCCAGGCCGCGCTGCCCCTGGCGGGCTTTACCGCCGACGAGGTCACCGTGACCGTCACCTCTCACCGTCCGGGCGTGGCTGCCCAGGTGAGCATTGGCGCCAATCTCAACAGCCCGGATGGCAGCTATCAAGGGCCCACGACAACAGTGGGGCAGGGCCAGTTCACCGCCGCCGCCAGGTCGCGGGTCCGTGCTGGTTTTACCGTTTTGCCCTCTGGCTGGCCTGTTCTCGGCGTCGGCGCCGAGGCCATCTGGGAGGACGGGGCGCCACACAGTGTTGCCCTGGCTTATGAGGAACTTGCGTGCGATCCCTGGGTATGGTGGCGGTGGCCGATCCGGATTCTGGACCTGCTGACCCGCCCATTCCTGGCCGGGATCAGCTCCATACCACCTCGTAGCAGCAAAAGCTGAGCCCGTAGCACAGTGGTGTCGGCGGGCAGCTGAACTCGGCCGCTGACCATCCTGGCGTCATCGAGCCTGCCTGGCGCCGGGAGGGCAGACCGGGATTAGCGGAGGGCGCCGCCCGCTGTCGCCGCGCCCAGCAGAAGGTTGCCGGGGAATGGAGCCAGCGAGCGGAATCAGGCCCGCAGCGGCGGCTCGCTCATGCTTTCCTGCCGGCCTCGCGCCGCGGGGACATCACGGGGCCGCTCGCGGCCCTGGCACCCGATGTGATCCGCGGGGCAGACCCGGCCACGCTGCTCCCGGCAGGCCGGCCGAGATCAGCGGAGCGGGCGCAGTGGTGAAGGAAGCGTCGTGTTCGGCCGCCGAGCCGCCGTTTGCCGAGCAGCCACTCATCGGCGGTATCGTCGTAGCCCCGCGTGGGCGGCTGGTCGCAGCCCTCACCCGCACGTTCGGCGAGGACCGGATCTCCGGATACACCGTCAACGCCAACCCGGCACGACTCGGCAGGCTCTCGATCTCCCTGCTCGACTATCCGTTCGCCCGCTGACCTTGATCGCCGAACCATGTCCAGCGCGCGACAGGCGCGCCGCTCATCGCACTGAGGGCCGGGCCAGCCGGTAGCCCATGGCATTCGAGCCGTTTAACGGCGCGTGGAAACCTGCCGCCCCAGCGGATCGGGGCCTGCCCAAAACAAGATTAGAACGGTAGCCTTATCCGGTTATCTAGCCCTGTCCGGCAAAACGGAGCAACCCCACCGAGCTGTGATGTGGGGAATCCGGGGTGCGCGGATGCCGGGGGGGTTGGGGCGGGGAGCGCCTTCAAAGGGGGATCAGGTGAACGTGTCCCGGGTGGGCAAGCTGGGCGTGGCTGCGGCCGCGAGCCTGGCAACGATCGCAGCAATGCTCGCGTCGACGGTGGCGCAAGCGTCTGCTTCTTCGGGGGGCAGTTCGTCTCCCGCAGTGAGGCACTACACCGGCACACGGGGGGTTGCCCGGCTGGTGCCCAGGCACAAGCCGGCCGCCGGAGCGTCGTCGGCGCCGGGAGTGGTCCCGAGAGGGGTTCGCCGACTGCCGTCTGGCCAGTTCTCGGCGGCGGAGGCGGTACCCGGCGCGCCAGCGTCGGCATCAGCGGCCGCTGCGGCCACGAGTTCTGCTCTGGTCAACTTCAACGGCGTCAGCAGCCGGGACAGCCAGGTCACCAACTTTGAGCAAACGTTCGAACCGCCGGATCAGGGGCTGTGCGAGGGCAACGGCTTCGTGCTCGAGCCGGTCAACTCCGCGTACCGCATCTACAGCACGACGGGGAAGTCGCTGCGCGGGCCCTTCAACATCAACGACCTGTTCAATGTGGGTGCCAAGGAGTTCACCAGCGACCCGCGCTGCTGGTTTGATCCCAGCACCCAGACCTGGTTCGCGACCATCTTGTTCCTGAACGACGCGTCCACCGCGTCGTCCCTCCTCATCGCTGTGCGGCACAACTCCGACCCGCGGGGGCTGTGGAACGAGTACTCGATCGACACGACGGACCCGTCCGGGAGCGGCTGCCCGTGTTTCGGTGACCAGCCGAGGATCGGGATCGACCAGACCAACCTGTACGTCACCGCTGATGAGTTCTCGATCCTCGGGCCGCAGTTCAACGGCGCGGAGATGTGGGCGATCGACAAGTCCGACCTGGTCCACGGCGTCGTGAGCCCGCACTTCGTGAACTTCCCCCACCTGACGACCGACACCACGGCGCCCCAGCCCGCCCTGTCCACAGGGCGGCCGGACGCCGAGTACTTGCTCAGCTCGCTGGATTCCAGCGGCACCGGAGACAACCGCATCGGTGTCTGGGCCATGACCAATCGGGGCCAGGTTGGCCTGGGTGGCATGCCGACGCTGTCCAGCGTCGGCATCAATTCCGAGGGGTACGCCGTCCCGCCGCCGGCTCCGCAGAAGGGTGCCAAGAGCAAGCTGGACTCCGGCGACGACCGGATGCAGCAAACCCAATTCGTGGCTGGCACGGTCTGGGGTGAGCTGACGACGGCAGTGCAGCCGGCCGGCGACAGCTCGGTACGCGCGGGGGGCGCCTGGTTCCAGGTGAAGCCGAGTCTCGGCTCAGCCGGGATTGCTGGTGCGTCGATCGTCCGCCAAGGCTACATCGCTGCCGCCGGCAAATACGAGATGTACCCGGCGGTGCAGCCGGACGCAGCCGGGAACGCGGCGGTCATCTTTACCCAGACCAGCAGCGCGCGGTTCCCGAGCGCTGCCTACGCCACCCTGAAGGCCGGTGGCAGCAACTTCGGGCCGGCGATCGTGGCGGCAACGGGGGCCGGGCCGTACAACCGGGCCGCGTCGAACCCGCCGCGCTGGGGTGACTACTCGTTCGCGGTCCCGGACGGCACGTCGGACTCCGCGTGGCTGGCCACCGAGTACATCCCGCCCAAGTCGAGCCAGACCACGACCGGGATCCGGAACTGGGGCACACGCGTCATCAAGGTCCCGCTCGGCTAACGGTGAGCGAGTCCCCGGGACAGGGTCCCGGGGACTCGCTCACCGCTCCTGGATGACCCCGCTGCCGGCGACCTGGGCCTGCGCGCAGCAACGGCCACGGGGCGGCCGTACCATCAGCGCCGGTGCTTGGCGGCTGCGCGTCAGCGAATGCCGCTATCGCAGTTGATGTTCTCGCGAACGGCCGCTGGTGATGTGACCGAGACGAGGACGTGAGGGCAGCGCGGGAGGACCTGCCTCGTCACCGCGACCAGCACATACCGGCCCTGCCCCAGCCTGAATGAGTAGTGGCCGTCGGCTCGGGTACGGGCGCTCGCTGTCACCCCGGCCGGCAGGGACCGGGCCTCGACCCGGACATCACCCAGCGGGCGGGGCTTACACATGCGGCTTGGCCGCTCGACCGGACATCCCGGGCGGGCCTCCACCACGCCGGAAATGAGCGTGACCGGGCCGGACGGCCGGACCGAGCCCGTTCCAGCCTGATGCACGCCGCATGAGGCGCTCACCAGGACAAGGGCCGCTGTGGGCAGCAACCACCGGGCCTGCGGGCCAAACCATCGCATCGTGCCCGTCACGATAGCTTGGACGGTTCGGTGGGCTGGTCGGTTCCGTGTCGCATAGCCGGGTCGTCCTCGCGGCGGGTGCGCCCGGCGACCTCGGTCACAGCGGAGGCTCTCCGCCATCTCGGCCTGGCCGGAGGATACGGAGCTGATGAATCCGGCGATCAGGCCGACGCGGAAATCATGCCCGGTCTCCGGCAGCGGGCCGTCGATGACCTGCAGCGGGTTGACGGTCGTCACGATCACGGCGCTGGGCCGATCAGCCCGGCCCCGGTCAGCAGCGCGACCTCGATGCCCGAGTGGCCCGCGCCTTTGCCGCGCCTGGCCCTGTGCGTGCCGATAACCTCGTCCACGTCATGCCACCAGGCGATATTCGTTGATCATGCCACTGACCCGAGCTTGTCTTTGGATGCGGTACAGGTCGAGATCGACCGGCTCGGGTAGCGGTTTCAGCGGCGCGGCGCCGCTGAGAGAGCGGTGCGGCCGGTGCTGATTGTGGTGGGTCTCGTAGTCTCTCAGGATCCGCCGCAGATGGGCCTGGTTCCAGATAAGGGTGCGGTCCAGGAGTTCGTGGCGGCATCCGCCGATCCAGCGTTCGGCGATCGCGTTCATGCGGGGCGTCCGGATGTTGCAGAGCACGGTCCGGCTCCTGGCGTCCGCCAGAATCGCGTCGAACGCGCCAGTGAAGTTTGATCCGCGGTCGCGGATCATGAACTTGACCCGGTCCACTTGCTCGTCAAGGTCCATGAGGAGGTTACGGGCTTGCTGGGCGGTCCATTCGCCGGTGGGATGGAGGGTAACGCCGAGGATGCGGATGCGCCTGGTCGCGTGCTCGATTACAACCAGGACATAGGCCTGCGTGCCGTCGAGCAGGTTGACGGTGAAGAAGTCGCACGCCAGGATCGCCTCGGCCTGAGAGCGCAGGAATTGTGACCAGGTCAGCCCGGTCCGCCGTCAGCCGGGGTCGATGCCGCTGGCCTTGAGGATCTCCCACACGGTGGACGCTGCGACCTTTATGCCGAGTCCGGCCAGCTCGCCGTGGATCCTGCGGTACCCCCAGCCGGGTTCTCGCGAGCCAGCCGCCGGACCAGTGCCCGGAGGTTGCGCCGGGTCGCTGGCCGGCCGGTTCTGCCGCACGCGGACCGGGCGGCCCAGCGGCGGCAGCCGATGTCGCGGTGCCAGCGCACGATCGTGTCCGGGGTAACCAGCAGCCTCAGCCCTTGCCGGCGCGCTTTCGGTATCAGGCCGAACAGGGCCGCGAGCAGGGCCCGGTCTGCCCAGTTCAGCTTCAGACGGCACGGCTGCCGCCGCTGCAGGACGGCGACCTGGTGGCGCAGGATCAGGATTTCTCCGGTCTTCCACCTCTCCTCACGCCGCGACAACCGTAGCCACACGGCGACTCTCGTGATCAGGAGGAAGACGAACCGCAGGCACATGACCGGTGATCATCACCACCCGACGGCCGGGAGGCAACCCTGCTGGTCAGAAACATGGACGACGTTTTCGGCACGCACAGGGTGAAGGAACCGCCGCGCCGCCGCCAGGTCTCGCCGCACGGACAGCAAGACGTCGATGACCTGGCCGGACTAATCGACAGCCCGGTACAGATAAGCCCAATGGCCGGCGACCTTCACATAGGTCTCATCGACGCACCACCGGACACCGGGAGCGTGCCGGATGGCCGGGCGGCTCGATGAACTCCGGGGTGAACCGCTGCACCCAGCGCTAGACGGTGACGTGATCCACGGTGACGCCCCGCTCGGCCAGCGCCTGCACGGGCGGGTAACCGCGGGCCCGGGTGCAGCAACTCCTCGACATCCCGGTAGGACAGGCCATACCGCAGGTACCACCGCACCGCGACGGAGATCACTTCTCGCGGGAACCGGAAGCCAGCGAAGGCCAAGGTCGCGTAGTTAACAGTCACCGGATCTGTCTCCCGCCATCCGGGATCGATCAACGCAACAGCGCCGTTCCGGCTGCCATTTCCTGTTTTACGTGATAGCTACGGACAGTTGGAAGAGCACGAATGGCGTGGAGGCCTGATGTGGGAAAAGTCAGTCCGGGTAGAGCGTTCGGCGACTGCAGAAGTCACCCCCGGGGTGGTCTGGGCCCTGCTGAGTAGCAGCGCCGTCTGGTCTTTGTTTCCGGGGGCGGGACTGGCCGTCAACGTGACCGCGTCACCGCGGGGTGTCGGGCGTCTGGTGTTCTGCGTCGGGCCCGCGGATGGGACCGGCGGTGAGGTCCTCGAGGTGTGCGAGGAGTCGCCTGGCCGCACCATCAGCGTGCAGGCGCGCACCAGGCAGGCCGCGGGCAGTCACGTGTTCACGCTGTCGCTGACGCAGGCCCGGCGCGGCACGAAAGTCGGCGTGGCCCTGCGCACGTTCTATCCGCGCGACACCGCGCTGGACGGCGAGGTGCTCTGGCGCAAGCGGCTGGCCGCCTGGTTGAAGGCCATCCAGGCGGTGCTGGAACAGCGGGCGGCCTGGCCGGGGCCGGACATGCCGGCGGCGGCCCGCGCGGCGTACGCGGAGTCCCCGGAGCTGGAGGATCCGGTCAACACCACGGCGTCAGCAACGATCAGCGCGCTTCCTGGCGCGGTGTGGCAGGCGGTCCGGTCATCAGAGGCCAGCCGGATGGCCATGCGGGGGGCCTACAGCGGCCGCGTCCCCGGTACTCCGGAGCAATCGGCCGGTGAGATGCGCTACATGATCGTCCGGCGGCCTGGCGGTCGCCTGCCGGGGGTCGTCACGGTCGTTAAGGAACTCGATCATGAGAACCGCATCACGCTGCGCCGGGTCGGCCATCCGCAGGATGAGTTGCAGGTCAATCTGCGGCCCGACGCCGGCGGGACCCTTCTGGTGCTGACGTCACGCAGGCCCAGGACGCAGCCAGGCACGGCGACCGAGCTCGTCACAGGCGCCCTCGCGGATGAATTGCGCGCGCGGGCCCAGCGGTACAAGGTGATGATCGAAGAGGCACCGGGCTGGTAGTGCTGGACAGCGCCGGGCGCCCGCCCGCATGAAAGGGACGGGCTGACGGCGGGCGGTGCCTCGCACCTGCGACGGGCATCGTGATGTCTCCTTTGGAAGTACTGTGAGAGGTCTTCCAGGGGCTTAGATGTCAATGGGCTGCCCCGCGTTTTCCGGACGGGTGATCTGCGGTTGATTATGCTGCTGCCTGCATGCTCAGATACTCGTCGTGCGTCTCTTGCGGAGTTCTGTACCCGAGTGCGGAATGAAGACGCATCCAATTGTACCGGATCTCGATGTAGCGGGCAATGTCCTCGCGGGCCTTCTTTCTCGTCGGGTAGACTGTGCGGTGCACGCGCTCGACTTTCAGTGCGGCATTGAAAGACTCAGCGAGGGCATTGTCGAAGCAGATCCCGGTGCGTCCTACTGACTGCCGGATTCCCAGCCGTCCCAGGGCTGCGGCGAACTCTGCGGACGTATAGTTGCTGCCCCGATCAGAATGGAATATCGCACCGGCAGGAAGATCAAGGTTCCGGGCGGCCATCTCGATTGCTTCCGTGATAAGCGGCGTCTTGTAGTTATCGTCCATCGCCCAGCCGACAACCTTGCGTGTCGCGCAGTCAATGACCGTCGCGAGATAAAGCCATCCCTGCCAGGTCGGGATGTAGGTTATATCGCCGACCATTTTCTCTCCCGGAGCGGCCGCGCTGAAGTCACGGGCGACAAGATCGGGGATCGGCCCGGCCTGGCCCTGCTGGGTGGTCGACGGCCGCCAGGGCCGCGGCTGGCAGGGCACCAGGCCCAGCTCACGCATCAGGCCGCGGACCAGCTCCAGCCCGGCCTGCACACCCCAGCGGGCCAGCTGCAGGGCCACGCGGCGGTAGCCATACGTGCCGTCGGAGTCCTCAAACGCCTTCGCGATCAGCAGCCTAAGCTCTTTCCTCCTTTTTGCCGCAGCGCTGTCCGGGCGGGCTCTCCATTCGTAGAAACCGGACCTGGATACCTGAAGCCAGCTGCACATCTGAGTGACCGTCGGAGCGCAGGCCGTTTCCCCGGCCACGGTGGCATTCTCCGCCTCGATGAACGTGTACTTCTCGCTCACCGGGGCTCCCTCGCGAAGTATGCCGCGGCTTTTTTCAGGAACGCATTCTCCATCTCCAGCTCACGATTCCGCCGTTCCAGTTCACGCAACCGCGCCCGCTCCGAAGTCCCCAGCACCGGCTCATCCCCGGCATGACTTTCCCGGTACGCTGCTACCCAGTAACCCAGAGTGGTCCCATTCAGCCCGAGCTCACGCGCGACCTCAGCGATAGAGCGGGATGTCTCGACCACCATCTTGGCGGCTTCCTCCTTGAACTCCGGAGAGAAATTACCGCGTTTCTTTCCTGCCACCCGATGCCATCCTTTCCAGCGAAGATCCTATTGGATCCCTGTCCGGAAAGCTCGGGGCACTCCACAGGCTCTAACGGTGTTGCCGCCCGGCGGAAGCGATTGAGATGCGACGCAAGAATGGGACACAGCGGGACTCAGCTGGATTTCCTTGAACTGGTTCCCGCATCCTCGGCGCGCTGACCTGGGCGCCTGATGTGCCTGCTCAGCGGCACCGCAGGCCGCGAGCAAGGCCCGCCGCTGTCTGACCTGGGCTTACTCATGACCTGGACGCCTCTGGCGACTCAGAGCACTCCCGGGAAAACGGGCACTATGACCTGCGCACACGGAGATACGCAAAGCCGGAACCGACCATGGAGGGCGAACGTCCAATCGCCATGAGGTTCCGCCCGCTGCGGGTGCCGGCCAGCGCCCAGTACTTCCTGATGGCCGCAGTCTGTGCGGCAGCGGCCACCGCGTGCGGCACTCTGCATGCCTCCAATCCCGCATCTCCGGCGGGCGCCGGGGAGCCCGCGGCGGCGAGGCCTGCGGCGGTGTCCCTGGTCATCAAAGTGCCGCGCCGGGTGGCCCGCCACGACGCTGGACTCTGCGCTGTGACCCGGTGGGAGGAACCCACCCGGATCCAGGGAAGGCCTGCCGGGTCCTGCTGCACGCGAAGAACCCCTTCGCTCCGATGCCCCGGGGACCCATGTGCCCGGCGAACGCCATCGGCGCGCGGACAGCCACCGTTACGGGCACCTGGTTTGACCACCCTGTCGATGCCACCTTCATACAGAGTGGCTGCGGCTTGCCACGCTGGACCAAGATCAGCCAGATCCTCAACTGAGCCCGGCCGCTCCGGTCCCTACGCTTAGGGCGAGGCGAGCCGCCCCGGAATTCGCGACCACTTTGTAGAGCAGATTGGCCGTGTGACACCCGGGCTCGGCGTTCCCCGTGCGGATCGGTTTCATACGTATCTGTCGGCGAGATGACCAGGTGGAGAAGGGCGCGCGTCGTGGGCATGGGGCTGCAGACACTACGCGCGGTGGGGCAGTCGCACCACCGCGGCGTATATCTGCGAGTTTTTGTGGTTCTTGATCGCGCTGCCCCAGCTCAGCATCACCTGATCGGGGGACAGGACCGTGAGGCCGAAGGTGTCGCCCGGCCAGATCTTCTTGTTCCCGAACTGGGTGGAGACCCGGGTGGCCGGGGCCAGCCAGCCCCTGGTGATGGAGAAGGGCCGCAGGTACGTGGCGTAGCCGCGGGGTGAGTTGTCGGCCTGCCAGGCGACATCGGCGACACCCGGCCCTGCGCCTGCCACCTCCACGTTATGCATGGCGTTGTCGCGGTCGCTGGTCACCCGCAGGGGGGCCGACCAGGTCCTGCCATGGTCGGTGGAATAGGAGAGCCAGCCGATATCCCCCCGGGCCGTCTGGGTGTCCCAGGTGGCATACAGGAATCCGGCCCGGTCCATCCCCAGGTCGCCGTCGATCCACCAGGTGGGCACGGCGATGGATCCCGCCCTGGGCCCGACCTTCAGCAGGGTTGACCATGTCCTCCCGGCGTCCGGTGACGAGGTGAAGAACTCATGGCCGGGGTGCACCTTGTAGGTGACGGGGTTGAGGTGGTGACCCCAGATCAGCGCGTCGACCCGGCCGTCCGGCTGCACCAGCGTGGAGGCGTCGTACCCTCCGCCCGCAGGGAAGCCCGGCTGCATCGGGGTGATCTTGCTCCAGGTCTTGCCGCTGTCGGCCGACCGCTGGATCACCGCGGTCGCGTCCACTGCCTCGTAGGCACAGCTGCCGACCGGACTGCAGATGATCTTCACTTTGGCCGCGCTGGGCCCGTAGTCCCAGGTGACATACACCGTGCCGTGGCGGCCAGCCGCGATGAAATCCCGGTCGCCCCAGTTGCCCTTCACATGCGGGATGAGGGATCTCACCTGAGAGAACGTCACCCCGTGGTCGAAAGACGCCGCCACCACCGGGTACGCGTAGCCCTTGTGATAGCGCAGGTACGACACGTACACGGCCCCGCTGGGTGCCACCGCGATGGCCGGGTCATCGGAGCCGCTCGAGTCAGGCAGGGTTACCGGCTTGCCGAAGTGCAGACCGCCGTCGGTGGACCGGGCAAAACCCTCGCCCCCGCAGCCGATCCACGCCTCGTAGACATAGCCGGGCCTGGCCTCCGCCTGCTCGACCTCAGCGTTGCCGCCCCCGCAGGTGCTCACTTCGGTCACCGGGCTCACGTGATAGCCAGAGCCGGACCCGGCATGGGCGGCCCCAGCCGCGGGAGCGGCCAGAGCCGGCAGGGCAGTTAAGCCAAGAACCACGCAGGCAGCAGCCGGGAAGGTAAGCAGCCGCGCGGCCACCCGGCGCCTGCGGCGTGCACCCATTTCACCCGTCTTCCATACTGGACTCATGGGTCTCTCCTCACTGCCTTCAGCCGCTATTCCCCCTGGGTGCCCAACTTGCGTAATACGTGTCATACGGGCCTATAAACGGTTCTACAGCCGGGCAGGCCAGGCTTCAAGAGGGGCGAGAAGGTCATGGCAGGTACGCAGCCGGTGCATCTTCGGCATCTGCCCGCTCCCATCAGGGCATCTGGCCTTCTGCGGTCTTGGAGCCCTGAACGACCGGTTCGGCGCGTCGCGCGGTGGCCGCTGGGGGCGGCTGCCAGGCGTACCGAACGGAACCTGTCAATCCCGTTGAGACATCAGGTGGCTTGTTTCTTCTGTGATGTCACCTCCGTTTCGATGGTGGCGGGGGGCTGGTTGATCCAGACTCTGGCGGGCAGCCGGAGTGGCTTGGGTGGCTGCCGGAACCGGTCGGGGTGGGCGGAGTAGGCCTGCTGGAGGACCAGTGTGCGGCGGCCCTGGATCTTGGTGGCGGCGCCGTTGTGGACGGATGCGGGAGTGTGCAGGCCGATGCCTGAATGGCGGTGCTCGTTGTTGTAGTAGGTGAAAAAGACCTCGCTGAACGCGCGAGCGCCGCGCCTCGCTGAATGGGTTGTCGTTCGACACGTGCGGATTGGTCCTGCCTGCCGGTCCTCGGGCTTGTCCGGGAATCCTTGGCGGAGGTGGGCAAGATGCCCGCGCAGATCGGATCTGCAAGGGTGGGAAGTATCCGGCACATGTCCTGTCCGGCCGGGGGAGTACGGACATCGGCTGCGGCAGGACGGCGGCTCAGCGGCGTGCCAGGCCGGGTCCAGGACGGCAGTTGGGGCGGTGAGATGCAGCTGGACTCAGCTGGACTTGATGGGACATGATCCAAAACCTGCGTCGCGCTGACCAGGCACACTCCGGGACTACGGACGCCACACGGACAGAACGCGGTATTCACACGGCGGGAAATGGAGAAACAGCAGGTCAGTGACTATTCCGATGGGCCGGGATCGGCGGTCTGATGCGATGAAGGAGCGGGCCTCCGCTCCTGGCGGATGCTGGAAGTTGCGTGCATCCGTCTCCACCAGGTTGGGAGGCCCTTATGACGGAAGCCTGCGACGGCCGGGAGGTCGTTGGGATGGATCTGCACCGGCGCCGTAGCGTGCTGGTGCGGATGACGCCGGATGGCAGGAAACTGGAGACCGCGAGGATCACTAACAGCCCGGCGGAGCTGCGCCGGGCGATCACCGGGGCCGGGACGCACCCAAGAGTGGTGCTGGAGGCCACGTTCGGGTGGTACTGGGCGGCGGACACGCTGGCTGCAGCGGGCGCGGAGGTTCACCTGGCGCACCCGCTGGGGGTGAAGGGGTTCGCCTACCGGCGGGTCAAGAACGACGTCCGCGACGCGGCGGACCTGGCGGACCTGCTGCGGATGGGCCGCCTGCCCGAGGCGTGGGTCGCCCCGGACCAGGTGCGCGAGCTGCGGGAGCTGACCCGCTACCGGGTCAGGCTGGTCCGCATCCGCACCAGCTGCAAAGACCAGGTCCACGCCATCTTGGCCAAGCTCGGCATCCCGGTCACCTGCACCGACATCTTCGGCGTCTGGGGCAGCACCTGGCTGGACGGCCTTGAGCTGCCGCAGCCCTATGCGGGGAAGATGGCCTCGCTGCGCAAGATCTGCGCGGTGCTGGCCGGCGAGATCGCCCAGCTGGAAGCCGTGATCGCGGGGCTGGTCAAGGACCACCCGGGCTACCAGGCGGTCCGCACGCTGCCCGGCATCGGCCCGGTGCTCGGCGCGGTGATCGTGGCCGAGATCGGCGATATCACGCGATTCCCCCGCCCGGCCGAACTGTGCTCATGGGCCGGGCTGACCCCCCGCCACCGCGAGTCCGACACCAAGGTCAGCCGCGGCCACATCACCAAGCAGGGATCACGGAACCTGCGCTGGGCCCTGATCGAGGCGATCCAGCACGTGCCCGCCGGCCACCCGCTGCGCCAGCGCAAGGACGACATCATGACCCGCCGCGGCGCCCAGGCCCGCAACATCGCCAAGGTCGCCATGGCCCGCCAGCTGCTCACCTGGGTCTTCTACGCCATGCGCGACGGCCAGGTCCGATCCCTGGCTGCCGCCGCCCGGCAGGCCGCGTGAGCAGGCCCGGACGCGGGCAGCGCGTGATCGCTGGTTTTACTGGCCCCCGCCCCCGGCGGGCCGGCCGACTGTCTGATTGATCCCGCTGCCCGCACGCGAACCCGCCCCATGCCTTCGGATTGCTTGCCACCGTCCAGGCAGGCGCCAACCTCGCCGCCAGCGCCATCGCCGGAATCCTCTGGACCGCCGTATCCCCCGCCGCCGCGTTCATCTTCCTCGCCGCAGCCATGATCGCCGCCGTTCCCCTCATCCTGGCCAGGAGACGAGATGTCCGATAGAAACCGCGCCCGGCCGGAGCTGGTCTCGGCCGCCCTGCGGCTGGTCACCATCTCCGTTGCCTTTGGCCTGCTCACTGGTGCTGTCTCGGTGACAACCGGGCTGAGGGATCACAGTCTTGGCGTGTTCGCGGTCGGGCTCGGTGTCCTGGCCGACGTCACCGGGTCAGCCACCCTCATCTGGCGTTTTCGGGTCGAGCGCCGCCAGCCGCAGCAAGCGGGGACGGCGGAAACACGGGCCGCCGCGATCGTCGCCGTCGCCCTGGCCGTGGTCAGCGCCGTACTCATCACCGAGTCGGTGATCGCCCTCGCGACCCAATCACATCCAGGCACCTCCAGCTTCACCCTCGCGGCGGCCGGTGTCTCGGTGATCGTCCTGACACCTTTGGCATTCGCCAAGCGCCGCGTCGGTCTCCAGATGGCCAGCCGGGCACTCCAAGGTGACGGCGCGCTTAGCGGTATCGGGGCAGTGACCAGCCTGCTGGCGCTGGTCGCCCTGGTCCTGAACGACGTGTGGCGGTGGTGGTGGGCCGACCGGATCGCCGCCTTGATCGTCGCAGCCGTGGCCGCCGCCGCAGCATGGCATACGGCCCCCAAGCCGAGGGGCCACCGCCAATGACGGGACGTGCCAGACCCGTGCCAGTTGGGCTTGGCTCAGCGGTGGCCGTGAGTGCCGCCTCCTACCCTTGACGCCTGCTTGTTCTGGTACGGATCTGACACGCGCTGATCGGCGGCCGCGTGACCCGGTGGCCTCGCTTTTATTCAGTGACCACTGTATAGTTCAGGCGTGACTGTATCGGCTGTGGTGGATCTCGGAACGCTTGCCCGGGTGGGGACGGCGCTGGCTGATCCAACCCGCCGCCGCGTGCTCGTGGCGCTGATCGATGGCCCTGGCTACCCCGCGGAGATGGCCGAGGAATTCGGGACCAGCCGGGCCAACCTGTCCAATCATCTGACGTGCCTGCGTGAGTGCGGGCTGGTGACCGCGACCGCCGCGGGCCGCCGGGTCCGGTACGACTTGTCCGACCAGCGCCTGGCCGAGGGGCTGCGCATCCTCGCCGCGCTCGATCTTCCTGGTACCTGCCAGTGATGCCATTGCCTGACTGTGATCCCGGAGGTGACCGGATGTCCCGCGTTCAGTTGTCGATCAACGTCAGCGATTTCGATGCGGCCGTGGAGTTCTACTCGCGGCTGTTCGGCGTGCCGCCCGCCAAGCTGCGGCCCGGATATGCGAACTTCGCCCTGGATGACCCGCCGCTCAAGCTGGTGCTGAACTCACCGGGCAATGGCCCGGGCGGCACGATCAACCACCTGGGCGTGGAGGTCGGCTCGACCGGGGACGTCACCCAGGCTGCGGCCCGGCTAGACGCCGCGGGCCTGGCCACCGAACCCCAGCCGGGCGCCGTTTGCTGCTACGCGCGGCAGGACAAAGTCTGGGCTCATGACCCGGACGCGGTGGCCTGGGAGTACTACACCGTCCTGGAGCACATCGAGGCACCGTGACCACGCCGTTTCCCTGGCCATCGCCCACAGCTGACCGGGACAAGGACGCCGACCAGGCGGCCGTGTCGGCAGATTGGCTGCGGCTGGCCCGGCTGGCCCGGCTGCTGTCCTGGCTCACCCTGGCCTGGATGGGGATCGAAGGCGGGATAGCGATCGGCGCGGCCATCATCGCGGGGTCGGTGGCCCTGCTCGGCTTCGGCCTGGACAGTGGCATCGAGGCCATGGCGTCGGTCATCGTGATCTGGCGGTTCACCGGGACCCGACTGGCCAGCGCCACCTCAGAACGGCGCGCCCAGCAGCTCGTGGCGGTCAGCTTCTTCCTGCTCGCCCCCTACATCGCCGTGGAGGCCATCCGGACGCTGGTGGCTGGTGAGCACGCTGAGACCAGCATCGCCGGTCTGGTCCTGACCGCGGGCACTGCTATCTTCGAACCGACCCTCGGGGTGGCCAAACGGCGGATCGGTGCCCGCCTCGGTTCCGCGGCCACGGCCGGGGAAGGAACCCAGAACCTGCTGTGCGCTTACCTGGCGATGGCCGTCTTCGCCGGGCTGGCTGCTAACAGCCTGCTGGGCGCCTGGTGGCTCGACGGTGTGGTCGCGTTCGGCATTGCGGGCTGGGCCGTGGTGGAAGGCCGCCGGGCCTGGGCCGGGAAATCATGCAGCTGCGCAGCCCAGCCAGGCACCTCCTGCTGAGCACCACCACCTAATCCTTGCGAACCGGTCGGGTATGGTGGCCGGATCCTCGGGACCGGCTGGACGGAAATCGTCGCCCTGGTGGCCGCCTACGCCATCGCAGTACTGGCCACGCCCGCAGGGGGTCTCTGGCGCCGTTCTGTTGCTGCCGTTCCAGATCAGTGTGCTGGGCACACCCAGCCCGGCGGTCACCCCGACGAACCTGCCCTGCAACGTGGTGGCGACTCCGGAAGCGCTGTACCGGTACTGGCGGCAGCAGCAGACCGGCGGGCGCCTGGCCCTGGTGCTCATCGCCGGGACACTGCCCGGTGTCATCGCCCGGGTCAGTCACCCGGGTCGAGCTGCTGCCCGGGCCGGGTCTTCCATCAGGTGGTCGCCGCCGAACTGCTGCCGCTCGGTATCTGGCTGGCGTTGACCGGCCACCGCACCCGGGAAGCCAGTCCGACCGGCATGCTTGATTCCAGCTCCGTTCCTGGTGGTCCTGGCCGCTGCGGTGGGGAGGCCGACAGTGGCACCCAGCAGGCCGCGGGTGCCGGTCCCGGCCAGCGCCATCACCCGCAGCGCGAGATAGCCGGCCAGCCGCTGGCGGATCTTGCCGATCCAGTTGCGGGCTGATCAGGTCAGAGCATGAGGATCAGCATGTAGCCCATGATCATGCCCATCGCGATCTTGCCGAGCGCTGCGAGCTTGGGAGCGAGGAGTACCTGACTAGCGGGGGGGTCCTGGCGCGGCATCTCCGCCGTGTCTGAGGTGCCAGTAGCGCTGGCCATGCCGACGGCGCGGCCGGCCGAAGGAACGGTGGCCAGCGCCCGCTGCTCCGGGATCCTCGACGGGATTGTTGTGGTGGTCTTGGCGCGGGCGAGGGACGCCAGCTGGTCGGTGGTCCACATGACGTAGCCGAGCATGAACAGGGCCAGGACCAGCGCCAGCGCGGGGAGGCCCGCTGATATGCCCGGGGAGGTGCCCATGTCGGGCATGACCATGCCTGTTCCCTGCTGCGCTCCGCGTGTGGCCAGGAGCATGTACAGCATGGCGATGCATTCGATGAGGTGCGGGACCGGGTAGCGGCACTGCCAGCTGAACCTGCTCTGGCTCCGGGACCGGAGGGCGCAGGCGCCGAACCATGCTGCCCCGGTCCCGAACACCACCATCCATGTCATGGCGGGCAGCAGGCTGAGTGAGGGCACGAGCATTCCGGCCATGGCGGCGCCCATGACGGCATGCAGCCCGTCGGCATCAGCCTCGGTAGCCAGCCCGCGCTGGCGGGAAACGACCAGCCGACTTGCGGAGTAGCCCGCGGCGAGGATCATGACGCCTGCGAAAATGCTTGCGAGCCAGGACGGTCCGGCCACCTCACCCGCCCCCTGACGGCGCGGCGCAGACCAGGCGGGTGGCCTCGTGGAGAGACCCGGAGAAGCCGCTGCGCAGGGCCCGGGTTTCTTGCTTGCCCATGATGCGACGATGGTAATTGGCTGCCGACGGTCCGCACAAGCCGGATATCCGGAGGTGCCGGTTACTGGGAAAGGGATCCATAAACCCCACGGGGGTATCGGGGAAACCCCTGGGTGGTATCCGCGGAACCCTGGCGGGGTATTTACCGGAAGCAAAGAGATTACAAGTCGGACCCTTAGTGTTGCGGCTGGCCTTGGGAGGTGTAGATTCCGGGCACGGCTGCAGGTGATCACGCTGTCCTGGAGCCACTAGCAGGTCAAGCGCCGTGTGGGTATCGCAGTTCCCCGGTGGCGCCCTGCGCACTGATGAGCCAGATTCTTGCTGGAGGACAGGATTACTCAGGTGTCATCGACGGCAGTGACTGGTGAGGCGTCATCCGCGCCCCAGGAGATGAGGTTGTCGGTCCAGGGGATGACCTGCGCAGCGTGCGCGGCCCGGGTCGAGAAGAAACTCAACACTATTGATGGTGTCGTGGCCGCTGTTAATTTCGCGACCGAGGCCGCCATTGTCACGGCCCCTGCGGAAGTGGCGGTGCAGCAGCTCATCGACGCGGTCGAGCAGGCCGGTTACCGCGTCGAGATTCTCGATCGCGGCGCGGGCGGGGCGCCTGCTGACGGCCCGCAGGAGCCAGCCGAACGTGGTGGCGACGCGGACATGGTTGCCTACCTGCGCCGGCGGCTGATCGTGGCGCTGGTGCTGTTCATCCCGCTGACCGACCTGTCGGTGCTGCTGTCGCTGTTCCCGTGGTCGCGGTTCCCCGGCTGGCAGTGGGTCCTGATCGCGGTGGCGGCGCCCGTGGTCGTCTGGTCGGCATGGCCGTTCCACGCCGCGGCGCTGCGGAACGCCCGGCACGGCTCGACCTCGATGGACACCCTGGTGTCGCTGGGCATCACCGCTGCGTGCGGCTGGTCGGTGTACGCGATGTTCGTCCTGGACCACGGCCAGGGCGAACTGAGCTTTACCTACCTGCTGCTGCACGCATCCGGTGGCGGCATCTACCTGGAGGTCGCCGCGTCGGTAACGACGTTCCTGCTGGCCGGTCGGCTGTATGAGGCCAAGGCACGGCGCGACGCCGGGGACGCGATGCGGGAGCTGGCTGCCGCGGGCGCCAGGGATGCGTGCGTGCTGGAGCTCGACGGCACCGAGCACCGCGTCCCGGTCACCGACCTGTGCGCGGGGCAGCGGTTCGTGGTGCGCCCGGGGGAGTGCATAGCCGCCGACGGGGAGGTTGAATTTGGCCAGTCCGCGGTGGACCGGAGCATGATGACCGGGGAATCAGTCCCGGCCGACGTCACCGAGGGCGACACGGTGGCCGCGGGCACGGTCGTGGTGGCCGGACGGCTGGTGGTCCGCGCGGAGAAAGTGGGCCGCGACACCCAGCTCGCGCACCTGGTCGCCCTGGTCGAGCAGGCCCAGTCGCAGAAGGCCGCTATCCAGCGGCTCGCCGACCGGATCTGCGGCATCTTCGTGCCCGCGGTCCTCGTGGCGTCGGGCCTGACGCTGGCCGGGTGGCTGCTGGCGGGCAGCCCGGCGGAGCGGGCGTTCAGCGCCGCGCTGGCCGTGCTGATTATCGCGTGCCCGTGCGCACTCGGGCTGGCGACCCCGGCTGCGCTGATGGTGGCGTGCGGGCGGGGCGCGCAGCTGGGGATCTTCATCACCAGATATCAGGCGCTGGAGTCTTCCCGCGCGGTGGACACCGTGGTGCTGGACAAGACCGGGACGGTCACCACCGGGGTGATGGCCGTGACCGGCGTCCTGGCGGCGGATGGCGAGAGCCGGGAAGCCCTGCTCCGGTATGCCGGGGCGGTGGAGCAGGCGTCGGAGCACCCGGTGGCGGCGGCGGTCAGCGCCGCGGCGCGGGCGGAGCTGGGGTCGCTGCCCCAGGCTGAAAGGTTCCTGGCCATGCCCGGGCCTGGGGGCGCGCGGGTCGCGTGGATGACCACGAGGTGATCATCGGCCGCGGGGATCTGTTCGCCGACCTGGGCATAGCCGTTCCCGAGGACCTGGCCGGTCAGTGCCGCCAGCGGGAGCAGGCCGGGTGCACGGTGGTGCTGGCCGGGTGGGACGGGCAGGTGCGCGGCGGGTTCGCGGTCGCTGACACGGTCAAGCCGTCCGCTGCTGCCGCCGTCGCTGAGCTGCGGAGGCTGGGGTTGCGCACGGTGCTGCTGACCGGTGATAGCCAGGCCACCGCTAAGGCGGTGGCTGCCCAGGCTGGCACCGATGAGGTGATCGCCGGGGCGCTGCCCGATCACAAGGTGGCCGTGATCAGGGACCTGCAGTCTCGGGGCCGGCGGGTGGCGATGGTCGGGGACGGGGTCAACGACGGGCCGGCCCTGGCCGCCGCGGACCTGGGGATGGCCCTGGGCTCAGGGACCGATGTGGCGATCAGCGCCGCGGACCTGATCGTGCTGCGCGATGACCTCGGCGCCGTGCCCGATGCGATCGGTCTGGCCCGCGGCACACTAGGGGTGATCCGGGGCAACCTGGCCTGGGCGTTCGGGTACAACCTGGCGGCGATCCCGCTGGCCGCCGCGGGGTTCCTCAATCCGCTGATCGCCGGGGCCGCGATGGCGTTCTCCTCCGCGTTCGTGGTGGCCAACAGTGTCCGGCTGCGCAACTTCGGCGCCCCCGCCACCCAGCGCTGGGAATGGTTGCGGCCGGACCGTGCCACCCCGCGGAACGCTGGGCCGCCGCAGATCCCCGTGCCTGCTGAGCGCGGCGGACGGGCTGAATCAAAGGAACAGGCAGGCTGATGTCGGGGATGAACTCGGGGATCAACGTCAATGATCCCACCGTGGTCGCGGCGTTCAAGGCGGCGCTGCTGCATCAGGGGATCATCGCCCTGGTGATCTTCGCGCTGCTCGGGTTCGCCTGGGTCACCGTACGGGCGTGGCTGCCCGCAGCGGCCGATGGTGGCGCGGGGGCAGGCACCGGGGACGCGGCCGGCACCGCCGCGGCTGAGCCTTCCTGGCGGATGGTGCTGCGGATCGGGTTCGGGCTGCTATGGGTTTTCGACGGGGTCTTGCAGGCCCAGCCGAAGATGGCGATCGGGCTTCCGTCGCAGGTCATCGAGCCTGCGGCGGCGAGCTCACCGCACTGGGTGCAGGTGGTGGTGAACTGGGCCGGGACCGCCTGGTCGTATCACCCGATGCAGGCCGGGGCCTCGGCGGTGTGGATCCAGGTCGGGATCGGCGTCTGGATGCTGGTCGCGGTGCGGGGCTCTCTTCCCGGCTCGCCGGGCTGGTCAGCGTCGGCTGGGGGCTGGTGGTCTGGGTGTTCGGCGAGTCGTTCGGCGGGATCTTCGCCCCCGGACTGACCTGGCTGTTCGGCGCACCTGGTGCCGTTCTCATCTACGCGATGGCTGGCGGGCTGATCGCGCTGCCCGAGCGCGCAGGGCGCACCCCGCGGCTCGGCCGGGCGATCCTCGCGGGGATGGGGGTGTTCCTGGCCGGGATGGCGGTGCTGCAGGCCTGGCCGGGCAGGGGATTCTGGCAGGGCACCTACCGCGGGCAGCCAGGCACGCTGACCGGCATGGTCCAGTCCATGGCGCGGCATACCCCAGCCCACGTGTCCTGTCCTCCTGGGCCAGCGCGCTTCGGCTCGTTCGACGCCGCGCACGGGTTCGCGGTGAACCTGTTCGTCGTGGCCGCGCTCGCGGTGATAGGTGTCGCGTTCGTGACGGGTCAGCGGCGGCTGATCCGCCCGGCGGTCGTCGCCTTCGCGATCTTGTGCCTGGCGGACTGGGTGCTGATCGAGGACTTCGGTTTCTTCGGCGGGCTGGGCACCGACCCCAACAGCATGATCCCGTTCGCTCTCCTCGCTATCAGCGGCTATCTCGCCTTGACCGGGGTGCCTGAGGCAGCAGCAGAACCAGCCGTCACCGCGGCGCGGGTGAGCTGGCGGGACCGGATCCAGCTGGCATCCCTGCGCCAGTCAGCCGCGACCATGAGCATCCGGTCCGTGGCGGCGGCAGGCGCCGTCGGGGTGATCATCCTCGGCGCGGCGCCGATGGCAGCCGCCCAGGCCAGCCCGGTCGCGGACACCATCCTGGCGCAGGCCATCGACGGCTCCAGCGCCCCGCTCAACTACCGGGCTCCGTCCTTCCGCCTCACCGATCAGCACGGCCGGGCCGTCACGCTGGCCAGCATGCGCGGAAAGGTGATCCTGCTGACCTTCCTCGACGACACCTGCACGGTGGACTGCCCGCTGATCGCCCAGGAGTTCCGGCAGGCCGGGCAGCAACTGGCCGCGCACTCCCAGCATGTCGAGCTTGTCGCGATCAACTACAACCCGCTCTACACCGAGCTCAGTTACATCCAGGCATTTGACCACCAGGAGCATCTGGATGGCATCGCGAACTGGCGGTACCTGACCGGCACCCCCGCCCAACTGCGCCAGGTCTGGCACAGCTATGGGGTGGTGCCAGCGGAGATCCTGCCGGCCGGGTCGATGGTCGGGCACGGCGACTACGCGTTCGTCATCGACCCGGCCGGCCACATGCGGCGCGAGCTGGACTTCGACACCGGCCCGGGAACCCAGGCCACCAAGTCCTCGTTCGCCGCCGAGCTCACCGACGCGGCACTGCAACTCCTGGGGAAGTAATGAGACGATTCCCGCGCCCGGCCGCGGTTTCCCTGTCCATTGCGGCCGTGATGCTCGCCGCAGGCTGCGGCAGCGCAGCCCCGGCCGCGCCCACGTCCGCGGCCCAGTCCCTCCCGGCCAAGCTGCCATCCCTGGCCACCTCCCGGGTCACTACCTCCGGCACCTGGGCTGTCGCGGTGATGGGCGGATCCGCCGCCGCGCACAACAACTTCTGGCAGCTGTTCGCCCGCCCCGCCGGAACCAGCAAGTGGCGGCTGGTCACCCCGCCCGGGGTGGCCGACAACGGCGGCCTGATCCTGGCCGACACCGGCGGACAGTCCCTGATCACCGGGTTCCGGCCCAGCCAGTACCTCGCCTTCACCCCGATAGCGGTCACCCGCGACAGCGGCCAGGCCTGGTCATCAGCCGGCCCGCTCGACGCCGCCCTGGCTGACGTCCCCGACGCCCTGGCCGCAGCGCCGGGCACCGGGCACCTGGTCGCCCTGCTTGCCGGCGGCACCGCCAAGCTCGCCGCACCCGGCTACACCCGGTGGACCACCCTCACCACCCCGCGGTCCCTCGCCGCGACTCCAGCCGGAAGGCACTGCGGCCTCCGCGGTCTCACCGCAGCCGCCTTCGCGCCATCCGCGACACCGCTACTCGCCGGCACCTGCACCCATCCCGGCATGACAGGGATCTTCGCGGACCGGGACGGGACCTGGCAGGCGGGAGGTCCCCGGCTGCCCGCCACGCTGGCCCACCAGGACATCACCGTACTCAGGCTCACCCAGACCGCCGGCGCAACCGTGGCCCTGCTCGCCGCCGGCACCGGGCCAGCAGCCAGCATCCTCACTGCCTGGTCCACTGACAACGCCAGCCACTGGACCCTGTCACCCCCATTCAGGCTGAACGGCGCGACGCTGACCTCCACGGCGTTCGGGCCCGCAGGCACAGCAGCCATAGTGCTGAACGGGAACCGCGCAGCGACCATCACCAGCACCGCAACCGCCTGGCGGTCACTGCCCGCACTCCCAGCAGGCACCGCGACGCTCGCCCCCGGCCCAGCAGGCGGTTTTGATGCACTGGCCGTCCACCACATCAAGCTGACTGTCTGGCAGCTCACCTCACGCGCTTCCGCCTGGTCCGAGATCCAGGCCATCAGCGTCCCCATCCAATTCGGCTCATCAGGCTGAATCCCACCAGGTCATGGGCGGCCGGGGCCTCGGGGTCGATCAAGGTGCTGGCCGCAGATCAGGTCGTTCAGGACTGCAAGACCTCAGAAGGCCAGGTACCCCGTTGTGGGAGCGGGCAGGTGCCGATGGCGCACCGGCTGGGTAACCTGCCGTGATCTTCGCGTCTCGTCGTGAAGCCTGGCCTGCCCGGCGGTAGAACCTTCGTATAGGCCTGTATAAGGCGTATTACGCAAGTTAAGTACCCAGGGGGATAGCGGCTGAAGACAGTGAGGAGAGACCCACGGGCGTGGATCGGGTGCGGGGGCGAAGGCTATGCCCGCTCCGCCGACGGCGGGCTGCACTTCACCTGCGCTATCACAAGGGCTACGCGTACCCGGTGGTGGCGGCGTCTTTCGACCACGGGGTGACGTTCTCTCAGGTGAGATCCCTCATCCCGCATGTGAAGGGCAACTGGGGCGACAGGGATTTCATCGCGGCTGGCCGCCACGGCACGGTGTATGTCACCTGGGACTACGGGCCCAGCGCGGCCAAAGTGAAGATCATCTGCAGTCCGGTCGGCAGCTGTGCCTACGAGGCAGTGGACGCGACCGCGGTGATCCAGCGGTCGGCCGACAGCGGCAAGACCTGGAGCAAGATCACCCCGATGCAGCCGGGCTTCCCTGCGGGCGGAGGGTACGACGCCTCCACGCTGGTGCAGCCGGACGGCCGGGTCAACGCGCTGATCTGGGGTCACCACCTCAACCCCGTCACCTACAAGGTGCACCCCGGCCATGAGTTCTTCACCTCGTCACCGGACGCCGGGAGGACATGGTCAACCCTGCTGAAGGTCGGGCCCAGGGCGGGATCCATCGCCGTGCCCACCTGGTGGATCGACGGCGACCTGGGGATGGACCGGGCCGGATTCCTGTATGCCACCTGGGACACCCAGACGGCCCGGGGGGATATCGGCTGGCTCTCCTATTCCACCGACCATGGCAGGACCTGGTCGGCCCCCCTGCGGGTGACCAGCGACCGCGACAACGCCATGCATAACGTGGAGGTGGCAGGCGCAGGGCCGGGTGTCGCCGATGTCGCCTGGCAGGCCGACAACTCACCCCGCGGCTACGCCACGTACCTGCGGCCCTTCTCCATCACCAGGGGCTGGCTGGCCCCGGCCACCCGGGTCTCCACCCAGTTCGGGAACAAGAAGATCTGGCCGGGCGACACCTTCGGCCTCACGGTCCTGTCCCCCGATCAGGTGATGCTGAGCTGGGGCAGCGCGATCAAGAACCACAAAAACTCGCAGATATACGCCGCGGTGGTGCGACTGCCCCACCGCGCGTAGTGTCTGCAGCCCCATGCCCACGACACGCGAGCCCGCCGCGGCGCCTTGCCCTTCATGCTTAAGAGCACCTTTCAGGTCGTAGCCACGGCCAGCGCCGTGTTCGGTGGGCACCGCCAGCTAAGGAACCCCAGGTGCATGGCCGAGCGGTTGTTGTCTGCCCAATTGAGAATCACCCATGCGGGTGACATGAAGCGTCAAGCGCAGGGCCCGGGTCCGCCTGAGGCTGCTGCAGCAACTCCGGTCAGGATGCGAGCCTGGCTGAGGTGTCGTCGATCATCAGGCCGGGGGTGGAATCCCAGCCAAGGATCTGCAGAAGATATTTCAGCTCTGCCGGGGGCTGGTGCAAGATGACACGCCTGCCGGGCTGATCGGGGTCTTGGTGGCTGGCGTGGCTGAGGAGGACGAAGGCCCGCAAACACGCGACGTCACAGAAGTCCACGCCTGCCAGATCGATATGGATATCTGCGGGCTCACCGGCGAAGTGGTCCAGCGCGGCGACCAGGCCGGCATGAGTGGCCTCGTCCATGTCCCCGGCCAGGCGCAGCAGGTTCCCGGCATGGTCAATCCGCAGCGCCCCGCCGGCAACGATCTGGCCCATCGGGGATGCTGCGGCAGAGGCCCGGGTCACCGTCTGATCGGCAGAATCAGGAAGATTTGCTGTTACTGCCACGCTGGGCGCGCCGCCCGCCACTGGAACCATGTCCGCAGAGGGCGCTGAGGAAGAGCGCAGGCGAAAGGTATCCACAACTCACTCCAGGGCACGAGTAAGAAGTTGCGGCCACGTCTCAGGACCCGGGCAGCGGGTGACGCTGCCCAATGAACTGATTATGCATCACAGTCCGCCGGTGCTGCCACAGGATGCTCCGTGCCAGGATGCTCCGTGCCAGGTCCGGTCAGCCGGGAGGGTCGAACGGCGGCGGCTGGGGTGCCTTCCCGGTGACCCTGCTCACCACGTCCTCAGCCACCTGCCGGAGCTTGAGGTTGCGGTTCTGCGACACCGCCCGCAACATCCCGAACGCCGCCTCGGCGGTGCACCGCTCCTCGCCCATGATCACCCCCAGGGCCTGGTCGATCACCGACCGCGACGCCAGTGACGCCTTCTCCAGAATCGGCTGTTGCGGCTCAGGACTGCCGCCAGCCTCCCGCCAGCAGTGCCGGCACTCCGCGTCTTCGACGTCATCGCCTGGACGGAAGGGAAGGAAGAATACGGTTTGTGGGACCTGAGGACCCCTGCCAGGCACAGAGGCCACGCCAAGGGCCGCCGCCGTTGGCACCGCTATGCGCGGGGTCGCTGGGTTAGCGGGATTCACGGTTTCTGCCAGAGTTGGTGAATCTGTGGCGTCGTTCGCAGAGAACGATGCTGCTCGTCCTTTTGCGGACGTCACTTCGGCTTCCCGCTGGTCGCATCGGCTAGGTGCGGTCACCTGCTGTGTTGTCCGGTGAGTTTTCTTATTTCTTGTCCTCGAGCTCGGAGCGGACTGACTTGGTGAGCTCGTCCCAGGAGTCGGCGAACTTCTGGATGCCCTCGTCCTCGAGGACTCTGAAGGCATCGTCGAGGTCAACACCGGCATCGGCCACGGCTTTCATGACCTGCGCCGCCTCGTCGTAGGTCCTCTGGATGGGCTTGCCAGGGCTGCCGTGATCGGCGTAGGACTTCAAAGTCTTCTCCGGCATGGTGTTCACCGTGTCCGGCGCGATGAGGCCGCTGACGTAGAGGGTGTCGGGGTAGTCCTGGTTCTTCACGCCGGTCGAGGCCCACAGCGGGCGCTGCGTCCTGGCGCCCTGCGCCTCCAGCGCGCGCCACCGACCGGAGGAGAAGACCTCCTGGTATGCCTGGTAGGCCAGCTGCGCGTTCGCGAGCGCAGCCTTGCCCTTGAGGGAGGGGTCCGCACCGGCCTTTTCCAGGCGCCTGTCGATTTCGGTGTCCACGCGGGAGATGAAGAAGGACGCCACCGACTCGATCCCTGTCAGCGATCCGCCGTCCTGCACGCGCTGCTCCAGTCCGGACAGGTAGGCGTCCATGACCGCCCTGTACCGCTCGGGACTGAAGATGAGAGTGACGTTCACGCTGATGCCCTGGGCAATGGACGTGGTGATCGCAGCGAGCCCTTCCTGTGTCGCTGGGATCTTGATGAACAGGTTGGGCCGGTCGACCAGCCACCACAGGTGAGCCGCCTCGGCGGCGGTGGCGTCAGTGTCGTGCGCCATCTCGGGAGCCACCTCCAGCGACACCCGGCCGTCGCGGCCGGTGCGCTGCGCCACCGGGGCGAGCAGGTCGCAGGCGTCGCGGACGTCAGCGGCGGTGATGGTCCGCAGCGCCTCCCCGACGCTGATCTTGCGGACGGCCATCGCGTGTACCTGGTCGTCGTAGGCGTCGGAGGCGCTGATCGCGGCGGCGAAGATGGTCGGGTTCGTGGTGACGCCCACGACGGAGTAGTCGTCAACCAGTGACTGCAGGTCGCCACTGTGGATGCGGTCGCGGGAGAGGTCGTCGAGCCAGACGGCGACCCCGGCTTCCGACAACTCGGCCAGCTTCTCGTTCGGTGCCATAAAAGTGCCTTCCGGGTCGGGGACGGAAAGGGCGGCGGGTCAGCGATCGCCGGTGGGGGTGTGCAGGACGCCGGCGCTGTCCGGGCCGGTCGGGGCGGCCGGCGGCGCCCCGGCGGCGGTAAGGCTCTCCCGCGCCGCGGCGACGACCGCGTCGGCGGTGAGGCCGAACTGCTCGTACAGCACGGTGTAGGCCGCGCTGGCGCCGAAGTGGTCCAGGCCGACGATCTGGCCGGCGTCGCCGACGAACTCCCGCCAGCCCATGGGCACACCGGCCTCGACGCTCACCCGGGCGCGCACCGTGGGCGGCAGTACCTGCTCGCGGTAGGCCCGGTCCTGGGCCGCGAACCACTCCCAGCAGGGCAGCGAGACGACCCTTGCCGGGACGCCGTCGGCCTCCAGCACCTGGCGGGCGGCGACGGCGATCTGCACCTCGGAGCCGGTGCCTATCAGGATGACCTCGGGGGTGCCGCCGGAGGCTTCAGCCAGCACGTACCCGCCCCTGGCGACGCCCTCGGCCGACGCGAACTCCGTGCGGTCGAAGACGGGCAGGTTCTGCCGGGACAGCGAGAGCCCGGCCGGGCGGTCGTTGTGCTCGAGGATGGTGCGCCACGCCACCGCGGTCTCGTTGGCGTCGGCCGGGCGGACGAAGTCCAGGCCGGGGATGGCCCGCAGCGCCGCATAGTGCTCGATCGGCTGGTGGGTGGGGCCGTCCTCGCCCAGCCCGATGGAGTCGTGCGTCCACACGTACGTGACCGGAAGCTGCATGAGCGCGGCCAGCCGGACCGCACCGCGCATGTAGTCGGAGAAGGTGAGGAACGTGCCGCCGTACACGCGGGTCCCGCCGTGCAGCGCGATGCCGTTCATGATCGCGCCCATGGCGTGCTCGCGGACGCCGAAATGGACCGTGCGCCCGTACGGGCCGCCCGACCACATCTTGGTCTGCCGGTCCGCGGGCAGGAACGAGGCCGCCCCCTCGACCGCGGTGTTGTTACTCTCCGCCAGGTCAGCCGAACCGCCCCACAGCTCCGGCAGGACCGGATACAGGGCGGCGAGGACCTCGCCGGAAGCCTTCCGGGTGGCCACGCCGCCCGGATCGGCGTCCCAGGCCGGCAGGGTGTCCGCCCAGCCCTCCGGCAGCGTGCGGGTGGACAGCCGTTCCAGCAGCGCGCCGCCATCGGGGTTGCCGGCCCGCCACGCATCGAAGCGCTGCTGCCATCGGGCGTGCGCCTGCTTGCCCCGGATGGCGACCAGGCGGGCGTGCTCGAGCACCTCCGGGGCGACCTCGAAGGTCGTGCCGGGGTCGAAGCCGAGGATGTCCTTGGTCGCCCGGACCTCGTCCTCACCCAGCGCCGACCCGTGGGCGGCGCCGGTGTTCTGCTTGTTCGGCGACGGCCAGCCGATGATCGTCCGCAGCACGATCAGCGACGGGCGGCCGGTCTCGGCTTGGGCGGCGGCCAGCGCGCGGTCGACCGCCACCAGGTCCTCACCGTCGTCGACGTGCTGCACGTGCCAGCCGTAGGCCTCATACCGGGTGCCGACGTCCTCGGTGAACGCGATGCCGGTGTTGTCCTCGATCGAGATCCGGTTGGCGTCATAGACCAAGACCAGGTTCCCCAGCTCCTGGGTACCGGCCAGCGACGACGCCTCGCTGCTGACACCCTCCTCCAGGTCGCCGTCCGAGGCGAACGCCCAGACCGTGTGGTCGAACACGCTCTCGCCCTCGGGGGCATCGGGATCCAGCAAGCCGCGCTCACGGCGGGCGGCCATCGCCATGCCGACGGCGTTGCCGACGCCCTGGCCCAGCGGGCCGGTCGTCGTTTCCACACCCGGTGTGTGGTTGACCTCGGGATGGCCCGGCGTCCGGGATCCCCAGGTGCGCAGCGCCTCCAGATCGGAGAGCTCCAGGCCGTAGCCGGACAGGAACAGCTGGATGTACAGGGTGAGGCTCGAGTGCCCCATCGACAGAACGAAACGGTCACGACCGGTCCAGTCCGGATCGCCCGGGTCGTGACGCAGCCACTTCTGGAACAGCAGATAGGCGGTGGGACCCACGCTCATCGCGGTGCCGGGGTGGCCGTTCCCGGCCTTCTGCACAGCGTCCATCGCCAGCACGCGCACGGTGTCGATCGCACGGCGGTCGAGCTCGCCCATCCCCTCGGGCAGGGTGGGGCGCGGCTGGGAAGGGTTGCCCGTAGGCGCATCGCTCGCGGCCTCGGCCGGCGCCTCGGGACGGCTGCTCCTCGTCCCCGCAGCCAGGTCTGTCTCGTTAGCGGTCATCGGTTTGCAGTGCTCCCTTGGATATGGCCTTGGACGCTTCAGCCCCTCGGCCGGATCCGGCCGAGGGGCCGGCGGTAGCAGTGGCGTCAGGAAAGAGGGGTGTCGCCCAGAGCCTTCGCGAGGTCGCCGGGGGTGTCGTAGATGGCGATGGCGCCAGCCTCCTGGAGCTCGTCGTCCCCAAAGCCGCCGGAGCGGACGGCGATCGCCGGCATCCCGGCTCTTTTCGCCGCCTCGACGTCCCACACCGAGTCGCCGACCATCACGCTCGATACGCCTGGCGGCGCACCCAGCTTCTCCAGCGCCACCTGCAGCAGGTCCGGTGCCGGCTTAGACGCCTGGACGTCGGCGCTGCTAGTCCAGTCATCGGCGATGCCGCGGGCGTCCAGCTTGTCCAGGAACACGTCCACGTGACGCTGCTGACCAGAGCTGGCCAGCACGAGCCGGTGACCACGTTCCTTGATGGCTAGGAGCAGGTCGCGGGCACCGGGCAACGGCGCCATCTCCTCGAGCAGCGCGTCGACTTCCTTGCCCTGCTGGTCCCGGGCCTGATCACCTACCCGGCGCTCCAGGTCCTCACCTCCAACAGCCATGACCACCTGGTCCCCGCCCATGCCGATCAGCCGGTGCAGCCGCCACACCGGATAGGTCTCGCCCACCAAGCGCAGTGCCCGGTACCAGGCGAGCGCATGCTGGTAGTTGGAATCGATGAGCGTCCCGTCAATGTCGAGGACGGCAATACTGGAATCAGTCACGGTGCGCCGCTACCCGCCAACCCCGTGCCCAACCGCCAGTTTCAGCTCCAGCAGCTACGACGGCACTGTTGCATTAAGCGATCCCGTGATCATCGGACAGCAAGATCTATCGTCGGCGGGTGCCCGACGGCCACCAGATGCCCGATTCAGCTTGCCTGACGGGCTTCGTGCATACACCTGACAGGAAGATTTGCGGGGCCATGATCATGCAGCGGCTCAATGCAACAGTGCCACGAGTTCCCCTAATCCGCGGCTGACCACCGCGCTTGCCGGGCTGACGGGACGGGGATATCCATCTCGGCCTGGCAGCTGTCCAGTACTGCGATCTGGCCGGGCTCCGGCCCCTTATCCGCCTCAGTGCAGGCCACGGTGACCGGCCGGAATCACGAGGGCAGGAGGGTCATCTTGCACGGCCTGCCAGCGCACCTCAAAACCGTGCTTCACATCCTGGGCTGGGACTCCATGCCCGGCCTGGTCCTCGCGGGCGCCCAGGACAGAACGCCATGCTGACCCCCGGCGCCAGCGGTTCCGCCCGGTCATGCCCAGCCTGCCGTCCAGCGCGAGGGAGCAGGTCCCCACGGGTGAACGCTCCTCAGCTGTCGTCGAATTGGGCGGCTGGGGTGGCCGGCCGCTGACGCTGGTGACGATCCTGGCCGCGATGTCACGCAGCTTGAGGTTGGGTTCTGCGATGCGCCCCGCAAGAAGATCGCGAATGCCTGGGCCTGGGTTCACGGTGGGTCGGTGACGACTCGCGGAGCGGCCGGGGTGATGCGGGCAGCTGCCAGGATCATGGTGCTCACCCCGCGCTCCCAGAGCCTTGTAGTGGCAGTTCGTTGGGCGTCCCCGGGGGGCGCCGGGGCGTTCATAACGCGGACCGTGCTGAAGGCCGCCGCACGTGTGCTAACTCGTGGCTGACCGGGATAGGCAACGCGACGGCGGGTAGCCGGGGTGGCGCCCGTGAGGCGCAAGAGGGGACTAGTGGTTCGGCGGCCACGGCAACCCGTTGTTAGTGACGTGACCAAGGACTGGAGTACGCAGCGTGGCACCTTCATACAGTGATCGCCCGGCCGGGGCGCCGGGCAGGGAAAAGAAGCGCGTCATCTGGTCAGGCCTCCTGGCCGGCATCGGCCTGGCAGCCTTTATCGACGAGACCGTGTTTCACCAGTTGCTGCACTGGCACCATTTCTACGACAAGTCCACCCTGGCCGCCGGCCTGGTGTCCGATGGGCTTTTCCACGCCTTCGGGTTCACCGCGATGGTCGTCGGGTTGTTCTTGCTGGCCGACTCGCTGCGCCGGGGCGGCTTCATCCCGAAACGATGGTGGGCCGCGCTGCTGCTGGGCTGGGGCGGATTCCAGCTCTACGACGGCATCGTGCAGCACAAGCTCCTCAAGCTGCACCAGATCCGGTACCACGTGACCCTGTGGCCTTATGACCTGACCTGGAACGGCATCGCCGTCATCATGATCATTACAGGCGCCTTGCTTATGCAGGGCCGGGCGGGGGTGGCCACGTCGGGTATTTTCCGCACTGGCCATGGCCCGTCCCGCTGAGCCATGCTCCCGCTGATCCCCCTGGCCCTCACCCTGGTCGCCCTGGCCGGGTACGGCGCGGCGCTGATCCGTCTGCGCCTTCGTGGTGACCGGTGGCCGGCTAGCCGGGCCGCTTGCCTGGTCGCGGGCTCGCTGTGCGTGGCAGCTGCTGTCCTGCCGCCGATCAGCAGTCACGACGAATTCTTTCCCGTCCACGTTGTCCAGCACCTGCTGCTGGGCATGACCGGACCGGCGTTCCTGGCGCTGTCCGCGCCCGTCACCATCGCCCTGCGCACGCTGCCGCGAGCACCACGCCGCACGCTGCTGCGGATCCTGCACAGCCGCCCGGCCGTGGTCTTGTCCGCGCCGGCCACGGCGGTCCTCCTGGATATCGGCGGTCTTTACGCCCTGTACCTGACCGGCCTGTACAGCGCCGCTGAACGTAACGATCTCGTTCATGCCGCTGTGCACCTGCACATGTTCCTGGCCGGCTGCCTGCTGAGCTGGGCCATCATCGGCGTTGACCCCATCCGCCGCCGCCCCGCCATCAAGGCGAGGCTCGCCGCGCTGATCATCGGCGCCGCAGGGCACGACACCCTGGCCAAGCTCATGTACGCCCACAACCTGCCAGACGGCGGCGGAACCATCACTGGCCGCCACGCCGGTGCCGAGTTGATGTACTACGGCGGCACGATCATCGACCTCGCGCTCGCGATCATCGTGATGACTCAGTGGTACCAGTTGACCGGCCGCGCACTGGCACGCACCGCTCGACGATCAAATGACCAGGCCGGGCACGGAGTCCCAGCCGAGGATCTGGAGCACTGTTTTGAGGTCCGAGGGTAGCCCGTGCAATATGATCCTCCTGCCATCATGTTGTGCCCTCCCCGCTGCTCCCGGCCGGGCCGGCAAGGGCCCGGGACGGAACTGTTGCGCTGGTCGAGCGTGGATGGCCGGAGACTGGTCCGATGACTGCACATCGCATCGCTTCGGTCTTCGCAGGCTTCCGGTTCCCGCCTGAGGTGATCTCGCTCGCGGTCCGCTGGTACCTGCGGTAGGGGCTGTCCTGCCGGGACGTTGAGGAGCTGCTAGCCGAGTGCGGCATCGCCGTCGATCACGTCACTATGCGCAGGCTGGGAGCACGATTGCCCCGATTGGTCTTCATGCAGAAAATGCGTCAGAAGATCGTGATCGTGGACCGGCAATGGAGCATCGTCGGCAGTATGAACATGCTTTCCCATGGCCAGACGTCCTCCAGCCGGATCCGCGACGTCATATTCACTATGGACGGAGCCCGCTTCGCCCAGGAACTGCTATCCGAGGAATTGGCCGACGAGCTGGGGCAGCTGCGCCAATGCCCGCCCTGCGGCCAGGCATTAACCGAGTGCGGGCTCGTCGGCAGCGGCAGTGACCGCGGATGGGCCTGGGTATGCCCCGTCGACCGGGGTCATCGCCTGAAGTTTCCTGGCCATGGCTTCTCCTTCGGCCAGCGCCGCAACGACAGCCTGCGTAACTGAGGCGGGAATTGATATCGGTTTGAGCTGATGACAATGTCACCATGACTCCGGGTTGCAGCGCGATGTCGTGACCGGATGCCGGGCTGGACAGTGAGGGTGCGCAGATGACAGCTGCCTCAGTATCCGCCACGAACGCCACGATGGACCGAGCCTGCTTGACCACTAGCTGTGCAGCAGCCGGTCGAGGCGGCTGACGGCGGTGGTGTGCTCGGGCAGGAACCGGCCCCACTGGTCGAAGGGCCAGTGGCTGGCGATGCCGAGCGAGCGGCGTTCGTAGGCGGCGGCGACGACGCGGAACAGCAGCTGGGCGCGGTGTCGTCGAGGGGTGCGAATCCGACTTCGTCGATGATGATCAGGTCGTTGCGGAGCAGGGTGTCGATGATCTTGCGACGGAGTTGGTGCCTCTTTGCCGTCGGGGACTATCGGATTCCTGGCCGCTCCCGTTCTTCAGCGCCAACCGGTGTCCTGGAGGCGCTCGGCCGTAAGGCCGGAACATGAAGCTCCGCGAGATCGCCCGCCACATCGCGGACACCCGGGACTCCCCGGCACACCTGAGTAATAACGCCAACCTCTGAGGGGAACCGGCCGGGGAGCCGGCTCAGAGCGCGTGATGTTCAGCTTGTGGCGACATCGAGCACGGTCTTGACCCACCCTTCTTCCCGCCGGTCGAACGACTCGTAGGCGCCGATCGCCTCGGCGGGCGGCTGGTGCTGGGTGATGAACTGGGTGGGATCCACCAAGCCCGTCGCCACCAGGTCGAGCAGGCGGGGGATGTACCGGCGGTGGTTGCAGTTGCCCATCCGCAAGGTCAGGTTCTTGTTCATGGCCTGGCCGATGGGGTACACGTCGAACTCGGGCGAGTAGACCCCGATGATGCCGATCGACCCGGCCTTGGCCACGGCTTCGACCGCCCAGCGGCCGACCAGGCTCGGCGCATCCCCGGGAACCCACTGGTCACCGCGCGGAGCGGCGTCGGGAGCAGCTTGGTGCTGCTCGGTGTCGAACTGCCCGGCCTGCCCGGCCAGATGCTCCGCGGCCGGGCCGGCCGAGGGACGCTGCGCGTCAATGCCGACCGCATCGACGGCCCGGTCCACGCCGACTCCCCCGGTAAGGTGCTTGATCACCTCGACCGGGTCCTCCTTGTTGAAGTCGATGACTTCAGCGTTCTGCTCGAGGGCCAGCGCGAGCCTGGTCTCGATTCCGTCTACGACGAGCACCCGGCCAGCGCCCTGCCGTTTGGCGGACGCGATGGTGAACTGGCCGACGGGCCCGGCGCCGAAGACGGCCACTGTGTCACCCGGCCCGATTTCGGCCATCCGGGCGCCGAACCAGCCGGTGGGGAAGATGTCCGATAGCAGGATCGCCTGGTCGTCACTGACCTGGTCAGGGACAGGCACGAGAGTGCCCTCCGCATACGGGATGCGGGCGAACTCAGCCTGCAGCCCGTTAACGGGGCCCGTGCTCTGCGGGCCACCGAAGAACGAGGTACCGGCGCCGGGCCCGTTCGGGTTGGCCACGTCACACTGGGCGTAGTAACCGGCCCGGCAGTACGCGCAACGTCCGCAGCCGATGGTCGAGCACACCACGACCCGGTCCCCCGGCGCGAACCCCCGGACGTCATCGCCTGCGGTCTCGATCACACCCACCGCCTCGTGGCCGAGGATGGTGCCCTCGGCCATCGGGCCCATCGTGCCGCGCACGAAATGCAGGTCGGTTCCGCAGATCGCGCTGCGGGTGATCCGGATCACCGCGTCGGTGGGCTGCTGGATGCCCGGGTCCGGGACGGTGTCCAGCCGGATGTCGCCGATGCCATGCCACACGACCGCTTTCATGCACACTCCCATGCTTAGCGGGCAGCTATCATGCCGGCTGCCTCAGGGTGGTGCCGCTACCCGCGAGACCAGCCCCGAACCGGCACGTTGCGTGGCTCGGCCCGGAGGACGTTCCGCCTGGCAGCGTCCCCGCCGCGCGGTCGTCGGGCGGAGCCGGCTTCGGGATCTCGGATCCGAGCGGGCCGAGGAAAACGCCTAAGTGACTGGACCGCCGAACTTGCTCAAATTCGGGTCAAAGAATGAGGGTCCGTGGCATGGAAGGCGGGGCCGCGGGGAGAAGCGCTTGTCATCGAGCCCGTTACAGGCGTTTGCGAGGTACTGATGACTGTGATTGATGACGCTGCCGACTGGCGTGCCCATGGCGCCTGCCTGTCTGCGGACCCGGATCTGTTCTTCCCGGTTTCCTCCCGCGGTGCCAGCCAGCGGCAGCAAGAACAGGCCAAGGGGGTCTGCAGACGGTGCGGGGTCCGCGCGCAATGCCTGGCGTTCGCGGTCAGGACCAGGCAGGTGCACGGCGTCTGGGGCGGCCTGGGCGAAGAGGAACTTGCGCGGCTGCGGGGCAGCCTGCAGGCCCCCGATGGCCACCACTGGGCCGAGCACGAGGCCGATGCCCTGCATGGAGAAGACCAGCGCGACCATGCGGACGCGATCCTGCCGTGATGCGCACTCGCCCATGATCGTCGCCCTGGCAGGGCAGTGACCCACCGATGCCGCGCAGTCCACATGGAAGAAGTCGGCTGCCAGCATGGTCGCGGCTTGGGAGCGCATAAACTGGCGCAATGTCGTGTCGGTCTGCCGCTTCGGTGCCGGTGACCCGGTAGCCGAGCTTGAGCAGCTCGCCCTGGATCCGCTGGTATCCCCAGCTGTGGTTCTCGGTGGCGAGCCGGTTTATTAGTCCGGCGATCTCGGGACTGACTGGCGGGCGTCCTATGCGGTTCGGGTAGGTCCACTTCTTTGTGACCAGGTGGCGGTGCCATCGTAGGACGGTGCCGGGCGTGACCAGTCGGTGCGCCCGCAGCTGCCGTGGTAGGAGCCGGATGAGCACGGCAGGACCACCCGGTCGGCCCAGTCCACGCGGGCCGGGGATGGGCGCGGTGCAGCACGGCAACCTCGTGTCGCAGCACCAGCAGCTCGATGTCCTTGGACGCCGTTGACCGGCCGAGCAGGACCAGCCAGCCGCAGATCCGCGCGAAGACCAGGTAGAGCAGACGAAGAGACATAGCCGATCATCATTCCTGATGGCCATGATACGCACATCGACGCAGCTCACAGCTCCGAGCAGACTTCTGGCATCCCACAGGAGCCAGGAATGCTCGCGGTCGCCGCCGTCAAAGCCACCAACGTCTCCGTCGAGATCCCCAAGAGCGACTGAGCCCGGTCCCAGGACTGCTAGATCCGTGCCACAGCGGGCAGATGCTGAGGGCACAGCAGTCACTCAAGGGGTCACAGGAAGCGGTCGCCCGTGATCGGCAGGTCGCGCACCCGGATGCCCGTCGCGTGATAGGCAGCGTTGGCGATGGCAGCCGCCGCCCCGACGATGCCTATCTCGCCGATGCCCCGTGAGCCCATGGGGTTGGAGTGCTCGTCGGCTTCGTCGAGCCAGGCCACGTCGATGGCGCCGATGTCGGCGTTCGAGGCGATGTGGTAGTCCGCGAAGTTCTGGGTGACTACGTGGCCGAACCGCGGATCGACGACGCTCTGCTCGAACAGGGCGGCCGAGAGGCCCATGGTCATCCCGCCGATGAACTGGGAGCGGGCCAGGCGGGGGTTGATGATGCGGCCGGCGGAGAAGACGCCCAGCATCCGCGGTACCCGGATCTCGCCGGTGTCGGAGTTGATCGCGACCTCGGCGAACTGCGCGCCGAAGGAATGCATGGCGTAGGTCTTGCTGTCGGGATTGTCCGGCATGTCGGCGGCGGCGCTGGTCCCGGCCGCCGGGCTGGTGCCGTGATCGTTGCGGAACTGGCGGGCGGCGGCGGTGATGGACGATCCCCAGGAGGATGTTCCGCCTGAGCCGCCCGCGACCGCGCCCGTGGGCAGGGTACTGTTTCCGATCTCGACCGTGACGGCAGATAGTGGCACGTTCAGCGCGTCGGCGGTGATCTGGGTCAGGACGGTGCGGGCGCCGGTGCCGATGTCGGTGGCGTCCACGCGCGCCACGTAGATCCCGTCGCCGCGGTAGCGGATTTCCGCCGAGGAAGGTTGCGCCAGGTAGGGGTAGGTCGACGAAGCGACGCCGGTGCCGACGAGCCAGTCGCCGGACCGCTGGCCGCCGGGCGTGGGATTGCGCTGCGGCCAGCCAAATCGCCGGGCGCCCTCCCGCAGGCACGCCACCAGGTGCCGCTGCCCCCACGGCTTGCCGGATTCCGGATCGGTGCCCGGCTCGTTGCGGATCCGCAGCTCGACAGGGTCTATGCCGCAGGCCACCGCGAGCTCGTCCATAGCGACCTCAAGGGCGAACATGCCCGGCTGTTCGCCAGGTGCCCGCATCCAGGACGGCACCGGTACGTCGAGGGGGGCCAGCCGGTGGCTGGTGCGCCGGTTCGGGCTCGCGTACATGATCCGGGTCGCCACGGCGGTCTGCTCGGCGAACTCCTTGATCCGGGACGTCTGCTCCACGACGGAATGATCGATGGCCGTGAGCTGGCCGCCGGGATCGGCGCCCAGGCGCACCGGCTGGATCGTCGGGGTCCGGTAACCGGTGAAGGCGAACATCTGCTGGCGGGTGACGGCCAGCTTCACGACGCGGCCGGGGATGGCCCGGGCGGCCATGGCCGCCAGCACCGCCGGGGCGTGGGGCATGCCCTTCGACCCGAACCCGCCACCGACGTAATCAGCAATCACCTCGATCTGCTCCGGTTCCAGGCCGAACACCGTGGCCAGGGCGGACCGCACGTTATGGGCGCCCTGCGTGGAATCCCACAGCGTGAGCTGTTGCGCCGCGTCGTCCCACAGTGCCACGGTCGTATGCGGTTCCATCGGGCTGTTGTGCTCAGTCGGCGTGGTGTAGGTGGCGTCAACGGTCACCGCGGCCGCGGCCAGGGCTGCGTCAACGTCACCCTCGCTGGTATCGGTGTCGTAGGCCGGGTTGACTTTCTCCGGCGCGTACAGCTCCGGGTTCCCCTGGTCCAGCAGGACGTTGTGGTCCAGCTCGTCGTAGGCGACCTCGATGAGGCCGGTGGCCTGCCGGGCCGCCTCGGGGCTCTCGGCGATCACCGCGCCGATGATCTGTCCCCGGAACGCGACGTTGGCTGACTGCAGGACGGCCAGCTCCTGGTCGTCCTGGCCGGCCAGCTCGGGGGAGCGGTCCGGGGTCAGCACTGCGATGACCCCCGGGACAGCCTCGGCGGCAGCTGTCGATACCGACCGGATCACGCCGCGGGCCACGGTGGCCTGTAGCGGATATGCGAACGCCGGGTTCCCGGCCGGGTACTCGTAGGCATACGGCGCCGACCCGGTGACCTTGGACCGGCCGTCGATGCGCTCACGCGCCATGCCGATGACCTCGGCGGGCAGCAGGTCCGTCATCGCCTGTCTCCTTCCTGGTGCCCGGCCGCGCTGCGTGCCGCTATGTCACCGGCCAGGGCCCGCAGGACGGCCACGATCGTCCTGGCGGCCAGGGGAGCCTTGAACTCGTTGCCCTCCAGCGGCCTGGCCGCGGCCAGCTCACGGCCGGCTGCCGACCGGAAGCTGTCCTGGGTGGCCGCGGCACCGCGCAGCTGCTCCTCGGCCGCCCGGGCGCGCCACGGCTTGTGTGCCACACCGCCCAGCGCGATGGCCACATCAGTGATCACGCCGTCGGCGACCTGCACCCCGGCCGCGACCGAGACCAGCGCGAACGCGTACGACGCCCGGTCGCGGACCTTGCGGTACGCCGAGTTCACCGTCAGCGGCGAGGATGCCGGGAGATCCACTGCGATGATCAGCTCGCCGTGTTCCAGCACGTTGTCGCGCCCGGGCTCAGTGCCCGGCAGCCGGTGGAAGTCCGCCGCCGGAACGGTGCGCTCCCCAGCCGGCCCCAGGATAACTACTGAGGCGTCCAGGGCCGCCAGGGCCACTGCCATGTCCGAGGGGTGGGTGGCCACACAATGCTCCGACGCGCCGAGGATGGCGTGGTAGCGCGTGTACCCCCCGATGGCCGGGCAGCCGCTGCCTGGCTCCCGCTTATTGCACGGCGTTGTCACGTCGTTGAAGTACACGCACCGGGTCCGCTGCCCGAGGTTCCCCCCGGTTGTGGCCATATTGCGCAGCTGGCCCGACGCCCCGGCCAGCACCGCCTGTGACAGCGCCGGGTATCCCGAACGGATCAGTGGGTGAGCCGCCAGGTCACTGTTACGGACATTCGTCCCAATCCGCACACCCCCGCCCGGGCGTGGGCCGATGCCGTCGAGCGGCAGGCGGCTGACGTCCACCAAAAGGTCCGGGCGGGCCACCTCAAGTTTGAGGTGATCAACCAGGTTGGTCCCCGCACCCAGGAACATCGCGTCGGCGTTGCCCGTGACTGTCGCTACTGCCCCCGCGGGGTCAACGGCTCGCTCATAGCCGAACGGCTTCACGCCACCTCCTCCGCCGGCTCGTCTTCCACCGGATTACCTGTCCGGGCCGGGTCCACGCCCGCGGCCGCCCGGATGGCGGCGACGATGTTCACGTAGGCGCCGCAGCGGCACAGGTTGCCGCTCATCCGCTCGCGGATCTCCTCATCAGTGAGGTCAGCGGAATCCGTCAGATCCTCTGTCACGACGCTCGGATGGCCGTCCTTCACCTCTTGCAGCATGCCGACTGCCGAGCAGATCTGCCCCGGCGTGCAGTACCCGCACTGCAGCCCGTCATGATCAAGGAACGCCTGCGCGACCGGATGCAGGTCGTCCCCATCCGCCAGCCCCGCAGCGGTCACTATGTCCGTGCCATCCGCGGCTACGGCCAGCGTCAGGCAGGCCAGCGTCCGCCGGCCGTCCGCCAGGACGGTGCAGGCCCCGCACTGACCATGATCACAGCCCTTTTTCGGCGACATGACACCCAGGTGATCGCGCAGTGCGTCCAGCAGCGTCACCCGCGGATCGACGCAGAGCCTGCGGTCCTCACCGTCAACCGACAGGCCGATAGGGACATCCACAGAGCGTTCCCCCAGAAAGATCGCCGCCACCAGCAGAACGTGCCGCTTCCCGCGCACCGCCCGCCCAAACCGCCGTGGTCCCCGGCGGGAGGCGCTGGTGAACCGGCAACACAGCGAAGGTATTGACGCCGCCGGTCCCGGTACCGCCCTGTTGCGCCATCCCCACCTGCGCACTGCCTTAAGTCCCAGCCGGCAGGTCACCCGGTCTGTCACGTGGCGGACGGGGCAGCCAGGCCGCCGTCGAAACGCCGAGTCGGACAGCGTGGCCGAAGGCGCACTGTCACTCGCGCCGCCGTTCCTCCGACCGCAGCGGTGCGGGGCCGGGCGCCGCCTCATCGCTGGGCGGTTGCACGTGTTGAACCGTTCACCGGCTGCGTCGGTCAGCCGCCGATGGCGGACATGGGCCGGGTGGGCTGCAGGAACCCGGGGTCGTTGATGCCATGGCCGGGGAGCTTGGTGGCGACGGCGCCGCGCCAGGCGGCGGCGAGCTGGCCGTCGTCGGCGCCGGCCCGGAGCAGGGTGCGCAGGTCGGTTTCGGTGGTGGCGAACAGGCAGTTGCGGATCTGCCCGTCGGCGGTCAGCCGGACCCGGTCGCACGTTCGGCAGAATGGCCGGGTGACCGAGCCGATCACGCCGACGCGGACGGGGCCGCCGTCGACCAGGAACGTCTCGGCGGGAGCGGATCCCCGGCCGGCCGGGTCGTCGGGGGTCAGGGAGAAGCCGTCGGACAGGCGGGTGAGGATTTCGCCGGCGGTGACCATGTCGGTGCGCCGCCAGCCGTGCTGGGCGTCCAGGGGCATCTGCTCGATGAAGCGGAGCTGGTAGCCGCGGTCCACGCAGAACCGGAGCAGGGCGGGCGCCTCGTGGTCGTTGACGCCGCGCATCAGCACCGCGTTCACCTTCACCGGGGCCAGCCCGGCGTCAGCCGCGGCGGCCAGGCCGGCCAGGACGTCGGGCAGCCGGTCGCGGCGGGCCAGCTCTTTGAAGGTCTGCCGGGACAGGGTGTCCAGGGATACGTTCAGCCGGTCCAGCCCGGCGGCGGCCAGGGGCCTGGCGAGCCGGGCGAGCCCGATGCCGTTGGTGGTCAGGGAGATCTCGGGCCGCGGGTCCAGTGCAGCCGCGGTGGCGATGAGGCCGGTCAGGCCGCGGCGCAGCAGCGGCTCGCCGCCGGTGAACCGGACCTCGGTGACACCCAGCCGCTGCACCGCGACCGAGATCAGCCGGGATACCTCGTCGTCGGTGAGCAGCGCGGGACCGGGCAGCCAGTCCAGGCCCTCGGCGGGCATGCAGTAGGAGCAGCGCAGGTTGCACCGGTCGGTGACCGATACCCGCAGGTCGGTGGCGATCCGGCCGAACGAGTCCGTTAGCACTAAGTCACACCTCAATCCCGGTTCGCTTGCCCGTGATCTTCCACAGTACGTGCGCAGCAGGCCACCTAGCCGCCGGCCATGGCGCCGACGATGAGGTAGGGCTCGGAGCCGGCGGCGACGGCCGGGGGGAGCGGTTCGTCGGGCTGCTCGTGGGACAGGTCCTGCTCGCAGGCGAAGAACCGGATAAACGCCCGCCGCGGCCCGCTGTCATGACCGCGGATGGTGCCGCGCAGCACCGGGTAGCTAGCTTCCAGTGCGTCCAGGACCGTCCGCTGCGTGACCGGACCCGCGACGTCCAGGTTCACCTCGCCGTCGATCCGGGCTAGGGCGCGCAGGTGGGAGGGCAGGACGACGCGGATCATGGCAGCGTCTGGACCTCGACGGACAGGACCGCCGGGAGGTCGCGGACGATCGGCGCCCAGCTGTCCCCGGAGTCCGGGGACGCGTAGACCTGGCCGCCGGTGGTGCCGAAGTACACGCCGCAGGAGTCCATGGAGTCGACGGCCATGGCGTCGCGGAGCACGTTGACGTAGCAGTGCTCCTGCGGCAGGCCCTGGGTGAGCGGCTCCCAGTCGTCGCCGCCGGTGCGGCTGCGGTAGACCCGCAGCTTGCCCTCGGGCGGGAAGTGCTGCGCGTCGCTGGTGATCGGAACGACGTAGATGGTGTCGGGCTCGTGGGCGTGCACGTCGATGGGGAACCCGAAGTCGGTCGGCAGGTTCCCGGAGATCTCATGCCAGGACTCCCCGGCGTTGTCGGAGCGCATGACGTCCCAGTGCTTCTGCATGAACAGCACGCCCGGCCGGGAGGGGTGCATCGCGAGCCGGTGCACGCAGTGCCCGACCTCCGCGTCCGGGTCGGGGATGCCCTCGGACTGCAGGCCCTGGTTGATCGGCCGCCAGGTCTGGCCGTCGTCGTCGGACCGGAACGCGCCCGCCGCCGAGATCGCGGCGAACATCCGGCCCGGCGCCGACGGAGTCGAGCAGGATGGTGTGCAGGCACATCCCCCCGGCGCCCGGCTGCCAGGACGGCCCGGACTTGTGGCTGCGCAGCGCGGGCATCTCCTGCCAGCTCTGCCCGCCGTCGCGGGAGCGGAACAGCCCGGCGTCCTCCACCCCGGCCCAGACCGTGTCCGGGTCATCCAGCGACGGCTCCAGGTGCCATACCCGCTCGAACTCCCACGGGTGCGGTGTCCCGTCATACCACTGGTGCGTCCCCGGGGTCCCGTCGTAGGCGAACTGGTTGCCCGCCGGCGTCCACGTCGCGCCGCCGTCGTCGGACCGCTGGATCACCTGCCCGGACCAGCCGCTGCATTGGGAGGCATACAGCCGGTCCGGGTCGGCCGGGGACCCCTTGACGTGGTAGATCTCCCAGCCCGCGAAGTGCGGGCCGCTGACCTCCCACCGGTCCCGCCTGCCATCGGAGGTCAGGATGAACGCGCCCTTGCGCGTCCCCGCCAGTACCCGCACGCCTGTCATCGCTGCTCCCGTCTGCCCGCCAGGCGCCCGCGCGCCCGCACCCGGCCGACCATGATCACCCGTCTGACCTGGCCGGTAGCCGGTAAGCAGAAGATGTCACAGCCCGCTGACGTTCTGACGGCGAACGCCCCGCAGACTCATCGCGCCG
>CAVRRQ010000007.1:0-21712 GCA_963723595.1 uncultured Actinomycetes bacterium
AACTAGCGGAATGTATCTCGGATCCTGTCGCGCTCCGCCGCATGATCGCGGTAATTGGTCGGCGCTCGCTTAGCTCGCGTCGATGGCAACGGTCTTCAGCTGCACCGGCTTACCCAGGCCATCCTGCGCGATGAGCTCACCACAGAACAGGCCGCCGCTGAACGAGCAACAGCCGAGTCTGTATTGGTAGCCAACGACCCTGGGAACGGCGATGACCCCGCGTTCTGGCCAGCATGGGAACGCTTCCTACCGCATTTGCTTGCGGCTAGCCCTGCTGTCACCAGTAATCCGCATCTACGTCAACTAGCCAGCAGAGCTGTGTGGTACTTGCTGGCGCGTGGTGTTTACCGGAGCGCCTACGAGTTGGCCGCGCCATATACACCAGAAATGGCACAGCGGACTCGGCCCGGATCATCCTGATACTCTGCGCGCAGCCTCCTCCCTCGGCGCTGCACTCGGATACATGAGCCGCTATTCTGACGCCCGGCCGATCCACGAAGACGCTCTCGCCCGCCATCGCGCTGTCGGCGATGACGACCGTGAGATGCTCCACTCTGCTAGCGATCTCGCGATCGACCTGCGTGAGTTGGGTGAGGTTGAGGCGGCTCGGGAACTGGATGAAGACACTCTGGCTCGGCGCCGCGGCCTCCTAGGTGATGATCACCCTGAAACCCTTGTCTCTGCCGGCAACCTCGCTGTCGATCTGCGCAAACTGGGTGAGGTTGAGGCGGCTCGGGAACTGGATGAAGACACTCTGGCTCGGCGCCGCCGCGTCCTAGGTGACCATCACCGACTAACGCTGTGCTGGCCGGCAACCTGGCGATCGACCTGCGTGAGTTGGGTGAGGTTGAGGCGGCCCGGGAACTAGAGGAGGACACCCTGGCTCGGCGCCGCCGGGTCCTCGGTGACGACCACCCGGACACGCTCCTCTCAGCCGACAACCTTGCTGCCGTGCTGCGTGAGTTGGGTGAGGTTGAGGCGGCTCGGGAACTAGATGAAGACACTCTGGCTCGGCGCCGCCGGGTCCTGGGTGACGACCACCGCGAGACGCTCAGCTCGGCGCACAGCCTGGCGATCGACCTGCGTGAGTTGGGTGAGGTTGAGGCGGCCCGGGAACTAGAGGAAGCCACATTCGCCCGCCGCCGGATCAGCGGTGAGAAAGGTTAAGGCAGTGCCACGCGGCAAAAATGTGCAAGTCGGAACGCTAGCGGGCCAGCGCCGTGGGTCTCAGCTAAGTCTGCGTGAGTGGCCTTCTCCCCAATGCGTGCTGTCCGGGTGAGTTCGAAGTTGGGGCAGAGCTGGCACCGGGGATATGGCGGCCTGGCCTGCCACTCAGTCCGGCCGCAGCGCCGAGGGAGCCGGATGAGCCCCACTGCTCGCGGGCAACCTCGATTTGAACTCCTATGGCTGTGACCTGCGGTTTGGTGGGCGCACTCTTGACTGCACACATCGAAAACCCTGGTCAGACCATGATCATCTGTGTCCGAGGGTGGACTTGAACCATTGCCTACGCGCAAGTCTTGTCGGCCGAGTTCGCTATCGAGGGCCGGTCATGACAGGTGGGGCGGACATGTGTACCAGGCGGAGGACGACTGTGGTGGCCTGCCGGGTGTCGATACCGTCGGCTGAGGGCACCCAGGGCGGTGAGCCGACGAGGGTTACATCGCTGGAAAGGGCGTGAAGAGGCGGCCCGGGCCGCCGGCCAGCTGCGCTCTGAGGTTAGCGCTCGGCTTACCACCCTGCGAGCGGCGCATTCGGTCGCGTCGCGCCCGAGCGGGGGGAGGCCTCGAAGGGGTTCGAGGTTGGCGTCTGGCGGGGCCGTGGTTCAGGGCGCGGGACCTGGGTTGTTGTCCGCCGCGTCCCGGTCAGGCGGTGCGCAAGGGGGACCCCGTCTCAAGCAGGGTCTTCAGGCTGGCCAGCACGGCGGGCCACCGTTCGGAGATCGCCGGCAACGCCACGCTGCCCGGAGCGAAGCCATCATGGGTCACGGTGAGCTTCACGACGCCGTGGCCGACGTCCTCGATGTCGAAGGCGACCTTGGAGCGGGCTTCGGCACGCCAGGCCACGGCGGTCGCCTAGTCCATGCCGACCGCCGAAGCCCACTCAGGGGTGATCGTGTGCCTGGTGTTAGCCAGCCGGTGCGGCGGATGGGACTCGAGGATCACCTGGTCGGGACCGCTCACGACCAGCCCGACGTCGTCGTGGGCCATCTCGTAGGTGGAGCCTTCCTCCCAGTCCGAACGGAACGTCTTCGGACCTGCCGTCTGATGCCGCCAGTACCGCTTCATCAGCGCAGGGTCGTGAGGCCCTGCCACACGCGCTCGGGACTCGCTTGGATGTAGGTCGTGTAGACGAAACCGGTCTGCTCGCCCTTGGGATCCATGGCGGCGGCCTCCGGTGCGGTAGGTGGGATCCGGCCTTGCACCACCCGCGTCCGGGTGCATGCACGCACCGAAGGATAGCGATGGCATCCGCCGACTATCCTCGGCCATGCCCGGTCGTCGCTCCCCTGTCAGCCGACGACCCGACGCTCGCAGCCCTCCGCGGCGGCCACTCGCGCAGCTCAGCATGGCGGCGGAAGGTCAATGCCGCAGGGTCCAGCCCAGGCCACGCAGCCGGCGCGCGTGGGTCCTGGTGCCGCCCCGGCGCCGGGCAACTGCGCGCTACCGCGCCGCAGCAGCACCGCAGCCGGACAATATAGGCAAATGGTTGGTGTCCGAGGGGGGACTTGAACCCCCATGCCCCTTTCAGGGCACTAGCACCTCAAGCTAGCGCGTCTGCCTATTCCGCCACCCGGACGTACGCCAGACCACGGTACCTCCCGGGTCGGCCGCCTCACGATAGCAAATCCTGCCGCGTCCGGCGAAGCAGCAGCCCGGCCGCCCCACCAGCCGCCCAGCGGGTGACCCCGGAGCAGTCGCCATCTCCGGCAGCCGACGCGAACGCCCGCCCGCCCGGCCAGACACACAGACATGCAGACAGGAAGGCAGGCCGTCCCGCCCCCCGCCCGCACCAGGTGCGACCATGGGGTGATGACGCAGACTCCAGCCTCCTCGGGCCCCAACGACATCACCGCTCAGGACGAGGTCGCCAGCCTGTGCAGCGACCTGATCAGGATCAACACCTCCAACCGCGGCGACAACTCCGGTCCCGGCGAACGCCAGGCCGCCGAGCACGTAGCCACCCTCCTCGCCGACGTGGGTCTCGAGCCGACCATCCTGGAGTCTGCCCCGGGTCGCGCCAGCGTGGTGACCCGCATCACCGGCGAGGACCAGACCAGGCCGGCCCTCCTCCTCCATGGCCACCTCGACGTGGTCCCCGCCGACGCCGCGGACTGGCAGGTTGACCCGTTCTCGGGCCAGATCGACGACGGAGATGGCACCGGCACCGGCACCGGCACCGAGAGCGACGAAGCCTGCGTCTGGGGCCGCGGCGCCGTCGACATGAAGGACATGGACGCGATGATCCTCGCCGTCGTCCGCCAACGCCTGCGTGAAGGCCGCCGTCCGCCCCGCGATGTGGTCCTGGCTTTCCTGGCCGATGAGGAGGCGGGTGGCTCCTACGGCGCCCGCTACCTGGTGGACAACCACGCCGGCCTCTTCGAGGGCGTCACCGAGGCGGTCGGCGAGGTCGGCGGGTTCAGCGTCACCCTCGGCGGCCAGCGCCTCTACCTGATCCAGACGGCCGAGAAGGGCATCTCCTGGCTCCGGCTCACCGCGCATGGCACCGCCGGCCACGGCTCGATGCTCCAGCCCGACAACGCGGTCACCGAACTGGCCGAGACCGTCGTGCGGATGGGGCGCCACGAATGGCCGGTCCGGCTCACCCCGTCGGTCGAGGCGTTCCTGGCCGAGGCGTGCACCGCGCTCGGCATCGAGTACTCCCCGGAGGCCTACCGGCAGGTCATCGACAAGATCGGGTCGCTGTCCCGGATCACCGGAGCGACGCTGCGCAACACCCTCAACCCCAGCGTGCTCAAGGCCGGATACAAGGTCAACGTCGTCCCCCAGGTCGCCACGGCCGAGGTGGACGGCCGCTTCCTCCCCGGTTACGAGGACGAGTTCTTCGCCGAGCTGGACAGCCTGCTCGGCCCGGGCGTGACGCGCGAGTTCATCCACCACGACATCGCCGTGGAGACCACGTTCGACGGTGACCTGTGCGACGCGATGACGGCGGCACTGCTGGCCGAAGACGCTGGCGCCAAGGTCGTGCCCTACTGCCTGTCCGGCGGGACCGACGCGAAGTCGTTCAGCCGGCTCGGCATGCGCTGCTTCGGCTTCGCCCCGTTGCGGCTCCCCGCTGACCTGGACTTCTCCGGCATGTTCCACGGCGTAGACGAGCGAGTCCCGGTGTCAGCCCTCAAGTTCGGCACCCGCGTCCTGGACGGCTTCCTCGACCGCTGCTGACCGGCCGCGCCCGAACTCCGGGCCCGGCCCGCGCCCGCACTCGGCCCGGCCTGCGCGGCCCCGGACCCGCCCGGCCCGCGCCCAGACCCGCCCCGGGAAGCACTTTCGCCGAGTCGCCATATGCGCACATTCGGTAGTGCTATCGTGACGCATTGTGTGAGGCTGTCCACCCCGGGGGGAGCAGGACACCCGGCGGAACCCTGTCTGGGCAGCCCGCGCAGCACCGGTGATGGCGAGGGAAGTCGCCCTGCTGATCTGGAGCCGGAGAACGACCGGGGGCCGCGCGTGAAAACTCGCGAAAACGCGGGTCAGGCGCGACGCGGCCGGGCACTGCCGGCGCCCGGGCCTGCGGAAGATCGCTGTGACCGGCGTGGCTGCCCCGCCCAGGCGGCCACGGCCAGCGGAAACTGCCCCCCGCAGTGCCCCCTGACCGTGGCCGCCGCCGCTCCCTTCGGACCACCGAACCCTGCGGGCGCCGGGGCCGCAAGCACCAAGCGGTGGTCAAAAGGTCAGTACAGGGCGTATGATCGGCCGCCGCAGGGTGACCTTCCTGCTGCCGTCCGCATACAGGCGGAGTCTGGCCAGTTCCCACTCGCCGTACTCGGCGTGGTCCGTCAGCAGGCGCCGGGCAGCGTCTCGTGACGTTCCTCGCGGCAGGTACAGCACGAGGTAGGTGTACTCGGCCATCACCTCTTATTGTGCGCGGTGTTGGCGGAGGTTCAATCGGCAGCAGGGAAATATTCGCGAACCCCGCTGTCCGGGGCGCGCAGGATGGGTAAGGGAACACCCACGCCGCCTCTGGGAGTTGAGAGAACAGGGCCGGACTGGGCGGGCGGGCTTGAGGAAGCACACTTGACCCAACGAGGCCTGGGCACGCCCAGGATTGAGCGGCCCGAGGCTGACAGCCCCCAGGCTGGCGGCCCCGCGGTTGACAGCGAGGTTCAGCAGACTGAGGGTTGGCAGGCTGAACGTTCCAGAAGCAGGATCGAGCAACAGACAAGACCGGCCCGGGCATAGGCGCCGGACTAGAAGGTGAATGCGTGGCAGCAAGGACACCTCCCGCCGCGAAGCGAGCGAGGGGCAAGGGCAACGCCGCGAGCAACGGCGAGGGCACTCGCCTGGTGATCGTCGAGTCGCCCGCCAAGGCGCGGACCATCGCTGGCTACCTCGGCAAGGGGTACGTGGTGGAGTCCAGCATCGGGCACATCCGTGACATGCCGGACAAGGCTGCCGAGATCCCGGAGAAGTACCGCAAGGAGCCGTGGGCCCGCCTCGGGGTCAACGTCAACGATGATTTCGGTGCGCTGTACGTGGTGCACAGCGACAAGAAGTCCCAGGTCTCGAAGCTCAAGTCGCTGCTCAAGGACGCTGACGAGCTCTACCTAGCCACTGATGAGGACCGCGAGGGCGAGGCCATCGCGTGGCACTTGCTGGAGGAACTCAAGCCCAAGGTGCCGACCCGGCGGATGGTCTTCCACGAGATCACGCCGGAGGCGATCGCGCATGCGGTGGACAATCCGCGCGAGCTGAACACTGGGCTGGTCAACGCTTACCAAACCCGGCGGGTGCTGGACCGGCTGTACGGCTACGAAGTCTCCCCGGTGCTGTGGAAGAAGGTCATGCCCCGGCTGTCCGCGGGGCGCGTCCAGTCCGTGGCCACCCGGCTGGTGGTCGCCCGGGAGCGGGAGAGGATCGCGTTCCGCGCCGCCCGCTACTGGGACCTGCAGGCCGTCTTCGCCCGCGCCGACGGCACGGGCGACGAGGGTGCGGCCTCGTTCCCGGCCGGGCTGGTCGCCGTGGACGGGCGCCGGGTCGCGCAGGGCCGCGACTTCGCCCCGACCGGCGAGCTGCGCAATCCTGACGTGCTGTACCTCGAGGGCACGACTACTACCAGCGATAACGGTCTGTCCGTCCCGCCCGGGGTCGTTCACCGGCTGTCGGCCGGCGAACTGTCCGACCGCCTCCAGGGCGCGGACTTCTCGGTCAAGTCGGTCGAGCGCAAGCCGTACCGTCGTTCGCCGTACGCGCCGTTCCGCACCACCACCCTCCAGCAGGAGGCGTCGCGCAAGCTCGGCTTCTCGGCCAAGTACACGATGTCCGTGGCCCAGCGGCTGTACGAGAACGGTCACATCACCTATATGCGGACCGACTCGACCACGCTGTCGCAGACGGCGATCGACGCCGCCCGGCGCCAGGCCCGTGAGCTGTACGGCGCCGAGTACGTGCCGGACGCGCCCCGCGTCTACACCAGCAAGGTGAAGAACGCGCAGGAAGCGCACGAGGCCATCCGCCCCGCCGGTGACTCGTTCCGCACCCCGGCGCAGTCCCGGCTGTCCGGCGACGAGCTGCGTGTCTACGAGCTGGTCTGGAAGCGCACCGTCGCCTCGCAGATGAAGGACGCCACCGGCGAGTCGGTGTCCGTGCGCGTGTCCGGCCGCTCGTCCGCGGGCGAGGAAGCCGAGTTCGGTGCGTCTGGGAAGATCATCTCCTTCCACGGCTTCCTGAAGGCTTACGTGGAGGACGCGGACGACGACGCCGACCGGGACGACCGCGAGCGCCGCCTGCCGCCGCTGTCCGAGGGCGACGCGCTGAACGCGCTGGAGCTGGCCGCGTCCGAGCACGCCACCCGGCCGCCCGCCCGCTACACCGAGGCCACGCTGGTCAAGGACCTGGAGGACCGGGAGATCGGCCGGCCCTCGACGTACGCCAACATCCTCGGCACGATCCTGGACCGCGGGTACGTGTTCAAGAAGGGCACCGCGCTGGTGCCCTCGTTCCTCGCCTTCGCCGTGATCACCCTGCTGGAGCGGCATTTCTCCCAGCTGGTGGACTACGACTTCACCGCGCGGATGGAGGACGCCCTCGACGCGATCGCCCGCGGCGAGGCCGCCCGGGTGCCCTGGCTGCGCCGGTTCTACTTCGGCGCCGAGGGCGAGGAGGGGCTCAAGGAACTGGTCAGCGACCTGGGCGACATCGACGCCCGGGACGTCAGCTCGTTCCCGCTGGCCGGCACCGACGTCACCGTCCGGGTCGGGCGGTACGGGCCGTACCTGGAGCGCGGCGACCAGCGGGTGAACGTGCCCGAGGGCACGGCGCCCGACGAGCTCACCCCGGAGAAGGCCGAGGAGCTGTTCGCGCAGCCCAGCGGCGACTTCCCGCTTGGCACCGACCCGGGCACCGGCCGGGAGATCGTGGCCAAGGCCGGCCGGTTCGGCCCGTACGTGACCGAGGTGCTGCCCGAGGGCGACAGCAGCAAGCCGCGCACCGCGTCGCTGCTGAAGTCGATGGCGCTGGACACGGTCACGCTGGACGACGCGCTCCGGCTGCTCACCCTCCCGCGCACGATCGGCGAGCTGGACGGCGAGCCGATCACGGTGCAGAACGGCCGGTACGGCCCGTACGTGAAGAAGGGCACGGACAGCCGTTCGCTGGAGAGCGAGGAGCAGCTGTTCACGCTCACCCTGGCCGAGGCCAAGGAACTGTTCGCGCAGCCCAAGGCCCGCGGCCGGGGCCGGGCCGCCAGCGCGCCGCCCCTGCGTGAGCTGGGCGACGACCCGGCCAGCAAGCGTCCCATGGTCATCAAGGAGGGCCGCTGGGGCGCGTACGTGACCGACGGCGAGACCAACGCCTCCCTGCGCCAGGGCGACGCGGTCGAGTCGATCACCCCGCAGCGGGCCGCGGAACTGCTGGCGGAGCGGCGGACGGCCGCCCCCTCGGCCCCGCGGCGCCGGGCCCCGGCGAAGAAGCCGGCGGCCAAGAAGCCCGCCGCGAAGAAGGCGGCCCCGAAGAAGCCCAGCCGGACCTAGAAGGCGGGCTCCAGGCCGGACCCTGGACAGCAGCCAGGCCGGCCGCTGGACGGCCGCCGGGCAGCCCGGGCCCGGCCCGGCACCGCGCGGCCCTGGAGGGCCGCACCTGCCGGACATTTCGCGAGCTTGCAGGCCACGCGAGCCCCTCTGGTGTGGATACCCTGACCCAGTGAACTTCCGATCCCCTTCGCGCGAGCGGGGCAGCAGTGTCCTGTCCATCAGGCCGTTCCGGCGGCTGTGGATCGCGACCTCGCTGTCCAGCCTGGGGGATTGGCTGAGTCTGGTCGCTCTCGCGTCGCTCGCGTACGCTCTGGCCGGCTCGGGCGCCGCCGCGCAGTACAGCGCCGTCGGCGGGGTGTGGCTGTCGTCGCTGCTGCCCGCCCTGGTGCTCGGGCCGCTGGCCGGCGCGGTCGCGGACCGGCTGGACCGCAGGATCAACATGATCGTGGGCGACGTGCTCCGCGCGGCGCTGTACCTGACTATCCCGCTGGACCTGTCGATCCACTTCGCGAACCCGCTGACCTGGGTCTACGTGGTGCAGTTCGTCGCGTCCTGCGCGTCGCTGTTCTGGACGCCGGCCAAGGACGCCTCGGTGCCGAACCTGGTCCCCCCGGACCGGCTGGAGGAGGCTAACCAGTACAGCCTGTTCACCACGTTCGGCACCGCCCCGATCGCCGGGATCATATTCAGCCTGCTGTCCCTGGTCAGCCGGGCGCTCGAGGGCCTGTCGCACTACTTCACCACCAACCCGGTGAACCTGGCGCTGTACTTCAACACCGCGACGTTCGTGGTGTCCGCGCTGACCATCTACGCGCTGCGGGAGATCCCCAAGCGGCAGTTCAGCACGCACATCTCGGCACCCTCGGTGGCCAAGACCATCTGGGAGGGCTGGCGCTACATCGGCCGCACCCAGGTAGTGCGGGGCCTGGTCATCGGCATGGTCGGGGCGTTCGCGGCCGGCGGCGTGGTGGTCGGCCTCGGCCAGCCGTACATCACGAACACGCTGCACGGCGGCAACGCGGGCTGGGGCGTCGTGTTCGCGGCGATCTTCGTGGGGCTGGCCGGCGGGATGTTCCTCGGCCTGCGCATCCTCAAAGGGTTCAGCAGGCGGCGGCTGTTCGGGCTCAGCATCGTCAGCGCGGCGATCCCGCTCGCGCTTATCGCGCTGATCCCGAACCTGGTCGTCACCGTGGTGCTGGTCGTCCTGCTGGGCGCCTGCGCCGGCGTGGCCTACGTGACCGGCTACACGATCGTCGGCCTGGAGGTGGACGACGACACGAGGGGCCGCACGTTCGCGTTCCTCTCGTCCGCCATCCGGGTCATCCTGTTCGCGGTGATCGCGGTGGCCCCGTTCCTGGCGGCCGGTTTCACCGCGGTGATCCGCGGCGCGTCCGGGGCCGGGAGCCTGCGCATCGGCCACGTCAGCTACGAGGGCATCGGTTACAACTGCGTGATGCTGCTGGCCGCGGCGATCGCGGTGTGGCTCGGCGTGGTCTCCTACCGGCAGATGGACGACCGCAAGGGCGTCCCGCTGCGCGAGGACCTGGCGTCCGTGGTCCGGGGCGAGGAGTTCCAGCCCGTACCCAGCCACGTCAACGGCTACGTCAACGGCTACGAGGCGCCCCCCGTCCGGCACGGCGTGTTCATCGCGCTGGAGGGCGGTGAAGGGGCCGGCAAGACCACGCAGGCCCGGCTGCTCGCGATCTGGCTGCGCGACCAGGGCTACGACGTCATCACCACCCGCGAGCCGGGCGCCACCAAGATCGGCATGCGGCTGCGCGCGGTACTGCTGGACACCGCGCACACCGGCCTGTCGGCCCGCGCCGAGACCCTGCTCTACGCGGCCGACCGGGCCGAGCACGTGTCCGCCGTGATCCTGCCCGCGCTGGAGCGTGGCGCGGTGGTGGTCACCGACCGGTACGTGGACTCGTCCCTGGCCTACCAGGGCGCCGGCCGGAACCAGCCCGCCGACGAGGTGGCCAGGCTGAACCAGTGGGCGACCGGCGGGCTGATGCCCGACCTGACCGTGCTGCTCGACATGCCGCCCGCCAACGGCCTCGGCCGCCGGGCCCGGTCGGCCGACCGGCTCGAGGCCGAGCCGCTGGACTTCCACGAGCGGGTCCGGCGCGGCTTCCTGGCCCTGGCCGGCGCGGAACCCGACCGCTACCTGGTGCTCGACGCGTCACAGTCACCGGAGGACGTCAGCCGCGCGATCCGTGAGCGGGTGCGTGACATGCTGCCGGACCCGATCCCGCCGATGGCCGAGGCGAACACGGGCAGCTTCCCGGCCATCGTTGACTGAGCCGGACAGTTTGAGAGAGAAAGCATTGGACGTGGACGGGGACACGGCGGTGGGCGGCGCGCCGGTCTTCGGCGACCTGGTCGGCCAAGAGCGCGTGGTCGCCCAGCTGGACGAGGCGGCGGGCGTCGCGGCCCGGCTGCTGCGCGGCGAGCGGGTCCTCGGCATGACGCATGCCTGGCTGCTCACCGGGCCGCCGGGATCGGGCCGGTCGGTGGCGGCGCGCGCCTTCGCGGCCGCGCTGCTGTGCCCCGACCAGGGCTGCGGGAACTGCCCGAGCTGCCACCAGGTGCGCGCGGGCACTCACCCTGACCTGCTGCTGGTCAAGCCGGAGGGGCTGTCCTACGGGGTCAGGCAGACCCGCGACCTGGTGCTGCGCGCCGCGAGCGCGCCATCCGGTGGCCGCTGGCAGGTGGTGCTCTTCGAGGACGCCGACCGGGCCACCGAGCAGGCCGCCAACGCCCTGCTCAAGGCGATCGAGGAGCCGTCGCCACGGACGGTCTGGCTGCTCTGCGCCCCCTCCTCGGAGGAGCTCGTCACGACGATCCGGTCCCGCTGCCGGCTGGTCACGTTGCGCACGCCGCCGCCGGAGGCCGTCGCCGACGTGCTCACCCGCCGCGACGGGGTGGACCCGGCCCGGGCCCTGGCCGCCGCCCGGGCGGCGCAGGGGCATGTGGGCCGGGCGCGGCGGCTGGCCACCGACCCCGAGGCGGCGCAGCGCCGCGCCGACGTGCTCCGCATCCCGGCCCGGATCACCAGCCTGGGCACGGCGCTGAGCCAGGCCGCGGGACTGGTGAAGGCGGCTGAGCAGGAGGCGGCCTCGGTCACCGAGGAGCTGAACACCCCGGAGCGGGACGCGCTGCGCAAGGCGTTCGGCGAAGGCTCCACCGGCAAGGGCGTGGCCAAGGCGGTGCGCGGCTCGGCGGGCGCCATGAAGGACCTGGAGGACCGGCAGAAGTCCCGGGCCACCCGGATGAAGCGTGACGCGCTGGACCGCGCGCTGCTCGACCTGGCCGCCTTCTACCGGGACGTGCTGGTCGTCCAGCTGGGCGCCGACGTCGACCTGTCCAGCGCCGGGCACGAAGACGAACTGCGGCGGCTGGCCGCGGCCAGCGCCCCGGAATCCACCGTGCGCCGGATGGAAGCGATCATGACCTGCCGGGAGCGCCTGGAGCTCAACGTCGCCCCCCTCCTGGCCGTCGAGGAACTAACCCTCGCCCTCCTGTCCGGCTGACCCCCGCTGGCGCGCGCCCCCTTCCGGGCCAGTCCATGATCGTGGTGCTTTTTGCCTCGCCCGCGGCGCAGGATGCACCACGTTAACGCCGGGGCCAGTGGTTGAGTGAGCAGGAGGGGCCGCAGGGGCGCGGGGTGCCGCGCCAGCCGCGCTGGCGGAGCGCCCCGGCTACCTCGGCGGCCACCTGGCAAGGGCGCTCGGTCACGTCGGCCCAGTTGTAGCGCAGGGTGTCTATCCCTTCGACGATGGAGGCGTTGTCTCGGCGCCTGTCACGCCAGCGGGCCTCCAGCGGGTGGGCTATCACGCCGTCTGTTTCCACTCCGACCCCGAACTCCGTATAGAGGGCGTCCTTGTACTCGGTGCGACCACCCCGGACGATCCGAACCTGTCGCTGAGGCTGGGGCAGGCCGTGGGGCCGCTCGACCCGGCGGATGTACCGGAGTTCGAGCAAGGAGTGCGCTCCCTGGGAGATGTCGTCGAGCCCGGCCATGAGCGCCGCCCGCCAGCGCACCCGCGTCCGGTCGTTCAGGGCCGTCTGCAGCCGGCCGGCCGTGGTCAGCCGGGCGCCGCAGGCGCGGGCCAGCCAGGCCAGCGCGTCGTCCAGGTCCTTACTGACCGCGGCCAGGTCGAGCGTGGTCTCCTCGATCCGGGTCCGGGGCGGGGCCAAGGCCGGATGCCGGGCCGCAGCGGCTCGCCGGGAGCGATGGATCACCACCCCCGGGATCGGGTGAATATGGCGCTGCGCTGGAACGGTCACGTGAATCAAGGCACTGGGCTGACTCATCAGCGTGCTCAGCTCCGCTGCGGTCCAATGACTGAGTACGGCATCCGGCCCAGCCCGGCGCAGTGCCGCCCACAAGAGAGCCTCGCGATCCGGCTGACCAGTGAAGGTGACGTAGACGCCTTGGTGCATTCGCTGCCAGTGGCCCCGGCGCAACCGGGAACTCACCGTTCTCGGGCCGATGCCAAGTTCCAGGGCCTGGGCCCGGGACAGCACGCCGTGCTGAAGAGACAGCAGTTCGCGGCAATCCTCTGGTAATTCGCGTGGCATGCCTCCCAGCGTGCCGGGCACACCTGGTCCGCCGCCACGCGACTTCGTGGCCTGTGGATAACCGCGTCCATTGCCTCACCGTGGTGAGGAGTGCGCCGCGGGCGACGCACAACGCACCACGATCATGGGAATCGGGGAGGTTGGCGGGCAACGGAATCGTGACTCGCGCGTGCACTAGGTATGAGCTACCAGATCTGGGAGGCCGGCGGACTGGGACCGGGTGCCTCTTCCGTGGCTGACTCCGGGACCAGCGTGACCGCGCTGTTCCGGGAGCACCACGCGGAACTGGTCCGGCTGGCCGTGCTGATGACCGGGGACCGTGCCTCCGCCGAGGACATTGTCCAGGACGTGTTCACGCGGCTCTGTGCCCGGGGCCAGCTGCCCGACCCCGGCGGCGCGCTCGCGTACGTCCGGGCCGCCGTGCTCAACGGATGCCGCAGCGCGCTGCGGCGCCGGGCCGTCGCGCGCCGCTTCGGGGGCGCGCGCGACGCCCTGGCCGCGGATGTGACCCAGCGGTCGGCGGAGAGTGAGGCGCTGCTGGCCGAGGACCGCAGGCTGGTGCTGGCCGCGGTGGCCGGACTCTCCCGGCGGCGCCGAGAGGTGCTGGTGCTCCGCTACTGGCTGGGGCTGCCGGAAGCCGAGATCGCCGCGGTCCTCGGGATCAGCGCCGGCACCGTCAAGTCAACCGCCGCGCGGGGGATCGCCGCCCTGGCGCGCCAGCTCGGGGAGCCAGCATGAACAGTATTGAAGACCGGCTGGCCGACGCGCTGACCGCCGCGGCCCGCGCCGTCCCGGAGGAGACCCTCCGCCCCCTCATCGCCCCGCCCGCCCGCCGGCATCGGCCCGTATGGCTCGCGCCGGTCGCGGCCGCGCTGGGCATCGTGCTCGTCGTGGGCCTGGCGTTCGCGGTCGGGACCAGGCTGGCTGGATCACGGCCGTCCGGCGGCCCGTCCGGCGGCCAGGGGCCGGTACCCCGTTACTACGTGGCCCAGGATGTGCAGGCCGGGCAGCCGGTGGTCCGCTCCACGGTCACCGGGCAGATCACTGCCACCGTCCCGGTCCCGAAGGCGGCCAGCGTGTTCGACGTCCTGGCCAGCACCCGGGGCGGGGTGTTCTTCGTCGCGGCCGCCGCGCCGGGTACTGAAGGACAACGCCTGTACCGGTTCCGGCTGACCAGCGCCGGCCGGGTCACCGGCTTCGCCCCGGTGCCCGGGGGCGCCATCGGGCGCCACTACTGGGCCGCGGACGCCCTGGCCGTCTCGCCGGACGGGTCACGGGTCGCGGTCTCCGTCGCCTACACCTGGACCGGCTCATCCACGACGTGCGGCGGCCCTGGCCAGCAGGCCTGCCCCCTGGGAACCCCGCAACCTGACTACATCGAGGTCATCGACCTGAAGACGGGAGCCAGGAGTATCTGGCGGGGCGGGAACGGGGCCGCGTACAGCGTGGCCAGCCTGTCCTGGACAGCGAATGGCCGCGAACTCGTCTACCTCGGGCAGACGTGTGCCGACCAGAAACAGAACAGTGAGATGTGCAGCCAGTACGGGCGGACGGCGGTGGTCCGCGCGCTCAATCCGGCTTCGGGTGGTGGGCGCCTGGGTACCGGCCCCGTCCTGCTCCGTCAGACCGGGAAATTCCCCTACATCGCCCAGGCGCTCATCAGCCCCGATGGCAGGACGATCACCGCCCTCGTGCTGACCGGGCAGACCACCTCGCACGGCGAGACCGACGTGCTCCCCCCGAACCTGGCTGTCATCCAGCTGTCGAGGGCCACCGGGCAGCTGCGGGTGCTCTACCGGCGGTATCTGGGCCACCCCGTCGGGACGGCCTTCGCGCCTGATGTCCTGCAGCTCAGCCAGGATGCCGCCGGGCAGCACTGGATGCTGAACAGCAGCGTGTGCAGCAGCCACTGCCCGGGGGGATTCAACGGCTGGCTGCGCGACGGGCACCTGGTGCCGCTGGTGCCGGTGAACGGCCAGGAGGTCAACCAGGCCTGGTGAACGGCGCGGCGCCGCCCCCGCCCGGACCGGGCGGGGGCGGCGACGCTCTGACGGCGGCCTCAGCTCAGGGGCGCAGCCCCAGGTCGGAGGCAGAGCCTCAGCTCAGAGGCGCGGCCTCAGGTCAGAGGCACAGGGGGGTGGCGCAGTCCTCCTCCACCTCACGGGCCGTCCCGGTGACGAGGTCCGCCGCCGCCACGTCCAGCGCCTCCTCCATCCCCAGCGCCGGGGCCTCGGCTTCCTCCGCGACGGGGACGCGCACCAGGGCAGGCACGGCGACCGGCACCGGCCGGTCCGCTGAGCGTGCGGACCGCAACCCGGTGAGCGCGGCCACCGCTCCCACCGCCGACACCGCGGTGATGAGGGCCAGGGCGGGCCGGTAGGCCCCCAGGGTCGCCTGGGGCGAGGTGATCCGGCTGGCGCCCCCGGCCTCCACCACCGCCGTCACGGCCGCCAGCACGATCGCGCCGCCGACCTGGAACGAGGTCTGGAACAGGCTGGCCGCCAGGCCCTGCTCCGCGTCGGCGACACCGTCGGTCGCGGCCAGGCTGAGCGCGGAGAACCCCAGCCCGAACGCGACGCCGATCAGCACCACCGCCGGGAGGATGACCGTGGGATAGTCCGGCTGGACGCCGACCCGGAGGAACACCGCGTCGCCGGCCACCAGGCTGGCGAACGCGACCACGGCGACCCGCGCGGTCCCGAACCGCCCGATGATCGCGCTCATCCGGGTGGACAGCACGGCCACGACCACGCCGGCCGGCAGGAAGGCCAGCGCGGTGGCGATCGCCGACCACGAGGCCGTCGTCTGCAGGTACTGCGTGACCAGGAACTGGAACGAGACGTACGAGCCGAACAGCGTCATCGCGCCGATGTTGGCCCGGGTCAGCGGCCCCCGGCGGAAGATGCCCAGCGGCACCAGCGGGTCCACGCTACGGCGCTCGATCACTACGAAGGCGCTGAGGAGAACGGCGACGGCCGCGAACGATCCCACGGTCCGGGCCGACCCCCAGCCCACCTGCTGGGCCGAGACCACGGTGTACACGAGCAGCAGCATCGCGCCGGTCACCGTGGCAGCGCCCGGGATGTCGAACCGGCGGCTGCCGCGCGGCTCGCGCGAGACAGCGGGCCGCGGGATGACCTTGATCGCCGCGATCAGCGTGAGCAGCGCCACCGGCGCGGGCACCAGCAGCGTCCACCGCCAGCTGATCTCGGTGAGCAGGCCGGACAGCACCAGGCCGAGCGAGAACCCGCTCGCCCCGAATGCCGAGTACACGGAGATGGCCCGGTTGCGCATGGGGCCTTCGTGGAACGTGGTGGTGAGCAGCGACAGGCCGGCCGGGGCCGTGAACGCCGCCGCGATGCCCTTGATGAAGCGCGCGGCGATGAGCAGGCCCGCGCTGCTGACCAGCCCGCCGAACAGGGAGGCGACCGCGAACAGGGCCAGGGCCGCCAGGAACACGCAGCGCCGGCCCAGCAGGTCGGCGGCGCGGCCTCCGAGCAGCAGCAGGCCGCCGTAGCCGAGCACGTAGCCGCTGACCACCCACTGCAGCGACGACGTGCTCAGCCCGAGGGCGGTGCGGATGGACGGCAGGGCGACGCCGACCATCGACACGTCGAGTGCATCAAGGAACAGGGCCCCGCACAGCACGATCAGGATGGCCCACTCGCGCGCGCTCCAGCGCGGGCCGGCGGCCTGCCCGGGCGGCGCTGACGGCTGGGCGGCCGAGGATCCGGCGGCGGACATCCCGGCGGACGGCCCGGCGGACGGGGACCCGGTGCCGGACGGCCTGCAGCGGCAGGCGGGCGGACTGCAGATGCCGGCGAGCCCGGGGCTGGCCGGGGACGGAGGGACTGGGAGGGAGAGGCCGCCTGAGCGCGGCTGATTGACTCCATGACTCCAGAGAATATGCATGTACAAGCACTAGATGCAAGTGCAATTAATGCAGTTGCATCTAGTTGGGTTTCGCGTTACCCTGGCCTCGTGAGCGTGACAGAACCCGTGGCCCCCCCGCAGGCCGCCGCCCCAGCGGCCGCAGACGCCGCCCAGGCGGCCGATGGCCGCCCGGCGTCCGGCGGCCCGCCGGCCATCGGCGACGCGGCGACCGGGGCCGTGGTGAGCACGTGGCGGGCCATCGCGGCCAGCCACGCGGCCGCGATGGCCGCGCTGGATCGTGAACTGGCCCGCCAGGGTCTCGGGGTGAGCGAGTTCGAGGTGCTCGACCGGCTGTCCGAAAGCCGGGAGCACAAGTTCCGGGCCCAGGAACTGGCCGACGGCGTGCACCTCAGCCAGAGCGCCCTGTCCCGGCTGATCGACCGGCTGGAAAAGAACGGCCTGGTCGAGCGGTGCTCGTGCGGCGAGGACCGGCGCGGCGTCTACGTGATCCTTACCCCCGCTGGCCTGCAGCGTCATGCGGAGGCCGCCCCTGTGCACCGCGAGGTGCTGGCCCGGACCCTCCCGCCCCAGCTGGTCCAGTGCCAGTGCACCGACACCGTCCCCGCCTGACAGCGCCGCCCTCGGCGCGCCAGCCAGCGCCCTCCGCGCGCCACCCTCCGTACCAGCCACCGGCTGCCGAATCGTCACAAAACAGCCGCCCGGGGGAGCGGATTCCGTGATCCCCCCGTAACCTGGGCCAATGGGCATGATGATGGCCGTCAGCTTCGAACGCTACGGACGGCTCTACTACCTGGATCCCGGGCCGCTCACACCCCGGGTCGGGGACAAGGTCCTCGTGCCCACCGACGGCGGCCCCGAGGTCGCCGACGTCATCTGGGCCCCGCAGTGGGTCGATGACGACGTGGACGGGCTGCCGCTGTGCGCCGGCCTGGCCACCGACGATCACCTGTCCCGGGACGAGGCCAACCGGGGCCGCCGCGCCGAGGCCCGGGTCGCGGCCCGGCGGCTGGCCCGCGAGCACAGCCTGCCCATGAAGATCATCGGCGTGGACTACGTGGACGACCCCAACGTCTACACGATCTACTTCAGTGCGCCGGGCCGGGTCGACTTCCGGGCACTCGTCCGCGACCTGGCCGCCCGGCTGCGCGGCCGGGTGGAACTGCGGCAGATCGGCCCGCGGGACGAGGCCCGGCTGCAGGGCGGCATCGGGCCGTGCGGCCGCGACCTGTGCTGCTCCACGTTCCTCAAGGACTTCGAGCCGGTGTCCGTCCGGATGGCCAAGGACCAGGACCTGCCGGTCAACCCGCTGCGGATCGCCGGGGCCTGCGGCCGCCTGATGTGCTGCCTCAAGTACGAGCACCCGCTCTACCAGGACTTCCGCAAGGATGCCCCGGGTATCGGCTCCTCCGTCGAGACCCCCGAGGGCCCGGGCGTCGTCACTGGCCACAGTGTGCCGGGCGACAAGATCGTGGTGAAGCTGGCCCGGGACGGCAGCAAGTGCGCCTGCCCGAAGGCGAGCGTGTGCGGATCCCGCCAGGCCTACGAGGCCAAGTACGGCGACCAGGCCGCCGCCACCCCCGCGGAGTAGCGTCGCCCCGTGGCCTTCCCCATCCGGCGGAGGCGCCGGTGGGCGCCGGCGCTGACCGCCGCTGCGTGCGCCCTCGTCCTCGCGGCCTGCAGTACCAGCACCGCGGCCCATCCGGCCCCCAGCGCACCGGGCTCCGGCGCCGCGGCCAGCTCGCAGGCCAGCGCGCCGATCGCCGAGCCGGCCGGGCCGCCGCCGACCACCCTGGCCGGGTACTACGCCCAGAAACTGCAGTGGCAGACCTGCAACAAGGTGTTCCAGTGCTCCCGGCTGCTCGTCCCATTCAGCTACCGCCGGCCCGCCTGGCGGCGCTTCTCGCTGCCGGTGATCAGGCTGCGTGCCACCGACCCGGCGCGGCGGATCGGCTCCCTGGTCGTCAACCCCGGCGGTCCCGGCGGCTCCGGGATCACCTACGCGCTGCAGGCCCGCACCGAGATCGCCGCCCCGGTTCGCGCCCGGTTCGACGTGGTCGGCTTCGACCCGCGCGGCGTGGGCTCGAGCGAGCCCGCGATCCACTGCCTGTCCGGCCCGCAGCTCGACACTTATCTCTCCACTAACGAGGACCTCACCGGCGCCAGTCAGCTCACCCCGGTCGTCGCCGAGGCGAAGCTGTTCGCCCGGGGCTGCGAGCGTGCGTCCGGAACGTTGCTGCCGTGGGTGGGCACCCGCAACGCCGCCCGCGACATGGACGTACTGCGCGCCGCACTCGGTGACGCCAAACTGACCTATCTCGGCAAGTCCTACGGCACCTACCTGGGCACCTGGTACGCGCAACTCTTTCCCTCCCACGTCCGGGCCCTCGTCCTGGACGGGGCGATCGACCCGGGCAGCTCCTCGTTGCGGATGAATATCGTGCAGGGGCAGGGCTTCGAGGTCGCGCTGCGCGCGTTCGTGGCGGACTGCGTGGCGCGGGCGGGCTGCCCCGCAGGCCGCGGGTCCGTGGCGGCGGGCGTGGCCCGGATCGAGGGCCTGGTGCGCCGGGCCACGGCCCATCCGCTGGTCAACAACCTGGACCGCCAGCCCGCCAACGGGGCCATGGTGCTGAACGGCATCGCGACCGCGCTGTACAGCCAGGCGTACTGGCCGACGCTGCGGGAGGCGCTGACCGCGGCGTTCGGCGGTGACGGGACCGTGCTGGTCTCGCTGGCCGATGCGCTGTGGGAGCGCAACGCCACCGGCCAGTACACGAACCTGGCCGACGCGAACATGGCGATCGACTGCCTCGACCGGCCCTGGCCTGCCGGGGGGAACGGGCCCGCGGGCCTGGCCCGCTGGCGTGCCGCGGCCACCTCCGCCGCCCGGGCCGCGCCGGACTTCGGGGCCCCGATCATGTGGGGCAGCCTGCCCTGCGCCTACTGGCCGGTCCGCTCCTACCCGGTCCCGTCGATCCGCGCGGCCGGCGCCCCGCCGATCCTGGTCATCGGCAACAAGCGGGACCCGGCCACGCCGTACCGCTGGGCCCAGGCCCTGGCCGGGGACCTGAAGTCCGGGGTGCTGCTGGGGTGGGACGGCAACGGCCACACCGCGTACATGATGGGCAGCCCCTGCGTGGACGCCGCCGTGAACCGCTACCTGCTGGACCTGGCCACCCCCCGCAACGGCACCGTCTGCCCCTGACCGGGGCTGGCAGCCACTCGTGTTTCCCGGTGGCCGGTGGCAGCCCGGGGCCGGTGGCCTGTGGCGGCCCCGAGGGGTGGTTCGCGGCGGGGGCACAGGCTGGTGGGCTGACCGGTAGACTCGGTGAGCCGCCGGATGGTGGCCTGCCGCCTTAGCTCAGTCGGTTAGAGCGACGCACTCGTAATGCGTAGGTCATCGGTTCGATTCCGATAGGCGGCTCCCACGTCGGAGGCCCTTTCCGATCTTGGAAGGGGCCTTGTTCTAACGGGCGCCTGACCGTGGCCAAGGTGCGTGTTTCCGCGGACGACGTGGCCGCCGGCCTCCGGCAAACCGGGCGTGGGCTGGCTACATGAGCGCCACTTCGAGGCAGCTACGACGGATCACTGCTGGCGGGTAGCTGGGCGAAATCTCCGATGGCTCAAGGCGCATCAGGTCGTCCGGGTTCCCGGCGCGGCTGGCGTCAGTGGCCACCCGGCGCGCGTGCCGTAGCCTGCTGCATTCCAGCTCGTTCCCCACGCTGCGGGCGTTGGCGAACCGGGGTCGGCGCATCCGGCGAGACAGGTACTGGCGGAACGCCTCCTCGGCGCCCGGGGACAGGTAGTAACTGGACTGCTCGAGCATTAGCCGCCCGATCGCGACGAGCTCGTCGGCATCGTAGGCGGCGAAGTCGAGGTGGTGCGCGATCCGGGAATGCATGCCCAGGGTTGCTCTCGAAGAAGTCGTCCATCCGGTCCTTGTAGCCCGCGAGGATGACCACGAGATTGTCGCGCTCGTTCTCCATCACCTGCAGCATGATGTCGATGGCCTCCTGGCCAAAGTCCTTGGAGTCGGCCGCGCGGTACAGATAGTAGGCCTCGTCGATGAACAGCACCCCGCCCATGGCCTGGTCGAGCACACGCTTGGTCTTGGGTGCGCGGCATGCCCGATGTACTGGCCGACCAGGTCGTCGCGCATGGCGTGCACCAGGTGCCCGCTTTCCAGGTAGCCGAGCCGGTGCAGGAGTTCGGCCATGCGCAGCGCCACGGTGGTCTTGCCGGTGCCCGGCGGGCCGGTGAAGCACATGTGCAGGTTTGGCCGGGGGGCCTCGAGGCCGAATCTCTCCAGAGCCGGTCCACCAGGAGCAGCAGCGCGATGTCCTCGATCCACCGCTTCACGGGCACCAGGCCGACCAGATCGCGGTCGAGTGCGCCGAGCACGTCGTCGATGCTGGCGGCCTCGCGCTCCTCGGCGAACATGACCAGGGCGTCCGGGAAAAGCGGCCACGCCGCCGGTCGGGCTGGCCGTTCCAGGCTGCCGGCGCACGCCGCCCGGGCGAACGACCCGGGGGCCGGCTGGGCCGCCGGACGCCGGATGGGGGTATTGGATATCCCACGGCGCCCCAAGGCCGGGATTATGGGGGCCATCTCTCGGTGCAGGCCTGGATCCATCAGATTGGAATCCCAGTCAGATTCCGGACTGAAACCGCGTGATTCGAGGCTCTCCGGACTTGTCTGGTGCCATCCGTTCCGGAGCATCCAAGGCTATCAGCACGAGCCCGACAACGAAGCCGGTGACGACCTCGAACCACAGATGGCTCAACCACAGCCAGCCCATCAACAGGGCAGCTGAGACACCTAGGAGGAGTACGCCTAGGACGGAATGTCGCAGTCGAGCAGCCCGCATAGATGCGAGGGTAGACAGGCGGCTCACCTCGGTCAATCGCGGGTGGCTCGCCGGCCTCCCCTCAGGGCGGGTAGGAGTCAGGCAGCAACAGGCGCGAGCCTACGCGAGCTGATGGCCCGGATGGGATCCCTCAAGGTTCGATCAGACCAGGCTGAGAT
>CAVRRQ010000008.1:0-105313 GCA_963723595.1 uncultured Actinomycetes bacterium
CTCGAAGCGGGCGGCGATCTCCAGGTAAGCGCGGGTGCCGGTCGCCTTGTTCACCCGCGCTGATCCAGCCGGGGCCGCGCTTGACGCCAATCCCCATCCGCTCCAGGTTGCCCGCCGCCCGGGCCAGGTCGTCGGAGTCGTCCACACCCACGTGCAGGTCAATCAGCCGCCGGGTCGGCGCGGGAACGATGCGCAGCTGGCGGCCGGCGTCGCGGGTGGTGAACCAGCCGTCGCCGTCGGGCGCGAGCCCGAACTCGTCGTAGTAGGCGGCGGTTTCTTCGACGTTCGGCACGCCCATGGTGATGGACGTGAGGCGGTGCAGGGCCATCGTCGGCGACCTTTCGGGTGAAGCAGGGCTAGGCGATGCGCGGCGGGGCGGCGACGAAGCGGTGCCGCATCCCGCCGATGGATTCGATGTGACTGGTCAGGATGTCGCCGTCGGCGAGCCACCGCGGCGGGGTACGGCCGAGCCCGACGCCCGACGGGGTGCCGGTGAAGATGACGTCGCCGGGGAGCAGCGGCGTGCTGGCCGACAGGTTCGCGATGAGGGCGGCCACGGAGAAGATCAGCTGGCTGGTCCGGCGGAGCCTGCATCGTCCTCGCCGTTGATCTCGCATCCGAGCTCAAGGTCGTCAGGGTGGGCGACCTCGTCTAGCGTGACCACCCAGGGGCCGATCGGGCCGGAGCCCTGCAACGACTTGCCCATGCTGAACTGGGGGTGGTTTGGCGGCCATCTGCAGCAGCGCGCTCGGAGACGTCCTGGCCCACCGCGTAGCCGGCCACGTGGTCCAGGGCCTGGTTGAGCCCACGTGGTGGGCATGGCGGCCGATGACGGCGACCAGCTCGACCTCCCAGTTGACGTGGCCGCCCTGCGGCATCTCGATGTCGCCCTGCGGTCCGGTGATGCAACTGGGGAACTTGGTGAACACCGGAGGGGCGGCGGTCGGTACGTCGTAGCCGGACTCGGCCGCGTGGTCGCGAGAGTTGAGCCCGATCCCGAACACCTGCCGCGGCGCGGGCGCGGGCGGCCCGAGGGCCTCGGGCCCCGTCGCGCGTCTCCCACTGGGCCGTCGCCGCCCACGTGGTGAAGGCGTCCCAATCCTCGTAGGCGGCTTGCGGGTCGGCGGCGAACCGGCCGCCGCTTTTCTCGACGTCGTAGGCGGCCTGGTGTCCGGCGTCGCGGAACGACGACAACCCGGCCTTCCAGGTAAGCCACGCGCATTTCAGGTATCCAGATCAGATGAGAGGCGGGGTCAGACGAGGGCGTGATTGATCCTCACGTCCAAGCGACGCCTTGCCGTACACCTCATACCCGACCACAGGCAGGACGACCGCGTGGCGGGCGGCGACCGACGAGTCACGCCAGAGGCGCTGGAGCGGGTTGACGTCGGCGAAACTGGTCGCACCATCAGCCGACAACAGGATGTTGATGGCCCGCACGATGGGATGGATGACCCAGCCGGTATCGGCCCGGACCCGGGCGCGCGTCAGGAAGTCGGGATACGCCGCGCACCGACGGCTCGTCGATGTCGTCGGCCGCAGGGTAGGCGTGCAGGTGGGCGGTGTGGATCAGCATCACCGCCTCGGCCAGCTGGAGCTGGAAGGCCACCGAGTCGGCCTGCGCGGTGAAGAAGGTGACGAGTCGGCTTTTTAGCTGCCTTCCCCGAACGATTGTAGTGCCGCCCGGCCCATGCCGAGCTGCGGCCCGGCCAGGACCAGCGCCAGGACGGCACGAACGCCGACTGGTACGGGCCTGATCGGTGTGCTCGGTGGCATAGTGGCCCTCGATGGCTGGCGGGACGGAGACGATCCGGTGATCCGGGACGAACACGTCCTTCGCGATCGTGCAGTTGCTACCGGTCGACCTCATGCGGGCCACGAACCAGGTCTCCTCGTACTCGAGCTCGCGTCGCGGGATCAGGGCAGCGCCTGATCGACGACCTCGCCCGTTCATCGGTGACGGGATCCCGGGTATCGCCCAGGTCGCGTGCCAGGATCTGGAGTTGTAGTACCAGCGGCCGCTGGCCTGGTGCCCGCCCTCGACCTTGCGGGTCTCGGCGGTCGGGGCCAGCACCCCGCAGACGAGCGCGTCGGGGTCCTCGCCCCACACGTCGTCCTGGGCCTGCTGCGGGAACGTGCCCGTCATCCAGGCGCAGACGTTGAGCAGCGTGGCCACCCAGGCGGTGCCGCCGTCGGCATCGCCAAGCGCCGCGGACACGTCCAGCATGGTGCGCATCGAGGTCTCGTGCCGCCGTAACGCTTCGGCGTGGCAATCTTGAGGACGCCGGCGGCGCGGAGCGCCTGGATGACGTCCTCGACCACGCGGCGATCCTGCTCGCCCTGGGCGGCGTGCTCGCGCAGCAGCGGCTGGAGTTCCTTGATGCGGGCGACGAGTTCGGTGGCGTCCGGGGTGGAGGGGGTGTCCGGATCAGCGGCGGACGGGTGGTCGGTCACAGCGGACATGGTCAGGTCTCCTTTGACAGGTCAAGCCGGGTCAGGGTCGGGCCGGGCAGTCAGCGGGCGCACGCAGCGATCAGGTCGGCGATGGCGGGGCGGGGCCGCTCGGCGAAGCGCGAGTGAGTCCCAAAGGTCCGGTGCGCGTACACCAGCGGCGCCAGGTCCACCCGGCTGCTGGCCGAGCGCACCAGCCCAAACAGCAGCAGATGGTCGCCGGCCTCGACCGTCTGGTGCAGGTCACACACCATCCAGCCCGGCGCGTCCGCCAGGCGGGGCAATCCGTCCTCCGCGAACCAGTCGGTGACCGCGAATCGGTCGACCCCGCGGCTGGCGAACATCACCGCGAGCTCGTCCTGGGACTGGCCGAGGATGTTGACGCCGAACCGCCCGCCGCCTGGATCTGCCGCAGCAACTGCGAGCCGCGGTCAAACGCACGCTGACCAGCGGCGGATCCAGCGACAGGGACGCGAACGAGCTGACCGTCGCCCCGTACGCCGTGCCGTCAACCGTCGTCGTGACGACCGTGACCGGGGCGCACACGCCCGACATCAGGTCCCGGAACTGCTGCGGGTCGATCATCGCGCACCTCGAATTCCGCATGAACATTTCTCATGATGCTGCGCGTGACGCTCATCACGTGTCAAGGCTTCCGTCCATAATGTTTATATGGAATTCTGGGCTACGGGCGAGGAGACTGGGTGCCTGAGCGAGAGGAGGCGGTGAGAACCATGACCGGTGACGCCGGGTTCGACGCGCCCGCGCTGCGCCCTCAGGACTGGCGCCGACCCGCTGACGGCCGGCCCAGCCCCCGGGTGTCCCGCGGCGAATCGGCGGCCACGCAGCTCATCGCGATGGCCGAGACTGCCGCACCTGGCGACCGGCTTGGGTCGAAGGAAGAACTCCGGGCCTGCTGCGCGGTGTCGGTCGGCACGTTCAACGAGGCGCTGCGCATCGCCCAGTCCCGCGGCGTGGTTTCGGTCCGGCCCGGGCCGGGCGGCGGCGTGTTCGCCGCAGCCCAGTCACCGATGGTGCGCCTGGGCAACTCCGTCCTGGCCCTGGACGGCGACCAGACGTCCGTGGCCGAAGCGGTCCGAATCCGCGACGCCCTGGATGCCCTGCTGATCGAGGACGCGCTCTGGCATGCCTCCCCCGCCGACATCGCCGAGATGCGCGAGATCCTCATCGAGATGGCCTCGGCGGCCGAGCGGCTCGACGCTATCGGGTTCGTGCACGCCAACTGGTCCCTGCACGCCCGCATCGCCGCGGTCAGCCCGCACGCGATGCTCCGGTCGCTGTACGTGAACCTGCTCGACCAGATCGAGTCGCACACCCTGGCGGTCCTGCCTTACGGGGAAGCCACTCCCGGACTACATGGCCGACCGCCACGCCCTGCACACCGCCATTATCGATGCCATCGAACACCGCGACCGTGACCGCGCGCTGACACTGATCGCGCAGCACAACACCAGCGGTGCACCGCCAGCCGCCCTCATCCCGGCCCGGCCGGCATCTCATTCCTAACGAAAACCGTCCAGGGCTCGTGGTTGAGCCAGCGGTCTACTGCCCCATGCGACACCAACCTGGCGGCCGCTGCCATGCGAGCACGCGCGTCTCCGCAGCCGCAGCCACCCCTTGGAACTGATCATCTAGAGGAGATGAACCTCTCCACGGGTCACTTGATCTCGGTAACAACCGCCCAGCCTGCCGTGATGGACGGGCACGACCGAGCGCCGCCTGGTGAGCACAAGCCGGGTCAGCCTCGCCCTACGCCGAGCCGCCGTCGTCAGTTTTGGTTAGCAGGCCGGATGGTGATGTCGCCGATCTCGACGTCGTCGGGCTGCTCGATTGCGAATGCGACGGCACGCGCCACGGCGTCAGGGCCGATGCCGAGCGTCGCCATCCTGTGCTGCACCTCTTCCCGGACGTCGGGGTCGTCGATGTAGTCGGCGAGTTCGGTGCGCACGTAGCCGGGCGAGATCGAGGTCGTGCGCAGGACCCCGTCGGTGGACTCCTGGCGCAGTGCCTCCAGTAGCGTGCGGACCGCGTTCTTCGTGCCGGCGTAGACCGCCTGGGTCGGGACGATTTTCAGGCCCGAGGTGGACACGGTGGTCACGAAATGTCCGTGCCCCTGGCGGCGGAACACCGGCAGTGCGGCTGCGATCCCGTGCAGCACGCCGCGCAGGTTGACGTCGATCATCGCGTCCCAGCTGTTGACGTCGAGCTCAGCCACCAGACCGGTCCTGGCGATCCCGGCGTTACTCACGAGGACGTCAAGACGTTCGAACCGCTCGACCGCCGTGGCGACCAGCCGCTCGAGGTCCGCGCGCCGGGTGACATCTATGGGCAGCACCTCCGCGCGGCCGCCCGAAGCGTGGATTCGTCCGGCCAGTGCGCTGAGTCGGCCGGTGCGCCGGGCGCCGAGCACCACCGCCGCGCCCCGGGCAGCGAGTTCCAGCGCGGTCGCCTCGCCAATACCGCTGCTCGCTCCGGTGATGGCGACGACCTTGCCGTTGACTCCGCTCATCAAGGTGACTCCCATCGCCACTGATTGTGCCCCTGGCCAGGCATGGCCGAGTGGCTGGGCTATGAAGCTTTAGCCGGGTGCTGGCAAGCTCCACTGTCGATCAACGTAAGTGACATCCAGTGGTCTCCTGTGGGCGGGGTGGACCGCGCGGGGAGCTACTCAGTGCGGAGCACCTGCCCGGCTGGCGATCTCCCCGCCGCTGCACAGGCCCAGCGGTACGCCGACCCGATCCCTACCTCCGCCCCCGTCGCGGCCTGCCAGAACACTACGGCCGCGACCTGTCGGCGGACGGACCCGAGGGCCTTCAGCAGGCCGCTGTCCCTGCGCCCCGCCACGCGCTCACCGCCAGCAGATGCGCCAGCGTGGCGGCACCGCACAGCGTCACCACCCCGCCCAGCAGCAGCGGGAAGTTGGCCGACTCCCCGAAGTTCACCAGCGCCGTCCGGACGGTGGGCCGGGAGGCTTCGCCCGGGTGCTGCCGGATGTGCCGGCCAGCGCCGCGCACCCGGCCGGCCCGGGCACGGCGTGCCCAGCACCAGCGGCCGCTAGCAGCACCGGGCCCCGGGGGCCGCGGCGGCGAGTGCCTGCACGGCGACGTGGTTGACGGTGATCGCGGGCCCTGAGATCAGCGTGATCCGCCGGCGCCGGCCGGGTGCTAGCACGAAGACCAGGCTGCAGGAGTCCGCGCCGAGGACCGCGCACCTAAGTGGCCCGCCAGCTGGAAACCCGAGCGGCGCTCACCCGCTAGGTGGCCCGCCGGCTGGAAACCCGGCCGACGCTCACCCGCTACGCGGCCCCCGCCCGCTGGAAACCCGAGCGACCCCTCCCGCGACGGCCCGCAGGCAACCGCTGCTAACCCCGATGCGCTGCACTCTCGGCCTTGACTGCTCTGGGTGCCCGTGGATGCCCGTAATGAGCCGGGGCTACGCGAGGTGCTGGTCCAGGGCGTAGCGCACCGCGGCTGCCCGGTCTGCCGAGCCGGTCTTGGCGAAGATCCGGTTGATGTGGCTCTTGATCGTGTGGGCGCTGAGGTAGAGCTGGGCGGCGATGTCGGGGTTGGTCATGCCCCGGGCCATCATGGCCAGGATTTCTGCCTCTCTTCTGGTGAGCCCGTCGGGCAGCACCTCGGGGAGGGCCGGAGGCGCTTCGTGCGCCGGGGCGCTCCGCGTGGCGGCGGCCAGGAGGGCGGCCCGGACCGTCGGGTCGAGGACCGAGAGGCCGGAAACGGCGCTGCGGAGCGCACTGGCGATCTCGGCGCGGTCGGCGTCTTTGGTGAGGTAGCCGCAGGCTCCGGCGCTGAGGGCGGCGAGGATGGATGTGTCGTCGGCGTAGGTGGTGAGCACGACGATGGCGACGGCGGGGTGCAGGTCGGTGAGCTGCCGGGCGGCCTCGATGCCGTCGATGACCGGCATGTGCAGGTCGAGGAGGATGGCGTCGGGCTGGTGCTGGGCGACGAGGTCGATGGCTTGCCGGCCGTCGGCGGCGGACGCGACCACCTCGATGTCGGGGAGGAGCCCGAGCAGCAGGACGAGGCCCTCGCGGACGCTGGCCTGGTCGTCGGCGACCACGATCCGCAGCGGCGCCGGGTGGCCTGTCACTGCGGGACCTGTGCGGTGACAACCCATTCGAAACTCACCCTTGCCTCATAACGGCGCTGGTGGTCGGAACTGAGGTCGGCCAGAACTTCCCGCAACGGCGGCGTTCCTGCGTGCAGCGCGTGCACGGCCCGGCGGGTCTCGTTGAGCCCCTCGGTCGCGGTTCGCCGGGCGTAGCCGAGGAGCTCGACAGCCCGGTCGATGTCCTGCTGGTCGGTGAGCACGGCCTGGGCGGCCTGGATCTGGACAGCGAGAGAGCCGAGGGAGTGGCGAGGAGGTCGTGGATTTCGCGGGCGATGCGATTGCGCTCGTCGAGGGTGGCAGACCGGCTCTGCTCCTGGCGGAGCTGCCCGGTGACTGCCATCGCGCCCCAGGCGAACGGCAGCAGGCCGGCGAGCCTGGCCGCCGTGGCGGGAGAGCGGTCGGTGGCCGTCCAGAGCGCCAGGGTCAGCACTGCGACGGCGAAGGCGGTGATCTCGGAGACCATGTTGCGGGTCCGGCCGAATGGCTGGGTGAACGTCGAGACGCCGACGACGGCAAGGGCAACGGATGCGACTGCCCAGTTCAGCTTGCCCAGCACCCACCCAGTATCCCTCACCCGCACCGCCCGTTACCTCTGGCGAGCAGGACGATAGCCATCAGGGCAGCATCGTTCATGAACCGCTTCCTTTCCCCAGCCGCGGGGTCCAGACAGCCAGTCAGATCAACGGTAGGGAGGCAGGCACCGGGGGCGCATCAACCCGGTGGGTGGGACCTGCGGTATGAGACTTCCGCCGCTTCTCATACCGGTCACCTGATCAGTTCATACCGCCGTCAGACCGGACCCAGCCGATGAGCCGATGACACTCCACCGGCCCGGGACGAGGCTTGTCCCATCGCACTCCACAGCGCGAATCATGGCCGTGGCCGCCACGGAACTGACCAGCAGCCAGACAGCAGGCCCTGGTCACGAACGGAGAAGGGAACCGTTATGTCTACGATCGCCATCCCGAGGCCCGGAGTCACGACCGAAGAGGTCAGCGAGGTGCTCCGCCGGGGGCTTGGGCCTAAGTACAACGTCCTGCCGGGGAAAGGGATGAACTGGAACCCGGTCGGCCACCCGCGGGCGGATCTGCCCGACAAGATCGTGGTCGGTACCGGCTCAACCCGGCTGTTCCGCGCCCAGGTGACCCTCTCCCGGGATTCCGGCCAGACCGACCTGCACGTGGTCGCCGGGGGCATTACCCTGCCGGCCAGGCTCACCAACAGGCTCTGGATCGCCGAGAAAGTCCGCCGGGTTCTACAGGCTGCGCCCAGCCTCCGTTAAGCGAGCACAGGTTCGAGTGCCGGTCGTCCGGCATGCAGTTGCCTGCCGGGGACTTCCCGGCAGGACAGGCGGCAGGAGGCTTCGCCATGAACCAGCCCGACGGCTCCGCCGGCCCCACACCCCAGCCTGTCGGCTCCGCCGGCCCGACACCCCAGCCCCACGGCTCCGCCGGCCCCACCCCTCAGGCTGCCGCCGTGGCAGACTCGCCGGCTGCGCAGGGGCCGGTTTCCCCCTCCGACCGCGTGCCGGTCCTGGCGTGGGTAATCGCTGCGGTGTTCGTAGCGGTTGAGCTGGCTGTCAGCAGCCGGTACGGCTTCCTGCAAGACGAGCTGTACTTCATCGTGGCCGGGCATCACCTCGCCTTCGGCTACGTCGATCAGCCACCGCTCGCCCCGCTGCTCACCCGGATCACCGGCCTACTGGGGGTCAGCCCGACGGCGATCCGGATCGTCCCGGCGCTGGCCGGCGGGGCGATCGTGGTCATGACGGCGAGGCTCGCGGCCCTGTTCGGCGCGGGCCGGTTCGGCCGGGTGCTCGCTGCCCTCATCACGGCGTGCGCTCCGGTCCTGCTGGGCGCCGTGCACATCGGCAACACCACGCCCCTGGACCTGCTCGCCTGGACCGCCATCCTGCTGTGCGTCAGCACCGCCCTGCTGCGGCACCGGCCGCGCTGGTGGCTCGCTGCGGGCGTCGTGGCCGGCGTCGGGCTCGAGGCCGACAACCTGGTCGTGTTGCTGCTGATCTGCCTCACTCTTGGCCTGCTCGCCTCAGCGCAGCGCGCTGTGCTGTGGACACGATGGCCATGGCTCGGCGCCGGTATCGCGGCGGTGATCTGGGCGCCGAACCTCATCTGGCAGGCCGCGCACGGGTGGCCGCAGCTGGCCATGTCCGCCGCGCTGCACCGGCAGAATACCTCCCCGGGCAACTACGCTGGCGCGCTGCCCGCCCAGCTCGTTTACCTGGGCCTGCTGGTGGCACCGCTGATCGTCGCGGGCTTCGTTGTCCTGTGGCGGACCCCTGAACTGCGGTTTCTTGCCGTCACCGCCACCCTCGTCCTCGTTTATGTGCTGGCCTGGGTCCCGGGCAAGGTGTACTACGCCGACGGAGTAGCACCGGCGGTGCTGGCCGCGGGCGCCGCAGCCGCCGAGCGCTGGATCGGCCGCGCACACCGGCCGCGGGTGCGGCGAGGGCTGGTGGTAGGCGCATCCCTGGTCGGCGTGGCCGTGGCCCTGCCCACCCTGCTGCCCATCCTCCCGGTCAGTGACGTGCACGGCCTGCCGGTCTCTTCTCAGCAGAGTTCCCTCGGGGACACCATCGGCTGGCCGCAGCTGACCAGTGCGGTCACGGCGCAGGACGCGGCCCTGACCCGGGCGGGCCAGCCGCCCACCTCGATCTTCACCGGGTACTACGCCGAAGCCGGCGCGCTGGACGTCCTAGGCTCTGCCGGCCACCTGCCACCCGTGCTGTCCGGCCACAACTCCTACTGGATGTGGGGTCCCGGCCGGGCCTCGGACCGCACCGTGCTCGTGGTCGACGCGCTCGCCCAGCTGCGGCCGTACTTCGCCAGCTGCCGCTCGCTCACCACCTACCATGCCCCGTACCACCTGAACAACGACTGGACTGACATACAGATCGGCGTCTGCACCGGACCGCGCGCCAGCTGGTCCACGCTATGGCCGCACCTGAAGCACTACGGCTGAGCGCCCGCGCTACGAGATAAGTCCTCCGCGGCGGAACCGAACTCATCCGCCAGCCGTCCAAGTCCCCGTGGACGATGCGCACGCACCGCGAAACTTTCAGCCGCCCGGCTTCCGCACGACCACGTCCACCGCCGGTCCGCAAGCCCGTCCGGGCCAGCACATAGCGGATTGGCCGGCCGGCCAGGTCCCAGGCCGCGAGCCAGCCGGGCCGATCACCGGATAAGTCATGACATCGCCGAGATCGGGCCTTGCCCTGTCTAATATTCTGGCGATGAGGCAGGCAGGCCAGGATGTTCACGGACGGTCCGCCTGGGCGCATGTGTTGAACTCCGACAGCAGGGAATGCTTTCCGCGCACGGGCGATCTGATGAGTCAGAGGACACGCGAGGTCTCGACGAAGATGACCATGGCGATGAAGGCGCGGCCATGAAATCTGCCCGATCCGGATCTTCAGCGTTCGGTGCCGTGGCGGGCGCGGCCATCGTCTCGTCGGGAATCGTGGGCAGTCTTCTGGGCGGCAGCGCGGCGGCCGAGGCGAGCACCATGAGCGCCGCCGCCCCCAGCGTGTGCGGCCAGCCCCCGGCCTCTGCCTCCGCGGCCCGCAACGTCCCGGCCGGGCAAGCAGGCCTGGCCCTGGACGCGATCTCGTTCTCGTCGTCCAAGACTCCCAAGGCCAAGCCCGCTAAGTCCACGACGGCGAAGTCCACTAGTTCTGCTTCCCCGTCGGCGAGCACCAGCGCCTCCGCAAGCACCAGCGCCTCCGCGACCGCCAGCGCCTCCGCGACCGCCAGCGCCACCCCCAGCAGCACCGCCAAAGCCACCACCACTCCTAAGGCCACCACCAGCGCGACCGCCACCCCCCAAGCCAGCAGCAGCGCGACCGCCACCCCCAAGGCGAGCAGCAGCGCCTCGTCCAGCCCCAGCAGCACCGCCTCGAAGTCAGCCTCGGCCTCTCCCTCCCCCAGCCCGTCAGGATCCGGCTCCGGAAGCCCATCCGCGAGCCCCAGCCCGACCAGCACCAAATCCGCGGTCCAGCTGTGCCTCGAGGTCCAGGCCATCACCACCAAGTCGGGCGTGCACCCGGGCGGTACGGCCAGCTTACGCGATCTGGGTCTGGCCCGCGGGCGGCGCGGCCAGCGGCATCACCGTGACCATCAGCAGCAAGGCCGCCAGCAAAGACGTGACACCCAAGTTCACCGTCTGCCCCACGGCCAGCGGCCGTAACTGCCAGGTCGGCGGGATCGCCAAGGGCAGCTCCGACGAACTCCAGGCGACCGCCGCGGTCCCGAGCGGCACCGCCGCGGGCCAGGACGTCACCCTCACCGCCACGGCCAAGGCCAGCGACGCCATCGCCCCGCCCGCCGCCGACGCCGCCATCAAGATCACTGCGAAGCCGTCGTCCAAGCACTCGTCCTCGCCGTCACCGACGCCCACCCCGTCTTCCAGTTCGACGGGCACGACCGGCTCGGGCCTCGGCGCCACCCTCCCCCCGGGGATCCTGCCTACCGTTCCCCTGGGCGTCACCTCGGGCGCGGTGGTGCCTCAGCTGCCCGGGCCGACGACGTCCGCGGGCTCACCCGGTGGCCTCTTCCCCACCGTGTCGCCGCAACCGAGCGCCAGCCCGAGTCCGTACTCCGCGGTGCTGCCCAACGCCCGTAACGTACGGGTCACCGACGCGGCGGCGACCTTCCCGTTCAGCACCCGCCTGATCGGCGGCGAACTCGTCGGCCTGGCCGTGCTGGCGGCGGCCCTGGCTATCGCGATCGTCCGGTTCTCGCTCCGCCGGCCTCGCCCGCAGCACAGCAAGGACGCGGCCAGCTGACCCGCCGCACCCCCCGCCCGGCCGCCTGAGTCCGCGGCCCGGCCACCAGCCCTACCTGGCGATGTGCTCGACCATCGGCCGGAAGGCCCGCAACTGCGCAGCCAGCCTGGTGGCGGACATGGTCGGCGAGGCCACCACCCCGAACGTGTCGTTGTCGGCCCAGGTACACAACGCGACGCTGCCGGGCACGCTCGCCTGGGCGTTGACGCACGCCGCCGACCCGCCCAGCGACCCCGGGCTGGTCACGAAGGCGCCCTTGGACTGCTGGGTGAAGCTCGCGATGAAGCCGCTGGCCGAGACCCCGGACAGATTGCCGCCGATGAACAGGATCATCTGCGGCGGCGCGGTGCTGCTGGCGCTGGTGCCGTCCTCGTAGACGGCCGAGATGACGTGGGTGGCCTGGCCCGCGCTCTTGGCGATGACCTGCTTCTGCAACTGGGCCGCGTTCATCTGCTTCTCGAGCTGCGGCCGCCGCACGTAAGCGCCCAGCTTGCCCGGCGTGACCAGGACGTGCGCAGGCCCGCTGGAGAAGACCCCCGACTCGACCACGGCGGCCGCACCGGCCACGACGACGGCCAGCCCGGCCCCGATCATGAGCTTCCGGCGGCTGCGGCGCCGGCCTGACCGGCGCTGCGGCCGCTCCTCCGGCTCTGACCGGTCCGTCCGCTCTGACCGGCCCGCCCGCGACGCCCGGCCACCGCGGCCACCGGCCGGCGTGACCTCGTCGTGCTCCGCGCCCTCGTCGGGGGGCGCCTCCCGCACGGCGGCCCGGCCCCGCGGCCGCCGGCCACCGGCGTCGTCCGCGGCCCGCGGGTCCGCAGGCGCCTGGACAGGAGACGGCCCGGACGCCGGACGGCCAGCGGTCCAGCCCGTGGGCTCCCGGTCTGCGGGCCGCCGCTCGTCGACGTCAAATCCAGGGCCCGCAACGAAGCCCGCCGCGGCGCCAGCCCTCCCGGCCGAGGGTCTCGGGCGACGTCCACCCGGACAGTACGGGGCCGGAGCCGGTCCAGCCGGTCGCGGTCTGCCCGGCCGCGGTCTGCCCGGAGTCGGTCCCGCCGGGCGCGGTCTGGCCGGTCGCGGTCTGCCCGGCCCTGCCGCGCGCCCTGACCGCGGGGTCGGCGACGGGCGCCTGCCCCGGGTCGAGGTGACCACCGACCATCTGTGGCTGATCCCAGCCGGCCCCTGAGTCGGCGGCTCGCCTGCCGTGGCGGCGGGGGCCGGCCCGCTCCCCCGGGCGGTCACTGGCCACCGGTTCCGGGACAGCCCCGGCCTCGGGCTCGGGGCGGTGACGGCGCCCGCGCCGGGGCGCCGACGACCAGCCCTCCCCGGGCGGCTCGTCCGTGAGGGAACCGCCGCCACGGGTCCCGGTCCCCGCCTGCGGGCCGCTGCCGCGCGACTCGCCCGGCGGCGCGTTCAGGTAGGCATCCGGATCCGGCGCCCCGGGGCCACCTGGGACCGGACGGCCTCCCGGCACCGAACGCCCCGGCGGAACCGGACCGCCCGGGCCTACCGACCTCCCGGGTGGAACCGACCCCCCGGGCGGAACGGACCAGCCTGCCGGAACCGGGTTCCGGGGAGGCACCGAGCGCCCCGGCGGGACCGAAAGACCAGGGGCCGCTGGACCGCCGGGCCGAACTGACCGACCGGGCGGAACCGACCCTCCAGGCGGAACCGAACTTCCAGGAGGCACAGAACGCCCCGGCGGAACCGAGTCGCCAGGACCCACCGAACGCCCCGGCCGGACGGTACCGCCCGGTGGGATCGGGTCGTCCGCGGGAGCAGGCCGGCCACCACGCGCGCCGCGCTCCGGCCCCGCCGGCCGGACCGGGGCAGCCGGGGAGGCCGCCCGGGCGTTCCTGGGCTCCGCGCCCTGATCGGGTTGCTGGCCGGCGTTACGCCCGCGTCTGCCGAACAGGCCGCGCCCGCGGCTGCTGCCTTCGGAGCTGCTGCCCTCGGAGCCGCGGCCCTCGGAGCCGCGGCCGTCGGAGTGGCGGTCCGGCCCGGGACCGTCATCCGGCCCGGGGACCAGGAAGTCGCTGCGGCCGGGGAATTCGCCCCGGGCCGCGGGCCTGGGGGCAGTCCCCGGGACCACGCGGCCTGACCCGACCCCGCCGGACGTGTCCTGCGCCGGATGCTCGTCCCGGCGTCCCCGGCCGCGGCGCGGTGCCTCGTCCGGCACGGCTGTCGCGCCGTCGCGTCCCTCGCGTGGCGGGGTCCCGGCTCCGCTGCCAGCCCTCCGGCCCGGATCGGGATAAAGGTCACGTGGGCCGGCCGGCTCGTCCTGAGGGGCCCCGGCGCGCCGGTCCCGCTCCGCGCCGGGCGCCGGCCACTGATGGCCGGGGCGGCTGTCATCGCGCCGCCGCCCCGGGTCGCGCCCAGGCTGCTCCCGTCCGCGCCCCGGCTCCCGGTCCTCCCGCTCGCGCTGCGGGTTCCGGTGGTCCAGCCCGAGAACCACGTCCCAGCCAGATTCCCGGCCGGGCTCGTCGAGGCCGCGCCCGGACTCCTGCGGGTAGCCGCGGGTGCCCTCGTCCGGCGCAGCCGCCCGCCGGCGACCGCGAGGCGCCTCATCCGGGCGCCGGCCGGCCGTAACCAGTGACCTGGCCGGGAACGGCGGCCCGGTCGTAACCGGTCACCTCACCGGCGGCCCCTGGGCCCCGGCGACTGGGGGCCTCGTCCGGGACGCCCGGCGCCCGCCGCCGGCCCGGGCCGGCTCGCCGCCGGGGACCGCCGGGCCGTATCCAGGCGCCTGGTCCGGAGAACCGGGCCGGGCGTAGCCAGTGGCCTCACCGGGGGCGGCGGGACGCGCGTAGCCCTGCGTCCCGTGGCCCGGGGAACTGCCGCGCCCGTAATCGCGCGCGGGCGCAGCCGGGGAACTGTACCGGCCGCTGCCCGATGACGACTCCCCCGTCACACCCGCCCGCCCGTTAGCGGGTGAGGGCGCCCCCGCAGACGGACGCGGACCGTAGCCGGGCGCCGCGTCAGCCGCGGCTGCCGACCGTCGTCCCGCGCCGGGCGGGGGTCTCCGGCGAGCCTCCCCCGGCTACCCGGCGGTGCGGGGTATTCCTGGGATGCCGGCGAACCGTCCGGGGCCGCCTGCCTGCGCTGCCCCGGCACCATCTCGGGGTACTGCGGCGGCGGGTACTCACGCCACGGCTGGTCAGCGGGGTAGACGGGCCCGGGATCGGCAGAGCCACGCGCCCGCCGCCCGCGCGGCGGTTCCTGCGGGCCCTCGTCGCTCATTTGTCCCCTTGCCGTGCCAGTGACGCGATCTTGCCGGACCGGGAGTCAACCCATCATGGGGCATGGCTGCGAGGCCCGCCACCGAGTCTGGCGGGCTCGTCCGAGCGGGCGCGGCACCTCCCCTCCCCCAGCCCGGATCCGCCCGCCCGGGGATGATCACTGCGTAACACCGCGGCAACACCGGCGAAATCGGACGGCCCGTACCCATTGACGCACCCCAGCCCACGGCGGACCATGTCAGTATCCTGACGACGGTATACAATGTTAGGAAGTGCTGCCACGTGTATCACGAGCTCACGGTCTGGTCCCGCGGCATCATCATGGACAAGGAGGCGCGTGACGTCTCCTCGTGCATCGCCGCCGCGGCCCGCGCGCTCGGCTTCTACGCCGACAACGTCAGCGACTACGTAGACGACCCGGACCGCACCAACTGCCTGGTCCGCCGGTACGCCCGGTTCGGTGACTCCCCCATCGTGGACCGCTTCGTGTACGAGAATCCCCGTCCCGACTGGGTCGTCCTCGTCGAGGAGACGATCCTCAAGGCGGTCAACTTCCTCCGCGGCACGCCCGACGGTTCCGGGATCCTGGTCGTCAACTCCACCCGCGAACCCGAGTACCTGCTGAAGTTCCTGCCCGACTCGATGCAGGCCAAGCTGGCCAAGTTCGTCGTGGTCGACGCGGTCGGCCTGGCCGAGCAGCGGGGCAGCAGCCCGTGGATGTTCGTCCGCGACCTGGGCGAGCTGGCCTACGACCGGATGTCCACCGAGGGCGCGGAAGAGCGCCTGGCGATCGGGATGGGCATCGCCGCGCCGCTGATCGGCGCGCTGACCGCCGCGACCGGCGTGCTGCCCCTGGACGAGGTGGCCGAGCAGGTCGCCGACCGCGACGCGATGTTCCGCGGCGTCGCCCAGCACAAGGTCATCGAGTTCGCCCGCGGCGCGTCCCCGAACGGGAACGCCACCCCATCCGCCGGGCAGTCCGAGCCGGCCCTGACCACCCCGGAGACCGCGGGCGCCGAGCCGACCGCACCCACCACCACCACCACCACGGCCCCGGCCACCAGCTCCTGACCCGACCCCGCGAACCACCCCCAGCGCAGCCCGCCGAGGAGGCCTCATGTCCGTACGCGGCACCCGGATCCCGCCGCACCTGCAGCTGCCCATCGCCGGGGTGACCCCGCCCCCGACCGAGAAAGAAGGCCAGCGGCTCTTCCCCACCGGCAACTTCCGGTTCTTCCGGCCGGTCTACAAGGACAAGACGCCGCCGTGCAACAACGCCTGCCCGACCGGCGAGCAGATCCAGAAGTACCTGGACTTCGTGAAGCACGAGCGCTACCTCGACGGCTACCTCACGATCATGGAAGACAACCCGATGCCGTCGGTCACCGGCCGGGTCTGCTACCACCCGTGCGAGACGGCCTGCAACCGGGCCGAGCACGACGAGCCGATCGGCATCCGCAGCGTGGAGCGCTTCCTCGGCGACTACGGCCTGGACCTCCCCGAGGAGCCCGTCAAGGACACGCTGCCCGCCGCTGAACGGGACCACGATCGCCATCGTCGGCTCCGGCCCGGCCGGACTCGCGGCCGCCTACCACCTGCGCCGTCTCGGGCTACGGCAGCGTGATCTTCGAGGCGCTGGACAAGCCGGGCGGGATGCTCCGGGCCGGGATCCCGCACTGGCACCTTCCCGAGGAGGTCCTCGACGCCGAGATCGCCAAGCTCCTGTCCCTGGGCGGCATCGAGATCCGCACCAGCACCCGGGCCGGCCAGGACATCAGCTGGGACGAGCTGCGCGAGCTACCCCGCCGCGTTCCTGGCCCTCGGCCAGGACGTGGGCAAGCGGCTGCCGGTCGAGGGGATCCAGTCCCGCGGCGTCGGCGGCGGCGCTGGAATTCCTGCGCGAGGCCGGGCTGGGGCGCCCGGTCAAGGTCGGCCGCGAGGTGCTGGTCATCGGCGGCGGCAACACCGCCTCGGACGCGGCCCGCTCGGCGATCCGGCTGGGCGGGGGCGCGGCCACGATCGTGTCGTTGGAGAGCGAAGAAGAGCTGCTGATCGTCGCCGAGGACCTGGAGCAGGCCCGGGAGGAGGGCGTGCTGTTCTCGCCGGGCACCTCGCTGGTCCGCGTGGTCACCCAGGACGAGCACGTCACAGGGGCCGTGCTCTGCGACGCCCGGCTGGCCCGGGACGACGACGGCGCGGTCCGCCCCGAGCTGATCCCCGGCACCGAGCGCGAGGTCATCTGCGACACGATCCTGGTCGCATCGGCCAGGTCCAGCAGCTCGACTGGCTGCCGGAGCACCTGAGCGACCGCAGCGGGATCATCACCGCGGACGAGCACGGCCGGGTGGAAGGCAACATCCTGGTCGGCGGGGACGTGATGCGCGGCCCGTCGATGGTGGTGGACGCGCTCGGTGACGGCAAGCGGGCCGCCCGGGACATCGACCGGCTGCTCACCGCCCAGGCCCTCGAACCCGGAGCCGGAGGTGACGATCATGCCCTATGCGGGACTGAACGCGGCCTACTTCCGGCACGCACCGCGGATCGACGCGCCGATGTCCCCCGCGGCCGAGCGGAGCCGCAGCCAGAAGGTCGAGGTCACCCTGGCCTACAGCGAGGAGCAGGCCGTCGCTGAGGCCGACCGGTGCATGAGCTGCGGGGTCTGCAACGGCTGCGACAACTGTTACATCGTCTGCCCGGACGTCAGCGTGCTGCGCGACGCGCGGGAGAACGGCCACTACTCGATCCGTACCACGTACTGCAAGGGCTGCCTGGTGTGCGTGCAGGAGTGCCCGACCGGCTGCCTGGAGAAGGTGCCCGAGATGGACTTCGACGCGCCCGAGGACGTGACCCGGATGGAGACCGCGTTCGCCCCGTACGACGGCGCGCACGCCGAGCAGTCCGCGTTCACCAGGCAGCTGATCGAGGACACGATCGCCGAGTACGACGGGGCCCGGCGCCAGCCCGTCCCCGGGGGCGGGTCCCCATCGAACGGCGGCCCGCCGAACGGGCAGCCACCCAACGGCTCCACCCCCAGCCCCCAAACCCAGAACCTCCGCAACGAAGACCACGGCGAGGTGGCGCCATGACCACGGTGCACGTAGAGGGGGGCTCGTCCCAGCAGCCGGCCTACGGTCCCGGCCTGCGGACCCCGGCCGGCGAGCAGCGGCTCGATGAGCTGGCCGGCACCCGCAAGCGGCTGAACGGCTGCGCGGCCGCGGCCTACGCGGCGCTGTACGCCAACGTCGACGTGATCACCGCGTACCCGATCCGGCCGTATACCGCGATCATGATGAACCTGGCCCAGTTCATCGCGGACGGCATCCTGGACGCCGAGTACATGACCGCGGATGGCGAGCACGCCCAGCTGTCGGCCGCGTTCGGGGCCGGATCCTGCGGGGCGCGTGCCTACACGGGGTCCTCCGGCGTGGGTGTCACCTACGCCTACGAGATGTACTCGATCATCTCGGGCGCGCGGATCCCGATCCAGATGACGATCGCCGACCGCACCCTGGACCCGCCCGGCGACTTCGGCTCGGAGCACACCGACGCGCTGTGCACCCGGGACATGGGCTGGCTGATGGGCTGGGCTGCCACCCCGCAGGAGGTGTTCGACAAGACCCTCATCGCCTACGCCATCGGCGAGGACCCGCGGGTGCTGCTGCCGCAGATGGTGGTGCAGGACGGCTACTTCGTCTCGCACATCTCCGGTGAGGTGGAGATGCCCAGCGCCGGGCAGGTGGACTCGTTCCTGCCGCCGTACCGGCTGCCGTTCCCGCTCGACCCCCGGCAGCCGCTGTCCCACGGACCGCAGATCCACCCGTCCCAGGGCCCGCCGCTGCAGCTGGAACGGGCCCGCGCGATGGAAGACGCGATCCCGGTCATCCGGCAGAAGACCGACGAGTTCGGCCAGGTATTCGGCCGTGATTACGCGCACTTCGTCGAGGAGTACCGGCTGGACGACGCTGAGATCGCGATCGTGATCTCCGGCGGGCACTCGGTCACCTGCCGGGCGGCCATCAACCGGCTGCGCGAGCAGGGCATCAAGATCGGGATGGCCCGGCTGATGTGGATCCGGCCCTTCCCCAGTGACGACCTGCGCCACGCGCTGCGCGGGGTCAAGGCCGTCGGTGTGGTCGAGACCAATCTCGGCCTGGGCGGTCCCACCTACGGCGGCATCCTGGCCCCGGACGTGTTCGCCGCGCTGTACCACGCGGCGAACCGCCCGCTGGTGACCTCGTTCATGGCCGGGCTGGGCGGCGAGACCGTGCCCACCGCCGAGTTCGAGTGGATGGCCGGCAAGCTGACCCAGGCGGTGGCCCGCGGCGAGGTCGAGAAGGCCGCGCACTGGGTCGGATTCGAGGACTGATGATCGACTACGGAGCACGAGGAGCGCACTGATGGCCATCGAAGTCACCCGCCAGTACCTCCCGCCGCTGGAGGAAGAGGGGCGCGGGGCGGCCACCGACGACGAGGCCGGCCGCGACCGCCACTACCTGCCGGACATGCCCGACGAGGACCCGTACCAGGCCGGGCACCGGACCTGCGCGGGGTGCGGGCCGGCCATCGAGTACCGCTGGGTGCTCAAGGCGGCCGGCCAGGACACCGTGATGGCCGGCCCGACCGGCTGCATGTACGTGGCCAACTCCACGTACCTGTGCACGCCCTACACGGTGCCGTGGGCGCACACCCCGATCGCCAGCGGCGGCTCGTTCACCTCGGGCGTGGCCGCGGGCTACGAGGCGATGATCCGCAAGGGCCGCCACCCGGGCCCGTACCCGAACATCATCGTGATGGCCGGGGACGGCAGCGCCGCGGACATCGGCCTTGGCTCGATCTCCGGCGCCCTGTACCGCAACCACGACGCCCTGTTCATCTGCTACGACAACGAGTGCTACGCGAACACCGGCATCCAGGTGTCCCCGACCACTCCCTACGCGGGCCTGACCACGTTCACGCCGTTCGGCAAGGCGAACGCGGCGGGCAAGCAGCTGCCACCCAAGAACCTGGCCAAGATGATGGCCGAGGGGCACCCGCACTGCTACGTGGCCACCACCACGGTCGGCTACCCGGTGGACCTGATGAACAAGACCCGCAAGGGGCTGAACCGCCAGGGCGCCGCGTTCATGCACTGCTACACGCCGTGCCAGAAGGGCTGGGTCTACCAGACCTCGATGACGGTCGAGCTCGGCCGCCGCGTGGTGGAGGCGGGCCTGTTCCCGGTCTGGGAGTACGACCCGGAGGAGCGGAAGTACCACTACTTCCACCCGCCGGTGCAGCGCCCGGTCACCGACTACCTGGCCATGCAGGGCCGGTTCGGGCACATGCTGCCCGAGCACGTGGCCGCCACCCAGCGGGCCGCCAACCTGAACTGGCAGGACATGGGCATGGACGTGCCCGCCGAGCTGCGCGAGGGCGAGGACCCGGCCCGGCACGCCCGGCTGAAGGACGAGAGCTACTCGATGCCGCTGAACCGGGGGGTCGGCGCCTAAGACCGCCGGCGCGGAGCGCCGATCGGGGGGGCCAGGGGGCCTCCCCCGGGCTAGCAGAGGAGTCCCCTGATGGCCGATCACTGGCAGATCAGCTTCGACCACGGTCACCAGCAGCGTTATCTGCCTGACCGGCGCGCGGTGCTGACCTACGTGCTGTCCATCGGGCCGCAGGCGGGAAGCCCCCGGTTCGAGGTGTTCGTCGAGCGCGAGCCGGCCCCGCGGGCCGACGGCGGCCCGGCCGGCCGGGCGTTCTCCCGGGTCGGGGTCATCGACCTGAGCCGCCCCGGCGAGACGGACCGGCTCCGGGCCGAGCTGGCCGGGCTCAGCGGGCCCGGCCAGACCGGCCAGCCCGGCCCGCCGGGAGACCCGTCGTGAGCGGGCACAACGGCCAGCTCACCCCCGGCCCGGGCGCCAAGATCATCCCCTTGATGCCGGGCGTGGCCCGCCCGTCCGGCGGGCGGCGCGAGGAGCTCCGCACCGCGGTCCTGCAGGTGCTCAGCCACCTGGTGATCGAGAAAGTGCCCGCCGATCAGCGATCACCGCTGTTCGACCAGGCCGCCGAGCTGCTCGACGAAGCGGGCTGGGGCCTGGACGAGCTGTACGCCGCCGCGGCCGGTGGGCCCGAACGCGACGCCCTGTTCCGGGCGCTGGGACTGGAGACCTAGGGACCGCGGCGCTGCACGCCCAGGCGCGCAGCGCGGCAGCGGCCCGGACCTGGAGGCGCGAATGACGGATCAACGAGGATCCTCCGCTGGCCAGTGCTGGCCCCGGGGGACGACCCCCTGCTCCGCTTTCCCGGGGGACAACCCCCGGAGCCCCCGGCCCCGCCGTTCGCTGGCTCGGAGGGAACACGCCTCCGGCGCGCCCCGCCTCGCCAGCGAACGCGGGCCGCCAGCGCATCGGGACCAAGGGCGCCGCGCGGACCGCTTACACACCCCCCGCGACGCCCCTGCCCTCTATCCGGCCTGGACTCCGGGGTGCAACCCGGAGCTAAACCAGCCGAGATCGATACCAACCTCCGCGGCGCCGCTCCCATTCCGGTAACCCGGGCCTTCCGGTAACACGGGTCCCCCGGGAACGCGGTGTCCGCGTCCAGCAGCCGGCCCCGGCGTCCGCCGGGCCGGTAATCGAGTCAGCAGCGTCTCCTGCGAGAGGTATCGGTGCGACCCATGGGCGCAACCGCCGCACAAGCCAACTACGAGGTAGTAACCAACGCGACCGGCCGTGTTTTCCGGGTCGGTGAGACACCCAGGGACGTTCTCGGCCACGGCCGGTGGGTCCCGATCATGGCGGCCTGGCTGGCCATGTGCCTGGCCGGGCTGCTCGAGTACACCTGGGGTGCGCTGAACGGCTCCCTGGCCAAGGTGCACCACTGGGGTCCCGGGCCGGTGTTCTGGGCCTTCTCCTTCTTCGTCATCTTCGAGTCGTTCGTGCAGATCTTCACCGGCTACATGCGCAACCACGGGATCCTCAGCGTGCGCTGGGCCACCATCATCGGCGGCGTGGTCTGCGGCGTCGTCGGGTACGGGCTCCTGGCCGAGTCGACCTCGATCTGGGAGGCCTACCTCGGGTACGCGGTCCTCGGCGGCATCGGTTCCGGGATGGTGTACTCCAGCTGCATCAACATCGTGGGCAAGTGGTACCCGGAGAAGAAGGGCTGGCGGACCGGCTTCGTCAACGGAGGCTGGGCCTACGGCGCGGTGCCGTTCATCTTCGCCATCGGCGCGGCCAGCAGCGGCGGCGGCGCGATCACGATGAGCCCGTCCACGCTCAAGACCTACATCTGGATCCAGGCCGGCATCATGACCTTCGGCATCTGCCTGGCCGGGCTCTTCATGAAGGACCCGCCGAAGAACTGGTGGCCAAAAGAGATCGACCCGCTGAACTGGCAGAAGCACAGCACCCGTGACCTGCGCAGCAACCCGCCCGCGCTGCGGCACTACAACGGCGGCGAGATGTGGCGCACACCCCAGGCCAAGTGGATCGGCATCCAGTACGCCCTGTACATCGGGTGCTCCCTGTTCGGGGTGGCCTACTACTACGGGTTCGCGCAGGCGATGGGCCTGGGCACGGCGACGGCGGTGGTCGGCTTCGCCGGGTTCTCGCTGGCGGACGGCATCTTCCGGCCGGTCTACGGATACATCTCCGAGTACATCGGCCGGCGGAAAACGATGATCTACGCCTACTCCGGCAACGTGGTGTTCCAGTTGCTCGCGCTCTGGGCGGGTGAGGAACACAACACGGTGCTGTTCGTCATCTGCGCCATCATCTCCGGCGGCCTGTCCGGGGCGAACTTCCCGATGACCGCGGCCATGGTGTCCGATTACTACGGCGAGACCAACAACGCGATCAACTACGGGTCGATCTATGCGTTCAAGGCCCTCGGCGGCAGCTTCGCAGGCGGCGTGGCCGCCCTGATCATGACCGGGACCCTGTACGGGACCGCGACCTTCCACTGGGAGCGCGGCTTCTTCTTCGGGGCCGCGCTGGGTGCGCTCGCCGCGCTCACGGTCGCGTTCTTCTGCAAGCCGCCCACCGCGGCCCAGATGGAGCGGGCGGTCCGGGCCCCCGCCGACGAGGAGGCACAGAAGGCCAAGCCGGCCATCGCCTGAGCACCGGCCCGGCCGTTACCGTGATCGCGGCGGGCCCGTGGAGGGCCCGCCGCGATCAGACTCTCCTGGGAGGGAACCCGGCATGCCCGGTAGCTATCCGTACGAGCTGAGGCTTCCGCTGGCTCCCTACCGCTTCGAGTGGCGGGACGACCCGGCTGTGGACGCGGAGAAGCACGCCGGGGACGGCTGGGCGGAGGAGCGCTACACCCACGCGGACGGCACGGTCACGGTGATCCGGGAGTACGAGACCGACGGCTCCTACCACATCATGTCCGATCGGGCCGAGATCGAGCTGATCGACAACGCGGGCGACCCGTACGCGCCCGACCCCATCAGCGTGGTCCGCCTGCCCTAAGTCTTCGCGGGGGCCCTCGGCGGCTGGTGGTACGCGGACCGGGTCCCCTCGGTGTGCTGGCGGGCGATCTCGGCCGCCCGCTCCTGGTCCCCCGCCTCGACGGCGTCGATGAGCTCCCGGTGCTCGGCCCACGATTCCTGGCCGCGCAGCGGCGCGACCTGCCGGTAGTACCAGCGGACCCGGCGGCTGACGATGCGGGCCAGGTCGGCCAGCACGGCGTTGCCGGCCACCCGGGCGAGCGCGGCGTGGAACTCGTTGTTGGCCGCCACGACCCGCTCGGTCTCCCCGGAGGCGACGGCGCTCTGCCCGTCGTGCCAGATGGCCCGCAGCCGGGCTATCCCGCCGGGAGACGCCGAGCGCGCGGCCAGCCGGGCCATCTGCACCTCTAGCAGCTCCCGCACGTCGAGCAGCTCGTCGACCTCGTGATCGGTGGGGACGTGGACAAAGGCGCCCTGGTTGGGCCGCAGGTCGACCCACCCTTCCGCCTCGAGCCGGTGCAGCGCCTCACGGACCGGCTGCCGGCTCACCCCCAGCTGCCGGGCCAGCTCGGTCTCGACCAGGTGCTCACCGGGGCCGAGCCGGCCGCCGACCACCAGCTCGACCAGGGCCTCGTACACGGACTGGCGCAACGGAACCGGCCGCGTGACCGGGCTGATGAACGCGGGCGGCCCGGCCGGCTGGGCGTCCGCGGTCACGATGCTCTCCCCATGGCATTTAGCATATCGGCGGCTGTATCCAAAATGCTTTGTGGCCCCTGGGGTTAGACCTGGCCGCCATCCGGCCGGGCTGGTAGACACGGCCCATGGTGCTGCGGGTGCGCGGGATGGTGCTGCCGGAGCGGGAAGAGCGCTCGCTGTGGATCGACGGCGGAGTGCTGCGGGAGGATCCCGTCGCGGACGCCGAGACCGTGGCCGACGGCGGCTGGCTGCTGCCGGGCCTGGTCGATGTGCACACTCATCCCGGAGCGGAGAAGCCCGGCGATCCCTTCGACGAATCGGTGCTGCACAAGGACCTCGCGGATCAGGCCGCCGCGGGCGTGCTGCTGGTCCGCGCCCCAGGGTCCGCGGCCCGCATCCCGGGCTGGGCGCACGACGCGGAAGGCCTCCCCCGGGTCCGCTCGGCCGGGCCGTGGCTCGCCACCCCGGGCCGTTTCTTCCCGGGCTGGGGCCACCATGTCACGGAGGCGGAACTCGCCGGGGCCGCCGCGCAGGAAGCCACCGCCGCCCGGGACGCGGCCGCCGCCGCCCAGGAGGCCGCTGCCGCGCGGTACGGCTCCGCGGCGGGCCACCTGCCCCCGCGGCCGGCAGGGCCCCTGTGCCCGGCACAGCCCCGGTCGCCGGCTGGTGCAAGATCATCGGCGACTGGGCCTGGGACGAGCCGCCGGTACCGCTGGCGGTTCTCCGCGACGTGACCAGCGCGGTGCACGCGATCGGCGGAAGGGTGTCCGTGCACTGCCAGACCGCCGCGGGATGTGCCAATGCGGTCGCCGCCGGGGTGGACAGCCTGGAGCACGGCCTGCACCTCGACCCGGGCTTGCTGCCTCAGATGGCCGCCCAGGGCACGGCCCTGGTGCCGACCCTCAACGCGTTCGCCGCGTCCGCGTTCCGGGTCCGGGCCCGGGATCCGGGGCCGCAGCGGGACTCCTTCCTGGCCGGCTGGGCGGCGATGCCGCCGGCCGCCCGGGCCGCCTACGAGGCGGGGGTCACGGTCCTGGCCGGCACCGACACGCGTCCGTGCGGCACGGTCGCCGAGGAGGTGGAGCGGCTGATCAGCGCGGGCCTGCCCAGGGAGGCCGCGGTGGGCGCGGCCAGCTGGACCGCCCGGAACTGGCTCGGCCTGCCCGGCCTGACCGACGGCGCCCCCGCTGATCTGGTCATCTACGACGAGGACCCGGTAGCCCATCCAGACGTCCTGCACCATCCCCGCCTGATCATCCTGCGTGGCCAGATCCTGGCCTGAAAAAGTTTTCACCCCCCGGGCGGTGGAGCTGCCGCGGGGGGTGAATGCTAATTCCCGGCGCGAAGGGAATTAGTAGATTGCTACTTGTCTGGCGGGAGTTACAACTGAGCCGTCCTCGGCGTCAGTTGTAGGACATGTCGTTGTGCGGCCCATTGTAAGACATGGCAAGATGCGCACCTGGCGCCACTGCAGACGCAGCAGGAACAGAGTTCACGCTGGTAACTATGGACGAGGCGGCTATTGCGGACCCGGAAAACAGTACTCCGGCTACGCAGAGAGGTAAGGTGGTTTTTATGGCGAGAGTCCGCGCGATTCGCATGACGCCTCCATAAGATAATGCCCACGGGTGTTTTCCCGTAATGGGCGGCCCTTGTGGATAACCTTGCGCATGCGGGTCGGCAAACCCAAAGTACCGCTACCCTGACCTGCTTGTCTACCTAAATCCAAGAAAATGAGGAAACTTTTTAAGAAATCATTGATCACATTCTTGAGCCTTAAACTAGTTGATATTCCCAGAAGAATTCAATGCAACCTACCCTCATGAGTTATACTCAACTAACTAGAATAGTAAATTGCACCGCAAACGGCACTGCAAATCGCACTGCAATTTGCATACTGCTCACATTACGTAAAATCCGAAATCCATAACGTCATGCGCATGATCCCTTCCTGAGCCGACCAAGATCTTCTTGTACCATCGTTTACCTGGGCGAAAGCGCTTGTTCCCCCCATATCGGGGAGGTACGATCCACTTCGTGCCCGAACCATCCTTAGCTGATCAACTGATCGGCCGGGATCTTGAACTGACGCGGCTTATCCGCTGCGCCACTGAGGCGACCGCCGGGCACGGTCAAGCCGTGCTCATCGAGGGGGAGCCAGGCATCGGGAAATCCGCTCTGGTCCGGGCGGCCTGCGAGGCTGCGGCTGATCGTGGATGCCAGGTGTTCTGGGGGGCCGGCGACGAACTCGGGCAGGCATTGCCGCTATTGCCCATCCTGGACGGCCTCCGGGTACGTGACCCATCGTCCAACCCGAGGCAGGAAACCATCGTTGCACTGTTGCGCGGTGAGGTCGCGTCCGGTCACGGCGATGATGTGTCCAGTGCGCTCACCGAGCAGTTGCTCGCGTTCGTCGGCGAGTTGTGCGCTGACCTGCCGACCGTCCTGGTCGTGGACGACCTGCAGTGGGCTGATCACGCCAGCGTGACCCTGTGGGAGCGGCTGTCCCGGTCCGCCCGTCACCTGCCGCTGCTGCTGGTCGGCATGATGCGCCCGGTGCCGCAGCGGGAGGACTTGCTGGCCCTACGGCATACCGCCGACCTGGCCGCGCGCTTCCAGTTGGACGGTCTCTCCGAAGAATCGGTGACCGAACTAGTCAAGACACTGGCCGGGGGCAAGCCCGACGCCGAGTTGATGCGCCTCGCGGGCGGTGCCGCCGGAAATCCGCTCTACCTCACTGAGCTGCTGGATGCACTGGCCCGCAGCTCCAGCCTGACGGTCTCTAATGGGTCTGCGGAGGTCACCAGCGCCCGCGCCCCGGGGTCCCTGTCGGCGGCCATCGCCGACCGCCTCCGCTTCGTTCCCGCGTGGGTGCGGGAGGTCCTGCGGGCCGCCGCACTGCTGGGCGTGGACTTTTCCGTGCCCGACCTGGCCACCGTGCTTCGCCGGGGGGTCGCCGACCTGGTCCCGGCCGTGAACGAGGCCCATGCGGCCGGTGTGCTGGCTGAGTCGGGCAGCGGTCTCGGATTCCGTCATCCCCTGATCCGTGCAGCGCTGTACGAGGAGATTCCGGCCCCGGTGCGGGCCGCCTGGCACCGCGAGGCTGGCCGGGCCCTCGCCGAAGCCGACGCACCGCCCGACCGGGTGGCCCGGCAACTCCTGGCCGCGCTAGGAGCTTCGGCCGACGCCACCGAGGTGATGGACGAATGGGTTCTGCGCTGGCTAGACCACACCGCACCGCTGCTGGTCGGCCAGGCTCCCCGGGCCGCCTCGGAACTCCTCCGGCAGGCCGTCAAGAGAGCACCGGCAGGCCTGGGCGAGCACGACAGCCTGTTGTGCCGGCTCGCCGAGGCGCTGTACCGGGTCGGCGACGCAGCGGAGGCCGAGCGGGCGGCTCACCGTGGCCTGGCCACGACGGCTGATCCCGATCTCCTCGTCAACCTGCACTGGACGCTGGCCGAGTGCCGCAGGCTCGCTGGGCGCTTCCCCGAGTCCCTCGCCGCGTTGAATGAGGCCCTCGCTCAGCCCGGGATCTCCGTCCGCAACCGCGCGCGGCTGCTGGTCGCCATCGCACGGACGCACCGAGACCTCGGCCAGGTCGAGACGGCCGGTCAGGTGGCTACGGGCGCGCTCGCGCAGGCGGCTGACGCCGCTGATGACTGGGCTGTCGGCTGGGCCTTGCACGTGCTGATCCTCGAAGCCATGATGCAGGGCCGGATGAGCGACGCGCTGCCCCTGTTTGACCGGGCCCTGGACGTGACCCAGGCTGACCCGGCCCTGACCGACCTGCGCCTGCTGCTGCAGGTGAACAAGGCCGTCACCTTGGGTGACCTCGACCAGTATGACGGGGCGTTTGACGCTGCTCGCCAGGCCCAGCGGCTCGCCAATCGCGCCGGCATCATGGTCCGGCGCGCCCAGGCGCAAAGCTGTCTCGGCCAGTTGCTCTTCGATACCGGCCACTGGGACGATGCGCTGGCGGAGGTGGGCGTCCTCCAGGAGTTCAGCAAGGACCCCGGCGTGGCCTGCTGCGATCACGGCATCGCCGCGGTGATCAGTTTTCACCGTGGCGATCCCGGCGCGGGCCGCGGCCACCTCGCCGCCGCGGCCCCGCATGCCGAGCGGATCGGGAACCGCGTCGTCGGCCCGCTGGCGCTGGCCCGCAGCCAGGCCCTCGAGCAGGCGGGTGAGTTGAACGACGCGCTCGACGTGCTGACCGGGTTGGCCGAGAACGCCGAGGAACTCGACGAGGTTGAGGATCTGCTGGTCGACGGCGTGCGGCTGGCCACGAAGCTGGGCGACACGGCCACGGCACAGGGCCTCGCGGATCGGGCTGCCGCTCTGGCCGACGGATCAGAGATCCCGCACCGGCAGGCAAACGCCCTCTGCTGCCGGGGCTTCGTCGAACGCGATGCTGACGGGCTTCTGCGGGCCGCGGAATGCTACCGCACAGCGCGGCGTCCGCTGCCTGGGCGCGAAGGCGCTGGAAGCCGCAGCCGGCTCTTTCGTTGACCAGGGTGATCGGGACCCGGCCCGGGCTGCGTTCAGCGGCGCCGTCGACCTCTTCTCCTCCCTCGGCGCGACCCGTGATGTCGCCCGGCTGCAGGCCAGGTTCCGGGCCCACGGCATCCGGCGCGCCCCGCGGGTCAAGCACCGGAGGGCCCGCCGCGGCTGGGACAGCCTGACGCCCGCCGAGGCCAAGATCGCCGGGCTGGTCGCCGAGGGGATGACCAACCCGCAGATCGCCGCCCGGCTGTTCCTGTCCCACCGGACCGTGGCCACCCACGTCTCGCACATCCTGGGCAAGCTCGACGTGCGGTCCCGGATCGACATCGCCCGGCAGGCCACCGACCGCCGCGCCGCCGCCAGCTGAGCCCCGCGCCTGGGCTCAGCCGGCGACGGCCCCTGCGGCTGAGCCCGCCAGCTCAGCCTTCCTGGGGGTCTTCGGGGCCTCGCCTTGGCGGGGGCCGCGTCGCGGCCGCTGCCTGGGCTCGGCCCCATCCCGTCCTGGATCCGGCCCCAGGGGGGACGGCCGGATCCAGGACGAGGGCTCAGGGGGCGAGTGTGAAGTAGACCGCCTTGCCTCTGGCTGTCTCGCGGTAGCCCCAGCCGGAGGACAGGCTGTCCAGCAGCATCAGGCCACGTCCGGCCTCGGCGTACGGCAGCGCGTGGACCTGGGCCGGAGCCGACGTCGAGCCGTCGTGCACCTCCACCCGCAGCAGGCCGCCGGCCCAGCTGACCACCAGCTCGATGGCGTCGTGCTCATCCGAGGCATGCCTGATGGCGTTGGTGACCAGTTCGCTGGTCAGCAGGGCCGCGGTGTAGTCGTCGACCGGGACATCCCAGGCCTGGATGATCGCCGCGACGTGCCGGCGGGCTTGCGCCGCGGCGGCCGGGCCTGCGAGCAGTGAGATACGGTACGGGCGCTCCACCATCGCGCGGACTGGCGCCATCATTGTCATCTGTTTCCTTGCCGGGCCTGCTCGGGCCAGTCCCGGAAGCGCAAGTAACGCCGCCGGGCGTTGCGGACCAGCGTGAGGCCGCGCCAGGTGTCCAGCGTCGGGCCGCGGGTCCGCCGGCGCTGGCGCCGGATCGGACTGCGATCCCTCGTGCACTTCCACCCGGAACTGGCCGTCAACCCAGCTGATCATCAACTGAACCGCCTCGTGCCCATCCGTGTCCTGCCTCATGGCGTCGGTGACTAGTTCGCTGGCGAGCAGAGCCGCGCCGTAGGCGTCGATGGGGATGTCCCATGCGTGGATGATCGCCCAGACGTGGCGGCGGGCTTCGGCCGCTGCTTCGGGACCTGCGGGAAGGGAGACGCGATACGGGCGCTGCACCGTCGCGCGGACGGGCGCCAACTTATTCATCTGTTTCCTTGCCGAGCCTGGTCGGGTCGGGGACCGGCATGTAACGCCGTTCTGCATCACACGATGGCCGGCCCGGGAGCGCGAAACATCGGTCGGCTGACGGATGTCGCAACGCCGGGCCAGCCGGCCCCGGCCTTCCGCTGCGCAGGCCGATTGGGCACGATGGTCGGATGACACACGAAGTCCGGGGCGTCGTCGCCCCAGCTAAGGGCGCCAAAGTCGAAGTCACCACGATCCTGGTGCCCGATCCGGGGCCGGGTGAGGCCCTGGTCCGGGTCCAGGCGTGCGGCGTCTGCCATACCGACCTGCACTACCGGGAAGGCGGCATCGGGGACGACTACCCCTACCTGCTCGGGCACGAGGCGGCCGGCGAGGTCGAGGCGGTGGGCGACGGGGTCACCGCGATCGCGCCCGGCGACTTCGTCATCCTGAACTGGCGCGCGGTCTGCGGCGAGTGCCGCGCCTGCAAGCGGGGCAGGCCCTGGTACTGCTTCAATACGCACAACGCCAGCCAGAAGATGAGCCTGACGGACGGCACGGTCCTGTCCCCCGCGCTGGGGATCGGCGCGTTCGCGGAGAAGACACTGGTCGCGGCGGGCCAGTGCACCAAGGTCAACCCGGCCGCCCCGCCCATGGTGGCGGGGCTGCTCGGCTGTGGCGTCATGGCGGGCCTCGGCGCCGCCATCAACACCGCCCCGGTCACCCGGGGCGACTCGGTCGCCGTCATTGGCTGCGGCGGGGTGGGTGACGCCGCGGTACTCGGCGCGGTACTCAACGGCGCGCGGACGATCATCGCGGTGGACATCGACCCGCGGAAGCTGGAGTGGGCCCGGCAGTTCGGTGCCACCCACGTGATCAACTCGCGGGAGACCGACCCGGTCGAGGGAATCCGGGCCCTGACCGGGGGGAACGGCGCCGACGTGGTCATCGAGGCGATCGGCCGCCCCGAGACCTACCAGCAGGCGTTCTACGCGAGGGACCTGGCCGGGACGGTGGTCCTGGTCGGCGTGCCCACCCCGGACATGCGCATCGAGCTGCCCCTGCTGGACGTCTTCGGCCGGGGCGGCTCACTCAAGTCCTCCTGGTACGGCGACTGCCTCCCGGAGCGTGACTTCCCGGTCCTCATCGACCTCTACCTGCAGGGAAGGTTGCCGCTCGATAAGTTCGTTTCGGAAAGAATCCTCCTGGACGAGATCGAGGAGGCCTTCGCGAAGATGGAGCGCGGCGAGGTCCTGCGCAGCGTGGTGACGCTGCCGTGACCGCCCAGGTCGCGAAGATCGTCACCTCGGGCACGTTCTCGCTGGACGGCCAGGATTTCGCGGTGGACAACAACGTGTGGCTGATCGGCGACGACCGCGAGGTCCTGGTCATCGACGCGGCTCACGATCCGGAGGCGATCCTGGCCGCGGTCGGCGGGCGCCGGCTGTCCGCCATCGTCTGCACCCACGGCCACAACGACCATATCGACGCGGCGCCGCAGGTCGCCGAGGCGACCGGGGCGCCGGTGCTGATGCACCCCGCCGACCAGGTCCTGTGGCGGATGATCTACCCCGACACGGTGCCCGACGGCGACCTGGCCGACGAGGAGGTCATCGAGATCGCGGCCACCCCGCTGCGGGTCCTGCACACGCCCGGCCATTCGCCGGGCAGCGTGTGCCTGTACGCGCCCGCCCTGCGGGTCGTGTTCTCCGGGGACACCCTGTTCCACGGCGGCCCGGGCGCGACCGGCCGGTCGTACTCCGATCACGCCGTGATCATCCGGTCGATCCGGGACCGGCTGATGGACCTGCCGCCCGAGACCGTCGTGCACACCGGGCACGGCGAGGACACGACGATCGCCGCCGAGTCCGGCCAGTTCACCCGCTGAGCCATGGCGGGTGAACCAATCCGGATCGCCATGTGGTCCGGGCCGCGCACGGTGTCCACCGCACTCATGCGGGCCTGGGAGAACCGCCCGGACACCGTGGTCGCGGACGAGCCGCTGTACGCCTTCTACCTGGACCGCACCGGGCTCGCCCACCCGGGCCGGGAGGAGGTCATCGCCAGCCAGCCGACCCGCTGGCAGACGGTGATCCGCCAGCTGACCACGGCGCCCCTGCCCGGCGGGCCGGACCGTGTTCTACGGCAAGCACATGACCCATCACCTGCTGCCGGAGGTGGACCGGGAGGCGCTCGCGCCGCTGCGGCACGCGTTCCTCATCCGGGATCCCCGGGAACTGCTGGCCTCCTACGCGAAGGTGCGGGCCACGCCCACCCTGGACGATCTCGGCATCTGGCAGCAGGCCGAGATCTTCGACCGGTTCGGCGGCCCCGTGATCGACGCCCGCGACCTGCTGGAACACCCGGAGCCGGTGCTGCGCGCGACTGTGCGCGGCGCTGGGCGTCCCGTTCACGGCGGCCATGCTCTCCTGGCCGCCGGGCCCGCGGGAGACCGACGGCGTCTGGGCGCCGCACTGGTACGACTCGGTCGTGGCGGTCAACGGGCTTCGGCCCGTACCACCCGCCGGACCAGGCCCTCCCGCCGCGGCTCGCCGCGCTGGCCGACCAGTGCCAGCCGTTCTACCTGCGGCTCCGGGCCTCCCGCCTGACCGGCGCGCCAGGCCAGGACCCCCCACCCACCCCGCTGACCAGGACCCCGCATCCCACCCCGGAGCCTCGTAGTGCTGCAGACGTTTGATGAGCGCAACCGTGACCTCGTCGTCAACGTGGGCGGCGTGCTGTCGCACCGCGACCAGGCCGCGGTCAGCCCCTTCGACTCCGCGGTGCAGGGCGGCGACGCGGTGTGGGAGGGGCTGCGGCTCTACCAGGGCCGGATCTTCCGGCTCGACGAGCACCTCGCGCGGCTGCGCCGCTCCGCGGCCGCGCTGGCCTTCACCGGGGTCCCCCCGGACGAGGAGATCACCGAGCAGATCCGCCGCACGCTGCGCGCGAACGCGATGACCGACGGCGTGCACATCCGGCTCACCCTGACCCGCGGCGTGAAGATCACCAGCGGCATGGATCCCCGGCTCAACCAGTCCGGGCCGACCCTGATCGTGCTGGCCGAGCACAAGGACCCCGTGTACGACCAGTCCGGGATCACCCTGATCACCTCGAGCGTGCGCCGCCCGGCGCCGGATGTCCTGGACCCCAAGATCCACCACAACAACCTGCTCACCTCGATCCTGGCCAAGATCGAGGCCAACGTGGCCGGGGCGGACGACGCGGTCATGCTGGACAGCCGCGGGTTCGTGGCCGAGACCAACGCGACGCACCTGTTCCTGGTCACCGCCGGGCACCTGGGCACGCCCCACGGCGGCCGCCTGCCCGGAGGGCATCACCCGGGCCGCCGTCCTGGAACTCGCCGCGGAGGCGGGCATCCCGCACACCGCCGGTGACTACAGCCTGACCCAGTTCTACGCGGCCGACGAGGTGTTCGTGACCGGCACCATGGGTGGTCTCACCCCGGTCATCCGGCTGGACGGGCGGCCCATCGGATCGGGCTCGCCGGGGCCGGTGACCAAGCGGCTGGGCGACCTGTACGCCGACCTCACCGCCCGGACCGGGACAGTGATCGCCTGACTCCCGCCGAGTCAGGACGCGCTCAGCTGGGCAGAATGTCCCCTATGACGAAGGCGCCAGAAATCCCCTCCGCCGTGCTGCCCGGCGGGGTGAGCATGCCGCTGCTCGGCTTCGGCACGTGGCGGCTGCGCGGCTCAGCCGGGTACGAGGCCATCCTCGCCGCGCTGCAGGTGGGTTACCGGCACCTCGACACGGCCACGATGTACGGCAACGAGGCCGAGGTGGGCCACGCCCTGCGGGACAGCGGCCTGGACCGGGGCGAGGTGTTCATCACCACGAAGCTCCCCCCGGGCAAGGCGGGCTAGGAGCGCAAGACGCTGATCGCCAGCCTGCGGGCCCTCGGCACCAGCTACGTCAACCTGTGGCTCGTGCACTGGCCGCCGCCCGCCCGGGCGGTCGCGCCGGTGTGGCGGGAGTTCCTCGCCCTCCGCGGCCAGGGCCTGGCCCGGGCGGTCGGGGTGAGCAACTTACTCGATCGCGCAGGTCGACCGGCTGATCCAGGCGACCGGGGAAGCGCCTGCCGTCAACCAGATCCCGTGGAGCCCGGCCGACTATGACGAGGCGGTGCTGGAGGACAGCCGCGAGCGGGGGGTGACCCTGGAGGGCTACAGCCCGCTCAAGGGGACGGACCTCGGTCACCCGGTGCTGACCAGGATCGCGGAGAAGCACGGGGTCACCCCGGCCCAGGTGGTGCTGCGCTGGCACCTCGAGCACGGCATCGCGGTGATCCCGAAGTCGGCGCGCCCGGACCGGATCGCGGCCAACTTCGACGTGCTGAGCTTCCGCTGACCTCCGATGAGGTCGCCCAGATCGACCACCTGTCCCGTTGCTGACCCCGCCCCTGAGCCCCGCACCACCGCCGAGGTCTCACCCCGCCAACCTGGGAATTGGCTGCGGATGCCCTGAATTACCCGCTTCCCGGGCCCGGCCTGCCCCGTCCGCCTGGCAGGATGGCGGGCGTGCACGCCACCTCGCTCAGCCAGCTGTGGCACGAGGCGGTCACCGCCGAGCCGTTGCCGCCCCGGCTGCTGGTCCTGGGCACCGCCCTGGCCGCGCTGATCCTGGTCGGGTGGCGCCGGGCCTGGCCGCTTGTCCCGCACGGTGGTGACCATCGCTCACGAAGGCGGCCACGCACTGGTCGCGCTGGCGGTGGGCCGCAGGCTCGACGGGGTGCGGGTGCACCGCAGCACGGCCGGCCTCACCGTGTCCGCCGGCAACGCCTCGGGTCCCGGCATTGTGGCCACCGCCGCGGCCGGGTACCTGTCTCCCCCGCTCCTGGGACTGGGCGCGGCCGCCCTCCTGGCCACCGGGCACCTGGTAGCGGCGCTGCTGCTCTGCCTGGTCCTGCTGGCCGCGCTGACCCTGATGGTCCGCAACGCCTACGGGATCCTCGCCACCGTCACCGTCGCGGCGGCCGTGGCCCTGGTGACCTGGCGCGGCTCATCGCTGCTGCAGGCGGCGTCCGGGTACGCGATGGCCTGGTTCCTGCTGCTCGGGGGGATCCGGCCGGTCCTGGAGCTGCAGCGCTCCCGCCGGCGGGGCCGGGCCTCCCGGTCGGACGCGGACCAGCTCGCGGCGCTCACCGGCGCTGCCCGGCGGGGTCTGGGTCGCCCTCTTTGCCCTGGTGGCGCTCGGTGCCCTGGTCATCAGCGGCTTCTGGCTGATGTACTGAACGGGCACGGCAGCAGGCGCCTGCCAACTGAATACCTGCGGTAGCTGATCCGGAATCCGCCTATTGGCCAGACCCGTGCTCAGGCAGGCCTGGCCTGGTTGAGCACGGGTGGGCCGGATGGGCCGGGTCAGGCCGCATGCTGCGCCGCTCCCCGGACGAACCGTGAAGGATCTCAGCTATGGCAGATGAGCATCACCACCTCGATCCGACCTTCTACCGCACCCCCCGGGACGCGGCGGAGGCCCCGCCCGAGAAACTCGCCTACGTCGCGACGTTCTCCCGGCCCGCCGACCAGCCCGACGCGATCGCCGTACTGGACACCGACCCGGACTCCGCGCAGTACGGGTCCGTGGTCGGCTTCACCGAGCTGCCCTCTCTCGGTGACGAACTTCACCACTTCGGGTGGAACGCCTGCTCCAGTGCGCTGCACCCCGGCGGGGGCCACGACCATGGCGGCCGCCGCTACCTGGTCGTCCCGGGCATCCGCTCGTCCCGGGTGCACATCCTGGACACGGAGCCGGACCCGAGCTCGCCCACGGTCACGAGGGTGCTCGAGGCGGACGAGGTGGGCAAGCGGGCCGGCTACTCCCGGCCGCACACCGTGCACTGCGGCCCGGGCGCGGTATTCATGTCCTGCCTGGGTGGCTACGGGGAAGAGGGGCCGGGCGGGATCGCCCTGCTGGACCAGAACACGTTCGACGTGCTCGGACCGTGGGAAGCCGACCGCGGCGACCAGTTCTTCGCCTACGACGTGTGGTGGCACGTCATGGCCGACGTGGCCATCACCTCCGAGTGGGGCACCCCGTCCATGATCGAGGACGGTGTCGTGCCCGAGCTGCTGCTCGGCCGGAAGTACGGCCACCGGCTGCACTTCTGGGACATGCAGACCCGCAAGCTCACGCAGACGGTGGACCTGGGTGACGAGCATCAGATGGTGCTGGAACTGCGGCCCGCGCACGACCCGACCCAGAAGTACGGCTTCGTCGGCGTGGTGATCAGTGTCGAGGACCTGTCCGCCTCGATCTGGATGTGGCACGAGGAGAACGGCCAGTGGGCCGCGACCAAGGTGATCACCATCCCGGCTGAGCCGGCCCCCGCCGATCAGCTCCCGTCGCTGCTGCAGGGCTTCGGCGCGGTGCCGCCGCTGGTCACGGACATCAACCTGTCCGTGGACGATCAGTTCCTGTACGTGTCGTGCTGGGGCACCGGCGAGCTCAAGCAGTACAACGTGAGCGACCCGCTGCACCCGGTCGAAACCGGGTCGGTGCGGATCGGCGGGATCGTCGGGCGTGCGGCCCATCCGGCCCGGCCGGACCAGCCGCTGAGCGGCGGCCCGCAGATGGTCGAGGTGAGCCGGGACGGTAAGCGCGTCTACTTTACGAACTCGCTGTACGGCGCCTGGGACGACCAGTTCTACCCCGGAGGGGTGGGCGCCTGGATGGCCAAGTTGGACGTCACCCCGGACGGCGGGCTGGCCTTCGACGAGCGTTTCTTCCCCGAGGGCGACGCGTTCCGCGGCCGGCGCACCCACCAGGTACGGCTGCAGGGCGGCGACGCGTCGAGCGACTCCTACTGCTTCCCCTCGGAGCCCTGACCGGGGCGCGCAGACCGGGACGCGCGCAGAGCGGGGCTCACTGGCGGGGACCAGTGGGCCCGGTTACCAGTGAGTCCGGTTACCAGTGAGTCCAGTGCACGACCTCCTCGAACGGGCGGCGGTCGGGCCGCCGGATGGGCGCCAGCGGCCGGTCCGCCGGGTAGCCCAGCGCGATCAGGTAGGCCAGGAAGCGGTCTTCCGGGAAGCCGAGCAGCTCCCGGGCCAGGTCCTGGTCGGCCACTGACGCGTGCGCGCTGCCGATGCCGAGGTCCGTCGCGGCGAGCATGATGTCCATCGTCGCCTGGCCCAGGTCGTACCGCAGGCCCTCGCGCCGGTGCTCGTCGTCCAGGAGCGGCGCCACCAGGGCGATGGTCGCGGCGGACTGGGCCACGTGCCGGGCCCCCTGCCACACCCGGGCCAGCTCGGTCAGCTCACTGCGGCCGGTGACGACCACGAAGTCCCACGGCTGCCAGTTCCGGGCCGAGGGGGCCCGCCGGCCGGCCTCGAGGATCCGTTCCAGGTCAGCCCGCTCGATGGGCTGGCTGGTGTAGTTGCGGACGTTCCTGCGCGCTCTGATCGCATCCCATGTCTCCACGGCACCTGTCTACCACCGGGCCTGCCTGCCACCGGGGTGTCTCCCACCGGGGTGTCTCCCACCGGGAATGCCTGCCACCGGGCCCGGCTGCCCGGCGGGGAGGGGTGCGCGCGCCCCCTCGCGCTCCTAGGCTGGCCCTGGTGCCGGCGCGGGGGATGCGCTGGCCACAACAAGCACGTGGGGGAATCATGGTCACTCGTGACACCGCCTGGCCGGCGGGCACGCCGTGCTGGATCGACCTGGGGGTCAACGACATCGGCCGGGCCAGCACCTTCTACACGAACCTGTTCGGCTGGGACATCCAGGCCGGGCCGCCCGAGGCGGGCGGCTACGCCATGGCCCTGAAGGACGGCCGGCCGGTGGCGGGCATCGGCCCGAAGCAGGGACCGCCCGGCATGCCGCCGGTCTGGACGACCTACCTCGCGTCCGACGACCTCGACGACACGGTCAGCAAGATCAAGGCGGCCGGGGGGCAGACGCTCGCGGGGCCTATGGACGTGATGGACGTGGGCCGGATGGCGGTCGCGGCCGACCCCGGCGGCGCCTTCTTCGGCGTCTGGCAGGCCCGGGCCCACACCGGGGTCGGCCTGGCCAACGAGCCCGGCTCGCTGTGCTGGAACGAGAACCTCAGCCGCGCCTACGACCAGAACCAGGCCTTCTACCAGGCCGTGTTCGGTTACGAGTACGGCGACATGAGCGGCGACGGCTTCCGCTACGCCACGCTGAAGGTCGGCGGCACCGAGGTCGGCGGGATCGGCGAGCTGCCCGGCAGCGTGCCCGCCGAGGTGCCCGCGCACTGGGCCGCGTACTTCGCGGCCGCCGACACCGACGCGGCCGCGGCCACCGTGACCGCTGCGGGCGGCCGGGTCATCGAGCCGCCCCGCGACTCGCCGTTCGGGCGGATCGCCATGGTCACCGACGACCAGGGCGCCCCCTTCTCGCTGATCAGCGTCAGCCCGCCCAGCTGACTCCGGGCGGCCTCACCCAGCGAACTCTCAGCCAGCGCTCGCCCGGGGCGCCCTCACCCGACCGGGACCGGCTCCTCCTCCGACATGAGCCGGTCCGCGGTCCGGGCGGCGGTCTGCCGCGCCCACCGGCCGCTCGTCACCAGGCCCACGATCAGCACGACCAGCCCGCAGCCGGTGATGATCCACCAGCCCACGTGGCTGGCGGTGGTGAAGCCGGTGCGCATCGAGCCGACCATGACCGAGGTCACCGCGGAGCCCACCACCGCCACTCCCAGCGACTGGCCCACCTGCCGGCTGGTGGACGCGATCGCCGACGCGACCCCCGCCTGTGCCCGGGGCATCCCGGACACCGCGGTGTTGGTGATCGGGGCGTTCACCACTCCGAAGCCGATCCCGAAGAGCACATAGGAGGCGAGCAGCCAGCTGGTGGACGCCTGCGCGGTCAGCCCGGTCAGCATCAGGGCGCCCCCGGACATGCAGATCCCCGCGACGATCAGCGGGATCCGCGGGCCGCGGATACTGATCATCCGGCCGGACAGCGGCGCGAAGACCACCGTGACCGCGGCCAGCGGCAGCGTGAGCAATCCGGCGTGCAGGGCCGAGTAGCCGCGCACATCCTGCAGGTAGAGCGTGTTGAGGAAGAGGAACCCGCCCAGCGCCGCGAACGCGCTGACCGCGATCACCGTTGCCCCGGAGAACGGCGCGCTGCGGAAGAACCTCAGATCCAGCAGTGGCTCGCGCCGCCGCGGCTCGTAGACGAGCAGGGTCCCCAGGGCCACCGCGAACAGGGCGAAGCAGCCGATGATCTCCGGTGAGCTCCAACCGTGCTCCGGGCCCTCGATGATCCCGTAGATCAGCGAGCCCAGCGTCACGATGACCAGCAACTGGCCGACCGGGTCGAACCGCCGCGCGTGCGGGGCCTTGGACTCGGGCACGAACAGCGCGGTGAGCACGATCGCCGCCACCCCGACCGGGATGTTCACCCAGAAGATTCCCCGCCAGCCCACCGTGGCGATCAGCAGCCCGCCTACCACCGGGCCGAGGGCCAGGCTGACCCCGACCGCCGCGCCCCAGACGCCGATGGCCCGGGCCCGCTCGGCCCGGTCGGTGAAGGTGTTCACGATGATCGACATGGCCACCGGGTTGAGCATGGAGCCGCCGACCGCCTGCAGCATCCGGAACGCCACCAGCCAGCCCAGGCTGGGCGCGAGGCTGCACAGCAGCGAGCCGATCGTGAACGTGGCCAGCCCGGCCTGGAACGTGCTGCGCCGCCCGAACCGGTCCGCGGTGGAGCCGGACAGCACCAGGAGGCTGGCCAGCACCAGCGTGTAGGCGTCCACCACCCACTGCAGCCCGGACACCGAGGCGTGCAGGTCCCGCTGGATGGACGGCAGCGCCACGTTCACGATCGTGTTGTCCAGGCCCACGATGACCAGGCTCATGCAGCAGATGACGAGGATCAGCAGTCGCCGGCGGCGGCTCGGTTCTGTCACGACTCCCTCGGGGGCTCAGCAGTTCGTTACTTGCGAAAATACAACTGACGCTCACGAACCCGAACGCATGGTTCACTGTCCCTATGCCTGACGACGGGCTTCCGGTCCTGGGTCCTGGGTCCCCCGCCGAGTGGGATGCCTGGCTCACCGAGCATCACGCGGACTCGGCCGGCCTGTGGCTGAAGATCCCCCGCAAGGGTTCGGGGGCCCCCGGGGTCTCCTACCCCGACGCCCTCTGCGTGGCGCTCTGCCACGGCTGGATCGACGGCCAGAAGGGCCGCCTGGACGACGGCTACTGGCTGCAGCGCTTCACGCCGCGCAAGCCCGCCAGCAAATGGTCCCGGATCAACCGCGAGCAGGCCACCGCGCTGATCGAGTCCGGCCGGATGAGGCCGGCGGGGCTGCGCGAGGTCGAGCGGGCCCGGGCGGACGGCCGCTGGTCCGCGGCCTACGAGCCGCAGTCCACCGCGGCGGTGCCCGAGGATCTCGCCCGGGCCCTGGACGGCAACGACGCGGCCCGTGCGTTCTTCGCCACCCTGGACCGGGCGAACCGGTACGCGATCCTCTACCGCGTGGCGGAGGCCAAGCGGCCGGAGACCCGGGCCCGGCGCATCGCCACGTTCGTGACAATGCTTAGCGAAGGTAAGAAAATTCATCCCTGAACGCAGACTGGACCCGGCGCTCAGGGACCTCGGATAGCCTTCTACGTCAGCGCCATCCACCGGCTCGGCGTCTTGCACCGCCCGCCGGCCCGATCGGCCGCCACCGGCCCGATGTCAGCGCCGCTCACCAACCGGGATGACCGTCATGCGACTGCGAACCACCGCGGGCTCCAGCCCGGCCGGGGGCGACGGGATCCGCTGACGGAACCGCCGGGAACGCGGCCGGCCAGGCTCACGGAGCCCGGCGCGGCCCGGGCCGGGCGGCCGCCACGGCCGCGCGGCGGCACTGGCTGATCACGGTGCTACTGCTGGCCGGGCTGGTCCTCCGCGGCCTCTCGCTGGCCGCGTACCAGCCCGCCCTGCTGTATATCGACAGTCTCAAGTACCTGTTCGGCGCGTGGCCCGGCAACGATCCGCTCGGTTACAACGTGATCCTCAAGGTGCTGCTGGCCGGGGGCAACCTCGATACGGTCACGGTGGTCCAGCACCTCGTCGGCCTGGCCATGGCCGTGGTCCTGTACCTGCTCCTGCTGCGCCGCGGCACACCGCGCTGGCTGGCCGCCCTCGCGGCCGCACCGGTCCTGCTCGACGCCTACCAGGTGCAGATCGAGCAGACCATCATGCCGGACGTCTGGTTCGAGGCGCTGATCGTCGCGGGTCTGGCGCTGCTGCTGTGGCGGCCCGAGCCGGGACCCTGGCGGATCGCGGCGGGCGGCCTGGCCCTAGGCGCCAGCGCACCCATCGCCCAGGTCGGCCAGATCCTGATCGTCCCCGCCGTGGTCTACGTGCTGATCGTGGTGCCGGGCTGGCGGCGCAAGCTGCTCCAGGCGGTGGTCCTCTGCGCCGCGTTCGCCGTCCCCATCGCCGCGTTCTCGCTTCCGTGAGTACGTGGTCGCCCACCAGTTCTCGCTCGCCCCCGCGGCGGGGAGCACCATCTACGGGAGGCTGGCGGAGAGCGCCGACTGCGCGACGCTGAAGATGCCCGCCTACGAACGGGCGGTCTGCCCGCCGCGGGCGCTCGCGATCCGGCTCGGCCCGGACGGGCTGGTGCACAGTGCCCTGTCCCCCGACCACGCCTACGTCGCGCCGCCCGGCCTCACCCACGGCGAGGTCATCGGCAACTTCGAGCACCGCGTCATCACCCAGCAGCCGCTCCGGGTGGTGGGGGGCGTCCTCGGCGACGCGGCCAGGCTGTTCGAGCTGCACCGGGTGACCAGCACCGGGGACACGCCGATCTCCCGCTGGCAGTTCCAGACCAGCTACCCGGCCTACGGCACCAGCATCTTCCTCAGCCGCGACCACACGATCATGCTGGGCCTGCACTTCCGGCCAGCGGCGGCCCGGTCCAGGTCCGGCCGCTGCCCGCCGGCATGGGCGGCCACGCCACGGTGAGCCGGCCGCTCGCCTCCTTCCTGCGCGGCTACCAACTGCCACGGCGGCTACACGCCGGGACCGCTGCTGGCGTTCGCCACCCTGGCCGGCCTGGCGGGCGCGCTGATCGCCCTGGCGGGAGGCCTGGCCGCCGCCCGCGGGCGCGGCTTCCTCACCGGCCGCCAGCGCCAGCTCGCCCTGGCCTGCCTGCTGGTCTTCGGCTCGGCCGTGGCGGTCCTGCTCGCCTCCGACCTGTTCGAGTTTTCCTGGCGGTATCAGCTGCCCGCCCTGGTCACCCTCCCGCCGGCGGGCGCGCTCGGCCTGGCCCTGCTCGGCACCCTGCTGCGCCGCCGCGCCCCGGCAGGCCACCCCCGAGGGCCCCAACGGATCCGTTCCGGGTGACTCTCCTGCCCCGGCCAGCGGGGAACGGCCGGATCCCCAGCCGCACCCCGCCAGCTGACCCCCGCCACCTCCGTCCTCGGGATGGTCCCGTCCCGGGGGGCTGTGGACCGGGCTGTGGATAACCCGGTGGACAGCGGCCCGGCCCGGGGGATAACCAGGCCACTGGTGTGGAAAAGCTGTTCATAACCATAAAATAGGTAAATTACCGGTGAGAAGTCCTTGCACTGTTCTGCGGCAAGCGGTAGAAATTCCGCACCACCAGATATGGAGATCAGCTGGACCCCCGCACTCCGGCGGACCGGGAAACCGGAACGTCTGGGCGGGCGTGCGGAGCGCCGGGAAACTGGCACTCCGGGCTGATTTTCCCGCCCCGGTGGAGCGGCCGGACAGTACCCCGGTGGCCGAGTAATCGGCAGCCCTGCTCGATGGCCGCGACGAGGCCCCTCCATCTCATACGTGGAGGGGCCTCGCTGCGTATGCGGGCATTCACGCTCATAGAGCGCGCTGGGCGGCCGGGCCGGGCCGCGGCATCCTGAGCGGCGCGCACCCTGGTCACGGATCTACCAGCGCACTGTGAACCGGCTGCCCCCAGGCCCCGGGCTGTGGACCAGACTGTGGATAGCCCGGTGGACAGCCGCCTTTCCCGGGGGATAACACACGCCTTCTTGTGGATTTCCCGGATAACACAAAAAATCTTGAAATTACTGGCCAGAAATCCTTGCGCCCATCGCCCCGGATGGAGTAAAAATTCATTCATCGCTAAGGCGGAAGTCCTTCCGGGGGGAAACTCCCGGGACGCCGGGGAAACCCGGGCGGCAGGAAGGCCGGGCAACCGGCATTTCAGTTGCTGCTTCCCATGCCAGGCGGTCGGCCGCAGAGCGCCAGGCAATCCGGGCAACCGGAGCCCCGGCGCAACGCGGTCAGGTGGGGCCCCTCCGACTCATACTCGGAGGGGCCCCATTCGCATCTCCCCCACCGCGAGTCGGCCACCCTCCGTGCCCCCCGAGCCCCACCCGCTGCGCGTGGGTGCCGCAGCCCCTGGCCTTCCACGGCCTTATCCCTCCAGTCACACTGGCCCCTCCCGCCCACGTTTCACGCGCATCGTGCGCCAAACCGCGCAAAACCTCCCCGGCGAACGCACCCTCCGCGTGAAACGTGCCCCGCTGGCCATGATCGATGTGACCCATGATGCTGATGGGGCGAACTGACTCGGCACGAGCGGCCGACTCGGGGTGGCCGTGACCGAGGACGACTGCACCTAGCAAGGCCGAATCGGACTCACGCGAGGTGGCGTGGGTGAGATGGGCGCAGACGGACCGACGCAGCCTCACGCAGGGCGGGGCGGGGTGGGTGCAGTGCGCGCGGGCGTACCCGGCGGGGCGCGGACGTAGCTCACGTGGGCGGGGTGGGTGCGGTGGGCGCAGGCGAACCCGATACGGCGGACGGAAGCAGCACACCCGCGCCGGCCGCGCCAGGCGGGCCTACGCGCCGGCCAGGGCCAGCCAGCGCCCACGGCACCCACCCCGCCCCTACCGCCAAGTCACATCAGATCGCGCCGCCGGAACCCCACCAGCCCCGCCACAGCCAGCACTACCGCCTCCGCAGTCACCCAGACCAGCGGCGCGACCGTGACAGGCGCCCCTGGCAGCTTCGGGATATGCGAGAACGGCGACACGTCCAGCACCCACTGCGGCAGCCTGATCGCCGGCCCGAGCAACGTGATGAGAGCGGCCACGCCCAGCGCCGTCCACGCCACCGGCACTGCGATCCGCGGCGCCAGCCCGAAGACGCCCACCGCCAGCCCCGCCATCACCCAGGCGGCCGGGACCTGCGCAAACCCCGCCCCGGCCAGCCGGGGCACCAGGGTGGCGAGCCCACCCGAGGTCAGCCCCTCCCCGAGCGCCATGGCCGTGCCCCCCACCGCCAGCAGCCCCGCGCTGCCCAGGCCGGCGACGCAGCAGATGGCTCCCGGCCCAGCGGACCCGCCCGACCGGGGCGGCCAGTACCGGCTCGGCCCGCCGCTCGCTTTCCTCGGCGTGCAGCCGGAGGACGGCCGCCACCGCGTACGCCGCCGCGGCCACTCCCATCATCCCGATCACCGCGGCGAGGTAGGCGTCGACGAGCCCGCTGTGCCCGCCCAGCCGGAGGAACAGCTGCCGGGCCTGGGAGCTGGTGTTCAGCATCGGCGCCGATCCCACGGGCCGCCGAGCCGAGCACCGCGCCGGCCAGCACGAAACCGGCCGCCCAGCCGAGCAGCGCGCCGCGCTGCAGCCGCCAGGCCAGCGCGAGCGGGCTGCGCAGCCAGGGGGGCGCCTGCGGCCGGCCCGCCCGGGCGGGCAGCAGGCCCGCACCCAGGTCACGGTGGGCGCCCAGCAGCGCGGCGCATCCGGCCAGCACCGCGGCGCTCAGCACGAACAGGATGGTCACGCCCCAGCGGGGGTTCGCGTACACCCGCATCTGCTCGGCCCAGCCCAGCGGTGAGGCCCAGCGCAGCCAGGACGTCCCGGACGCGGCGTCGCCCACCGCGCGGAGCAGGAAGGCGACCCCCAGCGCGCCCACGGCCATCCCGCGGGCCGTCCGGGCACTGACCGTCAGCTGGGCGCAGACCGCGCGCACGGCCGCGAACACGCAGCCGGACAGCCCTACCGCCGCGCCCAGGGCCACCGAGCCGGCCAGCGGGTAGCCCAGAGTGGCCTGAACCACGGCGATGAGCGGGATCAGCACCAGGCTGGCTCCGAACGCCACCGCCAGGCCGGCGGCCAGCGGCGCCTGGCGGCCGACCACGGCGGCGCCCACCAGTTCCAGCCGCCCCTGCTCCTCGTCGTCGCGGGTGTGCCGGACCACTGTGAAGATCCCCATCAGCCCGGCGGCCGCGGCCGCGAAGACCAGGACCTTCCAGGCGACCAGCGAACCCGCACTGGTCCCGGATACCGGCCCGCTCAGCGCCAGGACCGAGGGGTCATGCTGGACGCTGGCGATGAGCGCGAGCCGCTCGGGCAGGCTCGCGTAGAGATGCCGGAAGCTGTACCCGGTGCTGCCGATGCTGGCCGCGAAGACGTACACCCAGACCGGGAGAACAATGCGGTCGCGGCGCAGGCCGAGCGAGATCAGCGTGGCGGTCCCGGCCAGCCCGGCCGGGCCGTGGCCGGGCCGCGGCCGGCCGGCCGCTGCGTGCGGGCCGCCAGCGTGGTCATGACGGATCCGTGTAGTGCCGCAGGAACAGCTCCTCCAGCGTCGGCGGCTGGCTCACCAGGCTGCGCACCCCCGCCTCGGCCAGCCGTCTGAGCAGCTCTCCGAGTGCGTCGTTGTCCACCTGGCAGCTGACCCGGTGCCCGGTGATCTCCAGGTCGTGCACCCCCGGCAGCCCCTCCAGACCCGTCCGGCGGCCGCTCAAGCTCGGCGCGCACCGAGGTCCGTGAGAGGTGCCGCAGGTCAGACAGGGCTCCGGAGTCCACCGTGCGGCCTGCACGGATGATCGTCACCCGGTCGCAGAGTGCTTCCACCTCGGACAGGATGTGGCTGGACAGCAGCACGGTCCGGCCCGCCTGCCGTTCCTCCTCCACGCACTGCCGGAACGCCGCCTCCATCAGCGGGTCCAGCCCCGAGGTCGGCTCGTCCAGGATCAGCAGCTCGGCCCCGGACGAGAACGCGGACGACCAGCGCGACCTTCTGCCGGTTTCCCTTGGAGTAGGACCGGCTCTTCGTGGCCGGGTCGAGCTCGAACTTCTCCAGCAGAGCCGCCTTGCGCTTCTCGTCGAGACCACCGCGGAGCCGGCCGAGCAGGTCGACGACCTCGCCGCCGGACAGGTTCGGCCACAAGGTGACGTCGCCCGGCACGTACGCGAGCCGCCGGTGCAGCGTGGTGGCCTCCAGCCAGGGATCACCGCCGAGCAGCCGGGCGGTGCCCCCGCTGGCCCGGATCAGGCCGAGCAGGACCCGGATCGTGGTGGTCTTGCCCGAGCCGTTGGGGCCCAGGAAACCGTGCACCTCACCGGCGGCCACCGTGAGATCGAGCCCGTCCAGGGCTCGTGTCCGGCCGAAGGACTTGGTCAGGCCGGCTACCTCGATCGCCGCTGTCATGCGGCTCACTTTAACACTAGATTCACAAAATCATGAAAGTTATGTATCTAGTAAACTGACGGGTGAGGCCGCGGTAGGAGGGGCGGCTGAAGCCGCTCGTGAGAGGGGTGGCTGAGGCCGCGATGGGAGGGATGAGAGCCAGTGCCGGAGGCGTCGAAGGCGGCACAGGCCCGCGAGGCCGGGCTGTCGCGAAGGGATGGTCCGGGCCGTCCGGCGCGGCAGGCTCCCGAGGCCGGAGGTTCCTGCCTGACCCCCGAAGCCCAGCAGGCTCATGAGGTCCGCGAGACGCGGGACAGCGCGGCCGTGCGGCAGTTCATCCAGCGCTTCGCCTCGCTGCTCGCCGACGCGGGGATGCCGCGGATGCCCGCCCGGATCTTCGTCGCCCTGCTGACCGCGGACACCAGCCGGCTCACCGCGGAGGAGCTCGCGGGGCTGCTGAAGGTCAGCCCGGCCGCGGTGTCGGGCGGCGTGCGCTATCTCATCCAGGTAGGCCTGGTCAGCCGGGAGACGGAGCCCGGTTCCCGGCGTCACGTGTACGTGATGCCGGACAACGTCTGGCACGAGGTCCTGCGGGTACGGGACGGGATCATGATGCGCTGGGCGGACGCGATGCGTGGCGGGGCCGAGGTGCTCGGTGCGGGCACCCCCGCCGGGACACGGCTCGCCGAGTCGGCGATGTACTTCGAGTTCGTCAGCAAGGAGCTGCCCTTGCTGCTCGACCGGTGGGAGGACTACAAAGCGGCGCACCGCGACTGACCTGGACTCGGGGCTGCTCCGGGTCGGAGCCCGTGATCGTTGTCGCTAGCCTGGGCACATGGCCGAAGAGACTTATGACCGCGCAGCCGATCCGGGCGACGGCGGCGTCGAGTACGAATACGGCGGCGGGACCGGCGACTACGAGCGTGGTGAGTACAGTCCGGGCACGGATGGGCTGGAAGACACCGACTCCAAAGACGACGGGGAGCTGGACGCGTCCGACACGCTGGAGGAGCGACCCCGGCGACGACCCGCTGGACCCGGCATCGCCCCGCCGGACAAGTGGTCGGCTGGGGAACGCTTCGGCACACGCTGGCCGAGGAGCGCGAGGGCGAATCGCTCGACCAGCTGCTGGCCGAGGAAGAGCCGGAGCCCGACCCCTACGCCGACCCCGACCCGGCCGCCGAGAGCGACCTGCCCCGGGAGGGCCCGCAGTCCTACGACGAGCCCCAGCCGCGGGCCGGCCGCCTGGTGGCCGAGGACGAGGGATCCCACCCGGACCGTGAGCCCGACCTGGTCGCCCGGGACGTGGGCATCGACGGGGGCGCCGCTGGCGCCGAGGAAGCGGCCGTCCACCTGACCGACGAGGACGAGGACGAGATTGCCGGCGGCCCGGAGGGCTGAGCCGGGCGCGACTATCGCCCACCATCCTGGGAGAATCCGGGCATGACGGAATCCCAGCCGGCGCCTTCCCTCCTGTCCGGCCGGACCGCGTGGGCGCGGAGCCTGGAGACCCCGCTGCGCCAGTTCCTGCGCACCGAGACGGGCAGCGCGGCGATCCTGCTGGCCGCGACGGTGGCCGCACTGGTCTGGGCGAACGTCGGCCGGCGGGACCTACAGCTCGGTGTGGTCCACCCGGCTGTCGGTGAGCATCGGCAGTGCGGGCCTGTCCGATGACCTGCACGGCTGGGTGAACTCCGGCCTGATGACGTTCTTCTTCCTGGTGGTCGGCCTGGAGGCCCGGCGCGAGTTCGACATGGGCGAACTGCGCGAGCGGCGGCGGCTGACGCTGCCGCTGGTGATCGGCCTGGGCGGGATGATCGTCCCGGTCGCCATCTACCTGGCCGCCAACGCCGGAGGTCCGGGGGCCCGCGGCTGGGGCGCCTCCATGTCCACCGACACCGCGTTCGCGCTGGGCATGCTGGCGCTGGTCGGCTCCTGGCTACCCGATCGGGTGCGCACCTACCTGCTCACCTTCTCCGTCGTGGATGACCTCGCCGGACTGGCCGTTATTGCGATCTTTTACAGCGCGCGCCTGCAGGTGCCCGCGCTGCTGGCGGGGGTGGGCCTCCTGCTCGCGGTGGCAGCCATCCGGGCCGCGGGGGTGCGGTTCGGCCCGGCCTACTTCCTGCTCGGGGCGGCGGCCTGGGTGGCGTTCTTCAAGTCCGGCGTGGATCCGGTGGTGGTGGGGCTCATCATGGGCCTGCTCAGCTACGCGCGCCCCGCGGCACGCGGCGATCTGGAGCGGGCCAGCGACCTGTTCCGGCTGTTCCGCGAGCAGCCCACCCCGCAGCTGGCCCAGGAGGCCCGCGACGGCGTCAGCCTGGCCATCTCCCCCAACGAGCGGCTCCAGCAGCTGTACCACCCCTGGTCGAGCTACCTCATCGTGCCACTGTTCGCCCTGGCCAACGCGGGCGTCGCGGTCAGCGTGGGGCTGCTCTCCCAGGCCTATGCCTCCCCGGTCACGCTGGGCATCCTGATCGGGTACGTAGTGGGCAAGCCGGTCGGGCACCACCGCGGCCGCGTGGCTCGTCACCAGGCTCAGCCGGGGCCGGATCCAGCCGCCGGTGGGCTGGGCGGGTGTCGTAGGCGCGGGCGCCATCGCGGGGATCGGCTTCACCGTGGCCCTGCTCATCGCCTCGCTCGCCTTCAGCGGCACCCTGCTGGCCGAGGCGAAGCTGGGTATCCTGTCCGCGGCATTCTGCGCGTCGGCGCTCACCTGGACGCTCTTCCGGATCACCCGGCTGCTGCCCAAGCGGCTGAAGCTGCGGGCCCTGCTCGGCACCTCCACGCTGATCACCGACCTGGCCGTCCCGGTGGACCCCGACCGCGATCACGTCCGCGGGCCCGCGCAGGCGCCGGTCACCATGGTGGAGTACGGCGACTTCGAGTGCCCGTACTGCGGCCAGGCCGAGCCGGTCGTCCGGGAACTGCTGTCCGACTTCGGCGACGTCCGGTACGTGTTCCGGCACCTGCCGCTGAACGATGTGCACCCGCACGCCCAGCTGGCCGCGGAGGGGGCCGAGGCGGCCGGCCGGCAGGGGAAGTTCTGGGAGATGCACGACCTGCTGATGGAGCATCAGGGCGCACTCACCAAGCGGGACCTGATCCAGTACGCGGCCGACCTCGGCCTCAACACCGAGCGGTTCACCGACGATATGCGCAAGCACACGGGCGCGGCGCGGGTGGCCGCGGACGTGGACTCCGCGGACCTGTCCGCGGTCTCCGGCACGCCGACGTTCTTCATCAACGGCAAGCGCCACTACGGCGCCTACGACATCGGCACGCTGTCCGACGCGGTCCGGGCCGCCCGGGTGCGCGCCCTGATCACGACCTGAGGAGGTGGGCGGCGTGGGCATGGTCAACACGGTAGGCCTCGTGCTGCACCCCGGGCGGGACTGCAACTCGGCCATGTTCGAGCTGCTGGCCTGGGCCAGCGGGCGCAAGGTGACGGTGCTCGCGCTGGAGGAAGAGGCCAGCCGGGTACCCGGCCCGGTCGAGGCGGTCAGCCTGCAGGACCTGGCGCTGCGCGCCGATCTCATGGTGAGCCTGGGCGGTGACGGCACCATGCTGCGGGCGCTGCGGACAGCGTGCGGCACCCCGACCCCCGTGCTCGGGGTCAACGTGGGCCGTCTCGGGTTCCTGGCCGAGATCGACCCGGATGAGATGGCGGACGCCCTCGGCGCCATCGACGAGCACCGGTTCACGGTGGAGACCCGGTCCGCGGTCCGGGCGGAGTTCCTCGGGCCGGCAGACCGTGGCGTTCAATGACGTGGACCTGGCCCGCATCCCGGGTCGCGGCGGCTCGGCCGTGGTGGAGCTGACCGTCGAATCGCATCCGTTCGTGCGCTACGCGGCGGACGCGGTCATCGTGGCCACGCCCACCGGCTCCACCGCCTACAACTTCTCCGCCGGCGGGCCGATCGTGTCGCCCAACGTCGAAGGGCTGCTGGTCACCCCGGCCGCGCCGCACTCGGCGTTCAACCGGGCTCTTTTCCTGGCCAGCACCGAGAAACTGACGCTGACCGTGCTGCAGCGCAGCGCCGAGCTGGCGGTGGAGGCGGACGGCAACGTGGAGGGCTACGTGCACCCGGGCGACACCGTGGTCGTGACCACGGTGCCGGACGCGGCCCACGTGGTCCGCCTCGGCCGGACCACGTTCTACCAGCGTGCGCAGCGTAAGCTCCGGCTCACCGGCTCGGCCGAGGCTGACGGCGACTGACCGCCGGGGCGGCTGGCCCTGGGTGCCCAGGGGGCCGCCGGCCGGGTGGGCGGGCCGGATTGCGCCGCTATGGCGAGCGCGGCAGGCGGTAGCGTGGAACACAAAGATCGCCTCTGACGGGATGGACGACCGGCCGTTGATGGTTGGTAACCGGTAGACGGCAGACCGACTGACACCCTGGAAGGGCAGTGAGCGTGGTGCGAGATCCGGGAGACCTCTACGAGGTGAGCCCTGACGCGCCGGTGCTGGACGGGGCAGTGATGCTGCACTACCTCGACGGGTTCATCGACGCCGGGGCGGCGGGCAAACTGCTGTCCGCCCATTTGCTGGGCACGCTGGAACATGAGGAAGTGGCCCGGTTCGACGTGGACCGGCTGATCGACTACCGATCCCGCCGGCCACCGATGATCTTCTCCCAGGATCACTGGGAGGAATATGAGGCGCCCGAGCTGGCCATGCACCTGCTCAAGGACACCGCCGGAAGCCAGTTCCTGCTGCTCACCGGCCCGGAGCCGGATCACGAGTGGGAACTCTTCACCCAGGCGGTCCGGGACGTGGCCTCCCGGATGGGAGTCCGGCTGGCGGTCGGCTACCACGGTATCCCGATGGGCGCGCCGCACACCCGGCCGCTGGGCGTGACCGCGCACGCGACCAGTTCCGGCCTGACCACGGGGTACCCGCCCCTGGTGGACCGGCTCCAGGTCCCCGGCAGCGTCGCGGCACTGCTGGAGATGCGGCTGGGCGAGGAAGACCGCGCGGCCGTCGGCTTCGCTGTGCACGTCCCGCACTACCTGGCCCAGGCCGCCTATCCCACGGCCGCGATCACGCTGCTGGACTCGGTGTCCCGCGCCACCGGGCTGCAACTGCCCGACGACGCGCTGCGTGACGCGGCCAGCGAGACGGACGAGGAGATCCGCCGGCAGGTCGAGGGCTCCGAGGAGATCATGGAGGTCGTGCAGGCCCTGGAGCGGCAGTACGACGCGTTCGCCGAGGGAGCCGAGCGCGGGCCGCTGGTGGACGGCTCGGAGCAGCTGCCGTCCGCCGACGAGATCGGGGCCCAGTTCGAGCAGTTCCTGGCGGAGCAGCAGGGCCGGACGGACTCCCCGGACTCCTGACCCGCCGCCGCGGACCCGGCTGCGGCCGTGGCCGCCGCAGCCGGGCTGCGATGCCTGCGGGCTAGGAGACTTCGCGGAGCTTGCCGGTCGCCACGTCGAAGACGAAGCCGCGGACCGATTCCTTATGCGGGATGAACGGGCTGGCCTTGATCCGGGCAACCGACTGGCGGACGTCCTCGTCGAGGTCGGGGAAGGCCTCCGCCGCCCACTCGGGCTTAATGCCGGTGTCCTTCTGGATGCTCGCCTTGAAGTCGTCATCGGTGAACGTCAGCATCCCGCAGTCGGTGTGGTGAATGAGGATGATTTCCTGGGTGCCGAGCAGCCGCTGGCTGATCGTGAGCGAGCGGATCTCGTCGTCGGTGACCACGCCGCCCGCGTTGCGGATCACATGCGCTTCGCCGTCCTGGAGGCCGAGGATCCCGTAGACGTTCAGCCGGGCGTCCATGCAGGCCACCACGGCGAGGTGCCTGGACGGGAGAAGCGGCAGCTGGCCGCCGAAAGATTCCGCATAACGCTCGTTGTTGGCCAGCAGCTCATCGGTAGCGGTCATGGCGCCAGTCCTCTCTGATTGGTGTGCCCCTGGTCCGTACGGCATGTGAGTACCCAGTGGGGCCATGCTCATCTTCTGTACTCCCCCGGTGCCGGCGGTACTGAACGGGCAAACCCTCGCGCTGCCCGGCGCGGCCCGGCTGATCAGGCTGTATCGCGTCAGCTTCCCCCTGGGCGCCCAAAAACATGTAATTCCGATTGGGTTAGTAATCTATAACCCCTTATGCCCCGTACGCCATGTCCGACACGGCGCGTTAGCAGGTACACACACTGCGGCTTCACCATCACTAGACTGATCCGCGAGGAAACGGGGACGACAGCGGACGCTACGGCCCGGCCCGCTGCATCAGCGCGGCGGCCGGCCATCGTGGCTGGCCGGCGGGTCCGGGCGGCCGGCCAATCGCGAAGCGGGCCGGCACGCGGCGATATCAGGGGGCGTCCATGAGCCGATCAAGTGCACGCGAATGCCTGGCGCCGGGAACCGTCGTGGCCCCGGGCGAGGTGCTGGTCGCCACCGAGATCGGCGACCCCGCGCACGGCCGGCTCGACTGCCCGGCCGCGCCGCTGGTCGGCGGGCTGCTGTACCGCCGGGGCGTGCGGGTGCGGTATGCCCCCGTGCCCCGGTCCGGGGACGCGTCCCAGGTGGATGACGGCGCGGCACTGTTCGTCACCACCGCGCTGCACAGCGACGGCACGGCCACCGCGATCGGCGCCGCGGCTAGCAGCGTGGACGGCGTGGCCATGGCCGCGGCCCGCAGCGCGGTCGAGGAATGGGCGGCGGTCGGCGGCACCCGGCGCCTGCTCGGCGCGGTGAGCCCCTGGTGCCCGGGCGCGCGGCGGGCCCTTGAGGCGACCCGCCGGGCCCTGGCCCAGGGCCCGGTCTACGTCTGCGGGCAGCTGATGGCGAGCCCGCAGGCCTGCGCGGACCTGGAGAAGAACGGCGCTGTCTTCGCCCGTTCGCTGGATGACGTGCCGGGCGGCGCCACGGTGCTGATCCCGGCGCACGGCATCGCGCCGGGAGTACGGGACGAGGCCGCCGAGCGGGGCCTGAATGTGATCGACGCGACCTGCCCGCTGGTCGCCGGGGTGCAGGCCGAAGCGCGCCGGTTCGCCGAGCGGGGCGACCAGGTGGTCCTCATCGGCCAGTCGGGCCTCGCGGTGCTGCCCGCGATCCTCGGCGAGGCCCCGGACCACGCGATCCTGGCCGAGACCCGGGTCGGCGCGGGCGCGGTCCAGGTCGCCGACCCCCGGCGCGTCTCCTACGTGCTGGTGCCCGGCGTCCCGGTCGAAGACACCCCGATCGCGACCGCGGCCCTGCGGTCCCGGTTCCCGGCCCTGCGCGGCCCGGACCCGGACGGGTTCTGCTATGCCGCGTCCGACCGCGCCGAGACTGTCCGGACCGTGGCCGCGTCCAGCGACCTGGTCCTGGTGCTGGGCACCGAAGACGACCCGGACACCCGCCACCTGACCGCGCTGGCCCGGTCCAACCGGGCCAAGGCCAACGTGATCACCGACGTTACCGACATCATCCCGTCCTGGCTGGCGGGCGTCTCGGCCGTCGGGCTGGCCGAGTCCACCGCCGCCGCCCCAGGGCTGGCCGCGCGGGTGACCGAGGCGCTGTCCGGCCTGGGCCCGCTCAGCGTGACCAGGCGGCTGGTCACCACCGAGGTCACCGGCCGCCCTGAGGTTAATCCCTCCGCGGGATAGCCCCGCGGCCCGGCGGGCCGCGGCGCGCAGGGATCACCCCGCCGGAGGCGGGATGGTCAGGCCGTCCGGGGCTGCGCCGCCTGGTCGGGGGGGCTTTGCCGCGTTGTCCGGGGGCTTTGCTGCGTTGCCCGAAGCTGCGCCTAGGCGGGCGATCTGACATTGTGGCTGTCATGCTCTTCCCCACTTCCCTGGTCGGCAGTTACCCCCAGCCGGACTGGCTCATCGACCGCGCGCGGCTGCGCGGCCGGTTCCCGCCCCGGGTCCGCGCGACCGAACTGTGGCGGGTCGCCCCGGATTACCTGGACCAGGCCCAGCGTGACGCGACCGAACTGGCCATCCGGGCCCAGGAAAAGGCCGGCCTGGACATCGTGACCGACGGGGAGATCCGCCGGGAAAGCTACTCGAACCGGTTCGCCACGGCCCTGGACGGGGTGGACATCGACAACCCCGGCACCGCGCTGGACCGCAGCGGCGAGCCCAACCTGGTCCCCCGGGTGACCGGGCCGATCCGCCGCCGCCACCCGGTCGAGGTCGGGGACCTGGAGTTCCTCCGGGCCAGCACCACCCGGACGACGAAGATCACCGTGCCGGGCCCGTTCACCATGGCCCAGCAGGCCCAGAACGACTACTACACCAGCACCGAGGACCTCGCCCTCGGCTACGCCGAGGCGGTGAACGGGGAGGTCGCGGACCTGTTCGAGGCGGGCGCGGACATCGTCCAGCTCGACGAGCCGTACCTGCAGGCCCGCCCGGACGAGGCCCGCAAGTACGGCGTCCGGGTGATCAACCGGGCCCTGGAGGGCATTACCGGGACCACCGCCGTGCACCTGTGTTTCGGCTACGCCGCGATCATCCACGAGCGGCCGTCGGGCTACTCATTCCTGCCCGAGCTGGCTGACTGTGTCTGCGACCAGGTCTCGGTCGAGACCGCGCAGTCGGGGCTGGACTGCGAGATCCTCACCCGGCTGGACGGGAAGACGATCATCCTGGGCGTGCTCAACCTGGGTGACGAGAACGTGGAGAACCCGGCCGAGATCGTCGCCCGGGTCCGCCGGGCGCTGAAGTACGTGCCCGCGGAGCGGCTCGTGCTGGCCCCGGACTGCGGCATGAAGTATCTGCCCCGGGAGGCGGCGTACGGCAAGCTCGTCTCGCTGCGGATGGCCGCCGCCCTGCTCCGTGCCGACGCCAGCGTCCCCACCGTCTCCTGACCGGCGGGGCTGGCGGTGCGGCCAGCCAGCCGCCGGGTAGCCCGCATGGGTGGTAGCCAGCCACTGGAGCAGCCGGCCGGTGCGGTCAGCGCTACAGCAAGCCGATGATCGTCCCGAGTATGCCGCCGTTGCTCCCGCTGGTCGGAGGAGTGGTGGTCGGAGGAGTGGTGGTGGGCGGCGTGGTCGTAGGCGGGGTGGTGGTCGGCGGGGTGGTCGTGGGGGGCTCGTGGTCGGCGGCGTCGTGTGCTTGGACTTCGAGGGCTTGGCCGAGGACGGGTGGCTGGCCGGCTGGGACGCCTTCCCGGACTTGCCCGTCCCCGGCGTGTAGGACGCGGTGCCGGTGCCCCGCGTGCTGGCGCCGCGCTTGCCGTGACCCTTCTTGTGCCCGGAGGGTGACGCGCTGGGCGTGTTCACCGCGGGCGCGGCCTGCGCGGACGGGACGGCGGACGCGACCGCGGAACTGACCGGGGGCGTGGCGTGGTGCAGCGTGCTCGCGGCGAGCATGGCCCCGCCGCCGAACATCGCGAACACCGCGACCACCACCCCGGCGGCGGGCACGAACGCGGCGGGCCCGCGGCGGGCCGCCAGCGGGTCCAGCGGTGCCGGGAACCCGGACCGGGTGAACGGCTCGGCCCGGTCCGCGATCTCCGCCCGTTCCTGGGCCGCGTCGGCAGAGGTGTCCGCGAGCAGGCTGAGCGCCTCGTGCTGCACGCTCTCCGGCAGGACAGGCTCGGGCAGCACGCTGAGCAGGGCCAGCGGGTTGACCTGGCGCCGCCGGTGCTCTCCGCAGATCTCGCAGGTGGTGATGTGCCGGCGGACCTGCTTACGCAGCATGGCGGTCAGATCCCCATCCCAGTCGCCCAGGATCCAGGACAGCTCCTGGCACGAGCCCAGCACTGGAGCGGGCCACCATGAGCGCGCCCAGCGCGGTCTCGAAGCGGGTCCGGGCCCGGGTGGTGAGGGCCTGCGCCTGGTTGCGCGGCACCCCCAGCGCGTCGGCCAGGTCCGCGCCGTAGAACTCGTGCCGCAGGCTCAGCTCGACGATTTCCCGGTCCGCCGGGTCCAGCCCGGCCAGCGCCGACGACACCATCTCACGCTGCTGGGCCTCCTGGAGGGCCAGGCCGAGGTCGGCGGTCGCCTCACCGGCGCCGAACTCATCGTCGGTGAGCGTGGACAGAGGCGCCGTCACCGTGCAGCCGTCGCCGGCACTCGTTCCGGGCCACCGCGTACAGCCAGGGCCGCAGGCGGCTCGGGTCCCGCAGCAGCGGCAGCTTCACCTCGGCCACCACGAAGGTGTCGCGGACCGCTCCCGCCGCGGCACGCCGGCTCGACTCAGCAGCGACCGGCAATACCCGTACAACGCCGGAGCGAACTGATCGTAGGCCGCCGCCAGCGCCGCCGGATCGCCCGCAACGACCGCCGCCACCAAGTCCCCGTCACGCATGCGATCAACGCTATGGCCTCGGAGGAGTTTTCGGATTGAGTCCGGCCGAATCGTGCCCAACCAGGCGGGCCGATTTTCCCGTCACCACTGTCCCGCGGCTCCGGTCAGCGCAGGCGGCTAGCCGGGCAGCTGGTAGGTGACCGGGACGCTGAGGCCACCCGGGTTCACGGTCAGCAGCGCGGTGGAGAACAGGGCGGCACCCGCGGCGGTCACCTGGATATGGACGCTCTGCCCGGCCGCCAGTGACCCGGACGCCTGGCTGAGCGTCAGGTCCTGGAGCAGGGGGACGGGCACCGTGACGTCGTAGCCGGACACGGGGCCGCCCTGGGCGGTGAGGGTCAGCGTGCCGGTCCACAGGCCGCTGAGGGACAGCTTGAGGCCCAGGCTGGCCGGTGACACGGTCAGGGTGCCCGCGACCACCGCCGATATCGCGGGCGACGGAGCCGCGGAGGTGGACAGGGACGGGGCCGGCCCGCCGCCCGGCCCGGCCGGGGCGGTGCTGGCGGCGGCAGTCCCGGTGCGCAGCACCTTCGCCCCGGGCGAGGTGGCCCCGTCGCCGGCGCCCCCCGCGCCGGGCGAGGCCGCCGGGGACGACCCCGCGGTGGCAGGTGCGCTGCTGCCGGGCAGCCTGGGCGAGGTACCGGGTGGATGAGCCGCGGGATGATGCATCAGGCCCCCGCCGACGAGGGCACCGCCGACGATCGCGGCCCCGCCGACGGCCGCCCCGGCCCGCGCCACGCCGCTGTGCGCGAGATGGTGCAGCCGGACCGGGGACGGCGGGTCGAGGGGCCGCGGGAAGCCGCCGGGCCCCAGCGGGCCCGCCCGCTGCCCGACCGCCAGGCGCTGGGCCACCGCACCGGGTGAGCCATCCGTGATCAGCCCGAGCACCTGATGCCGCAGGGCGACGGGCAGCGCGGCCACGGGCAGCACGCTGAACAGGGCGACCGGGCTGAGCTCGTGGCGCTGCCGGTCCCCGCACACGGCGCAGCGCCGGATGTGCCGCCCGACCCGCTTGCGGAGCAGTACGGTGAGCCGGCCATCCCAGCCGTCGAGGATCCCGGCCAGCTCGGCGCAGGCTTCCCGGCCGGCGCGGGCCACCAGCAGCACGCCGAGCGCCGCCTCAAAATGAGCCCGGGCCCGGGAGGCCATCGCGTGCGCCTGGTTGCGCGGGACGCCCAGCGCGTCGGCCAGGTCGGCGCCGTCCAGCTCGTGCCCGAGGTTCAGCTCGATGATCTCCCGCTCGCTGGAGGTCAGGCCCGCCAGCGCTGACCACATCACCTCGCGGAGCTCAGCCTGTTCCAGGTCGGCCCCGAGATCGGTCGTGTCGTCGGTCACCCCGGCCGCCTCGTCGAGCGGGGCGGCGCTGCCTGCGGACCGGAGCCGGCGGCGGCACTCGTTCCGCGCCACCGCGTACAGCCAGGGCCGGAGGCGGTCCAGGTCGCGGAGCGCGCCAAGCTTCCCCGCGGCGATGATGAACGTGTCCTGGACCGCGTCGGCCGCGTCGGCGGGCTCGGTGAGCAGGGACTGGCAGTAGGCATACAGGCTCGGCGCGTAGCGGTCGTAGGCGGCTTCGAGCCCCGCCGGGTCGCCTGCCACGATGGCGGCCACGATCTCGCGGTCGAGCATGGCATCACGTTAGAACTCGTCGGGGCAGGTCTGGGCGGATTCCGTGGTATCGCGGTAACCGCCCGGGAGCCTCCTGGTGACGGCGATCCCTGGGGGTACGGCATGATCCGGGCCTGGCCGCCCCGGGCCGGCGCCCCGGCCCCGGCCGGCCCCGGCTGCCCTGCGCCCCGGCGGCACGGCAGGCCGGACGTGACCCGGCCGCCCGCCGGTCAGGAGTGGGCATGCCGGCGCCCGGGTGCGGGTCGCCGGGCCCGGGGATCGCCGATGACGACGTGGCCGCGGCCGATGCCATCGTGATCCCGCTGGGCGTCCCCGCGCCCCGCCAGGAATCGGCCCGCGGGTGCCCGGGCAGTAACAGCAGGACGCTGGCCGTCGCCGCGACGAGCACGCTGATGGCGATGCCCGATCCTTTGGTCAGTGAGTCCATGCCGCGTCCCCTCCTCAGGCCGGCCCGGTCAGGCGCCGACACAGTTAGGAGTTCTCGTCCCGCCCGGCGCCAACAACTTTTCCGGGTTTTTTCCGCCTCTACGTCGTTCGGTGCGGAAGCGGCCGCGGATGGGAGCATTCGCCGGGGAGTTCGGCGGATGCCGGGCCGTTCCGCCGGCGAGCGGCCGCGGCCCGGGCCGCGGGGGTGCGCCGCGGGGCGTGCGCCCCTGGCGCGCCATCACTGCGGAAGCGTGCGCCCTCCCGGCGATCAGCGGTCTGGAGATCGGGCCGAAACAAAAAACAATGGTGACGCCCGCCGACCAGTATTCGCAAATACCTCAGGGGGGTCCCTGTATACCCCCACCCGGTTTAATGGTAGCCGTAAATTGCTCCCCGCCTCAGCATTTTTGCAGCTCAGAGCCTTCCTGGTGACATTACTTGCCTTCCTGCTTGCGATCGGAATACCCCGGCCTTTACGCTTATCCCATGGCACCCTGACGCATCAGAAAGGGCCTTCACGAGCACGCCACAGCGAGCACATCCCGGGGAATTAAACGGAACAAGGAGAGCCCGCCGTGAGTGAGATAGTCGTTACCCAGCGCGGCACGCGCGCGCCGGGTGACGCTCGCACTCTCGCCCCGGCGGACTGGGCCGCGCCGGACGCCCGGCGGCGGCTGCAGCTGGCCCTGGGCGCCCTGTGGCTGCTGGACGCGATCCTGCAATACCAGCCGGTCATGTTCACCAGGGCGTTCGGCCAGATGCTCGCGGCCGCGGCCCCGGGCAACCCGGCCTTCGTGAGCCAGCCCATCATCTGGGACGCCCGCCTCGTAGGGCAGCACCCGGGTGGGCTCAACGCGGCCTTCGCGACGATCCAGCTGCTGCTCGCTCTCGGCATCGCCTGGCGGCCCACGGTCCGGCTGGCGCTGGGAGCCTCCGTCGTCTGGGCCCTCAGCGTGTGGTGGCTCGGTGAGGGCCTGGGCGGAGTGCTGACCGGGACGGCCAGCCCGGTAAGCGGCGCCCCGGGCCCGGCGGTCCTCTATGCGCTGCTCGCGGTCCTGCTCTGGCCACGCGATCGGGGCGGCACCGCGGCACCTCGTGATGTGCGGCGCCATGGTCTACATGCTGCTGGCCGCCCACGCGGTGAACGCGGGACCGGGACCGGGGGTAGCCATGGGCGGGCCGGCCGCTGGCGGGCGCTTCCCGGTGCTCGCGCTGATCCTGGCCGTGTTCATGGCCGGGTACGTGATGTGGCAGGCGGACCGGCTGCCGTCGCTGGCCCGGGCGGGAGCCGCCCAGGCCTCCCAGGCCACCTCGATCACCCAGGCCAGCTGGACCGCCTCGGCCACCGCGACCGCGCCAGGCCTGGCGGCCACCGCCGGCCCGGCCGCTACCCCCGGCCCGCGGGCGCTGTCGCCCCGGCTGGCGGCCTGCTGCCAGATCGCCATGGGCGTGACCATGGGCTACATGCTGGTCCTGATGCTCTAGCCCGGGTGACTCTAGCCCTGGCCGCACGGCAGCCCTGGCCGTACGGTGGCCCACGGTGGCCCTGGTCGCACGGTGGCCACGGTGGCCCTGGTCGCACGGTCGCCGTGGCCCTGCGGGTCAGGACCCGGCTGCTGCGTCCCGGTAGCGGTCCAGCGCCGCCTGCCGCGCCTGCTTGTGGTCCACGATCGGCCCCGGGTAGTCCCGGCCGATCCGGCAGCCCGCCCGCTCCTGCTCCTCCCCGCTCATGCGCCACGGCTCGGCGAGGTACTCGTCTGGGACCCGGGCCAGCTCGGGTACGTAGCGGCGCACGTAGCGGCCGTCCGGGTCGAAGCGCTCCTGCTGGAGGGAGGGGTTGTAGATGCGCCGGAACGCGGGCTGCGGATCCACCCCTACGGACGCGATCCACTGCCAGTTGCCGTTGTTGCTGGCCTGGTCGCCGTCCAGGAGCAGCCGCATGAACCAGTCCTCGCCGCGGCGCCAGTCGATGCCGAGGTCCTTGGTCAGGAACGAGCCGACCAGCAGCCGCACCCGGTTGTGCATCCAGCCTTCCCGGCGCAGCTGCCGCATGCCCGCGTCCACCAGCGGGAACCCGGTCCGGCCTTCGGTCCAGGCGGTGAACTCGGCGTCGTCGCCCGCCCAGGCTCAGGGTGCCGCGGTAGCGGGCCTGGAATTCCTGCCGGGCGTTGCCCGGGTGATGCACCAGGACGTGCTGGTAGAAGTCCCGCCAGCAGAGCTGGCGGCGGAATGCTTCCAGACCCGCTGCGTCGGCGCCCTTCGCCGCGGCGCCCGTCCCGGTGGGCAGCTGGTCTTCCACCGCCCGCGGCGACAGGCAGCCGAACCGCAGGTAGGGAGACAGGCGGGACGAGACGTCGGCCCCCGCCTGGTCGCGGCCGGAGTCGTAGTCCCGCACCGGGCCGTCCAGGAACTCCGCGAGCCGGGTCAGTCCGGCGCTCTCCCCGCCCCGGGCCGGCTCGGGCACTTCCTGCTCCAGGCCCAGGCTGGCCAGGGAGGGCACCCGCCCGTGCCGGGTCTTCGCGGGCATGTCGATCCGCTTGGGCGCGTCGAGGACCGTGCGCCGGGGGACGCGTTCCCAGTTGCGGTAGAACGGCGTGAACACGGTGTACGGGCGGCCCTGCCCGGTCTGGATGGCGCGGACGTCGTCCACCACGCTGACCCCGGGATGGGCGTGACCGCTGATTCCGGCCTGGTCCAGGGCGGCCCGCACCCGCCGGCCCCGGATGGCCTCGTACGGGCTGGGATCGCGGCTCAGGTGGATCTCGGTGGCCCCGGTTTCCCCGGCCAGCATGGGCAGTTCCCGCTCGGGCGGCCCGTGCCGGATGACCAGGCGCGCGCCGCGCTCCGCGAGCTGCCCGTCCAGGTCGGTGAGGCACTCCAGCAGGAAAGCGGTGCGTGGCCCGGACGCGTGCCGCCCATGCAGCAGCCGGTCGTCCAGGCAGAACACGGGCACGATCTGCTCGTGCCCGGCCAGCGCCGCGCCGAGCGCAGGGTGGTCGTGCACGCGGAGGTCCCGGCGGAACCAGACAAGAGCAACCATGAACGCCGAGGATAGGCGCTGCCCCCGGCCAGAATCTCGGTGAGCGGCCCCGACGCGCGGACCAGCCCCGTCCCGCCGGAGGGGGGTCAGCCGGAGGGGGTCAGCTGGTGGCGGGCAGGTCCAGGTCCACCACGATCGGGGCGTGGTCGGACGGCCCCTTGCCCTTACGGGCCTCCCGGTCGACGTACGCGTCCTTGACCGCGCTGGCGACCGGCGCCGCTGGCCAGGACCAGGTCGATGCGCATGCCCATGCCCTTGTGGAACATGCCGGCCCGGTAGTCCCAGTAGGTGAAGGGCTGGCCCTTGAGCGCCCGGGCCGGGACGTCGGTGAGCCCGAGGTCCAGCAGGCCGGCCAGGGCAGCCCGTTCCTCCGGGGTGACGTGGGTGGAGCCGGTGAACGCGGCCGGGTCCCACACGTCGTCGTCGTGCGGGGCGATGTTGAAGTCCCCGCACACGGCGAGCGGCGCGCGCGGCGGTGCCGGGGCCGAGGTCGGCGGCGAGCGCGTCGCGCAGGGCAGCGAGCCAGGACAGCTTGTAGGCCAGGTGGGGGCTGTCCAGGGCCCGGCCGTTGGGCACGTACACCGACCAGACCCGGCAGCCCGCGCAGGTGGCGGAGATGGCGCGGGCCTCCGGGTCGGGGAAGCCCGGTTCGCCGGGAAAGCCGCGGCGCACGTCCTCCAGCCCGGCGCGGGACAGGATGGCCACCCCGTTCCAGCGGCCGGTGCCGTGCAGCGCGGCCTCGTAGCCGAGTTCCCCGACCTCCGCGACCGGGAAGCCGGCGTCGGGCGCCTTGGTTTCCTGCAGGCAGAGCACGTCCGGCCGGGTCTCCTCCAGCCAGCTGAGCAGCCGGGGCAGCCTGCGCCTGCACCGAGTTGACGTTCCAGGTGGCCAGCCGCATGGTTTCCTCTCCCCGGCCGGTCAGGCGTTCGCGTGCAGCGCCGCGTTCAGCGCGATGCCGTGCCCGGCGCGCTCGGTGACCCGGACCGCGCCGGTCTGCGAGTCACGCAGCCACAGCAGCCCCGGGCGGCCGGACAGGTCCCGGGCCTTGACCACCTGCCCGTCCGGCAGCGCGGACCTTGGTCCCCGCCGTCACGTACAGCCCGGCCTCGACCACGCAGTCGTCGCCCAGCGAGATGCCGATGCCGGCGTTCGCGCCGATCAGGCAGCGCTCGCCGACCGAGATCGTCTCCTGGCCGCCGCCGGACAGGGTGCCCATGATCGACGCGCCGCCGCCCACGTCGGAGCCGTTCCCGACGACCACCCCGGCCGAGATCCGGCCTTCCACCATGGACGTGCCGAGGGTGCCCGCGTTGTAGTTGACGAAGCCCTCGTGCATGACCGTGGTCCCCTCGGCCAGGTGCGCGCCCAGCCGGACCCGGTCCGCGTCGGCGATCCGCACCCCGGCCGGCAGCACGTAATCCACCATCCGGGGGAACTTGTCCACGCCGTACACGGCCACCGGGCCGCGGCGGCGCAGCCGCAGCCGGGTGGCCTCGAAGCCGGGGACCGGGCAGGGCCCGTGGCTGGTCCACACCACGTTGGCCAGCAGCCCGAAGATGCCGTCCAGGTTGCAGCCGCGCGGGCGGACCAGGCGGCCGGACAGCAGGTGCAGCCGCAGGTACGCGTCGTGCGCGTCGGCAGGCGGCGCGGCCAGGCTGCCGATCGTGGTGCGGACCGCGACGACCTCGACCCCCCGGGCCTCGTCCGGGCCGAGCAGCCCGGCCACGTCGGGGCCGAGCGCGTCGGCCGCCTCGGCCGCGGACAGCCGCGCGGTGCCGCCGGCTGGCCGCACCACTGGCCGGGGGGCCGGGATCCAGTTCCGGCGCGGGGAACCAGGTGTCCAGCACGACCGCCGTCAGCCAGCGTGGCAAGCCCGACGCCCCGCGCCCCGGTCGCCTGAGGATCGATCCCTGAGTCAGTCACGGCCCACATGCTAGCCGCCGCCCCCGACCCCGGGTCTTCTCCCAGTGCCACCCAGCCGACCCGAGCAGGCAGGCTCGCGCTGACATATGCACGTATCTAGTGCGCGCAAACCTCATAAAACGGACAGAGGAGTGCACCAGAGTACGTGGTATGTGGCCGCCGGCGCATGATCAATGTGACTGGTGATGCCGGTGTGGCGGTGCCTCGGCCGGCCAGCCCGGCCAGCGCGGGACCCCGGCAGCTGCCCGGCTAGGCCGGTCTAGTCGCCGAGCTCGGCCCGGCTCCGGGTCACGAACTCGTCGAGCTCGGCGCGGACCCGTCATCCAGCGGCGGCGGCTCGTACTCCGCCAACGTCTTCGCGCAGATCTCCCCGGCCCGGGCGGTGGCATCCTTGGCGCCGAGCCGCACCCACCGCTCGTAGTTCGCGGTCGAGGACAGCAGCGGCCGGTAGAAGCACTCCCGGAACCGCTCCATCGTGTGCTGCGGCCCCGAGGAAGTGGCCGCCGTGGCCGACCTCCTCGTGCGCGCCGAAGGCCAGGGACTCCTCGTTGATCTCCAGCGGGGTGAACTCCACCCGCAGCATGCGGAGCAGCTCGACGTCGATGATGAACTTCTCGTAGCAGCTGACCAGGCCGCCCTCCAGCCACCCGGCGGCGTGCATGACGAAGTTGGTGCCGGCCAGGAACGTCGGCAGCAGCGTCATCAGGGACTCGTACGCCGCCTGCGCGTCCGCCGTCTGGCTGGAGTTCAGGCCGCCGCCGGTGCGGAACGGCAGCCCGTAGTGCCGGGCCAGCTGGCCGGTGCAGTACAGGCCGATGGCCGACTCCGGCGTGCCGAAACTCGGCGAGCCGGACTGCATGTCGATGTTGGACAGGAACGAGCCGAACACGACCGGGCAGCCGGGCCGGATCAGCTGGGCCAGCGCGATGCCGGACAGCGCCTCGGCCAGCTGCTGGACCAGCGCGGCCGGGATCGACACCGGCGACATCGCCCCCATGAGCAGGAACGGGGTGAGCACCACCGGCTGGTTCGCGGCGCAGTACTCGAACTGGGCGTCCAGCATCCGGTCGTCCCAGCGCAGCGGCGAGTTGCAGTTGATCAGCGAAATGGTGGCGGGCGTCTGCTCGATCGACGCCCGGCCCTTCTCCGCCCCGGCGCCGCCGCCGAAGAGGATCTCGGTCATCCTGAGCGTGTCCGCCGCGTTGGGCCCGGACACCACGTTGCCCATGTAGATCTTGTCGGTCACCGTCTGCAGCGCGTAGATCATGTCGAGGTGCCGGGAGTCGAGCGGCGTGTCGTTCGGCTCGCAGATCACGCCGCCCGCGGTGTCCAGCTGCGGGAAGGCCTGGGCCAGCATGCTCAGCCGGCGGAAGTCGTCCATGGTCGCGTCGCGGCGGACGTCGCCGTCGCGGACGAACGGGCAGCCGTAGACCCCGCCGAACACCATCTGGTCGCCGCCGATGTGCACGCTGTTGGCCGGGTTGCGGGCCTGGATGTCGAACTCCCGCGGCGCCTTGGCCACCTGCTCCATGACGAAGTCCGGGTCGAGGAAGACCGTCTCGTCCTCGACCTTCTGGCCGGCCCGGCGGAACAGCTCCGCCGCTTCCGGCTTGGCGAACTGGACGCCGATCTCGGAGACGATGCGCCGCCATCCCCGGTCCAGCACGCCGATGGCGTCCGGGGAGAGGATCTCGTAGCGCGGCATCGTGTTGCGGAACATCGCCACCTCCGGCCCGTCTTGACCCTCCCTGGCACCGCTACGTAACATCACATAGTAGAACAGAGTTCCGTAATCTGGAACTCATGGACAGTGATCTCATGGACAGCAGGCAACCGCCGGGCACGGGGGAGGCAGCAGTGGCCACTCCAGCCGGCACGCAGGCACCGGACCGGGCGCCCACCGGCACTCAGGCGGTGGACCGGGCCGTCCGGCTGGTCACCGAGGTCGTGCACGCGCGCCGGCTCGGTCACGTTCACCGAGCTCGCCACGGCCACCGGGCTGGCCAAGAGCACCACGTCCCGCCTGCTGGACGCGCTGGAGCGCGGCGGGCTGGTCCGCCGCGACGAGGACGGCCGGTTCCGTCCCGGCGACGTGTTCGTCCGGTACGCCTGGCGCGGTGGCGCCGAGGCCGGCCTGGTCGAGGTGGCCCGGCCGTTCCTGGACCGGCTCGGCGCCGAGACCGGCGAGACCGTGAACCTGGGCGTGGCCCGCGACGGGCTGGTCGAGCAGATCGCCCAGGTGGACAGCAAGTACCTGATCGGCGGGACCAACTGGGTCGGCCGGCCGGTGCCGCTGCACTGCGCCGCGCTGGGCAAGGTGCTGCTGGCCTACGGCGCGGCGCCGCTGCCGCCCGGCCGGCTGGAGGCCCGGACCAGCCGGACGCTGACCAGCCGGGCCGCGCTCGAGGAGAACCTGCGCCAGGTCCGCCGCTGCGGGTACGCGGTCACCGACGGGGAACTGGAGCCCGGGCTCGTCGCGGTGGCCGCCCCCGTCTTCCGGGACGGCGCGGTGGTGGTGGGCGCCCTGTCGGTGTCCGCCCCCGCCAGCCGGCTCGCACCGGCGAGGATCCCGGCCGTGGCCGCCCAGTGCGCGGCCACGGCGCTCGGCCTGTCCACGGTCCTCGGCCACCGCCCGGACCTGAGCCCCTCAATCCGCTAGGCGGCCCCCCGCCAGAAGACAGCCCGCCAGAAGACAGAGAGAAGGTGCCTCGTGACGCAGGAGGAGCTGCTCCGCCAGCTTTATGATTTCACCCTGGTCGGCAACGCGCCCGAGGTTCTCAGCCTGACCAACACCGGCCTGGAGATGGGCCTGGGCCCGGAGATCCTGCTCTACGAGGCGCTCATCCCCTCCCTGGAGGAAGTCGGCGCCCGGTTCGAGCGGGGCGACTTCTTCGTCCCGGAGATGCTGATCGCGGGCAAGGCCATGGCGGGCGCGCTGGAGATCCTCCGGCCACTGCTGGCCGAGACCGGCGCCCAGTCGATCGGCACGATCGTGATGGGCACCGTCAAGGGCGACGTGCACGACATCGGCAAGAACCTGGTCAACATCATGTTCGAGGGCGCCGGGTTCCAGGTCATCGACCTGGGCGTCCAGGTCGCGCCGGAGAAGTTCATCGCCGCGATCCAGGAGCACAAGCCGGACATCGTCGGCTTCTCCGCGTTCCTGACCACGACGATGCCGATGTTCAAGGCGAACATCAACGCGCTGCAGAAGGCGGGCCTGCGCGACCAGGTCATCGTGATGGTGGGCGGCGCGCCCGTCACCCAGGAGTACGCGGACGTGGTCGGCGCGGACGGCTACGCGGCCGACGCCTCCGCCGCGGTGGTCCGGGCCAAGGAACTGCTGCAGAAGCGCCGCGCGATGACCCCGGCCTAGGGAGCACCCGCATGGAAACAGTCCTCCGGTCGGCCACGAAGACGGTCACCATCGGCCCGCAGCACCCGTTCTGCATCATCGGCGAGCGGATCAACCCGACCGGCCGCAAGATCTTCCAGGACCAGCTGCGCCGCGGTGACCTGTCCCGGATCGAGATCGACGTGGCCCAGCAGATGGCGGGCGGGGCCATGGTTCTCGACGTGAACATGGGCGCGCCGCTGGCCGACGAGGCCGAGCTGATGGTGGCGGCGGTCAAGCTCATCCAGCGGGCTCGTGCGACCTGCCGCTGTGCATCGACTCCTCGATCGTCGAGGTGCTCGACGCCGGGACTGGCCGCCTACCAGGGCAAGGCGCTGGTGAACTCGGTGACCGCCGAGGACGAGCGGCTGGAGGCCATCCTCCCGCTGGTCAAGAAGTACGGCGCCGCGGTCATCGCGCTCCCCAACGACGAGGAGGAGATCCCCGAGGACCCGCGCAGCGCCTGGACCTGGCCCGCAAGATCATCGACGTGGCGACCGGCCGGTTCGGCATCCCCCTGGAGGACATCGTGATCGACCCGCTGGCCATGCCGGTCGGCGCGGACACCTCGCTGGTCGTCAAGACCATGGAGACCATCTCGCTGCTGCGCGAGGAGTTCGGGGTCAACACCACGCTCGGCGCGTCCAACGTCTCGTTCGGCATGCCGGACCGGCACGCGATCGGCGCGGCGTTCCTGCCCATGGCCATCATGCAGCGGGCTGACCAGCGCGATCCTGGACGCCCGGGCGCCGCAGATCGTCCGCGCCGTGCAGGCCGCCGACCTGCTGCTGGATCGTGACCCTGGGGCGCGGCGTGGATCGCCGCGCACCGGGCCCAGCAGGCCGCGCAGGCTCAGGCCCAGCAGGCGGCGCCGTGACGATGGTCCCGCCCGGCACGGCCGCTGCGGGAGGCAGCCCGCCCCCGTCAATTCGCCGCAACGAAAACCAGCACGGCGCGGTCCCCCCGGGCGATGACGCGGACACCCGCAGGCCCGGTCCGCGTCGACCTGCGGTTCGAGCCCAGCGGCCGCCAGGTCCGGGTGCCCGCCGGGGTGAGCGTGTTCGACGCCGCGAGCTGGAACGGCATCGCGATCGACTCGACCTGCGGCGGCCACGGCACCTGCAAGAAGTGCAAGGTACGGATGCTGGACGGGGCGGCGGCGCCGGCGGCGCTGGACATCCGGGCGTTCTCCCCCGACGAGCTGCGCGACGGCTGGCGGCTGGCCTGCCGGGTGCTGGCCGACGGCGACGCGCGGATCGAGGTCCCGCCGCTGGTCACCCGGCCCAAGGCGGCGACGGTCGGGGTCGGCCGCCAGGTCATCCTGCGGCCCGCGGTGCAGAAGCGCTACATGGAGCTGGACGAGCCGTCCCTGGCCGACCAGCGCAGCGACATCGAGCGGATCCTGGCCGCCGTGGACGACCTGGAGCTGCGCGTGGACCTGCACGCGATCCGGGTGGCCGGCCGGGCCCTGCGCGCCGCGGACTTCAAGGTCACCGCGGTGATCGTCGATGAGGTGCTGATCGACGTGGAGCCCGGGGACACCTCCGGGCGGCTGTTCGGCATCGCCTTCGACCTCGGCACCACGACGGTGGTGGCCACCCTGCTCGACCTGTCCACCGGCACCCCGGTCGCGGTGGCCTCGGCGCTGAACCAGCAGCAGCCCTTCGGCGCCGACGTGATCACCCGGATCAGCGCCACGATGATGGACCCGGACACGCTGGCCCGGCTGACCGCCCTGGCCCAGCAGACCCTGGCCGAGCTGGCCGCCGAGGCCTGCGCGGCGGGCGGGATCGACCCGGCCGAGGTCTACGAGGTCGCGCTGGCCGGCAACGCCACCATGACGCACATCGTGCTGGGCATCGACCCGGAACCGCTGGGCGTGGCCCCGTTCATCCTGGCCACCCGGCTGCTGCCCGAGGTGCTCGCCGCCGAACTGGGCATGCCCGCCCATCCCCGGGCCCGGGCGGTGGTCTTCCCGCCGTTCGGCGCGTACGTGGGCGGCGACATCACCGCCGGGCTGCTCGCCTCGGGGATGGACCGGGACGCCCGGACCCGGCTGTTCATCGACATCGGCACGAACTGCGAGATCGTGCTGGGCAACCGGGACTGGCTGCTGGCCACGGCCGCGCCCGCGGGGCCGGCGTTCGAGGGGGCGGCGATCCGGTGCGGGATGCGCGCCGCGGACGGGGCCATCGAGGTGGTCACGATGACCCCGGACGAGCTGGAGCTCAAGGTCATCGGGGACACCGAGCCGGCCTGTGCGGGTCGGGGCTGGTGGACGCGGTCACCGGGCTGGTCCGGCTGGGCCTGCTGGACTCCTCGGGGCGGCTGGTCAGCGAGGAGCGGGCCGCCGGAGCTGGCCCCGGGCCTGGCGGACCGGCTGACCCAGCTCGGCGCGGAGCGGGTGTTCGTGCTGCACTGGCTGGGTGAGCCCGGGCAACGTGTCCCGGTCGGTGTACCTGTCCCAGCGGGACGTCCGTGAGCTGCAGTTCGCCAAGGCGGCCATCGCCACCGGGTGGCGGATCCTGCTGGAGGAGGCCGGGCTGGAGCCGGGCGACATCCAGCAGGTGCTGCTGGCCGGCTCGTTCGGCAGCTACCTGTCCCCCGCCAACGCGATCCGGCTCGGCCTGGTGCCGGACATCCCGGTGCTCCGGGTGGTCAGCGCCGGCAACGTGGCCGGGGAGGGAGCCAAGATGGCCCTGCTCAGCGTGCGTGAGCGGGCGGGCGGCCTGGCCCTGCTGGAGGAGGTGAGGTATGTCGAGCTGTCCGACCGTCCCGACTTCAACGACCGCTTCGTCGACCAGCTGGCCTTCCCGGACTGACCCCGCGCGGCCCCTGCCGCTGTGCGTCATCGCCTGCGGGGCGCTCGGCGGCCCCATCCGGGACATCGCCGCCCGCCGGGGCTGGCCCATCGAGCTGCACTGCCTGCCCGCGCTGCTGCACAACCGGCCTGCCGCGATCGCCCCGGAGGTCGAGCGGCTGGCCGTGGCGGCCCAGGCCCGCGGCCTGCCGGTGGCGATCGGCTACGCCGACTGCGGCACCTACGGGGCGCTGGATGAGCTGTCCGCCCGGCTGGGCCTGCGGCGGCTGCCCGGGCTGCACTGCTACGACCTGCTGGCCGGCCCGGACCGGGTGGCGGCGCTGTTCGAGGCCGAGCCCGGCACGTACGTGCTGACCGATTTCCTGGTCCGCAGTTTCCGCCGGACGGTCCTCGCCGGACTCGGCCTGGACCGCTATCCGGAGCTGTGGCCGGACTACTTCGGGCACTACCGCCGGCTGGTGTGGCTGGCCCAGTCCCGCGACCCGGCCCTGGAGGCCGGGGCGCAGGCCGTCGCGGCGCGGTTCGGCCTGCCGCTCACCGTGATCGACACGGGGCTGTCCCGCCTGGAACGCGAACTCGAAGGTCTCCTGGCCGCCTCCCCGGCCGCGGTCAGTCCGGGTGCTCAAACCGCTGCCCTGGCCGCGGAAAGTGACCACGATCCCGGGGCGGGGCGGTGCGCGGGGGGCTGCTGAGCGCGGCGGCGCTGCTGGCGCAGCCGCGTTACGAGGTCTTCCCGTCCGGATCGGTCGAGCAGGCGGTGGCGGACTGGGTGCCACCCGGCATGACCGTGACCGTGACCGCCTCACCGGCCCGGGGACTGGACGCCACGCTGGACCTGACCGAGCGGCTGGCCGCCCGCGGGTACCTGGTGGTGCCGCACCTGTCCGCGCGGCTGGTGGCCGACGACGCGCACCTCGACCGCATCGTGGCCCGGCTGCTCGCCTGCGGGGTGGACGACGTGTTCGTCCCCGCGGGCGACGCGGATCCCCCGGCGGGCCGGTTCGACAGCGCGCTGTCCCTGCTCACCCGGCTCACCGAGATGGGGCGCCCGTTCGCCCGCGTCGGGATCACCGGCTACCCGGAGAGCCACCCGCACATCGACGACGACATCACCGTCCAGGCCATGTGGGATAAGCGGCATCACTCCTCCTACATCGTCAGCAACCTCTGCTTCGACCCGGCCGTGCTGCGCAACTGGGTGACCCGGATCCGGGCCCGCGGGATCACGCTGCCGCTGTACGTGGGACTCGCGGGACCAGTGGACCGGGCGAGGCTGCTGCGCATGGCGGCCCGGGCCGGTGTGGCCGAATCCACACGGTTCCTGGCCGGGCACGCGGACTGGTTTTTGCGCCTCGGCCTGCCCGGTGGCTACAGCCCGGAGCGGCTGCTGGACCGGACCGGCGCGGCCCTGACCGCTCCCGGGGCGGCCGTGGCCGGCCTGCACCTGTTCACCTTTAACCAGGTCAGGCAGACAGAAGAATGGCGGGCCGCGCTGCTGCGGCGGCTGGCGGGACCCGGCCGCGGCCGGCTGGCCATCTGACTGATGCGGCAGGGCCGGGTTTTCGGTCACGCACCGCCGGCCGCGATGCGTTTCCAAATGCCTACAGAACGCTGCCCAGACAGGGCTGCGCCGTCATAGGCTGTCTTGTGCAACTGTTTCGATCGACTGCAACGGATCACATGAGATGTCCGGATGTGGGTGGGAGCAGACGATGAACAGCCAGACAACGGCAAGAGGCAACGAGGTCGCCGGGGCGCATATGGCCATCGCGCCGGCCCGCCTAGTGGAGTGGCCGCTGCGCTGCGGCCCGGTCCCGCCCCTGGCTGACTGCCACAGCCCGCGTCCCGAGACCGGCCTGGGCCGGATCGGCAAGCTGGATCCGGGCGACACGTTAATTCTCGTCCCTGCCCCCAGCGCCGGCGCCTCCGGGACAGATCCTGACTCCGCGCGGGCGGCTGCCCATCTCACCGCCTCCGGCGGCCCTGCTCACCTGTCCGCCTCCGGCGCCCCTGCTCACCTGTCCGCCTCCGGCGCCCCTGCTTTCCTGTCCGCCTCCGGCGGAACGGGCAAGACGCAGCTGGCTGCGGCGCTGGCGCACCAGCTCTGGGACAGCCGCGCGGTGGACCTGCTGGTCTGGGTGAAGGCCAGCACCCGGAACGCCATCCTGACCGGTTACGCGCTGACCCTCGCAGAGCTGGGTGCCGCCGATCCCGGCGACGACCTGCTGACCGGCGCGCAGCGCTTCCTCGCCTGGCTGTCCAGGACCGAGCGGCGCTGGCTGGTCGTCCTCGACGACCTGGCCGACCCGGCCGACCTGGATGGCCTGTGGCCGGCCGGGACCGACGGCCGGGTCGTGGTCACCGCCCGGCGGGACGACACCCTGGCCGCGCCGAACCGGAGGATCGCGCCGGTCCCCGCGTTCAGCACCCGGGAAGCCCTGACCTACCTGAGCGCCCGGCTCGCCACCGACCCGGGCCAGCGGACCGAGGCCCTCGACCTGGCGCACGACCTGGCCTGCCAGCCGCTCGCGCTGGCGCACGCCACGGCCGCGCTGATCTGCACCGGGGCCAGCTGCCGCGACTACCGGGGCTGGTATCACGACCGGAAGCGGCGGATGAGCGCCAGCGCGCCGCCCGGCGGCAGCCCCGCCAGCCCGGATCTGGCCAGCACCGGGCCGCCCGGTACCGGGCCGGCTGGGCCGGGCCTGGATTATGCCGCGCTCGGCCAGTCCGGCGTGACCTGGTCGCTGGCCATGGACCTGGCTGACCAGATCCCGCCCGCCGGTTTCGCCCGGCCCGCCCTGGTGCTGGCCGCCCTGCTCGACCCGGCCGGGATCCCCGGCGTCGTCTTCACCACGCCGGCCACCTGCGGGTACCTGACCGGCCACCCGGCCATGCCCGCCGATCCGGCCCAGGCCCGCGACGCGGTGCACAGCCTGGCCCGGGCCGGCCTGGTCACGATCAACCCGGCCAGCACGACGCGGACCGTGCAGGTTCACCCGGCCATCCAGGCCATGACCCGGGGGATCCTCCCGGTCCCGGAGTTCGGGCAGGCGGTCCGCTGCGCCGCGGATGCGCTGCTGCAGTCGTGGCCCGCGGACCCGGCGCCGCCCCGGCTGGCCCAGGCCCTGCGGGACTGCACGATCAGCCTGCGCGAGTGCAGCGGCGATGTGCTCTGGGCCCCGCAGACCCACCCGGTCCTGATGCAGGCCGGCTGGAGCCTGGACAGCGACGAGATCAGCGGCCCGGGCCTCGCCTACTGGCACGACATGCTGGAGACGGGCACCCGGCTGCTGGGCGCGGAGCACGTCCAGGCCTTCCGCTGCCGCGACGGTCTGGCCTCGGCCTACGAGGCCGCGGGCCGGCTGGACGACGCGATCGGCGTGCACGAGCGCACGCTCGCGGAGCGGCAGCGGGTCCTGGGCAAGGACCACCCTGACACGCTGGCGTCGTGCGGCCTACCTGGCCCAGGCCCTCGCGGCCGCGGGACGGCACGCCGACGCCCTCCTGATGTACGAGCGGGTGGTCGCGGACCGCGAGTGGGTGCTGGGCGCCCGGCATCCGGACACGCTGGCCGCGCGCAGCGACCTGGCCGGTGCCTACCTGGCCGCGGGGCGTCCCGAGCATGCCCTCCCGGTATACCAGCAGACCCTCGCGGACCTGGAGCGGGGGCTGGGCACCGCGCACCCGGACACGCTGGCCGCGCGGGCCGGGCTGGCTCAGGCCTACCACACGGTGGGGCAGCTCAAGCAGGCCATGCCGGTCTACGAGCGGATCCTGGCCGACCGGGAGAAGGCGCAGGGCCCGGACCACCCGGACAGCATGAGCGCCCGCGCCGACCTGGCCTACGCCTACCGGACCGCCGGGCGGGTGAAGCAGGCGCTGCCCCAGTACGAGCGGGTGCTCGCCGACCGGGAGCGGGTGCTGGGGCCCTATCACCCGGACACCATGACCGCCCGCGGCAACCTGGCCAACGCCTACCTCGCGGCCCACCGGGTCAAAGACGCCGTGCCGGTGTATGAGCGGACCCTGGCCGACCGGGAGATGGCCCAGGGGGCCGACGACATGGACACCATGACGGCGCGCGGCAACCTGGCCAACGCCTATCACTCGGCGGGGCGGCTCAAGGACGCGCTGCCCCTCTACGAGCAGACCCTGGGCGCCTGCGAGCGGGTTCTCGGCCCGACCCACCAGTCCACCCTGACCTCCCGGGCGAACCTGGCGTCCGCCTACCACGCCGCGTTGCGGCTGTCCGAGGCTGTCGCGGTGTTCGAGCGCACCCTGGCCGACTGCGATCAGGCGCTCGGCCCGGACCACCCGCTGACCCGCGCGGTGCGGGAAAACCTCGAGGCCGCCCAGCGGACGTAACTCCCTGACCCGGCCGGTCCCGCGGACTGACCTGCCGGAGGCTGGACCCGCCGGTGAACACCGGCGGGTCCAGCCCTCAGCGCCACGTGTTCAGGCCCGCGCCTTCAGGGCCGCACCGTCAGGCCCGCGCCTTCAGGGCCGCCACCAGGGCCGGGATCACCTCGGACAGGTCGCCGATCACCGCGTAGTCGGCCCGGGACAGGATCGGCGCCGAGGGATCGGTGTTGACCACCACGATGTGCTTCGCGCTGCCGCAGCCCGCCATGTGCTGGATGGCCCCGCTGATCCCGCAGGCCAGGTAGAGCTCGGGGGTGATCTTGGTGCCGGTCTGGCCGACCTGCTGGGTGTGCGGCCGCCAGCCCTGGCTGGTGACCACGCGGGACACCCCGACCACCCCGCCGAGCAGGCTGGCCAGCTCCTCCAGCGGGGCGAAGCCATCGGGGCCGCCGACTCCGCGGCCCCCGCCGACCACTACCCGCGCGCTGGCCAGGGACACCCCGCCGTCCCGGCTGGCCGATACGGAGGCCCGGACCCGCAGGTCCGCCAGGTCCAGGTCGGGTTGGTGGACATGGACGGGCGGCTCCGCCGCTTCCTGGCCGGGCACGGGGTCGGCGGGCCGGGGCGCAACGGCGTCGGTGGCCACGGTGAGCAGGGCGGGCCAGCCTTCCAGGGTGGCGTCCTCAATGAGCAGGCCGGCCCAGCGCTGGCGGGACACGTCCAGCGTGCCGTCAGCGCCGGGACTGGCCGCGATGCAGTTCGCAGCCATCGGCTGCCCGGTCAGTGCGGCGAGATGGGCGAGGACCTCGCTGCCGCAGTCCGTGCCTGCCGCCACCACCGCGCCGGCCAGGGTCACGCTGAGCAGGCCTTCCAGGGTGCGCGCCCAGGCCTGCGGCGCATAGCCGTCCAGCACCGCGGGCTCGACGGCGTAGGCCTCGGTTACCCCGTAGCGGCCGAGCAGGCTGGCCGGGACCCGTTCGGCCGGGCCGAACGCCACGGCGGCCAGCACCGGCCTGCGCACATCCGGGCCGGGCCGGCGGAGGCCAGGGACCGGGCGAAGGTCAGGGCGCGAAGCGAGGCGTCCGTCACCCCGGCTTCGTCCAGTTCGACCAGGCAGAGCACGTTCATGGCCGCCCGCTCACTTCAGCAGCCCCAGCTCGTCCAGCAGCCGGACCAGGGCAGGCACCGCGTCCGTCCCGGTGCCGAGGACCGTGGCCTGCTGCCGTGGCTGGTCTGGCACCCGGAGCGCGCGCTTGCGCAGGCCCTCGGGGTGCCACTGCGGCTGGTATTGCTCGATGGCGGCCCGCTTGGCCCGCAGCCGTCCCGGCAGGGATGGGTAGCGGGGCAGGTTGATGCCTTCCTTGACGGTGACCACCGCGGGCAGCCCGAACTCGAACGTCTCCTCGCGGCCGCGGTACTCCCGCCGGGCCACCACCCCGTCCCCGGTGAGTTCCAGCTGCTTGATGCCCGTGGCGCACGGCCAGCCGAGTCCGTGGGCCACCCGCACCCCCACCTGGTAGTCCCCGGTGTCCGCCGCCTCGTTGCCGAGCAGCAGCAGGTCATAGCCGGGGCCCTCGGCGGCCCGGCGGCGGGCCTCGGCCACGATCGCGGCCGCGGTGCCGGCCGGGCCCCACTCACGGCCGCCGTCGTCCAGCAGCACGGCCCGGTGCGCGCCGAGCGCGAGCGCGTCACGCAGCTGATCGGCCGCCTCGGGCGGCCCCAGGGTCAGCACGGACACGGTGCCGCCCAGCCGCTCGGTGAGCTGGACGGCCTCCTCCACCGCGCATTCCTCGTGCGGGCTGATCGCGAACCCCGACATCCGGGTGTCCACGTCCTGCCCGTCCGGGGTGACCACGATGCGGCCGCCGACCTGGGGGACCCGCTTCACGCAGACGGCGACCTCCACGGCCGGTCAGCTCCGGATCCGCGCGTTGTCCGGGTCGAACAGGGGGGTGGCCCCGGCCACCGCCACGGTCACCGGGTACCGGTCCCCGAAGCATTCGACCTGGAGCCTGGTGCCCGCGCTGGCCTGATCCGGGGGCAGGTAGGCCAGCAGCAGGTGCGGCCGGCCGACGGGCCGGACCCGGCGCTGGTCACGTAGGACGGCCGGCCCTTCGCGTCCACCAGGCGCTCACCCTCGGCCGAGAGGATGGGCTCGCCGCCCAGCATGTACCGGACGGGCCCGCTGGCCGGGGTGTGGTCGTCCACGGTGAGCGTGCACAGCACCGCGGCGGGCGGTTCGGCCCGCTGGGCCAGGTAGGCGTCTTTGCCGATGAACGGCTGGGCCTTGACCCGGGGCCGGATCATCCCCGCCTCGACCAGCGTGTAGTCCGCGGTCAGCTCGTTGCCGAAGGCACGGTAGCCCTTTTCCAGGCGGCCGGTGGTGCCGTACACGCCGATGCCGACCGGCACCAGCCCGTGCGGGGTGCCCGCCGACCAGAGCGCGTCCCACAGCTTCCCGCCCTGCTCGATGGGGACGTGCAGTTCCCAGCCGAGCTCCCCCACGTAGGAGATGCGCGAGGCCAGCACGGACAGCCCCGCGATTTCCACCTCCCGGCAGGTGCCGAAGGGGAAGCCCTCATGGCTCACGTCGTCGCCGGTGACGGCCTGCAGCACGTCGCGCGCCCGCGGCCCCCACAGTCCGAGCGTGGCCTGGGCGGAGGTCAGGTCGGCGAGCGCGGCGGTGCCGTCAGCGGGCAGGTGCTCACCGAACCAGGCCAGGTCGGCCATCCCGGTCGCGCCGCCGGTCACGACGCGGAACCGCTCCGGGCCGAGCCGCATGATGGTCAGGTCGGCCTTGAACCCGCCCCGCTCGTCCAGCAGCGAGGTGTAGACGACCCGGCCGGGGGCCACGTCGAGCTGCGCCACGGCCAGCGACTGCACGACGTCCAGCGCGGACGGGCCGGTGACGTCGAAGATCGCGAACGCGGTCAGGTTGACGAGCCCGCACGCGTCCCGCATGGCCAGGTGCTCGGCGTTGATGACCGGGGACCACCAGCGGGCGTCCCACTCGGCGTCGCGGGGCATCAGCCGTCCCGCGTAGCGTTCCAGCAGCGGCTCGTTGGACGCGTACCAGTGCGGGCGTTCCCAGCCGGCCGTCTCGAAGAAGACCGCGCCCAGGTCACGCTCCCGGTCGTACACCGGGCTGACCCGCACCGGGCGGCCGGACTCCCACTGCTCGGCCGGGTGCACGATCCCGTACATCTTGTTGAAGCCCTCGCGGGCCCGGGCCTGGACGTGGGCCACGGTCCGCTGGGACGGGTAGAAGCGGGCGATGTGGGCCTCGTCCACGTCCACGGACGGGACCTGGCCGCTCATCCACTCGGCCACGGCCCGGCCCACGCCCGGCCCCTCCTTGATCCAGCTGGCCGCGGCCGACCACAGCCCGTCCACCTCCGGTGCCGGGCCGAGCAGCGGGTGGCCGTCCGGGGTCATCGAGATCAGCCCGTTGATCGCGTACCGGATGCCGGCCTTCTCGTCGCCCAGCAGGTCCGGCATCAGCTCCAGCGCCTCGGCCAGCTGCGGGTCGAAGTCGTCCGCGGTGAACGGCAGCTCGGTCGGGGACAGCGCGGATTCCTCGATGGAGGGGATGTCATCCGGGGGGACGATGATCGCCCGGTGCGCGTAGGAGCCCACCTCCATGTCACCGCCGTGCTGGCGCTCGTACATGTTGGTGTCCACGTCGCGCACGATCGGGTACGCGATCTCCCCCGGCGTGCCGGCGAAAAGCGGGATCGGGCCGACGCTGATCATCTGGTGCACGATCGGGGTGAGCGGGATCCGGGCCCCGGCCATCCGGGCGATCCGGGGGCTCCACACGCCGCAGCAGACCACGCAGATGCTGGTCTCGATGTCTCCGGCGGTGGTGCGGACCGAGGTGATCCTGGGCAGCCCGTTGCGGCCGCGCCCGGAGGTGTCGATGCCGAGCACCTCGGCGCCCGCCACGACCTGGAGCGCGCCAGCGTGCTGCGCTTCCTCCCGCATCAGCGTGCCGGCCCGCAGCGAGTTCGACCACGCCCACGGTGGGGAAGTGCGCCCCGCCCAGGATCACCGACTCATCCAGGTACGGCACCAGCTTCGCCACCTCGGCGGGCGAGATGACCTGGGCCGGGATACCCCAGGCTGTGGCGGCGGTGCAGCGCCTCCGCAGCTCGTCCATCCGGGCCTGGGTCCGGGCCACCTCGATGCCGCCGCTCTGGGTGAACACGCCGAGCTCCTGGTACTGCTCGGTGCTGTCCCGGGTCAGCTCCATCATCATCTTCGAGTACTCGATCGGGAAGATGAAGTTGGAGGCGTGCCCGGTCGAGCCGCCCGGGTTGGGCATCGGCCCCTTGTCCACCAGGACCAGGTCCCGCCAGCCGAGCCGGGCCAGATGGCAGGCCAGGCTGTTGCCGACGATGCCGGCGCCCACGATCACCGCACTCGCCCGGGCGGGTGTGTCATTCATGCCGCTGCTTTCCTGCCCATCCGTATCTCGTCCCGTCTCCCCGCTAGGGGCGGGGTTGCCTCGGCCCCGCCACCGGCAACTCTGGCGGCGGGGCCGGGCACTGCACTCATGCCGTGCCTTGCTACTGCGCCCTGATTATTCGACTGGGCTTATTCGACGGGGATCTCCTTGTTGATCAGCCCCAGGTCGATGCCCTGCCTGCTGCGCACGATCCGGGCGATCACGTAGATCACGATAGCCAGCACGTACATGGCACCCATGTAAATGAGTGAGTCGTGACTGTTCACGAAGTAGTTGTCGTTGCTGAGCCACTCGTAGAGGTTGAAGACGAGCAGGCCGATCGTGATAACCCCCGCGACCGGCACGATTGGCACGCCGAGCAGCTTGATCCGGCTGGCCGGCGAGGCCCGCCAGAGATCAGGCTTGATGAAGGGCAGCAGCACCACGGCGATCGCGCTGCCCAGGTAGGTAACCGCGATGACCAGGGTGGCGTCCAGCGTGTAGGACCGGAACGTGGTCGAGTACGCGTAGACCGCGGCCAGCCCGGCCGCCGGGAGCAGCATCAGGATCAGCGACCACACCGGGACCTTGCGCCGCTCGGAGACCTCGGCGGCCCGGTCCGGGAGCACCCGGTCGAACGCGGCCGCGAAGATGACCCGGGTGGAGGACAGGAACAGGGTGCCGACCCAGGCGAAGAACCACAGGCTCAGGACGAGGATCAGGATGACCTGGAATGCCGTGTTGTGCACCAGCCAGCCCGCGAACATGAACGGGTAGGGCCAGATGCCGAACTGCGGCGTCAGGTTGTAATCCAGCGCGTTGAGGTTCTGGTAGAAGCCCCAGCCGACGGTCTTGGCGATCAGCAGCAGGAAGATGACGGTCAGGATGACCGTCATCCACAAGCCGACGAACATGCCGGTGAATACTCGCCGGAAGTCACTCGCCCCGCGGACCTCCCCGTAGAGGGTGGTCCCCCAGTTCGGCCACAGGAGGAAGAACATAAAGGCCGGCACGAGCAGCATCGTCGGCCCGAGCGGGCCGAACCCGAACGGCGAGGTGGTGTACCCGGCCTTGTGCGCTGCGGCGTTGGTGGCCGCGTAAGCGTGGTTCACGCCGAAGAGCTTCTGGCCTTCGAGGTTGAACGAGCTCACGAAGCTGGCGTGCGAGTTGACCAGGAGCAGCACGACCACGACGGCGAAGCCGACCATGCCGCCGAGGAAGAACCACCTCTGGACCTTCGCGTACCCGGCCATCCCGAGCGAGACCAGCACGCCGGCCAGGGCGATCGTGATGAGCGTGACGATGAAGATCCCGTTTTTGGTGCCGAACCACGCGGCGCCGCCTGCGGGCCAGGTCCATTTCAGCGTGGCCCAGAGCGGCTGGAACAGCTGGACCGAGAGGATATTGCCGTAGATGGGCGCCCAGAGCCAGAGGATGAACCACCAGCCGGTGGCGGCCAGGACAAAGCCGATGCCACCGCCCAGGATCCGGCTCTGCCAGACGTAGTCGCCGCCCGCCCGGGGGATGGTGACGACCAGCCCGGCGTAGGCGATGACCAGGAACGAGACCCAGACACCCGAGATCAGGACTGCGGTGATGAACTGGCCCTTGGGAAAGGCGGGCCCAGCGAAGGTGAATTCATACAGGCCCAGCGTGACGAAGTTGGTCGCCAGGCAGGCGTAGATGATCGAGTCCCGAACGGACCAGCCACGGACCAGACCGGTGGCTTTGCGTAGGAACAAGGTCGGCGTCTCGCCGCCAATTGCGTCAGTTGCCATGCTGATCTCCCGGTTGGGGGCCTTTTGGGGTAGTGGCGGGGCAAGCCTATTGCTCAGGCACTGACAAGCCAGCCGGTTTCAGCCATTTACCAGAAGGTACTTAGTGACCTTCCCCTTCTTGGCGTTCAGCTCGAGCACGGCGCCCTGCAGGACGCCGTCGCTGTAAACGCTGCCCGGATTGATGGCCAGCGTCCGGCCCATGCGTTTGATGCCGCGGCTCTCGTGGATGTGCCCGTGCACCGAGAGCATTGGCTGATAGCTGTTGATCGCGTCCCGCACGGCGGTCGACCCCACCGGCTTCATGACCGCCCCGCCGTGCGTGGGCCGCAGCGTGTCATCCAGGGCCGGGGCCTCGTCCAGCCCGGTGCCGTAAGGCGGGGCATGGAAATTGAAGATCGCCCGTTCCATGTCCGGAATCTGGCTCACCACCGCGTCGATCTTTTCCTTGAGCTGATCTTCCGGGGCCTCACGGAATGTGTTCCACGGGGTCGGGTTGGTCCAGCCCATCGACACCAGGTGGAAGCCGTCGAGGTCGAGGGATTTCGCCTCGCCGAAGGTGACGTTCGGCGAGGCCTCGATGATGTCGTCGATCTCCCAGATGTCGTCGTTGCCGCCGTTCAGAATGCACGGGATATTGCCGCCCTGGAGTTTCCCGTCGGCCATGTCCAGCCAGCGGTCCAGGGAGTGGGTCATCTCGGCGCTGAACCGCCGGTCCACCGCGCCCTCTTCGTCGCTCAGGGCCTGCAGCTCATCGGGGCTGACCAGGGCCGGGTAGTGCCCGGCGTTGCGGATCTTCTTCTGTACCTCTTCGAGTTCGGCCTTGGTTTCCATCCGGATGGTTTCGCCGCGGACCACGGCCTGCCAGTAGCCGTTGTGCGCGACGACCGGCACCATGATCTTGCCGGTGACGTCGCCGCCCAGGACGACCAGGTCGGCCTTGTAGAACGCCGCCGCGTTCAGGAACTTGCGCCAGCAGACTTCGGAGCCGTGGATGTCGGTGGCGAAGAAGACCCTCATGTGAACATCACGCCTTCCTGGTACACGGCATGCAAGGTTCACCGGCGCGGTGCGCAACGCCCGTGCGTCCTGTGCAACGTCTAGCACTGCGCCGAAACCGGCGTCAAGCATGACGATGCGAATTTAGGCCGCATCCCGGGAAAACCCGCTGCTAGTGCGCCACTTCCTCGGGAAGCTCGTACCAGCGGACCCGGTCACCGACGTTGGCCCGGAGCTTCCACTTGACCCCCTTCGGGGCCGCCTCGGCGATGTCCAGCAGCTGCCGGGCCTGGGCGAGCGGGTCGTAGCGCGGCGCGGGCGGGGCCAACCCGGGGTTCTCGGCCAGCAAGCCCGGCAGCTTGGCCAGGTTCCCGGTGACCGTCCGCCACCAGCCCCAGTCCGCGGCCAGCACCTTGGTGAACCGCCCGGTGTCGATCGCCGGCGGGGGCGCCGTCACCGACCGGCAGGCCGGCGAGCAGCTGGAAGGTGTCCCGCGCGTCCTTCTCGTTCAGCTCGACGATCTGCAGCTTGGACAGCAGCACGTCCACGGAGTCCACGGTAAACGGCAACCGGCCGAACGACGGGCGGAAGTCCAGCGTGTGGCACATGGTCAGCCGGTCCACCATGACGTCCACCGGCCGCCCGGACGGGGCGTTGAAGTACATCTGCCGGTCTCCGTTGAGGTTGTTGAACCGGCGGTCCGGGACGCAGCCCTGGTCGGCGAGCCAGGCCGCCACGTCCTTGCGGCCCTTGGCCAGGCAGGCGAAGTCCATGTCCTGGCCGCGGCGCAGCCGGGGCGGGAAATCCGGGCAGAGCACCCGGACGGCCAGGCCGCCCAGGAGCTTCAGGCCCAGCCCGGCCTCGGCGGCGGCCCGGGCCAGTCCCAGGGCCTCGGGCAGCGGATCGTGCACGGATCCGACGGTTGGCTCGTCTTCGGGGTCGGCCATACCCGGGCCTGCTCTCGTCCCTCGGGGGCACCCGCCGGGAGATAACGGGCCGCCCAGCGCCATTTCGGTAAAAACTCGAGAGTGAGTATGCCATGGGCCGCCCGGGACGCAGTTGACGCAGAACGGGCAAATTGGTCATTCTGGTTGCGTGAGCGAAAGCCTGGTTGCGGCGGGCGCAACCTACCAGTCAGCCGAGCGCGTGCTGACGCTGCTCGCCAGCTTCGAGGACAGCAGGCCGGAACTCAGTGTGACAGAGATCGCCGAGGCGCTGGGCGTGCACAAGTCGACCGCCTCGCGGCTGGCCGCCACCCTGGAACGGACCGGTTTCCTGGCCCGGTCCGGCCGGCGGTACCGCCTCGGCGTCGAGATCATCCGGCTCGGCACCGTGGCCCTGCGCAGCGCCGACATCGTGGCCACCATGCAGCCCGCCATGGAAAAGCTTTCCCAGCTCACCGGCGAGACCATCAACCTCGCGGTACCAGCCGGGCCGGACGTGCTGAACGTGGCCGAGGTGCCCAGCACCTACATTCTCAGCTCCTCGGGCGGCTGGGTGGGGCGGCGCACCCGGCCGCACGCCGTGGCCAACGGCAAGGTGCTGCTCGCCTTCGGTGCGCTTCCGGCCCCGGCCCGCCTGGAGCGGTACACGGAGCACACGATCACCAGCCGGGACGCGCTGGCCGGAGAGCTGGCCCGGATCCGCCGGGACGGCTTCGCCACGGCGGTCGCGGAGCTGGAGGATGGGCTGGTCGCGGTGGCGGCCCCGGTGTTCGGCCCGGGCGGGGGCTGCGTGGCGGCGGTGTCGATCTCGGGACCGGCCTTCCGGATGCCGCCTGGCCAGCTGAACCAGCTGGGACGGCTCTGCGCGGACTGCTGAGGGCAGGCTGGGGCGGAGGTCAGGGCGGCGGGTGGGTCCTGGCGGAGAACAACTGATGGCGGGCGGTCGGGAGAGATCACGTGGACGAGTACCTGCTCCATATCGGCGGCGAGTGGCGCGCGGGACGGGCCGCCCCGGACCCGGCGGCCAGCCCGGCGACCGGCGAGACCTTCGCCTCCGTCGCGGTGGCCGGGACCGCGGACGTGGATGACGCGGTGCGGGCGGCGGCCCGGGCCTGGCCGGGCTGGGCGGCCCGGTCACCGTTCGACCGGGCTGACTGGTGCGAGCGGGTCGCGGCGGCCATCCTCGGCCGCCGCGACGACCTGGCCCGGGTGCTCACCCTGGACCAGGGCAAGCCGCTGCAGGCCGAGGCCTACGACGAGGTCGACGAGCTGGCCGGGTACTTCCGGATGGCGGCGGCGGATGTCCGGCGGCTGGACGGGGCGTACCCCCCGTCCACGTCGGCCGGGCGCCGGGTGATCACCGCCCGGGTGCCGCTGGGCGTGGTCGGCGTGATCAGCCCCTGGAACTGGCCGTACACCATGGGCGCGGAACTTTTCGCGCCCGCGCTGGCGGCCGGCAACGCGCGTGGTCTGGGTGCCCGCCCCGAGCACCAGCGCGTGCTGCGCCGTGCTGGCCGGGATCATCGCGGCGGAGGGCCCGCCGGACGGCGTGTTCAGCTTCCTGCCCGGTCCCGGGCCGGTGGCCGGGGATGCGCTGGCCGGGCACCCGGGGGTGGCCGCCGTGGGCTTCATCGGGTCGGTGGCCACCGGCGGGCTGGTCGCGGCGCGCGCGGCGGGCAAGACGCAGCTGCTCGAACTGGGCGGAAACGGCCCGATGGTGATCCTCGAGGACGCGGACCTGGATCTGGCCGCCGAGGCCGCGCTGGAGGCCGCGTACCTGTGCGCGGGCCAGAGCTGCACCGCCGGTGAGCGGTTCCTGGTACACGCCGCGGTGCGCGCCGAGTTCACCGAGCGGGTGGTCGCGGCCACCGCGGAACGGGTCCGGCTGGGCGATCCGTTCGATCCGCAGACCACGATGGGCCCGCTGAACAACGAGGCCACCGCGGCCAAGTTCGACCGGCACGTGGCCGACGCGGTGAATCGGGGCGCCAAGCTGTGCCACGGCGGGCGGCGCGCTCCCGGCTTCCCCACCCCGCTCTACGCGGAGCCGACCGTGCTGGACGGGGTGACGCGCCGACATGCTGATCGCCACCGAGGAGACGTTCGGCCCGGTGGTGCCGATCGTCGAGGTGAGGTCGGCCGCGCAGGCGCTGGAGCTGACCAACTCCTCACCGTTCGGGCTGACCGCGGCGGTGTTCACCGGCGATCTGGAGCGGGGCCTGGCCTTCGCCGAGCAGGCCCGGGCCGGCTGGGTCAACGTCAACGCCTCCACCAACCTGTGGGAGTCCCACCTCCCGTTCGGCGGCCGGTCCGGCTCGGTGAGCGGGCGTGGCCGGGTCGGCGGCCGGTTCGCGATGGAGGCATTCACCGAGCCGAAGACGATCCTCTACCCAGGGCCCCGGCTCCGCGGTTAGAGCTCAGCGGCTAGAGCTCGGCGGATCGAGCTGAACGGATCGAGCTCAGCGGATAGCTTCCGTCCCGGGACCCGCGCCGCGGGGTTCGCCGCCACGGGGTTCGCTGCCACGGGGGCCAGCACCACGGTGGCCAGCACCACGGGACCCGCGGTCGACCTGGCCGTCGGGGTGCAGGCCCATGACCGTGAGCAGGACCATCAGCGCGCCGCCGCAGCAGATCGCGGAGTCGGCCAGGTTGAACACGGGCCAGTGCGGCAGCTGGATGAAGTCGACCACCCAGCCGCGCAGCGGTCCCGGGCTGCGGGCGATCCGGTCGGTCAGGTTGCCGAGCGCCCCGCCGAGCAGCAGGCCCAGCGCAACCGCCCAGCGGCGGCTGGCCAGGGTGCGGGCCATCCGCAGGATCGCGACGATCACGGCCGCCGCGATCAGCGTGAACACGACCGTGTACCCGTCCGCGCCGAGCGAGAAGGCGGCCCCGGGATTGCGGAGGTAGTCCAGCTGGAGCAGGGAGCCGATCACCCGGACCGGCGCGTTCTCCTTGAGCGTCGCCACGACGATCACCTTGCTGATCACGTCGGCCGCGTACACGAGGGCCGCTACCGCGACCAGCACGCCGATCCGCCGCTGGGCTGGCGCCGCCGAAGCGCCGTCCGCCGTGCCGCGCCACCTCATCCGGTCTCCGTTCGCCGGGCCCAAGCTATCCCACGGCGGCGCCCCGCCTCGCCAGCGAGCTATCGCACGCCGGACCGCGCCGCGTGCTGCTGCCAGGAGAACGCCAGCGGGGTCAGCGCGGTCAAGTCGATGGCGGGTTCCACGGTGGAGTAGGACTGCACGTTGTCGGCGAACACGGCCTTCTGCCCGTCGTAGGCCGCATAGGGAACATCGCCGGGGGCGTTGGCCGCGCAGAGCCGCATGTGCGGCACGGTGCCGGTGGCCGCGAAGGAGTTCGGCCCCTCGACGGTCGCCCCGGCCAGGACCGGCGGCTGCCCGTCCAGCGACCCGGCCAGGTTCGCGACCTGGTGCTGCATGCAGTCCGGGTAGACGGTGCCGTCCCCGACGATCAGCGAGACTCCCCACGCGTTGCTGCCCAGGATGTCGTCGAGCCAGCGCTGTCCCCAGGCCGCGTATACGGGCCGGCCGGCCAGCGCGTCGTACTCGTCCGCCATCACGGTCAGCCCGGCGCCGTGGGTGGTGGTGTCCCACTGGTCCCAGGCGAACCCGAAGCCGAATGGGTCACGGCCCGCCGTCCCGATCCCCTTCTGGATCTGCCCGCGCAGGTTGGCCAGCAACTGGGCCCGGGTGATGGCCAGGCCGCGCACCGGCTGCCGGGCCAGGGCCAGGTCGAGTTCGTAGTCGGCGAGCGCGCTGACGTCGTAGAGGTTCAGCGTGTCGGACAGGGCCTGCTTGCTGTGCACCCACGCGCTGGCCCAGCCGGCCGCGTCCCGCAGGTAGGTGGCAGCCAACCGGACCGGAAGCCCGGCCGGCAGGGCCTCCCGGCTGGCACTCCCCTCCTGGAGGGCGCGGGCCAGCTCGGTCGCGCCGAGCATCATGTCGTCCCGCCAGCTGGTCTCCGGGTAGAAGTCCCAGGGCAGCGCGGTGAGCAGCTGCCCCTTCCAGTGCGTGCCCGCCTGCGCGTACACGGTCTCGGCCTCGCGCAGGCAGTTCGCCGCGTAGCCCGGGTCGGAGTGCCGGAAGACCTGGTAGCAGAGCGCGAAGTCGGCGGCCAGCCGGCCGGCCAGGTTCGGGCTGATCGGCGCCCCGGGCTTACCGGCCCGGAATACCGGCGGGTGCCGGATGTAGACGTCATGCGGATTCGAGCCCTGGTAGTGATCGTCGGCCTGGGGCAGCCGCCAGATGTCGTGATCCCCGGTGTAGTAGCTGTTCGCCTCGCCGGTGCCGACCTGGTAGTACAGGGTCCTGGTCCGCTGGTGCCACATCCGCTGCAGGAAGTCCAGCCCGAACCGGGCCTCGCCCGTGAAATCAGCACCCGTGGCCCCTGACCCCGCCCCCGATCCCATCTGCCCCGGGAACGAGGCGATGCCCTGCAGCAGCATGGCCTCGGTGTAGCTGGTCGTCTCCACGAAGTGCAGGTAGTCCCCGGCGTCGAACCACCCGCCGGACGCGTTGATCCGTACCCCGGTCGCGTACTTGGCCAGGCTGCCTTTGAAGTCCCCGTTCCCGTCAACCGGCGGGCTGCGGTAGGTCATCGCGCTGAGGTCGTTGAGGTGGCCGGGGGCGCTGCGCAGCGCGGTGTGGATGAAGTCCGGGCCGTCCCGCTCGTTCTCGTAGAAGTACAGCGCGTTGGCCAGCGGCCGCGCGTAGAGCTGCGCGGCCGGGCCGATCGTGAACCACGGCGAGGCCGCCGAGGCGTCGCCCAGGATGCCGAATCGGTACCGGCCCGGGGCCCGGACCCGGCTGAACCGGGCGGCCCACACCCAGCGGTACCGCGAGCTCCAGGACCCGAGGTCTTCGAGGGCCACCCCGGACGCGGCCACCGTGCACGACCCGGCCCGGACCACGACCCAGTGCAGTCCACCCGGGGGCCTGGCCTTGGTCATGATCTCGGCCAGCTTGGCCGCACCGGACGGGTACCCGACCTGGTCCACCCGGACCGCCGCGGCCGGCGCCCCGGCCGGCGTGCGGTGCGACCCGGTGGTGAGCACGGCCCCCGACGAGGGCTCGGTGCAGATCTTCGCGACCTGCGAGCCCGCGGGCGCGGCGCCGCGCCCCGGCCCCGCGGCCGTCCCGGTGGAGGCGCCGGCCGTCCCGGCTGCTGCCCCGGTGGAGGCGCCGGCCGTCCCGGCGGCCCCGCAGAGCGCCGCCGCCAGGCTGAACGCCACCGCGCACGCCCCAGCCCGGGCCGCCCCCCGCCCGTATCCTCGTCCGCCTGCCTGCCCGCGCCCAACATCCATCGGCCCAGGCTAGGGCCGCGGTGGCTCCGCCCACAATGGGCCAGTAAAGGTTGTTTCCGGTAGCGGGCCGCTACGAGCGGGCGATGACCTGGAACGTGGCCAGGGTCGGATCGGCCGCGTACGCGATCCGGCCGCCGTCGGCCTGTGCCGCGCGCAGTGCGTCGAGGGCCGCCACCGTGATCACCTCACCCGGCGCCAGCACCGGTACGCCGGGTGGATAGGGCGCCACCAGTTCGCCGCTCACCCGGCCCACGGCCGCCGCAGCCGAGCGGGTTTCGTTAGGGCGGAAAAATGCTTCACGTGGCGGCATAGCCATCTCGGGAATGACGGTCCACGACGCGGCCGGCACCGGCCGGCGGGGCGGCCCGCGGTGCGCCTCGACGATGCCCGCGAGGGTGCTGGTGAACCGGGCCACGGCCGCGTCGTCGTCGGCCAGCGTGACGATCGGGATGATCGTGTCCCGGTCGGCCATCTCCACCGCCATGCCCGCCGCGATCAGGTCGTTCTCCACCGCGATGCCGTGCGCCCCGGTCCCGGCCAGCAGCACGACCAGCTTGGCGGGCTCGACTCCCGGGCCGTCCAGCACGTCCAGGCCGGGCACCTGGCGCAGCCGGTCCTTCGCGGCCGCGACCACGCGCAGCAGACGGCCGCACAGGTCCTCGCCGTCCCGGGCCAGCAGCGCCCGGGCCGCGTCGATACTGGCCATGATCGCGCCGGCCGGGCTGGTCGTGTGCGTCGCCTCGAACGCCCGATCACAACGAGCGGGGTCCAGGCGGTCTGTGCGGGCCAGGACCAGCGCACCCTGCGTATAGGCGGGCAGGACCTTGTGGGCGCTGGTCACCATGGCGTCCGCGCCCGCCGCCAGCGCGTGCGGCGGCAGCCCCGGATGGAAGCCGAGGTGCGCGGCCCACGCCGCGTTGACCAGCAGCGGCACCCCGGCCTCGTGCGCGGCCGCCGCGTGCCCGGCCAGGTCGCCGGTGGTGCCGACGTAGGACGGGTCACCGAGGAACACCGCGCACGCGTCCGGGTGGCGGTCCAGCGCGTCGCGGACCGCGGCGACGGGGACCGGGCCGGGGAGCCCGGTCGCCGGGTCGACCGCGGGCAGCACCCACACCGGGTCCAGGCCGGCCAGCACCAGGCCGAGCAGCAGCGACCGGTGCAGCGCCCGGGTCACCACGACCGGCCGGCCCGGCTCGCCCGCGGCCAGGGCGAGCGCCTGGTTGCCGTGCGTCGAGCCCGCCACCGAGAACCGGCACCAGTCCGCGCCCCACAGCTCCGCGGCCCGCCGCTCCGCGTCCGCCAGCAGCTCGTCCGCGTGCTTGATCGTGTCCACCCCGCCGTACAGCGGCGCGTCCCCCGCGGTCACGTCGCCGGTGAGGTCGCGGCGCTGTTTGTGGCCGGGCACGCTCATCGGGGTGAGCTCACCGGCCGACGCCTGGGCGGTGAACCGCAGCCACCCGGCCAGCAGCGGCGCGTCGGCAGCCAGCCCCCGGGGATCCCTGGGGTCCGTCATCCGGGCCCGGTCGCGGGCTGCTGGGGCTGGTGGCGGTAGAAGGGCACGGGCTCCGGGGGCAGCGGGGTGTTACCGAGGACCAGGTCGGCGGCCTTCTCGGCGGTCATCATGACCGGGGCGTAGATGTTGCCGTTGGTGATGTACGGCATCACCGAGGCGTCCACCACCCGCAACCCGTCCAGCCCGTGCACCCGCAGCGAGGCCGGGTCGGTGACCGCGTCCGCGCCGGTGCCCATCTTGGCCGTGCAGGACGGGTGCAGCGCGGTCTCGGCGTCCCGGCGGACCCAGTCGAGGATCTGCTCCTCGGTCGCGACCTCCGTCCCCGGGGACAGCTCCCCCGCGTTGTACTCGCCGAAGGCCGGCTGGTTCAGGATGTCCCGGGTGACCCGGATGGCCTCGGCCCACTCCCGGCGGTCGGTCGGGGTGGACAGGTAGTTGAACCGCAGCTCCGGGTGGACCGCGGGGTCGCGCGAGGTGATCCGGACCGTGCCCCGGGAGTCGGAGTACATCGGCCCGACGTGCACCTGGTACCCGTGCCCGCCCGCCGGGGACGAGCCGTCGTACCGGATTGCGATGGGCAGGAAGTGGTACATGAGGTTCGGGTAGGCCACCTCGCCGTTGCTGCGGATGAACCCGCCGCCCTCGAAGTGGTTGGTAGCGCCCGGGCCGCTGCGCAGGAAGAGCCACTTCGCGCCCACCATGGGCCGGTTGCGCAGCTTGAGGGCGGGCGCCACCGACACCGGCAGCTTGGACCCGTACTGCACGTACACCTCGAGGTGGTCCTGCAGGTTCTCGCCCACGCCGGGCAGGTCGGCGACCACGTGGACCCCCAGGCCGTCTAGCAGCCCGGCTGGGCCCACGCCGGACAGCTGCAGCAGCTGCGGGGTGTTGATCGCGCCGCCGCACAGGATGATCTCGGCGCCGCGGGCCAGCCGGGCCGGCCCCGCGGCTCCCGAGGCTCCCGCCGCTCCCGCGATCCGCGCCGGGAAGCACGCCGCCCTCGCGGTACTCGACACCGACCGCGCGCTGCCCCTCGAAGAGGATCTTGGTGACGAACGCCCGGCAGGTCACGTCGAGGTTGGGCCGGCTCATCACCGGATGCAGGTAGGCCCGGGCCGCGCTGAGCCGGCGGCCGTGGTGGATGTTCCGGTCGAAGGCCGCGAAGCCTTCCTGCCGGTAGCCGTTCACGTCATCGGTCAGCGGGTATCCGGCCTGCTGCACCGCGGCGAAGAACGCCTGGAACAGCGGGCCGGTGGCCGGGCCGCGCTCCAGCACCAGCGGGCCGCTGCCGCCGCGGTACTCGTCCGCCCCGGCCAGGCAGGTCTCCATCTTCTTGAAGTACGGCAGGCAGTGCGCATAATCCCAGTCCGCCATGCCGGGGTCGGCGGCCCAGCGCTCGTAGTCCAGCGGGTTGCCCCGCTGGAAGATCATCCCGTTGATGCTGCTCGATCCGCCGAGGACCTTGCCGCGGGCGTGGTAGACACGGCGGCCGTTCAGGTCCGGCTCGGGCTCGGACTCGTAGCCCCAGTCGTAGAACTTGTTGCCGATCGGGAAGGTCAGCGCGGCCGGCATGTGGATGTACACGTCCCACGGGTAGTCCGGCCGGCCGGCCTCCAGGACGAGTACCCGCGTGCCCGGATCAGCGGACAGGCGGTTGGCGAGGGCGCTGCCGGCGGAGCCTCCGCCGACGATGATGAAGTCGTACTCTGCAGGAGCCATCTGCCCTCCCCGGCCGCGGCCCGGCCCGGGAACCGCCCGGCACGGGATGGCGGCCACGGTCCCGGATGCCAGGGGGCGCCCTGGCCGCGAGCCGCACCGGCCGCATCGCACAATAGCGGGATCTCACCGGACCCGGTCGCGAAGCGCCCTGGTCGCGAGGAGTAGAGCCCAGCGGGCTACCCTGCGGACGTGGTCATGCCCGAGAGCGAGTCACCTCCCGAGTCCCTGCCCGGCGGCCCCGTTCCCCCGGCGGCCCCCGCCGCGCCGCCCGGGGCGCCCGCCGGGGCGTCCGCCGAAGCGCCGCCCGGGGCGCACCCGGGCGCGACCGCCTACCGGCAGACCAGGTTCCGGCTGCCGCCCGGTGCGACCGAGATCCTGCTGATCCGGCACGGCGAGTCCCAGGCCGCCTACCTGGACAAGCCGTTCCCGCTGGTGGACGGCCACGCCGACCCGGACCTCGCGGAAAACGGCCGTGAGCAGGCGGAACGGCTGGCTGAGCGGCTGGCCAGGACGCCCATCGACGCGCTCTACGTGACCTCGCTGCGCCGCACGGCGCAGACCGCCGCGCCGCTGGCCGGAAAGCTCGGCCTGACCCCGCAGGTCGAGCCGGACCTGCGCGAGGTCCACCTGGGCGAGTGGGAAGCGGGCCTGTTCCGCAAAATGGTCGCGGACAATCACCCGGTCGCCGAGCGGATGTGGGCCGAGGAACGGTGGGACGTGATCCCCGGCGCCGAGCCCGCCGAGACGTTCGCCGCCCGGACCGGCGGGGCCATCCGGCGGATCGCCGCGGCCCATCCGGACCAGCGGGTCGCCGTCGTGGTGCACGGCGGCGTGATCGCCGTGGTGCTGGGCATGGCCACCGGGTCACGGCCGTTCGCGTTCCTGGGCGCGGACAACGCGTCGATCTCCCGGCTGGTCATCACCCCGCAGCGCTGGATCCTCCGCGTCTACAACGACACCGCCCACCTGGAGCCGTAACCGGACGCCGTTCATGATCCTGGGCAGTTACTGCGAAATGACAGCAGGTTTTGCCCAGGATCATGAAACGTGAGGCGGGGGCGGGGGCGGGTCAGGCGCGGAGGGCGGCCTTGCCGCGGACCACGTGGTTGACCAGCTCGCCGATCTCCGAGATCGAGATGCGGATCTCGTCGCCGGCTTCCAGCGTGAACGGCAGGTCCGGGACCAGGGACGTTCCGGTGGACAGCACGACGCCCGCCGGGAACTCGTCCTCGCGGAACAGGAACGCCGCCAGCTCGGTCACGGTCCGCCGCAGCCCGGCCGTGCTGGCCTGGCCGGTCCAGGCGGTCCCGCCGCCGCGGCGGATGGTCATCTCGATGGTCAGCCCGTACGGGTCGGTGAGCTCCCAGGCGGGCCGGATGCCCGGGCCGGCCGCGCAGCCGCCCAGGTAGATCTTGGCCTGCGGCAGGTAGAGCGGGTTCTCCCCCTCGATCGACCGGGAGCTCATGTCGTTGCAGATCGTGTAGCCGACCACGTCGCCCTCGGCGTTCAGCACGGCGGCGAGCTCCGGCTCGGGCACATCGACCTGCGAATCGGCGCGGGCGCTGACCCGGTCCCCCGGACCGGCCACCCGCCACGCGGCTGACTTGAAGAACAGCTCGGGCCGCGGCGCGGTGTACACCCGGTCGTAGATGTCGGCCGAATCCTCGCTCTCCTGGACCCGGGCGTGCATGCTGCGTTCGTAGGTCACCCCGGCGGCCCACACCTCGGTCCCCCCGTCCACGGGGGCCAGCACGCTAATTCTCCGCAACGGGACCTCATCCGGCCCGGTCCCCCCGGCCCCGCCGGCCGCCTGCGCACCACCGAAAACCTGGGGCGCTGCGTCAGGGTCGCCCGGGTCCAGAGTCCCGCCGCCCAGCACCGTTTCGCACGCGCCGCGGATCCAGGTGACCGGCCGGGCCAGCAGGCCGGCCATGGTCGCCACCCCCGGCAGCGGCCGGACCCGGTCGTCGTCCAGCACCCCGACCTGCGGGGCGCCGTCGCCCGCGCGGTACCTGATCAGCTGCACGGGGCTCCCTCCGCCCGGTCCGGCAGCCCGCCCGGGCCGCCCTCCGGGCAGCGTACGGCGGGGGGCCGGCCGCGTCAACGCTTCATCAGACTAACGAACGACTTCATCTGATGAAGCGTTGACGCCTGCGAGCCGGGACCGTAACGTCGGGCAGGTCAGTTCCGGCCGCCGGCGCCCTGACCAGGACGTACCGGACGCGCCGGCCAGTCCCCCGACCGGAAGGAGCGCCGCCCGTGACCGCCGCCTACCCCGGCCAGGCCCGGCACGCCCAGGTGGTGCACGCGCTGGGGGCGGCGATCGTGCGCGGTGAGCTGGGCCCGGGCAGCCCGGTGCCCACCGAGGACGAGCTGGTCAGCCGGTTCGCGGTAGGCCGCTCGGCACTGCGCGAGGGGGTCAAGGTGCTGGCCGGCAAGGGACTGCTGGAGAGCCGCACCAGCGCCGGGACCCGGGTGCGCCCGCGGGAGTCGTGGAACCTGCTCGACCCGGACGTGCTCCGCTGGCGGTACTCCGAGGACGCCGGGCCCGGGGACATCCGGGCCCTGGCCGACCTGCGGGTCGCGCTGGAACCGGGCGCGGCCCGGCTGGCCGCGGAGTCGGCCAGCGCCGCCCAGCGCGGGGTGATCGCCGCCTCCGTGAGCGCGCTCTGGGCGACGGTCGAGGCGCCGGGCGAGTTCATCGCGGCCGACCTGGCCTTCCACCGGGCCGTGTTCGCCGCCTGCCACAACGACCTGCTGCTGTACATCCACGACGTGGTCAGCGTGGCCCTCGGCGCGATCCGCCCGCTGCACACCCACTCGGTCGCGCACAACCGTGAGACGCTGCCCGCCCACCAGCGCGTGGCCGAGGCCATCCAGCGGGGTCATCACCGCAAGGCGGAGGCCGCGATGCGCGAGATCGTCGAGGGCGCCCGCGCGGACCTGATCCGTGAGCAGAACGCGGAAGGAGCCCACCCCCATGACCGATGACCCTGGCCAGGTGCGGATGGAGCTACGTGACCAGGTCGCGTACCTGACCATCGACCGGCCCGCCAAGCTCAACGCGTTCACGCCGTCGATGACCGCGGCCCTGATGAGCCACGTCACCCACGTGAACGAGGAGCCGGAGGTGCGTGCGGTCGTCCTGACCGGCACCGGGCGGGCGTTCTGCGCCGGCAGCGACATCGCCGGGCTGGACGACTACGCCACCCCGTGGGAGTTCGGGAACCGCCCGGACTACTGCGACACGATCCGGCTGCTGCGCCCGCCGGTCATCGCCGCGGTGAACGGGTACGCCCTCGGCGGCGGCCTGGAACTGGCCCTGGCCTGCGACATCCGGCTGGCCGCCGAGCCGGCCACGTTCGCCGCGCCGGAGATCAAGCTGGGCTGGATCGGCGGCGGCGGGATGTCGGCGCTGCTCGCGCACAGCGTCGGCCCGGGCAACGCCGCGCTCATGCTGCTCACCGGCGACCCCATCGACGCCGCGACCGCGCTGCGCTGGGGCCTGGTCAGTGAGGTGCTGCCCGCCGGCGACCTGGCGGGCCGGGCCGCGGAGCTGGCGGCCACCGTCGCCAGCCGGGCCCCGATCGCGGCGCAGACCGCGAAGCGGAACCTGCGCGCCGCGTTCGAGATGCCGCTGGGCCGGGCCATCGACTACGAGCGCCAGCTGCAGACGATCTGCTTCGCCACCGAGGACGCCGCGGAGGGCCGGGCCGCCTTCGCCGGGCGCAGGCCGCCAGTGTTCCGGGCCAGATAAGGAGAGCAGATGGGCATCCTGTCCGGCTACCGGGTCGTCGACCTGACCATCGCCATGGCCGGGCCGCTGGCGGCGATGCGGCTCGGCGACCTGGGCGCGGACGTGGTCAAGGTCGAGCCGGTCAGCGGCGAATGGCAGCGGCACACCCCGGCCGGCGGCGCGGAGGGCCACCAGGTCAACGCCTCGTTCCTGTCGCTGAACCGGAACAAGCGCAGCCTCGCGGTCAACCTGAAATCGCCCGAGGGCCGGGAGATCGTGCTGGAGCTGGCCCGGCGCAGCGAGGTGTTCCTGCAGAACTACCGCCCGGGGGTGGCCGAGCGGCTGGGCATGGACTACGAGTCCATCCGGGCCGTCCGCCCGGACGTCGTGTACGTGTCGATCTCCGGGTACGGCGAGAGCGGCCCGTACGCGAACCGGCCGGGCCAGGACATGCTGCTCCAGGCGATGAGCGGGGCCATGTTCAACGTCGGCCGGGCGTCGGACCCGCCCGCGCCCGCGGGCACCTACGCGGTGGACGCGATCACCGGGTACGGCGCGTTCGAGGGCGCCCTGGCCGGCCTGCTGCACCGGGAGCGCACCGGGGAGGGGCAGCTGGTCACGGTCAACATGCTGGACTCCGCGATCGCGGTGCAGGCCCAGGAACTGTCGATCTACACCGTGGGCGGGGTTCCGCAGCACCGCGGCCGTGAGGTGCACGGGCACACCTACATCCGGGCGCCGTACGGCACGTTCGCGACCGCGGACGGGTACCTGGCCCTGGCCTTCCCGCCGCTGGCCCAGCTCGGCGAGCTGCTCGGTGTCCCGGAGTTCGCCGGGATGGACGACGACGTGGACGGGCACACGAGGCGGGACGAGATCACCGCGCTGGTCCGGGCCCGGCTGCCGGAGCGCACCACGGCCGAGTGGCTGGCCGAGTGCGAGGCGCGCGGCATCTGGGCCGGCCCGGTGTACGACTACGCGGGCGTGGTGGCGGATCCGCAGGTGCAGCACAACGGCTCGCTGGTCAGCTACGACCACCCGACCGAGGGGCGGGTGACCACCCCCGGTTTCCCGTACCGGTTCAGCGCGACCCCGCCGCAGGTGTACCGCGGTGCGCCGCTGGCCGGCGAGCAGACCCGGGAGATCCTGGCCGAGCTGGGCTACGACGGCGGGTCGGCAGACCGCCTGGCCGCGGGCGGCGTGGTCACCGCACCCGGAGCGGCCAGCGGGCCCGGGACTCCGCCGCCCAGCGAGGCCCCGGTGGACAGCGCGCCGGCCGGGGTCAGCGAGCCCCAGGTGGCCAGCCCGCCCGTGGACCTCTCATGACGGTCCGGCTGACCGGGCTGACCTGGGATCATCCGCGCGGTTACCTGGTGCTGGACGCGCTGGCCGGGAAGCTGGAGCCGGACGTGTCGGTCCGCTGGCAGCGGCAGCCGCTGGAAGGGTTCGAGTCCCGGCCGCTGCGCACCCTGGCCGACGACTTCGACCTGCTGGTCGTGGACCATCCCGGGCTCGGCGAGGCGATCCGGGACGGAGCCCTGCTGGCCGCTGGACGAGGTGTTCAGCGAGCCGGAACTGGCTGCCTGGCGGGCCGCGTCGGTCGGCGCGTCGTACGACAGTTATGTGCTGGACGGGCGGCCGTGGGCGCTGCCGCTGGACGCCGCCGCCCAGGTCGCGGTGGCCCGGCCCGACCTGATGGGCGCGCGGCCCGCCACCTGGGAGCAGGCCTGCCAGGCGGCCCGGGCCTACACGACCACGCTGTGCCTGGGCGGCCCGCACGCGCTGCTGATGTTCAGCGCGATCTGCGTGGCGGCCGGTTCACCACCGGCGGTGGCACCGGGCGGCGGGACCGGGCCGGCCGGGACCGGGTCAGCGGCCACGGACGGACCGTTCGTGAACGAGGCGGCGGGCACGGCGGCGCTCGCCATCATGGCGGACCTGCTGGGCCGCGCCGACCGTGAGCTGTCCCAGCGCAATCCGATCGGCGTGCTCGACGCGATGGCGGCCAGCGGCGGGCCGGCCTACTGCCCGCTGGTCTACGGGTACGTGACCTACCAGCGTCCCCTGGCGGGCGAGCCCGGGTCCTCCCGGCTGGCCGCCTTCGATGCCCCGGCGGGCCCGGGCGGGATCGGCAGCGTGCTCGGCGGTACCGGCCTGGCCATCACCCGGTCCACGGTCGAGCTCGGCGCGGCCGCGGCCCTGGTCAGGACCCTGCTCTCGGACGAGGTGCAGGTCGGCCTCTACGCCGAGCTGGGCGGGCAGAGCTCGGCCCGGCTGGCCTGGGAGCACCCGGGGGCCGACGCCGCGGGCGGCGGGTTCTACCGGGACACCCTCGCCACCGTGGAGCAGGCCTGGGTGCGGCCGCGGTTCGCGGGCTACCCGGAGTTCCAGACCGCGGCCTCGGCCGTGCTGCGTGAGGGGCTGCTGGCCGGTGAGCCGCACGCCGGGCTGGTCCGGCGGGTCAACGAGCTGTTCGCGGCGGCCTGGGACGGGCCGCGCCCGGAAGGGAGACCTGCGTGAGGAAAGCCGGTATGACGGTGGCGGTGGTGACCGGGACGGGCGGCTCGCCCGGCCGGGTCGGCTGGCCGCCGCCTCGACCGGCCAGACGATCGAAGTCAACGGTGGGTGGGTGATGTCGTGACGACCTCAAGCACGTCTGGCGCAGGGGCCGGGCCCGGGCGTTCCTTCCTCGAACGGGTCACCGGCGACCTGGCTGCCGCGGGCGGTGTGCGGGCCGTGGTGCTCGACGACGGCAGCGAGCGCGGGATCCGGGTGCTGGAGTTCCGCACCGGCGGGGGGCTGCGGTTCGACGTGCTGGTCGACCGGGCCATGGACATCGGCCTGGCCGAGTTCGACGACCTGTCCGTCGGCTGGCGGTCCGCGACCGGGTTCCGGCATCCCGGGCTGCACGAGCACCACGACGAGGACGGGCTGTCCTGGCTGCGCAGCATGTCGGGGCTGGTGGTCACGGCCGGGCTGGACCACACCCTGTTCGGCGGCGAGGTCGGCTCGGAGCAGTACCACTACCCGCCCCGGCAGCAGGTGCGGCACGGGCTGCACGGCCGGGTGGCCAATATCCCCGCCCGGCTCACCGGCTACGGCGAGGAGTGGGACGCCGGCCGCTGCGTGCTCTGGGCGGAGGGCGAGGTCCACCAGGCCGCGATCTTCGCCGAGAACCTGGTGCTGCACCGGCGGATCGAGGCCGACCTGGGCGGCACCGAGATCCGGCTCACCGACCGGGTCCGCAACGCGGGCTTCGACCCGACCCCGCACATGTTCCTGTACCACGTCAACGTGGGCTGGCCGCTGCTGGACGAGGGCGCCGCGTTCGACGCCCCCATCGCGCAGACGCTGTGGCAGCAGCGACAGCGTGGCTGAGCAGGGGGTCTCGCACCTGGTCTTCCCGGGCCCGCAGCCCGGGTTCGCGGAGCAGGTCTACGAGCACGCGCTCACCCCGGACCCGGACGGGCGGCAGCGGGTCCGGGTGGTCAACGCGGCCCGGGGCCGGGCCTTCGAGCTGGACTACGACCCGGCCGCGTTCCCGGCCTTCTTCGAGTGGCTGAACCTGCGCGAGGGCAGCTACGCGGTCGGGCTGGAGCCCTCCACGCACCACGTGGCCGGTGACGCGGCCGCCCGCGAGGACGGCTCGATGATCTGGCTCGGCCACGGCGAGGAACGGCACTACGAGCACCGTGTTCCGGTTCATTCGTGGCGAGGAAGCTGGCGCGAGGTGAGACGGGGCGGCATTCGCTAATTGACAAATGTTTCCCAGGGCAGGGCAGCGTGCTCTTCTGCGCCCTGCTGATGAAGCTTGCGTGCCGCCACTGCGCCTCCTGCATCGAGCCCGGCAAATTCCCGGACCGCTGACGAGCGCCGGGCGAGTGAAGCAGCACGATCTGGCAACTGGCGGGTGGCACGGGAGGTTGAAAGGGGAACTGCTGGCGCTGCTAGCAGGCCCAGCGCTGCTCCGCGGCCCGGGCACCGTCCGTGGGGAGCGCGTTTACCGAGCATCCCTGGTGAGCAGGCTGAAAGCAGCGTGTGCGAGGGCCGTGCCCGACTACCATGCAGTGCGCGCTTACCCAACGACGGCCCGGCTGGTGGGGGCAACATGTCCAGCTGGTTCAGTAACAACATCGTGCAGATGGGGCGGCTGCCGCTGTTCTGCTTCTTCTGCGCGTTCGTGGCCGGGTTCGGGTTCATCCGGCTCTCGGTGCGGCTGATCCGCGCACAGGTCCGCTGGTGGCCCGGCAACGTCACCCCCGGAGACCTGCACGTGCACCACATGGTGTTCGGGGTCGTGTTCATGCTCATCGGCGGGGTCACCGGCATCGCCCCCCTGGGCGACTCGCTGGCCTGGCGGTCCGGCGCGGCCGCGCTGTTCGGGCTCGGGGCCGCCCTGGTCCTGGACGAGTTCGCGCTGATCCTGCACCTGAGGGACGTGTACTGGACGAGCGCCGGGCGATTGTCCGTGGACGCGGTGTTCGTGGCCGCCGGGGTGACCGTCCTGCTGCTGCTGGGCATCGTCCCGTCGATCGTGCCCACCGGCCAGCACGGAGACAGCTGGGAGGCGGTCATCTCCCTCACGATCAGCGCCCTGGTCACGTACAGCCTGGCCGCGATCACGCTGCTCAAGGGGAAGATATGGACGGGGCTGTTCGGCTTGTTCCTGTTCCCGCTGCTCATCGTGGGAGCGATCCGGCTGGCCCGGCCGGGCTCGCCCTGGGCCCGGTGGCGTTACCAGCGCCGCCCGCGCAAGCGGGCCCGGGCCGCCCGCCGGGAACGGCAGGTCCGGCAGCCGGTCATCCGGTTCAAGTCCCGTGTCGAGGACTTCCTGTCCGGCCTGCATGACCGGCCAGATCATCCGCCGGATTCCGCGTCAGGCAAGCGGAAGGGCGCCCTGGGCCACGAACCCGACGCCAAACAACGGGACCCGGCTGGCCCGGCTCGTTAGCCGGGCGCCCCGGCCCGGACCGCCTGCGTCTGCGTGACCTGGGCCGCGAGGTTGCCGTCGTCGCCGGTCAGGTCGGTCTGGACCACGATCACGGCCCGCCCGGCCTGCAGCGGCCGCGCCACCGCCGTGACCGTCCCGGCCTGGATGCCGCGCAGGAACACCGTGCTGGAGCTGACGGTGGCGGTCCGCGCGCCCGGCGGCAGGTTCAGGTGCGCGCAGATCCCGCCCAGGCTGTCTGCCAGCGCCATCAGCACCCCGCCGTGCAGGATGCCGCCGGCCGTGCACCGCTCCGGTGACCAGGCCAGGTGCCCCCGTACCTCCTCGGCGGAGGCCGCGTCCAGTTCGATGCCCAGCACGACCGCGAACGGCATCAGGGCGAGCAGGTTGCGGCCTGTTTCCGGCCTGGCCGGGCCACCGTCGGTCACGTGTCCTCCCCGTTCTGCGCCGTCCCGGATCCTGGCCCAGGCTACCGGCGCCCGTGGAAGAACACGGTGGCCCGGGAAGTTTTAGATAACGAAACCACCGGACTCCCTCGCCCGCCAGACCTGCATCACCCTGGGCGACCAGGACACGACCCTGCCCCCCGGCTCCGAGCGCACCACCGAAATAGTGGCCACCGAGATCACCCGCCACGCCAGCCCACCCGGGTAACTGGCGCTCAACTGCCAGAGTGCGGGCCGCCGGAGCATCTAGTGCGCGGTCCCGAGGTGGATCCGATCGATTAGGTGAACTGAGCCTGGTCGGCGGCGAAGTACGGGCCCTCGACAGCGTTGATGACGCTGATCCTCAGCTCATGGCCGTTGGAGCGCTTCCAGCTGCAGATCGTGTGTCCGAGCGCGCCCTGGCAGCCCTCGGACGACCAGCCGTCGCCCGGCGAGAAGCTCTCGGCGAAGATCTCGTTCACCGCCGCCGGGGTGGCGTTCCTGGCGGCCCGATCACGGTTGCTGGCCTCCCAGGCGCTGAACACGTCCTGGGCGGCGGTCTGCGGATCTGGCGCGGCGAGATAGCCGTTGACCAGGTGGTTCCAGGACTGCTGTCCGACGATCCCGTCAACCTGCAGCCCGAGCAGCGCCTGGAACGCCCGCACGGCGTCATTGGTGGCCGGGCCGAAGATGCCGTCGATGGCGATCTGGGCGCCGGCGCCGCGGCCGTGAATCTGACTCTGGACGGCACGCACAGCGTCCCCGTTACTTCCCTGCTGCACCTGGATGATCAGCTGAGGCCAGGTCTGGGCCCCGACGATCCCGTCGGCGCCCAGCCCGCGCGACGATTGAAAGGCCTGCACAGCGATCTTCGTGAGCGGGCCGAAGACACCGTCCACCCCCGTGGGGTGGCCCTGCGCCGTTACCAGGTACTGGACGGTCCTGACGTCCTCGCCCGCGGATGCTTCCTGCTCCAGCGGCCACGTAAGTGCCATCTGACGACCCTTCCTGCTTTGCCGAGTGAACTGAACGTGTGGACACTCATTGAGAGGGAGCGACCGGCAGGGCTGATACCTGAATGAGAACGCGGATCGTCGCCCGGCCGGAGCCAGGCTCCCGGGAAGCACGCAGCGCCCAGCCGTGTTATCCCTACGTATGTCCAGTTCAGAACAAAAATTCGTATGTGTTACCTGCGGGGACGACCTGCATCCCGAGCGAGCCATCAAGTACGACTACTGCATGAAGCCTGAGTGCCAGGCGAAGAACCTCAAGGGCCTGACCATGGTGGCTGTCGGGGTCAATAAGGCGGCCGAGCAGTACCTGCTGCTGGACGAGGACACCGAGGCCGACCTGGCCCGGGGCAAGTATCACGACCAGCGGCGCGGCACCTTCGGCCCGCCCGGTGCTGCCCCGGCGAAGGCCGGCCCGGCCAGTGCCACCCCGCCCCGGCCGGTCAGGGCGCAGCCCCTCCCGGCGGCACCCCGCCAGCCCCGGCTGCCGGGCACGGCGTCCCAGCGCCGGCTGGCGGTCCTGTACAACCAGCAGGGCCTGCGCCCGGACGAGATCGCCCGCAAGCTGGGGCTGAGCCGGTACGACGTCACCCAGATCATCCTGGCGGCCAAGAGCCCCGGGAGGCGCTGAGCCCCGGCCGAGAGTCAGCCTCCGCCGGCGAACTCGGCCCGTACCCCCAGCAGCCGGACCGGGCGCCGGTCGGTGAACCGCTCCAGCGCGGCGAGCGCCGCCTCCCGGATGGCGTCCCCGTCGGCCGTCGGCTCCGGGAGCGACCGCGAATGGCTCGAGGTGAAAAACGGGGCGTACCGGACCTTGACCACCACCCGCACCGCGGGCCGCTCCTCCGCCACCACGTCGGCGGTGACCCGTTCCGCCAGCCGGACCACCTCGGCGCGCACCTGGTCCCAGTCGTCCAGGTCGGCCTGGAAGGTGACCTCCCGGCCCCGGGAGCGGGGCACGTACGGGGCGCTGGTCACCGGGGAATGGTCCTGGCCGCGGGCCAGCCGGACCAGCCACGGCCCGGTCGCCGGGCCGAACTCCGCGGCCAGCGCCTCAGGGTCGGCGAGGGCCAGGTCGCGGACGGTCTCGATGCCCAGCGCGGCCAGCTTCCGGGCGGTCTTGGCCCCGATCCCCCACAAGGCGTCCGTGGGACGGCCGCCCAGCACGTCGAACCAGGTCTCGTGGGTCAGCCGGAACACCCCGGCGGGCTTGCCGAATCCGGTCGCCAGCTTGGCCTGCAGCTTGTTCTGCCCGATCCCGACCGTGGCGTCGAGCTGGGTCGCGGCGCGGATCCCGGCCGCGATCTCCCGGGCGAACCCTTCCGGGTCGTCGGTGTCCACGGCCACGAACGCCTCGTCCCAGCCCATCACCTCGGTGACCGCGCCGAAGCCGCGCAGCGTCTCCATGACCGTGGCCGAGGCCGCCTCGTACTCCTCCCGGTCCACCGGCAGGAACACGGCCTCGGGGCAGCGGCGGGCCGCGGTCCGCAGCGGCAGCCCGGAGTGCACCCCGTACTCACGCGCCTCGTAAGAGGCGGTGCTGACCACGCCGCGCTTAGCCGGGTCGCCGTCCCCGCCCACGACGACCGGGCGGCCGCGCAGCTCAGGATGCCGGAGCACCTCGACCGCGGCGATGAACTGGTCCAGGTCCACGTGCAGCACCCAGGGCCGCGGCGACATGCGCTCATCCCCGGCCGGCTCAGCCCGGACCGGCTCATCCCCGGCCGGCTCATCCCCGGCCGGCCCGTCCCTGACCGGCTCGTCCTGCACTGGCTGATCCTGCACTGGACCTAGCTCCCCGACCCGACGCTCCCCGGCAGACCGTCTCACCTGCGCCCTTCCCCGGCCGCCCCGGAGCCATGCCATCCGGGGGAAGATGTCAGCGGCAGCCTGCATACTGCCAGGCGGGCCACCAGGCTGGGCACCATCAGGAAGGGGTGAGCGTAACCATGACGACCACCGGCGGCGAAGACCGGCCGCGCCCCGATCTGACCGGACCGCGGGTCCGGCTCCGCCCGGGGGGCGAGCGTGACGTCCCGGTCCTGTGCGCGATCCTGGCCGAGCCGGAGGTGGCCTGCTGGTGGGGTGACCCCGAGCCGGCCAACGTGGTCGCGGCCAAGCTACGCGGGGACGACGAGAGTGTGCTGCTCGTGATCGAGACGGACGGCCAGGTCATTGGCGGGGTCGAGTATCACGAGGAGAACGAGCCGATGTACCGTCACGCCGGTATAGACATCTACCTGAGCGCCCGCGGCCAGGGACAGGGCTTCGGCACGGAGGCCGTGGCCCTGCTGGCCCGGTTCCTGTGCGAGCAGCGCGGGCACCACCGGCTGACCATCGACCCGGCGGCGGCCAACCACCGGGCTATCCGCTCCTACGAGAAGGTCGGCTTCCGCCGGGTGGGCGTGCTGCGCCAGTACGAGCGCGGCCCGGACGGGCGGTTCCACGACGGCCTGCTGATGGACCTGCTCCGGGCGGAGCTGGCCGCGGACCCGGGTGAGCCCGGGACCGGCACCGTGGGCGGGAAGAAAGAAAAACCGCCTAGAGTTTTAATCTAGACGGTTTTAATGCGGCTCGAATTGGCCGCATTATAAGGTAAAGGGAGTCCGGTTGTCAAACGGGGATACTGACCAAGAGCAGGAATACATCTCCATGCTCTATGGCAGGCTCGACCACCTCCGGGACCGGGCGTCAGGCCGCTTGTCCAAGGTTTTGCTGGAGACCGGCGGGACGCCCGCGGCCAGGTCAGAACGCGACTCTTTCGTCGAGATGTACTCGCAGCGGATCACCCAGCTCGATGCGGCCGAGAACGGGCTGTGCTTTGGCCGGCTGGACCTGGCCGAGGGCGACCGGCGTTATATCGGCCGGATCGGCATTCTCGATGACGCGTCCGATTACGAGGCGCTGCTGGTGGACTGGCGGGCGCCCGCGGCCCGCCCGTTCTATATCGCCACCGCTTTCACGCCCGAGGGCGTGCTGCGGCGCCGGCATATCCGGACCCGCCAGCGCAAGGTGACCGGGGTGGATGACGAGGTCCTCGACATCGGTCCCGACGGCGAGGCCGGCCAGCAGCAGGCGGCCGGGCACGCCGGGCTGACCGGGGAAGCAGCCCTGATCGCGGCGCTGTCCGCCACCCGGACGGGCCGGATGGCCGACATCGTGGAAACCATCCAGGCCGAGCAGGACCTGATCATCCGCTCGCCACACAACGGGGTGACGGTCGTCCAGGGCGCACCGGGCACCGGCAAGACCGCGGTAGCCCTGCACCGGGCCGCCTACCTGCTCTACACCTACCGGGAGCAGCTGTCCCGGCGGGGCGTGCTGATCGTGGGGCCCAACCCGACCTTCCTCCGCTACATCGGTCACGTGCTGCCCTCGCTCGGCGAGACCGGGGTGCTGATGTCCACCATCAGCGACCTGTACCCGGGGATCAGCGCGCGGCGCGGGGAAACGCCGGAGACCGCGGAGATCAAGGGCCGGCACGCCATGGCCGGCGTACTCGCCGCCGCGGTGCGGGACCGGCGAGGAACTGCCCGCCGAGCCGCTGGAGATCACCTTCGATCGTGAGGTCCTGCGGCTGGACCGCAAGACCGTGCAGCAGGCCCGGGAACGCGCCCGGCGGTCGCGCCGGCCGCACAACCAGGCCCGGCCGATCTTCGTCCGGGAGATCATGAACGCGCTGGTCGAGCAGGTCACCAGCAAGTTCACGGCCGGTCTGCAGGAAACGGACAAGATGGTCGCCGAGATCCTCGGCGAGGAGGTCCCGGCCGCGGACAGCACCGTGCTGGGGGCGGCCGACACCGAGGACATCCGCACCGAGCTGCGCGAGGACCCGCAGGTGCGGGCCGCGGTCACGCGGCTCTGGCCGGTGCTGACCCCGCAACGGCTGCTGGATGACCTCTTCGCCTCCCCGCGCCGGCTGGCCGCCGCCGCGCCCCGGCTGCCCGCGGCCGAGCGGGACCTGCTCCGCCGGGATCCCAAGGGCGGCTGGACGCCCGCGGACGTGCCGCTGCTCGATGAGGCGGCCGAACTGCTCGGCGAGGACGACCGGGCGGCCCGCAAGCGGGCCCGCCGCGAGCGCCAGCAGCAGGTCGCCTACGCCCAGGGGGTGCTGGACATCGTCTCCCGTGACCTGGAGGACGACCCGGAAATCCTCATGGCGTACGACATGCTGAACGCGGACCGGCTGGCCGGCCGGCACGAGGAGCTGAGCTACCTGACCACCGCGGAGCGAGCCGCGGCCGACCGGACCTGGGCGTTCGGGCACATCGTGGTGGACGAGGCGCAGGAGCTGTCGGAGATGGCGTGGCGGATGCTGATGCGCCGCTGCCCGAGCCGGTCGATGACGATCGCGGGCGACATCGCCCAGTCCTCCAACCCGGCCAGCGCGACGTCGTGGGACCAGGTGCTGACCCCGCACCTGGGCAACCGCTGGCGGCTGGACCGGCTGACCATCAACTACCGGACCCCCGCGGAGATCATGGCCGTGGCCGCGGACGTGCTGGCCAAGATCGACGCGGACGTCGACATGCCCATGTCGGTGCGGGAGACGGGGACCACGCCGTGGCGGCAGGAGGTCAAGGCGGACGAGCTGGCCTGCCAGGTGGCGGCCGC
>CAVRRQ010000009.1:0-84985 GCA_963723595.1 uncultured Actinomycetes bacterium
CGGCGCCTCCCGGCGCCGCTGGCCCGGCGTCAGCGGCGGGCTCTGCCGTTGGGCGGCCCGCCCGCCGCACCGGGCTGCCGGTAGAACAGGCAGATCAAGACGGCTCACTGCGGCCCGACGACTCGGGTGCGCCATCGATCGGAGGTCTCGGTCCGCCGCCTACGTCTTCGCGGACTGGGGAATCCGCTGCAACGTCATTCAGCCCGGGTGGATCGAGACCGACCTGACGGCATCGATGAGCTCCAATCCCCTCATGAAGAGGATGACGAAACACACCATGAACAACACCGTCCTGCTCCGCCGCAGCGGCAAAGCCGATGAGACCGCCTACACGGCACTGTTCCTGGCCAACGACGAATCGTCCTACATCACCGGGACCGACTTCGTGGTCAACGGAGGCTGGTTCTCCTCAGCTCCCTACCTCACCAACGAACGAACCCACCACATGCTGACACTGCTGAAGGCCAAGGAGGAAATGCACGAGAAGAAAGAAGAGGTAAAAGGATTCCTCGACCGCTTCCTGTGAAACCCTCGTATCAGGAAAGCGAGAGCCGTCGCAGGCCACGCTCCGGGATGGCCCGCTCAGTGTCCGGGGGCCCCCTCGGGGCCCCCTCCAGCGTCCAAGGGCGGAGACCACTGCCGATCCTGCGGTCCTGACGGGGGGCGAAGGCCACGCCCGAAGCGTTGCGGCGAACCTCCGCGAGTCATTGACACACTGTCCGCATGGTCCCAGTTCATCAAGAGGATCCCCATCAGGCTGGAACGTGAATCTACGCCTGGCCATCGATGCAGACAGCGCGGATGAAGCCCGGGCCCATCGCTGAAGAAGTCTGGCCGAGGATGGAGGTGACAGCACGGGCCGAACTACAGATCACCCGATCGGCCGGGCGTGCGCCGTACTGGAATATCATCATCGACCTGGACTTGTCCGCCCTGGAGTCGATCACGCCTGATGACGCAGCGACCCGTTTCAAGTACGCGATCCGCAACCTGCCGAGAGTGGTCAGCAAAAGGTAGATAAAGATGCCGTCAAGTGAAAACCAGCAACCGTGGAGGTATTCATCGCGCCGGACGATTGGTCTGAGTAAGCGCGGGCGGGGAAGAAAGGAAGCCGTGACCAGCCTTACGCATGTTGACATCGAGCGGATGCGCGGCCAGTTGTTCTTCGAGGAGCCGGAACGCAAGCGCCGCCTGAGCCGTTACTGGCTTTTGCTGCTGCTAGCCGCAGTGATCGCATCGGCGGGGGTGGTGAGCGACTCCGCGGCCACGGTGATCGGAGCCATGATCGTAGCTCCGCTCATGACCCCCATCCTGGGGGTGGTGCTAGCTGTCGTGCTGGCCGATGGGGCCAACCTGCGCCGGTGCTTGGGGCTGCTCGTCGCCGGTGCTGCCACCGTGGTCGCGGTCGGCTGGTTGATGGGCCACTTCGTCCCCTACCCGGTGGTGGCCGCTACGAACGGGCAGGTAGCCGCCCGGGTCACGCCCCGGATCGTGGACCTGGTGGCCGCGCTGGCCACCGGATCGGTGGGCTCTGTCGCGCTGGCCCGGTCGGATATCTCCGACACCCTGCCCGGCGTGGCCATCGCCATCTCGCTGGTGCCGCCCCTGGCCGTGGCCGGCCTGGCCCTTCAGTCCGGGGCGCCCCGCCAGGCCCTGGGGGCGCTGTTGCTGTTCGCCACGAACGTTGCTGCCATTCTGGCCAGTGGCATCGTAGTGATGGCGCTGTACCGGGTCAGCTGGGTCTCCGGTCAGATGACAGCCCCGGCTTTCCACCGCCCGGTTGCGGTTGTCCTCATCGCCGTCTTGCTGGGAGCGGTGCTCGTTCCCTTGTGGATCAACTCAGAGCGACTTGACAAGACCACGGTCCGGCAAAACGACGTGCAGGCGGTGGCGGAGCACTGGGCCAGCGACGCGGGCTGGTCAGTGGTGAGCGTCACGGCCACGGGTAACCGGGTGCTGGTCGACGCGACAGGGCCGGATCCCGCTCCCAGCCTCGCTGCTCTCCGCCAGAACCTTGACGCCGCCGGGCTGGCCGCCCTCGACGTCCGGGTCAGCCTGGTCACAGCCAGCTACCAGCCCTTGCCGAAGTAGACGAGCAGAGGTCCCATCGCGGCACTGGAGATCTATTTTTGAGGTGACGCGCCGGATGCCAGACCCGAAATGCCGCGCATTGTCCACGTCACGGGGCAGGCCCGGTACGCGCTCGGCGATCCTCCTGGGGTCCGGGCTCAGCGGCCAGCAGAACCGGATAGCAGCGGGCATGGTGATCAAGATGGCTCGTTCTTTTACGTCCCGGGTCACGGACCTGAATCGCGGGACACCGGATCGTCTGAGTGATCTGCGATCCATCCCCGGGCGGCGGTCATGGCACGGTTCAGGGCGCCGAATACTTCGTCGGTGGCAGGGATCACGTTGCGCTGCCCGATGAGCGCCGTGAGGCCGCTGCGGTCAAGGATCCGGGCGACCTCGGGGGTGACCCCGGCGATCATCAGCTTGCTGTCGTTCGCTGTGAGGGTCCGTATTCGTTTCTCCAGTGCCTTGATGACCGTCGATGACGGCACATCAGGCACGGTACGCATGCTGACGATCAGCACAGCATTGCGGGTTTCGTTCAGGTCGGGCCAGCGCTCGTCGAGCCGGGGCACCTCGGCGAACAGCCCGACCCCGCCGTAGTAGATAACCGTGACTTCCCCGCTGGGGCAGGACGCGGGGACGTCGGTGAGCCTCCACCCACCCGATCCGGTGGGTTCCAGCGCCATGAGGTCGGCTTGCCGGGCGGCCTGGACGCAATACAGCAGGAGGGACAGCACGGCCCCGAGGAAGATCGCATCCTGAAGGGGGAACTGGGTGGTGGCAGCGAAGGTGACCACCATGGCGGCGGCCGACAGCGGGGAGGTCCGGGTCACCAGCATGATGTCGGGAACCCGCCCGGCGACCAGTTCCGCGCCGATCACCAGAACCAGCCCGCCGATGACAGGCATGGGAATGATCTCGGCCTTCGAGCCAAACAGCACCACGACACCGATCAGCCAGGCACCGGCGAAGATCCCGGCCCACCGGGTCCGCGCCCCCGCCGAAACAGCCACCCCGGTGCGCGACAAAGACCCGCCGGTGGGCAGCGCCCCGAAAAACCCGCCCGCCAGGTTCGCCAGGCCTTGGGCGAGGAAATCGCCGGAAGCGCTGGCCTTGCTGCCGTCGGGGTTCGGCACCGCGGCCGAGATACCCGCCGCCTGGGCAAGCGCCACGAGAGCTACCGCGAAACCCCCGGCCAGCAGGCTCGGCATCGCCGACCAGTTCGGAATCGTCGGCGCGGGGAAACGGCTGGGAATCGACGCGATGTCGCCCACCGTCTCGACGCTGACATGGAAAATCTTGACCGCGGCGGTAACGAGAACCAAAGCGAATAGCGTCGCCAGCGACGCGACCGGCTTGACCCACCGGAACAGCGCCCACACCGCAACCGTGGCGACGGCAACCGCGGCCGTGGCACCATCCCACGAGCCCAGGTGGGCCAGCGAATCGATGAGCTTGCCGATGGTATTACCACCGACTGGCTTGTACCGGGTTGCGTCGCCGAGAACGCCCACCATGATCTGCAGGGCGATGCCGGTCGTGAACCCGGTCATGACCGCGTTTGAGACGAAGTTCATGACCGATCCGGCGCGCAGCAACCCCATGACCGCCATCACCGCCGCCACCACGATGACCAGGGCAGCGATATTGGCGGGGCGGTGCGGGTCGAGGTGAGCACTGGCCAGAACACTGCGGGACGACAGCGCGATCGCGCTGGTCAGCGTGGTGACCATCAGGACCGTCCGGGCGAACACCGACCGGCCAGCGTCGGCAGCATCCCCGAGTACAGGCCGGCGACCGGGTTGAATCCGCCGATGCTGGCGTATGCCATCCCTTCAGGGATGGAAAACAACCCGGTCACCAGGCCCGACACCACATCACGGCCGCTGGGCCGCCCCAGCCGCGTAACCGCCGTCCCCAGACGGGCGGTCCGGGTGACTCCGGAAGCCTGCGCCGGGCTCCGTACCATGTCAGTGCCCTTCCGGGTGCTCGCTGCTGGCCGCAGAGCGGACCGAGGCGATCACCAGCGTCATCCTGCCGAGCCGTCCCGATCGGACGGTGACCAGCGGTGAACCACAGTCATCCACGTGGTCGGTCGCATGATCAACAAGCACCTCGCCCTTGCGTGCACCGGCTTCCGCCGGGTGCCGTTCTTGGCCTGCTGGCCATCCCGGCCTATCGCGCGCCCCAGGCGCGCCTCGAGGAGGCCTGGGCGCACGCCGGGCCGCTCACGGCAGGCACGCTGGTCACGATGGCGCAAGCCGGACCCATGCGTCAGGGTTCGATGATGTTGAAGTCCGGGTTGCCGGGTTGCAGGACGCTGAACAGTGCGGTCAGCTGGCCCTGGTCGCCGCCTGCGGTTAGCCCGTTGCTGCGGGCTGCTTCCATGTCGCCTCCGGCGAGGGCGGTCAGGGCGGCTGCCGGGACGGTGAGGGTAAGGCCTACCGGCTTGTCGCTGTTCTTGACGTAGGTCAGGACGCCGTTGTGCAAGGTGGTGCGGTATGAGGTGCCGTGGTCGGGGAGGTCCCAGCGGATGGCCAGGTCCAGATCCCAGGCCTTCGGCCCGTCGACCTGGATAGCGAGCGCGTCGAACAGCATCTCCGGGCTGAGGTGGGCGACGATGTCCGCCGATGCCGTCGCGACCGGGGTGCCGAAGTTACCGGTCCGCAGTTCGGTGGCGGCGGACAGGAACTCACAGCGCCAGGTGCCGTTCTCCGCGCCGTAGCCGAGCTGCTCCAGCACGTCGGCCAGCAGGGCCTTGGCTTCGGCGTGGCCTGGCTCGGCGAACACCACGTGGTCGAGGACCTCGGCGGCCCAGCGCAGGTCGCCGTCGGTAAAGGAACGACGGGCCTTGGCCACCACCTCGTCCGCGCCGCCCATGAACTCCACATACCGCTTGGCCTTCGCCTCCGGCGGGTGCTGCCACAGCCGGGCCGGGTTGCCGTCGTACCAGCCCAGGTACCGCTGGTAGATGGCCTTGACGTTGTGACTGACCGAGCCGTAGTAGCCGTGCGTGTGCCAGGCCTGCTCCAGTGCCGGGGGCAGCTCGATCATCTCGGCGATCTCCGGCCCGGTAAAGCCTTCGTTTAGCATCCGGAGCGTCTGGTCGTGCAGGTAGGCGTACAGGTCACGCTGCACGGACAGGAACTCGATGATGTTCTGCGTGCCCCACGTCGGCCAATGGTGTGAGGCGAAGACCACATCGGTCTCGGCGGCGAACATCTCGATCGCCTCAGTGAGGTAGTGCGCCCAGATGTGCGGGTCGCGGACCTGAGCGCCGCGCAGGGTCAGCAGGTTGTGCAGGTTGTGGGTGGCGTTCTCGGCCATGCACAGGGCCCGCTTGTCCGGGAAGTAGAAGTGCATCTCGGCCGGGGCCTCGGTGCCCGGAGCCATCTGGAAGGCCATCCGCACCCCGTCCACGGTCAGTTCCTGCCCGGTGGCCGTGATGGTCACGGTCGGGTCGATCAGCGTGATGGTGCCGGTCGAGTTCGTCTGGCCCAGCCCAGCTCCCAGCCCGCCCTGCGGGCTGCGGGACAGCGCCGCACCGAACATATACGCCGACCGGCGGGCCATCGCCGTCCCCGCATAGACGTTCTCGGAGATCGCATGCTCCACGAAGCCCTCGGGCGCGATGATCTGGACCTTGCCCGCATCGACATCGGCCTGGGATACCACTCCCTTGACCCCGCCGAAGTGATCGACGTGGCTGTGGGTGTAGATGACCGCGACGACTGGCCGGTCGCCGCGGTGCCTGCGGTACAGCGCCAGCGCGGCCGCTGCGGTCTCAGCCGAGATCAGCGGGTCAATGACGATGACCCCGGTGTCGCCTTCGATGATGCTCATGTTGGACAGGTCATAGCCGCGGACCTGGTAGATCCCGTCCGTCACCTCGAACAGGCCCTGCCTGGCCACCAGGGTGGACTGGCGCCACAGGCTCGGGTGCACCGTGTCAGGTGCGTCCCCGGTCAGGAAACTGCTGTAGGACCCGTTGTCCCACACCACCTCGCCCGCCTCGTTGCGGACCACCGGGTCCCCAGCATCGACCAGCCCCCGTTCGGTGGCCTCGAAATCGGCAGTGTCCCCGAAAGGCAGCCCTGTACGGTCCGGCATCCTGAACCATCCCTTCCATCACACGATCCGGGTAATCCCAGATCCACGAGGTCAAACCCTGGTCCCGCCAGCGCACCACACGCCGCCGCCCGCGGGCTCACCCCCCAAGAACTAAAGAACGCCAATCCCGCTACCCGGCCCAGCCGACATGGTCGTGCCATCGCGAGATTCACAGCTGACCCGATGATGGACATGATCACCCCCTCGGGGGAGCGGAAGCTGCTGTTGGCAGCCAAGCCGAGCACCGTACAGCCGCGGAGTACAGCAACACCGGCGCCCGGGCAGGGACGCCCCCGTGGGCTGCTACCCGACAAGGGACTCGGCCCCCACAATCCGCAATGACCGACTCCAAAGGTTCGCCTCGAATGGCTGGGCGGTGAGCTGACGCTCGTGGCTGACACCAACGAGCTTGGCATGGGACAGGCTCTGATGGACTCCAGCGGGGACGCAGCCCGGGTGACGGCAGTCCCTCCTTGCAGCTCGGCGCGAGCCCAGTCGGCTAGCGCAGCGGCCAGGGCGCGCTGCCGGTCGCCGGTTGAGCGCAGGCCGAGCTGCGATGCACCATGTGCCCGGAGGATGTGCGCAGTTCGCATGATCTGCACGTTGCGAATCGACTGCCTGGAAGCGAGCAGGTCGCGAATTGGCCGGATTTATTGCTGGCCGCGCACTGGAGATGCTTAGCATCGAGGTGCGCGTGCGTCGGGCTCGGGGAGGTCCAGGGATGTCGGCGAGCGAGGCCGCTGGTGATAGTTCTGTGCACCTCTCTCGGAACTCGCCTGCCCGGTCACGCCCACCTCGGGTCCCTGAGCGCCTTGTCGCACGGTACAACGACCTTGCTAGCAGGCATGGGTTCGGCGATCGCCCGGTGTCGTTGGTCTGTGCTCCCGCGGGTTACGGGAAGACGACGGTGGCGGCTCAGTGGGCCCAGCGGCCTGAAGTGGATGGCCGCGTCGCCTGGATAACGCTGGACGAGAGCCATAATGAACCGTTTCGCTTCTGGACGGCAGTGATCCGGGCATTGGCGAGTGTGTCGGAAAGCGACACCGCGCAGGTTCTGATGCGGCTCCGGCCACCGCAGCAGGCGTCCGAGAGCGGATTCGCCTCGGCGCTGGTGGATGTCCTGGACACCATCCCCGACCTGCGGTGGCTGGTTCTTGACGATGTGCACCACCTCCGGTCGCGTGCCGTCCTCGCGGATCTGGACGATCTGCTGACCAGCCGGACGGATAATCTGCGGTTCGTCCTGACCGGCAGACATGACCCGACACTGTCCTCGGCCCGGCTCCGGGTGTCCGGTGAGCTTTGCGAACTGCGGGCTGCGGAGTTGGCGTTCAGCCTCGAGGAGTCCAGGTCGCTGCTGGCGATGCATGATGTCGTCGTCGATGATGCCGATCTTGCCGAGCTCTACCATCGCACCGAGGGATGGGCAGCCGGCTTGCGCCTTGCCGCCCTGTCGCTGGCGGCCACGAAGGATCGCCATGCCGCGGTCACCTCGTTCGCCGGTGACCAGCGGGCGGTAGCCGATTACCTGTTCGCCGAGGTGCTGCGCCAGCAGCCAGCCGAACTGCGCGAATTTCTCCTGGCAACCTGCGCACCGGAGGAACTGAACGCGGAGCTGGCACAGCACCTATCGGGGCGCGCCGACGCCGGTGCGGTCCTGGACCGTCTCTGCCAGGCGAACGCCCTGGTCATTCAGCTGGGCGACCGGTCGCGGTACCGGTATCACAGTATGTTGCGCGGCTATCTGACGGCGGCAGTGGTGCGGCTGGACCCTGCTTCGCTGGCGGAGCAGCATGGGTCTGCGGCTGAGTGGTTCGCGGCGGGTGGGCGCTACCGCATCGCGCTCGGGCATGCGATCAGTAGCCGGGATCGGCACCAGACCAGCCAGATCATCGAGGCTGGCGGGCTGAACCTTGTGCTGTCCGGGGCTGCCGAGCTGCTCCTCCGGGCGGTAGCGGCCGTGCCGGAGGTTGCTGACGTCCCTGCGGTGGCCACGCTCGCAGCGCTGGCCGCCCTGGACACCGGTGACCTGATACGCGCCGATGAGTTCATTGCGCTGACCAAGGCAGACACAGCGCCCGGTGACCAGGCGGCGATGCTGACCGGTTCCGCGCGTCTGCAACGCGCTCTGCTCGGCGGTGATGTCCTGGAGACGCTCGCCACCACCAGCCTCGCCGGGTGGGTGCGCACTGGTGACCCGGACCTCGATCTGCTTGTGCTCGTCTGCCGCGGCCCGGCCCGCTTGCGCGCCGGCCAGTACGAGGAAGCCATCGAGGACCTGACGGCTGCGCTGGGTCTGGCCCGGCAGGCGGGCTATGACGAGGTCACTCTCGGCGTGCTGTCCCAGCTGTCCGGCGCGACCGGGTCAGCATGCGACTTCACAGCCATGAGGCACTGGTCGGACGAGGCCATCGCGTTCGCGCGGCCACGCGGGTGGGCCGACTCGCCGCAGCTGGCCTATGCCTACCTTCTCGCGGCCTGGACTGGTTTCCAGACCGGGGACGTTACCGCACAGTCCAGGTATGCCGGCCGCGCCGTGCAGTGCCTGGATGCCGTGACGAACGTCGAGGTCGAGCTGGGGGTCCGCAGCATGGCCGCGCTGGCCAGGTTCGAAGCCGCAACCGAGCGGGACCGCTACGAGGCGGCGCGGGAGTTCCGCAATCTGTGGCGAGGTCCTGCCGCAGACCAGGTGTCCCCTGCCCTGATCGGATTCGCCACACCGCAGGAAGTGCGGATGGCATTGAGCATCGGGGAGTACACATGGGCCGCCGAAGCCGCCAAGCGGGTTGAACGTCAGCTGCCGCATAGCGCGGAGAGCCTCACGCTGCGCGCCACGGTGTCCGCGGCACGGGGCCGGGAGCGGGACGCGCTGCAAATTCTCGGGCCGGTGCTGCGGGATGAGGTCACCGTGCACGTGCGGACCACGGTGGTGGCCGCGGACCTGCTAGCGTGGCGACTGCACGCTCGGCGCGGCGACATGACGCTCGCCCATGCATCGCTGCAACGAGCCCTGACCTGGGCCGCGCCACGCAACTTCAGACGCCCGTTCCTGGAGTCCCCACCGGAGCTGTGGGAGACGTTGGCTGCGAACATCGGCCGTTTCGGCCGGGAAGACGAGTTCGCCACCAACCTGCTCGCCTACCGTGCGCAGGACCCGGGCCGGCGCCTCCACGTCGTCCCACTGGCGGAGATGCTCAGCACCCGGGAGCTTGAAGTACTGCATGACCTGCCTTCCCAGCTCACCATTGCCCAGATCGCAGCGGCCCGCACGATCAGCCCGAACACGGTCAAGACTCATCTCGCAGGGATCTACCGCAAGCTGAGTGTGCCCGGACGCCGGGAGGCCGTCCTCGAGGCCCGCCGGATCGGACTGCTCTGACCGGCCCACGACGGCAAGCGTCCGGCCCCGATCACCCCTCAAGTGGGATGTGCGCCCACCCTCGGCAGGGCACGCTATGTCCTGGCGGGCGATGGGACGCTGTCGATGACCTCCTGCGGGCTGCCGACGGTGAGCGGCGTCTGCCCGGTGAACTCCTCCAGCGACGGCCCATGGCCGTAGACCGGGGCGTTGTCGAAGTACGGGCGGAACTCCCGCACCGCGTCCTGGGAGTTCTTCCGCATGTAGACCTGGCCGCCGAGGCCGACGATGGCCTGCTCCGGGCGGCCGTGCCCGTAGTGGGCGAAGCGCTCCCGGTAGAAATTGACCAGCCGGACGAAGTGCTCCGTGGGCCAGAAGATGTGGTTGGCGAAGAACCCGTCGCCGTAGTACGCGGCCTGCTCCGCGATCTCCGGGCTGCGGATCGAGCCGTGCCACACGAACGGCGGCACGCCGTCCAGCGGCCGCGGCGTGGCGGTGAACCCCTGCAGGGGCGTGCGGAACTCGCCCTCCCAGTCCACGACGTCCTCGCGCCATAGCCGGTGCAGCAGGTGGTAGTTCTCGATGGCCAGCTCGATGCCCTGGCGGATGTCCTTGCCGAACCACGGGTACACCGGGCCGGTGTTGCCCCGGCCGAGCATCAGGTCCACCCGCCCGTCGGCCAGGTGCTGCAGCATCGCGAAGTCCTCAGCGATCTTCACCGGGTCGCTGGTGGTGATCAGCGTGGTGGCGGTGGACAGGATCAGCTTCTCCGTCTGTGCCGCGATGTAGCCGAGCATGGTCGTGGGCGAGGAGGGCACGAACGGCGGGTTGTGGTGCTCGCCGGTCGCGAACACGTCCAGGCCGATGTCCTCAGCCTTGCGCGCGATGGTGACCATCGCCTTGATCCGCTCGTGCTCGGTGGGGGTCCGGCCGTTGGTGGGATCAGTGGTGACGTCGCCCACGGTGAAGATCCCGAACTGCATCGCCGCTCCAAGAAGTCTGATGGGCCCAGCCCTTTGCGGGCGGCCCGCTACCTCACTTTATTGAACGTGCAACTAAATGAGCCAGGCGGATATTCCAGGCCGCTCAGGCGTGAGGCCGGCGCTCAGGCGTGGGGCCGGCTGAGGTCTTCCGGCGCCCGCTGGCCCGCCCGTCCCCGGCAGTTCTGGACGGCCCAGGCGGCCAGCGCGGCGCCGGAGTTGGCGCTGAGGTGCAGCAGCATGGGCGCAGCCAGGCTGCCGGACCGTTCCCGCAGCCCGGACAGCAGCAGGCCGGCCGCGGCCGTGGCCGCGACGGCGGCGGTGACCGGGCCCAGCGCCGCCCGCGGGCTGGCCGCCACCTCGTTGATCCGCAGGGCATCGGCCGTGGGCCGGACGTGCCAGAGGCCGAACACGGCGCTGGTCACCGCGATCGCGGCCGGCCCGGGCAGGACCCGGCGCAGCGAGGCCTGCAGCACCCCGCGGAACGCGGTCTCCTCCCACAGCACGGTGCCGACCGGGATGCGGACCAGGGCCTGGTAGGCCACGTCGCGGCCGGTGAGGCCGGTGATCCGCCGGTCCCCGAGGACCGGCCGGGCGGCGGGTACCGCGGCCAGGATCAGCCAGCCCGCGGCGAGGGCCAGGGCCGCCGGGCCGCCGGTGCGCACGCCAGCGGCCAGCCGGTCGCGCCGCCCGCCCAGGTCGCCGGCGGTCAGGCCGCTGGCCGCGGCCGCCGCCAGCAGCGGTGCCGGTGGCGGCCGAGGTTGGCGGCCGGGTACCACCGCTCATGCCAGCGCTGCCGGCCGGCCAGGTTGTTGTACGCGGTCAGGCTGGCGGCCACGGCGGCCGCGAACACGGCGTCCCGTCCGCGCGGGGACCGGCGGCTGCTCATCCGCCCGGGAGGACGAGGCCGGTCTCGTAGGCCAGGACCACGGCCTGGGTGCGGTCCCGCAGGCCCAGTTTCATCAGGATGCGGCTGACGTGCGTCTTCACGGTCTGCTCCGCGACGACCAGGTGGCCCGCGATCTCCGCGTTGGACAGGCCGCGGGCGACCAGGGCCAGCACCTCCGACTCCCGGTCGGTGAGCTCCCGCAGCTTCTTGCGGTCGGGCCCGCGGGGTGCGCCCATCCGGGCGAATTCGGCGATGAGGCGCTTGGTCACGCTGGGGGACAGCAGTGCATCGCCGGCCGCGACGACCCGGACCGCGTCGGCGAGTTCGCGGGCCGAGGCGTCCTTGAGCAGGAAGCCGCTCGCCCCCCAGCGGAGCGCCTGGTACACGTAGTCGTCCAGGTCGAAGGTGGTCAGGATCAGGACCTTCGGGGTGCTCCCGCGGGCGGTGATCTGCCGGGTGGCCTGCAGGCCGTCGAGCACCGGCATGCGGACGTCCATCAGGATCACGTCCGGACCCAGCTGCGCGGCACGGGCCACCGCTTCCTGCCCGTTCACCGCCTCGCCGACGACCTCGATGTCGGGCTCGCTGTTCAGCAGGGTGGTGAAGCCGGACCGGACCATGCCCTGGTCGTCGGCGATCACGACTCGCACGGTCACGGCTGGCCCTCCCGGGCGTCCTTGGTGTCGGGCAGGACGGCGGTGACCAGGAACCCGCCGTCCTCGGTCGGGGTGGCGTCCAGGTGGCCGCCCAGCATCGCGGTGCGCTCGCGCATCCCGATGATGCCCTGGCCGGTGCCCGTGTCGGGGCCGGCCGGATCTCCGGGACGCAGGCCGTTCCATGGTGCCCCGGCGCCCGGGTGCGATCCGTCCCCGGCGCCGGCCGGCCACGCGTCGTTGCGCACCTTGATGACCACGGAGCTGGGCGCGTAGGCGAGCTCCACCCGCACGGCGGAGCCGGGTGCGTGCCGCATCGCGTTGCTCAGCGCCTCCTGCAGGATCCGGTACGCAGACAGGTCCACGCCCTCTGGCAGGTCCCGGGGCGGGCCGCTGACGGCGGAACTCACCCGCACGCCCCCGCTCCGGGCCGAGTCCAGCAGCCCGGCCAGCTCGCCCAGGCCCGGCTGCGGCGCGGTGTCCGCACCGCCGCTGCGCAGCACGCCGAGAAGCCGGCGCAGTTCGCCGAGCCCGCTCAGCGCGCTGGTCCGGATGTCCGCAAAACTTTCCATCAGCTCGGGCGGGGGATCGGCGACCTTCCGCGGCCCGGCCTCGGCCAGGATGGCGATCACCGACATGTGATGGGCCACGATGTCGTGCAGTTCGCGCGCGATGCGCTGCCGCTCCTGGAGCAGCGCCCGCTCGCCTTCGAGGCGCCGGGTCTGCTGGGCGAGCTCGGCGCGGCCGCTGCGCCGGACCCGGACGATCGCCCCGCCGAGCAGGGGGATGGCCATGAGGAGCGCGCCCGCGGTGGTCCGCGGGTCGATGAGGATGGCACCCAGCACGGTGAACACCGCCACGCTGGCCACGAACCAGGGCTTGCCCCGCACCGCGACCGAGTACAGGCACAGGGCGTACACCAGCAGGCCCGCAGGCACATAGTCCCCGGGGGAGAGAGCGCGCGGCCCGATGGCCACGGACGTCCAGCCCAGTGCGACTACGGCCGTTCCCCAGGCCGCGGCCGGGAACCGGGTCCGCAGCAGGAGCGGCGCGGCGACCAGGAACGCGAAGAACAACAGCATGGCCGTGCCGTAGCGGTGGCCGTGCACGGTGTTCTGGGTCTCCAGCCACGAGTCCGTGGTCCCCAACAGGATGATCGCGAGGACCGCGTCGGCCAGGAACACCACGTCGACGGGCCCGCGCTGGAACCGCCGGAGCCACGCCGGGTGGGGCGACGGGGGATCGGTGGCGCCGGCCGCGACCAGGGATGCGATCCGCTCCGGGATCCCAGAACTCATGAGCCCAGCGTAGGCGCGGCAGGCCCGGCTCTTCGTGCCCCGCGCGGGGTATCTGCCCGGCCCTACTCAGGTAGGGGGCTGGCCTCGCAACTGGCCCGGCCGGGGCAGCCGACGGTACCTCAGGGGCAGCGCCGCAATGGGCCCCGCAGCGTGACGCCGGCTACCCGGGGCCGTCCGTAACTTTCTGGCCAGCACCCACTGGACCAGGAAGGACACGCTATGAGACTGCGCCGCGTGAGCGCTATCGCCGTGGCCACGGCCATCGCCGCCGTCACACTGACGGCGGCGGTGAGCCCGGTCCCACCGGCTGACCCGCCGGTGTCCCTGCCCGCCCTCACCCCGCACGCGCTGTCCGCGCGCTACGCCGCCAGCACCCGGGCCGTCACCGGGGCGGCCCGGACGGCCGCCCGGGCCGGCGACCCGGGGCAGGCCCGCGCGCTCCGGGCCCTCGGCCACCAGCACCTGCTCGCCTTCGACGCCAGCGGCCAGGGGGAGGCGGTCGAGGTGCTCGGCAACCTGGCCACCGCCCGCCGGGTGGCCGTCCTCGTCCCCGGTTCCGACACCTCGCTGGCGACGTTCGCCTCCCGCGGCCCGGCCTCCCCGGCCGGGGGCGCCCGGGCGCTGGCCGCGCAGGCCCGGCGGCTGGATCCCGGCGCCCGCCTGGCGGTCATCGCCTGGCTGGGTTACCGCACCCCCAGCCTGCTCAGCCTGTCCGTCCTCACGTCCGGGAACGCGGGGCAGGGCGCCCAGGCCCTGCGGCCCATGGTGGCCAGCCTGGCCGCGCACGGCGACCAGGTGGCGCTGCTGTGCCACAGCTACGGGTCAGTGGTGTGCGGGCTGGCCGCCCCGCACCTGCCGGTGACCGACATCGCGGTGTACGGCAGCCCGGGCATGGACGCGGCCACGGCGGCGTCCCTGCACACGACGGCCCGGGTCTGGGCCGGCCGGGAAGCGGGCGACTGGATCCGGTACGTGCCCCACGACCGCCTGCTGGGAGTGGGGTTCGGGACGGACCCGATGTCGGCGTCGTTCGGTGCCCGCCGGTTCGGCTGCGGCGGCGCCGGCCACAGCAGCTACCTGCAGCCCGGCAGTGAGTCGCTGCGCAACCTGGCCTACATCGCGCTCGGCCAGCCCGGGAAGGTCACCCGATGAAAGGGGCGCTGGTCCGCTACGCGCGGGCCATCGACGCGGCCACGCCGGCCGGGCGTGACCGCACCGTGGACGCACTGCGGGCCCTGGCCATCGCGGGCGTGATCCTCGGCCACTGGCTGGTCACCGCCCTGGTGGTGACCCGCTCCCCGGCCGGTGCGGGGCTGCACGACACCAGCCCGCTGGCCTCCCATCCCGCCCTGGCGCCGGTGTCCTGGATCTTCCAGACCCTCGCGATCTTCTTCTTCGTCGGCGGGTACTCCGCCTCAAAAAGTTTCAAGGGCAGCTACCCCAGCTGGCTGCGCGCCCGGCTCGCCCGGCTGGGGCGGCCGGTGCTGGTGCTGGCGGCGGTCTGGGTACCGCTCACGATCGCGATGATCCTCGCCGGGGTACGGGCCTCGGCCATCCACACCATCGTCTGGCTGGTGCTCAGCCCGCTGTGGTTCCTGGGGGTGTTCGCCGGGCTGACCGCGCTGACGCCGCTGGCCGTGGCGCTGGTGCGCCGGCTCGGCGCCGCGGCCGCGCTGGTCCCGGCCGCCGTGGTGGCCGGGGTGGACGCCGCCCGGTTCGGCCTCGGCGGTCCAGCCTGGCTCGGCTGGGTCAACGTCGGGGCCGGGTGGCTGGTCCCCTACCTGCTCGGGATCGCGTGGGCGCGCGGGGCGTTCCGCGGCTGGAAGGTGCCCGCCGCCCTGCTGGCCGCGGGCGCGGGCGCCACGGCGGCGCTGGTCGCCTGGGCCGGGTACCCGGCCAGCATGGTGGGCGTGAACGGCGCCGCGCATCTCGAACCTGAACCCGCCCACGCTGGCCGCCGTCACCTTCGGCGTGGCGCAGGTCGGCCTGGCGCTACTGCTGCGGCCCGCGCTGGCCCGGGTCATGCGCCGCCCGCTGGCCTGGGCGCCGGTCGCGCTGGCCAACCTGTCGGCCATGACCCTGTTCCTCTGGCACCAGTCGGCGTTCCTGGCCGTGACCATGACCGGGTCACTGATCGGCCGGCTGCCCGGCCTGCTCACCCCGCCGACCGGGGCCTGGTGGATCGCGGAGCGGCTGGCCTGGCTGCCCGCCTTCGCGGCTGCGCTGGCCCTCGCGTGGCTGGTATTCCACCGCGCCGAGCGATCCCGGCGCCGGCCCGGGAACCCCCGCAGCGCCGGCGTGCTGCCGGAGGCCGGCGGGCCTGGCCGGCGAGACCGGCGGGCTGCCGGGCAGCCCGCCGGCCCGGACGGTCAGCCCTCAGCCGTCTTGAGCCGCTCCAGCAGCGCCTCGTGCTCATCCCACAACGCGTCCGGCAGGTGACTGCCGAACGTGGTGAAGTACTCCCGGGTATGGTCGGCCTCGTCCTGCCAGGTGCCGGTGTCCACCGAGAGCAGCAGCTTCAGGTCCGCGTCGCTGACCGCCAGGCCGCTGGTGTCCAGGGCGTCCTCGGCGCGGCAGGTTGCCGATCGCGGTGGCCTGCGCCCCGGCCGTCCCCGTTCAGCCGCTCCGTGATCCACTTCAGGACGCGGCTGTTCTCGCCGAACCCGGGCCAGGCGAACTTGCCGTCGGCGTTCTTGCGGAACCAGTTCACCGCGTAGATCCGCGGCAGCTTCGCCGGGTCGGCCATTCCGCCGATCTTCAGCCAGTGGCCGAAGTAGTCACCCATGTTGTAGCCGCAGAACGGCAGCATCGCGAACGGGTCGTGGCGCAGTTCCCCGACCGTGCCCTCGGCCGCCGCGGTCTTCTCGGAGGCGATGGTCGCCCCGATGAACACGCCGTGCTGCCAGGAGTACGCCTCGGTGACCAGCGGCACCGCCGTGGCGCGGCGGCCGCCGAACAGGATGGCCGAGATCGGCACCCCGGCCGGGTCGTCCCATTCCGGGGCGATCGACGGGCACTGGGCCGCGTCCACGGTGAACCGGGAGTTGGGGTGGGCGGCCGGGCTGCCGGAGGCCGGTGTCCAGTCGCGGCCCTGCCAGTCGGTCAGGTGCGCCGGCGGCTCGTCGGTCAGGCCCTCCCACCACACGTCGCCGTCGTCGGTCAGCGCGACGTTGGTGAAGACCGTGTTGCTGGTCAGCATCTTCAGGGCGTTCGGGTTGGTGACCTCGCTGGTGCCCGGGGGCGACGCCGAAGAAGCCGGCCTCCGGGTTGATCGCGTACAGCCGGCCGTCCGCGCCGAACCGCATCCAGGCGATGTCGTCGCCGACGGTCTCGACCGCCAGCCGGGGATCGTGGGCTGCAGCATGGCCAGGTTGGTCTTGCCGCACGCGGACGGGAAGGCCGCCGCGAGGTACCTCGGCCTCGCCCTGCGGCCGGGGTGACCTTGAGGATGAGCATGTGCTCGGCCAGCCAGCCCTCGTCGCGGGCCATGGCCGAGGCGATCCGCAGCGCGTAGCACTTCTTGCCCAGCAGCGCGTTCCCGCCGTACCCGGATCCGTAGGACCAGATCTCGCGGGTCTCGGGGAAGTGGGAGATGTACTTGGTCTCGTTGCAGGGCCACGGCACGTCCGCCTGGCCCGGCGCGCAGCGGGGCGCCCACGGAGTGGACGGCCCGGACGAAGAACCCGTCGCGTGCCCAGCTCCTCCAGGACCGCGGTGCCCATGCGGGTCATGATCCGCATGGAGGCCGCCACGTACGGCGAGTCGGTGATCTCGACGCCGAGCTGGGAGATCGGCGAGCCGAGCGGCCCCATGCAGAACGGGACGACGTACATGGTCCGGCCGGCCATGCTGCCGGCGAACAGCTCCGCGAACGTCTGCGCGCATCTCGGCCGGGCGCGATCCAGTTGTTGGTCGGCCCGGCGTCCTCTTCCTTCTCCGAGCAGATGAACGTGCGGTCCTCGACCCGGGCGACGTCCGACGGGTCCGAGCGGGCCAGGAAACTGCCCGGCCGCAGGTCCGGGATTGAGCGGCAGGAGCGTGCCCTCCTCCACCAGCAGGCTGGTGAGCTCGTCCCATTCCTCCTGGGAACCGTCACACCATTGCACGCGGGCGGGCCGGGTCAGGGCGGCGATCTCGTTTACCCATCAGATCAGGCCGCTGTGTGCCGTCGGCGGCTGCTGCAGTCCTGGAATAGCGTCACTCACAGGATGTCCTTCCAATCACCGGCCGGTACCCGCAGCTCGTTTTGCGCGGGTCTCAAAGAGAAACCGAAAACCATCTTAACAAGATGCACTCAAAGCCCGGCGGAGTGGTAGACCTGCATGTGTGGAGGTTTGTGGCGCTCAGACTCGCGATTCTGTAACACTTGTGAAGACGATCAGCGGTGGTCTAGACCGATTCGCTGACGCGCAAGGACCGCGGGACCTGCGTGAGTAGTCGCGCGGCGGACCGGAAAAGTTGCGGGCCGGTGAACGTTGATCGAGAACCGCGCGAACCTTTACCAGACAGGAGTGTGATGGCGGTCACGAAAGCGCGGGTCGGCGTCCGGCTGCGCCGGTTCCGCGAGGAACGCGGTCTCACCCAGGCCGCCCTGGCCAGCGCGCTGGGCATCTCGCCCAGCTACGTGAACCAGCTGGAGTCCAGCCAGCGCCCGATGACGGCCGCCGGTCCTGCTCAAGCTGGCCAGCGTGTTCGACGCCGATCTGCAGCAGTTCTCGGCCGAGGACGCCGACCGCCTCGTGGCCCAGCTCCGTGACGTGCTGACCGATCCCTCGGTCGGCGAGCAGATCTCGATGGCGGAGATCCGCGAGCTGGCCGCGGCCATGCCCGCCGTCGGCCGGTACGTCATCGAGCTGCACCGCCGGTACCGGCACGGCCGCGACGTCAACGAGACGATCATGACCCGCATCGACGCGGGCGAGCCGGGGTCGATGTCGGTGCCGCCGCCCATGGCGCAGGAGGAAGTGCAGGAGCTGTTCTACGCCCGGCGGAACTACTTCCCGGCGCTCGACCTCGCGGCCGAGCGGATCTTCGAGCAGGCCGGCCTCAGGGTCGGCAACACCGAGGCGCGGGATCACCGAGCGGCTGGCCCGCCAGCACGGCATCCGGGTGGCCGACCTCCCGGACCGGCGACCAGGACGTCAAGCGGCGGTACGACCCCGAGGCCCGGGTGCTGACCCTGTCCCCGCTGCTCAACTCCGGCCAGCGGGCGTTCCAGCTGGCCACCCACCTGGCCTCGGTCGAGCTGGCCGGGGAGATCGACCAGATCGTCACCGAGGCCAGCCTGTCCGGCGACGAGGCCCGGATGCTGTGCCGCATCGGCCTGGCCAGTTACTTCGCCGGCGCCCTGGTCCTGCCGTACCGGCCGTTCCTGGACGCCGCGGAGACGGTGGGCTACGACATCGCGCTGCTGCAGCGGCGGTTCGACGTGGGCTACGAGACCGTCGCGCACCGCCTCAGCACGCTGCAGCGTCCCGGCGCCCGCGGGGTGCCGTTCATCTTCGTGCGGGTGGACCGGGCGGGCAACATCTCCAAGCGCCAGTCGGCCACCAGCTTCCACTTCTCCCGGGTCGGCGGGTCATGCCCGCTGTGGAACGTCTACGAGGCCTTCGTGCACCCGGGCGAGATCCAGACCCAGCTGGCGCAGATGCCCGACGGCCGCAGCTACCTGTGGGTGGCCCGGACCGTGGCCCGGCGGTACGGCGGATACGGCACGCTCGGCAAGACGTTCGCGGTCGGCCTGGGCTGCGACCTGCGGCATGCGCACCGGCTCGTCTACTCCCACGGACTCGACCTGGCCAGCCCGTCCGCGCTGGTCCCGATCGGCCCGGGGTGCAAGGTGTGCGACCGGACCACCTGCCCGCAGCGGGCCTTCCCCGCGCTCGGCAAGCCGCTCGACCCGAACCCCCACCACGGCAGCTTCATCCCGTACGCCACCGGGGACAGCGGCACCGCCCTGGCGCACGGCCAGCAGCCGCACGATCATGGTTGACCCGGCCCGGTGCCACCGTTAATGTTTCCCCCTCAATCGGGAGGCGGGCGGCATGCCACGGGTTATCTCACTACTGACTGCGTCAGGACTCGTCTTGTCGGGCAGCCTCGCTCTGTCCGCCGTCACCGCGACCGGGGCCACCGCGAGCGCGAAACCGGCCGCAGCCATCACGAGCCTCCGGTCCAGCGCCACCAGCAGCCGGTACGACTCCTGGGTGACCTTCAGGGCCCGGGTCAGCGCCCAGAGCGGCCGGGTCGCCTTCACCGACACGAGCAACGGGACGCTTCTCGGTACCGCAGCCGTGCGGGACGGCATGGCGGAGTTGTCCACGGCCGCACTGGCCCCGGGCACCCGTACGGTGGTGGCCCGCTACCTCGGCAGCGCGCTCGCCGGCCGTAGTTTCTCGGCCGCCACCCGGATCCGGGTGGCGGCGACGGCCGCGGCCACCGAGGCCGTGGCCTACCAGATCGATGACCGTCACGACGGCGACCAGGGCGGCCCTGCGCTCAAGACCGGGTCGCTGGCCAGGAAGTGGACCGTGACCCTGGGCGGCAAGGGCGGCGGCGACGTGGAAGCCGGGGATGTTTCCTACCCCGTCATCGCGGGTGGCCGCGTCTTCGTCACCGTGGAGAATTCGGTGGGTTACGGCAGCAAGCTGTACGCGCTGAACGCGGCCACCGGCAAAACCGAGTGGTCCACCGCCCTGGGCGGGACCTACGGTTTCTCCGCGCTGGCCTACGACGGCCAGCGGCTGTTCTCCCTCAACGAGGATGGCGTGCTGACCGCTTTCACCGCGGCCACCGGACACGAGGACTGGGTGACCGCGCTTCCGGGGGACTCCTTCGGGGCTGCGCCGACTGCCTACGACGGTGCGGTGTACGTCAGCGGGAGTGCTGACGTGGGCGGCGCGCTGTATGGCCTCAGCGAGGCCACCGGCGCCATCACCTGGACCCAGACCGTGAGCGACGGCGACGACAGCTCGCCCGCCGTCGGCTCCAGCGGGGTGTACGTGTCCTACGACTGCCAGCAGGACTACCGGTTTAGCCTCAGCGGCGCGCTGATCTGGCATCACAACCCCGACTGCTACGGCGGGGGCGGCAGCACCGCGGTCATGCACGCCAGTTCCCTTTACGCCCGCGGGGAAGACAACTCGCCGCTGATCCTGTCGAAGTCCTCCGGCCAGGTCACCGGCTCCTTCGCGTCAGATACGGCACCGGCCGTGGCCGGCAGCACCATGTACACCCTGCAGAAGGGCAACCTGGTCGCGGTCAGCGCGTCGGGCAGCCCGGACCATTGGAGCTTCGGCGGGGGCAACCTGGTCACGCCGCCCATCGTGGACGGTGGGGTGGTGTACGAGGGAAGCAGAAGCGGCCGCGTCTACGGCGTGTCCGCAACCTCCGGGCACCAGGTCTGGAGTGCTAAGGCAGGCTCGGTGATCGCCGCCTCAGACGAGCAGAACGCCGACGTCCGGATCGGGATGGCCGTGGGCGGGGGCCTGCTGGTCGTCCCGGCGGGCCCGGCCCTCACCGCGTTCGGCGGCTAACGTGCGGAGGCCGCGGATCAGATCCGCGGCCTCCGACGGTTCAAGCGGGATCAGCGGCTAGAACACCTGGAACTCCCAGAGCGAGTAGCCGTACTGGGTGGCCCGGGCGGTGCCGTACATGCGGATGTAGCGGCCGGTGCCGGACACGTTCAGCGTCTGGGTGCCTCCCGTGCCGGTGGTGGTGGAGTAGATGGTGGTCCAGTTGGTGCCGTCGGCCGAGGTCTGGATCTGGAACGCGGTGGCGTAGGCGGCCTCCCAGTTCAGCGTGACCTGGCAGATGGCCTGGCTGGAGCCGAGGTCGACTTCGAGCCACTGGGGGTCGGAGAAGGCGCTGGACCAGCGGGTGCCGGTGTTGCCGTCCACCGCCGCCGAGGCCGGGAACGACGCGTTTTCCGTCGAGGACGAGGTCGCGGTCCTGTTCAGGGCCAGGTTGGTGGTCCCGCACGTCCCCCCGCCACCACCGCTCCCGGTTCCGTACACGCCGAATTCCCACAACGAGTACCCGTACTGGGTGGCCCGGGCGGTGCCGTACATGCGGATGTAGCGGCCGGTGCCGGAGACGTTGAGAGTCTGGGTGCCGCCGGTCCCGGTGGTGGTGGAGTAGATAGTGGTCCAGTTGGTGCCGTCGGCCGAGGTCTGGATCTGGAACGCGGTGGCGTAGGCCGTCTCCCAGTTCAGCGTGACCTGGCAGATGGCCTGGCTGGAGCCGAGGTCGACTTCGAGCCACTGGGGGTCGGAGAAGGCGCTGGACCAGCGGGTGCCGGTGTTGCCGTCCACCGCCGCCGAGGCCGGGAAGCCGGCGTTCTCCGTGGAGGATGAGGTCGCGGTCTTGTTCAGGGCCAGGTTGGTCGTCCCGCAACTGCCGCTCCCGCCTCCGCCCCCGCCCCCGCTGCCGGTAGGCAGGGTCCAGAGCTGCTGGGCGGAGCCGGTGCAGGTCTCGATGTCCAGCCGGGCGCCGGTATTGCCGCCGGGATCGGTGAGGCACAGCCCGGAGGCCGGGTTGACCAGCTCGCCGTTGGATTGGTGGGTCCAGTCCTGGGCGGCCGTCCCGTTGCACGGGTACCAGTCCACGTTGGTGCCGCTCGTGGTGCCCGCGCTGACCACGTCCAGGCAGCCGCCCTGGGTCCGCAGCGTCCCGTCCGAGTACGGCGACCACTGCTGGCCCGCGCTGCCGTTGCAGCCGGTCACGCCGATCGGGTTGCCCGAGGTGTTCAGCGAGTTCTGGTTGGCCAGGCACAGCCCGTTGATCCCGGTGAGCGTCCCGGTCGCGGTGGCCGTCCCGGACGGGGTGGAGTTGCCGCCCTCCTCGTACACGGCCACGTAGCCCACGCTCATGGACGCGCCGGACGACGTGGCGGACGTCGGGGTCGTGGAGCCGTAGACGCCGTCGGGATAGTTACCGCCCATGGCCAGGTCGAAGATGATGAAGAACCCGTGATCGACGGCGGCCTGCCAGGCGGCGGTGCCGACCGAGGCCTCGGTGATGGTGCTCTCGACCACGCCGTCCATCAGGAACTGCATGGTCTCCGCGCTGGTGTTGGTCCGGTCAACGATCACCGAGTAGGTGTGGTAGCCGGTCTGGCAGCCGGAGCCCGCGGCCGGGCAGGCGATCAGCGGGTGGCCGGGGCTGTTCGCCGAGTTGTGGAAGGTCTGGGAGGCCTCGTTCAGCCCGTTGACGTCCTCCATCATGTCGATCTCGCCGGACTGCGGCCAGCCGCCGCCGGTCCGCATGGGAGAGCCCAGGGCCCAGAACGCTGGCCAGTAGCCGAGGCCGTTGGCGGGGTTCGGCTGCTCGATCGACGCGGTCATCTCGAGCTTGCCACCTGGCGGGGCCTGGAAGTCGTCCCGGGTGCTCTCGATCCGGCCGGATGTCCAGGTCCCGCCGTTGTCGATGGCCTTCAGCACCAGGTGGCCGTTCCCGTCCAGGTACACGTTGCTGGTCGAGTTGGTCGTCTGCTCGGTCTCGCCGGTCCCGTAGCCGGTCCCGATGTCGTAAAACCAGTTCGCCGAGGATGGTGCGGACCCCGCCGCGCCCGCGAAGTTGTCGCCGAACACCGTCGTCCAGCCGGATGGCGGCGGCGGCACAGTGTCGGCGCGGGCGGCCGGTGCCCGGACCAGCCCGGTGGCCACCACGCTGGCCAGACAGCCTGCCAGCAGGGCTAACGCGGTGAGGACCGAGCGTGGCCCGGCTGATCCCAGCCGCCGCCAGGTGCGCCCGGGACGGCGTCCCGTGGCGGCGTTCATCCGATGATTCATCTGCCGTTACCTCCTGCCAGGGCCCGCCATTGGGCTAGCCGGAACTGACCACCGCGCGGCAGGGCGGTTGAGCCGCGAGTGGGGACGTGACAAAGATTTTTGTCTTAATACAAGGCTTTTATGAAGGTGTAATCCTAGGCCGGGCGACTGTCAAGGGCCCCGCACCGCCCAGCTGGGCTGCCGCAGGCCAGGCGACGGCAAGCCCGTCCACCGCGTGCCGCAGGGTGACGGACAGGGGAGGGCGCGGCCCGGGGAATCCCGGTGCGCACGGGGACGCTGACCCAGGCATGAAGAGGATTGGTTTCCTGTCGTTCGGTCACTGGCGGGCGGTCCCGGGGTCGCAGACCCGGACCGCCGCCGATGCGCTGCTGCAGACGATCGAGCTGGCCCAGGCGGCGGAGGAGCTCGGGATCGACGGCACGTTCGTCCGGGTGCACCACGCGGCCGCGGCCAGCGCGGCCTGACGGCGTGCCGCCGGGCCCGCTCATGACGCAGGCCTGCCTGACATAGACTGCGCTGTCGTTGTGCTGACCGCATCACGTTCCGTGGGAGAGACGAGTATGAGCATCGAGAAGCCCGAGGTCAACTTTCCCGGGGGCGAGCCGCCGGCGGATCTCCAGATCACCGACGTCTGGGAAGGCGACGGCACCGTCGCGAAGGCGGGTGACACGGTCGAGGTGCACTACGTGGGGGTCGCGTACTCCACCGGCGAGGAGTTCGACGCGAGCTGGAACCACGGCACCCCGCTGCAGTTCCAGCTGGGCGTGGGGCAGGTCATCGCCGGCTGGGACCAGGGCGTGCAGGGCATGAAGGTCGGCGGCCGCCGGCAGCTGATCATCCCGCCCGGCCTGGCCTACGGCGAGCGGGGCGCCGGGCGCTCCATCGCGCCAGGCGAGACCCTGATCTTCGTCTGCGACCTGGTCTCGGCCTGATCCTTCCCGTCCGGGCGGGACAGGACTGAGCCTCCGGGAAGCCCGGGGACGGCCCCTCCGGGAAGCCCGGGGACGGCCCCTCCGGGAAGCCGGGGACGGCCCGCCCGTTACCGGGGGGACAGGACGCAGAACTCGTTGCCCTCCGGGTCGGCCAGGACCGTCCAGGACACCCCGTCACCCTGGCCGACGTCCGCGAGGACCGCCCCCGCGCCGCGCAGCCGCGCCACCTCGGCGGCCGGGTCGCCGCCGCGGTACGGCGCCACGTCCGGGTGGACCCGGTTCTTGACCACCTTCTGCTCGGGCACCCGCAGGAACTCCAGGTAGGGCCCGGCGCCCGCGGGTGACCGGAGCCCGACGATCTCGTCCTCGGCGCGCTGGATCTCCCATCCCGACGCGCTGACCCAGAACCGGGCCAGGGCGGCCGGATCGCGGCAGTCGGTGAGGATCGCGGCCAGCGGGCCCGTGTCGCGGTAGATGTCCCGGGGCTCCAGGACACAGAACTCGTTCCCTTCCGGATCGGCCATGACCACCCAGGGCACGTCGCCCTGGCCGATGTCCACCGGGCCGCCGCCCAGATCCCGGGCCCGGGCGACCAGTTCGGCCTGATGCGCGGCCGAGGTGCTGGCCAGATCCAGGTGGACCCGGTTCTTGCCTGTCTTGGGCCCGGGCACCGGGACGAACACGAGTGGCACGGCGACCGGGTCGGGATAGGTGTAGCCGGCCGGCCACACGTCCACCTCCTCCTCCGTCTCGTCGGCGATCTCCCAGTCCAGCAGGCCCGACCAGAATCGGGCCAGCCGGGCGGGATCGCTGGCGTCGGCTACGAGATGAATCAGGCGCGTCGGCATGGCCCACACGGTATCGCGGGCGCAGGCCACGCCTCGGCGTCCGCCATCGCGTTTCACGCGCGGCTGGCGGATGAGTTGTTATCCGTTCACATGGCGGACGGAGGTACACATGGCGATCACCGGAAGCCGGCCCCGCGTGGCGGTGCACACGTCATCGCTGACCGTCGCGACGACCATCGCCACGGCTCTCGCGGCGTGCGCCGGGCAGGTGGGGCTGGCGATCCCCGCGGTACTCAACGGGCTGTTCCAGCAGGACCTGGGGACGACGTCGTCCCAGCTGACCTGGATCTCGGACGCGTTCCTGGTCCCGGTCGCGCTGCTGGAACTGACGTGGGGCGTCCTCGGCGACCTGTTCGGCCGCAAGCGGCTGCTGATCGGGGGCAGCGTGCTGCTCGCCGTCGGTGAATTCGTCAGCGTCCTGACCCCGGGCGTGGGCACCTCCACCGGCGCCCGGGTAGGGATCCTGTGGACTGGCCAGGCCCTGGCGGGCATCGGCGCGGCGGTGCTTTTCCCGACATCGCTGGCCATGGTGGCCGCCGGGACGCACACCGTGGCGTCGCGGGCCCGTGGCATCGCGATCTGGGCCGCCGCGCTGTCAACCGGCGGCTTCATCTCCCCGGTACTGGGCGGCCTGGTGACCAAGATTCACTGGGGCGGTGACCCCTACGCGGCCTGGCGGTGGGCCTTCGTCGCGGTGGGCCTCCTGGCCCTGATCAGCGCCGGGGTGGCCTGCACCGCGCAGAACTCCTCCGCGCCCGAAGGCCGCTCGCTGGACTGGCCCGGCCAGATCACGATCGCCGTCGCGCTCTTCGCCCTGCTGTTCGCCGTGATCGAGGCAGCCACCGCCGGATGGTCGGACAGACTGGTGATCTCCGGGTTCGTCGTGGCTGCGATCTTCCTGGCCCTGTTCATCGCGGCCGAGCGCCGTTCGGCCGCCCCGCTGCTGCGCCTGGACCTGTTCCGCAGCCGGCCCTTCGCGGTGAACTCGGTGGTGACCGTCCTGGGCATGTTCGCGTTCCTCGGCACCGCCTACTCGACCAGCATCCGCCTGTCTGTCCTCCAGGGCTTCACGCCGCTCAAGACCGCCATCGCCTTCGTCCTGCTGCAGGGCTTCGCCCTGGCCCTGATGCCGCTGACCGCCCGGGCCATCCGCCAGTACAACCCGCGCTGGGCGCTCGGCGGCGGCGCTGCTCGCCGCGACCGCCCTGCACGGCCTCGCCCGCCGTCCGCTGGTCAGCGAGGAGTCCCTGGCTGACTGACGGCGCGGGCGTCCGCGCGCTGGCTGCGGACGCCGGCGCCGGGAGGCCGGGCGGCGGGAACAGGCCGGACCGCCAGGACGCTGTGCTCTATGTAGTGCCCCGCCACCAGTGGGGCCTCAATCGAAGGAGCTGTGGTGTCCGACACTTACCAGAAGGACCCCCAGGCCATATCCCAGCTGACGCCGGAGCAGTACCGGGTCACCCAGAAGAAGGGGACCGAGCCCGCGTTCCGCAACGAGTACTGGGACAACAAGGAACCCGGCATCTACGTGGACGTCGTCTCCGGCGAGCCCCTGTTCGCCTCCGTGAACAAGTACGACAGCCGCTCCGGCTGGCCGAGCTTCACGGTGCCGATCGAGCCGGGCAACGTCGTGAAGAAGCGGGACTTCGGCCTCGGCATGATCCGGACCGAGGTCCGGTCCGCCCACGGCGACAGCCATCTCGGCCACGTGTTCAACGACGGGCCCGCCGACCAGGGAGGCCTGCGGTACTGCATCAACTCCGCGGCCCTGCGCTTCATCCCGGTCGACGACCTGGAGCGCGAAGGGTACGGGGAATACCGCACGCTGTTCGAGCAGACCGACGACACGAGGAGTGCATGATGAGCGCCAATCCCGAGAAGGCGATCCTGGCCGGCGGCTGCTTCTGGGGCGTGCAGGACCTGATCCGCAAGCGCCCCGGCGTGATCTCGACCCGGGTCGGGTACACGGGCGGCGACGTGCCGAACGCGACCTACCGGAACCACGGCAACCACGCGGAGGCCATCGAGATCACCTTCGACCCGGACCAGATCTCGTTCCGGGACCTGCTGGAGTTCTTCTTCCAGATCCACGACCCGAGCACGCGGAACCGGCAGGGCAACGACGTCGGCGCCAGCTACCGGTCGGCCATCTTCTACACCAGCGAGGCGCAGAAGCAGGTCGCCGAGGACACCATCGCCGACGTCAACGCGTCGGGCCTGTGGCCGGGCAAGGTCGTCACCGAGGTCGAGCCCGCCGGCCCGTTCTGGGAGGCCGAGCCCGAGCACCAGGACTACCTGGAGAAGTACCCGAACGGCTACACCTGCCACTTCGTGCGGCCAGGCTGGAAGCTGCCGCACCGGGCGGACACCGTTACCCAGTAACGAGGGGGCCGCAGGCCCGCTCACGGCACGCGAAGGCCCGCAGGGACGGGGAACCGTCCATGCGGGCCTGTGGTGTGTCTGAGGGGGGCCGTGATGCCCTGCGTCCTTCCGGCCCGGTGATCACCGGGCGGCAGAAGGCTGAGGATGAGCACGTCCGCCACGGGTGAGCCGGGATCCGGATCACGGGTCCGCGCGACCTTGCGCCAGCCCCAGCTCCGGAAGGCGGCCTGGGCCGGGGCCGCGGCAGGCAGGACGGTCAGCGTCGCCCGTTCCTCGGGCCGGTGGCGCAGGACCAGGTCGTGCAGGGCCGTGCCGATGCCCTGGCGCCGCCATGCCGCGCGGACCACCAGTTCGGCGACCGCGAACGTGCGGCCCGGATGCTCGGCGGTGACCTCCTCCGGCACCGGGGCGGTCAGGTGCCGCCACCAGGAGGTGGACGGCCGGAGCGGGAACCCGGCCGCGTACCCGACCAGGTAGCCGCCGTGGCGGGCCTCGGCCAGGACGAAACCCGGCTGGCGGCGCTGCACCCGGAAGCGGTTCGCGAACCTCGCGGCGTCCTGGCCTGCGCCGTACGGCGGGGCGGCGTACACCTCGGCGTGCAGGGCCTGTAGTTCGTCCGCGTGCTCAGCGGCCTCGGTCCCGCCGGGGACACCGAACGTGAGGTCAGGCGTGGACACGGCGCTCTCCCTACCCGCACCGCGGCCGCCCCATCATCAGCGCGGTGCATCGTATGCGTGCTAGTCGTCACGGCGGGGCTCGTCGCCATGGCGGGCGTCTACGCCTGGACGGCGGCCGCGACGTCCCCGACCCTCAGCTACGGCATCATCGCCGTCCAGATGGTGCTGCCTAGCCCCGCGTCACGGTTTGCGGCCCATGCCCGCGAAGACCGGGATCAGCAGCGGGTTGGGGACGGTGCGCCATTGCGGCATGGGCACGATTCCCGGTTCCACGAGTTCCAGGCCGTCGAAGTAGCCCTCGATCTGGGCCCGGCTGCGCAGCGTGGACTGGCGGCCCGAGACGGGCGTTGAGCCGGGCCGTGCTCGTGGTCACCCGCTCGGTGTCGATGTCGGTGGTGGTGTCCGAGATCGTCAGGTAGCTGCCGGACGGCACCGCGTCCATCAGCCGGGAGACGATCTCGTGCGGCCGGTCCTCATCCGGGACGTACTGCAGGACCAGGAGGGACATGACGGCGATGGGCTGGCTGAAGTCGAGAACCCCGGCGGCCGCCTCCAGGATCTTGCTGGTGTCCCGTGCATCGGCGTCGACGTAGGCGGTGGCGCCCTCCGGGGTGCTGGTCAGCAGCGCCCGGGCGTGGGCGAGCACGATCGGGTCGTTGTCCACGTACACGATCCGAGCCTCGGGCGCGATCCCCTGGGCCACCTCGTGCGTGTTCTCGGCCGTCGGCAGCCCGGTGCCGATGTCCAGGAACTGCCGGATGCCGGCCTCCCCGGCCAGGTACTGCACGGCCCGGCGCAGGAACGCCCGGTTGGCCCGCACGCCGCCCAGGATGTTCGGCATCGCCTCGATGAACTGCTCCGCGGCTTCCCGGTCCGCCTCGTAGTTGTCCTTCCCGCCGAGCCAGTAGTCGTAGACGCGGGCGGGGTGAGCGCGGGTGATGTCGAAGGACGGCGGTTCGGCGGGCGCGGTCTCAGTGCCCGGACGGCAGGCGGAGACGTCCTGCCTGCTCATCAGCTGGTGCCCTTCTCGATAGGTGCGTGGTCGCGGGGGGCCCGGACGGCGCTGTCCCGGATGCTGCGCTGTCCCGGATATTGGGGGGCTAGGTCTGCAGCTGGCGGCTGACCTCGTCCAGGAAAGGTATGGTCTGCGCCGGGCTCAGGGAGGTAGCACTCAGCCGGTTCATGATGTCGAGGTAATGGTCGGTGGCCGCCGCTTTTCCAGGTAGAGCGCGCCGGTGAGCTGCTCGATGTACACGACGTCGGGCACGTCGGGCTCGCTGAAACGCAAGATCGTGAACGAGCCGCCGGCGGCGTCGTGGCCGCCTGCCTGGAACGGCACGACCTGCAGGGTCACGTTGGGCAGCTCGGCTGCCTCGGCCAGCCGCCGGAGCTGGGCCCGCATCACCTTCACCCCGCCCACCGGGCGGCGCAGCGCGGCCTCGTCCACGACCGACCAGACCCGGGGCGGGTCCGCGGCGGTCAGCAGTTCCTGCCGTTTCATCCGCACCGCCACCCACAGGTTGAGCTCGTCCGGCGAGGCTCCCGCCGGCCGAGGGCGGGACCGCGCGGGCGTAGTCCTCGGTCTGGAAGAGCCCGTGGACGAACTGCAGGTCGAAGGACCGGATGCGCGACGCTGACGCTTCCAGGCCCAGGTAGGGCTCGAACCAGCTGGGCAGGATATCGCCGAACTGGGCCCACCATTCCTGGGTCTGCGCCTGGCCGGCCAGCGCGATCATCGCGCTGGTGACCTGGGGGTCGGTCACGCCGTACAGGGTGAGCAGATCCCGCACGTCCCGGTCCTTGAACCCGACCCGCCCGTTCTCCATGCGGCTGATCTTGGAACGTGACGACCGGATGTGCCATCCCGCGGCGTCCGGGGTGATCCCCGCCGCCTCGCGGAACCGCCTGAGCTGGCTGCCCAGCATCATCCGCGCCGCCGCGGATCCGACGCTGGCTCCCTGGTCGGGAAGCTTCCCGCCCGGCTCTGAGCTCATCTCGCCTCGGTCTTGCCCTGATGCATCGTGATCTGGACGCCCGGTTCTCGGTGGGAATGGCAGCAGAAATGGCTGCCTGCGATCCGGCTCACGCTACCACCCTGGGACGGGCGGGGATTCTGCCCGCCGGGGGAGTCAGGGACGCCCGGGCCAGTCTGCGGCGCGACCAGGCCGGTGTCGTAGGGGATGATGACCGCCTGCACCCGCTCGTGGTCTCCTCCTACTCGCCGGGCATGCGCCAGCGTGGTCGTTACGGCGGTGCCGAGCGCCAGTGGGGGGTGGCCAGCTGCCGGGCCTGGCGCAGGTCGGCGAAGTATGCGTTCGACCGCCGGTCCCACAGGAGCACGATGACCGCCAGGCCCACGGCCCATTCGGCGACACTGGTGATCCACGTCGACGGGGTCAGGAGCCCGTGGGTGTGGGTGCTGAGCACCGTCAGGCTGTCGATGACGAACAGGATGGTGGACAGTATCCGCACCCCCGGCCGGCCACGCCTGGTCCGTCGGGCCATAATCAGCCACACCCCGGCGCTGATCAGGGCGCCCGCGATCGTGACGCTCAGCGTGGCCGTCGCCGCCGCACTGAGTGCCCCGTACCCCGCGGCCGGGTACTGCTGCCTGATCAGCGTCTTGAGGGCGGGTGTTGTCCCGACGGCGGTGAGGATGCTGAAGGCCGCGAGGGCGCTCCCGGCGTACATCAGCCGGACCGCGTTGACCATGGATCGCGGGGGAACGGGGCGCCCGTGCGGCCGGGCCGCGGCCGTGCCCGGCGCCTGGGGCGCCACGGTAGCGGCCGTGGCCGGGGACGGCGGGGAAGGCCAGGCGATGGCGGTCCCGGTGGCCCGGGCCCGGCAGAACTCCACAATCTGGGTGGGCGCAGGCCGGGCCGCGGCGTCCTTCCTGAGGCAGCGCTCGATCAGCGTGCGTAGCTGAGGCGGGCATCCGCTCAGGTCCGGCGGCCTGGTGCAGCACCCGGTACAGACGGCCTCCATGTGCCCTCGCCGAACGGGCCCGGCCGGTAGCCGCGAAGGCGGCCAGCGAGCCGAGAGAGAACACGTCGATCGCCGGCGCCACCGCTTTCCAGAGATCTGCTCGGGCGCCATGAACTGCGGGGATCCGACCATATGCCGCTGCGGGTCAGGGAGGTGGCCTCGGCCGCCCAGGCGATGCCGAAGTCGATCACCCGCGGCCCATCCGGCGCGAGCAGCACGTTGGACGGCTTGAGATCGCGGTGCACGACGCCGGCGCCGATGGATGGCCTGCAGGGCTTCAGCCATCCCGGCGATCAGCAGGAAAGCACGGTGCCCGGCGGCATCGGGCCGTGGCTGGTCACGGTTTCCTGCAGGGACGGCCCCGGCACGTAGGCCGTCACCAGCCACGGCGGCGTGGCGGCGGGATCGGCGTCGAGCACCTGCGCGGTGTACAGGCCATGGACCCGCCGGGCGGCGTGGATTTCCTGGCGGAAACGGTGCCGGAAGTACCTGGTCCTCGCCGAGGTCAGGCCGCACACCTTGAGCGCGACCGGCCGCCCGGCCTGTGTGGACGCCATGTAGACCCGTCCCATGCCCCCGGTGCCGAGCCGTCCGTGCAGCCGGTAACCCTCCGACCTCGGCGGGATCCTCGCTGGTCAGTGGCTGCATGACTCGATCCCTCGTCCCTCCCGCCGTCTCCCGGCTCGCCATCCTCGCGACCGGGAAGGGGCCGGGAAAGCCGCGTCCAGGCTCCCGCCTGCACGACAGCAGCGCATCCCCGAGCACCGAATCTAACGTCTTTCCCCCAGGGTCACCCGGAAACCAAATTGTCCGGGTGCAGGCGGACCTCCGGTGCCGGGACCGGCTGGTGCGCAAGATCGGCGGTGAGGCGCCGATGGCGAGCACCCGTGTCCCGGCTCCGGCGAGCCATTTCCGGGGGTCGCGGTGGTCGTCTGCCTCGGCTGGCCGAGTCGGCCCGGCCGCCAGGACGGCTATCGGGAGGGCTTCTGAACAGATCCTGGCCACGCGCCGAGCCGGGACGCTAGTCCCCCAGCGGGCCGCTGATGATCCGTCATGAGAGATCATGGTCGCGCCACCGACCTGATCGCTGGCGGGTCTGATTGCCGTTTCCGCCCTGCACCGCGGACTGACCGGGGGCTGCCCGATGGAACCTACCGCACCGATGTCCGCTTCGCCGGTACGCCGCGACCCAGGCCTGAGTCGGCGGCCCAGCGGGCCCGCGATCTGGCCGCCGCGCGACGACGGGCCACTGCTCTCCTCGCCGGGGTGACGGTGGTGTTCGTGGCCGTGACAGTGGCCGGCGCCCACGGGGTCCTGCTCGGTTACGTGCAGGCCGGCGCGGAGGCATCCATGGTCGGAGGCGTGGCCGACTGGTTCGCGGTGACGGCCCTCTTCCGTCATCCCCTGGGCCTGCCGATACCGCACACCGCGCTGATCGTCGAGCGCAAGGACCAGTTCGCTGCCACCCTCGGCCGCTTCGTGCAGGAGAACTTCCTCACCGCCGACGTTCTCGCCGAGCGGATCCGCTCCGCGCGCCTGGTTCCCCGCCTGGCGGCCTGGCTGGCCGACGAGGCCAACGCCGCCCGCTTCGCCGGCCGGGCGGCGGATCTGGTCGTCACGGTGGCCGAGAGTCTCCGCGATGAGGATGTCCAGCGCGTTCTCACCGCCGAGCTAACCCGGGCGGTAGATGCCGTCGAGGTGGCGCCGCTGGCCGGGCGGGCCCTGCGGGTCATCATTGCCGGAGGCCACCACTCCGAGTTCTTCAACGCCATCCTGTCGGGCGCCGACGGCTATCTCGCCGGCCATTACGAGGAGCTTCGTGAGCTGTTCGAGGCCGAGTCGCCCCGCTGGGTGCCCGACGCGATGTACCGGCGGGTCTTCGACCGCATGTACGACCGCCTGCGCCAGCGGCTGGTGGCGATGGCCGCCGATCCCGGCGACCAGGCGCGGCAGCAGTTCGAGGAGTGGATCGCCGGGCTCCCCGACCGCCTCGAGACCGCCCCGGAGCTGCGTGAGCGCGGCGAGCGCCTCAAGCGCGATGTCCTGGGCAGCGCCGGCCTGCGGGACTGGTCCTCGTCGCTGTGGCAGAAGGCCAAGGAGGGGCTGCGGATCCAGGCGGCTGACCCGGAGTCTGAGCTGCGCCGCCGGCTGGCCGATGCGCTGGTAGCGGCCGGACGGCGCCTGGGGTCGGACCGCCGCCTCCAGGAGGGCCTCGACCGTATGGTCGAGTCCGGAGCCAGGGCACTCGCCGATCAGTTCCACGACGAGCTCGCCGGGCTGGTCACCGGGACTATCGAGCGGTGGGACGCCGCCGAGACATCAAGCCAGCTGGAACTGCTCCTCGGGCCCGATCTGCAGTACATCCGTATCAACGGCACGGTGGTGGGGGCGGGCGTGGGGCTGGCCTTGCACGCCATCGTCCTCGCTCTGTCCTGACGGCCAGCCTGGAGGCTGACCCGGGCGCGGCTGGCGGTTGACGCGCCATATTGCGCATTCCGGGCCGAGTCAGCAGTAACCATTTACTTACTAAAAGTAGCCGATTCCCGCACCAATCCATCCCGTCATGGGGTCCGAAGTCGACGGTAAGGGGGTGCTTATGGGCCAGCAGGCGACGGGCTGCTGGGACTACGGCGGGCCAGGCTATGGCTAGGGCACGGTCTGGCCCGCGCCCGGGCCAGGTTCGCCGCCGGTCATCTGGCGACCGGGTGGCCGTCATCCTGGTGGCCATCCCGGCGGCATGCCTGGCCTACCTCCTCACGCGGAGGTCCGCCCGTGATGACGCGGCGCCCGCGAACCAGGTAGCCGGTCCCGCCCCCGTATGCCCGTTCCCTCATTAACGGTTCGCCCGTGGCCCGGCCCGAGCCGGGCCGGCGGGTGGCATCGGGCCACCGTACGGCGGGGGTGCCAGATCATGCTGGGCGTGCTCTGCGTTATGTCGTTCGCAGCAGGCCTGGCGCTGGCCGTGGCCGGGGGCGGAAAGCCGGGGTCATCGACGCTGGGGCCGCGCATTTCCCCGATGCGGGCGGCCACGGCCAACCGCGCCCGGGCGGCGGCATGGATCGCCCAGCAAGTGAGCCCGGACGTGACCGTTTCGTGCGACCCCGGGATGTGCGAGCAGGTACGCAAGAGCGGCTTTCCGGCCACCAGGCTGAAGGCATTGCCGCCCCCGCCCGGCCACCCGCTGGGTTCGGGTGTGGTCGTGTCCACGCCGGCGGTACGCGACAGTTCGGCGCCCGCCTCGCCGCCGCCTACGCTCCGCTGGTGATCGCGGCCTTTGGCTCAGGCGCCGAGCGGGTCGACGTCCGCGCTGCCGCGCCGGGCGGAGCTGCTGCTTTCAGGTCACGGCTCGCCTCGGAGACGCGGCTACCGTATCTCTGCGGGTGCGCAGCTGATGCGTAACAAGAACATCCACGCCTCGCCGGCCGCTCGCGCCGCGCTCCGGGCCGGCCAGGTCGACCCCCGCCTGTTCGCCACGCTTTCGGTGCTTGCGTCGGAGATGCCGATCCGGCTGGTCGCGTTTGACGATCTGCGCCAGGTGCGAGTTCCGCCGTTCCGCTGCGCGGCGCCGAAATCGGCGTCGCCTCGCTGGGCGGCCCGGTCGGCGGTCCTCGCCTTCCTGCGCGCGCAGCGGGCTCCGTACCTGCCCGCCATGGCGGCCATCACCCGCGGCGCCAGCGGTCAGTCCCTGGTCACCTTCCGGTTCGACGCCCTCGGTCTGGTCAGGGATGCGGATACGCAGGTGGTCAGCGATCGTTGTGGCCGTCGGCCTGGCCGTGGTCGTGGCCGGGACGTGTGCCCTGCTGCTGACCCGTCATGGGGCGGCGGCCCGGCGCCCGGTCTCCGTCGCAGCGGCGGCTGGCCCGTCGCCGACCAAGCCGATCGAAGCCCCGCCGGAATCGGCGCAGCCCCGGCCGCCCGGCCGCCCGGTGTCGCTGGCCATTCCGGTAATCGGGGTGCACACTCGTCTGATCACGCTCGGTCGCACGCCAGGCGGCTCGTTGCAGGTGCCGGCGACTACGTCCGTCGCGGGCTGGTACACGGGAAGCCCACGGCCGGGCGCTACCGGCTCCGCCATCATCGTGGGGCACATCGACTCATATCGGGGTCCGGGGGTGTTCTTCAGGCTGTCCGGGCTGCGCCCCGGTAACCAGGTATACGTCCGGCAGGCCGGCGGAACCATGGTCATGTTCCGCGTTACCGAGGTGCAGAGATACCTGAAGAGCCACTTCCCGACGCAGGCCGTCTACGGCCCCACGCCCGACGCGGAGCTGCGCCTGATCACCTGCGGCGGGGCCTTCGACTCCGCTACCGGCCACTACCTGAGCAACATCGTCATCTATGCGACGGAAGGCAGCTAGCCCGGGCTATCTGGTGGCCACGTCCGCTGGGCCGAGGCGAAGCTGCGGGGCAGTGCGGTCTGGTCCCACAGGGTCCGGTGGGAGTGACGGGAGATCGCCGAGCGGAAGGCGTCCCTGACCCGTGCCACCTCCACCATGCGGTCCTGCACGCCTTTGGTCATGGCGCCACAACCTCCACGCCCCGGACAACCCATCTGGCTGTCATCAGGCAGGCCCGGCTGCGCAGAGGGGTAGTTGATCGAGCCGCCGGCAAGGGCACCGGAAATCACCGGCACGAGCGACCGTTCCATGTCGCTCGCTCGGCGGGGAGAGCCAGTGCGGATCCTGGTCCTCGACCGGAGAACGCGGCCGAGGTGGCGCGGCAGGAAGAGAAGTCGCCGAGGGTGATCTGGAGGTTGCGGCACTGAAACTTACCGCCGTCCTGGCCCGGCTGGCAGACGAGGAGCGGCGCACCAGGCCGGGGTGGCTCGTCAGCGCCGAACAAATTCCCACAGTTATTGACTCAACCCAACAGGCGAGTTACACCTAGGGCACTTTGCTGTTCGGCACGGATGGAGGAAGCGATGACCTTGAGCAGACGCCGGTGGCACATCGTGGGCTCCGGCTTAGCCCTCGTCCTGTTGCTCGGGCTACCTCGGCGTGCAGGCGGGGACCGCCCCGCCCGCGTACGCCGCCACCAGCCAGTTCCACGGCGTGAACTGGGCGGACCCCAACGACAACTTCATCACCGGCCCGAACATCCCGGTCGGGCTGTCGACCGTCGGACAGTTACGCCACCACGTACACCAAGTCCACCGCGATGCTCAAGGGGTTCCAGACCCTCGGCGCCAACACGGTCAGGTTCGGGATCAACCCGGCGACCACGTCGGTCCTGGTGGGGCAGCTACACCGCGGCCTTCGACGCGGCGACCGCGCTGGGCATGAACGTCATCATCGCCCCTGGCTGCAGGGCGGGACGGTCAGCGACACGACGTCCTTCTACCAGATGTGGGACACCGTCATTAGCGAAGTACGGCGGCAGCAGCAACTTCTACTTCGACATCATGAACGAGCCGTACGCGATGAGCGCCACCCAGCTGACAACTTCGAGGCCGCCTGGCTGGCGCGCTACCCCAGCATCCCCGCAGCCGGGTCATCGTCCCCGGGCCTGTCCTCCGACCAGAACCTGTGCGCGTCGGCTCTGACTCGCATCTCCGGCACGCTGCTGTCGATCCACATCTACAGCATGTTCGGTGACTCCCACACCACCGAGGCAGGCCTGGATCAACGACTTCGAGAGCGAACTGTGCGGCTACGCGAGCCGGGCTGTCCTGACCGAGTTCGGCGTGCCCGATGAACACCGGCGTCAACTACGACGGCCCCAAGGACGGCAAACGACGTGCTCCTACCTCTACGGCATCACCGACACGGTGCGCAGCCTGGGCATGGCTCGGTCCTGTGGACCGGTTCAAGCAGAACACCCAGACACAGGGCCGGCCCTGCGACAACGCGTCCTGCGCGATCACGTCGCTCAACGGCAGCGGTACCGACCTCGCGAGACCGTCACCAACCAGTCCGGGCTGGACCGGCTCCAGTGGGGCTGGGGAACCGGCACCAGCCCCGGCGGCGGCCGGCGGCGGAGGGGCTCGGCGGTGTGCGCGGCGCGGCTCGGACCGGTGCCTGGACGTGCCGGGCGGCCACCGCCAACGGCACCTTGCTGGACATCTGGGACTGCAACGGCGGCGCAACCAGAAGTGGACGTACCTGGCCAAGGCGAGCTGCGGTCTACGGCAGCAAGTGCCTCGACGTGCCCGGCCACGCGACGAAGCCGGGCACCGGGTGGAGATCTGGGACTGCAACGGCGGCGCCAACCAGCAGTGGACCCTCAACGCCGACGGCACGGTCGTCGGCCGGGAGTCCGGGCTCTGCCTGGACGTGACCGGCGCGGGCACCGCCAACGGCAGCCCGGTGGAGATCTGGACCTGCAACGGCGGCAGCAACCAGGAATGGGCCCGGCAGTAAGCAAGCCCAGCCACCTAGGCCCGCCGGGCCGCGACGTAGGCCCGGACGTCGGCGACGCTCCACCAGCTGCCGCTGGACGCGGTCAGCGTGACGCGGACATAGCGGACCGGGCTGCCGTCCAGGCTGATGGTCGTGAGCTGGCCCGATCCGGCCCCGGCCGCGACCGGGCCGCTCCAGTCGGTGCCGTCCTGGCTCACGGTCACCGAGTAGCCGGCCGGGTAGTCCCCGGTGCTCGCGCCGGTGTCCAGGACGAGCCGGGCGAGCCGCTCGGGACGGCCGAGGTCGACCTGCAGGTACTGGCCGGGGGCCTGCGCCGCGCCGGTGGAGTAGCGGGTCGAGGCGTCGTCGTCGACCGCCTGGCTGGCGACGTCGCCGCTGCAGCAGGGATCGGCTGGGCCGGCCGGGACCGCCGTCGCCTGCCAGCCGGACGGGTCGAGGGCCTGCAGCCGCGGGGCAGGCCCGGGCGGCCGCGCCCAGCGGAACGTGGCGAGGGAGTCGCCGGGCAGGGTGTAGTTGAAGCTTTGCCCGTTCTCGCTGGCCGAGAAGCTCTGCGGGCTGTCGTTCTCGTTGTGCGCGACCAGGACCGTGGACCCGTCCGGGTTGGCGAAGGCGACGTCCATGATCTGGCCGTTCCATCCCGTGGTGCCGAACGAGGTACTGGCGATCCGCACCGCGCCGGGGAGGACGAACCGGCTGAGATGGCCCAGGGCGTAGTACTCGGCATCAGGGGTCACGGTGTCGCCGGGGCCGACCGTGAGGATGCCGGTGCAGGTACCGCAGCCGCCGGTGTGCGGGCCGCCGCTGGGGTCGAGGGCCACGTTCCAGTTGACGACCGTCTTGGCCCAGTTCCGGGTGGAGCCGATCTCGAGATTGCGCGCCTGCCATTTAAGCGTGTCGGAAAAGGTGTTCGCCGGGTCGGCCGACTGGCTTCCCGAGCACTCCGTCTCGTAGATGTCCTCGTCCGGGAACTGATTGTGCAGTGCGGTCATCGCGCTGGGGTCGCCGTAGTAGCAGTGGTACGAGACCCCCGAGACCCACTGTGCCGCCGGGGACGAGAGCACTTCCTGCGCGTAGTCGTTGGTGTCGGAGGTCTCGTCCGGCGGGGTCGAGGCGATGTCGTTGGGGTGCTCGGACCAGTTGTGGTCGTAGGCGAGGATCTTGGTGCGGAGCCCGGCGCTGCGCAGCATGGGACCCAGTTGCTCGATGACCTTCTCTTCCTGGATGGCCGGCAGGTCCGTGCCCGGGTAGGTGCCGGGGGTGCGGTTCTGCGGCTCGTTCTGCACGGTGATGGCGTCGATCCGCACGCCCTGGGCCTGGTAGGCCTGCACGAACTTCAGCAGGTACAGGGCGTAGGAGCGGTAGATCGCCGGGCTGTCGATCAGCCGCCCGCCGATCAGCGAGCCGCCGGTCTTCATCCAGGCCGGCGGGCTCCAGGGAGTGGCCATGATGGTGAGCCGGGGATTGATCCTCTCGGCCTCCCGCAGCAGCGGCAGGATCTGCGCCTCGTCGTGGGCGATGGAGAAGTGGCTCTGGGGGTAATCGGTCTGGCCGGCCGGCAGGTCGTCGTAGGTGTAGGCCGGGGTCGTGGTGAAGTCAGAGGCGCCGATCGGCTGGCGGAGGAAGTCCAGCCCGTCGCCCGTCACCGGGTCGAACAGCAGATGCATCGCGGCCTGCCGCGCGGCCGGCGAGAGCGTGTACAGCACCGCCGCCGACGAGTCCGTGATCGACCCGCCGAAGCCGGTCATGGTCTGGAAGGTGCGCGTGGGATCGATGGTCACGGCCAGGTTCGCCGGAGGGCTCGGGCTGAACGCCACCGGAGCCTGCTCGGCCAGCTTCTGCTGGCCATCGGCCGTGGTGATCCACACCTGCACCGGCGGGGACAACGTGTCCCCGCCGCCTGCGGCCCGCGCCTGCGCCGGCGCTCCGGCGCCCAGCAGCAGGGCCGCCGCGCTAGCCGCGGCTACGCTGGCGCCCAGCGAATGCCTTCTCCACGTCTTCATGGTGCTCCTGTGTGGTCAGCTCTGCGCGGTGAGGGTGAAGTTCTGGTTGCCGCCGCCCGTGCACGCCCACTGCTGCAGGGGCGCTCCGTCGGCGGTGGAGGCGTTGGTGACGTCGAGGCATTCGCTGCTGTTATTGCGCGGCGTGAAGCTGTACGAGCCGTCGGCATGCTGGACCGGCAGCCACTGCTGGTTGGTGCCGCCGCCGTAGGTCCACAGCTGGATCGGCACGCCGTTGCCCGTGGCGCTGGCCCCGCCGGTGACGTCCCAGCCCAGCGTGGGTGCGTTGCGGGTGACCACCTTGTCGTAGCCGCTGTCCGTGGGCTGGAACTGCCACTCCTGGTTGGTGTTACCGCTGGCGCAGGTCCACTGCTGGACGGTGGTGCCGTTAGCGGTACCACCGTTAGTGGCGTCCGCGCACTTGCCGCTGCCTGCGTTGACGACCTGGTACCACGTGCTGCTGCTGATGCCGGGGCTGCCCCCGCCGCCGGTGGCCGGGCCGGGGGTCCAGGTGAACGTGGCCACGGCCTTGGCCGGCAGGGTGTAGGTGAAGTACTGGCCGTTCTCGTCGACGTTGAAGGTGTGCGCGCTGGAGGGATCGGCGTTCAGGACGATCAGCGCATCCGAGCCGTCGGGGTTGGCGAAGGCGACATCCTCGACGTTGCCTGACCCGAAGGTGTTGGAGTCGATGCGCACCGCACCCGGCTTCACGAACTTGCTGGCCTGGCCGAGGACGTAGTACTCGGCGTTGTAGGTCGCGGTGCCGGCCGTGTTGTTCACCGTCACCACCCCGGTGCAGGTCGTGCAGTTCATGCTCGGGCCGCCGCTGGGGTCGAGCGCCATGTTCCAGGTGACGACGGACTTGGCCCAGTTACGGGTCGCGCCGATGATCAGGTTCTCGGTCTGCCAGTCCAGCGAGTCGGAGAAGGTATTGGCTGGATTGGCGGACTGGGTGCCCGAGCACTCGGTGAAGTAGGTGTCCTTGGCGGGGTACGCGTTGTGCACGGTGGTCTGGGCGCTGGGATCGCCCGCGTAGCAGTGCCAGGCGATGCCCGCGGTGTACTGGGCGGCGGCCGCATCCCCGAGGATCGTCAACGGGTACGTGGTGTCGTTCCAGTTGTGGTCGTAACCGAGGATCTTCGTGCTGAGGCCGGCGTTCTGGATCGCCGGGCCCAGGTCGTTCGCGATGAACGAGGCCTCGTCGGTGGCCGACATCGTGGACCCCGGATAATTTGAGGGAGAGTACTCAGGCTCGTTCTGCGGAGTGATCAGCGAAACCGGGACACCCGCGCTCTGGTAGGCCTGCAAGAACTTCACCAGGTAGTTCGCGTAGGCCTGGTCGTCCGCGCTGAGCAGCGATCCGCCGATCATGGAGCCGCTGCTCTTCATCCAGCCCGGCGGGCTCCAGGGCGTGGCCATGATCGTGGTGGCCGGGTTCAGCTGCCGGGCCTGCTGCAGGATCGGCAGGATGTAGGCGGTGTCGTGGGAGATCGAGAAGTTCGCCAGCGACGGATCCGTCTGCCCGGCCGGCATGTCGTCGTAGCTGTACAGCGAGCGGGAGAAGTCGGACGCGCCGATCGGCTGGCGCAGGAAGTCCAGCCCGATGCCCTGGCTCGGGTCGAACAGCTTCGTCATGATCGCGTTGCGCAGTGGTGAGTTCGCGACGAGCCACGCTGAGGAGTCGGTGAACGAGGCGCCGAAGCCCGTCATGGTCTGGTACGTGGTGGCCGGGTTCACGGTGATCGTCTGGCTCGCGGAGCCGCTGCCGGCCGCGAATGCCGTCCCGGCCTGCGGAGCCAGCAGCTGACTCTGGTCCGCGGTGGTCTCCCAGACCGATACGACCGCCCCGGACGCGGCGCGGGCCGGGTCGGTGCTGACCGCCGCGGCCCCCGTCGCGGCCAGTGCCGCCGTGCCCAGTAAGACCAGCATGATCCTGATACGAGACATGGCACTCCTCGGCGGTCCAAGTCGTGTAACAAATGAAACACAACTGGAACATTTCTGATATGCAGATGTAATCAGCCCGGAACATGACTGTCAATGGCCTGGGACGGGAAGGTCAGCAGCGCTTCCGCCACTGAATTCCACGGAGATGCTCCGCTATGATCTGGTCATGAAACAGCGGGATGTAACAGCGTGAGCAGCCCGGCTGGCCGCCGCGCGACCGTCCGGGACATCGCCGCACAGACCGGAGTGTCGATCGCCACCGTCTCCCGGGTGCTCAACGACCAGGAGCACGTGGCGCCGCAGACCCGCGACCTCGTCCGGCAGGCCGTGCAGCGCCTCGGCGATCAGGCGCCCGGCCCGCGGGCGGCCCCCGCCCGCGCCGCGACCGGCGCCGTGTACCTGCGCTGCCCGTATCTCCTTACCGACTACTTCGGCCTGATCGTGTCGTCCATCGCCGAGACGCTGGAGCTGCACGGCCGGCAGCTGCTGCTCAATGCCGGGGAAGCCGCCCAGTCGGAGACGGTCCTGCCGTCGCTCGCCGCCCGGCCCGGCATCAGCGGTGCCATCGTCGTGCTGCCCCCGGAGCCCAGCGAGCAGCTGGTGGCCCTGCGGGCGCGGGGGTTCCCGTTCGTCGTGGTGGACCCGCGCACCCCGATGCCGCGCGACATCGCCGCGGTGTCGGCGGCCCACTTCGCCGGCTCGCGCAGTATCAGCAGCCACATCGTCAACCTCGGGCACCGGCGTATCGGCGTCATCGCCGGGCCGCCCGACTGGCTGGCGAGCGAAGGCCGCCTCGCCGGCCACGCCTCGGCGCTCGCCGACGCCGGGGTCCTGCCTGATCCCGCCCTGGTCCGCGCCGGGGAACCGACGGCCCAGTTCGGCTACCAGGCCGCCGGGGAGCTGCTCGACCTGCCGCAGCGGCCCACGGCCCTGATCGGATTCAACGACAAGGCTGCCGTCGGCGCGATCACCGCGGCGGCCGAGCGCGGCCTGCGCATCCCTGAGGACCTGTCCGTGGCCGGCTTCGACGATATCGACCTGGCCCGGGCCACCCGCCCGATGCTCACCACGGTGCGCCAGCCGCTGCAGGAGATGGGCCGCATCGCGGTCAGCCTGCTCATCCGGCTGCTCGAGCGCCAGCGCCTGGACGCGCTGCACATCGAGCTGGCCACCGAGCTGGTCGTCCGCGGGTCTACCGGCCCGGCTCCGGCGAACTCCAGGCGCCAGCTGGGGTAGAGCTGGTCATCCAGCGCCAGGCCACCGCCGCCGCGCCCGGAAGCATCCCTGGTCCGGGGGGACGGTACGCGCCGCCCGCTGATGGTAGCCTTGCGTAGTCATATAGTGACTAAATGTAGTTCATCTCTCGATAAGCACATGACGGCCAGCCAGGCAGGATCGAGCGCGATCTTAGGGGGGACTGACCATGCCTATCCCTGGCAAGCCGGCCGCGGCCGTGGCCGCGGGCCTGGTGATGCTGGCCGCGGGGCCAGCGAGCGCGTCCATCGCCTCACCGCGCGCGGCGGGGTCGCCGCGGGCGGCGGGGTCGCCGCGGGCGGCGGCGGGAGGCACGTCAGCCAGCGCTTCGCCGGCCTCGGAGAGGTACGTCGATCTCAGCTTCGACGTCAAGAACCTGCAGGACAGCCTGTCTATGAGATTTAACCCCGCCGGCATCGTGTCGGACAACGGCGGGATCGCCATGGCCCGCTCTGGCGCCATGAGCGCGGTCTACCTCGGAGGACTCGTTTTCCTTCTGGGTGTCTCCGGCCGCGCACCGCTCGACGCGGTGGCGACTTACACGCTCAGAGCCGACGCTGCGGTGGTCACGGGGGACGCCACGGTCCCCGCCGGGGCCACTGTCACCGTCACGAACTCCGACACCGGCCAGAAGCTGGACCTGCATACCGGTCCCTTCTCCATCCCCACGGGCCTCGGCGCGGGCCGCGACCAGGAGGTGACGTTCTCGCCGGTGGTGGCGGCGGGTAAGGCCATCACCGGTGCCGCCCTGCCCGCGCGGCCTGTCGAGCTGAAAGAATTTACCGGCTCACCCGCGCAGGTCTGGAGGATCCCCCACCCCGACAGCGGTTCGCTTACGGAGATCATCAATAAGCAGACGGGACTCTGCCTCGACGCCGCTCATCATGCGGCCGGCGCGAAGGTGATCACCACGATCTGCGACGGCTCGGAACACCAGCAGTGGACTGAGCGCCAGCGGCCGAATGGCAGCTGGCGGCTATCGCAAGGGCGGTCAGGCCCGGTCCTGCAAGCTGCGGTCTCCGCCCGGACCAGCCGCGTCCGGCTGGAGCCGCTGACCAGCCCGAGGAAGCTCAGGAACTGGCTGAGGCGCACCAGGGTGGGGTAGGGGCGCTTCGGGCTAGCGGCCCCCGGGTCCGGGCCGGACTACATAGGCGCGCCGGTTCTTCTTCCGCCAGCCGAACTGGGTCACGTAGAGCTCGCCGTGCAGGTCACGCTCCATGCGCCGGGCCCGGGAGTACTGGAACCCGGTGATGGCGGGTGCGGCGAGTGCGATGCCCACGCCGACTACCTCCTGAGGGCGTTGCGCCAGGCCCCAGTACGTCAGGCCCGCGTAGGCGGCCGCCGCCAGGCTGCCGTACACCGCGACCTGCGGCCAGATCGACGCGACCGGCGGCAGTTCGGCCTGTGACACGGCCAGCGGTTCGGGGGGATCCGCGATGCCCCGCCGCAGCACGAGCAGCATGATCCCGCCGTAGAAGACGGCCTCAGCGGCGATAACCACGACCGTCTGCGCCCTGTCATCCGCTAGCGCGATCGTGACCGCGACCATCGGGACGGATAGGGCCAGGCACACGATGACCCAGATGCGGCTGGCCGGCACCAGGGCGATCACGTTTTTCCGGGGCGCAGCGAGGACGGTCATGCCTGCCAGGTACCAGTTTCAGCCTCAGGTATGCGGCTTACCTGGCGACCCGGTCAGCGTGCTCGTCGAGGGCGCTCTGCCGGATCTGCTCATGCTCGTGCCGGGTGGCGCGCAGCTCCCGGTCAGAGGCGTGCTCCAGCGCCAGCAGGGTGTTGTTGGCCTCCGGCAGCACCCGCAGGATCTCATCGAGCTTGCGCTGGGTGGCCGCCTGATGGCGGGCCTGCGTGTGCTGGATGACGAAGACCATCACCACCGTGACCGCGGCCACCAGCGTCTGGAAGGCCCGCTCCCACAAATTCGGGAAACCGAACGCGACACTCAGAAGTACCCACGCCAGGCCGGCGGCCAGCACGCTGACCGCCGTCAGAGGATGCCCCGTCCAGCGGTCCACCCCCCAGAGCAGCCGGCTGCCCTTCGACCGTCCCTCGTGAACGGGGGCGGGCAGCCCGGCCTCGTCGGCCACGGACTGCGTGTATCCCTCGTTCACTGCACCCACCAGAGCTCCAGACTTCGTCGTTTCCTGCCATCGGCGGGCATCGAGGCACACTCGCCTGCCAGCTGGCAGGCGGCGCAGCCGGAACGACCCGGTAACCCGCACGGTGCGGCCAGTAGCGGTGCGCCCAGCAGCGGCGATCTGCCGAGGGGACGGTCAGCGGCCAGGGACTGGCCCGCGCACCGGGGCACGTTCCTTGTGGCCCAGGTGGTCAACAGCCGGGCGCCCGCTGATCTTCCCGGCCCGGGATTCACGGCGGCCGCCGCCGGACTTCCGCCGTCCATCGCGTCTTCGCGGTTCACTCGAAACTGGATGTGTCGCCTGCCCCGCGGCGCACGATCTCGGGCTTCTCCAGGGAGAAGTCGATCACCGTGGTCGGCTCGGTGCCGCAGTCGCCGGAGTCGATCACCGCCTCCACGGCGTGGTCAAGCTGCTCAGCGATCTCCCACCCCTGGGTCATGGGCTCGTCCTGGCCGGGGAGCAGCAGGGTGCTCGAGACGAGCGGCTCGCCGAGCTCGGCGAGCAGCGCCTGGGTTACCAGGTGGCGGGGGATCCGCACCCCGACGGTCTTCTTCCCCGGGTGCTGCAGCCTGCGCGGCACCTCCTTGGTCGCGGGCAGGATGAAGGTATAACTGCCCGGGGTCGCCGCCTTGATGGCCCGGAACACCGGTTTGGCCACGTACACGAACTGGCCTAGCTGGGCGAAGTCCTGGCACACCAGCGTGAGGTGATGCCGGTCGTCGAGCTGGCGGATCGACCTGATCCTGGTGATACCGTCCGCGTTGCCGAGCTGGCACCCGAGCGCGTAGCAGGAGTCTGTCGGGTAGGCGATCACGCCGCCTGCGCGCACGATGTCGGCGATCTGCACGATCGCCCGCCGCTGCGGGTTGGCCGGATGAACGTCAAAGTACCTGGCCATGCCACGAGCTTAGGATCATCACCGCCCCGCGTCGGCCGGTATCCCCGTACTGCCCGATCGAGCACCGCCGGGCCGGTGCGTGACTACGTTCCCGCCCGGATTCCTCGGCGCGATGATGTTCGGTTCCTGCCGCTGACCCACCTCGCGATAGCGTTCGTGATCGCGCACCCCGCCGTGACCGCGGCCCTTCTGGGCCCGCGCACGATGGAGCAGCTCGACGACCTGCTCGCCGGCACCGAGATCGAGCTCAGCGACGAGATCCTGGACCGCATCGACGAGATCGTCCCGCCCGGCACCGACGTCGGCCAGCTCGACATGGCGTATAACCCGCCCGCCGTCGTGAAGCCGGCCCTGCGGCGACGCCCGGCCGGCGAACGGACCGCCGCGTAGGGCGAATCGGATCCGCGCTGCGGAGGAGACACGCCTGGCGCAGGACAGCTCCGAACGATCACTCCCCGTGACGCCGTCATGCCGGGTTAGCGGCGGACGCCGGATGAACGGCGATGTGCTGGCGGTAGTGCTCGGCGACGAGGAACGCCAGGTCGAGGGATTGGCTCCGGTTGAGGCGGGGGTCGCACGCGGTCTCATAGCGGTAGTGCAGGTCGTTCTCGGTGAGGTGATGCCCGCCCCCGGTGCATTCGGTGACGTCGTCTCCGGTGAATTCGAGGTGTATGCCACCGGGATGGGTGCCCAGGGCGCGGTGGACTTCGAAGAAGCCGGTGACTTCGGCGAGGACGTCGTCGAAGTCACGGGTCTTCTGGCCGCTGGCGGTGATGGATGTGTTGGCGTGCATTGGATCGCACACCCAGGCGACCGGGGTGCCGCGGGCGGTCACCTCTTCCACGAGAGGCGGCAGCACATCAGCTATCCGGCCGGCGCCCATCCGGGTGACCAGGGTGAGGCGGCCAGGCTCGCGGTCCGGGTCCAGCGCCTCGGCCAGGGCGAGGATGTCTTCGGCCGTGGTGGCGGGGCCAATCTTCACGGCCAGCGGGTTGCGGATGGAACGCGCGAAGGCGACGTGCGCCCCGGCGGGGTCGCGGGTGCGCTCGCCGATCCACAGCAGATGACCTGAGAGGTCATAGCGCTGGCCGGTGCGCGAGTCGAGGCGGACGAGGGCCCGCTCATAATCCAGCAGCAACGCCTCATGGCTGGAATAGAACTCGACCGCCCGGAACTCTTCTGGATTGACGCCGCAGGCGTGCATGAACGCGATCGCCCGGTCGATCTCGCCCGCCAGCCGTTCGTAGCGCTGCCCGGCCGGGCTGGCCACCACGAAGTCCTGATTCCAGGCGTGCACCTGACGCAGATCCGCATACCCGCCGCTGGCGAACGCCCGGCACAAGTTCAGCGTCACCGCCGAGCAGTGATAGGCCTCCAGCAGCCGCCCGGGGTCGAGGGTCCTCGCCGCCGCGGTGAACTCCAGCCCGTTCACCGCATCTCCGCGGTAGACCGGAAGCTCCACGCCGTCCCTGACCTCGGTCTCGGCCGACCGGGGCTTGGCGAACTGGCCAGCCATCCGGCCGACCTTCACCACCGGCACACTGGCGGCGTAGGTCAGGACCACGGCCATCTGCAGGAGGGTTCGCAGCTTCCCCTGGATTCCGGCGGGTGTCGTCCCGGCGAATGTTTCCGCGCAGTCGCCGCCCTGCAGCAGGAACGCCTCCCCCCGCGCCACCGCGGCCAGCCGCTCCTTGAGCTGGTCGCACTCCCCGGCAAACACCAGCGGGGGCAGCCCCTCCAGCCTCTTCACCACCGCGTCAAGCCGGTCATGATCAGGCCACGCCGGTTGCTGAAGCGCCCTGGTGGGCAACTGTTCCGGTCCGCTGGCCGGCTGCGCTGCCATCGCCACTCCGGTTTTCCTCCGTCAAAGCCACGTGCCGCCAGGACAGCCGACTATAACTCCTGACTGTTTTCATGCCGCGGATCCCGGCTGGGGGCCGTACGTGGCGGCGGTGGCCGGGGGGGCCAGGAACAACCGTCCGCGGATACTGCCGTGCGCCGTGCGGACGGCCACCGTGATCCAGGCGGCCAGCAGCCCGGCGTAGAACACCACCGCAGCCCACCGGAACATCACCGACCCGGTGTGCAGGGCCAGGACCGCCGTGCCGGTGACGCAGGTGCCGATGGGAAAGGTGAACGACCACCAGGTCAGGGAGAACGGCAGGTGCTCGCGGGCGGCCCGCACGGTGATCGCGGCCGCCAGTGCCGCCCACAGCACCGCGAAGCCCCACACCGGGACCCCATAGACCACGCCGAAGGCCGCCAGGGCCGTCGAATACGGCCTGGGCAGCGCCAGCCCGGCCACCCCGCCGAGCAGATTCGCGGCGGTGATCGACTGTCCCAGCGGTCCGAGCACGATCCACAACGCCGGGACCATACGGGCGGGACCGGCCTTGTGCACGGCCAGACGCTGCCAGATCAAGGTAATGATCACCAGGGACGCGATCAGGGCCAGGCCGAACATCGCATAGCAGCACAGCAGCAGGGTGAGCCGCGCTTGTCCCGCCGGGGCGAACGGCACCAGCAGCGCCCCGGTGGACGCTGACACCATCGGCGGGACGACCGGCATGAGCCAGCCGCCGAAGGCGCTGCTCTCGTCAACGTCGTGCCGGGTGAACTGCAGATACGGAACCGCGGCCGCGACAAGCAGACCGGCGACCGTGCCGGCGAACCAGAGCACCCAGTCCACGTCCACGGCTGCTCGCAGACCCAGCACGTCCCGGCCGAGCAGCAGCGTGCCCGCACCGACCGTGAGCATGGCCATCGGCGGCGCGCCGTAGAAATGCGAGATGACCGGGTCGAGATGATGCACCCGCGCGACCTCGCGCCGGTGCCGCCAGTGCAGTGCGGTGACGATGGTAAGCCCGGCGAGCAGCACCGCTGCGGACGCCCAGACCACCGTGGCGAAGGCCCGCAAGCCCGTGAACTGCACCGGCAGGCTGGCGGCGGCCGTGGCGACGATACCCGTCCCCATGATGGAGGCATACCAGTTGGGCGTGATGTTACCGAGGACCTGCCGGGGGTGCTCCAGATCACGCAGCACGCCGAACCGGGCCAGTGCGTGCGCAGCTGCGGGCGGCCCGCCGGAGGCCGTTGGCTGGCTCAGAGTTGAGGTCACATGTCGACGATGACCCGGCTCAGCGCAGGTCACTAGCCATCCCGATGTTGTCACCTCACAACCTAAGGTTGTGGCCGGTAGGATCAGGGGGTGTCTCTCAGTCCGCGCATGCCGGATCTGGTGTCTTTGGAGCTCCTGCTCGCCATAGGCAGCCGTGGCAGCCTGAGCGCGGCCGGGCGTGATGCCGGGCTCACCCAGCAGGCGGTGTCCGCGCGGCTGGCATCGCTGGAAGCGCAGACCGGGGTGCAGCTGGTCGTGCGGACAACCCGGGGGTCGCGGCTGACGGCATCCGGCGTGGTGGCGGCCCAGTGGGCCGACCGGCTGCTCCAGGTGGCTCACGAGGTCGATGCGGGCCTGGCTTCACTGCGGGAAGGCAGCCGCTCCCGGGTCAGGGTCAGCGCCAGTCTCACCATCGCCGAGCAGATGCTGCCAGGCTGGCTGGTGTCGCTGCAGGCTGCTGCGCGGCGGCGGGGCGAGATCCCCGTTGAGGTGGTGCTGACCGCGGCCAACAGCAACCACGTCCTGGACCAGGTCCGGGCTGGGGAGGCCGAACTGGGTTTCATCGAGGGGCCCGTCGCGCCCCGTGGCCTGCGCAGCCGCGTGGTCGCCCACGACGAACTCGTCCTGGTGGTGCGGCCCGGCCACCGGTGGGGCCGCCGCGGCTCGGCGATCACCGCCCATGAACTGAATGACACCCCCCTGGTTACCCGCGAGCAGGGCTCAGGCACCCGCGATTACCTGGAATTGGCCCTGCGTAACCTGCTGGGTCCGGGGACGGCGGAGGCCGCGCCGGCCCTGGAGATGTCCACCTCTGCCGCCGTCCGGGCCGCCGTGCTGGCCGGCGCGGCGCCGGCCGTGCTCAGCCGGCTGGCGGTGTCCGACGACATCTCGATGGGCCGCCTGCGAGAGGTAGAGGTCGAGAACCTGAACCTGCGGCGTGATCTGCGCGCGGTCTGGCTCGGCGGCCGGACCCCGCCCGCGGGAGCGGTGCGCGACCTGCTCGGCCACATCGGATCGACCGCCCGCCGCAAGTAGGCCGCCACCGGCGGCGATCTTGGTCGTGCGCTACATCGCCCGGCATGGTGAGAGCCGCGTCGCCAAGGCGGTATTGATCAGTTCGGTCCCGCCGCTCATGGTGCAGACCGACGCCAACCCCGGCGGCCTGCCGAAGACCGTGTTCGACGGCCTGCAGGCCCAGGTGGCGGAGGGCCGGTCCGTGTTCTACCGGTCGTTCGCGTCAGGTCCTTTCTACGGCTACAACCGGCCCGGCGCCACGCCCTCGGAAGCGATCATCGAGAACTGGTGGCGGCAGGGGATGATGAGCGGCGCGAAGGCCCACTACGACGGGATCGTGGCCTTCTCCCAGACCGATTTCACCGGGGACCTCAAGAAGATCAGTGTGCCGGTGCTGGTGCAGCACGGAGACGACGAGCAGGTCGTCCCCTACGCCGACTCCGGGCCGCTGTCGGCGAAGCTGGTGCAGAACGGGACGCTGAAGACCTACCACGGGTTCCCGCACGGCATGCCGCCCACCGAGGCGCCGACGGTCAACGCCGACCTCCTGGAGTTCCTCCGGTCCTGATTGGCCTGGCGACGTCATCGGCGGCCGGCGCGGGCGGATCGCTGGTGAGGATCGCGCCCAGCCGGCCCAGGGATCCTCCCGGATAGTGTGGGCAACATGCCGATCATGAAACGACCCCTCGGGGGCACCGGCGCGGACGTGACCATTCTCAGCTACGGCGCCATGGAGGTGAGAGGACGGCGGGGCGGTCCCGAGCTTACGGACGAGGACGCGGGCCGCCTGCTGAACGCGGTCCTCGACAGCGGCATCAACCTGATCGACACCTCGCCCGACTACGGCCGCAGCGAGGAGTTGATGGGCAACTTCATCGGCCACCGCAGGGACGAGTTCTTCCTCGCCTCCAAATGCGGGTGCCCGCTCGAGCCCCCGGCCGACGCGACTCCGCCCTACCCCCATGACTACAGCCCCGGGAACGTCCGCGCCGGCGTCGAGCAGTCGCTGCGGCGCCTGCGCACCGACCACCTCGACCTGGTCCAGGTGCACATGTCACCGAGCAAGGCGACCCTCGAAGAGAACCACGCGGTCGAGACGCTCAGGGACCTCCAGGCCGAAGGCAAGGTGCGCTTCATCGGCATGTCGGGCATCCTCCCGAACCTGCCTGATCACATCGCGATGGGCGTCTTCGACGTCTTCCAGATCCCCTACTCAGCGGTCCAGCGCGATCACGAGGAACTCATCACCGAGGCTGCCGACGCGGGCGCGGGCACGTTCATCCGGGGCGGCGCGGCCCGCGGCGCCGCGTCGGAGGAGAAGAACTGGCAGACCGGGCCGCTGAGCCAGGACCCCCACGTCGGCCAGCGGAACTGGCAGACCTCCGGCATCGGCGGCCTCCTGGCCGAGGCGGGCATGAGCAACATGGAGTTCGTGCTGCGCTTCACGCTCAGCCACCCCGGCCTGTCAACCACGATCGTCGGCACGTCGAACCCGGCCCACCTGGCCAGCAACATCGCTGCCGCGCAGAGGGGACCGCTCCCGGCCGATCTTTACGAAGAGGCCAAGAAGCGCCTCCCGCTCCCGGGAGACCGGTAACCAGAAACCAACCCGAGAGGGCTGGCTGGCGGTGCGTCCGCCCAATGATCCGGCAAGCCGGCGATGTGGCGGGAGAAGATCGCATCCGCCGACGCGGCGGCGAAGTCGCGGCCCTCGTCGGAGTCGCCCGCCTGGAAGATCACCGGGCGCCCTTGCGGGGAGCGTGGCACGCTGAACTGTCCGGCGATGTCGAAGAACGCGTCCCGGTGGCGGAAGGCCCCCGGCGCCGCGGTGGCCAGGAACTGGCCGGTGTCCTTGTCGGCCAGGATTTCGTCGCCGTGCCAGGAGTCCCACAGCTCATTCGCCGTGGCCAGGAAGGTCCTGGCCCGCTCGTAGCGGTCGCCTTGGGCCAGGTAGCCTCCGCGGCGGAAGTTCTCCCCCGTGAAGGCGTCCCAGGAGGTGACCACGTTCCACGCCGCCCGCCCGCCGGAGAGGTGGTCGAGGCTGGCGAACTGGCGGGCTACCTCGTAAGGCTCGTTGAACGTGGAGTTGATCGTGCCGGTCAGCCCGACGTGCTCGGTCACGGCGGCCAGGGCAGCCAGGATCGTGAACGTGTCGGGCCGGCCGACCACGTCGAGGTCATAGATCTGCCCGTTCTGCTCGCGCAGCCGCAGTCCTTCGGCGAGGAACAGGAAGTCGAGCTTGCCTCGCTCGGCGGTCTGTGCGAACTGGCGGAACGAGTCGAACTCGATGTGGCTGCCGGCGGCGGGGTCGGTCCACACGGTCGTGTTGTTCACGCCGGGAAAGTGAGCGGCCAGGTGGATCTGCTTGGTCATGGTCGGTGTCCTCGATGAGTCGCGGGTTACGCCGGCGGCCGCGGGGTCATTCAGGCAGCGGCGTAGCGGTTGACGGGACGGCCCAGGCCGAGCAGCCCGCGGAGCGTGTCCGCCTCGTAGCGGGCGCGGAACAGACCGCGGCGCTGCAACTCCGGGACCAGGCGTTCGGTGAGGTGCGCCAGGTCGTGCGGCAATGCGGCCGGGCGGAGCCGGAAGCCGGACAGCCCCGCCGCCTGCCAGTCCTGCAGCAGGTCGGCCAGCCCGGCGGCCGTGCCGGCGTAGACGCAGGCGTCGCTGCGGTACTCGGTCCCGGCCCGCTCGTCCAGGCGCTGCTGGCGCTCGACGGCGGCGGTCTGGGTCTCGTCGAGGAACACCACCAGGTCACCGAAGATGTGCAGGGTCTGCGCGGCACGGCCAGCGCGGGCCTGCTCAGTCCGGATCTGCGTCACGATCTCGGCGGCGTGGGCCGCGTCGCGCGGGGTGACGAACCCGACGTCGGCCGAGCGCGCGATCAGCTGGTACGGCACGCTGGCGTGACCGAGGGCGGCGATGACCGGCTGGCCCTGCGGCGGCCGCGGGGTGATCGACGGCCCTTTCACGGAGAACCAGCGGCCTTCGAACTCGATGTAGTGCAGCTTGTTCCGGTCGATGAAGCGGCCGGTGGTCACGTCGCGGATTTCCGCGTCGTCCTCCCAGCTGTCCCAGAGCCGGCGCATCAGAGGGCAACCGCTATAACGGAGTGGCTTTGCCCAGTATTTCGCTAGGCATAGTGGGCTACAGCAAGCGGGCGGCCTTGGGGACGGAGGCCCACGCCCTCACTGAGGGAGCCCGGCCGTTCCTGGGCTGGCCTCAGCCGGGGCCGTCCGCTGCGGGGTACAGGCTCAGCGCACCGTCGCTGGGGCCCGCTGCGCCAGGGTTCGGACCACCAGCGGATGACGGTTGACTGGACGCCCCAGCCGGGCGCGGACGCCAGGGCCAGGGTCGCGCCGGCGAATGAGCCAAGGCCGTCCTAGGCCGGGCAGGCGCTCATGGCAGCAGCCAGGCTGCCGCCCGGTGACACGGTATTCGGCACCCGCAAGCCCAGCGAGCGCGAAACGCCAGTTCAGCGCCGACGAACGAGTTCGGCCGGCACAGGCGTCCCGTGCTGCCCTGACCTTCCTCGCTCGGTGCTAGCTGCATTGGCCCGACCGAGGCCTTGACGAACCGGAAGGGCACCATTATATATGGCTTAATATAAGGTCCGAATTTGGAGGCCGCTATGTGCGTGCGGCCCGTCGGCCTGGGTCCTCCAGGCCGTTCGGAGTGGCGGCGGATCGCCGGCTGGGGGCCGCCGTTCCATGGCGCGTGCGCGCTGACCAGGGAGAATGGTCGTCCCTGGCTGGAAAGGCCGCGTCGAATAGCTCCGCCAGGCCAGGGCCCCGCCGAGCCCGGGCGCTGCTTACGCGGCTGCCGCCGCCGTTGCTGTCCCGGTGAGCCTTCGTGGCCCCCGCCCAGCACGCTGTCGTTTTTCCGGATCAGTTCCAACGGCTTATGGGACGCACCTGCCCAGGAACGGGACAAGAACCCAGCCTGGGCCGGACACGAGAAGAGGGAGTAACAGGAATGAGATCACTTCACGTCCCGCGACTGGCTTGGCCGCGGCAGGCCATGTTACGGCGGAGCCGAAGGGGCTGTGCGGCCCTGGCAATCGCGGTCCTGGCCGCCCTGACGCTGGTGAACGGCGCGCAGCACCCGGCCTACGGCGCCACCGACGGCCCCTACGGGGGGACCGCGGCGGCCGTGCCGGGCACGGTGCAGGCGGCGAACTACGACACCGGCGGGCAGGGCGTGGCCTACAACGTCGCCTCGGTCAACGGCTCCGCCAACAGCTACCGTTCCGACGGGGTCAACCTCGAGGACACCGCGGACACGCAGGACGCCAGCGCGGCCGGTGGCGCCTACGACATGGGCTGGACCACACCAGGGCAGTGGTTCAACTACACCGTCAACGTCGCGACGGCGGGCACCTACACCGTCGCCTTCCGGGTGTCCTCGCCATACGGGATTACCGACGCGCTGCACGTTGCCAACTCCTCCGGCACCAGCCTGACGGGCGCGGTCGCCGTCCCGAACACCGGCGGGTACGAGACCTGGACCACGGTCGACGCCAGCGTCACCCTGCCGGCCGGCCAGCAGACGCTGACCGTCGACCAGGACTCCAACGGCTGGAACTTCCACTACCTGACCTTCACCCTGAGTTCGGGCGGCGGCTCCGGCGGCGGCGGCTCAAGCGGTGACCAGCCGTTCGGCGGGACGCCCGCCGCCGTGCCGGGCACGGTCCAGGTGGCGAACTACGACACCGGCGGGCAGGGCACGGCGTACAACGTCACCTCCGCCAACGGCACCGCCAACAGCTACCGCTCCGACGGGGTCGATCTTGAGGACACCGCGGACACGCAGGACACCAGCGCGGCCGGCGGCGCTTACGACATGGGCTGGACCACACCAGGACAGTGGTTCAAATACACCGTCGAAGTAGCCACCGCCGGGATCTACACGGTGAGCTTCCGGGTGGCCTCGCCGTACGCGGTCACCGACGCGCTGCACATCGCCAACTCCTCCGGCACCAACCTGACCGGCGCGGTCGCCGTCCCGAACACCGGCGGGTACCAGACCTGGGCCACGGTCACCGCCAGCGTCACCCTGCCGGCCGGCCAGCAGACGCTGACCGTCGACCAGGACTCCAACGGCTGGAACTTCCACTACATGGCCTTCACCCAGGGATCGGGCGGCGGCGGCGGAGGAGGTGGAGGCACCGGCCCGACCGAGTACTGCGGTACGCAGGACCTCGCGCTGGACCAGCCGACCACGGCCTCCTCGACTCAGGACGCCACCGACTACCCGGCGCCCGACGCCACCGACGGCGACCCCGGCACCCGCTGGTCCAGCGCGGCCAGCGACCCGCAGTGGCTGGAGGTCAACCTCGGTTCCCAGCAGCAGATCTGCAACGTGGGCATCCTCTGGGAGGCCGCGTACGCCACGGCGTTCCAGATCCAGGTATCCAATGACAACTCGACCTGGACTACGGTCTACTCCACGACGACCGGCACCGGCGGGAACCAGACGTTCCCCATCTCCGTGACCGCCCGCTACATCCGGATGTACGGCACGGCGCGGGGGACCCAGTTCGGGTACTCGATCTTCGAGTTCGACGTCTACGGCCTCACCACCACCGCGCCGGTCGCTGGCGGCACCGGCAACGGCGGCAACGGCACCTGTCCCTGGGTCGGCTCCACCGCGCCGGTCGCCCAGCGAGTCCAGCAGGTACTCAACACCATGGACCAGTCCGAAGAGGTCACCCTGGCCTCCGGCGACGGCAGCTCGAACTACATCGGCCAGGTCAACGCCATCCCCGATCTGTGCATCAAGTCGTTGAACATGGAGGACGGCCCGTCCGGGGTCGGTGACGGGAACGGTGGCGTGACGGCCTTCCCCGACGGGGAGAACGCCGCCGCGACGTGGGACCCGGCGCTGATCCAGCAGGAGGGCGCGGCGAAGGGCGCCGAGTTCGCCGGCAAGGGGGTGAACATCTCGCTCGGCCCGACAACCAACCTGGTGCGCGATCCGCGCTGGGGCCGGACCTACGAGACCTACGGCGAGGACCCGTACCTGGCCGGCCAGGTCACGTCGGCGGAGGTGGCGGGGCTGCAAAGCCAGGGCGTGATGGCCGATGTCAAGCACGTCGCGGCCTACGACCAGGAGCAGTACCCGAACGGCAGCAACAACGAGACGGTCAGCCAGAAGGCACTGGAGGAGCTGTACCTGGCGCCGTTCCAGGCCGCCATCAAGCAGTCGGCGCCCGCGTCGTTCATGTGCTCGTACGCCGTCGTCAACGGTGACCCCTCCTGCGCGAACGCCGACATGCTCCAGAACGGACTCGACGCGCAGGCCAACTCCGGCGGCTTCGTCGTCTCCGACTGGGGCGCCGCCGGCAACGCCGTCGCCGACCTTGAGGGCGGCATGGACATAGCGATGCCGTTCTCCAATGCGAGTGACGTGTCTGCCGCCCTGACGGCCGGCACGCTGAACCAGGCGACCCTCAACGCGGTCGTGGCCCGGATCCTGACCCAGATGTTCGCCTTCGGCGTGTTCGACAACCCGCAGACCGGCTCCCTCTCCGCCACCGTCACCACCGCGGCGCACGCCCAGACCGCGCTGAAGCTCGGTGAGGAGGGCACGGTCATGCTGAAGAACAACGGCCTGCTGCCGCTCAACCCGAACGGCAGCGAGTCGATCGCGGTGCTCGGCACTGACGGCGGCGCCGCCGTCGAGATCGCGGGCGGCGGCAGCGGCGGGGTCGACAGCTCGGACGCGGTCTGGCCGCTGACCGGGATCCAGCAAGCGGTCGGGCCGAACGTCAAGGTCACCTACACCCCGGGTGACGACAACGGCACCACCGACATCCCGCAGGCGGTGGCCGCGGCCCAGGCCGCCACCGACGCGATCGTTGTCGTCAGCCTCCCGGAGGGTGAGGAGAGCGACCTGAAGACGCTCGACCTGTCCAGCGCGGACGAGACGATGATCGCGGACGTGGCCGCGGTGAACCCGAACACCATCGTGGTGATCAACAGCGGCGGCCCGGTGGTCATGCCGTGGATCAGCTCGGTGGCCGGGGTGTTCGAGAACTGGTACGGCGGGCAGGAGACCGGCGCCGCGATAGCCGCGCTGATCTTCGGCACCGTCGACCCGTCCGGCAAGCTGCCGGTCACCTTCCCGGCCAGCCTCAGCCAGGTCCCCGCGCAGACGCAGGCGCAGTGGCCGGGCACGGCGACCGGGGTGACCTACAGCGAGGGCGTGAACATCGGCTACCGCTGGTACCAGTCCCAGAACATCACCCCGCTGTTCCCGTTCGGGTACGGGCTGTCGTACACGAAGTTCTCGTTCTCCAACCTGAAGGTCGGTGCGTTCAACGCCAACGGCTCGGCGACGGTGACCGCGACGGTCACCAATACCGGGTCGGTGGCGGGGGCGGACGTCGCGCAGATGTACGTCGGCGACCCGGCCGCCAGCCAGGACCCGCCGGAGCAGCTCGCGGGCTTCCAGCGGACGACACTGACCCCGGGGCAGAGCGCCACGGTGTCCTTCCCGCTCACCGTCCACGACCTGGCCTCCTGGTCAGCGGCTGACAACGCCTGGGAGGCTCAGGCCGGCACCTACTCGATCTCGGTCGGCGACTCCTCGGCCAGCCTGCCGCTGACCGGGTCGACCAGCCTGGCTCACGAGCTGACCGGCCAGATCGCCGCGGGCGCCTCGGGCGCCGGTGTCTCGCTGGCTAACACGGCGGTCAGCGCGAACGTCACCCCGAACTCGGGCGTGCCGGGCGCGGAGACCGTCGGAGTGGTCAACCCCTTCGGCTACAGCAGCCCCCAGGGCGCGGCGGTGTCCTTCGCCATGCAGGCGCAAGACTCCAGCTCGTCCCAGACCCTCACCTTCACGGCCACCGGGCTGCCGCCCGGCATCACCATCGCCTCGAACGGGACGATCTCCGGTTCCGGCAGCACGCTCGGGACCTACACCGTGACCGTGACCGCGACTGACACGGAAGGAGTCTCCGGCACGGCCACCTTCGTGTGGTCCGTCGTGCAGTGACCCCTGTGCCCTAGCAGGGGCTCGCAACCGAACACCAAACCCGCGCCGCGCGGGCCCGGCATCACCACCAGGCCCGCGCGGCGCGCTCGATGCGCAGGTCAGCCGCTCAATCGAGTATCCGAGCGGCACAATGCAGCGTCGGCGACCCTGGGATCGCTGAGCCGGGCTAACTGGAGCCGGCCTTGGCCCGCTGGAGTGCTTGCTTCGTGATGTTGGCGGTCTGGCCGGAGGGCGGGGGGCTGAGCCGGACCGGCGCGCCGAAGTTGGTGAACGTGATAGTCAGCGTCGCCGTGCCGCTCCCCCCGCCGCTGCCGGTGGCCGGGAGCGGGACGTGGTAGCGGATCTGCCGGACCAGGTGGTGGACGTCGACCCACACATCCACGGGGAACGTGGCGGTGCCGAGAGCCTTGATCTCCTTCCGGAACGCTTCGGCCGCCTTGGTCCGGCCCTTCGCCTGCGCCCTGGCCGCGGCCTTATCCAGGCTGACCTGCGCCCGGTACTCGGTGGCGGGCACGCCCGCCACCGTGGCACTGCCGATCCTGGACACGCCCCGGGAGACAGCCGACAGTTGCGATAGCGCCTGGGCAGGGTTGCTGTTGCCCGCCGAGGCGATCTGGGAGAACGACGCGCCCAGCCTGGCCTGGCTGAGCGTGTTCAGGTTGATGCTCACCCACGCCCGGTGGCCGGGGATCTGGCTCCGCTCGGCCGCCGGGACCTGGAGGTACTCGATGCCGTTCACCAGGAGGACCTTGGTGGTGCCGCCGCTCGGGGCATTGATGCTGGCTGTGAAGGCCGTCGTGGCGAAGTTGGTCTGCCCCGACGCGGTGATCACCGCGCTCTGCGATGACCCACTGGAGCTTTTCGCCTGGATCGTCTCATCGAGCCGGAAGGCAGCTGTTTTCGCCTTCGTTGTGGTCGTGTAGGCCGCCTGCACCGCATGTCCCTCGCCGGCCGATCCGCCCGTGGCCTGCCCTGGGCCCCCATGGGAACCGCCCGCTGACCCGCAGGCCGCCGCACCAGTGGCGACGAGTGCCCCTATCCCCGCCAAGGCCGCTGCGCGTTTTCCGGACCGCATAAGTCGCGCCTCCCTCGATCACACTTACTTTCGCGTGACCCGACTACCCCCGATTGGGAGGCCCTATCCGGACGGCGGCCATCCCGCATGATCTGGCGCGGTGGGAGGTATCCCGGGGGATATCAGGGGAATCCCTGATGGACTTGCGATGTATCGCGTCGATACCGTCGATCGCATGTCGCTGTTCGCAATGAGAGACAAAACGAAGCGGCCCTCGGCGGCGGCCACGCCGGGTGCGGCGTCACCGGCGGGCTGCCCTGGCGTGCTCCGGTGACGGCCCTGGTGTGGGCGCTGATCGCGGCCGTCCTCTACGGAACTGGTGCCGCGCTGCAGCAGCGCCAGGCCGCCGCGGCGCCCACTCAGGCGGCGGGCCGCCCCCGGCTGCTTCTGCTGCTGGTGCGGCGCCCCTGGTGGCTGCTCGGCATCGGCGTCGAGCTCGGTGGATTCGCTACCCACGCGGTCGCGCTGCGCACCGGCCCGTTGACGATCGTGCAGATGCTGGTCGCCTCGTCCCTGCTGTTCAGCGTGGCCACGGTTCGGCTGTGGTCGGGCCGCCGGCTGAGCTGGACCGCCTGGGCCGCGGTCCTGGCCGTCATCGTCGGCATCGTCTCGTTCGTCGCGCTGGCCTCGCCCGCCGGCGGTGACGCGGGCGTGTCCGGGCATGCCGGGCTGGCCGCCGCCTGCCTGTCCACCTGCGCGGTGCCGCTTGCCGTCGCCGGTCTCGCTGCCGCCGGCCGCCGCCGCGCGGTCCTGCTGGCCGTGGCCGCCGGGCTGGCCGACGCCGGGATAGCCGTCGTGACCATGGCGTTCTCGCATGTCGTCAGCGGCGGGCTGACCGGCATGGCCGGCTCCTGGGCGACCTACGCCCTGATGCTGGGCGGTCCGTGCTCGCTGCTGCTGACGCAGACTGCGTACCAGGCGGGCCGGCCGATGATCACCCTGCCCGTCATCGCCGTGGTCACCCCGGTGGCCAGCCTGGCCGCGGGTAACCTGCTGCTCGGCGAGTCGGCCCAGCTCGGCGTCCTGAGCGGCGCAGTCGCGGTCCTGGCGGTGCTGGTCACATCGGCAGGACTCGTGGTGCTCGCCCGGCTGACGACTGGGCAGCCCGGCGAGGTGGGTGACCAAGGATTTTCCGTTACCTTGCCCGCCTTTCCGGCGTCCGGCTCACGGCCGGGTCCGGATCCGGCCCAGCCGGCGGAGCGCCCGCAGCACGCCAGTCACCCCGTCGCGGTCGCCTGCGTCCCGCCGCCCGCCAGCAGTTGGCCACGGTGTGCATCTCAGTCATAGGCGGCCTGCTTGTCTGCACGTCGGACGGAGCGCGTGACGGGCGACGACGATCCACACGGTGCTGGTGTATCAGGCCGAGCCGGACTCGCCAGCGGCCGAGTGGCTTGCCCTGCTGGCGAGCTGGGCAGCGGCCTCATCGCGCTCACCACGGAGTTCGCGATTACTGCTGGCGGTGTGCGATGACCGGAGCGGACCGGATTATCAGGTGGTCTGCATGCCTGCCTTACGTGTCGAGCAGGCCGGCCTGGTACGCGGTGATGACGAGCTGCACCCGGTCCCTGGCGCCCAGCTTGGCCAGCAGCCGGGCCACATGGGTTTTGGCGGTGCCCACGGTGATGTACAGGGCGGCGGCGATCTCGGCGTTGGACATGCCGAGGCCTACCAGCTTGAGCACCTCGCGTTCGCGGTCGGTGATTCCGGTGAGCTCGCGGGGTTTGGGCCCGGGGCGGGGCTGGCTGGTGAACTGTGCGATCAGGCGGCGGGTGACGCCCGGCGCGATGATGGCGTCGCCGGCGGCGACGACGCGGATCGCGGTCAGGATGTCCTCCAGCGCCATGTCCTTGACCAGGAAGCCGCTGGCCCCGGCCCGCAGCGCGCCGTAGACGTAGTCGTCATCGTCGAACGTGGTGAGCACGAGCACGCGGGCGTGCGTGTCACCGGCGGTGATCAGCTGGGTGGCCTCGATGCCGTCCATGCCCGGCATGCGGATATCCATGACCACCACGTCGGCGCCGGTGTCCTTGCAGAGCTGGACCGCCTCGGCGCCGGTTCCGGCCTCGCCGGCCACGTCGATGTCGGGCGTCTGCGTGATCAGCATGCGCAGGCCCGCGCGGACCAGCGGCTGGTCGTCGGCCAGGATGACGTGGATGGTCATCGGGCCGGCGCGGGCAGTGGCAGCCGGATGGCGACACGGAAGCCGCCGCCGGGGCTGGGGCCTGCCGACAGGTCGCCGCCGAGCAGCGCGGCGCGCTCGCGCATGCCGGTGATCCCGTAGCCGGTCCCGGATGGATCGCCGCCGCGCCCGCTGTCGGTGACCTCGATAGACAGCTCCCCGTCTTGCCGGTTGATCGCGACCTGGCACCGGCCGGTGCCGGCGTGGCGGACCACGTTGGTGACCGCCTCCTGGATGATGCGGAACGCCGACAGGTCGATGTCGGCCGGCAGCGGCTCCCGGCTGCCGTGCCACTCCACGTCGACCCGCACCCCCACGTCCAGGGTCGTGGCGGCCAGCCGCTCGAGGTCGGCCAGGCCGGGCGCCGGGTCCAGCGGCGCCTGGCCCGGCCCGGATTCCGGGTCAGCATGCCGCAGCCCGGTCACCATCCGCCGCAGCCCGGAAAGCGTCTCCCGGCTGGTGGCCTCGATGGCGGCCAGGGCGTCGCGCGCCTCGCCGGGGCTGGCGTCGAAAACCCGGTGCCCGGCACCTGCCTGGATCGCGATGACGCCAATGCTGTGCGCCACGATGTCGTGCACGTCGCGGGCGATCCGCAGTCGTTCCGCCATCTCGGCCTGCGCGGCGGCCTGCGCACGCACCAACTCGGCCCTGGCCTGTGCCTGCCGGATTGAATGTCCGATGAGCCAGGCGATGATAATGAAAAGGGGTACGGCGATCGCGACCAAGGGGGGGCCACCCGACCCCACATTGCCAGCCCGGAGCCAAGCCGCAGATGGCACTGCCAGGAGCAGAGTCAGCACGACGGCGACGGCCATCGCGGCACCAGTCACCGATACTCTGCGACTGCGTGTCGCCGCTATGTAGCAGATTTCAAGGCCCGCTGCGCAGATGACCACGATCAGCGCGAATGTCGGCGATCTCGGCTGCAGCACCATGCTGGCCACCGATCCGCCCAGCATCACGGCCAGCGCCGCGAGCGGCCAGCGGCGCAGCACGACAGCGGAAGCCAGCAGGGCGCAGCCGAACACCACGGATCCCCACATAATCATGGGCGCCTCCAGCCCGCCGGGTCATGCTCATCGCGATCGTAAACCGCCCAGCGGTGCCGGGTCGTCTGGCCGCGGGCGTACGCCCGCGGCCAGACCGCGGCACCGTGCAGATGGGTCCGCGGGCAGACGCGGCACGTCCCCGGGCTGCGGCATCTTCTCCCTATGAACGCGAGTATCGAGATTGACGGACTGCGCAAGCGGTTCGGCCCGGTGCAGGCGCTGGACGGGATGACGTTCACGGTCCAACCCGGCCAGGTGACCGGCTTCGTCGGACCGAACGGCGCGGGCAAATCGACCACCATACGCGTCGTTGTCGGCCTGGACGCCCCCGACGCGGGCACCGCCACCGTCGGCGGCCGCCCGTACCACTCGCTGAAGAACCCCCTGGGCCACGTCGGGTCGCTGCTGGACGCGGGCGCGCTGCAGCCCAGCCGCAGTGGGCGCAACCACCTGCTGTGGCTGGCCCACTCCCAGGGCCTCAAGGCGGGCCGGGTCGATGAGGTGATCGCTCTGGCCGGGCTGGAGTCCGCCGCCCGCCGCAAGGCCGGCGGGTACTCCCTGGGCATGCGGCAGCGGCTCGGCATCGCCGCGGCGCTGCTGGGTGACCCGGCGGTGCTGATCTTCGACGAGCCGTTCAACGGCATGGATCCCGAGGGCATCGTGTGGATGAAGGGCTTCCTGCGATCGCTGGCGGCGCAGGGCCGCGCGGTGCTGGTCTCCAGCCACCTGATGAGCGAACTGGAGGCTCTGCTCACGGAGGGGGGCGCCGGCCACCTGGTCGTCGTCGGCCGCGGCCGGGTGATCGCCGACACCTCCGTCGCCGATCTGATCGCCGCCGCCTCCGGCAACCGCATTACGCTGCGCACCGCGGCACCGGCCGACGCGATGACCGTGCTCACCAGCGCCGGGGCTGAGGTCACCGCCACCGGTTCCGGCGTGCTCAAAGTCTCAGACCTTTCGTCCGAACGAGTGGTGGCTGCTCTCATCCGTCACGCGATCCCCTTCAGTGAGGTCACCGCCCACCGGGCCACCCTCGAACAGGCCTACATGGAACTCACCACCCAGAGCGTCGAGTACCGGTCGGAGGTGACGTCATGACGACAGGGGCCGTGGCGCCGCAGCGTTCCCGATTGACCCCGGAGGGGGAGGGCTTCTGGCGCCTGGTGCGCGCCGAGTGGACCAAGTTCCGCACCGTGCGCGGCTGGGTGATCGCGATGCTCGTAACGATCGTGGCGATCACCGCCTTCGTCTTCGTTGCCAGCGACGTCAGCAGCTCGTGCGTCGCGTCCAGCGGGCCGTCTGCCTGCCCAGTGCAGCCGACCGGGCCTGGCGGTGTGCCGGTCCTAGACGCGTTCTACTTCGCGCGCCAGCCGGTGACAGGCAGCGGCACGATTACCGTGCAGATGACGTCGCTGACCGGCCAAGTCGCGATCGGCCAGGCCAGCAACGGCGCGCCCCGGCTGGGGCGCGGCCTGGAGCCATGGTCCAAGGCCGGGATCATCATCAAGGAGAACACGTCGCAGGGCTCGGCGTACGCGGCGATGATGGTCACCGGATCCCACGGCGTGCGGATGCAATGGGACTACGTCAACGACACGCCCGGGCTGGCGGGCAGCGTGTCCGCGTCCGCGCCGCGCTGGCTGCGGCTGGTCCGCCACGGAGCAACGATCACGGGGTACGACTCCGCCGACGGCACGCACTGGACGCTGGTCGGCGCCGCGACCCTCCCGGGACTGACCTCCAGCGTGCAAGCCGGGATCTTCGCCGCCGGCTCCTATTACGACTCCAACTCCTGTACGTACGACTTCAGCTTCTGTACCCGGGCTACGGGCGTCTTCCGCCACGTCGGGCTGTCCTGGCCTGCTACCGGATGGACGGGAACCAACGTAGGCGGCCCGAACTTCGGCGTGCCGGCGCCCGGCACGCTCCGCCAGAGCGCCGGCGAGCTCACCGTAGCCAGTTTCGGCGACATCGGCCCCGCCGCCGGGAACGCGTACGGCGGAAACGGTCAATCCCTCCAGCGGGCGCTGGACGGGACGTTCTTCGGGATGATCCCGCTGGTCGTGGTGGCCGCGATGTTCATCACCGCCGAGTACCGGCGCGGGCTGATCTGGGTCTCGCTGACCGCCGCACCCCGCCGCGGCCGGCTGCTGGCCGCCAAGGCCGTCGCGATCGGCGCGGTCGGTTTCGCCGCCGGGCTGGTCGCCGCCACCCTCGCGATCGCCGTCGGCATGCCCCTGCTGCGCCGGGCCGGCCCCTGGCCTGGCCGGTTTCGCTGCTCACCGAGGCACGGATGGTCGCCGGCACCGGGGCGCTGCTTGCCGTGGCCGCGGTGCTCGCGCTCGCGATCGGCACCATCGTGCGGCGCAGCGCGCCGGCGGTCGCCATCGTGATCGTGGTGATCGTCGTCCCGTATCTGTTCGCCTTCGGCCCGCTGTCCGGGTCGCAGCCGCCAGGCAGCGGCCCGGGAGGGGGGAGGAGGCTGGCCGCTGCAGATCACGCCGGCTGCCGCCTTGTCCGTACAGCAGGCGGTTCCCCAGTTCCATCAGCTCATCGCCGTCTACCCCCTGATTAACGGGTACTACCCGCTCGCGCCGTGGGCGGGGCTGGCGGTGGAATGCGCGTGGGCCGCCGCCGCGCTGGCGCTGGCCTATTACCTGCTGCGCCGGAGAGACGCATGAGGCTCACGGCCCGGGTCGCTCCGCCGCGTTATCTGCCGGGCCAGGCCCTGCACGCCGCCGCTGCGGCCCTGCGAGCAGAGTGGACCAAGTTCCGCACCGTGGCCGGTCCGGCCTGGCTGCTGGCCGGGGTCGTCACGCTGACCGTCGCCGTCGGGGTGGCGGCGGCCAGCGCGGCCCACTGCCGGTCAGCCACCTGCGGGATCGACCCCGCCACGGTCAGCTTCACCGGGATCTACCCGGCCCAGGCGGTGGCAGCCGCCGCCGGCGTGCTGGCCATCGGCAACGAGTACAGCACCGGGATGATCAAGCTGTCGCTCGCAGCGATGCCCCGGCGGCTGACCTGGCTATTCGCCAAGGCCACAGTGCTCACCGCCCCGGTGCTCACCGCCTCAGCGCTCGCGGTCGCAGGCGCTGCGCTCGCCGGGCGGCTGATCCTGCCCGGCCACGGCTTAACCCCCGCGCACGGATACGCATCCCTCACCGCGGCCACCGACCTGCGGGCCGCCGCCGGTGCGGTCTTGTACCTGACGCTCATCGCCCTGCTCAGCCTCGGGCTCGCCGCCGCGGTACGCGACTCCGCGGCCGCCATCGGCTTGGTGCTCGGCGTGCTGTACCTGTTCCCGCTCGCCGCCGACGTCGTCTCCAACCCGGCCCTCGCCCGGCACCTGGACCAGATCGGCCCCCTGCCCGCCGGCCTGGACGCCCAGGCCACCATCGGGGTGAACAGCCTGCCGCTCACCCCATGGCAGGGCCTCGGCGTCGTCGCCCTCTGGACCGTCGGCGCTCTCCTCCTCGGCGCACTCGTCCTGAAATCCCGGGATGCATGACGCCTACATGCCTGCGATTATCGGTGAGCTGGGGCGCGGCGGTGAGCGGGCGGACGGATCGCCGGATCAGGCGCACCACGATCTGCTGCGCCGGGATGCCGGAAGAAGCCGGGCTCGGGGCCGTGGGCAGCGGTATGTCGCCGACCATCCCCCTTTCCGTGAATATCAACTGGTGCTGGTGGCCATGTCCTCCAACCCCGGGTTCTTGTAAAACTTCGGTGTGGCACCGTCAGAAGAGGCATCGCGTTCCCAGGGCAGCTGCGGACGTGACCGGCATGCTCCGCACCGAAGAGGACGAATAATGCAGTTCTACTTGAACGGCTACAAGACCGGTGACCCACTCATCGAGGACCCTGATCCTGCCGTGGCAGAGCGGACAGGAGGTCTCCCCGAGGAGGCCGACGTACTGATCGTCGGGTGCGGTCCAGCCGGCCTCGTCCTGGCCGCGCAGATGGCCAACTTCCCCGACATTCGGACGGTGGTCATCGACCGAAGGGACGGTCCGCTCGAGGTGGGCCAAGCCGACGGGGTCGCCTGCCGCACCGTGGAGATTTTTGAGGCGTTCGGACTGGCCGACCGGTTGGTCGCCGAAGCCTACTGGGTTAACGAAGTCTCTTTCTGGCGCCCGGACGCGGACGACAGGTCCAGGATCACGCGGACGGTGCGCGTGCAGGACGTCGAGGAGGGCCTGTCGGAGTTCCCGCACGTCATCTGCAACCAGGCGCGGATGCTGGCCTACCTCCGGGATCATATGGAGCGGTCGGCCAGCAGGCTGCGACCATTTTACGGCCTGCACGCAACCGACGTCCGGGTCGATACCAGCAGCCAGGCGGAATACCCAGTGACGGTTACCCTCCAGCATGTCGAGGGATTTCAGGAGACCGGGGAGACCTCGACCGTCCGGGCGAAGTACGTCGTCGGCTGCGACGGCGCCCGCAGCGGTGTCCGAACCGCAATCGGCCGCCCGCTGGTCGGCGACCCGATGAACCAGTCCTGGGGCGTCATGGACGTCCTAGCGGTCACCGACTTCCCCGATATCCGCCTCAAGTGCGTCATTCACTCGGCGAATCAGGGCAACCTGCTGATCATCCCGCGTGAGGGCGGATACCTGGCCCGGTTCTACATTGAGCTGGACCAGGAGCACGACCGGGAGATGCTGCACAATCGGAGCGTCAACCCTGAGAAGCTGGTCGCGGTCGCCAACCGGATCCTGCACCCGTACACCCTCGAGGTGAAAGACGTCGGATGGTGGTCGGTGTACGAGATCGGCCAACGGCTGTGCGACAAGTTCGATGACGTGCCGGTGAGCGAGCTGGCCACACGCCTGCCTCGAGTTTTCATCGCCGGCGACGCTTGCCATACCCACAGCGCCCAAGCCGGTCAGGGCATGAACGTGTCCATGAGCGACACCTGGAACCTCGGGTGGAAGCTGGCGGAGGTCCTCCGAGGGACCGCCAAGCCAGAGCTGCTGCACACCTACTCCAGGGAGCGCCAGAAGGTCGCCCAGGAACTCATCGACTTCGACCGCGAGTTCGCCAGGATGTTCAGCGCCCCACCGAAAGAGACCTCAGACATCGACGGCGTGGGGGTTGTTCCCGAGGAATTCCAGCGTCACTTTGTCCAGCAGGGCCGCTTCACCGCGGGTGTCGCGACACGGTACGCCCCATCGATGATCACCGCCGAGGCGGCCTACCAGCACCTGGCGAAGGGTTTCCCGGTCGGGATGCGCTTCCACTCTGCCCCGGTCGTCCGGCTGGCGGACGCCAAGCCCATGCACCTGGGCCACGTAGCCCAGGCTGACGGCGCCTGGCGCCTTTACGTCTTCGCCGACCGCGCCGACCCGACAAGCCCGAGCTCCCGGGCCCGGCAGCTGTGCGAGTTCCTCGCGTCGGAAAAGTCACCGATCGCACGATTCACGCCTGAAGGTGCCGGCCCCGACTCGGTGATCGACGTTCGCGCCGTTTTCCAGCAGGATCATCGCGGCCTGGCCCTCAACTCGATACCAGCAGTTCTGCTGCCCACGAAGGGCAAGTTCAGCCTGATCGACTACGAGAAGGCGTTCTGCCCGGACCCGGGGGCTGGCGATGTCTTCGACCTGCGAAGCATCGACCGCGTCACCGGCTGCCTGGTCGTCGTCCGCCCGGACCAGTACGTCTCACACGTGCTGCCGTTGGACGCAACCGATGAGCTGGTCGGCTTCTTTGCCGGAATCCTGATCGACGCGAGATAGGCACCAGGTTCGCGAGTAGGCCACCTCGCCCCGCCTCAGAGCTGGCGAAGTGATGTTTCGGGCTGCTGAGCAATTGCCGCGATTTCCTGCCAGCATTAGACGAGTGCTAGAACACCAACTTGCATGTTCACGTGTCGGCCTTGATGTACTGCACCACGATGACAACCTGCCCGTCTGGTCTATCCGTAACCGTGTACCAGATGGTCAAGCCGTCCGACGGCAGGTGGAGACGGTAGGCTCCTGGGAGCGGGTCTGCCTCGGGAAATGGGTCGGCAAGCGTCGGGACTGGTTCTTCGAGCAGGTGAAAATTGCCTTTTGGGCGGCGTTTCGAAGTGGTTGCGGCAGTCCTTCAAGCTCGTCCCAGGTTCTATCTGGGAATCGGAGGACCCGGTCACTCACTAATGCCCCACGCCTCTGACAGCTCTTCGCGGGTGAAGACACGGCCTTCCCCGGCATCTGACCGGATGCGCTTCAGCGCCTCACGATCCCCGGCCTCACGCCGCAGGCGCCGGTTCTCAGCCCGGAGCGCGTCCAGCTCTGCCCGAGGAACCAGGACCATGTCTTCGGCGTGTGTAGGCATGTGAACTCCTCACCACCACTAGAGCTGTACGTCTCCGAGTCTACTCATCGTGCATCGCCTGACCCGTCATCGGATCCTCGCGCCCGGTCGCCAGAAGAGCTTAGGGTCAGTCCGCCGCGCCCAGTGTCGTGATCATGTCGTCGGCGCTGGTCAGAGCATGCGTTCGAATTTCGCTCCAGTTGTGGCGCCGACGGCCACCGCTGGCCCGGACAGTCCGTCCTGCGCCAGGGGCCACTGAATCCTCGGTTCATGACCGGCTCCCAACTACGAACTCGCAACAGAGCCACATTGGTTTTTTGGGTGCGCTCCCCCCTCGGACACATGGGGGTTCAAGTCCCTAGGGACACTAGTGCCGCAGCAGGTCACGTTTGCCCTGCCGTGCCTGGTTTCCCTTGTAGCGTGGACATATCAGCCCGCCGCTGGACTCGGCGACGCCGATCCGCCAGCCGGGCCCGCGGGTGCTGGCCGACGTACCGGGTGATGAACTGGCCGACGGGATGTGAGGCCTCTAGTCTGGCAAGTCGCTGGTGCCAGTGACGGTTGGTGGAGTGTGCGCAGATGACGACGTTCGTTCTCGTGCACGGCGGCTGGAGCGGAGCTCATGTCTTCCACCTCGTGCGGCCGATGCTCCGGGATCATGAGGTGTTCACGCCGAGCCTGACGGGGATCGGTGAGCGTTCCCACCTGGCTAGCCCGCTGGTCAATCTCACGACCCACATCCGCGACGTCGTCAATACAATCCTCTACGAGGATCTCTCCGGCATCGTGCTGCTCGGCTTCTCCTACGGCGGCTTCGTGGTCACCGGGGCGCTGGAGCACATCAGCGATCGCGTCCGTCACCTCGTGTACCTTGACGCCTTCGTACCCGACGACGGCGATACGGTCGTCGTCCTGTCTGGCCGCAGCGCCTCGGTGGCGTTCTCCCTCGGCGAGCAATGGCTCGTCCCTCCGCCGCCGCGTGACTACGACCATCCCGGCGAAGCCGCGTTCGCGAACGCCCGGCGCACACCCCACCCGGTCGGCTGCTTCACCGAGCCGGTGCGGCTGGCCCGGACGCTGGAGGACTTTCCGTTCAGCCGCACCTACATCAAGGCCACCGCAGAGGACCCCCGCGCACCCGGCGAGACGGCGTTCCGATCCGCCGCCACAAGGGCTCGAGCATCGTCGGCCTGGAGGTATCGCGAGATCGCCGCCAACCACATGGTGACGAGCAACCGGCCCCAGGAACTCGCCCAGCTGCTGCTCGAGTTGGCCTGATGACAGAGCACGCCGCCCGGACCGGGTCCTGGTCGTAACCGATTTCCGCTGGCGGTCGTGATGGTCAGGCGACGATCAAGGGCTCATCATGACCTCCGGCACCCACATCCTTCACGGTGACGTGCTCACGAGCCGGAAGCCGCTGTGATGCTCCAGCGGCCGACTTCGCGATAATCCGGAGATAACGGCACCGTCGTCTGTTTCAGTTCGTAGTAATGAGGACCAGGACGGCTTCGCCGGTGGTGACGGCACTCACCGAGGCCGGGCTCGTCTCGTTCTGGTAGGTGGTCGAGGACGCCTCCCTGATGGTCACTTTCTGGCCCGCTGATGTCGTCAGCGTGAAGCCCGATGAGGACAGGCTGCCGACCGTGCCGGCCGCTCCGCCTGCGGCCGGCCCGGACCGGGCGTTGGATCCCCCGCCGGATCCGGAATGCCCAGCGAAGCCGCTGCTGGATGCGGATGGACTGCTGCTGGCCGCGGCTGGGCTGCTGACTGAGGTGACACTGACGATCCCGTAGGAACCGCCGCGACCGCGATAGCCGCGGCGCCGACAATGATGGACCTGGTGAGTTTGCGCGAAGACATGTGCTGAGCGCTAAGCCTCAGATAACGATTCGCCAGGGCACATTCGAGGCACTGACCATACGCGGCAAGGATGCATGCGGCTGCTACCCGGACTTCCACCGAGCCGGGGACGCCTGCGAGCCTCTGCGGCAGGAAGCCCTTGCCGCCCCCCGTGCCGCATGGGTGCGGGCCGCAAGCTAGTCATGGACCTCGCCGACCGGATCGGTTCCTTCCGCCACCTGATCCGGGGCCGCGACGCCGATGCACTGGCGCCTTCGACGCCATTTTCGCTGGCGAGAGCCTTAAGACCACATTGGCCAGCTCGCGATGGAACTGACAGCCGATCATCCCATCACCCGCGATCTGTCTGGCGCACCTGGCGTGCACGGACATATGGCGGGCAGGTGTGTCTGCCTTCGCCGCCACCACAGCCGCGACGCTTAACGACCGTCCAGCGCCCGGAAACAGGCTCAGGCGATCCCATCGCGGCTCGCGATGGTTCGGGCCCCGGTGAGTCTGGAGAAGCGGGGGACGTCCTGTTCCTGCGGACCTGGGTCTTGTGGCATCGGCGCGTCAGCGGGGCCGCGCGAACATCGCGACGATAGCCGCCACCACCGCGGCCACAATGAAGATGACACCCCGGCCGCTTTTGTGGTCGGTCAGCATCAGGACGCCAACGATCAGCGCGATGACAGCGACGATGCCTGCCACGGCCATGTATACCGGGCCGCGTCCGTAAGGCGCATAAGGCATATGTCCACGCTAACACCGCGCGGCGACTATTAATCATGTTGTCCTGGGTGCTCTGCTGATGTGGCCCGGCGTGCGCCGGACGGGCCGGGCCCTACGGGTACCGGCTGATAGACGCCGGGGCCGCATCTCAACCCGGCCAAGGCGGCTGGCGGCGCAGCGGCTCCCGCGCGGCGACGAGGGGATCGGCGATATAGGAGGCGAGTACTGCTGTCCCGGTTGCGGCTCGGATGAGTATGTACGGCGCTGTTACGGCGGTCTTGGCGCGAAGCACGCTCGCTGCCCGCCGGCCAGGTCGGTGAACGCGTCGGTAGACACGCCGGGCAGCGTAGGGGCCGGCTGGGGCGCCGGGCGGCTGACCTGGCTGCGGCCTGTTCTACGGGCCGGGTAATCCGGGTTGGCACTCAGTGCGCTACAAGCCGGCCTGATTCCAGGCCCGCGTCGATGGCTGTAACCATCTCGGCGAGTGCCTGAAGGTTGATGTCGTCGATATTGGTAAAGTTCATAACGCCTTTGGCGCTGACTCGTGCTCGGCCAAGCTTGCCAGAATAGGCGCAGGTGAAGGGAAGGCCATCGCCGTAAGCGTCTCAAGTAGTTCTTCTGCAGCGCGATCCCGAGAATGGGCCAGGCGATCGGTGTTCCGGGCACGAACCAGCGCGATAGGGCGGGCGCCGCTGTGCGGATCACCGCATCGAGTTCTCGCAGCGCGCGTCCTCCCGTTCGGGATCGAAGCGGAAGTAGTCCTCCACGGACCCCCGCGCACCTATCGTTACCTGCCGTGGCTCATCGCGGACGCTGGCACGTTCGACCCGCGCGTCTTCATGCTGCCTCCGCACTCCGCGGGACCCGGCCGACCGGATGGCCTGAGCGGGGGCTTGGCTACGGCTTTCTGGCGATACCGCAGTAGCAGCTCAGGCCGGGGTCGGCTGTGGTGGCCGGGCTGGATCCCCGCCACAGGGCGAGCGGCATCAGGCCCGGGCCCGTCATCTCCATGCCATCGAAGAACCGGGCCACCGTACCCCGGTCCCGAGGTGTGATCGTCAGCGATGCGGTGGCGTTGTAGCTGCGCGCCATCGCCGCAGCCGTGTCGGCCCCGATGTCGCTGGCGGCATGCCCGATGACCAGGTAGCTGCCGGATGCCAGATCGGCCATCATCTGGGAGATCATCCGGTGCGGGTCCTCCGCGTCGAGAATGAAATGCAGCACCGCGATCAGCAAGACGGCGACCGGCTGACTGAAGTCCAGGGTCCGCTGTGCGCCGGCCGATATCGTCGGCCAGTCCCGCAGGTCGGCCTGGATGTAGTCCGTCTTTCCCGCCGCGCTGCTGGTGAGCAGAGAACGGGCCTGGCTGATCACTATCGGGTCATGATCCACGTAGACGATCCGTGACTCGGGCGCGTCTCGCTGCGCCACGTCATGCGTGTTATCGGCCGTTGGCAGTCCGCTTCCGATGTCCAGGAACTGGCGGACGCCCGCGGCCGTCAGTTCGTCCACCGTGGTGATCAGGAAGCGCCGGAGCATCCGGGCGACCAGCGGCAGCGCGGGCATCGCCTCCAGCACCCGATCCCCGGCTTCACGGTCAACGCGGAAGTTGTCCATGCCGCCGATCCAGTAGTTCCACATGCGGGCCGCGTTCGCGGTGCTCGTGTCAAAGCCAGGAAGCTTGCCGCCGCCCTTCATGCCCCCCGGCAGGTCCTGCGTCACGGCACGCTCCTCCAGCGCTACACCGCAGGTGCTGGCTATTGCGGATGCTTCCGGAATAGCTTAGCTCGCGCCCTAGCGGTCACAGCGGTTCGCGAAGACTCCGTGGACATGGCTCGCTCCGGGAGCGGCCACGTAGGCGACAGCCTTGGCCACGTCAGGGCGACCTCGGGCCAGTAGATGGCTTTCGGCCAATTCGCGGAAGCATCGTCTGACACAGGCCATCTCGGTGGAGCCGCTGACGGTGCATCGCGCCATGCAGGTGCTTCCTTCGAGAGTCGCTAGCAGGCCGGCCATCGAGATCGGATCCTGGTGCTGTGCCGCGTCCTGGCCGCTCAGTGTTCTTCGTCCCTTGGCCGAGGACAGCGGCGGTGGTCTACTCCTCCGCAGATGCATCTCCTCCACCGCTAAGCACGGCCCAGAACGCACTGACCGCCCTGCGCGGCGCGCTCACCGGCAGCCCTCCGTCGCCCATTCCCGGCCCGCCAGAAGCGGTAGCGTCGGGGACCGTTGCCGCATCGAAACGCTTCCGCAGGGAGCACCTGTGCCATGAGCCCCGCAGAGCCGGGCGCGGACCCCGGCGAACCCAGCCCCGAGGGGATCGGGTCGCGCCCATCGGGCTCGACGGAACCAGCGGCGGGCTGGCGGCCCCGGGAGCCGCCGATGATTGTCGTCAACCCGGCCTTCGTGCTCGACCGCTGGCGGCCACGAGACGGGGCCGCGCTCCGCCGGCTCGACCTCGACCCCGATACCGCACGGTTCTTCGGCTACACGGTGGAGCAGGCCCAGGCCATGCCCGACAGCCACTACGACGGCGACGAGCGCGCGCGGGGCAGCCTCCGGGCATGGCATGAGGGAAGAGAGCTCAACTTGGCGATCCGGCGCCGCTCAGACGGCGAGGCTGCGGGCTGGGTCGAACTTCGACTGGCCGGCAATGAGGCCGAGGTGTCCTACAACGTCACCGCCGAGCTGCGCGGACAGGGCATCGCACCCCGCGCGCTCCAAGCGTTCCTCACCTGGGCTGCGCAACAGATCGGTCTTCGCCGCGCCCACCTGGCCTGCCACATCGACAACCTGGCGTCCCGACGCGTGGCGGAGAAGTGCGGCTTCGACCCTGTCGGCCAACAGGGCGAGGAATACCGGTTCTGGCGGGAACTCGGCCCGAAGCGGCCGATCTAGTCCCCGGGAGCACAACAACGGTCATCGGCCGCTCCCCTCCCGGCGGTAGCCGCGACGGCAAATCAAGCGCCTAGGCGGCACCCATCGGCGAGGCGGGCATGGCCAATCTTCGGCGGACCGAAACGAGAGCACAACATGGCGACAGGCAGACCGTCCATAGGCCGCCTCACACGCTGGCGGTCGCAGCGAATGAGAGCGCACGCGGCTCTGGATCCCGGGTGCCCCCCGCCTGGTCACCTTCGGATCCGGCGACCCGGAGCGCGGATCCCACGCAGGCGTCCGCTAAGACACTGGAGGCCAGCCGGAAGGTGTTCCCGCTCCGGCGGCCGGGTCATGTCCCAGGGGAGTTGAAGCCCCATGTGTCCGAGGTCCGAGCCCACCTTTAGGTATATCCCTGCGATTACAGGCACGCTAGCCTCGGGCTTTCGCCTGGCACCGGCCAGGGCTTGATCGTTTAGACACGGAAAGTGCCTTTGAACTGGAAGAATAGGGCTTGTCTAGAGACCTGTCCGCACCAGTTCGAAAGGCACTTTCCGCGTGCATTCTACCGCCTCCCACTCCAAGATCATGGTGTCCGCTGACGGCACCGGAATCGTCTCCCAGGCCGGCGGCCTGCTGCTGATCCGCACACTGCGGGCAACCGGCCTGGACCACGGCCTGGACGCGGCGCTGGAACGGTGGCGGCCGCCCGCGCGGTGCACAGCCCAGGAAAGATCATCACCGACCTGGCGGTCGCGGTGGCGCTGGGCGGGGACTGCCTCGCCGACGTGGCGATGCTGCGGGCGCAGCCGGAACTGGCCGGGCCGGTGGCCTCCGACCCGGTGATCTCCCGGCTGGTCACCCGCCTGGCCGCCGACGCCCCGCGGGCACTGAAAGCCATCCGCGCAGCCCGGGCCGCCGCCCGGCAGCGGGCCTGGGACCTGGCTGGCGGCGCAGCGCCGGGCGCGGCAGGGGGTCTGGTCACCGTCGATATCGACGCGACGATCGTGACCTCGTGCTCGGAGAAAGAGCAGGCCATGCCCACGTGGAAGAAAACCTATGGGCATCACCCGCTGACCGTCTTCGCTGATCACGGTGACGGCGGCAGCGGGGAGCCGCTAGCTGTCATGCTGCGGGCTGGCAACGCGGGCTCGAACACCGCAGCCGACCACATCGAGGCCACCCGGCTCGGGCTGGCGCAGTTGCCCCGGCGCCTGCGCCGGCGGGTGCTGATCCGCGCTGACTCCGGTGGCGGCACCCAGGACTTCCTGGCCTGGGTCACCGCGCCGGGCCGGCGGCTGGGCTACTCCGTGGGGTTCACCATCACCGACGACGTCCAGCAGGCCATCCTTACCCTCCCGGGCCGGGTCTGGGAACCCGCCTATGACGCCGGCGGCCAGGTCCGGCTCGGCGCCTGGGTCGCGGAGATCACCGGCCTGCTGGACCTGGAGAAGTGGCCGAAGGGGATGCGGGTGATCGTCCGCAAGGAACGCCCGCATCCGGGCGCGCAGCTGCGGTTCACCGACATCGACGGGCACCGGTTCACCGCCTTCGCCACCGGCACCAAGGGCGGCCAGCTCGCTGACCTGGAACTCCGCCACCGGCGCCGAGCACGGTGTGAGGACAGGATCCGCTGCGCCAAGGACACCGGGCTGCGCAACCTCCCCCTGCAGGGGTTCACGCAGAACCAGCTGTGGTGCGAGATCGTGGCCATGGCCTGCGAGCTGCTGGCCTGGATGGCGATGCTCGCCCTGGACGGGCCTGCCCGCCGGTGGGAACCGAAACGGCTGCGGCTGCGGATCTTCACCTGCGCCGGGCGGCTCGTCCGCGGCAGCCGCCGCCTGCGGCTCCGCCTCGCTGCCAGCTGGCCCTGGGCCCGGGAGATAACTACCGCGATCACCCGCCTGCAGGCCCTCGCACCGGGCTGACCAGCCGGAACCCATTCCAGCGATCAGAAGGACACCCTCGGGCTAGTGGAACCCCGCCCACCCGGCGCGACAGCCGGGCCGCCAGGCACGACCGCTCGCTGAAAATAGCGGTCCGCCGACGACTCAGGCCACTGAGCCAAGATCACGAAAGATGCAGGCTAGCTCTCGACCTGCACCATGACCAGCCGCGGGCTGGTACCTAGCAGGATGCCCTCGCTGGGATGGAGGGCGGGTTGCATACCCCCTGACCGGCCATGGACAGCGCCTGGTAACCGAGGTGACCGGCCGGGGACGAGCACGTCCGCGGAAATGGAGGCGGGCCGCGCAGGGCAGCGCGTGCACGGCCCGCCCTGGGCTTTCCGTCAGTCCCCGAGGTCGCTCAGGAACCTGTTGGTGTACTGCAGTGCTGTCGTGCCGGAAACCGAGTTGCAGGTGGGGGACGCGTACGTCTGGGTCGTGGCGCAGGGCGTGTCCCGGTCCAGTGACCAGAAGTGCAGACCGGCCAGGCCGTTGCCGGCCGCGTATGTTGTCAGCGTGTCCACGTCAGCGGGAGTGAAGGTCTCGCTGGAGTTGTCGTTCAGGCCGATCATCGGGGTGACGGCGATCTTGCTCGCCGGGATTCCGTAGGTGTGCTCGAGGTTCTTCACCGCCTGGATCGCCGACTGCGCCATCTCGCAGCTGCCGGAGACAACGACGCAGACGCTGCTGGATGCGCTGCCGTAATCCATGGTCATCAGGTTGATGACGTAGTTCTTCAGGCTGGAGCCGAGCACCGCCTCGACGACCTCGTTGCCGAGCGAGTTCACCCCGCCGTAGCTGCCATCTGACGCTGCCAGCGTGGCGAGCGTGAACGAGAACTGCAGGTTCGGGTACTGCGACTGTGCTCCGGCCGCCGCGTCGACCAGACCTTGAATCTGCGACTCGGTCTGGCCGCCTTCGATGTCGAAGTCAATGCCGACCAGGTTCGGGCTGGCGTAGCGAGCGATGAACGCGTCCATGCCAGCCGTCGAGTCGCAGCTGAAAGTCCCGGCCTCGCCACCGGTCGAGACAACGTAATCGAGGTTGGCGTTCTGGAGTTGCGGAATGTTCTCGGTAGCCCAATCGGCACCCGAGACACCACCCCAGGTCTCGCTGCCGCAGGTTCCGGTAGCAAACGCGAGCGTGATCGCAGGCAGCTTCGGGATGTACTGCGACACCAGGCTGTTGGAGCCCACCACCGGCAGGTCGCTCCCTTCCACGGCCGACTGCATCTCGTCGGTGTTCCAGTTCATGTTGATGGTGACGTCCTTGTACGGGCTGAAGAGCAGGCCGCTGACCGAGCCGGTCCCTGACCCTGACCCTGAGCCTGATCCCGATCCTGAGCCTGATCCCGACCCCGAGCCGCCGGTGCAGGAGCCGTCGGATGTCCACGGCTGTCCCGAGCCGCTTCCCCCGTTGTTGGTGGCCGGGTCGTTTCCCTGAGTCCACCAGTTGGCGGTGTAATTGATTCCGTTCTCGCTGGCCTGCTCGCCGGCGGTGTAGACAGTCGTGGAACTCCACGCCGCAGCGCATGCGGTGGATGCCTGCGCGGCGGGCCCGGAGGTCAGCGCAAGGACCGAGCCGCCGGTTGTTAGCCCGAGCGCCGAGCCAGCGATGAGAGCTATGCGCAGAATCCGTCTTCCGACCTGCATGGACCCTCCAGGGGGCAAGAGGAGCTGAGACGATCTGGCGCCCCGCCTGCGCCGGTGATCCTGGTCAGTTTGTATGTCCGGAGACCCAGGCAGTCAAGACTATCTATTAAGAAACTTTCTAGTTAATTAGGAGCGGGCGCCTGGGCCCCTGCGAATCACCGGCATCGCGGCCACCACCCTCAGGAAGATGCGGGCCAGGCAGGCTGGCTTCCGCCAGCGTCTCAGCGGCCTGCTCGTCCCGTCCGTGGCTTGCGCCATGGCGGGTCCTGGGCTCCGGGCCCAGCCCTGACTCTCCATCGGCTTCCCCGACTCGGAGGGAATCAGTGCTTTCAAAGCCCGCAAGGAGTTGCCGTGCCTGTCCTAGCAGCGGGCAAGGGCCTCACGCAACGGGTCCAGCCCCATGGCGCCCAGGCTGAGCGCCTTGGAGTGGAAGTCCTTGAGGCTGAAGGCACCTCCGGCCCTGGCCTTGGCTTCTTCCCTGGCCTGGAGCCAGACTCGTTCGCCGAGCTTGTAGGACGGGACCTGCCCAGGCCAGCCGAGGTAGCGGTGCAGTTCGAAGCGCAGCCGCTTCTCATCCCAGCTGGAGTGGGCCCGCAGGAACTCCCAGGCGGTCCCGGCATTCCAGCGCTCGCCCTCCCGCCAGCCGGTGCCCTTGGGGATCTCCAGCTCTAGATGCACCCCGATGTCCAGGGCCACGTTGGCGGCGGGCATCATCTGCATGTCGAGCATCCCGAGGTATGCCCCCGGGTCGTCGTCTAGGTATCCGAGCTCGCCCATGAGCCGCTCGGCGTAGGTCGCCCAGCCCTCGCCGTAGCCCGAGACCCAGGACATCAGCCGCTGCCAGCGGTTCAGGTTCTCCTGCTCGGTCAGGGACTGCGAGATCTGCAGGTGGTGGCCGGGGACACCCTCGTGATAGACGGTCGTGACCTCCTTCCAGGTCGCGAAGCTGTCCAGACCCGACGGCACCGACCACCACATCCGCCCGGGCCGGGACCAGTCCTCGGAGGGCTCGGAGTAGTAGATCCCTCCATCGTTGACGGGAGCGATCATGGCCTCGATCCGCTGCGCGGGCTCCGGGATGTCGAAGTGTCTTCCGTGCAACTGCGAGATGGTGCGCTCAGCCAGCTCCTGCATCCAGGCGCGGAAGTTCTCCCGGCCCTCGATGCGCCGCGCCGGGTCCTTGTCCAGGATCGCGATGGCTTCCTCCCGGGTGGCGCCTGGCCGGATCAGGCTGCTGACGCGCGCCTGCTCGGCGCGCAGCCGGGCGATCTCCTCCCAGCTCCAGGCGTAGGCCTCCGCCAGGTCCACGGCGGCGCCGAGGAAGTACCTTGACGCCCGGGCGTAGACCTCCGGCCCGCAGGCGTCCTTCTCCCGGGCCAGCGGCAGCAGCTCGCGGCGCAGGAATTCGCCGAGCCTGGCCGTGGCGCCCGTCGCCTCGCGGGCGGCTGCGTCCAGTTCCCCGCGCAGCGAGCCCGGGACCCCGGTCAGCCGCTTTACCAGTCCGCCGTAGAAGGAGTCCTCCGGCGTGGCCCAGGCGGCGCACTGCTTGGCGACCTCCTCGACCTGCAGCCGGGCCGGGGGCCTGCCGTTGCGGGCCGCACCGAGCAGGGTCTGCGAGAACTGGCGGTAGGCCTCCGGCACCGCGGCCATGCGCTTGGCTACGGTGGCGGCTGCCTCCTCGCCCTCGGCGGGCATCAGGTCGAAGAGCTCGCGCACGTACTGCACCCAGCTATCAATCACGTTGAGGTCGCTGGTGGTGTCCCCGGCGTCATAGCGCTCCACGGCCACGGCCAGCCGCTCCTGCATCGCGGCCCGTGCGGTCTGCTCGCGCAGCCCGGGTGCCTCGGCCGCACCGAGGGCCGCGAGGGTCGAGCGATCCAGCCCGGCCCGTTCGGCGAACCCGTCGGCACTCAGATCCGGCAGCTCACCGTCGTGCCCGGCGATCCCAGCGAAGGTGGCGAGGGCCGGGTCCAAGGCGGCCGCCCGCTCCACATAATCCTCGGCGATGCTGTCGATCGAACGCATACCGAACCCTAGCCTGGTACTCCTTCTCCCGAACAATCGTTTTCGCCTGATCCGCACTGAGCACGGCTAATGGCCCGACGATCATGCGCCGACCTGGTGTGGTTTGGGGCGCCCTGTCCTCTGCTCCTCCCCGTCCTCCTCGTAGGTGTCCGCCCTGGACGCGGCACGTCATGCCGGCGGACCAGAAGCGCGCCGCCGACCGTTTCGCGGCGCTGGTGGGGGAGGCGTGATGCCCTCAAGTATCGAGGGAAGTATCACGAGCCCTTGCCGATCTTGCTTTAGGGCTCTGAGCTGCAAAACTGTGTGTCCGAGGGGGACTTGAACCATTTGCCAACGCGCAGTCTTGTCGGCCGAGTTCGCTATCGAGGGCCGGTCATGACGGGTGGGGACGGAAACGTGGATCAGGCGGACATGACCGCACGGTAGAGGCGAACGTCCGCATCCGGCCTCTCACCCCTGCTACGAACGCCGTGCATGATGAGGTTCGGCAGCGGTTGGTGTCCACGGGAGTGGTATATGGCTCCCTCCGACCGGTTCGATAGGGTTGGCAGCATGACGCTGCGGCTTGTTCAGATTGCGATGAATGCCCGGGATGACTCCGCGGTCGGCCGGTTCTGGGCGGAGGCGCTCGGCTGGGGTGTTTCCAGCGAGGGACCCGGCGTGACCAACCTCGAACCCGCAGGTTTCGCCTATCCCGACCCCGTCGCCGTCTGCATCGACGTCATTGCCGTCCCGGAACCCAAGACGGTGAAGAACCGCGTGCACCTCGACCTCGCCACCACCTCTGCAGCCCATCAGGCGGACCTGGTCGCGCGCCTGCAGGATCTCGGCGCGACACCCGCTGACGTGGGCCAGGGCGACGTCTCCTGGACCGTCCTGGCCGACCCGGAAGGCAACGAGTTCTGCGTGCTGGCGCCCTGGCCGGGCGGGCGGGACACCGGGCCAGTGGCTGCGGTGACGGTCGACTGCGCGGACCCGCGGGGCATGGCCTGGTTCTGGGACTTGGCGATGGACTGGACCCTGCACCAGGTGACCGACGATCACGCGGTGCTGCGCTCCGCCGAGGGTGTCGGACCGTATCTCCAATTCCTCCGCACGCCCGACATGAAGACTGTGAAGAACCGCGTACATCTCGACCTCCGGCCCTACCCCGGTGACGATCAAGCGGCGGAGGCAGCCCGGCTGCGAGCACTCGGCGCCACCGACATCGACCTCGGCCAGGGCGACGTCCCGTGGACGTGCCTGGCCGACCCGGAGGGCAACGAGTTCGACGTCCTCACCCCGCGCTGACGCGGACCCTCCTGGCCGTGGCTTGATCAGGAACCGCCGTGGCGCGCCCAGGCTGACCACCGGGACGATGCACGCGGGGCGCTTGCGGGTCGGCCAGTCGCCGTGCCAGCCGGTGCTGTCGCGATGGTCCCGTGAGAAGTTGATTCACAGGCCGTCGTACGAGACCTGGTAATGGGCGGAGAGGGCGTCGGCTGCTTCGCGGAGCGCGGGGTCGGGGCGTCGGCGAGGTCGGTGTATTCGGCGGTGAGCCGGGGCTCGATGACCCGGCGGTTGACCATCCAGCGGTCGCGCTGCTCCCATGCGGCGTTGCGGTGAGCTTGGCGAGGAGTTTTCCGGGATGCTCCCGGCCTAGCCAGCCGGGGATATGCGCGATCCAGGAGGTTTCGTCTAGCTGGTGGATCCGGCGCGTTTCGGCCGCGAGCAGATTCATGCGAGCACGGTCTGCACCAGGTGGGCCGCTGCGAGCGCCAGCCACGGCCGCCACTGATCGGACCTCGCGCTGGCCTCTCCGCCGGATGTGAGGGTCCCGCCAGCTCCGCCATCGCGGTCGCCTCGGCATCCGGAAGCCCGATCGGCGCCAGGCTGTCCGGGGTCACCGCCGCCGGGTCGGGAAACGTGCGGGTCAGGCCGCCCGGCAGGCCGGGCACCGGGGTGCCCAGGCGGGCGACGAAAGCGTCGAGCAGGCGGTCGCGGCCGGGCTGGCTGCCGGACAAGATCGCCCAGACGCCTACCTCAAACGGGTTCCACGCGCTCGGTACGACAAGACCGGGATAGCTGGTGACCAGCGGGCCGAGTACTGGATCCCTGCGTAGCGCGGTGCCGCTCGCGCAGTGATCGTAGTCGATGCCTAGCAGCCGCCCGACCCGGTCGACCACGTGGATCAGGCCCTCCCAGTACGGCAGGTGGGCGCGCAGCAGCAGGCAGTCCTCGTCGCCTGGCGAGACTTCGATGAGGCCGGGTACGCCCGCCATGGTGATGATGCGCCGGTAGGTGTCACCGTTGACGGCTTCGACCCCGGGCATGGCCCGCGCGGCGAGGAATGACCGGGCCGCGCCCAGTCGTAGCCGGGCATCACCGGCAGCCGCAGCGCCAGCCCGCCGTCGGCGGCGAGCCGGTCCGCGCGGCGCCGGCGGTCACGCAGGTCGCTGGGGGAGGAGCGGAACACCTCCTGCATCGTCCGGTTGAACTGGCGCAGGCTGCCGAACCCGGACGCGAACGCGATCTCGCCGATAGTGAGGTCGGTGTCGTCCAGCAGCCGCCGGGCGAAATGCGCGCGGCGCGAGCGGGCCAGCTGGTCCGGGCTCGCGCCCAGGTGCTTGAGGAACAGCCGCCGCAGGTGCCGCGGTGACATGCCGATCCGGCCGGCGAGCGCCGCCTCGGTGCCGCCGTCGTCCAGCGCGCCCCCGATGATCAGCTGCACCGCCTCGCACACGATCTCCGGCGCACTGGAGCCCACCGGCCCGGCCACCCGGTAGGGGCGGCAACGCTGGCAGGCGCGGAACCCGGCGGCTTCCGCGGCCGCCGCGAGGTCGAACGTCCGGACGTTGCGCGCCAGCGGCCGCGCGCCACAGCCAGGCCGGCAGTAGATGCCGGTCGTGACGACGGCGGAGTACGTGGTCATAGCCCAGATATACGTCATGGATCCGGCCGGAACGCTGGCCGGATCCGGACATGTTCCGCCGACTCATCGTGTCCGGATCTGGCCAGACTCGGGGCTGCCCGCGCGCTAGATCCTTGCTGCTGGACTTCGCGTCAGATGGAGGAGAGATCACCGTGCTGGTGAAGGTATTCCCGATCAAGCTCAAGGACGGCATGCAGGAGAAGGTCGAGGCGATCGTGCAGGAGTTCGCGCCGAAGGGGCCGGGGGGCGAGGACGGCACACTTGTCGTTCCGCGTGTACCGTGACCCGGCGAAGCCGGACTACCTGCTGTTCGTCGAGCACTTCGCCGACCAGGCCGCCTTCGACGCGCACACCAGCTCGCCGGCCTACCGCGAGCTGATCGCCGGGCCAGTTCGCGGACAGGATCGTCGAGTTCACTGAAATCGACCATGAGCTCATCGTCGCGCTCTGAGTCGCTCAGCCAGGCTGTCCCCGCCCGGAACCCCGAACGAGGGCTGTGGCCGACCCCCCCGATCTACCGGGGGCACGAGGCCACAGCCCCTTTCTTCACGTCCGGATATGGCCAGCTCACCGGCGGGGATCTGGTTAGCGTGATTGACATGACGACACAGTTCACGATGGGACAAGCGCGGAAGGCCGAGCTCTTCGCTATCCTGCACCGGGCTGGCGCCCCGCTGCTGCTTGCGAACGCCTGGGATGTTGCCTCTGCGGTCGCGATCGCCGCCGCCGGTGCGAAGGCGATCGCGACTACCAGCGCCGGGGTCGCCTGGTCGCTCGGCGTCCCGGACGGGGCCGGTCTGGGCGCGGAACGCGCCGCGGCGGTGATCAGCCGCATCGCGGCGGCGGTCTCGCTACCCGTGTCCGCGGACATCGAAGCCGGGTACGGCGATTCCCCCGACGCCGTCGCGGCAACCGTGGCAGCGGTCGTCGAGGCAGGCGCAGTCGGGGTGAACCTGGAGGATCGCCGCGATGAGTCGTCCTCCCTGTTCGAGCCGTCCGAGCAAGCGGACCGGCTCGCCGCCGCCCGCGCGGCCGCGGCGATCCTAACTCCCGTCCCCGGCGCGCCAGCGGTCTGGATTAACGCGCGGACCGACGTGTTCCTGACCGGCGCGTACCCCTCCACCTCCGCGGGAGTCGCGGCCGCGCTGGAGCGGGCCGCCGCCTACAAGGCAGCCGGCGCCGATAGCCTGTTCGTTCCCGGCCTGGTCGACCTGGCGGCGATCGCCGAACTGGCAGCCGGGCCGCTGCCGGTCGCGGTGATGGTCTGGCCCGGCGCGCCGGCAGTGGCCGAGCTCACCGCCGCCGGCGCGGTCCGCATCAGCCTCGGCTCCGCCATCGCCCAGGCGGCCTACGGGGTCGCCACCCGCGCGGCAGCCGAGTTGTTCACGACCGGAACCTACAATTCCAGCGCGGGCGGATTCGACTACGGCACGATGAACGACGCCCTGACGCTCTAGGGCGCGCCTGATCGCCGCGCCCGCGTAAGGGCTTGCCCACCGGGGCGGGCAAACGCGATGATCAAGAAACCGTGCACCGGCCACGGGCCGATGCACGGGATCGCCGTGAGGCGCGCCTCAATGTCGCGATCGGAGAGACTCCGCAATTCCGCCCGTCCCGCGCAGATGACCGAGATATGTGCGCCCCTGCCAACCAGGGGATCAGCAGGCGCCGGCGTACAGATCGGCGGCACTGCGCGCGTTACCCTCTGGCCCTCCGGCGACCCTCCGTAACGACCGTCGGCTCCACCAACTGCCTGTGGGTGGAGCTTCCCGGACGGCCTGGGAGTCGTGTAACGACCTGTATGGGGGGTGGCCGAAACCGGGCAGCCCCAGTGCAGGCTCCAGAGGACCGCTCTGTCGGCGGCATGACCGGATGTGTTGTCTGGGGCGCGGGTGGCTGGCAGTTGTATGTGCCCGGTGCCGACGAGGGTCAGCGCGGCCGGCGGGCTGGACGCATCCCAGTGACCCGGATGCGGGCGCCTCCAGGGCTTGACTTTACGCGGCAAAGTAGGCTAGGTTTGCCGCATAAAGTAGATGGAAGGTGAGGGAGATGGCAGCAACGCGCGACACGGCCAGCAGCGCAGGGATCCTGGCAGGCCCGCACTCCAGGCGCGACCCACGGACGGTTGCCTGGGTAAGGGTCGCGGTGGCGATCTGGCTGCTGGTGCTGGCGGGGATCTTCTGGTCCCGCGGCTACCACTGGGGCGCGGCACTGCTGGCGCCGGCGGCGCTGCATCTGTGGCTCGCCCGCCGGCTGTTCGCCAGGGCCTGGCGCCAGCATTAGAACACGGCGCGCCCGCAGGGCAGGGAGCCCCGCGGGCGCGCTGTCATGCACGCCAGGCCAGACCCCCGGGAAACCAGGACATGACTCAACCGGCCGAGACCACCGCGGGCCGGGCAGCGCGCGGCCTGTGCCTCGCGATGCCGGGCACCCCCGCGTTCACCCTCAGGCAGCAGCGCCGCAGCCTGGTCTGGCCTTGAAGACCGACGAGCCCGGCCCGCTGATCCACGTCCTTGCCCGGCTGCAGATCGTCGCAACGCTTGCTGCGCTGCCCGGCGGCGACGCGCTGTCGTTCACCCGCCAGCCGGACATAACCGGGCTCACCCCCGGGAACCTGCTCATCCACCTGCGCAGGCACGGAGGGCCGGCGCACATGCCCGGCGGGTGACTGCCCGCCGGC
>CAVRRQ010000010.1:0-1255573 GCA_963723595.1 uncultured Actinomycetes bacterium
GTGAGGTGGACATCGCCGGGCAGCCCCGCCCCACCCGCGACGTCGCGGCTGTGCTGCGGCTCCGGCGGCTAGTGGCCCGCGACCATCCCGACGTGCTGCACGCACACGGACTCCGGGCGGGCGCGCTGGCCGCGCTGGCCCTGGCCATACCTGGCACCCCGCACACCGCGCTGGCGGTCACCGTGCACAACGCCCCGCCCGCAGCCGGCCCGGCCGCCGCGGTGTATGCCGCGCTGGAGATGATCGTCGCCCGCCGGGCGGACGCGGTGCTCACCGTGTCCGGGGATCTGGACGCCCGCATGCGCCGCCGGGGAGCCCGGATGGCCGGGCGGGCACTCGTGCCCGCGCCGGCCGCGGCCAGCGCCTCCCCCGCCGAGATAGCCGTGCTCCGCCGTGAGCTCGCGGAAGATGAGCCGGGAGAGCGGGAGATCGTGGCCGGGATTGGCAGGCTGGCGGCCCAGAAGGGTTTCGGCACCCTGATCCAGGCGGCGGCGCGGTGGCAGCGGCGCGCGGTGGTCCCGCTGCTGCTCATCGCGGGGGAAGGGCCGCTGGGTGCGGAACTTCGCCGCCAGGCGGCGACGGCCGGGGTAGCGGTCCGGTTCCTCGGCCCGCGGCGCGACGTGCCCGTGCTGCTGGCCGCCGCCGACGTGGTGGTCGTGCCGAGCGTCTGGGAGGGCCAGCCGCTCATCGTGCAGGAGACGCTGCGCGCGGGCCGGCCGCTGGTCGCTACGAGAGTCGGCGGGATCGCCGAGCTGACCGGCGACGACGGGGCCCTGCTCGTCCCGCCCGGCGACCCGGGGGCGCTGGCCGCCGCGGTCACCCGGCTCCTGGACGACCCGGAGGCGGCGGCCCGCCTGGCGGCGGCGGCGCGGGCCAGGGCGGCCCTGCTGCCCAGCGAGACGGCCGCGGTGGACCAAGCGCTCAGCCTCTATCAGCGTGTCCGTAGGCCCTGAATCGGACGGCCGTAACTGTGCGCGGCGATATCCGGGCGTTACCCCCGGCCGGGCTATACGGACCGTGATCAGATTGAGGTCTACTCAACAGTACGTATTACTTCTGTGACATCCTGCTATTTCGGTTGAAATGGCCTTCCGTAGTGTGCTCGTCTGTTCACTTGGGCTTGGTTTCACTCCTGGCGGGCCCGGTGGGGGACGTGCGTGCAACCGCAGAGCCGGCGGCTGAAATCACCCGGGCCAGCGCCCGGGGATCCTGGCGTGCGCTCGCAGGCTGACGGCCTCCCGTCCCGGCCTGGCGGCCGGGTGGCGCGCGACTTCAGCGCCGACGCCGCCCAGGACGCCGTGATCCTGTCCGTGCGGGATCTCGCCGCCGCGCAGGAGGCGGTTGACCTGGACCGCCGGGCCCAGGAGGATGAGCACCGCACCAGGGAAGCGGCGGGCGCCGGGGACCGCCCGGATCACGGTGCAGGCTCAGCCGGTCGCGGTACACCCGGGCCCGGGGCACCTCCCCCCGCGCCGCCCGCCAGCCCGCCAGCCGGCCGCATTCCGCCCGAGACCCCGCCGGCCGGAGATCCGGCCGCCCGGGGCCCCGCTCCGGCACAGGCTGAACCTGGGGGCCTGGCCCGCCGTGACCCCGGCTCCGGTGGCCTGCAGCGCCCGTCGGCGCCCCCGCCGCCCTGGAGCACGGTGCTGTTGACGACCGTACGGCTGTGGTCGCAGCGCCGCCTGCACCTCCGCTGGCCCGCCCAGGCCCGGTGGCGCGTGCTCACCCTGCTCGTCGTGGCCGCGGTCCTGTTCGCCCTGGGCGGGATCAGCATCGCGCTGACCCGCAGCCCGGCCCCAGCCGGGCACAGTCGCGGCGGTACCCAGGCCGCGACCGGCCGGGCGCTCACTCCCGCCGCCATCCGGGCGGCTGCGGTGGCCCGCATGGCCGCGGCGCGCTGGATCGCCGGGCAGGTTTCCGCGGACGCGATCGTGTCCTGCGACCCGCAGATGTGCGCGCAACTCCAGGCCCACGGGATCCCGGCGGCGCGGCTGCTCACCCTCGGCGGGAGCAATCCCGCCCCGCTGGGCAGCGATTTGATCGTCTCCACGGCGGCCGTGCGCGGCGAGTTCGGCGGCCGGCTGACCAGTGTGTACGCGCCAGTCGTGCTGGCCAGCTTCGGGATGGGCAGCGCGCAGACCGCCATCCGGGTGGTGGCGGCGGACGGCGGCGCAGCCTACCTGCGCAGTCTGCGGGCCGACGTGGCCGCGCGGGCCTCAGCGGGCTCCCAGCTGCTGCGCAACTCCCGGCTGCACTCCCCGGCCTCCGCCGGCCGGGCCCTGACCACCGGCCAGGTCGATTCGCGGCTGCTGACCGCGTTCGCCGCGCTGGCCACCATGCACGTGGTGGACGTGGTCGATTTCCCTGCGCCCGCCGCCGGGGCCAGCGCGGGCATGCCGCTGCGGGTCGTGGACATCGCGCCGGCCCGGCCGGGGACCCGGCAGCGGCCCAACTCGATCGGCTCGCTGGCCAGCTACCTGCGGGCCCAGCTGTTCCCGTACCGGCCCGCGCACATCACCGTCGTCCGGCTGGCCAGTGGCCGGCCGGTACTGCGCGTCGAATACGGCGCGCCCAGCCCGCTCGGCCTGCTGGGGAAGGGCTGACCGAAGCGGACAGACCTCAACACACATATAGATCATCGAACACTGGATGAACTCATCCTGGGAGTGGGAGTGCATGATGGTACGGAGTTCCTTGTGAGCCGGGCCGGCAGCCTGTTCGGCCGCGGCTGGGCGGGCTCGCCCTGCTGGCCAGCGGGGCCCTGCTCGCAGCGACCGCGGTGGCCGGTCCGGCGGGCGCGGCCACCAGTCACGCCCCGGCGTCGTCGGGATACGGCTGGGTCAGGCTCGCGCACCTGTCCCCGAACACCCCGCCGGTTGACGTCTACCTGTACAGCTACGGCAAGCCCAACGCGATGATCGTCCTCCATCACGTCAGCTACGGCACCGTCTCGCCGTATGAGCGGGTGCCGCACGGCGAGTACACGGTGGCCATGCGCGGGGTCGGCGCGTCGCCCTCCTCCACCCCCGTGCTGTCCAACAACCTGATGGTGCATCCCGGGCACGCCTACACCGTGGCGGGGGTCGGCCCGAACAAGGCGCTGCGGCTCCAGGTCCTCGACGACCGGCTGACCACCCCCAAGGGCAAGTCGCTGGTCCGGGTGATCCAGGCGTCGCTCAAGGAGCATCAAGTCACGGTGACGGCCGGGAGTGCCACGCTGGCCCATAACCTCGCGTTCGCCAACATCACCGGCTACGGGACGGACTCGCCCGGCACCTGGATGGTGCACGCCAAGGGGGGCACCGAGGCCTGGTCCGGCCAGGTCAAACTGGCCCCGGGCACGATCCACACTCTGGTCGTGCTGGATTCGTCCAGCGGCCTGGAGGTCACCGACCTGATGGACGCCGCGGGCAGCTCCGTGATGCCCAACGGCGGCGCCGCGACCGGTCTTGGCGGTACGGCCCCTGTGCCGGGATCCTCGCCGCTGCCCTGGCTGGCCGCGCTGGTGGCGGGCGGGCTGCTCACCCTGGCCGGCGGTTACCGGCTCCGCCGGGTCAGGGCTGTGGCCCGGCACGCCCGTTGAGGGGGGCGGGCCGCCCCGCACCCGCGACGACCCGGCGGCCGGCCTCGTCACGGGCACCGTGGTCCGCCTCAGCGAGGCCAGGCACCGGGGGAGTCGTCCCGGTACGTGCCGCCGCCGCGCATCCCGGCTCCTGGCGGGCCGCCTCCGGGCGGCCCGCCAGGCCGGCGTCGGCGCCGGCCGTTCGCGGTGGCCGTGGTGGTCATCGGCCTGCTTGTGCTGGCGCTCGGCGCGGCCGGCCTGGTCATGCTGACCGGCCACCCGGGGCAGGCCCCTGACCGGGAGACCAAGGCATCCATCCCGGCTCCGTCCGGATCGGCCGCGCCGGCCCCGGGCTCCTCACCGGCTCCGGCCGCCCCGCCGCCGGTGTCCCTGACCATCCCGGCCATCGGCGTGCACACCAGGCTGATCAGGCTGGGCATCACCGCCCAGGGCACGCTTCAGGTGCCCACCACCACCTCGGTGGCGGGCTGGTACACGGGCAGCCCGCGGCCGGGTGAGGTGGGTTCCTCCGTGATCGCCGGGCACATCGACTCCTACCTCGGCCCGGGTATCTTTTACCGGCTCAGTGACATGCGGCCTGGCCAGCGCATCTACGTCCGCCGTAGCAACGGCAGCCTGGCCGTGTTCAGCGTGACCGCGGTCCAGCAGTACCCGAAGGACCGTTTCCCCACCAGGCAGGTGTACGGCCCCGCACCCGACGCGGAACTCAACCTCATCACGTGCGGCGGCACCTTCGACTACGCCACCCGCAGTTATCTCAGCAACACCGTGGTCTACAGCACTGAGATCCACTGACCCCAGTTACCAGCCGCGGGTGCGCCACTCACCGAGATGCGGCCGCTCGGCGCCGAGCGTGGTGTCGCTGCCGTGCCCCGGGTACACCCAGGTTGGGTCGGGTAGCGGGGCGAAGACCCGCTCCTCCAGGTCGTCCATCAGCTGGGCGAACCGTTTCGCGTCGCCCTGCGTGTTGCCCGGGCCCCCGGGGAACAGCGAGTCGCCCGTGAACAGGTGGGGCTCGCCGGCCAGCTGCCCGCCCGCGTCGTAGCTCAGCGCGATGCTGCCCGGGGTGTGCCCGCGGAGGTGGATGACGGACAGCGTGGCCGTCCCGACCGGTATCGTGCCGCCGTTCTCCACCAGCGTGGTCACCGGGACCGGCAGCTCCACCGCGTCGTCCGGGTGGGCGATCACGTCCGCGCCGGTGGCCTCCTGCACCTCGGCGAGCGCCTGCCAGTGGTCGAAGTGCCGGTGTGTGGTGATGATCCGGCGCACCGGCCGGTCACCGATCAGCTCGAGCAGGCGCCCGGCTTCGTTGGCCGCGTCGATCAGCGCGGCTTCGCCGGTCTCGGTGCAGGTGAGCAGGTAGGCGTTGTTGTCCATCGGACCGACCGCGAGCTTGGTCACGATCAGGCCCGGCAATTCCCGCGTGTCGGGCGGGCCGCCCACGGTCACGTCCCCGGTGTAGGCCACCGCTGCCTCCTTGCGTTGCGTTGCTGCCTTTCTACACCGAACCAGCCCCCGGTTAGCGCCAGGGTGGCAGCACCGGCACGGTAGCGGCTCCCGAGACCCCGAGCCCCGCGCCGGTGTCCCGGCCGGTCAGCCAGGCCAGCAGTGCGGCGGGCGGCCCGGACACGGTCACCCTGCTGGCTGGGCCCGTGCTGGCTGGGCCCGTGCTGGCTGGGCCCGTGCTGGCTGGGCCCGGGCTGGCGGTGCCCGGCGTGGCCGGGCCGATCGGGAACGCGGCATCCTGGCCCTCCGCACGGGCCAGGCACGGGGGTGCGTCAGCCCGCCCGGCGAAGTCACGGGCCACCCGGGCCAGCGCCGCCTGGACGAAGTCGGCGGGCCAGTCGCCCGGCTGGTACCCCGCGCCCAGGTCCACGTGGTGGATCTCCAGCTCGGACCGCCGGCGGGTCAGGATGCCGCGCGCCGGGAACGTGGCCCCGCGCCTGGTCACCGGCACGTCCCAGGCGCTCGCCGGGAGGTCCGCCGCCGCCGCGGCGAACGCGGCGGCGCTCGCGCGCAGGTCCGCCGCGAGCTCCGCCGCGGACCGCCCGGCACCCGCCTCGACTCCGCGGGCGCGGGCCTCTTCACTCGGGTACATCGGGGTCTCGATCCCCGTGCGGGCCCAGGCGAGCAGGTTCCGGAAGCCGTCCGCGTTGCGGGCGATGTGAGTCAGGACGTGCCCGCGGGTCCAGCCAGGCAGCCGGGACCCCTCGGCCGCCTGGGCGTCGGTGAGCCCGTCCGCGGTGGCCAGCAGGCGATCCGTCGATTCGCCGAGCCGGGCCAGGGCCAGGGGGATTTCGGTGTCCACGGGGCTCCTTTGCCGGGGTTCGGGACCATCATCTCCCGCGGAATGGCACCCTGGTAAGGAAGCGGGGGCGGGTGGTGCCGCCCGGGCCGCCTGGCCCGGATGGAACAGCCCGTCGGCCACAGGCTGGGCGGCGTGGTCCGGCGGTATGCGGCCCGGGTCAGCGTGGTCCCGGCCGGGAAGCTCTCCCACCTCGGCGGTGTTTTGTCAGTGGTCCCGAATACCATGACGTGTCCCTGTCGGCGAAGCGTCCTGCCCATCCTGACCTGGAGATCCGTCATCATGAGTCGGAGAACCCTCACCCCTGACCCGGAGAATTGAGCGCAGTGGCTGATCATCTCGTCGTCCGTGGGGCCCGTGAGCACAATCTGAAGGATGTGTCGCTGGAGCTGCCGCGGGATTCCATGATCGTGTTTACCGGGTTGTCGGGGTCGGGGAAGTCGAGCCTGGCGTTTGACACGATTTTCGCGGAGGGGCAGCGGCGGTATGTGGAGTCGCTGTCGGCGTATGCGCGGCAGTTCCTGGGCCAGATGGATAAGCCGGATGTGGATTTCATCGATGGGCTGAGCCCGGCGGTGTCGATTGACCAGAAGGCGGCCAGCCGGAATCCGCGGTCGACGGTGGGGACGATCACGGAGGTGTATGACTACCTGCGGCTGCTGTATGCGCGGGTGGGGCGGCCGCATTGCCCGGTGTGCGGGCGGCCGATCGCGCGGCAGGCGCCGCAGCAGATCGTGGACCGGGTGCTGGAGCTGGAGGAGGGGGCCCGGTTCCAGGTGCTGGCGCCGGTGATCCGGGGCCGTAAGGGCGAGTACACCGAACTGCTCCGCGAACTGCAGGTGAAGGGGTACTCGCGGGCGCGGGTGGACGGCACGGTGATCCGGCTGGACAGCGTGGCCAGCGGGGAGGCGGGGGAGCTTCCGGCGCTGAAGAAGTATGAGAAGCACACCATCGAGGTGGTGGTGGACCGGCTGGCGGTCAAGGCTGATGCGCGGCGGCGGCTGACGGACTCGGTGGAGACGGCGCTGGGGCTCTCGGGCGGGGTGGTGCTGCTGGAGTTCGTGGACCTGGCTGAGGATGACCCGCACCGGGAGCGGATGTATTCGGAGCATCTGGCGTGCCTGTATGACGATTTGTCGTTTGAGGAGCTGGAGCCGCGGTCGTTCTCGTTCAACTCCCCGTGGGGGGCGTGCCCGGACTGCACGGGCCTGGGGACCCGGATGGAGGTCGACCCTGAGCTGGTCGTCTCGGACCCGGATAAGACCCTGGCCGACGGCGCGATCGGCCCCTGGAGCGGCGGCCACGTCAGCGACTACTTCATCCGGCTGATCGAGGCCCTCGGGGCCTCGCTCGGGTTCAGTGTCGACACGCCCTGGGCCCGGCTCCCGGCCGCCGCCCGCAAAGCCCTGCTGAACGGCTACGACAAGCAGGTCCATGTCCGGTACAAGAACCGCTACGGCCGGGAACGCTCCTACTACACCTCCTTCGAGGGGGCGATCCCGTACATCGAGCGGCGGCACTCGGAGGCCGAGTCGGACTCCAGCCGGGAGCGGTACGCCGGGTTCATGCGTGAGGTGCCCTGCCCGACCTGCCACGGGTCGCGGCTCAAGCCGGTCGCGCTCGCGGTGACCGTGGACGGCCGGTCCATCGCCGACATCTGCGCGCAGCCCATCGGTGAGCTGGCCAAGCTGCTCCGCAGCCTGGAGCTGTCCGACCGGGACATGCAGATCGCCGGCCGGATCCTCAAGGAAGTCAACGCCCGCCTCGGCTTCCTGCTGGACGTGGGCCTGGACTACCTGGCCCTGGACCGGGCCTCGGCCACGCTGGCGGGCGGGGAGGCGCAGCGGATCCGGCTGGCTACCCAGATCGGGTCGGGGCTGGTCGGGGTGCTGTATGTGCTGGATGAGCCGTCGATCGGGTTGCATCAGCGGGATAACCACCGGCTGCTGGAGACCCTGATCCGGCTGCGGGACCTGGGCAACACGCTGATCGTGGTCGAGCATGACGAGGACACCATCCGGGCCGCGGACTGGGTGGTGGACATCGGCCCCGGCGCCGGTGAGCACGGCGGCAGCGTCGTGGTCTCCGGGCCGGTGGAGGAACTGCTGGCCAGCCAGGAATCACTGACCGGGGCGTACCTGACCGGACGGCAGTCGATCCCGGTGCCGCCCACCCGGCGCAAGCGGTCGAAGTCCCGCGAGCTGGTGGTCAAGGGGGCCCATGAGCACAACCTGAAGAACGTGGATGCGGCGTTCCCGCTGGGGTTGTTCATCGCGGTGACCGGGGTGTCGGGGTCGGGGAAGTCCACCCTGGTCAACGACATCCTCTACCACGCCCTGGCCCGCGAGCTGCACGGCGCCCGGACCGTCCCGGGCCGCCACGTCCGGGTCACCGGCATGAGCCAGCTGGACAAGGTGGTGCACGTGGACCAGGGCCCGATCGGGCGGACCCCCCGGTCCAACCCGGCCACCTACACCGGCGTGTTCGACCACGTCCGGAAGCTGTTCGCGGCGACCACCGAGGCCAGGGTCCGCGGCTACCAGCCCGGCCGGTTCTCCTTCAACGTCAAAGGCGGCCGCTGCGAAGCCTGCTCCGGCGATGGCACCATCAAGATCGAGATGCAGTTCCTGCCCGATGTGTACGTGCCCTGCGAGGTGTGCCACGGCGCCCGGTACAACACCGACACCCTGGCCGTGCACTACAAAGGCAAAACCATCGCCGACGTGCTGGACATGCCCATCGAGGAAGCCGCCGCCTTCTTCGCCGCGATCCCCGCCATCCACCGCCACCTGCAAACCCTCACCGACGTCGGGCTGGGCTACGTCCGCCTCGGCCAGCCCGCCCCCACCCTGTCCGGCGGCGAAGCCCAGCGAGTCAAACTCGCCTCCGAACTGCAGCGCCGCTCCACCGGCCGGACCATCTACGTCCTGGACGAGCCCACCACCGGGCTGCACTTCGAAGACATCCGCAAACTGCTGGGCGTCCTGGGCCGCCTCGTCGACGGCGGCAACACCGTCATCGTCATCGAGCACAACCTCGACGTCATCAAAACCGCCGACCACGTCATCGACCTCGGCCCCGACGGCGGCTCCCGCGGCGGCCACATCATCGCCACCGGCACCCCCGAACAGATCGCAGCCACCGAAACCAGCCACACCGGCCAGTACCTCCGCAAGCTCCTCAACGTCTGACCCCCAGGACCGCCGCCGGGCGGAACGACGCAGGTCATGACCGCGTCCGGCGGGGTGCAGGCTACGCTTCCCGGCGTGGAGATCATGACCGGCGAGGGCGCTGCGCGGGCCGACATCGCCTGGCCGCCCGGAGCTGGCCGCCGGGCGCTGGATCCTGCGTTCCTGCTGGTGCTGACGCACGGCTCGGGAGGCGGACCTGGCTCCGCCGACCTGCTGGCCGTGCGGGACGCGGTGCTGCCCCTCGGCGCGGCGGTGGCGATGGTCACCCAGCCGTACCGGGTTAAGGGGCTTCGTGCGCCCGGTTCACCCGCCCGGCAGGATGCCGCCTGGATCGAGGTCGTCGACGCGGTCCGGGATGCGGCCGGGCCGGGCCTGCCGCTGGTTCAGGGGGGCCGCAGCAACGGCGCCCGGGTGGCCTGCCGGACCGCCCGCGCCACCGGCGCCCGGGCCGTGCTCGCGCTGGCCTTCCCGCTCCATCCGCCCGGGCATCCCGAGAAGTCGCGCGCGGGGGAGTTGTCCCTGGCGGGGACGGATGTCCTGGTCGTCAGCGGGAGCCGTGACCCGTTCGGCATCCCGGACCAGGCGCCCGCGATCCGGGTGGTGGTGCTGGATGGTGAAACGCACGCCTTGTCGAGGAAGCCGCAGGTGGCTCGGCGCGACCGCAGCGGCCTGGCTGGCCGGCCTGCCGCGGCTCGCGCGTCCCTGAACCGCGGCAACGGGGGCTGCGGCAACGGGGACTGGGGCAACGGGGACTGGGGCAACGGTAGGACTCGGGCGCAGACGCGGGACTGGGGCAACGGGGGCCTGCAGCGTTCAGCAGCGGGGGAACTGCAGCGCCCGGCCGGCGGGGGACACGCCGGGGGGCTGGCTAGGCGGCAGGCTCAGCGGGCGCGGCCACCTGGGCCGCGCGGCGCTGGGTCGCGGGGATTATACCGCTGTGTGCGCTCACATCTGTCGGCCGGTGGGGAGGGACTGTATCCCCGCCCGGAAGCAGTTCGCCGGTGTCCTCGAACACGACGATGCCATTGCAGAGCAGGCTCCAGCCCTGCTCGGGGTGACTGACGAGAGTCCGGGCCGCTTCACGGTCCAGCGCTCGCGCGTCCGGACAAAGCGGCGTATGCGGGCACATACGTGTGCCTCCTGGTCAATATATGGCTGTGGTGTTGATCACAAGCTAGTGTGCCGGCTTTGCCCGGCACCGGACATAGGTCAGTTGTGACGATTTATCGGGTCACTCTTTGTTACTAGTACCCAAGAAGCATACGTGACCCGGATCACTTAATTGCCTATCCCCGATGGGGCGGCGGCGTCACATATTCGCATACGCCGTGGGAATTCTGTTATCCAGTTGTAACTGGGCCTGCCTGGGTTGGCTGGAACGAGGGGGCCAGCTCTTCCGCCTCCCGGAAGGACGGGCTCCGGGGTACCCGGGGAATGCCAGTCAGCCGGTGGCTTTCGCGCAGCGTGAGCAGCCGCTCAGCCTCGGCGGACCAGACCCGGACCGGAGGCGTCGCCTTGGCCTTGCGCCGGTAGATCCGGTCCTCGTAGCCCAGCGGGCCGATCGCCACGCGCTCGGCCGCGAAGGCGGCCCGCATCGCGTCGGTGAGCGCCGAATCCAGCCGCTTGGCCAGCCGGTACCGCTCGGTGAGCGGCACGTTCGCGCCCTCCGCGTTACGCAGCTCCTTCTCGGCGCCCCGGGCCTCGGCGAGCAGCTCATCGAAGCGGGCGGCGAACGCCTGGTCGGCGGCGAACTTCTGCTCGGCCTCCGGGCTGGCCGACTTGCGTCTCGGGATCACGATGCGCTCCTACGTCACGCTGGAACCTGTGGCCTGTGCGTGGCCAACGGCGAGCCTAGCCGATGGCGCTGTGCGGCTAGGCGAGGCTGTCCTGCCAGTCAGCGTGCAGTGCGGCGTACTCCCCGGCCGAGGTGAGCAGCCCGGCTGGCGGCCCGTCTTCCACGACCCGCCCACTGCTGAGCACCAGGACCCGGTCTGCGATCTCCACCGTGGACAGCCGGTGCGCGATGATCATCGCAGTCCGCCCGGCCAGGATGGTCCGCAGCGCCGCCTGGACCAGCTGCTCGCTGGGGATGTCCAGCAGCGATGTGGCCTCGTCGAGCACCAGCACGGCGGGGGCGGCCAGGAACGCGCGGGCGAAGGCGACGAGCTGGCGCTGCCCGGCCGACAGCCGTCCGCCCCTTTTGCCCACGTCCGCCTGGTAGCCGCCGGGCAGCGCGGAGATGAAGGTGTCGGCGCCGATGGCCCGGGCCGCCGCTTCCACCTCGGCCTGGGTGGCGTCCGGCCGGCCGAGCCGGATGTTGTCGGCTACCGACCCGGTGAACACGAAGTTCTCCTGGGTGACCAGGACGACTTCCCGGCGCAGCACCTGGTCCGGCAGGTCCCGCAGGTCCACGCCGTCCAGCCGGACGCTGCCCTGGTCTGGATCGTAGAAGCGGGCCAGCAGCCGGGCCACGGTGGTCTTCCCGGCCCCGGTGGCACCCACCAGGGCCACGGTCTGGCCGGCCGGGATCGTCAGGTCCAGCCCGGGCAGCACCGCAGTGTCCCGGTAGCCGAATCTCACCCCCTCGAACCGGACCTCGCGGCCCGCGAGCTGGGCGGACGCCCCGTGGCGCGGCGGCAGGGGGACGGGGTGGGCCGGCTCCGGCACCGCGGGCGGCTCCTCCAGCACTCCGGAAATCTTCTCCAGCGAGGCGGCCGCGGACTGGAACGAGTTGTAGAACTGGGACAGGTCCTGCAGCGGGTCGAAGAACCGGCCCAGGTACAGCAGGAAGGTGGCCAGGACCCCGACCTTGATGTCGCCATCCATCACCCGCAGCCCGCCGTAGCACAGCACGACTCCGGTGGCCACGTTGCCGACCAGGGTGATCCCCGGCGCGTACACCGCCAGTACCCGCGACGAGCGCAGGCTGGCTGCCGCGTACTGGCCGTTGAGGTTGTCGAAGATCTCCTCGTTGCGCTGCTCCCTGCGGAACGCCTGCACGGCGCGGATACCACCGAAGGTCTCCACGAAGTGGACGATGACCTGGGCGATGGTTTCCCGGGTCCGCCGGTAGGCGGCCGCGGACTCGCGCCGGAACCAGATCGTCAGCCAGGCCAGCGGGACGAAGCCGGCCAGCACCACCAGCGCCAGCGGCCAGTCCAGCAGGAGCATCCCGGCCCCCACCAGGATCAGCGAGAGCGCCGCGGACACCAGGGCGTCCAGGCCGTCGTCGAACAGGTCGGAGATCGAGTCGATGTCGGATACCTGCCGGGAGATGACCCGCCCCGAGGTGTAGTGCTCGTGAAACGACACCGGCAGCTCCTGGAAGTGCAGGAACAGCCGCTGGCGCAGCTCCAGGACCACCGTCTCGCCGAGCTTGCCCATCGAGTAGATGAACCCCCGGCTGGCCACGGCCTGGATGGCCACGGCCGCCCCGAAGCCTGCCACGTACAGCGCCAGGGGCGCCAGGTCGTGGCCGTGCAGCAGCGGCGGGATGCCGCGGTCGATGGCCACCCCGACCAGCCACGGGCCGGCCAGCGCGGCCAGGCTCGCGGTCACGATGAGCACGAACGTGACGCCCACCCGGGCCCGCTGCGGGCGCAGCAGGCTGAACAGGAGCCGCCGGGCCCGCCGGCGCAGCAGCGCGGCCAGGCCGCCGGTGACCTCGTCAACGTCCTCGGCGGCGATCCCGCGCCACGCGTCGGAGGTCATGACGCCGCCTGCTCTCCGGCGTCCGGCTCGTCCACGCCGCTCATCAGCTCCCGGTACCGGGGCTGGCTGGCCAGCAGGTGCGCGTGCGTGCCGGTGGCGGCGATGACCCCGTCGCGGAGCAGGGCCACCTTGTCGGCGAGCGTCACCGTGGACGGCCGGTGCGCCACCACGAGCGCCGTGGTCTCGGCCAGCAGCCCGCTCAGCGCCCGGGTCACCTTGGCCTCGGTGTGCACGTCCAGCGCGGACAGCGGGTCATCGAGGATCAGCAGCGACGGCCGGCCCAGGATGGCGCGGGCCAGGGCGACCCGCTGCCGCTGGCCGCCGGACAGGGCCATGCCCTGCTCGCCGATGCGGGTGTCCAGGCCCCACGGCAGGTCATGCACGAAACCCGCCTGGGCCATCGCCAGCGCGGCCTCGATCGCCGCGTCATCAGCGTCCGCGGCGCCGTAGGCGACGTTCTCCCGGACACTGGCGGAGAAGAGGGTGGGGTCCTCGAACGCGCAGCCCACCCGGGACCGGAGCACCGGCAGCGGCAGCCGCCGCACGTCGGTGCCGTCAATCAGGACGGCCCCCGACGTCACGTCGGCCAGCCGGGGCACCAGCTGCAGCAGGGTTGTCTTGCCCGCCCCGGTCGCCCCGGCCAGGACCATGGTCTGGCCCGGCTCGACGGTCAGGGTCACATCCCGCAGTAAGGGCTGCTCCGCACCCGGGTACCTGAACCCGACATGGTCGAAGACCAGCCGGGCGGGCCGCGCCCGCCGGGCGGCCGTGCGCCCCGCGGTGCGGGCCCGGGGGCCGGCCGGGCTGGCAATGGCGGGCGGGGTGTCCAGGATCTCGAAGACCCGCTGGGCCGAGGTGGCGGCTTCCTGGCCGCCGGCCAGGATGTATCCCATCGACTCGATGGGCCAGACCAGCGCCAGGGTCAGCGTGATGAACGCGACCAGGCCGCCCAGGGTCAGCTCGTGCCGGCTGGTGGCGATGGCGCCGAGCAGGAGCAGGAGGCCGATCAGCGCGTTCGGGATCAGGTCCAGCCCGGCCCAGAACGTGCTGCGCAGCCGGGCCTTCTGCAGTTCGGTGCCGAACACCTCGAGGGCCTGGCCGCGATGCTGCCCGGCGGCCTCGTCACCCCGGCCGAGCGCCTTGAGCACACGGATTCCGGTCGCGGCCTCCTCCACGTACGTGGCCAGGTCGCCCTGCTGGTCCTGGGCCCGCCGGGAGAGTACCCGGTAGGACTGCTGGAACCGGGTGCTGGCCGCCACCACGGGCAGGAAGACGGTGGCGGTGAGCAGGCCGAGCCACCAGTTCAGCCGGATGAGCAGCAGGACCACGGCGATGAACGTGACCACGTTCGTGACCAGGAAGATCGTGCCGAAGCCGGCGAACCGCCGGATCGCTGACAGGTCTGTGGTCGCCCGCGACAGCAGCTGGCCGGACTGCCAGTCGTCGTGGAAGGCGGGTGGCAGCCGCTGCAGGTGCGCGTAGATGTCCGCCCGCATGGACTGTTCCATCCCGGTGACCGCGCTCGCCTGCATCCAGCGGCGCAGGAAGTTCAGCAGCGCCTGGCCGATCCCCAGGCCGACCGCGGCCGCACCGATCGGCAGCAGCAGCCCGCGGTCCCCGTGGCTGATCGCCCCGTCGATCATGGATTTCGTCAGCAGCGGGATGGCGATCTCGGTGCCGACGGCCACGATGGCGCACGCGAGCATGACCGCCAGCTGCCAACGGTAGGGGCGCAGGTAGACGCGGACACGCCAGAGTGACGCGAGGGGGGTCACCCCACGGGCAGCCGGCGCGGTACGGCCAGGTTCATGGGGGGGCATTACTCGAACGCTAGTTGGGGTCCGCCCGTATGTCACCTGGATTTTCCCTGGCTGAGCGGTGTCCCGGGCGGCCGGGCGGCGAGCCGCGCGGCGGGGCTGCGGTCCCACCTGTACGGGCGGGAAACAGGTGGATCACCCTATTGGTCTGGACGTAACAGCTGTGTCACCTCATCGCCGCTATGTGGTAGCCGGGTAGCGGCGGCTGGGCAACTCTGGCACGCTGGCTCTCCCGGGGGGGCTCGCGCGGCGGTGCCGTAGGCCGGCAGGGAGGGACCGTGGAGCGCACGGATTCTGGGGGCAGGCCACCGGTGGGGGCATGGTCGCCTGGCCCGGCGCTCGCCGCCTTTCATGACGGCGTGACCGTCATATGCCAGCTCGCCGCCCAGTTCGGGGAGGCCGGGTGGCGGGCGCCGTCACCCTGCCCGGAGTGGCGGATGATCGACCTGGCCGGCCACCTGCGGTGTGTCTGCGACGATTACCACGAGTACCTCGACGACGCCCCGGCCAGCCGGCTGGCCCGCCTGATGGCCACCGGGGTGCACCCGGACACGCTGGCCCGCAAGCTGGCCCGGCAGAACGCTGCGGAGCTGGCGGCCCTGCCCGACGCGTCCGGGCCGGAGCACATCGACGCGTTCGCCAGCTCGGCGAGATCGTACGCGCAGCGTCTCCTGCCGATCTGGGATCTGCCGCACCACCAGTACCAGGACGTGCTGGTCACCGTGGGCGGGATGGCGGGTGCGGCGTGCGCGGAATGGCATCTGCACGCCTGGGACCTCGCCCGGGCGCTGGGCAAGGATTACCGGCCCGCCGACCCGGACATCCTGCTGCGGGGGTGGGCGGAGGGGATGCCCCACCTGCTGGCCTGGGGCCGGCTGGACCACGCGCAGGCGGAGGAGGCCGCGGTGGCCAGCGGGCGGGGCGGCCGGCTGGCCGGGCCTGGCGGTACGCGAGGACCCGTGGCATGTCATGCTCCGCGCATCAGGCCGGATTCCGCTGGGCAGGATTACTCCCGGTCCGGTGCTGTAACCCGCGCGGGTGGCCCGGTCGCCTGCCGGACCGGTCGCCCGGGATCTGGCCGCCGGCTGCACCCGGCGGCTGCCCGCAGGCACGTGGAAGGATGTTGCTGCATGGCCTTCGATGTCGGTTCCGTGCGGGCGGCCTACCCGGCCCTCGCCGACGGCTTCGCCTACCTGGACGGTGCCGCCGGCACCCAGGTTCCCGCCAGCGTGATCGACGCGATCGGGGCCGCCTACCGGGCCGGCCTCGGCAACGCGGGCGGCGAGTTCCCGGCCAGCCGCCGGTCTACCGCGCTGACCGCCGAATGCCGCCGGGCCGTCGCCGACCTGGCCGGCGGGGACGCCGATGGGGTGATCCTCGGGCCAAACATGACCACGCTCACCTACCGGCTGGCCTACACGCTGGCCAGCCACTGGGGCGCCGGGAGACGAAGTGATCCTCTCCCAGCTCGACCACGACGCGAACGTGCGGCCCTGGATCCACGCCGCCCAGCGGGCCGGCGCCACCGTCCGCTGGGCTGAAGTCGACATATCGACCGGAGAGCTCCCCGCGGCCCAGTACGCGGACCTGCTGTCCGAGCGAACCCGGCTGGTCGCGGTCACCGCGGCCAGCAACGTCCTCGGGCACACGGCCGGACGTCGCCGCGATCACCGCCCAGGCCCGCGCGGCGGGAGCGCTCAGCTACGTGGACGGGGTGCACGCCACCCCGCACGGCCCGGTGGACGTGACCGCGCTCGGCGCGGATTTCTACGCGACCAGCGCGTACAAGTGGTCCGGGCCGCACGTGGGGGCGGTGATCGCCGACCCGGCCCTGCTGGAGACGCTGCGCCCGGACAAGCTGATACCCGCGCCCGACTCGGTGCCCGAGCGGTTCGAGCAGGGCACCCCGCCGTTCGCCGACCTGGCCGGGGTCACCGCGGCCATCGAGCACCTGGCGCAGCTGGCCGGCAGTGCCGTCCGGCCCGCGCCGCCAGCAGCTGCTCACCTCGATGGCCGCGGTGGAGGAACACGAGCAGCGCCTGTTCCAGGTCCTGCAGGACGGCCTGGCGGCGATGGGCCACGTCACCACCTACGGGAAGGCGGCGCACCGTGCGCCGACCGCATACTTCACCGTGGAGGGGCACCTGCCCGGTGACGTCGCGCGCTACCTCGCCGGCCGCGGGGTCAACGTGTGGAGCGGGCACAACTACGCGTGGGAACTCACCGGCGCGCTCGGCATCCGCGACTCGGGTGGCGCGGTCCGGGCAGGGCTGGTCCACTACAACGACCGCTCTGACGTGGACCGGCTGCTCGAAGCCCTGGGCGGCCTGGCCCGGTAACCGCCCGCGTCCTGCCCCGGAAGCCCGGCCGGGCAGGCTAGGGCGCGACGTCGTGGTCGGCGAAGGTGTAGCGGTACAGGCGGGTGGAGCGGGACTGGAAGCCGGCCCGCTCGTAGAGGCGGCCAGCCGCCTCGCGGGAGGGCCGCGAGGTGAGGTCCACGGTCCTGGCCCCGGCTTCGCCGGCGATCCGCAGCGCCTCGGCGGTCAGGACCTGGCCGATGCCCTGGCCCCGCGCGGCCTCGTCCACGATCACGTCCTCGATCCAGGCCCGCAGCCCGGTGGGGATCGGGAACATCACCAGCGACAGGGTGCCCGCGATCTTCCCGTCGCTGCGGGCGATGAGCAGCGTGGTGGCATCTGACCGGGCCACCCGGTCCAGCGCCGCCCGGTCAGCCGGGGGAGCACTGCTGGACAGCTGGGGAAGCAGGATGCCGAACGCCTCGACCACCTCGTCGGTCACTTCTTGCAGCACCTCGACGCTCACACTCACGCCGGGCACCTTACCCTGCCGTCAGCGCTGCCGCCGCGAGGCCCGGCCGATCAGGCGTTCTTCCCGGTCCGCTCCCCGGACCCGGCGAATCGCTCATCGACCTGATCGCCGGTAAGCCCGAAGTCAGCCAGCGCGTACTCGTGCCGGGGCGTGGCGTCCCGCCCGGCCCGCGGCGTCCGCACGGCCCGCATCGCGTCCGCGGCCCGGCCGCTGAGATCCAGCCCGAAGTGGGCGTACACCGCCGCGACGGTGCCCAGCGGATCGGTGGCGAAGTCGTCATAGTCCACGTCGCAGAACCGGGCCGGATCGGACCGGCCCGAATGGTCCAAGGCCTGGGCCTGCACGTCCACCGCCCCCTGGACCAGCAGCACGATCCTCGGCAGTACCGTCCCGGCCGCGGTGAGCGCGGGCCAGGCCAGCGGCGACGGCTGGGCGGCCGCGGTGTCGATCCTGAAGTCGTACGACCCGGACTCGGTGTTCAGCAACCCGTTCCTGGACACCCTGATGGGCTGAGGAAAGGCGAGGCTGCTCAGCGCAGCAGCAGGCGGGCAGCCAGTTCCAGCTGATGGCTCACGTCGTTGGCGGACGCGCGCCTGGTCACCCAGGCCACCAGGTTCGACAGCCAGACATCGCCGATCACCCGGGCGATGGCGATGTCGTCCGCGGACGGCTCGCCCTCGTGCATGGCCTTGGTGAGCATCCGCTCCATCAGCCGGGCGACGGCGTTGACCTCGGCGGCCGCGCTCGGGTCGGCGAACATGAACGCCCGGGTCATCGCCTCGGTGAGCATGGGCTCACGCTGCATGGCCCGGGTGATCCGGCCCAGCACGTACAGCATCCGGTCGTAGGGGGTATCGCCGGGGATCGGCACGCGGTCCAGCTTTTCCTGGTTCCGCTCGAACTCCCGGGCCAGGCTGGACACCAGCAGGTGAATCTTGGACGGGAAGTACCGGTACAGCGTGCCGAGGGCCACGTCGGCCCTCTGGGCCACGGCCCGCATCTGCACCGCGTCGTAACCGCCCTTGGAAGCCAGCGCCAGGGTCGCGTCCAGGATCCGCTTACGGCGGTCGCGCTGCGCCGCCGAGCCGAACTCGCCGTCGGCTGCGGAGCCCGGCCCGTCGGCGATACGTGTTCTCGTTGGTGTCATCCGGCCCTCTCGTCACCTCTGCACGGTCGGGCTGTTCCGCCATCGCCAGCCAACCATTCGCGCATGCCTGGGCGCTAATGAGTCCGTCCCGACCCTTAGCTTACCAACCGCCGGTGCCCGGGGACGGCTCCTGGCGCTGGCCGCAGTGAGGTATAACGTGTTCTAATTTTGTGTGCCGCGACGATGAGGAGGGCCGGGTGCCAATCGCTGTTACCCCGGAGCAGCTGGCCTTGCAGCAGTCCATCCGTGACTGGGCGGAGCAGGCCAATCCCCTCGCACTGGTCCGCCGCCTGGAACCGGGTTCCCCGCCGGGCGCCGGGCCGGGCAGCCCGGACGCAGCCGGCCTGGCGGAAGCCGCCGGCTGCTGGGACGACCTGGCCAGCCTCGGCGTCTTCTCGATCGCCGTGCCGGCCGGGGCAGGCGGGGCCGGCGGCACGGTGACCGACCTGGCTGCCGCGGTGGAGCAGATCGGCGACGCGCTCGTCCCCGGCCCGGTGCTGCCCACGCTGCTCGCCGGGCTGATCCTGGCCCCCCTGACCGGGCTGCCCGCGGCGCAGGAGCTGCTGCCCGCGCTGGCGGACGGCCAGGAGCCGGTGGCGGTCGGTTTCACCGGCGCCACCATGACCGGAGCGTGGCTCCCGGGCGGGGCGCTGCGGGTGACCGGCGAGGTCCACGCCGTGCTGAGGCGGGGAGCACGACGCGGCTGCTGCTCGGCGCGGACACCGGCCAGGGCGAGGCGTGGTTCCTGCTCGGGGCCGGCCAGCCCGGCGTCACTGTGACGAGCCGCGCCCCGCTCGACTTCTCCCGGTCCCTCGGCTTCCCGGATCTGCAGGCCCGGGGCGGCCCGGGGCCGGCGGGCGGCCCGGCGCGGGTGGCCGTGGTCAGGCGATGCCGAGCGCCCGCAGCCCGGCGGCGGTGGCGGCCGCCGCCAGGATCACCACCAGGAACGGGGCCCGCAGGGCCAGCGCGACGACGGCCGCCGCGCAGTCCCGCGAGCCGGGCCGGGTCGGCGGCCAGCGACGTGCCCGCGGCCGAAGGCCTGCACCGCGATCAGGGCGGCGAGCAGCGCGACCGGCACCAGCGCCGCGAAGCGCTGCGCCCGGGGGTGGGCCAGCCACCGCGGCGGCACGGTCAGGCCCGCCAGCTTGAGCGCGTAACAGCACACCGCGGTGACCAGCACGGCGATCCAGGTCCCGCTCACCGGCACGGCCTCCCGTCAGCCGCTCCCGCTTCCCGGGGGTCCTCGCCCGGCCCCCGGCCCAGCCCCTCGCGCCGCGCGCCCGCGGCCCAGCCCCTCGCCCGGCCCCCGGCCCGGCCCCTCGCCCGGTCCCTGGCCCGGATCCTCGCCCGGCCCGGCGGCGGCGGGCAGCAGGGCGGCGCCGAGCGCGGCCGCCGCGGCCAGGACCACCGGGAGCCCGGGCGGGAAGAACGGCGTGGCGGCCAGCGCGATAACCGCCCCGGCCAGCGCGACCGCCCGCTCCGTCCGGCCGTCGCGCAGCCGCGGCCACAGCAGCGCCAGGAACGCCGCGGGCCCCACCACGTCGAGGCCGAACGAGTCGGGAGAGCCCAGCCGGCCCGCGCCCAGCGCGCCCGCCAGGGTCCCCGCGTTCCAGGTGAGATACAGGCTGGCGAACGTGGCCAGGAACCCGGCCCGGACCGCGGCCCGGCCCGGGCGGCCCCCGGCCGGCTGAGCGAGCGCGACCGCGGTCGAACTCATCCGTGATGCCCAGCGCGGCCAGCAGCCGGAACGGCCCGCGGAAGCCCAGCAGGCTGGACAGGCGCAGCCCGTACAGGCCGTTCCGGCTGCCGAGCAGGACCGCGCTGGCAGTCCCGGCGATCAGGTTGCCGCCGCCGGCCACCGCGGCGGCCAGCGCGAACTGCGACGCGCCGGTGTAGGCGACCACGCTGAGCACGCAGGCCTGCGCCACGCTCAGCCCCGACGCCACGGCGGCGGCCCCGAACGCCAGCCCCGACGTGCCCACGGCCAGCCCGAGGGCGATCCCGTCCCGCGCAGCCCGCTTCACCGGCTCTGCTGAAGTCTCTGCCATAGCGCGAGGCTAGGGCCCCCGGCGGCCCGCTGACTTGAACGTTATTGCGGCCCGGGGAGGCGTGCCCGGCCGTCGCGGGCCCGCTGATAGGCCCCGGGAGGAACCCCCACGATGCGCTTGAAGTGCCGGGTCAGGTGCGCCTGGTCGGCGAATCCCGCCTCGGCGGCGGCCTGCGCGGGCGGCACGCCGCGGTCCAGCAGCCCCCGGGCCCGCCGGACCCGGATCTGGTTGAGATAGGCGTGCGGCGGCAGCCCGGTTTCCGCCCGGAAGGCCCGCAGCAGGGCGTACGGCCCGGTCCCCGTGGCCAGGGCCAGCTCCTCAAGCGTGGGCGGGTCGGTCACCCGCTCCTGCAGCAGCGACACCACGGTGCGCACCGCAGGCCGGGCCTCGCGGGGGCGGGTTCGCCGCCCGGCGCGGGCGTGATCGCGCAGCAGCCCGGCCAGGGCGCCGTGCAGCAGGCTGGCGGAGGCCAGCGGGTCACCGTGCTCGGCGGCCAGGTGGGCGGCGCGGACCAGCCGGGCGCTGCGCGGGTCGTGCACCACGGTGTCCGGGAAGAACGGGGTACCTGGGGATCCAGTCAGCTCCGCAGCGACCTCGCGGACCACGCTGACCGAGGGATAGAGCACCCGGTAGGACCAGCCTTCGGGGACGCCGGCCTGGCCGGTGTGCACCATCTCCGGGTTGAGCAGCGCGACCGCCCCCCGGCCGGCCCGCAGCAGGCTGCCGCCGTAGCGGAACTCCTCGACCCCGTCCTCGATCAGGGCGAGCGTGTAGGTCTCGTGCGCGTGCCGCGCGTAGCGGTGAGTGACGTAGGTTGCGCGCAGCAGGTCCACGCCGGGCACGGCCGCGTGCCGCCAGTACCGCGCCACCTCCCCGGCGGGCGCGTCGTGATCCCCATGGTCACGGTGCGGCGGGGCGCCCGGCGGCTCGTCACGCGTGGGGTCCACGGCACCAGTACAGCACCCGCCGGGGCCGTGCCCTCGCGCGCCCGCACTGGCCGGGGTAGAACTGGGGCATGGCAAGCAGGGCGCTGGTGCTCGGCGGCGGCGGGGTCACCGGCGTCGCCTGGGAGATCGGGCTGCTGGCCGGGCTGGCCGACCGCGGGATCGAGCTGGGCGCGGCCGACCTGCTGGTCGGCACGTCCGCCGGCGCGGTGGTCGGCGCACAGCTGGCCTGGGGCGCCGACCCGGCCCAGCTCTACCAGGAACAGCTTGTGCCGCCGCCCGCCGGGCCGGGCAGCGGCGACAGGATGACGCGCCGGGACATGGCCGTGTTCGGCTGGGCCATGCTGCGTTATCGGGACCCGGTCCGGGCGCAGGCCAGGATCGGCCGGATGGCGCTGGCCGCCCGGACGATGCCGGAGGCCGGGCGGCGGGCGGTGATCGCGGCGCGGATACCCAGCGAGGAGTGGCCGGGCCGGCGGCTGCTCGATCACCGCGATCGACGCCGTGACCGGCGAGTTCACGGCGCTGGACGCCGGCCAGCGGGGTGAGCCTGGTTGACGCGGTCGGCGCCAGCTGCGCGGTGCCGGGCGTGTGGCCGCCGGTGACCATGGCCGGCCGGCGGTGGATCGACGGGGGCATCCGCTCGCCCGCGAACGCGGACCTCGCGGCCGGGTGCGAGCAGATCGTGGTGCTGGCGCCGATTCCCCGGGGCCTGCGCGCCGCGACCGCCGCGGTGCGGCAGGCCGCCGAGCTGACCCGGGCCGGGCGTGCCGTCGCGGTGGTCTCACCCGACCCGCAGGCGGTGGCCGCCATCGGCCGGAACGTACTCGACCCGGCCCGGCGGGCTCCGGCGGCGCGTGCGGGGTACGCGCAGGCCGGGCCCGCCCTGGACCGGGTCGGGACCGTCTGGAACGGCTAGCGGGCTGCTCTAGCTGGGCCCTCTGCTCAGCTGGGCCCGTTGTTTAGCTGGCCCGTTGTTTAGCTGGCCCGTTGTTTAGCTGGCATAGTCGAGCAGCGGCTGGGCCCGGCTGGGGTGGCGCAGCTTGGACAGGGACTGCTTCTCCAGCTGCCTGATCCGCTCGCGGGTCAGGCCGAGCGCCCGGCCGATCTCGTCCAGCGTGTGCGGGTTGCCGTCGTACAGGCCGAACCGCATGGCCATGATGGTGGCCTCGCGCTGGGTCAGCCCGTCCAGGGCGTGCCGCAGCTGGTCGGCCATGAGCTGCCGGTCCACCAGCTCGGAGGCCTCCGGGGCGTCGGTGTCCTCGATGAGGTCACCGATGCTGGTCTCGCCATCCTCGCCGATGGTGGAGTCCAGGCTGATCGGCTGGCGGCTGGTGCGCAGCAGCTCCTCGATCTGGTCCGGGGTCCGGTCCAGCTCGACGGCCAGCTCCTCGGGCGTGGGCTCACGGCCGAGGCGCTGGTGCATGTCCCGCTCGACCCGGCTGAGCTTGCTCAGCATCTCGAGCACGTGCACCGGGAGCCGGATGGTCCGGGCCGAGTCCGCGAAACCACGCTGGATGGCCTGCCGGATCCACCACATCGCGTAGGTCGAGAACTTGTAGCCCTTGGTGTAGTCAAACTTCTCGACCGCCCGGATCAGGCCGAGGTTGCCTTCCTGCACCACGTCCAGCAGGGACAGGCCGCGGTCGCTGTACTTCTTGGCGACCGACACCACCAGCCGCAGGTTCGCCTCCAGCATGTGCGCCTTGGCGCGCCTGCCGTCCTCGGCGACCTCTTCCAGGTCACGCCGGTACGCCTCGGGCAGGTCAGCCTCCGTGGCCAGCTTGTGCTCGGCGAACAGGCCTGCCTCGATCCGCTTGGCCAGGTTGACCTCCTGCTCCGCGGTGAGCAGGCTCGTCCGGCCGATCGACTTCAGGTAGGTGTGCACCGAGTCGCCCATGGCTGACGTCTGGTCGTCCAGATCCACCTCGGCCGCCGGCTGGGCCGGTTCCGCCGAATTGCCGGAGGCCAGCTCCGGGGCCGGAGCGGGCTCGGCCAGCGCGACCGCCTCCGCCTCGGCGGCGTCCAGGCTATCCAGCGCGGGCTCGTCAGCGATGTCAGGCGATGCGGTGAGTTGTGCTGTAGTCATGTCCTCCGTGCCCGTCCGTGCTCGCTTGGGGGCAGTGCTCTTTGAGCTGGTGCCCGTTGAGGTAGGGCCCTTTGAGGCCGTGCCCTCCCGGGCCGCCGCCCCACCCGGCTCATCACCCAGCCGCACCCCGGCTTCCGCCAGTTCGCGGATGATGGACCGGCCTTCCGCGGGAGAAACGCCCGCCTCACCGAACGCCGCGCGCAACTCAGTCAGGGACAGGTACCCCTGTCCGCGGCCAAGCTGAATCAGCTCGTCCACACGCGTGCTGGCCGCCTCGTCGGCGTCCTCGGTCTCCCGCCTGGCGGTGGCATTCCTTGGCATCGAGGCACCTCCTCCCTTCGTGGGCGCGAAGTCCGCACATACGTCATCACGTATCCGCGATCTCGGTGTGCTCCAGCGGTCCGCAGCACTTGCTACTGTGAAGCGCGGGCACTATGTATTAACGCTGGCGGGAGCCAATTGTTCCCGTCCCGTACCCCGCGGCAGTGCCCGCACGCGCGAATCCGGCTCGCGTTCCGCCCATTCCCGCGCACATCAGGCCCCCCGTCCTCCGAGTGCCGCGGCTGTACTCCCACCGATAGAGAACGCCCCGGCAGCGCCGGTTTAGTCCTGCCGCGCCCGTCAGTCCTGCTGCGCCAGCAACCTCAGCGCCTGGCAGGTCCGGCTTGCCGGACGACAGCAGCGGCACGGCCGGCACCACGACGACCGCCCGGGGGGCCGCGTAGTCAGGCAGCCGGCCGCGGGCGAACCCGCGCAGCAGGTCCAGGCCCGGGGGGGCCGCCGGGTCCGCGGGCACCACGATCGCGGTGACCAGCTCACCCCACTCGGGATCGGGCCGCCCGACCACGACGGCCTCCCGGACCGCCGGGCAGTCTTCCAGGACCGACGCCACCTCGTCTGCGGCGACCTTCTCGCCGCCGGTGTTGATCATGCCGTCGGCGCGGCCCCGGACCGTCAGCCGCCCCGAGGCGTCCACCTCGCCCAGGTCGGAGGTGACGAACCAGCCGCCGTCCAGCGCGGCGGCCGTCAGGCCGGGCTGCCCCCGGTACCCCGAGAACAGGACCGGGCCGGCCAGCTGGATCCGGCCATCGGGGCCGATCCGGACCGACACCCCGTCCAGCGGCGCCCCGTCGTAGACGCAGCCGCCGCACGTCTCGGACATGCCGTACGTGGTGATCACCCGGGCTCCCGCGGCGGCCGCCTCGGCGCGGAGCCCGGCCGGCACCGCGGCCCCGCCGAGCAGGATCGCGCGGAACCCGGCCAGCGCCTCCCGCCCCCCGGCTCATCCAGCAGGTGGCGGACCTGGGTCGGCACCAGCGACACGTACGCCGCGCGGCCGCCGCGGCCGCGGGCGCGCTGCGCCGGGGCGTGTTCCTGTCCAGCCGGTCCAGGACCACCGGCGCGGACGCCGGACAGCAGCGACCGGACGAACACCTGCAGGCCGGAGATGTGACTCGGCGGCAGGCAGGACAGCCACGCCTCACCGGGCCGGGCGCCGATCCGGTCCAGGCTGGCCCGCGCCGAATGGCGCAGCGCCGCCGCGCCCAGCTCGACGCCCTTGGGCTCTCCCGTGGACCCGGACGTGGCGATCACCACCGCGGTCCCCGGGGCCACCCCGGGGGACTCACCCGGGTCAAGCCGTTGGGGACCGTCCAGGGTTTCCAGGGTGGCGGGGCGCAGCGCCTGGAGCAGAGCCGCGACCCGCTCGGCGGGCAGCCGGGGATCGACGGGCAGGAGCGCCGGCCCGGTGCCGTCCAGGGCCGCGCCCAGCGCCTCCAGCAGCCGCCCGGCACCCGCGGCCGCGGGAAGCAGCACTGCGTGCAAGGGGCGGGGGGTCATCGACGTAAGGTTATCCGGGCAGATCTGGGATGAGCCGGGAGGGTGGTGCCGTGGCCGACGCTGACCCGGGACCGCGTGACCGGGTCGCAGCGGCGTGCTGCCGGGCCTGCGCGCGTTCGCGATCCCGATGCGCACCCGCTTCCGCGGCATCACGGTCCGCGAGGGGGCGCTGATCGAGGGCCCCGCCGGGTGGGCGGAGTTCTCCCCGTTCGGTGAGTACGGGCCGCGGGAATGCGCCCGCTGGCTGGCCTGCGCCCTGGAAGCCGCCTGGGACGGGTGGCCCGCGCCGGTCCGTGACCGGGTGCCGGTGAACGTGACCGTGCCCGCGGTGGGCCCGGAGCAGGCGCACCGCATCGTGTCCGGTTCCGGCTGCCGGACCGCGAAGGTGAAGGTCGCCGAGCGCGGCCAGGCCGACGGCGACGACCTCGCCCGGGTCGAGGCGGTGCGCGACGCGCTGGGGGCCGGGGGCCGGATCCGGGTGGACGCGAACGGCGGGTGGGACGTGGACACCGCCGCCCGGATGCTGGGCCTGCTGGGCCGGTTCGGGCTCGAGTACGCCGAGCAGCCCTGCGCCACCCTGGACGAGCTGGCTGCGCTGCGCCGCCGGGTGGAGGTCCCCATCGCCGCGGACGAGTCGATCCGCAAGGCCGAGGACCCGCTGGCCGTGCGGGCCGCGGGCGCGGCGGACATCGTGATGCTGAAGGCCCAGCCGCTGGGCGGGGTCGCGGCCGCCCTGCGGGTCGCGGAGGCGTGCGGGCTGCCCGTCGTGGTGTCCAGCGCGGTCGAGTCGTCGGTGGGCCTGGCCGCGGGGGTGGCCCTCGCCGCGGCCCTGCCCAGCCTGCCCTACGCGTGCGGCCTGGCCACGATGAGCCTGCTGACCGGCGACGTCACCAGCGATCCGCTGGCTGAGGAGGACGGTTACCTGCCGGTTCGCCGGCCTCCGGCAGATCCGCAACGGATGGGATCGTGGTCGGCCGACCCGGAACCCTGGCGTGCCCGGGTGGCAGCTGCGGCGGAATTCCTCGGTGCGGCCGTCCCGGCCGGGCCGGCCTGACCGGGCCGGCGTGCGCATCGTGAATCCCTCGACTGCCTTCGCCGTCACCCTGGTCGACGAGCTGGTGCGCTGCGGCCTGCGGGAGGCCGTGCTGGCCCCCGGCTCGCGCAGCGCGCCCCTGGCCATCGCCCTCTGGGAGGAGAGTGCGGCGCCGGACGGGCCTCCGGCTGCACGTGCGCATCGATGAACGGTCGGCGGCGTTCCTGGCCTTGGGGCTGGCCAAGGCCAGCGGGCGGCCCGTCGCGCTGATCTGCACCTCGGGGACGGCGGCGGCCAACTTCCACCCCGCGGTGATCGAGGCGGACGAGTCTGGTGTCCCGCTGCTGGTGCTGACCGCGGACCGGCCGCCCGAGCTGCGCGGCACCGGCGCCAATCAGGCGATCGACCAGCTGAAACTTTACGGCGGGGCGGTTCGCTGGTTTGCCGAGGCCGGGGTGCCGGAGGCCCGCCCGGGGATGAACGCGTACTGGCGGTCGCTGGCCTGCCACGCGTGGGCGGTGGCGTCCGGGGCGGACGGGGGCTTTCCCGGGCCGGTGCACCTGAACCTGCCGCTGCGGGATCCGCTGGTGCCGGGCCTGCCGGACGCCGGGACCCCGGCGTCCGGACCGCCGCTGAGGACGGCGGATGGCCGGAGCCGCTGGCCGGGCGGGCCGGCGGGGCCCCGTGGACCCGGTGGGCGGGGGATCAGGCCGCGGCGCGCCCGGACGGGCTGCGGCCCGCCGGGCCGATGAGCCCGGCCTGCTGGACCTGCCGTGGTCCGAGCGCGGGGTCATCGTGGCCGGGGACGGCGCGCCGGCCCGTCCGGGCTGCTCCGGCTGGCCGCCGCGGCGGGCTGGCCGGTGCTGGCCGAGCCGTCGTCCGGGGCGCGGCAGGGCCCGCACGCGCTCGGCGCCTACCAGTACCTGCTCGAGCATCCGGCGTTCCTGGCCGCGCACCGTCCTGACCTGGTCATCTGCGCGGCCGCCGGGGCTGTCCCGGGGCCAGACAGCGTTCCTGCGCCAGGCCGCGGCGGACGGCGCCCGGCAGGTGGTCCTGGCCCAGGGACCGGGCCGCTGGGCGGACCCCGCGCGCACCGCCACCGACGTGGCCGCGGCGGTCCGGCTGGCGGGTGCGCCCGGCAGGCCTCCCGCCGGCTGGCTGCGCGGCTGGCAGGAGGCGGACGCGGCCGCCCGCGGCGCGGTGGATGCGATCCTGGACGCCGGCGGTGAGCTGACCGAGCCGCGGCTGGCCCGCGACCTCGCCGCGGCCATGCCGGACGGGGCGCTGCTGTGGGCCGCGTCCAGCCTGCCGATCCGCGACCTGGACCGGCACCAGGCCCCCCGGGACGGCCTGCGGGTGCTGGCCAGCCGGGGGGCGAGCGGCATCGACGGGCTGATCTCCTCGGCGGCCGGGGCCGCGCTCGCGCACCAGGCGTCCGGCGGCGGCCCGGCCGCCGTGCTGCTGGGTGACCTGGCGTTCCTGCATGACGCGCCCGGGCTGTTCACGGGGCCGGACGAAGCCCGTGCGGACCTGGTCCTGGTGGTCGCCAACAACGACGGCGGCGGCATCTTCTCCACCCTGGAGCAGGCCGCGGTGCCCGCCCCGTTCGAGCGGGTCTTCGGCACGCCGCATGGGACCCGCCTGGCGGGCCTGGCCGCCGCGGCCATGATCGGGTACACGGTGGTGGCGCGGGCGGCCGACCTGCCCGCCGCCCTGAAGGGCGACGGGATCCGGGTGGTCGAGGTGGCCGCAGACCGGGCGGCCGGGACCGCGCTGCGGCAGCGGCTGGCTAAGGCCGCGGCGGCGGCCGTCGCCGCTCTCCTCTAGCCCCGGACCCCTGCTGTTCCCGCCTCCGGGACGGCCGGGAGGGGGAACAGGCCAAGGAAAAATTGCGGGGAAGGGCGCCGCCCGCAGTGATCCTTTTCGCCGTTGCGGCCCAGAGGGTCCAGTTGTACCGGATGACGGGGGAGACCGCTCTAATCGAGAAGGGCGTCAACTGTATACCCCAGCGCCCCGGTATGCCGCATCGAGGGCGGCCCGGTAGCGGTCTGATAAGGGTCAGATTACCGTCGGGTCACGATTCGGGGCGGCGGCATCTTGCCTGTTCACCACGGCGGCTAGCCGCACCTAGCATGAGCCGGTCGGACGTCGATCTTGGCGTGCCGCCGACCGTGGGCCGGAATCGGCCCCATGGGTCCTCGCTCGCGGACGAACTTCGCGGCGGAACATCAGAAGGAGGAATGTGTCGATGCGCATACGCACGCGGGGCTATGCGGCCGCCGTAGGCGTGACCGTGCTTGCCCTCGTGGCTACCGCCTGTGGCGGCAGCAGCGGCGGCGGCGGCGGCTCGACGTACCGGCACGTCATCGGGCTCGCAGGACCTATGGTCTGCAGGGGGTGAACCCCGGGTCCGGGACGCCCAAAAAGGGCGGCACGCTGAACATGCTCGGCCAGGGCGACGTTGACTTCATGGACTACAACGTCTCCTACTACACGATCGGCGCGCTGGGCCAGCGGCCCTGGCTCCGGCTGCTGTACGCCTACCCGGCCACGCCGGGCAAGGTGACCACGGTCGCGCCGGACCTGGCCACCGCGCTGCCGACCGTCTCCAACGGCGGCAAGACGTACACGGTGACGATCCGGACCGGCGCGGACTGGGACACCAGCCCGGCGCGGCAGGTCACGGCGGCTGACGCGCTGCTCGGCCTCAAGCGGGACGTGCAACCCGACCGCAGCCGTTCGGCGGCCTGCCGGACTACGAGGCGCTGATCGTCGGGTTACCAGCAGTTCTGCACCGGGTTCGCCAAGGTCCCGTCCACCTCGGTCTCGGCCATCAAGAAGTACATCGACACCCACCAGATCTCGGGTGTGAAGGCCTCGGGGCAGACGATCACCTACAACCTGGTCCACCCGGCCAGCTACTTCCCGGACATGCTGCAGCTGGACGCCTTCGCGCCCGCGCCGGTCGAGAGCCTGGACTACCTGCCCGGCCAGCGGGGCCGTGGGGCAGCACATCATCGCCGACGGGCCGTACAAGATCCAGAGCTACGTGCCCACGCGGAGCATCGTCTTCGTCCGCAACCCGGCGTGGAAGGCCAGCACGGACCCGATCCGCAAGGCCTACGTCAACGAGATCAAGGTCTCGGAGACCGGCAACGAGCCCGCGGTCCAGCAGCAGCTGCAGACCAACACGGCCTCGGCCAGCATGGAGTTTGACGCGTTCCCGCCGGTCGGGGCGGATCCGGGCCTGCAGGCCCAGATGAAGCAGGGGCTGAACCACAACTTCAACCTCGGCTCCACTTACTCCACCAACCCGTACCTCGTCTTCAACGCGGTGTCGCCGAACAACAACGGCGCGCTGAAGAAGGTCCAGGTCCGGCAGGCCCTCAGCTACGGCATCAACCGGGCCCACCTGCTCACCGACAATGGCGGCCCGACCCAGGGTGTGGCCCAGACCCACGTGCTGCCGACGGGGATCAACGGGTCGCAGGACGTGCCGGCGGGCTACAACCCGTACCCGTACAACCCGACCAAGGCCAAGCAGCTGCTGGCGGCCGCCGGGTACAAGAACGGGCTGAACCTGACCCTGCTGTACCGGCCGTCCAGCACGATCGCGACCAAGATGGCGCAGACGCTGCAGAGCGACCTGTCCAGCATCGGCGTGAAGATCAAGCTGCTCGGGGCCACCCCCTCGGACTTCTACGTGAAGTACATGGAGGTGCCGAGCGTGGCCAAGAAGGGCACGTGGGACCTGTCCCTCGCCGGGTGGGGTCCGGACTGGTACGGGGATGCCGCGGTGTCGTTCTTCAACCCGCTGTTCTCCGGCCCGGCCTCCTACCCGCCGATCGGGAGTAACTTCGGGTTCTACAACAACCCCTCGGTGACGTCCCTGATCGCCAAGGGCGCGAGCTCGGCGTCGGCCAGCTCGGCCGCCACGATCTGGGCCCAGGCGGATGAGGCGGTCATGAAGGACGCTCCGTTCTACCCGATCGTCAACCCGAACCAGCCGCTGTATCACGCCAGCTACGTGCACAACGCGGTGTATGTTCCGGCGATCCAGCAGTTCGACCCGACGAACATCTGGATGAGCTCGCCGGGATGATCCCTGATTCGAACATTTCGTAACGGATCACAGCATTCGTCACGGAACGTACGCTGATCGAGTCAACCGGCCGCCCCTCGGTACCTACCGCGGGGCGGCCGGCCGGGATTACAGTCATTGCAGGGTCTGGGCTGCGCCAACATGCCGAGCCTGGACCTTTGAGGTGGGGAAGGGTAGGTAGCGTGACCCTGCTCGAGGTTGACGACCTGTGCGTGTCCTTCAGGACCGCTGACGGCATCGTGCAGGCGGTGCGCGGGGTCTCCTTCGCGGTCGATGCCGGGCAGACCCTCGGCATCGTCGGGGAGTCAGGCTCCGGCAAGAGCGTGTCGACACAGACGATCATGGGCCTCACCCGCGCGGCCCGGGTCAGCGGCCGGGCGATGTTCGAGGGCAGGGACCTGCTCACGCTCGGCGAGGGTGAGATGCGCAAGATCCGCGGGGCCGAGATCGGCATGATCTTCCAGGACCCGTTGTCGAGCCTGCACCCGTACTACAAGGTCGGCTGGCAGATCGTGGAGATGATCCGCCAGCACGACCACGACATGTCCAAGGCGCAGGCCCGGGCCCGGGCCGTCGAGCTGCTCAGGCTGGTCGGGATCCCGCAGGCGGACCGCCGGGTGGACGACTACCCGCACCAGTTCTCCGGCGGTATGCGGCAGCGCGCCATGATCGCGATGGCCATGTCGCTCAACCCCAAGCTGCTGATCGCCGACGAGCCGACGACCGCGCTCGACGTCACCGTGCAAGCGCAGGTGCTGGCGGTCATCAAGACCTTGCAGGCCGAGTTCGGCACCGCCGTGATCCTCATCACCCACGACCTCGGCGTCATCGCGGATGCGGCCGATGACGTGCAGGTGATGTACGCCGGGACGGTCATGGAAAAGGCCGACCTCCGCACCATGTTCTTCGCGCACCACCACCCCTACACCGAGGGGCTGCTGCTGTCGTTGCCGGCCTACGGCGGCGAGCGGGAGCGGCTCCACTCGATCCATGGCCAGCCGCCCAGCCTGATCAACCTCCCGCCGGGCTGCCCGTTCGCTCCCCGCTGCGATTACGTGATGGACCGGTGCCGCACCGAGGTCCCGCCTCTGGCCGCGGTGGGGACCGATGCGACCCACCTGTCGGCGTGCTGGCTCCCGCACGACATGGCGGCGCGCAACGAGCTACGGCTCAAAGTCGTGGGCGAGAAACTTCCGGCACAGGCCGAAGCCTCAGGGACGGTGTGATGAACGCGGAGACCACGGCCAGCGCGCCAGAGCCCGCCGGCGGGGATGTCCTCCTACGGGTGGAGAACCTGGTCAAGTACTTTCCCGTGCAGTCCTCGGCACTCTTCCGGCGCGACCGGGAGTACGTGCACGCGGTGGACGGGGTCAGCCTGGAGGTCCGCCGCGGCCAGACACTGGGCCTGGTCGGCGAGACCGGCTGCGGCAAGTCGACGCTGGCCCGCTGCGTTCTGCGGCTGTACGACCTTACGTCGGGGCGGATCACGTTCGACGGCCAGGACATCAGCAAGCTCAAGCCACGGCAGATGCGGCCGTTCCGGCGCGAGATGCAGATGATCTTTCAGGACCCGTACGGGTCGCTGAACCCGCGGCGGCGGGTCGGGTCGATCATCGGGGACCCGTTCGCGATCCACAACACGGCCAGCGGCCAGGAGCGCAAGCGCAAGGTCCAGGAGGTCATGGAGCTGGTCGGGCTGAACCCGGAGCACTTCAACCGGTTCCCGGCTGAGTTCTCCGGCGGGCAGCGGCAGCGCATCGGGGTCGCGAGGGCGCTGGCCTTCCGGCCCAAGCTGATCGTCTGCGATGAGCCGGTGTCCGCGCTGGACGTGTCGATCCAGGCGCAGATCATCAACCTGCTGGCCGACCTGCAGAAAGAGCTGGGCCTGACCTACATCTTCATCGCCCACGACCTGTCCGTGGTGCGGCACGTGAGCAACTCCGTGGCGGTCATGTACCTGGGCCAGGTGACCGAGCTCGCGCCGGTCGATGACCTCTGGGCCCACCCGCGGCACCCCTACACCGACGCGCTGCTGTCGGCGGTCCCGGTCCCGGACCCGGACAAGGCCGGCCAGCGGGAGCGGATCATCCTGGCCGGGGACGTGCCCTCGCCGATCAGCCCGCCCTCGGGCTGCCGGTTCCACCCGCGGTGCCCGAAGGCGGCCCCGACGTGCGTGGAATCCGATCCCGTGCTGGAGCCGCGCCTCGGCGACGGGGCGGACCACCTGGCCGCGTGCCACTTCCCGGTCGAGGACGGGGAAGACATCTCCAAGGCCCGGCCGACCATCTCCGCCGAAGACCGCGTGATCGAGTCCGGCCTGCTCGGCAGCGCCTGAGCCTGCACCAGGGAAGTGACATCATGGCTTTGAACATTCCGGAAGCTTCCGAGCAGGCCTCCGCGGGATCGGCACCCGCGCCGGGCACCGGGGTCGAGGGCGCCGCGAAGAAGATCGAGGGGCGCAGCCCCTGGCGGCTGGCCATGCAGCGGCTGCTGCACGACAAGGCGTCGATGATCTCCCTCGGCGTGATCGGCTTCATCATCCTGGTGGCGATCTTCGCGCCAGTCGTGGCCGCGATCGTCGGCCACGGCCCTAACCAGCAGTTCCCCGCACCGATCGGGGTGAACGCCAGCGGCCAGCCGCTCGGCCCGTCCAGCCGTTTCCTGCTCGGCACCGACACGCTGGGGCGTGACATCCTGGTCCGGATCGCCTACGGCGCCCGGGTCTCGCTCATCGTCGGCGTGCTGGCCTCGGTGATCTCGGTCGCGACCGGAGCGATCGTCGGGCTGGCCGCCGGGTACTTCGGCGGCCTCACCGATACGCTGCTGGCCCGGCTCATGGACTGGCTGCTCGCCATCCCGTTCCTGCTGCTGGCCATCTCACTGGTCACGGTGATCGGCCCGGGCCTGGTGGTCCTGCTCATCGTCATCGGGTTCCTCGGCTGGGCGTCCGTCGGCCGGATCATCCGCGGCCAGGTGCTGTCGATCCGGGAGAAGGAGTACGTCGAGGCCGCCCGGTCGCTGGGCGCGGGTCCCTGGCGGATCATGTTCATCGACATCCTGCCCAACGTGATCGCCCCGATCATCGTCTACACGAGCCTGCTGATCCCGGTGTCGATCGTGGCCGAGGCGTCCCTCTCCTACCTCAACGTCGGCATCCCCCCGCCCACCTCGGACTGGGGGGCGATGATCGCGGATTCGCAGACCGTGTTCGAGTACGGGGCGTGGTGGTACCTGGTCTTCCCCAGCCTGGCGCTGCTGATCACCACGCTCGCGTTCAACATCTTCGGTGATGGCGTGCGGGACGCATTCGACCCGCGCGGCGGCCAGCTGTTCGTCTAGGGAGTTCACGTGGCCCGCTTTCTGATCCGCCGCATCTTCCAGGGCATCATCGTGCTCTGGCTCATCACCGTCGGCGTCTTCGCGATCTTCTTCATCGGCCCGGGCGCGAAGCAGGTACCCCGGGTCCTGGCCGGCAAGGACGCCACGCCGCAGGTGATCGCCGAGGTGACCAAGCGCCTGCAGCTCGACCGGCCCATCTACGTGCAGTACTGGCACTTCGTGTGGCTGCTGCTGCACGGCAACCTGGGCTACTCCTTCTACCACGGCCAGTCGGTGAACTCGGTGCTGAAGGCCGCGTTCCCGATCACGCTGTCCCTGGTCATCGGGGCGGCCATCATCTGGGTCGTGCTGGGCGTGCTCAGCGGCGTGCTGTCCGCGGTCAAGTCGCGGTCGCTGGCGGACCGCGCTCTTCACCGGCCTGGCCCTGTTCTTCTACTCGATGCCGACGTTCGTGCTGGGACTGCTGCTGCTCCTGGTCTTCTACTACGAGCTCACCATCCACGGCATCCACGCGTTCCCGGCCACGCTACATCCCGTTCAGCCAGAGCCCCACCGGGTGGTTCCGCTCGCTGATCCTGCCCTGGTTCACCCTGGCCCTGGTGTCGGCCGCGACCTACACCCGGCTGACCCGGGGGTCGATGCTGGACGTGATGAACGAGGACTACATCCGCACCGCCCGGGCCAAGGGGCTGTCCGAGCGGCGGGTCATCTTCCGGCACTCGCTGCGGGCGGCGCTGACCCCGATCGTCACCCAGTTCGGCCTGGACGTGGGCATCCTGCTCGGCGGCGCGGTCATCACCGAGGTCGTCTTCTCGATGCCGGGCCTGGGTTACACCGCGGTGCAGTCCATCACCCAGCAGGACCTGCCGGTGATCATCGGCGTGGTCATCGTCGCCTCCGCCGCCGTGGTGGTGGCGAACATCGTCGTGGACGCCTTCTACGCCGTGCTGGACCCGAGAGTCCGCCTGCACTGAGTTGGTCCGGGGGCCGACCCCCTGGGCCCCCCGCCATCCGCGGCCTCGGACAGAACCCCGCCTCCGGCGGGGCCTGGCCTCGGCCGCGGATAGGCGGTGGCTGGCGTCCTAGGTATGGTTCGGCGGTGGCTGGCGCCCTAGCTAGGCTCCCGCCTTGGCCCTGGACCTGGGCTGTCTCAGCCTTCTAGGGCGGACTGCATGGGGCGGAACTTGGCCTGGGCCTCGGCGAGTTCGGCCTCGGGGTCGGAGTCGGCCACGATGCCGCCGCCGGCGAACAGGCGGGCCCGGGTTCGGTCCACTTCGGCGCAGCGCAGGGCGATGCCCCATTCCCCGTTTCCGGCGCTGTCCACCCAGCCGACCGGCCCGGCGTACCGGCCCCGGTCCATGCCTTCCAGCTCGCGGATCAGCTCCATCGCGGTCTCGGTCGGCGTGCCGCACACCGCCGCGGTGGGATGGAGCGCGTCGGCGAGGGCGAGCACGGACGGGCGCGTGCCGTCGTCCCGCACCGCCAGCCGGCCGCTGATCGCGGTGGCGAGGTGCTGCACGTTAGCCAGGCGGAGCAGCTCCGGGCGCGGGGCCACGGTCAGCTCGTCGCACAGCGGGGCGAGAGACTGCTGTACCCCGGCCGCCGCGTACCCGTGTTCCTCGGTGTCCTTGGCCGAGGCGAGCAGCGCGGTGCCCAGCGCCGCGTCCCGGTCCGGGTCATCGCCGCGCGGCGCCGTGCCCGCCAGCACGAGCGAGCTGATCTGCGCGTCCTGCCGCCTGATCAGCAGCTCCGGGGTCGCCCCGACCAGGCCGCCGCAGGCGAACGTGTAACAGTCCGGGTAGCGGGCGGCCAGCCGCTCCAGCAGCAGCCGCTCATCGATCAGGCCCGGGGCCGACGCGTACAGGTCGCGGGCCAGCACCACCTTCTGCAGCCGGCCGGCCTTGATGCGCTCTACAGCCGCCGCGACCGCCCGCTCCCATTGCGGCGCGGTCAGGCTGCCGTCGTGCCAGCGGATCAGCCCGGGAGCGGGTGGCGTCCCCGGGGGCTGGGCCAGCCGGGACCGGTTCAGCGGGGCTGGCGGGGAGGGCGGGGCGGGCGGCTGGCCGGTCACCGTGGTAAGCCAGGCCCGGCCGGCCCGGCGGCCCAGTACCACCTGGGGAAGAATGAGGATGGACCCTTCGGAGGTGGGGTCGAACGTGAAGCTGCCGAAGGCCACCGGCCCGGAGCCGGGCGCACCCACGCGGTCCTCGATGTGCGCGCCGTCCAGGAGGGCCCGCAGCCACTTGTCGGCCGCGGTGAAGCGGTCCTGCCCGGCGGGCAGCGTGACCCGGGCCACCTCGCCCCAGCCCACGAGTCCCTCACGGCGGCGGATCCAGGCCAGCGGCCCGGTGCCGGGCAGCTGGCCCACCAGGTCACCCGGATCGGCGACCGGGACGGTGCGGACCACGAGACCATCGGGCTCCGGAGAGCCTGCGCGGCCTGAACCTGATCCCACGGCAGCTAACTGTACGTGCCAGCAGAACCCGTCCTGCCCGCGGGGAGCCCCGGTGAGTACCCGGGGGGCGCCCCGCGCGGCCGGCTGGTCACCGGGCCCGGGACAGCTGGCCCGGCCGCTCGGCTGCCGCGTCGTCCCGCCGGGTGGCGAGGGGCTGGGCCACCACATGTGCCGGCCGATGTCCAGGGTCAGCGCGGTCACCAGGATCGACCGCACCACCAGGGTGTCCAGCAGGACCCCGAGCGCCACCGTGAACCCGATCTCGGTGAGGATGACCAGCGGCAGCGTGGCCAGCGTGGCGAACGTGCCCGCCAGCACCAGGCCCGCCGCGGTGATCACGCCGCCGGTGGCGGCCAGCCCGGTCATCATCCCGCGGTGCGTCCCGGACTTGATCGACTCCTCGCGCACCCGGGTCATCAGGAAGATGTTGTAGTCGATCCCCAGGGCGACCAGGAACACGAAGGCGAACAGCGGCATGGAGTTGTCCGCCCCGGCGAACCCGAAGATGTGCCGGAACGCGAGCGCGGACAGGCCGAGCGCGGCGCCGAACGACAGGATGACCGTGCCGATCAGGATCAGCGGCGCGACCACCGCCCGCAGCAGCAGGCCCAGGATGATCAGCACGACGAGGAGGATCAGCGGGATGATGACGTTCCGGTCCCGGATGGCGTAGTGCTGCACGTCGGCGTTGATCGCGGTGGACCCGCCGACCTTGGCGTCTGCGCCGGGAATCGCGTGCACGGCCGCCCGCACCCGGCTGACCACCGTGTACGCGGCCTGGCTGTCCGGCGGCACGGCCAGCGTGCCCTGCAGCAGCACCAGCCCGTCCTTCACCTGCGGCGGGCTGACCGCGGCGATGCCCCGGGTGCCGGCCAGTGCGGCGCGCAGCGGCGCGGCCTGCTGGGCCTGGCCGATCACGTAGACCGGTTCTCCGGCTCCCGCCGGGAAGTGCTGGGCCAGGACCGTCTCGCCCGCGACCGCGCTGGGCGTGCCCCGGTAGGACTGGGCCTGGGTGAGCGCGCCGAACTGGAAGCCGATCAGGCCGAGCGTGGCCACGGCGAGCAGCACCGCCGTGACGATCCACACCGGCCGGGGGCGGCGGGCGATGCGGCTGCCGATCCGGGCCCACGGCCCGCGGCTCGTGGGGTCCTCCGAGCCGTACCGTGGCCGCAGCGGCCAGAACACCCAGCGGCCCGTGATGACCAGCAGCGCGGGCAGCAGGGTGATCATGGCCAGCAGGCCCACCCCGACGCCGATCGCGGCGACCGGGCCCAGCCCGGAGATGTCGGCTGAGTCCGCCGCCAGCAGGCAGAGCATCGCGGCGATCACGGTCAGGCCGCTGGCGAAGATCGCGGGCCCGGCCCGCCGCATGGCCACGGCCATGGCCTCATGCCGGTCCTCGTGCCTGCGCAGCTCCTCGCGGTACCGGGCGATCAGGAGCAGCGCGTAGTCGGTCGAGGCACCCAGCACCAGCACCACCAGGATGCCGGCGGTCTGCCCGTTGACGATCAGGCCCTCGTGCACGACGAGCTCGTAGATCACGGCCTCGGCGGCGATCAGCGAGACGCCGGCGGACATGATCGGCAGCAGCCAGAGGATGGGACTGCGGTAGGTCAGCAGGAGCAGCACGATGACCACCCCGAGGGTGGCGTACAGCAGGGTGGAATCGATGCCCTTGAAGATCTTGACCGAGTCGGCCGCGCTGGCGGCGGGGCCCGTCACGTACACGTGCAGCCCTGGATCCCCCGAGGACCCGATGCTGTGCACGTGATTGACGAAGTTGGTGATCCCGCTGCTGAAGCCGAGATGCGCCTCGATAAGGACCTCGGCCGCCTTGTGGTCCCGGGACGGGATCGGGCCGATCACCTTCCCGGCGTCGTTCAGCGTGGCGAACTTCTTCGCGTCCGTGGCGATCTTAGCCAGGTCGGCGGGAGTCAGCCCGGAGGGCCGCACGTAGACCACCACCGCCGGGTTCAGGTTCTTCGAGGTGAAGTGGTCCTGCAGCTTGAGCGCCTGGGTCGACTCCGCGGACGCAGGGAGGTACGCGGAGGCGTCGTTCTTCTCGACCCCCATCAGCTTCCCGGCCAGGGACCCGGTCAGCGCGATCACGATCACCCAGAAGACCAGCACGGCCCACTTGGTGCGCCGCCCGCTGGGCAGGCCCGCGATGCGATGTGCCCAGCGGCGGCCGGCGCTGGGTGCCCCCGTGCGGGCTGGTTCAGTGGTCACAGTTCCTCCCCTGGATCCGGCCGCCGGCCGCCTGGCACGTATCGGGATACACGATGTATCGCGTTGGCTGAGACTGTCAAGTCATATCGCGAGATGTGCACTCTCGCGATGTCCGCTTGAGAACCCCGTGGCGCGGCCTTGCGCCCTGAAGGCGTCCCCCGGCGCCGTTATCGGCCAGTCTGGCCGGCGCCCCGGGGTCGGGGCAAACGTGATTCCGGCGCGCCTCACTGGCGTTAGAGCGTGTACCCGGAACCGGCGGACAGGACGTGCTAACCTCTGGGTACTCGATATTCCTATCGTAACGATCGGATAACTAGGATGACGATGCTCGCGAACAGCGTGGTCCGCCAGCGGCCGGACCAGATGGAACAGTCCGCTGGACAGGCCCCCTGGACGGGGCCCCCCTGGACCGGGCCCCCCTGGACCGGGCCCCCCTGGACCGGGCCCCCCTGGACCGGGCCCGGGTCGCGGACCTGGTGCACCGGGCCGCGGCCACGGGGGAGTGGTCCGCCCTGGTCCGCTACACCGAGGACGAGCGCTGGTATCACCGGCTGGAGCGCGGCGAGAGCCACGAGGTGTGGCTGCTGAGCTGGCTGCCGGGGCAGCGCACCGGATTCCATGATCATTGCGGATCCTCCGGTGCGTTCGCCGTGGTCCAGGGGGAGCTGCGGGAACGGACGCCCGCCGCCCGCCGCACGGCCGTAGCCACCAGGGTCTTCGCGGCGGGCCGGATGAGGTCGTTCGGGCCGCGGCACGTGCACGAGGTGGCGAACGAATCGGCCGCGCCTGCGGTGAGCATCCACGCGTATTCACCACCGCTGTCCGGGATGCGCCGTTACGAACTGACCCAGAGCGGCCTGGTGCTCGCCGCCGTGGAAACCGCCGGGGAGCGCTGGTGATCCGCACGTCACCACCCGGGGCCCGGCCGATCAGTGAGGTGCTGGACCAGGCCCGGAGCCGTCTGGACCGGCTGGATCCGGCGCAGGCCTGGGCGGCCATGCAAGCCGGGGCGCTGCTGGTGGACATCCGGCCGCAGGCCCAGCGTGCAGCCGAGGGCCAGGTGCCTGGCGCGCTCGTGATCGAGCGCAACGTCCTGGAGTGGCGCCTGGACCCCGCGTCGGACGCGCGGCTGCCCGTGGCCGGGTCCTATGACCTGCACGTCATCGTGATGTGCTCGGCGGGGTACACCTCCAGCCTGGCCGCCGCCTCACTGCAGGATCTCGGCTTGTCCGCGGCGACGGACCTGGACGGCGGATTCCAGGCGTGGGCCCGGGCCGGGCTGCCAGTCGAGCCCTGACCAGGTCACGGAGATGCCCGGGCCATGACATCTGTCATGGCCCGGGCATGACACGCGGCAGCCGCCGGGCAGGCGGCCGGCACGGCATGATAAGTCCATGGCGGACGCATGGCCGCACTCCGGCCTGCCGGTGAGCCCGGCGCCCACCTCGATGCTGGACCCGGTGAGTGGCTCTCAGCCCGATCATCGAGCAGACTCGGGGTATGCGGTTCCCCCAGTTCCGGCCGGCCCGGATAGCCAGCCCGGGCGCCCTCGCGTGGCCCCGGCCCGGCGAGCTGGCCCGATGACCGAAGCGCCCGCCCAGCCGCGCGACTGGCCCGGGCCCGCCGCCGCGGCCGGCACTCCCGTGGCCAGCGCCGGCCCGGATGGCCGAATCCCGGATGGCGGCCGGCCGCCCGTCTCGCCCGAGCCCATGGCCCCGCCTAACCGGTGGAGCCGGGTGAGCTGGGTATTCGCGGCCATCTGGCTGGTCTACCTGGCCCAGCCGGTGGGGAAGCTCTGGTCAGACCCGGACCTGGCCCGCAGGTACCTGGGACTGGCCGACCTGATCGCGTTCGCGGCCCTGTTCGTCGCGACGTTCGCCGCCGCCCGATTTCTGCGGGACTTCCGGAACCGGCGGATATCCCGCCGGATCGGCGTGGTGGTGCTGGTGGCCGAGTCCGTGCTGATAGGGCTGGCATACGCCATGCTCGGCCCGTCAGCCGGCGGCCTGCTCATCTACGTGGGCGTGATGGCGGTGTTCCTGCTGCCCACCCGGGTGGGCTGGACCGCGGTGGGCGTGTTCGTCGCGGTCTCGCTGATCGTCCCGTGGGCGCACGGCTGGACCGTCGACGGGACCATGGCCTTCCAGATAGTCGTTTCCGCCCTGGCCGCGTGGGGCGTGAGCCACGTCATCCAGCGCAACGCCCAGCTGGTCGAGGCCCGGAACGAGATCACCCGGCTGGCCCTGGCCGAGCAGCGCAACACGTTCGCCCGCGACCTGCATGACATCCTCGGCCACTCGCTGACGGTCGTGGCGGTCAAGGCGGAGCTGGCCGGGCGGCTCACCAGCCTGGATCCGCAGCGAGCCGGGGCCGAGATCGCGGACGTGGAATGGATCGCCCGCCAGGCGCTGGCCGATGTCCGGGCCGCCGCGGCCGGGTACCGGGAGATCACCCTGGCGGGGGAACTGGCCAGTGCCCGGACCGCGCTGGCTGCCGCCGGCATCGAGGCGGACCTGCCCGATCAGGGCCCCAGCAGCATCCCGCGGCCCCGGCAGGAGCTCTTCGGCTGGGCGGTCCGCGAGGGCGTCACCAACGTGGTGCGGCACAGCGGTGCCGCCCGCTGCCGGATCCGGGTCAGCGCCAGCGAGGTCGAGATCGCCGACGACGGCTGCGGGCCGCCCGCCCCGGCGCGGCGGGTGGGGATAACCGGCCAGCGGACGGCCTGGACGCCCTGGCCAGCGGGTACGGGCCGGGCTGTGGTCATGGCCTGGCCGGCCTGCGGGAGCGGGCCGCGGCCGCCGGGGCGACGGTCAGCGTCGGCCGCCCGGCCGGGGACGGCTTCACGCTGCGGGTCCATGTGCCATGACCACACCGTGACCACCCCTATCCGCCTGCTGCTCGCCGACGACCAGGCACTGGTCCGGGGGGCGCTGGCCGCGCTGCTCGCCCTCGAGCCAGACCTGGAGGTGGTGGCCGAGGTCGGCCGCGGCGACGAGGTGGTTCCCGAGGCCCGCCGGGCCCGCCCCGACGTGGCCCTGCTCGACGTCGAGATGCCCGGCCTGGACGGCATCAGCGCCACCCAGGAACTCCGGGCCGCGCTGCCGTCGTGCCGGGTGCTGGTCGTGACCACGTTCGGCCGGCCGGGCTACCTGCGCCGCGCGATGGCCGCCGGGGCCAGCGGTTTCGTGGTCAAGGACACCCCGGCCCGCCAGCTGGCCGACGCGGTCCGCCGGGTGGCCTCCGGGCTGCGGGTGGTCGATCCCAGCCTGGCCGCGGAGACCCTTGCCGCCGGGGACAGCCCGCTCACCCCCCGGGAGACCGACGTGCTGCGCACGGCCCGGGACGGGGGGACGGTGGCCGACATCGCCGCGGCCCTCCATCTGTCCGAGGGGACGGTCCGCAACCACCTGTCGGCCGCGATCGGCAAGACCGGGGCCCGCACCCGCGCCGAGGCGGTCCGCCTGGCCAGCGCGAACGGCTGGCTTCTCGGCAGCTGACCCCTCCGGCCGGCCGGGCCGCCGCGGGCACTTCCCGATCCGGGCACTGGCCACCCCGCTCACGCCTGCGGGGCTGTCTCATGGCCGCCTGGCCACCCAGACGGTCCTCGTAGTGCGGACGGTGAGGTCGTCACGCCGCAGGATGCTGGCGGGGCCGTCACCGCCGAGGAGGGTGTCGAGCGTAACCAGATCCTCGGCGCTGATCCGGCCGTCGAGGGCGGACCGGACGCGTTGCAGGGACAGCTGGGCGTAACGGCCGGCCGCGGCGGGGAGCGGGGGCTCCAGGTCGATGGCGAAGGTCCGCTCCGCTTCGACGGCGAAGCCCGCCTTCGCCAGGCGAGGACCCCAGTCCGAGCCGAGATACGGCATGTCGTTGCTCCTCATTTCGTCCTGGGCCGCGTGGCAGCGCGCTTCGAGCCCGGGACGGCCGATGCCGAGATCGTCGGGCAGGAATCGGGGGAAGGAGTCCATCTCGGCTACCGCCAGCAGGCCACCGGGCTCAAGCGCCGCGAGGATCTGGGCCAGGACGCGATCTGGATCAGCCATGTGGTGCATGGAATTCGACGCCCACACCAGGTCCGCCGGGCCGGTGTCCGGCCAGCCCGCATCCAGGTCGGCCTGGACGGCGCGGACCTGGCTGGCTACGTCCAGCTCACGAGCCTTCTGGCGGAGACGGTCCAGCATGGGCACGGATGCGTCCACCGCGGTCACCTCCGATGCCGGGAAGCGCCGCAGGAGGGCCAGGCCGCCGGTGCCGGTACCGCAGCCCAGGTCCAGGATCCGGCGGGGAGGCTGATACGCAGCCAGCTCGCCGACCCAGCCGATCACGGAGCTCAGGTAGGCGTGCAGCACCTCGGCGTCGAGGTCGAGGAGCTCGGCCAGGGCCGCCTCGGCGGCCTCGTCCCCGTCCTGGTGGTGGTCGTGGTGATGATGGGCGTGATGACTTTCCATGCCTCCACGCTACGGGCAGTTTGCGCCATTGACATAGAGTCTTGCCTATGACGCAAGACGGCGAGCTAGACGGCCTGGTCCGCCAGCGGATCAGGGGGCTGCGGGCCGCGCGGGGCTGGTCGCTGGATGACCTGGCGGCTCGCTGCTACCTGAGCCCTTCCACCCTGAGCCGGATCGAGACGGGCCACCGGCGGATCGCCCTCGACCAGCTGGCCCCGATCGCCCGCGCTCTGGGGACCACCCTCGACCAGCTGGTGGAGTCGGACGACGACGACGACGTGGTGATCAGGCCGCAGCGCGATGAGGTCCGGGGGGTAACCACCTGGATGCTGACCCGCGAACCAGGGCCGCACGGCATCAGCGTGGCCAAGATGCGCATCACCAGGCCGGCCCCCCGCGATGGCGACGGCGAACTGGGAGTCCACCCCGGCAAAGACTGGTTCACGGTTCTGTCCGGGACGGTCGTGCTGCGGCTGGGGGAGCGGTCCATCGTGGTCGAGGCGGGGCAGGCGGCGGAGTTCCCGACCATGGTTCCGCACGCCGTCGGGGCCCGCGGCGGCCCCGCGGAGATCCTGTGCGTTTTCGACCACGACGGCCAGCGCACGCATCTCCACCCGTCCCCCTGACTCCGGTCCGCCGGATACCCCGCGAGCGGCACGGGCTCCCCGGTTAGCCGAGGGCCAGCCATCCAACGCCGGCGGACTGCACGAGTGCGGTCTCGGCTGCTGTGAGCGGGCGGCGACCGGTGAGCCCGGCGATCAGGGTCACCTGGTCCCAGCCGGTTCCGGAGCGCAGCCTGGCCGCGGCCGCCGGCGGCAGCAGCAGGTCTTCGGTTACGTCCGCCGCCGGGGCGGTCATCCAGGGCGCGCGTTCGAGGCCGGCGGCCAGGTCCAGGCCGTGCACGGCGAGTTCCAGGACCCGGGTGCGCAGGAACTCCGCGAGCAGCATGCGGTCGCCGTGGCGGGTCAGGACCACCCGCCCCGGCGGTGCGGCCCGCAGCGCCGCCCAGGCTCGCTGACGGGCCTCGTCGAAGTCGCGGGCCCGGGCCGCCGCGCCGGCCAGGTCTGCGGCCCCGCGCTGGGCGGACCGGATCCGCTCGGCGTTGGTGTCGGCGGAGAACCGTTGATCCCCCCGGTAGTCGCCGGCCGCGGTCACCAGGTCCGCCCCGGGCCGGGTCCGGCCCGGCTGGGTCCGGCCCGGCGAGCATGCCAGGCAGCCGCCCCATCGTCATCCGCATGTGGTATACCAGGTCCGCGACGGTCCAGGGAGGACAGGACGTGGGCTGGGCGAAGGCGGCGTCACCGAGGCCGGCGACCACCTCCGACAGCCGCCGCGACTCAGCGCCGAACGCGTCACGGATCATTTCCGGCTCCATGCCCGGAAGCCTAAGCACCGGGCATGGGATGATCGCCGCGGGCCGACCCGCGGCCGGGGCCTTTCCCGTCGCGATGACGCCGTCCCGAACCCGGTCACGGTCGGCGGCCGCCGCCGGCGGTCATTTGCCCGCGGTCACGGCCTTCATCTCGTCCAGCGCCTCACGGATGGTTTCCGGCAGGCCCTGCCGGCCGTCCAGGCTGATCCAGCGTTCGAACCCGATCTTGAAGACGGCGATGCCTGCTTCGGCGGTGAGGCTGGCGGCCGGGTCCGGGACGCCGCGCTGGCGCAGCGCGCCGGCGATCGCCGATGCGAGTGAGGCGAGCTTGATCAGCTCACGCTCCTGGAGTTCCGGGTTCGCCGCGATGACGACCTGACGCTGCCGGGGCCTGCCGCCGGCCTCCTCGATCGCGGCTCCGGCGGCCTGGAGGGCCTCGGCTACCGCGTCGATCGGCGCCGCGGAATCAAGCGCGCTGCCCAGGATCCGCACGATGAGCTCCTTCAGCTCATCAGCGCCCGCGAACAGGACCTCCCGCTTGTCGGCGTAGTGCCGGAAGAACGTCCGCTGCGTCAGTCCCGCCCGTCTGGCGATCTCCGTCACCGTGGTCTGCTCGAAGCCGCGCTCGATGTAGAGCTCCATGGCCGCCCGCTCGAGCCGGCCGCGCGCGTCCGGTTCCCATCGACCCATGCCCTGATCATAGGCGACGACAGCAGCTGACATCGAGTGTCACCGTGATGGCACCAGGCGAGCGGTCAGCACAACCGGGCGGTCAGCCCTGGACGGCGCGGGTGGCAGGGGGAAACCCGAAGGCCCGGCGGGCCTGGCGGGCCGGGTCGGGCGCGGTTACCTTCTCGCCGAGGACCAGGGCGGCGGCGCCCGGGGAGAAGTGCGCGTGGACCCAGGACGAGTCGTAGTACGGAGGGCCGACGTCGAGGGACCGTGCGCGGTAGCGGCCGGAACCACCGCCGGCCAGGGTGACGACCTCGCCGATGCCCGGGTAGCCAGCCGAACCCTCGAGCAGGGTGGGGCCGCGGCGGGCGAACTCGCCGCAGTTCATCACGATGCCCACGCGCCAGGACAGCACGAGGGGCGGGGCACCGGCGCTCGAGAGCGTCTCGCCGGGCCTGATCTCGATGATGCTGGCGTCGCAGAAGGTCCGGGGCTTGAGCCGGGCACTGAGGGCCCCGCCGAAGCCCAGCCGTCCCGCGTCCCGGTCCAGGTAGGCGTCGATGACGGGCAGCATGGCCTGGGCCTGCGCCCGGTCGGGCACGCCCACCGTCCCGGCCTGGTCCTGCACGAGGCGCGGGGCCTCCGGGTGCGTGTTCGCCAGCCATACGGCCGCGGCCAGGATGGCGACGATGCCCGCGCAGGTGATGACCAGCCGTCTGGCCGGGGTTGTGGTCACGGTGTGCCCGTCACCCGATCCGGGCCGTTAACGGCGAGCGGTCCGCCCGGCGTGATGCCTGTCCGCCGACGATCTGGGGCATGGCCACGCAAGCACCGTACCGGTCCGCGGCACCAGCTGTGATCGTCCTGATGCCGCACGGCCGGGCAACGCGGGCCCACCCTCATCCTGCTGGCCAGCGTCCGGTCACGGATGGCTGGCCAGCAGGTCGCGGCACTTCTGGATGCGGACATCCAGATCGGCCAGGAAGCCTTCCAGCGCCACCCGCTTGGTCTCGACGGTGGCCCGCAGGCTCTCCTGCAGGATGAGGCACTCGCCGGTCAGCCGGCGGCGTTCCTCGTCGCTGGTCCGCTCGTCGTGGTAGCTGAGCCGGATCTGGGCGAGCCGGTCCTCGTTGCGCAGCACCACGGCGATCTCGTCCAGGTTCAGGCCGAGCAGGGCCTGCAGCTCGCGGATGCGGGCCACCCGGGCCAGGTCCTCCCCGGAGTACCGGCGCAGGCCGCCCGGTGTGCAGGCCGGGACGAGCAGGCCCAGCTGCTGGTAGTAGCGCAGGGCCCGCTCGGACACGCCGGCCCGCTCCGCCGCCGCGCCGATGCCCAGCAGGGGCTCACCCGCCGCCGGGGGTGACCCGGCGGCGGGTGCAATGCCCGCGGCGCCACTCTGCGCCGTCGTGCCCATCACGCTCAGCTGCTTCCCGGGGAATCGGATCCGCGGTCCGCCCCGACCCCACCGGACTGCTCGGCGGCGGCCAGATGGCCGTTGCCGCTGCCGTTCCCGTGGGCTGGGAGGTCGGCGTCTGAGGACGCGACCGGCTCCACGAAGCCGGTGATCCCGCCGATCTCGGCGGCCCCGTCGGCCAGTTCGTCGCTCAGCGGCTCGGTCCCGTCCAGGTAACGCTTGCCCCGGAACGCGGAGGCGACGATGGCCACGACCGTGGCGATGGCGGCGAAGGTGAAAGCCAGGTGCAGGCCGTCGGCGAAGGGCTGCTCGATCAGCTTGGGGAAGAACGAGCGGCCGGTGACGTACGCGAGCTGGTGGGGGCTCAGGTGGTTCAGCGCCCCGGTCGGGCCGAGCAGCTCCTTGATCGGGTTATAGCCGAGGAACGCCGAGAACAGGCTGCCGATCGGCGGCTCGTTCGCGACCAGGTGCGCGGCCGGGGGGGCGACCCCCGCGTTGACCAGCCCCCGGTACAGGGAAGCCGGCAGGTGATCGGCCAGGCCCAGCGTGACGATGGTGAAGAACAGGCCCATGGACAGCACCGTGGCCGAGTTCTGGAACGTGTTCAGCATCCCGGCGCCGGCACCGCGCTGGTCCGGGGGCAGGCTGTTCATGACCGCGGCCTGGTTGGGCGAGAAGAACAGGCCCATGCCCACCGAGAACATGAAGATCAGCAGCGCGAACCAGATGTAGCTGAAGTTGATCGGCAGCAGCTCAAGAAGCAGGAACGCGGCACCGGACACGATCAGGCCGGCGGTGGCGAACAGGCGGGCTCCGTAGCGGTCCGACAGCGCCCCGGCCAGCGGGCCGACGATGAGGAACCCGATCGTGAGGGGAACCATGGAGATGCCGGCCCACAGCGGGGTCTGGTTGAAGCCGAAGCCGTGCTGCGGCAGCCAGATGCCCTGCAGCCAGATGATCAGCATGAACTGGATGCCGCCGCGGCCGAGCGCGGCGAGCAGGCCCGCGACGTTGCCGGCGGTGAACGCGCGGATCCGGAACAGGTCCAGCCGGAACATCGGCTGCGCCACCCTGGTCTCCACCCAGCCGAACAGGATGAGGATGGCGATCCCGCCGAAGATGCCGGCCAGCACCCAGGGGTTGGTCCACCCGGTGGGGTGCCCGCCGTAGGGGAGCAGGGAGTACACGATGCCGGTGAGCAGCGCGACCAGCCCGATGGCGAACAGTGCGTTACCCAGCCAGTCGATCCTGGCCGGGATGCGGATCCCGTTGTCACGGAGCTTGAGGTAGGCCCAGACCGTGCCGAACAGGCCAAACGGGACCGAAACCAGGAAGACGAGCCGCCACTCGATCGGGGCGAGCACTCCGCCCAGGATCAGGCCGAGGAACGACCCGCCAATCGCGGCGATGCCGTTGATGCCCATCGCCTTGCCCCGCTCGTTCTGCGGGAACGCGTCGGTGAGGATCGCGGTCGAGTTGGCGAACAGGAACGCGCCGCCGACCCCCTGGAACACCCGCATGATGATGATCCACAACGCTCCGTTCGTCCCGGTCATCCAGGTCACCGAGAGCAGGACCGAGAAGATCGTGAAGATGGCGAAGCCCAGGTTGTACATCTTGACCCGGCCGTAGATGTCCCCGACCCGGCCCAGGCTGACCACCAGCACCGCGGTGACCAGCGTGAAGCCCATGAACACCCAGAGGAAGTAGGAGGTGTTCCCGGGGATCAGCGGGTTGAGCTTGATGCCCCGGAACAGGGCGGGCAGCGAGATCAGCAAGATCGACTGGTTGATCGTGACCATCAAGATCCCGAGCGTGGTGTTCGACAGCGCGATCCACTTGTAGTGGCCGCCCCGCTCGTCTACGGCTGAGGGCGCGGGCTGCGCTTGTCCTGCCACCGGCATTAAGTCTCCTTGCAAGGCGAGGTGCGCTTAGGTGTTCTGGAGTGCTGAGCCGGCAGGCTGGAATCTCTGAATTACCGCTGAGGCCCCGGCACTTCACCCATCATACCGAGCCTTGACGTTAACGTCAGAGTCGGGCCTGAGCTGGCGCGCCCCTGCCGATGCGCTCCGGCGGGCCAGCGGCCGCCCGGGGCCGGGCCGCCGGGTGGTTGGTCAGAGCAGGGTCAGCTGTTCCTGCGCAGGCTCGGCGGGGGGTGCGGGCGGCGAGGCGCGGCGCCAGGTCCGCTGGTTCGGCGGCGGGCTGCCGCGCCCGACGTGGTAGCGCTCCGCGAGCTCGCGGACCTGCTCGCCGATCCGCTGCTGGTAGTCCTTGGGCGCGTAGGCCCGCGAGCCGTACAGCCCCCGGTAGCGGGGGACCAGGTCCGGGTGATGCTCGGCCAGCCAGGCCAGGAACCACTCCCGCGCCCCGGGCCGCAGGTGCAGCACGATCGGGCTCACGTGGGTGGCGCCCGCCTCGGCGATCTGCCGCACGGTGGACTCCAGCTGGGCCGGGGAGTCGGACAGGAACGGCACGACCGGGCCCATCAGCACCCCGCAGCGCAGCCCGTGCTCGCTGAGCGTGGCGCAGACGCCCAGCCGCCTGCGGGGGCTGGGCGTGCCCGGCTCGATGGTCCGCCACAGGTCCTCGTCCACGCAGCCGACCGAGACGCTGAGCCCCACGTCGGTGACCTCCGCGGACGCCAGCAGCAGGTCGAGGTCGCGGAGGATCAGCGTGCCCTTGGTGAGGATGGAGTAGGGGTTGCGGGCGTCCAGCAGGGCCTGGAGGATCCCCGGCATCAGCTGGTACTTGCCCTCGGCCCGCTGGTAGACGTCCACGTTGGTGCCCATGGCGATGTGCTCGCCCTGCCACTTGGGCGCGTTGAGCTCCTTGCGGACCAGGGCCGGGGCGTTGACCTTGACCACGATCTTCGAGTCGAAGTCGTGGCCGGCGTCCAGGTCCAGGTAGGTGTGCGTGTTACGGGCGAAGCAGTACACGCACGAATGGCTACATCCACGATAGGGATTAATAGTCCAGCGGAACGGGACTCGGGAGGAATCAGGCACCCGGTTGATCACGCTGCGGGCGTGCACCTCGAAGAACGTCATGCCGCGGAAACCGGGGGTATCGAACGACCTGGTGATGGCGCCGCGCTCGAACAGTGCGGGCGCGGCCGGCCCCGGGCGTCCGCCCCGGGCGTCCGCGGACCTGGCGGCCGCGGGGCGGTCGGGGGAGTCGGGGCCGCCGGGAGGGTCCGGCTGGATCCGCAGCTCGTTCCATCGCATGAGAGCCACTCTAGAATTTTAGTTCGATAGTGGCAAACACCGCTCGATCATGTCTTCGATTGCCGTCTGCTGCGGGGGGCGGGAAGCTGGGACCAGACACTCTTGCCGTGAGCAGTCAGTAAGTTCGCAAACGCCGTTACAGCACCGGTAACTGCGGCTAACGATCTTGCGGTGGGGGATAGTAAGAGAAAGTTCCCACCGGCCCGGCGGGGTGGAGGTAGCCCTTATGGCGCTATCCATGGATGAGCAGCGCATCCTGGATCAGATTGAGCGCGGCCTCGCCAGCGCCGACCCGGCGCTCGCCACGAGGATGTCCTCGTTCGGCGTGCCGCGCCGGCTCCCGACGTTGCACATGCGCCGGCTGCGGCTGGTCGCGTCGCTGATGACCCTGGTCGTCGTCGCGATGGTGTCGGTGCTCGTGTACGCGCTCGTCCCGTTCCGGACCGTCGCGGACCGGCACGGTCCGGGCAGCAAGGCCAGCTCGTCCCCGGTCCAGGCGGTGATGACCGCGCCGTCGCACCAGAGCCAGTCGTCCCGCGGCCAGCGCCCGGCCAGTGCGTCCCCCGCCAGCCCCGCCCTGGGCACCTCGGCGTCGGCGGGCGCATCAGCCAGCCTGGCCCCCAGCACCCACGCCGGCGCCTCGGCCAGCCCGGCCATCGCCCATCAGCAGGCGCGCGGCACGCCCGCCCAGTAGGCCAGCAGAAACGGCCGATAGCCGGACCCGCCCGGCGATCGGCCGCCGGCGTTCAGGTCGCCCGGGCCGGTACCCCGCCCGGCCGTCAGTTCTCGCGCCAGAACTGCAGCAGGTACTGCTCCAGTCCTTCGAGGTTTTTCCGGGCCTGCTGGAACTCGTCGCTCAGCGGGTCAACCCCGCGGTCGAACATCTCCTCGTAGAGCCGCATGACCTCGCGCCGGTTGCGGGCGTAGACGCGGACCACGTAGTCGCCGACGCCACCGGCCAGGGTCAGCCCTTCCACGGCGCGGCCGGCCGACCCCATGTCCACGCTGACCTGCCCCCGCAGGTACAGCGTGCCCTTGGCCTCGTCCTCCCAGGCGTCCCCGAACGCCGGGGGCGCGGTGTCCCACTCCTCGAGGGTCAGGCGGACCCCGATGTGCTCCTGCAGGCTGCCTACCCACAGTTGCTCCCGGTTGACGCTGACCAGCGTGCCCACCGGGGCGAGCGGGCCGCCAGGGGCGTCCGGGTCCACGGTCGAGTCGTGCACCCGGAACATCCGCCGGTCCGGGAAGACGGGCATTTCCAGCCTGATCAGGCGGCGGCTCATGGTGTCCCCCCTTTAGCCCGTATGCGGCTCCAAATTAATAGCATGCTCCGCGCAAGGGCGGCGCGGGCCGGCATTCGGCCACAAACGTGCCGGAAGTAACTTTCTGTTACCTCAGCGGGCCGGCGCTCAGAGCGGTGCGGGCCCGCACTTCCGTCCACAGCGCCTGGTAGGCCTGGGCGGCCCGGCTATTGGGCGCGAACGCGGCGACCGGGGCGCGTTCCACGGACATCCGCTCGATTTGTGACAGCGAGGGGATGACGGCCGCGGCCACGTCGTCGCGCTCGGTCGGCAGCCGCTCGGCGATCTCCCGGTGCAGGGTCTTGCGCCGGTCGATCATGGAGAAGAACGCCAGCACCTCGGGCCGCTGCCCGTCGAAGCTGCTGATGAAGTCGGTGAGCTGGTCCAGGGTGCGCAGCGACAAGACCGTCGGGATGAGCGGGACCAGCAGGCTGTCAGCGGCCTGGAGGACGCTCTCCGACAGCAGCGAGATGCCCGGCGGGCAGTCGAGGAAGATCACGTCGTACTGGTCGCTGAGCGGGACGAGGAGCCGGGCGATCCGCCGGGTCGGCTTCTTCGTGGCCCCGAGGACGAGGTCCAGGTTCCGGTAGGTGAAGTCGGCGGGGAGCAGGTCGAGATCGGCGAAATCGGTGCCCTTGATCGAGTCGTCGATCTCCCGGCTGCCCTTGATCAGTGCCTTGCCACCGCCCTTGACCCGGGGCCGGATCCGGAACAGGAAGCTGGCGGCCGCCTGCGGGTCCAGGTCCCAGAGCAGGACCCGCAGCCCGTCCTGGGCGGCCAGGTAGCTGAGGTTGACCGCCGTGGCCGTCTTCCCGACGCCGCCCTTGATGTTGTAGGTGGCCAGTATCTTCATCGGCCGGCGCTCTCGGTCAGGTCCTGGAACCGGAGGTCGCTGGCCGGGCTGGCGAATTCCCCGAACCGCGCGGCAAACTCGTCCCGGGCCCGCCGCTGGGCCCGGCCGATCCCGCCGGCCAGTTCGCCCATGGCCAGCAGGGCGGTGGCGGGCACCGGGTTGGCGGACAGGGTCCGGTCGTCCATCATCTGGGTCGGCGAACTCCCGTAGCTCTTCTTGCTGCACCTGGTGATCCTGGAACTCGCCGAGGCAATCCTGCAAGCCCTTGAGGTCCTTCAGTGCCCGCTGGTACGCCTGCGGGTCAAGCACCGAGGCGAAGATCTCCAGCAGGTAGCGCAGTTCCTTGCAGCGTTTCCGCAGGTCATGCAGCTGCTCGGCGGGGGAGTCCGCACTGATCGCCCGGCCCTGGCGGAGCACCCGCCGGTGGGCCCGGCGCAGCCGCCCGGCGGCCAGGTCGGCGGTCCGCTCACTGGCCCGCGGCACGCTGAGGCCGGTAAGGACGCTGCGCCATTCACCGGCCAGCCGCGAGAAGCGCGCGGACCGCAGCCCGCGGACCAGCGCGCGCTGCTCGATGACGCGCCGCCGGGCCAGGTGCGCGTGGAAGGGCTCGAGCTCAGCCGGAGTGGCGGCCACCAGGGCGTCGGCCATCTCGCCGTAGTTCAGCAGGTAGACGTCCAGGTCACGGGTGGGCGTGGTCAGGTCGCCCAGCCATTTGAACTCCGGGCGGAACCGGGCCGGCAAGCTGGCGGGCAGCACGTCACCGGCGAGCTTGAGCGCGGACCGGGTCCGCCGCACCGCGACCCGCAGGTCATGCAGGAACTCGGTGTCGATGTCCCGGAGGGTGCCGGGCACGTTGGCCTCGAGGGTGTCCAGCAGTTGCAGGAGTACCGCCTGGAGGGCGGTCCGGGCGGCCATGTCCGGGCCGAGGCGGACATTGATCTTGTTGCTGTACGCCTCCGCGCGCTGGCCCGCGGCGGCCAGGGCGGCGTCGAGCGGGCGGGACAGGTCGCCGCCCCGCCCGGCCGCCTCGGCCAGCAGCTCGCCGATCCGCTGGGCCTGGGACTGGTAGCCGCGGACCGGGGTGACCTGGAGCCGGGGCGGCAGCTGGGCCTCGGCCGGGTGGTTGACGGTAGTCCGGTCGGCCCTGATCCAGGCGATCGTCTTCGTGTCGGCGTTCAGCACCCGGAGATCCTGCACGGTGCTGGTGGCCCGGGCGACAGCCAGGAGGGCCCGGATCCCGGCCACCGGGCCGATCACCGAGGTGACCGGGCCAGGCGGCAGGTCCCCGGTCAGGGCCGGCCAGGTCAGCCCGGCGGCGGCCTGGCTGAGCCGGTCCCCCGAGGCGGTGGCCAGCACCAGCTCGGCGGGCCGTGAGCCGGTCAGGTATTCCAGGCTCAGCCCGGCGCGGTGCAGCCGCCAGTCGAACGTGTCCAGCCACGTCCGGCGCACGGTCCGGGACCGGCTCGCGGCGCCTAGCGTGAAGCGCGGGGCCAGCGCGGCCAGCACATCCTTCTTGCAGGGCTGGCCAGGGCCGCCGACCGCCAGGTCGACGACACGCGAGAACGTTTGCACCCGGAACCTCGGCTCGGTCAGGAAGCAAAGACACGGCGGGGGAAGCCGACTGAATTTCCTACCCCGAGTCTAGCTAGTAGCGGTTCGTCTGTTCCTGGCTAGTTGGGGTTTACCCGCTGTTCACTTGCGGCGGTTGGTCCGTTCCGGGGGGCGGCCGGGCTGCGTCCCGGATTCCGTCCTGCCCCAGCAGAACCTCGCCGGCCGGCGCCGGCCCCTGGCCTGGTACCGGGCGCATGATCAGGGTGCCCTCCGTGGTCACCTGGATCTTCGGCACCGCAGGCAGGTCGGCCGCCGTTATCCCGGCGGCCATGCCCAGCGTGTCGTCCGCCAGCCGGGAGGCGGGCGGCGCAGGCACTTCACCAGCAGGAACCGCGTCAGCTGAGACGGGATCGGGCTCCGCGTCCCGGGCCTCCCCGGCTCCATCCCCTGCGTCCGGCGCGGGATCCTCCTGGGCAGCGGCCCCAGCCTCTACGGACGGGCCGGCCTCCGCGGACGGCTTGGCCCCTGCGGCCGGAGATGCTCCCGGAGCCGCGTGCTCCTCCGGCTCTTCCGCCTCCTCCGGCACATCCCCGTGCCCGGCCATGCCCGGGATCGTCAGAGGAGGCCGCTTGATGGCCGGCATGACGGAGGTCAGCTCCCCGCTGGCCACGACCCTGGCCCGGCGCTGCTGCTGCTCTTTATCGACCTTCGCGGCGGCCACGTCGAGCCGGTCATTCATCCCGGACATCTGGCGCGCCCGCACCCGGAGCTTGCGGGCCCGGTCTGCTGCGTAACCCAGCAGAAAAACCACGACAACGGCGACAACGAGCAGCTCAGCCATGTATCACGCCATCACTGGAAGGGTTTGCGGGATAGGGCACAGCCTATGCGAGGGGCGCCGCTGCTCCCGTGTCCCGCGGGCCTGGTGCCGGCGTAGATCCGGCATAGTCCCGGTAAAGGCACCGTCAGGCCAGCCGGGTGACCTCGACAGCCACGTCCATCGCCACGCTCGGGGCCCCGTGATAAATCCCTTTCAGCGGCGGCACGTCGCCATAGTCCCGGCCCCGGGCCACGACCACGTGGCCCTCGCCGACCGAAGCCTGGTTCGTGGGGTCCGCGGCCACCCAGCCGCCGGCCCAGTACTCGACCCAGGCGTGGCTCTGCCCGGCGACGGCCTGGCCGATCCCCGCCCTGGGGCTCGGGTGCAGGTACCCGGACACGTACCGGGCGGGCAGGCCCGTCTCACGCAGCAGGGCGACGGTCAGGTGCGCGATGTCCTGGCAGACTCCCTGGCCTTTGTCCCAGGCTTCCTGTGCGCTCGTCTGCACCTCGGTGGCTCCCGGCACGTACTCCACCCGCTCCCGCACCCAGGCCGCGATGGCCGCGGCCGTCTCCAGCGGGCCGGCGCCCCGGATCCGCTCCCGGGCCGCCCCGGCCAGCGCCTCGCTGACGGTGGTCCGTGGCGTGGCGGCCAGGTACTCGGCGGCGATCCCGGCGTCCGCCCGGGCGTGCAGCTCGTCCCAGGCCAGCGGGCCCGGGGGATCGGCGGCTGGGCTGGTCTCCACCACGGCGTGCGACCGCACGGTCAGCTCGTGATGCGGGGCCTGGATGTCGAACGAGCTGACCACGGTGCCCCAGTAGTCGTGGTACGCCCAGACGGTGGTCCCGTTGCCCACCGACACCCGGGTCTGCAGGGCGGTCTGGCTGGGCAGCGTGAGCGGGGTCATCCGGGCCTCGTTATACGAGGCCCGGGCGGCGCCCTGGTAGTGCATCCGGGTCTCGTGAACGATCTCCAGCAGCCAGCCCACGCCTCAGCACTCCTGCGCCCAGATCACGGGCTGCTCGTAGATGAAATAACGGGAGGTGATCGCCTCGCTGGCCTCGTGGCAGGTGCGCTGCAAGGTGGACAGCATGTCCGGCAGCAGGCCCTTGAGCTGCTGGGGATCCGCGTACTCCAGCCGGGTGCGCAGCTGCCCGATCGACCGCCGCGCCGGGTCGGTCAGGGAGCCGCCCGCGCCAGGGTCGAGCGCGGCGAGCGCCTCCTCCGCGGTGGCCAGCGCGTGCACCACCGACCGGGGGAACAGCCGGTCCATCAGCAGGAACTCGACGACCTGCTGCGGGTCGCCGTCCCAGGTCCGGGTGCGGATGAAGGACTCGTAGGCGCCGCAGGCGCGGAGCAGCATCGGCCAGCCGACCTCGTACGGCGTGGCCGGCATCCGGGCCAGCAGCAGCCGGGCGGTCATGTCCACCCGTTCCAGGCTGCGGCCCAGGACCAGGAACCGCCAGGCCTCGTCGTGGCTCATCGTCGACTCGGTCAGGCCGAAGAACAGGGCGGAGCGCTCCCGGATGAACTCCAGGTAGACATGCGGCCCGAGCCGCTCTGCGGACTTGCGGCGCGACGCCAGGCCGTGGCTGGTGACGTTGAGGCACTCCCACATCTCGCTGGAGATGACCTCGCGGACGCTGCGCGCGCCGCGCCGCGCGGCCAGCACCGACCCGGCGATCGCGCTCGGGTTGTCCCGGTCGTAGGCCGACTGGTCCAGGGTCATCCCGATGTCCAGCAGGGTGCCGTCTGCGGCCGGGATGCCCAGCACGGCGAGCAGGGCCCGGCAGTCGGCTTCCTGGTCCGCGTGCGGCTCTTCGAGCATGCGGTGCACGAACACGTCGACCATCCGGGCGGTGTCGTCCGCGCGCTCGATGTACCTGCCCGTCCAGAACAGGGTCTCGGCGATCCGGCTGAGCAGCCCGGTGTTCATTGCTGCTGGTCTTCCATGGGCGGCCCGCTCTCCCTGCTGACCTGGTTATCGTGCGGAAACGGGGGAGGAGCCATCACCGGCGGGCCCGGCTGGCCGGGCATGGCCAGGGCGCCCCCGGCGGCCGCGGAATCCGCGGTCTCCGGCTCGCCGGGCGGGACGAGCACCCAGGTGTCCTTGGACCCGCCGCCGCGGCTGGAGTTGACCACCAGCTCACCCTCGGGCAGCGCGACCCGGGTGAGGCCGCCGGGCAGCAGCCACACGTCGTTCCCGTCGTTGACCGCGAACGGCCGCAGGTCGATGTGCCGTGGCGCCAGCGTCTCCCCGATGAGCACCGGCGAGGTGGACAGGGCGACCGGCTGCTGGGCGATCCAGCTCCGGGGCCGGGCGATCACCTGGGCGCGCAGCACGTCGAGGGTGGCCTCGTCCGCCCGCGGGCCGATGACGATCCCGCTCCCGCCCGCGCCGTCCACCGGCTTGAGGACCAGCTCGTCGAGATGCCCGAGCACCCAGTGCAGGATCTCCGGGTCGTCGAGCCGGTAGGACTCGACGTTTTCCAGCAGCGGCTCTTCCCTCAGGTAGTAGCGGATCAGGTCGGGAACCCAGGTGTAGAGGAGCTTGTCGTCGGCGACCCCGTTGCCGACCGCGTTCGCGATCGTCACGTTCCCGGCCCGGGCGGCGTTGACCATGCCGGGGCAGCCGATCACCGAGTCGGGGCGGAACTGCAGCGGGTCCAGGAAATCGTCGTCCACCCGCCGGTAGATCACGTCCACCTGCCGGAGCCCCTGCGTGGTGTGCACGTAGACACGATTGCCCGAGCAGGTCAGGTCGCCGCCCTCGACCAGTTCCACGCCCATCAGCCGGGCCAGCAGGGCGTGCTCGAAGTAGGCGGCGTTGGCGGTGCCCGGGGTGAGGACGACCACGACCGGGTCGGGGGTACCGGAGGGCGCCGCCGCCCCCAGCGCGGCCAGCAGCTCGGCGGGATAGCTGTACACCGGGTGGACGTGCTGCTCGGCGAACAGGGCGGGGAAGGTCCGGGTCATGGCGAGCCGGTTCTCGATGACGTAGCTGACCCCGGAGGGGATGCGGACGTTGTCCTCCAGCACGCGGACCCGCCCGGCCCCGTCACGGACCAGGTCGATCCCGGACACGTGGCAGCGGACCCCGTTCGGCGGCTCCAGCCCGGCGACCTCGCGGTGGAATCGGGCGGACGTGCAGACCACCCGCCAGGGCAGCACCCCGTCGGCGAACGCGTGCCGGGGCCCGTAGACGTCGGCGAGGAAGGCCTCGAGCGCGAGGACCCGCTGCTTGACGCCGCGCGCGATCAGGTCCCATTCCACGGCGTCGATAACCCGGGGGATGAGGTCCAGCGGGAAGGGCCGTTCCTCGCCCGCGTAGTCGTAGGTGACCCCGCGGTCGGTGAACATCCGGGCCAGCTGGTCCGACCGGAAACGCAGCTCCCCCGTATCCAGCGGCTGCAGCGCGGCGAGCAGCCCCGCGTAGGGGGCCCGCGGCCGGCCCGGCCGCTCGAACATCTCGTCCCAGGCCTCGGCCAGCTGGTAGGAGTCGAAAATGTCCGCCACGTCCGCAGCGTAAGCGGGATGTGTTCCGCAGTCATTACCTGCGATGACGAATATGTTTCAGCTGCGTTACGCCGCCGGGCGGTTACAGTCTGCCAGCGCCAAGGCACCCGAGGTGGCTGGACGCTCGCCGGAGGCACCTGCTACATTTTTCTAGCAGGTGCTAAGAAGGGCGCGATGAACACGACCATGACCGGAGACGACCTGCTGCGGGTGCTGGCCACGCTGGCCAACCCGCATCGCCTGCGGGTCCTGTCCGCCTTGGCGGACGAGCGCAACTACGTCAGCCGGCTGGCCCGCGACCTGGGCATCAGCCGGGCCCTGCTCCAGGTCCACCTGCGGAAACTAGAGGCGGCCGGGCTGGTCTCGGCCACCATCGAAGTCTCGGAGGACGGCAAGGCCATGAAGTTCTACGAGGTGACGCCCTTCTCGCTGCACCTGACCCCCACGACCATCATGAACGCTACGCGGACACTGGGCACGGCGATGAATCTGGAGGCGGACGTGCGATGAGAACCAGGACACCGAAAGAGACGGCCATCCTCTGCGGGGCCGGTGTGCTTGCGCTGGCCCTGCTGATGATCCCGTTCGAAACGGACTCTGGCGGGGTGCGAGGCAGGAACAGCGACGTGGTGCTGGGGCTGCTCGTGGCCGGGGTGCTCGCGCTCGCAATGATCCTTTGGTACCGCTACCCCAGGAGCCGGGGCACGGTGCAAGCCGAGCTGACCGCCGCCCAGCAGTATCGCCAGCTTGCCGAGGAGTACCGCCGGCTGGCCGACATGGCGATCACCGCGCAGGAGCACACCGACCTCAAGCTCGGAGACGTCAGCGCGCAGCTCGACTACCTGCGGGAGCAGAACGAGTCCCTGCAGAAGATCCTCAAGGAAGTCGAGTAGGCAGGCGGCATCAGGATCTTTCCGCGCCCGGCCTCCTGGCGCAGACTGGGTGCAGGTGTCCTGACGGGCTGATGCGGGCGTCAACTGAGGAGGGCCTGACCGTGCTCTACGTCTTCGGTTTCGGGCGGACGGCCGTGGTGCTGAGCGATCTGTACTTCGTGGACCCCAACCCGGCCAAGGGCCAGGAAGGCCCCGAGCACGGCGTCCGCCTGGAAGTCCGGGCGATCGCCCCTGGCCCGCTGCAGGGGTCGATCTACTCGGCGCAGCCCATCGAGATCGGCGACCTGATCTGGCGGGCTGACCTGCTCGAATCGGTGGACGGCCCGCCGGGCAGCTTCGACCGGACGCACCACCATCCCGGCGTCTCGCGGGGCCTGGAGCCGGGTCACCGGGTCTTCGACCGGAAGCTGTCCGCCGCGCCCGTCGAGTGGGTCGGGGGCCAGCTGGCCGACCTCGAGGGGCTGCTGGAGCAGGCGGGCACGGGCGGCGACCCGGCCGACGCCGCGGACGCGCAGAGCCTGCGCGACTGCCTGCCCGAGGTCTTGGAGGCACTGGGCCGGCTCATCGACCGCGTCCAGGCCGGCGAACTGGGCGGCCCGCCCGCCGAAGGCCCCCTGGCCAGCGCCCGCGCCAGCTGGCTGTAGCCTCTGGCCTCGCCGCCGGCGGTGGCCGCCGTGGCGGTTGGCCAGCCCGTTCAGGCCGTCGCTGCGGGCATTGAAATGCCCTCGGCGAACGGGCTCAGTTCCCGGGGATGACCGGCATAGCGTGGCGACGTGACCTATGCGGGCGCTGAGTTCTGGGATCAGTTCTTCCGGCAGCGGCGGGAGTCTGGCCATGATCTCGACTGGGAGGGCTTCTGGACCGGGCCGTTCCTGGCTCCGCTCCGGGCGACGGGCGTACGCACCATCCTGGAGCTGGGCTGCGGAACCGGCCACGACGCGGCGCGGCTGGCTGGTGAGGGTTATCCGGTCACGGCGATCGATCTGTCTGGCGAGGCGATTGAGCAGGCGCGGGCCCGGTCCGGTCCGATGGTCAGGTTCGCAGTGGCGGATATGACTCAGCGGCTTCCCTTTCCCGACGGCGGCTTCGATGCGGTCATGTCTAACGTCGCCATGCACATGTTTCCGGACGGTGTTACCCGTGCGGTCTTCGCGGAGGTCAGGCGGCTTGTCCGCCCGGGCGGGCTGTTCTTGTTCCACGTCAACGCGCTGGAGGACCGGCCGCTGCGGGCTCGCCGGCTGCCCGCGCGCGAGCTTGAGGCGGATTATGTGGCCGAGGAGTCGGGCCAGACGATGCACTTCTTCTCCGAGCCCTACCTGCGCGAACTCCTCAGTGGATGGCGGGAGCTGCATCTCGGCCCGGTCCAGATCCCGCATCGCGGCACGGGTGAGCCGTACAAGCACGTGTGGCGCGGTATAGCCCACCGCTGACCAGGTGGACCGGGTCCGGCAGGGATCACGCGCGGTGCTGCTGCGTCTGACCGGGATCACCCACGCTCCCGGGAACCTGGGCGGCGGGACGCGCGTGTCTCCTGGTGGTGTCCGCTCGTTGACTATGGTGAGCGGACAGCGCGGAGGAGAGGATCACGTGGCCAAGGGGACCGGGGGCAAAGGACGGCCCAATAATGGCGCGAACCGCGGCGGTCCGGCTAAGCCTGGCGCGGCTGAGCCTGGTGCGGCTAAGCCCGGCGCGGCCAAGGGCGGCGCGGCGAAGCCCGGTGGGACGAGGGCAGGCGGCAGCAAGGCCCGCGGGGCCGCGGCTCGGGCCAGGGTCGCCGAGATGCGGGCCCAGGAGGCGGCCCGCAAACGGCGCCGCACCTGGTTCACCTGGATCGGCGCGGGGGTGATCGCCGTGGTGGCCGTCGTGGCCATCGTGCTCGCCGTCACCAGCAGCAGCGGAAACCCGGCCAGCACCGCGTCCGGCACGCCGAAACTCAAGCTGGCCTCGCTGAGCACACTCGGCACCCTGAAGCCGCTGCCCTCGCCCGGCCCTGACGGGTCCGAGGGCGTGCCGGTCCCGCCGGCGCCCGCATTGGCCAGCACGGCCACGGTGGCCACCGGGAAGACCGTGGACGGGATCAGCTGCGACACGGGTGAGCAGGTCGCCTACCACATCCACGCCCACCTGACCGTGTTCGTGAACGGGGCCGCCCGCCAGGTGCCCGCGGCCATCGGCATCCCCGGCGCCCAGGCCGAGAACACCCCGACCGGCCCGTTCATCGCCAGCGGCACCTGCTTCTACTGGCTGCACACGCACGCCGCCGACGGGATCATCCACATCGAGTCCCCCGTGCACCGCACGTACACCCTGGGGGACTTCTTCGGCATCTGGGGCCAGCCGCTCGGCCCGGACCAGGTCGGCCCGGCCCGGGGCCCGGTGACCGCGCTCTACAACGGCCAGGTGTACCGGGGCAACCCCCGCGATATCCCGCTCGAGAAGCACGCCCAGATCCAGCTGGAAGTCGGGAAACCGCTGATCGCCCCGGCCTCCATCACCTTCCCCAACGGCCTCTGACCGCGACCCGGCCGGGACCGCGACCCGGCCGGGACCGCGACCCGGCCGGGAGCGCCGCGCCCGGCCGGGACGGTCAGCCGGGGCTGTCAGCCCGCCCGGGGATCCCAGCGGAACCGGCGGACCGCGATAAGCCCGCCGGCCACGCCCCACGCCAGCAGGATGCCGAGAGCGGCCCAGTCGAACCCGGTGTGCTGCGCGAACGGGCCCATCAGGGCCTCGTTGAACGGCCGCACCGGCAGGATTCCGGTGATGCGCTGGATCACCTGCGAGTGGATCGGGAGATAGGTGCCCGAGATGAACACCAGCGGGAACAAGACCAACTGCACGACGGCCGGGGCGGCCTCCGCGTTGCGGATCAGGGAGGCCACCGCGACGCCCAGCGCGCAGAAACAGGCCGCGCCGAGCACGAGGGCGACCGCGATCGCGGCCCAGTGGGTGGGCAGCGGCACGCCGAACAGCCGCCCGACACCCACGATGAGCGCGATGTCGACCACGCTGACCACGATGCAGTGGGCCAGCAAGCCGAGGAAGTAGGTCCAGGCCGGGAGCGGCGTGGCCCGGATCCGCTTGAGGATCCCATTCTGCCGCCGGGTGGAGAGCACGATGGCGAGCTGGCTGTAACAGGCGCCCAGCACCGAGACCGCGGCGATCGTGGGCACGTAATACTGCAGGGCCGACAGCCCGTAAAAGTAGGAGCTCCGGCCTACGCCGTGGAACAACGCGCCGAACAGGGTGATGATCACCACGGGGAACACGAACGTGAAGAAGGCACTCTGCGGGTTCCGCCAGAACGACAGCTGCTCGTAGCGGACCTGATGCCACACCAGGGCGAGATCACCCCGCCGCGCCTGGCCGGTCGTCGGCCTCATGTGATGGTCCTTTCTCCGGCCCGTTTGCGGCCGGCCCGCCTAGCGCCGGCGCGTGTCTCGTCGGTACTGGCCGCTCGGCCGGGGCCAGTCAGTCTCAGGTAGACGTCTTCAAGGCTGGGCGGTTCGACCGTGAGCTGGTCCAGGACCAGGCCGCGGTGCAGCGCCCAGGTGGTCAGCTCGTGCAGGGCGCGGGTAGGCTCACTGACCGCCACGGCGACCAGGTCACCCGGTTCCGGCCCCGCGTCCGGGTCCACTCCCGGCCGGGCCCAGGCCGGGAGGTCCGCGGCCGCGCATCCGCCGGGGAGCGCGAAACGGATCTGGGTCTGAGCGGCGGCCCGCCCGCCGATGTCCGCCAGCGTCCCCTGGGCCACCACCTGGCCGTCGGACAGCACCGCCACCCGGTCGGCCAGCGCCTGGGCCTCCTCCATGTAGTGCGTGGTGAGCAGGATCGTGGTTCCCGAGTCGCGCAGGCTGCGGACAAGCTGCCACGCGTCCCGCCGGGCGGCCGGGTCGAACCCGGTAGTCGGCTCGTCCAGGAAAAGCAGTTCCGGATCACCGATCAGCCCCAGGCCCAGGTCCAGGCGGCGTTTCCGGCCCCCGGACAGGTTCCGGACCTTGGTCCGCTCCTGCCCGGCCAGGCCGACCAGGGTGATCACCTCATCGACGCCTCGCGGTGCGCGGATAATAGCCCGCGTTGCGGGCGATGGTCTCCCGGACCGTCAGGTAGGGCTCGACCGCGATGTCCTGGAGGACCAGCCCGATCCGCTCACGCAGCGCCCGGCCCGTGGCCCGGTCACCGGGGTCGAGGCCCAGCACGTCGGCCTGTCCGCCGTCCCGGCCGCGGAATCCTTCCAGGATCTCCAGCGTGGTCGTCTTGCCCGCGCCGTTCGGCCCCAGCAGCGCGAAGATCTCCCCGCGGCCGACGGTGAAGCTGACCCCGCGGAGGGCCTGAACGCCTCCGTAGCTCTTGGCCAGTCCTGACACCGTGATGGCGCTAGCCACGGCGCACGCACCGGAACTCGGCCGACACGTCCAGGTAGCGCCCGGCCAGCCCGCGGGACGCCGTGATCCCGTATTCGGTCCGGTCGATCCGCACCGTGGCGCGGGCCGTGAACGAGCCGTCCGGCAGCACGCTCAGCTCGAGGGGCACGCGGACGGGCCGGGTGGTCCCGCAGACGGTCAGCGCACCGTCCAGCGTGTTCCCGTCCATTTTTTCCGCAACGAAAACCATCACGGGGTGGCCCCCCGCATCCAGGAACCGGGCCGACCGCACGGTGATGTCGCGTGGTCCGAGGCCGGTGCGGAAGCTGCCCGAGTCGATCTCGGCGCGGACGCGCGAGCTGGCCAGCGGCTCGGTGACATCGACGGTCCCCGACCGGAGGGTGAACGTGCCGCGCACGGGGGCCAGCCCGAAGAGGTGCCGGGTCCGGAAGGCCACGGACGACCCGTCCGGGTCGATGTCATAGCGGCCGAGCCGGGGCTTCGTTGCGGAGAATTCTGCTTGTTCTGTCATGTCCCCCAGGACACCCCGGCGGGGCCGGGGTGCGGCAGGGCGGGCCGGGGGGTTCTGGGCAGGCGAAGGTCGCGGCTGGGATGGGCGGGATACGACTTTCGTAGGTTCCTGTCCCGCCGAAGGTGTGCGCGAACAGGGGCCCGGAGCCGTCGCTGACGTAGCGTGAAACGCGTGAGCGAGGAACACTGCCCGTCAGGCCGCCAGTGGTGGTCCGGGAACCACTGGCCGTCCCGGCACCGGACCGCGTTCGACGTGGGGATTGCGGTCTGCTTCGTGCTGCTGGACACGACCGCGACGCTGGTCGGGATCTCCTGGTGGCCGGCGCATCCGGGCACGCTGGCCTGGGTCCTGCTGGGCGTCCAGGCCGCCGCCTGCCTGTCGCTGGTCGCCCGGCGCCGCGCGCCGCTGCTGGTGATCGCCGTCCTGGGCGGGTTCACGCTGGCCGTCACGCTGCTGGTCCGCCCCGCCGGTGCCCTGACCCCGGCCAACATGGGCAACGTGTGGGCGCCGTTCGCCACGTCGCTCGCGGCCTACGGGTACTTCTACTACCGGGGGGACCGGCGGGTTGCGTTTCTGGCCGTCGCCGTGCTGGCCGTGATCGTGTGCCGGCCCTGGCAGCCGTCGGTCGAGGTCATTACGAACGGACTGCTCCGCATCCTGGTGGGGCCGCTGCTGGTGCTGTACTTCGGGGCCCGCCACGCGCTGCTGCAGTCGCTGCGGGACCGGGCCGACCGGGCCGAGCGCGAGCGGTACCTGCTCGCCGAGCAGGCCCGGGCCGAGGAACGGGCCCGGCTGGCGGGGGAGATGCACGACGTGGTGACGCACCGGGTCAGCCTGATGGTGCTGCAGGCCGGGGCGCTGCGGATGACCGCCCCCGACGAGAGCACCCGGCAGGCGGCCGAAGACCTGCGGGTCACCGGCTGCCAGGCCCTGGACGAGCTGCGCGACCTGGTCGGCATCCTGCGCGCGCATCCGGACGGCGACGAGACGCCGTCCATCCCTGATCTCGCCGTGCTGGTCGCCGAGTCGGTCAAGGTGGGCACCCCGGCCGAGCTGACCGAGGAGGGTGACCCGGCTCTCGCCTCGCCGCTGGTCGGGCGGACGACGTACCGCATCGTCCGGGAGGCCCTGACCAACGTGCGCAAGCACGCGCCCGGAGCACGGGTGACCGTGCACGTCAGCTACGGCGACGCCCAGGTGCGGGTCGTGGTCCGCAACGCCCCCGCCCCCAGCGCCGTGGACCTGTCCGGCCTGGCCGGGACCGGCTCCGGCCTGGGCATCGCCACCCTGCGGCAGCGGATCGAACTGGTGCACGGGACGCTGCGGGCCGGGCCGGAGCCGGATGGGGGATTCTGCCTGGAAGCCACCCTGCCCGCCTACGTCCCTACGGCGGAGCCGGTCGCGTGACCATGATCCGGGTCGTGGTGGTGGACGACGAGCCGATGGTGTGCGCGCACCTGCGGACGATCCTGGGCGCGGGCGGGACGATCGACGTCGTCGCCGAGGCCCACGACGGGGCAGCCGGCGTCGAGGCGGTCACCCGGACCCGTCCCGACGTCGTGCTCATGGACCTGCGCATGCCGGGGATGGACGGGCTGGCCGCGATCGAGAAGATCGGCGCGCTGGCCGCGGCGCCCGCCGTGGTCGTGCTGACCACCTTCGACGCCGACCAGTACGTGCTGCGGGCGCTGCGGGCCGGCGCGGCCGGGTTCCTGGTCAAGTCCACGCCGCCGGAAGACCTCATCGGGCTGGTGCAGGTGGCCGCGGAGGGGCACATGGTGCTGTCCCCGGCGGCGGCGCGGCGGCTGGTCGCCGCCTCGGCCGACAGCCACCAGGCCCGTGACCGGGCCCGCCAGCTGGCGGCGGCGCTCACCGAGCGGGAAGCCGAGGTGCTGGCCTGCCTGGGCGAGGGCCTGTCCAACGCGCAGATCGCGGCGCGGCTGTACCTGTCCGAAGCCACGGTCAAGGGGTACGTGTCACGGACCCTGGACAAGCTGGGCTGCGCCAACCGCACCCAGGCCGGGCTGCTCGCCCACGACGCCGGCCTGGCTCCCCCATAACCGTCCAAACCCACCCATTACGCTGGCGGATAGCACCCGGGTTGCCAGGCGTGGAAAGGACGGCGTCGTGTCGGAGTCCCAGGATGACCGCGCCGCCGCGGCTGAACCACCCGTCTTCAACACCAGCGTGGCCAACCCGGCCCGGATCTGGAATTACTGGCTCGGCGGCAAGGACCACTTCGAGGCCGACCGGCAGGCCGCCGAGCAGGTCCTCGAGGTGCTGCCCTCCATGCCGCTGCTGGCCCGGCTGGCGCGGCGGCAGCTGATCGACGCGGTGCGCCTGCTGGCCGGCCTGCACGGCATCCGGCAGTTCCTGGACATCGGGAGCGGCCTGCCCACGGCTGAGAACACCCACGAGGTCGCGCAGCGCGCCGCGCCTGAGGCGCGGGTCGTCTATGTGGACAACGACCCGGTCGTCATCTGCCACGCCCAGGCGCTGCTGACCAGCAGCCCGGAAGGCACCACCGACTACCTGCAGGCCGACCTGCGGGATACCGCCGCCGTTTTAGCCGGGGCCGGCCGGACCCTCGATCTCCGGCAGCCGGTCGCCGTGCTGCTCATCGGCGTGCTGCACTTCATTCCGGACGACGAGGATCCGTACCGGATCGTGGCCGGGCTGATGGAGGCGGCGTCGCCCGGGAGTTACCTGGTCATCGGGCACGGGGCGAGCGACATCCAGGCCGACGCGGCGCCGGAGATGATGCGGCGCTACAACGAGCGGTCCTCCGCGCCGCTCACGCTGCGTACCCGTGAGCAGGTCGCCCGGTTCTTCGGCGGCCTGGAGATGGTCCGCCCCGGGCTGGTCCCGCTCAGCGAGTGGTGGCCGGCGGACCAGGTTGAACCCCGGGGCCAGCCGGGTGAACGGCTATTGCGGGATGGCCAGGAAGAACGCTGGCCCCGGCTGACCGGACGTGCGACCGTGTGAGGACAGTGCCTCACGGGGTAGGTGCTGCCCATCTCGGCGAGCGGGGGCCCTATGGGACGTGACATTCAGGCCATCACCATCAGCGGTGAGGACCGGCGCAAATACCGGGAAAAGGTGCAGCGTTCGCTGGACGTGTTCGCCCGGATGCTGCGCGAGCGCCGGTTCGAGGCCAGCCCGTCCCGGGTGGGCGTGGAGATCGAGCTGAACCTGGTGGACTCCAGCGGGGACCCGTCCATGCGCAACGCGGCCGTGCTCGACGCGATCGCCGACCCCGCCTGGGACACCGAACTCGGGCAGTTCAACCTGGAGATCAACGTGCCGCCCCGGCGGCTCGAGGGTCACGCGCTCGCGGACCTGGAGCAGGAGATCCGGGCCAGCCTCAACGCCGCGGACGGCAAGGCCCGTGGCGCCGGGAGCCGGCTGGTCATGGTGGGCATCCTGCCCACGCTGGCCGAGGAGCACATGGACGAGGGGACCATCTCGGCCAGCGACCGCTACCGGGTGCTGAACGAGCAGATCTTCGCGGCGCGCGGGGAGGACCTGCGCATCGCGATCGACGGCCCCGAGCACCTGCTCACCCACTCGGGCAGCATCACTCCCGAGGCCGCGTGCACCAGCGTCCAGCTGCACGTCCAGGTCAGCCCGGACGCGTTCGCGGGCTACTGGAACGCGGCCCAGGCCATCGCGGGCGTCCAGGTGGCGCTGGCCGCCAACTCCCCGTACCTGTTCGGCCGGCAGCTGTGGGCCGAGACCCGCATCACCCTGTTCGAGCAGGCCACCGACACCCGGCCGGACGAGCTGAAGCAGCAGGGGGTGCGGCCCCGGGTGTGGTTCGGGGAGCGCTGGATCACGTCCGTCTTCGACCTGTTCGAGGAGAACATCCGGTACTTCCCCTCCCTGCTGCCGCTGTGCGAGGACGAGGACCCGCTGGCGGTGCTGGACGCGGGGGGCATCCCGCAGCTGGCCGAGATGAGCCTGCACAACGGGACCATCTACCGCTGGAACCGCCCCGTGTACGGCGTCGTCAACGGCCAGCCCCACCTCCGGGTGGAGAACCGCGTCCTGCCGGCCGGCCCGTCGGTCACGGACGTCATGGCCAACGCCGCGTTCTACTACGGGCTGGTCCGGGCCCTGGCCGACGCGCAGCGGCCGATCTGGACCCAGATGTCGTTCGCGACCGCGGCCGAGAACCTGCACGAGGCCGCGCGGCTGGGCATGGACGCCCGGCTGTACTGGCCCGGGCTGGGCGAGGTGCCCGTGGCCGAGCTGGTCCTGCGCCGCCTGCTGCCGCTGGCCCGCGAGGGCCTCAGCCGCTGGGGCGTGGACCCGGACTCGGCGGGGCGGCTCCTCGGCATCATCGAGCAGCGCTGCCTGACCGGCAGGAACGGCGCCACGTGGCAGGTCGCCGCGACCCGGTCCCTCAGCGGGCCGGGGGGCGCCGGGCGCGCGGAAGCGCTCCGCCAGATGACCCAGCGCTACATCGGGCACATGCACGGCAACGAGCCGGTGCACACCTGGCCGGAGCCGGGATAGTCCTCCTGTTTCGCTCTGTGACCAGGAGGGGACGTCTGGTGGCAGAGCGGGTGCCCCTCCCGGTTCGCCGCAGGGTTTGGCGACCGGGTGTGCCACAGGGGGGACACGCTGGCCGTACCGACGACCCCGGACGACGCGATCACCGCCCAGACCTGGCTCGCGCTGGTGGCCATGGGGCTCGGGGTTTTCGTTATCGCCAACGATTTCACCGCCCTCAGCGTGGCCATTCCCCGGATCGAGCAGGACCTGCACACCACGCTGGGCCGGGCCCAGTGGGTGATCAACGGGTACGCCCTGCTGTTCGGGGTGCTGATCGTCACCGGAGGCCGGCTGGCCGACCTGCTCGGCCGCAAGCGCATGTTCATGCTGGGCGCCTCGATCTTCGCCCTGTTCTCGCTGCTGTGCGGGGTGGTGCCGGACGTCGGGCTGCTCATCGCCTGCCGGGCGCTGATGGGCGTCGGCGGCGCGCTGATGTGGCCCGCCATCCTGGGCCTCACCTACTCCCTCCTGCCGGGAGACAAGAAGGGGCTGGCGGGCGGGCTGATCCTCGGCGTGGCCGGGCTCGGGAACACGGTCGGCCCGCTGCTGGGCGGCTGGCTCACCGACGTGGCCACCTGGCGGCTGGTGTTCTTCGTCAACCTCCCGGTGACGGCGTTCGCCATGCTCGTCACCCGGCGCCAGGTCCCGGAGAGCCGCGTCGGCGGGGCCGGGCACGGCATCGACTATCCGGGGGTCGCCCTGCTGTCGGCGGGCGCGATCGCGATCCTGATCGGGCTGGACCTGGCCAACGCCGACGGGTTCGCCAGCCCGCTCATCCTGGCCCTGCTGACCGGCGGCATGGCCCTGCTGGCCATGTTCCTGCTCGCCGAGCGCCGCCTGGGGGAACGCGCCCTGGTGCCCGCCGCGGTGCTCCGCAACCGGGTGTTCGCAGCGTCGTGTGCCGCGGTGCTGCTGATGTCGGCGATCTTCTTCTCCGCACTGCTCTACCTGCCCCAGTTCATGGAGGTGGTGCTGCACTACTCGGCGATCAGGTCGGGCGCGGGCCTGCTGCCGCTGATGGGGGTGTTCGCGGTGACCTCGTTCGTGGCCGGGAGCCTGTACGGCCGTCTCGGCCCGCGGGTCACGGTGTCGGCGGGCGCGGCCCTGCTCGCGGCCGGGATATTCATGCTGTCGTTCCCGGCCGGCGGGTCGGCCTACCTGCCGCTGGTGCCCGGGATGTGCGTGCTCGGCGTCGGCGTCGGGCTCTTCTACTCCGCGGTGACCACGGCCGCGGTCACCGCGCTCGACCCGGCCCGGGCCAGCCTGGCCGGCGGCATCGTCTACATGTGCCAGATCGCCGGGGGCGCGATCGGGCTCGGGCTGAACACCGCGATCGTGCTCAGCGCGGCCACGCTGCGCCACGGCGTCACGATCGCGTTCCGGGCCGACGCGGGCCTGGCGCTGGCCGGCTTCGCGGTCGCGGTCGCGTTCGTGCGCGGTCCCCGGGCGTCGCCCCCGCACGCCGCGGGGGCTCCGGCCCACCACCGGGTCCGCGCCGTGGCCCGCCACCGGGTCCGCGCCTGATTGTCACTATGTGAGACCGGGGCCCGCCGGCCGGCGTGCCAGGATCGGCGCGCAGACCTTCGTGGTGCCGGCGACCGGAACGAGGAGACATGAGCGACACGAAACCCGCATCGCCGCAGCCACCGATGCTGACCGTCGCTCTCGACCTGCCGTCCGCGCAGGTCCTCGCCGACCAGGCCTCAATCGTCTCGGATCTCCAGTACGCCGTGGAATGCTGCAAGGCGCTGCTCGGCGAGCTGGACAAGCCCGAGGAAGACCGGGACCCGGTGGTGCCGCAGGCGCTGTGGTCGGCCGCCCTGGCCTCCTACTCCCGCTGTTTCAGCAAGGGCAAGCGGTTTGGCCTGGGCCCCGACGACATCACCAGCCTGCCCCTCGAGGGGGAGGTCATGACGTTCCACAAGTGGGCCATCGAGCAGCGCACCAAGCTCACCACCCATCCGTCCGACCCGTTCGACGCGGCCAAGGTGGGGGCGGCGCTGGCCCAGCCGGGGCAGGGCAAGCGCAAGGTGGAGGGCATCGCGATCCTGACCACCAGCCGCGTGCTCGTCGACGACACCGGGGTGCGGCAGCTGGGCGCGCTCGCGTCGGCGCTGGCCAAGCAGACCGCCGAGCGGGCCCAGGAGCAGCAGGACACGGTGCTGGAGGAGGCCCAGCAGCTCGACCTGGACATGCTCTACCGGCAGCCGCCCCTGAGCAGCGCCCACCCCCTGGCCAACCTGCCCACCCTGCCCCAGCCCTCCGCCTGAATCCTCCACCCAGCCCGACCTCGCCGCCAGGCGCACGCCTGGCGCGCGCGCCAGGCGTGCGCCTGACCACATCGATCATGGTCCGCGCTCACGTTTCCCGCGCGCGGTGCGCCCGGGGGTGGTTTGTCCCGGTTAGGGCGCACGGTCTGCGGGAGACGTGGGCGGGAGGGGCCAGTGGGGCTGGAGGGGAGGCCCCGGGGAGGCCGCGGGCGCGGCTGGAGCGGGGCGCATGCATGAAGGGCGTTCTGCGGGGCATCCAGGGATGCTTAACGGCCAGGCTGGCGGCCGCTGACCTCAGCAGAGGAGGCCGCGACCATGGCTGACGCACGGCCCCAGACGGCCGCACCGGAGAAACCGGGTGACGGCGCAGGCCGGTTCCACCGCACCCTGGGGGTGCTCCCCGCCACGGCGGTGAACATGACCCAGATGTGCGGCATCGGGCCCTTCATCACCATCCCGCTGATCGTGGCGGCGATGGGCGGACCGCAGGCGGTGCTGGGCTGGGTCGCGGGCGCGATCCTGGCCCTGGCGGACGGGCAGGTCTGGGCGGAGCTCGGGGCGTCCATGCCCGGCTCGGGCGGGACCTACCTGTACCTGCGCAAGGCCTTCCGGTACCGCACCGGCAACCTCATGCCGTTCCTGTTCATCTGGACCGCGATGCTGTTCATCCCGCTGATCATGTCCACCGGGGTGATCGGGCTGGTGAGCTACCTGGGCTTCTTCTACCCGCACCTGTCGGCGTGGCAAGGTCACCTGATCGGCCTGGGCGTCACCGCCCTGGTCGTCGTCGCCCTGTACCGGCGGATCGAGCGGGTCAAGGTGCTCACCATCGTTCTGTGGGTGGTGATGGTGCTGGCGGTCGGCCTGACCATCGCCGCGGCCTACAGCGGGTTCCACCCCTCGCTCGCGTTCACCTACCCGCGCGGGGCGTTCAGCGGCGGAAGCGCGTTCTTCGCGGGCCTCGGCGCCGGGCTGCTCATCGCGATCTACGACTACCTCGGCTACAACACCACCGCGTACATGGCCGATGAGCTGAAGGACCCCGGGCGTACCCTGCCCCGGTCAATCATCTTCTCGATCCTCGGCATCATGGTGTTCTACCTGGCGCTGAGCATCGGCGTGGTCGGGGCGGTGCCCTGGCACGCGGTGGCCCGGTCCACCTCGGTGGCGTCCCTGGTGGTGACCACGAACTGGGGGCACGGCGCGGCCGATGTGGTCACCGTGCTCATCCTGATCACCGCGTTCGCCTCGGTGCTCACCGGACTGCTGGGCGGCTCGCGGGTGCCCTACCAGGCCGCCCGCGACGGCGTGTTCTTCCGCGCGTTCGGGCGGCTGCACCCGCGCGGCGACTTCCCGCACGTGGCCCTGATCGTGCTCGGCGTGATCACCGCGGTGGGCTCCTTCTTCACGCTCACCACGATCATCGCCATGCTGACCGCCGTGATCGTGATCGTCCAGGCGATAGCGCAGATCGTGGCGCTCACCGTGCTCCGCCGCCGCGAGCCCGGACTGCGCCGGCCGTACCGCCAGTGGCTCTACCCGCTGCCCAGCCTGGCCGCCCTGGCCGGCTGGATCTACGTCTACGCCTCGGCGGGCCGGGTGCCGATCGAGCTGTCGGTCGGCTGGGTGGTCGCGGGGATCGTGGCCTTCGTGGTCTGGGCGCGGGTCACCCGGGTCTGGCCGTTCGGGCCGAAACAGTTCCGGGAGGATTACGCGGCCACGCAGCCGTAACGTTCCCAGGACGGTCGCGGCGTAGCGTCGCTTGCGGTGGGGGAGGCGCAGCAGGAAGGGGGCGTCTTCAGGGGCTTTACGACGTGCGTCTTCTCCGCATGCCATGCGTGTGCCGCCGTGCCAGGGGGCACGGCGAACCTCCCAAAGGAGAGAGAAGATGCGCAAGAGTCCATTCGCCCTGGGTGCCGTAGCCACGCTGCTGGCGTTCGGGGCCAGCGCCGCCCAGGCGTCCACGGCCCAGGCCCCGGCGGGCGGCACCGCCTACGTCTCGCCGTCCGGCAGCCCGTCCGGCGCGGACACCTCGTGCGCCACGGCCGGGTACGCGAGCATCGGCAAGGCCGTCGCCGCGGTCAGTGCCGGCGGCACGGTCGTGGTCTGCCGGGGGGTCTACGACACCCAGGTCGTGGTGAGCAAGCCGCTGACGCTGGCCGGCCAGCCCGGGGCGGTGATCGACGCCCACGGGCAGAAACCGCTGAAGATCGGCCCCATGAAGCTGCCCGGCAGTATCGGCATCGGCGTCCTGGGCACCAAGGATGTCCGGGTCAGCGGGTTCAAGGTCCGGAACGCCGGCTTCGATGCCATCCTGGTCGCGCTGAGCTCGAGGGTCTCGGTGTCCCACAACGTGCTGAAGCACAACGGCGACGTGGGCGTGGACCTGAACGGCTCGTCCTGGTCTCAGGCCACCGGGAACCTGTCTGAGGACAACATGGGCGGCGGCTTCCTGGTCGCCGACGACGTCGGGCGCAGCAGCCACAACGTGGTGGCCTGGAACGTGGCCACCGGCAATCCGGGCGGCTGCGGGGTCATCCTGGCCGGGCATTCCACCGCCGGTGTGACGGGCAACCTGGTCGCGCACAACCTGCTCACCTACAACGGCACGCTCAAGTCCACGGGCGGGGGCGCGGGCGTGGTGATCGCCACGGAGGTCCCGGGCGAGACCGTGGCTGACAACACCGTGACCGGCAACCTCATCTACGGCAACGGGCTCGCGGGCGTGACCATCCATGCTCACTTCCCCACCCAGGACCTGAACGGGAACCGGATCACCGGCAACGTGATCGGCACCAACAACACCCTCGGTGACCCGATCCAGCTCGGCACCTCGCCGGGGTCGAAGAAGAACGTGGCGGTGCCGGACACCCGGACCACCGGGATCCTGGTCGGCTCGGCCAGTCCCATCCACGTCCAGATCAGCGGCAACCGCATCGCCCGCAACCACTTCGGGATCTTCCTCGAGGGAGTGGGCCACGTGGTGCACGCCACGATCTTCGGCAACCAGTTCCACCATGTGGCCAAGCCGGTCAAGTGGGTGGTCACCCACTAGTCCGTAGCGTCGGCCGGACCGCGCCGTCCCCCGGGCTCCCGGCCCCGGGGACAGCGCTGGCCCTGGGCCGGCCCGGACGGCGGACCGCCGGTCGGGTAGAACGGGTGAATGCCGGAGCTTCCCGAGGTCGAGACGGCCCGCCGCCTGATCGCCGATCAGGCGCTGAACCGGCGGATCGTGGCGGTGGACGACTCGGACACGTACGTGACCCGGCCGCACACCCCCGGGCAGTTGCGTGACGCACTGGTCGGACGTTCACTGACGGCCGCCCGGCGGCGGGGCAAGTCCATCTGGATCGAGACCTCCGGACTGGACGGGTCGGCTGCGCCGGGCCCGGATCTCGGCATTCACCTGGGCATGAGCGGCAGCATCGTGATCATGGCGCCTGGCGGGGAGGCTACCCAGGCCGGCGAGCCGCAGCCCGCCTGGAGACGTGACGCCGGCCGCGGGCCGGGCAAATCCGAGTGGAATCGCTTCACGATGGAGTTCGCCGACGGCGGCCGGCTGGTCTTGTTCGACAAGCGCCGGCTGGGGCGCGTCCGGCTGACCCCCGATATCGGCGGCCTGGGCCCCGACGCGGAGGAGGTCACCCCGGAAGAGTTCCGCAGCCTGCTCAGCAAGGGGACGATCGCGGTCAAGGCCCGGCTGCTGGACCAGTCCAGGATCGCCGGAGTCGGGAACCTGCTGGCCGACGAGACACTCTGGCAGGCCAGGATCTCACCCGCGGCGCCGGTCAGCAGCCTGCGGCCGGAGGAGGTCGACCGCCTGTACCAGGCGCTGCAGGCGGCGCTGAAGTCCGCCGCCATCCACGGTGGCGCGCACACCGGCGAGATCATCCCGTTCCGGCACGAGGGCGCCCGGTGCCCGCGGGACGGCGCGGAGATGAAGCACGGCACGGTGGGCGGCCGGTTCGACCTGGTGGTGTTCCCGGGAACAGGCCTGATATGGCAGCCTGCAGCCTATGAGCGCGAGCGTCGTCAGCCCGGTGTTCGTCGGGCGCCAGGACGAGATCGCAGCGCTCACCGCCCTGCTGGACCGGGTCCAGCGCGGCGAGCCCGCGTTCGCGGTCATCGGGGGCGAGGCGGGGGTGGGGAAGACCCGGCTGATCCGCGAGCTGACCGCGCAGGCGGACCGCGCCGGGTTCACCGTCCTGATCGGGCACTGCATCGAGCTCGGCGCCGAGGGACTGCCGCTCGCGCCGCTGGTCGACGCGCTGCGCGCCCTGACCCGGGCCATCCCCGGAGACGAACTGGCCCAGGTGGTCGGCCCGGCCGCGCCGGGCCTGGCCCGGCTGCTGCCCGAGCTGTCCCCGGACCCGGCGGCCCGGATGACCGCCGACGGGATCCAGTCCGCCCAGCTGCTGGAGCTGATGCTCGGCCTGCTGGGACGGCTCAGCGCCGCCCGGCCGGTCGCGCTCGTCCTGGAGGACCTGCACTGGGCAGACCAGTCCACCCTGGAACTGGTCGCCTTCCTGGTCCGCTCGCTGCGCGCGGCCCGCGTCCTGCTGGTCGCCACCTACCGGTCGGACGAGCTGCACCGCCGCCACCCGCTGCGGCCCCTGCTCACCGGCTGGGAGCGGGTCCGGACCGTGGACCGCGTGGAGCTGCTCCGGTTCCAGCGTGACGAGGTCGCCACCCAGCTGGCCGCGATCCTGGCTGACGAACCCCGGCCCGGGCTGATCGACCTGGTCTTCGACCGGTCGGGCGGCAACGCCTACCTGGTGGAAGAACTCGCCGGCGTCATCCGCCGGGGCGGCGACCCGGCGGACCTGCCGCCGTCCCTGGTCAACGTCCTGCTGAGCGGGGTGGATTCGCTGAGCGTGGCCGCGCAGCGGCTGCTGCGCACTGCGGCGGTAGCCGGCAAGCGGGTGCCCGACCGGTTGCTGGCGGAGGTGGCGGGCCTGGACGAGGCTGAACTGTTCGCCGCCCTCCGGGAGGCGCTCGAAGGCCATCTGCTGGTAGTGGACCAGACCGGCCACGGATACGAGTTCCGGCACGCGCTGACCCGGGACGCCGTGTACGAGGACATGCTGCCGGGGGAGCGGGTCCGGCTGCACGCCGCCTACGGCGAGACCCTGGCCCGGGAGCCGGGACTGGCGGGTGAGGACACCGGGGTGGCCGCCGCCCTGGCCCACCACTGGTACGCCGCGCTCGACCTGCCCCGGGCCCTGCCGGCCTCGGTCTCGGCGGGCCAGGCCATGATCTCCTACGCGCCCGCCGAAGCCCAGCGGCACCTGGAGCGCGCGCTGGAGATCTGGCCCCGGGTAGCGGACGCCGAGGAGCGCACCGGCCTCGACCAGGTCGAGGTCATCCGCCTGGCCGCGGACGCGGCCTACCAGGCCGGCGCGGTGGACCGCTCGGTGTCCCTGTTCGGCCAGGCCCTCGCCGACCTGCCCGCCGAGGGCGACTCGGTCCGCCGGGCCCTCCTCATCGAGCGCCGCGCCCTGGCCCTGCGGGACAGCGGCCGGGAGACCGAGGCCATCGCCGAACTGGAGCGGGCGCTGGCCCTGCTGCCTCCCGGCGAGGTGACCCGCGCTCACGCGGTCGTGCTCGCGTCGCTGGCGGGCGCCCTGCTCCGCACGTCCGACCGGGACGCGGTGGCCGGCGAGGTGGCCGAGCGCGCCGTCGCGGCCGCCCGGGTGACCGGCGCCGCGGAGGTCGAGGCGGACGCCTCGATCAGCCTGGGGCTGGCCCACTGCTACCTGCGGGTGGCCGACGTGGACATCGACGCGATCCGGTCCGGGCTCGCGCTGGCGCTGGCCTGCAATGTCCCGATCACGGCCCTGCGCGGCTACGTGAACCTCTCCGACGTGCTGGAACTCCGGGGGCGGCACGCCGAGGCGGCGGAGGTGGCCCGGGAGGGGCTGCTGCTGGCGGACCGGGTCGGGATGGTCCGGGCGCTGGGGGCCTACCTGATCGGCAACCTGGCCGAGCCGCTGCTGCGGCTGGGCCGGTGGGCCGAGGTGGACGGGCTGCTGGCCCAGGCCCTGTCGTCGGGGCCGGAGGGCGTGTTCGCCGCCACCGTGCTCCAGTTGCGGGCCGAGCGGGCCGCCATGAGCGGGCGTTACGCCGACGCCGAGGCGGACCTGCGCACGGCGCGCGGGGCCCTGGCCGGCACGACCGACATGCAGTTCGTCCTGCCGCTGGGCTATGTCACGGCCGCGGCCGCGCTGGGCCGGGGTGACCTGGCCGCGGCCCGTGCGGCGGTCGCCGGGTGCCTGCCCGGTGAGCCCTTCGTGTGGGCGGCGCGGTATATCTGGCCCTTGCTGTGGCTGGGCATCCGGATCGAGGCGGATGAGGCGGTCCGGGCCCGGGACCGTCACGAAGCCGTCCCGGAGCAGAGTGCGGCCCGCCACCGGGTGCTGGCCGCGCTGGCGGCCGGCCTTCCCGCCGCCACCCCGACCGCCCGGGGTTACCAGGCCCTGTTCGAGGCGGAGCAGGGCCGGTTCCTCGGTCACGACGACCCGCGGCTCTGGTCGGCGGCGGTGACGGAGTGGGAAGCGGCGCAGGAGCCCTACCCCCTGGCCTACACCTGGCTGCGGCGCGCCGAATCGGAGTCCGCGGCCGGCGACCGGCAGGCCGCCACCCGCTCCGTGCGGCAGGCTGACGCGGTAGCGGGCCGGATCGGGGCGGACCCGATCACGGCCGAGGCGGCGGCCCTCGCCCGGCGGGCCCGGCTGGACCTGCGATAGCGGCCCGGACGGGCCGGCCGCGGACGGCCACGCCGGGACATCCGCCCCGCCGGTGCCCGGCGGGGCGGCCAGCCGGGGAACACGCGGCCGGCGAGCCCGCGGACGAACTCGCCCGGTTCGGCCTGACCGACCGGGAGCGCGAGGTGCTGCTGCTGCTGGCCGACGGCCGCTCGAATCCCCGAGATCGCGCAGGCCCTGTTCATCAGCCCCAAGACGGCCAGCGTGCACGTCTCCAACATCCTGGCCAAGCTCGGGGTCGGGGGCCGGGTGGAGGCCGCCGCGGTGGTGCACCGCCTGGGCGTGACCGGCACAGGGTCACCGGCAGCGGGCTGACCCGGCCCGGGTGAGGGCTTTCTAAGGGCCGCGCCACGCCGTCTGAGGCCCTCGCCCGCCCCGCTAAGGAGCGCGCCGCGCAATCTGAGGCGGCCCGGAACGCGCCGCTAGGGCAGCCGGCCGATGCGGCCCCCCGGCCCTTAGCCCGACCGTGGGAAGGGACATCACCACGGCGGACAGGACAGCACCATGAACACATCGCAGGCCCGGCCCGGGACGATCCGGGCGTCATTGCGTTACCCGGCGTTCCGCTGGCTGCTCGGCGGGCTGGCCGTGTCCGAGCTGGGCGACTGGCTCTACAACCTGGCCCTCATCGCGCTGGTCTACGACCGCACCCACTCGGCGCTGTGGGCGGGGGTCACCACCGCCGCGCGGGTGATCCCGATCGTGGTCCTGGGGCCGCTGGGCGGGGTGGTCGCCGACCGGTTCGACCGGCGGCGCGTCATGATCACCTGCGACGTCACGCGGATCGCCCTGATGGTCCTGCTGGCCCTGTTCGTGGTCACCCACGCGCCGATCGTGCTGGCCCCCTGATCGCCGCCGCGGCGACCGCCGCGGCCACCCCCTACCTGCCGTGCGTGGCGGCCACCACGCCGCGCCTGGTCGGCGACGCCGATCTGCCCGGCGCGAACGCGGCCCGGTCGGCGGTCAACGGGATCGCCATCATCGCCGGGCCGGCCCTCGGCGGTGTCCTGCTGCTGCTCGGCTCACCCGCCCTGGCCTTCCTGCTCAACGCGGTCACGTTCGGGCTGGCGGCAGTCGCGGTGCTGGCCATTCCCGCGGGCCAGACCTTCCGGCCGGCCCGGCGCGGGGACCGTCCCACGGGCGTGCTGCGGGGCGTGGCCGACGGCGCCGCGGCGCTGCGCTCCTGCCCGGGCGCGCTGCGGCTGGTGGGCGCGGACATCATGTGCAGCACCATCTACGGCACGCAGACCGTGCTGCTGCTGCTGGTCTCCCGCTCGCTCGGGATGGGCGCACACGGCTACGGCTACCTGTTCGCCGGCATCGGGGCCGGGGCGCTGGCTGGCACCGCCCTGGCCGGCCGGGTGCAGCGCTGGGGTCACCCGCGGTACGTCCTGGCCGGCGCGCTCTGCGCGGTCGGGCTGCCCATGCCGCTGCTGGCCGTGGCGCACTGGCCCGCCGTCGCCATCGCCCTGGTCGCGGCCACCGGCATGGGCGCGGTGCTGGTGGAGATCCTCACCGACACGGGCCTGCAGCGGACGCTGGACGAGGACGTGTTCGGCCGCGCCTACGGGCTGGCCCTGCCCGCCTCGCTGGGCGGGATCGTCGTGGGCTCGCTGATCGCGCCGCTGCTCGCCGGCGCGCTGGGCGGGACCGGGGCCCTGGTGGCCCTGGGGCTGGCGGTGCTGGCCTACGCGCTGTTCCTGCTGCGCCAGGCACCTGCCCGCCGGGTGACCGCCGCCGCCCCGGCCGAGCCGGCCCCCGGGGTCCTGGCCGCCCAGCCGTAAGGCCCGTTCCAGCGGTAAGGCCCGGTCCCCCGCGGGGGACCGGGCCTCAGCCGTACAGCCGGGGCAGCGTGATGGCGAAACAGGTATGGCCCGGTTTGCTGTTCACCTCGATGCTGCCGCCGTGCGCGGTGGTGACGGCGTCCACGATGGCCAGGCCGAGGCCGGTGCTGGCGGCGCTGCCGGCGCCCGGCGCCCGGGAGGAGTCGCCGCGGACGAACCGCTCGAACAGCATGGGCTGCAGCTCCGGCGGGATGCCGGGCCCGTCGTCGGTCACGCTCAGCAGGACGGTGCCCGGCCCGGTGCCGTCGGCCAGCGCCGACCGTGACCGTGGTGTCCTTCGGGGTGTGCTTGGCCGCGTTGCTCATCAGGTTGGCCAGCACCTGGTGCAGCCGGTGCTCATCCCCGCGGACCAGCACGGCCTCCTGGGGAAGCTCGAGCACCCAGCGGTGATCGGCCGAGGCGACCCGGGCGTCGTCGGTGGCGTCGATGGCCAGCCGGGTCAGGTCCACCGGCTCCTGGGCCAGCGGGCGGCCCGCGTCCAGCTGGGCGAGCAGCAGCAGCTCGTCGACCAGCACGCTCATCCGGGCCGACTCCGACTCGACCCGGTGCAGCGCGTGCTCGATGTCCGCGCGGTCGGCGTCCGGGTTGCGCAGCGCGAGCTCGGCGTAGCCGCGGATGGCGGCCAGCGGGGTACGCAGCTCGTGGCTGGCGTCGGCGGCGAACCGGCGCAGCCGCGCCTCGCTGGCCGCCCGGCGGGCCGAGGGCCGACTCGACGTGGCCGAGCATCCGGTTGAACGCCTCAGCGACCTGGCCGGCCTCGGTGCGCGGGCTGGTGTCCGGGACCCGTTCGGGCAGCGTGACCTCGCCGCTGGCCAGGGGCAGCTGGGTGACCCGGGTCGCGGTGGCCGCGACCCGCCGCAGCGGCCGCAGCGACAGCCGCACGAACCCGGTGCCGATGAAGCCGGCCAGGACCAGCGCGACCAGGAACGCCGCCAGCTCGGCGATCTCCACCTTGTGCAGCGTGGATTCCATGGGGGACAGCGGGAGGCCGGTGATGAGCACGTCGCCGTCCAGGCCCTTGATCGCGGTGAGCCGGTAGTCGCCGTGGATGGACTCGAGGTCCTCGGTGTAGAACTGGCCGTCCGGCGGCAGCCTGATCAGCGCGGCCTTATCCGCGGCGGACAGGTGGCTCTGGCCGTCGATGATGCCCTGATCGGTCACCACGCCGTCCTTGACCCGCACGCCGAACGTCCCGGCGCTGAGCCCCGGGGTCTTGTTGCAGTTCGTGGCCGTAACCCCATGGGGCGGCAGCGGGCCCTCGTGGTGCTTCTCCTCGATGCAGGAGGCGTACCGGCCGCCCGCCGCCTGGAGCTGGTAGTCCAGCTGGTTGAGCAGGGTGTGGCTGATCACGATGTAGCTGACGAGGCCCACGCCGGCGCAGGCCAGCGCGAGCAGGGCCACCAGGCCGGTGATCAGCTGGCCGCGCAGCGAGCGGGTGGCGAGCCAGCGGGCGGGCCGGTCCCGCCACCTGACGTGCAGCACGCTGGGTCCCACACTCCTCATGCTGGGACTATGCCCGCTGTTACTCCGCGGATGTTCTGGTGACCTTCTGTGTTGCTTCTCAAGCCTCAGGGCGGGGGCAGCGGCCGGGCCACGGCTGGTCACCGGCGGCAGGGGCGGCCGAAAGCGCGCGTTAGGGTGCAGGCTATGGAGGCAGAGCTCAGGACCGTGATCGCGGCGAACCTGAGCCGTTTCCCCCGGGTGGAAGCCCCCTCCGGGGGCCTCAAGGCCGCGGCGGTCGCGGTCTGCATCGTCATCCAGCAGGATGTGCCCGCCCTGCTCATCACCAGGCGGGCGCCGACCCTGCGCAACCACGCCGGCCAGTGGGCCCTGCCCGGCGGGCGGCGCGACCCGGGGGAGTCCGCCCTGGACGCGGCGCTCCGGGAACTGCGCGAGGAGACGGGGGTCAAGGTCGCCCCGGACGCGGTGCTGGGCGTGCTCGACGACTACGTCACCCGGTCGGGTTACCTGATGACCCCGGTGGTGGTGTGGGGCGGGCCGGTCAGCCCGGGGATGAGGGGCCCGGAGTCCGAGGTGGCCCAGATCCACGTGATCCCGCTGGCCGATTTCGACGTGCCGCCGCGGCTGCTGCGGATCCCCGAGTCCGAGGCGCCCGTGATCCAGCTGCCGCTGCTCGGCCGCTACGTGCACGCGCCCACCGCGGCGGTCATCTACCAGTTCTGCCAGGCGGGCCTGCACGGGATCATGACCAGGGTGGCCCACTTCGAGCAGCCCTTGTTTGCCTGGAAATAGCGGGTCGCCTGGAAATAGCCAGTCCCAAGGACGTAGGAAGGTTGTCATGCCCGGCAGGAGATCGTCGGAGGCTGACGCGCCGGTGCCCGCGAGGCCCGCGGCGCCGGTGGCGCCCGGGAGCGCCGGGGCCGCGGCGCCGGCCCTGTCCCGGCGGCACGCGGCCGGGGCCCCGAGCGCCCGCGGGCTGCTGTTCACGCTGCTTGGCGAGTTCGTGCTGACCACCGACGGGACCGCCTGGACGTCGGCGGTGCTGGCCGCCTTCCGCCGCCTCGGCATCGAGGAGAAGGCCACCCGGCAGGCGCTGATGCGCACCGCCGCGGCGGGCTGGCTCGAGCCGGAGAAGCTGGGCCGCCGTACCCGGTGGCGGCTGACCGCTAGCGCCCGGCGGATGCTCACCGACGGTGCCGAGCGCATCTACTCCTTCACCGGGCCGGCCGAGGACTGGGACGGCCGGTGGCTGCTGGTCTACGCGCGCGTCCCGGAAACCGACCGCCGGGCCCGGCACGTGGTGCGCAGCCGGGCTCAGCTGGGCCGGGTTCGGCTCCCTCGGCGCGGGCCTGTGGATCAGCCCGCACCCGGACCGCAGCACCGAGGCCGTCGAGGTGCTCCGGGCGGCCGGCCTTGCCGGGGACGCCCACGTGTTCGAGGCCACCCGGTCCGGCCTCGGTGACGTCCGGGTGATGGTGGCGGCCGCCTGGGACCTGGCCGCGGTCGAGGACCAGTACGAGCAGTTCATCGACGAGTTCCGCGACCCGGCGCCCGGCGATGTGCTGGCCCGGCAGGTCGAGCTGGTGCACGCCTGGCGGCGCTTCCCGTCGGTCGACCCGGCGCTGCCCCGGGAGCTGCTGCCCGCCCGCTGGAGCGGGCTGGAGGCGGCGCGCCTGTTCGCCGGCCAGCATCAGCGCTGGTCCGGCGATGCCCGCCTGGAGTGGAAGCGCCTCAACGACCTCGGCTGACCCTCCGCACGTAGGTCTTCACAGCAAAAGGTCTACAAGGTACCGTCAGCCGCAGATCTCACTGTCGAAGATCGAAGGGGCCTGATCGCGGAGGACTTCAAGCTCGCGACCGGCACCTCGGTCCGGGTCGGGGCGCTGCGCACCGCGTTGCTGTCGGCCGCGCCGATCCTGGCCGACGCGGTGATCACCGGGGAGGACCGGGCCTGCGTGGGCGCGCTGGCCTGGCTGAACCAGGCCGAGGCGGCCAGGCTGCCCGGCGGGCTGCCGGTCACGGACGGCGACCTGATCGTGGACGCGGCCGTGCACCAGGTCCTGGCCCGGGCGCTCGGCGCGCACAACGCCGCGGCAGGCTCCGCGGCCCGCATCGGCCGGCTGCTGGTGCTGGGCCGCCCGGCCGACCTGGACGCCGGGGAGATCACCGACAAGGGCTGCGTCAACCAGCGGCGGGTGCTCACCCGCCGCGCCGCCCTGGTCGGCCTGTTGTACGCCGAGCCGTCCGTGCCCGGCGTCATCGTCGCGGAAGGGACACCCTGATGCAGAAGCAGGACACCCGCCAGGACGCCCAGGCGCCACGGCTCATCGGGCCCGCGGCGACCACGTTCGGGCGGGCACTGAGCCGGGGCTGGTCCCTGCCGCCCCGGCGTAACCACGTCGCCGTGGTGCGCGACGTGGCGGTGCCCATGTCCGACGGCACGGTGCTGCGGGCCGATCACTATCTGCCGGTCACCGACCGCCGGGTGGCCACCGTGCTGGTGCGCAGCCCCTACGGGCGGGGGTTCCCGTACAACGTGGGGAGCGCCCAGCTGATCGCCGAGCGGGGCTTCCATGTGCTGCTGCAGAGCTGCCGCGGCACGTTCGGCTCGGGCGGGGAGTTCGACCCGATGCGCCGCGAGGCCGCGGACGGGCAGGACACCGTGGCCTGGCTGCGCCAGCAGCACTGGTTCGACGGCCGGCTGGTCACCTACGGGCTCAGCTATCTCGGCTTCGTCCAGTGGGCGCTGGCCCTGGACCCGCCACCGGAACTCGTCGCGGCCGTGATCCAGGTCGGGCCGCACGACTTCAGCCAGGCCGCCTACCACCACGGCGCGTTCGACCTGCAGAATTTCCTCGGCTGGAGCGACATGGTCTCCCATCAGGAGACCACCGGGGGGGTCGCCGGCCTGTGGCGGATGGCCACCTCCGACCGGCGGCTGCGCCCCGCGCTGAACGGGCTGCCCGTCACGGCCAGCGCCCGCGACCTGCTCGGCACCGGGGCCCCGTGGTTCGAGGGCTGGCTGGAGCACCCGGATCTGACCGACCCGTTCTGGGCGCCGCTGCAGTGCGGGGCCGCGCTCGAGCGGATCGCGGTGCCCACCCTGCTCGTGGGCGGCTGGCAGGACCTGTTCCTGGAGCAGACGCTGGAGCAGTACCGGGTGCTGTCCGGCCGGGGCGTGCCCACCCGGATGCTGGTGGGGCCGTGGACCCATGTCGAGGTGGCCACCAAGGGCGGGGCCGCGATGACCGAGAGCCTGGCCTGGCTCGACCGCTACGCCGGCCCGGGGGTGACCGCCGATGGGGGCGCCCCGGATACCAGCACCGCGGCCGGGAACTCCGTGCGGGTCTGGGTAGGCGGGAAAGGGTCCGGCGCCGGCTGGCGCGAGATCTCCGGCTGGCCGCCCGCGGGTTCCCTGGAGCAACGCTGGTACCTGGGCCCGCACGGCAGCCTGACCGCCGGTGGCGCGGCGGCCGCCTGGACCCCGCCCGCCCGCTTCCGCTACCACCCCGCCGACCCCACCCCCTCGATCGGTGGCGCCACCATGACCCCGTCCGCAGGAGTGCGTGACAACCGGGCGCTGGAAGCCCGCGCCGACGTGCTCGTCTTCACCAGCGAGCCGCTGGCCGGGCCGCTCGTGATCCTCGGTGAGGTGGCCGCTGAACTGTCCGTGGCCCGGGACAACCCGCACGCCGACCTGTTCGTGCGGCTCTGCGACGTGGACGAGAAGGGCCGGTCGCGGAACGTGTGCGACGGGATCCTCCGGCTGACCGCCGCCGACCCCGACGACGGCGTGGTGCGGATCTCGCTCCTCGGTGCGGCCCACAGCTTCGCCCCGGGACACCGGCTCCGGCTCCAGGTCAGTGGGGGTGCCCACCCCCGCTTCGCCCGCAACCCGGGGACCGGCCAGGTCGAGGCGCCCGCCCGGGATCTCGTGCCCACGGAGTACCGGGTCGGCCTGGCGGCCTCGGCCCTGCTGCTGCCGGTCCCAGGCTGAGCCGCGAATATATGCTACAAACCCTTGACGTACTCACCAAATAACGTAGAGCATGGGAGTATCTGCGGCCCAGCGGAAGGATGATCATGACCGGCGAGGCCAGAGTGGACTTCCGCACGCACCCTAGGCAGTACCGGCACTGGCGGCTGGCCTGCGACGGCCCGGTCGCCACGCTGACCATGGACGTGGACGAGCAGGGCGGGCTGGTCCCAGGCTACGAGCTCAAGCTCAACTCCTACGACCTGGGCGTGGACATCGAGCTGTACGACGCGGTCCAGCGGCTCCGCTTCGAGCACCCGGAGGTGCGCGCGGTCGTGGTGACCAGCGGCAAGGAAAAGATCTTCTGTGCGGGGGCTAACATCCGCATGCTCGCCGCGTCACCCCATCCGTGGAAGGTCAACTTCTGCAAGTTCACTAACGAAACCCGCAACGGTATCGAGGACGCCAGTGCGAACTCGGGCCAGACGTACCTGGCCGCCCTGAACGGGACCGCCTCGGGCGGGGGCTACGAGCTGGCCCTGGCCTGCGAGCACATCATGCTCATCGACGACCGCTCGTCCGCGGTGTCACTGCCGGAGCTGCCCCTGCTCGGGGTGCTGCCCGGCACCGGCGGCCTGACCCGGGTGGTGGACAAGCGGCACGTGCGCCGCGACCGCGCGGACTACTTCTCCACCAAGTCCGAGGGGCTCAGCGGCAAGAAGGCCGTGGCCTGGCGGCTCGTCGACGAGGCCGTGCCCCGGGCCCAGTGGGATGAGGTCGTCCGCCAGCGGGCCGAGGAGCTGGCCGGCCGCTCCGGCCGCCCCGAGGGCGCGGCGGGCATCGAGCTGACCCCGCTGGCCAGGACCGCCGCCGGCGATGCTGGCCCGGGGGGGCGGCCCCCCGGACCCCCCGAATCGCCGCCTCGGGGGGACCAGCCTCCGGCAGGCCCCACCTCGCCGGCGATGATCTCCTACGACCACGTGACGGCCCGGCTGGACCGCTCGCGGGGGATCGCCGAGATCACCGTGACCGCGCCGGACAGCCCGCCGCCGGGCAGCCTGGAAGAGCTGCACGGGCAGGGCGCCGGATTCTGGACCCTGGCCGTCACCCGGGAACTGGACGACCTGATCCTGGATCTGCGGACCAACGAGCTCGAGCTGGGCACCTGGGTCCTGCGCACCCAGGGCGACCCCGCCCGCGTGCTGGCCTACGACCAGTTCCTGCTGGACAACCACGACGACTGGCTGGCCAGCGAGATCGTGCTCTACCTGAAGCGCACCCTCAAGCGGCTGGACGTGACCAGCCGCAGCCTGCTCGCGCTGATCGAGCCGGGCAGCTGCTTCGCGGGCTCGCTGCTCGAGCTCGCGCTGGCCGCGGACCGCTCCTACATGCTGTCCGGCGTGTTCGAGGAGGTCGACCCGGGCGCCACCCCCGCCACGGTCACGGTCGGCCCGGCGAACCTCGGCCCGCTGCCGATGAGCAACGGGCTGACCCGGCTGCAGACCCGTTTCCTCGGCGACCCCGACGCGCTGGCCGCGGCCGAGAAGAGTGCGGGCGACGCGCTGGCGGCCGGGGACGCCGAGGCGGTGGGCCTGGTCACGTTCGCCCCCGACGACATCGACTGGGACGAGGAGGTCCGCATCGCGATCGAGGAGCGGGCCAGCTTCAGCCCGGACGCCCTGACCGGCCTGGAGGCGAACTACCGCTTCCCTGGCCCCGAGACCATGGAAACCAAGATCTTCGGCCGGCTGACCGCCTGGCAGAACTGGATCTTCTACCGCCCGAACGCCTCGGGCCCCGACGGTGCGCTGCGCAAGTTCGGCACCGGGCAGCGCGCCGACTTCGACCGAAAGCGAGTCTGATTCGCATGTCCTCGGCACCCGACTACAGCGAGAAGATTCCCAATAACGTCGAGCTGCGCGACGACCGCCGCCTGCAGCGGGCGCTGGAGTCCTGGCAGCCCAACTTCCTGAACTGGTGGGAGTCCATGGGCCCGACCCTGCCCACCCAGGACGTCTACCTGCGCACCGCGGTCAACGTGGGCCGCGAGGGCTGGGCGCACTTCGGGCACGTGCCGATGAAGGACTACCGCTGGGGCATCTTCCTGGCCGAGCGGAACCAGAAGCGGGAGATCGCGTTCGGCCAGCACAAGGGGGAGCCCGCCTGGCAGAAGGTGCCCGGGGAGTACCGCGCGGACTTGCAGCGGCTGATCGTCATCCAGGGCGACACCGAGCCGGCCTCGGTGGAGCAGCAGCGCAACCTCGGGGCCACCGCTCCCAGCCTGTATGACCTGCGCAACCTGTTCCAGGTCAACGTGGAGGAAGGCCGGCACCTGTGGGCCATGGTCTACCTGCTGCACGCGTACTTCGGCCGCGAAGGGCGGGAAGAGGCCGAGGAACTCCTGCACCGTAACTCCGGCAGCGAGGAGTCGCCCCGCATCCTCGGCGCGTTCAACGAGGAGACCCCGGACTGGCTGTCGTTCTTCATGTTCACGTACTTCACCGACCGGGACGGCAAGTACCAGCTGGGGACGCTCAAAGAGTCGGCGTTCGACCCGCTGTCGCGGACGTGTGAGTTCATGCTCAAGGAAGAGGCCCACCACATGATGGTCGGCACCACCGGCATCGACCGGGTGGTGGAGCGGACCGCGCAGCTGATGGTGGAGAACGAGACCGACGACGCCGGGCCGCTGGGCGGGGTCCCGCTGAACGTCATCCAGAAGTACCTGAACTTCCACTACAGCGTCTCGCTCGACCTGTTCGGCGGGGAGACCTCCACCAACGTGGCCAACTACTACACCGCCGGCATCAAGGGCCGCTGGCTGGAGGAGCGGCGCAAGGACGACCACCGGCTGACCGACGACGCCTTCATGGTGGACGCGCTCGTCGAGGCCGGAAACGGGCAGCAGAGCATCGGCCAGACCGAGGTGGCCGCGCTGGTCGGCCTCAACACCGACCTGCGGCGCGAGTACATCTCCGACTGCCAGAGCGGCGTCACCCGGTGGAACCGGATTCTCGACAGCGCGGGCCTGCCGCACCGCGTCAAGCTGCCGCACGTGGCGTTCAACCGCCGGGTGGGCGCGTTCGCCAGCGTGGAGGTCAGCCCGGACGGCGAGCTGCTGACCCCCGGCGAGTGGGCGGCGCAGAAGGGACGGTGGCTGCCCACGGACGTGGACAAGACCCACGTCCGGTCGCTGATGCAGCCGGTCCATGAGCGCGGGAAGATCGCGGCGTGGATCGCCCCGCCGCGCAACGGGATCAACGGCCAGCCGTTCGATTACGACTACGTCCACCTGGCCTAGATCACCCGCATGGACCACCCTGGTGAGAGCAGCACACCGCTCCACGTCACCGCCCGACCAGAAAACGGAGGGCAGCAGCAATGCCGCAGCTGTTCAACGCCTGTGAGTATCTGCTGGACCGCCGGCTGGCGGCGGGGGACGGGCCGCGCACCGCGCTGGCCGGCCCGGCCGGGGACGTGAGCTACGCCGCGCTGCATGACCAGGTCCGCAGAGTCTCAGCGTCGTTGCGGAAAATCGGGCTGCAGCCCGAGCAGCGGGTGCTGATGCTGATGGCCGACTCCCCGCAATTCGTGGTCATGTACCTGGCCGCCATGCGGATGGGCGCCATCCCGGTCCCGGTCTCCACGATGCTGAAAGCCGGCGGCGTCGCCGAGCTGCTGCAGGACTCGCGAGCCCGGTTCCTGGCCGTGACCCGGGAGTTCGCGGCCACCGCGGTCGCGGCTGCGGCCGGGGCGCCCGAGCTCACCGGGATGCTGGCCGGCGAGGTTCCGGACGGCAGCCCGGTCCCGGTCCACCTGCTCGGTGACCTTGCCGCCGGCCCTGCCGACGACGCCGTATACCCGACCACCGCCGACTCGCCCGCGTTCTGGCTCTACACGTCGGGCACAACGGGCCAGCCCAAGGCGGCCATGCACCGGCACGCGTCCATCCAGGTGGTCTGCGAGACGTACGGCACCCAGGTGCTGGGGATCGCCCGCGAGGACCGCTGCCTGTCCGCGGCCAAGGCGTTCTTCGCCTACGGCCTGGGCAACTCGCTGCTGTTCCCGCTGTCGGTCGGCGCGTCCGCCGTCCTGATGCCCGACCCGTCCCGCCCGGATCTCATCGCCGGCGCGGCCCAGAAGTACGGCGCGACCCTGTTCTTCGCCGGGCCGACGTTCTTCGCGAACATGCTGCGGGCCGGCCTGCCGGCGGACGCGCTGGCCGGGGTGCGGCTGGCCGCCTCGGCGGGTGAGGCCCTCCCCGCGGCGCTCTACACCCGGTGGACCTCGCAGTTCGGCGTGGACATCCTGGACGGCATCGGCATGACCGAGGTGCTGCACATCTTCCTGTCCAACCGGCCGGGCCAGGTCCGCGCGGGCACCACCGGGATGGCCGTGCCCGGCTACGACCTGCGCGTGCTGGACGAGACCGGGCACGAGGTGCCGCCCGGCACGCCGGGCACGCTGTTCGTCCGCGGCGGCTCCCTCGCCACCGGGTACTGGTCCCGGTACGACGCGTCGCGCCAGGTCTTCCAGGGTGAGTGGCTGCGCACCGGGGACACGTACGTCTGCGACGACGACGGCTACTACGCGTGCCTCGGGCGGACCGGCGACATGCTCAAGGCCAGCGGCATCTGGGTGTCCCCGGCCGAGGTGGAGGCCCAGCTGCTGGCCCACCCGGCGGTGGCCCAGGCCGTGGTGGTGGCGGCGCCGGACACCGAGGGGCTGGAGAAGCCGGTCGCCTACGTGATCCTGGAGCCCGGCCAGGCCGCCACCGAGGACGAGCTGATCGAGTTCTGCCGCCAGGCGCTGCCATCGTTCAAGCGGCCGCGCAAGGTGGTGTTCGTGGGCGGCTACCCGACCACGGCCACCGGGAAGATCCGCCGGGTCGAGCTGCGCCGGATGGCCGCCACGGTGCTGGCGCCGGTGCCGGGGGAGACCGCCGTGCTGCCGGGGGAGGGTAGCTGATGCTCGACGGACGCCCGCTCGTCGATGTGCACCTGCACCCGCCCCGGCTGCCCACCCTGAAGCCCTCGTGGCGGGAGTGGGCGCACGACTTCGGCGACCGCGCGGTGCTGGACCGGGTGTACGACGCCGAGGGCACCATCGTGCCGGCCGAGTTCGCCGCCCACCTGGCCGCCGAGGGCGTGGACATCGCCCTGCTGCTGTGCGAGTACAGCCCCAAGGCCACCGGCATCCAGCCGGTCGAGGACCTGCTGCCCATCGCGGGGCACAGCCCGGACCGGCTCAAGATCATCGCTAACCTCAACCCGCACCTGCACTACCCGGTGGACGAGGAGCTCGAGCGCCAGCTGGGCCTGGGCGCGGTCGCGCTCAAGATCCACCCGGTGCACGCCGGAGCCGCGGTCAACGACCGGGCGCTGTACCCGGCCTACGAGATCTGCCAGTCGGCCGGGATCCCGGTCGTGGTGCACTGCGGGACCAGCTCGTTCCCCGGGTCGTCCAACGCCCTGGCCGACCCGGTGCTGCTGGACGACGTGCTCCGGGACTTCCGCCGCCTCGATGTCGTGCTGGCCCACGGCGGCCGCGGCTGGTGGTACGACGCGGCCGCGTTCCTGGCCCTGTCCAGCGAGCGGGTGTGGATCGAGCTGTCCGGCCTGCCGCCGTCACGGTTGCGGCAGTACTACGCCCAGCACAACTGGAACCGGCTCACCCGGAAGATGATCTTCGGTACCGACTGGCCCGGCGTCCCCGGCATCGCGAAGAACGCCCGGGCCGTCGCGGCGCTGTGCCCGGACGAGGAGACCGCCGGCCTGGTGCTGGCCGGTAACGCGCTGCGGGTCTACAACCTCAAGCTGCCCGCCTGACCTGACCGGGAGGCCCCCGATGACGCTGCAGAAGGCCACGCTGCACTGGGCCAAGGAAGACGACCCGCGCTGGGACGCCGCCAAACAGCGGCTGTTCGGGCCGGGCGAGCTGGCCGCGGTCGACCTCGACCCGCCCGCGCCCGGCGCACCGGTCGCCGACGAGTGGTGGCAGGTGACCGGCGACGACGGGGAGATCGCCGGGTACGGCTGGCTCGACTCCGAATGGGGCGACGCCCAGATCACGTTCTGGGTGGACCCCGCCCGGCGGGGCGCGGGCGTCGGCGACTTCATCCTGGACCACCTGGAGGACGAGGCCGCGGCCCGCGGACTGAACTACATCTACAACGTCGTTCCCGCCAGTCACCCGGACCCGGACTGGATCACCGGCTGGCTGACCCGCCGCGGCTTCGTGCCCGGCACCGGCGATCTGCGCCGCCAGGTCCGCAGCGCCCACCCCGCATCCGGCTGATCACGCCTGCCGTGAACGGAGTGTTCAGCGCTTCACCACGTACACGCCGCGTCCCGGGACGGTGCGGACTAGTCCCTCCTCGCGGAGGACGCTCAGTGCCTTCTCGACGGTTCCCTTAGCCACGTCGTACGTCTGGGTCAGCGTGCGAATGCTAGGCAGCGGAGTCTGTGGCGGTATCTGGCCTGAGTTGATCATGTCGCGCAGGATCCTGGCCAGTTGCAGATAGGCCGGTACCTCGCTGAAGTGATCAACTGTCACCTTGCCAGCCTAAGGAAGGAGCTGACCCACTGCACTTCACCGCCTCTGAGTGGGCTGAGTTCGTCTCGGCCGTCAAAGCTGGCCAGTACGACAACGTGGGCCAGGCATAGGCGGCCCTTGCCGGTCCGCTCCCCGTCGTCGGTGGCCAGGCAGCAAGTTCCGTCCGCGTCGCGCAGCGAGCCGGTTTTGTCGGTGGCAGGTGCGATGATTCGAATATGTGTTTACCAGAGCAGTCTGCCCGGGATGCGGCGCTGGCCGAGCTGGCCCGCCTCGATCCGGCCGCCTTGGATGCGGCCCGCCTGATGGACCAGATTGGTGATCTGGCCCGGTTCATCAGCCAGGCCCAAGGACAGCTGTCCTGCCTGACCGCGACCCTGGATGCGACCGGCGGCGCGGCCGAGGCGGGGCACAAGTCCGCGTCGGCGTTCCTTCGGACGCGGTGCGGCCTGGCGCCGGGGCGGGCCGCGGGAGTGGTGGCCACGGCGCGCGGGTTGCGGGACCTGGAGGCCACGGAGAAGGCCCTGCACGCCGGGGTGATCTCTTTCGATCAGGCGCAGGTGATCGTCCGGGTGGCCGGCGATCTCCACCTGCACCACCACTACTTCATCCACCTGCTGGGCTGGACCATCACTGGCAACCCCAACGCCACCCTGCACTTCACCCACCCCGGCGGCTGGCTCACCCTCGACAGCCCCCTCCCGGGCACCGACCGGACCCAGCTGCCGGACGTTGCCTGAGGGCGGCCCGGACGTGTTACCAGAGGTACAGGTGGTGTGCCTGAATATGGGTCTTTGATTGCCGGGAGTGACTGGCGCGTGCCCAGTTACTGGCCCAGGAGCCAGCGGCCTGGCTTGATGAGGTCGCGGGCCTCGGCCGGCCCCCACGATCCTTGGGCGTAAGGCATGATCTTCGGCGGATTGGCTAGCAGCGGCGCGGCCGCCTCCCACACGGCCGCCAGGCCGTCCGGGCGGGTGAACAGCGACCGGTCGCCCAGCAGCACGTCGTGGATCAGCCGGACGTAGGGCGGCAGCGGGTCCGCGCCCTTGAGGTCCGACAGCGCGATCGAGGTGCGCGTGCTGTCCAGGTCCAGCCCGGGGCCGGGCTTCTTGGTCATCAGCGACAGGTCGATCTTGCCGTTGCCCGCCAGGGAGAACGACAGGACGTTGGTGTCGGATGGCAGCTGGCCCGTCAGCGGCCCGGCGGGCTCGCGGAGGACCAGGCTGACCTGCTGCTCGCTGGCCGCCAGCCGCTTGCCGGTCCGCAGGTAGAACGGCACGCCGCGCCAGCGGTCGTTGTCGATCCACAGCCGTGCCGCCACGAACGTGTCCCGGGTGGAGCCGGCCGCGATCCCCGGCACGTCGCGGTACCCGTCGAACTGGCCCAGCACCACCTCGGCCGGGTCCAGCGGCCGGAAGCAGCTGATCACCTTCTCCCGGGCGGCCTGCAGGTCGAGCGGGCCCAGGCTGGCCGGCGGTTCCATCGCCACCTCGGCGGCCACCTGGAACAGGTGGGTGACCAGCATGTCCAGCACCGCGCCGGTGGCGTCATAGAACCCGGCCCGGTCGGTAATGCCGAGCTTCTCGGGCACGTCGATTTGCACCGACTCCACATGATCGCGGCGCCACATCGCGTCGAACAGACCGTTGGCGAAACGAAGTACGTGCAGGTCCTGGGTGGCCTCTTTGCCGAGGAAATGGTCGATCCGGTAGACCTGCTGCTCGTCTAGCACCGAGTGGACGACCCGGTCCAGGTCGCGGAAGCTCTGCTGCGAGGTGCCGAACGGCTTCTCGTAAACCGCGCGTGCGCCCTGAGTCAGCCGGTGCTCGCCGAGGGCCTTGGTCAGCTCCGTGAAGGCGACCGGGGGCACGGCCATGTAGTGGACCAGCTGCGGGTCGCCACCCAGTGACGTCGCGGGCCTTCCCTAGCATGTCCAGCAAGGTGCCGGGATCATCGGAGTTGAAGCCACCGCCCGCGAACCATACCCGCTCGGCGAACGAGGCCCACTCGGCCCCCTTCGGCTTCGGGCCGAACTCGGTCAGCACGTCGTGAATGTGCTTGCGGAAGTCTTCGTGCGCGACGTTGCCGCGGCCGTTCCCGACGAGCAGCCACTCCTTGGGCAATAGTCCTTCGGTGAACAGGCGGTAGAACGCGGGCAGGACCAAGCGCTTGGCCAGGTCGCCGGTGGCGCCGAAGAGGACGAAGGCAGTGGGCCCCGGGTCGGGGCTGGCGGCGCTGCTGTGGTGAGAACGATTCGCAGTGGGCATGACACCAAACCTACGTGGCTTCCCTCGCCCGGGGGGGCCGGGCGGCCACTGTGTCAGGCGTGTCCGCCGATCAGGCTGCCGATGCCGTAGGTGACCGCGATCGCCATCGCGCCCAGCAGGAACTGGCGTATCCCCGAGCGCAGCACCGGCCGGCCGGTGAGCTGGCCGACGACCATCCCGCCGGTGATCAGCGCCACCGCCGTGATCGCCAGCGTGGCGGCCAGGTGGGGCAGGCCCAGCAGGTAGGGCAGCAGCGGCACCAGCGCGCCGAGCGAGAACGCGAGCAGGGAGGCGAAGCCGGCCAGCAGCGGGGAGGGCAGCTCGCTGGGATCGACGCCCAGCTCCTCCCGGGTGTGCACGCGCAGCGCCGTGCCCGGGTCCTTGGACACCGCGGCGGCCATCCGGGCCGCGGTCTCCGCGTCCGCGCCGTACTCGCGGAAGTAGCCGGCCAGCTCTTCCTGCTCGGCCACGGGGAACAGGGCGAGCATCTTCTTTTCCAGCTCCACCTCGGCGAGGACCAGCTCGTTCTGGTTGGTGACCGAGATGTACTCCCCGGTCCCCATCGAGAACGCCCCCGCGACCAGGGCAGCTACCCCGGTCAGCACGATGGTGTGCGTCGCCGCCTGGCCCCCGCCCAGCCCGGCGATCAGGGAGGCGTTGGTGACCAGCCCGTCCACCGCGCCGAACACCGTCGGCCGCAGCCAGCCTCCGGACACGTCGCGGTGCCCGTGCGACCAGCCTGCCCGCAGCGCCGCCGTCCCGGTCGCCGAGGACGGCTTGCGGGTCTCCTCGTCAGCCACCTGCCCCCGATCACCTCCCGGCCCGGGCTGCACCCAGTGGACCGGGGACCGCAGCCTCGGTGCGGCAGTCCCGACATGGTGGCCGGAATCGATGGTTGTGGTGCTGGCCAGCCACTCTCGATGCTAGCCCAGGCCCCGCCTGGATCAGGGGCATGACCCCGGCCCGGGCGGCCGGGTGGCCACGCTCCAGACTGAGGGCATGAGTACTCCGCTGGCTGGACTCGGCCTGGGCATCCCGGTGATCGCGGCCCCGATGGCGGGGGGCGCCTCCACGCCGGCCCTGGTCATCGCGGCCGCGCGGGCGGGCGGGCTCGGCTTCCTGGCCGCCGGGTACAAGACACCGCAGGCCCTGGCCGGGCAGATGACCGAGGTGCGCTCCGCCGGGGTGCCGTTCGCCGTCAACGTGTTCGCCCCCAACCCGGTGCCCGCCGACCTGGCCGCGTACCGCCGCTACGCCCGGGCCATCCGGCCCGAGGCGGAGCGGTACGGCCTGGACCTGGCCGGCGATCACCCCGCCGAGGACGACGATCACTGGGCCGGCAAGATCGCGCTGCTGATCGCCGACCCCGTCCCGGTGGTCAGCTTCACGTTCGGCTTCCCGGAGCCGCGGGAGGTCGCGGCCCTGCGCCGGGCCGGGTCCGTGGTCGCGCTGACCGTGACCTCGGCGCAGGAGGCCCGCGCCGCCACGGAGGCCGGCGCCGACCTGCTGGTCGTCCAGGCATCGGCGGCCGGGGCGCACTCCGGTACCCTCACCCCGCAGCGCCTCCCGCCGCCGGTCCCGCTCACCACGCTGATCGCCCAGGTCCGGGCCGAGACCAGAGTGCCGCTGCTGGCGGCCGGAGGGCTGGGCGAACCCGGTGACGTCGCCGCGGCGCTCCGCGCGGGGGCGGCCGCCGCGGTCGTCGGCACCGTGCTGCTCCGGGCCGACGAGAGCGGCGCTTCCCGGGCGCACCAGGCCGCGCTGGCCGGACCGGCCCGCCACACGATCGTCACCCGGGCGTTCACCGGGCGGCCGGCCCGCGGCCTCCGGAACGTGTTCACCGATCTCTACGACGCCGTCGCACCGGCGGGATACCCGGCCATCCACCACCTGACCAGCCCGCTGCGCCGGGCCGCCGCGGCGGCCGGCGACGTGGAGCGGCTGCACCTGTGGGCCGGCGCGGCCTACCGGCACGCCACTGCCGAGCCCGCCGGCCGCATCCTGGGGCGCCTGGCCTCCGGTCTCTGACCCGCCCGGGCCACCCTGAACCGTCGGCCCGGCCGCCGCTGAGCCGCCGGTCCCACCGCTGCACCATCGGCCGAGCCGCCGGCCACCTCCGCAGTCAGCCACCCCGCCAGCCGGGCTTGGTCCGCTCGTCTCATATACTTCTGTTCCAGAACTTACTGGCTCGCTGGTGAGCTGCTGGCGGGTCCGCCGTAACCGCCCCGCCCGCCGTGACCGGCTCGCATCGCGTGGAGCCTGGCCTGGCCGGAGTTCCCCCGCGGGCGCGTACGCCCTGGTGGGGCCGGCGGCCATGCTGGGCGCGGCCATGCAGGCGCCGCTGGCCGGCCTGGCGCTGATCATGGAACTCACCCACGGCGGCTCCGGGCTCATGATCCCGCTGATCCTGGCCACGGTCACCGCCACCGTGGTCGCCCGGCACATCGACGGGTACTCGATCTACTCCGCGCGGCTGCGGGCCCGGCCATCGTCATAATGAGCGGCTGCGGCGCGCCGCCGCTTCGCAGGGAGGCTGTCCGCCGAGAGCGGACGATCAAGGAAAAGGAGAACACCCACTCCCCTCCACTTTAAATCTATAGCGCACCGGGGGGCTTGCCGCAAGACCCGGGTCGTGCCGCATAATCGCTGGCCGAGGCCATGAACCTACGGAAATGGGGGCCGCGAAATGCGTGTGTTGCCGGGCGACGGTGGCCGCGACGCTGCTGCCCGGCGCGGTCCGCCGGGAAGACCGGCGGTGCCCGCGTGATTCGCCACGCCGGCCATCCGCCCTGCCGCGCCTCCTCGTGGCCTGCGACCTCAGATCGGAGCTGATGACGTGAACCCGCTGACTACCAGCGCGTTTGACCTTCCCGACCGCCTCTGCCGCCAAGGCCGACCCGGCGCTGATCGCCGGCGACGAGCAGCACTTCGCGGCCATCGCGGAGAGCCTCGAGCAGTCGATCGCCGACCTGTCCGACCGCCTCGATGCCGAGCGCAAGGCGCCCGGCGGCATCGGCCAGGAGGCGATGGACCGGGACATGGAGATCCACCGGCTGACCGCTCGCCTGCGCGCCCTGCGCCGCTTCGGCCTGGACCTGTGCCTCGGGCGCATCGTCAGCGCGGACAATCCCGAGCCCGTGTACGTCGGACGGCTTGGCCTCACCGACAGCGCGGGCCGCCGGCTGCTGCTCGACTGGCGTTCCCCCGCGGCTGAGCCGTTCTTCGGAGCGACCCACGCCAACCCGATGGGCCTGGCCAGCCGCCGCAGGTATCGCTGGACCCGCGGCCGGATCAGCGACTACTGGGACGAGGTGTTCACCCCGGACGGGCTTGAAGGGCACGCCGCGCTCGACGACCAGTCCGCCTTCATCGCCAGCCTGGGCAGCAGCCGGTCGGCCCGGATGCGGGACGTGCTCGGCACCATCCCGGCCGACCAGGACGCCATCATCCGCGCGGGATCCCGCGGCGCTCTCGTCGTCGACGGCGGCCCGGGCACGGGGAAGACCGTCGTCGCCCTGCACCGCACCGCCTACCTCCTCTACTCCGACCCTCGCCTCGGTCACCGCCGGGGCGGCGTGCTGTTCGTCGGCCCGCACCAGCCCTACCTGGCCTACGTCGCCGACGTGCTGCCCAGCCTCGGCGAGGAGGGCGTGCAGACCTGCACCCTGCGGGACCTCGTCGCCGAGGGAGCCGCGGCGGCGATCGAGGCCGACCCGGACGTGGCCCGCCTGAAGTCGTCCGCGGACCTGGTGAAGGCGATCGAGGCGGCCGTCAGGTTCTACGAGAAGCCGCCCGCCAAGGGGATGACGGTCGAGACCCACTGGTCCGACATCTGGCTGAGCGCCGACGACTGGGCCGAGGCGTTCGAGGCACCAGACCCCGGTACCCCGCACAACGAGGCGCGCGACCAGATCTGGGAGGAGCTGCTCACGATCCTGATGGACAAGCACGACGGCGACGTCCCGGCTGACCTGCTCCGCAAGTCGCTGCTGCAGAACAGGGAGCTGCGCACGGCCCTCAACCGCGCGTGGCCGCTGATCGAAGCGGCTGACCTCGTCGGAGACCTGTGGTCGGTACCCGCCTACCTGCGGATGTGCGCTCCCTGGCTCAGCCCCGATGACGTGCAGAAGCTGCAGCGCGAGGACGCCCAGGCCTGGACGGTGTCCGACCTGCCGCTCCTGGACGCGGCACGGCAGCGGCTCGGCGACCCGGAGGCGTCACGGCGTAAGCGCCGGCATGACGCCGCGGTCGCCGCCGAACGCGAGCGGATGGCCAGGGTCGTCGACAACCTGATCGAGGCCGCCGACGACGAATACGGCGTAGGCCTGGTGACGATGCTGCGCGGCGAGGACTTCCAGGACGCCCTGGTCGACGAGGCCGCACTGCCCGGCGCCGACCCGGACCTGCTCGCCGGCCCGTTCGCGCACATCGTCGTGGACGAGGCTCAGGAACTGACCGACGCGGAGTGGCAGATGCTGCTGCTGCGCTGCCCGTCCCGGAGCTTCACCATCGTCGGGGACCGCGCCCAGGCCCGGCACGGGTTCACCGAGTCGTGGCGGGAACGGCTCGAGCGGATCGGGCTCGACCGGATCAGCCTGGCTTCCCTGAGCATCAACTACCGGACGCCGGAAGAGGTCATGGCGGAAGCCGAGCCGGTCATCCGGGCCGTGCTCCCGGACGCCAACGTGCCGGCCTCCATCCGCAGCAGCGGCGTCCCCGTCGTGCACGGATCTGCTGCGGATCTGGGCTCGATCCTCGGCACCTGGCTCGCCGCGCATGCCGACGGGATCGCCTGCGTCATCGGCGATCCCACGTTCCTGGACACTGCCCGGCCGACGTCCCGCGTCCGGTCGCTGACCCCGGAGCTGTCGAAGGGGCTCGAGTTCGACCTGGTCGTCCTCATCGACCCGGAGGCGTTCGGCAGGGGCATCGAAGGAGCGGTCGACCGCTATGTCGCGATGACCCGGGCGACCCAGCAACTCGTCATCCTCACCAGCTCCTGACGCCGCCCCGGCTTGCGGGCTCGCTCGCCGAACGAGTAGCGTGTCTCCAAGTTCATTGACCGAACTATGGTGACCCGGACGACCGGGACGGCGTCGCGCCGGGCCAGTGCCGCCCGGTCGCGGATGGAGGCATCATGACCACGGTCGCGGTCCTCGGGCCCGGCGCCATTGGCGGCCTGCTGGCCGCCCGCCTCGGCCAGGCCGGCCACGACGTGACCCTCATCGGGCGGCACCCCGCCGACGTGACCGTGGACGGCCTGACGCTGACCTCGCCGGTGAGCAGCGCCGTCACCACCCGGCCGGCCTCCCGGCCCTACCTCACCCATCCGGTCGACGTCCTGATCGTCGCGGTCAAGGCCACCCAGCTGATCGACGCCACCATCCGCGTGCCCGCGGCACTCGCGGCGGGCGGCACGGTGGTTCCCTTCCTCAACGGCGTCGACCACTTGGCCTACCTGCGCGCGGTCTACCCGGCCGACACGGTGGCCGCGACCATCGTGGTCGAGGCCACGAAGCTCGGCGACGGCACCATCGAGCAGGCGTCCCCGTCCGCGGTGAGTCACCCTCGCGGCCGGATCCGGGACCGCGGCGGCCGCCGGGCTGCTCGACGTGCCCGGCCTGGAGGTAACGGTCCGGCCCGGCGAGGCGCAGGTCATGTGGCAGAAGCTCTGCATGCTGGCCACCTTCGCGCTGCTCACCACGGCTGCGGGGCAGCCGGCCCGGCCCGCGAGCAGTTCGCCGGCTGGATCGGCCCGCTGGTCCGCGAGGCCTGCGCCGCCGCTGCGATGCACGACGCCACAGTCGACCCGGCGGTGGTCGAGGCCCAGATCCGGGGCCTGCCGGCGGAGGCGCGCTCCTCCATGCTCAAGGACCGCCTGGCCGGGCGGGAAACTCGAACTCGACGCCATCGCCGGGCCCATCCTGCGCACCCTCGGCCCAGCCGGGGCGCCGGTCACGCTCCGCGCGGTGCAGGCCATCCAGGCCCGCTGACCAGGGTCCCCGACCAGGCCGCCGTCACCCCGGCCGGGGCGCGTCACGGGCCAGGCGGAGGCGGCACGGGCAGAGGCGCCCCCGGCGGAGGCGGGAGCAGGCCGGTCAGGATGCGGGTCATCGCCCGGTCGAACAGCGGCCCCTGCCCGGCGGAACCGCCGTCACCGGCGTGGCCGGCCACCTCGCCCGGCCGGTCTGCCGCCCCCTCCGGATGGTCCGCCAGCGCGGCCGCCAGATGCGGATGCTGGCCCGCGGCCGCGATCTGCAGCAGGTAGACCGCCAGCGAACCCTGCCACTGGGCGGTGTCCTGCCCCGCCCGCTGCTGCCCGATCTCGGTCTGCGCGAACAGCCGCACGACGCCGGAGAACAGGCCGACGGTCTCCAGCCTGGCGGGCCCGGACAGGCCCGCCCCGGCCAGCGCGGCGAGCACGTGCTCGATGAACGCGAGCGCGTTCGGGCCGGGCAGGTCCCCGGCCGCCGGCACGTCGAGCAGCCAAGGGTGCCGGTGGTAGAGCCCCCGGGCCTGCTGGGCCAGGGTGAGCAGGTCCGCGACCGCCTGCCCCGACGGCGGCGGGTAGGAGAACTCGCCGTAGACCTGGTCGGCCATGAGCTCCACGAGTTCGTCGCGGGTGGCCACGTAGCGGTACAGGGAGGCGGGGGCGGTCCCGACGGCTGCCGCGGCCGACCGCATGGTCACCGCGCCGAGCCCGCTCGTATCGGCCAGCGTGATGCCCGCCGTGGCGATCTCCGCCCGGCTGTGCTCGGGCGACGGCCCGCGCGCCGAGCGCTCCGGGCGGGTCCAGATGCTCGGCCCGCGCCCGCTGGCCGGCAGCTCCTCGCTCATTGCGAACACTGTACTCAGTAAGTTAGGCTCCTTCTATAGCGAACGTTGATCGCAGTTACCGCGAGAGGGCGGAGCGACCGGCCCGGACGGAGCGGCCCGGCCCATGACCGGATCCGCCGGTGAGACTCCCCAGCCAGACACACCAGGAGCAGAGATGACCGGAGCACCCGAAGCTGGCTCGTGGGCCGGCACGTGGACCCCGACCCGTTACGCCCGCAACGGCGCCGTGGAGATCGCCTACGACCGGCTGGCCGGCTCGGCGGGTGAGCCGCTGCTGCTCGTCATGGGCCTGGCCGTGTCCAGGTTCTGGTGGCCCGCCGGATTGGCCCAGGCGTTCGCGGGCCAGGGCTTCGCGGTCGCCCGCTACGACCAGCGGGACGCGGGGGAGTCCACCCGGATGCCCGACACCGGCGGCACCAACCCGTTCGCCGCGCTGGCCCGCAAGCGGGGCGCCTACTCCTCGGAGGACATGACCGACGACGCGATTGCCGTGCTGGACGCGCTCGGCTGGGAGCGGGCGCACATCTTCGGCGGCTCACTCGGCGGGATCATCGCCCAGCGCATCGCGCTCCGCCATCCAGACCGGGTGCTCAGCGTCACGTCGGCCATGGCCATGCCCAGCGACGCGGTGGGCATCAAGGGCGGCCGCTACGTGCGCTTCGGCACGCTGGCCAGGCTGGCCCGGTCCAAGATCCCGGAAGGCCGGGACGGCGACATCCAGCTCTCGCTCATGCTCGCGCGCGCGGTCGCCTCCCCGGACTACCCGTTCGACGAGGACGCCGCGCGGGAGTGGATAGAACGCGAAGCCGACAGCGGCCCCCGGGACACCAAGGCGCAGAGCCGTCAGGTCGGCGCCCCCTGGCACGGCCCGAAGCTGCGTGACCTGCGCAAGCCCGTCCTCGTCCTGCACGGTGACCAGGACCCCATCCTGCGCGTCAGCGCCGCCCGGGCCACCGCGAAAGCCATCGACGGCGCCCGCCTGGTGATCCTCCCGGGCGTCGGCCATGACCTTCCCGCCCCGCTGTGGCCCGAGATCGCCCGCGAGGTCCGCCAGCTCGCCGACCGGGCCTCCGCCCCGTCAGCCTGAACATTTCCCCTAACGGTTTGACCGGCCTGAGGCGGCAGCCAGGGAACCGGTGCCCCGTGGCCGGTGCGCGCGCCTAGAGTGTCTGACCGGTGCGCACGCCGGGACGCGATCCGGGAGGGACCTCGATGGCCGACGCCGATGATGTCCGCCGCCTCGCGCTGGCCCTGCCCGGCGTGGTGGAGATCCAGAGCGAAGGGTTCGACTTCCGCGTAGGCGGCCACGGGTTCATCTGGTCCTACCCGGAACGCCGTCCGGGCCAGCGGCGGACCATCCGGACCGACATCGCGGTGCTGTTCGTCGGGGACGAGGCCGAGAAGCAGGCCCTGCTGCTCGGCGAGCCCGGCGTCTTCTTCACCGCGCCCGGCTACAGGGCCGGCCGCTGGTCATGCTGCGGCTGGCGGAAGTGGACGCCGGGCGCCTGGACGGAGCTGGTGACCGACGCGTGGCAGATGCGCGCCGCCTAAGGTGGCTGGGTGACGCGACGGTTCGATGTCATCCGCACGGACCGCCTGGTCATGCGGCGCTGGCGCGAGGCGGACCGGGAGCCGTTCGCGGCCCTGAACGCCGACCCCGAGGTGATGCGGTACTTCCCGGCTCCCCTCGACCGGGTGGCCAGCGACGCCCTGGTGGACCGCATCGAGGATCTCTTCCGGCAGCAGGGGTTCGGGCTGTGGGCGCTCGAGGTCGCCGCGACCGGGGGAGTTCATCGGGTTCACCGGCCTGAACCCGATGCCGGCCGGCGTCCCGGGCGCGGGCGGCATGGAGGTGGGCTGGCGGCTGGCCCGCGGCGCGTGGCACCAGGGCTACGCCAGCGAGGCCGCGGCCGCCGCGGCCAGGCGTGGCCTTCCGGGGAGCGGGCCTGGCGGAATCTGGTCCATGACCGCCGTCGCGAACGAGCCGTCGCAGGCGGTGATGCGGCGGCTGGGGATGACCCTGCACGCCGACTTCGACCATCCGGCCGTGGAGGCCGGGCATCCGCTCCGGCCCCACGTGGCCTACCGCCTCCCCGGCCCTAGCCAGTCTGACGGTCCTGGTTCCCGCCACGGGTCGGGACACTGATCCCGGGTCGCGGACCTGATCCCGGGTCGCGCCGCGATCGCGGGTAGGGACCAGAGTGCTGCGGGCACAATCGTCGGGAACACCAGGAGATATTGCGATGACCAGCGGTTTCTACGGGCCGGAGGACTTCGGGTCCAGCCCGTTCGATGACTTCCTCGCGCGTATCTACGGCGCGGGCGGCCCGCGCCAGCCCGTGCACCGCGTCAACATCACCCGGCTGATGAGCGCGCCCGGCCCGCGAACTCCTCGGCCGGCGGCGACCCACGCTGGCCGAGCAGGGCGGCCGGGACCTGGACACCGAGCAGCTGCTGTGGGCCGCGGCCAGCATGGAGCCGACCCGCACCCTGCTGGCCCGGGCCGGCGCCGACCCCGACGCGCTCGTCCGCGAGATCGAGAGCCAGGAAGCCGCAGGCCGGGCCCAGCGGCGAGCCACCGCAGCTCACGCCGGGCGCCAAGCGCGCCCTGCTGGACGCGCACCAGATCTCCCGCGCGGTCGGCTCCACCTACATCGGGCCGGAGCACATCCTGTTCGCCCTGGCCGCCAACCCCGAGTCCGGCGCGGGCCGGATCCTGTCCGGGGCCCGGGTCACCCCCGAGACGCTGCAGCGGGCCCTGGCCGGGCAGGGCGCGGGGGCGGGCGGCCCGGAGCCGAGGGACCCGGCGGCCGGTCGGCCACGCCGACGCTGGACGAGTTCGGCCGCGACCTGACCGCCATGGCCCGGGAGGGCCGGATCGACCCGGTCATCGGCCGCGACGACGAGATCGAGCAGACCATCGAGGTGCTGTCCCGCCGGGGCAAGAACAACCCGGTCCTGATCGGCGAGGCCGGGGTGGGCAAGACCGCGATCGTCGAGGGCCTCGCACAGCGCATCGTGGACGACGACGTGCCCCAGACGCTGGCGGGCAAGCGGGTCGTGCAGCTCGAGCTGTCCGGCGTGGTGGCCGGCACCCGCTACCGCGGCGACTTCGAGGAGCGGGTCAAGCGGATCATGGACGAGATCCGCGAGCACCGCGACGATCTGATCATCTTCATCGATGAGCTGCACACCCTGGTCGGCGCGGGCGGCAGCGCCGAGGGCGGGATGGACGCGGGCAACATGCTCAAGCCCGCCCTGGCCCGCGGCGAGCTGCACATCGTCGGCGCGACCACGCTCGATGAGTACCGCAAGAACATCGAGAAGGACGCGGCGCTGGCCCGGCGGTTCCAGCCGATCCTGGTGCCCGAGCCGACCGTGGACGACACGATCGCGATCCTGCGCGGCCTGCGCGACCGCTACGAAGCCCACCATCAGGTGCGCTACACCGACGAGGCGCTGGTGGCCGCGGTCGGAGCTGTCCGACCGCTACATCACCGACCGCTTCCTGCCGGACAAGGCGATCGACCTCATCGACCAGGCCGGCGCCCGGGTCCGGCTGCGGACCAAGACGCCGCGCCGGGACGTGCGCGACCTGGAGCGCCGGGCCGAGGAACTGCAGCGGGACAAGGACCAGGCCATCGCCAGCGAGCACTACGAGCGCGCCTCCCAGCTGCGGGACGAGATCAGCCAGGTCCGGCGAGCAGATCGATCAGCTGACCGGCGGGCCAGTCCGCGGTGCCCGAGGTGACCGTGGCAGACATCGCCGAGGTCGTCTCGCGGGCCACCGGCATCCCGGTGCGCCAGCTCACCGAGGAGGAGAAGGACCGGCTGCTGCGCCTGGAGCAGCACCTGCACGAGCGGGTCATCGGCCAGGACGAGGCGGTCGCGGCGGTGGCCGAGGCGGTCCGCCGGTCCCGGGCCGGGCTCGGCGACCCGGACCGGCCGGTGGGCAGCTTCCTGTTCCTCGGCCCGACCGGGGTGGGCAAGACGGAGCTGGCCCGCGCGCTGACCGAGGCGCTGTTCGGCGCGGAGAGCCGGATGATCCGGCTGGACATGAGCGAGTTCCAGGAACGGCACACGGTGAGCCGGCTGGTCGGCGCGCCGCCCGGCTACGTCGGCTACGAGGAAGCCGGGCAGCTCACCGAGGCGGTCCGGCGGCGGCCCTACTCCGTCATCCTGCTCGACGAGATCGAGAAGGCGCACCCGGACGTGTTCAACATCCTGCTCCAGGTGCTCGACGACGGCCGGCTCACCGACGGCCAGGGCCGGACCGTGGACTTCAGGAACACGGTCCTCATCATGACCAGCAACCTCGGCTCGGACCTGATCACCCGGCGCGGCGGCCCGCTCGGCTTCGCGGGCAGCGCGGCCTCCGGCAGCTCCGGGGCCCAGGACAACCTGCAGGACCAGCTCATGCGGCGGCTCCGGGAGTCGTTCCGGCCGGAGTTCCTGAACCGGATCGACGAGATCATCACCTTCCGCCAGCTCGACGAGTCCGAGCTGCGGCAGATCACCCAGCTGCTGCTGGAGGAGACCCGGCGCCGGCTGCACGCCCAGAACGTGACGCTGGAGTTCACCCCGGCCGCGGTGGACTGGATCGCCGAGCACGGCTACCAGCCGGAGTTCGGGGCCCGGCCGATGCGCCGGATCATCCAGCGCGAGGTGGACAACCAGCTCTCGCGGCTGCTGCTGGACGGGCAGATCAGCCCGGGCCAGGCAGGTCACCGTGGACGTCGCGGACGGCCAGCTGACCTTCACCGCGCACGACCAGCAGGTCCCGCCCCGGCAGCTGACGGCTGACGCTGGGCGTGCACGCTCAAAGATCAAGATCAAGATCAAAGGCACGCAACGAAAGGCGCGACATGGAACGCGGAAGCTCCAAGCACGGCCCCGAGCTTGACGAGCGAAATGGAGCGAAGAGGACGAGACCATCCTCCGAACCGGGCCAGCCGGCGCGCACCGAGGAGTGGCGCGAGCCCGAGCCGTTCGACCCGGAGCACCTGGACCTGGAACTGCCCGAGGACCAGGAGCCAGCGGCGCCGCGCGGGATGACCCCGGCCGACGTGGATCTGCGGTCGGACATCGCCCGCTGGCTCCCGCCGCACAAACTGCCCGCGGACCGCGACGCGCTGCTGGAGTTCCTGCAGCACGAGGGCGCGCCCGACGACGTCGTCGACGCCATCGCCAGCCTGCCCGCGCGGCGGAAGTTCGCCACGATCGGCGAGGTCGTCCGGGCCCTCGGCATCCCCTACGAGGAGGACTAGGACCGGCGGCGGCCGGCTACCTGATCACGAAGCTCGCCGAGCCCCTCGGGCCGCTCCTCGCGCACCGCGACGCCGGTGACGGCAGCCGCGCCGGGACCGCGGTGGGCCCAGTCCACCAGGCGGTGCACCTCGTCGGGCGGTCCTTCCAGCACCGCCTCGACGCGGCCGTCGGGAAGGTTGCGCACCCAGCCGGTCACCCCGTGCTCGACCGCCATCCGCCGGTACGAATCACGGAAGCACACGCCCTGGACCTGACCGGAAATCAGCACACGATTGCGGATCACAGCCCTACGTTAACCACGGCCCACGTTAACGGGCGGACCGGCGCGGATCGCGTTGCGGGCCGGGGCGCATGACAGCATGAGCGGGTGGCGGAGTTCGACGCGGAGCTGTACCTGCGGCTGACCGGGGAACGGGACTTGCTGGATCACAAGAGCGAAGACGGCCTGCCCGGGAGCACGGAGCTGGGCGCGGCGGCGCACGCGCTCGTGGCGGTGGGGGCGGTCCCGGCCGGCGGGCCCAGGCCATCGTGGACGACTACCACCTGGCCCTCTCGTACCGGCCCGGTGAGCACCATCGTCACCGCCTGAGGGGGCAGCGGCCGCCCCGGGCGGCGGCTGGCTCCCTGGGCCCGCTGCGGGCCGTGCCCTGCGGCAGGCAGATCGAGCAGCCGTGGGGCGAGCTGTCTCTCAGCTACGTGGTGCTCAGCGGTGAGGCGACCGTCCTGCACGTGAGCATGCGCCCGGCGCCATCCGCCGCGCTGGGCCATCCCCGGCTGGGCCGTCGCGGCAGGCGGCACGCGCATCCCGCCAGGCCATGCTGCGGACCAGGGTCACCGGCGCCGCCCCGGGACCGGCCCGGCGGAGTCGCCCGGGCATCCACGGCCACCTCATCGGTGCGGGGCTGCCCGGGCAGCTCACCCTGACCGACGACCGCGGCACCACCTCGACCGGCGACTTCTCCGGCAGCGGCAGCGACTCCGGATGGCGCGGCCAGTTCGAGGTCCGCCCGCCGCTCGCCGTGGATACGGCGTGGATCGAGCTGCTGGGCGAGCGGATCGACATGCCCGGTCCCCCGCCGCGGCGCGCTGAGGTGCGGGTCGAGCCGCGCCCGGACGCGGACCCGGCCCGCGGCTACCTGTGGGCCAAGCTGGCCAGCCTGGCCGAGTCCTATTCCGCCGACGCGATCGAGACGCCCATCGATGCGCTCGTCGCGGCCGGGGCGCTGGCCGCGGACGACCCGGATCATCGCTGAGCTCCGCGCCGTGGCGACGCGGCCTGTTCGCCGGGGCCAGGACCACCCGGCTTTCCGGGCGGCGCTGCCGGAGCCGTGGCGGACCATGATGGGCCGGCGTGGCCGGGCCGGCGGCCCGGATGGCCTCGTGGTGGCGGGCGCGACGACCCCGCCGTTCGACGGCGTCGCGGTGGCGGTGCTGGCCGTGCGCTCGACGGACGAGCGGTTCAGCGCCGAGGTCGAGGTCGTCCCGGGCCTGCACCACTGGCACGGGTTCCAGGGCGGGGTTGACGGGCCGATGCTGGCCTGGTGGGCCCGGGACGACCGGGCCATCACTACCTCGGGCAGCAGGACAGCTGGCACTCCAGCCCGGACCGCTCCGGCGGGGAGATCGGTTCTGGCCCGCGCTGGATCCGGCTGCCCAGGTACTGGACATCATGCCGACCACGATGGCCGCGCGGGCCGTCATCGGGGTGCCGCTGGACTGGGTTGAGGAGCTATGAGCGCGTCCTGGTGGCGGGGTATCCTGCCGGCCGAGGCCCCGGTGTCGTGTGACGGCCGGGAGCACCGGCTGCGCTGGGCGGAGGGCCAGCTTCGCGCTCCCGGTCACCCCGACCTCGAGGGCGAGCAGATCCTCAGCGTCCTGGGCGGCCAGAGCTACGCGTGCCTCGACGCGCTGGACGCCTGGGCCGGGCACGCCGATGATCTGCGCGTCCTGGTCGTGGCCAGCCGCGGGCTCGCCGATCCGGTGCGGGTCAGGCCGGAGGACGCGGCCTACGTCGCGCCCTCCGTGATGGGGCGGGGGCCAGCGGTGATGGCCCGCCGCCGCGCCGCGGTGACCGCGGTGATGAGCGGGGGAAGGTCCCGGGAGGGCGGCGACACCCTGGCCACGCTGCTCAGCCTGGGCGGACCCATGCAGGCCCGGCTGACGGCCACGGTCGCGGCGGCGTGGCGGGAGCGGATGCGCGACGGGGCCGCGCCCGAGGGCGCCGTGGCCGCGCAGGCGGCCCGGCCCGCCCTGCACGCGGCCCTGTACGGCCGGGTCATGGCTACCCTGCGCGCCTGGACCGGGCAACCGGACCTGAGGGTCACGCTGACCATGATCCCGGAATCGGCTCCGCCGGCCCTGGCCCGGGACGGGGACGGGGTCGCGGTCGAGCTGCCGTTCGGCTGGATCAGCGACGTGTGGGCCCGGGGCCTGGGCACCTGCTGGGACCGGTTCTGCCTGGCCGCCGGGCCAGCCGGGGACGGGTGGGAGCTCTCGGCCGTTGACCCCGGCCTGCGGGCGCCCAGCCCATCATGATCAGCGGGTCCGCAGCGGCTGACGCCGTCGCCGGCCTGGCACGGCCAGTCACGGCCGGCGTTCTGCGAGCCTCCCGGCCGGCTGACCGCTGTTCCTGGCCCGGCTCGCGGTCCGGGCCCAGCCGGTCAGCGCCGCCGCGCCCGGCGGGCGTGCTTGCGGGCGCACCGCGCGCAGGCCGGCACCGTGCCCGCGACCGTCACCGCCGGGAACCCCCAGTAACCAGTGACGGCGGTGATAGCGGCACGGCTCGCCGGAGGCCGGCCCGGGCATCGGCCGGGCCCGGCGCAGGACGGCGCGGCCAGCGGATCCAGGTGCACCCACTGCGGCGGCGAGACGCCGGCCGCCCACCGCAACGGGTGACCGGCGGGCGTGCAGACCACGCCGGTGAGCTCGGGCACCACGGCCAGGCCGGGCGGGAATCCCGGGCGGGGCAGGCTGGGCGGCACTGGCGGCGGCCCGGTAATCCCGCTCGGACACCAGCGCTGAGGCCACGGCCAGTTCCCAGCGGGCCAGGTGGGTGCCCTCGCACGGGCAGTACTCGCCCCGGGGGGCCTGGCAGGCGCCGCACGGCATGCTGCGCACCGCCTCGGCCAGGTCGGCGGGCATCGCGGCGCTCATCGCGGTCATAACCCCCCCAAGCCGCTATCGTGCGCCTACCCATCGTAATTGCGCACGGGCGGGAGGTCACGCTGTGAACACGTGCCAGCGCGTAGCGGCCAGCCGAAAGGCATAGCGGCCGGCCGTATTGCGTGGAGGTCAGCCGTAATGGGGAATGGGCGGCCGGATGTGTAGCGGGCCGCCGTAATGGCTCGCGGCCGGCGGCGGGCCGTGACCGGCCGCGTCGCGGGCTACGCCAGGCAGGTGAGCGGCGCCCCGCCGTTGTAGGCCACCATGTCGGCCAGCGCGGCCGGCACGTCGATCGGGCCGCCGCGCGGGGTCCCGGCGAGCTCGGCGCAGGCCCGGTGCAGGTTGCCGACGATCCGCTCGGCGTCGGCCCAGCCGGCGAACCGGCCCAGGTCGGTGTCCCGGGCCGCCTCGAGCGGGGTCACTCCGGCCGCCCGGGCGCGGGCAGCGACATCGAGCACGAACCGGAGGTAGTCCAGCGTCGCCTCGAGCGGGGCCGTCCCCTCGAACACGGGACCGTGGCCCGGCACGGTGATCCGGGCCCCGAGCGGCGCCACGACCTGCTCCAGCACCTCCACCGCCCCCGTCACCGAGCCCATCAGCAGGAACGGCGTGCCCCCGTTGAAGATCAGGTCCCCGCAGAACAGCACGGAACGCTCCGGGATCCAGACGATCGAATCGTTAGTGGTGTGCGCGGGGGTTCCGACGTGCCGCACGGATGCGCGCAGGTCCCCGGCGTGCACGGCGATCTCGTCGGTGAACGTGACGAACGGCGGGTCCAGGGTCAGCTCGCCCCAGTCCGGGCCGTCCCAGAAGCGCAGGTCGCGCGGCGGCCCGAAGGCGAAGGCCTCGGCGCGGGCGTTCTCGTGGCCGACGATCGCCGCGGCCGGGAACAGGCAGTTGCCGAAGGTGTGGTCGCCGTGGTGGTGGGTGTTGACCACCGTGCGCACCGGCGCCGGCGTGATCCCCGCGATCGCGGCCTGGTAGGCGCGGGTCCGGCGGTGGGTCGCGCAGGAGTCGATGCTGATGACTCCCTGCGGCCCGGTCAGGAAGCCGGTGTTGTTGATCCACCAGGTGCCGTCCGGCTGGACGTAGGCGTAGATCCCGGCCGACACCTCGTGCACCTCAGGCCGTCCCGGGACGGTGATATCGCTGGGCAGGCTGCTCATCAGGCCCTCCTTCCGGGGCCCAACCTAGCCGCACCGGGGTCGGGCGGACACACCGGGTGTGCCGCACCCGGCCGAGGGCCGACCGGACCCGGAACGCCAGCCCGATCTCCATCACCCCGTAGATGATCAGCCAGATGCCGAGCACCAGGGCCAGGGTCACCAGCGAGATGCCCGGGTAGGACAGGACGACGAGCCCGGCCAGGATGCTGAGCACGCCCATGAAGCCGGTCCAGGCCCGGTGCGGGCTCTCCCGGTGGGCCAGCGCGCCGAATATCTCCACGAAGCCGTTGATGACCCAGAAGATGCCCAGCAGCAGCGCGAGCGCCACCACCGAGACCAGCACGTGGCGGATCGCGTACAGCCCGACGATGAAGGCGAGCAACCCCAGCACGGCGTTCAGCACCCGGACGCCGCCGGTCGTCGCTGCCCGCGAACGCGCTCACGAACTGGAAGATGCCCGACCACGACCAGCTGGATGCCGAACAGCACCGCGATCGCGATGACGGTCGGGCCGGGCCACGCCACCGCGGCCACCCCGGCGAGCAGCGTGAGGATGCCGAAAGTCAGCAGCCAGATCCAGTGCCGGCCGATCGACGGCGATCCAGTCGGCGGCGTCGGTGCGGGGATCAGGACTCATCCGGGGCTCCAGCGGTAGTCACGATGGGCACGGCACCCAGCATCGGGGACGGCCGGGCGGCTGTCGATGGGCAGCCGCACAAGGGCCGGGGCCCCAGCTGGTAGAGGTAACAACGACTGCAGATCCCGCTCACCGCCGGCGGACCCGCAGCCGGCGGCCGTACACCGGGACTTTGACAGCCGTCGATTTATTTGCCTATCGTCGTTCATCTCTACGTCGGCAACCTGCCGGGCTGCTCCAGCTGGCGCTGGCGGAATGGTGGCATGGCGTGCGCGGTCACGGCGCCGGCCCCGGCGCGGGCCCGTACCCGGGCCCGGACGCAGGCAGGGGACATGGCTGACATGACCGATCCGAGACCGCCGCGGCTCAGCACGCCCGTTGCGGTCGCCGATCCTGTGTCCGCCGGCTGACGCGGAGCTGCGCCGCCGGATCCGCCGGGGGAACGACGTGGTCGGCCTGGTGTGCGGCAACCTGATGATCGGCCTGTACCTGGGCTGCGCGTTCGCTCCTAACCACAAGGGCATGCCGGTGCTGAGCGAGCAGGACAACCTGGACTTCCTGCGCCGCCAGGTCCTCACCTCGCGCAACGTGAGCGGCGGGCGCCTGACCGAGACCATGCTCGGCGGGCTCAACTACCAGATCGAGCACCACCTGTTCCCGGCCATGCCCCGGCCGTCGCTGCGCCGCTGCCGCATCCTGGTGCGGGCGTTCTGCGCCCAGACCGGGCTGCTGTACTGCGAGACGGGGCTGGTCAGCTCCTACTCTGCGGTGCTGCGCCATCTTCATGCGGCCGGGCAGTGAGGGCGGGTACCGGGCCGTCGGTCTCTCCCCGTGCCGCCCGGCTGCCCGGTCCCGGTCCCGCTGCGTCGCGGAAGACCAGCCAGCGCAGGGCGGCGTACATGTACACGCTCTCGCACGCTGACGCGGCCAGCCTGGCCACCTGGTACTCCAGGCCCAGCGCGGCCAGGCCCGTGGTCACGCCCAGGATGATGGCCAGGAAGTTCACCGTGACCACCGCGGCGTACACCGTCAGCTGCGGGCCGAGCGCGCCATGCGAGCGGAAGTTGAGCGACCGGTTGAGCGCGTACCCGAGGAAAGACGCCAGGACGTAGGCCGTGGTGATGGCCACCGGCAGCGGCCACCTCAGCCCGCCGTGGAACCCGGTCAGCAGGCCCAGGTCCACGGTGAACGTGAGCGAGCTGATGACGGCGAACCCGAGGAGGCGACCGGAGACCAGCTGGCCCAGGCCGAACGGCCGCCGGCCAGCGGCGGCCGCCATCACGGCCGTGAACCGGGCCCCCCGCTGCGGCCCCGTCGCAGTCATGACCGCCAGCCTGTCAACCCCCGGTGACGGGCAGGCGACCTCCGGCCGGCGCTCCGGACAATTGTCAGCCCGCGCCTTCCCGGACGCCTGCCGCGGCCGCAATGGCGGGCGGCCCGGGGGGACGGTCAGTGCTGGTCGGCGCTGACCTGGACCCCGCTGGGCCCGACCCGCACGTGCACCGGCGCGGGCTGGCCGTCCGCCTGGCCGGGACGCAGCTGGGCCGGGAACGGCCGGACCGGCAGCGAGATAGCCGCCTCGAGGGTGGCCAGGCGGCGCAGGAACGCGAAGATGAACCAGGTGGGCGAGTACAGGATGGCCCGCCAGTACCCGTACTTGACCGCGTACGGCAGGCTGACGGCCATCCCGATCCCGCCGCCGGCGATGTACAGCAGCGCGAACGTGGCCACGTTCTGCCGGTAGGTCGGGCTGGTGAGCACGAGTTCGAGCAGGAAGATGGGGGCGACCAGGCCGGCCTGGATGGAGAACCAGGAGAAGCCGCGGCGCAGGGTCCAGAACCAGACGCGGGGGCCGGCTGATCCGGCGCGCAGCGGCACGTGCCGCGCGAAGACGTGGAAGCCGGCCCGGGCCCAGCGGGTGCGCTGCTCGACGAATTCGCCGGGGCTGCGGGGGACGTCCTCATAGGAGCGGATGCGCGGGTCGACCACCACCCGGTAGCCGAGCCGGCCGATGTGCATGGTCAGGTCGGCATCCTCGCCGTTCATCCCGACCGGGAAGCCCCCCGCGGTGACCGCCGGGCCGCGCCGGAACGCGGTGAAGGTGCCGGGGACGACGACGATCCCGTCCACCATGCTCTGGCCGAGCCGGGCGAACCGGAACTGGAACAGGGTCTCCAGCTTCCGCATCTCGTGGAACCAGGTGCGGGTGTCGGTGCGCGGCTCCTCCATCGCGCCCACGCTGCCGACATCGGGGTCCCGGAACCACGGCACGGAGTAGACCAGCGCATCCGGGCCGAGCACGCAGTCGGCGTCCACCCGGACGATGATCTCCGCGTCGGTGATCTTGATGCCCCGGTTCAGCGCGGCGGCCTGGCCGCCGTTCTCGTCCCTGAGGATCTCGGCGTGGGCGTGACGGAACGTGGCGATCTCCGCCACGGCCAGTTCCACGGTGTCATCCACCGAGCCGTCATCAGAGACCACGACGCGGACCGGGCCGCCGTAGCGCCCGGCGGCGATGTCGATCGACCGCAGCAGGCGGGCGATGTTATCCCGCTCGTTGTAGGCCGGGATGATGATGTCCACCGGCGGCCGGTCCGGGCCGGGGTCGGGCAGTGTCCGGTTGAACCACCAGATGAACCAGAGCGGCGCGAACATCAGCAGGAACAGCATGCTCACCGCGTACAGCGGCACGAAGACCTGCCACACCGAACCCAGGTTGGCCTGCTGGGAGATGAACGCGTAGAGGCCCACCAGCAGCGCGATCACGGCGATGAGCGCACACCAGGTGAGCAGGTTGTCCCAGAACCGGGGGCGGTGCACCAGGGGGACCGTGGTCGACCGGGGCAGGGCGAAGGCGGTGAACGTCAGGCGCATGATCACCAGGCCGCCGATGAGCAGATTGGCCAGCGTGGCCTCGATGCCGAACGGCGCGACCAGCCAGCCGGTGGCGATCCCGATGGAGATCATCAGGGCCTGGGTGAGCACGGTCATGGCCAGGTAGAGCAGGGTGTGCAGCAGCATCACCAGCCGCCGGCCCAGCCTGGCCCGCACGACCAGGGAAATCGCGATGATGAAGCCGACGGCGAAGAACGCCAGGGCCGGCCGCAGCCGGGCGACGTACCCGTTCACACTGGCCGGATCGTGGGTCAGGGCCACCGCCACGCCCCGGACGCCCTGGGAGTACAGCAGCGGCAGCGAGGGCCGTTTCCAGCCCAGGAACATCAGGCCGAGCACGGCAGAGATGGCCAGGAACGCCCAGGTGCGCGGCCGGTGGTTGGGCGTGCGGACGTAGCCCGGGATGAAGACGTCCGTCCGGCCATCGCCACGGTCGTCCGCGCTGTCCGCGTAGACCGGCAGCAGGCACGCCACCACGAGCGCGGTCAGCAGCGCAGCCGTCACCAGGAGCGCTGGGATATCCATAAATCCTCTGCCGTACTTTAGAAGGGGTTTTTACCGGCGTATGGCGAGTGAAGCTACCAGACCGGGATGTCGGTCACGCAAATCGGGGGTGATGTACGCGTGAAGCGATTCCCAAGACGGCCCGGGGTGCCCGGCATCTTAACGCCTGCTTTGTAAGTTCTCCTAGGCCGGAAGCGGGCCGAAAATGGTCAAATGCGTTAACGCCTTTATACGGAGCGTGGTGAACGACCTGCTCACGGGGCCCATGCCAGGCAGGGTCGGAGTCGCAGCCCTTTCCTATATTGCATATCGAGAATGTCAATTAGCTTCGGTTACATGGAATTAACCGGCGCGACATGTGGCTTATGGATTACTTGCGCTACCTCATATGATTGAGTCCTGTATGCTCCCGATAGGCGGAGAATGGGAAGGCTTTCGCGGGATAGGTGGGGTCCCGGCTGGGACTACCGCGAGTCGGCCCGAATGGCAGGACGCCTGGTGCTGAGGCCCGGCGTCTGTTGCCTGCTGCCGTTATGCGGACGCATGCCGGCGTGGCCGGCCCGCCGGTCGTTGGATCTCGCCGCGCTGAAGCGGGCGACGTCCGGTGGGGGGAACTGATTCTGAGGCGGAGGACCATGGCCCTGACGGGGAGCGCGGACACAGACACATCCGGCTCGCACATGACGCTCGGCCGCGAGGCCCTGGACTACGGCCAGGGTGCGGTGACCGAGGAGGAGGTGCGCGAGCAGGAGGCCCAGGAGGCGGAGGCTGACAAGCAGGCGGGTGATACCCCAGCGGCGGCCACTCCGGCCGTAGCCGAGGCAGACGGGCCCAACCGGCGGCCCGTGACCGGCCCGCAGATCATCGGCGGTATCCTCATCGCCGCCATCGTCCTGGCCGCCGCGGTCTGGTACGTCCCGCGGATCGCGAGCACCGACAGCCGGTCCTTCACCGGCTCGGTGAGCAGCAGCGGCGTAACCAACCTGAACTTCGCGAACGCGGGCCTGGTCGGCAAGGTCCCGGTCCAGCTGGGCCAGGCCGTCAAGGCCGGCCAGGTGCTGGCCACCGAGACGTCCCCGGCCACGACCGCCGCGATCAGCGCCGACCATGCCGCCATCGCCGCGGACCAGGCGAGCCTGGCCGAGCTGAAGGCCACCGCCGCCACCACCAGCACGCAGGCCAGCATCGCGGCCGCCGGGGCCCAGCTGGCCAAGGACCAGGCCCAGCTGGCCTCGGACAAGGTCAAGCTGGCCGAGACCCAGATCATCGCCCCCTCGGCCGGGACCGTGATCGCGATCAGCGGCCAGACGGGCGAGACGGTCACGGCGGCCGGGATCCGGAGCTACTCCACGCAGACCCAGTCGTCCGGGACGCAGTCCCCGCCATTCTCCCTGCTTCCCGAGGGCCCGGCCGCCAACGTCAAGAGCAGCTCGACGCAGTCCGCGCTGCCCATGATCGCGCTGCGCACCTCGAGCATCTGGCAGGTCACGGTGCTCGTCCCGGAGAGCGAGATCCAGCAGGTGCACTCGGGCCAGGCCGTGACGATCGCGGTGCCGGCGGTCGGCCTGAGCGGGGTCCGGGGCACCATCCAGCAGGTCTCTCCGACGCCGGTGAGCACCTCGATCGGCACGGCCTACCAGGCGATCGTGCGGATCAGCGGCCACCAGCGGGTCACCCCGCTCGGCGGCATGACCGCGAACGTGCAGCTGGGTTCTTGACCGCTCGCAGGGCGTGGGCAGCCGGCCTGGTCACAGCCGTGGCCTGCGTCCTGGCCGGCTGCTCCGCGCCCTCCGGTGGGGGCAGCCCGGCCACGCCGGCGCCGGCCTCGTCCGCCCCCGGCACGCTCCGGACGGGGCCGGGGGACCGCTCGACCTGGATGCTGACCCGGGGCGCTCTCACCCAGGTGCTGTCCGACCCGTCGGTGGCCGCCCGGCTGGCGGCGGCCCGGGTGTACGAGATCCTCACCCCGGGAGAGCCGCCGCTGGCGGCCGCCGGGGCCGAGCCGGTGGTGACGTTCTCGTCGGTCAGCGCGCTCCGGCAGGCGGTGGACGGCGGCCAGCTCCCGGCCGGGACCCGGGCGGTCCTCTACGATCCCGAGGTCTGGCCGTACACGCCCGTATCCGAGCAGCGCAATCCCGTCCAGGCGGCCCAGCAGGCCGCGGCCATCACCCGGGCCCACCACCTGACCCTCATCGTGGCGCCCGCGCTGGACCTGGCCACCGCCCAGCCCCGCTCGGGCGGGCCGCTGTGGCGGCAGTACCTCCGCCTGAACCTGGTCGGCGCGATCGCCAGGGTAGCCGCGGTCGTCGAGGTCCAGGCGCAGAGCCTGGAGCGCGAGCCGCAGGCCTACCGGGCGTTCGTCCGGGCCGCGGCGGCGCAGGCCCGCGCGGCCAATCCGGACGTCACCGTGCTCGCCGGGCTGTCCACGAACCCGCCGGGCCCGGTCGTCAGCGGCCAGCAGCTGGCCTCGGCCATCCAGGCCAGCAGCGCGGCCGTGTCCGGCTACTGGCTGAACATCCCGGGCCAGGGCCCCCGCTGCCCGGCCTGTAACGCGCCCCGGCCGGACCTCGCCCGCCAGATGCTGGGCGAGTTCGCGTCCTGACCGCCCGGCTCCCGCCAGCCGGGCTCAGCCGAGATCGACCGAGGGGTAGAGCGGGAACTGGGCGAGCAGCTCGGCGGCCTGCTTGGCCACCCGGTCGGCCAGCGCCGGGTCCGCGCGCAGGTGGCCTTGGACGGTGCGCCGCTGGAGGTGGTCCCCGGCCGGGTCTGGCTCAGCACCTCGTGGATCAGCCCGGCGATCACGTCCATCTCCCCGGTGCCCAGCCCCCGGGTGGTCAGCGCCGGGGTGCCGATCCGGATCCCGGAGGTGTACCAGGCGCCGTTCGGGTCCCGGGGGATCGCGTTGCGGTTGGTCACGATGCCCGCGTCCAGCAGGGCCTGCTCGGCCTGCCGCCCGGTCAGCCCGTAGCCGCCGACGTCGATGAGCACCAGGTGGTTGTCGGTGCCGCCGGTGACCAGCCGGGTCCCGCGGCGGATCAGGCCGTCCGACAGGGCGTGGGCGTTGGCCACGATCCGCTGGGCGTACTCCCGGAAGCTGGGCTGGCGCGCCTCGGCCAGCGCGACGGCCTTGGCCGCCATCACGTTCGGCAGCGGGCCGCCGAGCACCAGCGGGCAGCCCCGGTCCACCGCCTCGGCCAGCTCGGGCTGGCACAGCACCATCCCGCCCCGCGGCCCGCGCAGCGACTTGTGCGTGGTCGTGGTGACGATGTGCGCGTGCGGGACCGGGTCGAAGTCCCCGGTGAACACCTTGCCCGCGACCAGGCCGGCGAAGTGCGCCATATCCACCATGAACGTCGCGCCGACCTCGTCCGCGATCTCGCGCAGCACCGCGAAGTTGACCCGCCGCGGGTAGGCGGAATAGCCCGCCACCAGCACCAGCGGGCGGAACTCGCGGGCGGTCTCGCGCACCACGGCGTAGTCGATCAGGCCGGTTTCCGGGTCGGTGCCGTAGGACCGCTGCTCGAACATCTTCCCGGAGATGTTCGGCCGGAAGCCGTGGGTCAGGTGCCCCCCGGCGTCCAGCGACATGCCCAGCATCCGCTGGTTGCCGAGCTCGTGGCGCAGCCGGGACCAGTCTTCCTCGGACAGGTCGTTGACCTGCCGGGCACCCGCCCGCTCCAGCGCCGGGGCCTCGATCCGGCGGGCCAGGATCGCCCAGTAGGCGACCAGGTTGGCGTCGATGCCCGAGTGCGGCTGCAGGTAGGCGTGCGGCGCGCCGAACAGTTCCCGCGCGTGCCCGGCCCCGATCGTCTCGATCGTGTCCACCTGGGCGCAGCCCGCGTAGAAGCGCCGCCCGATGGTGCCCTCGGCGTACTTGTCGCTGAGCCAGTTGCCCATGGCCAGCAGCACCGCCGGGGAGGCGTAGTTCTCGCTGGCGATCAGCTTGAGCGAGGCCCGCTGGCTGGCCAGTTCCGCGGCGATCGCGTCGGCCACTCCCGGCTCGACGGAACGGACCACGTCCAGCGCGCTGCGGAAGGCGGCGGATTCGGTGCTCGGTGACGACATGGAAACCTCCGGTGCTGCAAAACCAGTGCAGCCAGCAACTGTGGCGGCTACGGCTGCCCGTGAAGAGGCCCAGGCGCCCGGCATTCGTCCTGATGACGGGGCCGCTCCCCGATGGTTACCCATCCTTGCGCGCCAGTCACGGCCCGCAGGAAGCTTACCGGGACCAGGATGACGCTGTCAGCGGTCACCCGTACCGTGGAAGCGTGACGACCGTGTACCTGCCCGACCAGCTCAGTCCCGCGATCGTGCGGCCCCGCCCGCACGTGGAGGCGGTCCTCGCGCAGAGCCTGCGCGAAATGGGCCCGCGCGGCCGCACCGCCCTGGCCTGGCAGTGGGCGCTGACCGGGACCCGGCCGTCGCCGGTGACCCTGTCCCTGGCTCCCGGCTGCCCGCCGTCGCGGGAGGAGATCCTGGCCGAGGCGGCGGCGGAGCCGGAAGGGTCCACCGCCCCGCCGGGCGTGCCGGCCGATTTCCGCGACCAGTTCCGGGAGACCCGCGCGGTGCTGGCCTGGCTCGCGGGCGGCACCGACGAGGTCCCCGTGCACGCGGACAACCGCGGCCGCTTCATCGGGGCCCGCGGCGATTACGCCCGCACCGACGACGAGATGCGCCAGGTCCGCGAGCTGACCCGGGATGCGCTGCGGGACGGCGACCTGCCCGAGCCGATGTCGGCCTCCGACGCCCGCCACCCGTGGCGCTGGGAGCCCGGCTGGATGAACGCCGCCTGGCTGCGCGGCGTCCGCGACCTGCTCGACTGGGTCCTGGGCGACACCCCGGCCGCGCCGCTCTGCGGGCAGTCGGTCGGCCTGCCCAGCACCTCTCAGCTGCACCACGAGGACGCCGCGGCCAACGTGGTCGTGCTGCAGGGCCGTCCCGGCGGGGTCCCGGTGGACCCGGGCCGGTACCCGCCCCCGCAGTACGGCGAGGGCATCCAGGCCGCGATCCGGTGGGTGCGCGGCGAGACCGCTGCCGCGCCGGTGGACGCCAGCGGCCGCGGCCCGTACCTGTACTCCAGCGACCGTCGCTGACCCAGGTCCGGCCGGGAGTCAGCTGCTGCTGGGCCGGCCGCCCCCACGTTCGCTGAGCGGGCCTCGGCCCAGGTTGCGGCAGGCGTTTGCGGTTGACGCGCCCGCCGCGGCCGCGAGACTGGAGCCGCAGGCTTCCGCGGCGGGCCACCGGCCGCCGCGCCGGACCGAGAGGAAGGGCGCCCATGGACAGCACCGGACTGCGCGCCGTGCAGCAGCCGCTCAAGGACGCGTACCGCGAAGATCCGCAGCAGGCGGTGATCACCCTGCGGGCCCGCGGCGAGCTGGGGGACGAGGGCATCAGCTGCTCGGTGGACACGGGCCGGGCGATGGCGGTGGCCGGGCTGCACCCGGCCACCGGCGGCGACGGGTCCCTGCTGTGCTCCGGGGACATGCTGCTCGAGGCGCTGGTCGCGTGCGCGGGGGTCACGCTGCGGGCGGTGGCCACGTCGCTGGAGATGCCGATCACCGGCGGCACCGTGCACGCCGAGGGGGACCTGGACTTCCGCGGGACGCTGGGGGTGGCCAAGGAGGCGCCGGTCGGGTTCACCGCGATCCGGCTGGGCTTCGAGCTCGACACCGAGGCCAGCGAGGAGCAGATCGCGACGCTGCTCCGGCTGACCGAGCGCTACTGCGTCGTGTACCAGACCCTGGCTCACCCCGTCCCGGTGGCCGCCTCAGCGGGCGTCACCCGGAAAGCCGGCCGCGAGCGGGCCGAGTAGGGCCTGCGCGGCGCCGGCGGGGCTCCGCGCGTCCGGCCCGCCGGTCCGCACCGCCAGTTGAACTGTGCTGCGCCCGGCCACGTGTTGAGGGCAGCCGGAGTCGTCCGGCCCGGGCGGTAGGGGCTGATCGTGGAACCACTGGCGGCCGGGGATCCCCGGCAGATCGGGGCCTACCGGCTGCGCGCCCGGCTGGGAGCGGGCGGGATGGGGCAGGTCTTCCTGGGCTACTCCCCGGCAGGCCGGGCCGTCGCCGTCAAGGTCATCCACCGGGAGCTGGCCCATGACCCGGGGTTCCGGGTCCGGTTCCGCCGGGAGGTCGCTGCGGCCCGCGCGGTCAGCGGGGCCTACACCGCCCCGGTCATCGCGGCCGGGCCCGACGACGACCCGCCCTGGCTGGCCACCGTGTTCGTGCCCGGCCCCTCGCTGGCTGAGGCGGTCTCCTCCGCGGGGCCTTTACCGCCGGTGTCGGTATGGCGGCTGGCGGGCGGGCTGGTCGAGGCGCTGCAGGCGGTCCACGCCTGCGGGCTGGTGCATCGCGACCTGAAGCCAGCCAACGTGATGCTGGCTCTGGACGGTCCCCGGCTGATCGATTTCGGGATCTCCCGCGCGCTGGAGCAGACGGCGATGACCTCGACCGGGATGGTCGTGGGCACGCCCTCGTACATGTCCCCGGAGCAGGCGGAAGGACGCGCGGGTCGGGGCCGCCCAGCGACGTGTTCTCCCTCGGCTGCGTGATCGTGTTCGCCGCGACCGGGACGGGCCCGTTCGGCAGCGGCCCGCAGGCGTCGCTGCTGTACCGGGTGGTGCACGCCGTGCCGGCCATCACGGAGGTCCCCGGCGGGCTGCGGGAGCTCGCGGCGGGATGCCTGGCCAAGGTGCCTGCGGACCGTCCCAGGCTGGCGGCGCTGGAGTCGGCGATCGCCGCGGCCCGGGCTCCTGACGAAGGCGATGCGCTGGCCTCCTTCTGGCCCGTGACGGTGACCGGGCTCATCCGCTCGCACCAGGCCCGGCTCGCAACCGAACTGCGGGAGGGGTCCACCGGGCCCGGGCCAGGCCGGGACGGCACCGGCGGGGATGGGGACGGCGCGGCCGGGACGGTGCCAGCGGATGGGGCTGGCCGGGACGGCCCGGGCGGTGCCAGCGGACGGGGCGCTGGCCGGGCCCGGGCCGGCCGGGATGGCGCCGGCCGGGACAGTGCCAGCGCAAACGTGGGCCCCGGGGACGGAGCTGGCCGGGACAGCGATGCCCGGCGCGGGGGTCGTCGCAGCGGGAATGGCGGCTAGCGGCCCTGCCCTTCCGGCCGATCAGGTGCTCCGCGCCGGACCGGGCGGCCCTGATCCCGCCGCCCCGGAATCCGGCTTCCAGGGACCGGGCGCCCCCTGGCCCGGGGTGACCCGGCGGCGCGTGCTGCTCGGGCTGGCCGGCTGACCGGAGCCGGGCTGGCGGGCGGCGGATGGGCCCTCAGCCAGGACAGGCGGACCGCACACCGCGGCCGGGCACCTGGCCGGTCCGGACGGGAAGGCCGGCCGCCCATCGCGGCGGCCGCGCACGGCCAGCGGTGCGAGCGTGTCACCGGACGCGGGCTCATCGGCCAGCGCGGCCGTGCCCGGCACGGCCACCGAGCTGTGGAGCTTCACCACCGGCGGCCTCGTGTCGGCGCTCGCCGTGTCCGGCGGCATCGTGTTCGCGGGCAGTACCGACGGCCGGGTGTACGCGCTGCGGGCCAGCGACGGGCGCAGGCTCTGGACCTTCCCGGCCCACGCCCCGGTGCAGTCGAAGATCACCGCGGCCGGTGGCCTGGTCTGCGCAGGCAGCAACGACGGGCACCTCTACGCGCTGCGGGCCGGCGACGGGGCCAGGCTCTGGGCCTTCCCGGCCGGCGGGGCCGTGCAGTCCGCGATCGTGCTGGCCGGCCGGGCCGTCTACTTCGGCAGCGGGGACGAGACCGTCTACGCGCTGCGGGCCGGCGACGGCACCAAGCTCTGGGGCACGGTCCTGGGCGGCGGCGCGACCGGGATCGCCATCACCGGCGGGACCCTCCTCGTCTGCGCCAACGACAACGCGGTCCACGCCCTCGGAGCCAGCGATGGCCACCGGATCTGGGATTTCCCTACCGGCGCCGGGGGCGCCACGGGCGTGGCCGCGGCGGCCGGGGTCGCCTACGTGGGCAGCGGTGACGGCCGCCTCTACGCCCTGCGGGTGCGCGACGGCCGCAAACTCTGGGAGGCCTCGGCGGGCGGGGCCGTGGAAGCGGGGGTCGCGGTCGAGGAGGGCCATGTCTACCTGGGCAGCAACGACAACGCGGTGCTGGCCCTCCGGGCCAGCGACGGTGCCCGGGCCTGGCAGTCGGACACCGGCGGCCCGGTCACCTCGGGGCTCGCGGTGGCCCGCGGCCTCGTGTACGCGGGCAGTAACGACGCCACCGTGCGCGCGCTGCGCGCCCGGGACGGCACCCCGGTCTGGCGGTTCACCGCGCGCGGGCCGGTGGAATCCCAGATCGCGGTGGCGGGCGGGGTTGCCTACGCCGGGAGCAATGATTTCAGCGTCTACGCCCTGAAGTGACCCGTGCGGACTGCAACCTGGCTGCAAGCCGCCGCCCCGACGATGGGATCTGACCCGTGAGGAGGGCATGATGGCAGATACCCCGGTGATCGAGAAGTTCCTGCAGGCGATCGAGGGTGCGATGATCCCTGGCTGCGACGCGTGGGACCCGGACGCCACGCTCGACGCGACGGTGCCCGGCTGGCGGCTGCACGCCGCCGGGGCGGACGCGATCCGCGCCGAGTACGCCAGGTGGTTCGCGGACGCGGGCCATTTCGACGAGCTGCGCCGTTACCCGGTGACCGGCGGGGCGAGCGAGGTCGTCGAGTACACGCTCAGCTGGACCGAGAACGGCGTCCCGCACGCGGCCCACCACATGCACCTGCTCACGGTGCGCGACGACTGTATCGTCGCCGACACCGTGTTCTGCGGCGGCCGCTGGCCCGCGGCCCTGCTCGCCGAGATGGAAGCGGCTGATGCCTGACCCTGGGCCCGGCAGTCCGGGCCGCTCCTGCACCGACGGGGCGGCCTTCCCGCCCCGTCGCTACGGCGATGTGGCTGAGCTTCTCGCCGGGGTGACGGAGCGGACGGTCCTGGACGGGGTGCCCGGGCAAGTCCGGGGCCCGGCTGGAGCGGGTCATCATCGGCGGGCAGGGCTACGTGCTCAAGCACCTCGACCTGAGCGAGGACTGGACCATGCGCGCCTCGGGCTCGCTGCGGGGTGCCCCGCTGGAGCTCTGGGAACGGGGCATCCTGGGCCGCCTGCCCGGCTGCTTCAACCAGCCGATCGTGGGGGCCGCCCCGCAGCAGCGCGTTCCCGGCCCGGAGCCGGACGGGGGACCCGGGTCCCGGGGCTGCGCCCTGCTGATGCACGACGTGACGCCCTGGCTGGTCCCGGCCACGGATGAGGCCATCCCGCTGGCCCAGCACCTGCGGTTCCTGCGGCACATGGCCGCGCTGCACGCCGCGTTCTGGGCGTGCGGCCCGGAGTTCGACGTGGTCCCCGCGATGCACCGCTATCTCGAGCTGTCCCCCTGGATGGCCCAGGCCGAGTCGGCCACGGAGTCAGCCACCGGGGCCGCGCGCCTCGTGCCGCAGCTGGTAGGTAAGGGCTGGCCGATGCTGGCGGACGTGGCCCCGGCGGCCGCCGCGGTGGTGACCCCGCTGGCCTACGACCCGGGCCCGCTGATCGACGCGCTGGCCGGGACGCCGCACACGTTTGTGCACAGCAACTGGAAGCTGGACAACCTCGGCACCGACGACACGGGGCGGACCGTCGTGCTGGACTGGGAACAGCCCGGGGTCGGCGCGCCGCTCAGCGACCTGGCCTGGTACCTGGCCATCAACTGCCGCCGCCTGCCGCAGCCCAAGGAGACGTCGATCGCCGCCTACCGGGACGCGCTGGAGGGCTGCGGCATCGACACCGGGCCCTGGTGGGACCGGCAGCTGGCGCTGTGCCTGCTGGGAGCGCTGGTCCAGTTCGGCTGGGAGAAGGCGCTCGGCGGCTACGACGAGGAGCTCGCATGGTGGGAGGCGAAGGCGCTGCAGGCCGCGCCTCTGCTGGGCGGACCGGGGCGGGACTGACGGCTGACCTGCGGGCCGCCTATGAAACGGCGGCCGCGGGATGGGCCGACGGCCCGGGGCAGGTCTACGGCCCGCTGGCCCGGGCCCTGGTCGGCGGCCGCGCCCGTCCCGGTGGCGGGTGGCCGGGTCCTGGATCTGGGTGCGGGCACCGGCGTGGCCGGGCGGGCCGCGCTGGCCGCCGGGGCCGGCCAGGTGGTGGCCGCCGACCTGGCCGGGGCCATGCTCCGCCTGATCGGCCCCCCGCAGCGTCCGGTGGCGGCAGACGCGGCGGCACTGCCGTTCCGCGACGCCGCCTTCGATCTCGTCGTCGCCGCGTTCTGCCTCAACCACCTGAGCCGCCCCGGCGGCGCGCTGGGCGAGATCCGGCGGGTCGGCCGAGGCCTCGTGGCCAGCGCGTTCGCCGCCGGCTGGACCCACCCGGCCAAGCTGGCCGTGGACGAGGCGCTCCGCCCGTTCGGCTTCCGCCCGCCCGCCTGGTACGAGTCGATGAAACAGGACGCGGATGCGGCGGCGCGCGATCCCGGCGCGGCTCGGCGACCAGGCGGCCGGCGCCGGCTTCACCGGCGTGCGGGTCGCCACGATCACCGTTGCGACCGGGCTGTCCACCCCGGCGCAGCTGGCGTCGTGGCGGCTGGGCCTGGCGCACTATGCCCCGTTCCTCCAGTCGCTGGACCCGGCCCGGCGCGCGGCCGCACGGCGCGCGGCCGAGCAGGCCGCGGCGGGTACGGGTCCGCTGGTCGTCTCCATGATGGTCCTCACGGCCCGCTGAGCCGTGGCCGCCGCTCGGCGCCGGCCCCGGGCCAGCCTCCCGCGCCCGGCCGGGATGGCTCAGCCTGCCAGCGCGCGCCAGCCAGCCAGGCGCTGGTCCGCGTGCCGCCGGAGCACGTCGGCGTACCCGTCCGCATGCTGGGCCAGCCGGGCGGCCCGGTCTGCGGCCCGGTCCAGCCAGCCGGGATTGGCGAACTCGGCGGCCACCTCCCCGGTCCACCGCCACGCCTCCACCGCCACCGAGCCGTCGAGCAGGTCCAGGCCGGCCTGGACGGCGTCCAGGTCCACCGGCCGGCCCAGGGCCCGGTCCGCGCGGTGCCGGAGCAGGCGGGCGACGCTGAGGTAGCGGGGGACACCCAGCGCGGCCGCCCGTGACTCCAGCTCGGCGGCGACGCCCGCGGCGTGCCCGGGGTCGCCGCACAGCAGGTCCAGGCGCGCCGTGACCAGCCGGTGCTTCAGGTCCAGCCGCCAGCCGAAGACCAGGTCACCCTGGAGCAGCGCCGCCGCCTCCGCCAGCCGGGCCCGCGCGCCGTCCGGGTCGCCCTGGTCCAGGCACTGCTCGGCCAGGTCCTCCAGGGCGGCGATGGTCACCTCGGCGGTACCCTGCCGCTGCGCGATCTCCAGCGCGGCGGCATGCCGGTCGGCGGCCTCCCCGGCCGCGCCCAGGTTGCGCAGCACCCAGCCGGCGAAGTTCACCGCGCGGCCCGCGAAGCGCGGCACCTGCCGCCGCTCCACTTCGCTGGTGTACTGCGCGAACGCGGACAGGGCCAGGGCCGGGCGGCCCGCGAGCGCGTGCGCGTGGCCGGTGAACAGGAGCGCGTGCAGCGTGGCCGAGGTGTGCTCCACGCCTATGTGCCCGCGGGCGGCCGGGCGCAGCAGCGGCAAGGCCTCGGCCGGCCGGCTCTGATGCGCCCGGAGCACCCCCAGCCACGCGGCCGCCGTCACCCGGTCCGGGCCCTCGGCGAGCGAGAACGCCTGACCGAGCAGCCGCTCGGCCTGGGCCAGGTCGCCCGCGGCGTGATGGGTCCGGCCCCCGACCGCCAGGCACCGCGCGCGGGTGGCCGGATCCACCGCGGCCAGCGCCCCGTCCTCGGCGAACTGGGCGGCCTGGCGGAACCGGCGGCCGAAGTAGGACGCCCAGGCGCCGACCTCCAGCGCGGCCGGGCCCGCCGTCCCGGCCCGCTGGACATCCTCCAGGGCCCCCGGGTACCGGCCCCGGCGGGTGCGGACCCGCGCCCGCGCCAGCCATCCCTCCTGATCGGGGTGCAGGAGCAGCGCGTCATCCAGCAGCGCCTCGGCCGCGGCGTGGTCGAAGCGCTCGCCGGCCCGCGCCGACGCGTCCCGCAGCGAGCGCGAGGCCAGGGGCAGGTCACCGCCCAGGCGGGCATGGTGAGCCACGGTGACGGGGTCGGCGTCAGGCCGCCGGGCCAGCACCCGGCCGGCCTGCCGGTGCAACAGCGCGGCCCGGCCCGCCGTAGCACTCGCCGCCAGGGCCTCGCCCAGCAGCTCGTGCCGGAACCGGAGGGTCCCGCTCTCGTCGGCCAGGAACTGCCCGTCCACGGCCCGCTCGGCGTCGAAGTCGTTGAGCACCCGCACCGCGAGCGACCTCATGCCGGTATCCAACCCTGGCTGGATGCCAACCGCCAGGTCAGCGGCGGCACGCCGTGGTTGCAAAGCCGCTGCAACCCGGGCCGGCCAGGCTCGGCGGAAAGAAACCCGGGAGCCTACGGGCAAGGGAGAAGTGAGTGCCATGACCGGAAAAGCGGAGCAGAAGAGCTTCGAGACCCCCGACGAGACCCGCACGTTCGACCATGGGGCGATGCACCTGCTCCGGATCGGCGGCGGCGAAGTCGGCCGGCTCACCCTGCAGCCAGGGTGGCGCTGGTCGCAGGACGTCAAGCCGCTCGCCGGAACCGAGCTGTGCGAGGCGCCGCACTTCCAGTACCACGTGCAGGGCACGCTGCACATCGTGATGTCCGACGGCGCCGAATTCGACGCCCGGCCCGGTGACATCACCGCGCTGCCCCAGGGGCACGACGCCTGGGTGGTCGGGGACGAGCCGGTCGTCACCGTCAACTGGTACGGGGCCAGCAACTACGCGCGCCGCTGACGGTGCCCGGCGCCCGGGCCACCCGGGTTCCATTCCGGTCCGGCCCGGCCGCGACAACGCGAGGGGATACGTTCCCCTGGGACACAATCAGGGGGGAAAATCGTGATCGTCGACGGCGTGTACACGGTGAAAGGCTCGACCAACTGGTCCCTGTCGGGGGAACAGGAGCAGGACAACGAGCTGAGCCTCAACCGGAACGCGGTGATCGCCGCCGAGACCCGCGCCATCCTCGACCTGAACCACGACTTCATGCTCAAGCAGATGGTCGGATCAGGGCTCAACGTGTCCAAGTTCCTGGCCCCCACGGCCCCGGGCGCCACGCCCCCGCTGCCGCCCGTGCCCGACAGCGTGTCGGCCGCCGGGTAACCAGCGGGCGGCCACGGGCCTGGCGCGCTCCGGTCTCAGGACAGCGCGGGCCGGGGACGGCTGGCCAGGGTGGTGTAGGTCGCCACCTCGCCGGGCCGGATGAGGCCGTCCTCGATGGCCCGGGCCAGGAGCGCGTCCTTGGTGTGGGCCTGCCGGCCGAGCGTGGCGTACTTCACCCGGGCCCGGTCGATGTACTGCCGGACGGTGTTCTCGGAGATGGACATCCGGCGGGCCACCGAGGCCTTGGACATGCCCTGGAACCAGAGCAGCAGGGCCTGCCGCTCCTTGCCGGACAGGGCGGGACGGCCCGGGCGGGGATCGGCCAGGATCGCCTTGGCCTGGGAACGCGTCACGCAGGGCCGGTCGGCCGCGGCCGCCAGCACCGCCTCGATGAGGTGATCACGGCCCTCGTCCTTGCTCACGTACGCGTAGGCGCCCGCGTCGAGAACATCCAGGATCAGGCCCGGATCGACGTGGGCGGAGAAGGCGACGATCCGGTAGCCGCTGGCCGCGAGCCCGGCCACCGCGTCAGCGACCATCCGCCCGCCGAGCTCGAGGTCGAGGACGAGCACATCCGCGCCGCGGGGCCCGGCCAGCCCGGCGATATCGCTGACGACCTGGGCGACGGTGATGCGCTGCTGCGGATCCGCGCTGATCCAGGAGATGACTCCCTCGACCACGACCGGGTGATCTTCCACGATCGCGACCCTTACCTGGTGTTCCAACGCGCCTCCACCCACAGGCTCTGCTGGTCCCGCTGACTGTCCACCGCCAGCCAGGCCGGGCTGCTGGGCAGGCTCCGGCTCGGCTGGTGAGTCGGAGACCAGGCTGACGATCACGCCATCGACCGTCCCGGTTACAGTGACGCGCACCCGGGAGATCGCGTTGACAAGGACCGCGATGGCCAGGTCCGTGATGGCCCGGCGGCCCTCGGGCGGCACCGCGGGGATCACCGCCGCGGTCTCGATGTCCACGGCCACCCCGCGCCGCTGCGCGACGTCCGCGCAGGCGTGCAGTTCGTGGACCAGCGGGTCCGGCGCGTCGTCGCCCTCGGCGAACAGCCGCCGCAGCCGCGCCGCCTCGACCGCGCAGGCCCGCTGGACCGCGGGATCCGCCGGGTCGGCGGTCCCGGCCGCGAGGCCGCGCAGCAGCGGCTCCGCGGTCGCCCGCAGCTCGAGCCAGCGGGCCCGGCGCGCGGTCCGGATCCGGTCGGCCACCGCCTGCCGGGCGGTGGCGTCCGCTTCCCGGGTCGCGGCGTCCGCCGCCTGCTGGGCCGGAACGTGCAGCGTCCGCGCGGCCACGGAGATGGCCACCTGGATTCCGGTCGACCCGGCCAGGACCGTGATGAACGCGGCCACGTTCGGCTGGTGCAGGCCGTCCCGGGCCAGCACGGCGAACATGGCCAGGGCCTCCAGCGTGAGGAACACGCCCAGCTCGGCCAGGGGCCGCCGGAGCAGCACCAGGACCCCGACCCAGCCCGCCGTGCCCCAGGCCCAGTTGGTTTCGAGCATCTGGGCCGGCGGGCAGGCCGCCGCGGACGCCGTGCTGATCACCAGGGCCGCGGCGGCCAGCGCCCAGCCGGTCCTGCGGTGCCCGGAGCCGCGCAGCAGCAGCACCGAGCCCGCCGCGATGATCAGCGCGATCGCGCACCACGCCGCGACCTGGAACCGATCGGATGAGTAACTGCCCAGGTGCGCCAGGAGCAGCGGGCCCGCCCCGGCCAGCTGCCACCCGGCCGCCGCGACCACCACCGCGATGTCGAGCGCGCGGGCGTACCGGGCCGCGAGTACCGCCGACGGCTGGGGACCGGGCACCGTCTGCGCGGTCATCCCGGACCCCGCGCCGCTGCCGGCGGTGCCCTGGCCGGGCCGCCGCTGTGTTTCCGCGGTGCCCTCACTGGGCCGCCGCTGTGTTTCCGCGGTGCCCTCACTGGGCCACCGCTGTGTTTCCGCGGTGCCCTCACTGGGCCACCGCAAGGTCACCGTGGTACCCGCGCCCGGGGCACCGGAGATCTCCGCCGCGCCGCCGATCTCCGCCATCCGGCCGCAGATGGATTCGGAGATCCCGCGCCGCGACCGGGGCACGGACCGGGCGTCGAACCCCCGCCCCTGGTCGATGATCTCCACCACGACCTGGCCGTTCCCGTCGCGGACCCGGAGCTCGGCCGTGCCCGTCCCAGCGTGCCGGGCCACGTTGCGGAGCGCCTCGGCCGTGCAGTCCGCGATCCGGTCGACGGCCGCGGCGGGCACGGTTTTCGTTGCGGAAAGAAAGGTCGTGGAAACCCGCAGCGGGGCAGCTTCGGCGGCCACCGCGGCGAGACGGTCCGGCAGGGCCACCGCGCCCGGGAGACCCGGCTCGGGGAGCGCGGGCCAGCCGTGCAGCACCTCCAGATCGCGGGAGGCCTGCGCGGCGAGCACCGGCGAGGACATGTCCAGGGCACCCGAGGCGACCATGGTCAGCGTGGACAGGATCGTGTCGTGCAGGCGGCGGTCCTGCTCCCGCTGGTCCGCCCGCCGGGCCGCCTCGACCTTCAGGTCCTGCGCCAGCCGGAGCTGGCGGCTGATGGCGGCGTCAGCGTTCCGTCCGCCCCGCCGGACCAGGACCATCAGCGCGGCCGTGGCCAGGGCCTGGAAGACCAGGTACACGGCGTCTGCCGGGTGCGCCACGGTGAGCACGTAGGCGGCGATCACCACCGCGGCCACGGGCAGGCCCGCCGGGGGCGGGATGCAGAGCTGGGAGATGTAGATCGCGGTACTGGCCAGCGGCAGCATCCAGGTGGTGCCCGCCGAGATCAGCGCGGCCGGCACCACCAGGTGATGCACGGCGATCAGGGCCACGATGACCGCGGCATCCGCGAGTACGAGCGGGCCGGTGACGCCGCGGCGGCTGACCCGGACGGCGAAGAACACCGACCATACGCACAGGGTCACCAGCGCGGCGGCGAGCCACGCCCCGGACACGGCGGCCGTCGCGGCCAGCGGCGCGGCCACCACCACGGCGACCGCGATCCACAGCCGGAACCCGACCGCGTACCAGCCCACGAGCCGGTGCAGGGCACGGTCGGACGGGCTGCCGGTGCCGCGCAGGGGCCGTATCCAGTGGAGGCCCGCGCCGGTCCCCCTCATCGCTCTCTCCCGCAGCCGTTATCGATGTCAGGGAGCAGTATGCAGTCGTGAATCACAATTGCGATGAGAATCATAAATAAACGCACCCAGCGCCGATAGAGGCGGATGAAGTACTAAGTGATTTAGTTAAGAAACGCCGGGCCCGGCGTGGTCAACCCGGCCCCGCATCTGCAGCCGGTAGGAGTACCGGTCCGGGTGGAAATGGTTGACGGCCAGCTCCAGCGGCACCAGGTCCCGGTCACAGTACAGCCGCTCGATGCGCAGGACCGGCACGCCCGCCGGGCAGCCCAGGCGGCGCGCGGTGTCCGGGTCGGCGGCCACCGCGGTCGTGTTCTGCGCCGCGCTGTGAACCGGCCGGTCACTGACCCGGTCGACCAGGCTGATCACGGTGAACCGGGCCCGGTCGCCCGGTTCGGTGAGCGCCCCCAGCTCGGGCAGCCCGCGCAGCCGCCGGCCGATCTCCAGTGGCACATGGACCCGCGTGAAGCAGAACGGGAGCCCGTCGCGCAGCCGCAGGAAGGACATGGCCATGACGCTGTCCTCGGGGACCCGCAACGTCTCCGCGACCGTCACGCTGGCCAGCACGTGCAGCGGTTCGACCACGCGGAGTTCGGTGTCCAGCGAGAGGGCCAGCAGGTCATCGATGCTGCCGAACGAGCGCAGGTACGCGCCGTCCCCGGGGACCGCGAACGTGCCCCGGCCGCGGACCCGGTAGATGACGCCCTCCGAGACCAGTTCCTGGAACGCGCGGCGCACCGTCTGGCGGCCCCGCCCGGTGGAGGCGACCAGCTCGGCCTCGGTCGGCAGCCGCTGCCCCGGCGGGTAGCGCCCGTCCGCGACGCGCCCGCCGCAGGTCCGCCGCCAGCTGCCGGTACGCGGTGGCGCCCCCGGCCGCGGCCCGGCCCGGGCCCGGCCCGGCGGCGGCCCGCGATGACGGGGCGTCGTACCGCAGCGGCGGCACGACCCGCAGCGCGGCCCGTGCGGTCCGGGCGCCTCTGGCTGCCAACGCAACTCCCGCTCGGTCGCCGGGTGGACGTGCGATCCGCGCCGGTGTGGCGCGTACCACAGCCTTTAGACGGCCATATTGTTGCGTGCCCGGGGTCACGTCAAGGCGCAGCCGTTCCCGGGTAGCTGGGCTTACGGCCCTGACCCGGCGAGTTCAGCAGCAGCGGAATCCGGCGGCCTCCCTTTGTGAACGTAATAACACGCAGATTTGGCCGGCCCAATCCGCCCGCGCCCCTCCTGCCCCACCACCGCGGCGGCCCGGAATCCCGGGCCGCCGCGGCGGGTACTTCAGCGGGCTGGCGTCAGCTGGCGGGCCGCTTCAGCTGGACGGTTACCGAGCGCACGGTAGGTGCCAGGGTGACGGTCCCGGTCTGCTGGTTCACCGTGCCCGCGCTGGCGGAGGCGATGTTGCCGACGAACGCGGGCAGCTGGAACAGCACCGGCCCGGCCGGGGCCTGCCCGGTCAGCGTCAGCGTGACCGACGAGCCGCGCCCCTGGATGGTCAGCCCCAGGTGATGCCCGTCCGTGGTCGGGAAGCCGGCCAGCTGGATGGGCGGGCCGCCGGTGAGCCAGGAGCCGGGCACGCCCCGGCCCACGACCAGGGCCCCGTCGGCCCGCTGGGCGGCGAGCGAGTCGAGCAGCACCATGTTGGCGTTGGCCATGCCCCAGGCGTGCGGGGACGAGCCGTTACCGGCCTCGGGGTGGGTCCCGGTCCACGGCGAGCCGGGGTTGGGGAACTGCTGGCTCTCCCACCACGAGTACGGGCCGCTCTGCCCGTTGGAGATCATGAACTCGTAGCTGAGGATGCCCTGGTCCCGGTGGCTCGCGCTGGCCAGGCCCCATTCCCCGTAGCCGGCGTTGTAGGCGGTGCTGTAGTACTGCGTGGGATAGCCGCCGAACGTGTCAGGCGGCAGCTTCCCGGCCAGCCGGCTGAAGCCGTAATCGTAGGTGGCGTCGATCAGGCTGGCGCCCGGCCCGCTGAGCGGGGCACCGAACAGGTAGCCGTCCCACGCCCACCGGCCGAACAGGAACGGCGCCGCCCAGTTGGCGTCCTCGGCGTTGGAGCAGCGGTTGTCGGTGTTCGGCTCGGTCATCGAGCACGGCAGGTAGTTCAGGTGGTTGGCCGAGATCGTCGCGTTCAGCGTCTTGTTCACCGCCGCGAGGAGGCTGGCGTACTGCCCCGCGGCCCACGTCGCCTCGGCCGTGTTGCCGACCTGCTTGGCCAGCCACTCATAGGTGGCCAGGCCGGTGAGCGCCGTGTAGTTGTCGATGGTCCAGTAGCCGTTGGCGTCGATGTCGTTGGTCTTCTCCATGATCCCGCCCGGCCCGGTCCGGTCCGCGGCGATCAGGTGCGCGGTGTCCTCGATGCTCGGCTCGGTCTTGCCGGCCGGGCCCTGGGTGGCGAAGTTGGCCTTCACGAAGCTGAGGTCACCGGTCTTCAGCAGGTACAGGGCCCACACCCACGGGTAGGTCCACACCCCGTCGTCGTACTGGGTCTGGGTGCCGATCACGTACCTGGCCCGGTCCAGCAGTGCATGCGCGCCGGTGGTGTAACCCTGGGTGAACAGGTTGGCCAGGATCCCGATGACGTCGTGGCTGAACTCGGTGTCGTAGCCGTTCGCGCCGGTTCGCAGCTGGTTGCCGGACCGGATGATCTGGGTGTAGATGAACCCGGTGCGGTACGCGTCGGCCAGGCGCGCGTCCGGCAGGCTGACGATCTGCGCGATGCCGGCCAGCTGCTGGTTCCAGTAGGCCCGCATGTGCGCGAAGTGCTGGTCGTAGCCGCCCGCGCCGGTCAGCGCGGAACTCGACGGCCACGCGTACGTCCCGCCGAAGCGGTCCGCCGCCACCGCATAGTCGTGGTTCACGGTGCCGTGCGCGGGCACGCTGTCGCTGGCCGAATTGAGCGGAACCAGCCCGGCCGACGCCTGGGGATCGATGCTGAGCGCCTGGCCGGTCGGGTTGCTGACCTGCACCCGGCTGTAGATGACCACGTAGGCGTGGCCGCTGATGCTGACCTTGTCGCCGAAGTTCGTGATCGAGATGCGGGCGCCGTCCCGGTGGAAGGTCGTCACCAGGGCGGGCAGGTACCCGTCCGCGTTGGCCCAGGTGGTGGTGCTGTCGTCGTAGACGCCGTAGCCGTAAGTGGTGCCGGTGACCGGCGTGGCAGAGCCGCTGCCCGGCTGGCCGCCGCTGATCACGAAGAAACTGCCGCCCAGGCAGGCGGGCACGCCCTGGTGGTTCGCGGTCCAGCCCAGCACGCTGGCGTCGCCGAACGTCCCGTACACGGTCTGGTTGCCCGCCGGGCCGTTAGGGGCACAGCTGTACGGCGGCGCCATTACCGCCGCTGAGCTGGCCGCCGAGGCTGCGGGCAGCGCTCCGGCCGCCAGTGCAGCCATTCCGGTGAACGCGAGTGCTGCGCACCACGCCGAGCGCCACCGGAACCGGCGCTGCCTCTTCATTGAGGTCATGGGTTCCTCCGCTGTCCTGGCCGGCGATCCCGCGGGGCCCACCCCCAGCGGATGCCCGCCCGCCGCGGATGCGGGTACCCGGACAGGGGCGGCCCTAACACGGCGTCCCAGCACAGCGTCCCAGCACGGCGGACGGCGCCGCGTCCGGCCGGGCCTAGTGGAGGTCCCAGTGGAGCGGCCGGGAGCGTCCTAGCCGTGGACGCTGGCTGCGCCGGCGCGGGGCTCGCTCGCGGCGGCCCGGTCCCGCGGGGGCAGGAAAAGGGTGAGGACCGTGACGAAAGCCAGGATCTTCGACACCACGTTCAGCGTTATGGGGATCGGCGCAGACGGATAGCCGAACCCGAACAGGGCCCAGACGGCGAACACCGCCAGCAGCGCCGCGAAGGACCAGAAGGTCGCTCTGGACAGTCTCACCATGGGGGAGAGCGCCAGGAGCGCCAGCGTGCTGAGCGCGATGGCGAACAGCGGCACGAAGAACAACGTCCGGTAGAACGCCGGATCGGGAGGGATCGGATAGATCCGGGTCATGACGATGAGGTCGAAGGGCAGCTCGAAGATCCACGGTGCGGCCAGGGCGCCGATCACGGCGCTCCCGAGCCGGGCCGCCGGGCCGCCCGTGCTGGCTATGAGGATGACCAGGAAGGCGACTCCGACGCCCACCAAGGTGACCGGCGTGATGGGATCGGTGGGCGTGGCGCGGCCCGGCAATATATGACGCGCCTGGTGGACGTAGACGGAGGCGCAGACCAGGAACACCGTGATGGCCAGGACCCAGACCGCGATCATGAGGTTCGCGATGGCCGGGCGCGGCTTCCGGGCCTGGAAGGGCCCGGGCCACCGGATTCCCGCGTAGGCCAGGCCGCCCGCGGCGGCCAGCAAGATCACGGCGAGCCCGATCCGGGCAGCGCCGCTGTAGCCGATCCACGCCCCTTCGGTGGTCATGGGTCACTGTCCCTCTCTCAGCAGCCGCGACCGGGGGCCGCGGTCCGGTGAATCCCGGTTACCAGATGAGCGGGACGAGCCGCTTACGCTCCGAGGCGTAGGCGCGGTACGGCTCGCCGAGCCCCGTCAGCAGCGCGGTCTCCTCTAGCCGGATGCGCCAGACCGTGACCGCCAGCGGCAGCAAGGTCATGGCGCCCAGGCCGGCCCAATTCGCGGACATCAGGCCGGCCCCGGCGCAGATCAGCAGCCCCCCCGTGTAGCCGGGGTGGCGCAGCAGGCGATACGGGCCGGTGGTCACCACCGGCTGACCCGGGCTCACCACGATGGCGTAGGTGGAGTAGCGGCCCAGCGCGGCCAGGGACCACCCGCGCAGTCCCACCCCGGCCAGGAAGAACACCAGGCCGGCCGAGAAGGCCACGGCGCCGGGGCGGATCGCGGCGGCCGGGACGATCGCCGGGGCCTGGTAGAGCCAGGTCTCCCAGGCGATCGCGCAGGCCGCGGCGGCGGCCCAGAAGCCAGGCGTGCGGCTCCGGGTGGCTCCCGCCCGCCATTCCTGGGCTTCCTGCACCTGCAGGAAGTGAATGAATTCCAGCAGGATCCAGGCCAGCACGGCGGCCAGCAGCACAAACCCGGCCGGTGCTGTGTCGAAGTACGGCCGTCCCGTTGCGCCGCTGTCCCGGGCCCGGGTCAGGGCCAGCCCGATGCCAGCCCCCGCCGTGATCGAAGCCGCGCCACCCAGCACGACCGCCGGGGACCGGGCCAGGGCCCGGCCGTGCTCGAGGGCCGCGCCTTCGACCAGCTCCAGTCCGGCCCGCAGCCGGGTGGTCCGCCCCTCGCTGATCAGCTCGTCGGTGAGATCGCCGACCTCGCCGCCGTACCGCTCCCGCCAGGCCCGCGGATACAGCGCGACGAGCCTGCGCACGGGCCAGCGGCTCATGACGGGGCCGCCGAGATCCGCCGGAGCCCCACCTCGGCGATGCGGGACGCCTGCAGCAGGCGCACCCGCAGTTGCTCCCGGCCCGCCTCGGTGATCTGGTAGGGGCGCCGACGGTCACCGGCCGGCAGCGCCTCCACCAGGCCGCCTCGCTCGAGCTGGGCCAGGGCGCCGTAGAGGCTACCCGCGCCGAGGGTGACCCCGGCGAAGTCCTCGATGTCCTTGATCAGCGCATAGCCGTGTTTCGGCCCGTCGGCCAGGCTGGTCAGGATCAGGATACTGCGGTCGGAGGACCCGCGGATGGATTCCCTGGTCATCGCGACCGCCTTCGCTAGCTACTTCCAATACGATTACATCGGAAAGTGTACTAGCGCAAGGCCTGGCTGGTCAGCCCCAGCCCGCCGGGCCGGCCGGGGCCGGCCCGGTGAGCCCGGGCCCTACAGTCCTTCGTTGATGAGCCCGGCCTGCTCGTACTTGGCGGGCTTGTACTTCTTGAAGTAGAAGGCCACGCCTACGCCGATCAGCACGATCGCCAGGTCGATCGGGCCGAACCATTTCGCGTACGAGTAGCCGCTGCCCAGGAAGTCGATGTTGTCGAACAGCAGGTAGACCACGGCGGCCTGGGACACCAGCGCCAGGGCCGGGGCCAGCCGGGTCTTCCACCAGTGCACCTCGTCCCGGTGGTGCCGCTCGTAGTAGACCAGGATGGCCAGCGAGACCAGGGCCTGCACCGACAGGATGATGATCACGCCCATCACCGCCATCAGCCCGTACAGCTGCAGGTAGGCCTGGGAGTTCGGGTCGTTGGTGCCAGTGAACACCGCGAACAGGATGATGATGAACGCGGCGATCACCGTCTGGACCACCGACGCGATGTACGGGCTCTTGAACTTGGGGTGGGTCCGGCCCAGCGGGGCGGGCAGCAGCCCTTCCCGGCCGAGGGAGTACATGTACCGGGCGGTGGTGTTGTGGAACGCCATCCCGCAGGCGAACGAGCCGGTGATGATCAGGTAGCTCATGATCGAGGACACCCAGTGCCCGGCGTACTGGGTGGCCGGGGCGAGATAGAAGTTCGCCGCGTTGCCCTGGGCCGCGGCGACGGCCGCGTGCGTCGTCGGATAGCCGAACAGCGGCGCCCAGGACGTCAGCGCGTAGAAGATACCCAGGCCGATCACCGAGATGTAGAGCGCGCGGGGCACGATCCGCTTTGGTTCGCGGGACTCTTCGGCGTAGTTGGGTGCCATCTCGAACCCGACCCAGGACCAGAACGCGAAGAACAGGCCGATGCCGACCGAGCCGGCGGCCAGCTTCCCGGAGGCCGGGAAGCTCTTGAACGCGTTGGCCGGGTTGAGCGCGGCCCAGGGGGCGTGCCCCTTGCTGAACATGAAGATGTCGAAGACGACCAGGATCGCGATCTCGCTGATCAGCCCGATGGCCAGCAGCGTAGAGGACAGCCGGACGTCGAAGAACGTGAGCAGCGAGATCAGCACGACCATGCCCAGGGCCAGCCAGGGCCACCCGATATTGACCCCGAACGCGTTCACCTTGAGGTTCGCGAAGTACGCGAACCCGCCCGCCAGTGAGGCCTCGAACACCGAGTACGCCACGACGGCGCCGTAGCCGGTGCCGATGCCGAGCTGGCGGCCGAGCCCGTGGCTGATGTAGGAGTAGAAGCCGCCCGCGCTGGTCTTCTTCCGGGTCATGGCCACGTAGCCGACGGAGAACACGACCAAGACGATCGCGGCGAAGATGAATGCGGCGGGCGCGCCGACGCCCTGGCCGTACCCCACCATGATCGGGGTGTTGAACAGCATGGCCGAGATCGGCGCGGACCCGGTCACGGTCAGGAAGAGGACCCCGCCCAGCCCGACCGCTCCCTTGCGCAGCTTCGGGACCTCGGCCCGCTGGGAGATGTCGAGGGATTCCTCCATCCCCTCGATCCCGCCGACCCGTGGAAGCTCCGACTGTGCCATGAGTGCCCTCCCCGGAGGGTTGCCCGTTACCGCGAGGTAGCCATACCGTGCTGCGCTGTGCTGGACAGCTGTGGTCAAGCCGTGGTCAAACGGTTGAGAAATGCCTTGTGGTACAGGTCACAGCGCGGACGGTATCAGCAGGTAGGAATCATGACAAGAGTTACGGTTCATGAAATATGGACTTAACCCTGACCTCTTGACAGGTAAAGGTCGGGAGGGTACGTATTTGGTCAGACCAAAGTAGGCCGGACTGCCGCCCGCACCCGGAGGTGACATGGCCGAGGAGCTGATCGCCTTCCCGTCCAAGGCCGAGATGCTCGACCGGTCCAGGCAGTTCTGGAACCCGGACAAGACCCAGTTCTGGGCCGACTCCGGTGTCCCGCTGGTCATCGACCGGCGGGAGGGGTACTTCATCTACGACGTCGGGGGCAAGCGCCTCATCGACGTCCACCTCAACGGCGGCACCTACAACCTGGGCCACCGCAACCCCGAGGTCGCCGCGGCGGTCACCGCGGCCATGCAGCGCTTCGACATCGGCAACCATCACTTCCCGTCGCTGGCCCGCACGGCTCTGGCCGAGGCGCTGATCAGCACCGCGCCCCCCGGCCTGGCCAAGGTGGTGTTCGGCAGCGGCGGCGGCGAGGCCATCGACATCGCGCTGAAGACCGCCCGGCACGCCACGCAGAAACGCCGGATCGTCTCGGTGGCCAAGGCCTACCACGGGCACACCGGCCTGGCCGTCGCGACCGGCGACGACCGGTTCGCGACCCTGTTCCTGTCCGACCGGCCGGACGAGTTCACCCACGTCCCGTTCAACGACCTGGCCGCGATGGAGGGCGCGCTGCGCAGCCGGGACGTCGCCGCAGTGATCATGGAAACGATCCCGGCGACCTACGGCTTCCCGCTGCCCGACCCGGGCTACCTGGAAGGCACCAAGCAGCTCTGCGAACGGTACGGCGCCCTGTACATCGCCGACGAGGTGCAGACCGGGCTGATGCGCACCGGCGAGCTGTGGGCCATCACCAAGCACGGCATCGCGCCGGATCTCCTGGTCACCGGCAAGGGCATCTCCGGCGGGCTGTACCCGGTCAGCGCGGTCCTGGTCAGCGACGCGGCGGCGGGCTGGCTCAGCGAGGACGGGTTCGCGCACATGTCCACGTTCGGCGGGGCCGAGCTCGGCTGCATCGCCGCGCTGAAGACCCTGGAGATCACCTGCCGGCCGGAGGTCCGGTCGATGGTCTTCTACATCGCCGACGTGCTGGGCCGCGGGCTGCGCCGCATCCAGCAGGCCTACCCGGACTGGTTCACCGGCATCCGGCAGGACGGCCTGGTCATGGGCCTGGAGTTCGACCACCCGCAGGGCGCCAGGTTCGTGATGAAACGGCTCTACGAGCACGGGGTGTGGGCGATCTTCTCAACCCTGGACCCGCAGGTCCTGCAGTTCAAGCCGGGCCTGCTGCTCACCCCGGACCTCTGTGCCGAGCTGCTCGACCGGGTCGAGGTGGCCATCGCCGAGGCCCGGGACGACGCCGCCAGCGGACGGCGGGTGCGGTGATGACTGAGCACTTCACCGGCGAGGCGAGGCCCGCCGCACGCGGGTCTCTCCGAGCCGGGAACTCGCGGGGGCCGGGGGCTGGGGTAGTCCCCCGGGAAAGCGGAGCGGGGGGTCGCCCACCCGGGCTAGCAGGTCCCGACGAAGCCATCAGCATCGACCTGCTCACCGACCCGGCGGGCGTGCCGCGGGCCCGGGCCATGCTGCAGCGGGCCCAGTGGGCCGCGTCCGCGTTCGCCCGCTACGACCGGGCCGCGGTGGACCGGATCGTCCAGGCGGCCGCGGCGGCGGGCGCGGCCAAGGCCCGCGAGTACGCCGACTGGGCGGTCCGCGAGACCGGGTTCGGCGTGGCCGACCACAAGGTCATCAAGAACCTGGCCAGCAGCACCGGGCTGATCGAGGCCTACGCTGGCCACGACTACGTGACCCCCCGGCTCGATCCGGCCACCCGGGTCGTGGAGATCCCGCGGCCGGCCGGGGTGGTGCTCGCCCTCACCCCGTCCACCAACCCGGTCGCCACCGTGTTCGTCAAGGCGCTGCTCGCCCTCATGACCCGCAACGCGGTGGTGGTCAGCCCGCACCCGCTGGCCCGGGAGTGCTCCGCGGACGCGGCCCGCACGCTGGCCGCCGCCGCGGTGGCGGCGGGCGCGCCGGACGGCGTGATCCAGGTCGTGGACGAGCCGTCGGTGCCGCTGATCAACACGCTGATGACCGACGAGCGGACGAATGTGATCGTGGCGACCGGGGGAGCCGGCGTGGTCCGCGCCGCCTACAGCTCGGGGACGCCGGCCATCGGGGTAGGGCCCGGCAACGTGCCGGTTTTCGTTGCGGACGATGCGGACCTGCCGGAAGCTGCGCGCCGGATTGTGGACAGCAAGAGCTTCGACAACTCCATCCTGTGCACCAACGAGTCAGTGCTGATCGTCACCGGGCCGGCCGCCGGGACGCTGCTGCGGCACCTGCAGCGCGCGGGCGCGCACCTGCTCCCGCCGGAGGACCGGGACAAGGTCCGTGACCTGCTGTTTCCCGGCGGGCGCTTTGACACCCGGTTCGTCGGGAAGGACGCGACCTGGATCGCGGCCCAGGCCGGCCTGCGGGTGCCGGGCACGACCCGGGTGCTGCTGGCACCGTTCCCCCTGGTCGTCCCCGAGGAGCCGCTGGCCCACGAGAAGCTCTGCCCGGTCCTGGGCCTGACCCAGGTGGGCAGCGTCCGCCACGGCATCGGCGCGGCGCGGGCGGTGCTCAGGCTCGGCGGCCGCGGCCACTCGGCCGCGATCCACTCCACGGACCCGGCGACGATCATGGACTACGGGGCCGCGCTCGAGGTGCTCCGGGTCGCGGTGAACGTGGGGTCCAGCCTGGGCAGCGCGGGCATCGGGACCGGGCTCGCGCCGTCGATGACGATCGGGACCGGGTTCTTCGGCCGCTCCTCGGTCGGCGAGAACCTGCAGCCTAAGCATCTCGTCCAGTGGACACGCCTGGCCTATAACGAGGATCCGGCCGTGGGATTCGGCGACTTCACCGGACTCGTGCCGTGGGAGGCGCCGACGGGGGCAGTTCCGCCGTATCCGGTGGCCTCGAACCTGCGTGAGGCCGGGGGGCGGCCGCGTCCGGGCCATCATTTCCCGGCCAGCAAAACGCCGGGAAATGATGCCCAGACCGCGACCGCTGGGGGAGCGCGCCGTGCGGGCGGCCCCGGCGGGACTGACCCCGATGTGGAGGCACTGCGGGCGGAGATCAGGCGGGTTGTGCTGGAGGAGCTCAGGGGGATTGCGGGGGATGGGCGTGGGTGAGCTGCGGGCGTTCATCTTCCTGGACCGGCTGCAGCCGCAGACGATGTGTTACCTGGGGTCATGGATCCGGGGGAGCCTGCCGCGGAGCAATGATGCGGCGATCGTGGTCGAGGTCGCGCCCGGGCTGGACGTGGAGCCGCTCACCGACGTGGCGCTCAAGTACGCGGGGGTGCGGGCCGGGATCCTGGTCGTGGAGCGGCACTTCGGGTACCTGGAGGTGCACGGGAGCACCGACGAGGTGCGGGCGGCCGGCTCCGCCGTGCTCGGCGCACTGCGCGCCTCGGAGGCGGACGCGAGCCCGCCGGAGATCCTGGCGTCGACGATCGTCACGATGATCGACCCCCAGCACGCGTTCCTGATCAACCGGAACAAGATCGGCTCCATGGTGCTGGCCGGCGAGTCGCTGTTCGTGCTGGAGATGCAGCCCGCCTCCTACGCGATGCTCGCGGTCAACGAGGCCGAGAAGGCCGCGCAGATCAAGGTGGTGGACTACCGCATGATCGGCGCGACGGGCCGGGTGTACCTGTCCGGGTCCGAGGCGGACGTGCGGCAGGCCGCCGACGCGGCCGAGCACGCCCTGCGGGGCGCATTGTGAGCGCCGTCCGGTACCGGCTCGCGAGGGTGGGCCGTGAGGCCCGGCCGAGCGGCCGGTGTGGCCCTGTCCGGACGGCGCGAGCGTCGGAGGAAACACGGTGACGGCCGGCCTGGACCCCGAGATGCTGCGTGCCCTGGTCCGCGAGGCGCTGGCCGACCTGCTGCCCGCGGACCTGGCCGCCGCTGGTCACGCGCCGTCGGGGCCGGGCTCAGCCAGCGCGCCGCCGGCTGCTGCGAGTTCCGCGCCGGCGCCGCCGGCTCCAGCCAGCAGCGCGCCGGCGCAGGACGGGGCGGCGTACACGGTGCGGGACGGGGTCGCCGAGGTGGAAACCGTGAGCATGCGGACGGACCGGGAACTGGCCGCGTTCGTGACCCGGCTGCTGCGCCTGGTCGAGAACCCGCGGCGCCGCGACGACCTGCGTACCGGCCGGCTCCGGTTCCGTCTGGCGCCAGGCGGTACCGCGGGGGCGACCGGGTCCGAGCGGCCCGTGCACCGTATCGACAAGGGCGCGGTCACCGAGGCCGCGGTCCGTGACGCGGCCCGGGCCGGGGCGCGGCTGGTGCTGGGGCGGCGCGCCGTGCTGACGCCGCTGGCCCGCGACCGGGCCCGCGCGGCCGGGGTCGAGATCGAGAAGGAGCGCTGATGGTAACCGCGACGGTGGTGGGAAACGTGTGGGCCACCCGCCGGCTGGCCGAGATCCCCAAGGGCGCGTTCCTGGAGGTGGAGGCGGACGGCACCGGCCAGCGGTTCGTCGCCTTCGACGTCCTGGGCAGCGGCGTGGGGGAACGGGTGCTGGTCGTCCAGGGCTCGGTCGCCGCCGCCTGGTTCCCGGGCGAGCCGCCTCCAGTCGACGCCTTGATCATCGGCTCCATAGACCCATCGGGCAGCACATCGTGATCATGACTTAGGTGCCGCTGGAACGGCACCTAAGCCATGATCACGACAGCCAGTAGAGGAGAGAGACAGTGGCGGACAACGCGATCGGGATGATCGAGACGAAGGGCTACGTGGCCGCGCTGGCGGCCGCGGACGCCATGGTCAAGGCGGCCAACGTGGCCATCGTCGGCCGCCAGGAAGTCGGCGACGGCCTGGTGTCGGTCACCATCGTGGGCGACGTCGGCGCGGTGAAGGCCGCCACCGAGGCGGGCGCGGAAACGGCCAGCACCGTGGGCGAGCTGATCTCGGTGCACGTCATCCCGCGGCCGCACGGGGAACTCGGCAAGCACTTCACCATCCGCAGCGAGTGAGCGCGCCGCCTTCCGTCCGTCCGGGCGCGCCGCCGCTCGCCGAACTCCGGGTCCACCTGCTGGTCCGGGACCTGCAGCGGCAGTTCGCGGCGTACCTGGGCACCCCCACCCGGGCCCGCGGCTACCCGCCCATGCAGGGTGAGCATTCGCTGATCGTCGAGGTGGCGCCCGCGCTGGCCATCGAGCGGGTCACCGACCTGGCCCTGCGCGCGGTACCGACGGTGGAGCCCGGCATCCTGTTCGTCGAGCGCCAGTTCGGCGTGCTGGAGGTACACGGGCCGGACCTGGCCGACGTGGAGCGGGCCGGGCAGGCCATCCTGGACGGGCTGCGCGCCAGCCCGTCTGACCAGTTGCGGCCGCGGATCCTGTTCTGCGACATCATCGAGGACATCACCGACCGGCAGGCGATCATCATCAACCGCAACCGCGGCGGCTCCATGATCATCCCGGGGGAAACGCTGCTGGTCTGCGAGGTCGACCCCGGCGCTGTTCGCGGCCCTCGCGGCCAACGAGGCGGAACGGACGGCGCCCGGCGTGACGCTGGTCGACGTGTCCATGATCGGGGTGGCCGGGCGGATCTACCTGAGCGGGCCCCGCGAGCAGGTCACCACGGCACGGGATGCGATCATGGCGGTCCTCGGCGGCGATCGAGGGCCGGGGCCACGAGGGCAGGTGACGGCGGATGAACGACGAGACCGGCACGCACGACCTGTCCGGCGGCGGCGACGTGCTGGACCGGATCACCCGGTTCGCCGGGCGCGCGGCCCAGGCCGGCGGCTGCGGTCCCGGCTCCACCGTGCGGCTGCTCAACGTGTCGGAGAACGCCACCTACCTGGTGCAGGACCCCGGCGAGGGCCCGTCGGTCCTGCGGGTGCACCGGCTCGGGTACCACAGCGCGGCCGAGATCGAGTCCGAGCTGGCCTGGATGGACGCGCTGCGGGCCGAGGCCGGGGTGCGCACCCCGCGGGTCCTGCCGGGCCCGGGTGGCGGGCGGGTCATGACCATGGCCGACGAGACGGGCCAGGAGCGGCACTGCGTCCGCTTCGAGTACCTGGCGGGCACCGAGCCCGCCGACGACGACGCCGCGCACTTCGCGGAGCTGGGCGAGATCACCGCCCGGATGCACGAGCACGCCCGGCAGTGGCAGCGGCCGCCCTGGTTCACCCGGTTCCACTGGGACTACGACGCCGCGTTCGGCGCGCGGGCCCGGTGGGGGCGCTGGCAGGACGGGATCGGGGTCGGGCCGGGTGAGCATGCGGTCCTGGGCCGCCTGGACCGCGCGCTCCGCGACCGGCTGGCCGCGTTCGGCGCCGGCCCGCAGCGCTACGGGCTGGTGCACGCGGACACCCGGCTGGCCAACCTGCTCGTGGACGGCGGCCGGGTCAGCGTCATCGACTTCGACGACTCCGGCTTCAGCTGGTACCTGTACGACGTGGGCACGTCGGTGAGCTTCTTCGAGCACCAGCCGCACGTGCCCGAGCTGGTGGACAGCTGGCTGTCGGGCTACCGGCGGGTGACCGCCCTGCCGCCGGAGGACGAGGCGGAGATCTGGACCTTCATCATGTTCCGGCGGCTGCTGCTGGTCGCGTGGATCGGCTCGCATCAGGGGGCCGACATCGCCCGGGAGCTGGGCGCCGCGTATACCCAGGACAGCTGCGCCCTGGCTGAGCGCTACCTCAGCCGCTGACACCTCAAGGAGCCATACGTGTTCACATCAATCGCGGGGCGGGCCGTCGTGGTCACCGGCGCCACCCGGGGCATCGGCAAGGGCATCGCCCGGGTGTTCGCGGGCAGCGGGGCACGGGTCCTCATCGTCGGCCGGGACCAGGACGCGGCCACGGCGAGCCGTCGCGGAGACTGACCGCGGACGGCGCCGAGGTGTCCTACGTGCTGGCCGACGTCAGCGTCCGGGCGGACTGCGAGCGGATCGCCGCGACCGCGGCCGAGCGGCTGGGCGGCATCGACGTGCTGTGCGCCAACGCGGGGATCTTCCCGGACCGGCGGCTCGCGGACATGACCGACGAGGACCTGGACACCGTGCTCGGCACCAACCTGCGCGGCTGCATCCTGTCCGTCCAGGCCTGCCTGCCCGCCCTGCGGGAGTCCGCGCACGGCCGCGTCATCCTCACCTCCTCGATCACCGGGCCGATCACCGGGTTCGCCGGCTGGTCGCACTACGGCGCGAGCAAGGCCGGCCAGCTCGGCTTCATGCGCACCGCCGCCATCGAGCTGGCGCCGCACGCCATCACGGTCAACGCGGTGCTGCCCGGCAACGTCATCACCGAGGGCCTGGTGGACCTGGGCGAGGACTACATCAACGAGATGACGGCCAGCGTGCCGCTGCGCCGCCTCGGCACGGTGGACGAGATCGGCTACGCGGCGCTGTTCCTGGCCACCGACGAGGCCGCCTACATCACCGGGCAGACGATCGTCGTCGACGGCGGCCAGGTGCTGCCCGAATCCCTGGGCGCCATGGATGCCTAGCGTGGACACCCCGGAGGACGTGCGGCGGGTGCTGACCGAACGGATCTCGGCCGGGCACCTGCGGCCGGGCCAGCGGCTCGGCGCCGAGCGGGCGCTCGCGTCCGACCTGGGCGTCAGCCGGGCCACGCTCCGCCAGGCCCTGGCCGTGCTGGCCGAGACCGGTGTGGTCCGCCGGGTGCCGGGACGCGGCGGCGGCACCTTCGTCAGCCAGGACAAGATCGAGCGGGACACGTCCCGGGTCGTCGGGGTGCCCGCCCTGCTGCGCAGCCAGGGCGTGGTGGCCGGGACCCGGGTGATCAGCGCCGGGCTGTCCGGCGCGGAGGAGGCGGCCGCCCGGGCGCTCGGCATCCGGCGCGGGGACCTGCGTGATCGACCTGGTCCGGATCCGGCTCGCGGACGGCAGCCCCATCTCGGTGGAGCGCGTCATGCTGCCCGCCGACCGTTTCCCGGGGCTGCTGGAGCTTCCGCTGGGCGGCTCGGTGTACGAGCTGCTCGACGAGCACTTCGGCACCCGTCCGGGCGAGGCCGTCGAGCGGATCGAGGTGGTGGCCGCGTCGCAGGACGAGGCGCTGGTCCTGGACGTGCCCGCGGGCTCTCCGCTGCTCGCCATCACCCGGACCACCACCGACACCGGCGGCGTGCCGTTCGAGTTCTCCCACGACCTGTTCCGCGGCGACCGGATCCGCATCACGGTGCGCACCCCGGGCCAGCGGGCTCCCGGGGAGAGCGCGCTCGGGCCCGGCGCGCCGGGGGAGGCCCCGCCCCGCACCGAGGCGCCCTCCGGCCGGGTCATCGAGCTGCGCCCGCAGACCGCGATCTGAGCCCGCCCCGGTCCGCCGGGAGATCCGACTAGCCGTTCCGTCCAGGAGATCCGCCCGGAGATCCGTCCACGAGAGGAGCCCGCGATGACCGTGCCAGGGCCGCAGCAGCCGGTAGGCCGGATCCGGTTCATGGACCAGCAGCGGGTCAACCTCGACGGGTTCGCGGTCGAGGACCCCGACCTCGGCCTGGTCGCGCTGCGCTCCCCGCACGACCCCGAGCCCGGGCTGGTGATCTCCGGCGGCCGGGTGGTGGAGCTGGACGGCGTCGCGGAGCAGGACTTCGACTCCCTCGACGCCTACATCGCCCGGCACGGCCTGGACCTGGCCGTCGCCGCCGAGGTGATGGCCCTGCCGGACACCGAGCTAGCCCGGCTCGCGGTCCGCCCGGACGTGCCCCGGGCCGAGGTCATCCGGCTGTGCGCGGGCGCCACGCCCGCCAAGCTGGCCCGGGTGCTGGCCCTGCTGCGGCCCGCCGAGCTGATGATGGCCATGACCAAGCTGCGCGGCCGGCGTACCCCCAGCAACCAGGCGCACGTCACCAACCGGCTGGACGACCCGCTGCTGCTCGCCGCCGACTCGGCCACGGCGGCCGCGTTCGGTTTCCGGGAGATCGAGACCACGGTCCCGGTCCTCGCGGACGCGCCCAGCAACGCGGTGGCCTGCCTCGTCGGCGCTGCGGTCGGATCGCAGGGCGTGCTCATCCAGTGCTCGGTCGAGGAGGCGCTGGAACTCGAGCTGGGCATGCGCGGGCTGACGTCCTACGCCGAGACCGTGTCGCTCGTACGGCACCGAGCCGGTGTTCACCGACGGGGACGACACCCCCTGGTCCAAGGCCTTCCTGACCTCCGCGTACGCCTCCCGCGGGATGAAGATGCGGGTGTCCTCCGGGGCGGGCGCCGAGGTGCTGATGGCGGGGGCCGAGGGCAAGTCCATGCTCTACCTGGAGGCCCGCTGCATCGCGCTGGCCCGCGCGATCGGCGCCCAGGGCGTGCAGAACGGCGGCATCGACGGGGCGAGCGTGGCCGGGTCGGTGCCCTGCGGGCTGCGCGAGCTGATGGCCGAGAACGTCATGGTCATGATGCGGAACCTGGAGTCCTGCTCCGGCAACGACGCGCTGATGAGCGAGTCGGACATGCGCCGCACCTCCCGGACGCTGCCCATCGTGCTGGCCGGCTCGGACTTCGTGTTCAGCGGGTTCGGCAGCATCCAGCGCTACGACAACATGTTCGGCCCGAGCAACTTCAACGCCGAGGACATCGACGATTTCCTGGCCATGCAGCGCGACTGGGGGGTGGACGGCGGGCTGCGCACCGTGCCGGCCGGCGAGATCGGCGAGCTGCGCCGCTACGCCGCCCAGGCCTGCCGGGCCGTGTACCAGCACCTCGGGCTGGCCGACTTCACCGACGACCACCTGGAACGCGCGGTCGACGCGGCCGGGTCCAAGGACCTGGGGGAGACCGACACGCTGGCCGTGCTCAGCGCGGCCCACGCCATCCGCGAGGGCGGCCTCACCGTGGTGGACATCGTGGCGGCGCTCGACGAGACCGGCTACGAGGCCGAGGCGGAGGCCATCATGGACATGACCCGGGCCCGGCTCTCCGGCGACTACCTGCAGACCGCCGCGATCTTCGACGAGGAGCTGCGGGTCCTGTCCCTGGTCACCGACCCGAACGACTACGCCGGCCCGGGTACCGGGTACGAGCCGCCGCCGCCCCGGCAGGCCGAGATCGACGAGATCCGGCAGGCCCGCGGGGTCGACGACCTGCGCGCCGAGCAGGCCTCGGCCGCGGAGCTGCTGCTCGGCCCCGGCCGGCCCGGCCCTGGCCGGGCAGGACCCGCGGGACGTGGTGATCGGCGTGTCCCCCGCGGTGGGCCGGGACGTCTGGCGTTCGCTGTCCGGGCTGACCGTGCCCGAGGTGCTGGGCGAGCTGCTGGCCGGGCTGGAGGAGGAAGGCTGCGCAGGCCGGGTGGTCCGGTTCAACGACACCGTGGATCTGGGCCGGATCGGCCTGGCCGCCGCCCGGCTGGCGGGCTCGGGGATCGGCATCGGCCTGCAGGGCAAGGGCACCGCGCTCATCCACCGCCGGGACCTCGCGCCGCTGGCCAACCTGGAGCTGTACTCGGTGGCCCCCGCCGTCACCCGCGAGCTGTACCGGCTGCTCGGCGCCAACGCGGCCCGGCACGCCAAGGGCGCCACCCCCGACCCGGCCCGCAACCCGTACAACGACGAGGCCATCGAGGCCCGCTACCACACCACGGTGATCGCGCTGATGGCCCTGGAACGGGCCTGGGTGCGGCCCGGGGAACCGGCCGAGCAGCTGTCCGCGGAGGGGTTGCAGTGACCGGGGTGCGCGCGGAGCAGCCGGGCGTGCGGGCGCTGTCGGGCCGGCCGGTCGGCGAGCTGACCCTGGAGGCCGTCCGGCGCGGCGAGGTCAGCCTGCCCGACCTGCGCATCCATCCCGCAACCCTGGAGCATCAGGCCGAGGTGGCGCTGGAGCACGGCAACCCGCAGCTGGCCGAGAACCTGCGCCGCGCCGCCGAGCTGACCGGGCTGGGCGACGACGAGGTGCTGGCCATCTACGAAGCGCTGCGGCCGGGCCGCTCCACCGCCGCCCAGCTCACCGCGCTGGCCGCCTCCCTCGCGGCCCGGGGCCTGCCCCGCTGCGCCGCCCTCCTCACCGAGGCCGCCGAAATCTACGCCCGCCGCGGCCTCACCGCATGACCCGTCACGCAGCCCCGGTTAGCGCGGTGCTTTTCGTGTGCCCCGGCACACAAAAAGCACCGCGCTCATGGGGGTGGCCCCAGTGAGCGTGGTGGCGGGGGTGGATATCGGGAACGCGACGACTGAGGTCGTGGTGCTGGACGGGGCGCGGCTGCTGGGCGCGGACCGGCTGCCCACCCGGGGGCGCAAGGGATCGGCCGACTCGCTGCGCGGCGCCGCCGCGCTGGTCCGCCGGATCGAGCGGCGGCTGGGCACGACGGTCGCCGAGGCCCGGATCGCGCCGCTGCGGGCGGTGGGCACCGCGACGCTGACCATCCCGGCCGCCGTCCCGGCCACCGGCCGCCTGCGCGTGCTGGCCGCCGGGGTCGCCACGCCCGGCGGCGGCGGCACCTGCGTGGGCACGCCTCTCTGGCTGGACGGGGAGCGGCCGGGCGGGGAGCGGCCGGGCGGCGGAGCGCCCGCACCGGCGGCGCGGGTCGCCCTGGTGCCGGCCAGCCTCGGCTACGTGGCGGCCGCCCGGCAGCTCCGCGGCCTGCTCGACGGACGGGATCCCGCTCGGGGCGGTCCTGGCCGGGAGCGACGAGGGCGTGCTCATCGCCAACCGGCTCGAGGCGCCCCGGTCCCCGTCATCGACCAGGTCGACGTGGCCGCGGCCGCGCGCCTGCGCCCGGCTGGCCGTGGAGGTCCGGCGGCCGGGCCAGCCGCTGACCCTGCTGACCGACCCCGTCGCCCTGGCCGCCGCGCTGCGGCTGGGCGAGGCGAGGCCGGGGACGCGGCGACCGTGAGCCGCGCCCTGCTCGACTACGGCAACGCGGTGATCGGCCTGGCCTCCGGGGCGGAGCCCGGGCCGCGCGCTGCCGTGCCGCCCCGGGCCTGGCCGCACCAGGTCTGGCCGCACCAGGCCTGGCCGAGCCGGGCTGCCGCCCCGGGTCCGGGCGAGCCGTGGGTGGTGGCGCACGGCCGCCGGATCGGCCTGCGGGCCGCCTGCGCCGAGCTGGCGGGCTGGCCGGTCGGCAGCCGTCACCGCGCTCGGCACCCCGGACGGCGAGACCGGCCTGGACGACCTGTTCGCGGTGGATCTGGCCGCCGCGGCGGACAGCGCCACCGCCCGGCGGGGCAGCGTGGGCCGGGCCGCGCTGGTCTCGTCGCTGCACCGGCTCACCCCCGGCGACGGCCACGCCGCTGTGCTCGCTGACCTGCTCGGCTGCCCCGTGCGCTGCGTGCTGAGCGAGCCCGCCGCGGCCCGGCTGGGCGCCTGCACCACGCCGGGCGCCCGGCCCGACGCCGTCGTGGTCGACGTGGGCGCGGGCACCATCGACGTCATCGCCCCGGACGGGGAGGTGGTCGCGGCGGGCGCCGGGGAACTGCTCACCGTCGCGGTCGCGGAGACCCTGGGCGTGCCCCGCGCCGCGGCCGACTGGGTGAAGCGGGGCCCGTGCGTCCGGCTCGACGGGAGCCAGCGGTTCGAGGCCGAGGACGGCAGCCGCGGGTTCCTGGACGGCCCCGCCGACCCGGCCGCCGCCGGGCATGCTCGCCGCCCCCGGCCCCGCCGGCTGGCTGCCGTTCGACCGGCGGCACAGCCCGGCCGAGTGGCGGGCGCATCCGGCTCCGGCTGAAGGAGGCGGTGTTCGCGGCCAACCTGGCCCGCGCGCTGCGCACCCTGGACGCTCGCGGCGCCCGGACGCTCGGCCGCGACCTGGGCCAGGTGCTGATCGTCGGCGGCCCGGCCGGGGACGACGAGCTGCTCGGGGTGCTGCTGCGCACGCTTCCCGAGGGTGTCACCGCCGGGCGGGGCAACGTCGGCGGCACCCTGGCCGGGCCGTCCGCCGGGCACCGGCACGCCGCCGCCCTCGGCCTGGCCCTGGCCCCGGCCGGCAGTTACGCGAAGGCTCGCGCGAAAAGCTCACGCGAACCTGGATCGGGAGCTCTTCATCCGCGCGCCCGGGTGCTTCTCGCGTCCTGGTGGACGGCGGCCGCGGACGCTCACTCGCCGCGGCCGCCGTCCCGATCATGGGCGCCGGCTTACCAGCCCACCGCCACCACCAGGTACTGCGGGTTGGTGATCGAGATGTCGGAGGACTGCCCGGCGTCGTCGTCGTACGGGAAGCCGTACTGCAGCCCGTTGATGGCGTTCTGGTGCCAGAACTGGGCGTAGTAGTTCGCCGGGGCGGCCAGGTAGAAGTTGGCCGGGTTCGACTGCTGCGCCGCGGGCAGCTGCGCGACGTGCCGGTTCAGCCCGGCGCACAGCGGGGGATTGGCAGCCAGCGTCCCGCCGCAGCCGAAGATCTGCGCGGTGGAGTCGGTGGTGTCGCCTTCGGAGGCCGCGTAGCTGGTGAAGTAGTTCGCGTACGCGCCGCCCGGCTGGAACGCCGGGTCGTTGCCCGGCGACGGGATGCCGTACGGGGCCTGGTCCGTGGCCAGCTCCTTGAACTCGGTCGGCACCGAGTTCTGGAATCGCGCGAACGTGGCGGTCCGGCTCTCCTGGAACGTGGCGTAGTTCTCGCCGACCTCCTGGTTGGAGCCGTCGTGGCCGTGCAGCAGCAGGGCCAGCTTGAGGCCGAAGCGGTCAACCCGGGTGGTGTCCACGTTGATCGACGACGCGCCCACCGTGAACTCGATGAAGTCGTAGTACTGGCTGTTCGGCGAGCCGAGGTAGAAGTACATCCGGCCCGCGGAGTTGGCCGGCATGTCCACGTACGGCTGCTGGGCGATCGACTCTTCCTGGCCGTTGAAGCTCCAGTAGACCTGGCTGTCCGGGTACTGCCCGTTGGTCTGGTTCACGATCGACAGTTCCAGGACGTGGGTGGCCGCGGGGATGGCGCTGGTGTTGCCCCAGAACGAGGCGGGCGGCGCGCCTGAGCCCCCACCTGAGCCGGTGGAGGTCGGGGTGGGCGTGGGGGTCGGGCTGGCTCCCGTGCCGGTGGTGTAAACCCCGAACTCCCACAGTGAGTAGCCGTACTGGGTGGCCCGGGCGGTGCCGTACATCCGCACGTAGCGGCCGGTCCCGGAGACCGACAGGGTCTGCGTGCCGCCCGTCCCGGTGGTGGTCGAGTAGACCGTGGTCCAGTTCGTCCCGTCGGGCGAGACCTGGATCTGGAACGCGGTCGCGTACGCCGTCTCCCAGTCCAGGGTCACCTCGCAGATCGTCTGGCTGGAGCCCAGGTCCACCTGCAGCCACTGCGGGTCGGAGAAGGCGCTGGACCAGCGGGTGCTGGTGTTGCCGTCCACGGCCGCCGACGCCGGGAACGACGCGTTCTCCAGGGACGACGCGGTGGCGGGCTGGTTCAGCGCGGCGTCCGTGGTGCTGCAGGACGAGCCGGTGCCGCCCGCGGTGCCGTAGACCTGGAACTCCCACAGGCTGTAGCCGTACTGGGTGGCCCGGGCCGTGCCGTACATGCGGACGTAGCGGCCGGTCCCGGTCACGTTGAGGGTCTGCGTGCCCGCCGGTGCCGGTCGTGGTCGAGTAGATCGTGGTCCAGTTCGTGCCGTCAGCTGGACGTCTGGATCTGGAACGCGGTGGCGTAGGCCGTCTCCCACTGCAGCACCACCTGGCTGATCGACGCGGTCGCGCCGAGATCCACCTCCAGCCACTGCGGGTCGCTGAACGCGCTGGACCAGCGGGTGCCGGTGTTGCCGTCCACGGCCGCCGACGCCGGGAACGACGCGTTCTCCACCGACGAGGCGGTCGCGGTCTTGCCCTGCGACAGCAGGGTGGCGGCCTCGGCGCTGTGGGCCGTGCCGGCGAGCAGCGCCGCCGTCAGGGCGACGGCGGCGGCCAGGGTGACCAGGACGCGGGAGCGGGAGCGCCGCCACGTCTCGGTATGCGGGAGGAGCCTCATGCCTGTCCTTTCGGGGAAGCGGGCCTTTCGGGGGAGCGGGATTGCCGGGCTACGAGCCCGGGGCGAGATGATCCAGACGAACGTGCTGGCCGCGGTGGCCCCCGAAGCCGACGTCCCGGTGACCGTGACGGTGCGGGTGCCCGGCGTCCGGCCGGTCCCGGTGATCAGCCCGGCGGGGGAGATCGCCAGGCCGCGCGGCAGCCCGGTGGCGCGGTACGCCGGTGGCGCGGTAGGCCAGCCCGGCCGAGCCCGTGATCTGCAGGCGGGAGGGCCCGCCGCGGCGGCTTTCCATGCCGCCTGGGCAGCAGCCCGCCCAGCAGCAGCATCGGGACGGCTAGGACGGCGGCCCGGCGTAAGACCTGGCGGAGCCGGCGGGCGTGGGCAGCAGAGCGCATGGCATCTCCCGGGCGGGGGGCAGGAGAAGTACGAGACTTGATTTAAGCCTTAAATTTGACCGTAACTTAATGGCGCGGAAACGTCCCGTCAAGGGTCAGTCAAAGGCGGGCCGCCGCGCGGCCCTCAGGAGAGGACGCGGCGCCGGAAGTTACGCAGCCCGAGGGCCAGGAACGCCGCCGCGAACCCGATCACCACCGGGTAGATCACGTACAGGTGCATGTGCGGGGCCAGGGTGAACGCGGCCCGCATCCCCTCGTTCACGTAGATCAGCGGGTTGACCAGCACGACGGTCTGCAGCCAGTGCCAGCCGCCCACCGAGACCGGCGCCAGCCTGGTCCACGAGTAGTACGTGCCGCCCAGGAACGTGATCGGCAGGATGATGAAGCCGAACATCAGCCCGATGTTGCGCGGCTCGAAGCTGGTGCCCAGGACCAGGCCCAGGCCGGCCATGGCGATGGCGGCCAGCGGCACGAACGTGAGGATGATCCACCAGTGCAGCGAGAGGTGCGCGTGCACCCCGGGCGCGTGCACCACGGAGGCCATCGGCAGCACGATGATCGCGGAGATCACGCCCTGGGCCGCGCCCGAGAGCACCTTGGCCATCGCCACCAGCCAGATGGGGCACGGCGCCTGCACCCGGTCCTCGATCTCCCGGGTGAAACCGAACTCGGTGGCCATGTTCAGGGCGATGGCCTGCACCCCCTGGAACATGACCGAGATGCCGACCACGCCGGGGACCAGGATGGTCGCGAACGCGGACTCCGCCGCCGTGCCCTGCCCGCCGCCGATCCCCTGGCCGATCTTCGGGAACACGAACAGGAACACGAAGCACAGCAGGAACGGCTGGATGATGGTGCGCAGCACGAACTCCCACCAGTGCTTGCGCAGCACCACCAGGTCCCGCAGCATCAGCGCGCCCAGGGCGGTCCAGCTCGCGGCGGCCACGGACCGGGTCGGCCCGCCGCCGATCCGCTGCGGCGGCGCCTGCGGGCTCAGCGAGGTGGTCATCAGTCCCGCAACTCCTTGCCGGTCAGGTTGATGAACACGGTCTCCAGGCTCGGCTCGGCGATCGACAGGTCGACGAGGTCGAACCCGCCGCCCTCCGCGGCCAGCACGATCCGCGGCACCAGCCGGTCGCTGCCCTGCATGTGCAGCTCGACCCCGCCTTCCACCAGGCGGGTCCGGGTCACGCCGTCCACATCCTGGCTGAGCAGCCCGGCCAGCCGGGCGGTGTCGCCCGCCGTCTTCACCGTGACCACCGTGTCGGCGCCGACGCTCTGCTTGAGGGCGGCGGGCGTGCCCAGGGCCAGGATCTTCCCGTGGTCCATGATCGCGACCCGGTCGCAGAGCTGGTCGGCTTCCTCCATGTAGTGCGTGGTGAGCAGGATCGTCTGGCCCTCATCGTGCAGCTCGCGGAGCAGGTCCCACAGCGCCAGCCGGCTCTGCGGGTCCAGGCCCGCGGTCGGCTCGTCCAGGAACAGCACCGAGGGGCGGTGGAAGATGGCCCGCGCCACCATCAGCCGCTGGGCCATCCCGCCGGACAGCGCGTAGACCGACGCCTTGGCCCACCGGGACAGCTGGAACTGCTCGAGCAGCTGGTCGGCGGTCCGGCGGGACGCCTTGGCCCCCATGCCGAACAGCCGGCCGTGGAAGTACAGGTTCTCCCAGACGGTGAGCTGCCGGTCCAGGGTGTTCTGCTGCGACACGATCCCGCTCAGCTGCTTGGCCAGGGCCGGGTGCGCCGCGACGTCCACCCCGGCCAGGAACGCCCGCCCCGAGGTCGGCACCACGCGGGTGGTGAGGATGCCTGCGGTCGTGGTCTTCCCGGCGCCGTTCGGCCCCAGCAAGCCGAAGATCTCCCCGGCCTCGACGCTCAGGTTCAGCCGGTCCACGGCGGCGAAGTCCGTCCCCGGGTAGACCTTGGTCAGCTCTTCGGTGCGGATGACCGCGGCGGACGTGCCGTCCGGCGGGCCGGTGATGCTGGTGGCTGCGGGTGCGCTGCTCATGGCCTGCACATCCTAGCGAGCGGCCGGTAGGGCAACCTTGGTAGGGACAGCCGCCGCGAGGGCAGACCAACCCCTGGAGGAATCAGCGCATGGCTCGGGTACTGATCACCGGCTCGTCCGACGGCCTGGGCCTGATGGCGGCCCAGCTGCTGGCCCGCGAGGGGCATGAGGTCACCCTGCACGCCCGCAACGAGGCGCGGGCCGGGGATGCGCGCGCCGCGCTGCCCGGCGCCGCGCACGTGGTGGTCGGGGACCTGGCCTCACTCCAGGGCATGCGTCAGGTGGCCGGGCAGGCCAGCAAGCTGGGCCGGTACGACGCGGTGATCCACAACGCCGGGGTCGGCTACCGGGAGCCGCGCCGCGTCCAGACCCCGGACGGCCTCAGCCACGTGTTCGCCATCAACGTGCTGGCCCCCTACCTGCTCACCGCGCTGATGACCCGCCCGGGCCGGCTCGTGTACCTCAGTTCCGGCATGCACCGGGGCGGCAACCCGGACCTGGCCGACCTGCAGTGGGTGGGCCGCCCCTGGAACGGCTCGCAGGCCTACGCGGACTCCAAGCTGTTCGACGTGGTGCTGGCGTTCGCGGTGGCCCGCCGCTGGCCGGACGTGCTCAGCAACGCCCTGGAGCCGGGCTGGGTGCCGACCAGGATGGGCGGCCCCGGCGCGCCCGACGACATGTCCCAGGCCCCGGTCACCCAGGCCTGGCTGGCGGTCAGCGACGACCCCGCGGCCACCGTGACCGGCGAGTACTTCTACCACCAGCGGCAGCGCCCGGTCCACCCGGCCGCGTCCAGCCCCGCCCTCCAGGACCAGCTGCTGGCGGCCTGCGCCGAGCTCACCGGCGTCCAGCTCCCCGAGGAGACGCGATGAAAGCTGTGGTGTTCGCCGGGACCCGGAGCGTCGAGGTCCGGGAGGTGCCCGACGCGGTGCTCCAGGAGCCTTCCGACGTGGTGATCCGGGTGACCTCCAGCGCGATCTGCGGCACCGACCTGCACATGTACGACGGCCGGACCGGGGCGGAGCCCGGGCTCGTCCTCGGGCACGAGCCGCTCGGCGTGGTCGAGCAGGCCGGGTCCGCGGTCGAGATGGTCCAGCCCGGTGACCGGGTGGTCATCCCGACCCACCTGTACTGCGGTGTCTGCGTCAACTGCGCCCGCGGGCTGTCCGCGGCCTGCCTGCGGGTGCGTCCCGGCGGGTTCGGCGCCGCCTACGGGTACGCCGGGATGGGCCCGTACCGGGGCGCCCAGGCCGAGCTGCTCCGGGTGCCGTACGCCGACGCCAACTGCGTCCGGGTGCCCGGCAAGCCGGGCGACGGCCTCGAGGACGACCTGCTGATGCTGGCCGACGCGTTCGTCACGGGCTGGCACGCGACCGAGCTGGCCCGGGTCTTCCCGGGCTGCACCGCGGCGGTGTTCGGCGCGGGCACGATCGGGCTTCTCGCCGCGTACAGCTGCCTGCTCCGGGGCGCCGACGTGGTCTACGTGGTGGACTACATCCCGGAGCGGCTGGAGATGGCGGCCCGGCTGGGCGCGGACCCGATCGACTTCCGGGCCGGGGACCCGGTGGAGCAGATCCGCGCCGAGCGCGGGATCCACGGCCTGCCGCCCGGCGAGGAACCGATGAACGGGGTGGACATCGTCATCGACGCGGTGGGCTTCCAGGCCCGGGACCGCGCCGCCCCGGACCAGGAGAACCCGGCGCAGGTGATCGGGGACCTGGCCCGGCTGGTCAACCCCACCGGGCACGCCGGGATCGCCGGCGTGTACGCCGAGAAGGACCTGCACCCGGTCCCGCCGTACACCGCCGACGGTCACCTGGCCGTGCCGTGGGCCACGTTCTTCGCCAAGGGCGTCTCGGTCGGGTTCGGCCGCACCCACGACCGCCGCTACACGGTCCTGCTGCGCGACATGATCCTGTCCGGCCGGGCCCGCCCCGCCGAGGTCGTCACCCACCACGGCCGCCTCGACGACGCCCCCGCCCTGTACCAGGCGTTCGACCAGCGGGCCGACGGCGTGATCAAGGCTGTCCTGCGCCCCTGACCGGGACCGCCGGGGGAGCGTCGAGGGCACAGTGCAGCGCGGGCCGCGCGGCCGGGCCGGGCGCCGGCGCCGGGTTGCGGACGGTGAAGAAGGCCAGGGCGCCGCCGGCCACGCACAGCCCGGCCGAGATGAGCGACGCGGTGTGGAACCCGGCCGAGAACAGCTCCGGGTGCTGGTAGGCGTCGCCGGTGATGCCGCCCGCGGCGGGCAGCAGCGGCCACCGCGATGAGCGCGGCCGCCCGGGCCACGTCGTTGTTGACCGCCGACGCGATCCCCGCGCGCTCGGCGGGCGCCGCGGCCAGCACGGTCGAGGTGAGCGGGGCCACGGTCACCGCCAGGCCGAAGCCGAACACCACCACCGCGGGCAGCACCTCGGTCAGGTAGTCGCCGGACGCGGTGATCCGCGAGAACAGGGCCAGGCCGATCCCGACCAGCACCGGTCCCACGGTCATCTGCAGCCGGGGGCCGATCCGCGTGGCCAGCGCGCCCGAGCGCGACGACAGCGCCAGCGTGATCACGGTGACCGGGAGCAGCGAGATGCCCGCCTGCAGCGGCGGTGTACCCGGACACCTGCTGCAGCTCGATGGGCAGCAGGAACAAGGCCCCGCCGATCCCGCCGTACACCACGAACGTGATCGCGTTGGTCGCGCTGAACTGGGTCGAGGCGAACAGGCCGAGCGGCAGCATCGGCGCCGCCATCCGCCGTTCCTGCCAGACGAAGGCGCCGAGCAGCGCTACCCCGCCGAGCAGCGCGGGGAGGACGGCCGGGCTGGTCCAGTGACCGCCCGGGCCCTCGATCAGCCCGTAGGTCAGCCCGATCAGGCCCAGGGTGACCAGCGTGCCGCCCCGCACGTCGATCCGCCCGGTGGCCTCCGGGTCGCGGGACTCCGGGACATGCCGCAGGGTCACCGCGACCACGAGAACGGCCAGCGGCAGGTTGATGACGAAGATCAGCCGCCAGGACGCGGCCTGGACCAGCCAGCCGCCGATGAACGGGCCGATCGCCGTGCCCACCCCGGCGAACCCGGACCAGGCGCCGATGGCCTTGCCCCGGTCATCGGGCCGGAACTACCGCCTCCAGGATGGCCAGGCTGCCCGGGGTGAGCAGCGCCGCGCCCACGCCCTGCAAGGCCCGGGCCAGGATCAGGAACGTGGCGTCCGGCGCGACCGAGCACAGCAGGGACGCGACCGCGAACCAGATCACGCCGATCAGGAAGACCTTCTTGCGGCCGTACTTGTCGCCCAGCGACCCAGCCAGCAGCAGCAGCCCGGCCAGCGTCATCGTGTAGGCCGTCACCACCCACTGCAGCGCGGCCAGCCCGACGTGGAAGTCACGGCCGATGGCGGGCAGGGCGATGCCGACCACGGTGGCGTCGATCGACGCCACCGCCGAGCCCAGCACGGTCGCGAGCAGCACCCAGCGGCCCCGGGCGCTGGCCAGGACCAGCCCGTCCTCAGAACCGGGAACCGCCGGGGGCGCGCTCACGGCGCCGCGGCCGGGTCCACAGTCACCAGTGCCTCCCGCGGGCGCAGGCCACAGGGCCTGCCGGTGGACGATCCGCGGGCCGCCCGTTGGTGCGCCCGCAGAGCGATCTTCCTGTCTCCTGGGGATCTGCCCCCTTTAGGCAACGAAAACCGTCCGTCCACGGGGCCACTACCTGGTCCGGGGTCGTGGGGGGTGCCCGGCCCGGGGCGGCCGGCGTACGGTCAGTCCACGGGCTGGCGGAGAGGACGTGGAGCACGATGCCGCCCGCCAGATGGTGACCGGCCGCTTCACCCGCCCGGAGGAAGTAGCCGACGTGGTCGTGTTCCTGGCCAGTGACCGCACCGGCAACGTGACCGGGGCTGACTTCACCATCGACGGCGGCCTGATCACGACCCTCTGACCGGGCCTGGCGGGGCGGCGGTCAGGCTAGGTCAGGTCAGGTCCTGCCAGGTCCGGCCGGTGCGCACGCTGGCCGGCTGCTCGGCCACGATGTCCGAGCCGGGCCGGGCCCCGTCGTCGCGGGTCTTGACCAGGATCCAGCGCCGCGGGCCGGTCCGGGTCAGCCCGAATCCCCCGCTGAGCTTGCGGCCGTCCAGCACGAACGACAGGTGGCCCGGCTCCTCGCGCCGGATATCGGCCGGGCCCTCATCCCAGATGATCACGGCGCCGGTGCCCCGGGCCTGGCCCTGGTGCACGCCCTCGAACTCCCCCGCCTCCAGCGAGTGGTCCTCGACGGGCACCGCCAGCCGCCGGACCGCCGGGTCGAGGGACGGTCCCCGGGGCACCGCCCAGGAGCGGAGCACGTCGCCGAACCGCAACCGCAGGTCAAAGTGCAGCGTGGTCGCGTCGTGCAGCTGCACGACGAAGCGGGAGGCGCTCATCCCGGGACCGTACCGCCCGGCTGGAGCTCGCGCTGCAGCAGCACGGTGTCGAGCCACCGGCCGTGCTTGTACCCGACTCTGGCTCAGCCGGCCCGCGTCCGCGAACCCGCAGGCCCGGTGCAGCGCGACCGACGCCGGGTCGCCGGAGTCGGCGATCACCGCGATGACCTGCCGTACCCCCGCCTCCGCGCAGCCGGCCAGCAGCGCCTGGAGCAGCCGCCGGCCCAGCCCCCGGCCCCGCTGCCCGGGCGCCAGGTACACCGAATCCTCGGCCGTGTGCCGGTACGCGGGCTTGGGCCGCCACGGGCTGGCGTACGCGTACCCGGCGACCGCCCCGTCTGCCTCGGCGACCAGGAAGGGCAGCCCCCGCCCGGCCAGGCTGTCCAGCCGCTCCTGCCAGCGGGCCAGACCCGGCGGCTCCTCCTCGAACGTGGCCACGCTGCCGGTCACGTAGAAGGCGAGGATCCCGGCCACCGCGCCCAGGTCGGCCCGCGTCGCCGGCCGGATGATCACCTGCTCGGTCTCCATGAGCACCGCTGCCCTCTCCCTGCCGCCCGGCGTCCCCGGGTACTCGCGGCCCGACCGCGCCGGTAAATTCGTTATAGTAAAAATAACGGTTATTATAGTGAAATGATGGACCTGACGGAACTCGGGGCCCGGGTCCAGTCCCTGCGCCGGGACCGCGGGCTGACCCTGCAGGAACTGGCGGGCGCCGCCGCGGTCAGCGCCAGCATGCTGTCGTCCGTGGAGCGCGGCCGGAAGGCGCCCACCGTGGTGGTGCTGGCCCGCATCGCCGACGGCCTGGGTGTCCCGCTGGCCGGGCTGATCGCGCCGGGCGGCCGCCGGGTGGTGGTCCGCCGGGCCGGGGACCAGGACGTGATCGACGAGCCCGGCGGGTGGCGCCGGGAGATCCTCACCCCGGTCGTGCCCGGGGTGAACTTCGAGTGGATCCGCACCACCCTGCCGCCCGGCGCCGATCCCGGCCCGTACCCGGCCTACGCGCCGGGGTCGCACGAGTTCGTGCTGGCCGACTCGGGAACGCTGCGGCTGGAGATCGGGCCCCAAGCCGTCACGCTGCACCCCGGGGACTCGGTCTACTTCCCGGCCGACACCACGCACCGCTACGCCAACCCGGGCGCTGTCCCGTGCGTGTACTACGTGGCCGCGCTGATCATGCGGCCCCGCTGAGGGCCCGGAAGACCGCGTCCCGGACCGCGGGGTCGCCCGGCGGGGTGACCCCCTGCTCGGCGGCCAGTTCGCGCAGCGAGGTCATCCGCACGCCCGGCAGCCCGCAGACCGTGAACTGGTCGAAGGCGCCGCAGGTCGGGGTCGACGTTGAGGGCGAAGCCGTGGCTGGTGATGCCGTGGCGGATCCGCATCCCGATCGACGCGACCTTGCGCTCATCGGGCGTCCACACCCCGACCAGGCTGGAGGCGCCGGGCGGGGTGTCCCGGCGCTGCGCGGCGAAGCCCAGCTCGCCGAGCGCGCGGACCAGGCCGGACTCGAGCCAGCGGACCACATCGGCGGGACCGCGTTCGCGGAGATCGAGGATCAGGTAGCCGACCAGCTGTCCCGGCCCGTGATAGGTGGCGTAGCCGCCGCGGTCCACGGGCAGCACCGGGATGTCGTGCTGGCCCAGCCGGAGATCGGCGGGATCGGTCCGGTGACCGTAGGTGATCACTGGCGGATGGCTGAGCAGGAACAGCCGGTCACCGGCCTGCCCGGCCTGACGTTCGGTGACCCAGCCGCGCATCGCCTCGGTGGCCTCGCCGTAGGGGATCTCGCCGAGGTCCACGCGCTCCAGCGACCCGGCCCAGGGCGCGGCGCGGCCGCGCGCGGGGTCCGCGTCCGGCCCGGCCCGGGCGTCACCAGCGATAGTCATACCTCGACTATGCCATTCGCCCGGCCCGGGGCTGACCAGCCGGACGATCCGCCCGGCCAGTTAGATTTGGTTCGTGAGCGACCGGGAAGCGGTGCGTGATGAGTGAGGTTCCGGCCAGCCCGTCCAAGGCCGGACCAGGCAAAGTCGGCATCCGGGCCGCGGCCCGGATCCTGGCCGAGCGCGACCCGGTGCTGGCCCGGCTGGTCGACGAGGTCGGCCTGCCCAGCCTGCCGCGCCCCACCGAGACGCACTTCGCCACGCTGGTCCGCTCGATCGTCTACCAGCAGCTGGCCGGCGCCGCGGCCGGGGCCATCCACGGACGGCTGATCCTGGCCCTCGACGGTGAGGTCACGCCCGAGCGGATGCTGACCCTCACGCCGGAGACGCTGCGCGCCGTCGGGCTGTCGGGCCGGAAGGCCGCCACGCTCCTGGACCTGGCCGGCAAGGTCCTCGACGGCACCGTGCCGCTCGACCCCCGGGCGCTGGCCCGGGAGAGCGACGAGGAGATCGTGGCCCGGCTGACCACGGTCCGGGGGATCGGCAAGTGGTCCGCGGAGATCTTCCTCATCTTCCAGCTCGGCCGGCTGGACGTGTGGCCCACCGGCGACCTCGCCGTGCGCAAGGGATACGGCCTGGCCTGGGGGATTCCCACGCCGACGCCCAAGCAGCTCGACCTGCTGGGCGAGCCGTACCGGCCGTACCGGACCGTGCTGGCCTGGTACAGCTGGCGGGCCGCCCGGCTCTACGGGGGCACCGCGGCGACCGCCGTGAACAGCTGACGGCCGCGTCCACGGGCCCGGAGCGCCACGGCCAGGAGCACCAGCGGCCAGGAGCGGCCCGGTCAGGACAGGCGGAGGATCCGCTCGGCGTTGTCGCGCAGCACCGTGTTCAGGGTGTCCGGGGGCAGTCCCAGGCCGGACAGCTCGGTGAGGCAGCGCTCCGGCGTGAGGAACGGGAAGTCGCTGCCCCACACGAACTGCCCGGACAGCCGGCCGCGCATCTCGCGGATCACCTCCGGCGGGATCCGCCGCGGCGACCAGCCCGAGATGTCGATGTACACGTTGGTCTTGTGCAGCGCCATCGCGATCAGGTCGAGGTGCCAGGGCCAGCCGAAGTGCGCGGCCACGATGGTCAGCCCCGGATGGGCGGCAGCCACCGGGTCGAGCTTGAGCGGGTGGGCGTAGTCGAGCCGGATGCCCTGCCCGCCGGGCTGGCCGGCGCCGATCCCGCTGGTCCCGGTGTGGAACAGGGCCAGCAGGCCGTGCTGCTGGCAGGCCTCGAAGATCGGCCAGTACTGCGGGTCGTCAGGGGAGAAGGCCTGGAGTGAGGGGTGGAACTTGACCCCGCGCAACCCCAGCGCGGCGATGTTCGCCACCTCGGCGACGGCCGCCTCGCCTTTGTGCGGGTCGACCGAGCCCAGCGCGGTGAACGCGTCCGGGTAGTCGCGGCAGGCCTGCGCCACGGTCTCGTTGGGGACGCGCGGCCGGCCGGTGGCCGTCTCGGCGTCCCAGGCCAGCAGGACCGCCTTGACCCGCAGGTCGCGGTACCGGGCGGCGAGCTCCTCCAGGGACTGCCGCTGCACCGGCGACCGGAAGTAGGCCTCGGCCGCCTCGACATAGCCCGCCATGCTGACGTCCAGCCAGTCGGGGGTGGGCAGATGGACGTGGAAGTCGATGGCACGCAGCGGCACCGGATCATCGTAACGGCCGTCCCGGTTCCGCGGCCCCGGCGCGCCGCTCGCGGGCGGTGGCCCGCAGAACTGGCATCGCGAACGCCGCGGTGGCCACCAGTCCGCCCAGGCCGGCCCCGGCGATGGCGGCCCGCACCGGGACCACGGACAGCAGCACGCCGCCCAGCAGGAGACCTGCCACGTTGGCCCCGTTGGCGACCGCCCCGTACAGCGCGAACGCCCGGCCCCGCACCGCGGCGGGCACCCGCCGGCCCAGCAGCACGGCGGCGGCGACGTTCACCCCGCCGTTGCCCAGGCCGCCGAGCACGCTCACCGGCGCCAGCCAGCCCGACCGCGGGCACCGTGGCCATCAGGGCCACGCCCAGGCAGGTGAGCGCCAGCGAGCCGAGGAGGAGCCGGGCCACGCCCGGGTCGGACGGGCGGCGGCGCGCCACCCACCAGCCCCCCGCCACCGCGGCGCTGACCCAGACACTCTCCATCAGCCCGTACACGCCGGCCGTGGAGTGCAGCGTGGCCCGGATGAAGAACACCTCGGCCACGTTGACCAGGCTGGCCGCGGCCACCACCGCGCCGACCAGGACCACCGCCGCCCGGACCAGCGGATCCCGCCGCACGGTCCACTCGTCACGCGCCGCAGGGTCCGCTTGATTCTGGGCCCTGTCCCGCGCCTCGCGGCCAGCCCCGGCCCGTTCCCCATCCGGACGGGCAGCCCCGCCCTCCTGCGGGACCGCCTCGCTGCCCCAGTCACACTTCTCGGGTGCCCGCGTGGTCACGGCCATGCGGCTGGGGGCCCGCTTGAGGGGGCGGGTGGTGGCTCCACGGCGGGTGCGGATCAGGCGGCCGGCGGCGGCGATAGCCAGGTAGCTGCCCGCGTCGGCGAGGAGCGGGACCCGCAACCCGAACCGGCCCATCAGCAGGCCGCCCAGCGCCGGCGCGAGCATCATGCCCAGGGACCCGGCGGTCTGGCTGAGCGCCATCGCCTTGGGCAGGTCATCGGCGGGGACCATGGACGGCAGCAGGGCGGACAGGCACGGCTGGGTCACGGCCAGGCCCGCGGCCAGCACGGCCACCAGAGCGATGATCTCCGCCGGCCCGGACGCGAACGCCAGCGCCACGCAGACGGCCGCCTGGGCCAGTCCGGTCGCGACCAGCAGGAACCGGCTGTCCACCCGGTCGGCCAGCCGCCCGGTCCAGCGGACCAGCAGCACCGGGGGAGCCGCCGCGGCGATCAGCACCGCGGCCACCGCGAACCCGCCCGCCCCGCGCTGCTGCAGTTCCAGCACCAGCGCGGTCGCGGCCAGGAAGTCACCGCACGAGGACACCGCCCGCGCCCCGCTGGCGAGGTACACGTCCCCCCACCCACGCCTGGGGCGCCCCGTTCGCGCCCGGCCCGCCCCCGTCGGCCCCCGACCCCGCCTGCCCCACCGTCTCGGCCCAGACTCCGCCAGCGTTCCGCCCGCCCGAGCGGCGACTCGCCGCAGAGATGTGAAGGACATACTTCGAAGTATGTCCTTCACATCTGCGCCTGGCAAGCCCGACCGGCACGTCATCCGCCCGCCCGGAGCGGCGTTCGCTGCGCACGTCAATGGTCACCTGATCCGCGTGACGTGCGTGAAGCGGGGCTGATTTCTCCGGGTCTGGCGCACAGATGCGCGTGAAAAGTCGCCCGCACGGCGGTGAGCGGCGCGCCGGCGGGCGATGGACTTGCGGGGCGCGGACGGGCTGAGGGGTTAGCTGGGGAGGGCGCGGACGGCCAGGGAGACGGGGCGGGTGCCGGGGGGCAGGTCCGCGCGGCGGTCCTTGCGGTAGGGGGCGAGCAGATCCTGGATGGCCTCGCCCAGTTCGGTGAGCTCCGCCGCGGTGACCTGGAGCGTCGAGTCCATGAAGAACGCCGCGTCCTGCCACTCCGCGGGCTCGGTGTCGAGCCGGGACAGGTACCGGCGGACCCGGGCGTCGTCCCGGGCCCGCATCGACTCCAGCAGGGCGTGCAGCGCCTCGCGTGCCTCGGGGGCCAGGTCCGCGACGCCACTGAGCCCGTAGCGCCCAGCCGTGATGCGCCACAGCCGTTCCCGGCCGTCACCTCGCCCGGGCGCGGCTTCCACCAGTCCCGCCCGGGCCAGCGCGCGCAGGTGGTAGCTGGTCGCACTGGGCGACAGGCCCACGACCCCGGCGCACTCCGTCGCCGTGGCCGGCCCGCCGTTCCGGAGATGCTCCAGCAGGGCCAGCCGGGCGGGGTGGGCCATGGCCCGCATGACCGCGGCGTCCATGGTGGACCACGGCTGCTCCGCGCCTGGCTCCGCATTCACGCTCACCGGGCCAAGATAACCGGATGGACAGCCTGTCGTCGTTCCTGATCGGCGGATCGGCCTGCTCGGCCGCGCTTTCCCGGCGGACGACCGAGGTCACCGGGACCCAAGCGGGCCCGGTCCTGCGAGATCCTGCTCGGCACCCCCGCCTACCACCGCGACCTCCTGGCCCGCCACCTCGCGCTGTGATCCAGTGGCACTAGGTAGCACTAGGTGCTACTCCGTGAGTAGACTTTGGTTATGAGCGCGCAGCCTGAGATCACGCAGCGGGATCTGCGGAACAAGTCCCGGGAGATTATGGATGCGGTCGAGGGTGGGCAGGCCTTCACCGTCACCCGGGATGGCCGTGAGATCGGCGAGCTGATCCCGATCCGCCGCCGTCGCCGGTTCGTCCCGAGGGCTGACTTCGCCACGGCTTCGCGGAACGCACCCGCTATCGATCTCGCGGCATTCCGAGCCGACCAGAACGCCGCTGCTGATCATGATGCGGGCATCCCCGATGGCAGGTGACAGTCACCCGCGGGGACTGCTCGACACCAATATCGTCATCTTGCGGAAGTGGATCGATCCCGCCGATCTGCCGGCCGCCGTGGCCATTAGCGCGATCACCCTGGCCGAGTTGTCTGCCGGCCCCGACGAAGTCCGACCCGCCAGCGAGCAGCAGGACTATGAGGAGCATACAGAGCGGGCCCGTCGGCTCGACGTCCTGCAGCGGGCCGAGAACGAGTTCGACCCGATTCCCTTCGGCGTGGAGGCGGCACGTGCCTATGGCCAGGTTGTTGCTGCGGTCATCGGCGCAGGCCGGAAACCTCGCCGCCGCGCCGTGGACCTGATGATCGCGTCCGTGGCGATAGCAGAGGATCTGCCTCTCTTCACGACCAACCCAGCCGACTTCACGGGGCTGGGGCACTTGCTGACTGTCGTGGCCGTGACCCGCCCCAGCGCGGCTCCGGCCCGTCCTCTGGCCTAGTTCCGTGGACGGCCGCCAACCACGACACGGCTATCCCGGATGCGCAGCCTGAGCCATGACCGTTGTCGATTGGCGCCACATAGCGCCATGGACTGACCACGATCACGCAAGCTAGGCGGCTCCCAGGACAACAGCCCCGGGATCTCAGGCGCCGGTGAAGTGGGGCGGGCGCTTCTCGGTAAAGGCGCGGGAGCCTTCGCGGGCGTCGGCGGAGCGGAGCACCACCTTGATGGCCTCGTCCTCGGCCGCGAACCCGTCGGACAGCGAGCGGCCGGACGACTCCAGCATGACCTGCTTGACCTTGCGCAGGGCCAGCGGGCCGTTCCCGGCCATCCGGCCGGCCAGCGCGCGGGCGCCAGTGGCGGGACGGCGAGGCCGGCGTGGACAGCTGCCCGGGACTGGGCCTGGACTGCGCCGGCTGGCTGCGGGACCAGGGGATCGCCCTCGCGGGCGCGGACAACATCGCGGTCGAGGCGTTCCCGGCGCCGGACGGGGCGGTCATGCCGCTGCACATCGCGGCCATCCGGGACAGCGGCATCTACCTGCTGGAACTTCTTGACCTGGAGGACCTGGCCCGGCGTGGTGTCACCGGGTTCCTGCTGGTCGTCGCGCCGCTGAACATCGCCGGCGGGGTGGGCAGCCCGGTAGCCCGGTCGCGGTCGTGTGACCTGGCCAGCCCGGCGTCCCCGCTTGTCAACACTAGCGTTGACAACGCTTCCGGGGACGTGCGAGGCTGATCCAAGACCGCTTCCCGCCCCGTTCCCTGCCGCCCGACAGGAGCCTGCATGACGATCACCGAGCCGCTGGCCGTGACGGCCCGGCGGGAGGTCGCGGGGGGCGTGGCTGGCCGGGTTCGGGGCCGCGGTCCAGGCTGGGGACACCCGCGCCGCGGCGGGCATGTTCCTGGCCGACGGTTACTGGCGCGACATCCTCGCCCTGACCTGGGACCTGCGCACCTTCGCGGGCCGCGGCCGGATCGCCGCCGGGCTGGCCACCTGGCGGGCGGCCCGCTCACCGGCCGGTTTCTGGCTGGAGGACACGGCGCCCGACATGTTCGAGCGGCGGACCCAGGGCTGGACCATCGAGGCGTTCTTCACGTTCGAGACGGACATCGCCCGCTGCCGCGGGCACATCCGGCTGCTGGCCGACCCGCAGACCGGTGAGTGGAAGGCGTGGACCCTGCTCACCGAGATGGAAGACCTCAAGGGGTTCGAGGAGAAGGCCGGGGCCCTGCGCCCGGTCAGCTCGGCCCCGCACGGTGTGCTGGCGCCGGGAGGCAACGTGGCCGCCGGCGGCGTGACGGCCGCGGGCGCGGGTGGCCAGGGCGCCCTGCCCGGGGACAGCCTGAGTGCCGCCTCGCCCGCGGCGCCCCCTCCGCCTGCTCCGGCCGGTGATCCCGGGGTGCTGGTCATCGGGCCGGCCAGGCAGGCCTGACCATCGCCGCCCGGCTGCGCCAGCTGGACGTGAGCGCGGTGGTCATCGAGCGCGAGGCCCGGGTCCGGGACAACTGGCGGCACCGCTACTCCTCGCTGGTGCTGCACAACCAGGTCTGGGCCAACCACCTGCCGTACCTCCCGGCCTCCTGGGCCGCCTACCTCAGCAAGGACGAGCTGGCCGACTGGCTGGAGGCGTACGCCTCGATCATGTCGCTGGACGTGTGGACCTCCACGGAGATCACCGGCGCCCGCTACGACGAGACGGCCGGCCGGTGGGCGGTCACGCTGCGGCGGCCCGGCGGCATCGTCACCGAGCTGCATCCCCGGGACGTGGTGCTGGCCACCGGCGTGTTCGGGCTTCCGCACCGGCCGGAGATCCCCGGCGCGGCGGACTTCACCGGGCGGTTGCTGCACGCCACCGAGTACGCCGGCGGGGTCCCGGCCGCGGGCGTGCGGGCCCTCGTGGTCGGCTCGGGCAGCAGCGCCCACGACGTGGCCCAGGACCTGCAGGAGGCGGGCGCCCAGGTCACCATGCTCCAGCGGTCGTCGACCTGCGTGGTCAGCCTGGAACCGGGGGCGGCCCGGGCGTACTCGATCTACCGCGAGGACGGCGCGCCCACCGAGGACTGCGACCTGGTCAACAACTCCTTCCCGCTGCCCCTGCTGGCCGAGCTGCACAAGGACATGACCGACAGGATCGCGCAGATGGACGACGCGCTGCTGCGCGGCCTGCGGGCCGCGGGGTTCCAGCTCGACTTCGGCGAGGACGGCAGCGGCTTCCTGATGAAGTACCACCGCACCGGCGGTGGCTACTACATCAATGTGGGCTGCTCGGACCTGATCGTGGCCGGGAAGATCAAGGTCAAGCACGGCGCGGAGATCGCCGGGCTGGACCGGCGGACGGTCCGCCTCACCGACGGGACCACGATGGACACCGACATGATCGTCGTGGCCACCGGCTACCAGAACATGTCCGAGTCGGTCCGCGCCCTGTTCGGCGGCGGCGTGGCGGCCCGCGTCGGGCCCGTGTGGGGGCTGGACGAGGAGGGCGAGGTGCGTGCCCTGTGGCGGCGCACCGGCCAGCCCGGGCTCTGGATCATGGGCGGCAGCCTGCAGCAGTGCCGCCCCTACTCCAAGTACCTCGCCCTGCAGATCAAGGGCGGTCAGGAAGGCCTGGTGCCGCCGGCCGCTGATCGGCTGGCTGCCGGCCGGCTGGCTGCTGGCCCGCCGGGGGAGTCAGGGTGCCCGAGCTGAGGCCGTTCAGCACCATCTCGGTGAACGTGCGGCCGATCTCGGCCGCGGATGGCATCCCGCTGGCTCCCTCGCGGTACCAGCGGTGCGTCCAGTTGACCATGCCGATGATGCCGTAGGCGACCACCCGGGCCGGCCCGGCCGGGCGGATCGAGCCGTCCTCGAAACCGGACTCGACGATCCCGATGACCGCGTCATCGTACCGCTTGTTGATCACCGTCATCTGCCGCGCCCAGGCGGACCGGCCGTCGGCGACCTTGCTCAGGTCCTCCTGGATGTACACGAACAGGTAGGGGTAGTGGGTCGAATACGACGACATCAGCGCGATGATCAGGTGGCCCAGCTTGTCCACCGCGGATCCCGCGCCGTCCCGGATCGCCTCGGCCTGCTGGACGTTGGCCTCGGCGGCGTCCCGGACGATCTCGTGGAACAGTTCTTCCTTGCTGCCGATGTAGTAGTACAGCGACGCCCGGTCGGTGCCCAGGCTTTCCGCCACGTCGGCGAGGCTGGCGCCCCGGAACCCCTTCTCGCGGAAGACCCGGGCGGCCGTCGCGATGATCTCGGCCCGGCGCTCAGCGTAGGCCGCGCCTCCCTCGGCGAGGGCGGCGGCTCGTCGGCGGCTGATACCGCTCTGCATTCGCACGTCCCATTCTTGTGCTGCGCAGCGCCCCCGGCGCGGCCGGAGGCACGGGTCCTGGCCCAGTAGGGCTGACGGCCATGGTCTCACGCCGGGGCGCCCCCGTCGCCGTCCCGCGGCGCTGCTTGAGTCGCGCCGCCCCGGCACCCGGTCTAGTCAACGCAAGCGTTGATTATGAGCGCCCTGACGGCTAGCATCAGCCCGGAGGCGACTGACGCGAGGAGGCCAGATGCCGGGGTGGAACATCGCCGACGTGTTCGGGGTGGTGGCCGCCGCGGTGCCCGCGTCGCCCGCGCTCATCCAGGGCGGCCGCGTCCTGTCCTGGCGAGAGCTGGACCGCCGGGCCGGGCAGGTCGCGGCCTACCTGGCCGCCCAGGGGCTGGTCCGCCAGGACAAGGTCGTGCAGTACCTGCGCAACCGCCCGGAGTACCTGGAGTCGTTCGCGGCCGCACTCAAGGCGTCCATGGTGCCGGTGAACACCAACTACCGCTACGGCCGGAGGAACTCAGCTACCTGTGGCGGGACTGCGACGCCCGCGCGGTGGTGTTCGCCGGGTCCTTCACGGCCACGATCGAGCGCACCCGCGACTCGGTCCCGGGCGTGGCGGCCTGGCTCTGGGTGGACGACGGGACCGGGCCCTGCCCGCCCTGGGCGGTGCCGTACGAGTCGGCCGCCGCACCCGCCACCCCGCGGTCCGAGCCGCGCTGGGAACGGGACGGCGACGACATCATCCTGCTCTACACCGGGGGCACCACGGGGCTGCCCAAGGGGGTGATCTGGCGGCAGGACGACCTGATGGTGTCGCTGGGCAACGCGGCGGGCGGCCGGTACCCGGACGAGCCGGACCTGGCGTTCGCGCGGTCCCGGATCGCGGACCCCGGGCGGCGGCACCTCCCCGCCGCGCCGCTCATGCACGGCGCCGGCTGCCTCGACGTGCCTGCCGGTGCTGGCCCGCGGCGGGGCCGCGGTCCTGCTGGCCGAGCCGGCCTTCCATGCCGGGGAACTGCTGGACACCATCGAACGGCACCGGGTGAACTCCGTCGGCTGGATGGGTGACGCGTTCGCCCGGCCGGTCCTGGCCGAGCTGGACGCCCATCCGGACCACTGGGACCTGAGTTCCTGGTCGGTGCTCACCTCCGGCGGGGTGCTCTTCTCCGACGAGGTCAAGCAGGGGCTGCTCCGCCACCTGCCGGGCCTGCTAATCGCCGACGTCTACGGCTCGTCCGAGGCCATCGCGGCGGCCCGGTCGGTCTCCCGGTCCGATGCGGCCGGCCCGCCCGCCCGGTCGTTCACCGGCGGCGGCCTGACCGTGCTGGCTGACGACGACACCCCGGTCGTGCTCGGCTCGGGGCAGGTCGGCCGGGTCGCGTACGCGGGACGGCTGCCGGTCGGCTACTACAAGGACGAGGCCAAGTCGGCGGCCACCTTCCGGACCGTGCGCGGCCGCCGGTACGTGATCACCGGCGACTTCGCGACGGTGGAGGCGGGCGGGCAGGTCATCGTGCTCGGCCGGGGCTCGTCGTGCATCAACACCGGCGGGGAGAAGATCTACCCGGAGGAGGTCCTCAAGCGCCATCCCTCGGTGGCCGACGCCGCGGTGCTCGGTCTCCCGGACGAGCGGTCCGGCGAGACCGTGGCGGCCGCGGTCCAGCTGGCCGGCGGCCGGGACCTCGACGATGAGGCGCTCCGCGCCCACGTGCGCACCAGCCTGGCCGGTTACAAGGTGCCGCGCCAGGTGGTCGCGGTCCCCGAGGTGACCCGCGGCCCCAACGGCAAGATCGACATCCTCCGGATTCGCGCCCTCCTGGCCCAGTCGGCCACCACCGCCTGACCTATCCCCGGCGGCCGTCATGATCCTGGGCATTCCTGCTGCGGTCGACCCGTCGGGTAACTACCTCAGCCGCCCCGGCGCCAAGCCTGCCGTTAGCTGAAAGATTGCTGAACATTTCGTACAGGTCTGGTACGAGAGGCTCACGATGTTCAGGCTGGGCCTGCGTTCGCCACCCAGCGGTGGCCGCGATTCGTCCGTCAGCGAGCGAAGGGAATCCGAATGAAGCGGAGACTAATTCGGCTGGCTTGCGTGCCTGCCCTGGCCGCGCTCGCGGCCTCGGTCATCGTAGCCCCGACGGCGGCGGGGGCGTCCGCCGCCCGCCACGGGCGGGCGCCGGCGACCACCACGCCGATCAAGCACGTGGTGGTCATCATTCTCGAGAACCACAGCTTCGACAACGTGTTCGCGACCTACCAGCCGCCGCACCACCAGCAGATCCGGAACCTGCTGTCGGAGGGCATCGTCACCAAGAACGGTTCCCCTGGCCCGAACTACGCCCAGGCCTCCCAGCTCACCGCGACCAACACCAAGAAGTACACGCTGACCCCGAAGATCACCGGCACGTACAAGACGCTGCCGATCCCGAACACCACGTACGTGAACCCGGCCTGCGATGGGCTGCCGGCAGATCACGCCGACACGCGCTTCCCGGCCGGCCTTCCGAACAGCCCGTATCAGATCACGAAGTACGTGCCGTACTGGGACAGCCACCTGGAGTACTCCAAGCTCGGCCAGTGCGAGTTCTTCGGCGCCTATGTGGGCGACCCGCTGCACCGCTTCTACCAGATGTGGCAGCAGAGTGCCGCCTACCACGACCGGCTCGCCACCTGGGTGCCCAACACCGCCGGCGACGACAACGGCGCTATCCCGCCGGCGCCGATCTACCAGGGCAGCGTGCAGATGGGCTTCTACAACATGGCCGAGGGCGACGCCCCGATCTTCCGCGACCTGGCCCAGAACTACGCGATCAGTGACAACTACCACCAGGCGGTGCAGGGCGGTACCGGCGCCAACCACATCATGCTCGGCACCGGCTACGCCGCGTCCTACCAGAACGCCAAGGGGCAGGCCGTCAAGCCGCCGTCCGGCGAGATCGAGGACCCCAACCCCAAGCCGGGCACGAACAACAACTACACCCAGGACGGCTACGGCGCCTATAACTCCAAGGGGCAGCCGACCTACCAGGGCGGCAGCTACTCCGAGTGCGCGGACTCGTCGGCGCCCGGCGTCAGCGCGATCGACGCCTACCTGGCCACGCTGCCGTACAAGCCGCTCGCGAACTGCAAGCCGGGCCGGTACTACCTGCTCAACAACTACAACCCCTACTACCAGCCCAACGGCCAGCCGTACCCGCCGGGTTACAACGTGCCGGCGCAGAAGACCGACTACGTGACGATCGGCAACTCGCTGGCCGCGCACCACATCAGCTGGAAATGGTTCGGCGAGGGCTACGACGCCAAAGCACCGGGCGGGGCGCTCTCGGAATACTGCAACATCTGCGACCCGATGGAGTACTCGGCGTCGATCATGACCAACCCGCCACTGCGCAAGGACACCCAGTACAACGACGACCAGTTCATCTCCGAGGCGACCAACGGCTCCCTGCCCTCGGTCTCGTTCCTCAAGCCCGGCGACGACGACGGCCACCCCGGCTACTCGACGCTGGCCGCGTCCGAGAACTTCGTGGCCCGGGCGGTCGCGGCGGTGCAGAACAACACCAGGCTGTGGCGGTCCACCGCGATCTTCGTCACCGAGGACGAGAGCGGCGGCTACTACGACTCGGGTTACATCCAGCACCTGAGCTTCTTCGGTGACGGCCCGCGGGTCCCGATGTTCGCGATCTCCCCGTACGCCAAGCCCGGCTTCGTCGATCACACCTACACCGACCACGTCTCGCTGCTGAAGTTCATCGAGGCCAACTGGAAGCTGCCCCCGCTGACCAGTTACAGCGAGGACAACCTGCCGAACGCCACGCCGTACGTCTACGTACCGAAGACCCGGCCGGCCATCGGCAACCTGATGACCATGTTCAACTTCGGCCACCCGTATTCCGCCAAGATCAACCTGCCCACCCACCGCAACACGCAGCCGAAGCAGACGCACGCGCGGCTGCCCAACCTCAGCCAGATCCAGCGCTAGCGCTGCGACGCATGGCTGGTGCGCGGGGTGGCTGCGGCCGCCCCGCGCATCGGCGTGCTGGGCGCTAGGCACCGGAGGTCCCGGCTGCCCCACGGGATGTCCGCTCGATGATCAGTCAGCGGTCCTGTTCGCCGTGCAGGGAGGGGGCGTAGGAGATGCCGACGATCAGGCCGTCCTCGGTGAGGAGCCGGGTCACGGTCTGCCCCCACGGCTCGGTACGGGCCGGGTGCAGCAGGTCGTAGCCCTCGCGCTGAAGCTCGTCGCCCGCCGCGGCGACCGCTGCTGCGTCCCTGACCTCGAACTCGATGGAGGCCTGGGGAACCACCTTGTCCGACGGCCACGCCGGCGTGCCAAAGCACGCCTCGGCCGCCTGCGAGAGCGGCCAGACGCCGAAGTGCTTGCTGCCGGGGATGTGATCGCTGGAGTAGTACTCGTCGGCTTCGTACTTCTCCAGCGGCAGGCCGAGGGTGTCCATGAACAGCTTGCGGCTCTGCGGCGGGTCAGCGGCGACGACCGACACGCTCGTGATGAAGAGAACGTCCATGTGGGCAGCCTACGACCGCCGGCCGACGCCGACCGGTGGCGCGGGCGACCCGGGACTGTGGTCAGCGGTAGGCGGACAGGCCGGTGAGGGCCTGGCCGATGACGAGGGTGTGTGCACCTCGTAGGTGAGCACGGACTCCAGGTTGTTCGCGTGCCGGAGCGGGGGATAGTCCAGCGTGATCCCGGCCCCGCCGAGGATCGTGCGGCACTCGCGGGCGATCGCGATGGCCTCCCGGACGTTGTTCAGCTTGCCCACGCTGACCTGCTCGGGCCGCAGGGTGCCCGCCTCCTTCAGCCGGGCCAGGTGCAGGGCCAGCAGCAGTCCCTTGGACAGCTCCAGGCTCATGTCGGCCAGCTTCTGCTGGGTCAGCTGGAATCCGGCCATGGGACGGCCGAACTGGGTCCGCTCGGACGCGTAGGCCAGCGTCGACTCCAGGCAGTCCCGGGCCGCGCCGATCGAGCCGAACACGATCCCGAACCGGGCCTCGGACAGGCAGGACAGCGGGGCCGCAACCCTTCGGCGACCGGCAGCCGCGCACTGTCCGGCAGCCGCCCCACGCGGCACTGATCTGGCCGCTGCTGTGCGGGATGGCACGGGCCAAGTACTACCTGCTCACCTGCGACCGGATCGACGGCCGGACCGCCGCGGAGATCGGCCTGGTCAGCAAGGCGGTCCCGGCGGAGCAGGTGCTGCCCGAGGCGCTGGCCGTGGCGCACCGCCTGGTGGCGGGCCCGCAGCACGCGCTGCGCTGGACCAAACACTCGCTGAACCACTGGCTGCGGGCGGCCGGGCCGATCTTCGAATCGTCGCTGGGCCTGGAGATGATCGGCCTGTTCGGCCCCGACTTCGCCGAGGGGATCGCCGCCTTCACCGCCAAGCGCGAGCCGAAGTTCGGGGAGGCCCGGTCCGGGGAGGCTGGCGGATGACCACCACGGCCGCGCACGCCGGTGAGATGAGGCCCGGGGAGATTCTCTGGCGGCCTCCGGCGGACGTGCTCACCTCGTCGGCCATGGGCCGCTACCTGACCTGGGTGGAGCAGGCCCGGGGGCTGAGCTTCGGCGCCGATTACCACGCCCTGTGGCGCTGGTCCGTGGGTGACCTGCCCGGGTTCTGGGGCTCGCTGGCCGAGTACATGGGTGTGCGGTTCCGCGACCAGCCCGCCACGGTGCTCACCGGGGCGGCGATGCCCGGCGCCGAATGGTTCCCGGGCGCCACGCTCAACTTCGCCGAGCACGCCCTGGCCGGGCCGCCGGAAGCCACCGTGCTGGTGGCCCGCTCCGAGACCCGCCCGCGGATCGAGCTGACCCGCGGCGAGCTGCGGGCGCGGGTGGCGTCGCTGCGGGCGGCGCTGCAGGGCCTCCCGGCCAGCTCCTTCTGTTCATCGTCACCCGGGCCGGGGCCGCCCTCACCGGCGAGGCTGCGGCGCGGATCCGTTCGCGCTGCGTGAGCAGCTGTCGCCGCGGCATCAGCCCGACCTCATCCGCCAGGTCACCGCGATCCCGCGTACGCTGACCGGCAAACGGATGGAGGTGCCGGTGAAGAGGGTGCTGCTGGATCCCGGGGCGGCGGCCCCGGCCGAGCCGGGGGAGACCGATGCCCTGGCGGAGTTCCGGGACCTGGGACGCCAGCTGGCCGCGGCCGGGGACGGCCCGCGGCAGCCCGCACGGAAGGCGGGCGCCCCCCGTGCGACCTGACGCCTCGACCCGCGGCAACTGGACCGAGCCCGGCACCTTCGAGGTCGCGCCCGGCATCTACCGGATACCGCTGCCGCTGCCCAACGACGGCCTGCGCGCCGTGAACGTGTACGCGCTGGCCCAGGGCGGCGATCTGGTGCTGATCGACTCGGGGTGGGCGATCGCCGACGCCCGGGGGGTGCTCGACGAGGGCCTGGACGCGCTCGGCTGCTCGGCCGGCGACGTGCGCCGCATCCTGGTCACCCACGTGCACCGGGACCACTACACGCAGGCCGTCTACCTGCGGCGCGAGTTCGGCACCCGGGTCAGCCTGGGCACCGGGGAGCGGGAGTCGCTACGGCTGTCCATGGACCCGCACCGGGCCCCGATGCAGAACCAGCTCGGCTACCTCAGGCTGCTCGGCGCGGGTGACCTGGCGGACCAGATGGCCAAGCTCCAGGGTCCCCGCGACCCGCACAAGACGGGCTGGGAAGCGCCGGACGACTGGCTGCGGGACGGTGAGGCCATCGACGCACGGCGGCCGCACCCTCGACGTGGTGGCCACCCCCGGGCACACCCGCGGTCACGTCGTCTTCCACGACCTAGGTGGCCAGCTGCTATTCGCGGGCGATCACGTGCTGCCGACCATCACGCCGTCGATCGGGTTCGAGCCGGTGCTGTCCGACGACCCGCTCGGCGCGTTCCTGGGCTCGCTGACCCTGATGCGGTCCCGGCCGGACGCGCGGCTGCTGCCCGCGCACGGGCCGGTCACCGGGAGCACCCACGCCCGGGTGGACGAGCTGATCGCGCACCACGGCGCCCGGCTCGACGAGACCGAGGCGGCCATCCGCGGGGGCGCCCAGACCGCGCCCGAGGCCGCCGCCGTGCTCCGCTGGACCCGGCGCGGCCGGGTGCTGGCCGACCTGGACCCGTTCAACCAGATGCTGGCCATCAGCGAGACCGCCGCGCACCTGCAGCTGCTGGCCGCGCAGGGCCGGGTGACCAGGCACGAGGCCGACGGGCTGCGGTACTACCTGCCCGCCTGAACCGGTGCGGCCGGCGCCGCGCCCGGGCTCGCCAGCCGGCGTGGAGCCCGGGCTCCACGCCGCGGCGGACGCTCAGCGGCCCAGCGCGGGGGACTGCAGCGCGACCTGCCACGGGCGCACCGTGACCGTGAAGAACCCGCCCGCGACGCTGCCGTCCTCCTTGGTGGCCAGTTCCGTGGCCCGGTCGAGCTGGTCCGCGCCGGGCAGCCGCAGGATCGTCATGCCCTCGCCCGGCACGTCGCTCAGCGAGCCGGCCGCGACCAGGTAGCCGGCGTCGCGCATCCGGATGAGGAAGGCCAGGTGCTCTTCGAACCTCGGGTCCTCGAACAGGGCCGCCCCCTCGGGAGCAGCCGGGCCGGGACGGTGCAGCAGGGCCACCCACGTCTCGCCGTCGGCGTCCGGGCGGCCGTGGGCGGTGTGCTCGCGATAGCGGCCGAGCACCACGGGCCAGCCCTGGTCGTACTCGGCTCGGGCCTCCGCCGGGTCCGTGAAACGGTCCCAGCCGGTGTGGATGAGCGTGACCAGCGTCTGGGAGTCCACCTCGGCGAAGGTGACCTCGACGTCGCTGAACTGCCCAGGCGGGCCGCCGGGATGCCAGGTGAACGCGAGGGCGCTGGCCGGTTCCCAGCGGGTGACCGTACCCCAGGCCGTGACTTCACCGGCGGCCGAGCGTTCCACGATCCGCCCGTCGGTGAACCCGACCGTGCCGCCGGCCCCGTAGACGCTCAGGTCCTCCAGGGGCCACCACTGGCCGATCCGGTCGGTGAACACCGCGAACGCGGTCGCCGGGTCCGCGTCCACCAGGATTTCCCGGCGGATCGGTGGCAGGGGGCTGGGCGGGGCGGTGCTCACGGCGTCTCCTCGTGTCCGGTGGCCGGGCCGCTGACCCCGGCGGCGCAGGCGGCCAGGACGGTGTCCCACGTCCGGGGCAGGCGGCCACCATGGCGGCCGCCATTCGTCCTGGTGCCAGAGGGTACAAGTTCCGGGCCCCGCTGTCAGCGCCGCGCTCAGGCCTTCTTGGCCCGGCTGGGCGCGACCCGCGGTGGTTCGCCGGGCTGCTTCGGGTACACCGGCGGCCAGGGTGCGTCCAGCAGGCCCGGCGGCGAGGTCCCGTTCGCTCATGGCCAGCAACGGCTCCAGCGACTGCGGCGCGTCGTTCATCCTCTGCCACGGGTCGCCGGTACCGGCCAGCCGCCGCGGACAGGGTCGCCACCGTGAACTGGTCCGGGTGGATGTCGTCTATCTCCTCCCAGGCCAGCGGGGTGGACACCTGCGCGCCAGGCCGCGCGCGGACCGACCACGCGCCGAACACCGTCTTGTGCGGCGCGTTCTGGTTGTAGTCCACGAAGACCCGCTGGCCGCGTTCCTCTTTCCACCAGGCGGCCGTGATCAGGTCGGGCCGCCGCGCGTTCCAGTTCGCGGGCGACGGCCACCGCGGCCGCGCGGACCTGGTAGGAATCCCAGCGTGGCTCCAGCCGGACGTACACGTGCAGGCCGCGGTTCCCGGTCGTCTTCGGGATAGCCGGTGATGCCCACCTCGGTGAGCAGCCGCTCCAGCTCCCGGGCGGCCTCCTGGATCTGCGGGAAGACCACGCCGGGGGTCGGGTCGAGGTCGATCCGCAGCTCGTCGGTGTGCCCGGGGTCGTCAGGCCAGGTACGGCCATACGTGGAAGCCCAGGCAGCCGAGGTTGACCGCCCACAGCACATGATCGGTGTCCGCCGCCACCAGGGCCTGCGACGTAGTGCCGTTGGGGGTGGACACCGTCGTGGTCTGCAGCCAGTCCGGGGCGTTCTTGGGCACCCGCTTCTGGAAGAACGACGGGCCGCCGGCCCCTTCCGGGAAGCGCTGCAGCAGCACCGGCCGCCCGCCCATGGTCCGCATCAGCGGCTCCGCGACCCGCAGGTAGTGCTCGGCCAGATCCGCCTTGGTCTCACCGCGCTCGGGGAAGAGCACCTTGTCCGGGTGGGTGATGAGGCCGCTGCGCATGATGTCTCATTCCTGGGCGGGAACCGTCTGACCAGGCTACTCACCGAGCGTGTGCCACTCGGGGACGGCGGCCGGGCCACCCGCCGGTGAGTTCGGGGGGCCGCCGTCGTCCTAACAGGCATGAGCGACACAATGGTGGATCTCACGCCCGCGGCGCAGCGGCTGGCTGACCTGGTCGCGCGGGTCAGCGACGGTCGAGCTGGCCGGCCCGACGCCCTGTCCCGCGTACACCGTCGGGGATCTGGTCGAGCACATCGGCGGGCTGGCGCGGGCCTTCCGGGCCGCGGCGGACAAGGACACCGCCAGCCCGTACGTGAACCACGCGCCCTCCGGGGACGCGGCCCGGCTGGAGGAGGGATGGCGGGACCGGATCCCGGCCGACCTCGCCGCGCTGGCCCGGGCGTGGGCCGACCCGGCCGCGTGGACCGGGATGACCCGGATCGCCGAGCAGGACGCACCCGGTGAGGCGGTCGGCCTCACCGTCGCCGACGAACTGGTCGTGCACGGCTGGGACCTGGCCTGCGCCACCGGGCAGCCCTATCAGCCCGAGCCGGATCTGCTGGATGCGGCGCGGACCTTCCTGGGCATGTTCGCCAGCCCGGACGCTCCGGCAGGCCCCGAGGTCCCGTTCGGACCGTCCCGTGAGGTGCCGGGCGACGCGCCCGCGCTGGACCGGGTCCTCGCGCTGGCGGGCCGGGATCCCGCCTGGCTGGCCGGGTGACCCCAGGGATGTCACAGCCGCCCGGCGCGGGGGCCCGGGCGGCTGTGACAGGATCGCCGCCACCGCCTAGGGCTGAGCATCGACCAGGGAGCCGTGCCGCCCCCTCGGCGTAGCGCAGCGGCCGACAAGAAATGCCAGGCGCCCATAAGCAGCCAGAAGCCGCCGAGCATCCAGGCGACGGCACCGGGGGCGCCCAGCAGCCACGCGGCCAGGAACCCCGCGCCTGCGATGGAGTACAGCCAGCCCGCCCTGACGTAGCGCCGCGCGTCACCCGCCGGGAGCCACCACGGCCTCTTCGCTGCCTTCCGCGCCGCGGAATGGGCGCCATCGTCCATGACCTGCTGGAAGAACTCGGGCTGCTGAACGGGGCCCGGATCGGCGTCTGGCACGGGAGTCAGCTGCCCCGCGGCCCGGCAGGCAAACGGGTCAGGGCCGGGGCCAGGCGGCGAACTGCTCACGCAGCCGGGTGACGTCCGCCGGGGTGAGCCCGTAGCGGCTGAACACGCCGTCGGGCATCCGGTCCAGCTGCGCGCCCGCGTCAGCGAAGTCGCGGTCCTGCAACCCGGGATCCATCCGCCGGGCGAAGCCGGTCAGCTGCTCGACGGAGTAGCGCTGGAGCGCGGCGGCCGTGTCGATGTAGTCGCGTGGCTCCACCCGGCTGGCCAGCGCGCAGACCTTGGACCCGGCCAGGTCCTCGAGGTCCAGGACCGGGCCGACGTCCATGGTCACCGGCCCGCGGGTCCGGTCGAAGTACGCCATCTGCAGCATTGTCTGCTGCCCGCCGGGAGCGGTGATGACCCATTCGGCGAGTCCCTCGCCCATCCCGTAGAAGATGTCCTCGAGGCCGCCGGCCTGGTCCCGGCGCTCGGTCTCGAAACCAGCCTGGCGCAGGGCGTCTTCCACGGCGCCGGCGGCGTCGGTCACGGCGGTTTCCTGGTCGCTGAATAGGTCGACGTCGTCGGTGGGACGGTCGATGATCCCGTGTGCGATGAGGGCGTTACCGCCGGCCAGCGCGAACCCGTGCCGGGCGGCCGTGCGCAGCGCGATCGTGGCCACCTCGCGCTGGAGGGCGTCGATCGGCATCAGGGAAGTTCGGCGGCCAGCATCAGGCCGCGGGGACCGCGGCGCCCCGCAGGGCCGGGTGCTGCTCCTCCCACGCCTGGCGCACGCCGCTGGGCACGAACAAGCCCGGCCAGAGCGAGAGCAGCATGTCCTCGTTGAGGTAGGCCAGGTCCGCCGGGGTGCTGGCCTCGCGGAGCACGATCTGGTACATCCAGGCCAGCATGCCCGGCTGATCCAGGTCGAAGGTGCGGTCCGGGTACCAGAACAGCCAGATCGGCAGCTCGACGGTCCCGTGCACGGGCCCCCGCAGGTCAGCCAGGCTGGCCGCGACCAGGACCGCGCGCCCAGGACGCGACGCATGGCGGCGCCTGGGTGCGGCGGCTTGCACGGTGGCCATGCCCATTACAGTACCCGTTCCGGTTCCGGTCCGCCCGGGCCGGCGTCCCTTTTTCTCAAACACACTAGTTACCGGGGATCCAGGGCCGCGATAAGACCGTTATCTTGTTCTAATTCTAGCATTGAGCTGTGCTGGCGCCCAGGGTGCTCCGATCGCGGAATGATCTGCGGCGGGCGGGCGGTTGCCGCTGACATGACAACTGCAGGTTTCATCGGAAGCGGAATGATCGGCGGTACCGTGGCGCGGCTGAGCGTGGCCGCCGGGTACCAGGTAGTGCTCAGCAACTCCCGCGGCCCGGAGACGCTGAAGGACCTCGTCGAGGAGCTCGGCCCGCTGGCCAGCGCGGCGACCAGCGAGGAAGCGGCGGCCGCGGGGGACCTGGTGGTGGTCAGCGTCCCGCTGCACGCCTGCCCCCACCTCCCGGCCGGTGCGCTGGCCGGCCGGACCGTGCTCGACACCGGGAATTACTATCCGCAGCGCGACAACCAGATCCCCGAGCTCGAGAGCGGAGCACTGACCAGCAGCGAGTGGCTGCAGCGGCAGCTGCCCGGGGCTGAGGTCGTGAAGGTGTTCAACAACATCTTCTTCAAGCACCTGCGGTCGCTGGCCCGCCCGGCCGGCGCGGCTGACCGGAGCTACCTGCCCATCGCCGGCGATGACGCGGCGGCCAAGGCCGCGGTGACGGAGTTCCTCGACGCGATCGGCTACGGGGCGGTCGATGCCGGGACGCTGGGCGAGAGCTGGCGCCAGGAGCCCGGGACCCCCGCCTACGGCGCCCCGTACGGGCCGTTCGAGGATGAGGCGGGCCATCCGGCCAGCGCCGACGTGATCCGCGCGGCTCTGGCCGAGGCCACCCGGTAGCGCCCCGGGCCGACAGGCCCGGCGGCGGACCGCGCCCCGCCATGACAGTGTGCGGAACCCGCTGCCGGGGCAGCGGGTTCCGCACCCTCGTGACGAAGATCATCGGCGCGTCAGTGGGCACTCGGGGCCAGTTCGCGGCGGCGCCCGGTCCGCATCCGGTCCAGCAGCACTGCGACCGCCGCGGCGATCATGGCGGCCGCGACCACGAACAGGGCGATCTGCCAGCCCGGGGTGCCGCCGACCGTGACAGTGTGGACGGTCGCGGGAACGGCCGTGGTGCTGCTCGTGTCCCCCTTACCCGGCAGCGGCACCTCGCTGGCGAAGGCCGCGGGTGCGGCGACGAGCCCGGCGAGCAGGGCGGCTGCCGCGATGCCGAGGCGGGTGGCGTGACGGACGATCCGGCGGATGGTGGTCATGACGTCTCCTTGATGCTTGAAGGTCGATGCGTTGAGGGTTGAAGGTTGTGGTTCGCCAGGTCCAGGCGAGGCTCAGGTGCCTTCCTGCACCTGGAAGATCTCGTCGGCGAGCAGGCCGTGGGCTTCCTTGTGGACGGTCGCCGCCGCGTCTGCGGATGGCGCCTCGACCAGGCAGAAGACCTTGCCCTGCTGCTCGTCCACCCAGTAGCGCAGGTAACGCACGTCGTGCTGGCCCTGGGCCTGCAGGTCGGCCTTGTGGGCCTCGGCCACGTCGCTGCAGGCGACACCGCCGGAGATGGTGTGGATGTCCATGTAGAGCGGCATCGCGCTCCTCCTTGATCTGGCTGGCTCTCGGGTGACCGGGGCCCATTGACTGACTCGGGATGAACGTATGGCCGTACCCCCGGGCGGCGGATCGGGAGCGGTTCCCCAGATTGCGAAGCGGCGTTCCCCAGTTTTCACCCCGACCGCCCCAATGACGTTCTGCCTGCTAGCGCTAGGCGCAGCGGTCATGGACACTGAGGATGTGCCGCTGTTGGAACGGGAAGCGCAGCTGGCCTCACTGGCGGAGTACGCCGGGGAGGCCCGCCGTGGCGATGGCCGGATGGTGCTCGTCGCCGGTGAGGCGGGCGTAGGGAAGTCGGCGCTGGTCGAGCAGGTGCAGCGCGACCTGCCGGACGCGAGCTGGTTCTGGGGGGCCTGCGACGGGCTGTTCACTCCCCGGCCGCTCGGCCCGCTGTTCGACATCGCGGCCAAGCTCGGTGGCGAGCTGCTCGAGCTGTGCCGCGCGGACGCTCCCCGCGCGGACCTGTTCGCCGCCCTGCTGCGCCAGGTCAGCGAGCCGGGCGAGCTGCGGGTCCTGGTCGTGGAGGACATCCACTGGGCGGACGAGGCCACCATCGACCTGCTGCGCTTCCTGGGCCGGCGCATCCGGGACGCCAACGTCCTGCTCATCGTCACCTACCGGGACGAGGGCCTGGGCGCCAGCCGATCCGCTCCGCATCGCGCTCGGCGATCTGGCTACCCAGCGGTCTGTCCGGCGGATCGGGCTCGCCCCGCTCTCAGCGGATGCGGTGCGGGTGCTGGCCGCGGCGACCAGGGCCTCGACGCCGACCGCGCTGCTACCGGCTGACCGGCGGGAACCCCTTCTACGTGACCGAAGTCGTGCAGTCCGGGATGGGCGAGATTCCCGCCTCGGCCCGCGACGCGGTCCTGGCCCGGGTGTCCCGGCTGAGCGCTGGCGCCCGGGAGGTGCTGGACGCCGCCGCCCTGATCGGCACCCGGGTCGGCTTCCCGCTGCTGACGTCGGTCAGCGAGGCCACGCCGACGGCGGCGGACGAACTCCTCGCGTCGGGGCTGCTGGCCGGCGATGGCGCCGGTCTGAGTTTCCGGCATGAGATCGTCCGGAGGGCGGTGGAAGGGGCCATCCCGCCCCTGCACAGCGGGCGCATTCACGCCCGGATCCTCGGCGCCCTCCGCGACCGCGGCTGTGACGACGAGGCCCGGCTGGCCTTCCACGCCGAGGCGGCCGGGGACGGCCCCGAAGTGCTGCGTTACGCCCCCGCCGCCGCCCGCCGGGCGGCCGCGCTGGGCGCCCACCGCGAGGCCGCCGTCCAGTTCGAGCGGGCCCTCCGGTTCTCCGGCGGGCTGGATCCCGCGGCGGTGGCCGGGCTCTACGACGGGCTGGCCGCGGAGCTGGGGCTGCTGGACCGCTGGCAGGATGCGGCCGGCGCCCTGGAGCAGGCGCTCGGCCGGTGGCGTCAGGCCGGCGACCGGCGCCGCGAGGGCGCCGCGCTGCGCCGGCTCTCCCGCACCATGTGGCGGCTGTGCCGTGGCCCGGAAGCCCTCGCCGCGGCCGAGGCGGCCGTGTCGCTGCTCGAACCGCTGGACCCGAGCGCCGAGCTGGCCTGGGCGTACGTGAATCTGGGCAGCCGGCGGATGGATGACGGCCAGTACGAGGTGGCCGCCGGGCTGACCCGGCGGGCCGGGGCCATCGCCGAGTCGCTGGGTGTGCCCGAGGTGCTCAGCGAGGCGCTCAACACCCAGGGCTGTGCCCTGGCGTGCCTGGGTGGTGAGTGGACCGGGCCGATGGAGCGCGCGCTGGAGATCGCGGTGACCGAGGGCCTGCAGGAACAGGCGGGCCGGGCGTTCGCTAACCTCCACGTCCTGTACTGCAGCGAGCTGCGGTTCACCGAGGCCGATCCGTACTTCGCGGACGGCGTGGCCTACTGCGACGAGAACGACATCGGGACGTTCGGCATCTGCCTGCGCGGCGAGCACACCCGCACCCTGGAAATGCTGGGCCGGTGGGACGAGTCGGCCGCGCTGAGCCGGGAGCTGCTCGACCCGGAGCGGGGCTTCGCCGGTCAACCGGATCAACCCGCTGACCAGCCTGGGCACGATCCTGGCCCGCCGCGGCGAGCCCGGCGCGCAGGAACACCTCGACGAGGCGATGCGGTCCGCGGACGGGACGACCATCCCGTCACACATCCTGCGCGTCCGGCTGGCCCGGGCCGAGGCCTGCTGGCTCCAGGGCCGGGACGCCGACGCGCGGCGCGAAGCCGAGCTGGCCGATGACGTGTCCACGGACGACGACCGCTGGGAGCGCGGCATGATCGCCGTCTGGCTCCGGCGCACCGGTTCGGCCCGCCCGCCGCGAGGTGAGCTCGCCGAGCCCTACCGGTTCCTGGCCGGCGGCGACTGGAAGGAGGCCGCGCACGCCTGGGCCGGGCTGGGCTGCCGGTACGAAGCTGCGCTGGCCCTGCTGGCAGTCCGAGGCAGGAGGCCCCGATGCGCGACGCGCTGAGATGCCTTCACCGACCTCGGTGCGCCGGCCGCCGGCCGGCGTCGGCCCGCCAGACGATGCGCGAGCTCGGCGTCCGGTCCATCCCGGCCGGGCCGCGCGCCGCGACGCGGGCCCATCCGCTGGGGCTGACCCGCCGCGAGCAGGAGGTGCTCGGCCTGATCTGCGCGGGCCATACGAACGCGGAGATCGCCGGGCAGCTGTTCATCTCGGCGAAAACCGTCGATCATCATGTCTCGGCCGTGCTGGCCAAGCTGGGCGTGCCCGACCCGCGAGGTCGCCGCATCCCAGGCCGCCCGGCTCGGCCTGGCCGGCCTGGCGGAAAGGTAGCGCTGACGTGCTGTTGGAACGGGAAGCGCAGCTGGCCGCGCTGGCCAGCTACGCGGGGGAGGCCCGGAAGGCCCAGGGCCGGCTGGTGCTCGATCGCCGGCGAGGCGGGCGTGGGCAAATCCGCACTGGTCGAGCAGGTGCAGCGGAACCTGCCCGGCGCGAGCTGGTACTGGGGGGCGTGCGACGGGCTGTTCACCCCGCGGCCGCTCGGGCCCGCTGTTCGACATCGCCGCCAAGCTCGGCGGTGAGCTCCTCGAGCTGTGCCGCGCGGATGCCCCCCGCGAAGACCTGTTCGGCGCCCTGCTGCGTCAGGTCAGCGAGCCGGATGCGCTGCGGGTGGTGGTGGTGGAGGACATCCACTGGGCCGACGAGGCCACCATCGACCTGCTGCGGTTCCTGGGCCGCCGGATCCGGGACGCGACGGTGCTGCTCATCGTCACCTACCGGGACGACGGGCTGGCCGCGGGTGACCCGCTCCAGCTCGCGCTGGGAGACCTGGCCACCCACCGTTCCGTGCGGCGGATCAGCCTCGGCCCGCTGTCCGCGGGCGCGGTGCAGGTCATGGCGGCCGGCAGCGAACGGGAAGCGGCCTCGCTGCGCGAGCTGACCGGCGGGAACCCGTTCTACCTGAGCCAGGTGATCGCGGCCGGGGATGGAGGCGAGATCCCGGCGTCGGCCCGGGACGCGGTGCTGGCCCGGGCCGCCCGGCTGGGCGGCAGCGCCCGCACGGTGCTGGACGCGGCCGCGCTGACCGGCACCCGGGTGGAGTTCCCGCTGCTGGAGTCGGTGACCGAGTGCCCTGCCGTCCGCGGTGGACGAGCTGCTCGCCGCCGGGCTGCTCACCGGGGACGGCGCGGCGCTGAAGTTCCGGCACGAGATCGCCCGGCTGGCCGTGCAGGACGCCGTGCCCGCGCACCGCCGGGGCATCATCCACGCCCGCATTCTGGATGCCCTGCGCCGGTCCGGCGGCGACGACGACGCCCGGATGGCCTTCCACGCGGAAGGCGCGGGGGACGGCCCGGCGGTGCTGCGCTACGCGCCCGCCGCCGCGCGGCGCGCCGCGGAGCTCGGCGCCCACCGCGAGGCTGCCGCCCAGTACGAGCGGGCGCTGCGGTTCGCGGACGGGGCCGACCCCGCCGCGGCCGCCCGCCTGTACGACGCGTTCGGCTACGAGGCCTCGCTGCTGGACCGCTGGCAGGACGCGGTCGAGGCCCGCGAGCGCGCGCTCGCCCTGTGGCGCGAGGAAGGTGACCAGCGGCGCGAGGGCGACACGCTGCGCTGGCTGGCGTGCGCGCTGAACGCGGCGAGCCGGGGCAGCGAAGGGCCGTGCCGCGGCCGCGGCCGCGATAGCGCTGCTCGAACCGCTGGGACCAAGCCCGGAGCTGGCCTCGGCCTACAGCAGCCTCGCCGCGCTGCGGATGGTCAACTACGAGCACGCGGAGGCGATCGAGCTGGCCCACCGGGCCGCAGGCCATCGCCGGGCCGCTGGGCCGCACCGACATCGTCAGCGACTCGCTCAACACCGAGGCCTGTTCCCTCCAGGGGATCGGCGGTGACTGGGCCGCCACGATGCGCCGGGCCCTGGATACCGCGGTGAGCGGCGGTCATGAAGCTCAGGTGGGCCGGGCGTACGTCAATACCTACGCCATGTACGTCGACGAGAAGGACTTCGCCGGCGGGGAGGCGTACTACACCGACGGCGTGGCCTACTGCGACGAGCACGACCTCACGTCCTACTCGATCTTCCTGCGCAGCCAGCGGACCAACATGCTGGAGAAGACCGGGCGCTGGGACGAGGCCGTGGCCGTGGCCGGGGAACTCCTGCTCCGGGGCGGCCCGTCGCCAGGCATCCGGCTGTGCCCGCTGAACCGGCTCGGCACGATCCGGGCCCGCCGGGGTGAGCCCGGGGTCTGGGAGTGCCTGGACGAAGCCGTCGGGTACGCCGACGGCGCGCGAGAGGCCCAGAACATCGTGCCCGTCCGGCTGGAGCGGGCCGAAGCCCGCTGGCTCGAAGGCGACCAGGCCGCCGCGCTCCGCGAGGCCGAACTGGCCTGCGACTCAGGCGCCGGCTGTGACCAGTGGGGACGTGGCGCGCTCGCCGTCTGGCTGGCGCGCACCGGTTCCGGCCGGAGCCTGCCTGCGGACGTCGCCGAGCCCTACCAGCGCCAGCTGGACGGCGACTGGGCCGGTGCGGCGCGTTTCTGGCAGGACCTGGGCTGCCCCTACGAGGCCGCGATGGCGCTGCTGGACAGCACGGAGGAGGACGACCTGCGTGAGGCCCTGCAGATCCTGACCGGCCTCCGCGCCGCCGCCGTCATCCGGGTGGCCCGCAAGAAGATGCGCGCCCTCGGTATCCGGTCCATCCCGGCGGGCCCGCGCACCGCGACCCGCGAGCACCCGCTCGGCCTGACCCGCCGCGAGCACGAGGTCCTCGACCTGATCGTGGACGGGCGGACCAACGCGGAGATCGCCGGGCAGCTGTTCATCTCGGCCAAGACCGTCGACCACCACGTGTCGGCCGTGCTGGCCAAGCTGGGTGTCCCGTCCCGCAGCGTGGCCGCGTCGGAGGCGGTCCGGCTGGGCCTGGCCCGCGCGGCCCGGGCCTGACCGGCCCAGCCGGCCCGGCTGGGCGTTGATCCTGCCCAGCGGGCCCGCTCTGAGACCGGGCCCCAGCCCCCGCTAGCCAAAACCCCCGCTAGCCCCAGACGTTGACGCGGACCGGCCTGATCGTCACGACGACGCGGGACACCCCCGGCTGGTCGTGCTCCCGCAGGTCCGAGCCGTACCTGGCGCCCACCTTGTCGGCGAACACGTAGTCGTCATCCGGGGTGATCTCCGCGTCGCCGCGCAGCTCCAGGTAGCGGTACGGGTTGGCCAGGTCCAGGATGAGGAAGCTGACGGCCGGGTTGGCCCTCAGGTTCCTGGTCTTCTGCCGCGACGTGTTCAGCGAGATGGACACCGATGTCACCCTCGGCCAGGAACCACACCTCGGAGAGCTGCGGCCGCCCGTCGGGCCCGATGGTGCCCAGCGTGCCGACCTGCGCGGACAGCAGGTCGCGATGGGAATCAGGAATAGCGCTCATCACAGCATCCTTACCGGTGTCAGGGATCGTCGGGCCGTCAGGTCAGGTGGAGATGTCCGGGTACGGCAGGGACCAGTGGCTGAGCCGGGTCGCGTACTCCCGCTGGAAGGCCAGCGGCTCCTCGTAGTCCCGCTCGAACAGCGCGATGAACAGGGTCAGCGTGAGGAAGTTGTGCGCCCCCAGCTCGAACAGCGCCACGTAATCGTGGGTGGCCAGGGCCTCCCGCTCGGCGGCGGTGAACTCCAGCCAGGTGCTGCGTTCCGCGCCCGGGCAGTTCAGGAGCAGGTTGGCCCGCTCTGCCTCCCACCAGGTGACCGTGCCGCGCGGGTCCTCCCGGTAGCGCTCGACCAGCTCCGGGTCCCGGTCGATGGTGTACAGGAACTTGTTGACCAGGTACTTGCTCACCGCGCTGCCGCCCCCTCCGGATACCAGGTGAAGTACGCCTCCATGGTGTGGAACAGGTCCAGGGAGTCGCTGTAGTCGGCCTTCATGCCCGCCCCGGCCGCGCCCATCATCAGCATGAAGTCCATGAACCCGTGGGTGGCGTTGCCGGGCTGCCACAGGCTGTCCAGGCTGACCTGGGCCAGCGCCGAGTCCAGGTCGCCGGAGGAGATCCACTCCACCGCCTTGCGGTCGAACTCCGGGTCCGGGCCCTGCGGCCCGAACTGGCGCGGGCCGCCGAGCTCCAGGGACAGGTGGCCGGTGCCGATGATCGCCACGCGCTGGTCCGACGGCCAGGCCTCCACCATCTGCGCGGATCGTCCGGCCCAGCTCCACGAACCGGCGGGGCTGCGGCATGGGCGGGGCGAAGATGTTGGTGTAGATCGGCACGATGGGCAGGTCCGCCTCGGGCCGCAGCGTGATCAGCGGGCAGGTGATGCTGTGGTCGATCCGCAGCTCGTTGCTGAACGCCAGGTCGAAGCCCGCGTCCATGCCCTCGCGGAGCAGGTAGCCGGACAGTTCCTCGTGCCCCTGCAGGAACATCCGGGGCAGCCCGAACTCGCGCTCCTCGTTGTACCAGTTCGCGTCGTAGCAGGGCGCCTTGCCGATCAGGAACTGCGGCATGTTGTCCAGCCACAGCTGGTGGAAGTGGTCCGAGCCCACCATGACCAGCACGTCGGGTCGGGCCCGGGTCAGGGTCTCCCGGAAGGCCCCGATCTTGGCCACCCACTCGTCGGCGAACGGGGGCCGGTCCGCTCCGGTCGACGTGCTGGCCCGGTAGTAGAACGGGTGATGGGTGGAGGCGATGACCGCGGCGACGGTGGCCATGGCTGCTCCCTCGGGGTCGGGACCGCGCTCGGCTGGGCTCCAGCGGTGCTGGCCTCAGGCGGGGTCGGGGGGAAGGTACTCGGTGTTGCGGTCCACGGTCATGTACATGTCCATGCCGACCGGGCGGCGCTGCTCCTCGGCGATGTGGCCGAGCAGCCCCGCGGCCCGGGCCAGCAGGGCGAAGCCGCGCAGCAGCGCGGGCGGGAGGCCCAGGTCGGCGAGCGCGGCCCCGCAGGTCCCCGCGCCGTTCAGCGGCAGGGTGCGGCCGAGCAGCTGAGGGTGGACCCGGCCGATCGCCTCGAACAGCCGCAGGTGCGGGCCGCGCAGCCCTTCTTCCTCGGCGATCTGGATCAGGACCGGGGTGCGCGGGTCGGTGACCTTGTGCACGGGGTGGCCGAGGCCGGGGATGAACTTCCCCGCCGCCCGCGCCCTGGTGATCGCGCCGACCGCCAGCGCGTCCCAGCCGGCGTCGTCGGCCGGGAGCGGCTGGCCGGCCTCGGCCAGCGCGGCGGACAGGAACTGGCCCGGCGTCCTCGGTGACGCCCAGGAAGCGGGAACCGCCGCCGAGCAGGCCGGCCGCCAGCGCGCCCTGCACGGAATCGGGGGCGCTCAGGTAGGTGAGCCGGGCCGCCATCGCGGTCGGCGTGAACCCGTGGTCGGCCAGCGCGACCAGCACGGCCTCGAACACCCGGACCTGGGCGGCGGTCGGGCGCCGCTGGGTGACCAGCCACAGGGCCAGCTCGCCGAAGCCCACCTTGCCCATCAGGTCCGCGGCCAGGTCCTGGCCGAGCAGGGTGATGGTCTTCTCGCTGGAGGTGCCCAGCGAGGTGGGGAAGCGGGGGACCGGGTCCGGCTGCGTCATGAGGTGCCTTCTTCCTGCGTGCTGTCGTCCGGGTCGGGCGAGGCGAGCCAGGCCCGGACCTCCGCGCCGTGCTCGTCGAGCTTAGGCGGGGGCAGGTGATAGCGCGGCGGGGTACGGGAGAACGCCAGCGGGTGCCGGACGGTGCGCATGCTGTTGCCCGGCGGGCCGGCCACCACGACCGGGTCCAGGCCGACCTCGGCCGCGAACGCCACGCCCCCGTCCACCGTGTTGATCGGCCCGCAGGGCACGCCCGCGGCGATCAGCACGTCGAACCACTCCTTGGCCGTCTTGGCGGCCAGCCGTTCGGCGAGCAGCGGCTTGAGCTCGTCCCGGTTCGCGGTCCGGCCCTCGTTGCGGGCGAACCTCGGGTCCCCGGCCAGTTCCGGGGCCCCGATCTCCTGGCACAGCCGGGCGAACTGGGCGTCGTTCCCGGCGGTGACGATCAGCTCCCCGTCGCCGGTGGGCAGCGGCTCGTAGGGGAACAGGCTGGGATGCGCGTTGCCCATCCGGAACGGGACCACCCCGCCGGTCACCCAGGCGCTGGTCTGGTTGACCATCCCGGACAGCGCCGAGGACAGCAGGTTGGCCTCGACGTGCTGCCCGGCGCCGGTGGCGGCCCGGTCGTACAGCGCGGCCACGATGCCGAACGCGGTGTGCAGGCCGGCGATCACATCGAACACCGAGATCCCCGCCCGGAACGGCGGCCCGTCCGGGGCGCCGGTCAGGCTCATCAGCCCGGACATGGCCTGGACCATGAGGTCGTAACCGGGCAGGTCCTTGCCGCCGCCCGAGCCGAACCCGCTGATCGAGGCGTAGACGAGGCCCGGGTTCGCGGCGCTGACCGACTCGTAGTCCAGCCCGTAGCGGGCCAGCCCGCCCGGCTTGAAGTTCTGCACGAACACGTCCGCCCGGCGGGCCAGCTCCTGCGCGGCGGCCAGGTCGCCTGGGTCCTTCAGATTCAGCGCCACCGACCGCTTGTTCCGGTTGATGGCCAGGAAGTATGTGGACCGGCCGTCCTCGGTCACCGGAGGGACCCACTGGCGGGTGTCGTCCCCGCCCGGGCTCTCCACCTTGATCACGTCGGCGCCGAGGTCGGCCAGCAGCATGGTGCAGTACGGGCCGGCCAGGACCCGCGAGAAGTCGGCGACCAGCACGCCGGACAGCGGCCCGGCAGGTACGCCAGGTGAGTCGGGGGTCGGGTCTGGCTGGGTCATCGGCACTGGCTCCACTGCTGTCCGCTGATCGAGTCCTCCGGACGGATCGTTATTGTTCCTGGTTGTGCAGGTCGTTATCGAGCTGTCCGCTGACCGGACACTTGTCCGGCGATCTGCAGTCTGCTGGCGCCCGTGCCGGCTGTCAAGGCACCCGGCACAGGCACGGTGACGTGCGGCACTGACTGGTACCGTGCCCAGTCCGCGCTGATCGCACCGGCCGTCTGGAGCAGCAGGGGCAGGTACTCGCCGGTGAGGGTCTGCACCGGGGTGCCGGCCGCGTGCACGGTCACGTTCAGCGCCGCGATCACCCGCCCGTCCCCGTCCCGCAGTGGCGCGGCAACCGAGCGGATCCCCGGCGCGAGCTGCTCGTCCGTGAGCGACCAGCCCCGGGCCCGCACCTCGCGCAGCTCCGCGTCGAGCTCGGCGGGGCCGGGCTGCCAGCGGGGGGTGATGCCGGACCGGCCCGGCTCGGCCAGCACCTGCCTGGCCGCCTCCGGCGGGAGCGCGGCCAGCAGCACCTGGCCCAGTGAGGTCGCCACGGCGGGGAACCGGGTCCCGATGGTCACCGCCAGCGCGATGATCTTCGGTACGGCGACCCGGGCCACGTAGACGATGTCCGGGCCGTCCAGCTGGGCGATGGACGAGGATTCGCGCGTCCTGGCCACCAGGCCTTCCATGTGCGGCCGCGCCACCTGCCACAGGTTGCGGGACAGCACGTAGGCCATGCCGAGGTCGAGCACCCGGGGGGTGAGCTCGAAGCCGCCGGGGGCCGTCCGGACGTAGCCGAGCTGCTCCAGGGTGAGCAGCACCCGGCGGGCGGTGGGCCGGGCCAGCCCGGCCGCGCCGGCCACCGCGGTCAGCGACATGACCGGCTGGTGCGGCTGGAAAGCGCGGATCACGTCGAGGCCCCGTGCGACCGCCTCGATGAAATCGGGGCTTGCGTCACGGCGTGCCATGTCAGCTCTCCCTTGACATCGGTCCGTGAACCGGCCACGCTTCCGGACTAGTGTGCTGCGGCCGTTGTGCGGACAGGTGTCCGTGAGCCGCCACGATACGCCGACCGCCTGACCGCCTCGAAGTGGAGGTCCGCCATGACCCTGGTGTTCCGGAACGCGACGGTGCTGACCATGGACGACGCGCACACCGTGCACCACGGCGGCGACGTCCTCGTGGACGGCGAGCGGATCGCGGCCGTGGGGCCGCGCCTGGAGGTGCCGGAGGGCACCACCGAGATCGACGCGACCGGCGGCATCGTCATGCCGGGCATGATCGACACGCACCGGCACATGTGGCAGACCGCGATGCGCGGGTACGGCGCGGACTGGACGCTGACCCAGTACTTCGTCTGGTACTACCTGCAGTGGGGCAAGACGTTCCGGCCGCAGGACATTTACGCGGGCAACCTGCTGTCCGGGCTGGAGGCCCTCGACGCGGGCGTCACCACCACCGTCGACTGGTCGCACGGGCTGCAGACCGTGGACCACGCCGAGGCGGCGGTGGCGGCGCTCACCGAGGTGCCCGGCCGGTTCGTGCTGGCTTACGGCAACATCCAGCAGGGCCCGTGGGAGTGGTCGGCCGCCCCGGAGTTCCGCGATTTCGTCAGCCGCCACTTCGGCACGGCCAACGACATGCTCGGCTTCCAGATGGCCTTCGACGTGACTGGTGACCCGGCGTTCCCGGAGCAGGCCGCGTTCGAGGTGGCCCGGGACCTCGGCGTGCCGGTCACCACGCACGCCGGCGTCTGGGGCGCCACCAACGACGACGGGATCCGGCTCATGCACGAGCACGGGTTCATGACCCCGTCCACCATCTACGTGCACGCGGCCACCCTGAACCGCGACTCTTACCACCGGATCGCCGCCACGGGCGGCACCGCCTCGGTGTCCACCGAGAGTGAGCAGAGCGCGGGCCAGGGCTACCCGCCCACCTGGCAGCTCCGCGAGCATGGGATCCCGGTGTCGCTGTCCATGGACACCAGCGTGTGGTGGAGCGGCGACCTGTTCTCGGCCATGCGGACCACGCTGGGCGCGGACCGCTCCCGCGAGCACCTGGAGGCGCACGGCCGCCAGGAGACCGTGACCCACTGCCACCTGCGGGCCGAGGACGTGGTCGACTGGGCTACCCGCGGCGGCGCCAAGGCCCTCGGGCTGGACTCGGTCGTGGGCAGCCTGGAGCCCGGTAAGAAGGCCGACGTCGTGCTGATCAAGAACGACACCTCCCCGGTCTCGTTCCCCCTGCTCAACCCCTACGGCCACGTCGCCTTCCAGGCCCAGCGCGGCGACGTGCACACGGTGCTGGTGAACGGCCAGGTGGTCAAGTCCGCGCACCAGCTGGACGGCGGCAGCCTGGCCAAGGCCCGCCAGGTGGTGGACGAGACCGTCGGGTACCTGCAAGCCCAGCTGGGGGCGGAGGCGTGGGCCGAGGGCATGCACCCGGAGATCCCCGAGACCAAGGTGCTCGACAACCCCTACACATACACCAAGTGGGACGCGGGCTCCGCGCAGTGGAAGGGCGGCGCCGGACCGGACGCCCCCGGCGGCGAACCGGCCTGACCCGGCCCCGGGCTGTTCCCGGACCGGGCGCGGCGGGCAGCATGGCACCATGACGTCTTTTGTGCAGCGGCGCGGCCGGGTGATGCGCTGCGTGATTTCCACGGCCGGGCATGGCTCGGCCCTGAACGGCCAGGCGGTCCGCGAGGTCACCGAGGCCTTGCACCAGCTCGGACCGGAGACCGGCGCGGTGCTGCTCGCGGGCGAGGGCCCGAGCTTCTGCACCGGCGGTGACGTGGGCGCGTTCGGGGCGGCCGGCGACCCCGGGGCCCTGGTCCGGGGCATGGCCCGGGAGTTCCACGCCTTCCAGCGGGCCATCGCCGACGCGCCGGTGCCCGTGATCGCGGCCGTGCACGGCTGGGCGGCGGAGCCCGGCCTGAGCATCGTCTGCCTCGCGGACATCGCGGTGGCGGGGACCTCTACCCGGCTCCGCCCCGCGTACCCGGGCATCGGGTTCTCCCCGGACGGCGGCATGTCGTGGACGCTGCCCCGCAGCGTGGGTGCGGCCCGGGCCCGCTACATCCTGCTCACCAACCAGGTCCTGGACGCCGCCCAGGCGCTGGCGCTCGGCCTGGTGAGCATGGTGGTGCCTGACGACGGGGTCGGGTCGGAGGCGGAGCGGCTGGCGGCCCAGCTGGCCGACGGTCCCACCGCCGCGCTCGGCCGGATCAAGCGCCTGGTCCGCGACGGTGCGTCCGCGGATTTCGCTGCCCACCTGGATGCGGGAGCGGAGCAGATCGCGGCCAGCGCCACGGGGGAGGAGGGCCGCGAGGGCGTGCGCGCTTTCCTCGAGCGCCGGCCGCCACGGTTTCACGGCGAGCCGGCCGTCCCGGTACCGGCGGACTGAGTGCCGTACTGAGATCATCAAGGACGCCATCGTGGCCGCTGGCCAGGCCCGGCCCGGACCCGGAGGAGGAACATGGACGGTGCGGTGCTGGTGACGGGGGCGGCGGGAGCGCTCGGGCACGCGGTGGTGGCCGAGCTGCGCAGCCGGGACCTGGCGGTGATCGCCCTGGACCGCCCGTCGGCCGCCCTGGAAAAACTCGGCGCCGAGGACGGGGTGCACCATGTCCCGGTCGAGCTGGCCGACCGGGCCGCGGTACGCGCCGCGTTCGCCGAGATCGACACGGTGGCCACGCCGGCCGCGCTGGTGGCGCTGGCCGGCGGGTTCGTCCCCGGCAAGCTCGCCGATCTCGACGAGGACTCACTCGACAGCCTCTGGCGGTCCAACGTGGTCTCGCTGCTGTGGTGCAGCCAGGAAGCAGCCCCCCGGATGGCCGCGGCCGGGGGCGGCGCGATCGTGACCGTGGGCTCCAAGACGGCGGTCGGCGGCCCGGCCCCGCTGGCCCACGCCCTCAGCAAGTCGGCCGTGGTGCGGGCCACGGAACTGCTGGCCGATGAGCTCCGGCCGCAGGGGATCCGGGTGAACTGCGTGCTGCCTTCGGTCATCGACACGCCCGCCAACCGGTCCTGGATGCCGCCCGACCTGGCCGCCCGGGCGGTCGCGCCGGCCGCGATCGCCAAGGTGATCGCCTTCCTGATCGGGCCGGACGCCGCCCCCATCAGCGGCGCCCGGGTCCCGGTCTACGGTGACTCCTGACCGTTGCACTTATCCCGGGTACGGCCATGAAGCGATCAGGGCTGGCCGAGCCGGAGGGCGACGAACAGGCCCTCTGCCTCGGCGCAGAGCGTGCCCCCGTCGCGCAGTTCACCGGACAGGAACCGTTTGCGTCCTTCCTCACGGTCGAACCGCGCGGTCAGCTGCAGTTCCCGGTCGATGGGCGTGATGCTGCGGTAGCTGACGTGCAGGTACGCGGTCCGCGAGGGTGGCCGGCCGCCGGTGTTCGCCAGCCGGCCCATGACGTCGTCGAAGACCAGCGGGATGGCGCCCCCGTGCACGGCCCCATTGCCCCCGAGGTAGAAGCGGCCGAACGTCACCCGGCCTGCAGCGTGCTGGTCATCCTGCTCGTCGAGGTAGATGACCGGCACCATGGCCTGGCCCCGGCCTGGCAGGCCCATCCGCCCGGCGATCTGGGCCTGCTCGTCCACGGCGTACGCGCCGAGCTGGATGGCCAGGTCGGCGAGGGTGCGCGAGACCTCCGCGGCGAGTTCCGCACTGGGCACCGAGCTGGTGATCCGGTCCTGCAGCACCCGCAGCGTGTCGATCATCCCGGGGAAGCTGGCCACTGCCGAGGCCAGCCCCGGGGACATCGGCCCGGCCGGGCCGAGTCCGCTGAACCCCAGCGCACCGGAGCCCGGTTCAGCGGCCTCCGGGTCGCCGGATCCTGGTCTCTCCGCCGTGAGCCCGGCCGCGTCCGGGGCGCCTCGTGCGGAACCCGGCGGCCGGGACGGCGTCGCGGCCGTCACAGCCATCCCGGATGGTCGTCCATCACGCTGCTGCCCATGGTGGCGACCTTATCGGCCGGGTCCAGGTGGGCCGCGACGGCGGACGCACGGTCCTGACGGGTCCGGGCCTGACCGGCCCGGCATCGCCGTTGCGGAGGCCCGGGACCGTGCGGGGCTCGCGGTCAGGCCGGCCGCTGGAGCGTCGCCAGGGCGATGCGGACGCTCTCGGGGACCGGGATCGGCCTGCGGGTCTGCGCGTCCACGTACACGTGCACGAATCTCCCGACCGCCCTGGGCCGGGGATCCAGCTCGCTGCCCTCGTAGGCGAACACGCCAAGCTGGTACACCACGCTGGAGTTGCCCAGCCGGGCGAGCGCGAGCCCGACCGACACGTCGCCGGGAAACGAGATCTCGCGCAGATACCGGCAGGAGGTCTCGGCGACCACGCCGATGGCCGGCAGGTCCCGGATGTCCACGCTGGTCGCGTCGATCAGCCAGCCGTTCACGGCCGAGTCGAAGAACTCGTAGTAGACGACGTTGTTGAGGTGCCCGTACACGTCGTTGTCGGCCCACCGGGTGGTGAAGCGGCGGTGCACCGGGAAGTCGCTCGCGGCCGGCTCCTCGCCGGCCCGGTTATCGGCCGATCGCATGAGGCCTCCTGCCGGGGATGCATAGTGCTGGTATGCAAGCACACGACGCTGCTCGCTGCTTCGTCTGCCGGAAGCATGGCGACCCTAGCCTGATGCCGGGCGGCCCGGTCGGGGCGGACGACCTGGTGGTCGTCTCGCATCTCTCTCCGCATTCCGCGGGACGCAACGAGCAGCCTGTCTACCTGGGCTATCTGTTCGTGGAGCCGCGCCGGCACGCCGCCGGGCTCGCGGACCTCACCGAGCCCGAAGCCCAGGCCCTCGGCTCGTGGTGCGCCCGCGCCAGCCGCGCCCTGCGCGAGGTCGCGGGTGCCGACCACGTGTACGCGGCGGTCCTCGGCAACCACGTGCCGCACCTGCATGTTCACCTGGTGGCCCGGTACCCCGGCACGCCGCAGGAGTATCAGGGGCTGAAGGCCGACGAATGGCCCGGCGCCGGACGCGGCACCGCCCCGCAGGTCGCGGAATTCGTCACTCGCCTCCGCGCGTATCTGGCCCAGTGATCTCGATACGCCCGGACGGCGTGCCGTCCGGGCCATCAATGACCGCGCCAATTGCGAGCACAAAGTCGCGGGGTGTTGGGTGCACTGGCAGCTAACCCTGCTGTGCCTCGCGCGGCATAAGCCCGGTTGGCTTGCACCGAACGTCAGCGTCTAGCCGGCCACCTGAATTACCGCCCGGCGGCCGCCACTATGTGTCCCAGCTCGCCGCCCCCGGCCGTCCGCCAGCGCAGTGTCTCGGCCAGAACATCCAGCCGGCCGGCGACCTCGGCCAGGCTGGACTGGCCGCGCCGCCACCGGCCCGCGCGCCACAGCATCGAGCCTATGGCCCGGACCAGGATCAGGTCGGGCAGGGCGGCCAGCTCGGCGTCGGTCAGCCGCTGTCCCCAGGCACCGCCCCGGGCCACGGCCGCCGCCCGGCGCGGCCAGCCCGGCCCGTGCGCGGCCCCGGACAGGGCCAGGGCCACGGTCAGCTCGATGGCCCGAATCCAGTAGCCGGCCATCTCAAAGTCCAGCACCCCGGTCACGGCCCCGGTGTCCGGGCTGACCAGCACGTTGGACGCGGCCAGGTCGGCGTGCACGACCTGGGCCGGGCAGCCGCCCGGTTATCCCCTCCCAGGCCGCCACCGCCCGGCCCGCGCCGTCCCGCAGGACCCCGGCCCGCCCCGGGTCCAGCCCGCCCGCCATCAGGTCCCGGGACAGCGCGGCCACGTCCGGGGAGCGCCTGCAGCGGGCCACCCTGCCAGTCGTTCGGCGTGTCCTGCGGCGGAACGGCGGCCAGCGCGTCGCTCAGTTCCGCCGCAGCCCGGCCGAACCTCTCCAGCGCCGCCTCCTGGCTGAGATCGGGCCGGACGCCCGGAATCCATTCGCTCAGCGTGGCCGGGCCGCCAGGAGTGCCGGCGACGGTGCTGCCGTCCGGCAGCGGGACGGGCGCAGGCACCGCGAAAGGCAGGCCAGCCCGGGCCAGCCGGGCCAGCAGCCGGTGCTCAGCCTGGACCTGGGCCCGGGTCAGGGTCTGGCTGATCCGCAGGGACCAGCGGCGATCCCCACCGGCGGGCCGCTGGTCTCGGAGATTAGGTGTTCCGCCCGGCGGTGAGGCCAGCCCTGGGCAGTTGGAAGTGTTATCCCAGCAGCGGCAGTTCGCCGCCGGGCGGCAGGTCAAGGACGAGCGTGATCCGTGCGATTCCGCCGGACCAGGACTCCAGCGGGCACGGCGGGGCGCCGCACGCGGGGCACGCGGCCGGATCTCCCCACCCGGCGCTGAACTGCCACCGCTCGCAGTCCTCGCAGAACCCCCAGCGCGGGCGGCCCCCGCAACTCATGCTACGTCCGCGGACCGCCGGGCCCGCTGGCTGCGCACCTGCGGCACGCCGGCCGAACCCTCGGAGGCTTCCATGTCGTCCAGGATCCGCCGCGCCATCATCACCGCGCCGTCGGTCTTGATGTGAACCTCTCGGTAGCCCTCGTCCGGGTAGGCGAACATCTTCTGCTGTTCTTCGATGGCCCAGCGGTCTTGCTCCACCACCGTGGGGGCGCCGGCCACGATCGCCTCAACCAGGCTCCTGCCCGGGGAGGCGGCCCAGCCGGTCCCGGCCCGGCAGGACGTCAACCGACGCCACAGGTGGTGCGACTCGTCCTGCGGGGTGATGCTCTGGTAGAGCACGAAACCCTGCTCCTCACCGCGGCCGAGACGGCCGGGCGGGGCTACCTTCACGACCACGTGGAAAAGGCCAGGCCCCACCATCGTGTGCTCCTGCACCTGGTCTGCGACCTGCAGGCCGAACCTGTCCCGTGTCATCGGCGGCAGCGTGAAGTTGGTCCGGCGCCTGATGGTCTTCAGATACGGGACTCCCTCGCGCTCCCCGCGCTCGATCTCGACGGGAACCTGCGCATCCGCCAGTGACCCGATGTTGCCGGCGTGCAGCGGGTAGAAGTGGGTGAGGTCGAATAGGTTCTCGATCAGCAGGCGCGCGTTGGCCGCGACCTCCATAGGTTCGGTGCTGAGGGTGTCCCATTCACCGGCACCGATCTCGGGGGTGCGCGGGGGGCGGCCCGCGGGCTCGCGATCGCCCGGCCACAGCCACACCACACCGTCCTGCTCGACCACGGGGAACCTGCGCTGCCTCGCGGTCTGCGGGATCTTCTCCCCGTGCTCGTGCAGGGCCGGGATCGCCACGCAGTGCCCGGAGGGGGCATAGGCGAACCCGTGATAGGCGCACTCGAGCACGTCGCCGTCGAGCAGCCTGCCCTTCCAGAGCGGGAACCGCTTGTGGGCGCAGCGGGCGTCGAGGGCCACGGCCTCTCCCGCGCGCGTTCGCCACAGCACCAGCGGTCTGCCCGTGATCACCTGCCCGGCGATGGTGCCGGGCGCGAATTCCTCGCTGAAACCAGCGACATACCATGCGTTACGGATCACGGGCGCTCCCTCGGCAAGATGGCGGCGTCCCAGGCCAGCGAATAGTATCCCGCCCCAAGTTAAGCGCGATAGCCGATCTTCTGGCGTACGGGCTCAGGCGGAGCACCCGGCGTCTGGCGAGGTGGCGGCGCTGAGGTGGGGCGGGCGATTCACTGGGTCGCCATCATCAGGCGACGAGATTCACGGACCGCTACTGCTGGGAGCGCTATCTGTCCGCGCTGCCGGAGCTGGCCTTGATCAGCATCCTCGTCTACGACGCATGGGACGCGCGCCGACCTGATCAGGTGTCTCTTCCACCACGGGCTCATCACGGTGGGCCCAATCCGTTGACAACTCAGCGGGCTGATCAGGCAAAGGTGGAGCGTTGCTGACGACGCGTCCTCATCAGGTGGATCGGCGGCAGCAAGTGAGCGGCGAGACCGACGACGACCAGCAGTATGGCCACTCCGAGCGGGAGGGTGAGCCCGCTGGTCGTGCAGCTAGCGGAGGCGTGCAAGGCGGGGACCTGCCCCCGGCAGGAAGCTGTCGCGCGGAGCGCGGCCACGAGGCCGAAGAAAAGAGCCACCAGGCCTGCTGGCGGCACGAAGGTGGCGATCAGCTTGTCGCGCCGGCTCCATGTCGGGGAAGGCCACAGGATCAGCATCCCGGCGAGCCAGCCCAGCCCGCTCGCGACTGGGCCGAAGATGATCAGCCACGGCGCCCACGCGTCCCAGCGGCGGCTGCCCGGGGGCGGTGCGCCTGCCTCGGCGGCGATGGCCGCGGGATCCCCGACCTTGTCGAGGAGGGTCCGGACACTCGCTGCGTCGTCGGGATCGAGCCCGGTCCGCCCCTCTTCGATGTGCCCGTGCACTTCGGCGAGGATCTCGTCCCTGCGGGGGGCGTCTACGCCCCGCAGCGCTGCGTCCAGCTGCGCCAGATAGCGCCGGACGAGCTTGTCGGCCTCGCCGGCGGGTTTGGAGGTCACTCCTGGCTCCCTTCGTTGAGGATCTCCTCGACGGCGTCGCGGAAAAACCGCCACTGTTCCTTGAAGATGGCGAGGGCTAGCTCTCCGTCCCTCGTGAGGTGGTAGTAGCGGCGCGGCGGCCCGGCGTTTGACTCCCGCCACGACGTCTCGACGAGGCCGTTGCGCCGCAGACGGGCGAGCAGCGGGTAGAGCGTCCCTTCGCTGGCGATGATCCGCCTCCGTGTCCCGAGCTCACGCGCCAGCTCGAACCCGTACTTTTCCCCTTTGGTGAGCAGGGCGAGGACGCAGTGCTCAGCCACACCCCGCCGAACCTGGGCCAGCATGTCCTCGCCAAGTTCCATGTAGTGCAAGGTACCTGGCCGCCGATAGGAAGGTCAAGAAGAGGCCAGCGCGGGACCTGATGCATGGCGACGATGGCGCGCTTGACGTAGAAGTCGCCGTACACGCCAATGGTGTTGAGGTTCGACTGCCATCCGTCGATGATGCTGGCCATTCCGGGGAGGCGGCTGAGGAGGATCTTCTGCGCGTCACCCGGCACGCTGGTCAGCGCTTCCATAACCACCGGGTCAACGGCGTCAGCGTTGAACGACTCGCCGGCGTTGATGCCGATGCGGCGCAGCCGGGCAATCGTCAACCAGTCCGTCGGGTGCGGCGGGTGGACCCTCATCAGCTCAGCGCCGCGGCGGAAGAAGTCAAGGCCGGTCATGGCGTTGACCTGATCCAGCGGCGCGGTCGTCATGTCAACCGACGGATCAATCTCGGCCGTGACCGGCGGTGGCTGCTGGCCCCACGATGACAGCGGCGTGATTCGCAGGGCATCCTGGATCTGGTGGACGGCGTCGTAATCGGCCGGGCCATCGGTCTTGATGCGGCCGATGATCCAGGCCATCGGGGTCGGTGTGTCTATCCGCTGGACCCCAGCGGGCAGCTGCCCGGTCCAGCCGGGCGGCACCACGGCGAAATCCCCTGCATGGTTGCCGCTGGTTCTGGTGCCCGGGGTGGCGAACACGTCGGTCCAGCACGCGATAAGCCCGTGAAGTAAGAAGAGCGCAAGCCGCCGCAGGGAGCGCCGGACAGAGGTGTGAGGCGCCGCACTCAGATAAATTGACCTCCCTGTCAGCGCCCGGGCCTACTTGGGAGTCAGCGTGCACCTTCTCGCCAGCGTGACCAACGGCGGACATCACGGCCCGTTTTTCATCGGCGTCATCGTGGTCATCGTGCTGGTCGTCGGCGCCGTCATCGTCTCCCGCTTTCGCCGTCGGTGACACATCCGGCCCGGGGGCCCGGCAGCCGGGCGCCGGAGCCTGACCCGCATTGACGGACATTCTGACCATTACCCGGCTCTGCCGGCTCAGCTGATGCGAACACGCGGGCGTGAGAGCTGCCCTATGGCAGATCAATGGGACGGCGATTGCGTGAGTCGTCGCTGGTCTGGTGCCTGCTGTCCTTGCGATTCACCGGGATCGGGTTAAGCCTGGGCCCGTCGTTGATCACCCTGGGGGGTGATGCCGGCAGGAATCGCCGGTGGCACCATCGCTCTGCGGGCTGTTGCGGCTGAAAAGGTCAGCGGCGACCCGTATGCCCGACCTCGAACGCGAGGCCAGGCGATGATGACGAGGGATGGGGACTGTGACCGGGGAGCTGGCCAGCTGGAATGACGGTACCGCCAGACGGGCGGTCGTGGAGTTTGCCGAGCAGACGGTATCGGCCGGTGTGCCACCCGAGGAGCGCGTGGCGGTCTTCGACAACGACGGGACCTTGTGGTGCGAGAAGCCGATGCCGATCCAGGCTGACTTCATTTTCCGCCGGCTATATGAGATGGCGCAGGACGACCCCGCGCTGCGCGGCCGTCAGCCCTGGAAGGCGGCGTACGAGCGCGACTATGGCTGGCTCGGGACGGTGCTCGCCGAGCACTACGCTGGCAACGACGCCAACGTGCGAACGCTCCTGGCCGGTGTCCTTGCCGCCTACGAGGGGATCAGCGTCGAGGAGTTCGAGGCGAAGTCCGGTGCCTTCCTGCACACTGCGCAGCATCCGACCCTCGGCCGCGGTTACCTGGAGACCGCGTATGTGCCCATGGTCGAGCTGCTCGGCTACCTGGCAGCGAATGGGTTCACGAATTACATCGCCTCCGGCGGCGGCCGTGACTTCATGCGACCGATCAGCCAGGAGGTGTACGGGATCTCCCGTGACCGGGTCATCGGCAGCGCATCCACGTTCCAGTACACCAGCGACGACCACGGTGGCACGATCACGCACAAGGCCGAGGCCGACTATCTCGATGACGGCCCGCAGAAACCGATCCGGATCTGGAGCCGCACCGGCCGAAGGCCGCTCCTGGCTGCCGGCAACTCCAACGGCGACATCCCCATGCTCGATTTCACCCAGCATCAGGACAAGCCGTCCCTGCGCTTGCTCGTCCTCCACGACGACGGCCAACGCGAGTTCGCGTACACCAGCGGCGCCGAGCAGGCGCTGGAGCGGGCCGGCAAGAGCGGCTGGACGATCGTCAGCATGAAAAGCGACTGGGCCACCATCTTCTGAGCTGGCCGCATGACGCCGCGAGCTACGCCCGGCGCGCGGCTCGCTGGCCATCCGGCGAGGAATACCTGCGGTGTGGTTTCGCGCCGCTCTGCCGGGGATTTTGGCGGCGGTGCGGTTCTGGGGCGGCCCTTGCTGGCGCGTTTTTGTTCCGTTAACTTGACACCACCTTGATCGCCGCTGGGGGAGGGGCAATGCCAGCTTCGGTGGGATACCTCGTCATCGACGCCACCGATCCTGAACGGCTCGCGCGGTTCTGGTGCGGGCTGCTGGACGTGGGCGTGGAGACCACGATCGGAGACGGCCAGTTCGTGGTGCTGTCGGCAGCCAAGGACGGCCTCACCGTCGGGTTCCAGCGCGTCCCTGAGGGGAAGGCCGGCAAGAACCGGCTGCACCTCGATCTGATCGTCAACGATCTAGATCAGGCTACTGCCGAGGTCGAAGCGCTCGGCGGCCGCTGGCTTGAGCCGGGGAACACCCGCGAGCTAAAGGTTTCCGGTGGCGGTGCATGGCCGACCCGGAGGGCAACGAATTCGACATCGACGTGCTGCCCTCAGGATGACCGGCTGATTGCCGGCGCGCCGCACGCCGGCCGCTGGCATCTCATCCTGCGCTCCGGGCGTTCAGGCTCCAGCCTGGGTGGCGGCCAGATGTCTCCTGATGATCGAGGTGAAATCGGGGTCAGGGGCCAGGCCCAGGCGGGCCGCCCGGTCCGAGCGGAACCGGGCGGCCCAGCCCGACACCATGCCCGCCACCACCGGGTCCGGCACCCAGTCGATGAGGCTGGTGACCGCGGGCCCGGCCACCTGCTCTAGCGCGGCGACCATATCCCCGACCTTCACCGTGAGGCCGGGCATGGTCACCGCGGTGCGGCCGCCCCAGGCATCGTCCGGTGAGGTGGCGGCGCAGCGCAGGGCCTCGATGGCCCGGGCCGGGGAGGCCAGCGCCACCTCGGTGTCCGGACCGACCGGGCAGGCCGCGCGCTGGCCCGCCAGCGGCTCGCGGATGATGCCCGACATGAAGCCCGACGCTGCGGCGTTGGGGCGGCCGGGGCGCACGCTGACCGTCATGAGCCGGATGCTCCGCCCGCGCAGGAACCCTTTGCGGGTGTAGTCGGCCACCAACTGCTCGCCGATGAACTTCTGGATCCCGTAGCTGGTCTGCGGGTTCGGCAGCGTGTGGTCCTCCACCACGGCCGGGAGCGGATGCTCGGGGGACCCGCCGAACACCGCGATCGAGCTTGAGAAGACCACCATCGGGCTGGTCCCCACCGCGCGGCAGGCGGCGAGCAGCGCCTCCGTGGCGTGCAGGTTCGCCCGGATACCCAGGTCGAAGTCGGCCTCGCACTCACCGCTCACGGCGGCCGCCAGGTGGAACACCACGTCGGCGCGGGCCAGCGCGTCCCGCCCGGCCTCCCCGGGCGCCGTCAGCCCGGCGAGATCTCCCTGGACGGGCGTGACCCTCGGGTCGGCGGTCAGGTCCGGGGGCGCCGGGACACGGTCCAGGAGGGTCACCCGGGAGAGCGGGCGGTCGCCGTCGCCCGCCACGTCCAGTGAGCCAGCCGCCAGCAGGTCGCGGGCCAGGCGGGCGCCGAGGAACCCGGCACCGCCCGTAATGGCCACATTCGTCACGACGTCTCCGTCCCGGGCCGGGGTGTGGAATACAGTGCGATCTTAGGCAGTGGTGATCGCCGGTGCCCGGATCCCGGGTGGCCGGATCTGCCGCACCCGGCCGCGGACCCGGGGCGGGGGACCACGCAGATCCAGGGGACCGCAGGCGCGGGAAGGGGCCAGGGTGCTCGGGGACAGGCGGCCGGACGCGGCCGGGGTGTTCGCCGGGCTGCCCCCGGCCCAGCCCGGCGACGAGGGCCTGCGCGAATCCATCCGCGCGTCACGCACCGCCGGTGACCTGCTCCTGGGCGTCCTCGATGACGACCCGACCGGGTCACAGTCCGTGCACGACGTCCAGGTCGTGACCGTGCTGGAGGAAGACGCCTACGCTGCGGCGCTGGCCGGGCCGGCCGCCGCCTGCTTCGTTCTCACCAACTCCCGCAGCCTGGACGGCCCGGCCGCCGCCGGGCTGACCACCCGGGCCGCCCGGGGCCTGATCACCGTGGCGGGACGGCGCGGCACCCGTATCCAGCTGGTCAGCCGGAGCGACTCGACACTCCGCGGCCACGTGATGGCGGAGGTGGCCGCGCTGCAGGCGGTCCGGCAGGACATGGTCGGCCGCGGCTACGACGGCGTTCTCCTGGTTCCCGCCTTCCTGGAAGCAGGCCGGGTGACCGCCGCCGACATCCACTGGGCGCGGACGGGGGGCGGGCTGGTCCCGGTCGGTGAGACCGAGTTCGCCAACGACAGCGCGTTCGGGTACTCCGCGTCGGACCTGCGGGTTTTCGTTGCGGAAAAAAGCGGGGGGACGATCCGGCCGGAAGACGTGCGCAGCATCAGCCTCGCGGACATCCGGCTCGGCGGGCCGGCCCGGGTCCGCGAGGTGCTGGCCAGCGCGGCCGGCGGGGCGTGGGTGGTGGTCAACGCCACCGAGTACTCCGACCTGGAGAGGGTGGCGCGCAGCGTGCTGGACGCCGAGGGGGACGGGCAGTCCTTCCTGTTCCGCACCGGGCCGTCGTTCGTGCGGGCGCTCAGCGGGCTGGGGCCCAAGCCTGCCCTGCGCGGAGCGCAGATCTGGGGAGAGAAACGGCGCGAGGGGCACGGCCTGGTCGTGGTGGGCTCGCACGTCGGGCAGACCAGCCGTCAGGTGGCCGCGCTCCGGGACCGCGGCGCCATCACCGACATCGAGCTGGACGTGCCTGCGGTGCTGGACGGCGGCCCGGACGTGGCGGCCGCCATCGCGCGGCGGGTCACCGGGGTGCTGGCTCACTCCGACGTGCTGCTGTACACCAGCCGGCAGGTCGTGGCGGCCCGGGAGGCGGCGGGCAGCCTCGCGATCGCCCGGACCGTGTCCGCGGCCTTGTCCCGGATCGTCCGCGACGCGCTGGCGGCGCGGCCCGCCTGGGTGATCGCCAAGGGCGGCATCACCTCCCACGACGTGATGCTCCAGGGGCTGGGGATCCGCCGTGCCGAGGTGGCCGGCCAGCTGTTCCCCGGGACGGTCTCGGTGTTCCGGCCACTCGACGCGGCCCCGGAGGCGGTCGGGATGCCGTACGTGGTGTTCGCGGGCAACGTCGGTGACGACGGCACGCTGGCCCAGGTGGTGGCGATCCTTCACGGCGAGGAGGAGGTTCCCTGATGCGGGTCGGCTGGCTCGGGCTAGGTGCGATGGGCGCGCCGATGGCGGGGCGCCTGGCCCGCGCGGGGCACCCGGTGGCGGCCTACGACATCGCGCCGGGGCGTGCCGCGGCGCTGGCCGGCGACGGGGTGCAGGCCGCGGACAGCATCACCGGGGCGGTCCGGGACGCCGGGATCGTCGCGATCATGGTGGCCACGCCCGACCAGGTGGACGAGGTGCTGTTCGGGCCGGCCGGCGCGGCGGGTGCGCTGGCGGCCGGCACCGTCGTGGTGATCATGGCGACGGTCGGGCCCTGAGGTCGTCGCGGAGGTCGCCGCCCGCCTCGGCCGCAGCGGGGTCACGGTGGTCAACGCGCCGGTCTCCGGCGGGGTGCAGCGCGCGGCCGCGGGCGACCTGCTGATCATGGTGTCCGGTGCGGACGACGCGGTCGGGCAGGCCCGGCCGCTGCTCGACGCGCTGGCCCGGAGCGCCCCGGTGGTCGGCCCGGTCCCGGGCGACGGCCAGCGGATGAAGCTGGTCAACCAGCTGCTCTGCGGCGTGCACATCGCGGTCGCAGCCGAGGCGCTGGCGTTCGCGGAGTCGCTCGGCCTGGATCCGGGGGAGTGCTGGCGGGTGCTGCGCGACGGCGCCGCCGCGTCATTCATGTTCGAGGACCGGGGTCAGCGGATGATCGCCGGGGAGTTCCGGGAGCCACGCAGCGCCCTGGACATCTTCGTGAAGGACATGGGCCTGGTCAGCGCGGCGGCCGAGCACGCCGGGGCGTCCGCGCCGCTCACCGCGGCCGCGCGGCGGCTGTACGAGCAGGGACACGAGGGGGGCCTGGGCCGCCTGGACGATTCCGCGCTGATCGAGGTGCTGCGCCAGAACCGGGCGCAGGCCTAGCCGCTGCACCGACCTAGCCGCAGCACCGGCCGGGCGCAGCTGGCTGTGCCGGATTCTCTGACTAGAGTCAGAGAATGGATGCTTCGATGGTCAGCCAGGTCCGGCGGTTCAACCGGACCGTCACCCAGCGAGTGGGCGCGCTCGACGACGAATTCCTCGCCCGGGACCGCCCGCTCGGGCAGGGCCGCCTGCTGTGGGAGATCGGCCCGGACGGCGCTGACCTCCGGTCGCTGCGGGCCCGGCTGGACCTGGACTCGGGTTACCTGAGCCGGCTGCTCCGCGCGCTGGAGGCGGACAGCCTGGTCACCGTGGATGGCGGCGCGCAGGACGGCCGGGTCCGCATCTCCCGCCTGACCAGCCGCGGCCTGGCCGAGCGGGCCGAGCTGGACCGGCGTGCGGATGACGCGGCCGCGTCGATCCTCCGCCCGCTCAGCGGATCCCAGCGGGACCGGCTGGTCAGCGCGATGGCCGAGGTCGAGCGGCTCCTGGTGGCGTCGGCGGTCGAGATCAGCGTGCGCGATCCCGCGGACCCGGCCGCCCGCGCCTGCGTGCGGGCCTACGTCGACGAGCTGGGCCGCCGGTTCGACGCCGGCTTCGACCCGGCCCGGAGCCTCCCCGCGGCCGACCAGGAGATGATCCCGCCCGCCGGGGTGTTCCTGGTCGCCACCCTGCACTCCGAGGCGGTCGGCTGCGGCGGGCTCAAGTTCCACGACGGCGCGCCTGCGGAGGTCAAGCGCATGTGGGTCGCCCCAGCCGCCCGCGGTCTCGGGCTCGGGCGGCGGCTGCTCACCGAACTGGAGGCGCACGCCGCCGCGCACGGGGTCACCGTGCTGCGGCTGGAGACCAACGGGACCCTGGCCGAAGCCATCAGCCTGTACCACTCGTCGGGCTACCAGGAGGTCGCCGCGTTCAGCGACGAGCCCTACGCGCACCACTGGTTCGAGAAGACCCTGGATCCGGAAGCGCCTTGACGTATTCCTATATAGGAATATGATGAAGCCATGGCACGGGCAGCAACGACAGCGGATGCGTTCAACGCGGTGGCCGAGCCCCGGCGGCGGCAGATCCTTGACCTGCTGGCCGGCGGGGAACGGCCGGTGAACGACCTGGTCGCGCTGCTCGGGCTGGCTCAGCCGCTGGTGTCCAAGCACCTGCGGGTCCTGCGGGAGGTCGGCCTGGTGGAGGTGCGTGAGGACGGGCGCCAGCGGATGTACCGGCTCAACGCCGGGCCGCTGAAGCCCATCTACGACTGGGTGAGGCCGTACGAGCAGGCCTGGTCGCGGCGCTTCGAGAGCTGGACGCCGTGCTGGAAGAACTCAAGGCAGAGGAGGACGGGGAGAATGGCCGTGACAAGTAGCCGCCGGGCAGTGGTGACCCTGCCGGAGGACACGCAGATCCTGATCACGCGGGAGTTCGACGCGCCCGCACGCCTGGTCTACCGGGCCTGGACGGAACCCGAACTGGTCCGCCGCTGGTGGAGCGGGGACCGGGGCGAGGTGACCAGCGCCGAGATCGACCTGCGGGTCGGCGGCAGCTGGCGCTACGTGATGACCGCGAACGCCGGGTTCGAGGTCGCGTTCCACGGCGAGTACCTGGAGCTGGTCCCGGCCGAGCGGGTGGTCTCGACCGAGGTGTTCGAGGGCATGCCGGACGCGGAGGCGCTGAGCACGATCACGTTCACCGAGGCGGACGGCCGCACGACGGTCCGCATACTCGTGCAGCACAGCAGCCAGGAGCACCGGGACATGCACATCAACTCCGGCATGGAAGAAGGCATGCAGGAGTCCCTGGCCCAGCTGGAGGAGGTCGCGCGCTCGCTCCGCTGAGCGGCCGGGGAAGGCCGCGCGGCGCAGGCGAGACCGCGCGGGCAGGCCGCGCCCAGGTCAGCTGGGCGCGGCCTCCGGGTGCTGGGAGGCCGCCGCCGCCGGATCGAGGTCGGAGACGCGGAGCAGGTGCGCGGGTTCCGGCGGGAACGGCGCCGAGCTGCCGATCTCCAGCGTGGAACTGACGTGCAGCAGCTCACCGGGCTCTAGCAGCCGCCAGCCGGGATCGTCATCCATCCGCTCGCTGGCGATGATCACTGACGGCTGGTGCGCCAGGTGAGGGGACTGGGCGTGGATCCGGGGGCTGGCCACGTCAAGAGCCTGGCCGCTCCCGCTGCCACTCCCGGCTGAACGGCCGCCGGCCGGGCGGTCCAGGACGTACAGCTCATGAGTAGCCGGGTAACGCAGCGCCCACAAGTCCGTCGCGGTGACGAGCACCACGTTGAGCGCGTATACGGGCAGATGGGCGCCGATCCACCCGATCGCCGAGGTCAGGCCGGCGGCCACGTCCCCGCCGTGGCGCTGCGTCTCCGCGGTAATCAGCGCGAAGACCCGCTCGCTGTCGGTGTCGCCGGCCACCAGCCCGGCCGCGCCCAGGTCCGCCAGGCGCTGGTCCAGTTCGCCGAGGCCCTGCACCACCCCGTTGTGAGCGAACAACCTGCCGTCCAGCAGGAACGGGTGGGTGTTGGCCATCGTGTGCGCGCCAGTGCTGGCGTAACGGACGTGGGCCACGAACGTGGTGCCGCGCAGATCCTGCGCCGCGGTCGCGAACTGCGCATCCTCCCAGGCGGCGATGGGCTGCTTGCTGACCTCGGGGCGGCCGTCAGGCCCGAACGTCCCGATTCCGGCGCCGTCAGGATTGTGGTGGCTCTGCGCCGCGAGGTTGTCCGGGGCGTCGATGAGCCAGAACGTCGCCGTCACGTCCTGCGGGCCGGCGTGCAGCCCGAACAATCGGCACATGATTCCCCTCCGTGCTGGCCTGGGCGGGTGCTGGCCTGATCAGTGGTGGCCGAAGCCACCGAAGCCTCCGAAGTGACCGCCGTCTCGGTGAGCACCGCTATGGTGCCCGTCCCCGCCGTGGTCACCCGGAGCGTGCGTGCCCAGGGCCGGGGAACTGATGACTGCGCCGCTCTCGACCACCGCCGTCACGGCGTGGACCGCGGCGGCGATGGCTTCCTGGGTGCCCGCCAGCACAGCCAGGTCGACGTCCGCCTCGGCGGCATCGCGGCGCAGGTCCCCGGCCGCCTGCCAGGCCGGTGCCCCGGCGCCGCCGCGCGGCCCGGCCGGCGGCTCCCGGCCGCTGCCCGTGCTGATCGCCGCGGTGGCGTGCGCCATGACTTCGTGCCGCGCGATCTCGCTCATCCGCGCCCGCCGGTCCCGGCTCGGCCGGCCGGGGTACAGCACGCCGCCCAGCCCGATCGCGCAGGCCAGGCCGCCCAGGGCCGCCTGGGCGGGGTCAGCGGGCGGCCTGGCGGACTGCGTGACGGCGTCTAGCCGCGACCGGGCCGCGGCCACCCGCGAGGAGTCGATGACGACGTAGCGCGACGTCCCCATGAGCCGGCCGGGCTGTACACGCAGCACGCCGTCCGATACCAGCCGGGCGGCGTAGGCATCCCGGATCCCGCGGCGGGGGAGGCCCACCCACGATTCGGGCCGCGGCGCCAAGCGGGCGCCGATGAGGCTGAGCAGCGCGGCGTCCAGTTCCGCGTCGCCGGTGACGGTCCGGTCCGGGACGACGATCCGGCCCCCAGCGATCCCGGCCCGCCCGGCCGCTGCCAGCCTGACCAGCTCCGACCCCATCAGCCCCAGGTCGATCCGGCCCCAGGTCAGGAGCTTCCCGTCCCGCGGCCGGATCGACAGCAGGAACAGGTCCTCGCCCAGGGCGCTGAGCGCGCGGCCGGACTCCGGCAGGTCCATGACGCCGACCCTAACCTGCGCCCCGCCGCCCGGCATGACCGCGGCAGCCGGATTCTCACGCCGGGCCGGCCGTGTCCGCGCCCTGGGTGATCATCATGGTCACCGCGTACGCTCCTGGTAGCGGCCAGGATGTGGCCGCCGATTTCTCCTCCGAGCCGCCGCGGCGTCTGCCCGCACACCGGGAGCAGCCGTTGTGATCGCTCCGTCTGAGGAGTCGCAGGATGGCCACCCGGCCGGTGCTCCCGCCGGCCCGCTGGCGGGCAGCGCCCCGGCGGGCCCGGCCGGGACCGACGATCCCCAGGTCGAGGCGAGCGCGGCTGAGCGGGTCATCTTCTTCTCCGACGCGGTGGTCGCGATCGCGATCACACTGCTGGCGCTGGCCCTCCCGGTGCCGCCCGGCTTCCCCCGCATGCCCAACATCGGGCTCCTGCACGCGCTGCACAGAGACTGGCCCGACTACCTCGCCTTCCTGCTCAGCTTCCTGGTCATCGGGAACCACTGGGTGGCGCACCGCCAGATCTTCCGCTACGTGAGCAGGATCAACCGCAAGGTCACCGTCCCGAACATGGGCTGGCTCCTGATGATGATCCTGACCCCCTTCGCGACCCGGATGCTCTCGGGCGACGGCGCGTTCGGCGTCCGCTTCACTCTGTACGCCCTGATCCAGGTCATCGCCTCGGCCTGCCTCCTGCTGATGAGCCGGGAGATCGCCCGCGGGGGGCTGCTCCGCCCGGGCGCACCCGAGTCGGCCCGCCACCCGGACCACGCACCCAGCCTGGCCATCATCATCGCGTTCCTGGTCTCCATTCCCGTCTCCTTCTTTACCGGATGGGCGTTTGCCGTGTGGGGGACCATCCCCCTGCTCGTCCGCCTGCTGCGGAGGCTCCCCGGCCGCGGGCGGCGGACCACCAGCCCGTCCGACCACCGCCCGGCCGCCAGGCACGGCAGTTAGCGCTGGTCCGGGCCGTCACGGCGGTCGGGACGGGCAGCCTTCTTTTCCCGCAGGTAACTGGGATACCTTCGAGGGAGAGGTTGCAGGCGCAACCATGCGCAGGGCATGGGCGCCACCGGCGAGGGCCGGCGGAGACCCGGTGCCGCCACAAGCGGGCCGGTCGAGGAGGAGTGCAGCGTGCGTGATGCGGTGATCGTGGAGGCTGTCCGGACGCCGGTCGGGAAGCGGAACGGCGGGCTGTCCGGGGTGCACCCGGTATCGCTGTCGGCCCACGTGCTCAAGGCCCTGGCCGGAAGGTCCGGCATCGACCCCGCCGTGGTGGACGACGTGATCTGGGGCTGCGTCGGCCAGGTGGGCGAGCAGACCTTCGACATCGGCCGGAACGCGGTGCTGGCCGCGGGGTGGCCGGAGACCGTGACCGGGGTGACCGTGGACCGCCAGTGCGGCTCCTCCCAGCAGTCGGTGCACTTCGCGGCGGCCGGCCTGATCGCCGGCCAGTACGACGTGGTTGTGGCCGGCGGCGTGGAGTCCATGTCCCGGGTGCCGATGGGCGCCTCGGTCCAGGGCGCCAACCCGATGGGCCCGGAGTTCTTCGAGCGTTACAAAGGCGTGGTCCCCAACCAGGGCGTGGGCGCCGAGATGATCGCCGAGCGCTGGGGGCTGTCCCGGACTCAGATCGACGAGTACTCGGTCGGCTCGCACGAGAAGGCGGCCGCCGCCCAGGACGCCGGCCGGTTCGAGGGCCAGATCGCGCCGGTGACCAACGACCAGGGAGAGCTGATCAGCGCGGACGAGGGCATCCGCCGCGGCACCACGGTGGACGTGCTGGCCAAACTGAAGACGGTGTTCAAGCCGGACGGCGGCGTGATCACCGCGGGCAACTCCTCGCAGATCTCGGACGGCTCGGCCGCGCTGCTGATGACCACCTCGGACAAGGCCCGCGAGCTGGGTCTGACCCCGATCGCCCGGGTGCACACGGCCGTGCTGGCCGGCGCCGACCCGATCATCATGCTGACCGCGCCCATCCCGGCCACCCGGAAGGCCCTGGCCCGCAGCGGCCTGAGCCTGGACGAGATCGGCGCCTTCGAGGTCAACGAGGCGTTCGCGCCGGTGCCGCTGGCCTGGCTGGCCGACCTGGGCGCCGACCCGAAGGGGCTGAACCCGAACGGCGGGGCGATCGCCCTGGGCCACCCGCTGGGCGGGTCCGGCGCGCGGCTGATGACCACGCTCGTGCACCACATGCGCGACAACGGGATCCGCTACGGCCTGCAGACCATGTGCGAGGGCGGCGGCCAGGCGAACGCCACCATCCTCGAACTCATCTGACCAGGGAATCCTGACCAGGAGGCGCGCCCCGGAAAGGTCAAAAGCCAACTTCTCCGCAACGAAGGCCGCATCCGTGCCGTCCCTCATCACTGTCCCGGGCAGCCTGCCTGCCCGGGACAGTGCGCGTTCCGGGGCCGGTGACGATCCCGTGCTGACGCGGCCCGCTCACGTCCGCACAGCCGTCCCGGCCCTCCACAGAAACATAAGCGTATGATATAAATGTCTTATGGATTCAGCGAGGCGGCGGTCGCCAGACCTGGACGATCCGGCCCTGGCCGCCGCGGTGGCGGCGGCCCTGGAGCGGCTGATCGGGCTGTTCCGCTGGATCAGCCCCACGAGCGGGCTGTCGCTGACCGCGGCGGCCACGCTGGCCACGCTGGAGCGCAGCGGGCCGCGCCGGCTTACCGCGCTCGCGGCCCGGGAAGGGGTAACCCAGCCGGCCATGACCCAGCTGGTGGCCAGGCTGGAGGACGCGGGCCTGGCAGAACGCGTCGCAGATCCCGCGGACGGGCGGGTGGTCCAGGTCCGCATCACCGCCGAGGGGCAGGCGATGCTGGCCGGCCGCCGGGCGGTGCGGGCCGAGCGGGTGGCCCTGCTGCTGGCCCGGCTCAGCCCGGACGAGCAGGCCGCGCTGGCCGCGGCCCTGCCGGCCATGGACGCCCTGGCCAACGCCCAGCGTGACGAGCCGCTGGTGGGCCAGACCTGAACACGAGCCACCCGGGACCGGAAGGCCCGGGCGCTTCATACATTCCGAAACGGAGCACTTGGATGAGTGGCACATCCACCGCGGCGGCGAGCCCGTTCAAGCAGCCGAAGGCGGTCTTCGCGGTCGCCTTCGCCTGCGTCGTGTCGTTCATGGGCATCGGCCTGGTCGATCCGATCCTGCCGTCCATCTCGCACGAGCTGCACGCGTCGCCCAGCCAGGTGACGCTGCTGTTCACCAGCTACCTGGTCGTCACCGCGGTGGCCATGCTGATCACCAACTGGGTGTCCAGCCGGATCGGGGCCAAGAAGACGCTCATCGTGGGGCTGGCCCTGATCGTGGTGTTCAGCGCGGCGGCCGGGGCGTCGCCCACCATCGGCGCCATCATCGGCTTCCGGGCGGGCTGGGGGGTCGGCAACGCGCTGTTCATCGCCACCTCGCTGGCGGTCATCGTCGCCTCGGCGAGCGGCGGGTTCGCGGGCGCGATCGTGCTGTACGAGACGGCCCTGGGCGTGGGCATCGCGATGGGCCCGCTGCTGGGCGGCATCCTGGGCGAGATCAGCTGGCGCGGCCCGTTCTTCGGCGTCTCGGCGCTGATGGCCATCGCGCTGATCGCCACCGTCGTGCTGGTCGAGAAGACACCGAAGCCGCCCCGCAAAACCAGCCTGTCCGAGCCGCTGCGGGCCTTGCGCCACCGCGGCCTGCTGACCATGGCGCTGACCGCGCTCTGCTACAACTGGGGCTTCTTCACCGTGCTCGGCTACGCGCCGTTCCCGATGAACCTGAGCCCGATCAGGCTCGGCCTGGTCTTCACCGGCTGGGGCATCCTGGTCGCCCTGTTCGCCGTGTTCGGCGCGCCGAGGCTGCAGGGACGGTTCGGCATCGCCAAGACGATGTACCTGAACCTGGCGGCGTTCGCGGTGGTCGTGCTGGTCATCGCGATCTGGACCACGGACAACGCGGTGCTCATCCCGGCCGTGATCGTGTCCGGGATCTTCATCGGCATCAACAACACCGTCACCACCCAGGCGGTGATGACCGTCTCGCCGGTCGAGCGCCCGGTCGCCTCGGCCGCGTACAGCTTCGTCCGGTTCATCGGCGGCGGGCTGGCGCCCTACGCCGCGGGCCGGCTGGTGATCGCCTTCAACATCCACGTGCCGTTCTACATCGCCTCCGGCGCCATCCTGCTGGGCATCGTCGTCCTGTCCACGGCACACCGCCTGCTCGGCGACGCCGAGCGGGTGCAGGCCGAGCAGGTCGCGGCGCACGCAACCACCGGCGCAGGCGCCCCCGCTTCCGTCCCTGGCCCCTCAGCGGCGATGATCCCGGTGGAGGGCGCGGCCCCGCCGGCCGGCCACCGGCCCGGCCAGGGGACGATCCTGGCCGCCGTCGACCAGGCCCCGGTGGCCAGGCTGGTCACGGAGGCCGCGGCCCGGCTGGCCCTGGCGGACGGCCAGATCGTCCACGTGGTGCACGCCCGGGAAGGCGCCACCGCGGGGGGCGTCGCGGTCGACGCCGAGGACCTGGACGCCGCCCGCGACCTGGTCCGCGCGCATCTGGACCAGCTCGCTGCCCATCGCGTGCCGGCTGAGGGCCAGGTCCTGCTGCACGCGGCCGATCATGGCGGCGCCGGGCGGCTCATCGCCGAGTACGCCACCACGATCCGGGCGACCACGATCGTGGTGGGCGCGCCGAGCCACGGCGGCCTGCCCGCGCTGATGGACGCCAGTGCCAGCCAGGAACTGATGCGCCACACCAGCAGCAACGTCCTGATCGTCAACCCGGCCGCCCCGGTGTTCCCCGTCGCCGCCAACGGCTCGGCCGCGGTGGCCATGGCGCAGGGCGGCGGATCAAGCGGCGAGACGGCCTAGCGGCCTGGTCTTAGCGGCCCCGTCCCTGGCGGCCTGGGTCCCGGCCTCCTGGGCGGTGCGGCCTGAGTCAGGCCCGCACGGGCTCGAGCAGCCGGTGCGGGGCGGCCAGGGCCGCGCTCACCGGGTCGGGGCCGCCCCGCCTGCTGGGCAGGCCCGGTCCGGGGGCGACCAGCAGGTCCGGCACGGGCACTTCCTGGCCGCAGAGGGCGCAGGTGCCGTCGCCGCTGACCGCGCCGCCGTCGGCCGCGTGCTGGAAGACCCGGCGCGGGCCGCCGTCGGAGTAGTGCTCGTCACCCCACGCGAGCAGGCTGCGGACGACCGGCCACAGCGTGAGGCCCTTGGCGGTCAGCACGTACTCGGTGTGGCCGTGGTCGCCTTCAGTACCGGAGAGCACGCCCTCGCTGCTCAGCGAGCTGAGCCGCTCGGCCAGGACGGCCCGGGGGATGCCCAGGTGGGTTACGAAGTCACCGAAGCGCCGGACGCCGAAGAACGCGTCCCGGACGATCAGCAGGGTCCAGCGCTCGCCCACGATCTCCAGCGCCCGGGCCAGCGAGCATTGCTGCCCGGAGTAGTCCTTGGGAAGCGGCATGCCCGCATTGTACCCGCCAAGTTCGTTCACTGAACTATCGGCGTGCCGCAGCCAGGGCGAACGGGCCGTGGCGAAGCCGCGTCAGGGCGTGTCCCTGACGGGGGCGTGGGGAAGGAATCATGCGTGAGCAGGAGTTCCGGGATCGTGCGCGGGATCGCGACGGCCGCCTTGGCGGCCGTCCTGGCGGCCTGCGGTTCGCCCGCCGCGAGCGCTCACCTGCACGCGGCGGCCCCGGCCAGCGCCGGCGCGAGCGCGGTTCCGGTGCGCGTGCAGCCGAACGTGGTCGGCTGGTCCGGGATGGCTGAGCGCCCGGCCCGCATCTATGTGGGCATGGGCGGAGCGCCGGTGGTCCGGCAACTGGCCTGGAAGAACTGGGGTGGCCCGCGGGCGCAGGCGGTGGGCAAGCTCGACATCTACCGGCCGCAGCCCGGTCCGATCTCCGGGTGGCACCCGGCCACGTACCCGGTCACGGTGCGCCTGCAGGACGTCGTGACCCGCAACGGCCAGGCGTCGTACCGGGAGATGGAGGACTTCTACGTCAGCCGCGGTGGCGCGGCCAGAGAACTGTCCTTCACGTTCTCGGTGCTCTCAGGCGGAACCGTCCCGTCGTGGAACCCGGCCAAGCCGTCGGGACAGGCGGCGCTCACGGCGGCCGGGGCCGGTCCCGGCCGGGCGAGCCAGTAGATCAGGCGGGCCCGTGGCCAGGCGGGCCCGTGGCCAGGCGGGCCCGTGGCCAGGCGGGCCGTGGCCAGGCGGTGTGGGCCCGTGGTCAGAGGGGCCGTGGTTCAGAGGGCCCGTGGTTCAGAGGGGAAACACCAGGCAGTTACTGCTGGCCGTGGCCACGAGCCGTCCGGCGCCGTCGTGGATCTCGGCCGCGGCCAGCGCGACCCGGCGGCCGGGCTTGGTCACCCGGCCGACGGCGACCAGGGTGCCGCTGTCCACGGTGACCGGCCGCAGGTAGTTCACGGTGATGTCGATCGAGGTGTAGCCGATCCCGGCGTCCAGGGTGGTGTGCACGGCGCAGCCCGCGACCGAGTCGGCCAGCGTGCAGACCAGCCCGCCGTGGATCACGCCAATCGGGTTGTACGCGGACTCGTCCGGAGTGCACTCGAACTGCGCGAGGCCGCGCTCGACCCGGGTCGGCCACATGCGCATCAGCATGGCGATGGGCGGTGGCGGGATCTTGCCGTCCGCGAGGGCCTGCATGAACTCGAGGCCGGACCGCCCGGCCGCCTGGCCGGCCGTCAGCGACGGGTCCCACCACTGAACGGTCCGGCTGCGAGCCGGGCCCCAGTCTGGCTGCGGTTCCGGGGTACGCACAGGTTCCTCCTGGGTCTGGAATCTGGACCCAGTCTAGGGACCCGGGCCTGCTCAGTCCAGATTCCGGACTCAGGCCGCGTGGCCCCCGGGGAGGCTGAGGACGGACAGCGCCTGGTTGACCAGCACGCTGGCCGGCACCGTCTCCCGCCCCGGGTCCCGGCTCAGCTGGGCGTGCCTGATCATCGCGCTGCGGATCATGGCCAGGGTGATCCGGGCCAGCAGGTCGGCCAGGTAGTCCGGGTCGGCCACGTCACGGTGGGTGCGCGCCAGCCGCTCCCGGAGCACCGCGGCCAGGTCGGTCTCGATCTTCAGCAGCGTGCCGGCCGGCATCCGGGAGATCCGGGTGCCCGGCGGCCCGTCGGAGAACAGCCACACGGGGGTCGGGCGGGGCGACGCGGCGAGCAGGGCTCCGGTGTCCAGGAGTGCCTGGCGCACCGCGGTGCCCACGTCCTCGTCGTCCGGACGACGCCTGATCGCGTCCAGCAGGACCGGCAGCCAGCCGAGGGCGTCGTCGAGGATCAGCTCTTCCTTGCCCGCGAAGTACCGGAAGAAGGTCCGCTCGGTCACCCCGGCCGCCCCGGCGATGTCCCGGACGGTGGTCGCGCCGTAGCCCCGCTCCGCGAACAGGCGGTCGGCGGCCTGCTGGAGGGCCTGGCGGGTGGCCTGCTTGTGCGCTTCGCGGCGGCCCGGTACTGGCTGGACCGGTGCTGGCTGGACGCTGGTGCCCTGGCTGGACCGGTGCTGGCTGGACCGGTGCTGGCTGGCCCCGTGTTTGTGCCACATGACCAGTATCGCAGATCTGTCAGTAATGTCACAAATAATTTGTCAGGACTGACAGTTTTTGGCATAGTGACAGTCATGACAGATTCTGCGCGTACCGACGCGGCCACCCAGCCGGGGGCCGGGCCCCGGCCTGGGGAGCCGGGCGGCAGGCACCAGCCGGGGGAGCCCGGCCCGGTCCGCCGGCCCGGCGATCCTGCCGCCCCCGGGCACCGCGACGACCATGTCATGCTCAGCCGCCTCGGCCGTTTCGGCCGCTGGTGTGCCCGTCATCCCTGGCGGGTCGTGGCCGTCTGGGTGGTCCTCCTGGTGGGGGTGACGGTCGGCCACCGCGCGCTCGGCGGGTCCTACACCGATAATTTTTCGCTGCCTGACTCGCCGTCCCACGCGGGTGCGGCACTGCTGCAGGAGCACGAGCCACAGGCGGCCGGATTGAGCGGCCAGCTGGTGTTCACGGTCAGCTCAGGTTCCGTGGCCGGCCACCGCAGCGCGATCGAGAGCTCGGTCGCGAACGTCAGGGCCCTGCCGCACGTGCTGTCCGCGGGTGACCCGCTGTCGTCCGGCACCACGGCGAAGGACGGCCGGACCGCGTACGACGTGGTCAACTTCGGGGAGAACCCGGCCACGCTCGGCTCCAGCTACATCACCAGGATGGACGATGCGGTGGCCCCGGCCCAGGCGGCGGGCGTCAGCGTCAGCTACGGCGGCACGCTCGGGCGGGCGGCCCGGCCCCCGGCCCAGGACGGCAGATCCGAGCTGATCGGCATCCTGGTGGCCGTCGTGGTGCTCCTGGTCGGGTTCGGCAGCGTGCTCGCCTCGGGCCTGCCCATCCTCACCGCGATCCTCGGCGTGGCCACCGCCCTGGGCGTCCTCGGGATGGCCGCCGCCGCGTTCACGTTCCCGGGCGTCTCGCCCACGCTGGCCGTGATGATGGGCCTCGGCGTCGGAATCGACTACGCGCTGTTCCTGACCACGCGGCATCGCCAGCAGGTCATCGACGGCGCCGACCCGGCGGACGCGGCCGGCCGGACCGTGTCCACCAGCGGCCGGGCCGTGCTGATCGCCGCGGTCACCGTGATCGTCGCCATGCTGGGCCTGTACGCCTCGGGGATCGGCTTCCTCGGCACCCTCGGCGTGGCCGCGGCCATCGGCGTCGCGGTCGGCGCGGTGAGCGCGCTGACCCTGGTCCCGGCCCTGCTCGGGCTGGCCGGGCGGCGCATCGACCGGCTGAGGGTGCGCCGGCCCGCCGCCGAGGCCTCGGCGGCCCATGCCGGCTGGGCCCGGTACGCCGCGGCGGTCGGCGCGCACCCGTGGCGCTTCCTGCTGGCCGGGGTGGTGTTCCTCTGCGTGCTGGCCATCCCGGTGCTGTCCCTGCAGCTCGGGCACGTTCAACGCGGGCGCCGACCCGGCCAGCTACACCGACAAGCAGGCCTACGACGCGATCAGCTCGGCGTTCGGGCCCGGGGCCAACGGCACGTTCACCGTGGTCATCCAGCCGGGCCACGGGGCGGGCAGTGCCCAGGGCCAGCAGCTCGCGGGCACGGTGCAGGCGGACCTGGCGGCCACGCCCGGCGTGGCCGCAGTGAGCCCGGTCCGGGCCAGCCCGGATGGGGCCATCCTGGTCACGACGGTGGTGCCTGGCTCGCGGCCGCAGGACGCGGCGACCAGCACACTGCTCAGCACGCTCCGCGACACGACGCTGCCTCAGGCGCTGTCCGGGACCGGCGCCCGCGGCTACGTGACCGGGCTGACCGCCGAGCAGCTCGACTTCCGCGACCAGGTCGGCGGCCAGCTCCCGGTGGTCATCGCCGTGGTCATCGCCGCGGCGTTCCTGCTCCTGCTGGCCACCTTCCGCAGCCCGGTGCTGGCCCTCAAGGCCGCAGTACTGAACCTGCTGTCCATCGGCGCGGCGTACGGCGTGCTGGTCGCGGTGTTCCAGTGGGGCTGGGGCGGCCCGGTGCTCGGCGTCAGCGAGAAGATCCCGATCGAGTCCTACGTCCCGATGATGATGTTCGCCATCGTGTTCGGGCTGTCCATGGACTACGAGGTGTTCCTGCTGTCCCGGATCCGCGAGGCCTGGACCCGCACCCTCGACAACCACGCCAGCGTGGCCTCCGGCCTGGCCACCACCGCCCGGGTGATCACCTGCACGGCGCTGATCATGGCCAGCGTGTTCCTGTCCTTCCTGCTGTCCACCAACGTCGTGGTCAAGATGCTGGCCCTGGGCCTGGGAGTGAGCGTCCTCATCGATGCCACCGTAATCCGGCTGATCGTCGTGCCCGCGACCATGTTCCTGCTGGGCCGCTACAACTGGTGGATCCCGGCCTGGCTGGACCGGGCGCTGCCGCACCTGGAACCCGAGGGCCCGCCCGCCCCGGAGCTGGCCTCTCCCGTTTAACTCCCCTCCCAGGGGTAGCGGCGCGGCACGCGCCTGGTGCCGCCAGGTGAGAGCGTGAAGCCCGGGATGACCTGGAGGAATGCGCATGATGCCGATGTCGCAGCGGCACGGCAGCGCCAAGCGGCCTGACCGGCCTGCCGTCCGCGAGCGCCCGCCGGGAGTTACCGACGCGACGGTGGCGGCGCTGGGGAAGCTTTCCGAAGCGCTGGAGGTGGCCGAGCAGGCCCGCGGCTTCCTCTACGGGTTCCACCGCCTGTCCGGGACGGCCGACCTGACCCTGCAGGAAGCCGTGCGCATGCTGCGGGATGCGGGCTGGGCTGAGCTCGCCGGCGGCATCGAGGAGACCCTGGTCGGGCGGGACATCGTCAATGATCAGTGGAGCTTCCAGCTGGTCGAGGCCTACGACAGCGGCTACTGGCAGGTCTTCCGCGACGTGGAGCAGCACGCCCGCGCCACCGCCGGCGTCCCGGGCCGGCACGTGTACGAGGCGGAGATGAAACAGCGGGAGCAGGCCGGGTCTGCCTGATTCAAGGCTCAGCCCCATGCCCCGGGACATCCGGCCCTGTACGCTCGGCCAGCCCATGGTGGGGGGCGTCGCGGTCTTCGGCGCCCGCGCCGCTACCGGGGATGGATCCCGTCAGCGGGCGATGCCGATCTGGTGGTGGATGGTAGCCGGGTCCGTGATAATCGCGAGCATGTACGCGGCGAGGTCCGCGCGGGACACCGTGAGGCCGCCGCGCACGTTGCGGCCGATCTCGGTGCGGTAGGTCCCCGAGGCCGGGTCGCCGGTCAGGCGGGGCGGGCGGACGATGGTCCAGTCCAGCCCGCTGTCCCGGATCTGCTCCTCGGCGCCGCGCATGTCCGCGGCCACGTGCCGCAGCAGGGTGCTGCGGGCCAGCGGCTTGACCAGATAGCGCATGGCCGGGCCCTCGCCGTCGTCGGTCACGATGGACCCGCTGACCAGGATGAGCCGGTGGGTGCCCTCCTTGCGCATGGCCTCGATCACGCTCCGGGTGCCCTCGCGCAGCACGGTGGTGGGCCCGGTGCCGCGCGGGCCGAACGCGGCGAAGACCACGTCGGCTCCCGCCACGGCCGGGCTGATCGCCGCCGGGTCCATCAGGTCGGCGGTCACCACCCGCAGCCGGGGCGACCCGGACACGGACAGCCGGGCTGGGTCGCGGACCACGGCCGTGACCTGGTGCCCGGCGGCGAGGGCCTGGCCGGTGAGGCACGTTCCGGTGGCGCCGGTCGCGCCGAAGATCGTGAGCTCCATGAGATACCTTGTCTCTTGTAGTCCGTACAATATGGAGTCAATATTATATGAAGTCAGTAGAACCTGGTCACCAGGGGGAGGCTATGCGGCGCCGGCGGCGCCTGGACCGGGAGGTCCGGGCCTCACTGCGCGACGTGAGCGTCCAGCTGTCCCTGCTCAACCATCAGGTCCGGAGCCAGCTGGAGCTCAAGGGCGCCGACCTGGAGTGCCTGGACCTGATCAGCCGGGAGGGGCCGCTCAGCCCGAGCACGCTGGCCCGGCGGTCCGGGCTGCACCCGGCCACCATGACCGGGATCCTGGACCGGCTGGAGCGGGGCGGCTGGATCGTCCGCGAGCGCGACCCTGCCGACCGGCGCGCGGTCCTGATCAGGGCCGAGCGGAGCCGGGGCGCGGACGTGCTGCGCCTCTACGCCGGGATGAACAGCGCGATGGACCAGATCATCGGCGAGTACGACGAGGCGCAGCTGGAGCTCCTGGCCGGGTTCCTGCAGCGGACCGCCGAGGCGGGCCGGACCGCGGCCGGGGAACTCGCCGGCGGCCCGGGGGAGAGCCGATGATGCCCGCGACGGAGCTGCATGTCGCCCACACCGCCGACCTCGACGCCGCCACGCGGCACGCGGCCCGGGTCCTGCTGGACGACGTGTTCCACGACCTGGCCGACGAGGACTGGGACCACGCCCTCGGCGGGATGCACGCCCTGCTGTGGGAGGGACCCGAGCTGATCGGCCACGCGTCGGTGATCCAGCGCCAGCTGCTGTACGGGGGGCGGGCCTGGCGCACCGGCTACGTGGAGGCGGTCGCGGTCCGTGCGGACCGTCGCCGGAGCGGCCACGGCGGGACCCTGATGGACGTGGCAGAGCGCATCATCCGCGGGGCCTACGACGTGGGCGCCCTGGGGTCCACCAATGCCGGTGCCGCCTTCTACGCGGCGCGCGGCTGGCTGCGCTGGCTCGGCCCCTGCTCGGCGCTCACCCCGGAAGGCATCATCGCAACCCCCGGCGAGGAAGGGAGCATCTACGCCCTCCCCGTGACGGTCCCGCTGGATGTCTCCCGCGAGCTCACCTGCGACTGGCGCGCGGGTGATGCCTGGTAAGAGCGGACCCGCTGAAGCCCGGGGCGGCCGGAACTGGCCCGCATAGGGTAACGGGTATGGACTATCGCACCCTGGGACGTAGTGGCTGCTCGGTGTCGGGCTTCTGTCTGGGGGCCATGACTTTCGGCCTGGAGACGGACGAAGCCGGCGCGCACCGGCAGCTGGATCTGTTCGTGGCGGCCGGCGGCACGCTGGTGGATACGGCCGACGTGTACAACGGCGGGACCTCCGAGGAAATCATCGGCCGCTGGTTCGCGGCCCGCCCGGCCAGCGTGACCGACCGGGTGGTGCTGGCCACCAAGGGCCGCTTCGCCACGGACGGCTCGCCCAATGGCCTCGGCCTGTCCGCGCGGCACCTGACCCGGGCGCTGGACGCGTCGCTGGGCCGGCTCGGGCTGGACGCGGTCGACCTGTACCAGGTCCACGCGTTCGACCCGATCACGCCGATGGAGGAAACCCTGCGCACGCTGGACGGGTTCGTCCGGGCCGGGAAAATCCGCTATTACGGGCTGTCCAACTTCACCGGGTGGCAGCTGACTAAGGCCGTGCATCTGGCCCACGAGATGAACCTGACCGCGCCGGTCACCCTGCAGCCTCAGTACAGCCTGCTGGTCCGGGAGATCGAGTGGGAGATCGTGCCCGCCGCGATCGACGCGGGACTCGGGCTGCTGCCCTGGAGCCCGCTCGGCGGCGGGTGGCTGTCCGGCAAGTACCGGCGGGACCAGCGCCCTTCCGGCTCCACCCGGCTGGGTGAGGACCCGGATCGCGGCATGGAGGCTTACGACCGGCGCGGCGTGGACCGCACCTGGGAGGTCATCGGAGCCGTGGAAGAGATCGCCAAGGCGCGCGGCATCTCCATGGCCGAGGTGGCCCTGGCCTGGGTGACCGGGCGGCCCGGGGTGACCTCGACCATCCTCGGGGCGCGCACCACCGAGCAGCTCGAGGCCAACCTGCGGGCCGCGGACCTGCGCCTGTCCACCGAGGAACTGGTCGCGCTGGACGTGGCCAGCGACCCGCGTCCGGCGGACTACCCCTACGGCGAGATGGGCGTGGAGCAGCGCGCCCGCCGAATCGGCGGCTGACACCGGGCCAGTTAACGGGCACCTGGTGCCCGTCAGTCCCGGTCAGGACGACGTCAGCGTACGGTAGCGGCCTCGCGTCAGCCTGTCTGCGTCACTCTGCTTGCGGTCACTGGCCGATCAGGCCCCGCTGGGCGGCCCAGACCACCGCCTGAATCGGGAAGTCAACGCCCATCCGCTCGCAGATCGCCTTGGTTCGCCGCCGCACGGTGCGTTCCGAGGTCTGCAGGCGGCGGGCCACGGTGCCCAGCGGCAGGCCCTGCCCGAGAAGCTGGAGCAGTTCGACCTCCTGACGGGTTAAGGACGGCTCAGCATGTGGGCTGGCGAGGTCTCCCATCGCGCCTACCTCCACATCGGCGGGACTGTGCGGAATGAGTCGGCGGGCTTAGAGCCCGATCCTGGCCGCGGCGGCTTTCCAGGCCGCCGCATCACCGCCGGCCGGCTCGAAGCGGCGCAGCGGCTGGGTCGCGCGCAGCAGGGCGCGCATCCCGTCCAGGTCGCCAGGCGCTGCGCCCAGCGTCCGGGCCTGAACCAGGATGTTGCCCAGCGCGGCCGCCTCGGCGGGGCCGGCCACCACGGGCAGGCCGCAGGCGTCCGCGGTGAGCTGGAGGAGCAGCGTGTTGTGCACTCCGCCGCCGACCATGTGCACGGTGCCCACCGCCCGCCCGGACAGTTCCTGCACCTCGCGCAGGCGGGCCCGGTAGGCCAGGGCCAGGCTGTCCAGGATGCAGCGGACCACGGCCGGGGGATCGGCGGGCGGGCGCTGGCCAGTCCGCCGGGCCGCCGCGGCAATCCGCGCGGGCATGTCTCCCGGGGGCAGGAACGCCGGATCGTCGGGGTCCACCACCACCTGCAGCGCAGGCACCCGCGCCGCCTGCTCCAGCAGCGTGGCCAGGTCGGCGGCCCTTCCGGCGCCCGCCCAGGCCCGGACCGACTCCTGCAGCAGCCACAAGCCCATCACATTGCGCAGATAACGGATCGTGCCGTCCACTCCGGTCTCGTTGGTGAAGTTCGCCGTCCGGCTCGCTTCGGTCAGCACCGGCTGGTCCAGCTCCACGCCGACCAGGGACCAGGTCCCGCAGGAGATGTAGGCGAAGTCGCGGCCCCGGGCGGGCACGGCGACCACGGCGGACGCCGTGTCGTGCGAGCCCACCGCGATCACCGGCAGCGGCCCGCCTTCCCGGGACCCGCCCAGCCCGGACAAGCCCGGCTCCCTGGTCACCCCCGGCCGGAGGGTCCCGATGACGCTGCCCGGCTGGCGCACGCCCGGGAACAGCCCGGCCGGCAGGCCGGCCCGCCCGATCAGGTCCCAGGCCCAGTCGCGGGCCCGCGTGTCGTACAGCTGGGTGGTGGACGCGTTGGTCACCTCGGCGCCGATCTCACCGGTCAGCCAGTAAGCGAGCAGGTCGGGGATCAGCAGCAGGGTCCGCGCCGCGGCCAGCTGCGGCGCCCGCGCCGCCGCGGCCAGCTGGTAGATCGTGTTGATGGACATCTGCTGCACCCCGGTGACCGCGTACAGATCGGCGGCCGGGACCTTGGCCAGGACCTCGTCCACCACTCCGTCGGTCCGGCTGTCCCGGTAGTGCACCGGGTTGCCGAGCAGCGCCCCGCCCGCGTCGAGCAGGCCGTAGTCCACGCCCCACGAGTCGATGCCTGCGCTGGCCAGATCGAACGAGCGGGCCGCCGCGCCCAGCCCGTCCAGCATCCCGCGGTACAGCCCGAGGATGTCCCAGTGCAGCGTGCCCAGCACCCGGACGGGCGTGTTCGGGAAGCGGTGCGCCTCGTGCAGATCGAGCTGGTCCACCCCACCCCGGCCGGCCCCGTGGTGGCCAGCCCCGTGGTGGCCAGCCCCGTGGTGGCCAGCACTGACCTGGCCGACCATGACCCGGCCACCGGAGGCGCCCAGGTCCACGGCAACGACCGCCGCCCCCATCGAGCCTGCCCTCATCGGCGCCGCGCCCATCGCCATACCTCAGCGCAGGAACGCGGCGGCCACGCCCGCGTCCACCGGGATGTGCAGCCCGGTAGTCAGGGCCAGGTCACCGGCGGTCAGCGCGACCACCGCGGCGGCCACGTGCTCGGGCAGCACCTCCCGCTTGAGCAGCGTCCGCTGCGCGTAGAACGCGCCGAGTTCCTCCTCGGGCACCCCGTACACCGCGGCCCGCTGGGCGCCCCACCCGCCGGCGAAGATGCCGGAGCCGCGGACCACCCCGTCCGGGTTGATCCCGTTCACCCGGATCCCGGACCCGCCCAGCTCCGCCGCGAGCAGCCGGACCTGGTGCTCCTGGTCGGCCTTGGCCGCGCCGTAGGCCACATTGTTCGGCCCGGCGAACACCGCGTTCTTGCTGCAGATGTAGATGATGTCGCCGCCCATGCCCTGAGCCTGCATGGTCCGCGCCGCCTCCCGGGCGACCAGGAACGAGCCCCGGGCCATGACGTCGTGCTGGATGTCCCAGTCGTCCAGGCTGGTCTCCAGGAGCGGCCGGGAGATGGACAGCCCGGCGTTGCTGACCACCAGGTCTACCCCGCCGAAGGCCAGCGCCGCCTCCAGGTAGGCCCCGGCCACACTGGCCTCGTCGGTAACGTCGGAGGTGACCGCGACCGCCACGTCACCAGGGTGGGGATAACCGGCGCCGAGGGACTCGGCGACCTTCTGCGCGGCCGCCCTGTCCCGGTCGGTCACCACCACGCAGGCACCCTCGGCGGCCAGCCGCTCCGCGATGGCCCGGCCGATGCCGGAGCCGCCCCCGGTGACCAGGGCCACGCGGGTGGCCAGCGGCCTGGGTTTGGGCCGCCGCCGCAGCTTGGCCTCTTCCAGGGCCCAGTACTCGATGCGGAACTTCTCGCGTTCCGGGATGGGGGAGTAGGACGACACCGCCTCGGCGCCGCGCATCACGTTGATCGCGTTGACGTAGAACTCGCCCGCCACCCGCGCGGTCTGCTTGTCGGCCCCGAAACTGAACATGCCCACCCCGGGGACCAGGACGATCGCGGGGTCGGCACCGCGCATCGGCGGCGTGTCCGCGTCCGCGTGCCGGTCGTAGTACGCGAGGTAATCCTTCCGGTAGGCGACGTGCAGCTCGACGAGCCGGGCCGTCACCTCGTCCAGCGGCGCCGACGGCGGCAGGTCCACCACCATCGGGCGGACCTTGGTGCGCAGGAAATGATCCGGGCAGGATGTGCCGAGCGCGGCCAGCGCAGGATGCTTCTGGCGGGCGGTGAAGTCCAGCACGGCCGGGCTGTCGGTGAAGTGCCCGACCTGCGGCCGGTCGGTCGAGGCCAGGCCGCGCAGGACCGGGGCCAGCGCCGCGGCCCGGGCCCGCCGCTCCGCCTCGGGCAGCGGCTCGTAGCCGGGGATCACCGGCCCGAACGGCTCCGCTTTGCCATGCTCGTCCAGATAGCTCTGGGCGGCGGCGATGATGGCGAGCGAGTTGGCCTCGCACTCCTCACTGGTCGCGCCCCAGGCCGTGATCCCGTGCCCGCCCAATATCACGCCGATCGCCTCCGGGTGCCCGGCGGTCACCGCGGCGATGTCCAGGCCGAGCTGGAACCCGGGCCGCCGCCACGGCACCCACCGCACCCGGTCCCCGAAACAGGCCCGGGTCAGTTCCTCGCCGTCCGCCGCGGTGGCGAACGCGATCCCCGAGTCCGGGTGCAGATGATCTACGTGCTTCGCGTCCACCAGCCCGTGCATGGCCGTGTCGATCGACGGCGCGGCACCGCCTTTGCCGTGCAGGCAGAAGTCGAACGCCGCGACCATCTCGTCCTCGCGCTCGACTCCGGGGTACACCCCGGTCAGCGCGCGCAGCCGGTCCAGCCGCAGTACGGCCAGCCCGCCGGAGGTCAGCGTGCCCAGGTCCCCGCCGGACCCCTTGACCCACATCAGCCCGGCCGGCTCGCCGGTCACCGGGTCCGTGACGTCGCCCTTGGCCGAGGTGTTGCCGCCCGCGTAGTTGGTGTTGCGGGGATCCGACCCGAGCCGGTTACTGCGCTGCAGCAGCTCGGTGACTTCGGGCGGTACCTGCGCGGCCATGTCATGACTCCTTCTCGGTAGGAGGTACCCGCGGCGGTTTTCGTTGCGTGCCTGTGAAGTTGCCCGCCATGCTGCCGCAGAACCGGTGCGCTCACCACGGGCGCCCTGGCCACGGCGGCACAGATCAGCTGCCCCAGCTGGCCGGGGTGCCGCCCACGCGGTCGGCGATGATCTTGTCGGCGTAACCGGAGCGCTGGTAGGCGGCGATCGGGTCGGGGTCCAGGCCCATGTCCTCCCGGAGCCCGGCCAGCAGCGGCCGGACGTCGGTGTTGTAGGCGTCCATGAACGCGGCATTGGCGCCGAGGACGTCGCCGGCCTGCTGGGCGGCGGCCAGCGCGCCGGTGTCGATGAGCAGCGCCTTGGCCGTGGCTTCCTGGACGTTCATCACCGAGCGGATCTGGGCCGGGATCTTGGGCTCGATGTTGTGGCACTGGTCGAGCATGAACGCGATGCCGGCCTGCGGGCGCAGCGCGTCCGCGGCCACCACCTCGTGCAGGATTCGGAACAGCTGGAACGGGTCGGCGGCCCCGACCATCAGGTCGTCGTCGGCGTAGAAGCGGCTGTTGAAGTCGAACCCGCCGAGCCGCCCGGCCCGCAGCAGCAGGGCGACGATGAACTCAATGTTCGTGCCGGGTGCGTGGTGCCCGGTGTCCACCACCACCTCAGCCTGCGGGCCGAGCGTCATGCAGTGCAGCAGCGAGGTGCCCCAGTCGGGCACGTCGGTGCTGTAGAACGACGGCTCGAACAGCTTGTACTCCAGCAGCATCCGCTGCGCCGGGCCGAGCCGCCGGTAGACCTCGGCCAGGGTCTCGGCCAGGCGGTCCTGGCGGGAGCGGATGTCGTCCTGGCCCGGGTAGTTGGTGCCGTCGGCGAACCAGAGCTTCAGGTCCCGGGACCCGGTCGCGTCCATGATGCCGACGCACTCGATCAGGTGGGCCACGGCCTTGCGGCGGACCCGGGGGTCGGGGTTGCAGACGCTGCCCAGCTTGTAGTCGTCGTCCTGGAACACGTTGGCGTTGATCGTGCCGATCGCGACGCCGCCGGCGGCGGCGTGCTCGTTCAGCGCGGCGTAGTCGTCCACCGTGTCCCACGGGATGTGCAGCGCGACGGAGGGGGCCACCCCGGTGAACTTGTGGACCTGCGCCGCGTCGTCGATCTTCTCCTGCGGGGTGCGCGGCACGCCCGGCTGGGCGAACACCTTGAACCGGGTCCCGGTGTTCCCGAACGCCCAGGAGGGGAGCTCGATCCGCTGCGCCCTCAGGGCGGTCTTCACGGCGGTCAGGTCAGGCATCTCAGGTCATCTCCAGGCAGCAGATCTCGTCCAGCACACGGCGCCGGGGCGGCCGGGCCACTCCCGGCCGGGCCACTCCCGGCCGGCCCAATCCGATCGGCTCACTCCAGGTGAAATATCTCGTCGATCCTCCGGAAACCCTGGTCGGGGTGCTGGCCGCCGAGATCCGCGAAGTACGGCGCCATGTCCGCCTGCCAGCGCTGGTTGACGTCGGTGTCCGCCATCCGCGCGAGCGCCGCCGCGTAGTCGCCGGTTTCCAGGTAGCCCACCACGAGCCCGTCATCGGTCAGGAACAGCGAATAGTTGCTCCAGCCCGCGGCGCGCAGCGCATCCATCATCTCCGGCCACACGTCGGCGTGCCGCCGCCGGTACTCCGCCAGCCGGTCGGGCCGGACACGGCCGAGGAAGCAGACACGCTCCACCGGGTTTCCTCCAGGCAGGTCTGGTCTGGCGGCGGCGTGATCATGGGATTGCTGTTGCTCTAGCCCCAGTGATCCCATGATCACGCACGCCGCCGCGGGTCAGAAGTTGAAGTTGTTGATGTTGGCCTTGTTGAACACGAACGGCGGGCCCAGCAGGATGCTGTCGCCCGACCCCACCGTGAACTTGCCGAGCTTGCCCGCGGTGAAGGACTGCCCCGCGGCGTTGGTGATCTTCTTGGAGGCGTAATTGACCGCGGCGTACGCGGCCAGGTAGCCGAGGTCGGCCGGGTTCCACAGCTCGAACGCCGGGGCGACGCCGTTGGCCACGTACTTCTTCATCGAGTCTGGCGTGCCCAGCCCGGTCACGATGACCTTGCCCTTGTACTTGGACGAGGAGACCACCTGGGCGGCGGCCAGGATGCCGACCGTGGTCGGGGAGATGATGCCCTTGAGGTTCGGGTAGTGCTGCAGCAGGCCCTGGGTCACCTGGGTGGCGGTGGTCGGGTCGTCGTTGCCGTAGACGGTCGAGACCAGCTTCATCTTCGGGTACTTCTTCAGCTCCTGCTTCATGTACCCGATCCACTGGTTCTGGTTCGTCGCCGACGCGGCGGCGGACACGATCCCGATCTCGCCGCTGTCGTGGATCTCCTTGGCCAGCAGGTCCACCTCACTGGTCCCGATCTGGGCGGTGGACGCCTGGTTCACGAACAGGTTCCGGCACGTCGGGGCGTCGGAGTCGTAGGTGACCACGGTGATGCCCTTGGCCATGGCGGCCTTCAGGGTCGGGCACAGCGCGGCCGGGTCGGTGGCCGACACGATGAGCGCGTTGGCGCCCTTGGTCACCGCGGCCTGGATGGCCGGGATCTGGGAGGAGGGCGTGGCCGCCGTCCCGCTGGTCTCGGTCGCGGTCTCGCCCAGCGTCGCCAGCGCGGCCATGGCCCCGCCGGACTTCACGCTGTCCGCGGTGGTGAAGTAGGGGTTGCCCAGGTTCTTCGGGATGATGAAGACCTTCAGCCCCGTCTTCAGCGCACCCGAGGCCGACCCCGAGCTGGACGAGGCGGAGGCGGAGGAGCTGCCGGAACCGCTCCCGGACGAGCTGCACGCGGCGAGCGTGGCCGATGCGACCAGGAGCACCGCGGGCGCCCAGATCGCTCTCTTCGTTGAGCGTCTCATATGTGAATCCTTTCAATCGGGGCCGTGCGAGTGGTGGGGACCGTGGGGGATGCGGGCGGGTGACGTGGTGACCGGCCGCTGGGTGGCCTGTCCGGGCCGGGATGTGGCCCCGGGCCGGGCCTGGTCATGTCCCGCCCCCGACCGCGGGAGACTGACGGCCGCTCCGGACGCGGGCCCACCGGGGCGGGCCCGCCCGCCAGAGCCGGCCGGCGTTCGGGGCGAACACGCTGACGAGCAGGAGCGCGCCGATCACGATGCCGGTGGCCTCCTGGTTGAAGTTGGTGAGCAGCAGGGCGTTCTGCAGTCCCGCGAACGCGATCACCGCCAGCACCACGCCGGCCAGCGTGCCCTTGCCACCGAAGATGGACACCCCGCCGAGCAGCACGATCGCGACCACGTCCAGTTCGAGGCCCAGGCCGTTGTTCTGCACCGCGGTGGACAGGCGGAACGTCCACAGCACCCCGGCCATGGCGCAGACCAGGCCGGACACCACGTACAGCATGGTCTTGACCCGCTTGACGCGGATCCCGGCGAACAGCGCGGCCTCCGGGCTGGCCCCCATCGCGTAGATGGACCGGCCGGTCGCGGTGGCGTGCAGCACGATCCCGAAGATCACTGCCAGCACCACGAAGATCGCGATGTTGTAGGGGATCTGCGTGTGCGGCAGCGGCTGCACCCCGATGTTGGTGTAGGTCGCGGGGAAGTTGGAGACCGTGTTGGCGCCCAGCAGGATGAGGGCCACCCCGCGGTACAGCGCGAGGGTGCCGATCGTCACCGCCAGCGAGGGCAGGCCGACCCGGGTGACCAGCAGCCCGTTGATCAGGCCGGCCACGATCCCGAGCAGCGCGACCACCACGAAGATGGCCAGCATCGGCCAGTGGTGGCTCCACAGGACGCCGAGCAGCGCGCTGGACATGCCCAGGATCGAGGCCACGGACAGGTCGATCTCGCCGCTGATGACGATCAGGGTCATCGGCAGCGCCATGATCGCGATCTCACCCGAGGTGACGCCAGTGTTGAAGAAGTTGCCGCTGGTCAGGAACTGGGGGGAGGTGACGGCGCCGAAGATGATGATGGCCACGACGAGGAGGGCGAGGCCGGTTTCCCAGCGCACCGAGCCGCGCGCCGCGGACCGCAGCAGGTCGCCCCGCCCGGCGCCCGGCTGGCCCGGGGCCGGGGCCGGGGCGGCGGGCGTGTTCAGGTCAGGTTCCAACGCCGGGGCTCCTTCGCCGCAGTGCGATCATGAGGCGCACAGAGATGATCCGGTCGAGCGTGATCGCCAGCAGGAGCAGGAAGCCAGAGATGGCCTCGAGCCACAGCTGCGGGAATCCCAGGACGTTCAGCGCGGAGTTGATGCTGGACAGCAGCAGCGCGCCGACCGCCGCTCCCACCGCGCTCCCGCTCCCGCCGAAGATGGCCACGCCGCCCACCACCACCGCGGAGATAACGGTCAGTTCGTAGCCGGTCCCCGCGGTCGAGTCGATCGTCTGGTACTGCGCGGCCCAGAGCACGCCCGCCACCCCGGCGATCGCCCCGCTGAGCGTGAACGCGGTGAAGATCCGCTTGCCGACCGGGATGGCGGCCAGCCGGGCCGCCTCGGGGTTCGAGCCGATCGCGTACAGCTCGCGGCCGGACCGGAACGCGCGCAGGTAGTACGCGCCGATCCCGATCACCACGGCGATCGCGATGGCCAGGTAGGGGATGCCCGCCACGGTGGCGCGGGGGATGTTGGTGAAGGAATTCGGCAGGGTCTGGGCGGTCACCTCGTTGCCGCCCACGATGAGGATGTCGATGCCCCGGATGATGTACAGCGTGGCCAGCGTGACCACCAGGCTGGGCACCCGGCCGACCGCGACCATCAGGCCGTTGGCCATCCCGCAGGCCAGCCCGATGCCCAGGCCGATGAGGAAGACCAGGGGGATCGGGATGCCGTGGTGGTGGCCGAACATCGAGGCCGACACGTAGGCCGACAGGCCCAGGATCGAGCCGATCGAGAGGTCCACGTTCCGGCTGACCACCACCATGGTCTCGCCCAGCGCGAGCAGCGCGTAGACCGTCGTGTTGATGAGCAGGAACTGGAGGTTCTGCTGGTTCAGGAACGATGGCTCAATGCTGGTGGTGATGGCCACGAACACCAGCAGCACGGCGATGATGCCGGACTCCCGGACCCGGAACACCCGCTCGGTGAGCCTGCGCGAGCCACTCCCGGGCGGGGCGCCGGCGGGCTCCCGGCGCTCGGTCACGGTGGGGGTCATGAGCGCCTCCTGCAGCTGGCCCGTCGCGGCGGCCATGATCTTCTCCTCCGAGGCGTCCTCATGCCCGAACTCCGCGGTCAGCCGGCCCTCGCGCATGACCAAGACCCGGTCCCCGATGTGCAGCACCTCGGGGAGCTCCGAGGAGATCATCAAGATGGCGACGCCGTCGCGGGCCAGCCGCACCAGCAGCCGATGCACCTCCGCCTTGGTGGCGATATCGATGCCGCGGGTCGGCTCGTCCACGATCAGCAGCGCGGGCTGGCGGCCCAGCCACTTGGCCAGGACGACCTTCTGCTGGTTGCCGCCGGACAGCCGGGACACCGGATCGATGAGGCGCCCGTACTTGAGGTTGAGCCGGACCGCCCAGTCGGCCGCGAACGCCCGCTCGGCCGCCGACCGGACCAGGCCGCCCTTGCGGAGCCGGGCGAGCGACGCCAGCGCCACGTTCTGCTGGACCGACATGTCCATGACCAGGCCCTGCTGCCGCCGGTCCTCGGGAACGAACCCGATGCCCGCGGCCATCGCACCGGTCGGTGAGGCCCGCCGCAGCCCGCGGCCGCGCATCACCACCCGGCCCGCGTCGTAGCGGTCGATGCCGAACACGGCCCGGGCCACCTCGCTGCGGCCCGACCCGACCAGCCCGGCCAGGGCGACGATCTCGCCGGCCCGGACGTCCAGTGAGATGTCGGTGAACACGCCTTCCCTGGTCAGGTGCTCCACGTGGAGCACGACCTCACCAGCCACGCCGCGCTCCCCGGCCGCCCGCTCCACCATCTGCCTGCCGACCATGGCCCGGACCAGGTCGTCCGCGGTCAGCCCGGCCAGTTCGCTGGTCAGCACGTGCCGGCCGTCACGCATGACCGTGACCCGCTGGCAGATCTCGAACACCTCCTCCAGGCGGTGCGAGATGAACAGGACGGCCGAGCCACCGGACCGGAGCGTCCGGACCACGTCGAACAGCCGGGCCACCTCCGTGGCGGACAGGGCCGCGGTGGGCTCGTCCATCACGATGACCCGGGCGTCCAGCGACAGGGCCTTGGCGATCTCGACGATCTGCTGGTCCGCGATGGACAGCCCGCGGCTGATGCGGCCCGGGTCGAGCCTGACCCCCAGCCGGGAGAACAGGGCGGCCGAGTCCGCGTGCATCCGGCGCCGGTCGATCCGCCGCCCGGCGAGCAGCGGCTGGCGGCCCATGAAGATGTTCTCCGCGACGCTCAGGTCGGGGAAGAGGGTGGGCTCCTGGTAGATGACCGCGATCCCGGCGTTCTGGGCGTCGGCCGGGTTGTGCAGGCTGACCGGCGTCCCGTCGATCAGCAGCTCGCCCGAATCCGGCTGGTACACCCCGGCCAGGATCTTCACCATGGTGGACTTGCCGGCGCCGTTCTCGCCCAGCAGGGCGTGCGCTTCGCCGGCGTACAGGTCGATGGTGCCGTCGGTGACCGCGCGCACCGCGCCGAACGATTTGGTAGCGCTGTGCAGGGCCAGGACGGGGACGGCCCCGGGGGCCGCAGGGCCCTCGTCAGCGCCCTCAGGGACGTCAGCGGCCTCAGGCACGTCAGCGGGTTCACGCGCCTCAGCAGCGGCCTCAGGTCCCTCAGCGGCCTCAGGCACTTCAATGGCCTCAGGGACACCAGGGACCCCGGAGGCCTCAGAGCCCAGGGCCTCCCGCGAGGGGGTCCCGGCAGGGGGCGTTGCGCCGTCGTGGCCGTCGCCAGCTGTCACAGCCCGGTCCCCTCTCGTCTCTGGGTGGGGGTCGCCCCGGTCCGGCTGCAGGCCAGCGGGGGGTGCCTGAAGGAGAATGTGCTATAACGTTTCAAAGCATGTGAAAGCAGTTTCGAGCGAAGCCACGACCCTGTCAAGAGAGGTCCGCGGCGATGCCCCGAATCGTTACAGACAGGTTTCCCGGCCGCTATTGTCCTGGCCAAGCCGCTGTTGACGCGTTGCCGCGCTCCGCACGACACTGACCGCACAGGAGGAGCCGTGGCGGACACGCCGGTCAGTATCAGGGAGGTCGCCGCCCTTGCCGGCGTCTCGCTCGGCACTGTCTCCAACGTGCTCAACCGCCCCGAGGTGGTGGCCGAGCCGACCCGCACCCGGGTCCAGGCCGCCATCAAGAAGCTGGGCTTCATCAGGAACGAGTCGGCCCGCCAGCTCCGGGCCGGCCGGAGCCGCACCATCGGGCTGGTCGTCCTCGATGTGGCCAACCCGTTCTTCACCGACGTCGCGCGGGGCGTGGAAGACGAGGCCAGCGAGGCCGGGCTGGCCGTGATCCTGTGCAACAGCGACGATCAGAAGGCGAAAGAATCCCGCTACCTCGAGGTGCTGGAAGAGCACCGGGTCCAGGGCATCCTCATCACCCCGGTGTCCGGGGCCGACAAGCGGCTGGCCAGCGTGCAGCGCCGCGGCACCCCGGTGGTGCTGGTGGACAGCCGGTCACCGTCGCGCGGGCAGTGCTCGGTGTCGGTGGACGATGTGCTCGGCGGCGACCTGGCCGTGTCCCACCTGCTGGAGGCCGGCCACGAGCAGATCGCGTTCGTCGGCGGCCCGATGAGCGTCCGGCAGGTCAGCGACCGCCGGGACGGAGCCGTCCGCGCCCTGGAGCGGGCCGGGCGCGGGGAGGCTGACCTGTTCGTGATCGAGACCCCGGCGCTGAACGTGACCGCGGGCCAGCGGGCGGGCGCCACGCTCGCCAGCCTGCCTGCCGGGACCCGGCCCACCGCCGTGTTCTGCGCGAACGACCTGCTCGCGCTGGGTGTGCTGCAGGAGATGACCACCCACCGGATCGCGGTGCCCGATGGCGTGGCGATCGTGGGCTATGACGACGTCGACTTCGCGGCCGCGGCCGCCGTACCGCTGTCCTCAGTGCGCCAGCCCCGCCATCAGCTGGGCCGGGCCGCGGCCCAGCTGCTCATCGAGGAGGCGCTCGGCGATGGCACGCACCGGCACCGGCAGGTCGTGTTCGAGCCGGACCTGGTAGTCCGCGCGTCGAGTCACGGCCGGTCGCCGGCTGAAGCCAGCCCGCCAGGTGAAGCCAGCCCGCCGGCCGGACCCGGTAACCCGCCCGTGGCCAGTGAGGCGGCAAGCTGACTCCATGCGTATTGCCCTGTTCGTGACGTGCCTGGCCGACACGCTGTTCCCCGAGGCGGGCCGGGCCACGGTCCGCCTGCTGGAGCGGCTCGGCCACCAGGTCGAGTTCCCGGCCGCGCAGACCTGCTGCGGCCAGATGCACGTCAACACCGGCTATCTCCGCGACGCGCTGCCCCTGGTCCGCCGCTACGTCGAGGTGTTCGAGGACTGCGAGGCGATCGTGGTCCCCTCCGGCTCATGCACCGGGTCGATCCGGCACCAGCACGCCATGGTGGCCCGGCGGTACGGGGACGAGGCGCTGGCCCGCCGCGCCGAGGCGGTGGCCGCGCGCACCTACGAACTGTCCCAGCTGCTGGTCGACGTGCTCGGCGTCGAGGACGTCGGCGCCTACTACCCGCACCGGGTCACCTACCACCCGACCTGCCATTCACTGCGGCTGCTCCGGGTCGGTGACCGCCCGCTCCGGCTGCTGCGCCACGTGGCCGGGATCGACCTGGTCGAGCTGCCCGACGCGGACACATGCTGCGGCTTCGGCGGCACGTTCGCGGTCAAGAACGCGGACACCTCCACCGCCATGCTGGCCGACAAGATGCGCAGCGTCCTCGACACCCAGGCCGAGGTCTGCACGGCCGGGGACAGCTCCTGCCTGATGCACATCGGCGGCGGCCTGTCCCGGCTGCGCGCCGGCACCCGGACCGTGCACCTCGCAGAGATCCTGGCCTCGGTGCCGCAAACCCCGGTCCCGCAAACCACGGTGCCGCAGACGTCGGAGCCCCACACCGCGGACCAGGCGGGCGCCCGGTGAGCGCGCCCACCTTCCTCGGCCTGCCCACCGCGCCGCGCGGAGTGGGCCACCTGCGCGGCGACGAGCCGTTCCCGGCCGCGGCCCGCCGGGCGCTGGCCGACACCCAGCTGCGCCGCAACCTCGGCAAGGCCACCCGGACGATCCGCGCCAAGCGGGCCGCCGTGGTGGGGGAGCTGCCCGACTGGGAGGAACTGCGCGACGCCGGCCAGGCCATCAAGGCCGAGACCATGGCCCACCTGGACCGCTACCTGGAGCAGCTGGAGGAGCAGGTCACCGCCCGGGGCGGGGTGGTGCACTGGGCCCGCGACGCCAACGACGCCAACCGCATCGTGACCGGCCTGGTCCATGCGGCCGGCGCCACCGAGGCGGTCAAGGTCAAGTCGATCGTCACCGACGAGATCGGCCTCAACGACGCGCTGGCCGCCGCGGGCATCACCGCGCACGAGACCGACCTGGCCGAGCTGATCGTCCAGCTCGGCCACGACCGGCCGTCCCACATCCTGGTCCCGGCCATCCACCGGAACCGGGCCGAGATCCGGGACATCTTCCTGCGCGAGATGGGCGACGTGGATCCCGGGCTGACCGACTCGCCGGCCGCGCTTGCCGAGGCGGCCCGGCTGCACCTGCGCCGCCAGTTCCTGTCCGCGAAGGTCGGGATCAGCGGGGCCAACTTCGCGATCGCGGAGACCGGCACGCTGTGCGTGGTCGAGTCCGAGGGCAACGGCCGGATGTGCCTGACCCTGCCGGACACGCTGATCACCGTGATGGGCATCGAGAAGATCCTGCCCAGCTGGGACGATCTCGGCGTGTTCATGCAGCTGCTGCCGCGGTCATCCACGGGGGAGCGGATGAACCCCTACACCTCGATGTGGACCGGGGTCACCCCCGGCGACGGCCCGCAGCAGTTCCACCTGGTCCTGCTGGACAATGGCCGCACCGCGGCGCTGGCCGACCAGACCGGGCGCCAGGCGCTGCACTGCATCCGGTGCTCGGCGTGCCTGAACGTCTGCCCGGTCTACGAGCGGGTCGGCGGGCACGCCTACGGCTCGGTGTACCCGGGCCCGATCGGCGCGGTGCTGTCCCCGATGCTGACCGGGGTGGAGGACAACGCGTCGCTGCCGTACGCCTCGTCGCTGTGCGGCGCGTGCTACGACGCCTGCCCGGTGAAGATCGACATCCCGTCGCTGCTGGTCCACCTGCGGGCCCGGCACGTCGAGGAAGTAGCTGAGACGCACCGCGTGCCCAGCCCGGAGGCGGTGACCATGGCGGCGGCCGCGTGGGTGATGGCCAGGCCCGCGCGGTACGAGGCCGCGCAGCGGGGCGGCCGGGCCGGGCGCCTGCTAGGCCGGGGCGGGCGGATCCGGCGGCTCCCCCCGCCCTTGTCGGCCTGGACCTCGGCCCGCGACGCGCCTGCGCCGCCCGCCCAGACGTTCCGCCAGTGGTGGAGGGCCGAGCACGGAGACACCGGCAGCGGGAACACCGGACGCGGAAAGACTGGGCACGGGGAGACCCGGTGACCGCCCGGGACGAGGTGCTCGGCCGGGTCCGTACCGCGCTGGCCGGCGACCCGCCCGCCAGCAGCGTGCCCCCCGCCGGTGACGCCACGGCGCCGGGGTACCGGACCCGCGGTGAGCTCGACCCGCCCGCGCTGCTCGATCTGCTGGCCAGGCGCCTCATCGACTACCGCAGCCACGTGCGGCGCACTGCCCCGGACCAGTTGCTGGACACCGTCCGCGCGGCGCTGGCCGGCCGCGGCGCCCGCCGGGTGGTCCTGCCGCCCGGCCTGGACCTGCCCGGGCTCGGTCAGCCCGCCCCCGGCCAGGCGGCCACTCTCGACGGTGTGGAGCTGATCACCGACGGCGGCCTCTCCGCCCCGGAACTCGACCAGATGGACGGCGTTATCACCCGCGCGGCGGTCGCCGTCGCGGAGACCGGCACTATCGTCCTGGACGCCGGCCCGGGCCAGGGCCGCCGCGCGCTCAGCCTCATCCCCGACTATCACCTGTGCCTGATCGAGGCCGCCCAGGTGGTCGCGCTCGTCCCCGAGGCCGTGGCCCGGCTGCGCCCGGACCGCCCGCTGACCTGGATCAGCGGCCCGTCCGCCACCAGCGACATCGAGCTCGACCGCGTCGAAGGCGTGCACGGCCCCCGCACCCTCGAAGTCATCCTGATCGAGAGCGGAACCGGCTCTACGCTCCCAGCGTGACAGAGCTCATCGACTGGGATGGACCGGGGAGCTGCGCGGCAACCTCCAGGCCTGGAACAACGACTCCGCAGGTCAGGGCCGGACCGGCTGGTCCAGGCCTTGCTCGCTCCGCGGCACGAACCAGGTCTGGAAGCTGGCGCCCCCGCTGGACAGACTGGTCGGGACTGCGACCCAGTCGCTGCCGGACTGCTGCCCGGTGTTCGCCAGCAGCTTGTGATGCACCCACCACGACGACAGCGTCGCGGTGTGGCCGCTGGAGCTGGTCAGCTGCACGCCGGTGTAGACGGCGATCTTCGCCGGATTGGCGGGGGGTTTATACGAGGACGGAGCGGTCCAGGGGTCGGGGCCGAACTCCGTGCCGATCCTGGCCTGGGTGAACGATTCACCTGGCCCGGTCGTGTAGCCCGCCACGAGGCCCCAATCCGGATAGGTCCTGTCAATCGCCGAGAAGTTAAGCAAGCCGGCCTTCGGGTCATACGTCACGGTGAATAGCACCGTGTCGCCCGCGGCGAAGGTGCCGATGGCGGGCAGGCAGTTGTCGTCCTCGTCGCACCATGATGCGGCGGGGTCCGACGCCACGAGCTGGTGGCTGCTGGCGTCGAAGATCTTCACGTACGGGACGTAATCCGAGCCTGACGTGCTGGCCGTGGCGCCGAGGACCGCCACCAGGCCCGACGACCAGAGCTGGACGCTGTCGCCGAAGCTGGCGACCTCACCGGCGTACTGCGCGGGGTTACGAAGGAAAACCGAGGCGGTGACGCTCCTGAACTGCGCCCCGGTGGCGGTGTACCCCGCCTGCTCAGGGCTGATCTCCGTTGTGCCGGTGCTGGCACTCGCGGGCACCGCCAGGGTAAGGACCGCGGCGGCCGTCCCGAGCGCCGACGCTGTGCGCCAGCCGAAGCTCCTGGCAAACATCGATCAAGCCTCCACCGAGCGGGCGGGAACTTCCGGCCAGGAAACCCCGCAAAGGTCGGTATTAAAGGCTACTGGCCAGGAGCTGGGTGGTCACGGGCGCATGCGGCGATACTGAGGGCGTGGAAGGTACGCGATCAGCTCTGGCGCAGTACTTCAACGACTGGTATGCCGATATGGCGGCATCATCGGTCAAAGATGAGATCCATCAACGTCACCTGGGCCTGCCTGCCGGCCTGCTGTCCAACAGCGCGCTCACCTGGCAGGGGATAGCCGAGGCCACCGAAGCGCTGCACTTGTCTCCCGGCGCCACCCTGCTGGATCTCGCCTGCGGCCGCGGATGCTACGGCCTTGAGATCGCGGGCCGCACCGATGCCCGGCTAGTCGGAGTCGACTTCTCCGCCGAAGCGATACAGCAGGCCCGCCGGCAGGCGCGGCGACTCGGCCGGACAGCGGCGTTCCACGTCGGGGACCTCGCCGCGCCCGGCCTCGGCGCCGGCGCGGCTGGCGCGGTGCTGTGTGTGGATGCCATCCAGTTCGCTCCGCGTCCGGACGCCGCCTACCGCGAACTGCGCCGGGTCCTGGTGCCTGGCGGACGGGTGGTGCTGACCTGCTGGGAACCCGTGAACCCAGACGACGAACGAGTGCTTGACCGCCTGCGCCGGGTCAACCTCCGTGCCGGGCTGGCCGCGGCAGGCTTTAGCGACATCGAGGTCGGCGAACGGCCCAGCTGGCGGGCGGCCGAGCGATCCATGTGGGAAGAAGCCGCCGCCCTGGACCCCGGCGATGACCCTTCATTGCAGTCCTTTCACAAAGAAGCCGTGCGCTCCCTGGACACCTTCACCCTGCTGCGCCGGGTCATGGCCACCGCGACCGCCTGACCGGCATGCCCACGAGGGCCGCGGTCGCCTTCCCCGGCCCCATCCCCTCCAGTCACACTGGCCCCGCCAGTCCACGTTTCACGCGCAGCGTGCGCCGAACCGGGCGAAAAGCCCCTGAAAAGTGCACGAGTCGCGTGAAACGTCAAAGGTCGGCCATGAATCAATGTGACTCATGGGGCTGGTAGTGCTACTGGAACTGGGGGGGAGCGGCCGACTCGGGAGCCCGCCCCGCCGGGGGCGGCCCCCGGCGGGCCCCGTCCGCCCCCGGCGGGCCCCGTCCGCCCCGGCGGCCCCGCCGCCGGGCCCCGTCCGCCCCCGCCGGGCCCCGTCCGCCCCCGCCGGGGCCCGACCCGCCCCGCCGGGGCCCGGATTCCGGCGGGGCTACAGTCAGGTCTCATGACGCCCTGGCGGGTCCGCATGATCCTGCTCCCGGATGGGGACGGGGTGGAGGCGGGAATCACCGACTGGGGCCGGTGGACCTGGCAGCCTGCGGAGAGGGCGGAACTGCTGCCCGGGCGGTTCATCCTTCCCGGCCTGGTGGACGCGCACTGTCATCTCAGTGTGGGGCGGGCAGACGGTGGCGAGCCGTTCGCACTGGATTCGGACGTCATGCGCGCCAACCTCCGGAAAGCTCACGCGGCGGGCGTCACCGTGATCCGCGACACCGGCAGCCCGGGCAGCGTCACGCTGGAGCTCCTCGGCTCCGCCGAGGGTGCGGGGCTCCAGGCGTGCGGGCGGTTCCTCGCCCCCGCAGGCAGGTACTTCCCTGCCCTGCATGAGCCGGTCCCTCCGCAGCAGCTGGTGGCCGCGGCCCTGGAGGAGGTCAGGGCTGGGGCGACCTGGATCAAGCTGATCGCGGACTTCCCGGTGCTGAGCCCGGGCGAGCCGCCGTCGGACCCGTCACCGACCTACCCGCTCGCCGACATCCAGCGTGTGGTTGAGGCGGTTCACGACGCTGGCGCCCGCGTCGCAGCGCATTCGACCACGCGGTACGTGAAGGAGCTGATCGGCGCGGGGATCGATTCCGTTGAGCACGGCACCGCCCTCGATGAACACGACATCGCGTCGCTGGCCGCGCGGGGCGGGGCGTGGACCCCCACCTTGTGCGCGGTCGTCGGCACTCGCCCAGGTGACGCGCCGTCGAAACAACGCCTGGACCTCAAAGAGCGGCTACGTTACCTGCTCCCGCAGGCTGATGATCATGGCTTGACCATCATGACCGGAACCGACGTCGCTGGGAGCATCCCCCAGGAGGTCGGGCTCCTGGCGGAACTCGGGCTGGCACCACGCGCGGCCCTCGCGGCGGCCAGCACCGCCGCCCGCCGGTTCCTGGGGTTCGGCGAGCTTCCCCAGCAGGGCGAACCCGCCGATCTGGTCACCTACGAGAGCGATCCTCGTGATGACCCGGCGGTCCTGGGCCAGCCAGCGGCCGTTTTCGTCCGCGGAACGCGCATCAGGTAACCGGGGAGGCGTTCACCTCCGCACCATCGTGATAACAGCAAGAGGCGGAGGAGACATTATGCGGGCGGTGGTGTACCGGGACTACGGCGTCATGCCGGAGGTGGCTGACGCCGCCGAGCCGGCCTGCCCCGAGGACGGCGCCGTGGTCAGCGTCGGCGCGACCGGAGTGTGCCGGTCGGACTGGCACGCCTGGAAGGGGCACGACACGGTCCGGCTCCCGCACATTCCCGGGCACGAACTGGCCGGGGTCATCGTCCAGGTCGGCCCGGCGGTGACCCGCTGGCGGCCCGGCGACCGGGTCACGGTGCCGTTCGCCTGCGGCTGCGGCCGGTGTGAATACTGCCGGGCGGGCGAGGCGCAGGTCTGCCCGGACCAGACCCAGCCGGGGTTCACCGGCCCCGGGTCGTTCGCCGAGCGGGTCGCCATCCACGCCGCGGACACGAACCTGGTGGGCCTGCCGGACGCGGTGGACGCCGTGACCGCCGCCAGCCTGGGCTGCCGGTTCGCCACCGCCTACCGGGCGCTGACCGGGCACGCCCGGCTGCGGCCGGGGGAGTGGCTCGCGGTGCACGGCTGCGGCGGGGTCGGCCTGTCGGCCGTGCACATCGGCGCGGCCCTCGGCGCGCGGGTGATCGCGGTGGACGTGGCCGGGGCGGCTCTCGACCGCGCCCGCGACCTCGGCGCCGAGCACGCAATTCTTTCCGCAACGAACACCGATCCGGCCCTGGTCATCCACGACCTGACGGGCGGTGGGGCGCAGGTGTCCGTGGACGCGCTCGGCTCGGCCGGGACCCTGGCCAGCTCGGTCCGGAGCCTGCGGCGCCGCGGGCGGCACGTCCAGGTCGGCCTGCTCCTCGGGGCCGAGGCCGCACCGCCGGTGCCGATGGACTTGGTCATCGCCCGGGAGCTGGAAGTCTACGGCTCGCACGGCATGGCGGCCGGGGACTACCCGCCCATGCTGGCGCAGGTCGCCGACGGCACGCTCCGCCCCGGGCTGCTGGTGGGCGAGGTCATCGGGCTGGAACAGGCCGGTGCCGCCCTGGCCGCCATGGACGGACCGCCGACGACTGCGGGGATGACCGTGGTCATCCCCGCAGCGGACGGCCCAGGCGCGGCCAGGTCAGGTCACCCGGCCGTGTGAGCCAGAGGTGGCCGGGCGGCCTGCCGGTAGAAGGCGTTGGACGGCCTGGCGAAGATGAGGACCATCGTGACCAGGGCTATGACCCACACGGCGCCGCCCGCGATGAGATCGGCCGGGGCGTAGGCCGTGGCGTGCTGGGCCATGGCGATGATCAATTCGATCGTGACGAGGGCGAAGAAGGCCGAGAACGTGAATCGGGCCACATCACGCCGCTGACTCATCGCCCAGGCCAGGAACAGCCACAAGACCACCGCCAGCCCCTCGGCGACCTCCTTGAAGGTCAGCAGGCTGGTCACCTGGTGCCACTGCACCGCGGTGAGGCCGGGATCCTTGGCGAGCGCTGCGATCACGCTGGCCCGGGTCACCACGATGGCGACCACCGCGGCCAGTTCCACCACGGCGCCGAAGCACATCAGCCGGACCGCGCTCCGGACGGTCCGCGGCGGCCGGTGAGCCGGGCGCAGCCGCATCCGCAGCCCGCCCCTGACCAGGGCTGCGCACTCGGCCAGCTCAACCCGCCGCTGGCCCTCCTTGGCGCTGGCCGCCAGGACCGCGAGGATCTCGTCCCCGTTCTCCCGCCGGAACGACTTCGGGTAGCAGGCCAGCACCCGCCGGTAGCCCCGCTCCAGGTCTGCTGTCTGGTTCATGTGACCAGTCCTCCCGCCGGACTCAGCCGCCTCAGCGCGGCCGTGGCGTTGGCGTGCAGCCGGGCCGCCTCCGCGGCCAGCCGCCTCCCGCCTCCAGGGGTGAGCCGGTAGTAACGGCGCAGCCGGCCGTCCACGATCTCCTCCCGGTCCACCCCGATCAGCTCCTCGGACCGCAGCCGGTCCAGAGCCGTGTACAAGGTCCCGGCGCGCAGCCGCACCCGGCCCTGCGAGATCTGCCCGACCTCCGCGATGATTCCGTACCCGTGCTGGCTACTGTCGGCCAGCGCGGTCAGGATCAGGAAGGTCGCCTCCTGCATCGCACGTTCTGCCATACCAACGTTATATATCGATGGACTAGCCGTGACAAGACCGGCCGGCGGACTTATTTCCGGCCGGTCTTGTACGTGCCTCCCGAGGCACCTGGTCATCCGGCGATGCGGTCCAGCTCGGCCAGATCGTCCGCGGACAGGGCCAGGTCAGCCCCGGCGACGTTCTCGCGCAGGTGCGCGACCGACGAGGTACCGGGGATGAGCAGGATGTTCGGTGAGCGCTGCAGCAGCCACGCCAGCGCGACGGCCATCGGGGTGGCTCCGAGACGGGCCGCGACGGATCCCAGCTCGTCGGACTGCAGCGGGCTGAAGCCGCCGAGCGGGAAGTAGGGCACGTAGGCGATGCCCTGGCCCGCCAGGGCCCCGATGAGGTCGTCGTCCACCCGGTGGGCCAGGTTGTAGAAGTTCTGCACGCAGACGACCGGGGCGATGGACTGAGCCTCGGCGATCTGCCCGGCGTTGACGGTGCTGATACCGAGATGCCTGATCAGCCCGTCCCGCTGCAGCTCCGCGAGCACGCTGAACGGCTCGGCGATCGAGCCGGGAGTGGGACGGTCGAAGTCCCCGACGCGCAGGTTCACGACGTCGAGCGCCTCCAGGCCGAGGTGGTCCAGGTTGTCGTGCACCGCCTGGCGCAGCTGCTGCGGGGCCAGCGCCGGGGGCCAGCCGCCCTCGGCATCCCGCAACGCGCCGACCTTGGTCACGAGGTGCAGCGAGTCCGGGTAGGGGTGCAGGGCTTCCCGGATGATCTCGTTGGTGACATACGGCCCGTAGTAGTCGCTGGTGTCGATGTGCGTGATGCCCAGCTCCACCGCCTCCCGCAGCACGGCCACGGCCGCGTCGCGGTCGGCGGGCGGCCCGAACACGTGCGGGCCCGCCAGCTGCATCGCCCCGTACCCCATGCGGGTGACGGTCAGGTCCCCGCCCATGGTGAACGTCCCGCCGGGAAGTGTCTTCGTCGCCATGAAATGTCCTCTTCTCGTGGCCGCGGGCGCGGGCGTCCCGCCGATGCGCCCGGCCCGCGGCGGCGTTAGCAGGTGATGACTCCACCTTCCCCCACACAGCACGGAAGAGGCAGAGCACCGCCGATCCTGGGAGTGACAGGGCCAGGCAGCGCCCGGCCCCCGTGGTTACCGTAGGTGATGTGAGCGAGGAGAACATGCTCGGTGACTACCTGCGGGCCCGCCGTGAGCTGATCCAGCCCGAGAGCGTCGGCCTGCCGGTCACCGGGGTGCGCCGCGTCGCCGGGTTGCGCCGCGAAGAGGTCGCCATGCTCGCCGGGATCAGCGCCGACTACTACCTGCGGCTGGAGCAGGGGCCGTGACCGTAACCCCTCGACTGGCGTCCTCGAGGCCCTGGCCCGGGTCCTGGGCCTCGACCAGGTGGCCACCCACTACCTCCTCGGCCTGGCTGCGCCACGGCCCCGGCACCGGCGGCGCCGTCCCAGGCGGGAAACCGTGCCCGCCGGTATCCGCCAATTGCTCGGCGTGCTGGGCCTGCCCGCCTTCGCCGAGGGCCGGTACTTCGACGTCCTGGCGGCCAACGACCTCGCCCGCGCCCTGTCACCCAACCTGCAGGCCGGGCAGAACCGGCTCCGCGCGGTGTTCCTCGATCCCGCGGAGCAGGCGCTGTACCCGGACTGGGACCAGGCCACGGCCGGGCTGGTGGCCGGCTTCCGGGAGTCCGTGGGCAGCGACGCCGACGACCCGGGCTTCGTGCAGCTCGTGGGCGAGCTGTCGCTGGCCAGCGAGCGATTCCGGCGGCTCTGGGCCCGGCATGACGTGCAGTCTCGCGAGGGCATGCCGGCCCGCATCCACCACCCCCAGGTCGGGACCTCATGCTCAGCCGCGAGAAGCTGTCCATCGGCGGTGCCGAGGGCCAGCTGCTGGTGATCTACCACGCCCAGCCCGGAACGGGCAGCGCCGAGAAGCTGGCCATCCTGTCCTGCCTGGCGGCTCCGGCAGCGGCGGCCACCGCCGGGGATCAGGACCACCCGGACCGGGCCCGTCACTGACCACCGTGGACGCGGGTGGCAACCTCATCCGCGGTGCGGGTGTTGATCACGCGGTCCGGGCTGATGCCGTAGCGCTCGGCGCGCTCGCAGCCGTTCTCCAGCCAGTCGAGCTGGCCGGGCGCGTGCGCGTCGGTGTCGATGGAGAACAGGCAGCCCGCCTCGGCGGCCAGGCGCAGGAGCCGGCCGGGCGGGTCCCGGCGTTCCGGGCGGCAGTTGATCTCGACCGCGACGCCGTGCTCGCGGCAGGCCCCGAACACCGCGACCGGATCGAACTCCGATTCCGGGCGCCCCCGCCCGCCCCGCCCGGACAGCAACCGGCCAGTGCAGTGCCCCAGCACGTCCACATGCGGGTTGGAGACCGCGGTCACCATCCGCCCGGTCATCGGGCCGGCGGCCATCCGGAGCTTGGAGTGCACGCTGGCCACCACCACGTCGAGCCGGGCGAGCAGGTCCTCCCGCTGGTCCAGCGAGCCGTCGTCCAGGATGTCGACTTCGATGCCGGTCAGGATGCGGAACGGCGCGAGCTCGGAGTTCAGGCGGCTGACCAGGGCCAGCTGCGCCTCCAGTCGCTCGGGGGACAGCCCGCTGGCCACGGTGAGCCGGGGTGAGTGGTCGGTCAGCGCGATCCATTCGTGGCCCAGCGCCCGGGCCGCCCCGGCCATCTCGCCGGGCGGGCTGCCGCCGTCGGACCAGTCCGAGTGCGTGTGGCAGTCACCGCGCAGCGCCGCGCGCATGGCCGAGGCCGCGAGCGGGCCGCCGTTCTCCTCCAGCAGCCGGGTCAGGTACGCCGGCTGCCCGCCGGCCGCGGCCTGCGTGATGACCTCGGCCGTGACCTCGCCGATCCCGTTCAGCGCGCGGAGGGAGCCATCGGCCAGCCGGCGCTCCAGCTCGCCCGCGGGCAGCTCGGCCACCACCTGCGCGGCCCGCCGGAACGCCCGCACCCGGTAGGTGGGGGCCCCGGCCCGTTCGAGCTGGAACGCGATCTCCCGCAGCGCGGTCACCGGGCCGGACGGGGGATCGGCGGACACGGCATCAGCAGGCACAGGAACCAGTATCCGCAAGTCAGGCTGCGAACGGACCGTTAGAGGGATGAAGCACCGAGCAGCGGGCAGGGGAGAACGGTACGCGCAGTGAGCGAGCAGCCATCGCCGGAGGAGAGAAATCCGTGGTGAACCCAGTACCTGACGTCATGCTGAGCAACGGCAGGACTATCCCCCAGTTCGGCTTCGGGGTATTCCAGATCAAGCCGGAGGACACCGTGGAGGCGGTGAGCACCGCCCTGCAGACCGGTTACCGGCACATCGACACCGCCGAGATGTACGGCAACGAGAAGGAGGTCGGCGAGGCTATCGCCAAGTCCGGCCTGAACCGTGCCGACATATTCGTCACCAGCAAGCTGTCCAACGACGCGCACCTCCCCGACGACGCCCGGGCGGCGTTCGACCTTTCGCTCGAGGAGCTCGGGCTCGACTACCTGGACCTGTTCCTGATCCACTGGCCGCTGCCCACCCGGTACGGCGGCGACTTCGTGTCCACCTGGCAGGTGCTGGAGGAGTTCTACCGGGACGGGCGGGCCCGCTCGATCGGTGTGTCGAACTTCCAGCCGCATCACATCCGGCGGCTGCACGCGGAGGCCGAGATTCCCCCGGCCATCGACCAGATCGAGGTCCACCCGTACCTGACCCAGGACGACGTGCGCGGGTTCTGCGCCGAGCACCAGATCGCCATCGAAGGCTGGTCGCCGATCGCCCAGGGTGAGGTGCTCGAGGACCCCACCATCCGGGAGATCGCCGAGCGGGCCGGCAAGACCCCCGCCCAGGTCGTGCTGCGCTGGCACATCGAGCGCGGCGACATCATCTTCCCGAAGTCGGTCACGGCGGCCCGGATCCGGGAGAACTTCGCCATTTTCGACTTCGAGCTGTCCGGCGCGGACGTCGAGGCGATCAGCGCGCTGAACAAGAACGAGCGGACCGGCCCCGACCCGGACAAGTTCAGCGGCTAGCCCCCCATGATGTAGTCGCGCCGGCCCCTGCCGGGCCGCCCAGCGGTCCCGGCAGGGCGCCCGGCGAAGGAGCAGGTGACATCGTCACCGGCTATTGCCCTGGTTCGCGCTCGCGGGGGCGATAGACACTGTCGCCGATCCGGCCGGCGCATTGCTGTGTGCCGTCCTGCTCGCCGGGCCGGGCAGCAGGATGTGGTCAAGAAGCCAGGCGGCGGCGGCCATCAGCACGCAGCAGTCGAGGTAATGACAGGCCATGGCGCCCAGGTAGGTCGGGCCGCCCCAGGCGTTGACCGTGAAGTTAGGGTCCAGCCCTCCGGTGATCTGGAGGCCCGCGCGCCAGAAGCAGTAGACGAACAGCCCGGCGGGCAGCAGCGCGACGAGAGGGCGGGCGAGCCCGGACTGTCCGCGGAGTGCTCCGGAGACCGTCCAGGCGGCCCGCCGGGCGGCAGGCTTGCCGAGCGGCGTGAGCAGCCGCAGCCGGCCCCGATCATGGCCGAATCTGCGCACCTGCCGCCACCTCGCGTAACCGAGGAGCCCGCAGGCCAGGACGGCCACGGCGAGATGCTGCCACCAGGCTGACGTGCCAGGAACGTGCTCGTCCAGGACCGGTGAGCGGTGAAGATACTGGAACCAGCCGGAGATCATCCCGGCTGCGAAGAGCGCAGCGACGAGAACGGTCAGGGGCAGGGAAAGCTGCCGGACGGTGCGGCGGATCTTGATGGTCATGATTCCACGCTCGCCGCCCGGGCTGCCCGGCGTCGTCAGGCCGGCGACTCGGCCTGGCGTCATCCGCTGGGCTGGGTTGTGACGTGCGCCGGCTCTGAGGATGACGCCTGACTCCGCCTGGAGACTCTGACCAGTACGGGCGACGTTCGAGGGAGCGGGCGTGAGCTAGGGACGGCGGACGCTCCAGTCGAACGTGCCCCGGCAGACCAGCGCGTGCGCCTCGTCGGTGATCTCCGCCACGGTGCTGATCCGGGCGCGGTTCTGCGCCCCGGACAGCACCGGCCGCAACGCCGGCCTCGGCGAGGCGGCAGGAGGCGACCAGCCGGCCACGGGCGGGCGCGCGGAACTCCAGCGTCGCGGCCGCACCGAGCGGGAGCACGCCGCGCATCTCGTCCTCGGTCTCGCAGGCGGCGATGATGGCCGCCAGGCCGGCCGCGTCGGCCAGCGTGATGAGGCCGCTGGAGTGCAGCGAGCCGATGACGTTGGTGAGCGTGAGGGGAGTGCGCAGCGCGACTTCCGCGGCGCCGTCGGCCGCGAGCAGCACTTCCAGGCCCGCGGTGACGTGCGCCGGGACCGGGTCGAGCCGCGAGCGTGCCAGCACGGTGACGTCCATGCGCGGCCGAGTGTGTCAGGCCTGGCTGACGGGAGCATGACCAGCCGGCGAACACCTGGATTTCGCCTCCGGCTCGGGCCGCGCCAAACTCGAAGGATGGACTGGCGGGGCGAGGTGGATGCGTGGTGGGCGGAGCGGCTGCGCCTGCCCCGCACCGCTGTACGTGCGGGCGGCACCTACATGGTCCCCGGGTCGGGACACGTCGGGGTGATGGCGGTGGCGGGCGCCCGCGAGCCACTCGCGTACGGACCGGGCCGCGCCCTGCCCGCCTTGCGACGGGCCATGTCCGTTCTCCGCGCCGGTCCGCTGCTGGCCGAGGGCGACCTTCTCCCGGGCGGCCCGCTCGCGGCGGCCGCAGCCGGGGTGAGTGCCGCCGTCGGCGCCCGGCCCGGGGCGGTGATCGGCCCCGCCTGGTACGGGTACGTCACCGCGGCCAGCCTCACCCCGGTGCGCAGCGCGGCGGTGCGCCCGCTGTCCCCGGCAGACCTTCCCCGGCTCGCCCGGCTCCGCGAGCAGACCCCGCCCGCGGAACGGGACGAGAGCGGTACGACCGGGCTGCCCGCCTTCGGTTACTTCGACGAGGATGCCCTGCTGGCGGTGGCCTGCCTGGGCGTATGGCACCAGATGCCGACCCTGGGCGTGCTCACGCATCCCGGACACCGGGGACGGGGCCTGGCCGGGGCGGTGGTCGCCGCGGCCGCCCAGGCGGCCCTGGACCGCAGGGCCGTCGTCCAGTACCGAGCCTGGCGGGCCAACACGACCTCGATCGCGGTGGCCCGGCGGACCGGGTTCGCGCACTACTGCGACGGCCTGGTCATCGATCTCGACGATCAGCAGGCCGGGTGACGGCCGCCCCGAGGCGCGGCGGCTACGCGCCCGGGCTGAGCTCGGGCTGGTCGAGCAGGCGGAGCCAGGTCCCGTCGGGCTGCCTGCGCGCCACCTGGACCCGGATCCCGGTGCCGTCCCGGGCCACGGTCGCGGTGAGCGCGATGTCCCCGCTGACCAGGGTGGGCAGCGGCGGTTCCGGCTCGAACCGCGGCGCGTTGGCCAGTACCTTCTCCCACAGGACCCGGATCGCCTCGCGGCCGGTCGTCTCGCCACCCGGTGGATAGGCCATCACCGCGCCAGGCTCGTAGAGCGCGGCGATCCCGGCCGCGTCACCGTCGTTGGCGCGGGCTACGAACAGCCGGCTGAGATCCTCCGGCTGGCGGGCTTTCTCCTGGTCAGGCATGACCCTCCATTCCTGCGGCCTGCGCAGCCGCGTGGCGGCCGAGGTAACCGCGCGGCTCGCGCGGTTCCTTACCTCACCCAGCCTGGCCGGATCCGCACGAGAAGTCCAACAGATAGTTTTTCTCATAACTAGAATCACTGATTATGGAACTAAGGCAGCTGGAGTACTTCGTCACGGTCGCCGAGGATGCTAACTTCACCCGGGCCGCGCAGCGCGTGCACGTCAGCCAGTCCGGGGTCAGCGCGCAGATCCGCCAGCTCGAGCGGGACCTGGGCGCGCCGCTGATCGACCGGTCGGGCCGGGTGGCCACGCTGACCGGGGCCGGGGCGGCCGCCCTGCCGCACGCCCGGGCCGCGCTGGCCGCCGCGGCGGCGGTCCGCCAGGCGGTGGGCGACGTGACAGGGCTGCTGTCCGGCCGGATCGTGGTCGGGATGGTGACGGCCTGCACCGTCGCCCCGCTGTTCGACGCCCTGGCCGCGTTCCACCTGGCCCATCCCGGCATTGAGATCGCGCTGGTGGAAGGCAACTCCGACTGGCTGATCGAGCGCGTCCGGACAGGTGGGGCCGAGCTGGCCCTGATCGGCGCGGCCGGTGCGCCGCCCGCGGGGCTGGAGGCCCTCACGCTCGTCAGCGAGGGCCTCGTCGCCGCGGTGCCCCCCGGGCATCCGCTCGCGGGCCGCAGGGCCGTCACCCTGGCCGAGGTCACGGGCTACCCGATCGTCAGCCTGCCCACGGGAACCGGGGTACGCGCCGTGTTCGATCAGGCCTGCGCCGCCCAGGGGCGGCGGCCGGATATCGCGTTCCAGGCCAGTGCCCCCGGGGCCGTGGCCGACCTGGCCGGGCGCGGGCTGGGGGTGGCCATTCTCGCCGAGACCATGGCGGCCGGGTTCTCAGGCCGGCTGACCGGGGTGCCGATCGAGGACGTCGAGTCCCCGGCGCTGCTCGCCCTGGTCTGGATGCCCGGCGAGGGCCCCGCCCTGCGTGAGCTCCTGGTTCACTGCCGCCAGGCCTTCACGCCCCCGCCAGCCGACTAGCGCCCTGAGTCAGCGCCCGATGGCCGGGCGGGGGCGGGGCTGGCGGGTCAGCCACTGCCAGAACGTCCGCCGCGGCGGCCGGGGCAGGCGCGGGGACCGGCGCGGGCGCGCGGTGATGATGCCGCTGCCGACCCGGCCGGACACCTGGATCCGCAGCACCGACGCGTCCTGCCCCCAGGGGGCCCTGACTTCCAGCTTCCCGCTGCGGACCGACACCTCGTCCAGGTCAACCACGATGCCGGGCTTGATCACCAGCCTGAGGACCCCGGCGCCGACGTCGGCCTCGATAGGCAGGACCGGCTGCGTGATCACCGCCTCGGTGAAGTCCAGCGTCACGTGCCCGCTCTTGACCCGGACCTCCATCCGGTGCGGGACGAGCCACGGTCCGGTGCGCTCCACGCTGGAGGACTGGGCCTCGATGCGGACGAGATCCTTGGGGGCCGGGGCGCCCAGCGTGCCCCCGGCGGCGGACGGCAGGTCCCTGGTAACCGAGGCGAGCTCGGCGTAGGTACGCGCGGTCAGCGCCACCTCCAGCCGCTCGTCCAGTTCCTCCGCGGTCAGCCGGCCGTCACCGGCGGCCACGCGCAGTTCCTCCGCCACGCGGTCCCGGTCCTCATACGACACGCGCAGCTCACCGCGGGGGACCGGGTTCTCACTGTGGCCGGCTGGCCGCAATTCGCCCGTCATGGGCACACTCTACGGCGAGGGCCGGTACCGGGAGAGGACGCGACCCTCCCTCAGGTGAGCCCGGCCGGCGCGGCCCAGCCCGGGCGCGGGAGCAGGCCGGACCGATGACCTGTCCTGGACTGGCTATCGGCCCGGGAGCGATCGCGGTAGCCCGAACCATGGGAGCACGCTGGTGTCGAAGCGGGTCATGCCGCAGATCCGGTCGGCGGTGAGAGTGAGGACGTAGAGGCCGGTCCCGTGGCGGATGCCGGTAGGCGCGCGCAGGTAGGCCCCGAACGCTGGCTGGCCGTTAGCCCGCGTCGGCACGAGGTCGAACCGGCGGCCCGCGCCGAACAGGCTGGCGCAGAAACGGGCCACGACGTCCCGGCCTTCGTATTCGAAGGGCATCGGCGGCATCGACATGAAGACGTCGTCGGTGAGCAGGGCCACCAGCGCGTCCATATCGGCCGACTCCCATGCGCTGACGAACTTCGCCACAAGCGCGTCCTCGGCGGGTGAGGCGGAGACAGGAGGCGGTTCGCGGCCGGCAGCAGGCGGCCATCCGCGCTGCAGGCTGGCGCGGGCCCGTTTGAGGGCGCTGTTGACCGATTCGACGGTCGAGTCCAGCATGCCGGCCACCTCGTTCGCGTGGAATCCGAGGACGTCACGCAAGATAAGGACGGCAAGCTGGCGGGGCGGCAGGACCTGAAGCGCGGTCACGAAGGCCAGGGAGATGGATTCGGCCTGCTCGTACCGGGCCTCGGGGCCGGGCGGCACCTCGATCGCACCCTCCACGGCGTCGGGAAACGGCTGCAGCCATACGACCTCGCCGAGCCGGGTCGGCTCGGGCCGTTCAACCCCAGGCACGTCCCACTCCTTGGCCGGGCGCCGGCTGGCCGCGCGGCGCGCGTCGAGGCACCGGTTGGTGGCGATCCGGTACAGCCAGGTGCGCAGCGAGGCGCGTCCCTCGAACCCGCCAAGGCTTTGCCAGGCGGTCAGCAGCGTGTTTTGGAGGGCGTCCTCAGCGTCCTGGAAGGATCCGAGCATCCGGTAGCAGTGCACCTGGAGCTCTCGAAGGTACGGCTCGGTCACCTCCCGGAACGCGTCGCCGTCTCCGGCCCGCGCCCGTGAGATCAGGTCGGCTGCCACCACCCTCGCGTCACCTTCTTCCCGCACCTTGCCGCACCTCCATCTTGTATGGGCGCCGGCCGGGGGCCGAACTGGGCGGTTGGCGGGCGGCCAGTTTCCCGGCACAGCGGCGCCTGCATCATCGACGGCCCGGACGATCCGGGCCTCGGCACTTATCCGGTTGGAGAAGGAGAACCAGACATGGGAAAGATCGTGATCAGCACGAACGTCTCGCTCGACGGAGTCGTCCAGGACCCGGACGGTGCGGGGGGCTTCAGGCTGGGCGGCTGGTTCGGCCAGTTCGGGGGCAGGGACCTCGAAGAGTGGGCCAAGGTCGAGCTTGAGGAGGCGCTGGGCACCGAGGCCCTGCTGCTGGGCCGGCGCACCGACGAGTGGTTCGCCACGCGGTGGGCATCCCGGACTGGCGAGTGGGCGGACAGGCTGAACAGCCTGCCCAAGTACGTCGTGTCCTCGACCCTCCACGAGCCCAGGTGGGCCAACTCGACGGTCCTGAGGGGCGACGTGGCGGGCCAGGTCTCGAAGCTGAAGCAGGAGCTGGAAGGGGACATCCTCGTCTACGCCAGCTATCAGCTCGGGCGCACGCTGATCGAGCACGATCTGGTCGACGAGCTGCGGCTGGTTGTCTTCCCGGTCGTGCTCGGGGCCGGCGAGCGCCTCTTCAGCGAGACCAGCGACAAGAAACCCATGCGCCTCATCGATGTCAGGACCATCGGTGACGGCCTCGCCTTCCTCACCTACAAGTTCGTCCGCGGCGCGTAGCGGGCACCGGACGGCGCCAGCGTGACAGGCGCCCGGGATGCCACCACGCCGTCACGGGTGGGGGTACCTACCGCGGGCCGGTCGTTCCGCCACCCTTGCGGCCGGCCCCGGGCAGGCCATCTACTCATACCCATGAACGGCGAGGGGGGTGCTGGCCGCGCAGCAGGTCGCGGGCGTGCGGCCGGCCGCGGGAGCGGGCCGTGCTGATCACCGCCACCTGGCTGCGCCTGGACGCGCGCCGGCGCTGGCGGTCGCTGGCCGTCCTGGCCCTGCTGATCGCCCTGGCCACCGCGACCATCCTGACCTCCATCGCGGGCGCCCGCCGGGGCGAGAGCGCCTGGAACCGGCTGTGGGCCCGCACGCTGCCCGCGACCGCCACCGTCCTGCCCAATCAGCCGGGGTTCGACTGGGCCAGGATCGCGGCCCTGCCCGACGTCGCCGCGCTGACCAGGTTCCCCGTCGCGTTCGGCTTCGAGGCCCAGGGCTATCCGGCGGCGAGCAGCGGGTTCCCCCTCGCCGACGACCAGATGACCAGGACCATCGAGCGCCCGGTCATCCTGGCCGGGAGCCTGTTCAACCCGCACCGCGCCGATGAGGTCGTGGTCACGCCCAAGTTCGCCGCCACCTCCGGTAAGCATGTGGGGGACTCGCTCACGCTGGAACTGGCCAGCGTGCGGCAGGCCAATGAGGGCTACGACGGATCCTCCGGGGCACCGGCCGGGCCGAGGATCCGGGCGCGCATCATGGGAGTGATCCGCAGCCCGTGGGGTCTTAGCGCCGACACGCCAGGCTCACCGGGCGGCATCCTCTCGACGCCCGCCCTGTTCACCCGGTACCGGGCCAACATCATGGGCTCGAGCGGTCAGGTCTACATCAACGCGCTGGTCCGGCTCAAGGGCGGCGAGGCCGCTCTCCCCGCGTTCCGCACCGCCCTGGCCAGGGTGACCGGGCGTGACGACATCGACGTGTGGGACAACAGCGTGAACTTCGGTGACCCGGTCCGCCGGGTCACGGCCTACGAGGCCGCCTGCCTGCTGGCGTTCGGCCTCGCGGCGCTGGTCGCGGCCCTGTTCCTTATCGGCCAGTCCGTGGCCCGGTACACCTCCGCCACCGTGCCGGACCTCCAGGTGCTGCAGGCGGTGGGCATGACCCGCCGGCAGGCCATCGCGGCCGCCGCGGCCGGGCCCCTCCTGGCCGGGCTGGCCGGCGCCACGCTGGGCGCAGCCGGTGCCATCGTGGCCTCGCAATGGATGCCGATCGGCCTGGCGTCGATCGCCGAGCCGCACCCCGGGATCGACGTTGACTGGGTGGTCCTGGGTCCCGGCTGGGTCATCGTCCCGCTGCTGGTCCTGGCCGGGTCGGCGGCCGCCGCGGCGGCCGCGCTGAGCGCCGGGCGGCGGCGGGCGCCGCAGCGCCGGTCCGCGGTCGCGGCCGGGGCCGCCGCCGCGAACTTCCCGGTTCCCCTGGTGGTGGGGGCCCGGTTCGCGTTCGAGCCCGGCCGCGGGCGCTCCACCGTGCCGGTCCGGTCGGCCCTGGTGGGCGCCGTCGCCGGCGTACTGGGCGTGCTGGCGGCGTTCACCTTCTCGGCCGGGGTCTCCGATGCGGCCAGCCACCCGGCCCGGTTCGGGCAGACGTGGCAGCTGACCACGTTCTTCGGCTTCAACGGGCAGGATTTCGGGCCGGCCAGCCGGGTGCTGCGCGCCGTGGCCGCCAACCGGGACGTGACCGGGGTCGACGACGCCCGCATCGGCGGCGCGCAATCCGGCCAGTTCTCGATCGAGAGCTTCACCTACGCCCCGGTGGGCGGCAAGCGGCCGGCGGTCGTGCTCACATCCGGGCGGATGCCCGCCAACCCGGACGAGATCGTGCTGGCCCCGACGACCGCGCAGGAAATGCACGCGACGACAGGCTCCGTGGTCCACCTCACCGGCGGCACCACCACCAGGAAGGCCGTCCGGGTCACCGGCATCGGCTTCGTTCCTCCCGGCCCGCACAACGGGTACGCGGACGGGGCCTGGCTCACTCCCGCGGGGTATGACCGTATCTTCGACGGCGCGCATTACGGGTTCAAGTTCCACGCCGCGACCGTGTCGCTGCGGGCGGGCGTGAACGTCCAGGCCGCCGCACGCCGGCTCGACGCGGTGGCGGCGGCGATCCCGGGCGGCAAGGCCTTCACCTTCACGCCACCGGATCCGATCCCCGAGGTCCAGGAGATCCAGGACCTGGAACTGCTGCCCGTCGCGCTGAGCGCCTTCCTGGCCCTGCTGGCCATCAGCGCCGTCGGTCACGCCTTGTCCATCGCGGTCCGCCGCCGGCGTCACGACCTGGCGGTGCTCCGCGCGCTCGGGATCACCCGGCGGCAGGCGCGGCTGGTGGTCACGACCCAGGCCAGCCTGCTGGCCCTGATCGGCCTGATCCTCGGGGTGCCGCTGGGCATCGCGCTCGGCCGGGCCATCTGGCGCACGGTGGCCGGTTTCACCCCCCTGGCCTATCACCCGCCGCTAGCCCTCCTGGCCCTGCTCCTGATCGCCCCGGCCGCTCTCCTGGCCGCGAACGCCCTGGCCGCCTGGCCCCAGCGGCGCGCCGCGCGCCTGCAGGCCGGGCAGATCCTGCGCAGCGAGTAACCGGCGCCGGCCGGGGCTGGCACCCGGGCCGGACTGCGGTTAGCATTAGAACGCGGGATCGACGGTGCTTTTCATTAGATATTGTGGTCGAAATTTTATTCGACAAGAGACCCGGGACCTGCTAGCGTCGCAGCACGCACACCGCCCAGGCGGAGGTCCCCTTGAGCAGCACCAGCGGTGACACGCAGGTTCACGGGCCGGGTGAACCCGACCCGAAGCGCGATCTCACCTCGCGCCAGCGCGACGTGCTCCATGCCATCGAGGGATTCCGGCAGGAGCACCAGTACGGGCCGAGCGTGCGGGACATCGGCCGGGCGATCGGCCTGGGCCCGTCCGGCGTGCAGCATCACCTCACGGTGCTGCGGGAGAAGGGCTGGCTGAGCGGATCCACCGGGCAGGCCCGCACCCCCGTGATCCTGGCCCCGGGCCAGCCCGTCATCGAGGTCATCGAGCCCCGCCAGGCGACCAGAGTGATCCGGGCGGCCAGATCCCGGGCGGCCAGATCCCGGGAGGGCAGGAAGGCCCGTGAGCCCGGCGGCGCGGCCCGGACGGGCGAGACGCCGCGCACGGCTGGCCCGCAGAACGTCGCCTACGTGGAGCTGCTCGGGGAGATCGCCGCGGGCTACCCCAAGGACGCCAGGCAGTCCGTCGAGGACGTGTTCCCGCTGCCCAAGCAGCTGGTGGGCGAAGGTGACGTGTTCCTGCTCAAGGTGGTCGGCGATTCCATGATCGATGCGGCCATCGCCGACGGGGACTGGGTGGTCGTCCGCGAGCAGCAGGTGGCCGAGAACGGCGAGATCATCGCCGCGATGATCGACGGGGAGGCCACGGTCAAGAGCTACCGGATGTCCGATGGCCACGTCTGGCTGATCCCGCACAACCCGGCGTTCACCCCCATCCCGGGCGATGGGGCCACCATCCTCGGCAAGGTGGTCAGCGTCCTGCGCCGGGTCCGGTGATGTCCAGGTGCTGAGCATGGCAGCCCCCAGCCCGCAGTGCCGTTTAGCGTCCACCGCCGGCGGAAATCAGCTGACGGTGGGCGACGAGCGGCGGAAACTGGAACTGATCGTCGGGACGGCCAGCAAGGTCCGGGGCTGACCAGCCTGGCCAGGCCGCGGGCGGACGGGGAGTCACGTTGACGATTCAGCCGGGATGGGACTCCGCGTACGTGGCCGACCAGCCACCGCCGTGGGACATCGGCCGCCCGCAGCCGGTGTTCACCCGCCTGGCGGACCAGGGCCTGCTCCGCGGACGGCTGCTCGACTCGGGCTGCGGGACCGGCGAGAACACCATCATGGCGGCCGCGCACAGCGCCGACGCCCTGGGCGTGGACGTTGCGCCGGCCGCCATCGCGAAGGCCCGCGGGAAGGCAGCCGAGCGCGGCAGCGCGGCCCGATTCGAGGTCGCCGACGTGCTGGACCTCGGCCAGCTGGGCCTGACGTTCGACACCGTGGTGGACAGCGGCGTGTTCCACGTGTTCGACGACAAGGACCGGCCCCGCTACGTCGCCAGCCTGGCCTCGGTCATGCGGCCGGGGGCGACCTGCTACCTGCTGTGCTTCAGCGACCGGCAGCCCGGCACGATGGGCCCGCGCCGGATCACCCAGGCGGAGCTCACCGCCGCGTTCCGCGACGGCTGGGACATCGGCAGCATCACGGCTGAGACGTTCGCGGTCAGTTTCATGGGCGAATCCCAGGCGCAGGCCTGGCTGGCCACCATCGAGCGTTCCGGGGCGCGGCCCGGCGGGTAAGGCGCGGCGCGGGCTGGTCAGTCCTTGCGGCCGGTGAGGGCCAGGCTGGCCCCGATGCCGATCATGGCCAGGCCGCCGGCCCCGCCGACCATCTCCAGCCTGCGGGGGGAGCGGGCCAGCCAGCCCCGCGCCGTCCCGGCGGCGAGGGCCCAGCTGCTGTCGCACACCACCGCGATGGCCAGGAAGACCGACCCGAGCAGCAGCATCTGGACCTGGACATGCCCGGCCGAGCGGTTCACGAACTGGGGCAGCACGGCCGCGAAGAACACGATCACTTTCGGGTTGCTCGCCCCGACCACGATCCCGTCCCACAGGATCCGGCCCAGGCTCCTGGGCTGGGCCGCGACCTCGAGCGCCTCGCGCAGCGAGCCACGGTGCCGGATGGCCTGCACCCCGAGGTAGACGAGATAGACGGCGCCCGCCAGCTTGATAACCGTGAAGATCGCCACCGAGCGCTCGACCAGCGCCCCGATGCCGAACGCCACCGCCACGACCTGCAGGTACACGCCGATCTGGCCGCCGAAAGCGGTGCCGACGCCCGCCACCCGGCCGAGCATCAGCGAGCGGCTGATCACGAACAGGACGTTCGGGCCCGGCACGATGATCAGCACGAACGAGATCAGCGCGAACGCGAGCAGATGGCTGGTGGGAAGCATGTGTCCAGCCTAGGTAGGCGGTCAATCTCTTAAGCTGGGCCGGTGGCTTCCCCGCTCCGGCAGATCTTCGCGTTTTCCGGCGTCCTGGAGTCCGGGCCCGGCGAAAGGGAATCGTTCGCACTGGTCGAGCACGCCATCAGCCTGGCCGCCCGGGAGCACGGCGGGCAGGCCCGGGTGTGCTACGTCCCCACCGCAGTCGGCGACGCCCAGGCCGCTATCGACTTCTACCAGGGCAAGTTCGCCGCGCGCGCCGGCGCGCAGCTGAGCGTGCTGCGGCTGTTCACCCAGCCCAGCGTCCCTGACGTCGCCGCGCACCTGCTCGGCCAGGACGTCATCCTGGTCGAGGGCGGCAGCGTGGTGAACCTGATGGCCGTGTGGCGGGCCCACGGCCTCCCGCGGATCCTGCGCCGCTGCTGGGCGGCCGGGGTGGTCCTGGCCGGAGCCAGCGCGGGCAGCCTGTGCTGGCACACGGGCGGCCCCACTGACTCTTTCGGCGATCGTCTCGACCCGTTCACCGGCGGCCTCCGGCTGGTCGCCTACAGTAACGGCGTGCACGACGATTTCCCTGGCCAGCCCCGCCGCGAGGTGTACCGGGCCCTGGTCGCCCGGGGAATCCTGCCCGGCGGGTACGCCACCGAGGACGGCACCGGCCTGCACTACCGGGGCACCGCCCTGCATGAGGCGGTCAGCATCCGGCCCGGGAAACGTGCCTGGCGGGTCGATCCCGCTCCCGGCGGCGGTTACCGGGAAGAGCCCATCGAGCCCCGGCTCATCTGAGGAGCAACGGCGGATGCACATCGCGCTGGCTACCGATCCCGGCACGCCGGGCTGGCCCAACGAGGATTTCGCAGCGGCCGCGCCCGGCGCCGCGGTGCTGCTGGACGGCTGCACCACCACCCCGTACGGGGCGGACACCGGATGCCTGCACGGAGTCGCCTGGTACGCCCGGACCCTCGGCACCGCGTTCCTGGCGGCGATCACCGCCGATCCGCCGCCGCCGCTCAGTGACGCGCTGGCGGGCGCGGTCGCCGAGGTCCGGGGCCGCCACGAGGACACCTGCGACCTGGCCAGCCCGCGCACCCCGGCGGCCACGGTGACCGCCGTCCGGGCGGGCCCGGACGGGCTCGAGCTGCTCGCGCTGTCGGACTCCAGCATCGTGGCCGACTACGGCGAGGGCCGTGATCCGGTGGTGCTCACCGACCCGCACCGCGCCGCCAGTACCGACCCGGCCGCGGCACGGCAGGCCCGCACCACGGTCGTTCCCCTGGACGGACTGCACGGGATCGGCCTGCTCAGCGACGGCGCTGTCCGCCTCACCGACGTGTACCACCTGATCAGCTGGCCCGGCCTGGTCAGCGTCCTCCGCGACGAGGGGCCGGCCGGGCTCATCCGCCGGGTCCGGGCCGCGGAGGCCAGCGATCCGGACGGCGCCCGCTGGCCCCGGTCCAAGACCCGCGACGACGCCACGGCCCTCTACTGGCCGCAGCCGGGGGAGTGACGCGGATGGGCATCCACCGGTCCCTGGCCGGGGCCGCCGGCGATGGCGGCCAGGCTGGCCCGGCCCCCGCTTACGGCGCGCCAGCAGGTGTGCGGGCCCGGGGCGCCGGGAATCGTGGCACATTAGGGGGTCATCAAGGCCACTGCAGAAGACGATCAGCGAATGGGACCGGCCCGGACCTGCCAGGCTGGGGGAAGCCGGCCGCTGCCCGGCCCGCGCGGCGGCTCGCGGGGCCGGCCGTGCGGGTCGGCCGGGCCGGGAACTTCGGTGACCGGTCAAATAGTAGAATTCGGGACTTCCGGGCCTGGCCGTTAGGGGAAGATCGGTGCCATCCCCCGGATGACGGCCACCTGAATAAGGAGCCAGTAATGCTGCCCTGCGCACCCCGGTGCACTAGCCTGCCCCGGCCGGGCGCCCGCTGCGGCCGGGCGCCGCTGACCGCGCGCCCGGCAGCGTCACGACGTGCGCCGCGGGCATGACCGGACCGTACCTCGCGACCCGGGCCGGCGCGGCGATCAGCCGCCGCAGGACTGGGCCATCCGGGAAGACTGCGCCATCAGGGAAAACTGCCCCGTCCGGAGAGCCGGGCGCGCCGCCCGGCGCCGGGCAGCCGTGGGGCACCCGGGCGGCCCGCCTGCTGGGACGGCACTGGCTGCTGGTGGTGCTGCTGGCCGCCGGGCTGGCGCTGCGGATCGCGGCGCAGATCGCCTACCAGCCCGCGCTCATCTACGTGGACACCCTGAAGTACCTGTACGGCGCGTCGCCCGGGGCTGACCCGCTCGGGTACACGCTGGTGCTGCGGTCCATCCTGGTCTTCGGGGGTCTCAGCCTCGTCGCGCTGGCCCAGCATCTACTGGGCCTGGCCATAGCGGTGGCCCTCTACGCCGTGCTGCTGCGCCGGGGGACCAGCCGGTGGCTGGCCGCCGTGGCGGTGGCGCCGGTGCTGCTGGACGCCTACCAGGTGCAGATCGAGCAGACGATCATGCCGGACGTCTGGTTCGAGGCGATGATCGTGGCCGGCCTGGGCGTGCTCCTGTGGCGGCCGGCGGTCACGGTCCGGCTGGCCGCGGTGGCGGGCGTGATCCTCGGCCTGTCGGCCACGGTGCACCAGGTCGGTGAGGTGCTGATCGTGCCCGCGGCGTTCTACCTGGTGGTCGCCGCGGGCAACGCCCGCCGCGCGGCCACCACCGCCGTCGCGCTGGCCGTGGCCTTCGTGCTCCCGATCGCCTTGTACTGCGGTGTTTCCTATCTGGGTGGCAGGCATTTCCGGCTGGCCCGAGGGCAGACCACGGTCGGCCGGGTGGTGGGCGCGGCGGACTGCGCGTCGCTGGCCCTGCCCCCCGCGGTGCGGCCGCTGTGCCCCACCCCGGCTGAGCAGGCGAAGGGCCCGGACTGGCTTGAGCATTCCAAGTACTCGCCGCTTCACGCCGCCACCATCCCGGCCGGGGCGAGCCGGGGCCAGCTGACCTCCGAGCTGACCTCGGCCGTCAAGAGCCACCAGCCGCTGCGGATCCTGGGCGGTATCGTCCGCGATTCGGTGCGGCTGTTCGCGGTGACCCGCACGCCCAACCCCTGGGTCACGCCGCTGTCCCGCTGGCAGTTCCAGACCACGTACCCGACCTATCCCCACTGGGTCACCCTCGGCCCCGGGAATGTCATCGTCGTCGGGATCCAGCGGGTGGCGTTCGGGCAGTTCCACTTCAGCGATCTCAAGCCCGCCTATGGCAGGAAAGCGCAGGTGAACCGTCCGGTCGCGTCCTTCCTGCGCTCCTACCAGCTGGACGGGGGCTTCACCCCGGGCCCGTTCCTGCTCCTGTGCACCGTGCTCGGGGTGCTGGGGACGCTGCTGGCGGTCGTCCTCCAGGTGCGCCAGGCCGGCGGCGGCGCGGAGGACCCCCCGCGGCGGACCCCCGTGCGGCGCGCGCCCGGCAGCTGGCCCTGGCGTGCCTGCTGTTCACCGCCACCGCGCTGGTGCTGCTCCTGGCCCAGGACCTCGTCGAGTTCTCCTGGCGCTACCAGCTGCCCGCCGTGATCACCCTGCCGCCCGCCGGGATCCTCGGCGTATCCGCACTGCTGGCCCTGCGCCGGAACGGCGCCGAACCGGCAGGGCGCCGGAACGGCGCCGAACCGGCATCATCCCCGGTGAACGGGTCGGCGCCGCAGGCGGGCGAGCGGCCGGATCAGGCGGGCGGGGAACCCGGCCCGGCCGGCGCCTGAGCGCTCGTCTCCGGGGCGCTCGTCTCCGGGGCGGCTCGTCTCCGGGGCACTGGCCTCCCGAGCACTGGCCTCCCGGGTACCGGGCATCGCCAGGCCCGCTGACTCCAGCACCTCCCCGGTGGGCCGCGGGCTGGTCCGCGCCCCCGCCGCGAGGCCCGAGACGAGGCAGGACCGCAGCGTGGCCCGGTCGGAGGACTTCGCGAACGTGCGGGCCCAGCGGCGCAGGGTCGCGCCGCCGTACAGCACCCGCTCCGCGGGGGCCAGCGAGGAGCCGCCCCGCAGCGTCCAGATCTTGTTCCGCACCTCATAGAAGAAGCGCTGCCCGGGGTCGGCGTCGGTCGAGCCGAACGCGGCGGTCTTGTGCACCACGACGCTGGCCGGGCAGAGCAGGCCGGCCTGGCCGCGGAGCAGCCGGGCGGTGAACTCGAAGTCGTCGTTCCACAGGAAATAGTCGGCCTGCGGCAGGCCCCGGTCCCGGCACAGGCCGGCGTCCACCAGGATCGACACGAACGACGCCGAGCGGATCGGCAGGCAGCCCGCGGCCGCCGCCGCCTCCCGCTCCTCTTTGCTCACAAACGGCTTTATCCGGGGAGTGTTCATCGGATGCGGACGGCCGTCCGTCCATACCACCCGGCTGGCGATCAGCGCGGGTGGCCCGCCGGGATGGAGCGCGCGGGCGTCGAGCATGGCCCGCAAGGCCCCCGGCTCCGGCACCGTGTCGTCATCCATCAGCCAGACCAGGGCGGCCCCGTCGGCCAGGGCCAGCGCCAGGCCGTAGGCGAAGCCGCCCGCGCCGCCGGTGTTGCGCTGCGCCGCGGCCAGCCGCACGGACGGGAAGCGGGTCCGGACCAGGTCCGCGGTGCCGTCGGTGGAAGCGTTGTCGATCACGATCACGTTGTCCGGGGCGCGGCTCTGCCCCAGCACCGCGGACAGTGCCTCGGTCAGCAGGTCCCGGCGGTTGTAGGTGACGACGACGGCGATCACCCGGGGCGGCCCGCCCGCTGCGGGGGCCGTGCCAGCGGCGGCCATGCTAGGAGTGCCTCCGGGCCCGGGTGCGCTCCATGGCCTGCCAGGTCAGGATGCGCAGCCGCCGCACCGCCGGGTAGCGGCCGCTCAGGTCCCGCACCGCCCGCTTGAGCCGGGGCGAGGACGCGACAGCCGCTTCCACCCGGCTCGCCAGGCTGCCCCGGGGCGCCCGTTTCGGCTGCGGGGCCGCCCCCGGATACTCCTTGCGGTACTGGTTGACCACCAGCGCCGCGGCCGCGTCGACCGCGGCGTCCAGGACCGGGTCCGCCGCCTGGGCGGGGGGCGCCAGGCCGGGTTCCCGGGGCGGCCGGGGCCGCAGCTCATCTAGGTCACCGATCACGTCGTAGCCCGAGGACGTCAACCCGCTGATCAGGACCTCCGCCTGTTCCTTGGCCCAGGCGTCCCGGTCGGCGGGCAGCACCAGGCGGCCCTGGCGCGGCCGGGCGGCCAGGGCCCGGTGCGCCACCCCCTCCTTCACGGTCCACATGTAGAACCAGTCGGGAACCTCGGCGGGCAGAGCCTGGTTGAGCCGCCGGAGGAACTCGATCTCCGGCAGGCCGAGCGAGGTGTTCGCCCGGGCCCCGGACAGGTCCACCCCGCCGGGATCCACGCCCAGCAGCGCCGCGAAGCGCTCCCAGAGCAGCGAGTTGCCGGACCCCTGCGGCGGGGTCATGATCACGTGGATCCGGTCCGGCGGCACGTGGCGGGCCCACAGGTCCAGGATGGCCAGGGTGTCGTGGACCCGCCAGAACCACCACTGGCGCCGGTCCGGGTCGACCGATTCCCGGTCGATCACGTCCGCGAGCCAGTCCTCCCAGCCCCGGTCGTTGCGGTGCTTGATCGTTTCCTGCCACTCCGCGGGCAGCAGCGACGCCATGTCCCGCACGGTCAGCACCACGTGGACCTCGGCAGGCTGGAGGGAACGGACGGCCTCCCCGGCCTGCTGGTCGTCCACGGCGGAGAACAGCTCGTGGGAGATGACCGCGGCCCGGGGGGCCTGGCGGGCCTGATGGGCCAGGATCTCCCACTCGCCGACCCAGGATCCCGCCGGGTCATCGGCCCGTTTCTCGATGCCCCGCAGGTCCTGGCTGGCCCGGAAGTGGTCCTGCGGGTGGTGGCCGGGCAGCACCACGCCCTGGGCCGCGAGCCCGGCCCGGTTGCTCCACATCACCTGCTGCAGGAACGTGGTGCCGGTTTTGGGCTCGCCGATGTGCACCAGCACCCGGGGACGCGGCCGACCGTCGGCGGGGGTGGCGGGAGACTCATCGGCGGCGCGCGTGGCCATCGGTACACCTCAACAGGTCAGGGCGTGGACGGGTAAGGTCAGGCATGGGTGGATGGCATCTGGCTGCCAGGGTAGACCAGGTGCGCTGGGGGAACGCGCGGATGGCGGTAACCCCGGCAATCCGTCGCATGGCTGCCGTAAAGTGGCGTCCGCCCACCGCATTTGCTCACGTACAGCCCATATGTCTACACGAACGCGCGCCGGCCGGGCTGCTCGCTCCCCGGTCCTCGAGCTCGCCGCAGTGTGCCCCTTCACCGGCATGAAAGGCGAACCCGGCATATGCACGAGCCCTTCACGCTCCTGCTCTCGGTATACGACGGTGACCGCCCCGACTTCCTCGAGCGGGCGTTCCGCAGCGCGGTGGACGACCAGACCCTGCGCCCGGACCAGGTAGTCATCGTCCGTGACGGGCCCGTCCGTGAGGAACTCGCCGCGTGCCTCGACCGGCTCCAGGCCGGCAGCCCGGTCCCGGTGACCATGGTCCCGCTGGAGCGCAACCGGGGCCTCGGGCCGGCGCTGGACAGCGGGCTGGCCGCGAGCTGGCATGACGTGATCGCCCGGATGGATGCAGACGACGTGGCCATGCCGCACCGCTTCGCGGTGGAGATCCCGCTCATCGCGGAGGCCGACATCGTCGGGGCGGGCCTGCTGGAGTTCGTGGGGAACATCGACCACATCGTCGGCCAGCGGGTCCCGCCGACCGACCCGGAGCAGATAGACCGCTACGCCCGGATGCACGACCCGTTCAACCACCCGACGGTCGTCTACCGCAAGACCGCGGTCCTGGCCGCGGGCGGGTACGGCGACCTGCCGCTCATGGAGGACTACGCGCTCTTCGCCCGGATGCTGCAGAACGGCGCCCGGGCGGTGAACGTGGCCGAGCCGCTGGTCTACTACCGGGTCGGCGAGTCCTCGTTCAAGCGGCGCGGCGGCACCGACCTGCTGCGCTCGGAACTGCGGCTGCAGCGCGAGTTCCGGCGCCAGGGCTTCACCTCGTCGCCCGAATACGTCCGCAACGTCGTGGTCCGCGGCGGTTACCGGATGATCCCCTGGCGGTTCCGCCGGGCGGTGTATCGCCCGATCGTCGCCCACTACACCGAGCGCGGCGAGCACGGTGAGGACCAGGCCGGGGGCGAGGCCGCCGGGGGCGAGCCTGAGCCCTCCGCGCCCGCCCGCCCCGGGCCGTCCGGGAACCATCAGCCGGGATCAGCGACGAAGCCATATGAGCCGGGCTCGCACACCAAGCCATTGCCGGTGCGCTGGTGAACATCGACCTCGTCATCGTCGGGTCCGGCTTCTTCGGCCTGACCATCGCCGAACGGTGCACCCGGGACCTCGGTCTCCGCGTGCTCATCCTGGAACGGCGCGAGCACGTCGGCGGGAACGCCTACAGCGAGCGTGAGCCGCAGACCGGGATAGAGGTCCACCGCTACGGCGCGCACCTGTTCCACACCTCGAACGCGCGGGTGTGGGAGTACGCCAATCAGTACACGGCCTTCACCGGGTACCAGCACCGGGTGTTCTCGGTCTACAAGGGCCGGGTCTACCCGCTGCCGATCAACCTGGGCACCATCTGCGAGTACTTCGGCGCGGCGATGTCGCCGGACGAGGCGCGCGCGCTGATCGCCGGGCAGTCGGCCGAGGTGGATGCCGGGGAGGCCGCCAACCTCGAGCAGAAGGCCGTGTCGCTGATCGGGCGGCCGCTGTACGAGGCCTTCATCCGCGGCTACACCGCCAAGCAGTGGCAGACCGACCCGGTCAACCTGCCGCCGGAGATCATCACGCGGCTGCCGGTGCGCTACACCTTCGACAACCGCTACTTCAGCGACACCTACGAGGGCCTGCCGGCGGACGGGTACACGGCGTGGCTGGAGCGGATGGCCGATCACCCGAACATCGAGGTACGGCTGAACACCGACTTTTTCAGCATGCGCGGCGATCTGGCCGGGAACGTGCCCGTGGTCTACACCGGGCCGCTCGACGCGTACTTCCAATACGCCGCCGGCGACCTGGGCTGGCGTACCCTCGACTTCGACATGGAGGTTCTCCCCACCGGGGACTTCCAGGGCACTCCTGTCATGAACTACGCGGACGAGGACGTCCCATTCACCCGCATCCACGAGTTCCGCCATTTCCATCCTGAGCGCGACTGGTACCCGAAGGACAAGACTGTGATCATGCGTGAGTACTCGCGCTTCGCCGACCGTGGCGATGAGCCGTACTACCCGATCAATACGGCGGAGGACCGGGCCCGCCTGCTGGCCTACCGGGAAATGGCCGGGCGCGAGCCGGGCGTCCTTTTCGGCGGCCGCCTGGGCACCTATAAGTACCTCGACATGCACATGGCCATCGGGTCCGCACTGAGCATGTACGACAACCGGCTCCGGCCGTTCTTCACCGAGGGTGCGACGCTCACCGGGCCGGGGGCGGCCGAATGACGGCCGAGGCCGCCCGGGCGCTCAGCCTGCGGGTCCTCCAGCGCGTCGTCTTCTCCGGTGACGATCTCGATGTCGTCCCGCTGTATGTCGAGACCAATCCTGACCGGGGCGCGGCCGAACTCGCTGCCGAGCTGGCCAACGAGGCGCTGACCGGGACGAAGGCCGGGACGGTCAATGTCCCGGTGGCCAACGCCCCGGTCGCGGAGACCCAGTCCAGCATCCGGTTCGGCCCCGACGTGCCCGGCTACCTGGTCGACGACGCGGGACCACGGCGAAGCGGGCTGATCACCGCGGGGCGCCGGGTCTCGTTCGCCACCTACTTCAACGCGTTCCCGGCCAGCTACTGGCGCCGGTGGACGACCGTGGAGACGGTGACGCTCCGCATCAGGCTGGCCGGAGAGTCGAAGATCGTGCTGTACCGTTCCACGGCGCGCGGCTTCAGCCATCCGGTGGAGACCATCAGCGTGGAGTCGGATCAGCCGGAAGTCGTGGAGCGGACGCTGCCGCTGGCGCCCTTCATCGACGGTGGCTGGTACTGGTTCGACATCATCGCCGGTGCCGCCGGGACGACACTGATCGAGGCTGACTGGCTCGGGTCCGCACCGGCCGGGCCGCCAGGCCGGGTCAGCATCGGGATTACCACGTTCAACCAGCCCGATTTCATGATCGAGCAGCTGCACAGGCTCGGCGAGGCGGCTGACACCCTGGATGTGCTGGATCGGGTGTACGTCATCGACCAGGGCAGCGACAAGGTGACGCAGCGGCCCGGATTCGACGACGCGGCGAAGAAGCTGGGTGACCTGCTCGAGGTCGTCGAGCAGGGGAACATCGGCGGATCAGGCGGATTTGCCCGGGCCATGGACGAGACCGTCCGGGCGGGGCGGGCGGACTACGTCCTGCTCATGGACGACGACGTCAGGCTGGACCCCGAGGGGATCCTCCGGGCGGTCACGTTCGCCGACCTGGCCCGCAAGCCCACCATCGTGGGCGGCCACATGTTCAGCATGTACGACCGGTCACTGCTGCACGCGTTCGCCGAGTCCGTCGAGCCGCACAAATGGTGGTGGGGGCCGTCCCCGAACACCAAGGCCCGGCACGACTTCGGGCGGCGGAACCTGCGGAACACGCCGTGGCTGCACCGCCGCGCCGAGTCGGACTACAACGGCTGGTGGATGTGCCTCATCCCGACCCAGGTGATCCGCGAGATCGGCTTGTCGCTGCCGGTGTTCATCAAGTGGGACGACGCCGAGTACGGCGTCCGGGCCCGCGATCGCGGCTTCCCGACGGTGTCGCTGCCCGGCGTGGCGGCCTGGCAGGTGCCCTGGGATGACAAGGATGACGCCCGGAACTGGCAGGCCTACTACCATCTGCGCAACCGGCTGGTGGCCGCGCTGCTGCACTCACCCGCACCCAAGGGCGGCGCCGTCATTTCCGAGAGCCTGGAGCGGCAGCTGCAGAGCCTGCTGTCCATGCAGTACTCGACCGTCGCACTGCGGGTGCTGGCCGTCGAGGACGTGCTCACCGGGCCCGGGCACATGCACCGGGAAATCGGGACCAAGCTCGCGCAGCTGCGCCAGGTGCGGGAACCCTACACCGACGCGAAGGCCGCAGCCGACCTGGCGGCTTTCCCGCCGCCGCGGCGCAAGGCCCCGGACGAGCTCAAGCACTCCACCACGCCGACCAACAAGCTCAACCTGATGTCCGCAGCGGCAACCGGCACCGTGCGGCAGTTCAAGCCGCCGCGGGAGGGCACCAGGAAACGCCCGCAGATGGCGCTGCCTTACCAGGACGCGTCGTGGTGGGTGCTGGCCAAGCTGGACAGCGCCCTGGTGTCAGCGGCCGAAGGCACGTCCGCGGCCTGGTACCAGCGGGATCCGAAGCTGTTCCGGTCGCTGGGCTGGCGCAGCCTGATCGCGCACCGGCGGCTGCGCCGGAACTGGGGCCGCCTGGCCAAGGAGTACCGGGACGCGGCGCCCGACTTCAACTCACCCGAGAGGTGGCGCGAGACGTTCGCGGCGTCGGTCGGCGACTCGCCCGGCGGGTCGTGAGTTCCGTCCCCACCGGGCAGCAGGGCCGGTCCTCCCGGTCGGCCAGGCCGGGAGAGAGCGGCGCGGCCGGGGAAAGCGGCGCCGGGCCGGCTGGCAGTGCGCAGGCCGGGGCCGCGGCGCCGGGCCGGCGGCCCTCGGTGGCCCTGCGCTACGCCCCCGTCATCCTGGCCGCCGCGGTCATGGCCGTGCTCGGGGTGTGGGGGCTGGCCCGGGACTCGTCCATGGGCAACGACGAGGTGGCGACCCGCTGGGCCGCGCTGCTGAGCCTGCATCAGCTGGCCCACCTGCTCCGCCACGTGGACGCGGTCCACGGCCTGTACTACCTGCTGATGCACGGCTGGATGGCGGTCGGCACCAGCCCGGCGGTGATGCGGATCCCGTCGGTGATCAGCATGGTCGTGGCCGTGGCGCTGACGGTCATCGTTGGCCGGCGGCTCACCGGGTCGGGCTGGGCGGGGCTGTTCGCCGGGCTCATCGTCGCGCTCACCCCCACGATCAGCTACTACGCCCAGACCGCCCGCTCCTACGCGCTGGTCTTCGCCTGCGTCACCGGCTCGACCCTGGCGCTGCTGCACGCCCTGGCCGCCGAGGCCCCTGCCGTCGGCCCCGCAGTCCGTGAGGCCGGCGCCGGGGGAGCGGCAGACGCGGTCGGCGGGACACGCTTCCCGGCGGGACGGTGGCTCGTCTACGCCGTGCTGCTGGTCGCGGGCGGCTACCTGAACGAGCTGTCCCTGCTCGTCGTGGCGGCGCACGCGGTCACGGTCCTGCTGGCCCGGTACGGTCGGCGTGCTCTCGTGCACTGGGCCGTCACGGCCGCCGTCTCCGTGCTCCTGGTCGTGCCGCTCGCCGCGCTCAGCGCCCGCGAGGACGCCGCCGTGGCCTGGATCCCGCGGCCTGGCCTGTGGAGCCTGCGGATCCTGTTCCACGACTACTTCGGCGCGACGACCGTGGTCGCGGTCCTCCTGTTCTGCTGCGCGGTGGCCGCGCTGCTGCCGCCCCTGCACCGGGGGCGCCGCGCGCCCGGGCCCGCGTGGTGGAGCCGCAGTGGCGTCTCGCTGCCGTCGGTCGCGGCGCCGCTGCTGGTGGTGCCCGGTGTGCTGCTGATCCTCGAATCGCTGGTGGCCCGGCCGCTGTATGTGGACCGCTACGTCCTCTACGGGGAGGCCGGGGCCGCCCTGCTTGCCGGGGCCGGGGTGCTGCGGATCGGGCGCTGGCTGGCCGGGACGGCTGGCCAGCGGACGCTGGTCTGGGTACCCGGCGTGGTCGTCTGCGTGCTTGCGCTGGTCCTGCAGCTCGCGCCGCAGCAGCGGGTCCGCACCCCGCAGAGCCGGCTGTTCGACTTCGGCGGCCCCTCCCGCTACCTGGCCGCGCACGCCCGCCAGGGTGACGGCGTCCTGTTCTTCAGCAACTTCTTCCGCAAGGCCCGGCTCGGCTACCCGGCGGACTACCGGAACGTCAGCGACTTCGCGATGGCCGAGTCGCCCGCCGCGGCCGGCAACTTCCAGGGCGGGGACAAGCCAGCCGCCGCCGCCGCGTCCCTCATGGCCGGCTACCAGCGGATCTGGGTGGTCGGCCGGTCCCCGTTCGCGCATCTCACCGCCGGGCCGGTCCGCGCCGAGGACACCGCGCTGCGGAGCCACTTCTCCCTGTCCGCCACGCGTCACTTCAAGGGCATCTTCGTCACGCTCTGGGTGCGCCACTGACCACGCCGCCCCGCGGCCTCCCGGGGGCGCCGGCGACGAGCCGGCCGGCGTGGCTCAGGACGCTTCGGCGCTCTTCTTGATCGCGGCCAGGGTGACCGGGATGCCCCGGTGCGCGGCCTCGCTCCGGTCCGCGATCTGGGCCTGCGCGTCGTCCCCGTACCGCTCGTGGAACCGGGTGATGCCCGCGGGGAGGAACTCCCACGACTCCGTCACCTCGGTCCCCCCGGTGACCGGGGCGAATGAGTAGCCCCACCGCACCAGCCCGCCGCCCACGAGGAACGCGAACTCCCGGCCGCGCTCCGCGGTCACGACCTGGGAACGGGTCTCCCAGGTGCGTTCGGGCGTCTCGTTGTGCCCGGTGAACCAGGCGCCCGCCCGGGGCCCGCCGCCCTCGTCCCACCAGCAGGCGGTGCAGATGGGACTCCACTCGCCCATCCGCGTCACGTCGGAGATCATGTCGTACAGGACTTCCGCGGGCCGGGCGATGACGACCGAGTCGGCGTGCCGGAGGCTAACCATCCGCCCAGTATGAAGTGCTCTGCTTGCCCGGGGGCCCTGCTAGCCCGGGGGCCGAGCCCCCCGGACCCCGCACTGGCCCGCTCCGGTAGGCACTTCGTCTGCTGCGGGTGGCGGGTTACTCGCCGGCTCGGCGAGGACACGCCTGCGGCGCGCCTTCCCTCGCCGGCGAGGGAGCCCGGGGAGTCCCCGGCCCGGGGTTTCCGTCAGACGCCCGGACTAACCTGGCTCGGGACGGGTGCCGGTCAGCCGGTGCCCGGCCCGGGCGATGAGTTCCCGTGACCGAGGTCGTCATAGCCACCGAATGCTCAGCGGGGCGGGATTTATGGGTTCGCGGTCCGGGCCACGCTGCCGATAAGTTCGGGGACGCCGGGCCACGCCGACCGGGGCCCGCACAGGAGGAAGAGTAGTGACAGAGATGAGCACGGGGCCTGCCATTCTGGTGGAGGGCCTGACCAAGTCGTTCGGGGATGTCCACGCGCTGCGCGGCATCGACCTGTCCGTACCGCACGGCACGGTGCTGGGGGTGCTCGGGCCGAACGGCGCGGGCAAGACCACCGCGGTCCGCATCCTGACCACCCTGCTCCAGCCGGACGGTGGGCGGGCCCTGGTCGAGGGGCGTGACGTGGTGCGGGACGCCGCCGCAGTGCGGCGGTCGATCGGCCTTTCCGGGCAGTCCGCGGCCATCCAGGAGGAACTCACCGGACGGGAGAACCTCGAGCTCATCGGGCGGCTGTATCACCTGAGCTGGCCGCAGGCCCGCAGCCGGGCGGCCGAGCTGCTGGATCAGTTCGAGCTGACCGATGCGGCCGACCGGGGGGCCAAGACCTACTCCGGGGGCATGCAGCGCCGCCTGGATCTCGCGGCCAGCCTGGTCGGCCGGCCGCAGGTGCTGTTCCTCGACGAGCCGACCACGGGCCTGGATCCGCGGTCCCGGCTGGGCATGTGGGACATCATCCGCTCGCTGGTGGCCGACGGCACCACGCTGCTGCTCACCACCCAGTACCTGGATGAGGCCGATGAACTGGCGGACGAGATCGTGGTCATCGACCACGGCCAGGTCATCGCGGCGGGCACGTCCGAGGACCTGAAGGGCCGGGTCGGCGGGGACGTTCTCGAGTTCACCGTGCCTGAGCGGGACAGGATCGCCGACGCGGTCAGTGCCATCGCCAAGATCGGCGAGGGGGAACCGCACGTGGACGAGGAGACAGGAGTGATCAACGTAGGGGTCGGGGGGCGCGGTTCCGACGCGCTCATCGACGTGGTACGCGCGCTGGACGGCGCGGGCGTCGCCACCCAGGGCCTGGCACTGCGGCGGCCCTCCCTCGACGACGTATTCCTGGCCCTGACCGGGCACGCCGCGGAGGAGGAAGATCAGCCGGCGAAAGGCAGGCGCGGCCGCCGCCGTTCCGCCAAGAAGGACACCGCAGGAGCCACGTCATGACCACCATCACCGTCCCCGCCGCTGTGCCTCCGGTCGGGGACCCGAACCTGTTCACCCGCGCCCGCTGGGCGGTCAGCGACACACTCACCATTACCCGGCGGAACCTGCTGGTGTGGATGCGTGTGCCCGCCTACATCATGTTCACGGTGATCCAGCCGGTCATGTTCGTGCTGCTGTTCCGCTACGTGTTCGGCGGGGCGATCCCGGTGCCGGGCGTCCCGGGGGGCTACGTCAACTTCCTGATGCCGGGGATCATCGGCCAGTCGGCGGCGTTCGCGACGTTCGGCACCGCCATCGCGCTGGCGCAGGAACTGAAGAAGGGCGTGATCGACCGGCTGAAGTCGATGCCTATGGCGCGCTCGGCGGTGCTGGCCGGCCGCCTGGTCGCGGATACCGGGCGGATGTTCATCACGATCCTGATCCTCGTCGGCGTGGGATACGCCGTGGGGTTCCGGTTCCAGAACGGCTTCGGCCTGGCCGTGGCCATGGTCGTGCTGGCCACCATCTTCGGGCTGGCCATCTGCTGCATCGCGGCGTACACCGGGCTGGCCATCGGTGACGAGGAGTCGGTGCAGGCCTTCGGGCTGGTGTGGCTGTTCCCGCTCACGTTCGTCAGCTCGGCGTTCGTGCCGATCTCGACCATGCCTGGCTGGCTGCAGGCCTTCGCCAAGCACCAGCCGGTCACCATCGTCATCGACACCATGCGCTCGATGGCCCTCGGCGGGCCGATCGCGACGAACCTATGGTTGAGTATCGCGTGGCTGAGCGGGATCTTCATCGTGTTCGTGCCGCTCGCGATCCGCGCCTACCGCCGGGCCGCCTGAGGCTCGCTGCTGATCCTCCGGTCGGCTACGGCCGGGCCGCAGATGGCGGGTACTCCTTTGGCTGAGCCAAAGGAGTACCCGCCATTGGTATTGACGGCCCGGAACGGCGGGGCTATGGTCACGTCAAACAAATAGGAAACTTTCCTTATAGTGTGTGACCGATGGAGGTTGCGGCCGATGATGGGCTTACTGCGACACACGCGACGTGCTGGCCAGGCCACCGTGAACGCCCCCCGGCGTAGTCGCCCGGGCCGCCGCCTGGGGATCCTCGCGGCCGCGGCGGCTCCCATCATCGCGCTGCTCCCGGCCGTCCTCCTGTCCACCGCGGGACCGGCCGCCGCCGCCCCTTCCACCGGGACGCGGTTAGCCGCAGCAGCCGCACCCGCGGCGGCGGCCGCACCGGTGTCGGCGGCCCGCGCCGCGCAGGACACGGCCGTGGCCGCGCCGGCCGCCGTCCCCGGCCCGCCCTCAGGCTGGTCTACGATTTTCAGCGACGACTTCAACGGCAGTGCGGGCAGCGGCCCGTCGTCTGCCTGGCAGTACGACACCGGCCCCGGCTCCAGCTTCGGCACCGGCGAGATCGAGACCATGACGAACTCGTCCAGCAACGTGCACCTGGACGGCAACGGCAACCTCGATATCACCGCGCTGAACCAGGGCGGTTCGTGGACCTCCGGCCGTATCCAGACGACCAGCGCCAACGTGGGCGCCCCGGCCGGGGGCGAGCTCGAGGTGACCGCCTCCATCCAGCAGCCCACCGGCGGCCTCGGCTACTGGCCGGCCTTCTGGATGCTCGGGCCCGGTCAATGGCCCGAAAATGGCGAGATCGACATCATGGAGGACGTCAACGCCCTCTCCGAACTGTCCGGCACCGTGCATTGCGGGACCGATCCCGGCGGCCCCTGCAACGAGCCGAACGGCATCGGCAGCGGGCTGCAGTCCTGCTCCGGCTGCCAGGCCGGGTACAACACCTATTCGATGATTCTCAACCGCACGAACACCTCGGACGAGTCGGTCACGTTCTACCTGAACGGGAACCAGTACTTCAGCGTCAGCGAGAGCCAGGTCGGCACCTCGACCTGGCAGGCGGCCTTCGACCACAACCTGTCGATCATCTTTGACCTGGCCATGGGCGGCGGTTACCCGAACGGGGTCTGTGGCTGCACCACCCCGACCAGCGGCACGGCCTCCGGCGGCACGATGAGCGTGGCGTACGTCGCGGCCTACCAGACCGGCAGCGGCTCCACGGGAACGGGCGGCGGGGGCGGCAGCAGCGCCACCGGGCCCATCGTGGGCTACGGCGGCCTGTGCATCGATGACCGGTCCGCGAGCACGGCGAACTTCAACCCGGTGCAGGTCTACACCTGCAACGGCACCGCGGCCCAGCAGTGGACCGTGGTCCAGGCGGGCAGCACGCTGCACGTGCTGGGCAAGTGCATGGATATCAACGGCGGCGGGACGGCCGACGGGACCGCGGTGGACCTGTACGACTGCAACAGCACAGCCGCGCAGGTCTTCATCCCGCAGTCGAATGGGTCTCTCTATAACCCGCAGTCCGGCAAGTGCCTGGACGATACGGGCTGGTCAACCACTCCGGGGACCCAGCTCCAGATCTGGGACTGCACCGGCAACGCCAACCAGCAGTGGAGCCTGCCCTGACGTGAGGCCCGCGGGGCCGGGGCGGCCCCGCGGGAAGTCAGGCCGGGTTAACTGTGCTCAGGCGGACTGGCGAGTGGCCAGGATCCGGCGGATGTCCGCCGTCTCGTCCTCGCTGTGCCGGTCGAGGATCGCGCCCAGGTCGTTCAGGTCGGCCTGGCTGGTGTAGCCGGACAGGTCATGCTCGAGGGCCTTGCGGGCGGCACGGGCCGCGCGGGCGTCCCGGAGCTCGTCGCGGACCGTCGTCCAGAGCTGGGTGACTGGTGAGGTTGTGCTGTCCATGAGTTCCTTCCTCAGGGCCGGGGGCCCTCTGTTAGAGCCTCGGTATCCAGTGTCACCGACCAGCATTCATGCGTCCAATGAGAGTAACTCAACAGACCTATGAGTAATCATCATGTATGCCCTTCAGCTGCCCGGACGGCCCAGGTCGCCCCGTCGCAGGCCAGGAAATCAGCTGTGCGGCGCGCTAGCGTGGGCCCAGCGGCGAAGGTGGCCGGCGTATCGGGCGCCGGCTGCTGGCTGGCGGGCCGGCCGGGCCGCGGCAGGGGGCGTCATGGACAAGGACCTGGTTGACCGCGTCATCGACACCGCGCGGCGGGTGGTGGCCAGCGGGGCGATCTCCGCCAACGGGCACGGGAACGTCAGCCTCCGCGTCCCCGGGGCCGACGAGATGTACTTCACCGCCGGCCCCTCGCTGCGCGACCATCAGCCTGGCCCGGTGGTGCGGGTCGGGCTGGACGGAACGCTGCGGGAAGGGGAACTGCCCCCCATCCAGGGCGCGGTGGTGGCCATGCACACGGCCATGTACGCCGATCAGCCGGAAGTCGGCTGCGTGCTGCACACCCACTCGCCGTACGCAACGGCCTACGCCGTGGCCAGGCGGCCGATCGGCTGCTGGGTGGAGGCCCTGGCGATGTTCGGCCTGGCGGCCGGGGTCCCCGTCGCCGGATACGGCCCCCGCGGGTCGGACCAGGCGGTCGCGGGCATCCGGGCGGCGGTCATCCCCGGGGTGCCCGCCGTGCTCCTGGCGAATCACGGGGTGCTGGTCTTCCACCGCTCCCCGGACCTGGCCATCATGGTGGGCGGGGTGGTGGAGGAGGCCGCCCAGGCCGGCCTCAATGCGGCCGCGCTGGGCGGCCCGGTCGAGATCGCGGAGGACCTGCGCGCGGCGGCGCTGCAGCGGAGCATGATCTTCACCGACCGCGGCACGGTCCGCGCTTAGGCGGATCCCGATTCGGCCGCCGGTACCAGCTGCCCGGCCTCCTCCGGTGCGCTGCGTCCCGGGCCGGGGGAATCCCTCAGCTTCCACTTCCCGGTCAGGCACAGCCCCACGAGGAGGATCGCCGCGGCCAGTATGACCAGGGGCGCCATGACCCGGACCGCGAAGTGGTCGGTGACGACCAGCAGGTGGCTGTGCTGGAGGTACGGGTTGCCCGGCATGTTGGAGATCGTTCCGGCGGTAAGCCGGGCCAGCACCAGCCAGTCCAGCCGCGAGGCGGGGTAGAGGACGAGCACGCAGATGATCATCGAGTCGTACCAGGGCAGCTGGTAGGGCCACAGGAACAGCCACGCGGCGCACAGGGCCACGGCGGGCCGGATGGCGGGGCGTGCGGCCGCGCCCGGCGGAAGCTTCCGCAGGGCCAGGATGGCCACGGCGACGACCAGGACGGTGGCGATCATCCCGAGGTCGTGATGCCAGCCGTGCGGGAGGAACACCCGGTAGAAGTTGTCGGCGCTGCTCTGGTTACGGCGGCTCAGCAGGGCCCGGACCGCGGGCATCCCGAAGTAGGCGTAGCTGGGCACGAGGACCGCCAGGGCCGCCGTGCCGGCCACGGCCAGGGCCAGGAGGGACCGGCGCAGGGCCCAGGCCGCGGCCAGCCCGAACAGCGCGTAGTTGATCTTGATGTCGGCGGCCATGCCGAGCAGGGCGCCGGCGGCCGCGACCCGCCACAGGGCAGGCCGGGCGTCCGCGCCCTGCTCGCCGAGGACCAGCAGGCCGAGCAGGCCCGCCATGACCGCCAGCACGTCCAGGTGCCCGGCCGCGATCAGGTCCCACAGCAGCAGCGGGTTGACCGTCCAGAGCAGGTGGGCGCGCAGCCGCCGGGCCGGATTGTGCCGCAGCAGCCGGTCCAGGACCAGGGCGACGGCCGCGAACGCGGCCGAGTCCCACAGCTTGAGCCAGAACGTGACCCGGGCGGCGGAGGCGCCGCCGAGCTTGGCCGCCACGAACTGCTCCATGGTGGCCAGCGGCCCGTAGACGCTGACGTAGTGATCCCAGACGTGGGGCACGGAGCGGGCGAACGCGTTGTGCATGTGGCGCAGGAACACCGGCGTGGACACGTACGGGCTGTGGCCGAGGGACAGGAGCCGCCCGTAGGTCGCGTAGTCCAGGGCGTCGGTGGAGCCGGTCGGCGGCAGCACGGTCAGCACCGCCACGGTGATCAGCCCCGCGATGAGCAGGATCCGCGCGCTCATCCGGGCCCCGTGGTGGATGGCGATCAGGCCGGCCACCACCCCGCCGGTGCCAAGCAGCGCGGCCAGCCACAGCGCGTACGTGACCAGGTCCGCAGAAACATGCCGGACCGGAATCTCCCACGGCGGCCCCACGGCCGGCATCACCATGTGCGGCAGCATCCAGGCGCCGCGCACCAGCGATGCGGCGACCATGATCAGGATGGCGAGGCCGATCCCCGCCCCGGCGGCCACGGTGAGCCCCCGGGCCGCTGCCCCCGGTCCGGGGGGGCCCGGGTCCGGGCGGGCGGGGTCCCGGCGGATCAGGTCATGGGCCGGATCGGGGGCCAGGGCCGCTAGGCCGGGAGCCTGCCGGGATCCGGGGGCCGGCAGGCCCACCTGCGGCTCCAGGGCAGGAAGGTCCCCAGTGGCGCTGATATCGCTGCTCATTGTCCCCTGGCGTCCGGTGCGCGTCTGATCGTGGAGTGCCAGGCGCACGTGACGACCGGCAGACGCCGACGATAGCCGGAACACCGGCATGAATGGGACAGAAACTAAGAATCCGTTAGCAAGCTATTAATTGTTCTGTATCCGCAATGCATTGGTGCAGCGCGGGCTAAGCAGCCCTCATTACCGAAAATCGCCATCCTCATTACCTTGGGGGAGTGAGGGGAGGGGGCGATGATGCTCGCGGGGTTGCCACTGCGGCCGCAGGTTCCCGGTGATCACGAACGAATCTCGGGCCGCGGGACTAGCGCCGAACCGCGCCGGTGACCAGGCCAGGTAGGCGGCGGCCGCCGCGGTCTGCGCGCACACCGTTCCCCAGGCCGAGCCCGCGATGCCCCAGTGCAGGCCGAGCACCAGGAAGGCGTTCAGGGCCACGTTGACCACGTTGGCCGCCACCGCGACGGTCAGCGGCGTCCGGGTGTCCTGCAGCCCGCGCAGCACGCCGGTCCCGGCCAGCACCATGAGCATGGACGGCGCGCCGAGGAGGCTGATGCGCAGGTACGTGGCGGCCTCACGGGTCACGGCGGGGGAGCCGCCGAACGCGTGCACGATCTGCGGCGCCAGCGGCCACCCGTGCCCCGCGCCGAGCTGCCGCGCGACGGCGGCCGTGGTCCCGTAGGCCAGGAAGATCGAGATGCCCACCAGGGTGGTGAGGGCCTGGCTGGCCACGCCCAGCCCGCCGAGCGGCGCGGTGCCGAGCCGCCCCACGATCACCGAGTCCGCGAACAGGAACAGCGGCTCCGCGACCAGCGCCCCGAACGCCGGGCCGGCCAGCCGCAGTATTTCCGCGTCGTGCGGGTTCCGGCCCGCAGGCCGGAACCCGCGCCGGCGGAGCTGGCCGGGCACCGGGCTGGGTGCGGGGGAAGGAGGCGCCGGGGAGGGCATGGCCCGCATGCTAATTGCGACAAATATCTACTTGCAAACTTTTTGCAGCTAGTCGCCGGGGCGGGGTGACCGGCCCGCCGGCGTGAAAACCTAGTGCCCGGCAGGCGGGGATTGACGGTGGCCGCCAGGCCGGCCCGGCGGGATCGGCAGGTGGCCGGGCGGCCGGGCCGGGCCGGTGCCGGGCCGGTGCCGGGCCCGTGGGCCGGCGGGCTGGCCAGCCCCGGCTCCGGCAGGCGGGGCCGGGCGGTGGGCAGCCGGCCCGGGAAGGACCTGGCGGGAAAGCGCCGGAACAATGGCTCGATCTATTTCCGGAGCCCCGGTGAACCGGACAGAAAGGACGCCAGCCTCTTTGCCGTGACCCGGACCGCCTGCCAAGGCCTCCGGCGGCAATACGCCCGTGACCCAGGCGGCATTGAGGTTTGCCGGTGCCTATTCTGGCCACTGATTGCGCACTGGCGGCGGCCCGGCGTTGCGCCTCCTGCCCGGCCGCCGCCTACAGCCCCCTGATGGTGGCCGAGCCGGTCTGCAGCCCCGCGGCGTCGTAGGCCTGCCAGCGGACTGGGTGCTGGCCCCGGCCCAGCGCGAACGCGAAGAACTTCTGGCTGCCAGCCCGGACCGCCGGCGCCCGGATGACCCCGCCGTGGGCGAGGGTGATCACCAGCCGTTCCACGTCCGCTGACGCAGACCCGTATACCACCTCCGGAGAGCCGCTGACCGAGCCCAGCAGGAAGGTGCCCTGCGCCGGGGAGAGCGGGGTGCAGCCGCTGCCCGTGGGCCCGCGGCCGCTGACCTTCAGGCAGTCGCCCCACGGTCCCACGTACGCCGTGACAGACCAGACGTGGCCGCCCGCCGCTCCGGAGCCGATCAGATGGGTGGCGCGGCGCTGGCCTGCCTGCCCTGGCGGCTGCCACAGGCCCACGATCGCGGGCCCGTCCGGGTCATCGAAGGGGACTGCCGAGGCCAGTTCCCCGCGCGCCGAATACGCGGTGATCCTGCTGATCGTGGCGGGCCGCGGAACGGCATAGGCCACGAAGCGCGTGCCATAGACGGAGACTGGGCGCAAGGTGAGCACCGTACCGTCGGCCAGCCGGACCGTGAGGTAGCTGACCGCCGCGCTCACCGGCCCGTACGCGGCCTGGCTGGCGCCGTTGGAGACACTGGCAAACGCGACGGGATGGGATCGGTCAGGCGCGGTGACCGGCGAGCAGTCCTGCAGGGAGAGCGCGGTGAAGCACTGGCTGCCTCGCTTGGCACCCGCCGTGCCCGGCCTGTCCGCGCTGACCCGCCAGCGTTTGCCGTCCACGGTGCCGGAAGCGATCAGCCCGGCCGGCGCGTGCGGCCCCGCCGGATGCACCGTCGCGTCGTGGAGCGCGGTGCGGTTCAGGGTCGGCTGGGTGGCCACCTGCTGCAGAAGGAGCGGGACGGCCAGGCCGGCCACCACCACGGCCGCGCCCGTCACCACTGCGATGCGCCGCCGGGCCCGGATCGCCCTGCCCTTCCGCATCGCCTGGTCCACCGGTGCCGGGCGCGGCCCGATCGCCTCGAACGCCTGGTCGAGCCGGTCCGTCAGCTCTCGCTCGTCGCTGATGCTCACTGCAGGCCCCCATCCACGAGTTCGGTACTGGTCCGGAGGGCGGCCAGGCCCCGGGAGGCCTGGCTCTTCACGGTGCCGACCGAGCAGCCCAGCGTGACCGCGGCCTCGGTTTCGGTGAGCCCCACCCAGTAGCGCAGCACGACCACGGCGCGCTGCCGGGGTCCCAGCCGCTGCAGGGCCGCGATGAGCGCCAGCCGCTCGTCGCGGTGGCCGGTCGTGTCGGCTATGCCCTGCTCGGGCAGCTGGTCGGTGAGCTGCTCGGCCACCCGGCGCTTGCGGAACCGGTTCCGGTTCTCGTTGATTACGATCTTCCGGACGTAGGCCTCCGGGCTGCCGCTCCGGCTGACCCGCGGCCAGGCCGCGTAGGCGCGGGCGAAGGCCGCCTGGACGACGTCCTCCGCGTGCCCCTGATCGCCGGTGAGCCCGTACGCGAGTCTGACCATGCTTGGCCACCGGCCGTGCATGAACTCGCGGAACTCTTCGCCCGATCGCTCGTCCATGGGCCCACCCCCTTCGCCCCTACAGACCACCGTTGTGCCGCGCATCGTTGCATGGTCCGGGCCGGCCCAGAACAGGCGGCCGTGCGGGTCAGGCGAGGGCGTCGTAGGCGGCCGCCTGCAGGGCGTCGTGAACCGGCGGCGGCCCGGGACCGTTGAACATCCGCTGGGTCAGCACGATGACGGTCAGGTCCCGTACCGGGTCGGCCAGCCAGGTGGCGCCGAAGCCGCCGGCCCACCCGAACGCGCCCGCACGCGGCCCGGCAGTGACCACCGAGGTGCAGAAGCCCCAGCCGATCTCGTCGAAGAAGCCCGGGCCGAGACCGCCGGGCGCCTTCTGGGCCGGGGTCAGCTGATCCCGGGTCATCCCGGCGACCAGGGCCGCGGACAGCACCGGGTCCCCGCCGCGCAGCAGCATCCGGCTGAATGCGAGCAAGTCGTCGGCGGTGGAGACCAGGCCCGAGGCCCCGTCGCAGAACGCCCGCGGCCCGCTCCACACACCCTCCGGCTTGTCCCAGACCTCGAGCCCGCCGCCGGGACCAGACCGGAACGCGGACGCGAGCCGCCTGGTGTGCGGGGTCCAGAACGCCGTATCGGGCATGCCCAGCGGCTCGAAGAGCCGGGTCCGGAGCACGTCCGCGAATGGCTGGCCCGCGGCCCGCCCGAGGAGAACCCCCAGGACCGAGGCCCCGGTGTTGTAGAACCAGCGCTCACCGGGCTGGGCCAGCAGCGGCAGCGAGCCGAGGCCGGCGATCCAGGTGTCCGGGCCGGGCTGCACGGCCGGGTCCGGCGGCCCGATCGTGGCCAGGTGCAGCGCGTTGGCCTGCGCGACCACCGGCCACGGCTGCTCCGCGCTGAACATCTCGGCGGCGTCGCCGAACCCGAACGTGAACGTGAGCAGATCGCGCACGGTGATCGGGCGCTCCGCTGGGACGCTGTCATCCAGTGGGCCGTCCATCCGGCGCAGCACCCGCGGAGCGGCCAGTTCCGGCAGCAGCCGGTCCACCGGCTCGTCCAGATCCAGCAGGCCTTCCCCGGCCAGGGCCAGGGTCGCCGCGCCGGTCACCGGCTTGGTGATGGACGCGATGCGGAACAGCGAATCGCGCTGCACCGGGGGGCCACCGGGGGACAGCGACCCCAGGGCCTCGACGTGCACCTGATCCCCCCGGGCGACGAGTGCCACGAGGCCGGGCACCGTCCCGTCCCCCACGTGTGCGGCGGCGCTCGCGCTGAAGCGGGCTAGACCCTCCGCGGTCAGCCGGTCAGGCATGGCCAGTCATCTCCCTCGGTCGCCGGTGCACCGCCGCGATGGTGCACCGCCTGTGTGGACGCCCGCCCCTATGGACGGACGGGGCGCGGGAAATTCACCGCCGGGCGGGCTAACCAGGCTAGCCGTGCAGCTGATCCAGGGCTTTCTCGATCCGGCGCTCCGACACCGGGCCGGAGGTGCCCAGGGTCTGCGCGAACAGGCTGACCCGCAGTTCCTCGATCATCCACCGCACCTGGCGGACGTCGGGATCGTCCCGCCGCGCGGGCGGCAGGTCGGCCAGCGTCTGCTGGTAATCCTCGGTCACCTGCTGGACCACGGCCATCCGCTCAGCGTCCCGGCCCAGCGCCTCCGGCATCTTCTCCAGCCGCCGGCTCATCCCGCGCAGGTAGCGGACCAGGTCCGGCAGCCGCCGGGCCCCCGTCTCGGCGATGAATCCCGGGTGAACCAGCGCGGACAGCTGGGTCCGCAGGTCGGCGAAGGCGGCCCGGACCTGCGGGCTGGGCGTCCCGGCCAGGATCGACTCGACCTGGTGCGCCTCGCCGAGCGCCCGGGCGGCGAGCGCGACCACGTCGGCGGTCCGGGCGGCCAGATTGATCCGCGCGGCCTCCAGCAGCCTGGTGAAGCCGGCCTCGTCCCAGGCCGGGCCGCCCGCCTCGGTGATCACCTGGTCCGCCGCGGCGGCCGCGCAGTCCTCCAGCAGGGCGTCGGTGCCGGGGTACGGGTGGCGGCTCATGGCCAGCTTGGCGCTGACCGGCAGGCGGCTGGCCACAGCCCGGGCCCCCGAGGGCACCTGCAGCAGGAGCAGCCGCCGGGTGCCGCGCAGCATGGCCGCGTCGGCCTGGGCCCGTGTCTCGAACAGCCGGACGTCGGCTGCGCCGCCGGTGTCGGCGAGCGCCGGATAGGCGCGGACCTCGCCCTGGGTGAACACCCGGGGCAGCGTGCCGATGTCCCAGGTGCGCAGCCCGGTCCGGACGATCCCGGCCGCTGCCTCGCTCAGCGTGGCCTGCAGCCGGGGCCGCAGCTGGCGGCGGAGTTCCTCCAGGTCCTTGCCGGTGGCGAGGACCTGGCCGTCCTCCACCACCCGGAAGGTGATCCGCAGGTACGCGGGCAGCCGGGACTCGTCCCACGCGGACCGGGGTACGTGCACGCCGCCGAGCCGGGACAGCTCGGTGCCGAGCGCGTCGAGCAGGTCCCCCCGGCCCGGGCCGAGCCGGGGCAGCACGGCCCGGGCCGTGTCGGGTACGGGCACGAACGTGGTCCGCAGCTGCTTGGGCAGCGACCTGATCAGCTCGGTCACCATCTCCTGGCGCAGCCCGGGTACCTGCCAGCTGAACTCATCCGCGCTCACCTGGTTCAGCCGGGCCAGCGGGATGTCCACGGTCACCCCGTCGTCGGGCTCGCCGGGCGCGAACTCGTACGAGACCGGGAGGTCAGCCCAGCGGGCGGGGTAGTCGTCGGCGCTGATCTCCGCGGCCGAGGGCATGACCAGGTCGTCGGGGGAGAGGTCCAGCAGGCCCGGGTCGGCGGCGCGGGCCTGCTTCCACCAGGTGTCGAAGTGCCGCGCCGAGGTGACCTCGGCCGGGATCCGCTGGTCGTAGAACGCGAACAGGGCCTCGTCGTCGGCGACGATCCCGCGCCGTCTCGCCTTCCGTTCCAGGTCCTCCGCGTCGGTGAGCATCCTCTGGTTGCGGGCGAAGAACTGGTGGTGGGTCCGCCAGTCGCCCTCCACCAGGGCATGCGTGATGAACAGGTCCCGCGCGGCGGCCGGGTCGATCCGGCCGAACATGACCGTCCGGGCGGCCACGATCGGCAGCCCGTACAGGCTGACCTTCTCGGTGGCCACCGCCGCGCCGCGCTTGGAGTCCCACCGGGGTTCGCTGTAGCTGCGCCGGACGAGGTGGGCGGCGAGCGGCTCGGCCCACTCGGGTTCGATGCGGGCCGTGACCCGGGCCCACAGCCTGGACGTCTCCACCAGTTCGGCCGCCACCACCCACTGCGGGGGCTTCCTGGCCAGCGCCGAGTCGGGGAAGATCGCGAACCGGGCACCGCGTGCCCCGGCGAACTCGGTCAGCGGCCGCCGTTTGCCGCGTGGCCGGCTCTCGGTTTCCTGCATGCCGATGTGCGACAGCAGCCCGGCCAGCAGGGACATGTGCACCTGGTCGGCCCGCCCGTCGGGGAAGGGCTCGCCGGCCGGGCGCCGGTGCTCCCGGCCGGCCTGGATGCCGAGATCCGCCGCGGCCTGCCGGAGCTGGCCGTACACGTCCTGCCATTCGCGCACCCGCAGGTAGTGCAGGTACTCCCGGCGGCACAGCCGCCGGAACGCCGAGCCGGACAGATGGCTCTGCCGCTCGCGCAGGTAGTCCCACAGGTTGAGGAAGGTGAGGAAGTCCGATCCCGGCTCCGCGAACCTCGCGTGCATCTCGTCCGCGGCCTGCCGTGCGTCGGCGGGCCGCTCCCGGGGGTCGATGATGGACAGCGCCGCGGTGATGATCAGGACCTCGCGGACGCAGCCGTTCCGGGCGGCCTCCAGGACCATCCGGCCGAGCCGCGGGTCCAGCGGCAGCCGGGACAGCTTGCGGCCCACCTCGGTCAGCCGGGTGCGGCCCCGGCCCGGCTCGTGCCCCGGGGAGAAGGCGCCGAGTTCCTCCAGCAGCCGCACGCCGTCCGCGATGTTCCGCGACTCGGGCGGCTCGACGAACGGGAAGTCGGCCATGTCGCCCAGGTCCAGCGCGGCCATCTGCAGGATGACCGAGGCCAGGTTGGTGCGCAGGATCTCCGGGTCGGTGAATTCGGGGCGGCTCTCGAAGTCCGCCTCGCTGTACAGCCGGATGCACACGCCGTCGGATGTCCGCCCGCAGCGGCCTTCCCGCTGGTTCGCCGAGGCCTGCGAGACCGGCTCGATGGGCAGCCGCTGGACCTTGGTCCGCTGGCTGTACCGGGAGATCCGCGCGGTACCGGGGTCAATTACGTACTTGATGCCCGGCACGGTCAGCGACGTCTCCGCGACGTTGGTGGCCAGTACCACCCGCCGGGAGAAGTGATTCGCCTGGCCGGGTTTCCTGTCGAACACTCTGTGCTGCTCGGCGGCGGACAGCCGCGAGTACAGCGGCAGCACCTCCAGGCCGGCCTGCCCGTCCAGCGCGTCGGCGGTGTCCCTGATCTCCCGTTCGCCGCTGAGGAAGACGAGGATGTCGCCGGGCCCGTGGGCGCTCAGCTCGGTGACCGCGTCGAGGATGCCCTGGACCTGGTCCCTGGCTTCCTGGTCGGGGTCGTCGGGGTCGGCCAGCGGCCGGTACCGCACCTCGACCGGGTAGGTGCGCCCGGACACCTCGATGACCGGCGCCCCGAACTCCCGGAAGTGCTCGCTGAACCGCTGCGGGTCGATCGTGGCCGAGGTGATGATGACCTTGAGATCCGGGCGGCGGGGGAGCAGGCGCTTGAGATAGCCGAGGATGAAGTCGATGTTGAGGCTGCGCTCGTGCGCCTCGTCGATGATGAGCGTGTCGTAGCGGAGCAGCTGGCGGTCGCGGCCCATCTCGTTGAGCAGGATGCCGTCCGTCATCACCTTGACCAGCGTGCTGTCGCTGGAGGTGTCGGTGAAACGGACCTTATAGCCGATCGTGGTGCCCAGCTCGGTGCCGAGCTCGCTGGCGATCCGCTCGGCGACCGTGCGGGCCGCGATCCGGCGCGGCTGGGTGTGCCCGATCTGCCCGGTCACCCCGCGGCCGAGTTCGAGGCAGATCTTGGGCAGCTGGGTGGTCTTCCCCGAGCCGGTCTCCCCGGCCACGATCACGACCTGGTGGTCCCGGATGGCCGCGGCGATCTCGTCCCTCCGCTGGCTGACCGGGAGCTCGGCCGGGTAGCGCAGCCCGGGCACGCTGGCCCGCCGGGCCTCGGCGCGGGCCTGCGCCGCATCCAGGTCGGCCAGCAGCCGTCCCAGCGCATGCTCGCGCGCGCCCGCGTCGGGCAGCGCGGCGGCCTGCTCGGCGCGGCGGCCGAGGCGGCGCTGATCACGGAGCATCAGCCCGGGCAGCCGGTCCTGAAGCTCAGCGAGCGAGGGGGTCACGGCGGAAATCTCCATGGCGGAACGGGAGAGCGAAGCGGGAGGGGCGGGACGGCCGTACGCCAGGGTGCCAGTCCGGGCCCTGCCTGCCTAACGCTTTTGCGCGGCGGCAACTTCCCTGGCCCGGGGCGGCCTCAGCCGTTGCCCTGGTCCCAGGGCGGCCTCAGCCGGTCTGGCGCACGTTGAACGAGGTGATGACGCCGCTGCGCACCAGGTAGGTGCCCTCGAACTTCTTGACCGACCCGTCGGTCTGCACCGCGACGATGCTCGCCGCCACCTGGTCACTGGCCGACTTGAGGATGGTCACCACGTCCCGCTGAGTCTGGCTGTAGCCCGCCACGAACTGCGGGTAGCTGGTCTTGGTGTTGTCACCTCCCAGCTTCCAGGCCCGCGCGTAGTCACGGCGGCTGATGGCCGCGTAGTAGCGCCGCACGACCGTGGCCGGGGTGGCGGCCACTGAGACGGCCCGGCTGGTCGCGGGGCCGCTGGACGCCACGGCGGGCCCGGCCGTCCCGCTGTGCAGCTGGGAATTGTGGTACTTCAGGAAGGCCAGCCCGGCGGCGATCACGGCCAGCACGGCCACGCCGCTGGCCACCACGGCCAGCCCGCGGCGCCGCTTGCGCGGCGGCTGCGGCCGGTAGGGCCCGGGTCGCTGCGGCGGCTGTCCCGCTGGCCACGCACCAGGCTGTTCGGCACCAGCCGGCGGGGTCACGTAGGACGGGCCGGCGCTGACCGGTGGAGTCTGGTAGGACCGATCGGCGCTGACCGGCGGGATCCCGTAGGACCGGCCGGCGCTGGACGGCGGGGCCGGGCTCGCGGGGCCGGCGCTGGCCTGCGGGGTCAGGGAGGGCGGGTCGGCATTGGTCGGCGGGGCCGGGCGGTGCGGGGCGGGGAACCCGACCGCGGGGCTGACCGGTGTCGTCTGGCCCCGGCCGCCCAGTCCCCGCGCGCTTGGACCGGGTCCGGCACCATCGGATGCGGCCTGCCCGGGTGCGGCGAAACCGGGCGCACCCGGTCCCTGTGCCGCCGGTCCCTGTGCCGCCGGTCCCGGTGCCGCCGGTCCCGGTGCCGCCGGTCCCGGTCCGGCCACCGCCTGCGCGGCGTGCGGCTGCAGGTCGGCGGAGCTGACCCCGCAGGCCTCCTGCAGCGCCGCGGCGAACGCGCGGCAGCTCGGATAGCGCTCTTCCGGGGCCTTGGCCAGGCCCCGGAACATGACCTGGTCCACCGCGCCGGGCAGGTCGGGGCGCGCACTGGTCAGCGCGGGCGGGGGTGCGGACAGCTGGGCCCACATGACGGCCAGGCTCTGATCCCGCCGGAACGGCGGGGCGCCCGCCAGCATCTCGAACGCCGCGCAGGCCAGCGAGTAGGCGTCGGCGCGGCCGTCCACCGTGCGCCCCTCGATCTGCTCCGGGGCCAGGTAGTTCAGGGTGCCGAGCACCTGCCCGGTCAGCGTGAGGTTGGTGGTCGCCTGGGAGGTCTTGCTGATGCCGAAGTCCGACAGGTAGACGTGATCCTCCGAGCCGTCCTCGGCCAGGCCGCCGAGCAGCATGTTGGCGGGTTTCACGTCCCGGTGCACCAGCCCGCTGGCGTGCGCCGCGTCCAGCGCGGAGGCCACCTGGGCCACGATCCCGGCGGCGCGGGCGGCCGGCAGCGGGCCGGCCCGGTTCAGCAGGCTGTGCACGTCCTGGCCGCCGACGTAGCGCATGGCGATGAACAGCACGCCTTCGGCCTCGCCGGCGTCGAAGATCGGGATGATGTTCGGGTGGTCCACCGTCGCCGCGGCCCGGGATTCCCGGATGAAGCGGCGCCGGAAGGCGTCGTCCCGGGCCAGGTCCTCGGCGAGGACCTTCAGTGCCACCCACCGGCCCAGCCGGACGTCGCGGGCCCGGTAGACCACGGCCATGCCGCCCCGGCCGATCTCTTCGACCATCTGGTAGCTGGCGACTTGCGCGGGGGTGGCCGGCGCGGAGTCGGCTGCCGCGGGGCCGGCTGGCGCGGGGCTGCCGGGCACAGGGCTGCCGGGGACGGGGGAGCCAGGATCAGCTAACCCCGCGGGAAAGTCCTCAGCCACCCGTGCCTCCACCGTCGTGCCGGCGGGCGCACCCGCTCCCCAAGCACGGGCCCCCGGAGCGCCACGGCCCCCGTGGCCGGCCACGGAGGCCAGTACCGGCGGCGCATACGTTAGCAGCCAGCCTAAGCCAGGCGCCGCTCGGTCGCCCAGCGAGTGAGCTGATGCCGGGTCGAGAGCTGGAGTTTGCGCAGCACCGATGAGACATGGCTCTCCACGGTTTTCACGGAGATGAACAGCTCACGGGCGATCTCCTTGTACGTGTAGCCCCGGGCGATCAGGCGGAGCACTTCCCGCTCCCGGGGAGACAGCTGGTCCAGTTCGGGGTCCAGGGACGGGACGCCCGGGCCGTCGGCGGGCAGGGCCGCGAACGCGTCCAGCACGAACCCGGCCAGCCGGGGGGAGAACACCGTGTCCCCGCCGGCCACCCGGCGGACCGCGTCCACCAGCTCCGGGCCGGAGATCGTCTTCGTCACGTAGCCCCGCGCGCCGGCCCGGATGACCGCGATGACGTCTTCCGGCGCGTCGGAGGCCGACAGGGCCAGGAAACGCACCTGGGGCTGGCTGGCCCTCAGGGCGGTCACCACGGCCTGCCCGCCCCCGCCCGGCAGGTGCACGTCCAGCAGCACCACGTCCGGCAGGCACGCGGAGATCAGCGTGATCGCGGGCTGCACGTCGTCCGCCTCGCCGACCACCTCGACCTGGTCGCCCAGTTCGGAGCGGACCCCGGAACGGAACAGCCCGTGATCATCGACGATGACCACCCGCGGGCGGCGGGCCTGGCCAGGGGCAGGAGCAGTGCCGGGGGTGGCCGGGCCGGTCATGGCCGCCCCGGCTGGCGTTCGGCGGCGGCCCGCGGCATGGTCAGCGACACCTCGGTGCCCTCGCCGGGGGCGGTGCGGACGGTCGCGGTGCCGCCCCGGCGGGCCATCCGGGCGTGGATCGACTCGGCCAGGCCCTTACGGTCCGCCGGCACGACGGAGGGGTCGAATCCCCGGCCGCGGTCCCGCACGAACAGCGTCACCCCGGCCGGCTCCACCTCGGCGAAGATGGAGACCACGGGCGCGCCGGACCATTTCACCGCGTTGACCGTGGCCTCGCGGGCCGCGGCCAGCAGTGCGCGCAGGTCGTCGTCGAGTTCGCAGTCGCCGACGGTGACGGCCTCGACGGGCACCTCGTGCTGGGCCTCCACGTCCTGCTGGATGAGCCGGATCCCGGCCGCGAGCGTCATGTCCTGGCCGTCCAGCGAACCGGGAGCCTGGCCGTCGAACAGCCAGGCGCGCAGCTCGCGCTCCTGCGCCCGGGCCAGCTGGATCACCTGCTGCGGGTGCTCGGCGCGGCGCTGGATCAGGGCGAGTGTCTGCAGGACCGAGTCGTGCACCCGGGCCGCCATGTCGGCGCGTTCCTCGGCCCGGATCCGGGCCTGCCGCTCGACCATGAGGTCGCGGGCGATACGCACCCACCACGGGCCGAGCAGGATCGCGATCGCCGCCACCACCAGGACCACGCCGGCGATCTCGCGCAGCGCGCCCGCGACCTGGTGCCCGGTCACCAGCCAGTTCAGCCCGAAGGTCAGCGCCACGGCGGCGACCGCCACCCGCGCCACGATCCGGCGGCGGCTGCCGGTGCCCTCGGCCAGCCCGAGCAGCGGATCCGCGAGGCGCCGCAGCACGGCCTGCTCGTCCGGCGGTGCGTTCCGCCAGATGAGGGTGAGGCCGGCCACGCTGATGACCAGCGGCCAGGCCAGGCTGCCGACCCAGCTCGCCCGCAGCGCCGACGCGATTACCAGCACCACCACGAGCAGCGAGGCCAGCCCGGCGACCAGGGCTATGCCGCGCCGGTCGGTCAGCGCCCGGGCGGCGATGTTGGTGTCTGCCCCCTCAGCGGGTATCAGCAGCCAGGCCAGCACGTACGCGGCCGCGCCGATGAGGCCGAACACGGTGGCGACCACGAACCCGGTCCGCACCACGGTGGCGTCCAGGCCGGTGCGCGCGGCCAGCCCGGCCGCGACCCCGCCCGCCAGCCGGTCCTCGCGGCTGCGCCGGAGCGGCCCGCTGCCCGGCGGGTGGCGCATCCAGGGGCGGCGGCCGGACCGTCCGAACCGGCGCCCGCGGCGGCCCGGGTCCAGGGGTTCGGTGCTCGGTGGACCGGAGCCTGCCGCGCCCGTGCGGGAAGGACCCGTCCGGGAAGGACCCGCGCCGAAGCGGCCGGTGGCCGCCGGGCTCCTGCCCAGCGCCCCGGCGGGCCCGCGATCAGTGCGCGCGGTCGGCCCGGGATCAGTGCCTGCCGCCATCCCCCCATCATCGCTCTCTTCGCCCGGCCTGGGTATCAGGGATGTCCCTGATCCTGGCCCGCCCGGATCAGGGACGGATCGGGGGTGTTCCGAATGGTGGCGCGCGGCGCCCGGCCGCAGGCTGGAGCCATGAACACCACGACCAGCCCCGCGGCGGGCGACCAGACCTCACACGCACCCTACGAATCCGCGCCGCCCCGGACGCTCAGCCGCCCGGTCCACGGCCGGATGCTCGGCGGAGTCGCCGCCGGCCTCGCCGAGTACCTCGACGTCGACGTGACCGTCATCCGCATCCTGTTCGCCGTGCTGACCCTGATCGGCGGGGCCGCCATCCCCGTCTACCTGGCAGCGTGGCTCCTGATCCCCGAAGACGGCGCCGACCAGTCCATCGCGGCGGGCCTGTTCCAGTCCCGGGCCAGCTGAGCGGAGAGGCCGCACTTCACATGCCAGCTACGGACGCGGGGGTACGGGACGCGCCAGCGCTCCGCCGATGCCACCATGCGAGTCTCCGACGCCGAACGGGCCGAGGTCGCCGACCAGCTAGCCCAGCACTACGGGGACGGGCGCCTCGACCAGGCCGAGCTGGACGAGCGCCTCGGCCAGGCGATGGGCGCCAAGACCCAGGCCGACCTGGCCGGGATCACCGCCGACCTGCCCCACCTCGACCCGCGGCCCGGCAGCCGCCCGGCCGCGATGCGCTCCAGCAGTGCCCATCCGCCCGCGCCTCGGTCCCGGTCCGGGCGGCCGCGGTCCAGGCTGCTGCCGATCGCGGCGCTCATCGTGCTCGCCGTCGTGGCCTGGCACGCGGTGACGCCGTTCTTCTGGGCGCCGTTGTGGCAGTGGCCCGGGGTGTGGTTCGGGTCCGCGTGGTGGCTGTGGATCGCGCTGCTGATCTTCTGCTGGCTGCGCTTCGGCCCCCGGCGCCATCGCCGGTAGCCGGGAACGCCCGCGGCCCGCGCTAGCCATCGCGGGCCGGCGGGCCCTCCCCGGTGGGCCGGGCCATCCCCGGCCGGGCCCGGGCCCGCGGCGCGGCGGGCCCGGGCCCGCCGCTTGCCTTCGTGCATGGCCTGGACCCGGGCGACCGGGATCGTGTGCCCCTCCGCGACCAGGTCGGCCGGGAGGTGCTGCGGCCGGGGAAGCTGGCCCGCCCAGCGGTCCCCGCCCGTGATGAGCCGGGCCGCGGTGCGCACGGTGAAGTCGGCCGGGGTGACCCGGTCCAGTTCGTCCCAGGGCAGCGGGAAGGACACCGGGACCCCCGGCCGGATCCGCGGGCTGTAGGCCGCCACCACGGTCGCCCCGCCCGCCCGGGTCGAATCCAGGAAGACCTTGCCTTCCCGGTCCTCCCGGATGAACGCGGTGGTGGTCAGGTCCGGGCCGAGCCGCGCGGCCCGGGCAGCCACCGCGCGGGTGGCCGCCGCGGCGTCCTCGGCACTGGCCCCGGTGATCGGGACGAACACGTGCACCCCCTTCGCCCCGCTGGTCTTGACCGCGCCCGCCAGGCCGCAGCCCGCGAGCGCCTCCCGGACCAGCTGGGCGGCCAGGACCGCGAGCCGGAACTTCCCGCCTTCCGGCGGGTCGATGTCGAGGATCAGGTAGTCGGGCCGGTCCCCGTGGCCGGCCTCGGTCAGCGTGGGGTGGTACTCCACGGCCCGCTGGTTGGCGAACCACAGCAGCGTGCGGCGGTCGTCACAGAGCGCGTAGGAGACCTCGCGCCGGGAGCTTTCCGCCCACAGCCGGACCGTCCGCACCCAGGGCGGGGTGTACTTGGGCACGTTCTTCTGCATGAACGGTTCCTGGCCGCGCAGGACCCGGACCACCGACAGCGGCCGGCCGCTGAGCTCCGGGAGGATCTGCCCGCGGACCGCGTCCAGGTAGTCCACCAGGTCCCGCTTGGTCGCGTCCGCCCCGCTGAACAGCGGCTCGCCGAGATTGGTCAGCGGTACCCCGTCCCGCTCCTCATCGACGCTGATGACTGCACCGTCCCTTCGTCACGCTTTCCGGGCTGGTTCCATCGTCTCTCTGTGAGACCGTGGGCGGGTGAGGGATCAGTACCGTGACGGGCCGGACGTGCTCCTGGTCGGCGTGGACGGCTCGGAGACCTCGATGCGCGCGGCCGCGTACGCGGCGGGCATGGCGCGGCGGCAGAAGGCCAGGCTGGTCATCCTGTACGTGCGGCCGTTCAGCGCGGCGACCGGGATCGGCGCGGGCGCGATCACCTCCATGCAGGAGGCGTACGACTCGGTCGCGGCGGAGCTGCGGCAGAGCGCGGCGGAGCAGGGTCCCCGGCTCGGGATCGATATCGTCTTCGTCGAGCGGGACGGCAACCCGTTCACCGAGATCGGCCGGCTGGCCGGCGAGATCCAGGCCGACGCGGTCATCGTGGGCGCCTCGACCAAGGCCGGCCACCGGTTCGTCGGCTCGCTGGCCGTTCACCTGGTGCGGGCCAATCGCTGGCCGGTCACCGTGGTGCCCTGACGGTTCACCGTGGTGCCCTGACGTCTCACTGTGGTGCCCTGACGTTTCACTGTGGTGCCCTGACGTTCGTGGCCCCGGCGATCTGCGCCACCACGTCGTAGCGCAGCGGGCGGGGGTGCACCAGCAGGGCCCGGGCCACCTCGCGGATCTGCAGCCGCCGGGGGATCAGCACCTCCTCGCTGCGGCGCCAGGCGCGCGGCTCGTCGCGGCCGTAACGGGCGGCGATGGCCTGGCGGAAGTGCCGCGCGTCACCGCCGTCGCTCTTCCACGTGGGCAGCCAGCCCCGCAGGTCGCCGTCGTGGTCCAGCATGGTCCAGTCCCGCAGCCGCTGCGCGATCTGCCCCGCCGCGTCCACCACGAAGGCCAGCTCGCCACCGCCGCGGATGCCGTGCACCCGGCCTTCGCTGCCCGGGCTGTGGTGGATGCTGGCCGAGCTGAACCGGGCCCCCACCGCGAGCGCGGCCACCGCGTGACCGGCCTCGTGCCAGGCGGTGTCGACGGTGGCCTCCCGGGCCGGGCATCAGGCTCGGGTAGCAGCCGCAGTCGTACCGCTGCCTGATCCAGTGGTCGTGCACGACCGACTGGTCGTCATACCGGGCGAGCCGGCTGAGCTCCGCCCGGATCGCGGCGAGCGCGCGCAGGTCCGCAGGCTTCATGGTGTTGACTGAGGGGTTCATGGTGTTGACTAAACGGTATGCCTATCGAGGGTGAATACGAGCCAAGCGCGGCCGCCTGGGTCCGCGACCAGGTGGAGGAGTACGAGAGCTCGGGTGGCACGCGCGGGACGACGCTGCGTGACACCGGCCTGCCCGTGGTGATCATCACCAACCGCGGGGCGCGGTCCGGCAAGGTGCGCAAGACCCCGCTGATGCGGGTCGAGCACGGCGGCCGCTACGCGGCGGTGGCGTCCCAGGGCGGTGCCCCGACCCACCCGTACTGGTACTACAACTTCAGCGCCCACCCACAGGTCGAGCTGCAGGACGGCCCGGCCAAAGGGGAGTTCGTGGCCCGTGAGGTGACCGGGGACGAGCGGGCCGAGCTGGTGGGAGCGGGCGGTGGCGGCCTACCCGCCGTACGCCGAGTACCAGGAGCGGACCTCGCGGCAGATCCCGGTGTTCGTGCTCGAGCCGGCCGCGGGCGCCTGACCCCCCCGGCCAGCCCACCCAGCTCTTCTCGCCCGGGCCACCGGCGGCTCCGGGCATCCCAGTCCCACGGGCCGGTTCTCGTTATTTCATACAAAACCTACCGTAATACTTGACATTGGTCCGGGAGCAGCGCAGATTGCTGCTAAGAGACCCCGGGGCGGGCCGCCCCGCGCTGTGGTGACGCCGGCTGCCGGGGACCAGTCATCCGAAAGGTGCCCTCGCATGACCAGCGTTCAGGACCATCCGGCGGCTCTCCGCAGTCATGGCTCGTACCAGCACGTTGACGTCACCCAGGTGGCCGGGACGATCGGTGCCGCCGTCGGCGGCATCCGGATCGGCGGCGACGTCAGCCCCGCCGCCGTGGCCGAGCTCCGCGCCGCGCTGCTCCGGCACAAGGTGGTCTTCCTGCGCGACCAGCAGCACGCCACCGACGCCGACCAGCGGGCCTTCGGCCAGCTGCTGGGTTCCCTCACCACACCGCACCCGACCGTCGCCGGGGACGGCGGCGTGCTGCCCATCGACGCCGAGCAGGGCAAGGCCAACAGCTGGCACACGGACGTGACGTTCGTGGACCGGGTCCCGGCGATCAGCGTGCTGCGCGCCATCACGCTGCCGCCCTACGGGGGGACCACAGTGTGGGCGAACACCGCCGAGGCCTACCGGCGGCTGCACCCGGCGTTGCAGGCCCTGGCCGGCGGGCTGCGGGCGGTGCACACCAACCTGTACGACTACGCGGCCGAGCGCCCGCAGATCGGCGGCATCGACGTCAGGGAAGAGGAGTACCGGCAGGAGTTCCGCCATCTGGAGTTCGAGACCGAGCACCCGGTCGTCCGGATCCACCCGGAGACGGGCGAGCCGACCCTGCTGCTCGGCCACTTCGTCCGGTCGTTCCCCGGGTTCGGCACGGCCGACTTCAGCGACCTGTTCGGCCTGCTGCAGCGGCACATCACCCGGCTGGAAAACACCGTCCGCTGGACCTGGCGGGACGGGGACATCGCGATCTGGGACAACCGGGCCACCCAGCACTACGCGGTGGCTGACTACGACGACGAGCCCCGGCTGCTGCACCGGATCACGATCGCCGGTGAGATCCCGGTCGGGATCAACGGCGACACCAGCATCGTCCGCAAGGGCGACGCCAGCCACTACTCCGACCTGGCAGCCTGACCTGGCTGGCCTGAGCCGGCCGGGCTGACCTGGCCGGGCTGGGCCCAGGCGGCCGCCGCCCCGGCTCAGCCCGGCCCGCGGGCTCGGCGGTCAGCCGGACGCGGCGCCGCCGGTGTAGGCGGCCACGGTGCGGTCGGCCGCGGCCTGGGCGGCGGCTTCGTCCGTGCCGGCCGAGACGTCCGCGTCACGCCACCGGCGGCTGCTCCCGGCGACGAACTCCCGGCCCGGCCCGGAGGCTGGCCAGGCGGCTCTCTCCCGGAGGTCCGCGGACCTTCCCGGAGTCAGGTAGGTGGCCAGTCCCATCAGGCCCATATCCCAGCCCACGCCCGTCGCCCCCGGGCCGAATTCCGCCCACGTCCCGTCCCCGGGCGCCGCGATGTGCTCGAGCTCGAGCCGCGTGCTGCCCGGCGGCACGGTGGACAGCCGGAGCTCGATCCAGCTGGTCTGCCCGCCGAACACCCAGGTCGCCGTGAAGCCCCTCGGGGGGTCGCAGCGTTCGATGATGCCGCCCGCGTTCCCCTCGATCTGGAAACGACCACCGGCCCGCAGGTCACCCGTGACCGGCACGAACCACCGGGCAATCCGGTCCGGACTCGTGCATGCGTCCCAGACATCCTCGATGGCGGCCGGGTACACCTGGCTGATGATCACGCTGCGTGCCTCGCCCGCGTCGAGCGTCCGGCGTCCTACCCGCCGGCGCACCGCGTTGATCTGCTGGACGACCTCGATCATGCTCAGTTCCCCTCTGCGTTGTCCCCATCTGCGTCGTCACGGAGCCGGCGTTCCCGCCGTCCCCGGGCCAGTTCCGTGGCCAGCGCCTCCAGATGCGGGGCCCAGAAGCGCCGGAACGGGTCCAGCCAGTCAGCCACCTCGCGCAGCGGTTCCGGGTTCACCGCGTACAGCCGCCTGGTCCCCGCCGCCCGCACGGTCGCGAACCCGCTGTCACGCAGCACCCTGAGATGCTGCGACACGGCAGGCTGGGAGATGCCGAACTCGGCCCGGATCACGTCGCACACCCCGCCGGAGGTCACCTCGCCGTCCGCGAGCACCTGCAGGATCCGGCGCCGCACCGGATCACCCAGCACGTCGAAAGCCTCCACCCGCCGAGAATTTCAGCAGCCGCTTATATAAGTCAAGCCCTATAAATCTGGCCGCTGCGGACCCCTCCCGGCACCGGGACGCCTTAGGATCGCCGGGTGCCCCCGGTTCGCTACCAGTCCAGCGACGAGGACAGCGCACGGTGGTCCGGGTTCCCCTTCCGCGACGGCGACATCGTGGTCAGCACCCGGTCCAAGAGCGGGACCACCTGGATGCAGATGATCTGCGCGCTGCTGGTGTTCCAGACCCCTCGGCTGCCCGTCCCGCTGGTCGACCTGTCACCCTGGCTGGACCGGCTGACCGTGCCGCGTGACGAGCTCTTCGCCCGGCTCGCCGCCCAGCCGCACCGCCGCGTCATCAAGTCGCACACGCCCCTGGACGGCCTCCCGATCGACCCGCGCGCCACCTACATCGTGGTGGCCAGGCACCCGCTCGACATGGCCGTATCCCTGTACCACCAGGGCGGCAACATCGACCGGGCCCGGCTGCGGCGGCTCACCGGCCAGCCCGAGCCGGCCGGGCCTGCGCCGCCCCGGCCGCCGCTGCACGACTGGCTGGCCGGCTGGATCCACGAGGACACCACCGCGCAGCAGCAGATGGACTCGCTGCCCGGCGTGATGTGGCACCTCACCGACGCCTGGGCGCGCCGCGGCCAGCCGAACATCGTGCTCGCGCACTACGACGACCTGTCCGCGGACCTGGATGGCGAGATGCGCCGCCTGGCCGGCCGGCTCGGGATCACCGTGCCCGGCGCCGCCTGGCCCGGGCTGGTCCAGGCGGCCACGTTCGAGGAGATGCGGGCCGGCGCCGAGCGCATCATCGGGGCGCCCGGCGTGCTGAAGAGCAGCGCCGCCTTCTTCCGCCGGGGCACCTCGGGGGCCGGGCGCGAGGAGCTCAGCGCGGCCGAGCTGGCCGGCTACCAGCAGCGGGCGGCCCAGCTGGCCCCGCCAGACCTGCTGAGCTGGCTGCACCGTGACCCATGGCAGAGTGGACGGCATGGCGACTGATCCGGCACACCGCGGGGTATCCATCGACCGGGTCACGGCCGGCCGGTTCACCGCCCGCAACGACCGCGGCGGGCGGATCACCATCGGGACCGGCGAGGCCGACTTCACCCCCGTCGAGCTGCTGCTGGCCGCGATCGGCGGGTGCACCGCGATCGACGTGGACATCCTGACCTCCCGGCGGGCTGAGCCGGAGGCGTTCGGGGTGGCGGTGGGGGCGCAGAAGGTCCGCGACTCAGGAGGCAATCACCTGGCGGATATCGAGGTGACCTTCCGGGTCGTGTTCCCGGCGGGGGAGTGCGGTGACGCAGCCCGGGCGGTGCTGCCGGACGCGGTCCGGCAGTCGCATGACCGGCTCTGCACGGTCAGCCGAACGGTCGAGCTCGGCATACCCGTCACCTCCCGGGTCCAGGCAGGGTAGTCCTAGGAAGACTTGGTGCAGGCCCCAGCGACCGGGATTGGAAGGACAGCGGATGGCGAAGGGTACCCGGATCGGCTCAGCTGTGATGTTCGTGCAGCGGCTGGACCGCTCGGTCAGCTTCTACACCGAACTGCTCGCGATGCGGGTCGCGGACCAGAGCACGACCGCCGCGCTGCTGGTCAGCCCGGGCGGGACGCAGCTGATCCTGCGGGCGATGGGCAGCAACGCGAGTCATCCGCTGGGTGGGGTCGGCTTGCAGTACGTGACCTGGACCGCGGACGGGAAAGAGGAGTTCGAGCGCTGCGAGCGGGTGCTGAAGGCGCACTCCGCGTACCGCGAAACCCGCAGCAGTGACGGGGTGATGGCGGTCGAGGGCCACGACCCGGACGACTCGGTCGTGATGATCACCTATCCCGGTCCTGATGAGATGCCGTCACACACGCTGCCGGTGCGCATCTACGGCTGGTAGCCCGCGACGGCGCCTGACCCGCCTCACCGGCCTTCTCCGCCTCGTCCAGCTCACCGGCACCACCGTCACCCTCGATCCGGCCCGGCCCTGGTGCCGTCATTGTCCCCGATGCGGGGGCGTCCCGGAATGAGTCGGTCACTCTGGGGTACGGGACGTGGACGACCCCGCCGGTAGCTTGGAGGGACCATGGCCCGCAGCACGACGACCCAGGACCGAGACACGGTGCCCAACGTCCCGCGCAGCCCGCGCGGTCATGGGCTGATCGGCAAGCTGGTGGCGGCCGCGGTCGCCATCGTGGCGGTGGCGGTGCTGATCATCGTGCTGTCCGCCGTGAGCCTGCTGCCGCGGCTGCACAACCCGTTCGGGGAGACCACCTCGGTGCGCAGCGGGCCGGTGCTGCTCAAGTCGATCACGGCCCTGAGCCGGTTCGAGGCGGCCAGCGGATCATTCCAGGTCGTGGTCAACCTGACCCAGAAGGCGAACTTGCTGCCGGCGTTCCTGGAAGGCAGCCAGACCCTGTTCGTCGGTGCGGGCAGCGAGATCGCGTACGTTGACTTCTCCCAGCTGAAAAGCCCGGCCCTCCAGGTCTCGGCGAACCGGACGGCGGTCACGATCCGGCTGCCCCGGCCGCAGCTGGAGCCGGCCGTGCTGAACGTCAGGCAGTCGTACGTCTTCGCCCAGCAGCAGGGGCTGCTCAACCGGATCGGGAACTTCTTCTCCGGCAACCCGAACAACCAGCAGCAGGTCTACATCCTGGCCCAGCAGAAGATCCAGACCGCGGCCCGGCAGAGCCCGCTGCTGGCCGAGGCCCAGCGGAACACGACCAGCATGCTGACCGGGATGATGCATTCGCTGGGCTTCCAGCGGGTGACTGTGACGTTCGCCGCGGCGCCCGCGGCAAAGGGCTGAGCGCCGGCGTCAGATCTTGCGCAGGAACGCGTTGGCCACCGGCCCGGCGCTGTTGGCCCCGTAGCCGCCGCCCTCGACCAGCACGGCGAAGGCCACGTCACCGCGGTAGCCGATGAACCAGCCGTGGGAGTGCGTGCCGGTGCCGTACTGCGCGGTTCCGGTCTTGCCGTAGACACCCGCCGGGAACCCGACCCCGGCGGCCGTGCCGCTGGTGACCACGGCCCGCATCATGGGCCGCAGCGTGCCCAGGATGACCGGGCTGATCGGGTGGGACGTCACCTGCTGGGGCTGCGGGCTGGTGACCAGGATGGGAGACCGCCAGGTGCCGTCCTCGATGGCCGCGGCCACGCTGGCCTGGCTGAGCGGGTTGACCAGGTCGGTGCCCTGGCCGAAGGCATCGGCGGCCACGTTGACCGGCTGGTGCGGCGTGGTGAACTTGCCGAGCGTGGCGGGGATGCCCAGGTTCGCGTTGGCGTTGAAGCCGAACGTGGTGGCCATCGACGCGAGTGCGGAACCACCCAGCCGCTGGTAGGCCAGCATGGCGAAGGTCGAGTTGCACGACACCGCGAACGCCGTCTGCAGGCTGGTCGTGCCCAGATGCTCGCCGGCGTCGTTGTGGAAGGTGCGGCCGCCGATGGTGACCTGGCTGGGGCACTGCACCATGCTGGCCGGGCGCATCCCCTTCTCGGCCAGGGCCGAGGCGGTGACCACCTTGAACGTGGAGCCAGGCGGGAAGATGCCGGCCAGGGCGCGGTCGAACCCGCCCGGGCGCTCCACCACGGCCAGCACCCTGCCGGTAGAAGGCTGGATCGCGACCAGGTCGATCGGCTTCGACGTCGAGGCGCCGGACACGGCCGCCGACGCGGCCATCTGGTCCTGCATGTCGAGGCTGGTCTGGACCGGCTTGCCCGCGGTAGCGGCAAAGTGGGCGGCCGTCAGCGTCCACCCGCTTCCCGGGCCCCTCGAGCTGGATGGTCAGCGACGGGCGGCCCGCCAGTTGAGCCTGGTACGCCTGCTCGACGCCACCCTGGCCGATCTGGTCACCGGCCTGGTAGGGAGCGCCGAGCGCCTTGGCCTGAGCCTTGGTGGCGGCCACCACGGTGCCGGTGAGCAGCGAGATGGAACCCGACTGGGCGATCACCGAGGGAGAACTCAGCTCGGTGCCGTCCGCGGCCAGCACCGCGGCCCGGGCCGGCCAGACGGCGCTCAGCGCGAACCGCTCGCCCGCCCGCAGCCGGGGGTAGATGGCGGACGGGCTCCAGTTCACCCGCCACTGCCGGTTCCGGGTGACCAGCTGGAGCTGCCCCGGATAGGTCCACACGTGCCCGCTGGCCAGCGCGGCGGTGGCGGTGAAACGGGCCCGGGCCGATCCACCGTTCTGGCTGACCTGGCCGAGCCGGAGATGGATGCTGCGCAGGCCGAGCTCGGCCGCGGTCTGGCGCAGCGGGGCGGCCAGGCCGGAGGACGGCACGTTGACGCTGACCTTGCCCATCGCGGGGTAGCTGCCGTGCTGCCAGTCACGCAGGTAGCTGGCCGCGGTCTGCTGGGGGCTGCCCTGCGTGCGGGTCAGCAGGACGTAGCCCCCGGCCGCGCCGGTCGCCACCACGACGACCGCGATCACCGCTACCACGATGATGAGGGTCCGCCGCTTCGTCCGGCGCATGCTGCCGTGGCTCATGAACCGGCCTTTCCCGCTGGGCTGCCACGGACCGCTGGTCCGGGGACCGGGGCACCACGATAGCCGCGCCGGCCACGACCGTAGCCACGAACCGGGTTAAGGCCCGCGGGCCCCGGTGACGCGGCGGGCTGAAAGGACGGGCCGGCCTGCCGGGACGGACCCCGGTCGGGCAGGCTGGTGCCATGGCGGACAACTTCACCCTGATGGCAGTGCACGCACATCCCGACGACGAGGCCTCCAGTACCGGGGGAGTGCTGGCCAAGTACTCGGCCGAGGGCGTCCGCACGGTCGTCGTCACCTGCACGAACGGCGAGTTCGGGGACGCTCCCGGCGGGATCAAGCCCGGGGCTGACGGCCACGACGAGCAGGAAGTGGCCGAGATCAGGCTGGCTGAGCTCAGGGAATCCGCCAAGCACCTGGGGGTCACGGACCTCGAGCTGCTCGGCTACCACGACTCCGGGATGGTGGAGTGGGACTACAAGGACCGTCCGGACGCGTTCTGCAACGTGCCGCTGGACGGACGTGGCGGCCCGGATCGGCGGCCTGATCGAGCGGTACCGGCCGCAGGTCGTGGTCACGTACGACCCTGACGGCGGGTACCAGCACCCTGACCACGTGCACGCCAGCCGGGGGGCGGCCGAGGCGGTCCGGCGCACCGGCATCCCGGCGAAGCTGTACCTCACCGCCATGCCGATCAGCAAGTGGCGCGAATTGTGGACCGCGCTGAAGGACGCCGGCGCGGACGTGCCTGACGGGGACGGCATCAGCCCCGAGGTGCAGCAGCAGATGGAGGCCTCCGAGCGGCGCATCACGACCACCATCGACATCCGGCCGGTGCTGGCCCGCAAGCAGGCCGCGCTGATGGCGCACGCCAGCCAGATCAGCGAGTCGTGGTTCAGCAAGATCCCGCCCGAGCTCGGTGAGCGGGTGTTCGGCGAGGAGAGCTTCATCCGGGCGGTGGACTCGACCGGGGCCCCGGTGCCCGAAGACGATCTGTTCGCGGGCCTGCGTTAGATAACGGTCTTATCGTGGCCGGTCACCGGCCTGCCTGTGGCCAATTTTCCGCGCGCGGCCCGGGACGGGGACGGGCGGATCCGCGGCCTTTACGAATTATTGCCCTGCGGGGCCCTTGGCAGCCCGGCGAGTCCGGGGTTTGACTGGTCACTGCGGCACGGGCGCAAAGAGCGCCCCGGGTGGGACCGGCCGCGACCGGCTGCGGGCAATGGAGGCCGTGTTATGACGCGTATCCGCGGTTCACGCACCAGGCGCCTGCAGGAATGGCGGCGGCCGCGTTCCTGGCCGTTTTACTGCCTGCCGGGCTGGCCACGGCTGCTTCCGCATCGGCCGGCTCCGCATCGGCGGGCTCCGCCCCCGCGCGCGGCGCGGCCCGGGCGGCTGCCTCGTCCGCGTCCTGCCCCTGGCTGAACCAGTCCCTGCCGGTCAGCCAGCGGCTGAAGACTGCTGATGGCCAAGATGACCCTGGCCGACAAGATCAACATGGTCACCGGGGCGGGCACCAGCGAGCCGTACGTCTTCTACATCTCCGCGATCCCGAGCCTGTGCATCCCGGCCATGGGCGAGGAAGACGGGCCGGTCGGGGTGGGCGACGGCCTCACCGGCGTCACCGAGCTGCCGTCCGCTGTCTCCCTGGCCGCCACCTGGGACCGGGCCCTGGCCAGCCCAGTACGGGAAGGTCGTCGGGGCGGAGGAGCGCGGCAAGGGCGCCATGGTCAACCTGGGCCCGACCGTGAACATCGACCGCGACCCGCGCTGGGGGCGCTCGTTCGAGGCCTACACCGAGGACCCGTACCTCAACGCCGCGCTGACCGTGTCGGACATCGACGGGGTGCAGAGCCAGGGAGAGATGTCCCAGGTCAAGCACTTCGCCGTGTACAACCAGGAGACCAACCGGAACACCCCCGCCGACGACGTCATCATCAGCCAGCGGGCCGAGCACGAGATCTACCTGCCCGCGTTCTGGGCCGCCACCAAGCAGGCTCACGCCTCCTCGGTGATGTGCTCCTACAGCACCATCAACGGCCAGTACGCCTGCCAGAACGACTACCTGCTGCACAAGACCCTCGACCAGCGCTGGAAGTTCCCGGGCTTCGTGACCTCGGACTACGGCGCGACCCACTCCACCGTCGCCTCGGCGGACGCCGGCAACGACCAGGAGATGCCCAGCGCCGTCTACTACGGGCCTGCGCTGCAGGCCGCCGTGCAGGCCGGCCAGGTCAGCATGGGCACGCTGAACGGCATGGTGTCCCGCATCCTGACCGAGCTGTTCCGGTTCAACGAGTTCAACAACCCGCCCACCGGGTCGACCAGCGCGACCGTCACCACCCCGGCGCACCAGGCCACCTCGGCCGCCGTGGCCGAGGCGGGCACGGTGCTGCTGAAGAACAGGGGCGGCACGCTGCCGCTGAAGGCGGCCGGCGGCGGATCGGTGGCGGTGATCGGCCCGGCCGCCTCGGCCTCGCCTAGCTACACCGGCGGCGGCAGCGCCTACGTCACCGCGCCGTTCCACGTCACCCCGCTGCAGGGCATCCAGGCCGCCGCCGGGACGGGGACCAGCGTTTCCTACACGCAGGGCCTGCCCACCGACACGTCACTGACGCCCATCCCCAGCTCGGCGCTCAGCCCGGCCTACGCGCCCACCGGCTTCGGCGGGACCTACACCGGCACCCTGACCGCCCCCGAGACCGGCACCTACGTGCTGGCCTTCGAAAACCCGTGCGGCTGTTACTCCTCGGTGAACCTGTCCCTGGACGGCAAGGAACTCCTGGCCAACCCGGGCACCCCGCCGGTGTCAACGTACTCGGTGGGCGTGAACCTGGTGGCCGGCCAGACCTATACGCTGCAGCTGGCGGGCGGCGGCGAGTCGGCCAACCTGAGCTGGGCCACCCCGTCTGACCTGGCTCCCGGCATCAGCCAGGCGGTCGCCGCGGCCAAGTCGGCGTCCACCGCGGTCGTCGTGGTCTCCGACGACACCGAGACCGAGGCCGCCGACCGGCCCGGCCTGAACCTGCCCTCGGCGCAGAACGAGCTGATCTCGGCGGTGGCCGCGGCCAACCCGCACACCGTGGTGGTGGTGAACGCGGGCGCCCCGGTGGCCATGCCCTGGCTCAGCCAGGTGGCCTCCGTCGTGGACGCCTGGTACCCGGGCGAGAGCAACGGCACCGCGCTCGCGGCGGTGCTCTTCGGCGCGGTGGACCCGTCCGGCCATCTCCCGGTCACCTTCCCCGCCGACCTGTCCCAGGTCCCCGCGTCCACCCCCGCCCAGTTCCCCGGGGTGAACGGCAAGGTGCTGTACTCCGAGGGGATCGACGTCGGGTACCGCTACTACGACGCGCACCATGAGACGCCCTTGTTCCCGTTCGGCTACGGGCTGTCCTACACCAGCTTCAGGTTCAGCGATCTGAGGATCTCGCGCCAGGCGGGCCGGCAGGTGACGGTTTCCGCGACCATCACCAACACCGGCCGGGTGGCCGGGGCCGACGTCGCCCAGCTGTACCTGAGCGATCCGGCGGCCGCCACCGAGCCACCCCGGCAGCTGAAGGGCTTCCAGAAGGTCACCCTCCGGCCCGGGCAGTCGCCACCGTGCGCTTCAGCCTGAACGGCCACGACCTGTCCTACTGGAACAGCGCCGCGAACGGGTGGGTGGTCCCGGCCGGGCAGTTCGGTGTCTACCTGGGTGACTCCTCAGCCCTGGCCGGGCTGCCCCTGCGGGGCGGGTTCACCGTGACTGATCGTAGCTGATCGGGGGGAGCACCTGGTCCAGGTCCAGCACGGTGCGGAACGGGATCGCCGAGCCGGGCCAGCCGGTCCGGGCATGGTCGCGGATCGTGAACGCAGTCGGGCCGCAGCGACGGATCGTCCAGCTCGTCCCACTCGATCGGCGCGGACACCGGCGCCCCGGCCGCGGCGCGCGGGCTGTACGGCGCGACCAGGGTCTTGTTGCTGGTGTTCTGCGTGTAGTCGAGCCGGGCCAGCCCGCCGCGCTCGCGCACGTCCCACTTCCAGCTCACCTGGCTGCGGCACCACCGCGCCGATGGCCCGGGACAGCTGCTCCACCCAGGCCCGGGTCTCCTCGAAGCTGGGTCCCGGGGCGATCGGGGATCCAGATCTGGATCCCGCGCCGCCCGGTCAGCTTGGGCTGCCCCCGTACCCCGAGGTGCTCCAGGGCGGTGCGGTGCAGCCGGGCCAGCACCAGCACCTCGTCCCACGACGGTCGCCGGCCCGGGATCGATGTCGATGAGCGCGTAGGTGGGCCGGTCGGGGTGGTCGGTCCGCGCGGTCCAGGCGTGCCACTCCAGGGCACCGAAGTTGGCCGCCCACACCAGCGCGGCCGGCTCATCCACGACCAGGTAGGTCGTGGTCTTGCCTGGCTCGGCGTGCGGATCATGCCAGCGTGGCAGCCACTCGGGGGCGTGATCGGGCAGCTGCTTGTGCCAGAAGCCCTTGGTGTCGGCGCCGCCGGGGAACCGGTGCATGTTCAGCGCCCGGTCGCGTGAGGTAGGGGAGCGCGACCGGGGCGATCTGGGCCGTGTAGCGGATCAGCTCGCGCTTGGTCACCGGCGCCTCGTCCGGGCGGCCGGGGAACAGGGCCTTGTCCAGGTTGGTCAGCCGCAGCGCCGCGGCCGAACACTTCCCAGGTGCCGCCGGAGCCAAGGGCGTCCAGGGCGGCGAGCTCGTCCGGGCTGGGCCCGGGGGCCGGGCGGTCCGTGCGTGCCCGGCAGGGCGGCGTCCGGCTGGGTGGCGTAGCCGCGACCGACGCCTCCGACGGGGGCAGATCCGAGCGCCATATCCGCTCCGGGTCGGCCTTGACCTCGTCGTTGGTCCGCCCGCTGAGCACGGATTCCGGGTGGTCCTCCGGATCCCAGCCCTTGACCGCGTACTCGTCATGCTTGTGCATGAGCAGCCACTGGTCCGAGCCGGTCCCGCCGGTCCGCACCAGGATCAGCCGGCCGCGCAGCTTCTCCCCGTGCACGTCGGCGTGCAACTCGCCTGCCTCGACCGCGGCGGCCGGGTCATCGGTGGCGTGCGGCTCCCACGTGCCGCGGTCCCACACGATCACGTCGCCGCCGCCGTACTGGCCCCGCGGGATCACGCCCTCGAAGTCGAGGTACTCGATCGGGTGGTCCTCGACGTGCACCGCGATGCGCTTCACGTCCGGGATCGAGGGTGGGCCCCTTGGGTACCGCCCAGCTGGCCAGCACGCCGCCGATCTCGAAGCGGAGGTCGTAGTGCAGGCGCCGGGCCCGGTGCCGCTGCACGACGAACCGGCGCTGGCCGCGCCGCCGTCGCCGCCTGGCCTGCCTGCCCGGCCGGCTCGGGTGTCCGGCTGAAATCCCGCTTGCGCTGGTACGGCGTGAGCTTTCCGGGCACTGTCACCTCCCTGTTACCGCTCCTGGCATGCCCGCGAGCGGCCTGGTCACACCCGCGGGCGCCCCCGGCCCCCGGCGCAGGCGCCCGGCCGGCGGAGCGGGACCGGGTGCGCGGGACCGGGCCGCCGCGTCCGGGGCTAAAGTGTTTGCTATTTGGCAAATAATTGGCGAGGAAGGGTGCAGCCCGTGACGGTGCCGGTGGCCAGGCCGCGACCCCGGGCCACGCTGAGTCCGTGGCGGCGGGCGACGCCGGACCGGCGCTGCCCGGCGACGCCGCGTCCGTGGCCAGGGCCGAGACAGCGGCCCGGCTGCGCACGGCGGTCGGCCGGCTCGCCCGGCGGATCCGGCCGACCCGGGCCGGCGCGGAGCTGACCCTGACCGAGGCGACGGTGCTGGCCACCACGGCCCGCAACGGGCCGGTGGGCCTGTCCTGGCTGGCCCGCGAAGAGGGCATGAACCCGACCATGCTCTCCCGGGTGGTGTGGCGGCTGGAGGACGCCGGGCTGCTGGCCCGGCGGCCCGATCCGCGCGACCGGCGGGCCGCACTGGTGGACGCCACCCCCGCCGGCCGGCAGCTGCACGAGCGGATCAGGGCGGAGCGCACCGACGCGCTGAGCCAGCTGATCGAGCACCTCGGCGCGGCCGAGCGGGAGGCTCTCGACGCCGCCCTGCCGGTGCTCGAGCAGCTGGCCCGGGACCTGAAGGACCGGCGGCCGTGAGCCGTCCGGGCTTCTGGCGCAGCACCTTCTCCTCGCTCAGGTCCGCAGGGTGTCCTGCGCCCAGGCCGTGAACTGGCCCTGATGCTCCCCGCCCACCTGGATCAGGGCCAGATGGGTGAAGGCCGCCTCGTGAACTTCCTGGCCGCCGCCACGTGCACGGCGGGATCAGGGCCGCAGGGCACGAGCTGGGCGATGTCCTCCTCGCGGATGTGGCTGGAGGCTGCGTCGAACAGCCTGGCGCGCTCCACCTCGAAGTGCCGGCCGGTGAAGTTCACGTACTCGCCGGCGCCCAGCCCCAGGGTGAACCGGCCGCCGGACAGCACGCCGATGGTCGCGGCCTTCTGGGCCACGACCGCGGGGTGATAGCGGAACGTGGGGCAGGTCACCATGGTCATCAGCGGGAGCCGGTGGGTGGCCTGCGCCGCGGCGCCGAGTACCGCCCACGCGTAGCCGGAGTGCCCCTGGTCCTCGAGCCAGGGAAAGTAGTGATCAGACATGACCGAGAAATCGAACCCCGCCTGCTCGGCGGCCTGGAGGTCGCTCACCAGCTGGCGGACCGGGGTCTGCTCGCACATGGCGGTGTATCCGTACTGGGTCATGGTGCGGGTCCCTACCCGCCTGGCCGCGGGCATGCTGGGCAGCGGTAAAACCAGGTCACGGCCCCCGCGTAGCCGGCCCAGCCGGGGGTAGCAGGGGGTCGTGGACAAGACCACCGAAGGCGCCGGACACGCCGCCGAACCGGCCGGCCAGCCCGTACTACCCAGCGAGGTAGCGGAGCTGGTCGGCGAGATCAGCGAGGGCAGCAGCCTGTCCCGCCGCCGCCGCGTGATGGCGGCCACGTCCCGGATCGCCCGCCGCGGCGGCCGGGCGGGCTGGTCCGGGACGACCTCCGGAGGCCGGTGGCTGACCTCCCAGGTGCTGGCGATGGCTCCCCGGCTGCCCGTACGGGACCAGCAGAAGCTCCGGGCCCAGTTTCCCGGCCTCGAGCCGGAGGAAGTCGCGGACCGGCTGATCCAGGGCGCGTCCCGGGCCTGCCGCGTCCGTGGGTGCGGCGGTGGGCGCGTCCATGCTGCTGCCGCTGCCGTCCGCCCCGGTCGAGGTGGCGTTCGAGACCCTGGCGCGTGGTCGGGATCGAGCTGAAGCTGGTCGCCGAGCTGCACGAGGTCTACGGGATGCGCGCCCCGGGCTCGGCCCCGGAGCGCATGCTGGCCTACGTCGTGGCCTGGGCGCACCGGCGCGGTGTGGCCCTGGTGCCGGGCGGCCTGGCCCTGGCCGTGGGCTCCCCGCTGCGCAGGCAGCTGGAGCGGCGGCTGATCGCCCGGGCCGGCCGGAGCGCCGTGTCGCTCGGGCCGCTGCTGACCGGCGCCGCCGCGGGCGCGATGCTCAACCGGCGGGAGACCCGCCGGCTCGGCGCCGAGGTGCGCAACGACCTGAGGCGCCGCTCGTCGCAGGGATCCCGCTGGGCGGACTGACCTGGCCGGCGCGGCCCCGCCGGTTCCGGCTACGGCTCCACGACCAGCCCCGGCAGGGCATCCCAGCCGGTAATGGCGAGCACCATGACGATGTGCGGCGGGACGTTCCGCAGCCGGACGTGCCGGGCCTGCCCCGCCCCGTCTCCGTCCGCCAGCCGCACGATGGCCCGCAGCCCGGCCAGATCGCAGTAGCTCACCCCGCTGAGGTCGAGGTACACCTCCCGGTGCCCGTCGGCGAGCTCGTGCAGGGAGGTCACCAGGGCGGGGTAGGTGGCCTCATCGATCTCCCCCGCGATGGCCAGGCCAGCCGGCCAGGCGGTCGGGGTGATCCGCAGTACGCCGTTGTCATACGCGGGATGAGTGCTCCGCCGTCACTGGATCTACCTCCCTCGCGCGGGTCAGAGGGGCACCTGCTGCCAGGTGGGGCGGGATGAAGAATACGCTGACCAGCGCCGCCCCGGCGTCCGGACCCCGGGCCGGGGTCAGGGAACGCCGGCGCTGCCCGGGCGGGCGCCCCTTACCCGGTGAATACGTGGCCGGCCGGGGCAGCGGTTGCGGGGTGCCAGCAGCAGCCCGCGCGGCCCGCCCGCCGTCAGCGGCCCGCCCAGGCGGCGGTCAGTGACCGTCCCAGGGCCGGGCCAGCCGGGCCGACGACTCGAACATCACCGCGTGCACGAACGCCTGGGGCAGGTTGCCGCGCAGCTGATGCTGGTGGGTGTCGAACTCCTCGGTGAACAGCGCGGGCGGGCCGCAGGCGGCCCGGTTGCGCTCGAACCAGCCGACGGCCTCGCTGGTCCGGCCCAGCTGATGCGTGGCGAGCGCCATGAGGAAACCCGCAGAGCACGAACGCGCCCTCCGCCTCTTGCAGCGGGCGCTGGTCGTGCCGGTAGCGGTAGAGGTAACCCTCGCTGGACAGGTCGGCCGCGATCGCGTCGAGGGTGGCCAGGCTGCGCGGGTCGGTCGCGGGCACGGCCCCGCGGATCGCGGCCAGCAGCAGGGCGGCGTCCACGCGGTCGTCGTCGGGAGCGCGCTGCCACCGCCCGCTGGCGTGCACGCTGTCGCCGGCCACGTCGGCCAGGATGGCATCGGCCAGCGTTTCCCAGGCGGCAGCCTGGCCGGGCGCGGCCCCCGCCCGGGAGATGGCGCGCAGCCCGGCAACGCACATGAGCCGGGAATGGCTCCAGTGACGGTTGTCGAGTTCCCACACACCGGCGTCGGCATCGGTCCACCGCGTTTCGATGGCCTTCACCGCGAGCTCGGCAGCCTGCCAGTGCCCGCTGTCCAGGTGATCGTGGCCGGCCGCGGCCGCGAAGAGCTGGAGCGCCTCACCCAGCGCGTCGAGCTGGAACTGGCGGTTGACCCAGTTACCGATCTTGTCCGCGCCGCCCGGGTAGCCGGACAGATGAGTGAGTGACTCCTCCCCGGGCACCGGCCCGCGGGCCACGGTGTAGGCCGGTTTCAGGTCGGGGCCGTCGGCCAGGATGCGCTCAGCCACGAAGGAGACGGCGTCGTCCAGCAGGCGGTGCGGGCCGTCGGCCGCCACCGCCTGGCCGGTGTAGCACTGGTCCCGGATCCACACGTAGCGGTAGTCGTAGTTCCGGCCGGCCTTGGAGCGCTCCGGCAGCGACATGGTAGCCGCGGCGACCATGCCGCCGCTGCTGCTGGTCAGCCCGGCCAGCACCGCGTAGCTGTGCCGGCTGTCCCCGGCGGCCAGGCTCGGGCCCAGCTCGGGAACGGCCGCGGCCCAGGACGCCTCGGTGGCCGCCCACGCCTCCGGGGCCTGCACCGGGACCCGCGGCAGCGCCTGGTCCGATATCTCCAGCACCAGGTCGTGGAAGGCGCCCTGCGTCCAGGGCCAGGTGCAGCTCCAGCGCGCCGTCCGGGCGTACCGTGGCGTCCCCGCCACCCGACCAGCGCATCCGGAGCGGGCCGCTGCGGGCCGTCCATAGCCCGTCGGCCTGCTTGAGCTGGCTCATCCGGTACCGCCCGAAGCCGGCCCGCACGTCCAGGACCACCCGGACGCGCGCGGGACCGTCGAGGGCGACGACCCGGCGCAGCACCACCGCGGTGTGCGGGTCGCCCGGGTAGGCCAGTGCCTCGCGGCACTCGGTGAAACCGCTGCTGGTGATCCAGCGGCTGCGCCAGATCAGCGTCGCGTCCTCGTAGTACCCGCCCCAGACGAAACGCGGTTCCTCCGGGGTCACGGCGTAGACACCGGGCCCGCCGATCAGGCAGGAGAAGACGCCATCCGCGTCCCACCGGGGCGCGCACAGCCAGGCGAAGTCGCCGCGCGGCCCGACCAGCGCGCCCCGTTCCCCATCCGCCACCAGCGCGTACTCCCGCAGCACATGCGGGGGGAACTCCTCGGCCGCGCCCAGATCATGACTGGTCATGCTCTCCTCATCCGCCGCCCTGGGCGTCCGGGTACCCCGGCCTGGCCGGGCCAAACGATCACCCGGCGGGCGCCTCAGAGCGGGATGGCCGGCCCGGCCGCCACGCCATAGCCTTCCCCCGCGGCGGTGACTAGCTGGCCCAGGATGCCGGTGATCTGGCCCCGGGCCGCGGGCGGGAGCGCGGCGACGATCCGGCTGAGCTCGCGCTGGCGCCACCCCGACACCACGCTGACCAGGCCCTGCCCGCTGGGCGTCAGCTCCAGGGTCACCACGCTGCGGTGCCGCGGGTCGCTACCCCGGGCCACATGCCCCGCCGCGACCAACCGGTCGGCCAGCCTGGTCACCGTGGACGCGTCCAGGCTGAGCGCCCGGGCCACCCGCGCCGACCGGGCGCAGCCCAGTTCGCCGAGGACGGCCAGCATCCGGAACTGGGGCAGCGTGATCACGCCGTCGAGGACGTCCAGGCTGCGCAGCGCGATCCCGACCAGAACCCGGGTCGCCTCCTGAAGCGCTTCTACCTGCTCCGCGAACTCCTGGGCACCGGCTGGGCGATCAGCGGCTGGGGAGGCGGGGCGGACGGCGGCCGGGGATGTGTCCACGACACAGCATTGTATGGAGAAACACTTGCCATCTGCCAGTGTCCTGGGCGCCATCCCGGCCGCCGGCGAAGCCGGTTGTGTAGCCCGCGGGCGCACGGGTAGTGCGGCTGCCAAGGTTCCAGAAACTGTGGCGCAGCGAGCACTGGGCCTGGAAGGACGGCGATGATGACCACCCGGTATGGCTACTTCCTGTCCTCGGAGGAGCACCCGCCGCGCGAGCTTGTCCGGCAGGCCAGGCTGGCCGAGGAAGCCGGCTTCGAGGCCTTGTGGATCTCCGACCACTTCCACCCCTGGCTTGACGAGCAGGGCGAGAGCGGTCACATGTGGTCGGTCATCGGCGCCATCTCACAGGTCACCTCCCTGCCCATCACGACCGCGGTGACATGCCCGCTGATCCGGCAGCCGCCTGCGATGGTTGCCCAGGCCGCGGCGACCGCGGCGCTGCTCACCGGGGGGCGGTTCACGCTCGGGGTCGGCACGGGCGAGGATCTCAACGAGCACATCATGGGCCGGCGCTGGCCGTCGGCCGAGGAACGGCTGGAGATGCTCGAGGAGGCCGTCTCCGTCATCAGGGAGCTGTTCACCGGGCAGCTGGTCAGTCACGAAGGAAAGCACTACACAGTGAACACCGCTCGCCTGTACTCAGTCCCCCAGATCCCGCCGCGGATCTATATGTCGGGATTCGGCGAGAAGGCAATCAAGCTGGCCGCGCGTATAGCCGACGGCTATGTGTGCGTGCAGCCGAACGCTGATTTCGTCCGCCTGTACCGCGAGTCGGGCGGCGGTGACCGGCCGGTCCAGGGTGGCTTGAAGGTGTGCTGGGCCGCCGATGAGGGGCAGGCCAGGAAGACCATGCACCGGCTGTGGCCGAACGATGAGATCCCGGGTGAGGCCGCCCAGCTACTTCCGCTGCCCCGGCACTTCCGCGAGCTGGCCGAGCTTGTCACCGAGGACATGGTCAGCGCTCCGTGCGGCCCGGACCCGGCGGTGCATCTGGACGGGATCCAGGCCTACCGTGAGGCCGGATTCGACGAGATTTACGTCAATCAGGTCGGCCCGGACGCCGAGGGGTTCTTCGACTTCTACGCCCGCCAGGTACTGCCCAGGCTGCGGGAGGGGTGAGCCCGCACGGTCCGAGCGTGGTTATGTCAGCGCTGGTAGGCTCTCCGCCGGAATCACAGGCGGGCGCGCGTGCTGGCCCGGTGGTGATCCTGATGGGATACGACATGTTCCGGGGTTCCAGGGATGAGCAGCTCGAGGTGAGTACCGCCGAGCGGGGACTGGCTGCCCTGATCGAGGTGGCGGAGCGGGCCGTGGAGAAAATCGGCTCGTCCGTGCCGCCGGCGCAGCTGCGTGCGCTGCTGATCATCGACCGGGCCGGGAGCCTTAACCTCAACCGGCTGGCCTCCCAGACCGGCGCCTCCGCGTCGGCTACCAGCAGGCTCTGCGACCGGATGGAAGTCGCCGGATTGCTGACCCGCGACCGGGCGGAAGAGAGCCGCCGGGAGATCTCGCTGCTCCTCACCGAGTCGGGCCGGCGGCTGGCCGGCTGGGTGCGCGACCAGCGGCGCGCGGCCCTGTCCGAGATGCTCCGGGCCATGACGCCGGAAGGGCGCGACGCCCTGGTCCGCGGGCTCGGGGAACTCGCTGCCGACGCCGGCTGAGTCCATATGGAAACACTTGCTTTATGTTGTCCACCCGTGGCAGGCTTGCTATATGGAAACACTTGCCGCAGGTGAAGCAGCTGCGGCACCCCCGCCCCGGACCATGGGCCGGCCCGCTGACGCAGCTGCGCGCGAGCTTGAACAGCTAGACGACGAGGAACTGCTGCACGAGATCCGGTTGTACCCCCCGGGCAGCACACGCCGGGACGAGGCGTGCGAAGTGCTGGTCGGCCGGTACCGGGGACTGGTCCGGTCGTGCGCCAACCGATACCGGCGCAGCCCCGAGCCGACCGAGGACCTGGTTCAGGTGGGTTACGTGGGCTTGCTCAAGGCGATCAACAACTACGACCCGGGCGTGGGCCGCAACCTGGCCGCCTACGCCCAGCCGTGCATCACCGGGGAAATCAAGCGCTACTTCCGGGACAAGCGGTGGCAGGTGCACATCGAGCGGCCGGTCCAGGAGCGGCTGCTCGAGCTGCGCGAGGCCGCCCGCCGGGCTCACCCAGCAGCTGGGCCACGCGCCCAGTGACGCCGATCTCGCCAGCGATCTGGGCCTGACCGAGGCCGCGGTCCGGGAAGCCCACGGTGCGGACATGCTCCTGCAGCCGGCCTCACTCGACGCGCCGCTGACCGGCCAGCCCGACACGGCCAGCCTGGCCGACCTGCTCGGCGAGGACGACCCGCAGATGGAGCACACGCTGTCCATGGAGGCCCTCGCAGCGCACTGGGGTGAGCTGCCCCGGCGGGAGCAGCGGATCCTCCTCATGCGCTTCTACGGGGACATGACCCAGGCGGAGATCGGGCGGACCCTGGGCATCTCGCAGATGCACGTGTCCCGGCTCCTCGCCCATGCGCTCACCTTCCTGCGCCAGCGCATCCTCGGCCCGCCGGACGCCAGCGGGGGCAGGCTCGCCACCACCTGAGCAGGTAGCCCCGGGCCAGCGTCCGTGCCATGGTATTTCCAGGTCACGGCTTCCCTGCCCCGGGCTTCCCTGTCCCGGGGCTCCGATCCGTACGAAACGGAAGTTCCTCGCGTTCGGTGACATTATCCTGTCGCGGAACAGGAAGCGCGGAAGCCGCTAGCCTCGGTCACGGGACTGGCGGTGTGTCATAAGGAGCGTTGGTTGAGGCCACCTGGCACGGACGCACGGTGAGCATGCCCACCCGCACCGGTGTGCCCGCTCCGCGCGGCCCGGCCACTCCTGCGCAGGAGAGCCTGGACCCCGCGCGCCTCGCGTGGCTGGGTGACCCGGACATGATCCTCCTGGTCGAGGACGACGCGGGTGACGTCCTGCTGGTGGAGGAACTGCTTGCGGACAGCGGCATGCACGCCTCGCTGACCGCGGTGCGCTCCCTCGCTGAGGCGGCCGGCCTGCTCGGCCAGGGCGCCTGCGCCCGGCTGCATCCTGCTCGACCTGCACCTGCCCGACGCGCACGGGCTGGAGGCGGTCACCCAGATGCTCGCCGCCGCCCCGGGGGCGCCCGTGGTGGTGCTGACCGGCCTGGCCGAGGAGAGCGCCGGGCTGGCGGCGGTCGCCGCGGGCGCGCAGGATTACCTGATCAAGGGCCAGGCGCCCCCGGACGTGTTCGGCCGCGCGATCCGCTACGCCACCCAGCGCAAGCACGTGGAACAGGCGTCAGCGGCCTTGCAGCGCAGCGCGCTGGTGGCGGAGGAGAACGCGCGGCTGGAGCGGGCCCTGCTGCCCACGCCGCTGATCCGCACCAGCGCCTTCGACATGGTCACGCGCTACCGCCCGGGCCGCGCCGACGCGCTGCTCGGCGGGGACTTCTACGACGTGGTCGAGACCTCGGACGGCATCGTGCACGCGGTCATCGGTGACGTCTGCGGGCACGGCGCGGCCGAGGCCGCCATCGGGGTCTGCCTGCGGGTGGCCTGGAGGTCCCTGGTCCTGGCCGGCGCGCCCCCGGCGGCGCTGATGGGACTGCTCGAGCAGTTGCTGATGGCGGAGCGGGAAGACGATCACCTGTTCGCCACCGTCACTCACCTGGTCTTCGCCCCCGACCAGCGCAGCGTGCGGGTCTTGCGGGCCGGCCGACCCGGGACTGCTGCTGCGCACCCCGGGACACGTGGACCTGGTTGAGGGACCGGCCGGGCCTGCGGTGGGCCTGGAGTCCTGCGTGTCCTGGCCGGAGCAGGTACTGCCGCTGCCCGCGGACTCGGGCCTGGTGCTGTTCACCGACGGGCTCTTCGAAGGCCGGGTGGGACCGGGCAGCCAGCGGCTCGGCGAGGAAGGGCTGCTGGCCATGGCCCGCGACCTGGCCATGCTGCCGCCGGCGGGTTTCGTGGATACCCTGCTGAACACGACCGAGGCCGCCGCCGCCCCCTACGGCGGCCTCGCCGACGACGTCGCCATCGTCCACCTCGGCTGGAAGGCAGCGCGGTGAGCTCATCCGGGGCGCCAGAGCAGCCGGCTCCGGGAACTCACCGTCCAGGGCTGGTTCCGGCTGGTCTTCGCCGTGCTGGGGCTGCTGGTCGTGGCGGCCGCCCTCGCGGTGGTGGCGCTGACCGCGCGGACCCGGGACATCTCCAGCGACCTGGCGAACTCGATCCTGCCGGCCCAGGCCCAGGCGTACCGGCTGCAGGGGGCCCTGGTTGACCAGGAGACCGGGGTGCGCGGCTACGCCATTACCGGTGCCCCGCAGTTCCTGCAGCCGTACGCGACCGGGCGGGTCACCGAGCAGGCGGCCGCCGCCGAGCTGCACGCTGAGATCGGCGGCAAGCGGCCCCTGGGGGGAGATCTGGGCCGTCTCGAGCGGGCCGCGGACAGCTGGCGGGCGGGCTACGTCCTTCCGCTGATCAGCCGGGCCCGCAGCGGGCCGCTGGACGGCCAGGACCTGACGTTCCTGAAGCACAGCAAGAGCGCCTTTGACCACCTCCGCACGCTGTTCGCGGCGCAGAACACCCACCTCGCCACGGTCTCGCACGCCGACCGGGCTTCCCTGGCCCGGGCCCGCAGCTTCCAGGACGCGGTCTACGTGGCCATCCTGGCCACGTTCCTGCTCGCCGCGGCCGCCCTGGCCGTCCTGCTGGACCGGGCCGTGATCCGGCCCTTGCACCGGCTCCGCGCCGCCTCGGATCTGGTGGCCGAGGGGGACTACAGCCATCACATCCGCCCGACCGGCCCGGCCGACCTGTGGGCGGTGGCCGCGGCCGTGGAGGGGATGCGCAGCGAGCTGGTCACGGCGCTGGAGGCCAGCCGCGACGCGCAAGCCGTCGCGGCCCGCCAGGCGGCCGACCTGGACGCCCAGGCCGTGGAGCTGCGCCGGTCCAACAGCGAGCTGGAGCAGTTCGCCTACGTCGCGTCCCACGACCTGCAGGAACCGCTGCGCAAGGTCGCCTCGTTCTGCCAGCTGCTGGAAAAGCGCTACAGCGACAAGCTCGACGAGCGGGGCCTGAAGTACATCGAGTTCGCCGTGGACGGCGCGAAGCGGATGCAGGTCCTGATCAACGACCTGCTGACCTTCTCCCGGGTCGGCCGGGCCACCGACGAGCGGGTGCCGGTGCCGCTCGACCAGCCGCTGGACGCTGCGGTCACGGCCCTGTCGGCCGCGGTCGAGGAGACGGGGCGGTCATCGAGCGTCCCGGGCCGCTGCCGGAGGTGATGGGCGACCCGACCCTGCTCGCCATGCTGTGGCAGAACCTCATCGGCAACGCCATCAAGTTCCGGGCGCCGGACCGTGCGCCCGTGATCCAGGTCACCGCGGCCGGGCGGCCGGACGGGGGCTGGCAGATCGGCGTGGCCGATAATGGCATCGGCGTCCCGGCCGAGTTCGCCGAGAAGATCTTCGTTATCTTCCAGCGGCTGCACGCGCGGGATGCCTACCCGGGCACCGGGATCGGCCTCGCGCTGTGCAAGCGGATCGTCGAGCAGCACGACGGCCAGATGTTCCTGGACACCACCTACGAGGGCGGGACGCGCTTCTACTTCACCTTGCCCGCGCCGGCCACCACCGCCCCCGCCGGGCGGCCCGGTCACCCCGACGTCATCGCCACCTTCGCTCTCCCGGACGCGGACAGCTCCAGGCCCCCGGGCCCGGGCGGCCCGGCGGAACCGGGCGGCGAGAACAGCAGCACTATCCCCGGAGGGACACCGCATGTGCGACCTGGAACAGATCGAAGTCCTGCTCGTCGAGGATGACCCCGGCGACGAGCTGATGACCAGGGAAGCCTTCGAGGACAACAAGATCCGCAATCGGCTGCACGTGGCGCGGGACGGTGAAGAGGCCCTGGACTTCCTGTACCGCCGCGGCGCGCACGCCAGCGCGCCGGCCGCCGACCTGATCCTGCTCGACCTCAACCTGCCCAAGTACGACGGGCGGCAGATCCTGGAGAAGATCAAGTCTGACCCCGACCTCTCCCACGTGCCGGTAGTGATCCTGACCACCTCCTCGTCCGAGGAGGACATCCTGCGCAGCTACAAGCTGCACGCCAACGCGTACGTCACCAAGCCGGTGGACGTGGACCAGTTCATCGAGGCCGTCCGGCAGATCGACGAGTTCTTCGTGTCGGTGGTCAAGCTTCCCCGGCGCTGACCGCCGTCTGTCCGCCCCGGCGGCCGGTCAGGCGCGCTTGCCAGCGGGGTCTTCTTCCTCCGTGGCCTGCGTGCTGCCGCCTGCACTCGCGTCCTGGGCGCCCCCGCTGTCCTGCGGCGCGCCCCCGCCCCCGCTTTCAGCGCCGCCCTCGGGCCGGCTGTGGCCGAACATGTCGCCCAGCGCCTGGCGCATGGCGGCCCAGCTACGCAGGGAGCCCCGCGGCACCTTGAGCGAGATGTAGGCCGCCGATGCCGGTGGGGATGGGCAGCCAGAAGTTGACCAGCCGCCAGGCCAGCACGCCCAGCGTGGCGACGCTGCGGGTCAGGCCGAAGCTGACCAGCAGCACGGGGGTCACCGAATCGATGACCCCCAGCCCGGCCGGGGTGATCGGGATCGCGCCGAGCACGTTAGCGATCCCGTACGCGGCGAACAGCCCGACCGGGTTGGCGAAGGCGCCGAACGCGGCGATGAAGCACCACAGCGACGCCGCGTCGAGCAGCCAGTTCAGCGACGCCCAGCTCAGCGACCGACCATGACCCGCGGGTTGCGGGCCAGGCGCGCGCAGTGACTCGTCCGCCTGGAGCACGATGTTCTCCAGCCGGCGCCGCCGACGTAGGGGATCTTGTCGCCGACCGCGCGCAGGATGCGCGCGGCCCGTTGCGCGCCCCGGGTCAGCCCGATGATCAGCGCCGCTATCAGGGCGAGCAGCACCGCGCCCACGATGGCCACGCGTCACGTAGATGGGCCGGAACCCGGACAGCGGGATGGAGATGACCAGCGACAGCCAGAGCAGGACGTTCAGCACGATGGTGGAGCCCATGCCCTTGGTGGCCATCATCACGCCGACGTCGGTGCCGTCCAGCCCCTCCGAGGTGAAGAGCGAGAAGCCGACGCCCGCGCTGCCGATGGTGCCCGCGGGGATCATGTGCGCCACCGCCGCCGCGGCCAGGTCGATCCGGAACAGCCGGGAGATGCCCGGCCTGCCCTTCCGGGGGCAGCAGCTCCCGGGTCAGCAGCGCGTAGCAGAACAGCGAGAGCCCTTCCAGGACCAGCCCGGCGATCATCCAGGGGATGCTCACCCGGCCGAGCAGGTAGAGGTTCTTGCTCGCGCCGACCAGCTCCGGGATGACCAGGTACTCGATGATCAGGGCCAGGAGGAACAGCAGCATCACCGATGCGGCGGCGCCGGGCCGCCTGCGCCGGCCCGCAGCCAGCTGGACCGCAGCCAGCGGGGCAGCTGGGGAGCGCCACCGCCCTGCGGTGCGTCCCCCGGTTCCTCCTGGCTGCGGCCCGGTCAGCTTCGGTCCAGGCGGCGGAAGGTGACTTCGTTGAGCAGGAGGCGGAGCGCAGCGGCGGCGGGGATGGCGACCAGGGCCCCGATGAGGCCCATCAGCGCCCCGCCGAGCAGGACCGCCACCACCGTCACCACCGCGGGCACCTCCACCGTCCGTCCCATGATTCGTGGCACTATGAGGTAATCCTCCGCCAGCCGGTACGCGATGTAAAAGGCGAGGGTGGCGATAGCGACCGGGAGGGACACGGTCAGGGCGACCAGGGAGACGATCGCGCCGCCGACCGTGGAGCCGATGACAGGGATCAGGTCGAGCAGGGCGACCAGCAGGCCGAGCAGCAGCGGGTAGGGAATGCTGAAGATCTGCAGCCAGGCCCAGGTGCCGACCCCGGCGATCAGCGAGGTCAGGAAGTTGCCCAGCATGTAGCCGCCGACCTTGACGAAGATCTCGTCGCCGATCAGGATGACCCGGGACCGCCGGGACTGGGGGGCCAGGCGGTACAGGAACAGCTTGATCCGCGGCATCGCGGCCAGGAAGTAGATCACCAGCACGATGACGACTAGCATCTCGCTGGCCGCGCTCAGCACCAGTGCGCCGGCCCCGAGGACGCCGCCGACCAGCGCCGTGCCCTTGCTGTTCAGCAGCTTGGTCAGCCGCTGCTCGAGCTGGAACCGCGAGTTCAGCTTGCCGAGCTCGGAGTTATGGTCCTTGAGCGTGGTCACGTAGTGCGGCAGCTCGCGAACCAGCGCGGTGACCTGGGCGGTGAGCGGGGGCACGGCCGCGGCCACGAACGCGGCGATGACAGCGGCCACGATAAGCAGGATCACGATCACCGCGGTCCAGCGGGGCAGCCGGCGGCGGGTCAGCCAGTTCACCGCGGGATCGAGCCCGGCCGCGATGAACAGGGCCAGGCCGATGAGGACGAGTACCGAGCGGGCCCTGATCAGCAGCTCCACCAGCCCGTAGGTGACCGCCACGCCGGCCGCGGCGGCCATGCCGACGAAGAACGGGGAGCGGCGGTTCATCGGGCGGCCGAGCCGGCCCAGCCCGCCGGTTTCCTCGGCGATCACGGCCGCCGCCTCGACCGCCCGCTGCATATGGTCGGGCGGCGCGGGCTCGCCCTCGGCCGGACGCAGGACGGCCTCATCCTCGAGGTCTTCGCTGGAGAGATCCCGGGCCGCGCTGTCGGTGGCGCTCTGCTCACGCAGCGTTTCGTCGGCGAGATGGCCGGTTCGCCGGCGCTGCTCCCCGGCTCGTCCGGGTAGCCGGTGGCGCCCGTGCGTGGCTGGCCCAGGTCGCCGCGCTTCACGTCGCCCATCCTCCTGAAGGCACTGCCGGGCTGACCGGGGGTCGGCGGGGGAGCGGCAGGGCCGGTGGGGCTCTAGGCTGCCCCGCCGCGACCCTTTCACACATGGCCGGCCGGGGCAGATGCGGCCTGTGGTGCCGCAGTGGTGTGGGGCGGCGGTGTGCCGCAGTGGTGTGCGCAGTGGTGTGGCGCTGACCGAGGTGAGGGTGCCGCCCATCTGGGTAGCTGCCCTCCCGGCGGAGGGAACGGGCGCGCCGCGCACCGCGGCGCCCGACGAAGGGAGCCACAGTCGATGAGCGAGAGCAGCACCGATACCAGCGGGACCGGCCCGTCTGAGGGCCGCGGCGAGCACGAGCGGGACCGGGATGAGTTCCAGGACGGCACCGGCTACCAGCCCAGCACCAACCAGGCCCAGGACGAGCCGCTGCCCGCCAGTCATCACGACGATGGCGGCCAGGAGGCGGGCCGCCGGCGCGGCGCACGGGACGAGTCAGCGGACCGCGGGCAAGCCGGCGGCGGGCAGGCCGGCGGCGGGCAGGCCGGCAGCAGTGACAGCGCCCGTGGCCAGTCCAGCCACGACGAGAAGGGCCAGGGCAGCTAACCGGGGGTGGGTTACCTGCTCCCGGGGGTCGGCTGCGGGCGGCCGGCCCGGCAGCCGGCCCCGCCGGAGCCCGGCGCGCCGGGGACGGAACCGAGCAGCCCGGGCACCATGGCCGCCGCGACGGCCCGGCCGCAGCCGCGGCGTCCGGCCGCCCCGCTGCTGACCAGGCTCACGACGAGCAGGCTCGCGGCCACCAGGAGCAGCAGCGGGACCAGCACGATCCGGCTGAGCTGGCGCCGTGCCTGCCGCCTGCGCGGGTGGCCCCGGCCAGGCGGGCCGGCCCGGTGGCGGCTGGCCCGGTGGCGGCTGCCCCGGTAGCGGTGGCCCGGGAGCCGGTGCCGGGTCCACCACGAGCCCGGCGGCAGTGTCTCCGCGGACGGCATCGCCTCCAGCCGGGTGAGGTCGGTGAAGAGGCCGAACATCGTGGCCAGCCGGGGCTCCGCCGACTGGAGGACATCGTCGATCTGCGTTCAGGGCGTGCTGCTGGCTGGGGGGCAGGGCCATGGGCTTTCTCCGGGTCAGGTGCTGGGCCTAGCGCTACCCGCAGGCGTGGGCCTAGCGCTACCCGCGGGCGGCGGATTAAACGGCCGCCCCGCCGCCCGCGTCCCGGCTGGTCACCCTCTGGTCACCCCCGGCTGGTCACCCCCGGCTGGTCACCCCTGGCTCGGCACCCTCCGGCTGGTCAGCCGGCGTCGGGCAGGCAGACCTGGATCATGCCGTCGCGGACCCGGGTGCTGAACACCGGCTGGGGCGCCGTCGCGGGTCCGCGGGCCACGGCCCCGTCCGTGATCCGGAACGCGCTGCCGTGCCACGGGCAGGTCAGGCACCCCGCGTCCAGGTCGCCCTCCCACAGCGGCCCCGACAGGTGGCTGCACCGCCCGGCCAGGACGCGCACGGCGTGGCCGTCCCGGATGACGACCACCGGCACCTCGCCCAGCATGGCCCGGACCGGCTCGCCGTCGCGCAGGCCGGGCGCGGGCATCAGGTCATGCCAGCCCGGCTCGACGAGGTGGGGCACGGGCTCCGCCTGGTTGGCCCCGCCCGAGAGCCGGAACGAGATGTGCCCGCCGAGCAGGCCGCCCGCGGTCACCGCGGCCAGGCCGGCCAGGCGGAGGGCCCGGCTCGCCGCGGGTTTGCGGGTCAGCAGCGAGGCGCCGTACAACCCGGCCGCGGTGATGTTGGCGGCCGCGTGCACCACGCCCACCCGCATCTGCTGCTCGTGCTGCTCGGACCAGTCCGCCGCGCCGGCCAGCGCGGCCGCCGCAGCCGCGGCGAGCCCGAACGCCACCAGCCGCCGCCGCTGGGCCTCGCCGCCGCGGCCTCGGCCACGGCGGCTTCACCCCGGGCAGCGTCAGTCCCGGCCGGGTGACCCCGCACGGCGTCCAGCACCGCCGCGGACAGCCATGCTCCGACCGGCGCCTGGGCCAGTACCGGGTGCAGCGGGTGCCCGAGCCAGACGCCGTTGAGGGCGTCCCGCACCGGGCCGGGCCGCAGCCGCCGCACCACCCGCTGGGCGGGCGTGACCACGCGATCCAGGGCCTCAGCCTGCTCGAGCCTGGAGAGCTGGAAGACCCCGGAGAGCGGGGAGATGTGGCGCATGGGGCGTCTGCTTTCCGTGAAACCCGAGGCCAAACCGAATGAAGCCGTCCGCAGCGGGTAGAGGCGGGCGCTGCCCCGTGACTGACGAAGGAGCACCCCAGGCTATGACGAGCATCGAGGCCGCGCGGGGAGATGTGGACTGATGTGGACAGCCCGCCCCCGTGGCGGGTCACGGCGGCCGCCTTCGCCGGGGCGGTGGAGTCGGGGCGGCTGGATCTGCCGCTGCCGGGCAGCGGGCGGACCCGTGAACGCTGGGCCCGGCTGGCCGACCTGGCCGCCGAGGACCTGTCCCTGGTCCGGCTGGGTGAGGGGCACGCGGACGCGGTGGCGATCCTGGCCGAGCTGGGCGGCCCGGCGCCCGGGCCGGGCAGCCGGTGGGGGGTCTGGGCCGCGATGCCGCCCGGCCCGCGGCCTGACCGCGGTCCGCTCTCCCCGCGGCTGGCGGATCAGCGGCCTCAAGCAGTACTGCTCCGGCGCCCGGGCCTGCAGCTGCGCGCTGGTCACCGCGGCCGCGCCGGACGGGGTCCGGCTGTTCGCGGTGGCCACCGACGGTCTTGCCCCCGTGCCGGGCAGCTGGCCGGCCACCGGGATGGCGGGCAGCGACACCCTGGACATCGACTTCGACGACATCGCCGCCGAGCCGGTGGGGCCGCCCGGCGGCTACTCCGGGCGGCCCGGGTTCGCGCACGGCGGCGTGGGCGTGGCGGCGTGCTGGTACGGCGGGGCCCGGGCCGTCGCGGGCACCCTGCTCGCCGCGGCCCGCCGCCGGGACGTGGGCCCGCACGCCCTGGCCCACCTGGGTGCGGTTGACATCGCGCTGACCAGCGCCCGGACGGCGCTGGACCAGTCCGCGGACGAGATCGACGCCGACCCCTACGACCTCGCGGGCAGCGGGCCGGCCCGGGCCCTCCGGGTGCGGGCCCAGGTCGAGGCGGCCGCGACCGAGGTGATGGCCCGGGTCGGGCGGGCGCTCGGGGCCGGGCCGCTGGCCCACGACGAGGCGCATGGCCGCCGGGTCGCCGACCTGACCGTGTACCTGCGCCAGCATCACGCCGAACGGGACCTGGCCCAGCTGGGCGACGCTGGTCGCGGAGCGGGGCCCCGCGTGGTGAACGCGATCGACCAGCCCGGCACCGATGAGGCGGACTGGCGGGCCTGGACGGGGCTGCGCGGGCTCCCGGCGGCCGACTTCACCGGCTGGTCACGCGTGCTGGTGCTGGCCGCCCATCCCGACGACGAGGTGCTCGGCGTCGGCGGCACGATGGCGCTGCTGGCCGCGGCCGGGGCCCGGCTCCGGCTGGTCTCGGTGACCGACGGCGAGGCGTCCCATCCCGGCCACCCGGACCCGGCCGTCCTGGCCGCCCGCCGGGCCGCCGAGACGGCCAGCGCGCTCCGGGTGCTCGGCGCCCAGGCCACCGACGTGATCCGGCTCGGGTTCCCCGATACCGGCGTGGCGGACCGCGAGGACGCCCTGGCGGCCCTGCTGCCCGGGCTCGCCGCGGGCTGCGACGCGGTGCTGGCCCCCTGGGACCGGGATGTGCACGCCGACCACGAGGCGGTGGGGCGGGCCGCCCGCCACGCCGGCCCGCCCACCTTCTGGTACCCGGTGTGGACCTGGCACTGGGCCCGCCCGGGCGACTCACGGGTCCCGTGGGAGCACGGCGTGCGCGTGTCGTTGCGGCCCCCGGTCGCCGCCCGCAAACGCGCCGCCATCCGCTGCTTCGCCAGCCAGCTGGAGCCCCGGGGTCCCGGCGCCGGCCCCGTGCTGACCCCGGACACCGTGGCTCATTTCGCCCGCGATCACGAGGTGCTGCTGCGGGCGGCGCACCGATGAGCCTGGACGCCGGCTACTTCGACCAGATGTACGCGGCGGCGGACGACCCGTGGGAGCTGGCCACCCGGTGGTACGAGACGCGGAAGTACGCGCTCACCATGGCACTGCTGCCGGACCCGCGCTACCAGGACGCCTTCGAGCCGGGCTGCTCGGTCGGGCGTGCTGACCGGGATGCTGGCCGCCCGCTGCGGCCAGGTGCTGGCCTGGGACGCCTCGGCGGCCGCCGTCCGCGCGGCGGGCGCGCGGACCGCCGGGCTGCCGAACGTCTGCGTGCGCCGTGGCGCGATCCCGGGGGACTGGCCGCCCGGCCAGTTCGACCTCATCGTGTTCTCCGAGGTGCTCTACTACTTCGCCGGACGTGAGCTGGACCAGGTCCTGGACCGGGGCGTCGCGTCGCTGCGGCCCGGCGGCAGCCTGCTCGCGGTGCACTGGCGGCACCCGGTGGCCGACTACCCGCGCAGCGGCGACGACGTGCACCAGGTCCTGGCCGCCCGCCCCGACCTGGCCCGCCGGGTCGGGCACACCGAGACGGACTTCACCGCCGAGGTGTACCAGCGGGCCGGCCGCGAGCTGCTGTCGGTGGCCCAGGCCGAGGGCCTGGCATGAGGAACAGGAGCATGAGGAACAGGAGCATGACGAGCCGGGGCATGAGGAACAGGGCGTGCTGATCACGGTGGGAGGAGCACCATGATCGCCGCCGTCGGCGTGGTCATCCCGGCGCACGACGAAGAGGACCTGCTGCCGTCCTGCCTGGCCGCGGTGCGGCTGGCCGCGGCGCCGCTGGCCGGCCTCGCGGTCCACCTGGTCGTGGTGGCTGACGCCTGCACCGACCAGACCGCGGCGCTGGCCCGGGCCGGGGGAGCGGCGGTGCTGGACATCGGGGCCCGGAACGTGGGCGCCGCCCGCGCCGCCGGGGTGGCGGAGGTGCTCCGCCGGACCGGGCCGCTCGATCCGGCCTCGCTCTGGCTGGCCACGACGGACGCGGACACGCTGGTCCCGCCCTCCTGGCTGACCCGGCAGCTGCGCTACGCCGAGGGCGGCTGGGACGCGGTCGTGGGCACCATCACGGTGACCGACTGGCGGCAGTACCCGGCCGAGGTGCCGCCGCGCTTCCAGCAGCTCTACGCGACGGCCGGGCCGACCCACCCGCACGTGCACGGGGCCAACCTGGGCTTCAGCGCGGCCGCCTACCTGGCGGCGGGCGGTTTCGGCCCGGCCCGGACCGCCGAGGACCACGCGCTGGTCAACGCGCTCACCGCCGCCGGCCGCCGGGTGCTGCGGACCACCACGGTGAGCGTGGTCACCTCGGCCCGGTCCCGGGCCCGCGCCCCGCACGGCTTCAGCCACCTGCTGACCACGCTGTCCGCTCCCGCGGAGGCCCAGGCCGCAGAGGCCTGATCCCGGTCAGGTCCGGGCGCGGAGACTTGGTCCCCGGTCAGGTCCGGGGCTGCTGGCTGTCCCGCCGGGCGGCCGACCGGCGGACCGCGCCCCGGCGGGGGTCGCCGTCGCCACCCTCGTCCGACGTGGTCTGGGTGGGGTCGATGAACACGTACGGGGTGACCGGCAGCCGCTCGGACAGCCGGTGGTCGATGTCGTCAGCCAGGTCTTCCACCTGGCCCGCGCTGGAATCATCGCTCAGCGCCACCCGGGCCGCGACGATCAGGCTGTCCGGGCCCACGTGCATGGTCTGCAGCCCGAGCAGCCCGTCCACGCCCGGCGTGTTCTCGATCTCCTCCCGGATCACCTCGAGCACCCTGGGGTCGGCCGACCGGCCGATGAGCAGTGCGCGGCTGTCCATGCCGAGCCGGAAGGCCACCACGATCAGCAGCACCCCGATCGCGATCGACGCGCTGCCGTCCCAGACGGGGTACCCGGTGATCTGCTGCAGGAGCAGGCCGCCCGCGGCCAGGGCGAGCCCGATGACCGCCGCGGTGTCCTCGAACAGCGCGGCCTTGACCGTCGTGTCCCGGCTGGTCTTGACGTGCTCCAGCGTGTGCGTGTGATCGCGGTGGGCCTCGCCGCGCAGCTGGCCGTAGGCCCGGATGAACGAGGTGCCCTCGGCGATCGCGCACACGCCCAGCACCACGTAGGCGATCGTGAAGTTGCTCGTCTTGCTGTGCAGCGACAGGATGCCCTCGAAGATCGAGAACCCCGCGCCGGCGATGAAGATCCCGAATGCGGCGAGCAGCGACCAGAAGTACCGCTCCTGCCCGTACCCGAACGGGTGCTCCTCGTCGGCCGGGCGCTGGCCCTGGCGTACCGAGGTGAACAGGAACACCTGGTTGAGGGTGTCCGCGAACGAGTGGGCCGCCTCGGCCAGCATCGCGCTGGAGCCGGTGAGGACCCCGGCCGCCAGCTTGGCGATCATGACGATGATGTTGGCGCCGCCGGCGATCAGCACCGTGCGGGTGGTGGACTGCCGCGACTCGGCCTGCCGGTCCGCCCGCGCCTGTCCCGCGCTCGACGTCATGGGCCGGCTGCCCGGGCCCGCGGTGTCTGTCATCGTGGACCCAGTTGCCCCTGGCTGGTCCCGCTAAACCGCCAGCGCCGGCCAGCCGCGTCCCCCGGCCGGTCAGCCCCGGTGCTGGAGCGTGTAGCGGACCGTCTGAACCTGGATCAGGCCATCGGAGAACACGAAGGTGTCGATGCCGTCGTCCGCGAACGTCGCGCCGGCGTCCGCAGCCCACTCCAGGAACAGCACGTCACCCCTCGTAGAGCTGGGTCTTCAGGGTCCAGTCGGCGTTCGGGACGTCCGCGAGCAGCTGGGTGAACGCGGTCCGGATCCCGCCCTGGCCGCGCAGCACGCCGGCGGGCGAGATGAAGACCGCATCCTCGGCGTAGTCGGCGACGATCCCCTCCAGGTCGCCGGCCCCGAGCGCCTCGGCGTGGTGGGCGAAGACTTCCTGCGGTGTCCGTGCCATCGCTATCTCCCTTGGTAACCGGCCCGTGCGACCTACCATATGGTGCGCACCCTCACCCGGAAGGCCCCGGCATGAAGGCCGCCGACATGGAAGGCCCCCGATATGGAAGGCACTGGCCTATCGTGACCGCAACCGCCCCCGCCGGCCCGCAGCTGCCCGCCGGCGCCGGAGTCCAGCGCCGGATCGCCGACGAACTGGGGGTGCGCGAGGGCCAGGTCAGCTCGGCGGTCGAGCTGCTCGACAACGGGGCCACCGTGCCGTTCATCGCCCGCTACCGCAAGGAAGCGACCGGCGCCCTGGACGACGCCCAGCTGCGCACCCTGGAGGAGCGGCTGCGCTACCTGCGCGAGCTGGACGAGCGGCGGGCGGCCATCCTGGAGTCGGTCCGCGCCCAGGGCAAGCTCGACGACGAGCTGACCGCGCGCATCATGGCCGCCGACTCCAAGGCCCGGCTGGAGGACATCTACCTGCCCTTCAAGCCGAAGCGCCGGACCAAGGCCCAGGTCGCCCGCGAGGCGGGGCTGGAACCGCTCGCCGACCAGCTGCTGGCCAGCCCGGGGACCGTCCCGGAGCAGGCCGCCGCGGACTACGTGGACGCGGGGCGCGGCGTGGCCGACGTGGCCGCCGCGCTGGACGGCGCCCGGGCCATCCTGGCCGAGCGGTTCGCTGAGGACGCCGACCTGATCGGCGAGCTCCGGGAGCAGATGTGGTCGCGGGGCCGGCTGGTCTCCCGGGTCCGCGAGGGCCGGGAAGAAGCGGGCGCGAAGTTCGCCGGCTACTTCGAGTTCGCGGAGCCGTTCACCGCGCTGCCCTCGCACCGGATCCTGGCCATGATGCGCGCGGAGAAAGAGGAAATCCTCGACCTCACCATGGACCCGGGTGAGCCTCCGGCTGACGGCCTGGCTCCTCCCGGGCCGTCCGATTACGCAACGAAAATCGCCCGGCGTTATGACGTCGCCGACCTGGGCCGTCCGGCGGACCGCTGGCTGGGGGACACGGTGCAGTGGGCCTGGCGAACCCGGATCGCCGTCCACCTCGGCGTCGACCTGCGGATGCGGCTGTGGCAGCGGGCCGAGGACGACGCGGTCGCGGTGTTCGCGGCCAACCTCCGCGACCTGCTGCTGGCCGCGCCCGCCGGGACGCGGGCCACGATGGGCCTGGACCCGGGGTTCCGCACCGGGGTCAAGGTCGCCGTGGTGGACGGGACGGGCAAGGCGGTCGCCACCGACACGATCTACCCGCACGAGCTCAAACGGGGCGGGGCCGGAGGGGCCGGCTCGCCGAGGTGGGCGGAGTCCATCGCCACGCTGGCCCGGCTGGCCGCGGCCCATCGGGTGGAGCTGATCGCGATCGGCAACGGCACCGCCTCGCGCGAGACGGACCGGCTGGCCGCCGACCTGATCACAGCGCACCCGGAGCTGACGCTGACCAAGGTGGTGGTGTCCGAGGCGGGAGCGTCGGTGTACTCGGCCTCCGCCTACGCCTCCCGCGAGCTGCCCGGCATGGACGTGTCGCTGCGCGGGGCGGTCTCGATCGCGCGGCGGCTCCAGGACCCGCTGGCCGAGCTGGTCAAGATCGACCCGAAGTCCATCGGGGTCGGCCAGTACCAGCACGACCTGGCCGGGATCAAGCTGTCCCGCTCGCTGGACGCGGTCGTCGAGGACTGCGTGAACGCGGTCGGGGTAGACGTGAACACCGCGTCGGCCCCGCTGCTGGCCCGGGTGTCCGGCATCAGCGAAGGGCTGGCCACCGCGGTGGTGACCCGCCGGGACGAGGCCGGCCCGTTCCGCAGCCGGCAGGCGCTCAAGGACGTGCCGCGGCTGGGGCCCAAGGCGTTCGAGCAGTGCGCGGGGTTCCTGCGCATTCCCGCCGGCGACGACCCGCTGGACGCCTCCAGCGTCCACCCGGAGGCTTACCCGGTGGTCCGGCGCATCCTGGCCCGGGCGGGCACGGGCCTGCCCGGGCTGGTCGGCAACACATCGCTGCTGCGCTCGCTGCGGCCGCAGGACTTCACCGATGACCGTTTCGGCCTGCCCACCGTGACCGACATCCTCGGCGAGCTGGAAAAGCCCGGGCGGGACCCGCGGCCCGCGTTCACCACGGCCAGCTTCGCCGAGGGCGTGGAGGCCCTGGAGGACCTGGCGCCCGGCATGGTGCTGGAAGGCGTGGTGACCAATGTGGCCGCGTTCGGGGCGTTCGTGGACATCGGCGTGCATCAGGACGGCCTGGTGCATGTGTCCGCGATGTCGCGAACCTTCGTGTCCGACCCCCACCAGGTCGTGAAGTCGGGGGACGTCGTCCGGGTCCGGGTGCTCGGCGTGGACATCCCCCGCAAGCGGATCTCGCTGACGCTGCGCCTCGACGAGGACACGGCGGCCGGGCGGCCGGGGAAAAGGCAGGCGCCCGGGGCGGCCAGCGGTGGCCAGGACCAGGACCGGGACAGCCGCGGCCCGTCCGGGCAGAACCCGGGCGGCGGGGAGCCCGGCCGCGGCCGGGACCAGGAGCGGAGGGGCCAGCGCGGCCGGGACCAGGAGCGCGGTCAGGGTGGCCGGGGCCGGGACGGCCAGGGCCAGGGCCGCCAGGATCAGGGCGGCCGGGGCCAGGGCGGCCGGGACCGGGGCCGGAGCCGGGACGCGGGCGGCCCCGGCCAGCGGGGCGGCACGCCGGGCGACGGCGCCATGGCCGATGCGCTGCGGCGCGCGGGCCTGGCCACGGGCCAGCCCGGCCCGGGCCGAGGCAACGGCCCCGGCCGCCGGCCCTGACCCAGGCCGGCTGGCCCACGCCGTCACGCGCCACGCCGCTACCCCCATCACGGCGGCTGCACGCGTCCTCCCGGCGGCGAAAGTGTCCAAGATTGGGACAATTGCTGCTCAGGCGCTATGCCACGCTCTGTCTAGGGTGTGGTTACTGATTGATAATGGGCCGGCTGGGGCAGGTGTTTAGGTATCTCCAGCAGACAGGCCCTGGACACCGCCTGGGGGGCGGATCCGCTGTCGGTCAGGCCCAGCGAGCGTGGAGGTTGCGGCAGGCGCACATTTGTCGCTCACCAGGCTGGCCCGAGACACCTGAGCCAGGCCTGGCGGCGGGCCGGGGGTGGTTGCGTTGGCGAGGCGACGGGGGATCATGGCGGCCTATGCCGCCTGGATGACCCTGCTCCTCGTGGCCTACTACGCGCTGCCCGGGATCCGGGTCGCGGTGTGGGGCGTGCTGGCGCTCTCCGGCGTGGCCGCCATCGGGGCCGGGGTGATCCTCAACCGTCCCGCCCGCCGGGCGCCGTGGCTGCTGCTGGCCGCGGCGAACCTCAGCTTCGCGGTGGGCCAGCTGAGCTTCCTGGTCCTGACCCAGATCCGGTACCAGGAGGTCGCGTTCCCTTCCCTGGTCGACCTGTTCTACCTGGCCACCTACCCCCTGTACGCGGTCGGGCTGGTGATCTTCATCCGGCGCCGCTCGGCCGGGTATGACCGGCGCAGCCTGCTGGACGCGCTGACCCTGACCGTGGGGCTGGCCCTGCTGTCCTGGGTGTTCCTGATCCTGCCCGACGTGAACAACGCCAGCCTGACGTGGCTGCAGAAGGCGGTCGCGATCGCCTACCCCCTGGGCGACGTGCTGGTGCTGGCCATGCTGGCCCGGCTGCTGGCCCCGGGCACCTGGCGGGCCCGGTCCCTGCAGCTGCTCACCCTGGGCAGCGTCGGGCTGCTCGCCTCCGACGTGGCCTTCGGCGCCATCCAGCTGTACGGCACGTTCCGCATCGGCACCCTCACCGACCTCGGCTGGGCCGTGTTCTACGCGGCCTGGGGCGCGGCCGCGCTGCACCCGAGCATGACCGAGCTGACCCAGCCGGCCGCCCGCCAGCAGGCCCCGAATTCGGTGGTCCGGCTGACCCTGATCATGCTGGCCTCACTGATCGCCCCGGCGGTGCTGCTGGCCGAGGCCGCCGAGCACCGGGTCCAGGACGTGGGGGTGATCGCGGTCTGCTCGGCGCTGCTGTACGTCCTGGTCCTATCCCGGCTCGCCGACGTGGCCGCCGCGCTCCGCCGGACCCTGGCCCGGGCCCAGGTCCTGCGGCTGGCCGGGGCGGCCCTGGCGGCCGCGGCCACGGTAGAGCAGGCGGCCAGCGCCGTCCGGTCCGGGGTGGCGTCGCTGATGGGCGACCGTCAGCCCGTGACGGCCGTGCTCGCCGTGCGCGAGGGCAGCAGCCTGCGGCTGGTGGGTGCCCCGCCGGACGAGCCGTCCATGCCCACCGAGCTGCCCGCCGGCCAGGCGGAGCGCTGGCTGTCGCTGCTGAACGGGCCCGGGCCGCACCTGCTGGCCGGGCCGCAGGGGGGCCAGCCGAGCGTCCTGCTCATCCCGCTGTCCCTGCAGGACCGGCCGTCCGGTGATCCCCTGATCGGGGTGCTCGCCGTATCCGGGGCCAGCCGGGACCTGACCGCGCTGGCCGGGACGTTCGAGGTGCTGGCCCGGCAGGCGGCCCTGGTGGTCGAGCGCGTGGTCCTGAGCCGCGAGGTCATCCGGCGCGACAGCGAGGCGTACTTCCGGACCCTGGTCCACGACACGTCCGACGTCATCCTGATCGTGGACGATCACGGCCGGATCCGGTACGCCACGCCGTCGGCCCGGAGCATCTTCGGTGACATCCCGGTGGACGGGGAGTACCTGTGGGATCTCGTCCAGCCCGACGAGCGGGAGGAGATCGCCCGGGCCCTGGCCGAGATGCGCCGCGGGGAAGGCCGGGGCGGCGGGGACGGCGGGGAGGTCGCCGAGGACTGGCGGATCACCGCCCGCGACGGCTCGTACGTCGAGGTGGAGGTCAGGTGCAGCGACCTGCGGCACGAGCCCACCGTCGGGGGCCTGGTGCTCACCCTGCGGGACGTGACCGAGCAGCGGCAGCTCGAGCGGGAACTGAAGTACCGGGCCTTCCACGACTCGCTCACCGGGCTGCCCAACCGGGTGCTGTTCCAGGAGCGCGTGGTCCGGGCGCTGGCCCGGTCCCGCCGCAGCGACGGGATCGTCGGCGTGCTCTTCATCGACCTGGACGACTTCAAGGTGACCAACGACACCATGGGGCACAGCGTCGGAGATGAGCTGCTGGTCGCCGCGGGGATGCGGCTGTCCGCGCTCACCACCGGCACCGGCACCGCGGCCCGGCTGGGCGGGGATGAGTTCGGGCTGCTCATCGAGGGCGCGCCGGACCGCGCCGCGGTGGAGAACCTGGCCGAGGCCATCGTCCTGGCCTTCCAGGAGCCGTTCACGCTGGCCATCGGCTCGGCCATCGTCACCGCCACCGTGGGCGTCGCCACCAGCGAGGACGCCACCACCACCAGCGACCTGGTCCGGCACGCCGACCTCGCGCTGTACGCGGCCAAGTCGGCGGGCAAGCGGCAATGGCGCCGCTACCAGCCGGTGCTGAGCGCCGGGATGATGCGGCGCCGCGCTCTGCAGGCCGCCCTGGACAGCGCGGTGGCGGAGTCGGCCTTCACCCTGGTCTACCAGCCGATCGTGGAGCTCAACACCGGCGCGGTGGCAGGCTTCGAGGCGCTCCTGCGCTGGCCGCACGCGGAGTGGGGCATGGTGCAGCCGGACCAGTTCATCGCCCTGGCCGAGGAGACCGGCCACATCGTCCCGCTCGGGGCCTGGGTTCTCCAGCAGGCCATGACCGATCTCGCGCGCTGGCTGCTGCACGCCCCCGATCACCCGCCGGTGTACGTGAGCGTGAACGTGGCCGCCCGCCAGCTGCGTGACCCGGGTTTCGTCCGGGGGGTCCGGCGGCGGCTGACCGAATCCGGGCTGCCCCCGTCGTCCCTGGTGCTGGAGCTGACCGAGAGCGGCCTGCTCCGCCCGGACCAGCGGCTCCAGGCCGACCTGGAGGAACTCAAGGGCATGGGGGTGCGGCTGGCCATCGATGACTTCGGTACCGGCTACTCGTCCCTGAGCTACCTGCGTGAGCTGCCGATCGACGTGCTCAAGATCGATAAGTCGTTCGTGGACGGGATCGCCGTGTCCACCCAGCGGCTGGCCCTCGCCGAAGTGATCATCCGGATCGCCAAGACGCTGGGGCTGACCGTGATCGCCGAGGGCATCGAGAGCGAGGTGCAGCGGGACATGCTGGTCTCGATGGGCTGCCGCTACGGGCAGGGCTACCTGCTGGCCGCCCCCATGCCCGCGGCCGAGGCCGAGTCCCTGCTGCGGGTCGGCCTCGGCCTGGTGCCGCAGCTGCCCGGCTCCCGCCGCTTAATCCGACCCGCCGGTCCCGGTGAGTTGACCAGCGAGCTCCCCAATGCTCTTATTGAGCAGAGGAATCAGAGGATGCGGGGAGCAGGCATGCCGGACGGGCACGACGGCCATCACTACCAGCCGGGCTTCGGGAACGAATTCGTCAGCGAGGCGGTCCCGGGGGCCCTGCCCGCGGGCCGCAATTCGCCGCAGCGCGCCCCGCTGGGCCTGTACGCGGAGCAGCTGAGCGGGACGGCGTTCACGCAGCCGCGGGCGGTCAACCGGCGGACCTGGGTGTACCGGATCATGCCGTCCGCCGCTCACCCGCGGTTCGAGCGCATCGGTAACGGGTCGCTGCGCGGCGCGCCGTTCGGCGAGATCGAGCCGGATCCCAACCGGCTGCGCTGGGACCCGCTGCCGCTGCCCGACGGCCCGGTGGATTTCGTCGACGGCCTGTACACCGATGGGCGGTAACGGGGACCTGCGGACCCGCAGCGGGATGGCCGTGCACCTGTACGCGGCCACCGCGCCGATGACCGGCCGGTATTTCGTGGACACGGACGGGGAACTGCTGTTCGTGCCGCAGCAGGGCACCCTGGTGCTGCACACCGAACTGGGCCCGCTGCAGCTGAGCCCCGGTGAGATCGCCGTCGTCCCGCGGGGGATCCGGTTCCGGGTCGACCTGCCCGGCGGCCCGGCCCGGGGCTATCTATGCGAGAACTACGGTGCATCCTTCGCCCTGCCTGAGCGCGGCCCGATCGGCGCCAACGGGCTGGCTAACGAGCGGGACTTCCTGGCCCCCACGGCCGCCTACGAGGATCGTGGCGGCCCCGTCGAGGTGGTGCAGAAGTTCGGCGGCAACCTGTGGGCAGCCGGCTACGACCACTCACCGCTGGACGTCGTGGCCTGGCACGGCAGCTATGTGCCGGTCAAGTACGACACCGCGAACTTCATGGTGCTGGGCACGGTCAGCTTCGACCACCCGGACCCGTCGATCTACACCGTGCTCACCTCGCCGTCCGACTCGCCGGGCCTGGCTAACGTGGATTTCGTCATCTTCCCGCCGCGCTGGCTGGTCGGGGAGGACACGTTCCGGCCGCCGTGGTTCCACCGCAACGTGATGTCCGAGTTCATGGGCCTGGTGCGGGGCGCCTACGACGCGAAGGCGGAGGGGTTCCTGCCCGGCGGGGCGAGCCTGCACAACACGTTCACCTCGCACGGCCCGGACGCCGAGACGTTCGACCGGGCCAGCCGGGCGGACCTGGCCCCGCAGAAGGTCACCGGCACCCTGGCGTTCATGTTCGAGAGCCGCTGGATGATCGTCCCCACCCGCCAGGCCATGGAGGCGGCGCACCGCCAGCCCGGGTATGACGCGGTCTGGGCCGGCCTGACCCGGTCCTTCACCGGGCCCAGCCCGGCGCGGTGAGCGAGGCCGCCCCGGACGGCGCCGAGGGCAGGCTGCTGGCGGCGCCGCCGCCGGGGTTCTCCGGCCTGCTACCGCTGTGGTACCAGCTGGCCCAGAGCCTGCGCGCCGCCATCCTGGGCCTCGACCGGGACGGCGGGCTCCGGCTGCCGACCGAGGTGCAGTTCGCGCAGCACTACGGGGTGAGCCTGACCACCGTGCGCCAGGCGCTGAGCTCCCTGGCCAGCGAGGGCCTGATCACCAGGCACCGGCGGCGCGGCACCTTCGTCAACGCCGGCGCCCTGCGCATCCGGCCGCTGCGCGTCCTGGGCTCGCCGGACGCGGTCATGGCCCAGCAGTCCAGCGACGAGGTCCGGCTCCTGGGCCGGACCCGGGTCCGCGGCGGCGCGCTGCCCGCCCGGCTGGGCCCGGCGCGTGAGGCCGTGCTCATCCGCCGGCTGCGCCTCGACGACGGCGTGCCGGTCAGCTACGCCGAGAACTACCTGCGTCCTGAGCACGCGGCCCGGGTCAGCGACACGTCGCTGGCCTCCGCCCCGGTGACCAGGATCCTCCGCGACGAGCTGTCGCTGCGGCTCACCAGGATCGACAACGAGGTGTCGGCCCGTACCGCGCCGGCCGAGGTGGCCGCGCTGCTGGAGATCGATGCGCTGAGCCCGGTGCTGGTTTCCGAAAACGTGACCTACGCGGACGGTACTACCCCGGTGGACGTGGCCCGGATCCACTACCGTGGCGACCGCTTCACATTCGCGATCTCCCTGGACATTCCTTGACCTTGCTGACTTTCACCGAGCACGCCCTGCCGTACTGCGTGTTCTCCCGTGGCACGGACAGCCCCCGGGTGGGAGCTGGCCTGGGCACATACCTCGTTGACCTGCACCGGATGTTCGGCGACCCGATCTTCGCCGGGCCCTCGCTCAATCCGTTCATGAGCCGCGGGCCGCGGGCCTGGCAGCGCACCCGGGAACGCCTGCTGGGGGCGGCCCGCGGCGGCCAGATCGGCGAGCTCGTGCCGATCGCCGAGGCCACCTTGCACCTTCCGTTCGAGGTGGCGGACTTCGCCGACTTCTACTCCTCGCTCGAGCACGCCACCAACGCCGCGCGGGTGCTGCGGCCCGGCGATCCGCAGCTGCCCCGCAACTGGCGGGAGATGCCGGTCGGTTACCACGGCCGGTCCGGTACGGTCGTGGTCAGCGGCACGCCGGTGGTGCGCCCTCGCGGCCAGCTCGCCCCCGGTCACGCGCGGCCCGAGCTGGCCCCTACCCGGCGGCTGGACTTCGAGGCGGAGATCGGCTTCGTGGTGGGAGTGGGGTCGGCTCCAGGCCGGCCCGTGCCCGCCGCGGCGTTCGCCGAGCACGTGTTCGGCGTCGTGCTGCTGATCGACTGGAGCGCCCGGGACATCCAGGCGTTCGAGTCCCGGCCGCTGGGGCCGTTCCTGAGCAAGTCCTTCGCCACCACGATCTCGCCGTGGGTGGTACCGCTGGCCGCGCTCGAGCAGGCCCGGGTGCCGCCCCCGGCCCAGGACCCCGAGCCCCTGGCTTACCTGCGGGACAGCCCCCCGTGGGGCCTGGATATCGACCTCACCGTGAGCATCAACGGCCAGGCCGTCTCGCGGCCGCGGTTCGCCACCATGTACTGGACCGGGGCCCAGCAGCTCGCCCACCTGACCGTGAACGGCGCCGCGCTGCGCCCCGGGGACCTGTACGGCTCGGGCACCGTGTCCAGCTTCCGCCGGGACGAGATGGGCTCGCTCCTGGAGATGACGGACGGCGGGCGGGACCCGGTCACGCTGCCGGACGGCCGGACCCGCGCCTACCTGGCCGACGGTGACACGGTCACGCTGACCGGGTCGGCGCCCGGCCCGGGCGGCTCCAGGATCGAATTCGGGAGCGCGTCCGGCCAGGTCACCGCCCCGGTCAGCTAGCCCCGTGCGGCCAGCCCCCGTGCGGCCAGCCCCCTGCGGCTAGCCCAGTGCGGCTAGCCCAGTGCTGCGGCCTGCCCGATCAGCTGCTCGCCCTGGTGGATGAGCCCGGCGGCCTGGCCGGGATCGACCGGCTGGCCGCCGAAGGCCGCACCGAGCAGCAGGGCCCGCATCCTGGCGCCGATGGCGTCCCGCTCGTGACCGAGCTGCTGGAGCTGCCGCTCGATCCGCGAGTGGGTGGCGTCGCCGGGGGAGTGGCTGGCCAGCACCTGGGTCGAGGCTTCCAGCGTGTCCAGCCCGAACGCGCCGACCGGAGCCTCGATCTGGGTGTAGACCCGGCCCAGCGCCAGCAGGGCCGGCCGGTTGGCCCGCATCCCGGCGGGCAGCGCGGCCGGAGTGAAGATCTCGCTGAGCACCCGCCCGTCGGGGGCGTAGTCGTCGTGCAGCCCGAGCAGCGCCATCATCGTCGGCTGGATGTTCGTGTGATCCGACCACAGCGTGCCGTCCTCCCCGAGGTGCGCGACGCCCGGGCCGGACAGGCCCAGCCAGGTCGTGTTGATCTGCGGGCTGACGTCACCGTGATTCCAGGCGTCGGTCCCGGCGGGCACGGTGAAGCAGGGCGTGCCGCAGGAGGCCTTCCCGCTGCTGAGCCAGAAGTCGTCGTTCCCGAACAGGACCAGCGACGGGGTGCGCTTCGGGTCGCCGGTGACCATGTGCAGCAGGTTCAGCTCGACCGGGTCGGCCAGGTAGCTGGTGAGGCGCCCCGGCCTGCGGCCAGGCTCGCGGCGCCCCCCCTGGCGGCCCGCCCGGCCGCCGTCCCCGGCGCCGAGGCGCGCCCGTCAGGCTGAGCACCAGGGCCCCCGCGGCGCCCAGCGAGAGCACCGATGGAACGATCTTTCTGGACATGCGGCACTTCCGGCGCGCGACGCCGGCCATCCCCACCGGATGACCCGCGTTCCGCAGCGAAGCCAAGCACCGGACCGCAAACTCAGGCTGAACGCCGGGTAATGCGAGGCTAAAGCTCGCCAAATCCGCCGCCCCGGGGCCGGGACCAGGGCCGCCGGGGCAGAGTTTTCCTGTTTGTAGCCCCGGGCTGGCTTCTAAACCGGGAACCACGCCCCCACACTGGAGGCGTGCACGATTTCGATCTTCTCGTCATCGGGTCCGGACCGGGCGGCCAGAAGGCGGCCATCGCCGCCGCCAAGCTGGAACGCCGGGTGGCGATCGTCGAGCGGCCCAACATGCTCGGCGGCGTCTGCGTCAACACCGGCACCATCCCGTCCAAGACCATGCGTGAGTCGGTCCTGTACCTGACCGGCCTGGACCAGCGGGAGATGTACGGGCAGAGCTACCGGGTCAAGGACGAGATCACGATCGGCGACCTGGCCAACCGGACCCGGCACGTGGTCAGCCGCGAGAACGACGTGGTGCGCAGCCAGCTGGCCCGCAACCGGGTCACGGTGCTGAACGGCACCGCGTCCTTCCTCGGCCCGCACGAGGTCGAGGTGGACGACGGCGACGGCCGGGAGCGGAAGGTCACCGCGGACGCCGTGGTCATCGCGACCGGGACCAAGCCCGCCCGCCCGGCCAGCGTCGCCTTCGACGAGAAGACGATCATCGACTCGGACGGCATCCAGCACCTCAAGAAGGTCCCGCGGACCATGGTGGTGGCCGGCGCGGGCGTGATCGGCATCGAGTACGCGTCCATGTTCGCCGCGCTGGGCTGCAAGGTGACCGTGGTCGAGCAGCGGGAGCGGATGCTGGAGTTCTGCGACCTCGAGGTGGTCGAGGCGCTCAAATTCCACCTGCGCGACCTGGCCGTGACGTTCCGCTTCGGCGAGACCGTCGAGTCGGTCGAGGCCAAGGGCGACGGGGCCATCGCGACGCTGGGCAGCGGGAAGCGGATCCCCGCGGACACCGTGATGTACTCGGCGGGCCGGCAGGGCATGACCGATGCGCTGAACCTGCCCGCGGCGGGCCTGGAGGCCGACAAGCGGGGCCGGATCAAGGTTGACGAGTTCTACCGCACCGAGGTCCCGCACATCTACGCGGTCGGCGACGTGATCGGCTTCCCGGCACTGGCCGCCACCTCCATGGAGCAGGGCCGGCTGGCCGCGCACCACGCCCTCGGCGAGCCGGTGCACACCGCGCACCTGCTCCAGCCGATCGGGATCTACAGCATCCCGGAGATCAGCTTCATCGGCCGGACCGAGGACGAGCTGACCAAGGACTGCGTGCCGTTCGAGGTCGGCGTGTCCCGGTACCGGGAGCTGGCCCGCGGGCAGATCATCGGTGACTCCTACGGCGTGCTCAAGCTGCTCGTCTCACCCGAGGACCATTCGCTGCTCGGGGTGCACGTGTTCGGCACGCAGGCCACCGAGCTGGTGCACATCGGCCAGGCGGTGATGGGCTGCGGCGGCACCGTCGACTACCTGGTCGACGCGGTGTTCAACTACCCGACGCTGGCCGAGTCCTACAAGGTCGCGGCGCTCGACGCGACCAACAAGATGCGCCTCGTCGAGCGCTTCGACTAGCCAGCCATCGCGTGTCCTGCCGGGCACGCTCCACGCGTTCGCCCCGCGCACCGGGCCGGGCCCGCGGTCCGCATAGGATCGCAGGATGCCTGATTCTGTTCCCGCCGCCGCCGCGGCGCAGCTCGATGACCCCTTCGCCGAGCTCAGAGGGCCGCTGGCGGGCACCGTCCGGATGCGGCTCGAAGTCACGGACAACATCCAGCTGACCCCGCACATGCAGCGCCTGGTGCTCACCGCGCCGGAGCTCGCCGACCTGGCCTACCGGCCGGGCCAGGACGTGATGCTCCTGGTGGCCGTGGACGGCAACCGCCCGGTGCGCCGCCGGTACACGATCCGGGACCTGGACACCACCCGGCGGCTGCTGACCCTCGACATCGTGCGGCACGGGGACGGCCCGGGCGAGCGGTGGATCCTGTCGGCGCAGCCCGGCGACACGATCGAGGGCATCGCCCCCCGCGGCAAGGTTTTCCTGAACAGCGGGGCGGAGTGGCACGTGTTCGCCGCGGACGAGTCCGGGCTGTCCGCGGTGTTCGCGATGGCCGGCTCGCTGCCGCCGGGCGGCCATGCGGCCGCGTTCCTGGAGATCCCCGAGGCCGCCGACGAGCAGAAGCCCGACCTCCCGGCCGGGGTCAGCCTGACCTGGCTGCCCCGCGACGGCCACCCGGCCGGCGACCCGGAGGCGCTGGCCGCGGCGCTGCGGGAAGCCGGGCTGCCGGCCGGCACCGGCCACTTCTACCTGTTCGGGGAGGCCAGGATGGTGCTGGCGCTGCGTGAGACGCTCGCCGCCCGCGGCGTGCCCGGCGAGCAGGTGTCGGCCAAGGCCTACTGGGGCCGGGGCAAGGCCAACGCCCAGCACGGCGAGCCGGCCCGCGACAGCTGACCGCCGCGCTCCTGCTTCATCCAGCCGCAACGAAAGTCCGGCCCCGGGCCGGCCGGTAGCCCCTAGAACTGCGTCGCGGTGAGCCAGCGGTCCAGCAGGGCCGGGCTCTCCGTGGACCTGGACGGCCGCATCATCCGGCGGGAGCCGCCGCAGCAGGACCAGGAGCAGGTCCGACGCGCCGCCCCGCAGGGCGAGCGTGGCCTTCTCATGGGACCGGCGCACCGTGATCCCGGCCGGGTCGTGGCGGACCACCCACTCGCCGGGGCCCCCGGGCACGTCCGAGGCGTGCACGTGCAGCGACTCGCCGGTGGCCAGCCCGGCGGCCCGCAGGTCAGGCTCGCCGCCGGACGGCCCGGCCAGCACCGTCAGCCATTCGTCGATCCCGTCGGCCGCGACGTCCGCGGCGATGGCGGGCCGCCCGCCCCCGGGCGGCTGCTTCCCGGGCGCCAGCGTGAGCTGGGCGTCCACGACGTGGACCGTGGTCTCGTGGGTCATCCGCCGCGCCCAGAACCCGGCGGGCTGCTGCTCGCCGAACGCCCAGACCGGCGCGTCACCGGCCTGCCCGAGCGCGGTGACCAGCCGGTCCGCGCCGGCGCGGAGCCATCCGGCGTGCTCGGCCGGGTCATCCGGGATCCGCCCGCCGGGGACCTCACGGAACGCGATGGCCTGCGCGGACCTGGTGCTGACGATCTGCGCCGCCCAGCGCTGGGCCCGGCCGACGTGGGTGGCCAGCTGCCGCAGCGTCCAGTCCGGGCAGGTGGGCACGGGCGTGGTGAGGTCGGCGCCGCCGGCCAGCCCGGCCAGGGTCCCGGTGCTGGCCGTGATGACCTCATAGTAGCGCCCGGGGGCGAGCACGCGAGGGATCAGCCGCAGCCGCAGCCGCCGCCACAGCAGCCGCCACCGCCCGCGGAGCGCGGGCCGGCTGCGCTGGCCCGGCCACCCACCGACACCGCGGACAGCAGCTTGACCGTGTCGTCGTGGCCCTCGGGGCACAGGGACGAATCGGACGCTTCGCTCATCGGCCGGGTGCGCTCGAATGTCGATCCGCAGGCCCGGCACCGGTACTCGTAACGTGGCACAGGCAAAGACTACGCGGCCCCGTGGTTCTGGGCGAGTGGTGTACCCGGCGGGAGCAGCGGTTCCCGGGGCGCGCGGTCCCCGGGCCGGTCAGGCGACGGTGTCCTGCTCCTCCTCGGCCAGCATGATCTGGGCCAGCGGGGGCCGCTCGAGCAGCTCGTTGATGTGCTCGTCGAGCCGGAGCCCGCTGTCGGTGGCCACGGCGTGCAGGTACACCTCCGGGCGCCGCAGGGTCCGCACCCCGGGGGTCCCCGGGGCGCCGATGCCGCGCTGCGGCAGGGACGCCCGGCTGGCCATCGCGCGCAGCACGGCCGAGCTCATCAGGCTGAGATCCCACAGTGACTGGTGCCGGTTCTGCCGGGCCCCCAGATCGATCTGGGCCATCGCGCCGAGGCCCGCGTCCTCCAGCACGTCGACCATGATGCCGAGCTCCACCCCGTACCCGGTGAGAAACGGGATGCTGCACAGCAGGTCACGATATCCGGCGAATTCGCCCGCCAGCGGCTGCACGAACCCGGTGAGTTCCGGGCAGAAGAAATTGAACAGCGGCTTGGCCATGAGCTCGGTGACCCGGCCGCCACCGTCCGCCACGGATTGGCTCGAGTCGGTATAAGGGCGGCGGTAAGCAGCCTTCGTGAACTGCACCTCGGGCACCGTGAGCAGCGGGCCCAGCGTGCCGTAAACGAATTGCTCGCGGAAGTTGCTGGTGTCCGCGTCCGCGAACATCACGATGTCGCCGCGGGCCACGGACAGGCTGCGCCACATGGCGTCGCCCTTGCCCTGGGCCGGGCCATAGCCGGGCAGCAGCTCGTTTTCCGAGTACACCTCCGCGCCCCAGGCCAGGGCGATGTCCGCCGTCCCGTCGGGCGAATCCGCGTCGACGACCATGACCTGGTCAATCAGGCCGGTCCGGTCGTTCAGCCGGGCCACTTCGGCGAGGATCGGGCCGATGGTCGCGGCGCAGTTGCGGGACGGGAAGATCAGGGTGGTGCTGACCTCGCGGGGTGCCTGGCCCGACGTGCCCAGGGCGGCGAAGTCCTCGTGGCTGAAAGATCGCTGCTCGAACCATTCCCGGACGTTTATCGACATGTATCGTGCCCTTTCACTCAGGTCGCCGCTACATCAGCCCAGGGCGCGATGGTGACATTAATGACCGGGTGCTGCCCCCTGCACCGGTCGCCGCAAGCGGAGAGAAAATGCTAGCCGCGGCATGTTGATTTGAGGTAAAAGCGTGTTGCGCCCTGGTAAACGCGACAGGACCGGTGCCGCCGGCGACGGAGCATGATCAGCGGGGGGTGCCGCCCAGTCTGGGCAGCCCCGCCGCGCTGTATCAGTCGGGGCGGGCCACGCGGCCGGTGCCGGGCACCGGGGCCGGGGTACCCCGCGTGAGGCGCTGAGCGGGAACGGATCCGTTAGTGCCGTTGATCGTGGTGGTGACCTTGGACGGAACGGGGGAGGAAGCCCGGCGGGTCCGGGACAGCCCGCCGTCGGCCGACGCGTCGTCATAAATGAACTGGCGGCCGCGCAGCAGCGACACCATCGCCCCGGTGAAGGACATGATCGCGGCCGCGGTGAACACGATGACCAGGCCATGATGGAATGGGCCGGCGATCAGCGTGGGGAAGAAATGCCGGCCCGGTCAGCGCGGCGACGTTGTGGGCCGGCAGGCGGCCGAGCACCCCGGACGGCTTGAGCAGGTGCTGCACCGGGTTGTAGCCGAGCAGGGCGGCGAACACCGTGCTCACCGGGGGCAGGTGGCTGACCTGGGTGGCGACGGACAGCGGCACGCCCTGGGCGGTCAGCCCGCGGATCAGCGCGGGCGGCAGGGTGCTGGCCAGCCCGGCGATCATGAGCGAGAAGAAGATGCCGATGGACAGCGACATGCCGGCGTTCTGGAACGTGGACCGCATGCCGGACGCGCTGCCCCGCTGGCTGGCGGGCACGCTGCTCATGATGGCGGAGGTGTTGGGCGAGGCGAACAGGCCGGAGCCCACCCCGTTGAAGAAGATGATCGTCGCGAACAGCCAGTACGGGAAGACCAGCGGCAGCACGATCAGGCCGATGAACGCGCAGGTGGCCACCAGCAGGCCGGCGGTGGCGAACGGGCGCGGGCCGTACTTGTCCGACAGGATCCCGGAAATCGGCCCGGCGATGAGGAACCCGGCGGTCAGCGGCAGCATGTAGATGCCCGCCCACAGCGGCGTGTCGATGAAGTTGTAGCCGTGCAAGCGGTAGCCAGATCCCGGCCAGCCAGAGCACCAGCATGAACTGCAGCCCGCCCCGGGCGATCGAGCCGAGCAGGCTGGCCAGGTTCCCGGCCGCGAAGGCGCGGATCCTGAACAGGCCCAGCTGGAACATGGGCTCGGCGATGTGCGTCTCGATCAGGCAGAACACGACGAGCAGCGCCGCGCCGCCGAACAGGCCGGTGAGCACCCACGGGTTGGTCCACCCGGTGGGGTGCCCGCCGTAGGGCTGGATCCCGTAGGTGATCGCGACCAGCAGCGCGGTGGCGCCCAGGCCGAACGTGATGTTGCCCCACCAGTCGATCCTGGCCCGCCGGGTGGTGGCGATCTCGCGCAGGCTCTGGTAGGACCAGATGGTGCCGACGATCCCGATCGGGACGTTCACCCAGAACACCAGCCGCCAGTCCACCGCGGCCAGCAGCCCGCCCAGCAGCAGCCCGACGAACTGGCCGGAGATCCCGGCGATCTGGTTGACGCCCAGCGCCATGCCGCGCTTGCCGGCCGGGAACGCGTCGGTCAGGATCGCCGCCGAGTTGGACATCAGCATTGCCCCGCCGAGGGCCTGCACCAGCCGGAAGCCGATCAGCCACAGCGCGCCGCCGCTGCCGGTCAGCGGGTCCAGCGACAGCGCGATCGAGGCCAGGGTGAAGACCACGAAGCCCAGGTTGTAGATGCGCACCCGGCCGTACATGTCGCCGAGCCGGCCCAGGGTGACCACGGCCACCGCGGTGACCAGCAGGTACCCGATGATCATCCACAGCAGGTAGCTGACGTTGCCCGGGGCCAGCGGGTCGAGCTTGATGCCGCGGAAGATGGCGGGCATCGCGATGATCACGATCGAGGCGTCGATGGTGGCCATCGTCATGCTGAGCGTGGTGTTGGAGAGCGCGATCCACTTGTAGCGGCCTTCGGTCCCGTCATTCCCCGTGCCGCCGCTCCCGGAGCCGTTCGCTCCCGGGGTGCTCGCGCGGCCGCTGCGGGCGGGCTGGGCGCCTGAGGCGCCGCTGCGATCAGCGTTTCTCGACACGTTGATACATGCTACCTCGCATCAGTTGCTTGATCGCAACTACTTATCCGGGTGAGTTTTTCCTGACCGGGCTGCCGGGCGGTGCCGTCAGGCGGCGCGCGTCAGGCGGTGCCGCGGGCCAGCGCGATGAGCCGGTCCAGCACCCCGCCGTTGCTGAGCCGCAGCCCGTCGTGCTCGTACTCGTTCGTCACCCAGGGCCGCAGGCCGCGGATCGCGGCGGCGGTGGGCAGCGAGAGCTCCCGGGGCACGTACATGTCGTCGAAGTAGACCGCCGCGGCGGCCGGCACGTCGTTGGCCGCGAGCCGGGCCGGGTCGTAGAGCCGGGGCCAGGAATCACGCGCCGCGAGTTCCTCCGCCGCGTCCCGCAGCGGGCGCAGCACCGGGTCGGTCTCGAACATCCAGGGGTAGATCATCTCGCCGGTGAACAGCAGCGTGATGTCGCCGTCCACGGCCGCGGCCGGGTCGAACTCACCGAACTCGGCCATGATCCGGTCCGCGGCCCAGCGGGTCGCGGCGCCCTGGGCGTAGCAGGCCTCGTGGACCAGGGCGTACAGCGGCGCCTCGGCGAACGACAGCTCGGCCGCGGCGCGGGCCAGGAACGCGTCGGAGATCACCGCCCCGGACGGCTCTGTGCCGGCGAACGCGTCCTCCAGCAGGTAGTGCAGGGTGTCGCTGCCGCGGGCGGCGCCGAGCATCCGGCCCAGGCTCTGGAAGGCCGGCACGGTGAGCCGCGCCCCGCCCGGCATGATCACCTCGTGGCTGGCCAGGTGGCGGGCCACGGCCCGGGCCCGGTCGGCGTCCATCGGGAACCGCTCGTAGTGCCGCCGGTTGCGTTCGGCCACGATCGGATAGGTGACCCGGTACACGTCGTCGGCGGTGGCGTCGAGGCCGGGCAGGCCGCCGGTGAGGAACGCCTCCCGGATCCCCTCCGGGGCCAGGGACAGGTAGGTGGTCGTGCAGAAGCCGCCGAAGCTCTGGCCCAGCACGCTCCACGGCTCGTCCCCGGTCAGCCGCCGCGCGGATCAGCTCCGCGTCCCGGACGATCGAGTCGGCCCGGAAGTGGCTCAGGTAGTCCGCCTGGGCCCGGGAGCTGCCCAGCCGGGCCAGCGTGTGCCGGGACGCCGGGGTGGACCGGCCGGTGCCGCGCTGGTCCAGCAGCAGCACCCGGTAGTCGTCCAGCGCCCGGTTCAGCCAGGACTCCCGGCCGAACGGGCGCGGGCTGCCGAACCCGGGGCCGCCCTGGAGGAAGACCAGCCACGGCAGGGCGGCGCCGCCGCGCCGGCCGGCGGGCGCGACCTCGCGGGCGAACACCTCGATCTGCTCGCCGTCCGGCCGCCGGTGGTCGAGTGGCACGGTGAACGTGTGGTCGGTGAGCACCGTGCCTGGCTGGCGGAACACCGGCCCGGTCCGTACGTCTGCGGTCATGCCTCGCTAAGGTACGCGACTGCGCCCGGGGGGCGGAGTAGCGTGGCGGACCTGCCGAGGGGTGAGGAGTGACGCGTGCCGGACTGGGTGAAGCACGCCATCTGGTGGCAGGTGTATCCGCTCGGCTTCACCTCCGCCGAGGCCACCGGTGAGCCGGAGGAGGGAGCCGGGCCCGGGAGCGAGGCCGCGCCGCCGGTCACGCACCGGCTCGGGCAGCTGACCTCCTGGCTGGACTACGCCGTCAACCTGGGCGCCTCGGGGGTCGCGCTCGGGCCGGTCTTCGCCTCGCAGACGCATGGGTACGACACCACCGACCACTACCGGATCGATCCCCGGCTCGGGGATGAGCGGGACTTCGCCGGCCTGGCCGAGGCGGCGCACGAGCGCGGGCTGCGGGTGCTGCTCGACGGGGTCTTCAACCACGTGGGCCGGGGCTTCCCGGCCTTCCAGCGGGTGCTGGAGCAGGGCCCGGACGCGCCGGAAGCCTCGTGGTTCCGGCTGACCTGGCCGCCGGGCTGGCAGCCGGGCACGGAGCCGGAGTACGGCACGTTCGAGGGGCACGAGGCGCTGGTGGCGCTCAACCACGACGAGCCGGCCGTGGCCGGCTACGTGGCCGGGGTGATGAACCACTGGCTGGACGCGGGGGCGGACGGCTGGCGGCTGGACGCGGCCTACGCCGTGCCCGCCGCGTTCTGGGCCCAGGTGGTGCCCACGGGTCCGGGCCGGGCATCCCGGGGCGTACCTGGTCGGCGAGGTGATCCACGGCGACTACCCGGCGTTCGTGGCCGAATCAGGCCTGGACTCGGTCACCCAGTACGAGCTGTGGAAGGCCATCTGGAGCGGGCTGAACGACCACAACCTGTTCGAGCTGGGCCACGCCCTGGGCCGGCACAACGGGTTCCTGGAGACGTTCGCGCCGCTGACCTTCGTGGGCAACCACGACGTGACCCGGCTGGCCAGCCGGCTGGAGGACGACCGTCACCTGGCCCACGCCCTGGCTGTGCTGCTCACCGTGGGCGGCACGCCCGCCATCTACTACGGCGACGAGCAGGCCTTCCGGGGGATCAAGGAGGAGCGGGCCGGCGGGGACGACGAGATCCGGCCCGGGTTCCCGGGCGGCCCGGACGAGCTGGCGCCCACCGGCTGGCCGGTGTACCGGCTGCACCAGGAGCTCATCGGGTTGCGGCGCCGTCACCCGTGGCTGTACCGGGCGCAGACCGAGATGCTGCACCTGGCCGACGAGCAGATGATCTACCGGGTAGGCGAGCGGGGGAGCAGAGCCTGGTGGTGGCGCTCAGCCTCGCGGACGAGGAGGTGCGCGCCGAGGTCCCGGGTGCCCGGGAGGTACTGGCCGGCCCGGGAACGCTGGCCGGGGCCGGGGGACCGGCCGCGCAGGTGATCCTGCCCGCGCACGGCTGGGCGGTCCTGTCCTAGCGCCGCGGGCTGCTTCCCGGGACCTGGGTGACGGCCCTCTAGCTGAACTCCTCTACCGTTGCGCCATGCTGAATGCAGCTCGCGTCCCTGGCCCGGGTGGACTTCTCCCCTCCGCACCGTCCGCCGTCCGCCGGGCGGGTCCTGCTGGCGACGATCGCCTCGATCGCCGGATCGCTGGCGGCCGACGCCATCCTGGTCGTCATCGGCAAAGCCATCTTCCCCAGCACCAGGGATTCGCGCATTTCCAGTTCTCCGACTACGCGAAGCTCACCGTGGTCGGCGTGATCATCGCGTGCGTGGCCTGGCCGATCGTGACGAGGGTCAGCTCGGCTCCGCGGTGGCTGTTCTTCCGCCTGGCCATCCTGGTCACGCTGGTCCTGTGGCTGCCCGACCTCTGGATCCTGCACATGGGCGAGTCGGCCAGGGCGGTCGCCGTGCTCATGGTCATGCACGTGGCGATCGCCCTGGTCACCTACAACGTTCTGGTGCATCTCGCCCCGGTCCGCCCCGCGGCCGGCGGCGCCCCGGACGGGAGGCCGCGGTCCAGGGGCTCGGTATCCGCGGGCGCGGGGCTGGGTAGCCGGGCTGCGGAGCGGGGTGCCCCGGCGGCAGAGCGGGGTGCCCCTAGGGCGGGGCAGGCCCCTCGCGCCCGGCACCGGCACGCGCGCTGAATCACCCGCTTTTCCCTTTCCGCAGCGTCGGGGGCCTCTTGGGCTCACGGCGGGGCGGCACGGCCCCGCGACGGCCTGCGCCGGCCCGGGCCGGGGACCGGGCGGGCTCTCAGGCCCGCGTGCCGCGGTCAGGATGGTTCAGCCGCTGTCAGTGAGATGGTTCGAGGGCTGCTTAGCCAGGACCGGGCTGGTGCAGCGTCATGATCGACACTATGGCGTTGGCTGACACCGTGATGAGGCGCTCCCTGATTTCCTGCTGCTCTGGCTTCGCGCACAGACAGCGGATGAGCGCCGCGAGGTAGCCGATGACGAAGACGGTGAACAGCAGTGCGCAGACTGCATAGGGTGCCATGCCCACGGCAACCGCCGCCCATGTGCTGCCCTGGCCGAGCTTGATCAGCCCACCGCCTATCGGGCTGGAGGCAGCAGGCACGTAGAGCCACCCGTGCGCAAGCAATCGCCTCGCTGGACGTGCGGCCATTGGCGATCTCCGTCTCGCATTCAGCGGTGGGCAGGAATTTCCCTATCGTGCTCTGCACGTGCATATGCACGTGCATTAGCCCCCGTGCATTGGAGCCACATTGTGCTTACCTTCGCTTCATTCCGTGATGCTGGGCAGGTCGGAGTGGTGATGACGGGCGTGACACCCCCGCTCACCGGCGGGCGGTATCCGGCGGCGGGCCTCGCGATCTGGAGCATTCCCGGGAAAAGCCTTAAAATGGTAGCGGTGAGCGAACGTTCGCTCATGGCTCTAGCTCGGATTATGTACCGCCAGTTATCGCCCTGTTGTGCCCATTCCCGCCTGGGAGGACTGATGAAGATTCCCGCCCGACGCGCCGTGCTGGCCGTGGTCTCGGCGGTCGCCGCCACCCTGTTCGCCGGCGGGGGAGCGGCCGCCTCATTAGGATCCGGCACCCAGCCCGCTGGCTCCACGGCCGCCGCCGTGGCGGGCAGCACGGCAGCTCCAGGCAGCACGGCAGCTACGAACGGCACGGGCGCGCCGGCGGACTACGTGTTCGTGCACGACCCGAGCATGGCCCGGGAGGGCGGCACGTACTACCTGTTCTCCACCGGCGACCCGGCCGGGGTGATCGGGCACGGCAACATCCAGATCCGGACCTCCCGGGATCTGCGGCACTGGGCCTACACCGGCACGGTGTTCGCGGACAAGCCGGCCTGGATCACCACGGCCCTCGGCAGCATCCCGAACCTGTGGGCCCCGGACATCTCCTACTTCGGCGGGCTGTGGCACCTGTACTACGCCGGATCCAGCTTCGGCTCGAACAACTCGGTGATCGGCCTGGCCACCACGCCCACGCTGGACCCGCGCAGCCCCCGCTACCACTGGACGGACGACGGCCAGGTGTTCCGGTCCACCACCGCCGACGACTACAACGCCATCGACCCGTCGCTGGTCACCGGGGCGTCCGGCACCAAGTGGCTGGTGTTCGGGTCGTACTGGAGCGGGATCAGGCTGCTCCAGCTGGACGCCTCGACCGGGAAGCCCGCCAGCGCCTCGCCCACCCTGTACCCGCTGGCCCAGCGGCCCGCTCCGGATGCGCTGGAAGGGGCGGGCATCACCTACCACGACGGCTACTACTACCTGTTCGTGTCGTTCGACACCTGCTGCGCGGGCATCAGCAGTACCTACCGCATCATGGCGGGCCGCTCGGCCAGCGTCACCGGGCCGTACGTCGATCCGGCCGGCACGTCGATGATGAACAGCGGCGGCATGGAGGTGCAGGGCAGTGACGAGGGGATGATCGGCCCCGGCTCCTCGTCGATCTTCACCGACGGCTCGCGGTCGTACCTCGTGTACCACTACTACGACGCCTTCCACGGCGGCGACCCGTGGGTGCAGGTGCGCCCGCTGATCTGGACGCCGGGGGGCTGGCCGGTGACCGGGGCGCCGCTCACCCCGGTACCGGGCAGTCCCATCCCGCTGCGCTGATCGTGGTGCGCAGGCCGCTGGCTCCCCGGCGCGGCACCGGGGAGCCAGTGGCCTGGCCGCCCGGCGGCGCTACGACCAGTGCTTGCCGTTGCGGTAGTCGGCGGCGAAGGTGCTGGCGATCGAGGACATCACCTTCTGGTTCGCGGTGATCAGGCCGAGTTCGCGGTTCCGGTTGAGCGAGGTGCTGGAGAAGTTCTCCGAGCCGATGAACACCCTGGCATGGCTGGTGCCGTAGTCGGCCTCGATCACCTTGCCGTGGATGTAGAAGCCGTCAGAAGAGCTGTAGTAACTGATGTGGACGCCGCCCGCGGACAGCCGGGAGAAGTCGCTGGCGTACTCGCCTCCGGAGTTCTCCCCGCAGACCCGCACGTCGACGCCGCGGTGGGCGGCCTTGATGAGGGCATCCTCGATCGTGGTATCGCCCATCTCCTCGCTGTAGATCCGCAGGCTCTTCCTCGCGCCGTCGATGAGGGCGAGCAGCTGCGCCTGAGAGTCGGCGGGCGACCAGACCAGGTCGCGGCCGTCGCCCGGCTGGACAGAGCGGTGCGCGAAGTCCGCGTTGAACACCTGCACGATCGCGGCCAGGTCAGCCGGCTTGGTGTCCATGACCAGGAAGTCGCGGCTGGTCGCGTAGTACTCACTGGTCAGGTTGGCGGTCATGATGACGGCGGTGGACCCGTCCACCAGGAGGGTCTTCTGGTGGGTGTACTCAAATGACGGTGACGACCAGAAGACCTTGACCCCGTGAGATTTGAGGTAATCGAAGGTTGCGGAGTTGTGGCTCTTCTCGCGCTGGTCCAGCACGACCTTCACCGTGACGCCGCGCTGGGCCGCGGCGGCCAGGTCGTGCTCGGCCTTGGTGTCGGAGAACTCGTACATGGTCAGGTCGATGTAGCGCCGGGCGTGCTTGATGAGGTGGTAGACGGGCGAGAACCCCGCGGCGGGCTCGGTGTACAGGGGCCCGGACTGCGTGGGCGCCCCCGGGGCCGCGGGCGCCGCGGGGACCGATGCGTTGGTCGTGGTGATCGGCTTGCAGCCGGCCAGCGCGAAGATCGCGATGCCCGCGGCCGCGACGGCCTTCAAGGCGCCCTGGCGGGCGGCTGCCGCGCGGGTTCTCATGAGGGCCTGGGCACTGGGGCGGATCATGTGCGGCTCCGTTCCTGGCTGTGCGCCGCGCCGGGCCAGGCGCGGCGCGTCCGCCCGTGCAGTACCCAGGGACCGGGGCCTAAGCATGCCTGTTCACCACCCGCCGGGCTGGCGTGCCCGGCGGTGCTGGCTCTCGCCGGGTCCCCCCGGCGCGGTAGCCCGGGGCCGGGGCCCAGGGCGCCGCCAGCAGCCCGATCCGCAGCATCCGGGCGCCGCGCGAGCTCGCCAGCGGGATCGATATGCCCGGCCAGGACCGCGAGCAGCGTGGACTTCCCGGCCCCGTCCGGGCCGGTGACCAGCAGCCGGACTTGGAACCGCAGGCGGCCCGCGGGTATCCTCGGGCCCGGAGCCGAGAGGCGCTGCAACGGGCCTGGCCCGCCACGCTCGGCTCCGGCTGTTGACCCAAGGGCGCCTCCCATGACGGGAGGCGGGCGGATGGGCACAGCCGGAACGTCAGGAGCGATCGAAGGTCTGCGCGCGCTGCTGGGCCAGCGGATCGTGGTGCTCGACGGGGCCTGGGGCACGATGCTCCAGGGCGCCGGGCTGGCCCCGGCGGACTACCGGGGCGACCGGCTCCGCGACCACCCGCAGGACGTGACCGGCGACCCGGACCTGCTGAACCTGACCCGGCCGGACGTGGTCCTGGACGTCGCACCGGCAGTACCTGGCCGCGGGCGCGGACATCACCACCACCAACACCTTCACCGCCACCAGCATCGGCCAGGCCGACTACGGCCTGCAGCCGCTGGTCCGGGAGATGAACCTGCGGGGCGCCCAGCTGGCCCGGCAGGCGGCCGACGAGGCGGGCGGCCGGTTCGTGGCCGGCTCGGTCGGGCCGCTGAACGTCACCCTGTCGCTGTCGCCGCGGGTGGAGGACCCGGCCTACCGGGCGGTCTCCTTCGACCAGGTCCGCTCGGCCTACGCGGAGCAGATCCAGGCGCTGGCCGAGGGCGGCGTCGACCTGCTGCTGATCGAGACGATCTTCGACACGCTGAACGCCAAGGCCGCGATCGCGGCCGCCCGCGAGGTCGCCCCGCACCTGCCGCTGTGGATCTCGGTGACGATCGTCGACCTGCAGCGGGCGGACCCTGTCCGGGCAGACCGTCGAGGCGTTCTGGACCGTCGATCGAGCACGCCGAGCCCGCTGGTCGTCGGGGTGAACTGCTCGCTGGGCGCGGAGGAGATGCGCCCGCACGTGACCGAGCTGTCGCAGCTGGCCGGCACCTACACGGCCTGCCACCCCAACGCCGGCCTGCCCGAACGCGTTCGGCGGCTACGACCAGACGCCGGAGGAGACCGCCGGGCTGCTCGCCGAGTTCGCGGCCGCGGGGCTGGTCAACATCGTCGGCGGCTGCTGCGGGACGACGCCGGCGCACATCGACCAGATCGCCGCGGCCGTGGCCGGCCATGCCGCCGCGCGCCGCTGCCCGCGGCGCCGCCGCGGACCCGGTTCAGCGGCCTGGAGCCCTTCGCGATCGGCCCGCGACACCGGGTTCGTGATGATCGGCGAGCGCACCAACGTCACCGGGTCCGCCCGGTTCCGGCGGCTGATCGAGGCCGGCGACCACCAGGGCGCCGTGGACGTCGCCCTGGAGCAGGTGCGCGGCGGAGCCAACCTCCTCGACGTGAACATGGACGCCGACCTGCTCGACAGCGAGCAGGCGATGACCACCTTCCTGAACCTGATCGCGACCGAGCCCGAGGTCGCCCGCATCCCGGTGATGATCGACAGCTCCCGGTGGAGCGTGCTGGAAGCCGGGCTCAAGTGCGTGCAGGGCAAGGGCGTGGTCAACTCGATCAGCCTCAAGGAGGGCGAGGAGCCGTTCCTGGACCAGGCCCGCCGCATCCGCGACTACGGCGCCGGCGTGGTCGTGATGGCCTTCGACGAGCAGGGCCAGGCCGACACCGCCGAGCGCAAGGTGGCGATCTGCGGCCGGGCCTACGACCTGCTGACCCGGCAGGCCGGGTTCGCCCCCGAGGACATCATCTTCGACCCGAACGTGCTGGCCGTGGCCACCGGCATCAGCGAGCACAACGGGTACGCCAAGGCGTTCATGGAGGCGCTGCCGCTGATCAAGCAGCGCTGCCCCGGCGCCCGGACCAGCGGCGGCATCTCCAACCTGTCGTTCTCCTTCCGCGGCAACGACGTGGTGCGCGAGGCCATGCACTCGGCGTTCCTGTTCCACGCGGTGCGGGCCGGCCTGGACATGGGCATCGTCAACGCCGGCCAGCTCGCCGTCTACCAGGACATCCCGGCCGACCTGCTGGAGCTGGTCGAGGACGTGCTGTTCGACCGGCGCGCCGGACGCCACCGACCGGCTGGTCGCCTTCGCCGAGACCGTCAGCGGGTCCGCGCACCCGCCGCACGGTGGACCTGTCCTGGCGGGAGGCGCCCGGTGGAGGAGCGGCTCTCGCACGCGCTCGTGCACGGCATCGTCGACTTCATCGAGGCCGACACCGAGGAGGCCCGGCTCGGCCGCGAGCGGCCCCTCGACGTGATCGAGGGCCCGCTGATGGACGGCATGAAGATCGTCGGCGACCTGTTCGGCGCCGGCAAGATGTTCCTGCCGCAGGTGGTCAAGAGCGCCCGGGTGATGAAGCGGTCGGTGGCCTACCTCGAGCCGTTCATGGAAGCCGAGAAGGAGCAGGCCCGGCGGGAGGGCCGCGCGGCCGCCGAGCGCGGCCAGGGCAAGATCGTGCTGGCCACGGTCAAGGGCGACGTGCACGACATCGGCAAGAACATCGTCGGCGTGGTGCTGGGCTGCAACAACTACGAGGTCATCGACCTCGGCGTGATGGTGCCGGCCGCCGAGATCCTGGACACCGCGGTCGCCGAGGGCGCCGACGCGGTCGGGCTGTCCGGCCTGATCACCCCGTCGCTGGACGAGATGGTCAGGGTCGGCGGCCGAGATGCAGCGCCGCGGCCTCACGCTGCCGCTGCTGATCGGCGGGCGCGACCACGTCGCGGCAGCACACCGCGGTGCGGATCGCGCCCGCCTACGACGGCCCCGACGGTGCACGTGCTGGACGCGTCCCGGGTCGTCGGCGTGGTGTCCGACCTGCTCGGCGCCGCCCGGGCCGGGGAGCTCGACGCCGCGCAACCGGGCCGAGCAGGAGCGGCTGCGCGAGCAGCACGCGCAGCCAGCAGCGCAGCCGCTGCTGGCCCTCGGAGCAGGCGCGGGCCAACCGGGAAGCAGGTCGCCTTCGACGACCTGCCCGTGCCCGGCCTTCACCGGGGTCCGCGATGGTCCAGCCCGGATCGGCGACCTGCGCGAGATGATCGACTGGCAGTTCTTGTTCCTGGCCTGGGAGCTGAAGGGCAAGTACCCGGCCATCCTGGACCAGCCGGTCGCCCGCGAACTCTACGACGACGCGAACGACGCTGCTCGACGAGATCATCGCGGCGGGCTCGCTCCAGGCCCGCGGCGTGTACGGCTTCTGGCCCGCGCACGCCGAGGGCGACGACATCGTGCTCGGCGCCGGGAACGGCGCTGCGGCTTCCCGATGCTGCGCCAGCAGACCGACGAAGCCCGACGGCCGCGCCAACCGCTGCCTGGCCGACTACGTCGCCCCGGCCGGCGACCACCTGGGCGGGTTCGCGGTCGGCATCCACGGCGCCGGCGCAGCTGGCCGCGCACTACGAGGCCGAGCAGGACGACTACCGGGCGATCATGGTGAAGGCGCTGGCGGACCGGCTGGCCGAGGCGTTCGCGGAGTACATCCACCTGCAGGCGCGCCGGGACTGGTTCGAGCCCGGCGCCGAGCCGGCCCTCGAGGACCTGCACGCCGAGCGGTTCCGCGGCATCCGGCCCGCGCTCGGGTACCCGGCCAGCCCCGACCACAGCCAGAAGCGGGAGCTGTTCGAGCCTGCTCGGCGCCGGGCAGCTCGGGCATGGGGCTGACCGAGTCGTTCGCGATGACCCCGGCCGCGAGCGTCAGCGGGCTGATCTTCGCCCACCCGTCGTCGCGGTACTTCACGGTCGGGCGCATCGGCCAGGACCAGGTCGGGGACTACGCGCGGCCGTCGCGGGCATCGACCATGGCCGAGGTCGAGCGCTGGCTGCGGCCCAACCTGGCCTACGAGCCGCGGTAGCCCCGGCTAACCGGGTGCGACGGAGGCGCCCTCGACGCCGTGCCGGGCCAGCGCCTCGGCCACGAAGCCGCTGGCCTTCATGCGCTCGACGAACCCGGCCACGACCTCCGCCGCCTCCTCACCACGGCCGGCCGGCAGGCCCATGGCCTGCCTGATCACCATGAAGCGGCCGGGCAGCAGCCGCAGCGACGGATCCTGCGCGGCCCAGTCCCCGAGCACCTGCCGGATGCCGGCGGCCACGTCCGCCTGGCCGGCCGTCAGGGCCTGCAGCACGGCAGGCGCGCCGGCCACGCGCTCGACCTGCGCGGCGTGCAACTCGCGCGACAGGAAGAGGTCATAGGCGCTGCCCTGGCCGGCCGCCACCCGGGTCCCGGGGCGGTCCACCCCGCGTTGTCCCGCACGGAGGAACCCTGGGGGACAAGATAGCTGCCCTCGATCAGCACGTACGGCGCGGTGAAGCGGAGGCCCTGGCTGCGCGCGGGGTCGATGGCGAAGAAACCGACGTCGGCCCGCTCGCTCCGCACCGCGTCCACCGACTGCGCGGCCCGGTCGAACACGACCAGCTCGACCCCCAGGCCCAGTTCGCGTCCCAGCGCCCGGGCCAGGTGACCGAGACGCCGCCCGCCTCGCCGGTCACCGCGTCCCGGTGCGCCAGGACCGGGTTACCCGCGTTGATGGATGCGCGCAGCCGGCCTTCAGGGGCGAGCGTGCGGACGAGGACTCCGGGTGGAATCGGCATGCGGACGAGCGTAACGGCTGGGCGTGCAGGCGGTCCTGACCACGAACCGGGTCAGCCGGGGAGCGATCGCGGCAGCCCGAACCGGGGGAGCACGCTGTTCTCGAAGCGGGTCAGGGCGGAGATCCGGTCCCCGGTGAGGGTCAGGACGAGCAGGCCGGCCCCGTGGCGGATGCCCTCCGGGGCGCGGAAATAGGTCCCGAACGCGAGCTGGCCGCCATTCGCCCGCGTCGGCACGAGGTCATACACCCGCCCCTGGCCCATGATGCCGGTGTAGAAGCGGGCCACGTCGTCGCGGCCGTGCCACTCGAGCGGAACCGGCGGCATGGACACGAAGACGTCGTCGGTGAGCAAGGCGATCAGCGCGCCGACATCGCCCGTCCCGTACGCCCGGACGAACTCGGCCACGAGCGCCCGCTCGGAGGGGGAGCCAGGCGGGGGAGGCGCGTCGCGCCCGCCAGCCGGCGGCAGGTTCCGCTGCAGGCCCGCGCGGCCCCGTTTCAGAGCGCTGTTGACCGACTCAACGGTCGTGCCGAGCAGCCCGGCCACTTCGCTCGCGTGGTATCCGAGCACGTCGCGCAGGATGACCACGGCGACCTGGCGGGGCGGCAGGACCTGCAGGGCGGTCACGAAGGCCAGGGAGATGGCTTCGGACTGCTCGTAGCGGGCCTCCGGGCCGAGTGGCACGTCGATCGCACCCTCGAGGAGGCTGTCGGGGAAGGGCTCGAGCCAGACGACCTCGCCGAGCCGGGTCGGCTCGGGGGGTTCGACCCCGGGGATGTTCCACTCCACGGCCGGGCGCCGGCTGGCCGAGCGGAGGGCGTTGAGGCACCGGTTGGTGGCGATCCGGTAGAGCCAGGTACGGATCGACGCCCGGCCCTCGAACCCGCCGAGGCCCTGCCAGGCGGTCAGGAGCGTGTCCTGGAGGGCGTCCTCGGCGTCCTGGAAGGATCCGAGCATCCGGTAGCAGTGCACCTGCAGCTCCCGCCGGAGCGGCTCGGTGAGCTCGCGGAACGCGTCACCGTCTCCCGCCCGGGCCCTGGTGACCAGGTCGGCTGTCATTACCCCCACCCCTGCGCCCGCCTCTCCCGCAGATTGTCTCACTTCCGTACAGACACCGGCCGGGGAGCGAACTGGGCGGTACCCGGCCGCCCGTTTTCCCGGCAGGCCGGTGTCTGCCTAAGGCGATGGCCCGGACGATCCGGGCCCCGGGACCCGGGCTTCCTCCGTGAGCCGGGTTCCCCTACCTGGAGGTAGTTATGTCAATCGAAGGCAAGTCAGTCCTGGTGACCGGGGCCAACCGCGGCATCGGGCAGGCCCTGGTCGGCGAGGCACTGCGCAGAGGCGCGAGCCGGGTGTACGCCGGGACGCGCCAACCGCTGGCCCACCCCGACAACAGGGTGACGCCGCTGCTCCTGGACGTCACCAGCGCGGCGCAGATCCGGGCCGCCGCGGACAGGGTCGGGTCTCTCGACGTGCTCGTCAACAACGCCGGGATCGCGCTGTTCGGCGACTGGAGCGATCGTGCCGCGCTCGACCAGCACCTGGCCGTCAACCTCTTCGGCACCCACGCGGTGACCCAGGCCTTCCTGCCGGCCCTCATCCGGTCCCGGGGAGCCATCGTCAACAACGTGTCGACGATGTCGCTGGCCCCGTTGCCGCTCACTCCGGCCTACGCGATCTCCAAGGCGGCCGCGTTCAGCCTGACGCAGTCGCTGCGCGCTCTGCTGGCCGGACGGGGCGTGCGGGTCCATGCCGTGCTCACCGGCCCCACCGACACCGATATGACCCGGGGGTTTGACATACCCAAGGCGTCTGCGGAGTCGGTCGCACGAGAGATCTTCGACGGACTGGACAACGAGGAGGAGGACATCTTCCCCGATCCTGCGTCCCAGACCCTGGCCGGCAGCTGGCGCAGCGGTGCGGTCAAGGCGCTCGAGCGCGAGAACGCGGCGTTCGTGACCGCCGAGGCCGTCGCGTCGTGAGCACGCTGCCGGGGCCCGGTTCCTGATCATCATCGGCCCGGCGCCGGTTCCCGGGCCTACGCCGCTGATGTGAGAGGTCACCGGGGGGCCGGGCCACGACAAGTTTGAGGAAAGAGGAAAGACATGATCACCGACCTCTCAGGCCGGACGACCGTCGTCGTGGGCGCCAGCCGGGGCCTCGGGCGCGGGATCGCCCGCGCCTTCGCCGGGGCCGGCGCGGACGTGGTCGCGGTCGCCCGGAGCGGCCCGGCGCTGGCCGAGCTGGCTGCGGCCAGCCCGAACATCCAGGCGGAGGTCGCGGACGCGGCCGACGCGACGGTGGCGTGGAACCTGGTGGACCGTTACGACCCGGAGGTGCTCATCCTGGTCGCCGGGGCCAACCCCGTGATGCGGCGGCTCCAGGACCAGACGTGGGAGACTTTCTCGGTCAACTGGGAGACCGACGTCAGGATCGCGTTCACCTGGCTGCGCGAGGCCCTGCTGAAGCCTCTGCGGCCAGGCAGCCGGGTGGTGGTGATGAGCAGCGGCGCGGCCCTCAACGGGTCCCCGGCCAGCGGCGGGTACGCCGGGGCCAAGGCGGCCCAGCGGTTCATCGCGGGCTACGCCCAGGACGAGGCGCGCCGGGCCGGGCTGGACACCACCGTCACCGCGGTCATGCCCAGGATGACCCCGTACGGGGACGTGGGCCGGCGGGGTGTCCGGGCGTACGCGGCCCGCAGCGGCCAGACCGAGGAGTCTTATCTCAAACAGCTCGGAGAACTGCTGACCCCCGAGCTGGCCGGGGCCGTCCTGGTGGACCTGGTCCGGGCCGACCCGGCGACGGTAGCCCCCGGGTACGTGCTCACCGGCGCCGGGCTGCAGAAGCTGCCCTGAGCACCGCCGCGGCCCGCCGAATCCGGCGGGCCGCGGCGGCTGCGGACAAGGGATCTGCCACCCCGGGGCGGTCGGATCTATCACGACCTTGAATGGGTGGGGGTCCTGGCGGGGGCTTTGCCATTTCCTGTGCCGGATTCCGGTGTCTGGCCCGGGTGGGGGACCGGGTCTGGTGCCGGGCTTTCCCAGTGCCCCCGCCAGATGAGCCGGTGCACGGGGATGAGGCGGGGGATGTCGCGCAGTCCGGGGATGAACGGGATCAGCAGCAGCAAGATGGTGGCCAGGCCGGTCATGTAGATGGCGATCATGTCGATGTTCGCGGAGTTGGTCCAGCCCGGGACCTGGTACCAGAGGGTGTAGAGCCAGAGCCAGGGCTGGCCTGGATAGCTGCCAGTCTCGTTCATGACGCCCCACTGGCTGCCGGTCAGGCCCATCGCTGTGGCCTTGTTGACGAAGTAGGCGCCGTCTTCGATGAACAGCAGCGGCTTGGTGAAGTTGGTGCCGTAGAACGGCTGCTGGGAGAGCAGGTCGGTGTCCAGTGCGCCGCTGCGCGCCAGGGTAAGTTCTCCGGCCATCAGCGCCGGGACCGGACCGTCGCCCGCCGCGGGGGTGACCGGGCTGCCGCCGGCGAACCTCACCTTCGCCACGGCGGTGCCGTAGGCGCTGGCCCATTTCAGCTGCTGGGCGTCGGAGGCAGCTTTGTAGGTAGCGAGCGGGGCGGCGATGGCCGGGTCGGTGCGGGCGAGCGCCGTGAGCGGCCCGATAACGAAGTCCTGGGCGGCGTTGACCGGCTGCCGTACCCCGGTGATGACGGCGGGGGAGAACAGCAGCCGCTGGGCGCTGGCGTTCTGGTGGTTGTAGGGCGGCCCGTAGGTGGCGGTCTCGCTGGTGCCGTTCAGTTCGCTGGCGGCGGTGCCCAGGAAGTCCGCGGGCGCGAGCCTCGCCCAGGTCGCGATGGTGACCGGCGGCACGTCGGGCGAGGACAGCAAGCCGGCCAGGCCCAGGGTCAGGGCCAGCACGACCACCGCCGCGATGGTGCCTTCCTTGAGGATGTCGTAGCGCCGGTTCGGCCCGCGCCAGGGGGCGGCGTCGGCGGCGGCGATGGCGCGCCGCCGGAGCCGGCCGGTTCCCTTGACCTCGGCGGCGTGGGCGTCGATCGGGTGCGCCACCCCGTGCATGCGGACCAGCAGGACGTGCGCGCCGACGATGGCGATGAGCACGATCGGGAGGAGCACGATGTGCCACATCAGCATCTGGCCGAAGTTCATCACGTTGAAGAACGCGCCGACCCCGACGGAGTTGAAGGCGTCCTTGCCGCTGGTGGAGATCCACTGGGAGTCGAAGTTCTGCTGGGACAGGTAGCCGGTGAAACACTCCACGACCGAGGCGGCGAACGCGACCACGCCGGTGATCCAGGTCCAGGTCCGCTTGCCCCGCCAGGCCGCCATCCAGAACTTGCCCCACAGATGGATGACCAGCAGGGCCATGAACAGCTCGACGCTCCACACGTGCAGGCTGTTGAAGAAGTGGCCGACTGAGTTGTAATGCCACCAGTCCGGGCCGCCCAGCGCGAGGCCGAACCCCGACACGATCGCGACCCCGAGCGCGGCCAGCGAGCCGACACCGAACACGTAGATCCAGGATGCGACGTAGGCGGGCTGGCTGTCGGGCAGCAATTTGCCTGGTGGCAGCGTCCGCAGCGCGCGGCGGCGCACCCGGGCGGTCCACATCCCGGCGGCGGGGTCATCAGCGGGATCACCCGCTCTCGCCGCGCCGCCATCCGCAGCGTCGTCTGTGGCCGGATCGGCAATTATGGTGGGCGCCGCGCGGACTCCCCGCGGGAACGGGAGTAGCAGCGCGGCGCCGAAGATGACGACCATTACCGCGATCAGGACCAGGTTGGCCACTGAAACGTCAAAGATCGACCAGTGCACGAAGGTACCGGGCTGATTCATGGTGATCGCCAGAGCGACAGCAGCTGGCGGGCGGATCCTGGCATTGTCCACCTCGGTGTGCGTACGAACGCATGACGCCACCGGGGTCCGGAGCAGCCTTACTATTATCTCGGGTCACCCGGGCGCACTCACCGGATCTTCCCTACCGGCAGGCTACTCCTGGTAATCGCACACCACCAGCGCCATGGTGGCCAGACCTGCGTCACCCGCGGCGATCCGGGGGCGCCGCCCTGATTGGCTGGCGGTACCGGCGCACGGGCACGTCGGCCGGGCGCGGTGATGTCGCACGGGTCCCTCACCGGGAGGCACGCTTCCGGGTAAGCCGGCTGAAAAAAGTTCTTCCGGACCGGTAGTAGAGCAGGTGGCCCGTTCGTCATTCACATGACGGACAGACAAGGAGGGCAACACGATGAAGTACCTGATGCTGGTCTGCACGGACCCCGACTACACGCCTGGCCAGGACGACGGCGCCCCGGACGTCGAGGACTGGGTCGCGGACATGGATGGCAAGGGAATCAGGGTGATGGGCAACCGGACCCGGCCGGCCAGCGACGCCACCACAGTCCGGGTGCGCAACCGTGAGGTGCTGCTGACCGACGGGCCCTATGCGGAAACCAAGGACCTGATCGCCGGCTTCGACATCCTCGAGTGTGCCGACCTGGACGAGGCGATCGACGTGGCGTCCAAGCACCCGATGGCGTGGGCCGGGGCGATCGAACTGCGCCCGTTCTGGCCCGACGGCGAGGACTAGCAGCGACTGGCAGGCCGGGAGCAGTGACGGCTGAGATACACGAGCACATCGCCGGGATCTACGCCGACGGATGGAGCCGGATCGTGGCCACCATGATCCGGCTCACCGGCGGCGACTGGGACCTGGCCGAGGAGTGTGCCCAGGACGCGTTCGCGCAGGCGCTCCAGACGTGGCCGCAGTCCGGTGTGCCCGGCCAGCCGGTAGCGTGGCTCACCACCACGGCACGTCACCGCGCCATCGACCGGATGCGCCGCGCATCGGCCGAAGCGGCGAAGCTGCGGGAGGTGGCGGCGATGGAACCGGTGCCGCCCTACGCGAGCGACAGCGAGATCCCGGATGAGCGCCTGGAACTCATGTTCACCTGCTGCCATCCCTCGCTGAACCTCGATGCCCAGGTGGCGCTGACCCTGCGGAGCCTGTCCGGCCTGAGTACCGCGGAGATCGCCCGTGCGTTCCTCGTGCCGGAACGGACCATGGGCCAGCGCCTCTTCCGGGCCAAGCAGAAGGTCGCGCACGCGGGCATCCCGTTCCGCGTCCCGCCCCCGCACCTGCTGCCCGAGCGCCTTCCCGCCGTGCTCCACGTTCTCTACCTGCTCTTCAATCGAGGGGTACGGGGAGCCGCAGGAGACCCGGCTGTCCCGGGAGGCCATCCGCCTGGCGCGCGTGCTGGCGCTGCTGATGCCGGACGAGCCTGAGGCGCACGGCATGCTCGCGCTGATGCTGCTGCACGACGCACGGCGGCCAGCGCGCGCCGACCTGGACGGCGACCTGGTCACCCTGGACGAGCAGGACCGCTCGCTGTGGGACCAGGCCCAGATCGCCGAGGGCACCGCCGTCCTGGAACGGGCGCTGCGCCGCCGCCAGGCCGGCCCGTTCCAGATCCAGGCGGCCATCGCCGCGTGCCACGCCATCGCGCCCACCGCGGCCCAGACCGACTGGCCGCAGATCGCCGGGCTGTACGGGCGGCTCGCGCGCGTCGCCCCGAGCGTCATCGTGGACCTGAATCGTGCCGTCGCGATCGGCATGGCCGACGGCCCGGAGGCAGCGCTGCCGCTGGTCGACGCGATCAGCGGGACCGGGCAGCTGGACACCTACTACCTGCTGCATGCCACGCGGGCCGACCTGCTGCGCCGGGCCGGGCGCATGCCGGAGGCAGCTGAAAATTACCGCCTGGCCGCTGACCTGGCGCCGACCGGGGCCGAACGCCGTTTTCTGCGGAACCGGCTGGCCCGGCGACCTGGCGGTGGAGGCGCGCCCGCGGGTGGCGGTGCGCCCGCAGCCGGCGGTCAGGGCGGGCAATAATGGGCGGCGTGGACAACAGCCACTACAGCCTGGTCATCGCGGCGGCTCAGGCGGCGGGGCCGTGTCCTCCCGGCGGCGAGACGGCCTGGGGCCGCCGGGTGCACGGCCTGACGGTTGACCTGCACCTGATCGCCCAGCAGGCCAGGCAGGACATCGAGCGGCTGGAGTCAGCCCGGACCTTCATCGCCTTCCTGGAGAAGGTCGAGATCGAGGAGTCGAGCCGGCGTGGGCTGCTCACGCTGCGCCTGCCGTCGGGTGAGACCGAGCCGATCCGCACCGAGCAGAAGGACAGCGACCGCGGCCGCGCGCTGATCGAGCGGGCCCGGTCCCTGGAAGGCCGCTGGGTGCTGGTCTACCGCTACAACGAGCGCAAGGCCGGGCAGCGGGCCCAGTCGGTCAGGATGCTGGCCCACCTGATGGACATGGGCGCTGACGGGGCCGTGCCCAGCACCACGGCGAAGAAGATCGTGCTCCAGGAGGCGGGCGGTGACACGGCGCGGGCCCAGGAAGCGTGGACGGCCGCAGGCCTGCCCGGGACCGGGCCGGTCAATGTCGATCAGCTGGAGCAGGCGCGCGCGGTGGCGCGGAAAGCCCGGTAAAGGCAGCGAGCAACGACCAGCTCCCCTCTTCATGCCCAGCGTGATAACAGCAAGAAGCGGGAGACGTTCATGTTAAACGGCCCGTGCAGGGAGCCGGGGGTCCGGGACGGACCAAGCCGACCCGAGCCGAAATCGAAGCGATCCGTCCCGGATCTTACAAAACTCGCCAGGCCACGCTGGGGGAGTCGGGTCTCCGGCAGCATCTTGCTGTTATCAGCGGGAACTTGTACGCTTCGTGGCATGTCGGCACGGGAGGCCCGTTCCTCGGCCAGCGACGCCATTGACGACTTCATCCGGCATCTGGCCGACCGCCAGTTTGCCGCCACCACCCGCCGCATCCGCAGGCACTTCCTCGATGAGTACCTCCAGCATGCCCAGCAGGCCACCGGCACCCTCCGGATCACGGTCGGGGAGCTGATGGATCCCGCGCGGACCGACGCCTGGCTCTCCGACGCGGCCGCGGGCAGGCTCCGCGCCCGCAACACCCTCCGCGGTCCCCATGCGGCCGCCTATCCCAACTCCATGCGAGTGCGCATCGACTCCTACAACGCCCTCGCCGGGTTCCTGGGCCTGCCCGGCCGGCGCGAGAATGAGCCGCCCGCCCGCGGTTTCTACCTGACCCCCGCCGACACCCAGCGAGTCCTCTACGACCTGACCGTCCGCAGGCTGCCCCAGGCCAACGCCGCGATCGCGCTGCGTACCGCGGCGGTGGCGGCGATGGTCGCCGACACCGGCCGCGGCGTCCCCGAGCTGGCCGGGCTCAGGGTCAGCGCCCTGCACCTGGACGGCGGGGCACGCGTGGACCTGGCCGACGGCTCATGCGAGCTCGGCGGCCCGGCCGTGCAGATCCTCACCCGCTGGCTCGAGGCCAGGGCCGAGATCATTGCCGAGCTCGAGGGCAGCGACCCGGGCTACCTGTGGATCCCGACGAAGCCCGGACGGCCCCGCGGCGGCCGCCCCGCCGTCAAGCCCGGCCTCACCCCCGCGGCCGTCCGGACCCTCCACGCGGCGCACCGCACCCTGCTCAGCCGCATGCTCGGCACTCCACTGCGCCCCGGCGCCCTCCGCGCGGCAGGCCAACGGTCTAATTAAACGATGGGCCCTGATGACAACGCGCTGGACGGGCGGGGTGACGGGCGGGGTGACGGGCGTCCCCCTGCCGGGCGGGCCGCGTCGGCGCTGCCGGTGCCCGCCGGCCTGCCCCGCGCCATCCAGATTCGCGGCGCCCGGCACAACAACCTGCGGCACCTGGACGTAGACGTTCCGCTGTGGCGGACCGTCGCCGTCGTCGGCGTATCCGGGTCCGGGAAGACCTCGCTGGCCATCGGCACCCTCTACGCCGAGGGGATGCACCGCTTCCTGGAGGCGCTGAGCACCTACAGCCGCCGCCGGCTGGCCCAGGCCCAGCGCCCGGCCGTGGACCGGATCGACCACCTGCCGCCCGCACTGGCCCTGCGCCAGCGCCCGCCGGTGCCCGGCCCGCGCAGCACGGTCGGGACCATGACCGAGGTCCTCAACATCCTGCGCCTGATGATGTCGCGGCTGGGCTCGCATGTGTGCCCGAACGGCCACCGCGTCGAGCCATCGGTGGCGACGCAGGACATGGAGATCGTGTGCCCCGTGTGCGGCGCGCACTTCGAGGCGCCCAGCGCCGAGTCCTTCTCCTTCAACTCCTACGGCGCGTGCCCCGCCTGCAACGGCCTGGGAATGCGGACCGAGGTCGACGCCGGCACCCTCGTCCCCGACCAGGACAAGACCATCGAGGAAGGCGCCGTCCTGCCGTGGAACGCGGGCTCCCGCCGGCTGTACCAGTACGCGGCCCGCGAGCTCGGGGTCCGGCTCGACGTGCCGTACCGGGAGCTGACCCCGCGCGAGAAGGACATCGTGCTGCACGGCGAGCCCGTCCAGCGGCGGGTGACGTTCGCGTCGGGCCGGTCAGGGCGGCCCGTGCAGCTCAACGTGACCTACGAGAACGCCATCGCCACCGTGGAGCGGGGGCTGCGCAGCGACAACGAGGTCAGCCGCGGGCGGGTGCGGCGCTTCCTGGTCACCCGGACCTGCTCCGTGTGCCACGGCACCCGGCTGCGCCCCGAGGCGCTGCGGTCGCTGCTGGGCGGCCGCAACCTCGCGGAAATCAGCGCACTCCGGCTGGACGAGCTGCGGTCGTTCGCGGCCGGACTGCCCGGCGGGCTGCCGGCCGAGCTGGCCCCGCTGACCGCAGGCCTGGTCGGCGAGCTGGACGGCGGGCTCGCGCCGCTGCTCGACGTGGGGCTCGGCTACCTCCAGCTGGACCGGTCCGGCGCATCATTGTCGGCGGGGGAGCGGCAGCGCATCGAGCTCACCTCGACGGTGCGGGCCAGCACGACCGGCATGCTCTACGTGCTGGATGAGCCGTCCGTGGGGCTGCATCCGAGCAACGTCGAAGGGCTGCGCCGGACGATCGCCGCCCTCGCCGCGAACGGCAACTCCGTCGTGGTCGTGGAGCACGAACGGGAGCTCATCCGCACCGCGGACTGGGTCATCGAGCTCGGCCCCGCCGCCGGGACGCTCGGCGGCACCATCGTCGCCGAGGGGACCCCGGACCAGCTCACGGCGGACCCAGACTCCATCATGGGGCCCTTCCTGGCCGGCACGGCGACCGTGCGGCGGGACCGGGCCACCCCGCCTGAGCCTGGCGGGCAGGCCAGCATCGAAGTCGGCGACCTGTACAACCTGCACGGCGTGACCGCCGCCTTCCCGCTGCACCGGCTCACCGCCGTGGCCGGGCCGTCCGGAGCCGGGAAGACCGCCCTGGTCCTGGACAGCCTCGTCCCGGCCGCGCTGGCCCGGCTCAATGACCTGCCGCTGCCGGGCCACGTCCGGGCCCTCGACCTGGCCGGCATCCACCAGGTCGTGCAGATCGACGCCTCACCCATCGGGCAGAACGCGCGATCGACGCCGGCCACCTACTCCGGGGCCTTCGACGCGATCCGCCGCCGGTACGCCGGCTCGCCCGCCGCCAGGCGCCGGACGTGGAAGCCCGGTCACTTCTCCTTCAACACCCGCGAGGGCCAGTGCCCGACCTGCCGGGGCCTGGGCGATATCGACCTCGACGTGCAGTACCTGCCCGACATCAGCGTCGAGTGCCCGACCTGCCACGGCGCCCGGTTCAATGACGCCACCCTCGAGGTCCGCGTCGACGGCCTCACCATCTCTGATGTTCTCGGCCTGACCGTGCATGACGCACTCGGCCGGTTTGCGCAGCAGGCACCGATCGCGGCGGCGCTGCGGCCCGTCGACGAGGTGGGCCTGGGCTACCTGCGGCTGGGCGAGCCCACGCCCTCCCTGTCCGGCGGCGAGGCCCAGCGGCTGCGGATCGCATCCCGCCTGCGCAGCAGCCAGCGTGGCGTGCTGTACGTCTTCGACGAGCCCTCGACGGGGCTGCATCCCCTCGACGTGGGCACGCTCGTCGGCGTGTTCGACCGGCTGCTCGACGCCGGGGCCACCATCATCGTCATCGACCATGATCTCGACCTGCTCGCCACGGCCGACTACCTCATCGACATGGGACCCGGGGGAGGGCCCGACGGGGGCCGTATCGTCGCCCAGGGCACACCGCGGGACGTAGCACGTGATCCGGGCAGTGTCACCGCGCCCTGGCTGGCCGACCAGCTGGGCATGCCGGTCGCGGGGGGGAGCGGGTCGCGGGGGAGCGGGTCGCGGGGGAGCGGGTCGCGGGGGAGCGGGTCGCGGGGGAGCGGGTCGCCGGGCGGTAGCTGCCCACCGTCAATTCGCGGGCCGGCGAGCCTGGTTCGCCTCGCGGACAACCGCCCATGCGTCCGCCACCGGACCCACGTGCCCGAGCTTGTCGGGGTTGATCACCGAGCGGATCGTCTGGATCCGCCCGTCGAGCACGTCAAGTGTCCAGGTATTGAGCACCTTGTTGTCCCGGTCGCGGAAGATCGCGCCCGGATGGCCGTTCACCTCGTGCCGCTCCACTACGCCGCCGATCTGGGCGAACGGCGCGACGATCGCGGCCAGCACCCGGGCCACGTTCTCGGCGCCGATGATGCCCCTGGCCCACTGCGGGGCCTTGCCGCCGCCGTCCCCGATCATCTGAACGTCAGCGGCGAGCAGTTCCCGTAGGCCCGCGACGTCGCCTTCCCGGAACGCATCGAAGAAGCGCGCTGCCAGCTCATCCCGCGCCCTGCGATCCGCCTCGAACCGGGGACGCCCTTCGTCCATGTGGCGCCGCGCCCGCACCGCGAGCTGGCGGCACGCCGCCTCTGACCTGCCCACCGCCGACGCGACCTCCGGGAAGCCGAACCCGAATACCTCGCGCAGCACGAAGACCGCACGTTCGAGCGGGCTGAGTCGCTCGAGCAGCAGCAGGGCCGCCATCGACACCGAGTCGGCCAGCTCCGCCGACCGCTCTGGGTCCTCGTAGGGGTCGGTCAGCAGCGGTTCGGGGAACCACTGCCCGACGTACTCCTCCCGCCGGCGGCGGGCCGAGCGCAGCACGTCGATCGAGATCCGGGTCACCACGGCCGAGAGGAAGGCCTTGACCGACGTGGGCTGGGCCGGGGAGGCCTCGTAACGCAGCCAGGTCTCCTGGACCGCGTCCTCGGCCTCGCTCACGGTGCCGAGGATCCGGTAGGCGATCGCGAACAGCAGCGGCCGCAGCTGCTCGAACTCCCCGGCCCTGCTCACGCGAGTTCTTCCTGGAAGCCCTGGCGCCATGAGGGGTACTGCAGTGTCCAGCCGAGCTCCCGCTTGGCCTTGGCGTTGGAGAAGCCGCGCCCCTCCGTCATCATGATCACCACCATTTCCCCGGCTAGCAGCCGGGCCGCCCACGGGGGAATCCGCATTGGCCGCTTCGCCCCCGCGCACGCGGCCAGATAAGGCAGCCACTCGCTGGCGGGGGCCGGTTCGTCGTCGACGATGTTGAACACGCCGGTCGCCTTGTGCTCCAGGGCCAGGACGGTAGCGCTCGCCGCGTCGTCGAGATGCACCCACGACATGTAGCCGGTGCCGCCCCCGACCAGCGGGAACTGCCGCTTGCGCACGAGCTTGACCTGATCATCGATGGCGCCCGGCCCGTACAGGCTGCCGTAACGCAGGACCGCGCCACCAGCCTCGACGACCACGTCCTCGAGGTGGCGGAGTGCCTCCGCCCCCTGGCGCGCGCTCGCCGGGCCCGGGTCCACCGGGTCCTCCTCGGTCTTCACCCATCCACCCTCGCGGATCCCGTTAAAGGCGGCAAAGCTCTGCGCGACAACATGGGATACGCCGGTCGCCTCGGCGGCGGCCAGCAAGTGATCCGTTCCCTCGGAGCGCAGCCGGATGGTGGTGGCGAAGAAGCGGTCGGGGTGCTTCAAATCGGGCTTTCCGGCGTGCGCCGCGGAAATCGCGGTCATCTGGTGCACGATCGCGTCCGGCCGGGCCGCGGCCACCGTCTCACCGACCGACACCGCATCCAGCCCGTCCATCACGACGGCCTCGGCGCCCAGCTGCTCCAGCGACCCCAGCTTGCCCGGGCCCGTGGTCGTAGCCGTCACCTGGTGGCCCCGGGCCACCAACTGCGGCACCAGCCGCCGCCCCAGGACCCCGGTCCCGCCTGCCACGAACACCCGCATGGTCATCACCTTGCCTGATTCCAGAGTCTGTCCCCTGAGACCTGAGACGAGACAGCCCAGCCGCCTGTGACATGGGAGGAATGGGAGACGGCCATTCGTTACCAGATACTGAAGCGTTCACGTGCTCACCATCGAAGGGAACCGCGTTGGCCATGCCACTGCCCGACGGGCTACTCGAACTGCTGCGCCTGCCCAGCCCCTGCTTCCTGGCCACCCTCATGCCCGACGGGTCACCCCAGCTGACCCAGACCTGGGTGACGACCGACGGTGACCACATCCTGATCAACAGCCCCGACTGGACACAGAAGGTCAGGAACGTCGCCCGCGATCCCCGCGTGGCGGTAAACATCGTCGACCCCGGCAACACCAGGCGCTACTACGCGGTGCGCGGCCATGTGATCGCGACGGACGCCGACGGCGCGGCCGAGAGCATCGATGAGATCTCCCAGAAGTACCTCGGCCGCCCTTACCCGAACTTCAGCGGCAAACCTGAGACGCGGATCCTGCTGACCATCGCCGCCGACTCCATCGTGCCGGCGCGCGATTGACCAGCCTGCCCGCGCCGGCCTACGCCATCACCAACGGCACGGGCAGTTTCCCCGCCGATTGCGGGACATCCACGCTATGGGTCGGCTCCGTTACCCGGGATTTCAAGCTCAAGCTGCAATCCAACGACGGGGACATCCTCAGCGGCTGGTACGTAATCTGGACCACCGGGGCGTTCTCCATCCCCAACGCGCCGGGCGGTTTCAAGATCGACGGGACGACTGCCGTCGCCATCGGCACGGTCGAATTTCCCGGCGCCTTCCCGGGATCAGCCGTGGTGACCGGGTCGGTGAACACGATCGAGGGGTCGTGCTTGATCGCGGTCACGGCGCCGGGGACGCCTGGTATCTAGGCCGCACCGGCCCGTAGGGAGCCGTGGGCTGGCGCGGAGCCTTAGCCAGGCGTCCCCGGTAAGCCGGGGACGCCTGGGGACACAACATCACCGCCGGCCTGGCTGGCTGGCTGCCGGGTCTCAGGCGATCTTCCGGCGGTAGGCCAGCATGGCGAAGGTATAGGCGACGAGCAGCACGCCTGCGCACCAGGCTAGGGCGATCCAGATGGCGTTGCCGGTGGGCTGCTGGGCTAGCAGGTCCCTGATCGTGTTCACGATCGAGGTGACCGGCTGGTTCTCCGCGAAGGCGCGGACCGGGCCGGGCATCGTGGTCGTTGGGACGAAGGCTGAGCTGATGAGCGGCAGGAAGATGAGCGGGTAGGAGAAGGCGCTCGCGCCGTCCGTGGACTTCGCCGTCAGGCCCGCGATCAGGGCGAGCCAGGTCAGGGTGAGGGTGAACAGGATGAGTATGCCGGCCACCGCGAGCCACGGCAGGACGCCAGCCGAGGAGCGGAAGCCCATGATGAGGCCCACCGCGATGATGACCACCACGGAGATCGCGTTGGCGACCAGCGAGGTCAGCACGTGGCCCCACAGCACTGACGAGCGGGTGATCGGCATCGACTGGAACCGCTCGAAGATGCCGCCCTGCATGTCCTGGAAGAGGCGGTAGGCGGTATAGGAGATGCCGCTGGCGATTGCGATGAGCAGGATCCCGGGCACCAGGTAGTTCACGTAGTTGCTGGCGCCTGCCTTGATGGCGCCCCCGAACACGTAGCGGAACAGCAGCATGAAGGCGATCGGCATGATCGCCGTCGTGATGATGGTGTCCGGGCTGCGCAGGATGTGCCGCAGGGAGCGCTTGAGCATTACGGCCGTGTCGCTGAAGAAGTGGGGGTTCATTTCTTGCCGCTTCCGGTGATGGCCAGGAAGATCTCTTCCAGGGTGGGCTGGCGTTCGACGTACTCGACCTCCGCGGGCGGGAGCAGCTTCCTCAGCTCTGCCAGGGTGCCGGAGGTGATGATGGTGCCGCCGTGCAGGATCGCGATCCGGTCGGCGAGCTTCTCGGCCTCGTCGAGGTACTGGGTGGTGAGGAACACGGTGGTGCCGCCGCTGGCGAGGTCCTGGATGACCTGCCACACCTCGAGGCGGCCCTCCGGGTCGAGGCCGGACGTCGGCTCGTCGAGGAAGACGACCCGCGGGTCGCCGATGAGGCTCATGGCGATGTCGAGGCGGCGGCGCATGCCGCCGGAGTAGGTCGCTACCCGGCGCCCCGCCGCGTCGGCGAGGCCAAACCGGGCGAGCAGGCCGTTGGCGACCTGCGCCGCGCCCTTCACGCGCCGCAGCTCGGCGATCATGATGAGGTTCTCCCGGCCGGTGAGGATCTCGTCCACCGCCGCGAACTGGCCGGTGAGACTGATCGCGCCCCGGACCTTCGCGGGCTGCGCCGCGACGTCGAGCCCGCTGACGGTGGCGGTGCCGCTGTCGGCCTTGAGGAGGGTGGCGAGGATCCGGACGAGCGTGGTCTTGCCGGCGCCGTTGGAGCCGAGCAGCGCGAAGATGGACCCGCGCGCCACGTCGAGGTCGACGCCCTTGAGTACGTCCAGGTCCTTGTAGGACTTCCGCAGCTCGCGGACCTGTATTGCCGCTTCCATTCCATGCTCCCTTACGGTGATCGGGGGTCAGGACCGGTGGATGTCAATGTCGCCGCGGTCGGTGTGGACGCGGATCTCGGCGACCGTGTCGCTGGTCTCGGGGCCGTCGGCGGCGTCCAGGTCGCTGCGGACCACACCGCTCTTCGAGTGCAGGTCCAGCCAGGCGGCCGTGCCCACGGCGATCCCGATGCTGACGTCGCCGCGGCCGGTCTCCAGGTGGACAGTGCCGCCCACCACCTCGTCGATGCGGACCCGGCCCCAGGCGGTCCTGGCGGTGATGCCGGCGAGCGAGCGGCCGATGGTGATGTCGCTGTTGGCGGACTTCACCTGCACGACGCCGGCGGTCTCGCGGAGGGTGATGTCGCTGTTGGCGGACTTCACCTGCAGGGCGCCGGCGGTCCTGTTGACGGTGATAGAGCCGTTGGCGGACTCCAGCGTGGCGGCGCCTTCGAGGGCGCCGATCCGGATCGCCCCGTTGGAGGTGGTCACCTCCGCGGGGCCGGCCACCCGGTCCACGGTGACGGAGCCGATGGCAGCCTTGGCCTCGAGCCGACTGGAGGCCTCCACCTGGACGTCGCCGATCGAGCTGTGCAGGATGGCCTCGCCGAGCGGGCCGGTGGTGGTGATGCCCGCGAGGCTGCTGGCCTTGACGTTCGACCCGGCCGGCAGCCCGACGGTTACCGTGACGGAGCCGCGCGGGCCGATCAGGGACGCGAGGGGGCCGAGCTTGGGCCGCTTGACCAGCAGCCGCCCGCCAGAGAACTCGACGGTGGTCTGCTCGGCGGCCTGCACGCTCGCCTCATCGGCCGGGTCGGCCGGGAGTACCTCGACGGCGGTGTCGGCGCGGTCGCTCGCGGTGACCTGGACGCGGCCGACGATGTCGATGTCGGCGGTGATGGGTTCGGGGGTGTCGAAAACAGGCATGGCGGTGCTCTCCTCGTGGGTTTGGTGGGCGATCCCGGCCGCTGGGCCGGGCGGTGAGAATGGTGGAGCGGGGCGGGCTAGCGCACCCAGCCGGTGTAATCGCGCCCGCTGCGCGGCTGGCTGACGGGGCGGCTGCCCACGCCTGGCCCGAACGCGGCGGAGATGGCGCGGACCAGCCAGGCGTTGACCGAGATCCCCTGCTGGCCGGCAGCCTCCTCGACGCGCGCCTTCAGGTGGTCGGGCAGCCGGAGGGTCATCCGCGCGGTGCCGTCCTCGCCGGCAAGCGGCCCGGTGAGGGGCGCGGCGACGGGCGGGGCCTCGGTCTCGTTGCCGGCCGCGTCCTCTCGGGGCGGGGCTGGCGGAGGTGTCACCACGAACGCCGGGTCGCCGCCGCGCAGCAGCACGTCGACCGATCCCGGGGCGAGGTCACGGGTGATCTCTCCTGCTGCAGCCGACAGCGCCTCCAGCAGGGCCAGCCGGGCGGCCGATTCAAGGGGGCCGGTAAGGCGCTCGGCCAGCGCGCGGGCTTCCGGGCCGCCAGCTTCGGCGGCCACGACGAGTTCGCGCCGGAGGTTCTCGACATAGGGCATCAGGTCCATGACCTCACTATGGCGTCATAGTGACGTCATGTCAAGTCGGATATGACGCCATCATGCACACGGTGGCGTCATGATGGACGTTTTTGACGTCAGTAGCGCAGCCATACTGCCGCCAGCGTGCCGCGATGGGGAGCGGGGCGGTGCTGAAGCCGACACGCTTCCTCCTGGCCGCAGACAGGGCAACAGCTACACCCAGCCGTACGCGGAACCAAGTACTTAACATAATGCTCATTATCGGCGCTTGAGTAAGCCGGATTCGTCAGGCTGCTCAGGCGGCCGGGTTACCTGTCGGTGCACGAGGGCCAGTGGTCTGCTGTCCACGCCGCCCAGCCCGGCCACCCTGCTGGCGGGCTGGGAATCTCACCGCCGCCGAGTTCGGCGGCGTCAGGCACCTGGAATTGCTCCCGCCACGCGTCCACGTCGGCCTCGCTCATCGGGAACGTCTGGTGCGGTGCGGCTGCCTGGCGGTGCGCGATCCGGGCGAGCTGGACGTCCCTGTCCACGGGCAGGTAGACCACCTGGCAGGAGGCCCCGGCTGATCGCGCCAGCCAGCGCAGGGCCCACCGTTCATCGCGACCCCAGAGCCCGTAGTCGAGCACGACGCTGATCCCCAGCCGCAGCGCCTGCAGGGCAACCGAGATGAGCCGCCCTTCGAGCACGAAGCGCTTGCCGCCGGCCATCGGATCGCCGAACAGCGGGATCATCCAGTGATCCGGGGTCAGCCGCAGCGCCCGGTTCGCCGCGGCGAGCTCTTTGGCCCGGGTGGTTTTCCCGGCTCCGGGGAGCCCCGCCATCAGGAGCATCATCGCGGCGCACGGGTCCTGCGCCGCGATGGAGCCAGGCCGCATCCCGGCAGGTGCCGGCGGCGACTGGCGAGGCTGGCAGGCGGCCGGGCGCTCCTGCCGGGCCTGGCCGGGCTGGCCGTTCGTGACAGCGGGTACGGCCGCGGACGGGTGCGGGACTGGTTCTCCGTACTGTGAACGTGAATCGGATCGCTGCGGCTGAGACATGACTCCCCTGATCAGTCAGGACGTCCGGCAGCGCACGGATGGATACGCGAGTGGCTGCCGGCGGACACTGATCCGGCGGTACGCCCTGGCACTGACCCCGGCAGGGGCAGGCATTAAGGCCGCGGTTACAGCAGCCCCGGGACCGCCGCTAAGCGGCGGTCCGGATATTCATGGCAACGCAGCAGCACATGCCGTCACCGTAGCCGATAGCGTCGGCGGACCCGGCAGCCAGCCCGCCGAGGGCCGCTTGCCGGCCGATCTCACGGTGCCCGCGCGGGCCTCAGTCAGGCGCCGACGTAGGCAGCGAGGTACTCGCCGGTGAGGGTGGAGCGGGCGGCGACGAGGTCAGCGGGTGTGCCCGTGAAGACGATCTGGCCGCCGTCGTGGCCGGCGCCGGGGCCGAGGTCGATGATCCAGTCGGCGTGCGCCATGACCGCCTGGTGGTGCTCGATGACGATGACCGACTTGCCGGAGTCGACGAGCCGGTCGAGCAGGCCGAGCAGCTGCTCGACGTCGGCGAGGTGCAGGCCGCTGGTCGGCTCGTCGAGGACGTAGACGCCGCCCTTCTCGGCCATGCGGGTGGCCAGCTTGAGCCGCTGCCGCTCGCCGCCGGACAGCGTGGTGAGCGGCTGGCCGAGACTGAGGTAGCCGAGGCCGACGTCGTCGAGCCGCTCCAGAATGGCGTGCGCGGCCGGCGTGCGCGCCTCCCCCGCGCCGAAGAACTCCCCGGCCTCGGTCACCGGCATCGCGAGCACCTCGCTGATGTCGCGGCCACCGAAGTGGTAGTCCAGCACCGAGGCGTCGAATCGCTTTCCCCCGCACACCTCGCAGGTGGTGGCGACGCCGGCCATCATCGCCAGGTCGGTATAGATGACACCGGCGCCGTTGCAGTTGGGGCAGGCCCCCTCGGAGTTCGAGCTGAACAGGGCCGGCTTCACATCGTTGGCCTTCGCGAACGCCTTGCGGATGGGGTCGAGCAGCCCGGTGTACGTCGCCGGGTTGCTCCGCCGCGAGCCCTTGATCGCTGCCTGGTCGACCGTCACCACACCGTCCCGGTCCGACACCGAGCCGCGGATCAGTGAGCTCTTGCCCGAGCCGGCCACGCCGGTCACCACGACCAGCACACCGAGCGGGATGTCGACGTCAACGTCCTGCAGGTTGTGCAGGCTGGCGCCGCGCACCTCCAGTTGCCCCGACGGCGCCCGGGCCGAGGGCTTCAGGCTGGCGCGGTCGTCCAGGTGCCGCCCGGTGATGGTGTCACTGTCCCGCAGGCCCTCGACAGTGCCTTCGAAACAGACGGTGCCGCCCGCCGGGCCGGCGCCGGGGCCGAGGTCGACCACGTGGTCGGCGATCGTGATCATTTCCGGCTTGTGCTCGACCACGAGCACCGTGTTGCCTTTGTCCCGCAACTGCAGCAGCAGGTCGTTCATCCGCTGGATGTCGTGTGGGTGCAGCCCGACCGTCGGCTCGTCGAAGACATAGGTCACGTCGGTGAGCGACGACCCGAGGTGACCGATCATCTTGACGCGCTGCGCCTCGCCACCCGACAGCGTGCCGGACGGCCGGTCGAGCGAGAGGTAGCCGAGCCCGATCTCGACGAACGAGTCGAGGGTGTTCTGCAGCGTGGCGAGCAGCGGTGCCACCGACGACTCGCCGGCGCCGCGAACCCACCCGGCCAGGTCGCTGATCTGCATCGCGCACGCGTCGGCGATGCTGAGTCCCATGATCTTCGAGGACCGGGGCGCCTCGCTGAGCCGGGTGCCACCGCACTCCGGGCAGGCGGTGAAGGTGACCGCCCGGTCCACGAACGTCCGGATGTGCGGCTGCATCGCCTCGGGGTCCTTGGACAGCATCGACTTCTGGATCCGCGGGATCAGCCCCTCGTAAGTCATATTGATGCCGGCGATCTTCATCCTGACCGGCTCATGGCGGAGGAAGTCGTGCAGCTCTTTCTTGGTGAACTTGCGGATCGGCTTGTCCGGGTCGACGAAGCCGGACGCGCTGTACAGCCGGGAGTTCCAGCCACCCCCGGTGTAGCCGGGGATGGTGATCGCGCCCTCGTTGAGCGACTTGCTGTCGTCGTAGAGCTGGGTCAGGTCGAGATCGGTGACCGAGCCCCGGCCCTCGCACCGCGGGCACATGCCGCCGGTGATGCTGAAGCTGCGCCGCTCCTTCACGGTCTTCCCGCCGCGCTCGAGCGTGACCGCGCCGGCTCCACTGATCGAGGCGACATTGAACGAGAACGCCTGGGGCGATCCGATGTGCGGCTTCCCGAGCCGGCTGAACAGGATGCGCAGCATCGCGTTGGCGTCGGTAGCGGTGCCGACCGTGGAGCGGACGTCGGCACCCATCCGCTGCTGGTCGACGAGGATCGCGGTCGTCAGCCCTTCGAGAACGTCAACCTCGGGCCGCGCCAGCGCCGGCATGAAGCCCTGCACGAAGGCGCTGTACGTCTCGTTGATCAGCCGCTGCGACTCCGCGGCGATCGTGCCGAACACCAGTGAGCTCTTGCCCGAACCGGAGACGCCGGTGAACACCGTCAGCCGGCGCTTCGGGATCTCGAGGCTGACGTCCTTGAGGTTGTTCACCCGCGCGCCGTGCACGCGGATCAAGTCGTGGCTGTCGCCAGCGTGCAGCGCGGGCGACCGCGTGTCCGTCCTCGTGCTCATGCTCTCGTGCCTCCATCTGTCAGGCGTGGCCGCCTTCGCGGTCTCCGCCGCCGCCTGGCTCGGTCTGATCAGCCTCGAGCAGTCGGCGCGGCCGTCCGGGGCGTCAGACCAGCCAGCGGCCGTCGCGCATCAGCTCGCGGCCGGGCAGCTCGTTCACTTCGCGCCAAGCCTGGATGCGGCGAGGGGAGATGCGGAACCAGCGGTACGGCGTGGCCAGCGCACGCGGATCGAAGCCGGTGTGCGCGGCGAACCGGTCACCCCGCTCCTGCGGCACCGCGTCGATCTCGAGGACCTCGACCTCACCCTCGATCAGGGACACGTCGCGGGTGTGGCCCAGCCCCAGCCGCACGGCCCGGGTCGCGGCCAGGTTCCTGCCGGTCGGGCTGTCCGCCGGCGTGGCCACTAGCAGCGCCTCGCCGTCCCAGTCGAAGGACAGCGGCACCAGATACGGCGCACCGTCCGCCGAGGCACTGGCCACCCAGGCATCGATGTCGCTGGTGAGCCGGTGCTCCGTGTCGCGACGACGCTGAGCGCGGGAGCGGGGGTCAGCACTCATCGGTCCTGAAGCAGCCCGAGGACGTTGCCGTCGGGGTCGGTGACGGTGGCCACCAGGCGGCCGCCGCCGACGTCGCGCGGGGGCTCCTTCACGGTCGCACCCGCGGCGGTCACCTCGGCCAGCTTGGCCTCAATGTCCGGAACGTGCCAGTAGGGCACTGGTGAGGCCATGCCCTGCGGGCTGCCCCCCGGCACCAGCCCGATGTGCTGGCCCCCGGCGTCGAAGCCGACGTAGTAGGACGAGTCGGCGGTCGGCGGCGCGCCGAGCAGGGCCGTGTACACCGCCTTGGCCGTCTCCAGGTCGGACACGGGGCACAGCACGGTCTTGATTCCCTCGGTGGAAGAGTCGGTCATGGTCACTCCTGAAGTCGTGGTCACATCGGCCCGGTGGGCTTGCCGGGCTTAGAGATGAATGGTGACATCCATGGCCGTCACTCTAGGTGACCTCGCTGACCGGCGCTTCTCCATTCCTGACCAGTCTGGCCAACCCTGCCAGTTGAGAAGTCGAGATCCGGGAGGGGTGATCGAGCCACCTCTCCCCTGGTCCGTCTCCCCCGCTGCTGCGCGTCGGTCATGCGTTCTGCCGGGCCTGCGCCAGCACCGTGTCCATCGTCTCCATGATTGAGATGGTCTCGTCGAGTGGCATCAGCGGGCTCTCCACGTCACCGTCGGCCAGCCGGCGCGCGACCTCGTCGGCCTGGTGGCGCAGGCCCCGGCCCTCGTGCACCGACTCCACGCGGATCGGGTCACCCTTCCTCGGTACGAGCGTCACCGCCGCGGGAGCGTAGAAGTCGCCCTCGACCTCGATCCTCGCGTCGTTGCCGACGATCGCTGCCCTCGTCGGGCTCTTCGCCCGCAAGGTGCACGTCAGCACGGCCTGGGCGCCGCTGTCGTAGCCGAGCAACATGGACGTCTGCGCGTCCACGCCGGTGAACGCCGGGTCGCTCATGGATACGATCCGGCTGGGCGCGCCGAGGACCATCGACGCGAACGACACCGGGTACACGCCGAGATCCAGCAGCGCGCCACCGCCCAGTTCCGGTGCGAACAACCGGAACCCCGCATCCTCAGCGAACCACTGCCCGTGGTCCGCGGTCACGGTGACGACGTCGCCCAGCACGCCCCGCGCGAGCCAGTCCCGGATGATGGCCACGTGCGGCAGGAACCGGGTCCACATCGCCTCCATGGCGAACAGCCCGTGCTCCCTCGACACCCGGACGATCTCGCGGGCCTCGGCGCCGCTCATCGTGAACGGCTTCTCGACCAGCACGTGCTTGCCGGCCCGCAGCGCCAGGATCGCGTTGTCGTGGTGCATCGGGTGGGGCGTTGCCACGTAGATCACGTCGACATCCGGATCGGCCGCGAGCGACTCGTAGCTGGCGTGCCTGTTCGCGATGCCGAACTTGTCCGCGAAACGGTCCGCGGATCCCTGGCTGCGCGACCCGATCGCGACGGCAACGCCGGAATCGGTCAGCCGGAGATCGGTCACGAACGTGCTCGCGATCCCACCTGTCCCGAGGATTCCCCACCGCACGGGGTTGCTTACCACGTCTCCGCCCTCCACCGGCCGGTATCGGTGATCAGTTTAAGGCCGCCGAAAAGCAGGTAACCGGGAGCGGCGCGCGGGCCGCACGGCGGCCGGTGCGTACATGACCATGCCAGACGAAGGCCAGGGCCAAGCTTTCGGATAAACAGGGCACAGCGCCAGATGGCCCCCATAGGGTCGCGTCGTGAAGGTCGGTGAGCAGGCTGCCCCTCCGTCCCCGCCGGCCGAAGCGGTACGGATGGCGTGGCCACGCCAGCTACTCCAGCCCGCTGCCTGGGCAGCGGGTGGCCTGGCACTTTTCGCGTTTTTCCTGCGGATCTCGCTGGGCAGCCCGACCATCGCGGACGGGGCGAACCCGGCGTTGCAGGCCTGGGACATGCTGCACGGCCAGGTCCTCCTGCACGGGTGGATCATCGCCGACGCGAACTACTACACCCTCGAACTGCCGCTGTATGCAGCAAGCGAGGCCGCGTTCGGACTTTCAGGACCTGGCCGGCCACGTTGGCTCCGCGCTCACTTATCTGATCGTCGCCGCCTGCGCCGTCGCGGTGGCCTGCACCAGCAGCCGCGGTGCCGCGGTCGCGGCCCGCAGCGGCGTGGTGATCGCGATCCTGGCCTCCCCGCTCGTCATGTGGCAGGGGGTGGCGGTGCTGGTGGAGGAACCCGATCACATCGGCACCGCCGCGTTCCTGCTGGGTGCCTTCCTCCTGATCGACCGGGCTCCAGGCTGGCGTTTCACGGCACCACTGCTTGGCGTGATCTTGTGGATCGGCCAGGTCGGTGACGCCACCGTCCGGTATCTCGGCCGTGCCCGCGATCCTGCTCGTGGCCGGTTACCGCATCCTGGCGGCCCGGAAGATCCGTAGTAACGACACGAGCGATCGCCCTGGCCGCCGCCGTCTCCGTGCCGCTGTCCATGCTGGCCCGCGCGATGATGCAGCACTTCGGCGCCTACGCGACGGTCCAGCCGCCGTCTGCGATCTCGCTGATCGGGCAATGGCCGCGGCACCTGGTGGTAACCCTGCATGCTCTCCTCACCCTGTACGGGGTGCAGTTCCCTGCCCGGGCCACCGCGCTGAGCATGGCCGCAGCCATCTTCGGGCTGGCCTGCCTGATGGCTGCGGCCTTCGGCTTCGCGAAGGTCGTGCTCCAGTGGCGCTCAGCGACATGGGCGGAGCAGTTGCTGTGCGTCACGATCGTCATCAACCTGGCCAGCTACGTGGCTTCATCGCTACCGAACCTGCACAACTCCCGCGAGATCGCCGCGGTGCTCCCCTGCGGCGCGGTCCTCGCGGCGCGGGCCCTGGTGCCCAGCCGCATCGCCGGCGCGCCGCGCGCCCGGGCGGTGGTCGCGATAACGGCCCTGGGCGCGCTGCTGCCGCTGGCCGCTGCGGCCGTCCGGCCTCCCGCGGTACCACCGTCTGTTCCGCTGGCCGCCTGGCTGAAGGCGCACGGGCTCAGGTACGGCATATCGGGGTACTGGGACGCCTCGCCGGTCACGCTGGAGTCGGCGGGCCAGGTTCAGGTTCGCGCGGTCACCCGGAAGGCTCACGCCTACCACGCCTACAACTGGGAGACCAAGCCCGGCTGGTACATCCCGTCCCAGCACCACGCGACCTTCGTGATCGCCGATCCGCCGCGCGCCTGGCCGACCGAGGATTACACGGCCGCCGAATTCGAGCGGTACTTCGGCCGCCCCGTGGCGATCCACCGCGTAGCGGGCCACAAAATCCTGATCTACCGGGCGAACCTGCTCGACCGGGTCGGTCCCCCGGCGAGGTAACCGAATCCCGGGGCCAGCCCGGCCAGCTCCTGGGCTCACTCCCCCGTGGCGGCGCATGTGGTCCGGGGCGAATCGGTTCGGTCCGCGATGGTCCGGGGTGATTCGCCCCGGACCTCCTCACCTCCCCCAGCCAGGGCTGCCTCTCCGACCCATGCGCCTCTTGCTGTTATCAATCGTGGGCGGCAGGAAAGCCCCGCTGCGCCATGCTTTCACTGATCCCCGGCGTCCCGCGCGGCCGCGGGACCCGCTCCACCAGGGCGGGGTGCCCGGAGGCCGCGGCACCTGGTCAGCCGGTGACGAGCTGGCCGGCCCGATGGCCAACCGGACCGTCATCGACACCCGCCGCAGCGTCGTGCTGCCCGAGGGCGCGGACGTGGTGAAGATCGCCGCGGCCATGAACCCGGCCATGTCGGCGTGGGTGGCGCTGCGCCGCCGGGTCCCGATCGAGGCCGGGCAGTCGGTCCTGGTCGTCGGCGCGACCGGGAACGCCGGCCAGATGGCCATCCAGGTCGCCAGGCGTCTCGGGGCCGGCCGGGTGGTCGCCGCCGGCCGCGACCAGGGCCGCCTCGCCGCCCTGCCGGCGATCGGCGCGGACACGACCGTCGCGCTGACCGGCGACGCCAGCGCGACCGCCGCGGCGCTGGCCGGCGCGGCCAGCGAGGTGGACCTGGTCATCGACTACCTGTGGGGCAAGCCCGCCAGTGACACGATCATGGCGCTGCTGCGGGCCCGCGCCGACCGCAGCCGGGCCCTGAACTGGATCCAGATCGGCTCCGTAGCCGGGCCGGACATCCAGCTGCCCTCGGTGGCGCTGCGGTCGGCGAACTTCCGTCTGCAGGGCAGCGGGCAGGGCGCGGTGCCGACCAGCGGATATCTGGCCGAGCTGCCGTCACTGATTGACGAGATCGATAACGGCGGTATCGCGGTCACCGCCCGGGCAGCCCCGCTCTCCGACGTGGAAACCGTGTGGAAGGAGCCCGAGGTGCCGGGCGTGCGCACCGTCCTGGTTCCCCTGCCCTGAACGGTCAGGCGGCCGGGGTGACGAAGTAGTGGCCCTTGTCGAGGTCGTCGAGGAGCCCGGGCTGGGCCGGCTGCCACCCCAGCAGCTCGCGGGTCAGCGTGCTGGAGGCCGGGGCGTCGAGCCCGATGAAGCCGCCCAGCCAGGTGAAGTGCCCGGCGGCCTGCTCCGGGGGAATGGACACCACCGGCACGTCCAGGTGGCGGCCGATTACCTCGGCGACGGCGCGGATCGGCACGCCCTCGTCGGCCACCGCGTGCAGCGTCGATCCCGCCGGGGCCTTCTCGAGGGCCAGGCGGAACAGGTGCCCGGAATCGAGGCGGTGCACGGCAGGCCAGCGGTTGGACCCGTCGCCGATATACGCGGAGGCACCCTTGGCCCGGGCGATGCCGACCAGGGTGGCCATGAAGCCGTTATCCCCGTCGCCGTGATTCGTCGGGGGGAGCCGCACGACGGACGAGCGGACGCCGCGCGAGGCGAGGGAGAGGGTGAACTCGGCCGTGGCCGCCCGGGCCCGCGGACCCTCACCGCCGATGCCGACCGGGCCGGAGCCATGCCCGTCCCGTTCGGTCGCCACCTGCCCGGGTGCGACCCCGAGTGTTCCGGAGGCGATGAGGAGCGGCCGGTCCGAGCCGGCCAGCGCCTCGCCGAAGATCTCGACGGCCTGGCGGTCCGCCTCCGCCGCGGCCTCGAAGCCGCCCGAGAACGCGAGGTCGTGCTTGAACGCGAGGTGGATCACGCCGTCCGACGCGGCAGCCGCACTCCGCAGGCTGTCGGGATCATCGAGAGACCCGCGATGCACCTGCGCCCCCGCCGCGGTGAGCGCGGCAGCCGAGGCATCCGACCGGGCGAGCCCGGTGACCTCGTGTCCCGCGCCGAGGAGCTCGGGAACGACAGCGGAGCCGATCCAGCCGGACGCGCCGGTGACGAAAACGCGCATAAGAAGAACCTCCAGGTAGCCGCCGGCCCCAGCGCAGTGTGCGCGCGGGCCGATCGATGTCAGTTGCTGTCATCAGTCAGCATAACACTCGATGACAGCCGCTGCCATCAGGGTGGCTCAGGCCAGCCGGGTGAAGACGGGCGAAGGGCTGGGGAGCCGGCCGTCCGCGCCGGCCGTGCACTGCCGGCTGATGCGGGCCGCGGTGCCGGGCAGGAACGGCGCCAGCTCCGCGGCGATGAGCCGGCAGGCCCGGATGAGGGTGGCCAGGACAATGTCCAGGAGCTGGCCCGCGTCGTGGTTCCCGCCGCGTTCGGCGCTGGCCAGGTCCCAGGGACGGACGCCGTTGACGAAGCGGTTGGCCTCGTCGGCGATGCGCCACAGGGCGGACGTGGCCTGACGGTAGTCGAAACCGGCCAGCGCGGCGTCGATGAGCCCGGGGGCCACGCGGCTGGCTTCCTCCAGCTCCCCCGATCCGGCGGCCAGCCCCGAGGCAGCGGGAACCTGCCCCTGGCGGTAGCGGTGGATCATGGCGATGACCCGGTTGACGAGGTTGCCGAGCCCGTTGGCGAGCTCATCGTTGGCGCGGCTGATGAGCCGCTCAGTGGTGAAGTCAGCGTCTCCGGTGCGGGGCACCTCACGCAGCAGCCACCAGCGGACCGCGTCCGTGCCGTACTGCGCGGCGAGCGCGGCCGGGTCGGCCGTGACGCCACCCGATTTGCTGATCTTGAGACCGCCGGCGGTCAGGTAGTCATGGACCAGGATGTCGGTCGGCAGCGGCTGGCCGGCGGAGAGCAGCATGGCCGGCCAGTACACGGCGTGGAAGCGGAGCACGCCCTTGCCGGCCAGGTGGATCCGGCGCTGCGCGCCGGTCCACCATCGCTGGTACTCCTCTCCCCCGGTGCCGAAGCCCAGGGCGGTGAGGTAGTTGCCCAGCGCATCCCACCAGACGTAGATCACCTGGCTGGGGTCGCCGGGAACGGGGATGCCCCAGCCGCGAGCCCGGGCGGTGGACCGGGAGATGGAGAAGTCCTCCAGGCCGCCGGCGATGAACGCGAGGACTTCGTTGCGGCGCCCGGCGGGCTCGATGCGCAGCGCGCCGGCGGCGATGAGGTCATGCAGCTGGCCGGCGTACCGGGAGAGGCGGAAGAACCAGTTCTCCTCACTGACTAGCTGCGGCACGGTGCCGTGCTCGGCGCAGCGGCCCCCGGCCAGCTCGGCCGGGAGGTAGAACTGCTCGCAGCCGACGCAGTACAGGCCCTCGTAGTGCTTGCGGTACAGGTCTCCCGCATCGGCGCAGGCTCTCCAGAACCGTTCCACGCCCGGGCGGTGCCTCGGGTCGCGGCTGGTGCGGATGACATCGTCGGCCGACAAGGCCAGCGGCCCGGCCAGCGCGACGAACTCGGCGGCGTTGCGGTCCACGAACTCCTGGACGCTCACGCCGGCCGCCTCGGCGGCCAGCACGTTCTTCAGCGAGTTGTCGTCGGTGCCGGTCTGGAACCTGACCTGGTCGCCCTGGTGGCGGCGATGGCGGGCCAGCACGTCGGCCTGCACGAGTTCCAGCGCGAAGCCCAGGTGGGGCCGGGCGTTGACGTAGGGGATCGTCGTGGTGATGTAGGTATGCGGTGCGGTCATCGGAACCTCCGGGTGAACCGGGGCTCCGACCGCGGACATGAATCGAGGCCCCGTAGCAGGGCCTCGGAAACGATCGTCCGTGCAGCGTCAGCGGCCCCGTGAACGGGGCATCATGACCTGAACCGCGGGCGGACGCATGCCCTGAGCTTACCCGACCCGGCGCCGCGGACGCCGGGCCTGGCCGGGCGCCTCAGCTCCCCGGAGTCTTCTTACCTGTAGGCAAACCAGTTGTCCCCGCGTGGCCACCGCAACCATCATGAAGCTCCGTGCGGATTCGGAAGCGAGAGCCGGAGGTCCACGCCGTGGCCGATGAGGCACCTGAACAGCAGGCCCGCGAGTTCGCCGCGGCCTTCCGCAATTTCCTGGAGTGGATCCACACCTCGTTCTCTGAAGAGAACGAGGTGTCCGTGCTGGTGCGCGGCTTCCTGGATTCCGGTGGCGCGCGCCATTCGGTCGTGTCCCGCGAGCTGGCCCCGTTCGAGCACGTCAACCTGCAGACGGCCCTGGACGCGTGGTCAGCCGGCGCTGGGCGGGCCGTGGAGGTTCACGGCATCGCCCTGCCGCCGCACTACGGGGACATAACGCTGCAGCAGCTGGTCGCGGGCGAGTCGCTGCCGCCGCTGCGGCTCACGGCTCCCGCGCTGGCCGACCTGCCCAACGGCCCCGGGACGACCCTGGGGTGCCTGCGCCTGGGGCTGCTGCTGGTCACCGATCAGCACGGCCGGTACGTCGTGATGGTCCAGGCCCCGAACGATCACAATGAGGCCCTGCAGATCGAGATCGCGGGGCTGCCGGTCGAGGTGGCCCAGGGCCTGCTGGCCGAGCTGGACCGGCTGCGCGCGGACCTGAACGTGTACCGCGGCCACCTGCTCGATGTGTCGCTGAATCAGATGGGCGGTGTCGTCCTCAGCTTCGCCGGGCCGCCCGGCATCGGGCGTGACGCCGTGGTGCTGCCCGCCACCGTGCTGGACCGGGTCGAGCGGCACGCCCTGGCGGTCGCAGGCCACCGGGACGCGCTGCTGGCCGCCGGGCAGCACCTCAAGCGGGGCCTGCTGCTGTACGGGCCACCCGGCACTGGCAAGACGCACACCACGCGCTACCTGCTGGGCCAGATGGACGGCTACACGCGCCTGGTCCTGACCGGCCGCTCCCTGGTCGCCGTGGGCGCCGTCACCGACCTGGCGCGCGCCCTTCAGCCTGCCGTCGTCGTCCTCGAGGACGTCGACCTGGTCGCCGAGGAACGGTCACTCGGCCCATCGTCCAGCCCCGTCCTGTTCGACCTGCTCGACGCCATGGACGGAGCGGCCCCCGACGCCGACCTGCTGTTCCTGCTCACCACCAACCGCGCCGACCTGCTCGAGCCCGCCCTGGCCGCGCGCCCGGGACGGGTCGACGTCGCGGTCGAGATCGCCCTGCCGGACGGGCCGGCCCGCAAACGCCTGCTGACGCTCTACGGCCAGAACGTCCCCCTCGAGCTGACCGGCGAGGACGTGGACCTCGCCGTCGAGCGCACCGAGGGCACCACGGCGTCGTTCCTCAAGGAGCTGATCCGCCGCGCCGTGCTCGAATCACTGCACGACGATCCGGCACTCACCGCCGTCACCGGGGCGCATCTGGCCCGGGCCCTCGACGACCTGCTCGACGCCGCCCAGGCGGTGACCCGTACTCTGCACGGGGTCGGCGTGGACCCTGCCGACCTGCCCCCAGGCGGCGCGGTAGGTGGACCGGGCCGGGCCGCCTGGATGGCCTACCGCCGCGCGGGCATGCCCCGCCGCTTCGGCCGCTACGGCGGCTGAGTACCCGCCGCGGAGTGTGAGCCGCCTCCGGCCGCCACATGTTGGCCCGGGCAGTCACAGTAGCCTTGAAGCTACACGTGGAGCCTACCGAACCTCTGAGGACAGCCGGTGCCACCAGACGACGTGACCCTCGGCAGCCATCTGGCCGGGGTCATCGCGGCCCTGGACCATCCGACCCGACGGCGAATCGTGGCGATCTTGCTGGTCCGGGGCACGCATGTGAGCCAGCTCGCCCGCGACCTCGAAGTCAGCCGTCCCGTCCTCCACGTGCACCTGGCCCGGCTCCAGGAAGCCGGCCTGGTGACCAGCAGCCTCCGTTTCTCCGGCGACGGGAAAGCCCTCCGCCATTTTGAGCTGCAGCCTTTCGACATCCGGCTCACCCCTGAGGCCATCACTGAGTCTGTTGAGTCACCAGCTCCGCAGCCGCCACCTGGGAAAGGAAAAGTCTTATGATCGGGTTTACCTCCCCCTGGGACCTCGTACTCCTGGGGATACCGCTGATCATCATCGTGGCTATCGCGTTCGGGCTGGCCGCAGTTATCCGGTACGCGTCCGGCGGCAAGCGGCTTGGCAACAGCGCCGTGCACGCGGAACTGGTCCGGATAGACGAACGCCTGACCTCCATCGAAAAAGTGCTCCGCGACATTGAATAATTGCCCTGACGGCATCCTGCCTGCGGCCCGGGATTGCGCCTGGCGGCATCCGGCCCGGGTGTGCGGCGCGGATGCAGGTGAGGCGGGGAAGCCCCGGCGCACACCCGCAGCCCACCAGGGCCAGGTTTTGCCGGGGTCAGCGCCTAGACTCACCGCCCATGACTGACCTGGACGAGCACGGCCGCCCGGAACCGCCCCCCGCGGCCGACGAGACCGCCACGCTGCTGGGGTTCCTGGACTACCAGCGGGCGACCTTCGCGTGGAAATGCGCCGGGCTGGACGCGGCCGGCCTGGCCGCCACGGTCGGCGTGTCCTCGATGACCCTGGGCGGGATGCTCAAGCATCTCGCGCTGAACGAGGACTCATGGTTTTCCGAGCGGCTGGCCGGGCGGGCCCCAGAGCCGCCGTGGGCCACGGTTGACTGGGACGCCGACCCTGACTGGGAGTGGCGCACAGCCGCTGGTGATTCACCGGAGCAGCTCCGTGAGCTGTGGGGCGAGGCCGTGGCCCGGTCCCGGTCCCGGGTTGCGGAGGCGCTGGCCGAGGGTGGCCCCGGGCAGCTGGCCCGGCAGGCCTGGCCCGACGGCCGGGCCCCCAGCCTGCGGTGGATCCTGTGTCACATGATCGAGGAGTACGCGCGGCACAACGGCCACGCCGACCTGATCCGGGAGTCGGTGGACGGGCAAACCGGGGAGTAGGCCGCCCGGTCACCGTCCGCCGGGCGTCGCCCGGCCGCCGTGGGCCCCGCTGAGCCGTCAGCCGCAGGCCGGGCGGAGCCGCGCGGGGAATCCGGTCCAGCGCAGCTGGTCCGGCAGGTGCGCGGCGTCGTTGAAGCTGACCAGCGCCGGCGGCAGGCCCGGCTGGTACAAGATCACCGTCAGCGCGCAGTTCTGCTGGTTCAGGCCGATCCAGCGCCAGTCCGGGGCGTGCAGCGCATGCGCGATGAACCAGCCGATCAGGAAGTTGTGCGTGACGATCAGCTCGTGGACATCGTCCGCCGGGCCTGTCCCCGGCCCTCCCGGGCGCACTTCCGCCCCGGCGCCTCTCCCCCGGAGGCTGCTCCCCCGGCGGCTCCTGCCCCGGGGGCCGGCGAACTGCTCGATCGCCGCCCTGGCCAGCGCAGCCCCTTCGTTACGCTCCGTAATCGTATAGCTGCTGACCAGCCGGGCGTAGGACGGCGGCAGCACGGCGGGGTCCAGGTCGGCCGGGATGTAGTCGCCGACGATGGCGGACTCGGCCACCGGCACGCCGGGCAGCCAGCCGGCGATCAGCCGGGCCGTCTGCGCGGCCCGCGGCAGCGGGCTGTGGTGGATCCGGTCCACCGGCAGGTTCTTCAGCCGCTCGCCGGTGCGGCGCGCCTGCTCCTCGCCCGGCCTCGCTGAGGCCGCCTTGGCCCGCGGTGGCCTCGCCGTGCCGGACCAGGTACAGGAAGCGGCTGGCCATGGCATCCCCTTTGCGCTGGCGGCCCGGGTGAGACCGCGGGACTGAGCGCGCGACGGGCGGAACTGCAGGCGGGCGCAGTGACCCCGTTGACCGTGAGCAGGGCGAGATGTGTCTGCTGCGGCACGCGGCCGGCAGGCAGTCCGACCGGAGGCCGTGTGCTCATCCGCCCCACCACCGCCCGACCTGGACCATCCTCGCCTGGCCGGTCCCGGCCGGTCGGCGTGACCCGGCTGCCAGCTACCGCGACGAGCTGGCCCGCCACCAGTACCGGCCGGAATGGACCTGGATCGCGGAGGACGAGGGCCGCATCCTGGCCCGCGCCATCTGGTGGGGGTTCGGCGACGCCGCCTACCCCCTGGTCCTGGACTGCGTGTCCGTCTGACGTCCTGCCCCCGGCGGCTCGGTACCGGGCCGGCGGCCCTGGCCGGCCCGGCTGATCGCGGCCGGGCAGCAGGCGCTGCGCCCGCCGGGTCCGCGGTGGCGCCCAGCTATGAGATCACCCTGCCGCCCGGCTGGCGGTCCGACCCGGCCGCGGCCGCGTTCGGATGGCGGCGTGACGCGGCCGCCCGCGCGGGGCTGACCGGCGAGCTCGAGCGGATCCGCTTCGAGTGGACGCCCGGCGCGGGCCTCCCCCGGTCCAGCGGCCGCCTGGTCTTCCGGCCCGAGCGGGACGACGAGGTGTTCCTGGACGTGTTCCGCCAGATCGCGGTGGGCAGCCTGGACGTCATCACCCGGCGCGGAGGTCGCCGCGCTGGGCGCGGACCGCCAGGCCCGTGAGGACATGGACATCTACCTGGCCATGCCGGGTGACCGGGACTGGTGGCGGCTGGCCTACACGGCCGCCGGCGGCGCGGCTGGCCAGCTCGCCGGGATGATCCTGCCCAACCGCAACACCTACGGTGCGGTGGTGGGCTATCTGGGAGTGGTTCCCGGGCTGCGCGGCCGCGGCTACATCAACGACCTGGTCGCGGAGACCACCCGGTTCCACGCCGGCCGCGGGGAGCCGCGCATCACCGCCACGACCGACACCACGAACCTGCCGATGGCCGCGGCGTTCGAGCGGGCCGGGTACCGGGCCTGCGGGATCCGCTACGTGCTCTCGGAGCCGCCCGGATGACCGATCCCGCCCGGATGACCGATGGCCAGCCGGGACGCCTGCGCTTCGCCGGGCTCGGCTACGCGCTGGCCGTCCTGCTGACCGGGACGAACCTGGCCACCCCGCTGTACGCCATCTACGAGCACGTGTTCCGCCTCTCGCCGCTGGACGTCACGCTGCTGGTGGCGGTGTACGCCGCGGCGGTCGTCGTGGCCCTGCTGATCTGCGGGCCGCTCAGCGACACGGCCGGCTACCGTCCGGTGCTGGTCGCCGGGCTGGCCGTGGCGGCCTGCGGCTCGGCCATGCTGGCCGCGGCGACGGGGCCAGGCTGGCTGTTCGCCGGCCGGGCGGTCCAGGGGCTCGCGGTGGGCACCTGCTCCGGGGCGCTCACCGCCGGGCTGGTGCTGACCGAGCCGCGCGGGCGGCGCGCCCGCGCGTCGTTCCTGGCGGCGACGGTCACCACCGCGGCCTGCGGGTTCGGCCCGGTGCTGGCCGGGGCGCTCGCGCAGTACGCCCCGGCCCCGCGGGTCCCTCAGCTACCTGGTGGAGATCGGCCTGCTGGTCCCGGCGGCCGGGGCGGCCGCCCTGCTGCCCGGCTCGCTGGGCCGGACGGGGCAGCGGTGGCGGCCCCGCTGGCCGAGCCTGCCCGCCCCGATCCGGGCCGCGTTCCTGGGGCCGGCCGTGGTGAGCCTGCTGGCCTGGGCGGTCGCGTACGTGGTGCTGGCCCTGGTCCCCTCCTACGCGGCGGCGCTGGGCGGCAGCAACCTGCTCGTCGGCGGCGCGGCCGCCGGCTCGCTGCTGCTGGTCGCGGCGCTCGCGCAGGCGGCCTGCCGGTCGTGGGACCCGGACCGGGCCCAGCAGGCCGGGCTGATCGGCCTGGCCGCCGGGCTGCTCGGGCTCATCGCCGCCGGGCTTGGCCGGGCAGCGTCGCGGCCGTGCTGTTCGGGGCGATGGCGGTGGCGGGCGCCGGGCAGGGACTGGCGTTCATGGGCGGCATCCGGAGGATCAACGAGATCGCCCCGGCTGCCGCCCGCGCCGGGACCGTGGCCATGTTCTACGTGGTGACCTACGCGGGCAGCGGCCTGGTCACCGTGGGCGTGGGCCTGCTCGCCACGCTGTTCGGGCTGGCCGTGTCGGTCCGCTGGTCCGCCGCCGTGCTCGCGGCCGCGTGCCTGCTCGTGCTCGCCGCCCTGCCGCGCCGCCAGGCAGCATGACCAGCGCCTCTTGCTGTTATCAAGACCGGCTCAAGTACCAGCACGGCGGCGGCACGCCACCAGGGGCTAGGCGGCGCGGGCCCGGACCCCGGCCAGGGCCTCGCGGGCCTGCGCGCTGATCCGTTCGCTGTCCAGCGTGACCAGGGCCCCGCCGCGCTTGAGGAGCTGCCCGTCGGCCAGCACCGTGTCCACGTTGGCAGGCTGGGCCGCGGCAACCAGCAACCCGGCGGGGTCGGTGAGCACCCCGAGGTTCGGGTGGCCGGTGGCGACCAGGATGATGTCGGCCCGCTTGCCTGGCGTGAGCGACCCGGTCACCGCGTCCAGGCCCAGCGACCGGGCCCCCTCGATGGTGCCGAGGGCCAGCGCCTGCCGGGCGGTGCAGGCGAACTCCTGATGGGCCGTGGCGTTGATCAGGCCCTGGGTCAGTTTCATGATCGCGAACATGTCGGCGTTGCCGGTCAGCGCGGTGGTGTCCACGGACAGGCCGACCCGGATCCCGGCCGCGAGGAGCTCGGCCGTCTGCGGGAGCCCGTAGCCGATCAGCAGCTCGCTGAACGGCGACAGGCTCACCGCACAGCCCGCCTCCGCGAGCTGGGCGATTTCCGCCGGGGTGGCGCTGTTGGCGTGCACCACCTGCAGGTCCGGCCCGAGCAGGCCCGCGCCGGCCAGCGCGGCGATCTGCCCGGCCGCGGCCGGCGGCCCGGAGGCGTGCACGGTGACCGGGAGGCCGAGCTCGCGGGCGGCGGCCATCTCCCGCTGATAGACCCCGGGCGGCACCCGCATGGCGGGGTTGCTGCCCCCCAGACCCCGGCAGGCCACGCCGAGGGTGAGCCGCCCGCCGGCGCCTGGCCCGGCCTTCCAGTCCCGGTGCAGCGCGCGCAGCCCGTCCAGGTCCATGGCCTGGTCGTTGGGGTGCCCGGCCGAGTAGCCGTAGGAGTACCGGGCCCGCAGCCCGGCCTCGGCCAGCGCGCGCAGCTCAGCCTCGGCGTGGGCGGGCCCGCGGACGTTGTGGGACCAGTCGTGCACCGTGGTGATGCCGGAGTTGATGGCCTCGGCGCAGGCCAGCAGGGTGCCCTGGTAGTTGTCGTGGTCGGTGAAGGCCTGCCCGAGCCCGAGCGACACCGAGAAGTAGCCGGGCGGCCGGTCCTCCCCCGGCATCCCCCCGGACATGCTGCGCAGCAGCGTGTTCCACAGATGCCAGTGGGTCTCGACCAGGCCGGGCGCCACGATCATCCCGCGCGCGCCGATCTCACGGGCCCCCGGCGCGTCCAGGCCCTTCCCGACGGCGGCGATCTGGCCGCCGGTCACCAGGACGTCGCCGTCCGGGATGTCGCCGAGCTCCGGGTCCATCGTGACGACGTGCCCGGACCGGATGATCAAGTGGTCCGCACTCACCGGCACTCGCTCACGGGAGCCTGCTCACGGCACGGGACCGGGGACGTCGCAGCACGCCCGCGATGGTACTGCGGACTGCGGTCCGCATGGTAGGCATGAGCGCATGGCTGATCTCATCCCGCGGCGGGTCCTGTTCGGCAACCCGGAACGCGTTAGTCCGCATCTGTCCCCCGACGGAACCCGGCTGGCCTGGATCGCCCCGCACGAGGGGGTGCTGAACGTCTGGCTGGCCCCGATCGGCGGCGACGGCGTGGACTGGCCAGCGGCCCGGGTGATCACCGACGACAGCGACCGCGGCATCCGGATGTTCGCCTGGGCGCATGACGGGCAGCACCTGCTGTACCTGCAGGACACCGGCGGGGATGAGAACTGGCGGCTGCACGACGTCGATGTGGAGACCATGCAGCGCCGGGACCTGACGCCGTTCGACAACGTGCAGACCGAGCTGATCGCCGGGGACAAGAAGTTCCCCGACCGAGATCCTGGTCGGCCTGAACCGCGACAACCCGCAGCTGCACGACGTGTACCGGCTGAACCTGACCACCGGCGAGCTGGTCAGGGAGGTCGAGAACCCCGGGTTCGTGGGCTGGGTCGCCGACAGCGAGCTGGTTATCCGGGCCGGGATCGCGCCGCAGCCCGACGGCGGCATGGTCCTGATGATCCGCGACCGCGCCGGGGATGACTGGCGGCCGCTGCTGGCCATCTCCGCCGAGGACGCGCTGACCAGCGGGCCGGTCGCGTTCAGCGAGGACGGCCGGTCGCTGCTGGCCATCAGCTCGGTCGGCGCGGACACCGGCCGGCTGGTGCGGATCGACCTGGCCAGCGGCGCGGAGCAGGTGCTGGCGGAGGACCCGGAGGCCGATGTGGCCGAGATCCGGCTGCACCCGGACACCCGCGAACCGCAGGTCGTCTCGTTCCTCAAGGACCGGATGGACTACCGGGTGCTGGACCCGGCGCTCGAGCCCGACCTGGCCGCGATCCGCGCGCTGCATCCCGGGCGACCCGTCGTTCAGCGACCACGACGACGCGGACGAGACGTGGCTGGTGGCGTTCAGCACCAACGCCGGCCCGGTCTCCTACTACAGCTACGACCGGCGGACCCGGACCGGCGGGTTCCTGTTCGACAGCCGCCCGGAGCTGGCCCGGTACGAGCTGGCGCCGATGGAGCCGTTCTCGTTCACCGCCCGGGACGGGCTGACCATCCACGGGTACGCCACGTTCCCGCCGGGCGCCGGCCGCGAGAACCTGCCCATGGTGCTCAACGTGCACGGCGGCCCGTGGGCCCGGGACGCGTGGGGGTTCGACCCGGAGGCCCAGTGGCTGGCCAACCGCGGCTACCTGTGCGTGCAGGTCAACTTCCGCGGCTCGACCGGGTACGGCAAGGGGTTCGTGAACGCCGGCGACCGCGAGTGGGGCGGCCGGATGCAGGACGACCTGTCGGACGCGGTCGCCTACGTCACCGGCCAGCCCGCGGCCAGCCGGCGTTCGGCCAGCACTGGGCCGACCCGGAGCGGGTGGCGATCTACGGCGGTTCCTACGGCGGCTACGCGGCGCTGGCCGGCGCGGCGTTCACGCCGGAACTGTTCCGCTGCGCGGTGGACATCGTCGGGCCCGTCCAATCTGAAGACGCTGATCGAGACCATTCCGCCGTACTGGGCGCCGATGATCGCGCAATTCCACAACCGGGTCGGCGATCCGGACCAAGGACGCCGATTTCCTCTGGTCGCGCTCCCCACTGTCCCGGGCGGCGGACATCGCGATCCCGCTGCTCATCGCGCAGGGCGCCAACGACCCGCGGGTCAAGCAGGCCGAGTCGGAGCAGATCGTCGCGGCCCTGGAGAACGCGGGAATCGAACACGAGTACCTGCTGTTTCCTGACGAGGGACACGGATTCGCCAAGCCGGAGAACCGGCTGCGGTTCTACGCGGCGGCCGAGCGGTTCCTCGCGCACCACCTCGGCGGCCGGGCTGAGGAATAGCCCGCCGGCCCCGCGAGGCTGTGGCGGGCGTTATTTCTCCGCAACGAAGACCGTTGCGCGGCCCAGCCCGCCCGCCAGGCCGGCCAGGATGGCGCCAGGAACGGCCCCCACACCAGGATGAGACTCGGAGGAGCACGGCAGGACATGGTGGAGATCAAGAACGATGACGCGCTGGACGCGATGCGCGAAGCCGGGCGGGTGGTCGCCCGGTGCCTGGCCGCGGCCCGCGAGACGGCCGCCGTCGGCGTCAGCCTGATCGAGCTCGACACGGCGGCGCACGACGTGATCCGCCAGGCCGGCGCGACCTCGCCGTTCCTGAACTACCACCCGTCGTTCGCGCCGACTCCGTTCCCCGCGGTCATCTGCGCGTCGGTGAACGACACGATCGTGCACGGCATCCCGGACGACTACGTGCTCAAGGACGGCGACCTGGTCAGCATCGACTGCGGCGCGACCCTGGACGGCTGGACCGGGGACGCGGCGACCAGCTTCATCGTGGGCACGCCGCGCCCGGCCGACCTGCTGCTGATCGAGACCGCGGAGAAATCCCTCGCGGCCGGGATCGCCGCGGCGGTGGCCGGGGCCCGGATCGGCGACATCTCGCACGCGATCGGCACTATCGGCCGGTCGGCGCGGTACGGCATCCCCTCAGGGTTCGGCGGGCACGGCATCGGCCGGCAGATGCACGAGGACCCGCACGTCCCCAACGAGGGCCGTCCCGGCAAGGGCTTCAGGCTGCGGCCGGGCCTGGCGATCGCCATCGAGCCCATGCTGATGGCCGGGGGCGGCGACGCGTTCGGGGTCGCGCCCGGACGGCTGGGCCCTGCGGACCACCGACGGCAGCCGGGCCGCGCACGTGGAGCACAGCGTGGCCATCACCGACGCCGGCCCGCGCATCCTCACCCTGCCTTGACCACGGGGCCTTAACCACGGGGCCTTAACCACGGGGCCCCGGCCTTCTGCCGTCACGCCAGGCGCCCGGCTCACCCGTAACGGGTGGGGCGCGGGTGCCGCCTGGCTGGTGGACTGGCCTCAATCCCGGCAGAAGGAGAAATAAAACGCCATGTCTGACCTGATTGCGATCGGATACCCCGACGAGGCGACCGCCGAGGCTGCCGCCGACGAGGCCCGGCGGCTGGCCAAGGACCTCATCATCGAGCCTGACGCCATCGCGGTCATCGTCCGCGACAAAGAGGGTAAGTACCACGTCCACACCAGCCACAACCCGGTCGGTGCCGGGGCGAGCTGGGGCATGTTCTGGGGCCTGCTGTTCGGCATGCTGTTCTTCGTCCCGGTCTTCGGGATCGCCCTCGGGGCCGGATTCGGCGCCCTGATGGGCAAGCTCACGAAGTCCGGCATCGATAAGCAGTTCGAGGAGCAGGTCCGCGGCATGATCACGCCGGGCACCTCGGCGCTGTTCCTGATGGTCGAGAAGGTCACCCCGGACAAGGCCGTCGAGGCCATGAGCAGGTACGGCGGCACCGTCCTCAAGACCTCCCTGTCCAAGGAAGGCGAGAAGCAGCTCCAGGACGCCCTGCACGGCCAGGGCACCGCGTAACCGATTGGGCGTGGCACTATGTCAGGACTCGACTGGGCCTTCACGTTCACGCTGGGCATCCTGTACCTCGCGTTGATGTTCACGGTGTGCGTGCTCACCTTCCGGAAGGGCCACTGGGTCCTGGGCCTGTTCGGTTTCTTCATCCCCATCCTGTGGCTCATCGGCGCGGTCCTGCCCAGCAGGCGCCTCGCCGCGTAGTTCTGACCCCGGGCGGCCGCGGCATCTTCTGCCGCGGCCGCCCTGATCGGTCAGCCGTCCGGACCTGCTATCCCCCCTCCCGGGTGATGCGCGGGCAGCCAGTCCGGGCAGATGCTCCGGTGGTGGGCTGGGTGATGCACCTCCAGCCCCCGACAGACGAGCCAATCAGCGAGAAGAGGCGGAGTTTCATGGCCATCGGGCCGGTACAGCTCATCGTGCTGGGATTCGCGCGACCTGACTTCCACGGCGAGATCATCGCCGAACTGGAACGGCTCCGCGAGAGCGACATGGTCCGGGTCATCGACTCGCTGGCCGTTTACAAGGATGCCGAGGGCGAACTCGAGGTCGAGCACCTCAGCAACCTGTCTGAGGACGAGGCGATCGAGATGGGGACCAAGATCGGTGCCCTGATCGGCCTCGGCATCGAGGGTGAGGAAGGCATGGAGGCCGGCGCGGTCGCCGGAGCCGAGCAGGTCGAGGCGGATGGTGGCGTGCACGTGTTCACCGAGCAGGAGGGCTGGGACATTCTGGAGGACATCCCGAACGGCTCCGCGGCCGCGCTCCTCCTGCTGGAGCACCACTGGGCGGTGCCGCTGCGTGACGCGATCGCCCGCGCCGGGGGCTTCCGCCTCAGTGACGGCTTCATCAGCCCGCTCGACCTGGTGGAGATCGGGCTGGTCTCCGCCGAGGAAGCGAAGGAACTGCACGAGCTGGAGACGTCGGCGGCCGCAGACCGAAGCTAGTCCCGGCCGCACATCAGGCCACCCACGAGAACCTTGGAGGCAGAAATGATCGGTTGCCGCAGAGTAGCCCGGCGCACGGGCCGGCGCACCGCCCGGCGCGTTTCCCGCAGGCGTTAGGAGCGCCGCCGCACGCAGGTCACCCGTGCGGGGTGGTGGCGCTGCGCCCGGCCCCGCCTAGGGTTCTGCCGTGGCGGAACCAGCAGGTCAAGTAGAGACAGCGGGCCAGGATGTGCTGCGGGCCGGAAGCCCGCTGAGAACGCCGAAGGCGGCCGCGGTCGCCGGGATCCTGTTCTCCGTGCTCCTGATCTCGGCGCTCGTGCTGCTCAAGCTTTCGGTGCCCGCTCATCCCGGGGTCGCCGGCACCTGGCTCACCGATTCGGGCCGCCGGACGGCCGTGGCGGTCGCGCTCAACCTGGTTCCGTTCGCCGGGATCGCGTTCCTGTGGTTCCTCGGGGTACTCCGGGACCGGATCGGGGACCGCGAGGATCGTTTCTTCGCGACAGTGTTCCTGGGCAGCGGGCTGTTGTTCGTGGGCATGATGTTCGTGGCCGCGGCGATCGGCGGCGGGCTCATCGCGTCCGCCTCGTCCGGGCCGCCGGGCGCGGGCACGCTGGCGCTGGGCCGCAACGTCACGTCGCTCCTGCTGAATGTCTACGCGATGCGGATGGCGGCCGTGTTCACGCTGACCGCCGTGACCATCGCGCGCCGCACCGCGATCGTGTCCCGGTGGCTCACCTACGCCGGGCTGGTCACCGCGCTGGTGCTCATGGTCGGCGTCGGCATCTCCGCCTGGGTGGAGCTGCTGTTCCCGGCCTGGATTCTGGCTCTGAGCGTGGATGTTCTGGTGGCGGGCCGGAAGGCCGGACGAACGCCTGCCTAGCGGACCGGAACCGCTGCGGCCCCGTGGCAGCGTTTCCACTTGCGGCCGCCGCCGCAGGGGCAAGGGTCGTTGCGGCCGCGCTGGGAGTCCTGTTTCGCGTAGGCCGCCATCAGCTCGGAGGGGGCCTGGCCGGCGCGGAGCAACCGGGTCATGGCTTCCATCGGCTGGCGGACATGGTGGAAGAAGTCCTTGTAGCCGGGGCACAGGTAGTGCTGGCCGGGCTCTCCGTAGGGAGAGGTGGCGAACCTGTCCTTGGGGCAGCCTCCGTTGCAGGCCGCCCGCACGTCGCAATCCAGGCAGTACCGGGTCAGGGTGTCGTGCTTATCCTGCCCGAACTTGCGCTGGGCGGGTGATGCGACCAGCTCCAGCATGGTCCGGTCCGCGATGTTCCCGAGCAGGTAACCGGGCTCGACGTAGTGGTCGCAGGAGTACAGGTCGCCGGTGTGCTCGAGGGCCAGCTGCTGCCCGCAGGTCTCGGCGTGCACGCACATCCCCCCCGGCTCGCCGTACCAGCTGGCCAAGGTGCTGTCGAACATCTGCACGTAGACGGTGCCGATGTCGCGGCGGACCCACTCCTCGAACACGTCGATGAGGAACCGGCCGTACTGCGCCGGGCCGATCGAGCGGTGCGTGACCAGGTTCCCGGCCTGGGTGTAGAGCGGGCGTCCCTGCACGCCCGCGCCCCAGCCGGCGTCCGCGATCGGCAGGGTCTGCTCGGTCGCCCGCTCGATGATGGGGATGTACTGGATGAACGTGGCGCCCAGCTCGTCACGCAGGAACGTGTACACCTGGCGGCCGTGGCCTCCGTTGACCGCATGCACCGTGGTGAGCACGTTCCAGTCCACTGCGTGGCGCCGGAGCACGTCCAGGCCGCGCATCACCCGGTCGAAGGTGGGCTTGCCTCCTTTGTTGACGCGGTACGCGTCGTGCATCTCCCGCGGCCCGTCGATCGAGATGCCGACCAGGAAGTCGTGCTGCTTGAGGAACATGCCCCACTCGTCGTCCAGCAGGGTGCCGTTGGTCTGGATCGTGTTGAGGATCCGCTGGCCCGGCCGCGCATACTTACGCTCCAGCTCCACCGAGCGGCGGAAGAAGTCCAGGCCCATCATGGTCGGCTCGCCGCCCTGCCAGGCGACGACCACCTCCGGGGCGCGGGCGTGGGCTTCCAGCAGCTGCCGGATATAGGTTTCCTGCAGCTCGGCGGCCATCCGGAACTTACTCCCCGGGTACAGCATCTCCTTGGACAGGAAGAAGCAGTACTCGCAGTCCAGGTTGCACACCGCGCCGGTGGGCTTGGCCATCACATGGAAGGCCAGCGGAGCGCCCGGCACGGTCAGCACGTGCGGGCGCTCCGTGCCCGTCTGGACGGGGGCGGCCTGATCGGAGATGCTGTCCTCCCTATTCGCGCATCAGCATGGCCTGGGCCTCGCGCTCGAGGTTCTCGTAGGGCTCCCCGCTGACGTCAACGACGACCCGCTTGATCGTGCCGCCGGTGAAACGGTGGGGTGACCCGTTCGGGTAGTCGCTGGTCACCGCCTCGCCGCTGTCGCGCCCGACGCACAGGCCCTCGCCGGCCAGCATGAACATCCCGGGCTGGGTCCTGATCCGGCCTTCGCCGACCTTTATGTCCCCGTGGTACAGGGACAGGATCCCGGTGGAGACCCCGGGCGGGTCCTCGCCGTCCTTATCGAAGGAGGCCGAGAGGATCAAATCCTTCCCGGCGGGGATGTCCTGCGAGCCGTCGATCTTCTGCTCCATCATGCCGACGAAGTTGTAGACGTAGTGCAGCCGGCGGTCCTTCACGTACAGGGCATGCCCGCCGAAGCGCGATCCGTGCGCGAACAGCACGCCCTGCGCGCCCGGGCCGGGGATATCGACCAGCGCGCCGATGGAATAGGACCGGTTGCGCACGTTCACCGCCTGCGCCTCGGGCACCTCCGCGGTGTCGGGGAAGTACGTGTACCGCTGACGCGGCGACGCCAGCTGCGGCCGCGGCGTCATGATGATCTCCAGCGCCGACCGGTCGTCGAGCGGGAACGCGGCGTTGTCACCGGCCTCGGCGTACCACAGGTTGACCAGCTCGCGGACCTTCTCCGGGTGCTCGGCCGCCAGGTCATGCAGCTCGGCGCGGTCGGTATCGGTGTGGTACAGCTCCCACGTGTCGTCGTTGAAGTGGCTCCAGCCGCTCAGGGTCGGGTGGGTGGTGACCGCTTTCCAGCCGTCATGCCAGATACCGCGCGAGCCGAGCATCGAGAAGAACTGCGTCTGCCGGGCCGACGGCGCGGACGGGTCGCTGGCGCTGTAGCGCATGCTGACCCCGTCGATCCGGCTCTGCATGTGGCCCTTGATCGTGGCCGGGGCCTGCACGCCCAGGGTGTCCAGGATGGTCGGCATGATGTCGATGGCGTGGTGGTACTGGTGGCGCAGCTCACCCTTGGCCGCGGCCGCGTCGGCGGCGGCCGCGGGCCAGGAGATGATGCACGGGTCGGCGGTGCCGCCGTTGAACTCGTACCGCTTCCACATCTTGAACGGCGTGTTGAAGGCCATGGCCCAGCCGTTGGGGTAGTGGTTGTAGGTCTTGGTCCCGCCGAGCTCGTCGAGCATGGCCAGGTTCGACTTCATGTCGTCGGGGATACCGTTCCCGAACTTCATCTCGTTGACCGACCCGTCCGGGCCGCCCTCGCCGCTGGCGCCGTTGTCGGAGACGACGATCACCATCGTGTTCTCGCGCTGGCCGGACTCTTCCAGGTAGTCCAGCAGCCGGCCGATGTGGTGGTCGGCGTGGGCCAGGAACCCCGCGTACACCTCGGCCATCCGCGCGAACAGCCGCTTCTCCTCACCAGTCAGTGAGTCCCACGACTTCGTGAAGTCCAGCGGCGGGAAGGGCTGGCCGTCGGGACCCTGGCGGGTCTCCGGGGTGCCGAGCGGGTTGACCGGTGGCAGTTCCGTGTCCGCGGGGACAATGCCCATCTGCTTCTGCCGGGCCAGCGTCTGCTCCCGCATCACTTCGTAGCCCATGTCGAACTGGCCCTTGAACTTGTCGGCCCATTCCTTGGAGACGTGATGCGGGGCGTGCGCCGCGCCGAGCGCGTAGTAGAGGAAGAAGGGCTTGTCCGGCGCGAGGACCCTCGAGTCTGTGACGAACTCGATCGCCTTGTCGGTCAGGTCCTCGGTGAGGTGGTATCCCTCGGCCGGGGACTTGGGCTGGTCCACCGGGTGGTTGTCGTAGACCAGGTCCGGATACCACTGGTTGGTCTCGGCGCCCAGGAACCCGTACCAGCGCTCGAACCCGCGCCCGGAAGGCCAGTTCCGCCGCGTTGACGCGACGTTCATCTCCACGGTCGGGCACAGGTGCCACTTGCCGACCATGTAGGTGTTCCAGCCCCGCTCACCCAGGATCTCCGGCAGCATGCCGTTTTCCGGCGGGATGGTCCCGCTGGCGTTGGGGAACCCGACCGCCGCCTCGGTGATGCAGGCCATCGAGTTGCGGGTGTGGTTGCGGCCGGTCAGCAGGCACGAGCGGGTCGGCGAGCAGAGCGCCGTGGTGTGCCACTGCGTGTAGCGGATCCCGTCGCCGGCGATCCGGTCGATGTTCGGCGTCTCGATCGGGCCGCCATAGCAGGACATCGCCGAGAAGCCGACGTCGTCCAGCACGATGTAGACGACGTTCGGCGCCCCGTCCGGGGCCTTCGGCGGCTCGAACGGCGACCAGTCCGGGACCGAGTCCCGGATATCAACGTTGATCGTTCCCTTGAACGGCTCGCTCACTTGTGCACTCCTTTTGCGTGGGTTCCCGATCCGGCCGTGCGGGGCGGGGGTGCGCTAGACCGTCTCGGGGGGCCCCGCGGGAAGGGCCAGGCCGAGGACCAGCATCAGCTCAGGGGCTGCGGCCACGATCCTGGGCAGGCCGACCTGCGGCGCGACGGCACGCAGGACTCCCACCAGTTCGTCCGCCGTGACGCCGGCATCGATCGCGTTCCCCACCTGCCACAGGTATGAGGCCGGGGGCGCATCCAGGGCAATGAGCGCGGCGATCTTCACCAGGGCGAAGGTGCGCGGATCCAGGCCGCTTCTCTCCTGCATTTCCCGGCGCAACTGCAGTCCCTCACCCAGGAGTTCCGGATCACCCAGGGCCAGCTTCGCCAGTGCCTCACTCGTGGCGTCGTTGACGTCCGCCTTGGCGGGCATATTCATGGGCCGGGTTCCTTCCTGCGCGCTTGCGGGCCGGATTTCGGGCGGGGCGGTCCTGAACCGACACTGGCATCTCCCCGGCTTTCCGGGATCACCCTCCGCGGATGGTGCGAGCCGCCCGGGCCAGCGGTCCTGGTCCCGTGTCAGCCGTCTGAGGATGCCCGGCCCTCTGCGCCGTCCGGCTCCGGGTCGTGCAGCCGGCGCATCTCGACGACCTCCACCCCGAACTCCTCGAGACGGGCGAGGAGACCGTGCACGGCCGCAGCATCGGGCAGCGGCCCGTGCAGGACGGTTTCCACCGGTTCCACGGACGCGGTCAGCCGATCGAAGTCCAGCAGGGCTTCGGGCGGGAGGACACCCACTATCCGGATCTCGTAGTACGAGGGTGTCACCGCTGCTCCCTATGTCTGAGCCATCCGCTGTCTGGGCCATCCGCGTCGATGCGAGGGGCTTCCAGTCACCACACTGCTACCCCCGGGCATGTGGCACCCCACTCCAACCGGGTGAGTCAGCCGGGTGAGTCACCCTGGTGAGATCCGGGCGGGGTGATGACAAATCACCCGCAGAGCGCGAACTGTGGACTGCGGAAGGGCCGGACCGTCGTCACATCTGGCTTGACGCTGGCGGGTGTCCCGGGGAGAGGCTCCCGTCCGGGGGGATCTGGCACAGGAAGAGGGTGTTAGTGATCGACACCAATTCCCGCCCGCGCACCGTGACCCGTCTGCCCCGACCCCCCGCCGGAGAGAGCGATCCCGTCCTCATATCCAAGATCACCGCGCCGGGCCTGCCGGACTGGGCCGTACCACGGCTGCGGATCGCGGCCATCATGGCCGAGAGCACCCGCGCCCCGCTGACCATGGTCACTGGCCCTCCCGGGGCAGGCAAGACGATGGCCATCGCGCTCTGGGCGGCCAGCCCCTCCAGCCACGGCCCGTGCGCCTGGATGACGGTGGACGACTACGACAACCGGCCCCGGGTGTTCTGGTCCTACGTGACGGCTGCCCTGCGGTCCGCCGGTGCCCGGGTCGCCCCGCTCTCTCCCGTGATGGCCAGCGGGAACGACGTTGACCACGGTTTCCTGGTGCGGCTCGCGTCCGATCTGGCAGAGCACGACCCGCCGGTCACCCTGGTCCTGGACGACCTTCACCTGCTGACCGCGCCCGCCGCCCTGGATGGCCTGGCCTACGTCCTGAGGAATGCCGCGCCCGGCCTGCGCCTGATCGCCGCGTCGCGGATGGACCCGCTCCTCCCCCTGCACCGCTACCGGCTGGCCGGCGAACTCGCCGAGATCCGGGCCGGGGACCTGGCCTTCAGCGTGAGCGAAGCCGCCCTGCTGCTGGCCCAGCACGGCATCGCCCTGCCGGATCCGGCCATTGAGTCCCTGACCCGCCGGGCCGAGGGCTGGGCGGCCGGGCTCCGCCTGGCCGCGATCTCGCTGGAGGGGAACGCCGACCCGGCGCAGTTCGTCAAGGAATTCGCCGCTGAGGACAGCTCTATCACTGGCTACCTGGTCGAGGAGGTTCTCGATGCCCAGCCTGCGCCGGTCCGGGACCTCCTCCTGCGCACCAGTATCCTGACCCAGGTCAGCGCGGAGATCGCCGACGAGCTCACGGACGACGCGGACGCCGCGCGCACGCTGCCGGAACTCGCTCGCACCAACGCGTTCGTCCAGTCCGTCGGACATGGCTGCTATCGCTACCACGCCCTGTTCGGATCGGTCTTGCGGCTGAAGCTCCGCCGTGAGTATCCGGGCCAGGTCCAGGATCTGCACCGGCGGGCCGCCGAGTGGTACTGGCGCAACGGATCGCTCGGCGAGGCGGTCCGCCATGCCGCAGGCTCCGAGGACTGGCGGTTCGCGGCCCGGATAGTCATTGACGAACTCGCGATCGGCCAGCTCATCGACCCCCGGGGGCCGCGGCCGCTCACGGACGAGTTCCGGCGCATGCCGCCCGGAGCAGAGCCAGAGATCTTGCTCGTGACCGCCGCTATGGAACTGGCCCGCAGCGATGACCAGCCCGACGGCGCCGTGCTCAGCGCTGTGGAGGCCATCCTGGAGCACCGGCCCGCGGGCGAGGACCGCCCCGCCCGGCTGGCGGCGGCGCTGGTCCGCGTCGCCCACTCCCGCCGTACCGCAGATAACGCCGCGGCAGCGGGCGCCGCGGCCAGAGCGGAAGAGTTGCTGACGGACATCCCCGCGGCCCAGCTCGGCCGCCATCCCGGAGTCCAGATCGAGGTGCTGTCCGGGCGCGGCATGGCGGAACTCTGGGCCGGTGACTTCGGCCAGGCCGCCGGTACCCTCCGGGCGGCCAGTACGGCCGCGGCACCTGCCAGCAGTGTTGAGCGGATCGATTGCCTGGGGAATCTCGCCCTGGCCGAGGCCTTGCGCGGGCACCTGACCCGCGCCGGCGAGCTGGCTGACGAAGCGCTCACCGGCCAGTCCGCAAGCCCGGCGGCCCCGGTCGCGCTGGCCTGCGTCCATCTGGACCGGGGCGACTTCCGGGAGATGCGCGCCCAGCTCAAGCAGGCGGAAGAAGCTCTGTGTCTCCGGCCGGATCCGCTGATGGATGCCCTGGCCCGTTCGGTCGCCGTGCGCTACGCGCTGGCTGAGGGCCACGCCAGGCCGGCCCGGGGCATGCTCGCCCGGGCCCGGGCGGCCGGGCCGCTTCCCGGCTGGCTCGACCACCGGATGGCCCTCCTCGAGTCGACCGCGTGCGCCGCCGACGGCGCCATCCAGGCCGCGGTGGCCGCGGCCGAGAGTGCCGCTCCGCGGTCCTGCCTCGACGCGGCGGTGGTGCTGGCGCAGACCTGGCTGGCGGCGGGGAATCCCGAGGCGGCCAGGCGCGCCCTGGCGGCGCCGCGCGCCGGTGACGACGAGGCCCCCGACTACGCGCGGGTGGAAGCGTGGCTCGTCGATGCCAGGCTGAGCTACCGGGCTGAAGACCGCGCGCGGGGTTTCCGGTCACTGGAACAGGCGCTGCGGCTGGGCAGCGCCGAGCAGTTGCGGCTTCCCTTCATCATGGGGCGGGCCTGGATCCGGCCGGTGCTCCGGCAGGATCCCCGCCTGGCCCGCGCGTACCAGTCCCTGCTCAAACCCACGGTCGGTCCCAGCCAGGCGCTGGCCGCGCCGTCTGATGATGCGGCACCGCTGATCGTGGAGCAGCTCAGCCAGCGTGAGCGTGAGGTGATTCAGCACGTGTCCGCCATGATGAGCACCGCTGAGATCGCCGCCGAGATGTACATCTCGGTGAACACGGTCAAGACCCACCTCAAGAGCATCTACCGCAAGCTGTCGGCGGACCACCGCAGAGATGCCGTCCGGCGGGCCCGGCAGCTCCACCTGGTCTAGGTGGCCCGCCCGGTGACCAGGCCAGGCGGCCGGGCGGCGGTCACAGAACGCCCGACTCGCATCCCTGCGCCACGGCGTCATGCCGGGTGGACACGCCGAGCTTGCGGTAGATCGCCTGGGCGTGGGACTTGACCGTGTTCGGTGACACGTACAGCTCCTGCCCGATCTCACGGATGGACAGGGTCCCCCGGAGCAATCGCAGGACCGCCACCTCCCGCGCGGTGAGCGCGCCGCCCCGGGCTGCCACCGGATGCGGGGGGCCGGCCTGCCGCCCGAGGCTGTCCAGCCGGTGCTGGAGGACCTCCACCCCGTCCGGGAACGCGGCCAGCATCCGCTGCGCGTCACCGATGAGTTCCCCGGCGCGGCCCAGCTCGCCCAGGGAAAGGTGCGCCTGGGCCAGCCCCAGCATGGCTTCCAGCGTGGCCCAGGGACTCAGCCCGGGCGTTCCGCGCCGGGTCCGGACCGCGTGCTCGAATTCGGCGCGCGCGTCACCGGGCCGCCCCTGTGCTGCCCGGACCGCGCCCGTCGCGGTGTGGGCCAGTGATCCCTGCGGGACTTCGTTGAGGTCGTCCTGGACGGCCAGGCCGCGGGCCGTGCGGGCCAGGTCTTCCGCCCGGGCGGTCTCGCCCCGCTCGACCGCGATCAGGGACAGGGTGGAAAAGGCCAGGACGCCGAGGAACGTGCCCGCCGACCACGCGCTGCGAGCGGCCTCCTCGAGCGCCCCCTCCGCGGACTGGAGGTCCCCGGACAGGTAGAGGCTGAAGCCGTAAGCCGCCCTGGCCAGGGCGTACCACGGCGATCCCGGGTCGGTTTCCAGCTCAACGGCCCGGCGCGCCGACTCGCGCATCACCGGCAGGCCCTCGAATCCGTAGACCCCGCGCAGCAGCGCGGCCGAGGACTCCAGCGAGACCAGCCCGTCCGGCGTGGGCCCGGCGTCGTGGGCCGCCTCGATGACCGGGAGCCAGCGGTGCATCTCCTCCGGCTCGCCGGAGATGGCCGCGGCCCAGGCTGCGCAGTGCGCGGCGATCGGGTGGGTGGCGATCTGCTCGTCCGGGAGCGAGTGCATCCACGCCCGGACCGTTCCGATCCGGCCCGCGCTCACGTACGCGTACCAGTGGCGCGCGATGAGGTCCACGGATCCCGGCACGTCGCCGGCGGCCAGCGCATGACCGATGGCCTCTTCCACCCAGCCCGAGGCCAGGTACCAGGCGCTGGCCCGCTGGTGCAGCGCGGGCACGATGCCGGGCTCGGCCCCGGCCAGCTGGCTGGCGAGCACCTGCGCGAACAGATGGTGGTAACGGAACCACCCCCGGGTCTCGTCCAGCGGGATGACGAACAGATTCTCCCGCTCGAGGACATTGATGATCTCCGCCGCCTGACCTGACCCGACCACGGCATCGCACAGCGGGGCGCAGAACCGGCCGAGGATACTGGTCCGCGCCAGGAAGTGCCGGATCACGGGGGGCTGGCGGCTGAGCACCTCCTCGGCCAGGAAATCGACGACGAACCGGTTCGTGCCGCTGAACTGCTGAACGAACGCGCCGGGCGAGGGATGGCCACGGAGCGAGAGCGCCGCGAGGTACAGGCCGGCGGGCCATCCTTCCGTCCGCTCGACGAGATCGGCCAGGTCAGCCGGGGTCAGTTCGATACCTGACACCGCCTGGACCAGCGCGGCCGCCTCCGGGCGGGTGAAGCACAGCTCGCGCATCCTGATCTCGACCATGTCGCCGATGGTCCGCAGCCGGGCGAGCGGCAGCCGCGGGTCAGACCGGGTGAGGAGCACCATGAGGACGGCCGGGGGAAGATGCAGCAGGAGGGACGTCAGCTGCTCGTGGCACTCCCGCTTCCGGATGACATGGAAGTCGTCGAGCACGAGGACGACTGGTTCGGTGAGACCGGCCAGCCAGCCGAGCAGTTTCGGGATCACCGTGTCGGGGATGTCCGGGACCCGCGTCCGGAGCGCCCGCTGGATGTCCTGGCCCGCGAGCTCCGGGCAGGCCCGCTCCAGGGCGGCCACGACATGCCACCACAGCCGGCCGGGATCGTCGTCACCCGGGTCGAGCGACAGCCAGGCGAACCGGCGGCGCTCCATCGAGCTGGACCGCCACTGCGCCACGAGGGTGGTCTTGCCAAAGCCGGGGGGCGCGTCCACCAGGATGAGCTTGGCCGGCGCCGCGTGGGCGAGCTGGCGGAGCAGCCCTGGCCGCGGGACCCACTCGGCCCGCATGCCGGGCGCGTGCAGCTTGGATTCGATGGGCAGGTCGAGGTCGTGACGCAGCGGCCGAGGACCCGTCGACAGCACGCAAAGCGCGTTCTGGGGGTGGCTGCCCCCCTGCATGCACTTCTGCGGACACCACCTCACGATGCACGACGAGGCCGGGGTTGGCCAGGGCCAAAGGTCCCTCAGGGCGGGAATTCGCGAAGCATGCACGTGGCGGATACCGCCGCCGCGGTGCTGCTCGCGGCGGGACAGCAGCTGTTGCCGCCCGACGTGGATGCCGGGCCGTCAGAGCCGGGCTTCCTCCATCAGGGCCGCCAGGGCGGGCTCGGCGGTCAGCACGTAGAGGCCGCCGCCGATCCGGTCGGTGGCCCAGATCAGCCCGGACTCGTCCACGAACAGGTCGTTTATCTGCGGGACCGGCTGGCCCGGGGGCGCGCCAGGGACCCAGTGCGCGATCTCCGCGGGGTGCGCGGGGTCGGCGAGGTCGTAGACCCGCACCCCGGCGCTGAAGTAGGTGGCGAAGATGAGCCGCTCGCTGCGGTAGGAGCCGGGCCGGTTCTCGTGCAGGTTGTGCGCCCCGAAGCGCAGCGGCAGCTCGTCGTAGCGGGGGCCGGGAGGCGGGCAGAGTGCGAGCACCCGTGGCTGCTCCCCGCTGACGTCGAGGACCCGGATGGCCCGCTGCGGCGCGTGCGGCCCGTCATGGACCTGCTCGTCCGTCACGACCACCAGCTCCCGGCCGGGCAGCGGCAGGCAGGTGTGCGTGGAGCCGCCGGCCGGCCAGGACAGGTGCCCGGCCTGGCGCGGCCGGGCCATGTCGGACACGTCCAGCACCACCAGGCCGGCGTCGTCGTAGCCGAGGTAGGCGCGGTCCCCCGCGAGCAGCGCGTGGTGCGCCGCGTACCGCTGGCCCTCCGGCCAGGTCGCGGCCTCGCCGTCGCGCTGCCCCGGCCACCACCACCGCGCGGCCTCGGACGGGCGCTCCGGGTCGGAGAGGTCGAGGACGACCCAGATCCGGTCGCGGAAGCCGTCCGGGATCGCGGACAGGTGCGCGTACCGGCCCCCGGTCCACACCACCCGGTGCACGCCGCGGCCGCCGCTGGGCCAGAAGGCGACCTGCTCCGGGCGCAGCGGGTCGCCGGTCCGGTACACCGCCAGCCCGGCTGAGGGCGGGTCGCTCATGACCGCGCGGTAGGGGAACTTCTCGTGGTTGACCAGCAGCAGGCCCCCGGCGGCCTGCACCTTGTGCGTGTGCGAGCGGGCGGGTGCGCACCACTGGGTGACCAGCACCGGGCGCGCCGGATCGGACACGTCCAGGATCGAGGTGCCCATCCCCGTGGTGCCCGTGTGCCCGACGTACAGCGCGTCACCCTCGCGCAGGACCTGCATCCCGTCGCCGTAGCCGCCCAGCTCGTGGTGGGCCAGCAGGCTCAGCCCGGTGGCGGAGCCGGTGGCCGGGAGGCCGGACGTCATGCCGCGCCGATCACGCCGCTGCCCGGCCGCTCACGCGGGGGCCGCGGCCGGCCGCCGGGTCGTGGCGCCAAGTCTCCGCGGTGACCAGTGCGAGATCGCCATCGCCACGCGCTCATCCATAGATTGCCTTCCTCCCCGGCCCCCTGCTGGCCTCATCCTGCAAACGAATGCATACTCTGTGCTCATGGCGACAGTCAATATCCGGGCGACGGTCAACGGCGCGGATCGGGTGATCCAGTGCGAGCCGGACGCCCCGCTCCTCGACGTGCTCCGGACGGACCTCGGACTGTCCGGGCCCAGGTTCGGTTGCGGTGTCGGGCTGTGCGGCGCGTGCTTCGTGCTGATCGGCGGCCGGGCCCGGTCCTCCTGCGACTTCCCCGCCTGGGCGGCCGAGGGCCAGGACATCACCACGGTGGAGGGCTTGCTGTACGACGGCACGATGCACCCCGTGCAGCAGGCGGTGGTGGACGAGCAGGCGGCCCAGTGCGGCTACTGCACCTCAGGGATGATCATCAGCGCGGTGGCCCTGCTCCGCGACAACCCCGCGCCGGACGAGGCCGAGATACGGTCGGCGCTGGACGGCAACCTGTGCCGGTGCGGGTCGCACCAGCGGATCGTCAGGGCCGTGCTCCGCGCGGCGGCCCAGGGTTCCGCAGCCCAGGGTTCCGCGGCCCAGGGCCGGCCAGCCGGGAATGGGGCGGCATTGCATGGGCCGGCGCAGCATAGGCCGCCGGAGGATTCACCGGCGGCCAGCACCGCCGGGCGGCAGGAGGAAGCCTGTTGAGCAGTTCCCCCGCGCCCTCACCGAGCCTGACCGCCAACCCGCAGCTTCGCGAGTGGCTGGATCTCAGCGTGGACGGCGTGGTCACGATCCGGCCCGGGAAGGTCGAGTACGGACAGGGAGTGTGGACGGCCCTGGCCCAGATCGCGGCCGAGGAACTCGACGTCGGGCTGGACCAGATCCGGGTGGCCGGGGTGAGCACCGCCGGCAGCCCCGACGAAGGGGTCACCTCGGGCAGCCGGTCCATCCAGGACTGCGGCGGGGCGCTGCGCCAGGTCTGCGCCCAGGTCCGGGCGGCGTTCCTGGCCGAGGCGGCGGAGAAGCTGGGTGCGGACGCGGGCGGCCTGACGGTCCGGCGCGGGTCGGCCAGCACCGGGGCTGGCCAGCACGGGCACCAGCCAGGCCGGGCTCAGCTACTGGTCGCTGGATGAGGCGGCCCTCCTCGACCGGGCCGCACAGCTCACCACGGCCCCTAAGCCCCCGGACCAGTGGTCGGTCGCCGGGCGCAGCGCTCCCCGGATCGACCTGCCCGACAAGGTGACCGGGCGGCCCCGGTTCCTGCACGACCAGGTGCTGCCGGGCATGCTCTTCGGCCGGGTGATCCGGCCGCCCGCCCCGGCGGCCACGCTGGACGGCGTGGACGACACGGACCTGCCTGCCGGGGTGGTGGCGCAGGTCCGCGACGGCTCGTTCCTGGGCGTCATCGCCGGGACCGACCGGGTCGCGGTGGCGGCGGCGGAGCGGCTGGCGCAGGCCGCCCGGTGGACCGTGCGGGAGTCACTGCCGGACGAGGACGACCTGAAGGGCTTCCTGCTGTCCCAGCCCACCGAGGACCAGCCGGTGGTGCGGCGCCGGGACGCGGAGGCGGCGGCAGAGGCCGGCCGCACCGTCACGGCCGAGTACACCCGGCCGTTCATCGCGCACGGCTCGATGGCCCCGAGTTGCGCGATCGCGCGCTGGGACGGCGACCAGGTCAGCGTCTGGACACACAGCCAGGGCCCGTTCCCGCTCCGCAGGGCACTGGCCACCGGCCTTGGCCTGGACCCCGCCCAGGTGACCGTGCGGCACGTGGAAGGAGCCGGGGTCTACGGGCACAACGCCTCGGACGATGCGGCGGCGGACGCCGTGCTGCTGGCCCGGGCGGTGCCCGGCCGCCCGGTCCGGGTGCTGTGGTCCCGCCCGGACGAGCTCAGCTGGGGCCCGCTCGGGCCGGCCATGCTGGCCCGCCTGTCGGCGGGCCTGGACTCCGGCGGGCGGATCCGGACCTGGCGGCAGGACGTGTGGAGCAACGGATTCGTGGGCCGGCCGGGCATCGGCGGGGAGCCGCGGCTGCTCGCGCTGTCCCACCTGGCCGGGGGCACGCCGATCAGTGCCGCCCTGGACGGGGTGCCCAGCGGGGCGATGGGCGCCACCCGGAACGCGGTGCCCGCCTACGACCTCCCCGACTTGGAGGTGACCCGGCACCGGCTGCTCACCATGCCGCTGCGCACCTCGTCGCTGCGGTCCCTGGGCGCGTTCCTCAACGTGTTCGCGATCGAGTCGTTCATGGACGAGCTGGCCGCGGCGGCCGGCGCCGACCCGGTCGGATTCCGGCTCGCGCACCTGAGCGATCCCCGGGCCCGGCGGGTCATCGAGGAGGCCGCCGCCATGTCCGGCTGGGCGGCCCGTGGTGAAGGAGCCCGTGGTGAGGGAGCCCGTGGTGAGGGAGCCAGTGGCGGATCGGGCCCTGACGAGGGAACCGGCTTCGGGATGGCCTTCGCCCGCTACAAGGGCACCTCGGGGTACTGCGCGGCGGTGGCGGAGGTGGCCGCGGACACCAGCATCAGCCTGCGACGGCTCTGGCTGGCCGTGGACGTGGGACAGGTGATCAATCCCGACGGGGTGATCAACCAGGTGGAAGGCGGGGCGATCCAGAGCGCGAGCTGGGCCCTGCGCGAGCGGGTCCGCTTCGACCGGACCCGGATCACGTCAGTGACCTGGGAGAGCTACCCGATCCTGCGGTTCACCGAGGTGCCCGAGGTGGCGGTGCGGATCGTGGCCGCGCCCGGCGAGCCGGAGACCGGCGCCGGGGAGCTGGCCCAGGGCCCGGTCGCGGGGGCGATCGGCAACGCCGTGGCGGACGCGATCGGCGTCCGGGTCCGGGACCTTCCCCTCACCACCGAGCAGGTCATCCGGGCGATCGAGCAGAGCTAACCGCGCCGCGGGTTGTCACGGCGCAGCTGACCTGGTTGCATATACGGCAGGCAGCCACGTCTGCCTGATCCGAGCTACCCCGGCCCGGCGCCGGGGGGAGCGCTGAGGACAAGAGCGGCGCAGCCCTCGCGTGGATCCTTCCTCCCATCGTGATCGCATCATGGTGGCCGGTCGCCGGGCGGGGCCACCGGATCGAGGCACGATGACCCACGACAAGATCAAGGCAGCCGCCCGGACCCGGATGACGGAGACGGGCGAATCGTATGCCCAGGCCCGGCGCGCTGTTCTCGACGAGCGCCGCTTCTTCCCGATCAGCTTCGACACGGCCGGGCTGGACTGGATCACTAAATCGCTCGATACGCTCTTCGGCGGCGGCCCGGGAAAATCCGGGGTCTGGGTCTTTCCTGACCATCTCCACATCGTGATGTCCACCTTCGGACTCGATGTCCCGCGCAGTTCCATCCGCTCACCCGCCCGCTCGGAGGCCAGGCTGCACGGGACGACAGGAGTCCATATCACCCGGGGCCGGGCGCTCATCAACGGCTGCGGCAGCGGCCTGGTCGAGTTCGCGGTCAACCCGCCGCTGCGCACCGGCCGCGGCCTCAGCACGATGTTCGTCCGGCAGCGGGTCAACTCGATCGTGCTGAGCATGGCCGACCCGGATGCCTTCCTCGCGGCGCTGCGGCGTCCTGGGGTCAGTCGGGGCCGAACAGGACGCTGACCGACTCCCCCTCGTGGATCCGGCGGATAGCCTCGGCCAGCGCCGGGGCCAGCGAGATGACCTCGAGCTTCCCGCCGAGGAGATGGCTGGGGATCGGGACCGTGTTGGTGGTCACCACCTCGGTCACCTCGGGCGCCGACTCGATCCGCTTCAGCGCGTCCCCGGCGAACAGGCCGTGCGTGCAGGCGACCCGGACCGACCGCGCGTCGCGCTCCCGCAGCCGGTCCAGCAGTTCGAGGATGGTGGTGCCCCGCGCGATCTCGTCGTCCAGCACGATCACGTCCCGTCCGGCGACGTCGCCGATGATGGACGCGATCGTGACTTCCTGGTCGCTGATCCGCTGCTTCGCGCCGAACGCGACCGGCAGCCCGAGCCGGCGGGCGAAGGCCGCGGCCTGCTTGGCGTTGCCCAGGTCGGGTGAGACCACCACCGTGTTCGACAGGTCCTGGGCGCGGAAGTGGCCGGCCAGCTCGCCCAGCGCGTGCAGGTGATCGACCGGCACCGAGAAGAAGCCGTGCACCTGCGGGGAATGCAGGGTCATCGTCAGTACCCGGTTGGCGCCCGCGGTGACCAGCAGGTCCGCGACCATGCGGCCGCCGATCGACACGCGGGGCATGTCTTTCTTGTCGGACCTTGCGTACGCGTAGTGCGGGATGACCGCGGTGACGCGGGCCGCCGAGGCGCCCCGGGCCGCGTCCAGCATGAGCAGCAGCTCGACCAGGTGCTCCTGGACCGGGGGGCAGAGCGGCTGGATGAGGAACACATCACGTTCCCGGCAGTTGGACTGGAGCTGCGCCTCCAGGCAGTCGTTGGCGAAGCGGCGCAGCCGCACCGGGCGCAGTGGCTCGCCCAGGTCTGCGCAGATCTCGGCCGCCAGCTCAGGATGGGCGCTGCCGCTGAAAACCGCGATGTCCCGCACGCGGACCAGGGTAGTTGGCAGGCTGCCGGGCTCTCCGCCCGACCCGCCCTGGCCGGTGCCTTTGGCGGCGCATGGCCCGTCATCCGCCGGCCCGTCAGCGGGCGGCCCGGCCCCGGGTGACCTGGCCGGCCAGTTCCTGCCCCGCCTGCCGGAGCCAGTGCCCCGGGTCGGCCAGCGCCGGACCCGCGCCACCCGCCAGATCGGCCAGGCCCAGGGTCCAGGTCACGGCGGCCGGCGGCCCGGCCGCGACCTGGCCGGCCACGAGCGCGGCAGGCACCCCGGCCGCCGCGGCGGCGGCGAACACCGTCCCGGCGACCTTCCCGGTGCCGGAGGTCTCGTCGTAGCGTCCTTCCCCGGTGACCACCAGCCCGGCCCCGGCCAGCGCCTGGTCCAGGCCGGCCAGCCGGCTGAGCTGCGCCGCCCCCGGACTGATCTGCGCCCCCCAGGCGGCGGCGAACCCGTACCCGGTGCCCCCGGCCGCCCCGGCGCCGGGTGCGGCCGGGTCGCCGCCGAGGCAGCCGGCCAGCCGGGCCAGGCCGTCCTCGAGCAGGGTCATCTGGGCGGGCCCGGCTCCCTTCTGCGGGCCGAAAACGGCCGCCGCCCCGGCCGGGCCGAGCAGCGGGGCGCGCACGTCGGACAGGCAGCTGATCCCGCCCCCCGGGGGTGGCCGCAGGCCGGCCAGGTCCACCGCGGCCAGGTCGCGGAGGGCGCCGCCCCCGGGCGGCAGCGGGCCGCCGGCCGCGTCGAGGAACCGGGCGCCGAGTGCCGCCAGCGCGCCGGTCCCGCCGTCGGTGGACGCCGAGCCGCCGAGCGCGACCGTCACCTGGCGGGCCCCGGTGTCCAGCGCCCGGCCGATCACCTCGCCCAGCCCGGTCGTCTGCGCGCCCAGCGGGTCGGGCCGGGCCAGCAGCGGCAGCCCGCTGGCCCGGGCCAGTTCCACGGCCGCGACGCCGCCAGGCAGCTCCAGCCACGCGCAGTCCACCGGCTGGCCCACCGGGCCGGTTACCCGCTCCTGGTGCCAGCGGGCGCCGCTGACCGCCGCGGCCAGCACCTCCAGGGTCCCCTCACCGCCGTCCGCCAGCGGCACGCAGACCACCTCGTCGCCGGGGCGGACGGTGCGCCACCCGCCGGCCAGCGCGGCCGCCGCCGCGGACGCGCCGATGCTGCCCTTGAAGGAGTCGGGGGCGATCACGACCCGCACTGCGGCTCCCCGGCGGCCGTGTGCGGCGCGGGCGCTCCGGGGCTCACGACTGGGCGGCGGGGTCCGGCTTGCTGGCGGGCAGCCCCAGCGTCTCCCGGACCGACTGCTGGACCTCGTCCTTGTCCTGGGTGGCGTCGATCTGCACGACGTATTCCTTGCGCGCGAAGATGGCCAGCACCGGGTCGGTCTTCTCGTGGTAGTCGCGCAGCCGGACCACGAGCGCTTCCTCGGTGTCGTCCTCGCGGGTCACCAGCGTGCCGCCGCACACGTCGCACTTGCCCTCGACCCGGGGCCGCCCCTCGATCAGGTTGTAGTCCATGCCGCAGCCCGAGCACAGGCGGCGGGCCAGGACCCGGCGGCGGACCTCGGCGTCGGGCAGGTCGAGGTGGATCACGGCGTCGATGTCGTAACTCTCCAGGAAGAACTCCGCCTGGCGGGCGCTGCGGGGGAACCCGTCGATGATGAACCCGTAGTTCCAGTCGTGCTCGGCCAGACGCTGCGCGGTCACCTTCTCGGCCAGATCGTCCCCGACCAGCTCCCCGGCGGCCATGATCCGCCGCACGTCGGCGCCCATCTTGGTGTGCTGCTGCACGTTCCAGCGGAAGATGTCACCCACGCTGATGTGCACCAGATCCAGGTCCCTGGCCAGCCACGACGCCTGCGAGCTCTTGCCGCTCCCGGGCACGCCCATGATCACGTACTTGCGCATGCAGTAACCCTGACACACTCGGGGCGGCCGCGGGAACGGCGCCCGGCCCTCTTGGGCGGCCCAGTCCGGCGACCCCGGTCCTGCGGCCGGTCAGGCCTTGTCCGGCACGCACAGGTTGACGCACTCGCCGAGGCCCTCGACCACGGTACGCAGCGTCTGGCCGGGCTGCAGGTAGACCGGCGGCTTGCGGGCGTCACCCACGCCGCCCGGCGTACCGGTGAGCAGCAGGTCGCCCGGCAGCAGGGTGATGGCCTGGCTGGCGTAGGCCGCGATCTCGGCCGGGCCGAACAGCAGGTCAGAGGTGCGGGACTGCTGCATCACGGCCCCGTCCACCTCGCAGCGGACCTCCAGGTCCGCGGCGTCGCCGACCTCGTCCCCGGTGACCAGGTAGGGGCCGGCCGGGGTGCTCCGCTCGAACATCTTGCCCGCCAGCCACTGCAGGGTGCGGCGCTGCCAGTCGCGCATGCTCACGTCGTTGGTGACGGTGTAGCCGGCGATGGCCGCCGCCGCCTCGTCCCGGCTGGCCCGGTAGATCGGCCGGCCGATGACCACGCCCAGCTCGACTTCCCAGTCGACCCGGCTGCTCACCGACGGCAGCACCAGGTCGTCATGGGCACCCAGCAGCGTCTGGGCGAACTTGGCGAACAGGGTCGGGTACTCCGGCAGCTCCCGCCCGGTCTCCAGGATGTGCGAGCGGTAGTTCAGCCCGACGCACAGCACCTTGGACGGCTGCGGGATGAGCGTGGCGAAGCTGGCCTCGCTGGCCGGCACGGGCGCGGCGCCGGCCCGCTCCGCGGCCGCGGGGCCCTCGCCACCGGCCAGCAGCGCGCCGACGTCGGCCGCGGCCAGCGGCACCAGCACATCCCCGTCCAGCCGCGCGGCAGTGGTCCCGTCTGGGGTCCGGATCGTGGCAAATCGCATGGGCTGACTGTAGACGGTTTCCGGTCAGGCGGGCGGCGCGGGGGTCACCGGGAGCGCCCGGTGAACGCGTCGTCGAACGGCGTGGCGTACTCGTCGTTCGCCGTGAACGGCGCGACCCCCAGGGCCTCCTCGATGGTCCGGGCGGTCGAGTAGTGGTCGTAGCGGACCGTGCTGACGCAGCCGGCCCGCACCGAGCCCTGCGAGCCCACCACCACGGTCGCCACCCGGTTGCCCGCCTCGGCGGTCTTGGCCGTCACGCCCGCCTCGTCCCAGGTGATGATCAGCAGGGACTTCTGCGTCCGCCAGGCGGGCGAGCTGAGGATCGGGGTGATGGTCCGCTTCAGCCAGCCGTCCTGCACCTCGCGGCTGTGCAGATTGCCGTTGCCGGCCGACTCACCGTCGTAGTAGTCGTCGGCCGCGAGCCAGGCGAAGTCCGGGGTGGTCGCCGGGCTCTTCAGGTCGGGTACCAGTTGCCTGGTGTCCACCAGGTGCGCCCGGCACCGGGCCCGGTTTCCGCTGACGTCGGTGTAGTTGATGAACGGCGCGTCGTCCGGGTAGTAGTACTTGTCGTAGGTGAACTCGGTCGAGGCGCGGTCGTTACACCGGTAGCCCATGCCTTGCTCGTAGGCCTTCCAGGTCATCGACCTGGCTTCGAGTTCGTCCCCGAGGTTCGGGTGCGGGTCGTTGATGTCCGGCCAGTAGACGGCGCCCCTGGCGTAGGTGTCCCCGCCGGCGATGGCCAGGTAGTTCTCGTCGCTGGGGTGGTACACCGCGTGGTAGTTGGCCAGCGTGGTGCCCTGGGCCATGAGGCCGTGCAGGAACGGCATGTGGCTATGGCGGGACAGCACCACGCTGCCGTTGGTGTTCTCCATCATGATCATGAAGACGTGGTCGTAGTGCGGCACGGCCGCCGGCGGCGGGATCAGCCGGGCCGCGGGCTGCGGCGCGGACACCGTCAGCGAGAGGTTGTCGAGCATCCCGCCACCCGGCCCGGACGGCTCCGGCTCCCCGCCGGGCGGGGTGGAGCTGTCCAGGAACCGCACCACGACCCGGATGGACGCCGTTCCCGGGGGGACCGTCCCCGCCGCCGCGCGGCGCAGCAGGCGGGTCCGGCCGTTCCGGCCGGCCCGGGACACCGTGCGCAGCGTGGCAGGGGTACCCGCCGGCCGGCCGGAACGGCCGAGGAAGACGAGCGACACTGTCACGTACCCGGGGTCGGACTTCCACCCGCCCAGCCAGCCAGCCAGCCGGTAGGACAGGGACCTCCCCGCCGCCGCGGACGGCGCCATCCGGGCCGTCTGGGTCATGGCCGAGTCACCGTACGGCCCGGAACTGAAGAAGCCCGGCCCGGCCGCACCGGCCGGGTGGCCGACCCGGGCCGTGGAGTAGCACATGATGTTGGGGCTGCCGGTGCGGATGACCCAGCCCGGGATGGTCGTGGCCGCGTTCCAGTCCCGGGTGCAGTACCCCGCCCCGGCGTTCCCGTCCGCGATCAGGTTCCCGCTCCAGCGGGGCCCGTGCGACGGGGCCAGGCTGCGCGCCGGGCCGGACGTGGCGGCCCCGGCCGCCGTCGCGCCCGGCGCGGCGGCCAGCACCAGCGCCGCGGCTACCGTGACCGGGACCGCGCCCCAGCGCGCCCGGATCTGCCTCATCGACCTCATGGCCCCTCATTTCGCTGACCCGCCCGGATGGCGGCTCATAGCGAACCGTGATCGGCCACCCGGTCGTGAACACCGTCTCACGAGCCGGTGAATCCCGGCGGTCAGTTATCCCGGCTTTCCCGGCGTTCCGGTCAGCGCGGCCCCTCGCTGCCGCAGGCCTTTGCTCGATCGCGTCGTTATATGTCTTGACATGTTTGGTCTTGGGGCTGATCGTCAAGGGCGAGCGCACGGTGGCACCGGGCGGAGGGCATCGCCGCACGACGTGGCGTGGCGGCGCAGATGCTGGCCGGGCGTTCCCGCCTGGATGGAGGACCGATGCGATCACGACGGGCTGGGCTGGCGGTGGCCCTGGTCATCACCGCAGGGACCGTGCTGGCCACGTCGGTGGCGCCGCGGGCGTTAGCCGAGAACAACGGGCTGGCGGTCAGCGCGCCGCTGATGGGCTGGAGCAGCTGGAGCTTCCTGCGCAGCGACCCCACGGCGGCGAAGATCGAGGCCGAGGCCAGCGCCCTGAAGTCCAGCGGGCTCAGCGCGCACGGCTACGACTACGTCAACCTGGACGATTTCTGGTACCAGTGCCCCGGCAGCCAGGGCCCGAACGTGGACCAGTACGGCCGCTGGGTGACCGACACCACGAAGTTCCCGGCCAGCGGCTCTGCCAATGGCATCGCTGTCGTCGCGAACTACGTGCACAGCCTGGGCCTGAAGTTTGGCTTGTACGTGACGCCGGGCATCTCCAAGCAGGCGGTGGCGCAGAACACCCCGATCCAGGGCACGTCCTACACCGCCGGCCAGATCGCCACCACGGCCAGCGAGAACAACTACAACTGCGGCGGCATGACCGGCATCGACTACAGCAAGCCGGGCGCGCAGGCGTTCATCAACTCCTGGGCCGACGAGTTCGCCTCCTGGGGCGTGGACTACGTCAAGCTCGACGGGGTCGGCTCGTTTGACCTGCCTGACGTGCAGGCCTGGTCGGCGGCGCTGCGGCAGACCGGCCGCCCGATGGCCCTGGAGCTGTCCAACAGCCTGGCGATCTCGGATGGGCAGACGTGGTCGTCGCTGGCCAACGGCTGGCGCACCACCGGCGACATTGAGTGCTACTGCGGCTCGGGCGGCAGCAGCTACCCGCTGACCGACTGGAGCAATGTCTCCAGCCGGTTCGGCGCGGCAGCGAGCTGGCAGCCGTATGGCGGCCCTGGCGGCTGGAACGACTACGACTCGATCGAGGTGGGGAACGGCAGCAACGACGGGCTGACCACGGCGGAGCGGCAGACCCAGCTGTCACTGTGGTCCCTGGCCAGCGCGCCGCTGATCCTGGGTACCGACCTCACCAGCCTGGACTCCGGGGATCTGGCCCTGCTGGAGAACAGCGCCGTGACCGCGGTCGACCAGGACGGCATCCCCGGCGACCGGGTCATCGACAGCGGTAACGAGCAGGTCTTCGACAAACGGCAGCCGAACGGGACCTGGGACATCGGCGTGTTCAACACCGATGCCTCGGCCAGTCACAGCTTCAGCGTCCCGCTCGCGCAGCTCGGGCTCAGCGGCGCGGTGAACGTCACCAACCTGTGGAGCGGCGCCTCGCTCGGCAGCGTCAGCGGCACGTTCACCACGACCGTCGCCCCCGGTGGCGTCACCCTCATCTCGGCCACGGCCGCCTCCGGGACCGGCGGGACCGGCGAGCTGGTCAGCGGCCAGTCGGGCCAGTGCCTGGACACCCGCGGCAACGGCACCCCCGGGCCGTACGTGTTCTTCCCCGGCACCGCGGAGCAGATCTGGCCCTGCAACGGCGGGATCAACCAGGAGCTCTCCCCCACCTCGGCCGGCGAGCTGCGGACCATGGGCGCCACCGAATGCCTGGACGTCTACAACAACGAGACCGCGCCCGGGACCGCGGTCGAGCTGTGGCCCTGCAACGGCGGCGCGAACCAGAAGTGGACCGTGGAAAGCAACGGGACGGTCGTCGGCCAGCAGTCCGGGCTGTGCCTGGACGTGACCGGCGGGAGTACCGCGGCCGGCACCCCGCTGGACATCTGGACCTGCAACGGGCAGTCCAACCAGCAATGGTCGTGGGCGTACCGCTGAGCTCGTCACTGCCCCCGGAGCTGGCCTGGGCGCCCCCGCCGCCGCTCAGGCCAGCTCGGAGGCGAGGATCGCTGCGGCCGGGCGGCGGGCGCCGATGCGGGCCGGGATCGCGGTCAGCCCGGCCACGGCGGCCAGGGTGCCGAGCACCGCGGCGGCCAGCCACCAGGCCGGCGGGACAGTCAGCACCCGGGTCCCCGCGCCGTTCGCGGCCGCGAACAGCCCGATGCCCAGCGGGATGCCGAGCAGGGCGCCGGGCAGGGCGGGCAGCAGCTGCGCCGCCGACACCCCGGCGCTGACCTGCTGCGGGGTCGCACCGAGGGCGCGGGCCAGCGCTGAGGAATGCCGGGCGTCCAGGACTGTCGCCCAGGCGGTCACGATCACGTTGAGGACGGCCAGGGTGACCAGCACGATCGTGAGCACGGCCAGCATCTGCTCATCCCGGTCGTAGACCGGATTGCCCAGCCCACCTGACCCGCCGAAGGCTTTCTGGCCGGCCGTGGCATGAAAGGTGAGCACGGCGACGATGCCGGTCGCGGTGATCGCGACGCTCGCCGCGCTGAGCACGGCGCGGCGCGGGCGGCGGGCGGTCAGCCGCAGCCCGAGCAGCAGGGGCACCGGCAGCCGGGCGGACACCGCGATCAGCCGGGCCCGGCGGCGCGGCGGCCGGGCCGCGTCGGCCAGCGCGCTGACCGTGCTGGTACGCGCGGCCCGGACCGCTGGCACGAACGTCGCGGCCAGGGCCACCGCGAGAGCCACGGCCACCACGAGCCCGGCGGTGGGCAGGGTGAGCGAGGGCGCGCCCGGGCTGCCCACCAGGCCGGCCCCGGGGCCGGTGATGAGCGGGGCGGCCAGCCAGCCGGCCGTCAGCCCGGCGGCCGCCGCGGCCAGCGCCAGGATCAGGTTCTCGGCGAGCAGCACGGCCGCGACGAGTCCCGGGGTGCTGCCAACCGCCTTGAGCAGCCCCACCCGCCGGGTGTGCTCCGCCATCCGGCCCCCGGCCAGCACGGCCACGCTGGCCACCGCCAGCAGGCAGGCCAGCCAGGCCCCGGGCGACAGGACAGACTGCTCGTCCTGCACCAGCAGGCCGTCCGCGACCCGGATGCCCAGCCAGGAATTCAGGAACGGTGCGCCGATGGCCTGATGGGCCTGGTCGTACGCGCTGGCGAAGGCCTGAGCCCGGGCCGGGTCCGCGAGCTTCAGGTTCAGCACGTAGGCCGGCGGTCCACGTCGGACGAGGCCAGCACACGGGCATCCGGCTGGGTGGCCCAGGCCAGGCCGAGAGCGCCCGGCCCGCGCTGGGCGCCCGTTGACGCTGGCGTGTCCGGGAACGGAGCCGAGCAGCCGCCGCCAGGCGAATAGCACAGGTTCGGATACGGCGGCATGCCGGCCGTGACCGCGAGCCCGGCGACCCGGAAGGGCCGGCCGTTCAGGGTGATCCGGTCGCCGGCGCCGAGCCCGAGCGCCTCCGCGAAGGTCCGCTCGAGCACCACGCCGCCGCCGCGAACCCAGCTGCCCGCCGTCACCTGGGGCTGGTCGAGCGAGGCTGGTGCCTGGCTGCGGCCCTCCACTTCCACCCCGGCGGTCAGGCCACGGGCGCGCACGACGGCCCCGGCGAGCGGGTAGGGCCCGCTGTGGCCGCTGACTCCGGACGCGTGCACGAGCGCCTTGGCCTGGGTGAGGACCTGCGGGCTGGGATTCTCCTGACCAGGGCGGTGCGGCGCCGTACCGGAAAGCTGGGCCACCAGGTCCGGCCCGTGCGTGGCGGCCCGGGTCTGCTGGTAGGGCTGGCTGGTCACCCCGTGCAGGGCCAGTCCCAGGGTGAGCGTCGCGGTGGCGGCGGTGATCGCGAGCAGCAGCAGGAGTGCCTGGGCCGGGCGGTGCCTCAGGTCCCGGGCCGCCAGCCGCCAGATCAGGACGGTCCTGCTCAGGACGATCCTGCTCCGCAGGGCCCGGCCCATGGCTCAGCCCTCCAGCCCGGCCAGGGCGCCGAGAGACCCGGTGCTGCCGCCGGTGAGCCGGGTCTGGTCGATGAACGCCCCGTCGCGCATGGAGATCAGCCGGTCGGCGGTGGCCGCGATCCGCGCGTCGTGGGTCACGATGACCAGCGTCTGACCGGCCGTGTGCAGGCTGTCGAAGAGCCGCAGCACGTCCAGGGCGGACTCGCTGTCGAGGTTGCCGGTGGGCTCATCGGCCAGCACGACCAGCGGCTCGTTGGCCAGCGCGCGGGCGACCGCGACCCGCTGCCGCTGGCCGCCGGACAGCGCGGAGGGCAGGAAGCCGGCCCGGTCGGCCAGCCCCACCTGCTCCAGCAGGCCGGTGGCCCGGCGCCGGGCCTTGCGGGGCGAGACGCCAGCCAGCAGCGCGGGCAGCTCGACGTTCTCGGCGGCGGTGAGCTCGTCCATCAGGTGGAAGGCCTGGAACACGAAGCCGACCGCCTCGCGCCGCAGCCGGGCCAGCGCCCGCTCCCCCAGCTGGTCGATGCGCTGGCCAGCCAGCCAGAGTTCCCCGCTAGTGGGCCGGTCCAGGCCGCCCAGCAGGTGCAGCAACGTGGACTTCCCGCAGCCGCTCGGTCCCATCACGGCCAGCGTCTCCCCCGCGGCGACGTCCAGGTCGACCCCGTCGACGGCGCGGACTAGCCCGGCTTCCCGGCCGTATTCCTTGCGCAATGCCCGGGCCTCCAGGACGGAGGTGCCGCCTGCCTCGGTCATGATCCATCCCTCCGGATGGTCCAGGTCCGCTCGCACGCCTCCAGCCAGCGCAGGTCCGCCTGGAGCCGGAGCACGATGCCCTCCAGCAGCAGCCCGCCCGCCGACCGGCCGGGTTCGGACAGCGCGGCCCGCTGCGCGTCGCGCAGCCGGCGCAGCAGCTCACGGCGCTGCGTGTCCACGATCGCGATCGGGTCAGCCAGTCCCGCCGCCGCGGCGGCGACCAGCTTGAGATGGAACTCGGCCAGGTCGGGCTTGGGCCAGCTGACCTCGGTGAGCCAGTCGGCCACCCGCTGCTGCCCCGCCGGGGTCAGCGCGTATACCTTGCGGTCCGGGCGGTCCGCCGCCCCGGCCGAGGGCTCAGAGGTGACCAGGGCCGCCTTTTCCAGCCGGGTGAGCGTCACGTAGATCTGCCCGGCGTTCATAACGTCGCCCACCGGGCCGAGCGCCTGCCGCAGCCGGGTCCGCAGCTCGTAACCATGCGACGGTTCCTTGGCCAGCAGGGCCAGCACCACTTCCTGCTGCACGGTGTCTTCCTCCTGGGCCTGACTCGTAGATAACAGTTATCTGATAGATAGCGGTTATCTACGACCCTGTCAAGGGTCACGGCGGCGGGCGGCCGTGGCTAAGGTGTGACCCGCGCGGCCCCATCCCGGGAAACCCCGCGCGGGTGACCTGGGAAAGGGCCTCGCATGGAGTGGAAGGTCGTCTCGCAGCAGCCGCTGTACACCGACGAGTGGCTGGACATCCGGATCGCCGACGTCGAACTGCCGGACGGGCGGCACCTGCAGCACCGGATGATCCGCACCCCGCCGGGGCCGGCGTCGTGGCCGTCCGCGCCGACCGGCACGTCCTGCTGCTCTGGCGGCACCGGTTCATCACCGGGAACTGGGGCTGGGAGGTCCCGCTGGGCAGGATCGAGGACGGCGAGTCACCCGCCGGGGCGGCCGCGCGCGAATTCGAGGAGGAAACGGGCTGGCGTCCCGGCCCGCTGCGCCACCTCATCTCGGTCCATTCCACGCCCGGCATCTCGGATTCCGGCATCACGTGTACCGCGCCGACGAGGCCACGTACCTCGGCGCCCCGGCCGACCCCTTCGAGTCCGAGCGCATCGCCTGGGTACCGCTGGCCGACGTCCCCGCCCTGATCGGCCGGGGCGACATCACCAGCGCCACCAGTTCTGCTGCCCTGCTGTACCTGCTCAGCACGGGATGAGCCCCTCCGCAGGACTCTGCCGCTAATCACCCGCAATAGGCGATGTGGTCCGGGCCGGATCCCGGCAGCGTCGGAGGATGACGCGAGTCATGACGATCGTGCGCGGGTGGTGGCCCGATCACAACCCGCTGCGGCGGGCCACGGACCGGGCCGAGGCGGGGATCTTCGCCGGGCTGGCGGTCGCCTTCCTGCTCGGTGCCCCGCTGATCGCCATGACGGTCTGGCACCTGGCCTTCACCTCCGCGTTCACGACCAGGGATGCGGAGCACGCGGGCTACCGCCCGGTCCCGGCCCGGCTGCTCGCTGACGCTTCCCAGTCGTACGGCTACGACGTCGCCGTGCCTGCCCGCTGGAGGGCACCCGACGGGATCGCGCGCAGCGGGTGGATCCCGGCCGGGGCCGGAACCCGCGGCGGAACCACGGTCACCGTCTGGACCACCCAGTCGGGCCGGCTGACCCGCACGCCCATGTCGGAGTTCCAGGCGGCCTTCCAGGCCGATGTCACCGCGATCATCGTGGTGCCCTGCTGGGCGATGCTCCTGCTCGGCGCGGGCGTCGTCAGCCACCGCCTGCTCGAAGGCCGCCGCCTGGCCGCCTGGGACGCCGAGTGGCGGGCGATGGATCGGCGCGGCCCCGCCGGGGCCAGCCCCGGCCCCGAGGGCCCGGGCCGCCCTTCGTGATCCTGGGATCAAGGACGGGGACGTGGTCAGCCGGCGGCAGGACCCGGCCGGCGTACATGACCGCCGCTTCACCCCGCGGACGGGCCGGAACGGTCCTCGATTTCCCAGGCGTAGTCCAGGGCGTGCCAGGCGAAACGCCGGGCGCCGTAGCGGGCCGGCCAGCCCTTGGCGGTCAGCGGCGTCCCGTCCGAGGGTGCGGCCAGGACGGCCAGGACGCCGGCCCGCATGTCCTCGACGGCGGCGGGGTCGCCCGGGGCGCTGCGGTGCCGGACCCCCAGCTTGCGCGCGTAGGAGAAGCCGGCGGCGGCGACGTGTTCGATGATCTTGTCCCGGCGGCACCAGCCCGGCCAGTCCAGGGCGCAGGCGAAGACACGGTTGCGGCCCTGCTCGAAGTAGACGGCGATAGAGGTCACGCGTAGTAGCGGTAGATCGCCTGGGCCACGCAGGCGGGCTTGGCGCCCCCGTCCACCTCGACGGTGAAGTCAGCGGTGAGCTGCACGGCCTGGCCGTCGCCGACGGGTTCGGCGGCGGCGATGACCGCGGCCAGCCTGATCTTCGCGCCGACCGGGACGGGCGCCGGGAAGCGGGCCTTGTTCAGCCCGTAGTTGATGCCCATGCTGATCCCGGTGACCTCGAGCAGCTCGCCGAACAGCGGGATGACCATGGACAAAGTCAGGTAGCCGTGCGCGATCGTCCCGCCGAACGGACCGGCCGCGGCCCGGGCGGCGTCCACGTGGATCCACTGGTGGTCGCCGGTCGCGTCGGCGAACGTGTTCACCCGCTCCTGGGTCACCTCCGTCCAGCCGGTGCGCCCCAGATCGGCGCCTGCCAGCGCGGTGATCCCCTCCAGGCCGTTCACGACGGTGCTCATGCGGTGGTTCCTCCATGGGTCTCGCGGAGCTGTTTCTTCAGGATCTTGCCTGTGGCGGTGCGCGGCAAGCCGCTGGTGAAATGCACCGACTTGGGAATCTTGTACCGGGCCAGGCGGCCGTCGAGGAAATCCAGGATCTCCGCTTCCGAGGTGCTCTCCCCCCCGCGGAGCACGACCACGGCGCGGCCGACCTCACCCCACCGCGCGTCCGGGATCCCGATCACCCCGCAGTCGGCCACGGCCGGGTGGCAGAGCAGGGCGTTCTCTACCTCCGCCGGGTAGATGTTCTCCCCGCCGGAAATGATCACGTCCTTGATGCGGTCCACCACGGACACGTAGCCGTCCCCGTCAGTGGTCCCCACGTCGCCGGAGTGCAGCCAGCCGTCCGCGAGCACGGCCGCGGTCGCCTCCGGCCGGCCCCAGTAGCCCCGCATCACGTTCGGGCCGGCCACGAGGATCTCGCCCCGCTCGCCGGGCCCGGCCTGCGCCCCGTCCGGGGCGGCCACCCGGACGTCGGTGAAGAAGTGCGGCACGCCGGCCGAGCCCGGCCTTGGACAGGGCGTGCTCCGCGTCCAGCAGCAGCGCTCCCGGCGCGGTCTCGGTCATCCCGTACCCCTGGATGAAGGTCACCCCCCGGCCGGTGTACCGGCGGATGGTGGCGTCCGGCACCGGGGCGCCGCCGCACATCAGCATGCGCAGGCTGGAGGTGTCCGCGGCCGCCCAGCCCGGAGCCGCGGCCATGGCGTCGTAGATCGCCGGGACACCGAACATCGAGGTCACCCGGTACCGGGCGATCAGCTCCAGGACCCGGGCCGGGTCGAAGGCCGGCTCGACCAGCACCGTGCCCCCCTTGAGCATGGTGGGCAGGCACAGCATGTTCAGCGCCGCGGTGTGGAACAGCGGAGCCACCGCGAGGGCGACCTCGTCCGCCCGGAAGTCGGCGTCCACCACCACGTTGATGGCGTTCCAGGTGATGTTGCCGTGGGTCAGCGTCGCGCCCTTGGCCCGGCCCGTGGTGCCCGAGGTGTACATGATCAGGCTCGGGTCATCCAGGCTCACCGGCACGTCCGGCGGCTCCGCGGGCGGCCCGGCCAGCAGGCTCTCGTAGTCATGCTCCCCCGCGGCCGGGCGGGCCAGCGCCACGAGGTGACCGGGGCCCGTGCGATGACCGGCCTGGCCGCGGATGCCGGCCACCACGGCCGCCTGCTCCGGGGCGTACACCAGCAGCCCCGCCCCGCAGTCGGCGAGCTGGTAGGCGAGTTCCGGCCCGGCCAGCCGCATGTTCAGCGGGACGAAGACCGCCCCGGCGGACCAGGCCGCGAACATGGTTTCCAGGAAGGCCGGATGGTTGGGCCCGAGATACGCCACCCGGGAGCCTGGCCCGGCGCCGAGCCCGCGCAGCGCCCGGGCCAGCCGGCCCACCCGGTCGTGCAGTCCGGCGTAGCTGAGCGTGCGTCCCGCATGCACGATCGCCCGCGCGTCCGGGGTCTTGCGGGCCCGGCGGGCGGTCCACGACCCGACGCCCTCGTTGAGCACGGCCTGCCCCGCTCAGCCGGCCGACAGCCCGAGCAGCCGGGCCGCGTTGAGCTTGAGGATCTTCTCCCGCACCGCGGGCTTGATCGGCAGCTCCGCGAAGTCGGCCAGCCAGCGGTCCGGGGTGAGCATCGGGTAGTCCGAGCCGAACATGACCTTGTCCTGCAGCAGTGAGTTGGCGTAGTGCACCAGCTGGGGCGGGAAGTACTTCGGGGACCAGCCGGACAGGTCGATGTGCACGCCGGGCTTGTGGGTGGCCACGGCCAGCGCCTCGTCCTGCCACGGGAACGAGGGGTGGGCCAGGATGATGGTCAGCCCCGGGAAGTCCGCGGCCACATCGTCGATCAGCATCGGGTTGGAGTACTTGAGCCGGATGCCGCCGCCGCCCGGGGCGCCAGCCCCGATCCCCGTCTGCCCGGTGTGGAAGACGGCGGGCACGCCGAGTTCCTCGATCACCTCGTAGAGGACGTAGGCGGATCGGTCGTTCGGGAAGAAGCCCTGCACGCTGGGGTGGAACTTGAAGCCGCGGACGCCATGCTCGGTGACCAGGCGCCGGGCCTGCCGGGCGCCCGCACGGCCCCGGGCCGGGTCGATGGAGGCGAACGGGATGATCACGTCGGGATGCTCGGCGGCCGCCTCCGCCACCTCCTCGTTGGGCACCGGCGGCTGGCCGCTCGCGGCCTCGGCGTCCACCGTGAATACCACGCAGGCCATCTGCCGCTCGCGGTAGTAGGCGGCGATCTCCCCGAGCGCCGGGCGCCGGGTGTCAGCCATCTTGAAGTAGGCATTGGACGCATCTTCCAGCTCAGCGGGCAGGGCCGCGCCGCCCTTGCTGGAGACCTCGGCGTGCACATGCACGTCGATGGCAGTCAGCGCGTCCACGTCCAGGCCTGCGGTCACGGGGGCCTCCGGGCACTCGCCGGGCGGTCGGCTGGGGCGCGCGGGTCAGCCCGCCCGGCTGCGACGCTGCCCCGCGGTCTTATTCTGCTCAGCCCCGCCCGTGTTCGCGCCCCCGGTGGACTACTCCGGCGGTACCGGGCCAGCCCATGCCGCCCCGGCCTGGGCCGGCCCGGGCTCCGCGGACCCGGGCTCCCCTGGCCCGGCCAGGGCCGCCTGGGCGGCCAGCCCGCGCAGCGCCAGCCTCCGCTCACACCAGCGCCGCAGCTTCGGGTCCAGCGAGGAGCGCAGCAGCGGCCAGTCCTGCATCAGCAGGCGCGGGTTGACGAAGCGGGCCAGATCGTTACGGCGGCCCTGGGTCAGCACGATCCCGTACATGCTGCGCCGGAGCCGGTCGTCGGCCACGTCGAATTCCCGCATTCCTGGCCAGGCCAGATGGCGGGGCAGGACGATGACACCCCGTTCGGGCCCGTGCAGATCTTCCAGGCGGGCTGGAAGCCGTCCCGCCAGCCCGATCCGCCCGGGCCGCAATAGATCCGTCAAGGACATGGACTGATTATCACTGACCTGCCAGGATGTCCCGGCAGCGACTCGCGGGGAAGCTCATCCAGCCTGGGGGCCCAGCCCCGGGAACCCGCTCTGCCAGCCCGGGGCCCGAGCCCCCCGGAACCCCCCACCTGCCCGCTTCCGTATGCACGTCGTCTGCTGCGGGTGCCGGGTTACTCGCCGGCTCGGCGAGGACACGCCTGCGGCGCGCCTCCCCTCGCCGGCGAGCTGGCCCGGGCGGCGACCGCCGCTTGCCCGGGGACTGCGCCGCCCCGCGATTGGCTGGCTGGCCTGCTGGCGGCCAGGTGCAGGGGGCGCGGCTAGACTCTTCGCATGTCCAGCGATACCCCGGCCCCGAGCTGGCGGTTCTTGTTCCGGCCCAAGTGGCTGGGCTGGCATGCACTGATGGTCCTGATTGTCCTTGGCATGCTCGCCCTGGGCGACTGGCAGTTCCACCGCGCCGAGTCAGGAAACTCCCTGAGCTGGGCGTATACCTTTGAGTGGCCTATTTTCGCCGTCTTCATGATCGTCTTCTGGGCTAAGACGATCAAGGACGAGTTCCGGCCGCCGGCGAGCGCCGAGGGCCTGGACAGCGTGACGCTGCCCGCGGGGCGGGACGGGGTGGCTGCGGCTGGCCCGGGTTCCGGCCCCGGGGAAGCCGGCGCGGCCGATGCCGCCGATGAGGACGACGACGACCTGGCCGCCTACAACGCCTACCTGGCCCGGCTCACCGCCGAGGCGAGCAGGCACGGCAAGTGGCACGGGCTCCGCTGAGCGGGCCCTGACAAAAATTTGAGGAGGCAGGCCGGTGCGCGCAGCCGTGCTCCGCTACCGGGTGATGGCCTACGTGACCGGCGTGGTGCTGATCATCCTGTGCTTTGTCGGCATCCCGCTCCAGATCGCCGGGTATCCCGCGGTCGCCAACAACGTCGGCGTGCTGCATGGGATTCTCTACATCATCTACCTCGTCTTCGCGTGGCTGCTGGCCCGGCGGCTGCACCTGACGCTCGGGCCGACGGTGCTGATGCTGCTGGCTGGCACCATCCCGATCCTGACCTTCGTGGTGGAGCGCTGGGTGACCCACCGCTATATCGAGCCGGCCCTGGCCGCGCAGGAGACCGCCCAGCCAGAGATGGCGAAGCCCCGGAACCGGTGAGCAAAGAGCAGGCGGCCCCAGAACAAGCAGGCCCAGAGCAGGCGGCCCCAGAACAGGCGGGCCCAGAGCAGGCGGGCCCAGAGCAGGCAGGCCCAGGCCCGCCGGGCCAGCATTACTTCACCGCGAGCCCGGCGGCCGCGCACCGCCCGGGCCTGGTCCAGGTGGTCCTCCCGGACCTGCACTTCGAGTGCGCCACGGACTCCGGGGTGTTCTCCGCGGGCCGTCTGGACCCGGGCACCCGGGTGCTGCTGGACACCGTGCCGCCTCCCCCGGCCCGGGGTGACCTGCTCGACCTGGGCACCGGCTACGGCCCCATCGCGCTGGCCATGGCGGCCCGGGCGCCGGAATCCACCGTCTGGGCGGTGGACATCAACGAGCGGGCGCTGGGCCTGTGCGCGGCCAACGCGGCCCAGGCCGGGCTGGGCACCGTGCGCTGCGTGACGCCGGAAGCACCCGGGCTGCCCCGCGAGTTCGCCGCGATCTGGTCTAATCCGCCGATCCGGATCGGCAAGGAGGCGCTGCACGGGATGCTGGCCACCTGGCTGGGCCGGCTGGCCCCCGGCGGCCAGGCCCACCTCGTGGTCCAGCGAAACCTGGGCGCGGACTCGCTGCAGCGGTGGCTGCAGGCTGAGGGGTGGCCGGCCACCCGGATTGTGTCCCGCAACGGCTACCGGGTGCTGCAGGTGACGCCCCGATGAGCCGCCGCGAACCTCCCGGCCAGCCCCGCGAGCCCGAGCAGCCGGACGCGGGAGTCCCGCCGGCGGCCCCGTACAGGCAGCTGCGCCCCACGGACGTGAAGCGGCTGAACCGGTCGTGGCGCCGGGCGACCGGGGCCCGGGTGGCCCTGCTGCTCGACTCCGTGACCCAGCCGTTCAACGTCGGGATGATCGTCCGGTCGGCCGCCGCGTTCGGCGTCGAGCACATCTGGCTGTGCGGGAACTCGGCGCCGCTCGATCACCCCTCCGCGGCCAAGACCGCGCTGGGCACCCAGCGGCTGCTCAGCTGGGAGCGCGAGCCGGACCCGGTGGCCGCGGCCAAGGCGGCCCGGGCGGACGGGCTGCGGGTGGTGGCGATCGAGCAGGCCGCGGGGGCCTACCCGCTGCATGAGGCCCCGCTGCACGGCGACATCTGCCTGGTGCTCGGCAACGAGGACCACGGCTGCTCCCCCGCGCTGCTGGGGGCCGCCGACGCGGTCGCCTACATCCCGCTGGTGGGCCGGGTGGGATCACTCAATGTCTCCGCCGCCGCCGCCGTCGCCCTGGCCGAGGCGCGCCGCCGGGAGTGGTCAGGGGGCGCCGATGACGGTGTTGAGCAGGGCGGATGAGAAACCCCTGCGCCACAGGCGTTTCAGGGTCCGGTCATGCTCCGTTTACAGCCTGCTCCGCCCGGTAGCGCATACTCGCTTACATGCCGACCGCATTCCTGGACCACCCCCGGCCGGTCGCGTTCGCCCACCGCGGGGGGGCGGCGCACGCGCCGGAGAACTCGTGGCGGGCCTTCGAGCACGCCGTCGGGCTCGGCTACAGCTACCTGGAGACAGACGTCCAGGCCACGCTGGACGGGGTGCTGATCGCGTTCCACGACCGGACCCTGGCCCGGCTGACCGGCCGTCCCGGCCGGATCGCCCGGATGAACCACCGTGATGTCGCCACCGCGCTCATCGACGGCACCGAGCCGATCCCGTTGCTGGAAGACCTGCTGGCAGCCTGGCCGGACGTGCGCTTCAACATTGACCTGAAGGACGCGCCCGCCGTGGAGCCGCTCGCGGCCGCGCTGCGCCGGACCGGGGCCTGGGACCGCGTCTGCGTGACCTCGTTCTCGGCGAGCAGGCTGCGCGCCGCGCGGCGGGTGCTTGACCGGCAGGTCTGCATGGCCGCCTCCCCGATCGGCACCGCCGTGGTCCGGTTCGGCGGCCCGCGCGGGCCGCGGGACCGTACCCGGCCGGGACGCGCTGGGACGGGCCGGGGCAGCCAGAGCGGGCCCGGGCAGAGGCGGCTCGGCGGGGAGGCCGCCCGCGGCCCGCAGTCCGCGGGCGGCGGGGCCCATCTGGCCCTGGCCGAGCGGCTGGCCCGGACCGGGGTGCGGTGCGCCCAGGTACCTGCCCAGGTGGCCACCCCCGCATTCGTCGCGCGCGCCCACGCCCTGGGCCTGCACGTGCACGCCTGGACGATCAACTCCCCCGAGCTCATGCGGAACCTGCTGGATATCGGGGTGGACGGCATCATGACCGACGAGATCGTGGCCCTGCGGAACGTGCTGATCAGCCGCAGCGAGTGGCACCCCCGCGTGGCCGGTTGAGACAGCGGGGCCTTCCGGGCGGGTAACGCAGCGGGAACTCTCGGTGACCATGCCGGTACCGAGGGGTCCGAGGCGCGCCGGGGGGTTGGAATCGGGCACAGCGGGAATCTTGACCGGGAACTCGGCGTTAACTAATTCACAAGGCTGAGCGCCTGGGAGGCAGTGACTAATGGCCGAACGCGCACTTCGCGGCACCCGGCTCGGGGCAACGAGCTACGAGAACGACCGTAACACCGACCTGGCGCCACGCCAGGAGATAGCTTTCGATTGCCCCAAGGGTCACCACTTTACCGTCCCGTTTGCCGCCGAGGCTGAGGTTCCGGCCACCTGGGAGTGCCGGGTATGCGGAGTGACCGCGTTCACGACCACCGGTGACCTGTCCGCGCCGCGGAAGGCGAAGCCGCCGCGCAGCCACTGGGACATGCTGCGGGAGCGCCGGTCCATCGCCGACCTGGAGGAAGTGCTCGCGGAGCGGCTGGCCCTGATCAGGAGCCAGCGTGGTGAGGAAACGCCGCGCAAGCACAACACAAGGCACCGCAAGAGCGCCTGACATCACACGCTGACGGCCCGGGCCCGCCCGGGCCGTTTATGCTGCCGCGGCCCGGGCGCGCCCGGGCCGGGCGGGTGCTGCTCTCGTCCGGGCCGGCGGCTCAGCGCGTGGTCGCGCGGCCCCCGCGCAGCCCTGCCCAGCGGGACGCGACCCCCCAGCGCCCGATCCGCCAGAACGCCTCCACCATGATGGACTTGCTCATCTTGCTGGAACCGTGGATCCGCTCCACGAACGTGATCGGCACCTCCACGACCCGCAGGCCCGCGTTCAGCGCGCGGAGGGCCAGGTCAACCTGAAAGCAGTAGCCCTGTGACTCGATCTCGCCGAGCCGGATGGCCCGCAGCGTGCCGGCCCGGTAGACCCGGTACCCGCCGGTGGCGTCCTTGAGCGGGAGGCCCAGCATCAGCCGCGCGTAGATGTTCGCGCCCCGGGACAGTACCTCCCGGGACTTGGGCCAGTTGAGCACCCGGCCCCCCGGGACCCAGCGGGAGCCGAGCACCACGTCGGCCTGGCGGAGCGCCTCCAGCAGGATGGGCAGCTGCTCGGGCTGATGCGAGCCGTCGGCGTCCATCTCCACGACCGCGCCGTAGTCCTGTTCCAGCGCCCAGCTGAACCCGGCCAGGTACGCCGCGCCGAGACCGCCTTTGCCGGGCCGGTGCAGGACCTGGACGTGGGAGTCCTCGGCCGCCAGCTTGTCCGCCAGCTCGCCGGTGCCGTCCGGGCTGTTGTCGTCCACGACCAGCAGGTCGGCGTCGGGAACCGCGGACCTGACCCGGGCGGCCATAGTCTCCAGGTTCTCACGCTCGTTGTACGTGGGCATGATGACGAGGACCCGGCCAACCGGAGTCCCGGCTTCGTTGTTGCCAGCCAACCTCTCCTGCCTTCCCCTGACTGCCGCGTGGGGTCGCGGCCACACGGGCCCGTGACCCATGCAGGTTACCGTCACGCGGCGTCATCGGCGCCCGCGCTTCGCAGGGCATAGCCGAAATTGCCCAATGTTGACGCTGCACAGGCGGCGCGGTTCCCGGATCGCCTGCCGCGGCCGGGGAGGCGCCCAGGCCGCGGCCGGTTGCGCCGGGGCGGCCCCGGACGGCACTCACGCGGGGGCAGGCGAGGGAAGAGGGCCCGGACCTCCCTTCGGACCGGAGACCGTCCCGCCGGCAACGAGCTCGTTCTCCGTTGTCTACTGGGCGCCCAGGCCCTTCCCGTTTCCAACCCCCCGGCCCAGCGGGCTACCGGGCACGCCCTGGCGCGCTGCGCCTGGCATCGGGGCCGGTCAACCGGCCCCTGGCACAGCCTGGCCCGGGCGGCCAGCTCACCCTGACGGCTAGCCAAGTGCTGGACTGTGCGCAGCAACATACCGCTGCCGTGCCCGATGTCAATCGTGCGGGGGCACCCCAGCCGGGGCCCGCCCGGCCGCAGCCAGGGGCCCTGGTTCCGCCGCACGCCTGGCGATAGCATGAAAACGTTTCCCCAGCGCGTGAGGGCGTCATGACACCGTGGTCAGCGGGCGGTCCGGCCAGGGGGCGGCAGCGGGAACCGCGACTGCCCCGGCGGCACGCTGCTGGCTGGCCTCCGCAGCGGGGGCGGCCAGCCGGCGAAGCCCGGCCCAGCCAGCCAGCCGGCGAAGCCCGGCCCAGCCAGCCAGCCGGCGAAGCCCGGCCCAGCCAGCCAGCCGGGCGGGGAGGATGACCCGGCGGTGCCTGACGGGAACCGTGCGGGCCCATGTGGCCTCCCGGGCCCTGCCACCGCCAGCACTGCCACCGCGACCACTGCCACCGCCAGCACCGCCACCACGGGCCCTGCCACCACAGGCCCTGCCACCACAGGCGCTGCCCTCCGCCACCGGGACGGCCAGGGCGCCGTGAGCAGTCTCCCGGCCTGAAGCCTAAAGATCATCCATTCATGGGAGGACCAGCAGATGACGGAGAGTCAGCAGCAGGACCCGGTTTCCGAGTCGCAGATCGCGGTGCACTGGCGCGAGGAAGAGTACATCTACCCACCCGAGTCCTTTATCCAGCAGGCCAACGCGGCCGACCCGGCGATCTTCGACCGTTTCGACGAGAAGAACTTCCCGGACTGCTTCGTCGAGTACGCCGAGATGCTGAGCTGGGACAAGAAGTGGGACACGGTCCTGGACGCGAGCAACCCGCCGTTCTGGAAGTGGTTCACCGGCGGTCGCCTGAACGCCTCCTACAACTGTGTGGACCGGCATCTGGCGGACAAGGCCAACAAGGCCGCGATCATCTGGGTGCCGGAAGCGGAATCAGCTGAGCCGGTCGCCATCACCTACCGCGACCTCTACCACCGGGTGAATGAGGTCGCCGCCCTGCTGCGTGACTTCGCGGGCCTCAAGGCCGGTGACCGGGTCACGCTGCACATGCCGATGGTGGCCGAACTGCCGGTCGTGATGCTCGCCTGCGCCCGGCTGGGCGTGGTGCACTCCGAGGTCTTCGGCGGCTTCAGCGGCAACGCGTGCGGGACCAGGATCGCCGACTCCGGCAGCCGGATCCTGATCACGATGGACGGGTACTACCGCAGCGGCACGCTGGTGGATCACAAGGTCAAGGCGGACGAGGCGGTGGCCGAGGCGGCCAAGCAGGGCCAGGAGGTGGACAAGGTCCTGGTCTGGCGGCGGCACGCCGGCGAGTACGCGTCCCAGACCCCCATGGTGACGGGGCGTGACTTCTTCGTGGACGAGGTGATCGCCCCGTACCGCGGCCAGATCGTGGACCCGGTCTCGCTGCCGTCCGAGGCGCCGCTGTTCCTGATGTACACCAGCGGGACCACGGGACGGCCCAAGGGAGCGCAGCACAGCACCGGCGGCTACCTGTCCTACGTGACCGGGACGTCCAGGTACTACCAGGACATCCACCCCGAGGACACGTACTGGTGCATGGCCGACATCGGGTGGATCACCGGGCATTCCTACATCGTGTACGGCCCGCTCTCGCTCGGCACCACCACCGTGATCTACGAAGGCACGCCCAACTACCCGGACGCGGGCCGGCCGTGGCGGATCGCCGAGCGGCTCGGCGTGAACATCTTCCACACCTCGCCGACCGCCATCCGGATGCTGCGCAAGGTCGGCCCCGACGAGCCAGCCAAGTACGACTACCACTTCAAGCACATGACCACGGTCGGCGAGCCGATCGAGCCCGAGGTCTGGCGCTGGTACCACAAGTCGGTCGGCAAGGGCGAGGCCGTCATCGTGGACACCTGGTGGCAGACCGAGACCGGCGGCTTCCTGGGCAGCTCGCTGCCCGCGCTCAAGCCGATGAAGCCGGGCAGCTGCGGCCCCGCGGTGATCGGCATCTTCCCCGCCATCTACGACGAGAACGGTGAGGAGGTCCCGGACGGCAGGGCGGGCAACATCGTCATCCGCAACCCGTGGCCCGGCATCATGCAGACCGTCTGGGGCCAGCCGGAGCGGTTCATCTCGGTCTACTACGAGAAGTACAACAAGGATCCGGACAGCAAGGACTGGCACGACTGGCCTTACTTCGCCGGGGACGGGGCTGTCCGCGCCCCGGACGGCTACTACCGGATCCTCGGCCGGGTGGACGACGTGATCAACGTGGCCGGCCACCGGCTGGGCACCAAGGAGATCGAGTCGGCCGCGCTGACCGTGCCCGAGGTGGCCGAGGCCGCCGCGGTCCCGGTGATCGACGACATCCGGGGCCGTGCGGTCGAGGTGTACGTGTCGCTCAAGCCGGGTTACGACGCCGATCAGGAGATGGCCGCGAAGGTCACCCGCGCGGTCGAGACGGAGATCGGCAAGATCGCCCGGCCGAAGAACGTCTGGATCGTGCCGGACATGCCGAAGACCCGGTCCGGGAAGATCATGCGCCGGGTGATCGCCGCGGTGTCGAACTTCACCGACACCGGGGATGTCACCACGCTGGCCAATCCCGAGATCGTGGACGACATCCGCCGCCAGGTGCAGGCGGCCAAGATGGCGCGGGATGACGTGCCGAGGGAGCTCACCGAGGCGGAGAAGGCCGAGATCCAGTCCTTCGGCCAGGAGTAACCTGCCGTTCCCGGAGGGCCCGGGGGGCGCCGGTTCAGGCGCCTCCCGGGCCCCCGGGGGCTACGGGACGACGACCGTGCCGCTGGCGGTGACGGCAACCAGCGGCTCGGCGAGCACCTGGGACGCGGAAGGGCCCCGGCCCGGCTCGGCCCGGCATACCACGCGCGCCTCGAAGGCCAGCCCGCGGCTGCGCCGTCCGGTGCGCACGACGGTCGCGGTCACCTCAATCACGTCACCGGCCAGCACCGGCTCCCGGAACTGCACGTCGGAGTACGAGGCGAACAGGCCCTCGTCCCCGTCCATCCGGATGGCGGCCTCGGTGGCCACGTCCCCGAACAGGCCGAGGACGTACGCGCCGTCCACCAGGTTCCCGCCGTAGTGGGCGTGACTCGCGGGCACGTAGCGCCGGTGGGTGACGGTCAGCCCACTGTGCTGGTCCGGGGAGGGCTGGCCGGTCACGCCGCACCGGCCCCGACGGGCTCTGGCGCGAGGACGTGCGCCAGGTAGCTGGCCACCTCGCGGGGTGTGGTGCCACGGCCGAAGATCTTGTCCACGCCGAGGTCACCGGCCATCGCCGGGTCGAACCTCGGGCCGCCCACGACCAGCAGCGGCCCGTCTGCGGGGTAAGCGGCGCGGAAGGCGGCGGACAGCTGCCGCGCCCCGTCCAGGTGGGCCTCGCGCTGGGTGACCACCTGGCTGACCAGGACCGCGTCCGCCTGCTCGGCCTGCGCCCGGGCGACCAGGTCGGGCACGTCCACCTGCGCACCCAGGTTCACCACGCGGATCTCCCGGTAGTACTCCAGGCCCTTCTCCCCCGCGTGCCCCTTCACGTTGAGGATGGCGTCGATGCCCACGGTGTGCGCGTCGGTGCCGATGCAGGCGCCGAGGACCACCAGCTTGCGGCCCAGGCCGCTGCGCACCCGCAGGTTGATCTCGGCCGGGGAGAGCAGCGGGAACTCCCGGCGCGTGACGGTCACGGCGGACAGGTCCACCAGGTGGCCGGTCCGGCCGTACACGATGAAGAACGTGAAGTCCGGGCCCATGCCCTTCGCGTGCACGACCATCGCCGGGTCCAGGCCCATCTTGCCGGCCAGCTGCAGCGCCGCGCCCTCCGCGAGAGCGCGCTCTTCTTCATTCCCGAACGGAACCGGCAGGGTGAAGGACACCTGGACCTGGCCATCACCCGTGGTGTCGCCGTAGGGACGTACTACCGGACCAGTCATGCCCGCACCTCCGACGTGGTCGCGGCCTCCAGAAACTCACCCGCCGGGTTGCTCTGCTGGCCCGGGGGACACTCTGCTCCCGGGGGACACCCCCGAACCCCCGATGGCCCGGAACCCCCCGCCGGCCTCAGCCGTCCTCATCGCTCGCCGCCTCCAGAAACTCACCCGCCGGGTTGAAGTAGTCGCCGGCGCGCTGGATGACGCCGTCCAGGCCGCGGCCGCCGTCGGCGGGGCGGCGGGTGACGCCGAAGGTCCCGTCGGCGATCGCGTCCAGCAGCCCGTCCCGGCTGATCCGCCGGAGCAGGTCCACGGCCTCGCCGAGAACCTGGCCGGCCCGCTGCTCCACGAAGCCGCCGGGCGGCGGGCGGAAGTTCTCGCCCAGCCGGGCCGCGGCGCGGGCCACGTAGCGCGCGTTCTCCAGGGCCAGGTCGCGGTCGGACAGGAACGGGGTGTGGATCCCCTCGGTCATCATCCCGATCAGCAGGATCGACTGGTCGGTCATGACCCCGGCCAGGTTGAAGAACGCGTCGAGCAGGTAGCCGCCGAACACGTTGCCGGTCATGTGCTTGGTGGGCGGCATGTACTTCAGCGGCGCGTCCGGGAACAGCTCGCGGACCAGCTGGGCGTGCGCCAGCTCGAGCACGAACGAGTCGGGCACCTCGGGGTTGATCTCGAACGCGTGACCCAGGCCCAGCTGCCCGTCGGCCAGCCCCGCTTCCTTGCCGAAGAACTCGTTCATCAGCTGGCTGACGACCACGGTGTGCGCCGCGTCCACCGCGTCGGCGGTGGTCAGGTAGTTGTCCTCACCGGTGTTGATGATGATCCCGGCCCGGGCGTGGATCTGGCGGGCGAACCGCTGGTCGATGAACGTCCGCTGCGGGTTGATGTCCCGGAAGATGATCCCGTACATGCAGTCGTTCAGCATCATGTCCAGCCGCTCGAGCCCGGCCAGCGCGGCGATCTCCGGCATGCACAGCCCGGAGGCGTAGTTGGTCAGCCGCACGTACCGGCCTAGCTCGCGGGACACGTCGTCCAGCGCGGCCCGCATCAGCCGGAAGTTTTCCTGGGTGGCGTAGGTCCCCGCGTAGCCTTCCCGGGTCGCCCCCTCCGGCACGTAATCCAGCAGGGACTGCCCGGTCGAACCGGATCACCGCGACGATGTCCGCGCCCTCCCGGGCCGCGGCCTGGGCCTGCGGGATGTCCTCGTAGATGTCGCCGGTGGCCACGATCAGGTAGATCCATGGCTTGGCCGGGTCCGCGGTGGCCTTGATCATCGCGTCCCGCTCGGCCCGCCTGCGGTCGATGACCGCGAAGCCCTGAGCGAGCGCGGCCCGGGCCGCGTCCCGGGCGGCCGCGGCGTCGGCGCCCTCCGGCAGGCGGAACTTCACCGCCCCGGCCGCGGTGTCGGCGGCCAGCGCGCGCAGCGACGGGTACCCGCCAGCCAGCAGCGCGTCCCAGACCGGGAGGGCCACGCCGTGCTCCAGCCCGGTGCTCTCCCGTACGCTGTCGGCCAGCCGGTTCACCCACGGCATCCCGTCGGCGTCCGCGCCCTCCAGCCCGGCCAGCCGGAGCACCGCCCGTTCCACCGACACGGTCGTATGCCGGGTAGCCAGATCCACGATTGGCTGCCCGGCGACCCGGGCCAGTTCACGGGCCTCCGCCACCATCGCGGGATCCAGCCGGAGCCTCGATTCCACCCGCAGAACCTCCTTTTATCCGGCCAGCCGGGCTTCGAACAGCGCGCGGACCCCGGGCTCGGACCGCAGCAGGTCGAGCGCGAGTTCCGCATGACCAGGCACATACCCGTTGCCGATCAGCATGGTCACATCCGCGGCCACTCCCTCGGCCCCCAGCGCGGCCGCGCTGAACGAGGTGGCCATCGAGAAGAAGATCACCGTGCCGCCCGGGGCGGTGGCCAGGACCGCGCCCCCCTCGCAGCCGGGCACGTCCACGCACACCACGGTCACGGCCGCCGGGCCGCCCGCGGACCGGACGGCATCGGACAGGGCCACCGGGTCCCGGGCGTCCGCGACTACGACCTGGTCGGCAAGGCCGGCCCGGCGCACCGCGGCCGCCTCAGCCTCGGCCGGGACCACCCCGATGACGGTGCCTGCGCCGGCCCGGCGGGCGGCCGCCGCGGACAGGGAACCGCTCTTGCCGCCCGCGCCGAGGATGGCCACCACGGGACCGCTCCGATTCCGGGCCCGGGCCAGCTCAGCCGGGGCCAGTTCGGCCCGGGCCATCCCGGCCCGCACCACCCGCTCGGTGAGGGCGGGCGCACCGCACACATCCATGACCGCGAGAGCCAGGGCAGCCGGCAGGTCCGCGGGCAGGACCGCGGCGATCGACCGTCCGAACAGGATCGCGTGCCCGGCGCACGGCACCTGCTCGGACTGGCCGTCCCAGCGGGCCAGGCCGTCGGTCACGGCCAGGGGGGTCAGGCTGAGCGAGACCAGCGTGGCTATCCGGTCACCGGCCGCCAGCCCCAGCGGCGACGCCGGGCCCGCCTCGTCAACCATCCCGGTGAGCATCCCGCCCGACCCGGTCACCGGGTTCTGCATTTTCCCGCGCCCGGCGATGATGCCCAGGACCGCGCCGCGCATGGCCGCGGCCGAGCCGCCGGTGGATTCGCGGAGCTGCCGGTAGGAGGCGGCGTCCAGGTTCAGCCGGTCCACCGCGATCCGGACCTCGTCCGGCCAGATGGCCGGGTCCGCGTCCAGCCGCCAGGCGGCCTGCGGCAGTACCCCGGCTGGCTCCAGCACCCGGTGCAGACCGAGGGGCGACCCCGGCCTGCGCTCGGTGCGCGGCGGATCCTGGATCAACGCATGCTCCCTGAGTAACAGTAAGTCTTCCTGTACGAGAGTCCCCCCACACTATCTTCTTCTGTTATTAGTCCAGATGGAAGGTTATCCTTCAAGCAAGCACGGATGAGAACGGGAAGGTGATCGGCCTTGGTCAGCCAGCCGTACGCGTACCGCCAGTCCGGGCTCGCCGAGCCAGACTGGCGGCGGTTCCCGGGCTGGTCGCAGGTGACCACCGCGGAGTGGGAATCGGTTCAGTGGCAGCGCGCCCACTGCGTGAAGAACCTGCGCCAGCTGCGCGAGCTGACCGGGCCGGGCCTGGAGGAGTACTTCTTCGCCGACCTGGAGCGTGACCAGCGCGAGCGCGCCACGATGTCGATGCTGGTGCCGCCCCAGATGCTGAACACCATGGCTCCCGCGGTGGCCCCGGACGAGCCGGGCTTCACCGCCGCCCTCTACGCCGACCCGGTCCGCCGGTACATGATCCCGGTGTTCAGCGACCGGCGGACCGACTGGCCCTCCCATCCCTACTCGTCGCGGGATTCGCTGCACGAGGCGGAGATGTGGGCGGTCGAGGGCCTCACCCACCGGTACCCGACCAAGGTGCTGGCCGAGGTGCTGCCCACCTGCCCGCAGTACTGCGGCCACTGCACCCGGATGGACCTGGTCGGCAACCCGACCGCGAGCACCGGCAAGCACAAGTTCGGGCTGCCGCCCGCGGACCGGCTCACGGCCATGATCGACTACCTGCGGGCCACTCCGGGGGTGCGCGACGTGGTCGTCTCGGGCGGTGACGTGGCCAACCTGCCCTGGCCGCGGCTGGAGAGCTTCGTCAGCGCGCTGCTGGACATCGACAACATCCGCGACATCCGGCTGGCCAGCAAGGCGCTGATGGGCCTGCCCCAGCACTGGCTGGCCGACCAGGTCCGGGCAGGCATGGAGCGGCTGGCGGTCAAGGCCCGCGAACGCGGGGCCAGCATCGCGATCCACACCCACGTGAACGCGGCCCAGTCGGTCACCCCGCTGGTCGCGCGGGCCACCCAGGCCATGCTGGACACCGGCATCCGGGACGTGCGGAACCAGGGCGTCCTGCTGCACGGGGTCAACGACAGCGCGGACGCGCTGCTGGACCTCTGCTTCGCGCTCCTCGATGAGGCCCGGATCATGCCGTACTACTTCTACATGTGCGACATGATCCCCGGCAGCGAGCACTGGCGGGTGTCGCTGGCCCAGGCCCAGGACCTGCAGCACCAGATCATGGGCTACCTGCCCGGCTTCGCGACGCCCCGGGTGGTCTGCGACGTCCCTTACGTCGGCAAGCGCTGGGTGCACCAGGTTTCCCGGTATGACACCGAGCTCGGCATCTCCTGCTGGACGAAGAACTACCGGACCGCGGTGGAAGCCGCCGACCCGCTCGCGCTGAGCCGTGAGTATCCCTACTACGACCCGATCCACCTGCTGCCGGAGCGGGGCCAGCAGTGGTGGCGCGACCGGGCCCGGGACGGCGCGGCCGAGCCCGCGGCGGCGGCGCGCTAACCCGGCGCTACCCCGCGGCCACCCCGGGCGGTCGGATCCCGGCCGGGACCAGCCGGAGCGGCAGTGCGGCGAAGCCGCTGAGGGTGTTGTTCAGGCGGCGGCGTGGCTCCCCGGCCAGTTCCAGCCGGCCGACCTGCCGGGCCAGCGCCTCCAGCAGCACCTCGCCTTCCAGCCGGGCCAGCGCCGCGCCGACGCAGGCGTGGATGCCGAAGCCGAACGCGACGTGGCCGTGGGCGCGTCGGCGCAGGTCGAAGCGATCCGGGTCATCCCAGTGCCGCGGATCACGGTTCGCGGCCGCCAGGAACAGCAGCACCTTCTCGCCCGCGCCGATCCGCACCCCGCCCACCGTGACCTCACGGGTGGTGGTGCGGAAGAACGTCTGCACGGGCGACGCGTACCGCAGCGACTCCTCGAACGCCGCCCCCGCGCGGCTGGGGTCCTCCCGGAGCAGCTGCCACTGGACCGGGTCCCGGGCCAGGCAGTCCAGGGCGCAGCCGAGCCCGATCACCGTGGTGTCCACGCCTGCCGTGAGCAGCGACCGGACCAGCAGCGCGGCCTCATCTTCGGAGATCGTGCCGTCGTCCACGCTGGCGTATATCCGCGCCCCGAGGCCGCCGGGGACAAGCGCGTCCCGCGCGCACCGGGCCGCGATCCAGGCTCCCACCTCGGCGGCCTGGCGCAGCGACGCCCTGGTCAGCTCGTTGCGCGGGCCGAACGCGTTGAAGGCCATGTTGCCGTAGGCGAGCAACTGCTCCCCGCCGGGCTCGGCCAGCCCGACCGCCTCGGTGAACACCTGCAGCGGGAAGGCCTCGGCGATGTCCGGCACGCCGTCCACGGTCCCGCGCCGGGCCAGTTCGCCGGCCAGCCGGCTGGCCGCGCGGGAGAAGCTGTCACGCAGGTCGCGCACGGTCCGCGGGGTGAGGGCCCGCGCGACGGCCGCGTGGGCCCGGGAGTGCTCAGGCGGGTCGGCCTCGAGCAGCAGGCTGGGCGGGCGCCACGGGGTTTCGCGGCGGAAATCGCTCAGCCCCACCCCGGCGGACGAGCAGAACGTTTCCCAGTCGCGCAGCGCCTCGTGCACCTCGGCGTAGCGGGCCATGGCCCAGATGCCGTAGTGCTCCAGCCAGACCACCGGCCCGGCGTCGCGCAGGCCGCCGTGCCAGCGGAACGGGTCAGCCAGGAAGCCGTCGCTGAACGGGTCGACGGCCGAGACCGGGACCCCGCCTGATGTCGTCTGCATCATCGCCTCCGCACCCCCAGGACGCCATGATGTACCGCGGACCGCGGCGGGATCAACGCCCGGCGGGGACGTCGGCGGCCTCCGCCCGGGCTGCCAGCGCGGCGGCCCGCCGTTCCCCGTCCACCGGCACCAGGGCCGCCGCGGTCAGCGGGAACAGCGCGACCACCCCGAATGCGGCGGGGTACCCCACGGCCCCGATCACCGCGGCCAGGACCGGCGGCGTGGCCGCTGCGAACGCATTCTGGCCGGTGTTCTGGATGCCGAGCGCCCGTCCTGCCCACGACGATCCGGCGTGCTCGGCCACGGCCGTGAAGGCCAGCCCGTTGGTACTGACCGAGACGATGACCGCGGCGAACAGCGCGGCGATGGCCCAGGGCGCGCGGACGGCGGCCCCGGCGGCCAGCGCGGCCAGGATCAGCGCGGTGGCCACCGCGAGGAGCCGCATGGGGCGCATCCGGCTGCCTGCCCGGTCGGACCACACACCCGCGCCGAGCCGGGAGAACGCCCCGCAGGCCTGGGCGATGGCAAGCAGCCGGCCGGCCATGACCGCCCCGAGCCCGTGCACGTCAACCAGGAACACCAGGGCGAACGTAGCCACCGCGAACTGGGGCACCACGAGCAGCGCGCTGGCGGCATGGATCCGGAACAGCACGGTCCTGGTCCCGCCTCCGCCGGTCCCGGCTCTGCTAGTCCCGGCTGGGCTGGTCCCGGATCTGCTAGTCCTGGCTAGGCTGGTCCCGTCCGGGCCGGACGGGACGGGGTCCCGCCGGTAGGGCGAGCGGCCCTGCGGCTGGGCACCGCGGGGCGGCCGCACCGGATCACGCACGGCCGCCGCGACCAGGACCGCGGCGGCCAGGCAGAACGACCCCAGGAACGCGAGCGCGGCGGAGCGCCCGTGCGCGCCGATGGACGGCAGGACGAGCGCGGCGACGGCCACCCCGAGCGGCTGTGCACTCTGCCGGATGCCCATGGCCAGGCCCCGCTGGCGGACCGGGAACCAGCCCAGGATGAGCCGCCCGCTGGCGGCGTAGACCGACGCCCCGGCGGCCCCGGCCGCCGCCAGGCAGACACCCAGCGCGGCCGTCCCCTGCACGGCCGTCGCGGCCAGCAGCACCGCACCGGCCAGGGCCAGGCCGACGCCGAGCACCAGCCGCTCCCCCCAGCGGTCGGCGGCCGCACCCCACGCCACCAGGGTGAGCAGCAGGCCCGCGGTGGGACAGGCCACCAGGATGCCCGCCTGCTCCAGGGACAGGCCCTCAGCCCGGAAGGCGGGGATCAGGTACGCCAGGCCGTACTGGAAGGTGCAGCCCGCGGTCATCGCGACCAGGCCCGCGAACAAGACCACCCAGCGTCGGCTGCCCGGACCACCGTCATCGGCCGGACCAGCGTAACCGGCCGTTCCGGCGGCGCCGGGGCCCTCTGAGTCGCTCATATGCCGATCTTATTATGTCCAGCATATGAGACACAGACAGGAGGACCGGGCCCCCAGCCGCACGATCCGCGTGCGCACGACGGCAGGTCCGCCGGGACTCAGCTCCGCTGCGGGGCCTGGAGCCCCTGCCGGGGGCGCTCCAGCGGCCCACTGGCGGCACGGCGGCGGCGCAGGCAGGCTGGCCTGGCTACCCAGGGGATCGAGGCCCTAGCCGCCCTGGGCGGCCTTCGCCACCGCCAGCCCGCTCAGGCCGTACCGCGCGGCGTGCTCGGGGTCGTCCGGGTCGATGGTCCGCAGACCCTGGGCGACGAGCCGGTCGTTGATGGCGTCCAGATGGTCCCGGACCAGCTCGCGCTCGGCTTCGGTGATCCGGCCCTTGTGCGGCTCGCCCGCGTGTTCCAGGGTGTCGTAGTTGATGCTGCGCGGCGCAGCCGCCGCCTTGGCGCGCCGGGCCGGCCGGGCGGGCCGGGCCGTGAGCAGCAGCTCGCTCATGGGCTTGTCGGCGGCCAGCTCGTCGAATGCAGCCGCCTCCATGGTCACCCGGCGGGGCTCGTCCTCACCCGGGAGATAGATCTCGACCACGGCGACCCGGAGCGCCGCCTTCTCGATGGCGGCGGCCTCATCGGCCAGCGCCTCGATCTCCACCGGGCTGTCGCCGAGCTCGGGGTGCTCGTGGATGACGATGCGGGCGAGCGCGTCATCCCGGGTGATCAGTTCGCCGCTGAGGTCGCTGAACCTGACCGTCTTCTGGCCCACTGGGGTTGCCTCCTGCACATCGGTGGAACTTCTGATGAGGTGTCAGGGGTCAAGCATGACAGAAGATGAAACGTAAGTTCGATAGACGCGCCATAGTCGCCCGAATTGTCGAACTAAGCAGCGACTCCCGGTGAGGCCAGGCGGCCCGGAGAGGCAGGCAGGCCCGGCGGGGCGTCAGGCCGTGTCGGTGGCCCGCGCCGCCTCGCTGGACCCCGCGGGACCGGACCCGGCCGCCCCGGCCCCGGCCGCCCCGGGCCGGGGCGCGCTGGACCCGGCCGGGCTGGATTCTGCCGGGCCGGTCTCAGCCGCGCTGGACTCTGCCGGGTCCGGGTCCGCCGTACCGGCGGCCGGCGCGGCGCCGTCCGCGTCCTCGCTGTCCGGCCGGCGCGCCACCATCTCCGAGGCCGGGCGGCCGCGCCGCTGCGAGTAGATGAACCAGGCGATGCCGACCAGGGTCAGCACGCTGGCCACGTACATGTTCAGCCGCAGGCCGAGGAAATGCTCGGACGGGTCAACCCGGAGCGCCTCCTCGAAGATGCGGAACCCCGAGTAGCCCGCCACGTAGAGCGCGAACAGGCCCGGCGGCTTGATGTTCCGGTGATGGCCCAGCCAGACCAGGACGGCCGCCCAGAGCAGGTCGAAGATGAACTCATACAGGAAGGTCGGGTGGAACGTGGCGTACTGGGTGTACCCGGCGGGCCGGAACGCGGGTGAGATGTGCAGCGCCCAGGGCAGGGTGCTCGGGCCGCCGAACAGTTCCTGGTTGAAGTAGTTGCCGACCCGGCCGATGGCCTGCGCCACCAGCAGCGCCGGGGCCACGGCGTTCATGAACAGCGGCACGCTGGCCCCGGACCGGCGGACCCGCCAGGCGCCCACGACGGCGGCGAGCGCGATGCCGCCCCAGATGCCCAGCCCGCCGTCCCAGACGGCGAGCACCCCGTACCAGTGATGGGGGATGTACTTCGGCGTGGTCAGGTCGAAGTAGATCCGGCCCCCGAGAATGCCGGCCGGGACGGCCCACAGCGCGACGTCCCCGACCAGGCCGGGGTCGCCGCCCACCACCTTCCAGCGGCGCTGCGTGATCAGGATGGCCACGGTGATCCCGATCACGTACATCAGCCCGTAAAAGTGAATGTAGGCCGGGCCGAGGTGGAACCCGTTCACTGGCGGGCTCGGGATGTAGAAACGCAACGCCATGCGCCCGAGCGTACCGTGACGGCATGGGACCACCGCCCGGCTGGCGATTACGGACATCCGGCCCGCGGGCCGGATAGCGCGGCCCGGTCACCCGCGGTTACAGCAGGCGGGTCCTGATGGCCCCGCCGGTCGCTCAGCCCGCCTGGGCCATCAGTGCTTCCGGGTCCGCGGCGTAGGCGACCATCCAGTGCGGCCGGACCCGGTAGGCCACCACGTCTCCCCAGCTCAGCGGGGAACTGCCGTAATGCTGGGTGAGATGGTCCAGGATGGCGGGCCACTGCGGGTCCGGCGGCGCGGCCGCCGGGTTCAGCTCCTCCACCCGGCCGTGGGTGAACACGCCCAGGTCGTCCCCGCGCAGGTGGGCCGCGCTGATCGCGGGCCGCGCCGCGAAGTGCCCCGCCTTGGCCGAGGAGCGTTCGGTGGAGATAATCCAGCAGCCGTGCAGGAAGTGACCGTCGGCGCCGCTCACCCGGGGCTCGCCGGCCGCGGTCACGCTGCTCACCGCCAGCGTGCACATGCCGGTGATCACCTGGACCAGCTGGGCGGCGGTCAGGGACCGTTCCGGCCGGATGATGGACCTCAGATGCCCGGTGGCCTGGGCCAGCGAGGTATCGAGCAGGGTCTGGAGTCTGCTGAGTTCCGCGTCGCTCTCCCGCATCTTCCTAGCCTGCCCCAACCGGTTACCGTGGGGTGCGTGGCTACCGGAATCGAGCATGTCAGCCCCCAGATCCTCGACTACGTCATCTCGCACTCCACTCCCCCGGACCCGGTCCTGAATGAGCTGCGGGAGGAGACGTCCCGGCGGTTCCCCGAGTGGACGCACCTGCAGATCGGCCCGGAGCAGGGCACCTTCATGACGCTGCTGAGCCAGCTCATCGCCCCCCGCCGGGCGGTCGAGGTCGGCACCTTCACCGGATACTCCTCGATCTGCCTGGCCCGCGGCCTGGCCCCGGGCGGCAGCCTGCTGTGCTGCGACGTCAACGCGGACTGGACGTCGCTGGCCAGGGAGTACTGGCAGAAGGCGGGCCTGGACCCCGTGATAGAGCTCCGGCTGGGCCCGGGCGCCGACACGCTCCGGTCGCTGCCTGCGGACGCGTCCCTCGACCTCGCCTTCATCGACGCGGATAAGACCGGCTACACCGTCTACTGGGACGAGATCGTGCCGCGCACCCGCCCGGGCGGGATCATCCTGGTGGACAACACGTTCCTGCACGGCCGGATCTTCGACGACGACCCGGATCCCGACGGCCGCGCGGTCAGGGACTTCAACGAGCACGCGCTGGCCGATGACCGGGTGGAGCTCGCGATGCTCTCGGTGGGCGACGGCCTCATCATCGCCCGGAGAAAGTAACCTCCCCAGGCCGCCAGGGACAGCAAAGCTATGGTCACAGGATCCCTATAGGGCCACAGCTTCCGGCCTGGGTGGGTGACAATGGCGGCTCGGCCGGCCTAGCCGGGCAGTGTCGTCAGGAAGATCAGAGCCTGTGGGCGCCTCAAACGACCCGGTGTACCTGCGCGTGCTGGAGGATCTGCGCGATCAGATCCGGGGCGGGGTGCTGGCGCCGGGGGCCCGGGTGCCCTCGCGCAACGGCATCATCGCCCGGTACGGCGTCGGGGAGACCGCGGCCAAGCACGCCCTGCAGGTCCTGGCGGCCGAGGGCCTCATCGAGGCGCGGGCCGGCTCGGGCTCCTACGTCCGCAGGCTCCCCGTGGCCGCGTCCCTGGAGCATGACCGGCTGCACTTCCCCGGCTCGCCGTTCGGGCTGGATGGCGAGCATCTCGTCACGGACGGCGGGGACGAGGCGAATCACGCCGGGCACGCTCCCCGGCTGTCCTGGGAGTACCAGTCGGAGCGCGTGCCCGCGCCCGCGCACGTGGCCCGGCGGCTCCGGCTCCCCGACGGGGACCACCTGGTGACCCGGACCCGGTACCTGATGAGCGCGGACGGCTCCCCCGTGCAGCTGGCCACGAGTTATGAACCGGCCGCCACGACCGCGCAGACCCCGGTGCCGTTCCCCGAGCAGGGCACGTTCGCGGGCCGCGGGGTGGCGGAGCGGATGCAGGCGATCGGGATCGGCGTGGACCAGGTCGTGGAGGAGATCTCGGTCCGCCCGGCCCTGTCGGCCGAGGCGGCGGTGCTGGGCATCCCGGCCGGCTCCCCCGTCCTGCTCATCGAGCGGTCGCACCGCTCGGGTGACCGGACCGTGGAAACCGGGGAGATCGTCATCGCGGCCGACCGCTTCCGGCTCCGGTACCGCTTCCCGGTCGCCGCGCAGGCCGACCCGGCGGGCAACGGCCACCCCGCCGGCGCCGCGACGGTTCCGGGCGGGGCGGCCCCGGGCGGGGCGGGGATAAGCGCGTGATCCGGCCGGCCGAGGCCGCCGACATCCCGGCCATTCACCGGCTCATCCAGGACCTGGCCGAGTACGAGAAGGCGCTGACCGAGGTCACCGCGACCGAGGAGGACCTGCGCCGCGTGCTGCTGGGCGACCGGCCCGCCGTGTTCGCGCACGTGGCTGCCGGCGCCGATGGCGAGGTCGCCGGCTTCGCGCTGTGGTTCCTGAACTTCTCCACCTGGACCGGGCAGCACGGCATCTACCTGGAAGATCTCTACGTGCGGCCGGACCAGCGGCGGTCCGGGCCTGGGCCGTGCCCTGCTGGCCGAGCTGGCCCGGATCTGCGTGGCCCGCGGCTACTCCCGGCTGGAGTGGTCGGTGCTGGACTGGAACTCCCCGGCCCGCGGGTTCTACGCCTCGCTCGGCGCGGTGGAGATGGACGAATGGACCGTGCACCGGCTCAGCGGGCCCGCCCTGGGGGCCCTGGCCGGCCGGCCTCCTAACCACCGGCCGCCAGCCACGGCCCACCAGCCACCTGCGCTAATGGCCGGCGGCGACCTGCGCGTCCGCCTGCTTCATGTCCGCGGCCAGCTGGTCGGCCGCCATGTCGGTGGCCTTGGAGATGAGCTTGTTGGCCGCCTTGATGTTGGCCGTCACCTGCTCGGCCAGGTTGGCCTCGTAGACCACCAGGAGCCCGGCCGTGCCCGTGTCGAGTGTCTCCCCCAGCTCCTTGAGGTCTGACCGGCTCATCCCGCCGCTGGCGTGGCCGGTCACGGCCCCGATCGCGGCTCCGCCACCCGCGCCCAGCGCGAGTGCGCCCAGGATGCCGACCGGGGGGAACAGGGCCGCGGCCACCCCGGCGGCCAGGCCCCAGCCGAGTCCTACCGCGGCGCCGTGCCGGGTCGGCTGCTCATGCTTCTTGACGATGCTGACCTTGCCCGCGTCGTCCTTGGCGATGACAGCCGCGTCGAAGTCATGCGAGGTCTTGACCGCGTAATACAGCGCCTTCACGGCCTCGTAGTCCTCGATGGCGTCGGCGGGCTCGTCATAGGCCGCCGCCAGCACGTACAGGGTGTCCGGATGCGCCATGAATGCCCTCCCTGGTCTTTTCCCGGACGGTATGACGCGGGCCGGCCGGGGTGCGTCACCCCGCGAGAGTGAAATCGCAGGCCGGGAGCACCCCGGCCGGAACGCCGCATCCCGCACGCCACCCGCTGCATCCCGCACGCTCCCGCCGCATCCGCCCACCGCCTGGGCCGCCCTGGACGGCAGCCCCTTGCCCCCGACCGCTCAGGATGTCAGGATCACAGCCGTATGCAATGGTTTGCAGACACGCTGCCCGCCGCGGGCCGCGTGCGGGAGGGACTCGCGCGGACAGGCCGTTGGAGAGCGCACAGACCGTTGGAGAGCGGACAGGCCGTTTCGGAAAGGCAGGCCGGGGATGACCTACGACGCGGACATCGTGGTGGCGGGAGCCGGGCACAACAGCCTGCTCACCGCCTGCTACCTGGCCAAGGCCGGTTACCGGTGCCTGGTCCTGGACGCGCGGCCGATCCCCGGCGGCGGGGCGGCCACCGAGGAACTGCTGCTGCCGGGGTTCGGCATCGACACCTGCGCGACCGGGCACACGATGATCCGGGTCAACCCGGCGCTGAGCCGTGACGAGCTCGGCCTGACCGCTGACTACGGCCTGCGTTACGCCGAGCCCGACCCGGTGGAGCACGTGGCGTTCCCGGACGGCGAGCAGTTCACCATGTGGCTGGACCGGGACCGGACCGCCGAGGAGGTGGCCCGGTTCTCCAAGGCGGACGCGGCCGCCTACCTCCGCCTGCTCGACGAGTACGACCAGGTCAAGCACATCTTCAGCCAGTCCCAGTTCACCCCGGTGGGGTTCGGGCCGTCGCTGGAGCACAGGCTCGCGGAACATCCGCAGGGGAAGATCTGGGCGCGGCGGCGGCAGCTGTCCGCGATCCAGGTGGTGCGGCATGAGTTCGAGAGCCGGCACATCCAGGCGTTCCTGCTCTGGATGGCCTTCCAGGTCTTCCAGCCGGGCGACGAGCCCGGCTCCGGGGTGCTGCCCTACGCGCAGACGTTCGGGCGCCAGCAGCGCAGCTGGTCGATCCCGATCGGCGGGTCCGGGCAGCTGACCGCGGCCCTCACCGGGTACCTGGCCGACCACGGTGGCACCGTGCTCTGCGGCCAGCGGGTCACCCGGCTGCTGCTGGAGGACGGCCGCTGCGCCGGGGTGGCGACCGGGGACGGCACCGAGTACCGGGCGGGCACCGCGGTGGTCTCCACGATCCACGTGAAGCATCTGCGCGACATGGCCCCGGCGGACTCCTGGCCTGAGGAATTCCATTACGGGGTGGACACCTACGACGTGGGCGTGCCCGGCTTCGCCACGTACTACGCGACGACCGCGCCGCCGGAATTCCAGACTCCGGAGGGCCCGCGGACCGCCGTGTCGGCCGGCCTCGCGGGCTGGCCCGAGGACGTCATCCAGATGGGGGCCGACCTGCGCGCCAGGCGGTTCATGCCGGAGCCGGCCTGGCTGCTGGTGGCCACGCCCACCCTGGTGGACCCGGGCCGGGCACCGGCCGGCCAGCACACGGTGAAGCTGCTCAGCCCGCAGACCTATGAGCTGCCGGAGGGAGCGGGCGGCTGGGAGTCGGTCAAGCACGAGCACTCCCGCCGGACGCTGGAGCGGCTGCGCCAGGCCGCGCCGGGCTTCACCGACGAGGTGATCCTGGCCAGCCTGGTCAAGTCCCCCGCCGACATCGAGGAGCTGAACCCGCACATGATCCACGGCGCGTTCCACGGCGGCAACCGCGGCCCGGCGTTCAGCGGGGCGCTGCGCCCGGCGCCCGGCTGGGCCTCACACCGGATGCCTATCCCGGGGCTGTACCAGACCGGCGGGACCACGCACCCCGGCGGATCCATCACCGGGGCCCCCGGCCGGAACGCCGCGATCGTGCTGCTGCAGGATCTCGGCCATGACCCGGCCGCGATCATGGGCGCCCCGTCAGGTGGCGGCCGGGCGGTGCCCGTTGCTGGTGACCCGGCGTGAGGCGCCGGTCCCGGGCAGCAGCCCCACCGCGTCCAGGTCGGCCTGGAGCTCGCCCAGCTCAGCCGGGGTGGGCCCGAGCAGCGGCGGCCGGACCGGGCCGCCGGACATCCCGACCAGGCCGGCCCACGCCTTGATGGAGGTGACCGTGTCGAACCGGCGGGCCCGGCCGTGCAGCCACTTGGCGGCCAGCGCGCGCACCGGGTCGAGCGTGGCCGCCACCTCGGCCGCCGCGGTGAAGTCACCGCTGAGCGCCAGCGCGGTGTAGTCGCGCATCGGCTGCCACTGCGGGGTCTGGTAGAGGTAGGGCGCGGCCGAGGACATGAAGACCCGCTGGCCGTGATCGCGCATGTTCTCCAGCCAGGTGCCCTCGTTGGGCTCGCAGACGAGGATCTCGCCGCCGACCCGGTCCAGGACCTCCAGGTAGCGCGCGTGGTCGCGGCCGACCTTGATCCCGCAGACGTTCTCGATGGCGGCCAGCCGCTCGATCAGCCCGGGCGACAGGGACACCCCCGAGTAGGCCGTGTCGAAGAGCCAGACGCCGATGTCCACCCCGTCGCAGACGGATCGGAACCACTGGTACAGGCCCTCGTCCGAGGCGGGCGGGAAGTACGGGTTGATCAGCACCGCGAAGTCGGCCCCGGCCTTCTGCGCGTGCCGGGTCAGCTCGAGGGCCTGGCGCGCCGAGGAGTGGCCGGTGTGCGCGATCACCGGGCACCCGCCCCGCACGCTGTCCACGGTGATCTCGACCACGCGCCGCCGCTCGCTCCCGGTCAGCGACCAGAACTCGCCCATCACCCCGCCGCAGAAGATGCCGTCGATCCCCAGGCTGCCGGTCAGCCGGTCCAGGTCGCGGCGCAGCGCCTCCGTGTCCAGCGCCCCGCCGCTGTCGAACGGCGTGGTGGTCGCGGCCCAGAGCCCGGTGAAGCAGTCCCGCGCGGCCTGCTTGGCCTCCGCCTTGGTGTAGTCCATGCCGGTCCTCCGGGGTAGGTCATGACGCGGGGCGCGACGGCGGACGGGCTTGACCGTACCCGAAGATCTTCAGCCCGTCGAGGCACGCCGGACAGCGGGTACAGGCCCGGAGTTCAGTCACTGGGCTCAGTCACCGGCAGGCCCAGCAGCCGCCCGGCGTTCCCGCCCAGGATCAGGTCCTCGCCGGGGCCGAGCCGCAGCGCGCGCACCTCCCCGACGGGATCATCGGTGCCCATGTCGAAGGGCCGGTCCGAGCCGAGCAGGACCTGTTCCGGGCCGGCGTACTGGATCAGGTCGGCCAGCAGTCCCGCGTCGTGGGTCACCGTGTCGTAGTGGAACCGGCGCAGCGACACATCGGGGCCCTGGTGCAGGCGCTCCGCCGCCTCGGGGCGGACCGCGTGGGCGCGGCGCAGCCGCCCGCGCAGCACCGGCAGCGCGCCGCCGCCGTGCGCCAGCAGGATCCGCAGCCCCGGGAACCGCTCCAGCACCCCGGCCACGGCGATGTGCGCCGCGGTGACCGCGGTCTCCAGCGGGTTGCCGACCGAGTTCCACAGGTAGTAGCCGTCCAGGGCGGGGATCCCGAAGCCCCGGGTGGAGGGGTGAATGAACACCACGGCGCCCGTCCCGGCCGCCGCCTCCCAGAACGGGAGGAAGAAATCATCGCCCAGGTAGCGGCCGCCCACGCTGGACGGGATCTCCACGCCGTGCAGGCCCGGAACGGCCATCAGGTCCGCCAGTTCCCGCGCGGCCAGGGCCGGATCCTGCACCGGGACCGCGCCCACCGCGCTGAGCCGGCCCGGGTACGCGGCCACCAGCCGGGCCAGGCCCTCGTTCTGCACCCGGCAGACCAGCCGCGCCTCGTCCGGCCCGGCATCCACCGGAACCAGGTTGATCCACGGGGACAGCAGCAGGTGCTCAACCCCGGTGGCGGCCGCGTCGGCCAGCATGACCGCCACGTCGCTGAACTCGCCGACCGCCGAGGTCAGCTCCCGGCCCCGGAACCCGACGATGCGGTGCCCGTCCTCGGTCCGCAGCGACGGGCGCCAGGCCCCGGGAACGCTCCCCGCCGTCATCTCCGGGACGATGACGTGGCAGTGCGCGTCGACGATCACCGGGGGCCGGTCCCGTTCGCGGTGGTGCCGTTGGCGGCTCTGCCGTTGGCGGCCGGATCACTCCCGCCGCCTTCCGCGGCCATCGCCTCCGCGTCCGTGGCGGCGACGGCCGCGGCGGCCGCGTCCGCGGCCTCGGCCGCGGCGGACGGCTGGCCGGATGAGTCGGTCACCGCCCCGCCCAGGTACAGGGCGCCGATCTCCGGATGATGCAGCACCTCGTGACCCGAGCCGGCCAGCCGGACCCGCCCGTTCTCCAGCACCACCCCGTGCGTGGACAGCCGCAGCCCGGCCCGGGCATTCTGCTCCACCAGCAGGATGGTCTTGCCCTGGGCGTGCATCAGCCGGACCGCGTCGAAGACCGACTTCAGCACCTTGGGCGACAGGCCCATGGACGGCTCGTCCAGGATGACCAGGCTCGGGTCGAGCATCAGGCACCGGGCGAACTCCACCAGACGCTGCTGGCCGCCGGACAGGCTGCCGGCCTTCTTGCCCAGCCAGTCAGTGACCTGGGGGAACATCTCCAGGACGCTGGCCAGCCTGCGGTCGGCGAGGCCACGCTGGCGCAGGATGTAGCCGCCGAGCACGATGTTCTCGCGCACCGTCATCTCGCGGAACAGGCTGTGGTTCTGCGGGACCAGTACCACGCCCATGTCCAGCACCTGGCGGGGGTTCTTCCCGGACAGGCGCTCACCGCGCAGGCTGACCTGGCCGAGCCGCGGGTTCAGCAGCCCGCTGATGGTCCCGAGCAAGGTCGACTTGCCTGCCCCGTTGGGGCCCACCACGCAGGTGATGCCGCCCTCGTAGACCTGCATGGTCACGCCGTGCAGGACGTCGCCACCGCCGTCGCCGGCCACCACATCCTGGATCTCGAGGGCCGGGGCGCCCGTCGTCACGTTCTCAGCTGACCGGGACGTCATCGTCATCCTCCGCAGTGCCCAGGTAGGCGTCGAGTACCCGGGGGTCGGCCCGGACCACATCGGGTGGCCCGCTCACGACCGCCGTGCCGTAGTCCAGCACCGTGACCCGGTCGCACAGTCCCATCACGAAATCCATGTTGTGCTCCACGATGAGGAACGTGGTGCCCTGCCGGTTCAGCTGCCGGATCCGGTCCGCGATCACCGTGATCAGGGTGAGGTTCACTCCGCCGGCCGGCTCGTCGAGCAGCACGATGGCCGGATCCGCCATCAGCACGTAGGACAGCTCCAGCAGCTTGCGCTGGCCGTAGGACAGCGTCTCGGCGAGAGAGCCGGCGTGGTGGACGATGCCGGTGAACTCCAGCAGCTCCATGGCGCGGCGCCGGGTGGCCGGGCCGCCGGCCCGGGCCAGCGGGTTGCGCAGCCGCCCCCCGCCCCGCTCCGCGTGCTGCGCGGCCACGATCATGTTCTCCATGACCGTGAGCCGGGAGAACACCCGGGTCAGCTGGAAGGTCCGGCCGATGCCGGCCGAGAACACCTTGTCGGGCGCCGCGTTGGTGATCTGCTTGTCACCCAGGTAGACCTCGCCGCTGTCCACCGTCTCGTAGCCGGTGATCACGTTAAACAGCGTGGTCTTGCCGGACCCGTTGGGCCCGATGAGGCCGGCGATGCTGCCTTCCTCCACCTCGATCGTGGCCCCGTCCAGGGCCTGGACGCCGCCGAAGGACTTGCTCACCCCGGCGGTGCGCAGCAGCGCGGTCATCGCACTCCTCCCGTCCTCGGAGTACCCGTGCTCGGCGTGCCGGTGGCCGGGCTGCCGGTGGCCGGGCTGCCGGTGGCCGGGCTGCTGGTGCCCGGCGTCGCGGTCCGGCTCACGGCGGGACTGCCCGGCGGGGCGGCTCCCCCGGATGCTTCCTCGCGCCGGCGGGCCTGCAGGGCCCGCCACTTGGTGAGGAACTCACCCCCGGTGGGGACGATCCCGCGCGGCATGAACAGGATGACGGCCAGGAAGAGGACGCCCAGGACGATGTCGCTGGTGTAGCCGTTGGTGAACGTGATGCCGATCCACTGCTGGAGCGGCTCCAGGATCAGCGCGCCGAGCACCGGGCCGGCCAGCGTGCCGAACCCGCCCAGGAAGGCCATCAGCGCGACGCTCAGGTCGAACAGGGGGTTGAAGGCGGTCTCGGGCAGCGCCTGCCCGATGAAGAACCACCACAGTCCGCCGATCATGCCGACGATCCCGCCCGAGATGGCGAACGCGGTGAGCTTCACCCGCATGGTCCGCACGCCGAGCCCGCGGGCCCGGTCCTCGTCATCCCGGATGGCCAGCAGCTGGAGGCCGAACCGTGAGTGCCGGATCAGCCAGGACAGCGTGATGGTGGCCACCGCGATGAGCAGGCCGACGTAGTAGAAGGGGTTGTTGTAGGTGGACGCGGACCACAGGAAGAACGGCGAGCTGATGCCCTGGTTCCCGCCCGTGAAGGACAGGTTGAACGCCATCAGCTGGAAGATGAAGAAGAAGGCGATGGTGACCACGACGAACGTGTGCCGCCGGACCCGGAGCGCGATCAGCCCGAGCGGCACGGCGATCAGCGCGGCGACCAGCCCGCCCAGCGGCAGCAGGAAGAAGATGTCCGCGCCCGGCAGCTTCCACTGCTTGGTCAGCAGGCCCACGGTGTAGGCGCCGGAGCCGAAGAACACCGCGGTACCCAGAGACAGGTAGCCGCTGTAGCCGGAGAACAGGTTCCAGGCCGCTACGGCGCCGACAAAGATCATCGTGTTCACGGCGAACTGGGTGTACAGCGCGTTGGTGATGACCAGCGGGAAGATCGCCGCGATCACCAGCAGGACCGCGAGGAGTCCCAGCCGGATCAGCGTGGACCGGCGGCTGCGGCCCGCGGGGGCCTGCACGGTGCCGCCCGGCTGGGCCAGCGCCGCGTTCACCGAGTTCTGGCTCATGCTTCCCTCACTCACCGGGCTCCCGTTCGCTGGTGCCGCGCTCACTGGGCCCTCGCAGCCTTGCGTCCGAGCAGGCCCTGCGGCCGGAACGCGAGGACGAGCACGAGGGCGCCGTAGAACACCACCACCGACCAGCTCGGTGACCAGAGCACGTCGACCACCCCCTCCAGCGTGATCATGAAGATGGCCGCGATCATCGCTCCCGCGATGCTGCCCAGGCCGCCCAGGATGATGATCGCGAGCAGCCGGGAAATCAGGTCGTACCCGGTGTTCGGGTTGAAGCCGCCGCCCGTGGCGCCGAAGACCATCCCGCCGGCGGCGGTAACGCCCACCCCGATCCCGAACGTGAGCGCCTGGACCCGGTTCACGTTGATACCCACGATCCGGGCGGCCGTCTGATCCTGCATGGTGGCCCGGATGCTCCGGCCGAACGGGGTCCGGTACAGGGTGTAGTAGATCCCCACCACGAACAGCAGGGCCATCAGGAAGCCGTAGATGTAGATGTAGTCCAGGTAGAACCCGAAGATCTTCGGGCCCGACGTCGTGTACGAGGCGTTCAGGTTCACGTAGTTGGAGCCGAAGATGATGTACAGGAGTCCCTCGATGATGATGGCCACCGCGTAGCTGGCCAGCAGGGACATCGAGGTTCGTTCCCGGCCGCGCAGCGGCCTGATGAAGGCCCACTGGATCGCGACCCCGATGATGAACATCGCCGGGACGGTCACCAGCAGGCCCACGAACAGGTCGATGTGCAGGTGGACGGAGAGCACGTAGCTGAGGTAGGCGCCGAGCACGACCAGGATGCCCTGGGCGATGTTGATGATGTCCAGCACCCCGAAGATCAGCGTGAGCCCGACCGCCATCAGGGCGTAGACACTGCCGCCCAGGATGCCGTCGACGATCGCCTCGCTGAGTTGACGTCCCATCTCCGCTTCATGCCCTTCATCCTGCTGACTGGTTGTGGTGGAGCCGGGGCCGCCGGATTTGGCGGGCCCGTTAGCTCACGGCCAGGCCGGCTTGAGCTTCTCGATCGTGGCCCCGCTGCCGGCCGGCAGCACCGGGAGGAACTGGCCGTTCTGCCACTGGAAAATGAAGGCCTGCTTCGCCCCCAGCTTGTTCTCGCCGTCTGGCGCGAACTGGACCGGGCCCTGCACGGTCTGCAGCACGACCCCGCTGTGCAGGTACTTGATGATCTTGGAGTTGCTCACGCTTCCGGTCGCTTTCACCGCGTCGGCCAGGGCCTCGCCGGCCGAGTACGCCTCGGCGACGTCGGCGTTGATGTCGGAGGACGTGCCGCCGAACTTGGCGATGTAGTCCTGCACCATGACGTGGCTCAGCGCGTTCTGCACGCCGCCGTACCAGCCGTCCGGCACCATGATCCCCTCGGCGTTGTTGGGGTTCAGGGTGTTGATGAACGCCTGGCCCTGATCCGGCCCGGACGCGGCGATCATGATCTTGGGGGTGTAGTGCATGGCCTGCCACGTGTGAATGAAGATCAGCAGGCTGGGCAGGTCCACCGAGCCGATGACCACGATCTGCGGCGCCTTCTGCGCCACCGCAGTCGCCTCCGCCTTGATCTGCGCGTTCGTGTTGGCCGGGTGGAGCTGGTTGGCCGGGTAGACGGTCCTGACGCCGTGCTGCGACAGCGCGGCCTCGGTGGCGGTCACGGGCGGGTCGGAGAACGGGTTGTTGACCTCGGGGTACGCGGCGGTCTGCCGCTCGCTGGGCGGGAGGCCTTCCACCCACTTGGCGAACTGCACCATGTCCACGGCCACCGGGACGCTCACGCTGAACAGGTTCCCATGGGGGGGCTGAACACCGCCGGGCCCGTGGCCGCGCCAGCCGGCAGCGCATACCCGTATTTCGCGGTGGCCGCGACGGCGTTGACGCTCAGCAGCGTCGAGAACGGGGCCAGCGTCAGGTTCACGTGATCCTGCGTGACCAGCACGCGGTAATCGCTGGTGACCGTATTCGTGTTGCTGTTGTCGTTGCGGATCACCAGGCGGACCGGGCGGCCGAGCAGGCCGCCGTTGGTGTTCACGTCACTGGCCCACAGCTTGTACCCGTTGTCGGTGGCCTGTCCGTCCGCGGCGAAGGAGCCGGTGAGCGGCAGCGAGATGCCGACGGTGATCGGCTGGGCCGAACTGCTGGCGGTGGTGCTGGCACTGGTACTGCCGCATGCGGCGACAGCCAGCGCGGTGGCGCTGGCGGCGGCGAACGGCACGAAGCTGCGGCGGGTGGGGCGCCTCATCGACCTTCTCCCTTCCTGCGACCACGCCGAAGCACCCGTCGTGCCCCGGTGCGCGGAGCGCACTGGCACCGTATGCCTTTAGTAGACCGGGAAAGCACGCTTTGCCCCGATCCAAGGCCCGGTGTCCCGTGCCGCCCCGCGCACCGCATTGGCTGATTAATCCATTCCTGCTGACGTCCTCAGCTCGACCAGCTGGGCTTGGGGTTGATGATGGCCACCGAGCCGGTCGCGCTGGCCGGCAGCACCTGGTTGAAGGCGGCGCCCTTCTGCCACTGGAAGATGAACTTCTGGGCGACCGTGTTCTCGCCCGAGCTGTTGAACTTCACCGGACCCTGGACGGTCTGCAGCGTGACGCCACTGTGCAGGTAGGCGGTGATCTTCTTGTTGTCCAGGCCCTTGGTCGCGGTAACCGCGGATGCCGTGATCTCGCCCACGGAGTAGGCCTCGGCCACGTCCGCGTTGATGTCCGCGGCGGTGCCGCCGTACTTGGCGATGTACGCCTTGACCATCGCCTCGCTCAGCGGGTTCTTGATCCCGCCGTACCAGCCGCCGGGCACCATGATCCCGGTCGCGTTGCCGGCCCCGCCGATCGCCTTGGTGAAGGCGGCGCCCTGGTCCGGGCCGGACGTGGCCGCGAAGATCTTCGGGTTGTAGTGCTGCTGCTCGAAGGCCTGGATGAACGCCGCCGAGGTGGGCACGTCCACGGCCCCGAGCACGACCATCTGGGCCCTGGTCGCGGCCACCGCGTCGGCGCCTGCCTTGTAGTCCGGGTTCTCCGCCGGGAAGATCTTCGAGTAGACCGTCTTCACGCCGGCCTTCTGCAGGATCGCCTGCGCGGCCTCCGTCATCGGGTCCGCGAACGGGTCATTCACCTGGGGATAGGCGGCCGTCTTCGGCCGCTCGCTGGCGGGCAGCGCGGCGACCCAGTCGGCAAGCGGCACCAGCTGGTCCGCGATCGGCGGGCTGGGGTTGAAGACGTTCGGCAGGTTCAGCTGGTAGACGGAAGGCCCGCCGCCGGCGCCCTCCGGGAACGCGTACCCGTACCGGGCCGCCACCTTCGCGGCGGGCACGGTCAGCAGCGTCGAGAATGGCCCGAAAACCAGGGACACGTGCTGCTGGGCGATGAGCTTGGTGTAGTTGGTCGCCACTGTGGTCGGGTCGCTCGAGTCATTCAGGAACACCATCTTGACCTGGCGGCCGAGCAGGCCGCCGTGACTGTTCACCTCGCTTGCCCAGAGCTGGTAGCCACGCTGGAAAGCCAGGCCGTCCGCGGAGAAGTCACCCGTCAGCGACAGCGACGTGCCGATCAGGATCGGCGACTTGGTGCTGCCATTGCCAGATGAACCGCTCCCGCTGCTACTGCAGGCAGCAAGGACCATCGCCGCCGCGGCTGCGGCGGCTGTGAGAGACAAGAACCGGGTGCGGTGAGGTTTCATCCGGTCCTCCTTCCAGTTCAGGAATATCCTGTGGGTAAAGCCAGCTGCAGCCCGCGCTATGAGGCGCGTCCGCGGGGGGCTCGGATGGCTGCATTATCGGCTGGCCGGGGACAGTGGCTCACGGTACTGCATGGCCCCCGTTCATGTCGGGTTGGTCCAGCCCGTCCGAGATATCAGAGTTTTCGCTCTCTAGCTGCAGTCCCGCCGACTGGGCTTCCAGTTCGACAAGGGCCGCGAAATCCTGCTCACCGTAACCATGCCCAATAAGGGTCTGCACGATCTGGTGCACGAGCGAGGCGACCGGCATCGGCACCTCATGCTCCCTCGCCGCAGCCAGGCCGAGGTCAAAGTCCTTGCGCAGCAAGGTGGCGGTAAACGTCGGATGAAAGTCCAGGTTCGCGTAAGCCGGTGATTTGTAACGAGTGAACTGCGAACCCATCACGCTTTTATTAAGGCACGTCAGGAAGGCGGTCCGGCTGACGCCACTCTTCTGGGCCAGGATCGTCACTTCCGCGAGTGACTGGCTCACGACGCCCAGGAACAAGTTATGGCAAAGCTTTACCATCCGGGCCAGTTCGCCTTCGCCGACATATGTGGCCCCGGCGCCCAGCAGGTCCAGGTAGGGCCGGGCGGCATCGAAGGCACCCTGGGGCCCCGACACTGCGAGGGTGAGCTTCCCGACGCTCGCCACCTTCGGGTTGCCCATCACCGGCGCGGCCAGCAGCTCGGTCCCGCGCGCCGCGAGCTGTTCCCGGATCTGCATCGAGACCTCCGGCGAGATCGTCGAGCAGTCCACCAGGATGGCAGGCACCGACTCCCCGGTGGCCAGGCCGTCCTCGCCGAGGACCGCGTCGATCAGGTCCTGGGGCGTGCCCACGGTGGCGAACACGATGTCCCGCCCGCTGAGCCCGGCCGGCGAGCTGACGATCTTGGCTCCCAGCTCCGCGAGCGGCTCCGCCTTGGCCCGGGTGCGGTTGTAGACGGCAACGTCACAGCCGGCTTCGAGCAAGCGCCGGACCAGCATGAAGCCCATCCGCCCGGTACCCAGCCAACCCAGCCGGAGTTCGTTACCGTGCAATGCCATCAGGTCACCCCCTGCAGTAACAATCGTTTGCACGAAGCCTGACGCAGAGCTCAGGTCCCTGTCAACAGACATGATCAGTTCGATACCGGAGAATTTCCGGACGCTGGGGGATTCTCCCGGCGGCCCGGGCCGCCCGGCCCCTCAGGGCCGCCCCACGGACCAGTCGGACCGCGGCCCGCGCAGACGACGCGGCCCCGCGCAGCTACGCGGTCCTCGCGGGTCAGCGGTCCGGGCCGGGGCCGGGCGGCTGGGCCGCCCGTCCGGGCACGCTGGCGGCCGGGGGGGCCGCCGGGCCGCCCGGCGGCCCGGTCGACCCGCGCACCACCAGCTCAGGGGCCAGGAAGAGCACCTTGACCGGCCCAGCGTGCCCGGCGATCCGTTCCAGCAGCAGCTGGGCCGCCTCGGTGCCCACCTGGTAGTGGGGGAAGCGGATCGTGGTCAGTGGCGGGCGCAGCCGGTCGATGAACGGCATGTCGTTGAAGCCGACCACGGACAGGTCCGCCGGGCAGGTCAGGGCCACCTCGTCCAGGGCCGCGTAGCAGCCGATGGCCAGCATGTCGTTGGCCGCCGCCACCGCGGTACAGCCCGCGTCGCGCTGGAGCAGGAGCTGCGTGCAGCGCATGCCCTCGTCGATGGAGAAGGACTTGGCCGTCACGATCAGCTCGGGATCGGCGGCCAGGCCGTGCGCCTCCATGGCCGCGATGAAGCCCCGGTACCGGGCCAGGCCGGTCGAGACCTCCTGCGGGCCGGCGATGTGGGCGATGCGGGTGTGCCCCAGACCGGCCAGGTGGGCCACGGCCATCCGGACGCCACGCTCGTTGTCCACCGAGACCGACGGCAGGCTGTAGTCGTGAGCCAGCCGGTTCATCAGCACCACCGGCAGGTCCGCACGGGCCGACTCGGCGAGCAGCGGGTCGCCGAGGTGCACGGTGGCCAGCACCAGGCCGTCCACGTGCCGGGCGCGCATCTGCTCGAACAGCATCCGCTCCCGGTCGGCGTCGCCGTCGGTGTTCCCGATCAGCGCCACGTAGCCCGCGGCCGCGAGCCGGTCCTCGATACCGCGCACGATCGGCGGGAACAGCGGGTTGTTCAGGTCCGGGATGAGCACCCCGACGCTGTGCGAGCGGCGGGTACGCAGGCTGCGGGCCACGGTGTTCGGCCGGTACCCGAGGGCGGCCGCCGCCTCGAGCACCCGCTGGGCGGTGTCCTCCCGCACCAGCAGCCGGGTCTCCGGGTTCAGCGCCCGGGACGCGGTAGCGGGGTGCACACGCGCCCGTGCGGCGACATCCTTCAAGGTCACCGGCGGATCAGCCACTGGCAGCCACCCCGCTTCCGCTGTGCGCGCGCCCTCCGGGCGTGCCCCGTCTGTCTGCGCCCGCGCCGGCCAGGCTGTCCCGGGACACCCCGGGCCGCCGACGGCCGGCGACCGTCAGACCTGAATGGTATCCACCAATGCAGACGATTGCCTGCCGCACGGCCCCGGGGATACCGCCGCGCTACCGGCGCCGGCGCTGCTGCGGGCCCGTGCCGGGCCGCCGCCCGCGTGTCACGATGGGGCCATGCGTATCACCAGCGTGGCCGGCACGGACCTGTTCGGCGGCACCGCAGGGCGCCCGCGGCAGATCATCCAGGTGACGGTGCTCGATGACCGCCGGCCGCAGCGTGGCCAGACCGTGGCCGGCCCGGCGAGCGTGCCGGTCACGGTCCGGGTCGAGGGGCCCGGGGTGAGCACGCCGGTCCCGGTGCGGCTGGACCTGGAGCCGGGGGCGGAGCAGGTGGCCGAGGTGGGCGTGGAGATCGCCGCACCTGCCGTGGCGGGCAGCCCGCGCCAGGTCACCGCGATCGCCGAGGGCCCCCCAGCGGCTGGAACCGCGGGCGGCCGGGCGGAGCAGGCGGCCGCGATCCGGGTGGCCGAGACCGGCTGGACCATGTGGATGGTCAGCCATTTCCACTACGACCCGGTCTGGTGGGACACCCAGGGCGATTTCACCGAATCCCGGCTGCTGCTGCCGGACGAGGACGGCAGCCTGCCCGAGGTGCGCACAGCGTTCGAGCTGGTGGCGCTGCACCTGGACGAGGCCCGGCGGGACCCGGACTACAAGTTCGTCCTGGCCGAGATCGACTACCTCAAGCCCTACCTGGACACCCATCCGGAGGACCGCGCCGACCTGCGCCGCTTCTCCGGCGAGGGCCGGGTCGAGATCGTGGGAGGCAACTACAACGAGCCCAACACCAACCTGACCGGCGCGGAGTCGACGATCCGGAACGCGGTGTACGGCCTGGCCTACCAGCGGGAGGTGGCCGGGGGTGACCCGCGGACCGCGTGGATGCTGGACGCGTTCGGCTTTGACCCGGGCTACCCCGGGCTGATGGCCGCGGCGGGGCTGGCCGAGTCCTCCTGGGCTCGGGGGCCCTACCACCAGTGGGGACCGCGGCGCACCGTCGGGGACAACACCCGGATGCAGATGCGCAGCGAATTCGAGTGGGTCTCCCCCGACGGGCAGGGCCTGCTCACCAGCTACATGCCCAACCACTACGGGGCCGGCTGGGGCACCCACCGGGCCGCCAGCCTGGCCGCCGCGGAGCAGGAGGCGCTGGGCCAGTTCCGCGAGCTCGCCCCGGTCGCCGCGACCCGGAACGTGCTGCTGCCGGTCGGGGCCGATCACGTCATCCCGAGCCGGTGGGTGACCGGGATCCACCGGGACTGGAACACGAGGTACGTGTGGCCGCGGTTCGTGACCGCGCTGCCCCGCGAGTTCTTCGCCGCGGTGCGGGAGGACGCGGCCGCGCGGGGGGTGTGGCTGGTGCCGCAGACCAGGGACATGAACCCGGTTTACCCGGGCAAGGACGTGTCCTACATCGACACCAAGCAGGGTCAGCGCGCGGCGGAGATCGCGGTCGGCGAGGCCGAGCGGCTGGCCACCCTGGCCTGGCTGGCCGGGGCGCGCTACCCGGCGGAGTCGCTGGACAAGGCCTGGCGGCAGCTCGTGTTCGGCGCGCATCACGACGCGATCACCGGGACCGAGTCCGACCAGGTCTACCTGGACCTGCTCGGCGGGTGGCGGGAGGCCTGGCAGCGGGGTGACGAGGCCCGCCGCGACGCCGCGGCCCACCTGGCCGGCCTGGCCGACACCCGGTCGCCTGGCACCGGGGCTGGCCAGTCGCCCGGGGCCAGCCCGCCCGGTGCCAGCCTGCCCGGGGCCAGCCTGCCCGGGGCCAGCCGGGCCCTCACCGTGTTCAACACCCTGTCGTGGGCCCGGTCCGGCCTGGCCCGGGCCGATCTGGAGTTCACCGCCCCCGGCCCCGGCTGGATCACCCTGCGTGATGACTCCGGCGGTGCGGTGCCGTTCCTGGCCGAGGCGGCCCGGCGGCACCCGGACGGCACGCTCGCCGCGGTCGCGCTCACCTTCCGCGCCGCCGGCGTGCCCGCGCTGGGCTACCGGACCTGGTGGGCCAGCCCGGCGCCCGGCACCGCCCCGGGCCCGGGGGGCTGGGAACCGCAGCCCGGCACCGTGATCGAGAACGAGGCGTTCCTGGTCGAGGCGGACCCGGCCCGGGGTGGCACGCTGTCCCGGGTCGTGGACAAGCGGACCGGCGCCGGGCTGCTCCGGCGCGGCGGCGACGCGGACCCGGCCGGCGGCAACGAGCTGCTCCTGCAGGAGGAGTACGACGCCCACCCGCGCTGGGGCGAGGGTCCCTGGCTGCTGTCCCCCAAGGGTCCCGGCACCGGCTCGGGCTCCGCCAGCGCCAAGGTCACCGCCCAGCGCTGCCCGCTGGGCGCCCGGCTGGTCGCCGAGCTGACCCTGGGCGACCTGCGGGTGACCCAGGAGACGCTGCTGTGGGACGGGGCGGAGCGGATCGAGTTCCGCACCCATGTGGACGGCTCGATCGGGCAGGACCGGCTGCTGCGGGTGCGCTTCCCCGCGGACGTGCCCGGCGGGCTGCCCATCTACCAGGGTGCGACGGCGGTGGTGGGCCGCTCGTTCGGCAGCGCCGTGGCGGACGTCGCCGAGCACCCGTTCACCCTCGACAACCCGGCGCACGAATGGTTCGGGGTGGGCTCCACGGCGCGGGCCGGCTGGCGCGAGCCGGGCGGGCGCCCGGCAGGAGCAGGCGCTGGGGGTGGCGGAGGTCATCCTCCCGGCCTCCCCGTCCGCCCCGGGTTCCGCTTTTTTCCGCAACGGCCTGTCCGCGGCCCTCCGTGACCTGGTGGCGGCCCTCGCGGGGCAGGGGGTCACGGCCACGTGCTCGGTGCCGGACGGCCCGCGGTACGGCTCTATCGACCTGGACTCGAACCTGCCCGATGTGCGGATCGTGCTCGGCGGCCCGGAGCAGAACCCGTGGACCGCCCGGGTCCTCGAGGCGGCCGGGCCGGGCGCGGCCGGTGAGCTCAGCCGGCTGCTGGCCACCGGCGGCAGCGCCCGGCTGTGGATCCCGGCCGCCCAGTCCCGGGCGGCGGCGTTCGCGCCCGGGACCGACGTGACCGGGCTGCGGGACCTGCCGGTGCTCATCGTGGCCGGGCCGGACCTGGCCTCGGCGGCGGCCTCGGTCACCGCGGACCTGGCCGACTCGGTGATCGAGGTCACCGCGCTGGCCGGCGCGGGCCCCGGGCCGGATGAGCGCGACCCCGCGCTGGCGCCCCGTTCGGTGGCGCTGCTGAACCGGGGCACGCCGGGCAGCCTGGTCTCGCCGGACGGCACCCTGCACATCGCGCTGATGCGCTCATGCAGCGCATGGCCCTCGGGGGTGTGGATCGACGGGGACAAGCGGGCCGCGCCGGACGGGAGCAGCTTCGCCTGGCAGCACTGGAGCCACACGTTCGAGTACGCGCTGGCCGCCGGCCCCGGGGACTGGCGCGAGGCGGGCTTCGGCGTGGCCGGTCAGGACTACAACCATGACCTGCTGACCTGCGAGACGGGCCTGCACCCGGGCCCGCACCCGGCGGCCGCCAGCCTGTGCGCCGCGGACCTGCCGGTGATGGTGTCCGCCCTGAAGCCGCGCGGGAACCCGCTCGCCGCGGGCCGGGCCGGGCCGCCGCGGCGCGGGGACGGGGTCACGGCCCGGCTGCGCGATCTCGGCAGCCGGCCCGGCCGCGGCCCGGCTGAGCCTGTTCACCGGGATCACCGCGGCGCACCCCATCAGCCTGGTCGAGGACGCCGGGACGGGGGAACCCGGGACCGGGGACAGCAGGGCCGGGGGTGCCGGCACCGGCGGGGCGGCTCTGCTGGTGCGCGACGGGCAGGCCGAGACCGCGGTACCGGTCGCCGGCACCGTCACGCTGGCCCTGTCCGTGCCGGGGCAGGCCGCACTGCCCCCGTCGGCCGCCGCGGCGGCCCCGGAACCGGCCCAACCGGTCTTCACCCGCTACTGGCTGCACGGCAAGGGACCGGCCCCGGCGGGCAACCTGCCGGTCGCGGTGCACCTGTCACCCGCCCGGGTCGCGCTGCCCCAGGCCGGGGCCGGGGCCGGGGACACGGCCGTGGTCCGCCTGACCGTGGCCTGCGGGCCGGAGCCCGCCTCGGGAGTGGTGGACCTGGACGTCCCGGCCGGGCTGGCGGCCACGCCGGATGGCCCGCTGCGCTACGACCTGCCCGCCCTCGGTCACGCGCACTGGGACCTGGCCGTGCACGGCGCGGCGGGCGCGGCCCCCGGCCACTACTTCCTCGCCGCCCGGATCCGCGACCAGCTGGGCCAGGTCCTGGAGGACGCCGCGGCGGTGACGCTGGGCGGGCCGCCCGTTCCCCGGCCCGGCCCGGGCCAGGATGCTCTGGGTCCGGACGCACTCCCCCGGGACGTCCCGGCCCGCGACGTCCTGCTGGCCGCGCTGGATGCCGACCTGCAGGCCATCGCGGCCGAGCTGGAGGTCAGCGTGCTCACCCCGGCCGTCCGGATCCGGCCCGGGGGCACCGCGGAACTGGCGGTACGGGTGGCCAGCCGGGCCGCGTCCCCGGTCCGGGGGGAGGCCCAGCTGATCTCGCCGTTCGGCAGCTGGCAGGCGGTGCATCCCTGGACGCGAGGTTTTTCCGTCTCCCCTGGAAAAGAAGTAACTCTCCGTTATCATGTGCGGGTACCGATTACTACCCGTCGTGGCACGCAGTGGTGGACAATGGTCAAACTGATGTATTTCGGTCAACTTCGTTACACCAGCAGCGTTCCCGTACTCATCTGTGAATAAAGGAACACCCTCCGTAGGGCGCTGGCCCCCGCCATCAACCAGACGGTCCTGGATGCCATGACTTCCGCAGCTCCCCCTGCCCCCGGCAACCTTCCTGCGGAGCCGAACAGCTTCATAGGCAGGGAGCGCGATCTCGGCGAACTCGCGCTCTTGCTCAGTGATGTCCGCGCCCTGACCCTGTGCGGCCCCGGCGGCATCGGCAAGACCCGCCTCGCCGTCCGCCTGGCCTGCGATCTCGTCCCCGAGTTCCCGGACGGTGCCTGGCTGGTGGAGCTGGCCGACACGGCCGACGCGGACCTGCTGCCGCGCCGGGTCGCGGCCACGTTCGGGATCCGCGAGGAGCAGGACCGGCCGCTGCTGGCCACCCTGGCCGAGGCGCTGCGGGCCCGGCGGCTGCTGCTCATCCTGGACACCTGCGAGCACATCGTGGACGGCTGCGCGGAGCTGGTCCAGCAGCTGCTGGCCAGCTGCCCGTCACTGCGGGTGATCGCGACGAGCCGGGAGCCGCTGCGGGTGCGGGGCGAGACCGTCTGGCGGGTCCCGCCACTGTCCGTGCCGACCGGGCTCGCCCCGGAGTCCCTGGCCGAGCTGGCCCGGCATGAGGCGCTGCAGCTGTTTGCCGAGCGGGCGTCGGCGGCCCGGTCCGGGTTCGCGCTGGGCAGCGACAATGCCGAGGCGGTCGTCCGGCTGTGCCTGACCCTGGACGGCATGCCGCTGGCCATCGAGCTGGCCGCAGCCCGGGTCCGCGCGCTGTCGGTGGAGCAGATCGCCAGCCGGCTCGATGACCGCTTCCGGCTGCTGGCCTCGGGCGACCGGACCGCCCCGCCCCGGCAGCAGACCTTGCGGGCCGCGGTGGACTGGAGCTATGAGCTGCTGAGCGAACCGGAGCAAATCCTGCTGCGGCGGCTGTCGGTGTTCGCGGGCTGGAACCTGGACATGGCCGAGCAGGTCTGCGCGGATGAGCAGATCCCGGCCGGTACCGTGCTCGACCTGATGGCCGCGCTCATCGACAAGTCACTGGTCACCTTCGACCACGAGCTGCGCGGCGAGTCCCGCTACCGGCTGCTGGACACGATCAAGGAGTACGCGGCCAGCCGGCTGGCCGCCTCGGGTGAGGAGGACGCGCTCCGGCTGCGGCACCGCGACTACCTGCTCCGCTACGGGGAGTACGTCGTGTCGCAGGCGTTCGTCCGGGGCGCGCCGTCCTGGCCGGAGCGGGTCGCGCTGTACCGGGCGATCACCGTGGACCTGCCGAACTACCGGCTCGCGCTGGCCACCTCGCTGCGCCGCGGCGACATCGCCGAAGGGCTGCGCATGTGCGGCGCCATGCGCAACCCCTGGGTGACCCACGGAGACGTGACCGAGGGCGCGGGGTGGTTCGACCGCTTCCTGGTGGCGTCGGACGGCGTGCCACCCGGGGTGCGCGGCCCGGCGCTGGTGTTCCGCGGCGACCTGGCCTTCGAGCAGCAGGACTACCCCACCGTGGAACGGTGCGCCCGCGAGGGCCTGGAGCTGTGCCGGGAGGCGGGCGACCCGCACGAGGCGGCCGCGCTCCGGCTGCTCGCCGTGGCCAGCCTGCGGGCCGGCAACCTGGCCGAGGCGGTGGCCCGGATCGATGAGGCGGCGGACACCGCCCACAAGCTCGGCAACGACTGGGAGGAAGGGCTGGCGCTGAGCATCAAGGCAGCCGGAATGGCCCGGCTGGGCAGCCTGCGCGAGGCCCAGCGCACCTACGAGGCGGCCCTCGACGTGCTCCGGGACAACAACGGGTGGGGAGTGGCCCAGGTCCGCGTGGGGCTGGGCGGGGTCGCCCGCGCCCGCGGCGACCACCAGGCCGCGATCAGCCACTACCAGGGAGCGCTCAGCCTGTATCAGGAGATCGACGCCCGGCCGGAGATCGCCCGGTGCCTGGCGGGCATCGCCTCGGTGGCGCTCATCCAGGGTGACCTGGACCTGTGCCGGGCCAGCCTGACCGAGAGCCTGGCGCTGAGCCTGGCCACCGGCCAGCGCCTGCCGGTCGCCCGCGGGCTGGAGGCCTTCGCGGCCCTGGAGGCGCGGGCCGGCGATGCGGTACGGGCCGCCCGGCTGGCCGGGGCCGCGCTGGAGCTGCGGGCCGCGGCCGGGCACCCGCCCTCGGCCGGGGCGGGCGCGCGGCTGGAAGACCTGCTCGGCCCCGCCCGCCGCTCCCTCGGCGAGCTGCGCGCCACCGCGCTGCTGCACGAAGGCCGCGCGATGGGCGCGGACGAGGCGGTCCAGTACGCGATGGGCAGACCGCCGGCCGTGCCGGCCGCGGCCTACGGCGCCACGCCAGCGGGCGGCTGGCCAAGGCCGGGGCCGAGAATGGCCGCGCCGCCGCGGCCGGCGCGGCCGCCGGGCCGTCCGGGGGCGCGGGCGGCCCGGCGGTGCCCTCCACGCTGACCCCGCGGGAACGCGAGCTGGCCGCGCTGATCGCCCGGGGCCTGAGCAACCGGGCCATCGCCGACGAACTGGTGATCAGCCAGGCCACGGTGGCCCGGCACGTGGCGAACATGCTGACCAAGCTGGGCTTCAGCTCCCGGGCGCAGATCGCGGCGTGGGTCGTCCGGCAGCCCGGGCCGGACGCCTGAAAAAAAGCCGGCCTACATACCCATCCGCCGCCGCCGCGGCGACGAAATACACACGGCACTGCATAGTTCGGCGCATGTGGACCCGGCCGTACATACGTAAGGTCATCCACAGAGTTCCGGTGAGTCGTGTGCGGCATGGGGGCCCGCGCAAGGCTCGTCGGGACCGCCGGACGCAGAGCCAAGGCTCCTCCGGCCGTCAGGAGGGGGATGGCCGGAGGAGCCTGGGAAGAAGGGGCACGTATGACGGTGACGGACATGCCAGCCCCTCACGCCACCGTGACCCAGCGGCTGGTGGGCCTGTCGTCGGCCCGCGGAGAGCACCCGGCCCTGGTGGGCGGGACAGCCGCGTGGCCGGGGGCGACCGTCAGCCACGCGGGCCTGGCGGTGCTGCTGCAGACCGCCGCGGCCGGGCTGGCCTGGCGCGGGCTGCGCTCCCAGGACGTCGTCGGGGTGTACGTCCCTGACGCCGTGAGCTACGTGCTGGCCGTGCACGCGATCAGGGCAGCCGGTGGGGTGCCGTCTCCGATCGGCGCGGCCAGCACGATAGCCATGATGGCCGGGCAGCTCACCGACTGCGGCGCCCGGATGCTCGTCACCGCGGACCCGCTGGTGCCCGCCGCGCTGAGCGCCGCGGACGGTTCGTGGGTCCGGCAGGTCATCTCGTTCGACGAGGCGCCGGGCACCGTGCCGTTCTGGTCGCTGCTGTCCCGCGGGCTGCAGCCGCCGGTCACCGCCGGCCCGGCGGACCTCGGCCTGGTGCCGTACGCGGCCCGGCCGGGCGGCGGGCTGCAGGCCTCTGCGGTCACTCACGCCCAGCTCGCCGCGGAGCTGGCCCGGCTGGCCGCTCCCGCGCCGGTGAGCAGCAGCGACGTGGTACTGGCCGCACCGCCGGATGGCTGTGCCCGCGAGTACGCGGTCCTCCTCGACCTGGCCCTGCTGCACGGGGCGACGGTGGTGGCCGCCCCCGCCGATGCCCTGCCCGACGCGGCCCGGCGGTATGGCGGCACCGCGGCCATCGTGCCCGCGGGCGCGGCGTTCCCGGCCGGGCTTCCCGTCCGCCCGGTTACCGTGGCGTGCTGAGCGGCGTGGCCGCGGCGGCGGGGCGCTGCTGCTCCTGAGGCTGCGGCGCGGGCCTGGACCGGCTGGTCAGCAGGATCACCAGCAGGACGCACACGTCGAAGATGGCGGCCACGGTGAAGGCCGCCGACATGCCGTGAATGAGCAGCTGGTGGGCAGCGCCCGCTCGGCTCCCCGTGGCGGCCAGGTGCCGGGCCTCGTCCCGGTAGGCGGTGCCGAACACGGTGACCAGGATGGCCAGACCCAGCGAGCCGCCGACCTGCTGCATGACGTTGACCATGCTGGAGGCGGCGCCGGAGTCCTGGGGCGCCACCCCGGCCAGTGAGACCACGGTGAGCGGCACGAACACCACGCCCATCCCGGCGCCGATGAGCAGCATCGGCCCCAGCACGCCCCCCAGGTAGGTGGTCTGCGCGGAGACCTGGGCCAGCCACGCCATCCCGCCGATGACCGGCAGCATGCCCGCCACCATCAGCCGGGTCGGGCCGAACCGGGGCAGCAGCCGCGGCGCCGCCCGGGATACCCCGAACACGGTGAGCGTCATGGGCAGGAACGCGAACCCGGCGGCCAGCGGGCTGAACCCCAGGATGTCCTGGACGAACTGGGTCAGGAAAAAGAACATCCCGAACATCCCCGCGACGAGCAGCAGCCGCGCCAGGTACGAGCCCGCCCGGGTGGGGCTGGTGAACAGCCGCAGCGGCGTGATCGGCTGGCGGGCCCGGGATTCGGTGAGCAGGAAGGCGCCGAGCATCACCGCGGCCACCGCGAAGGCGGCCAGGGTGAGGCGGTCACCCCAGCCGTTCGAGGCGGCGCGGATGAACGCGTAGACGAGTGCGGTCATGCCGGTGATGGAGGTGACCGCCCCGGTCAGGTCGAACCGGCCGGGCTGGCGCGGCGACTCGGTGATGAACAGCGGCGTCACGATGAGCACGGCGATCCCGACCGGCACGTTGATGAACAGCACCCACCGCCAGGACGCCCACTCGGTGATGACACCGCCCAGTACCAGGCCGAGCGAGGCACCCCCCATGGCCACGGCGGAGTAGATGCCGAGCGCCCGGGTCCGCTCACGTCCCTCGGGGAAGCTCCCCACCACGAGGGCCAGCACCGCGGGCGAGGCCAGCGCGCCGCCGACGCCCTGCAGGGCGCGGGCCGTGAGCAGCCACCAGGCCGTGGTGGCCAGGCCGCCGGCCAGCGACGAGACGGTGAACAGGGCGATCCCGGCCAGGAACATGCGGCGCCGGCCCAGGATGTCGCCGGCCCGGCCGCCGAGCAGCAGCAGGCCGCCGAAGGTGAGGGTGTAGGCGTTCAGCACCCAGGACAGGCCCGCCGCGGAAAAGTGCAGGCCAGACTGGATGTGCGGCAGCGCGATGTTCACCACGGTCAGGTCGAGGATGATCATGAGCTGGGCGGACAGCATGATGAGCAGCGCGAGGCCGGGACGGCCGCGGGGCCGGGACGCGCCCGGGCTGCGCAGCGCCACCGCGGGCGATGCGGAGGAGGAAGAAGGCACAGTTGTCTCCTGGATGTGGAGTCCTGGGACGATGGAAGGTAGTCTGCGGATTATTCGGAGACCGACTCCGATTAGTATACGGAGGTAGGCTCCGCTTAGCAACCTGATTAACGGTCCCCCGGCCGGGCAGGGTGGGGCGGAGATGTCCGAGGCGGATCAGTTTGAGGAAGAACGGATTTTTGCGGCCCGGTAGTTGTGAGGCAGAGTGGATCGGATGAGCGCGACCAGCCCTCCCGCGGGGGCGATGCGGGCCGATGCGCGGCGCAACCGGCAGCGGCTGATCGAGGCCGCCCTGGCGGCCTTCGCCGAGCACGGGGCCGATGACGCGTCCCTGGATCAGATCGCCCGCCGGGCCGGGGTCGGGATCGGCACCCTGTACCGGCATTTCCCGACCCGCCAGGCCCTGCTCGAGGCCGTTTACCGCAGCCAGGTCGAGGCGCTGTGCGCCAGGGCGCAGGAATACTCGGGCCAGGCGGGAGACGTCCCGGCCAGCGAGGCGCTGGGCCGCTGGCTGGAGGCGCTGGTCGCCTTCGCCTCCACCAAGCGGAACCTGACCATCTCGATGATGTCGTCCCTGGGCGGCAAGAACGCCGAGGTGGTCAGCTCGTGCAGCGCCATGATCCGGGAGGCCGTGGTGCCGCTGCTGGCCCGGGCCCAGGAGGCCGGTGAGATACGCCCGGACGTGGACGTGGCGGACCTGCTCAAGATGTCGCATGCGATCTCGGTCGCCTGCGAGTACCCGTCCTCCCATTCCGACCAGGCCCAGCGGCTGCTGACCGTGATGCTCGACGGGCTGCGCAGCGGGGCGGGCCCAGTAGCCAGCTGCAGCCGGCCGGCTGATCAGCCGACGCCCTCCGCCTCTGGCTCGCCCGCCTCGGGGTCGCCGTTCTCTGCCACGCCGATGACCTGCCCGGAGTGCTCCAGGTCCGGGGGGCGGTTCTCGTAGGGCGTGCTGAGCACGATGGTGGTCCGCGTTGACACCCCCGCGCAGGCCCGGATCTGCTGCAGCAGGTCTTCCAGTGCTGTCGGCGTGGCCACCCGGACCTTGAGAATGTAGTTCTCGTCGCCGGCCACGCTGTGGCAGGCCTCGATGGCCGGCAGGTGGGCGAGCCGCTCGGGGGCGTCGTCCGGGGCCGCCGGGTCGAACGGCTTGATGGAGATGAACGCGGTCAGCGGCAGGCCCGCCGCGGCCGGGTCGATCATGGCGGCATAGCCCTTGATCACCCCGCGCCGCTCCAGCCGGCGGACCCGCTGGTGCGTCGCTGATACCGAGAGCCCGGTCTGCCGCGACAGCTCGGTGAAGCTGATCCGGCCGTCCCGGCCCAGCAGCGAGACGATCTTGCGGTCGATGTCTTCCACCCCGTTACGGTAATCCGCAACCGAGCCGGCCGCGCCTCTTTGATCGTAACGGCCTGATAACGGGCTTTACGCTCAGGTAACAGGACGACAGCCGGTCTTAACCCGGCCGGGTAAGCCGGATACGCTGCGCGCCGAAGGGGAAACAGGTCACAGGCGGCACCGCGTTCACCGCGGCCACGCCGGGCCCGGGAGTCCCCGGCAGCGGCACTGCAGTGGAGCGGTGTCCCGGAGAGCAACGGAGCGCGCCGATGGCCGAAATCCTCCTTGACCAGGTGAACAAGGTCTACCCAGGCGGGGTCAAGGGGGTGGATGACCTGAACCTTGAGATCAGGGACGGGGAGTTCATGGTCCTGGTCGGCCCGTCCGGCTGCGGGAAGACCACCGCGCTGCGGTCGATCGCCGGCCTGGAGGAGATCAGCTCGGGCTCGATCACCATCGGCGGCCGGGTGGTGAACGACCTGCCGCCCAAGGACCGGGACATCGCGATGGTCTTCCAGAACTACGCGCTCTACCCGCACATGACGGTGGAGCAGAACCTGGCCTTCGGCCTCCAGCAGCGGAAGACCCCCAAGGACGAGATCAAGCGCCGGGTGACCGAGGTCGCCAAGATGCTCGGCCTGGACCAGTACCTGAAGCGCAAGCCCGCCGCGCTGTCCGGCGGCCAGCGCCAGCGGGTCGCCATGGGCCGCGCCATCGTCCGGGAGCCGCAGGCGTTCCTGATGGACGAGCCGCTGTCCAACCTGGACGCCAAGCTCCGGGTGTCGATGCGGGCCTCGCTGACCCAGCTGCACGAGCGGCTCGGCGTCACCACCGTCTACGTCACCCACGACCAGGTCGAGGCCATGACGCTCGGGCACCGGGTGTGCGTGATGCGGGAGGGGCGGCTCCAGCAGGTTGAACACGCCGCAGACCCTGTTCGACTCCCCGGTGAACCTGTTCGTGGCGGGCTTCATCGGCTCCCCCGCGATGAACATGATCATGGCGAACCTCGTCCGCGACGACGGGCCGGCGGTGACCTTCGCAGGCCACCGGCTGCCGCTCCCCGCCTCGCTCATCGACGCCAAGCCGGGCCTCGACTCCTACTTCGGCCGCGAGGTGATCCTGGGCGTCCGGCCCTCGGACTTCGAGGACGCGCAGCTCGCCGACAGCAGCTGGGCGCGGATGTCGGTCAAGGTCGGCGTGACCGAGGAGCTGGGCAGCGAGATCCACGTGATCTTCTCGCTCGACGCCGCGCCGGTGAGGCACGACACGATCAGCGATATCACGGGCGACGGGGACGATGAGGACGCCGCGGTGGTCATCGCCGAAGGCAAGTCGCTGTGGACGGCCCGGGTGGCGGCCCGCAGCCACGTGCGCTCCGGGCAGCCGGCCGAGCTGGCCGTGGACACCTCGAACCTGCAGTTCTTCGACCCGGTCAGCGCGCTGTCCATCGGTCACCCCGCGGCCGACGAGGTGGTCGCCGCGGGCGAGGCGGCGAACGCCTAGTGGCGGCAGGCTCAGGGCTGAGCCCCCCGGGGGCCCCACCCCGGGGGCTCAGCCGCCGCCGACCACGACCAGCTCGCGGGTGACCTGGTTCAGCCGTTCGTATCCCTGCTCGGTGCAGACCACGATGTCCTCGATCCGGGCCCCGTGCGGGCCCGGGTAGATGCCGGGCTCGACGGAAAAGGCCATGCCGGGCTCCAGCAGTTCGGTATTACCCGCCACGATGTACGGGTCCTCGTGGGTCTCCAGCCCGATCCCGTGCCCGGTCCGGTGCACGAACTCGGGCCCGTATCCGGCCTCGGTGATAGGTACCCGGGCGGCGGCGTCGACCGCCTCGGCGGTGACGCCCGGCCGGACCGCCCCGCACGCCGCCTCCTGCGCGTCACGCAGCACCTCGTAGTAGCGGAGGAACTCCCCCGGCGGCCCGCCGATCGCGTAGACGCGGGTGCAGTCGGAGCAGTACCCGCTGGGCATGGTGCCGCCGATGTCCACCACGACGGCGTCGCCCGGCTGGAGCACCCGGGTGGACGGCTCGTGGTGCGGGCTGGCCGCGTTCGGCCCGGACGCGATGATCACGAAATCCGTCCGGACGTGCCCTGCCTCGCTGATCGCGGCGGCCACGTCCGCCGCGACCTCGAGCTCGGTCCGGCCCGGCCGCAGCCAGCCCGGCATGGCCGCGTGCACCCGGTCGATGGCCGCCCCGGCCTCCCGGAGCGCGGACACCTCGGCCGGGCTCTTCCGCGACCGGAGGCCGCGCAGCGCGGCACTGGCCAGGCCCTGGCGCGCCGCGGGCAGCGCGGCACGGAAGCGGAGCACCATCATGGCCCACATCCGGTCGGACAGGCCCACCGAGGAGACCAGGCCGAGCCGGCCAGCGACCAGCGCGTACGGGTCGTCCGTCTCGTCCCAGGGAATCATCTCCAGGCTGAACCGCCCGGCCGGCGAGGCCTGCGCGGCGGGCAGTTCCAGCCGCGGCACCACCAGGAACGGGTCCCCGTTCGCGGGCAGCGCGAGGCAGGTGAGCCGTTCCAGCTGCTGGGCGTCGTAGCCCGTCACGTAGCGCAGGTCCGGGCCCGGGGGTGAGCAGCAGGGCGCCCAGGCCTGCCGCTCCGGCGGCGTCCGCCGCCAGCCGCAGCCGCTCCGCTGGATATAGTTCTCTCGTGGCGGCGGCGTGCCCGCTAGCCACGGAATCCGCCTGGTCCGACCGGGGGAAGTGCATGCCAGGTCTGCATGGGGGCCATCTAACCACGGGGTGCTGGCCAGCCGTTGAGGGTGCGCCGCCGCCCGCCCCGGGCGGGGGCCTGTCCGCATCTAGACAGGAGTGCCCCGCATGCCTCACTCTTGGTGTACCTCAGCTCACGATATGAACGGCGATGACTCCTGAAATCGTTAGTTCCCCGGCTCCTCTGGAGCCGGGCGCAGCGTGCCGGCCTCGACCGTGCGGCCGCCCGGTCGGCGTTCGCGGCCGCATCGGGCCCCTTCACGCTGCGCCCGCGCAACAGTGAGCGGGCCCCCGGTGACCCCACGGCGCTGGCCGCCGCATTACTGCAGGAACGCCACGTCACCCTGGAGCTGCAGCGCGCCATCCTGCCGCTGCACGAGGCCCCGTTCGACCTGCCCGGGCTGCGCGCGGTAGTCCGTTACCTGCCCGCGTCGGCGGACAGCCGGGTCGGCGGCGACTGGTACATCACGGCCGAGATGCCGCCGGGTGATGTCCTGCTCGCCATCGGCGACGTGGCGGGCCACGGCCTGGACGCGGCGGCGGGCATGGCCCGGCTGCGCGGGGCGCTGGCCGGCCTGGCCATCACCGGTGCCCCGCCGGAGCTCCTGGTGGGCTGGCTGAACGACCTGGTGCACCATGTGGCCCCGGAGCACACTGCCTCGGTGGTGGCCGGGTACTTCGACCCGCCCACCCGCCGGCTCACCTGGGCCCAGGCCGGCCATCCCCCGCCGCTGCTGGTCCGCGGCGCCACCGCGCGCCCCCTGGGGCAGCCGGCCGGGATCCTGCTCGGCGCCGGGCGGGGCAGCTACGACGCGATGACGGTCATCCTGGAGGCCGGCGACGTCCTGCTGCTCTACAGCGACGGCCTGGTGGAGCGCCGGGACCGGCCCCTGGATGAAGGGCTCGCCACGCTGGCCCGGGCGGCCGCGGGCATCGGCGATCCGGAGCATCTGATCAACGCGGTGCTGGAGGCCCTCGGTTCCACCGACTCCGAGGACGACACCTGCCTGGTCGCCCTGCGGGTGCTCTAGTTCATCGCGAGCGCGTCCTGCGGGACGCGCTCGCATCCACCGGGAAGCGAGTCCTCCGGGACACGCGCGACTTCACCCGGGCCTAGTGCCGTGGCAGATCACGTTTGCCCTGCAGACATGGTTGACGGACAGCTTTCGCTGATGGTGGTGATCGCGGAGACTGGCCGAGTGACAGAACGCCTGCGGGTGCGTGAGATCGATGACGATGAGGGCCGGTGGCTGGTACGGATTGTCCGCCGGGGGACGGGTTCGGTGGTGACCTGGCGGCGCGCGCAGATGGTGCTGCTCCCAGCGCAGGGCATGGACGTGGCCGGGATCGCGAAGGTGGCGTTCACCAGCGAGGATCGGGTCCGCGACGTGATCCGCAACTTCAACGCCGATGGGTTCGGTTCGCTATACCCGAAGTACAAGGGCGGCCGCCCGCCGAAATTCACTCTCCCGCAGCGGCGGGAGATCAAGAAGGTCGCCAAGTCCAGGCCCGCTGAGCATGACCTGCCGTTTTCCACTTGGAGCCTGTCCAAGCTGGCGGAGTTCCTGGTGGCTCAGGGGGTGATCGACGACATCAGCCATGAGGGCCTGCGGGCCTTGCTCCGCGAGGAGGGCGTCACCTTTCAACGTCTGAAAACTTGGAAGGCATCCAAAGACCCGGACTATGCGGGTCAGGAAGGCCCGGGTCGAGCACCTGTATGCGATCGCCGACCGCGAGGTCATCCCGGACCCCGGCGAGCCAGAGGTCATCTTCTGCGTGGATGAGTTCGGGCCGTTGAACCTCCAGCCCCACCCAGGGCGGCAGTGGGCCGCCATCAGCGGCAAGAACAAAGAACCAGGGCGCAAGCCACGGCCCCGCCGGCGCGCGACATATACCCGCAGCGCGGGGGTGCGGCACCTGTTCGCTGCCTATGAGCTGGGCGAGGACAAGCTGTATGGGCATATCAAGCCGCGCAAAAACCGGGTCCGGTTCCTGGAGTTCTGCCGCTACCTGCGCTCTCTCTACCCGCCGCAGGTGCGGATCGCGATCATCCGCGACAACTTCTCACCCCACCTGACCACCCGCAAAGACAAGCGTGTCGGGCAGTGGGCCGCGGCCAGTAACGCCGAGATCGCCTACACCCCGACGAATTCATCCTGGTTAAATCGAATAGAAGCGCAGTTCACGGCCCTGCGCTACTTCGCCCTCGACGGCACCGACCACGCCACGCATAAAGAACAGGGCAGCATGATCCGCCGCTACATCATCTGGCGCAACAACCACGCCTACGACGAACGGCTACGCCGGGTCGTCGGGCGGGCAAACGTAGCTTGATGCGGGACTGGCTTGCAAAGGTCGTGGGCCTGGCCTGCCCTGGCTTCCTGCAGGTAAGCGGCCCTATGCGTGCTCGTGAATGACCGTGATTGACTGCCGATCGCTGTCCGGTCAGGCACGCATCGGGCACGCCGGCCTACGCATTACGAGCGTGCGGCAGACCGCACTACTCCCGGTCAGCGCCCGGGTAGACCTTGGGCTCGTCGTGTGCTGGTGCCGGTGGTTGCTGGCTGTTGACGGCTGTCCGGGCCAGCCCGGGGGCACGCTCGCCGCCGGCTGGCGCGGCAATCAGCATACGTCAGGGCCGTTACCGGCGGGGTTGCGCCGTGCGGTTGCGGATTCCGGGTCGGTGCCCTGGCTGGTGGTGATGCCGTCGAGAAGCCGGTGGAGTCCCCAGAGGTATTGCTCGGTGGAGATGTTGCTGGCCATGGTGGCTGCCGCTGCTACGACTCGGGGGAACTGGCTGGCCGGGGCGTCGGCGAGGGCCTGGTGCCGGGCGGCTATCCGTTCCGCCGTGGATGGCGAGCCAGGCTGGTTCAGGTCGGCGATATCCAGGGCGACCGAGCTGAACACGTAGCCGAACAGCAGGTGGGACGCGCGCGCGGCGTCGGTGGGGGTGAGGCCAGCCTCAGCGAAGAGCTCGAGGAGCCGTTCATTCAGAGCCAGCGTGTGCGGGCCGGTCCTGGGCTGGCCGATCATCAAGGTTGCCGCGCCGGGATGGGCAGCCAGCCGTGCCCGCAGTTCGACGGCGAGGGATTCCACGCGCTGCCGCCATGGCTGTGCGCGGTCGGCGAAGACGCCGTGGTTAACCTCACCGAACAGGCGCTCGACCAGAGCCCTGATGATGGTGGCCTTATCCGGGAAGTAGGTGTACACCGCGTTAGGAGCGACGCCGACCTTGGCGGCGATGCCCCGCACCGACGCCCCGTTGGCCCCGCCTTGGTCGAGCAGCTGCAGCGCGGCGTCGAGGATCTCATCCTCGGTCAGCGCCCGCCGGGGGCCTGGGCGCCTCCGCTTGCTCGGTGCTGCCATTGGGTGGCTCCTCCGCTTGACTTTTTTCTGGACAGCGTACAGTATCAATTGTACAAGGTACAAAATCTGTACGGCGTTAAGAGATGAGCCTGGGATGACCGAGACCCGAGTTCCTTACTCCGTCCATGCCGACGCGTCGCCGGGCCCGCCGGCCGCCAAGACGACCCTCCTGCATCAGATGCGTCCCTGGCCGCCCATGTGGCGCAGGCCAGTGGAGGACCGGCCGCCCTACGCCGTGTGGGTCATCGGGAGCCTGGTCGCGTGGGCATTCATCCTGGCTGGCTTCATGGCATGGGACCTGAACAGCACATCCCGTACCGTCGTCTGGTTCATTTTCGAAGGCTGGTGCATTGGCGTGCTCAGTGCATCCATTGCCCGGAAAATCTACAGATAAGGCACCTCAGCAACAGGAACTCCGCCAGCTTCGACAGGCTCCGGGCAGAGAAGGGCAGGTCACGCTCGGCTGGCTTCGACATGGCGATCTTCTTGATCTCCCGCCGCTGGCCAGGGTGAACTTCAGCGGGTAGCCACCCTTGGACCGCGGGTACAGCGAATTGAATCCGTCGGCGTTGAAATTACCGACCACATCGCGCACCCGGTCATCGCTGGTGAAACGCCACCTTCACGATCGCGGCCACGTCCATGCCCTGGGCCTATCAGCACCATCCGCGCCCCGCCCGCCAGGTACCACAGACCCGCTGCCCCGGCGCACAATCCGCACCAGGCGCCGTCTCTCATCATCGTCCATCTCACGCACCCGCAGGCGTTAAGTCACCGGCCCAGTCCCGGCGATCAGCACCGCGCACGAAAGCTGCCCAGCAGAGCAAGCACACTGGGCAAACGTGACCTGCTACGGCACTGCCGGCCAGCACGCTGGCGGCCCGGCGAAGTGAGGAGCCCAGGTCCCAGCGGGCGTCCAGGGCGGCCAGCCGGTCCGGGTCGGCGGTAGTGACCGGCAGCCAGGCCGGGACGTCCGGGACCGGCGCGTCGGGTGCGACCCGCACGACGGGGATGGCCGCGTCCAGGTAGTCCCGGGCGGCGGCGAGCTTGGGGCGGCTGCCCTTGGGAAACCCGCCGTGCCCCCGGTCCAGCGCGTCGAGGATGGCCCCGATCCCGCCGAACGCCTGCACCAGCGCGGCGGCGGTCTTGTCGCCCACGCCCGGCACGCCGGGCAGGCCATCGCTGGGGTCGCCGCGGAGCACGGCGAAGTCGGCGTAGGCGCGGCCGGGGATCCCGTACCGGGCGGTGACCGCGGCCTCGTCCACCACATCCAGCTTGGCCAGCCCGCGGACCGTGTAGATGACCCGGACCGGCCGCTGGTCGTCCACCAGCTGGAACAGGTCGCGGTCCCCGGTGACGATCTCGACCGGGCCGCCGGCTCGCGCGGTGAGCGTGCCGATCACGTCGTCCGCCTCGTAGCCCGGGGCGCCGGCCATGGCCAGGCCGAGGGCCGAGAGCACCTCCTGGATCACCGGGATCTGCGCGGTGAGCGCGGGCGGGGCCTCCTCGGTGCCGTCCGGCCGGGCCCGGTGCGCCTTGTACGACGGCACCGCGGCGACCCGGAAGGCCGGCCGCCAGTCCGCGTCCATGCAGGCGATCAGGGCTCCGGGTGACCGGCCCCGGACCAGCCGGGCGATCATGTCCAGCAGCCCGCGGACCGCGTTGACCGGTGTCCCGTCCGGGGCGGTCAGCGTGTCCGGGACGCCGTAGAAGGCGCGGTAGTACAGCGAGGCGGTATCCAGCAGCATCAGTGATCCCACCCTGGCTATCCTGCCAGGCCCGGCCACTATCGTTGAGCGACCCGCAGCGAGCCGGGCCAGCCCCCGTGAAAGGACGCGCCCTGTCCGCCACAGACGCCGCCGGGCTGGTGCACGGGCCGGCCGCCGAGGCGCTGTCCTGCGTGCTGCTGGCGGGCGTGCTGGCCACCGCGATCACCCGGCCGAGATGGCTGCCCGAGGCGGCCGCCGCGGTGCCCGCCGCGGCGGCGGTCATCGTGACCGGCGCGCTGCCGTGGCGCCAGGCCCGTACCGAGGCCGGCCTCCTCCTGCCGGTGCTGGCCTTCCTGGGCGCGATCCTGGTCATCGGTCATGTCTGCCAGCAGGAAGGCCTGTTCGCGGCGGCCGGCGGCCCGGCTCGCCCGGGCCAGCCGGGGCTCGCCGGTGCGGCTGCTGGGGGGCGTGTTCGGCCTCGCCTCGGTCACCACGGCGGTCCTCAGCCTGGACACCACGGTGGTGCTGCTGACCCCCGTGGTGCACGACACTGCGACCCGGCTCCGGGTCCGGCCCAAGCCCCAGGTGTACGCGTGCACCCACCTGGCCAACTCGGCGTCGCTGCTGCTGCCGGTGTCCAACCTGACGAACCTGCTGGCGTTCTCGGTGGCCGGGCTGACCCTGATCCACTTCGGCGCGCTGATGGCGGTGCCCTGGCTGGTGGCGATCGGCGTGGAGTACGCGGCCTTCCGCTGGTTCTTCGCCGGGGACCTGGCCGCCGCCGCGCCGGCCGCGGCGCGCGCGGCGGCGGCTCCCCTCCCCCGCATCCCCCGTTTCGCGCTGGTCACGGTGCTGGCCACGCTGGCCGGATTCGTGCTCACCTCGCTGACCGGGCTGAATCCGGCCTGGGCCGCCGCGGCCGGGGCGGTGGTGCTGGCCGCCGGGAGCCTGATCCGCGGCCAGGACCGCCCGGCGGGGCTGGTGCGCGCGGTGAGCATCCCGTTCCTGCTGTTCGTGCTGGGCCTGGGCATCGTGGTCGAGGCGGTCGTGCGCAACGGGCTGGGCGCCGTGCTGGCCCGGGTGATCCCGGCCGGGTCGTCGCTGCCGTCCCTGCTGGCCCTGGCCGGGCTGGCGGCGCTGCTCGCGAACGTGGTGAACAACCTGCCCGCGGTGCTGGTCATGCTGTCCGTGCTGGCCGGGCGCGGGCTGCTGGGCGGCCCGGGCCCCGTGCTCGCCGTGCTGATCGGGGTGGATGTCGGCCCGAACCTGAGCTACGCGGGCTCGCTGGCCACGCTGCTGTGGCGGCGCCTGCTGGCCGACCGCGACCACCACACGGACCTGGGTGAGTTCACCCGTCTCGGGCTGCTCACCGTGCCCGCGGGGCTAGTCCTGGTCACCGTGGCGCTGTGGGCGGTGCTGCGGATCTGACCGGCCGGGCGAGCTCCTCCTCGTCGAGCGGGGCCGCGCCGTCCCGGGGGTAGACCTGCTGCCGGCCCGTGGGGGTGAAGCCCATCCGCCGGTAGAACGCGCGGGCGCGGGCGTTGCCGGTGGCCACCCACAGGGTCACCCGGGGTGCGCCGACGGCCGCCGCGGCATAATCCATGACCGCCCCGACCAGCAGGTCGGCCACGCCGGCCGCCGCGGGCCTGCGGGCTGACCCACATGGAGACCAGATGCCAGCCGCGCCGGCCCGTGGCGGGCGGGCCGCTGGCGGGCTGATCGGGCACGGCCGCGACCAGCCCGGCGGGCGCCCCGGCGCGCCAGGCCAGGAACCAGGGCCAGGCCCGGATCCGGGACCGCCACTGCGGCTCGCTGCGGGCGCGCCTCGTGGCTGAGGGTCGAGGAGAACGCGTCCGGGGTGTCGGCCAGGGCGGCCAGCCGCACGTCGCGGACCGTGGCCCACTCGTCCGGGTGCGCCCGCCGGACCTGGACGTCGCTCGCCTCCATGAGGCCCAGGGTGGCCGTTCGGAGTTGCCGCGCGCAACCAGATATCGGGGCGCGAGACTGGACCCATGACCGTGCTCGTGTGGGTGACGGAGGAAAGCTGGATGGCGTGCGTGGACGCGGCGCTGGCCCGGGCACCTGCGGATGACGTGACCTTGCTGCACGTCACGGACGCCGGGGCGGTGGACGCGGCGCAGGGCGCGTTCACCGCGCTGCTGGGCCGGGCCGGGGCGGGCCCGGGCGCGCAGCTCGAGGCGATGGCCGAGACGGCCGCCACCGAGGTCCTGGCGGCCGCCGCGGCCCGGCTGGGCCGGCCCGCGCGGCAGCGGCGCCGCCTCGGGCGTCCCGAGCGCGAGGTGGTGCAGGCGGCACGGGGCGCGGACCTGCTCATCCTGGCCCGCCAGGGCGGCCCCGAGGCCGGCCCCAGGAGCCTGGGCAAGGCGGCCCGGTTCGTGGTCGACCACGCGGCCTGCCCGGTCCTGCTGGTCTGGCCCGGGCCCGCCCCGGAGAATCCTCTTCCCGCGCCGCCGGGTCAGCGGTTGGAGTAGACCCGCGCCGGGGTGATGAGGACCGCGGCCCGCCGCTCCTCGGCCATCACCCGGTCGTAGGTAGCCCAGTCGTCGTGGCTGCCACCCGCCGCGCTGAACACGGCCCGCAGCAGCAGCCGCAGGTCATCGGGGCCCAGGCCGTCAACCGGGTCGTCCGGCCCGGCCAGCCCGGCGCGGCCCTCGGCGGTCACCCACTCCCAGCCCGACCGGGCGGTCACGGCCACCTGCGGGCGGACCCGCAGGTGGGCCAGCTTGCGGGAGTTCCCGCGGGTCGTGAAGCCGATCACCGGGCCCCCCCGGAGCGGATGATCCAGCACCCCGCAGTTCACCACGGTGGCCTGGATCGTCTGGTCCGCTCGCAGGGTGGACACCACGCTGAGCCCGTGCTCGGGGCCGGCCAGCCGGGCAAAGTCCGCTACATCAGCCATGCCCGGAGCTTACCGGGCCGCACGGCTCAGCCTGGGCCTGCTCCGGGTCAGCTCACCGAGGTGTAGGCGACCACGCCGTGGCGCAGCGCCGCGACCGCGTCGCGCGCGGTGGCGGCCAGCGCCGATCCGGGGCCGGCCGCGACCGCGATCTGGCCCAGCAGGTCCATCAGCTGCTTGACCGCGCGGACGAAGTCACCGGGGGTCAGCTCCGCCTGGAGCACGGTTTCCAGCGGCTTGCCCCGGGCCCAGGCGTGCGCGGCCCACGCGAAACCCAGGTCGGGCTGGCGGAGGAAGGACAGCTGGTGGTCCTTTTCCACCCCGTCCAGATCCGCCCACACCGAGATCATCGAGTTCACCACGTCGCGGACCCCTCCGCCTGGCAGCCGCAGCGCCGTGTCGTCGTCCGCCTGCCGGGACTCGAAGGTCAGCACGGACACGCAGGCGGCCAGCTCCGCGGGGTCCAGCCCCTCCCACAGCCCGCGGCGCAGGCACTCGGCGGCCAGCAGGTCCAGCTCGGTGTAGAGGTCAGCGAGCCGCCTGCCGTCGGGGGTGACCTCGCCGCCGTCCAGGTAGCCCAGGTGATCCAGGACCGCGCAGACCCGGTCGAAGGTGCGGGCGATCACGTGCGAGCGGGCCGCTACCCTGCCCTCCAGGCCCGCCACCTCCCGCTCGAGCCGGGATCGCTGCTCCGCCTGCCGGGCGTGCATCTCGCGGTCCGGGCAGCCGTGGCAGGGATGCTGGCGCAGCTCGCGGCGCAGCCTGGTGATCTCGTCCGCCGCGGCGCGCGGCGGCCGGGATGCCTCCCCCGGCCGCTGCCCGGCCCGCCGGGGATGGCGGCCGAGGTCCCGCCCGGCCACCTTGGTGCGCATGCTCGAGGCCAGGTCCCGGCGGTGCTGCGGCGAGCGGGCGCTGAAGCTGTTCGGGATGCGCAGCCGGTCGAGCGGGGTGACGGGGGTCGGGAAGTCGGCCTGGGAGAGCCGCTTGACCTGCCGGTTGGCCGTGAGCACCAGGGGCAGCGGGTCGCTGCCGCCCGGGGGCGCGGCTGTCCGGCCGTGGCTGGCCCCGCGTGCGCCCGTGCCCCGCTGGCCCGTGCCCCGCTGGCCGGCGCCCCGCCCGCCGGGATGGGCGCTGGTCAGCCCGGGGTCCAGGACGACCGCGAGGCCTGCCCGGCGGCCGCCGGGGACCAGGATGATGTCTCCGCGGCGCAGCTGCTCCAGTGACTGCCGGGCCTGCGCCCAGCGGTCCGCGGAACGTTCCCGGGACGCGTCCGCTTCCTGCTGGGCCAGTTCCTCGCGCAGCGCGTGGTACCCGGCGTAGTCCCCCAGGTCACAGGACGGGCCGAGCCCGGCCAGGGCGGCCCGGCTGCGGCGGGCCTGCCGCGCGATGCCGACCACCGCCCGGTCCGCCTGGAACTGGGCGAACGACGACTCCAGCAGCGCGGCCGCCTTGTCCAGGCCGGCCTGGCCGACCAGGTTCACGGCCATGTTGTAGGAGGGCCGGAAGCTGGAGTTGAGCGGGTAGGTGCGGGTGCCGGCCAGCCCGGCCACCGCCAGCGGGTCCACCCCCGGCTGCCAGAGCACCACGGCGTGTCCCTCCACGTCGATGCCCCGGCGGCCGGCCCGGCCGGTGAGCTGCGTGTACTCCCCGGGGGTCAGGTCCGCGTGGGTCTCGCCGTTCCACTTGTCCAACCGCTCCACGACCACCGTCCGGGCCGGCATGTTGATGCCCAGCGCCAGCGTCTCGGTGGCGAAGACCGCGCGGACCAGGCCCGCCTCGAAGAGCTCCTCGACCACTTCCTTGAACGTGGGCAGCATCCCGGCGTGGTGCGCGGCGATGCCGCGCTGCAGGCCGGTGAGCCACTCGGCGTAGCCGAGCACGGGCAGGTCCGCCTCGGGAATGTCCCGGGTGCGCCGCTCGGCGATCTCGGTGATCACGGCGACCTCGTCCGGCGTGGTGAGCCGCACCCCGGAGTCCAGGCACTGGCGGACCGCGGCCTCGCAGCCCGCCCGGCTGAAGATGAAGGTGATCGCCGGGAGCAGCCCCGCGCGGTCCAGCCGGTCGATGACCTCCGGCCGGCGCGGCGGCCGGAAGCGCACCGGCCGGCGGGCACCCCGGGCCGGCCGGGACGGTGCCTTCCGCACCGCCCAGTCTTCCCGCCGGGCCAGCCGCAGCAGCTCCGGGTTCACCTGGGCCCGGCGCTCTCCGTCCGGGCCGGCATCGCGCGGCGTCCCGTTCCGGCCGGCCCGCGTGCCGTGGCCGGGGCCCGACTCGAGGAACAGGTCGTAGAGCCGGCCGCCGGCCAGCATGTGCTGCCACAGCGGGACCGGCCGGTGCTCGTCCACGATCACCGTGGTGCCGCCGCGGACCTGGGCCAGCCAGTCGCCGAACTCCTCGGCGTTGCTCACCGTCGCGGACAGCGCGACCACCCGGACCGGCTCGGGCAGGTGGATGATCACTTCTTCCCAGACCGCGCCGCGGAAGCGGTCGGCCAGGTAGTGCACCTCGTCCAGCACCACGTAGGCCAGGCCGTCCAGGGTGGGCGAGCCGGCGTAGAGCATGTTGCGCAGCACCTCGGTGGTCATCACGACCACCGGCGCCTCGCCGTTGATGCTGTTGTCCCCGGTGAGCAGGCCCACCTGGCCGGCGCCGTAACGCCGGGCGAAGTCGTTGTACTTCTGGTTGGACAGCGCCTTGATCGGCGTGGTGTAGAAGCACTTGCGGCCCTCGGCCAGCGCCAGGTGCACGGCAAATTCCCCGATAACGGTCTTACCGGAGCCGGTCGGCGCCGCCACGAGCACGCCGTGGCCGCCGGCCAGCGCCTGGCAGGCCCGGCGCTGGAAGTCGTCGAACGCGAAGTCGTACAGCCCCTGGAACGCGGCCAGCTCGGCCCCGTCCTCGCTCCGCTGCCGGAAAGCGGCATAGCGCTGCGCCGGGCTAGCAGGCGTTGACATACCACCCAGCCTAGGTGAACGGGCCGGCTGGCGGTGCTGGGGCCTCAGCGGGCCGGGGGCTCAGCGGTGTTCGGAGTCAACCGGATCGGGGTCGTCCAGCGGGGCCACTTCGTCGTCGGCCAGGCCCTCGTACAGCGAGGCCCGGCTGGCCCGGCGCCGGTCGTTCATCCAGATGAGGAGCTCAGCGACTTCGACCAGTACCACGCAGGGGCCGGCGAGCAGGAGCATGGTGAGCGGGTCCGGGCTCGGCGAGGCGATGCCGGCGAACACGAACACCCCGAAGATGATGAGCCGGCGCCACTTGCGGAAGAACTGGTGGGTGAGGACGCCGGCCACGTTGAGCATCAGCACCAGCAGCGGCAGCTCGAAGGCCAGCCCGAAGCCGATCACCATGCCGAAGAAGTAGCCGAGGTACGTGGAGACCGGGGGCAGGTTGAGGACACCCTTCGGGGTGAGACCGAGCAGGTACCCCAGGCCCCGGCTCATCGCGAAGTAGGCAATCCCGGCCCCGATCACGAACAGCGGGGCCGCGGTCCCCACGAACGCGTAGGTCCAGCGCTTCTCCCGCCGGTACAGCCCCGGCGCGACGAACGCCCAGAGCTGGTAGAGCCAGATCGGGCTGGTCAGGACCAGCCCGAAAAAGAACGCGACCTCCACCCGGAGCATGAACGGGTCCAGCACGCCCGCCAGGACCAGCTGGTCGCCGAGCCGGTGGCAGCCCGTGGCGCCGTTGATCTTGGCCGCGCAGAACGGGTGCTCGACGAAGCTCCACACCCGGTTGTACACCACGGGGATCAGCCCGATACTGGTGCCCACGATCAGGGCGAGCGCGATCTTGACGACCCGGTTCCGCAGCTCGCGGATGTGGTCGATCAGCGACATCCGGCCTTCCGGATCCGCCGCTTCCGCCGCCCGGATGCGGGCGCTCAGGACCCGCGCCCCCTTGACGGTGTCGCCCAGCTTGGCCATCTCGGATTACGACCGCAGGGCCGGCTCAGCCGGCCTGGGTGTGCTGCGTCTCGGTGACCGGCGCGCCGCTGACCTTGGCCGCCTCCGCCGCGGACTGCTTGGCCTGGAGGTCGCGGATCTGCTGCTGGAGCACGTCGACCTGGGGCTGGCCCGGCTGGGTCGTGATAGCCGGGGCCGGCTTCTCCGTCTCGGCCTTGTCCTCATGGTGCAGGTCCTGCACTTCGGTCTTCAGGATGCGCATCGACTTCCCGAGGGACCGCGCCGCATCCGGCAGCTTCTTCGAGCCGAAGAGCACGATCAGCACCACGGCGACGATGAGGATCTTCCACGGACTGTCGAACAGGTCGCCAATCATTTCCGCCTCTTCACCGGGGGACCATCCGTCCCCGCGCCTGGATCACTTTGGGCAGAGCCTACACTCGCTACCTTCGTAACAGGCTCAGGCGCGGATTGGCCGCGGCCCGGTGGCCGGTGGCTAGCCCCGAACACTCGCTCTCCCTGTCCGGGCAATTGCCCGCTCTGCGCCAGTCCTGCGCCTAAGCGTACTGCGCCAGCGCGGCCGACGCATCCTCCCTGACCTGGGCAGCCAGGCTGGCCGGGGTCACGATCCGGCCGTTCTCCCCCAGCCGCAGGGCCAGCCGCCGCACCCAGCCGGGATCAGGGGTGCGCAGGGTGACGCGCAGCCGCCCGTCGCCGAGTTCCTCGATACTGTCGCACGGGTAATACTCGGCCACCCAGCGGCCGAGCGGGGTCAGCTCGATGACCACGTTCAGGTCCTCCGCAGACGGGCTGAACAGTCCCTGGTCCACGTCCTTCGGCTCCGCGCCGGCGGGAACCTCGGCCGCCACGTCCAGCACGTCCAGGCTGAGCATCCGGTCCAGCCGGAACAGCCGGACCGCGTCCGCCCGGCGGCACCAGCCTTCCAGGTAGGTGCGGCCCTCCACGATCAGCAGCCGCATCGGGTCCACATCACGCTCGGTGGCCTCATCCCGTCCCGGGACGTAATACGACAGGTGCACCCGGCGCCGCCGGGCCAGGGCGTCCCGGAGCTGGTCCAGGACCGCCTGCTGGACGATCTCGTCCACCTGGATGGCCACCTGGGTGCTCGGCGTGGCGGCTTCACCGGCGGCCGCTTCCAGCTTGGCGATGGTGCGGTTCAGCGCCTGCCCCTCGTCCAGGCCGGGCATCGAGGCGACCCGGCCGATCTCGGCCAGCATCCGCAGGGCCACGAGCAGCGCGCTGGCCTCGTCCACGGCCAGGCGCAGCGGCCGGTCCATCGACTCGGCCTGGCTGACGACGATCTCGCCGCCCTCGTAGGACAGGTCGATCGGGCAGTACGGGTCGGGCGAGCGGAGCTCCACGCACCACAGCAGGTTGAGGTCGTCCACCAGCTCGCGCTCGCTGACGCCGAAGGCCGCGGCGGTCTCGGCCAGCCCGACCACCTTCCGGCTGACCACATAGGGCACCAGGGCCAGCAGCCGCTGCAGCCGGGTGGTGCTGGTTCCGGCGCTGCCGCGCGGCGGTGGCTTGCCCGGGTTGGTCACGCCAGCGCTCCTTTCAGCTGGGTGATGACGGCCTCGCGGAGGTCGGCGGGCTCGACCGCGACCACGTCCGTGCCGAACGACGCGAGATGCTCGGCGAACCAGCTCACGTCCGAGAACGGGACACTGATCGTGTCCCAGCCGCCCCGGTCCGTGTGGTCCGGGACCACCGCGCTGTGCGGGACCCCCGTGGTGTCCGGGACTAGGGTGGCGTGGCGGCGGAGCCCGTGCCCGGCTCCCTCACGGACCCGGACGATCGCGGTCCGCTGGGCCGCCGGCGGCTGGGTGTCCCACTCGCGGACGGTCTCCCGGACGTCGGTGCCTTCCGGCACGATCACCGACCCGGCGGGACCGCTGAACCCCACGTCGCCCTCGATGCGGCTGAGGCGGAACACGCGGGCCGCGTCCCGGTCGGCGTCATACCCGGCCACATACCAGCGGCCGTGCCGGTTGACCACGCCCCATGGCTGGAGGTGGCGCTGCTGGGGTTCGCTCCGGCCGGCCGCGCGGTAGGCGAACGTGACCGGCCGGCGGTCGCGGACGGCCTCCCACAGCGGGCCGAACGCCGCCTCGCCGGCCAGCAGCCGCGGCTCGATGCCGGGCTGGGCGGTCTCCGCCGCGTCGACCCCCGCCGCGCGCAGCTTGAGCAGGGCGCCCGCGGCCGCCCCGGCCAGCTCGGCCTGCCGCCAGACCCGGGCGGCCAGGGACAGCACCGCGGCCTCGTCCGGCTCCAGCCGGATCTCCGGCAGCACGTAGGCCTGCCGCGGGATGCGGTAGCCCGCCTCGTCATCGCCCGGCGAGTTGAAGCCCGTCTCCAGCGGGATGCCCAGCTCGCGGAGTTCTTCCTTGTCCCGCTCGAACATCCGCTTGAACGCCTCGAACGATTCCGGGTAGCCGGGCACGGCCGCGCGGATCTGCACCGCGGTCAGGTACCGCGGGCTGGACAGCAGGCAGACCACCAGGCCCAGCAGCCGCTCGGTCTTCCGTCGTGACATTCCCGTTCCTCGCCGCTCCCCGCCCCCGGTCGGTACCTGACGCTACCCTGCGGGAGTGATCAGGTGGCGCAGTGGCGTGGTTTTGGCGGTGCGCCGCGAATGGCATGGTGCGGTCGAACTGGACGTAACCACCAGTGAGGGCACCATCCGGGCGCTCGCGTACCCGGAGCTGACCGGCCGGCCGGAGCCCGGTGACCGGCTGCTGCTGAACACCAGCGCGCTCGCGCTCGGCCTGGGCACCGGCGGCTACGCCCTGGTGGTGGCGCTGCCCGACCGGCTCCCCACCGACCCGTCCGGTCCCGGCCACCTGGTCAAGGCGCGCTACACGCCGCTGCAGGCCACCGTCCAGGGCGCCGACGAGCAGGGCTCACCACACCATGACGTGCTGCGCGACGCGGACGACCTCGGCGGGATGCCGGTGGTGGTGGCCGACCTGCATTCGGCACTGCCCGCCGTGCTGGCGGCGCTGCGCGCCGCCGGGCCAGGCCGGCGCCCCGCCGTCCGCGGTGTACGTCATGCTCGACGGCGGCGCGCTGCCCGCGTGGTTCTCCCGCAGCTGCGCCGGGCTGCGCGAGGCGGGCTGGCTGCGCGGGACGGTGACCGTGGGCCAGTCCTTCGGCGGTGACCTGGAGGCGGTGACGCTGCACACCGGGCTGCTGGCCGCCCGGCACGTGCTCGGCGCCGATGTCGCCGTGGTAGCCCAGGGGCCGGGCAACCTGGGCACCGGGACCCGGTGGGGCTTTTCCGGGGTGGCCTGCGGGGAGGCGGTCAACGCCGCCGCCGTCCTCGGCGGCCGCCCGGTCGCGTCGCTGCGGGTCAGCGAGGCTGATCCGCGGGAACGCCACCACGGCGTGTCCCATCACAGCCTCACCTCCTACGGGCGGGTCGCGCTGGCCCGGGCCGACGTAGTCGTGCCGGAGCTGCCCGGGGCGTTCGGCGTCCGGGTCGCGGCGCAGGCCGCCGCGCTGGCCGGGCGGCACACGCTGGTCAGCGTGAGCACCGACGGCCTGGCCGGCGTGCTGCGCGGCTCCCCGGTCCCGCTGTCCACCATGGGCCGGGGGCTGGAGCAGGACCTGGCGTACTTCCTGGCCGCCGCCGCGGCCGGGCGGCACGCGGCCGCGCTGCTGGCCCGCCCGCCGCACGGCCCCGGGCCGCAATAGGCGCGCTGGCCAGGGCACCCCCGCGCGGGCCTGGCCGGGGCAGCGGGAGAATAAGGAGCGAGGCGCCGGGCGAACCCGGTACCCGGACCAGTAAGGGGCCCTGCATGCGACTCGCGTCGTTCATCCGCGACATGCCCGCCCGCGTCACCGCGGGCGCCTTCATCCTGAACTCCGGCGTGAGCAAACTGTCAGCGGACGAGCAGACTGCCGAGGGGCTGCATCAGATGGCGACCGGCGCGTACCCGTTCCTGGGCAAGATGAAGCCGCAGGACTTCGCCCAGCTGCTCGGCGCGGGCGAGGTCGCGGTCGGGGCCGCCCTGCTGCTGCCGGTGGTGCCGTCCGGGGTGGCCGGCCTGCTCCTGACCGGGTTCTCCGGGGGCCTGCTCGGCCTGTACATCAAGATCCCTGGCATGCGCCAGGAGGGCAGCCTGCGCCCGACCCGGCAGGGCATTCCGCTGGCCAAGGACGTCTGGCTGCTGGGCATCGGGGCCAGCCTGATCCTCAGCGACGTGGTCGACCGCGCCGCTCATTAGGCCGGGGGCCCGAGCCCCCGGACCCCCACGGCCCGCCCCGGCAGGTTGGCCGGGTGCGGGCAGGTGCCGGGTTAGTCGCCGACTCGGCGGGAACCCGCCTGCGGCGGGCCCCGCGTCGCCGGCGACCGGCGGCGGCAAAGCTAAGGCGGGCGGCCCAACGTGAGCCCGGGCCGCCTTAGGTTGCTCGCTCTATCTCACCCCGTGGCGGGGCTGATCGCGCCGAGGATGTCGACCACGAAGACCAGCGTGTCCGTGCCCTTGATCCCGGCCTGTGAGCTGCCGGTCTTCCCGTAGCCGTCGGCGGGCGGGACGACCAGCATGACCCGGCTGCCCACGGTCTGCCCGATGAGGCCCTTATCCCAGCCCGTGATGACCTGGCTCGGCGTGGCGCCGATCGTGAACCCGAACGGCGTGCCCCGCGACCACGACGAGTCGAAGACCTTGCCGGTCCGCCAGATCTCGCCCACGTACTGGCTGACCACGGTCTGCCCCTTGGTCACCACCGGGCCGGTGCCCTTGATCAGCGTCTTGGTCACCAGCGAAGTCGGCGTCTTCCCGGACTTCGGGATGGTGATCACCGGAGCCGCCCCGGCCTTCGCCGTCACGCTGGGCAGCGAGCCGCCGCCGCTGGACACCTTGCTGCCCGAGGCGGACGCGGTGTTCGGGAACTCCTTGATCATGTCCACGACGAACACCAGCGTGTCGTTGGCGGTCACGCCGGCCTGGGAGTTGCCGGTCTTGCCGTAGCCGTCCGCGGGCGGGATGACGGCCAGCACCCGGCTGCCCATCTTCTTGCCCTGCAGGGCGGTCTCCAGCCCCGGCAGGAGCTGGCCGCTGAACAGGGCCGGGCTCTTGGTCGTGAACGTGCTCTCGGCCAGCTTGCTCGTCTTGCCACTCCAGATGTAGACGGCATAGTTCCCGACGAAGGCGTCCGACTTGGTCAGCGCCGGGCCGGTGCCCTTGACGAGGGTCTTGACGGCCAGCGATTTCCCGGCGGTCGACTTCGGGATGCTGACCTTCGGATCCTTGCCGAACTGCCCGTTCACCGAGACGGTGGGGCTGGACGAGGACGTGGAAGATCCGCATCCGGCCAGGGCCAGGACGGCCAGCAGGGGCACGGACAGCAGGGCGGCAATGCGTCGCATAGAAAGGGAACCTTGTCATCTCCGACGTTGAAGCGACGCCAGCCTACCGGCATCAACGAACCACAGTGCGCAGGTTCCGCTGCGAGACCATTACGGTATCTGGACCAATCCACAACGAACGGGCGCGCGCCTGAACGCGGAGCGCGGCTGCGGCGCAGCACAGCACCGGGAAAGGCGCTCCGCCCGATTATCAGCAAATTCACAGCTGCGTGACGGCGGCGGTGGCACGAAAGATTCGTTGCGGAAAATTACCGCCCGCGATGAGCTTCTCCACCCGCTCAGCTACATCCCCGCGATGAGCTTCTCCACCCGCTCAGCTACATCCCCGCGATGAGCTTCTCCACCCGCTCAGCTACATCCCCGCGATGAGCTTCTCCACCCGCTCATCCACGGCCCGGAACGGGTCCTTGCAGAGGACGGTCCGCTGGGCCTGGTCGTTGAGCTTGAGGTGGACCCAGTCCACGGTGAAGTCACGGCGCCGCTCCTGGGCGCGGCGGATGAACTCACCGCGCAGCCGGGCCCGGGTGGTCTGCGGCGGGACCGACTTGGCCTCGAAGATGTCGATGTCCCGCGCGGTCCGGGCTACCGCCCCGCGCCGCTGCAGCAGGTAGTACAGCCCGCGGCCGCGGTGCACGTCGTGGTAGGCCAGGTCGAGCTGGGCCACCCGAGGCGAGGAGAGCGGCAGGTCGTGCTTGCCGCGGTACCGCTCGATCAGCTGGTACTTGGTGATCCAGTCGATCTCCCGGTCGACCAGCCCGAAGTTGCCGGTGTCCACCGCGTGCAGGGTGCGCTCCCACAGGTCCAGCACCCGCTGGGTGATCGCGTCAGCCCCGCGCCGGTCGGTGAAGTCCTTGGCCTTGGCCAGGTACTCACGCTGGATGTCCAGCGCGCTGGCCTCGCGCCCGTTGGCCAGCCGGACCTTGCGGCGGCCGGTCATGTCGTGGCTGACGTCCCGGATGGCCCGGATCGGGTTCTCCAGGGTGAGGTCGCGCATGACAATGCCCGCCTCCACCATCCGCAGCACCAGGTCGGTCGCGCCGACCTTGAGCAGCATGGTCGTCTCGCTCATGTTGGAGTCCCCGACGATCACGTGCAGCCGGCGGAACCGCTCCGCGTCCGCGTGCGGCTCGTCACGGGTGTTGATGATCGGCCGGGACCGGGTGGTGGCGGAGGACACGCCCTCCCAGATGTGCTCGGCGCGCTGGCTGACGCAGTACACCGCGCCGCGGGGGGTCTGCAGCACCTTGCCGGCGCCGCAGATCACCTGCCTCGTGACCAGGAACGGGATCAGGATGTCGGCCAGCCGGCCGAACTCGCCGTGCCGGCCCACCAGGTAGTTCTCGTGGCAGCCGTAGGAGTTGCCGGCCGAGTCGGTGTTGTTCTTGAACAGGTAGATGTCGCCGGCGATGCCTTCCTCGCGCAGCCGCCGGTCCGCATCCACCAGCAGGCCCTCGAGGATCCGCTCGCCCGCCTTGTCGTGCACCACCAGGTCGAGGATGTTGTCGCACTCGGGGGTGGCGTACTCGGGATGGCTGCCCACGTCGAGGTAGAGCCGTGCGCCGTTGCGCAGGAACACGTTGCTGCTGCGGCCCCAGGAGACCACACGGCGGAAGAGGTACCTGGCTACCTCGTCCGGGGACAGCCTGCGGCTGCCGCGGAAGGTGCAGGTGACCCCGTATTCGTTCTCAAGCCCGAAGATTCGTCTGTCCATGGTCGCTCACCAGACCCTACGGCACGGCCGCGGGCGGCCGCACCAGGTGGGGTGGCTCTGCGGAGCGTGTCGCGGCGCGCGCCCCGGTCTCCACGCGGCGGCGTCACCAGTCCACGGCGATGTACTTGGTCTCGGTGAACTCCAGCAACCCGTCGTGGCCCCCCTCACGGCCGATCCCGGACTGCTTGACCCCGCCGAACGGGGCCGCCGGGTCGGAGACGACGCCGCGGTTGATGCCGATCATCCCGGCCTCCAGGGCCTCGGCCACCCGGAGTGAGCGGCGCAGGTCCCGGGTGTAGACGTAGGACACCAGCCCGTACTCGGTGTTGTTGGCCCAGGAGACCGCGTCGGACTCCGAGCTGAACCGGACGATGGGGGCGACCGGGCCGAAGATCTCCTCGTTCAGGATGCCCGCGCCCGGCGGCACGTTGTCCAGCACGGTGGGGGCGTAGAAGTAGCCGCGGCGGTCCGGGGCGGAGCCGCCGGTGACCACCCGGCTGCCCGCGCTGGTGGCCTCGTCCACCAGGCTGGCCACCTTGGACCGGGTGTCCTCGTTGACCAGCGGGCCCAGCTCGGTGCCGTCGTCCAGGCCCGGGCCGACCTTGAGCGCCTCGAGCCGGGCCGCGAAGGCCGCGGTGAACTCGTCGGCGACGGCCTCGTGCACGTAGAACCGGTTGGCGGCGGTGCACGCCTCCCCGCCGTTGCGCATCTTGGCCAGGAACGCGCCGTCCAGCGCCGCGCTGATGTCGGCGTCCTCGAAGATCAGGAAGGGGGCGTTGCCGCCCAGCTCCATGGAGCAGTTGATGACGCTGTTCGCCGCGGCCTTCAGCAGCACCCGGCCGACCTCGGTGGAGCCGGTGAAGGACAGCTTGCGGACCCGGGGGTCGGCCAGCACGGTCTCGCTGAACCGGCTCGCCGAGGAGGTGGTCACCACGTTGACCACGCCGTCCGGCACGCCCGCCTCGCTGCAGGATCTCCGCCACCGCGAGCGCGGTCAGCGGCGTCTCCTTGGCGGGCTTGAGGACCACGGTGCAGCCGGCGGCCAGGGCCGGCCCGATCTTCCTGGTCGCCATCGCGGCCGGGAAGTTCCATGGGGTGATGAGCACGCTGACGCCCACCGGCTGCCGGGTGACGAGGATGCGGTTGGCGCCGGACGGGGCGGTGAGCACCGAGCCCTCCACCCGGACCGCCTCCTCGGCGTACCAGCGGAAGAACTCGGCGGCGTAGATGACCTCGGCCCGGGCGTCCGGCAGCGCCTTGCCGTTCTCCAGGACCATCAGCCTGGCCAGCGAGTCCGACTTGGCGATCATCAGCGACCAGGCGCGGCGCAGGCACTCGGCCCGCTCGCGGGGCGCGGTCGCGGCCCAGCCGGGCAGGGCGGCCGAGGCGGCGCTGACCGCGTCGAGCGTGTCCTCGGCGGTGGCGTCGGCCACTTCCGCGATGATCTCCTCGGTGGCCGGGTCGGTCACGCCGATCAGCCCGCCGTCACGGCCCTTGGTCCACTGCCCGCCGATCAGCAGCCCGGTGGGCACGTCAATTCCCGTCGTGGCCGCCAGGTCCGCCATGGTGCCGGTCACTCATCCTCCAAGGTCTTGCTGCGTACAACCACGACATTACAGGGGATCCCGTCCCCGGAGGCTAGCCGGGAGCGGCCTCCTGGGACCGGTGGCTTGCAATCGTTAGCATGATGTCCAGCACGATTCAACGTACGTCCATGGGCGGCTGTCAAGGGCGGGTCCCTGTGATCGAGGTGACACACGGCCGCGATGAGCCCGTCCTGGTGGGCGCCTGCGCCGTGCTAGGGGGTCACGCCGTCGTCAGGGCTGGCGGCCTCGCCGGGCTGCGGCTCGTCCGCCGCCGGGCTGACCGTGCCCGCGGCCTCGCCGCCCGCCGCCTCGGCCAGCAGGACCTCGAGGCGGCGCCCGGTCAGCCGGCGGAACGTCCGGTGGACCCGGTCCCGGGCCAGGATGCCCACTTCCAGCTGGCTGGCGCTCAGCTCGGTGCTTTGCCGTTGCCGTTGGCCTGGCCGCCCTGGCCCGCCAGGCCCGCGATCGCGGCCCCCAGGGCCCGGACCAGCGGCAGGCCGTCCTCGTAGTGGTCCTTCAGCACCGCCGCGACCTGGTCGGCCTGGCCGCCCATGGCCACGAAGCCATGCTCCTCGGCCACCGAGCCGTCGAAGGTGATCCGGTAGATCTGGTCCTCGGCGGGTGACTCGCCGACCTCGCGCCACCACCAGCTCCACCTCGAAGGGCTTGTTGCTCTCGGTGAAGAACTGGCCCAGGATCTGGGCGTACCAGTTGGCCAGGCCGCGGGCGGTGACGTCACTGCGGTCGTACTGGTACCCGGTGTAGTCCGCGTACCGGACCCCGGCCTTGCGCAGGTTCTCGAACTCGTTGTACCGGCCCGACCGCGGCGAACGCGATGCGGTCGTAGATCTCACTGATCTTGTGCAGCGCGCTGGACGGGTTCGGCGCCACGAACAGGATGCCCCCGTCGTACTGGATCACCACCCCGCTGCGGCCACGGGCGATGCCCTTCCGGGCGTAATCCGCCTTGTCCTTCATCGCCTGCTCGGGCGAGACGTAGAACGGCATACTCACCGCAGCTTTACCCCTACTCGTAACGGCGCTACTCGGAATGGCGGCTGGTCACCTGGCGGCGCAGGTCATCCGCTCAGGCTGGGCGGCGGGTTCAGGGCGCACGACCGGCCCGGAAGGCTCCCTCGTCCGCTCGTCCACCACGGCCCGGGCGTACTCGCCCGGTCTCCGCGTCCGACAGGCGGCGGTACCCGTCGGCGGTGATCATCGCCACCACCGGGTAGATCTGCCGGGCCAGGTCCGGTCCGCCGGTCGCCGAGTCGTCGTCAGCCGCGTCGTACAGCGCCTGCATGCAGGGCCAGGACCACGGCCCGGTCGGACAGGCCCTCGGTGTAGAGCTTCTTCAGCGATCCCTTGGCGAAGATCGACCCCGACCCGATGGCGTGAGTAGGGGCGCTCCTCGTACCGGCCGCCGGCCACGTCGTAGCTGAAGATCCGGCCCCGTCCGGCGTCCTCGTCCCAGCCCGCGAACAGCGGGACGACCACCAGCCCCTGCATGGCCGCGCCCATGTTGCCGCGGACGAACGCGGCCAGCCGGTTCGCCTTGCCCTCCAGGGACAGCGTCCGGCCCTCGAGCTTCTCGTAGTGCTCCAGTTCCAGCTGGAACAGGCGGACCAGTTCCAGCCCGATCCCGGCCACCCCCGCGATGCCGACCGCGGAGAAGTCGTCACTGCGGAACACCTTCTCGATATCCCGCTGCGCGATCATGTTGCCCGCGGTGGAGCGCCGGTCACCGGCCATGACCACGCCGTCCGCGAACCGGGCGGCCACGATGGTGGTCCCGTGCGGCAGCGGGAGGGCCGGCCCCCTCGCCGCCCAGCGCCGGACGTAGGCCCCCGCGGCGCCGCCCAGCCGGGCGGCCGCCGCGGCCCCGGCGCCCGGGAGCAGCTCTGGAGCGCACTCGGCGACCAGGTCAGCGAACGACGATGTGCCAGCGTCCATGCACGCCGCAATGAACCTTCCGGCAAAGAAGCCAGAACCCACGCCCAGTCCTCCCGGTTAGTCCGCCTGCTTACCTGACCTTGACCCTACTGCGGCCAGGCACCGGCCGCGCGCTGCGGCCTGTCAGCCCAGGGCGAACCCGGCCGGGCTGGCCGCCCGGGCGCGCCCCATGGCTGATCGCACTGTCGGCTGACAGTACTGGGCGGGCCGCCCTCACTGGCCGCCCTTCTGCACGTATGACCGGACGAACTCCTCGGCGTTCTCCTCGAGCACCTCGTCGATCTCGTCGAGGATCGCGTCTACGTCGTCGGCCAGCTTCTCCTGGCGCTCCTTGACGTCGCCCGAGGCCTGCGGCTCCGCCTCCTCGGTGTCCTCGGTGCGCTTCGAGGCCTGCCGCTGACCGCCAGTGTCCTTCGTCGCCATGCCCGAAACCTCCGTGCTACAGGGTCGTCCTCGGCTTAACCGTATCCTCGCCTGCCGATGGCCTGTCCAACCCTGAAATCGGGCATCGGGATCAGGCAGCTCAATAATGCCCTCGCGGCCGGGCCGGGGCCCGCCTCGGCCCGGGCCTGGGCCGGGGCGTCAGTTCTGGCCGGTGAGCGCGGCCACGAGCTCGGCCGCGGTCCGGCAGCGGTCGAGCAGGCCGCCCTACGTGGGCCTTGGTCCCGCGGAGCGGCTCCAGGGTCGGAACCCGCTGCAGCGACTCCCGGCCGGGGATGTCGAAGATCACTGAATCCCAGGAGGCGGCGGCGACCGACTCCGGGTACTGCTGCAGGCAGCGGCCGCGGAAGTAGGCCCGGGTGTCTTCCGGCGGGGACTCGATGGCCCGCGGCCACGTCCTCCTCCGACACGAGCTGGATCATCCGGCCGCGCGCGGCGAGCCGGTTGTACAGGCCCCGGTGCGGACCGGACGTCGGAGTACTGCAGGTCCACCAGCTGGAGCTTGGGGTGACCCCAGGCCAGCCCTTCCCGGGTCCGGTAGCCCTCGAGCAGCTCCAGCTTGGCCACCCAGTCCAGCTCGCGGGACAGCCAGCATCGGGTCCTCGGCCAGCCGGGTGAGCACGGATTCCCAGCGGGCCAGCACGTCCGCGGTCATCTCATCCACGTCGGAGCCGAACTTGTCCTCGGTGTACTTGCGGGCCAGCTCCAGGTACTCCATCTGCAGCTGGACCCCGGTCATCTTGCGGCCGTCCCGCAGGGTGACCTGGTGGCGGCAGGACGGGTCGTGCGAGATGGCCCGGAGCTCGGCCACCGGTGACTCGACCGACAGGTCACCACCGAGGAACTTGTCCTCGATCATGGCCAGGACCAGCGCGGTGGTGCCGAGCTTGAGGTAGGTGCTGACCTCGCTCATGTTGGCGTCGCCGATGATCACGTGCAGGCGGCGGTACTTCTCCGGGTCCGCATGCGGCTCATCCCGGGTGTTGATGATGGGCCGCTTCAGCGTGGTTTCCAGGCCCACCTCGACCTCGAAGAAGTCGGCCCGCTGGCTGATCTGGAAGCCGTCGTCGCGGCCGTCCGCGCCCAGGCCGACCCGCCCGGCCCCGCAGACCACCTGCCTGGAGACGAAGAACGGGGTCAGGTGCCGGACGATGTCCGCGAACGGCGTCGCCCGGCGCATCAGGTAGTTCTCGTGGCAGCCGTAGGAGACGCCCTTGTTGTCGGTGTTGTTCTTGTAGAGCTGGATCGGGCTGCGCTGCCGGGCACGGTGGCGGCCCTGGCGGCCGCCTCCGCCATGACCCGCTCCCCCGCCTTGTCCCAGATGACCGCGGCGAGCGGGTTGGTGCACTCCGGCGCCGAGTACTCCGGGTGCGCGTGGTCCACGTACAGCCGGGCCCCGTTGGTCAGTATCACGTTGGCCAGGCCGAGGTCCTCGTCGGTCAGCTGGGTGGCGTCCGCGGACTCCCGGGCCAGGTCGAATCCGCGCGCGTCCCGCAGCGGGTTCTCCTCCTCGAAATCCCACCGCGCCCGCCGGGCCCGGGCCGAGGTGGCCGCCTGGTAGGCGTTGACGACCTGGGAGGAAGTGACCATGGCATTAGCCCCAGGCTGACCGGGGACCGAGATGCCGAACTCGGTCTCCGTCCCCATCACCCGCCGCACGCTCATATCAGGCAGCCTAGTGCTGGCCGGCCGGGCGCGGGACGGGCGACCCGCCGCACGCGCCCGGGGACCGATACCGGTGACGGGCCGGCCGGCCGGGGAACGCGCCCCTGCGCCTGCCCAGGTCAGAGGTACTGCCCGGTATTGGCCACTGTGTCGATGGAACGCCCGGCCTCGGTGCCCTGCTTGCCGGAAACGAGGGTCCTGATGTAAACGATCCGCTCGCCCTTCTTGCCGGAGATGCGGGCCCAGTCGTCCGGGTTGGTGGTGTTCGGCAGGTCCTCGTTCTCACTGAACTCGTCCACGCAGGCGGTGAGCAGATGGGCGACGCGCATGCCCTTCTGGCCCGTGTCGAGGAACTCCTTGATGGCCATCTTCTTGGCCCGCGCCACGATGTTCTCGATCATCGCGCCGGAGTTGAAGTCCTTGAAGTACAGGACCTCCTTGTCCCCGTTGGCGTAGGTGACCTCCAGGAACCGGTTCTCCTCGGTCTCGCTGTACATGCGCTCCACGACCCGCTGGATCATGGCGTCCACCGTGGCCTCGCGGGACGACCCGTGCTCGGCCAGGTCGTCCGGGTGCAGCGGCAGCGCGGTCAGCACGTACTTGGAGAAGATGTCCTTCGCCGCCTCCGCGTCGGGGCGCTCGATCTTGATCTTCACGTCGAGCCGGCCGGGCCGCAGGATGGCCGGGTCGATCATGTCTTCCCGGTTGGAGGCACCGATCACGATGACGTTCTCCAGCCCCTCGACGCCGTCGATCTCGCTGAGGAGCTGGGGCACGATCGTGTTCTCCACGTCGCTGGAGACCCCGGAACCGCGGGTCCGGAAGATCGAGTCCATCTCGTCGAAGAACACGATGACCGGCATGCCCTCGCTGGCCTTCTCGCGGGCCCGCTGGAACACCAGCCTGATGTGCCGCTCGGTCTCGCCGACGTACTTGTTCAGCAGCTCCGGGCCCTTGATGTTCAGGAAGAAGCTCTTGCCTTCCTTGCCCTGCCCTGGCGTCCTTGGCGCGGCCTTGGCCGGACCGGTCTCCTGCGGGTCAGCCTCCTCGCCGCTGGCCGCCCGCTGCTGCCGCCGTCCGGGCCGCGACCTGCTTGGCCAGCGAGTTGGCCACCGCCTTGGCGATCAGCGTCTTGCCGCATCCCGGCGGCCCGTACAGCAGCACGCCCTTGGGCGGGCGCAGCTGGTGCTCCCGGAACAGGTCCGCATGCAGGTACGGGAGTTCCACCGCGTCCCGGATCTGGACGATCTGGGAGCCGAGGCCACCGATGTCGGAGTAGGTGATGTCCGGCACTTCCTCGAGGATGAGCTCCTCGACCTCGGCCTTGGGGATGCGCTCGTACACGTAGCCCGAGCGCGGCTCGAGCAGCAGCGAGTCGCCCGCGCGCAGGATCGAGTCGCGCAGCGGCTCGGCCAGCCGGACGACGCGCTCCTCGTCGGCGTGCGAGATGACCAGCGCCCGGTCGCCATCCTCGAGGAGTTCCTTGAGCATGACGACTTCGCCGACGGTCTCGTAGCCCTGGGCGATCACCACGTTGAGCGCCTCGTTGAGCACGACCTCCTGGCCGGGCCGCAGCTTCTCCAGCTCGACCGCCGGGCTGACGCTGACGCGCATCTTGCGGCCGCCGGTGAACACGTCCGCGGTGCCGTCCTCGCACGCCTCCAGGAACACGCCGAACCCGAGGGCGGCTGGGCGAGCCGGTCGACTTCCTCCTTCAGCGCCACGATCTGGTCGCGCGCCTCGCGCAGAGTATCGGCCAGCCGCTCATTCTGGCCCGTGACCGAAGCCAGGCTGGCTTCGGTCTCACGCAGGCGCTCCTCGAGAAGCCGGGCATGCCTGGGCGAGTCAGCCAACCTCCGCCTCAGCACTGCCACCTCCTCCTCGAGGAAGGAGATCTGCGTGGTTAGGCCCTGAACCTGGTCTTCGCGCGCGGTGCGCGATCCTTCATCCCGAGTGGCCACGCCCCCACCCCCTTCCGAGAGCAGACTTCACTTAGACCCTACCTATCCGAGGCTCCGGCGTAACCTCGTGCCGCCTGCCGCTGACATTCTCACTGATCAGACTCTTCCCGGGAACCCTTCGCGGGCCTGCGCCTTCGCGGTGGTGCGGTGATTCCCTCGGCGAGCCGCCGGGCCGTGATGAGAAAACCCGGTGTGGCCCACCATCCGGTGCTCTGGCCGCACTGCCAGCCCATCAACGTGCCAGCCGCGGACCAGAGACTCCCAGGCCGTCGGCTCGTCGAAGCTGGCCTGCTCCCGGATCGACTCCACTGTCCGGGACAGCTGGGTGACGGTCGCAACGTAGCAGCACAGCACCCCGCCGGGAATGAGCGCGTCGGCTGCCAGGCGCGCGAACTCCCATGGCGCCAGCATGTCCAGTACTACCCGGTCGAAACTATCCGCAGGCCCGGCGTGGTCTGACCGGCCGTTGGGGAACACCTGGCCGGCCACGTCCGCCTGCCCGGCCGGCCGGCCGGTCGCGCCGCCTCGCCGGCCACCTCGGCCAGCGGCGGGTCGGCGACCTCCATGAGGTCGCCGACCCGGAGCTGCCAGGCGGGGTGCGGGCCGCCGAAGAACCGCTCGACGTTGGCCCGCGCGATGTCGGCGAAATCCGGCCGGCGCTCGTAGGAGACCAGCAGCCCGTCTTCGCCCACGCTGCGCAGCAGCCAGCAGGACAGCGCGCCCGAGCCCGCTCCGGCCTCCAGCACCCGGGCCCCCGGGAAGATGTCGGCCATCGCGATGATCTGGGCCGCGTCCTTCGGGTAGACGACGGCGGCGCCGCGGCTCATGGACAGCGTGAAGTCGGCCAGCAGCGGCCGGAGCGCCACGTACGGCGTTCCGGCGGAGGACTTCACCACGGTGCCCTCGGGGGCGCCGATCAGGTCGTCATGGGCCAGCCCGCCCCGGTGGGTGTGGAACGTGCGCCCCTCCGCGAGGAGCACGCAGGTGCTTACGGCCCTTGGGGTCGGTGAGCTGGACCTGGTCTCCAGGGGCGAAGGGGCCGCGGCGCTGACGGATCACGCCCGCCAATGTAGCCGTGCCGCGGTGTGCCCTGGTCTCAGGCGAGGTGGCGTGGCGTGGCCCGCTCCGCCGGCCGGATAACTGACGGCGCCCCGGAAGGCGGCGGCCAGGCGAGCTAGACGCCGGCGAAGGCGTGGTCGAGATCACTGGCCGACAGCACGCCGATAGACCTGACCCGGAGGGCTCGACCAGCAGGTACTCAGTGGCCGGCGAACGGCGGACCGCCTCGAGCAGCGCCATCCCGGACATGTCGGCGGGCAGTACCAGGCCGGGGTCGATGGTCCGGGCCAGCGAGCCCGGCGTCTACCCAGGGCCTGCGCTGCGGCGGGGTGGCCATCACCGCGCTCTCGTTGACGATCGCGATCGGCTTGTCGTCGTGGTCGACGATGACCAGCGCACGGGCCCCGGCCGCGTCGGCGCGCCGGATGGCCTCGGCCAGCGGGAGGCTGGCCTGAATCGGGATGGCCCGCCGGGCGAGCGTCCTGGCCTGCAGGCCGGGCAGCCGCTCGCGGACCCGGGTGACCTTCAGCGACTGGCCGGCGCCGATCCACATGAAGGCGGCGATGACGCCGAGCCACACCACGTCGAAGATCTGGACCTGCTGGCCCGCCGCAGACGATCAGCGCCACCGGCACCACCAGCACGGCCACGGCCAGCACCCGGCCGGCCCAGGCGGCGACGATGGTCGCCGTGCCCGGCTTGCTGGTCGCCTTCCACACCCCGGCGCGGAGCATCCGGCCACCGTCCAGCGGCAGCCCGGGCAGCAGGTTGAAGATCCCGACCAGCAGGTTGGCCCAGACCAGCTGCTGGACGAGCAGGCCGGGCAGGCCGCCCAGGCTGGTGACCAGCAGCACCACCCACCCGAGCCCCGCCAGGACCAGGGACAGCAGCGGGCCGGCCGCGGAGACCAGGAACTCACGGCCGGGGGTGGGAGGCTCCTGCTCGATCTCGGAGAACCCGCCCAGCGGGTAGAGCAGGATCCGGCGCACCGGCAGACCGAACCCGCGGGCGACCAGCGAGTGGCTCAGCTCGTGGAACAGGACGGACACGTACAGCAGCACCACGAAGGCGGCGGCCACCACGTAGCGGACCCCGCTCGAGCCCGACAGAGCCGCGCTGTTCCCGTAGAGGAAGACGAACAGCCCGGCGATCAGGAACCAGTACGGCGAGATGTACACAGGTATCCCGAAGGGCCGCGCGATCCTCACTCCGGGACCCGACCCCTGCGGTGAGGGCCGTTCGGGCGGTGTGCCTGCCACAGGTCGATGCTACGTGCTGGACGACCCCGCCGGACGCGCCCGCCGCGCCGGTGAGGCCAGCGGTGAGGTGAACAGGCGGCAAAGCCCGGCAACTGTCGGAGGGTTCCCCTACTCTCCCTGGCATGGCCGACGATGGTGTGCCGCTCCTTGCCCCGCCTGAGTCAGGGCCGCCCGCGGAGGACGGGGCCGTGACAAACCCGGCCCGCGGCGGCGCCGCCGCGGCGCCGCCCGCGGAGCGGCGGCGGTCGCTGTCCCCGTCGCGGGCGGGGACTTCATGACCTGCCCGCTGCTCTACCGGTTCCGGGTGATCGACCGGCTGCCCGAGCCACCCAGCCCCGCGGCGGCCCGCGGCACCCTGGTGCACGCGGTGCTGGAGCACCTGTTCGACCGGCCGGCCCGCGAGCGGACCCCGGAGGTGGCCAGGTCGCTGCTGGATCCCGAGTGGGACCGCCTGGTCACCGGGAGACCGGAGCTGGGCAGCCTGTTCGCGGCGGAGACGGACCAGGCCACCTGGCTCCAGGAGGCCGGGACCATGCTGGACCGCTACTTCGCCCTGGAGGACCCACGGCGGCTGGAGCCGGCCCACCGTGAGCTGTGCGTGGAAGCCGAGCTCGCCTCGGGACTGCGGCTGCGTGGCTACATCGACCGCCTGGACGTGGCCCCCGGCGGTGCGACCAGGATCGTGGACTACAAGACCGGGAAGCGCCCCGCCGGCTGAGTTCGAGGCGCGGGCCCTGTTCCAGATGAAGTTCTACGCCCTGGTGCTCTGGCGGGCCGAGGGCCGCCTGCCCCGGTTGCTGCAGCTCATGTACCTGGGCAACGGGGAGATTGTCCGCTACGAACCCGATGAGGCGGATCTGCGGGCCACCGAGCGCAAGATCGAGGCCCTCTGGCAGGCTATCGAGCGGGCCCGGCTGTCCCGGGACTGGCGGCCCCGGCCCGGGCGGCTGTGCGACTGGTGCGCGCACAAGGCCCTGTGCCCGGCGTTCGGCGGGACCCCACCCGAGCTGCCCGCGGAGGAGGACCTGCCGTCCGCGGCCTCCGGCGAGCTGGCGGCCGGGCCCGCGCTGGTCGGGGACGACCTCGTCTGAGCCAGGCCCGTGTCTGAGCCGGGCCCGTGTCTGAGCCAGGCAGCCGGGTCGCTCAGTGGATGTTGTGCCGCCGCAGGATGTCGGCGACATCCCCGAGGTCGTCGTCGGCTGCGGGGGCTTTGCTCTTGGCTGGCTTGAGCGCCTTCCCGGCTGGAGCGCCCGCCGACGGGCTGGCCGGCTTCCCGGCACTGTCTACTCCGGTGCCGGACTTACGGGCGCGGCCGCGCCGCATCGTGCCGGAGACCACGAACAGCACGATGGCCAGGCCGGTCAGGGCCACGCCGGACCACACCTGAGGCGAGAAGATGAAGGAGGTGGCGAAGCTGCCGATCGCCGAGCCGATCTGCCACAGCATCCTGACCGCGTGGGTCAGGTACGCGGCCAGGGGCAGCAGTGACACGGCCACCCAGCGCAATCCGGCGGCTGCCCCCCGCCGCCGCCAGACCACCCAGCTGATGATCAGCCCGAGGAGCGTCAGCCCCCCGCACAGCGGGAGCCATTCGAACTGGCTGTAAGTCATGGCCGCTCCCCTCGGCAGCGTTCCTTCCCCCATCGTCGCACACCGGTGGGAGTGCCCCGATCGTCCCGGGCCGGTGTCCGGGTAAAGTCCCGCCGGCGGCCCGGCAGGCGCTACCCGGCCGCGGCCTCGGTGTTCTCCGGGAAGTGGCAGGCCACCTTGTGGCCCGGCACCAGCTCGGCGAGTGGGGGCTCCTGCGTCCGGCACACCTCCTGCGCCTTCCAGCACCGGGTGTGGAACCGGCAGGCCGGCGGCGGGTTCAGCGGGCTGGGCACGTCGCCGGCCAGCCGGATGCGCTCACGGCGCCCCCTGCGCCCCTCGACGCGCACCGGCTGCGGCACCGGAACGGCGGACATCAGCGCGACCGTGTAAGGATGCCGGGGACGGGCGTAGAGCTGGTCCCGCTCGGCCAGCTCGACGATCTTGCCGAGGTACATGACCGCAACCTGGTCGCTGATGTGCCGGACCACCGACAGGTCGTGCGCGATCACCACGTACGTCAGCCCCAGCTCGTTCTGCAGGTCCTCGAGCAGGTTGATCACCTGGGCCTGGATCGACACGTCCAGGGCCGAGACCGGCTCGTCCGCCACGATCAGCTTGGGCCGCAGCGCTAGAGTACGGGCGATCCCGATCCGCTGGCGCTGGCCGCCGGAGAACTCGTGGGGGTAGCGGTTGTAGTGCTCAGGGTTGAGCCCGACCAGCTCCAGCAGCTCCTGGACGGTCGCCTTAATGCCTTTTTCCGTCTTCACCTTCTGCAGCCGCAGCGGCGCCCCGATGATCCCGCCTACGGTGTGCCGCGGGTTCAGCGACGAGTAAGGATCCTGGAAGATCATCTGGATGTCGCGGCGCAGCGGGCGCATCTTGCCCATGGACAGGTGGGTGATGTCATGCCCGTCGAACATGATCCGGCCGCCGGTCGGCTCCAGCAGCCGGGTGAGCAGCCGCCCGGTCGTGGTCTTGCCGCAGCCGGACTCGCCGACCAGGCCCAGCGTCTGCCCGGCGGGCACGGAGAAGTCCACCTTGTCCACAGCCTGGACCGCGCCGACCTTCTGCCGGAAGATGACGCCCCGGGTCACCGGGAAGTACTTCATCAGCCCGGACACCTCGAGCAGGCCATCGCCCCCGCCAGCGCTGGCGCCCGTGGTTCCGGCGGTGCTCACTGGGGTGCTCACACGTCCCCCTGCGTGGTCGGGATGGCGGGCGCCTGGATCTCCCCGAGCTGTTCGTCCCGGGCCTTGCGCCGCTGGTCTGCCGTCAGATGGCAGGCGACCAGGTGCCCGGGCTCCACCTCACGCAGGGCAGGAACCTCGGTCTGGCTCCGGCCGCCGGTCAGGTCGGCGTAACGGCACCGGGGATGGAACGGGCAGCCCGGCGGCACCCGGATCAGGCTGGGCGGGGTGCCCGGGATCGGCAGCAGCCGCGCCAGGCGCGCCTCGTCGATGCGGGGCATGGAGGCGAGCAGGCCCCAGGTGTAGGGGTGGCCGGGCCGGTCGAAGACGTCCTCGGCCTTGCCGTACTCCGACATCCGGCCCGCGTACATGACCAGGATGTCGTCGGACAACTCGGCCACGACGCCCAGGTCGTGAGTGATGATAATGACCGCGGAGTGGTACTCCTGCTGCAGGTCCCAGATCAGGTCGAGGATCTGCGCCTGGACCGTGACGTCCAGCGCGGTGGTCGGCTCGTCGGCGATCAGCAGTTCCGGGTCGCAGCTCAGCGCCATGGCGATCATGGCCCGCTGCCGCATGCCGCCGGAGAACTGGTGCGGGTAGTCATCGACACGGGAGGCGGGCTGCGGGATGCCGACCCGGCCGAGCATGTCGACCGCGTGCTTGCGGGCGACCTTCTTGCCCACGTCGTTGTGCACCAGGTAGGCCTCGGCGATCTGGGCGCCGACGGTGTAGTAGGGGTGCAGCGCGGACAGCGGATCCTGGAAGATCATGGCCATCTTGCTGCCGCGCAGCTCGCGGACCCGGGATGCCGTGGCGCCGACCAGTTCCTCGCCGTCCAGCCGGATGCTCCCGGTGATCTGGGCGTTGGTGCCCTGGTGCAGGCCCATGATGCCGAGGCTGCTGACGCTCTTCCCCGACCCCGATTCGCCGACGATGCCCAGGGTGGCTCCGCGGTCGAGGCTGAACGAGACCCCGTCGACGGCTTTCACCAGCCCGTCGTTGGTCGGGAACTGGATCCGCAGGTCCCTGACCTCGAGCAGGGTTTCGGGCATCAGGTCCTCACCCTTGGGTCGACCACGGCGTACAGGATGTCCACCGCCAGGTTGGCGATGACGATGAAGAACGCGGCCAGCATCGTGACGCCCAGGATCTCCGGCAGGTCCTGGTTCTGCACCGCTTCGATGGTGAACAGGCCGAGGCCGTGCAGCGAGAACGTGTATTCGGTGATGATCGCCCCGCCGAGCAGCAGGCCGAGGTCCATGCCGAAGATCGTGACGATCGGGGTCAGTGCCGCACGCAGGCCGTGCTTGAAGATCACCTTCCGCTCGACCAGGCCCTTGGCCCGGGCGGTGCGGATGTAGTCCTCGCTCATGGTCTCCAGCATGCCCGCGCGGGTCAGCCGGGCGTACAGGGCGGCGTACAGGAAGGCCAGGGTGATCCAGGGCAGCACCAGGTTCCGCGCCCACAGGTACGGGTTCGTGGTCAGGGGCACGAACTGGACGTTAGGGAAGATGGGCCACTTGTAGCTGAACAGCTCCAGCAGGATCAGGCCGGTGAAGAAGATCGGGAGGGACACCCCGAGCAGGGCGACGCCCATCGAGAACCGGTCGAAGAAGGTACCCCGGCGCAGCGCCGAGAGCACCCCGATCGCCACCCCGCCGACCAGCCACAGGATCGCCGCGCCGACGGCCAGCGAGAGGGTCACCGGGATGTCGCTGACCATCTGCGGCCAGACCGGCTGCTGGGTCTTGAACGAGTAGCCGAAACACGGCGGCGGGCAGTACGTGGTGCTGGTGCCGCTGTTGTAGTGCGTGCCGAACACGATGGCCTTGAGGAAGCGGCCGTATTGCAGGTACAGCGGCGAATTGAGCCCCAGCTTGTCCTCGATGGCGAGCACCGCGGCCCGGTTCGGGTTGCGGCCGACGAACTGCGTAGCGAGCTGGTAGGTGTTCTGCCCGGCCAGCCGCGGGAGGAGGAAGAAGATCGCGTACACGATGATGCTGACCACGATCAGCAGGAAGACGGTGGCGATCAGCCGCCGGACGATGAATGTGATCACGGCGCGGCGCTGGTGCCCGGCCTGGCCCTGCCGGTAAGCAGAGCCAGGCCAGGCACCAGCATCCTCACTTTCTCCTGGTCTACTTCACGCCCAGTACGGCGTAGTTGTACATGCCGTAGTAGGGCTGGACGTAGACGTTGGTGATGTTCGGGCTGCGGTAGAGCAGCGACTTGGCGTACACCTCGGGCAGGATGGCCGCGTCCTTCATCACCTGCATGTCGATCTGGGCGGTGTAGGAGTTGCGCTGCGTGGCGTCCTGGGTGCTGGCCATCTTGGCCAGGTCGTTGTTCACCACCGGGTCGTTGAGCTCTTCGATGTTGGTATTCCCGGCCGGGCTGATCGTGTCACCGGCCGTGATGAAGTCGAAGAACCCGTAGCCGTCCGGCCAGTCCGGTGCCCAGCCGCCCATGGCGATGCCGATGTTGTGCGAGTGCATGTAGTTCGGCACGCCCGCGAAGTTGCTGAAGTAGGTGCCCGACGGGAACCCGTGCAGCTGCAGCTTGATCCCCGCCTGGGCCAGCGAGGCCTGCATGGCCTGGGCCGCGGAGACTTCCTTGGGCCGGTCGCTGCGGTAGGTGATGCCGGTGGTGAACCCGTTCGGGTGACCGCAGGTCTTCAGCGCCGCCTTGGCCTTGGCGATGTCGCCGCCGGGCTTGGTGGTGGCCTCGTACAGGTCGAACGACTTCTGGCCGATGACGTTCGGCGGGGCCACCGTGCTGGCGATCGCGCCACCCGCCACCGGGCCGCCGTAGGCGGTCTGCAGGTTCGTCTTATTCGCCGCGTACTCGATGGCCTGACGGCAGGCCAGCTTGTTCAGCGGCGCCACCTTGGTGTCGAGGTAGGCGAACCAGAGGAACCCGCTGATCGGGTTGTCCGAGGAGGCCTTGAGCGTCGGCGAGGACAAGATCTTGGCCCGGGCCGCTGCCTGCACGCCGGTGCCCGCCGCGTCCACGTCCAGGTCACCGGCGAGCAGCCGGTTGTCCAGGTCGTTCGCGTTCACGTTCCAGTTGATGACGACCTTGCTGGGCAGCTGGCTGGCGTTCGGGTCGGTGGACGCCTTCCAGTACGTGTTCGGCACCAGCGTGAGCGTCTTGTTCAGCTGGTAGCTCTGGAACTTATACGGCCCGGTGGAGATCGGGTGCAGCTGGTAGTTCGTGCCGGTGTCCTTGTTCGGCGGAACCGGCGCGGTCTGCGGGATCGCGACCACGTAGTTGAAGTCCGCGAACGGCTTGGCCAGGTGGAACACGACGGTGGTCGCGTTCGGCGTCTGCACCGCGTTCAGGCCCATCAGGTTCTTGGACCGGTCCTTGTACGGGACCCGGGTACGCCGGCTTCTGCGGCGCCAGCAGCAGCGAGAAGTAGTTCGGGCCCAGCGGCAGCTTGGTCCGGTCGAAGGTGCGCTCCACGGCGTACTTGACGTCCGCCGAGGTGACCGTGGTCCCGTCCTCGAACTTCACGTCCGGCTGGATGTGGTACGTCCAGGTCAGGCCGTTATCACTGACGACGCCAGGGCCGGTCGCCAGATCCGGCACGACCTGCAGGCCGCACTTGCCGGGGCAGGACTTGTAGGTCATCAGCGGCATCGTGTAGAACCGGGTCAGGTTCCACGAGAAGGCGTAGTACGTGTTGCCCGGGTCAGTCGAGTCCGTGGTGCTGCTGTCGCCGAAGGTCAGCGTCCCGCCCTTTTTGGTGGACGGGGCGACCACCTTGGTGATCGCGGCGTTGAAGCCAGCAGCGGACGACGAGCCGGAGCCGGAGCCGGAGCCTCCGCTGCCCCCGCTGCTGCCGCCACAGGCGGCCAGCGCCAGGGCGGCGGTCGCCGCCAGCGCCGCCAGGCCTATGGTCCTGGGTCTCCTCATGAGGTGAACCCCTCCCTGTCGTGATTCATTGTGTGAATTTCGGTGATGCAGTGGCCTACCGGCTGCTTCTCGGGTCGAGAGCGTCGCGCAGCCCGTCACCGAACAGGTTGAATGCCAAGACGGTGATGAAGATGGCCAGGCCGGGAATGATCATGTACATCGGGTCGATCGAGTAGAAACCTTGGCTGACCGCGTCCGAGAGCATCCCGCCCCAGCTGGGCGTGGGCGGGATGATCCCGACGCCCAGGTAGGACAGGGCGGCCTCGAACAGGATGTTGGTCGGAATCAGCAGTGTGGAGTAGACCAGGATGGGCGCCACCAGGTTGGGCAGCAGCTCACGGAACAGGATGTACGGACCGCGGGCCCCGATGCTGCGGGCGGCGTCCACGAACTCGCGCTCGCGCAGCGACAGCGTCTGGCCGCGGATGATCCGGCCCATATAGGGCCAGGCGAAGAACCCGATCACGAAGACGAGCAGGGCGATCCGCAGCGAGTTGCCGTTCAGCCCGAACGCTGACGAGGGGATGACGCCGACCAGGGCGATCGCGAACACCAGCAGCGGGAAGGCCAGGAAGATGTCCATGACGCGGGCGATCACCGCGTCCACCCAGCCGCCGAAGTATCCGGCGATGACGCCCATCACCACCCCGATGCTCACCGCGAGCGCGGTGGCCAGGAACGCGATGAGCAGCGAGACCCGGGCCCCGTTGACGACCCGGCTGAGCACGTCCCGCCCGGTGACCGGCTCGACCCCGAACGGGTGGGCGAGGCTGATCCCGCCCAGCGGTCCGTTAGGCCGGCTGAATGTCGGATTGATCAGGTTCGCGTGGTACACGGTCGGGTTCTGCACCAGGAACGGGCCGAAGATCGCCACCAGGATGAGGAAGATCACGACCGCGCCGCCCGCCATGGCCACCTTGTCGCGGCGCAGCCGCAGCCAGGCGATCTGGCCGAGTGACCGGCCCTCGATGGCCTTACCGCTGATCCCCTCGAGCACGCTCTCGGGTGCGACGTCGCCAGACGTGGGCACGTCAAGCGGTGCTGCCATCTAGCGGCGCTCCCTGCTGCTTGTGACGGGAAATTTACCCGGCCGTCACGGCATATGGCCGCGGGGTAGCCGGTTACCAGGGCCCCTACCGGGAGGATCTCCCGTTTTGCCTGGTCCGCGCCAGGGATACCACGACGTCGTGCCTGGATTGTGACCGAATCACAATGGCACCGTCATGGGTCGCCCCGTATCGGCCCGGTCGCGGCCTCCCGCAGGGAGGCAAGATCGAGCGCGCGCAGGGACGGAACGGTCAGCCGGGCGAGTTCGGGCGGGGGCGGCACGCTGGGGACCGCGACCACCGTGAGGCCCGCGGCGTACGCGGACCTGATGCCGGTAGGTGAGTCCTCCAGCGCGACGCACCGCCCCGGGGCCACCCCGAGCCGGGCGGCCGCCCGCAGGTACGGCTCGGGATCCGGCTTGCCGTGAGCCACGTCGGCGGCACACACCGTGACCGGGAAGCGGACCCCGATCGAGTCCAGCGTGGCCGCCATGATCTCCGGCTCGGCGGAGGTGACCAGGGCGTGCGGCAGGCCGGCCTCGGCGACCTCGGCGAGCAGTTCGAGCGCGCCCGGCATCACCTGCACCCCGCGCGCCCGGACCAGGTCGGCCATGCCCGATGTGAGCCACTGCCCGATGACCTCCTGCGGCACCGGCCGCGCGGCCTTGCTCTGCATGTAGGCGGTGGACCGGGCCAGCGAGCCGCCGATAAGGTGCTGCTGGTCAGCGGGCCCCCACGGGCTGCCCAGCCGGGTCATGATCGCGGCCTCGGCCTCGAACCACAGTGGCTCGGAGTCAACCAGCAGCCCGTCCATGTCGAACGTGACCGCCTGCAGCCCGCTGCCGGCGCCGTCTCCCTCCGGGCTGCCTTCCGGGGCGGCCGCGGCGGCCACCGCGCCGTCCCAGGCACCGGAACCATGCTCAGTGCCTCTCGTCATGCTGAAAAGTATTTCGCCTCGGGGTGGAACGTGATCAGCGCGTCGGTGGACTGCTCGGGCTCCAGCTGGAACTCCTCGGACAGCGCGACCCCGATCCGCTCGGGCCGCAGCAGGCGCATCACCTTGGCCCGGTCTTCCAGGTCCGGGCAGGCCGGGTAGCCGAACGAGTACCGGCAGCCGCGGTAGCCGACCTTGAGGATGCCGTCCAGGTCGGCCGGGTCGTCCCCGGCCAGGCCCGCCTCCTCCCGGATCCGGCCGTGCCAGTACTCCGCGAGGGCCTCGGTCAGCTGGACGGAGAGCCCGTGCAGCTCCAGGTACTCGCGGTAGGCGTTCTTGGCGAAGAGCTCCGCGGTGGCCCGGCTGATCGCCGGCCCCACGGTGACCAGCTGGAAGCCGACCACGTCGGTGTCGCCGGAGTCGGCCGGGCGGAAGAAGTCGGCCAGGCACAGATGACGGTCGTGGCGCTGCCGCGGGAACGTGAACCGTTCCCGCTCAGCCCCGTCGCCGTCGAGGACGACCAGGTCGTTACCGTCGCTGACCGCCCGGAAGTAGCCGTAGACCACCCCGGCCTGGAGCAGCCCCTCGCTTTGCACCCGGTCCAGCAGCATCCGCAGCCGCGGCCGCCCTTGCGTCTCGACGAGCTCCGCGTAGGACGGGCCGTCCGGGCCGCGGCCGGGCTTCAGGCCCCACTGGCCCATGAACGTGGCCCGCTCGTCGAGGAACGCCGCGTACTCGGCCAGCGGGACGCCCTTGACGATCCGGTCGCCGAAGAACGGCGGGGCCGGCACGGGGGTGTCGGTGGCCACGTCCGACCGGGCGGGCATCGCCTCCGGCTCGGTGACCTGGAGCCGGGCGCCGGTGCGGACCCGGCGCTCGCGCATGGGCGGCAGCTGGGCGCCGGCCTCGCCCCGCTTGACGGCCATGAAGGCATCCATGAGGCGGAGCCCTTCGAAGGCGTCACGGGCGTACCGCACCTCGCCGTCGAACAATGAGGCCAGGTCCTGTTCCACGTAGGCCCGGGTGAGCGCGGCCCCGCCGAGCAGCACCGGCCACCGGCGGGCCAGGGCCCGGGAGTTCAGCTCGGACAGGTTGTCCCGCATCACGACGGTGGACTTGACCAGCAGGCCGGACATGCCCACGACATCCGCGCCGTGCTCGGTCGCCGCGTCCACGATGGCCGATACCGGCTGCTTGATACCGATGTTGACCACGTCGTAGCCGTTGTTGGTCAGGATGATGTCGACCAGGTTCTTCCCGATGTCGTGCACATCGCCCTTGACCGTGGCCAGCACGATCCGGCCCTTGCCCGCCTCACCGGACTGCTCCATGTGCGGCTCGAGATAGCCGACGGCGAGCTTCATGATCTCGGCCGACTGGAGCACGAAGGGCAGCTGCATCTGCCCGGTGCCGAACAGCTCGCCGACCGTCTTCATCCCGTCCAGCAGCACGTCGTTGACGATCTCCAGGGCCGGGCGCTGGGCCAGCGCCTGGTCCAGGTCGGCCTCGAGGCCGTTGCGCTCCCCGTCGATGATCCGCCGCTTCAGCCGCTCCCACAGCGGCAGTCCGGCCAGTTCCGCGGCCCGGCTCGCCTTGACCGCAGCCGCGTCCACCCCCTCGAACAGCTCGAGCAGCCGGGACAGCGGGTCGTAGCCGTCCCGGCGGCGGTCGTAGACCAGATCCAGCGCGACCTGCAGCTGCTCATCGGGGATCCGGGCGATCGGCATGATCCTCGAGGCGTGCACGATCGCGGAGTCCAGCCCCGCCCGGACGCACTCGTCCAGGAACACCGAGTTGAGCACGGCCCGGGCCGCGGGATTCAGGCCGAACGAGACGTTGGACACGCCCAGCGTGGTCTGGACCTCCGGGTAGCGCTGCTTGAGCTGGCGGATGGCCTCGATCGTCTCGATCGCGTCGCGCCGGGTCTCCTCCTGGCCGGTGGCGATGGGGAACGTGAGGCAGTCCACGATGATGTCGCAGAGGCGCATGCCCCAGTTCCCGGTCAGGTCCTCGATCAGCCGGGTGGCCACCGCGAGCTTCCAGCCGGCGGTGCGGGCCTGGCCCTGCTCGTCGATGGTCAGCGCGATCACGGCGGCGCCATGCTCTGCGACGAGGGACATGACCTTAGCCAGCCGTGAGTCCGGGCCGTCGCCGTCCTCGTAGTTGACCGAGTTGACCACGGCCCGGCCCGCCAGCAGTTCCAGTCCGGTCTGGATCACGTCGGGCTCGGTGGAGTCGATCACCAGCGGCAGCGTGGCCGCCGTGGCCAGCCGCCCGGCGACCTCGGTCATGTCGGCCGGGCCGTCCCGGCCGACATAGTCCACGCACAGGTCGAGCAGGTGCGCGCCGTCCCGGGTCTGCGCCCGGGCGATCTCCACGCAGTCGTCGTAGCGGCCTGCGACGAGGGCTTCCCGGAACGCCTTCGAGCCGTTGGCGTTGGTCCGCTCCCCGATGGCCAGGAACGATGTGTCCTGCCGGAACGCCACGTGCTGGTAGAGCGAGGCCACCCCCGGCTCGGGCCTGGGCTTGCGCGGCGCCACCGGGCGCCCGTGCAGCCGCTCCACCACGGCGGCCAGGTGCTCGGGCGTGGTGCCGCAGCAGCCGCCGACCAGGGCCAGGCCGAACTGCTCGGTGAACATGGCGTGCGCGTCGGCCAGCTGGGCCGGGCTCAGCGGGTACCGGGCCCCTTCGGAGGCCAGCACCGGCAGCCCCGCGTTGGGCATGCAGGACAGCGGGATGCGCGAGTGCGCGGCCAGGTAGCGGAGGTGCTCGCCCATCTCGCCGGGCCCGGTCGCGCAGTTGAGCCCGATCAGGGTGATACCCAGCGGCTCCAGGGCGGTGAGGGCGGCGCCGATCTCACTGCCCAGCAGCATGGCCCCGGTGGTCTCGATGGTCACCTGGGCGATGAGCGGGAGCTCGGTGCCCGCGGCCGTCATCGCCCGGCGCGCGCCGATGATCGCGGCCTTGGCCTGGAGCAGGTCCTGGCTGGTCTCGATGATGATCGCGTCGGCCCCGCCGCTGATGAGCCCCGCCGCACCGACCTGGTAGGCGTCGCGCAGGTCCGCGAACCTCGTGTGGCCGAGGGTGGGCAGCTTGGTGCCGGGCCCGATGGAGCCGAGCACCCAGCGCGGGCGCCCGGGTGCGGACCACTGGTCGGCCGCCTCGCGGGCGATCCTGGCCCCGGCCTCGGACAGCTCCGCGATCCGCCGCGGACAGCCCGTATTCGCCCAGATTGCTGAGGTTTGCGCCGAATGTGTTGCTGGTGACGCAGTCCACCCCGGCCTCGAGGTACCCCTGGTGCACCGCACGGACGATGTCCGGCCGGGTCACGTTGAGGATTTCGTTGCATCCCTCATGGCCGTCGAAATCGTCCAGCGTGGCGTCGCTGGCCTGGAGCATCGTCCCCATTGCCCCATCGGCCACCACCACGCGATCCCCGAGGACGGCACCGAGTTCCGGCCGGGCCGATTGGGCCGGGCGGGCAGTGTTCGTCATAGGCCCCCTATTCTAGGGCGACGCGTCCAGGGGACGGCTTAGCCGGGACTGGCGGCACGCCCCCCGGGGCACGTGGTGATCATCGAGGTACACGTAACCTGGTGTCATCCGGGTGAGCGGCGGCCCTCGAAGGAGGTGGTGGGTGATCGAGCTGAACGGCGATCGGGCTCTGTCCTCGCCAGCAATCATCGCTGCCTTCGAGGGCTGGAACGATGCAGGTGAGGCCGCCAGCGGGGTGATCGACCACCTGGGCCTGGCCTGGAATGCCACCCAGATCGGCGCGATCGACCCGGAGGACTACTACGACTTCCAGGTGACCCGGCCGGTGATGGAGGTCTCCGAGGGCCGCACCGAACGGCTGGTCTGGCCGACCACGCGGCTGTCCGTGGCCACGCCGGAGGGCCTGGGCCGTGACATCGTGCTGGTCCACGGGATCGAGCCCAACATGCGCTGGCGGGCCTTCAGCGATGAGCTCGTGCGGTCCTTCACCGACCTCGGGGCCCAGACCGTGGTGCTGCTGGGCGCGCTGCTCGCGGATTCCCCGCATACCCGCCCGGTGCCGGTGGCCGCTGCGGCGTCCGATCCGGCCCTGGCCAGCGACCTGCACGTCGAGCCGGTGGAGTACAAGGGCCCGACGGGGATCGTCGGGGTGCTGCAGCACGCCTGCTCGCAGGCGGACATCGCGACCGTGTCGCTCTGGGCGTCCGTGCCCCACTATGTGGCCCAGCCGCCCAGTCCCAAGGCCACCCTGGCCCTGCTCCGGGGGGTCGAGGATGTCCTGGACGTGTCACTGCCGCTCGGCGACCTGCCCCAGGAGGCCCGGGCCTGGGAACGCGGGGTCGACGAGCTGGCGGAGCAGGACACCGAGGTCGCGGACTACGTCCGGACGCTCGAGGAAGCCAAGGACGCGACCGACCTGCCCGAAGCGAGCGGGGACGCGATCGCCCGTGAGTTCGAGCGCTACCTCCGCCGCCGCCGCCACCCCGGCGAACCCGGAAGATAGGCAAACGCGCTCAGGTAGGGCGAGCTAACCGGCGACCCCAGCCACAGCCGGAAGCTACAGGTGACCTTTACCACAGCTGATCTGCGGGCGAGGCGGGGCGCGCCGCAGGCGTGTTCCCGCCGAGCCTGCAGATGGCGGGGGTCCAGGGGGGTCACCCCCCGGATTAATACGGCGGCCAGGGGACAGCGGGCCAGTCCTCGGGCGGGTACGGGTGGACCCGCTCTTCGAGGAGGAGTTCGACGCGCTGCCTGGTGGCCTGGATCTCGCTCTCGGCCAGCCGCTGCGGGAGTTCGTCGGCGAGCGGCCCGGTCTGCAGCTCGCCCTGCAGCCTGACCAGCGCCTCGATGGCCCGGGTGGGCAGTTTCCGGCCCCGCCACTGCCAGAGCACGGTGCGCAGCTTGTACTCCTCGCCGAAGCACACGCCGTGGTCGCATCCGTAGAGCCGTTCCGCGCTGACCGGCAGCAGGTGGCCGATCTTGCGGTCCGCGTTGTTGACCACGGCGTCGAACACGGCCATGTCCCGGAGCATCTGGTGATCGGAACGGCGGGACAGGGCCACCAGGTCCACGCCGGCGTCGGCGTCGATCCACAGCTGGCACATGCCCGGGCCGAAGGGCCCATCCCGGTACACGGTCGGCGGGACCAGGTCCCAGCCCGCGGCGCGGGACACCGCGTACGCGGCCACCTCCCGCCCGGCCAGCGTGCCGAGCGGGAAATCCCAGAGCGGCCGCTCGCCCGCGATCGGCTTGTACACGCAGGCCGATTCGGTCGAGCCACGGCGGATCGTGCAGTACAGCGTGGCGTTCGAGGCGACGATCAGGCGCCCCTCGATCTCGAGTTCACCCTCACGCAGCAGCTCGAGTGAGGCGGCGTGGTCATCGGGGGGCTGCTTGGGATGGCGCGGGGGACGCGGCCGGGAGAGCCGGCGGGCGGGCGGCTTTTCAGCCATTGGCGGCCCGGTGGCCATTCTGGCGCGGGCAGATGTGCCCCTCGGTGTCGAGCGGCAGGCCGCACAGCGGGCATGGCGGCCGGCCCTGCCCCAGGATGCGCAGCGCGCGCTGGGAAAAGGCCCGCGCCGAGGCCGCGGTGATCCGGACCCGGAGCACCCCCGGGCCGTTCTCGGGGATGTCCTCGGCCAGCGGCTCGACCGGCGTCTCGGACTCCTCCTGGGCCTCGATGACCACCCGCTCGTCCTCGCCGTCCCAGGCCAGGGCGATGGCACCGACTCTGAAGTCCTCCATCAGCGGCAGGTCGAGCGGCTCGTCGTCGCTGAGGTCGGAGGGGGTGGCGGCGGGCACGGAGGTGAGGCCGCCGGTCCGCCGGAGCACCTCGTCGAGCAGTTCCTCCAGCCGCTCGGCGAGCAGGCTGACCTGGAATTTCTCCAGGGCCACGCTCGTCACCCGGCCGCTGGAGCTGGCCTGCAGGTAGAACGTGCGCTCCCCGGGCTGCCCGACCGTACCGGCCACGAAACGTTCCGGCGGATCATAGGAATAGACCGGCATGATCCTTTATCCTCCCGCTCCCCCGCCGATGGCCGCGTCACCCTCCCCGAACAGGGGCCGGGACGCTGCCTCAGCGGGCGCCTGCTGCGGCGCCCCGCCATTTGCGGCCGCCTTCCCCGCGCCCGCACCGGCATCGTGGGGCCTGGCCAGCCCGGCGGCGGTGCGGCCAGTGTCATTCATTCGTACCAGGAAAGGCCGAAGCGGGGTGTACCGGATGACGCTCAGCGAGCACGGATCGACCTGGATGCGCTGGCTCAGATCCAGGTGCAGCCCCAGGCTGTCCGCAATAACCGATTTAATGACATCCCCGTGGGAGCAGATCAGGTAGACGGCGTCCTTCCCGAGCCGGGTGTTCCACTCCCGGACCGCGTTCACCGCGCGGTGCTGCACCTCGGGCATGGACTCCGCGTCCTTCCCGGGAAAGCGCACCGCGCTCGGGTGGGCCTGCACCACCCGCCACAGCGGGTCCTTGGCCAGCCGCTTGAGCGGCTGGCCGGTCCAGTCGCCGTACTTGACCTCGGCGAACTGCTCATCCTCTTGGACCTCGGGCGCCGAGCCGTCGCGCGCCGCGGCGATCGCCTCCGCGGTCTCCCGGCAGCGGTCCAGCGGGCTGGTGATGATCGCGTCCAGGGGCACGTCGGCGAGCCGGGCAGCCAGCGCCCCGGCCTGCGCCCGGCCACGGTCGTCTAGCGGGATGCCCGGCGTCCGCCCGGTGAGGACAGTTCCGGTACCCGCCGTCAGCCCATGCCGCACCAGCAAAACCAACGTCACGCCATGACTCTAAAGGGTCGGCAGGGCTGGTGGAAAAACGTGCCGCCAGGGTGTTGGCGGCCAGCTACCGGCTGCTCACTGGATGGCCCCGCCGCCCGCCTGGGACAGCCCCCGTCCGGGAGCGGGCCGCCCGAAGACGTAGGTGACCGCGCCGAAGCTGACCAGATCACCGTCCCGCACCGGCACCCAGGCCCTGACCCGCCAGCCGTTCAGCCGGGTGCCGTTGGTGGATCCCAGGTCATCCAGCATCCATCCGCTGGCCTCGCGCCTGAGCCCGGCGTGCCAGCGGGAGACGGTCGGGTCGGGCAGGACCATGTCACAGCCCGCGTCCCGGCCGATGGTGAAACGGCCCTGCCCGCCCGACGGGAACGCCAGCACCCGGGCGGGCGAGGGCCGCGCACCGCCCGCCATCAGGCCGGCCAGCGTGGTCCAGCCCCGGTGCCAGTAAGCCTGCACGGTACTGCTCAGCCGGCGCCTGGCCGGCAGGTCGGCTATGACATCCTCAAGATCATCCTGATAGCGGGCCTGCAGTGCTGCTTCCAGCCGGTGATCCAGCGTGTCGTGGGTAAGCCGCCCCTCGGCGTACCGCTCACGGAGGTGGCTGATCACCGCGTCCCGGTCGGCGTCCGAGGCGCGGACGCGGGCCGCCGGCCGCCAGCGGTTGCGCAGCGGATCAGGACGGTCCGCAGGCGCGGCATCGCCCGGGTTCCCTTCCATGGTCCCGAGTATCAGGGAGGCCGGCCGCGGGCACAAGCCACACATTCCACGTCTCCGGGTAACCGGGAACGGGCCCGCGCCAATCCGGCGGCATTGTTGTTCCGGGGCCCGTTTGATGACCGCGCCCGTTTCGCTGCCGGGTACTGTCGGGGCCCCCGGCTAGGCTGTTTCCGATGTCCGCGGTAACTGAGGTGGGCGGCACGCCGGTGCCCGGCAACCGCCCCGACGTATTCGGTGAGTTCTGCGCGGCTGGGCTGTGGCCGGGGCTGGGCCGGAAACTGGCTGGCCAGCTGGCCGGTGCGGGCATTACCGGGCCGGAGCTAGTCACCGCGGACCGCCTGGAACTCATCGACGGAGTGAGCGGTGAGCGCGCCGGATGGCTGGCGGCGTCGTTCCTTGACGCCCAGCCCTGCTATGAGGCCGCGCAATTGCTGGCCGCCTGCCAGGTGCCAGCCCGGTTCGCCGGGCCGGCCGTGGCCATGCTGGGCCGCAGCGCCCAGGATCAGCTGCGCCAGGACCCGTGGCGGCTGCTGGCGGTGCCCCAGATCCGGCCGGACCAGGCGGACTGGTTCGCCCGGAAGCTGCTGGGCGAGCAGGCCAGCCCGCAGGATCACCGGCGCGGCCGGGCGCTGGTGAACTACCTGCTGGCCCGCGCGGCGCGGGACGGCCATACCGCCGTGCCCGCCGGGGTGATCGCCAGCGCCCTGGCCAGGTTCCGCATCGAGGATCCGGGGGCCGCTATCGCCGCCGCCGTGGATGAGGGCGGCGTGCTGCCGTTCGATGCGGATCCCGGCGAGATGGATGCCGGCGAGATGGATGCCGGCGACGCGGAAGCTGGCGACGTGGAAGCTGGCGAGGACCCAGACCCGGCCGGGGAGGAGTTCCCGGCCGGAGAAGGGCCGGGCGACGGCGGCGGCGGGGAGCAGGCCACGGCCGGCCTCCTGCTGGCGCTGGCCCGGTACGCCATGGCGGAGGAGACGGTTGCGGAGGGGGTGCAGCGGCTGGCCGCCCTGGCCGAGCCGCTCGACGCGGCAGGCCCAGACCCGGCGGACGGCCCAGACCCGGCGGACGGCCCAGACCCGGCGGACGGCCCAGACCCGGCCGCCGAAGCTGGCCCCGCTACCGTGACCGGCCCGGGCGCGGACCTGGACCCGGCCCAGCAGGCGGCCGTCCGGGCGGTCGCCGGGCACGGCGTCTCCGTCCTCACCGGCGGCCCGGGCACCGGCAAGAGCCGGACCGTGGCTGCGGTGGTGGCGATGGCCGCCGAGCGGGGCCTGACCGTGGCGCTGGCCGCCCCGACCGGGCGGGCCGCGAAACGGCTGGAGGAACTCACCGGCGCTCCGGCCACCACCGTGCACCGGCTGCTCGGCGCGCAGGCCGGGGCCGGGGCCGGGGCCGGGACCGGCGGCCCGCCCCCGGCCGGGGGCGAGGCGGCCTGGGTCTTCAGCCGCAACGAGGCATGGCCGCTGGACGCGGACCTGGTGGTGGTGGACGAGGCGTCCATGCTCGACGCCGAGCTCGCCACCGCGCTGGTCGAGGCGTGCCCGGACGGGGCCAGGCTGCTGCTCGTCGGTGACCCCGTACAGCTGCCCTCGATCGGGCCGGGCCGGGTCCTCGGGGACATCATCGACTCCGGCGCCGTGCCGGTCACCGAGCTGACCCGGCTGTACCGCCAGCGCGACGGCGGCGTCATCGCCCGGCTGGCCACCGCGGTGCGCGGCGGAGCGCTGCCTCCGGTGGACTCACCGGACCGGGAAGTCGTCGTGCTGCCCGCCCGCAGCAGCGGTGACGCCGCCCACCGGGTGATGCAGCTGGTCACCGACTCGATCCCCCGGGCCCTGGGCATCCCGGCCGCGGACATCCAGGTGATCACACCGGTGCACAAGGGACCGGCCGGGACCATCGCGCTGAACCGGGCCCTCAAGGAGCGGCTCAATCCCGGGCCGGGCGCGCACGGCGGGTTCGACCCGGGTGACCGGGTGGTCTCGGTGGCCAACCACGCCGACGCGGGTTTCGCCAACGGCGAGGTCGGCACGGTCCTGGCCCGGGGCGACGGCGGCCTGCAGGTGGCGTTCCCCGGCGCCCCCGTGTCCGTGCCGGATAAGTTCCTTCGCGACCTGCGGCATGGCTGGGCGCTGACCGTGCACCGGGCCCAGGGATCCGAATGGCCCGCGGTGATCGCGGTGTTCCCCGCAGAGGCCGCGGGAATGCTGTCCCGGCCGCTGGTCTACACCGCGCTGACCCGGGCGCAGCGCCACCTGTCCGTGGTGCACGGGGCTGGGCCCGCGCTGTCCCAGGCGGTGTCCACCGTCGGCGAGCCACCGCGGGTGACCCGGCTGGCCGCCCTCCTCGCCGACGCGTAACCCCCGCCCCCGGCCCGGCTACTTGAAGATCACCGTGCGGCGGCCGTGCAGCAGGATGCGGTGCTCGGCATGCCAGCGCACCGCCCGGGCCAGCGCGACCCGCTCCGCGTCCCGCCCGAGCGCGGCCAGCTGGGCCGGGGACGCGTTGTGCTCCACCCGGGCCACCTCCTGCTCGATGACCGGACCCTCGTCCAGTTCCGGGGTTACGTAGTGCGCGGTCGCCCCGATCACCTTCACGCCGTAGTCGTACGCCTGCTGATAGGGCCGGGCGCCGCGGAAGCTGGGCAGGAACGAGTGGTGGATGTTGATGATCCGCCCGGCCAGCTTCGCGCACACCTCCGGGGACAGGATCCGCATGTACCTGGCCAGCACCAGGAAGTCGACACGGTGCGCGGCGATCAGGTCGAGCAGCCGCGCCTCGGCCTCCGCCCGGTCCGCCGGGTCCGGGCCGACCGGCACGTGCTCGAACGGCACCCCGTGCCCGGCGGCGAGCCGGGCCAGGTCGGGATGGTTCCCGACCACCAGCGGCACGTCGATGGCCAGCGACTCCGCCTCCCGGCGGTAGAGCAGGTCGTTGAGGCAGTGGCCCTCCCGGGACACCATGATCAGCACCCGCGGCCGGATGGCCAGGTCGTGCAGTTCCCAGTCCATGCCGAACTCGTCCGCGATGGGCCCGAACCCGGTCCGGAGAGCCGGGACGTCCGCCGGGGCTGCGCCGAGCGTCTCGACGTGGACCCGCATGAAGAAGCGGTTCATGGTCAGGTCCGCGAACTGCTGGCTGTCCAGGATGTTGCTGCCCGAGGCGTGCAGGAACCCGGCGACGGCGTGGACGATCCCGGGCCGGTCCGGGCAGGACAGCGTGAGGACCAGCTGCCTGGGGCCCGCGGCGGGCTGCCCGCGCTCAGCCGCCGGCCGCTCAGCCCCCGACCGCATGGACGCCGCCGTCGGAGTGCACGATCTCGCCGGTGGTCGCGGGGAACCAGTCGGACAGCAGCGCGGCGCAGGCCCGCGCGGCCGGCTCCGGGTCGGTGACGTCCCAGCCGAGCGGCGCCCGCTCGGCCCACAAGCCGGTCAGGCCGTCGAACCCCGGGATGCTCCTGGCGGCCATGGTGCGCAGCGGGCCGGCCGACACCAGGTTGACCCGGATCCCCCTGGGCCCGAGATCACGGGCCAGGTACCGGGCACAGGACTCCAGGCCGGCCTTGGCCACCCCCATCCAGTCGTACCCGGGCCAGGCCTGCGCGGCGTCGAAGTCCAGGCCGACCAGGGAGCCACCGTCTGGCATCAGCGGCAGCGCCGCGACCGCGAGCGCCTTGAGGGAGTAGGTGGACACCTGCAGCGCGGTGGCGACATCCGCCCACTCGGTGTGCAGGAAGTTGCCGCCGAGCGCGGTCTGCGGGGCGAACCCGATCGCATGGACGACCCCGTCCAGCCCGTCGAGGTGCCCGCGGACCCGCTCGGCCAGCGACTCAAGATGGGCCGGATCCGTCACGTCCAGCTCGATGACGGGCGGCGGGTCGGGCAGCCGCTTGGCGATGCGCTCCACCAGGCTGAGCCGGCCGTACCCGGTCAGCACCACCCGGGCTCCTTCCTGCTGGGCGATCCGCGCCACGTGGAACGCGATCGAGGAGTCGGTAAGCACGCCTGTCACCAGGATCCGCTTGCCGTCCAGGATTCCCATCTCGATCTCCTCAGTGCCTCAAGCCTCGGTGCCTAAAACCTCAGTACCGCGCAGTCCAGCGCCGCGACAATTCAGTGCCGGGACAATTCAGTGGCCCATGCCGAGGCCGCCATCGACCGGGATGACCGCCCCGGTGATGTAGGCCGCATCCGGGCCGGCCAGGAAGGCTACCGTCGCGGCGACCTCCTCGGTGCTGGCCAGGCGGCCGAGCGGCACCTGCGCGAGAATGGCCGCCTTCCGGTCGTCGGGCAGCACCGCGGTCATGTCGGTGTCCACGAAGCCCGGCGCCACCACGTTGGCGGTGATGTTCCGGCTGCCGAGTTCCCGGGCCAGGGAGCGGGCCAGGCCGATCAGCCCGGCCTTGGAGGCCGCGTAGTTCGCCTGGCCGCCCGAGCCGAGCAGGCCGACGACCGAGGAGATGAACACCATCCGGCCGCGGCGCATCTTCATCATCCCGCGCACTGCCCGCCTGGCCACCCGGTACGAGCCGGCCAGGTTGGTGTCGATCACGTCGGTGAAGTCGTCCTCTTTCATGAGCGCGAGCAGCTGATCGCGGGTGATGCCGGCGTTGGAGACCAGCACCTCCACCGGCCCCTGCCCGGCCTCGACCTTGGCGAAGGCCTCGTCCACGGCACCGGAGTCCCGGACGTCGCAGGCCACGGTGGCCAGGCCGGGCACCGCGTCGCCCGACCGGGATGTCACGGTGACCTGATCGCCGCCGGCCGCCAGGCGGCGGGCGATGGCCAGCCCTATGCCCCGGTTCCCGCCGGTGACGAGGACGGATCGGCTCATCGGCGAACCTTCTTCCATGATCATCAAATCGACTCGCGCAGCCCCGGCGAGCGTACCCGGCGGCCGTCACAGGGCGTGGGATAGGTTGCCACTGGAGGAGCACAGTACACATCCATCCCGGACCAGCCGGCCGGACTGCACCAGGCCGGGGAGTACGCAGCGGACAGGGCACAGGATCAGGCATGGAGCCAAGCACAGACGCAGGCACGCGGCCCGGCGGCGGGGAACCGGGCACCGGGCATCCCATCGATCCGGAGTTCGCCAGCCTGCCGCTGCGTGAGTTCGCCGCCACCGCGCTGCAGCGCGCCCGGGAGCTCGGCGCGGAGCACGCCGATTTCCGTGCCGAGCGGATCAGGAGCCAGGAGATCGGGCTGTCCGACGGCCACCTCGAGACGCTGCTGGATGCGGACGAGCTGGGCCTGGCCGTCCGGGTGGTGCTGAACGGCACCTGGGGTTTCGCCGCCGCGGTGGACCTGAGCCCGCTGGCTGCGGTGCGGGCGGCCGAGGAAGCCATCGACGTGGCCCGGGTCGCTGCGGCGATGAACACGGAGCGCATCGAGCTGGCCGCCGAACCGGGGTACGGCGACGTGAGCTGGGTGTCCGCCTACGAGCAGGACCCGTTCGGCGTCAGCGTCGCAGAAAAGCTGGCCCTGCTGTCGGACTGGAGCGGGCGGCTGATGGCCAGCCCGGTGATCGGCCACGCCGACGCCTCGCTGGTCCAGGTCCGGGAGTGCAAGTTCTACGCCGACGGGGCGACGACGGCCCTTCAGCAGCGGGTGCGGCTGCACCCGGTGCTCACCGCGGTCGCGGTGGAGCCCAGCGGGCGGTTCGAGACCATGCGCACGCTGGCCCCGCCCGCCGGCCGGGGATATGAGTACCTGACCGGCACCGGGTGGGACTTCGAGGCCGAGCTGGCCCGGCTGCCGGACCTGCTGGCCGAGAAGCTGGCCGCCCCCGCGGTAGAGGCGGGCCGGTACGACCTGGTCATCCACCCCTCCAACCTGTGGCTGGTCATCCACGAGTCGATCGGGCACGCCACCGAGCTCGACCGGGTGCTCGGCTATGAGGCGGCGTACGCGGGCACGTCGTTCGCCACCCTCGACAAGCTGGGCAGCCTGCAGTACGGCTCGCCCATGATGCGGGTCACCGGCGACCGGACCGTCCCGCACGGCTTGTCCACGGTGGGCTACGACGACGAGGGCGTCGCGGCCCAGTCCTGGGACCTGATCTCCGGCGGCGTGCTGCGCGGCTACCAGCTCGACCGCCGCATCGCCCAGCTGACCGGCTTCGGCCGGTCCAACGGCTGCGCGTTCGCCGATTCCCCCGGCCACATGCCGATCCAGCGGATGGCCAACGTCTCGCTCCAGCCCGCCCAGGACGGCCCGGGCACCGACGAGCTCATCGCCGGGGTGACCAACGGGATCTACATCGAGGGCGACAAGAGCTGGTCCATCGACATGCAGCGGTACAACTTCCAGTTCACCGGGCAGCGCTTCTTCAAGATCACCAATGGCCGGCTGGACGGCCAGCTGCGCGACGTGGCCTACCAGGCCACCACGACCGACTTCTGGAACTCGATGGAGGCCGTGGGCGGCCCGCAGACGTATGTGCTGGGGGGCGCGTTCAACTGCGGGAAAGGCCAGCCCGGGCAGATCGCCCCGGTCAGCCACGGCTGCCCCACGGCACTCATGCGCGGGGTCCGGGTGCTGAATACCGCGGAGGAGGGGGCATGAGCCTGCATCAGTCCGACCCGGGGACCACGGCCAGATCAGGAAGCACGGGGACGACTAGCGCGGGTCCTGGTTCAGTAAGCAGCAGGCCCCAGGACATGGTCGAGCGCGCGCTGGCCGCGGCCCGGTCCGGCGACTGCATCGTGATCGCCGGCGAAAGCTCGGCCGCGAACCTGCGCTGGGCCGGCAACACGCTGACCACGAACGGCGTGTCGCGGTCCCGCCAGCTGACCGTGATCGCGATCAGCCGCCGCGCGGCGGGCACCTCGGTGGGCGTGGTGTCGCGGGCGGGCGTCCGCGACGACCAGGTGGAGGACGTGGTCCGGGAGGCCGAGCAGGCCGCCGCGGACGGCTCCCCCGCGGAGGATGCCCAGCCGCTGCTGGGCCCGGACGACGACGCGGTGCGGAAGATCTCGCCCGTGGCGCGCTGGGACGATCCGGTGGCGAGCACCGAGATCGGGGTGTTCAGCGGGTTCGCGGCGGACCTGGGCGCCGCGTTTGCGTCCGCACAGGCCGGCGAGCGCAAGCTGTACGGGTACGCCGAGCACTCGCTGAACTGCACCTTCCTCGGCACGTCGACCGGCCTGCGGCTGCGCCACGACCAGCCGTCCGGCAAGGTCGAGCTCAACGCGAAGTCCGCGGACCTGACCCGCTCGGCCTGGGCCGGCTGCGGCACCCGGGACTTCACCGACGTGGACGTCGCGTCCCTGGACACCGGGCTGGAGCGGCGGCTGGACTGGGCCCGGCGGAAGATCGACCTGCCGCCGGGACGGTACGAGACGCTGCTCCCCCCGGGGGCCGTCGCCGACCTGCTCGTCTACATGTACTGGTCGGCGGGGGCCAAGGACGCCCTCGACGGCCGCAGCGTGTTCAGCAAGCCCGGAGGCGGCACCCGGGTCGGTGAGCGGCTGTCCAGCCTGCCGCTGACCCTGTTCAGCGACCCGGCCCTGCCCGGGCTGGCCTGCTCCCCGTTCGTCGTCGCGCACGCCTCGCGCCGCGAAGCCTCGGTGTTCGACAACGGCCTGGGACTGGAGCGCACCGACTGGATCCGCGACGGTGAGCTCGCCGCGCTGATCCAGACCCGGCACACCGCCGGGCTCTCCGGGCTGCCCGCCACGCCCGGCGTCGACAACCTGGCCCTGGCCGGTCCCCCGGGCTCCTCGGCGTCCCTGGAGGACATGGTGGCCCGCACCGGACGGGGCCTGCTGCTCACTACCCTCTGGTACATCCGCGAGGTGGACCCGCAGACCCTGCTGCTGACCGGGCTGACCCGGGACGGCATCTACCTGGTGGAAAACGGGGAGGTCAGCGGGGCGGTCAACAATTTCCGCTTCAACGAGAGCCCGGTCGCCATGCTGGGCCGGGTCGCCGAGGCCGGGGCGGCCGTGCCCGCGCTGCCCCGCGAGTGGGGCGACTATTTCACCCGCTGCGCCATGCCCCCGGTCCGGGTGGAGGACTTCAACATGTCCTCGGTCAGCCAGGCCAGTTAGCCTTCCGCGCCGGCCGAAGGGCCGCCGCGCCGTCCCAGCGAAGCCGACGGCGTGACGACCCGCCCGGGCGAGGTCTAGCGGACCGGCTGCCGCGCCGTGGCGCGGCAGCCCTATCAGCTGTCTTCGAGGCGGAAGCCCACCTTCAGGCCGACCTGGTAGTGCGCCACCTCACCGTCGGTGATCTGCCCGCGCACCTGGGTGACCTCGAACCAGTCCAGGTGCCGCAGGGTCTGCCCGGCCCGGTGCACCGCGTTCCGGATGGCGGGCTCGATGCCGTCCGGCGACGTGCCGACGATCTCGGTGACGCGGTAGGTACGTTCGGTCATGACCCCTCCACAGGGTGGTTGAAATCCGGGAACTGGTCCCGCTCGCGGGACTGGCGTCCCACCCGGCCTTCCGGCAGGGTTTCTGGGTGTGATGGCTGACGTTTCCGAGCTTGAGCGGCAGGCCCGACAGCTCCTTCGCCCTGAGGTCTATGACTACTACGCCGGCGGTTCCGGTGGCGAGGTGACCCTCCGCGCGAACGCGGAAGCCTGGCAGCGGGTCCGGTTCCTGCCGCGGGTGCTGCGTGACGTCTCGGCCGTCCGGACCGGCGTCCAGCTGGGCCCCCCGCTGAACCTGGACTTGCGCACCCCCCTCGCGGTGGCGCCCACGGCCTTCCACCGGCTGGCTCATCCCGAGGGGGAAACCGCCACCGCCGCGGGCGCCGCCCGGGCCGGGGCGCTGTTCGTGCTCTCCACCCGGAGCTCGCGGCGGATCGAGGACGTCGCCGCGGCCGTGGCCGGCGCCGCCGGGAGCTGGTGGTTCCAGGTGTACATGATGCGCGAGCGGGATCTCACCGCCGGGCTGGTCCGGCGGGCGGCGGCCGCGGGCGCCCGGGCCCTGGTCCTGACCGGCGACACCCCCGTGGTCGGGCGCCAGGTCCTGGTACCCGGCGGCGGCGTGATCAGCGACCGCGATTTCGAGGACAACCTCGGGCGGCTGGACGACCTGTCCCGGGCCCGGTTCGTCCCGGCCAGCCTGGCCGACATCGGCTGGCTGGGCGAGATCAGCGGCGGCCTGCCCGTGCTGGTCAAGGGGGTGCTGCGGGCTGACGACGCGGCTGCCTGCCTGGCCGCGGGGGCCGCCGGGGTCATCGTGTCCAATCACGGCGGCCGGCAGCTGGACCAGGCCGTGCCCACCGCGCAGGCCCTGCCCTCGGTGCGGGCCGCCGCGGCGGGCCGGCCAGTGTTCGTGGACGGCGGTGTCCGCAGCCCGGAGAGCGCGCTCGCCGGGCTCGCGATGGGCGCGTCCCTGGTCTTCGCGGGCCGGCCTGTGCTGTGGGCGCTGGCCTGCGGCGGGGCCGACAGCGTGCGGGCGTGGCTGGAGGACCTGACCGAAGGCCTGGCCCACGTGATGGCGCTGGCCGGCGCCCCCTCCGTGGCCGCGCTGCCTGCCCTCGGGGCCGTGGCGGACCCGGGAACCGGCCTCCGCGGCTGACCCGCTCACGGCGGCGCAACCCGCATTCGCCTGCCGGACTTGGTCGACGTACGTTGGAGGGGTGAAAACCACCAGCGGGGGGCGCCGTCAGCGGGCGTACCTCGTCACGGAGGCACAGCCGCCTCTCTCGGCGGACATTGCCTCACGGCAGCGCCGCTACCTGATCATGATGGGAATCCGGGTCGCTTGTTTTGGGGCCACGATTGCCCTGTTCGTCGCCGGCGCAGGCTGGTGGGCGGCGATTCCCGCAGTAGGCGCTATCACCATCCCCTATTTCGCCGTAGTGATCGCCAACGGGGGCCGTGAGCCCGCCAGCACGACTGGTTTCCGGGCCTACGAGGCCCGCTTGCCGGAGCGCTACATTCCCCCGGACGCAGCCGGGTGGCCTGCTGCGAGGCCCACCCCGGAGGCGCCGTCTCCCGGGCCGCAGCCGCCCCACCCGTTTAGCCCGGAAACAGGGGCTGAAAAGCAGCCTGGAAACGGCTGAACGGTGGCTCAACGCGCGTGTGCGGGCCAGATCTGCTTGTAATCCGGTCTTGACGCACAAGGGGGGGTTTCGGTGTAACATGCATATCGGTGCTCTGGTCCCCCGTCGGAGCACCTGCCGGCGTTCCGGGCCCCCGTCGGAACGCCGATGAATGCGACGCCGGGTGGTTTGCCCCCGTAGCCACCCGGCGTCGCTCCATGCTCGCTGCTCCTTCGGATCAGCTTCGAATTGGCTCGCAGTATCTTCCCGGGGGGGTGACCCCCCGGACCCCCCGATGGCGCGCTTCGCGCGCACACCAGCACGGCTTCGCGCGCACACCAGCACGGGGCATCGCACGCCTATCCCGGACTAGTCCGCGCACGGCCTGGATGTGCCCGCATCAGTCAACTTAATGACTTAGTGATCTAACGACATGTCTACTCGGGGGCTGGGCAGCGAAAACGAGAAGCCGCCTGGAGGACCAGGCGGCTTCGTCGTGCGGGTCGTGGAGCGGGTTACTCAGTCTTGCTGAACTCGACGATGGCGATGGTGAGCATGACCAGCCCCATAACCGCCACGATGGCCAGCGACAGCCAGACCGGCACGACCCAGCCGTCCCAGGTGATGCCGGGCGACAGGCGGGCCAGCGCCACCGGGCTGAGACTCAGGTGCTCGAACACCGCGTGGCGCATCGGGCCAACCGCGTAGGTCAGCGGGTCGATCCGGGTCAGCACGCTCAGCCAGGCGGGCAGCCCGGTCAGCGGGTAAAGCGCTCCGGACAGGAAGAACAGCGGCAGGACCAGCATCTGGGTCAGCGCCATGAACGCCTGGAACTGGGTGATGCGGGCGGCCATCATGACCCCGAACGCGGTGATCGTGAACGACAGCAGCAGCAGCTCGCCGATCAGCGTGAGGATCAGCACCGGGTTGTACGGCACGTGCGCCAGCCAGGCCAGGCACAGCATCACGATGCCCTGGAAGGTCGCGATCGTCGCGCCGCCCAGGCATTTGCCGATCACGATCGCGGACCGGCTCACCGGCGCGACCAGCATCTCCCGCAGGAAGCCGAACTCGCGGTCCCACACGATCGAGGCGGCTGAGAACACCGCAGTGAACAGGACCGACATCGCCAGCACGCCGGGGAAAATGAACGTCTTGAAGTCCACCCCGGACGGCATGTTGCGTCCGGCCAGCGAGGACAGCCCGGTACCGAGGACGACCAGGAACAGCAGCGGCTGGATCAGCGACGTGACCGCGCGGAGCCGGTCCCGGCGGAACCTGATCAGCTCCCGGCGCCACACGATGCTCACCGCGCGCAGGTCCGAGCGAAGGCTCCGCTCCGGCACCGCCACCCGGATCTGGCTGGCCAGGCCCTCGTCCGGGGCCGCGATCCCGCCCGGCCGGGCGGTCTGGGTTGCCATGCTCATCGCCTTCCTCGGAAACGCTGCGCCATCTGCCGCATGTGGTCCGTGCCGGACGCCTCGGCGTCCCGGATGGTGCTCCCGGTGTAGGACATGAACACGTCGTCCAGCGACGGCCGGGACACGCTGACCGACCGGATCGGGACGGTCAGCCGCGCGAACAGCTGCGGCACGAACTGCTCCCCCGACTCCACCGAGAACGTCACCGCTCCCTCGTGGATGCCGGCCTCGAGGCCGAACAGGCCGGCCAGCTCGCTGATCGCGGCGGCGTCGTCGGCGGTCTGGATCTGCACCCGGTCCTTGCCCACGCTGGCCTTGAGCGCCTCCGGCGTGTCGATGGCCACGATCTTCCCGTGGTCGATGATCGCGATCCGGTCGCAGTGCTCGGCCTCGTCCATGTAGTGCGTGGTCAGGAAGATCGTGATGTCTTCCCGGGTCTTCAGGTCGTTGATGTACTCCCAGATCGACGAGCGGGTCTGCGGGTCCAGGCCCACGGTCGGCTCGTCCAGGAACAGCACGTGCGGGGCGTGCAGCAGGCCGCGGGCGATCTCCAGCCGCCGCTGCATGCCGCCCGAGTAGGTGCTGACCAGGCTGTCCCGGCGATCCCACAGCCCGACCATGTCGAGCACCTGCTTCATCCGCGGCGCCACCGCCGCGGCAGGGACCGCGTACAGCTCCGCGTGAAACCGGAGGTTCTGCGACCCGGTCAGGTAGTTGTCCAGCGTGGTGTCCTGGAACACCAGGCCGATGTTGCGGCGCACCGCGTCCCGCTCGCTGACCACATCGTGGCCAGCCACGCTGGCCCGCCCGCTGCTCGGCCGGGCCAGTGTGCAGAGGATCTTGATGGTGGTGGACTTCCCGGCCCCGTTGGGTCCCAGGAAGCCGAACGTCTCGCCCGGCGCGACCTCGAAGTCGATGCCGCGCACGGCCTCGATGTCCCCGTAGCTCTTGGTCAGCCCGGACACCACCACCGCGGGGGGCCTGGTCTCCAGCTGCACGCCGCCGGCCGGGGCCAGGGCCGGCTCACCGGCCCCGTCTGCGCCTGCCTGTGTTGCCACTCTCACGCGCCTCCTGCTTAGTCCAAGCAGAGCCTAGCCGCGATGGTCTCCCGACTCACCGCGGCTAGGCCCCGGCCTTGCCTACTCGGCGGGCTGCTCGTCCTCGGCCTGCCCGTTCTCAGCCTGCTCGTCTTCCGCGGCCAGGATCTGGTACAGCTTCCGGCGCGCGTCGGTGAGGATCTGCTGGGCCTGGGCGACCTGGGCGTTGTTACCCACCCGGACCACCTGCATCGCGGCCATCGCGACGGTGCCGAACAGCCGGCGCATCTCGATGGTGTCGCCGCCGACCGACTTGGCCACCACGTCCCAGGGCGCCCGGAGCTCGTCCGGGTGCGCCGCCACGTAGCCGCGGCCCTCCTCGGTGAGCTCGAACGCCCGGCGGCCGCCTTCACCGGTCGTGGCCGCGATCAGCCCCTCGTCCTCCAGCTGCTGGAGCGCGGGGTACACCGAGCCGGGGCTGGGCTTCCACAGGCCCCCGCTGCGCTCGCTGATCTCCTGGATGATCTGGTAGCCGTTACGCGGCCCGTCCGCCAGCAGCGCGAGCGCGGCTGCCCGCACGTCGCCCCGCTTGACCCGCGGGCCCCGCATCCGCGGGCCGCCGAACCACGGCCCGAAATCGGGACCGAAGTCCTGCCCTGGGGCGGGCATCGACTCGCCGCGCATCCCCCGGCCCCGTCCGCCCGGCCCGCCGGGCCCGCGGCTCCCGCGCCGGCGCGGTCCGTGCCGGTGCATCCAGAGTTCCTCTTCTTCGCTTCCTGGGCCTCCCCAGGCTTCACTGTGTCGCATGGTGTGTCACTTCCTTGATTGTGTGGCAGGGCTCTGACTGGGCTTCCCAGGAGCACTTCTGCCTTACTGGATAGCTCAAAGATATATCGGAATGCATCGGAGAGCAAATCCTGGAAAAAAAATCCCGGTGCGCTGGCTGAGGCGGCGGCCCGGCTGCAGGTCAGCATGGGTCGCTCGATCCTCCGCAACGAAGACCGCTCGTGGTCACCGCTACCCCCAGGCCTGGCCTTCGACGGGGGCGGGAGGAGCGGGTGCGGCGGAGCTCCCGACCGCCTACCGGGCGGCCTGGGGGGCGCGCACGGGCAGGTCGTAGACCCGCCGGACGCTGGAACCCAGGCGGGAGATGTCCGCGCCGTACACGTGCAGCGAGATGGCCACGGCACGGCCGCGGTTGCGGACCCGGTGAATGTCCCCGGGCGGCGCGAACCCGGACACGTCGCCGGGGCCGCCGGCGTTCGTGCCCACGTCCTCCAGCACGGTCCCGCCCTCGCGCAGGGCGAACAACTCTTCGTACTCGGCGCCCTGCAGCACGCCGATCACGCACCAGGTGACGTGGTCGTGGATCGGGGTGATCTGGCCGGGGCGCCACACCAGCCCGACGACCGAGAAGGAGCCGTCCGCCTCGGCGTGCAGCAGGTGCTGCTGGTACGCGTCGGGGTGGCCCTCCCGCTCGGCGGCGGTGAGGATCTCCGGCCCGGGCAGGTGCCGGCGCAGCGCCCGCGCCACCCGCCGGGAGGTCAGGTCCCAGTCGCCGCGCTGCCGGACCGCCCGGCGCAGCGCGGCGAGGAGGTCCGCGGGGCACCGGCTGCCCGTCAGCGGGGCCGGCGTCGTGGCCAGCCCGGCGTCTCGGTCCGGGGCGGGGACGGGAGTGGGTGCGGTGGCGAGTGGCATCGGTCACCTCCAGGGAATCTGCGGTGTGCCCTCCACGGTGAGCGGCCTACGTCTCCACGGTAAGGAGTCCGGACCCATCAGCGCCAATGCCAAAGGCCTCAGCGATTCATCGAGCTGATCAATGGTTCAGTCGCGGGGCGCGGCCTTATCGCCGGCGGCCCGGTCCTGATCGCCGGCGGCCCGGTCGGGCCCGGCACCGCCGGCCGGGTCCCACTGCGCGGCCAGCTGGCTGATCCGGGCGGCCGACCCGGCCAGCGGGCGTCCCCGGCCCACCGCCACGCCCAGCAGGTAGGCGGTCAGCGGCGCGGCCGGGCGGGCTACGCCATGGGCCACGTCCCGGGCCATATCGAGGATCACCTGCACGTCCAGGGACGCCGGGTCCAGGCCCAGCTCGGCACAGACCGCTGTGGCCCACTCCTCCAGCGTGTTCACTGCGCTGCCTCCTGTTCGGTCCCCGCCCGCGCGGCCCAGTCCCGGGCCACACGCAGATCCTCGGCAGTGTCGCAGTCCAGCCAGGGAGGCGGCTCACCCGCGGCCGTCTCGTCGGGCAGCGCCGCCGGCTCCAGCGGGCCCAGCACCCCGCGCAGCGAGCTGCCCTCGTAGGCCCCGAGGGCGGCGCGCAGTACCGCCGCTGGCCAGCAGCTGGCCAGCCACTGGGGCCGGCCGGACGCATCCAGCAGCACCACGCCGGTCCCGGCCAGGCCGGCCAGCAGCCGCGTGACGTGGGCCGAACTCAGGAACGGCAGGTCCGCCGCGACCAGGACGACGTCAGGCGCGGACACCTCGGCCAGGCCGCAGCGCAGCGCGGCGACCGGCCCGCCGCCGGGCGGGTCCTCCCGGGTGTAGCTGACCTGCCCCCCGCCGCCGGGGGAAACGGGGCACTGCGGGCCGACCACGACGACCCGGGAGGCCCCGGCCGCGGTGACGGCCGAGACCACCGAGCCGAGCAGGGTCCGCTGGCCGACGACCAGGCCGGGTTTGTCCGCCCCGCCGAGCCGCGTGCTGCGGCCGCCGGCCAGGACGACCGCGTCGAACGCGCGTACGTGAGCTGGCACGGGCCCTCCCGGTCAGCCGCCGATCGCGGACATCGGGCGGGCGGGCTGCAGGAACTCCGGGTCATTGATGCCGTGCCCGGGCAGCTTGACCGCGACCGCGCGCCGCCAGATCCCGGCCAGTTCCTCATCGCTGGCCCCGTGACGCAGCGGGTCGCGCAGGTTGCTCTCGTCCCTGGCGAACAGGCAGTTGCGGACCTGCCCGTCGGCGGTCAGCCGGACCCGGTCACAATTCCCGCAGAACGGGCGGGTGACCGAGCCGATCACGCCGACCCGGGCCGGGCCGCCGTCCACCAGGAACGTCTCCGCCGGGGCCGAGCCGCGCTCCCCCGGGTCAGCCGCGGTGAGCTTGAAGTCCGCGGTCAGCGCGTCGAGGATCTCGTCGGCGGTGACCATGTTCTCGCGCCGCCAGCCGTGCTGCGCGTCCAGCGGCATCTGCTCGATGAACCGCAGCTCGTAGCCGCGCTCCAGGCAGTACTGGAGCAGGCCGGAGGCCTCGCCGTCGTTGAGGCCGCGCATCAGGACCGCGTTGACCTTGACCGGCCGCAGGCCGGTCAACTCGGCCGCCGCCAGCCCCGCGAGCACGTCGTCGAGCCGGTCCCGGCGGGACAGCTGGCGGAAGGTCTCCGGGTTCAGCGTGTCCAGCGAGACGTTGACGCGGTCCATGCCCGCGGCCCGCAGCGCGCCCGCCAGCCGGGCCAGCCCGATCCCGTTCGTGGTCAGCGAGATCTCCGGCCGTGGCCGGAGCTCCGCGGTCCGGGCGACGATGCCGGCCAGGCCCCGGCGCAGCAGGGGCTCACCACCGGTGAACCTGATCTCGGTGATCCCCAGGTGCTGCACCCCGATCCGGGCCAGCCGCACCACTTCATCGTCGGACAGCAGCGCCGGGTTGGGCAGCCACTCCAGGCCCTCGGGCGGCATGCAGTACGAGCACCGCAGGTTGCACCGGTCGGTGAGGGATATGCGCAGGTCAGTCGCTATCCGCCCGTACGAGTCCGCGAGAGCATGGGAGTCGGGGGTAACGGGACCTCACCACCTTCATCTGCGGGGCTTCACGCCCACATAATCACTCAGCCTACGTCCCGCGCCGCCTGTCCACCGATCGGCTGACCCTGGCCTGGCCAGCTGGGCGACGCGCGGGCCGCCCTGCCCAGCCGATCCTCGGATCATGACAGCAACACCGGCGGCCGTCAGGGTCCGCGGGCTCCGGAAGATCTACCGCCCGGCCCGCTACCGCGAGGTGGCCGCGCTAAACGGCCTGGACCTGGACATTGGCGCCGGCGAGATCGTCGCCCTGCTCGGGCCCAACGGGGCGGGCAAGACCACCGCGGTGCAGATCCTGACCGCCTGCCGGCGCCGGGACTCGGGCGAAGTGACCGTGCTGGGCACCGACCCGGCGGCCGCGGGCCGCGGCTGGCGGGCCCGGATCGGCATCGTGCCCCAGCACGCCAGCGACCTCGGCGAGCTGACCGTGGGCGAGGTGATCCAGCATCTGGCCGGCTATTACCCGGCTCCCCGCCAGGCGGGTGAGCTGGTCGGTGCGGTGGGCCTGGCCGCCCAGGCGGGCACCCGGCTGCGCCGGCTGTCCGGCGGGCAGCGCCGCCGGGTGGACCTCGCGCTCGGCCTGGTCGGCCGCCCCGAGCTGCTGATCCTGGACGAGCCGACCACCGGCCTCGACCCCGCGGCGCGGCGGCAGTTCTGGCACCTGATCCGGCAGCTGGCCGCGGGCGGCACCACGATCCTGCTCAGCACCCACTACCTGGACGAGGCGGAGGCCCTGGCCGACCGGGTGGCGGTGCTCGCCGCCGGGCGGATCGTCGCGGCCGGCCCGCCCGCCACCCTGGCCGGGCGGGACGCCGAGGCGGCCACCGTCAGCTGGCTGGAGCAGGGCGTGCCGCACCGCGAGCGGACGTCTGCCCCCGCGCGGCTGGTGGCCGTGCTGGCCGCCCGGATGGGCACCCCGGACGGCGAGATCCCCGGCCTGGCCGTCACCCGGCCCTCGCTGGAAGACACCTATCTGCGGCTGATCGGCGCGACGCCGCCCGGTCCCGGCACCCCGGAGGACACCCCGTGACCGCCTCGCCCAGCACTCCCCCGGCCACCACGCACATGACCAGCCCGCACGGGGCCAGCCCGCACGGGGCCAGCCCGCACGGGGCCAGCCCGCACGGGGCCGCACTGCCCCGGCCTGCGCTGCCGCCGCTGCTGCGCACGAGCCTGGCCCGCGGCCGGCTGGAGATCACCGCGTTCTTCCGCGACCGCGAATCGGTCATCTTCACGTTCTCCCTCCCGGTCATCCTGCTCGTGGTGTTCGGCGAGGTCTTCCAGGGCACGATCGGGACCACGGGGGTGGCCTTCCGGCAGTACTTCACCGCCGGGATCATCGCCAGCGGCATCATGTCCGCCACGTTCGTGAACGTGGGCGCGAGCGTGGCCGCGGACCGGGCGGACGGGACGCTGACCCGGCTGGCGGGCACGCCCATGCCCCCGGCCGCCTACTTCGCGGGCAAGGCCATCAGCGCGCTGGCCGTCGCGGCGGCCGAGGCCGCGGTGCTGCTCGGGGTAGGGACGGCCGCGTTCGGGCTGCGGCTGCCCGCCACCCCCGGCCGCTGGCTCACCCTCGGCTGGGTCTTCGTGCTGGGCACCGCGGCCTGCGCCACGGCGGGCCTGGCCCTGAGCAGCCTGCCCCGCAGTCCCCGCGGCTCCTCGGCGGTGTTCAGCCTGCCCTACCTGGTGCTGTCCTTCATCTCCGGCGTGTACGTCGTGTTCCGTGACCTGCCTCCGTTCCTGCAGCAGGTGGCCGCGCTGTTCCCGCTGAAGTGGCTGTGCCAGGGACTGCGGTCCGTGTTCCTGCCCGCCGCCGCGGCCGTGGCCGAGCCGGCCCGCAGCTGGGAACTTGGCCGGGTTGCGCTGGTGCTGGGGGCCTGGTTCGTCGCAGGCTTGGTCCTGTGCATGACGACATTCCGCTGGCTGGACCGCGAGTGAGCCCGCCCCCGCCTGCCGGGCACGCCTGGGACGGCGGCACCCGCGGCTGGGACGTGTACTACGGGGTCATCCTGCTGGGCGTGCTGGCCCTGGTCATCGCGGCGGCGGCCCAGGCTGATGCGCCCGCCGGGGCCCGGGTCATCTCGTGCGCCGCCCTGGCCGCCATGGCGCCCTGGTACCTGCTGCACCGGCGCACCGTGCTCTACGGCGAGGGCAGCCTGGCCCGGGGCCTCATCTACCTCGCGGGCTTGTGGATCCTGTTCGCGGTCGCGTCCAGCCAGGGCATCATCGAGGTCTGGGTGCTGCTGGCCCTGGGCCCGCAGTGCTTCCTGGCCGTCCCGTTCCGGTGGGCGGTGGGGGCCATCGTGGTCCTCAACCTGACCCCGGTGGCAGTGGCCCTGATCACCGGGACGGGCGCGGGCGAACTGACCTCACTCGTCGCGGCCGCGGTCTTCACGGTGGCGTTCTCGGTCGCCTTCGGCCGCTGGGTGCTCGGGATCATCGCCCAGAGCTACGACCGGGCCAGCCTGATCGAGCAGCTCAGCCAGACCCGGGCCGACCTGGCCAGCGCCAACCGGCAGGCCGGCGTGCTGGCCGAGCGTCAGCGGCTGTCCGGGGAGATCCACGACACGGTGGCCCAGGGATTCACCAGCATCATCATGCTGCTCCAGGCGGCGGACGCGGACCTGGAGCGCCAGCCCGCCGCGGCCCGCGGGCATCTCGCGCTGGCCCTGGAGACGGCCCGGGACAACCTGGCCGAGGCCCGGGCCCTGGTGGCCGCGCTGGCCCCGGCCGGCCTGGAGCCGGGCGCACTCGACGCCGCCCTGCGCAGGCTGGCCGTCACGGCGGACAGGCACCCGGGGACGGCCGCCCGGTTCGAGGTGAGCGGCGCGGCCGTCCCGCTGCCGCGGCCGGCCGAGGTCATGCTGCTCCGGGTCGCCCAGGAAGCCCTGGCCAACGTGCGCAAGCACGCCGGGGCCCGTCAGGTGCTCGTCCGCCTGCGGTACGCCGACGGACTGGTCGGCCTGGACGTCACCGACGACGGGTCGGGCTTCGATCCGGGCCAGGCCGCGGGCGGCTACGGCCTGCCCGGGATGCGGGCCCGGGTCGATGAGGCGGGCGGGCGGCTCGAGGTGCGCAGCTCCCCCGGCTGCGGGACCACGGTCAGCGTGGTGGTCCCGGTGCCGGGCCCGGCCGGGACGGCCGGCCGGGACGAGCCGCGCCAGGCGGGGGCCGCGTGAACGCCCTGGATCTCCCGGCGGGGTCCGGCCCCGTGCGGGTCCTCGTTGCGGATGATCATCCGGTAGTGCGGGCCGGCCTGCGGGCGCTGCTGGGCGCTGAGCCAGGGCTGGCCGTCGTCGCCGAGGCGGGCTCGGGCGAGGAGACCGTGGTGGCGGCCCGCCAGCACCAGCCGGACGTGGTGCTGATGGACCTGCGCATGCCCGGCGCGGGCGGGCTGGCCGCGATCCGGCAGCTGTCCGCGGACCTGCCCAGGATCCGGGTCCTGGTGCTGACCACCTACGACAGCGACGCCGACATCCTGCCCGCGGTGGAGGCCGGCGCCGCGGGGTACCTGCTCAAGGACACGCCCCGGGACACCCTGGTCGGCGCGATCTTCGCAGCCGCGCGGGGCGAGACGGTGCTGGCCCCGTCGGTGGCCGGGCGGCTCGTGCACCGGCTGCGCTCCGCCCCGGGCGAGGCGCCCGCCGCCCGGGAGACGCTGTCCGCCCGCGAGACCGAGGTCCTGGCGCTGGCCGCCCGCGGGCTGACCAACGCGCAGATCGGACGGGAGTTGTTCGTCAGCGAGGCCACGGTGAAGACCCATCTGCTCCGGGCCTACGCCAAGCTCGGCGTGTCCGGGCGGACCGCGGCCGTCACCCGGGCCATGGAACTCGGCGTCCTGCCGTCCCCGGGGCGTCCCTGAACGACGCCCTGGAATCCCGCCGGGCCGGATTGAGCCGCCGGGCGGCCTGTCCTGCGTGAATCCGCGGGCCGCACAGGAATCCGGCGGGCCGCCTCAATCCGAATCACAGTGGGCGGAACGTGATTGCCTGTCTATCTGATGGCTAAAATAGGAGTTCGCCCTCGTCCGGGGAGGCAGCGATAGGGTCGTGCTTGTGGAGACTGCTATCTGGCTTGATCAGCTCAACGCAACGGAGCGCGCTGAGCTCGTCCGCGGTGCGGGTGTCATCCCGGATCCGCGCCCCGATCTGCTCATCGTCGGCGGGGGGATCGCCGGGGTGGCGACCGCCGCCGCCTGCCACCAGGCGGGCCTGGGCTCGGTGCTGCTCATCGAGGCCGGCCACCTGGGCGCCGGGGCTACCGGCGGCGCCGCGGGGCTGCTGACGCCCGAGATCCACGAGTGGAGCGACCCGGAGCCGTTCGTGGACCTGGCCCGGGCCAGCCTGGGCCAGTGGGCCGAGCTGGAGGAAAGCTCGCCGGGCGGGGTCGGGCTGGTGGACGTGGACTGGATCGGCCTGTCCCCCGACCCGGGCGCGCTGGCCCCGCATCAGTCGCCCGCGGTGGAGTGGCTGGAGCCCGACTACGTGGCCAAGCTCATCCCCGGGCTCTCGATGCCCATGGCGGGTGCGCTGATCCATCACCAGGGGCGGGTCAACCCGCTGCGGTCGCTGGCCCGGCTGTCCGCCCCGCTGCCCTCGGTGGCCACCGGGGTCGCCGCCACCGGCGTCACGGTCCGCGGCGACCGGATCGTGAGCGTGGACACGACCGCCGGCCGGGTGCAGCCGGGCGCGGTGGTCTTCGCCACCGGGCTGCCCCCGGTCCTGGACGGCCTGGAGATCGACGTGCCCTGGGAGCGGGTCAAGGGGCATCTGCTCGTCACCGAGCCGACGCCGCTGCGGCTGCCCGGCATCGTGGCGCCGGTCGCCACCCAGCTGGAGGACGGGCGGCTCCTCGTCGGCGGGACCTTCGACATGGGCGACGAGAGCCCGGTGGTCCGGCAGGAGATCATCGACAGCATCCTGGCCGGCCTGTACGCGACGCTGCCGCAGCTGCAGGGGCTGCGGGCCGACTACACCTGGTGCTGCTTCCGTCCCCGGCATCCCGACGGTCTCCCGGTCATCGACCGGATCCACGGTCTTGCCAACGCCTGGCTGACGTCCGGGCACTACCGGACCGGGATCCTGCTCGCCCCGGTGACGGCGCACGCGCTGGTCCGCTGGATCAGCTCGGATCAGCCGCCCGCCGAGGCGGCCGCCTGGAGCAGCGAGCGGTTCGCGGGCCGCGGCCTGACCGGCCGCTGACTTCACCGTCCCGTCCTGGTGGGCGTGGCCATGGCCTGGTCAGCCGGTACGGGTCACCCTGCGCCGGTCACTATGCGCCGGTCATCGGGCAGCCGGCGGGTGAGCCCCCGGCGGTCCAGGTACTCCAGCAGCGGGATCGCCACGCGCCGGGTGGTGTGCAGCACCTGCCGGGCCTCGGCCGCGGTGAACGGCCCGGGCAGCCCGGCCAGGATCCGGGCGGCCTCCCGGTCCGCGCCCGGCGCCAGGACGACCTGATCGGCCACCCGCAGCAGCATCCCGGCCCGGGCCGCGGCCGCCAGTGCGCGGGTATCCAGCCCGAGCTCGCGCAGCCGGGCGGCCTCAGGCGCGGCGAACGGCTGCCCGGCCAGGTCGTCGCGGAGCAGCCGCACCGCCGTGAGCACCCGGTCCGGGAGGGCCGGGCCGCGCCCGGCACCGCCGTCACCCTCCAGCACCAGGTAGCCGGACCGCACCGCCAGCGGCGGCGCGGCCAGGCGCTCGACCAGCTGCCGGGCGGGCAGGCCCAGCCCGGCCCGGGCCGCCTCCAGCGGCAGGCCCGGCGCGAGCGGCTCCTGCTGCGCGTGCGCGGCGACGCTGTCCCGGAGCTGCCGGGCCAGGGCGGCCCAGTGCTCCGGGTCGGCCAGCCAGTCGCCCCCGGCCGGGGCCGGCAGCTCAGCGAGCCCCATGGCCCGCAGGCCCGTGGCGCGCAGCAGCCCGTGCCGCCTCAGCAGGTCGGCCGCGGCGGGCACGGCGGGCCACGCGGCGAGTTCCCGGCCGGCCGCGGCGGCGGCCCCCCGGCGCCGGAACGCGGGCGGCGCCGGGTCCAGCACGGTGGCGCCGACCAGCGGCGGCCACGCCGGGCGGCCGGGCCTGGCGGGCCCGGGCGGGCCGGCACCGGCGTCCGGCTGGGCGAAGGCGGCCGCGGCTGACCCGGGGTCACGGAGCAGCAGCCGGTCGCCGACGTGCAGTGGCAGCGGCTCCGCCAGGGTGAGACGGGCGATCAGGCCGCCCAGCGGGCGCAGGTGCGCGGCGGTCCGGGCCGACCCCGCGTGCACGGTGAGCTGGCGCGGCGGCCGGCCGCCGGCAGCCGCGAGACGCACATCCACCACGGCGGCCAGCGTCCACCGGCCCGGCTCGACCAGCGCCATGCCTCGCCCGGGGGTCACCCGTTCCGGGCCGCGCAGGTTCAGCGCCACCCGCGCCACCCCGCTCACCTGGGCCGCTGCCTGCTTCAGGGTCTCGATGCCGCGCACCCGCACGGGTTCCAGGGACGGCGTGAGCAGCAGTTCCTGCTTGGCGTGGATGGTGCCGGCCGGGAGCGTCCCGGTCACGACCGTGCCGCTCCCCTTGATCCGGAACGCGCGGTCCACCCAGAGCCGGACCGGGGCCGCCGGGTCCGGCTGCGGCAGGTTCGCGGCCAGCCGGTCCAGGGCCTCCCGGAGCGCGGGCAGGCCCAGCCCGGTGCGGGCGCTGACCGCGACGGCCTCGACGCCGCCGAGGCTGGTCGCGGCGAGCCTGCCCAGCGCCTGGCGCCGGGCCCCGGCCGGGTCGGCCAGGTCGGAGCGGGTCACCGCGAGCAGGCCGTGGGTGATGCCGAGCGCGTGCACGGCGGCCAGGTGCTCCTCGGACTGGGGCATCCACCCCTCGTCGGCCGCCACCGTGAACAGGACCGCGGGCACGGCCCCCACGCCGGCCAGCATGTTGGGCACGAACCGCTCATGCCCCGGCACGTCCACGAACGCCACCTGCTGCCCGCTGGGCAGCGTCATCCACGCGAAGCCCAGGTCGATGGTCAGGCCGCGGCGCCGCTCCTCGGCCCAGCGGTCCGGCTCCATCCCGGTTAGCGCCCGGACCAGGGTGGACTTCCCGTGGTCGACATGCCCGGCGGTGGCGATGACCTGCATCTAGCCGCGATCCCCGGAGCGTGCGCCGCGGGCCGGCGCCGGGGCGGCCTGCACCGGACCTGATTCCACGGGGCGACCCTATCTGGTGCGATTACGGGCCCTGGGTGGCGTACCGCATAAAGGCCGGCGGCCGGGGTAGTTGCGCCGCGCGGGACCAAAACCCCTGCTGGACCGTTTGAGGGAGTGATCGAAATGGCCGGGATGCTGCGCGTTCCCCGGACCCGGGGCGCTTTGAGCGGCGCCCTTCTTGTTTTGCTCGGCCTGTGGGGCGGCCTGATCGCGTTCGTCGGGCCGTATTTCCACTTCGCCTACACGCCAGGTACCTCCTGGACCTACACCTCCGGCCGGCTATGGCTGGAGATCCTGCCCGGCGCCGCCACCGTGCTCGGCGGCCTCATCCTGATGGCCAGCCGGGTCCGTCCCGTAGCCATGTTCGGTGCCTGGGTCGCCGCCCTGGCCGGGGCCTGGTTCGCGGTGGGCCGGGTGCTCAGCCCGCTGTGGAATGCGCACGGCACCGTCGCCCTGGGCTCCCCCATCGGCGGCACCCTGACCAGGACGCTGGTGGAACTCAGCTACTTCACCGGGCTGGGCGTGATCATCGTGTTCCTGGCCGCGCTGTCGATAGGCCGGCTGACGGTGGTCGGAGTAAGGGACGCGCGGCTCAGTGAGCGCGCGGCCGAGGAGGACGCGGCCGTCACCGAGCCGGCCGACCCCGGGCGCCCCGGCTACCCCGGCCGCGGACCCCGTCGTGTACGAGCGGCCAGCCGCTGAGCGCAGCGTGTTCGAGCGCCCGGCGGGCGAGCAGACCACGGTAGCGCGGGACAGCGAGACCCCGGAAGGCGAGGAGACCGTCACCCGGACCCCGGTCAGCCCGGGAAGCCAGCCGTAACGACCCAGCCCCACCCGGAGGCCGCCGCCTCCGCCGGCCCTGGCGGGCCCGGCCCGCGAGCCAGTCTCGCGGCCGGGCCCGCCTGCGTCCCCGGCCGTGCGGGTGCGGCGCGCCCCGGCAGCGACCGGGTGTGACTCCTCACGCAGCGGCTAGGCTCCCGTCCTCAGCACTCCGGCCGGGGATTCCATGCCCGGGGCGGGAATGAGAACAAGCGAGCGGAGCCTTTTCGTTTAGAGAACTGACCCGCAGGGGGGGCACATGAGTACGACACCTGCTGCCGAGCTGGCCGCAGCCCGGACGCGGTGGCCACTGTGGTCGATCCGCGCCGTGCACCCGGGCCGGGGAACCGGCTTCACCGCCCGCCGTCATGGTGCGGGCGGATTAGACGACCTATGGGCCCCGAGCCTGACCGCGCTGGAAGATCAGCTCCGCGAATACCGGAAAGTGCCGCCGCGCACGTCAGCCTGATCCGCGCTCAGGATGAGTCGCGCTGAAGTGCAGCGGAAAGTGCGGGTCACGGCAGCGGTGATAACGCAGCGCCCCGCACAGCGGGCAGTTCCGGGCCCGGACGGCGGGGTCCAGATGCGCCTGGTCGTCGGCGCTGAGCCGCACCGCGTAAGGCTCGCCCCCGTCGCGCCGCAGCAGGTTGCGCCGGGCCAGCTCGTGCAGGAATCCCTGGCCACTTGCCTCACAGGGGCCGCAACGGCAGCCCTGGTACCAGGCCAGGAATGATCCATGGGGTGGCGGTGCGGGGGGAAGGTCCCGCCACCCTCCCGCGTCACCGGACATCTGCGACACGAAGCTGACCCTACCTTTACCCCCGGACAATCCGGTCGCCCGGGCAGCAGCGGGGATCCCGCCGGCTGTCTCCGCCTGGCCGCGGGTGCGCGGCTTTCAGGCCGGTAATCGCTCATCGCGTCACATTGCCTGATTGCCTGAATTGTCCCCGTCTGTCCCGCCGGAGTGGAATGGCCACTCACGCAAATCGCCATCCCTGGGAAACTCCTGCATATTACTGCCGGGGACATATCGCCGTATGCCGGAAATGATCGTTATGATCGCGCGGGTGGCCGGGCAATGGGCGGGGAACCCTTCGGCGCCGGCGCGGAGCATCTGGGGCCCCTCCGGGCCAGCACGAGAGGAAGCCTGATGACCGACCGACCCGCCGCGGCGATCGTGGGAATCCCGCCCCAGCCAGCCGCGCGCCTCGAGCCCAACGCTATCGGCGTCGCCCAGGACACGGTCATCGGCATGGCCTCGTCTGCGCCCGCGGCCACCGTGGGGCTGTCGCTGGCCGCGCTGGCCGCGGCGACCGCGTACGGCAGCGGCCCGATCCTGATCCTCACCGCGATCCCCATGCTGATCATCGCGAACGCCTACCGCCGGCTGAACATGTGGAACGCCAACTGCGGCGCGTCCTTCGAGTGGGTCGGCCGCGCCATCAATCCTTATCTCGGCTTCCTGACCGGCTGGCTGATGATCGCCGCATACATCATCGGGACCGTGGCCGAGGTCCTGCTGCTCGGCCCGTCGGTCCTGGCCGTGTTCGGGTCCAGTTCCACCAGCACCTGGCAGTACATCGCCATCGGCGCCGCGGTCGGCATCATCATGCTGGTCATCGCCGTCGTGGGCATCAAGATCACCGCGCGGGCCCAGGTCAGCATGGCGGCGGTCGAGTACCTCATCCTGATCGGGCTGGCCGTGGCCGGCCTGGTGTTCGTGCTCAGCCACCACCCGGGCACCGTCCCCATCACCAAGGGCTGGTTCAGCCTCTCCGGCATCAACGGCAAGGGCAGCGCGGTGGCCGGATTCCTGGTCGCGGTGTTCGTCTACGGCGGCTGGGACGGGACCCTGTACGTCAACGAGGAGGTCAAGCACCGGCGCACCAACCCCGGCAAGGCGGCGATCCTGGCCGTCGGCCTGCTGGCCATCATCTACACGGTCTCCCAGCTCGGCTTCCAGGGAGTAATCTCGCCGGGCAAGCTGCAGGCCGCTGCGGCCAACGGCACCGCGCTCATCGCGGTGGCCCAGGCTCTGGGCGGCGGCTTCTGGGCCAAGGCGATGGCCCTGTCCATCGCGCTGTCGGTGATCGCGACGACGGGCACCGGCATCGTGCTCAGTGCCCGGATCGTTTACGGGATGGCCAGCTACCGGGCGCTGCCGGAGTTCCTCGCCAACGTGTCCCGCCGCTGGTCCACCCCGGTCGCCGCCAGCATCATCGTGGGCCTGCTCATCGTCGCGCTCAGCACCATCTACTACCTGGCCACCTCGGTGCAGAACGCGTTCTTCGACGTGATCGACGTGACCGGGCTGCTGTTCTCGATCTTCTACATCCTGACCGCGCTGGCCACCATGGTGTACTACCGGCGCCGGGTCTTCAGCAGCGCGTGGGACGCGCTGATCCTGGGCCTGCTGCCGCTCGGCGCGGCCGTGTTCCTGGGCTGGATCCTGGCCAAGTCGCTGCAGAGCGCCCCGTCGTCGCAGGTCTGGTCGCTGGTCGGCATTGTCGTCGCCGGCGTGCTGCTGATGTTCTCGGCCCGGTTCATCCTGAAGTCGCCGTTCTTCCGGATGCCCCGCGAGAGCGACTCCTCGCGGCACTAGCCCGCCCGCTAGCGGAGGGTACCGGCAGGCCTGGCCTCCCAGGTGGTCCACAGCGGCCGGTACCCCTGCTGGCTCCAGAACGGCCCGGACAGCGGGTTGACCTGCTCGTAGTGCAGCAGCGTGACCGCCACCCCGGAGTCGTCCGCGGCCTGGTGCAGCTGCGCGACCAGCGCGGCGGCCAGCCCGCCGCCCCGCTCGCCGGGCAGCACGTCCATCAGCTCGAGGTAGGCCACCGGCTCCGCCCGCACCATCGGGGCGATCCAGCCCGCGAACTCCGGCCGTTCCGCGTAGAGCAGGGCGATCGCGGCCCCGTCCCGCTCGGCCAGCCACACCCAGGGATCCGGGGCGGCCAGCACCTGGGCTGCCTCGTGGCGCAGCGCCTCAGGTGTCCCCGGCCGCTCGACCACGGTGCCGAAGTGGGCGTCGTACCGGACGGTCTCCATGCCGAGCCGGCGACCGCGTCGAGGTCCGCGGGCCCGGCCCGGCGGATCCGCACGTCGGGGTCCACCGGCAGCGCGGCCGGGGGGCGCCGGCCCGCGGCCCGCGCCGCGATGACCGCGCGCGGCGCCAGCCCGTGCCGCAGCAGGGTCCGGGGCCCGTCAACGTCCCGGGCCGGCCAGGTCAGCACGGCTGCGGTGTCCTCCTCCGCCGCCTCTGGCACGGCGGCCAGATGGTCGCGCCACCGGGCCAGCAGCCCGTCCAGGGTCGCGGCCACCTCCGGGCCCGCGATCTGCGGTGTGAGCTGGAACCGGCGGGCCGCCCCCCAGGTCAGCTCCAGCGACTCCGGCTCCCCGGCCCAGTGCTCGCAGGTGCCCAGCGCGGCTACCGACCCGTCCGGCCCGGTGACGGCCAGTTCCGCGCCGCACCCCGCGGGACACGGCGGGGCGGGCAGCAGCGGGTCGATCGCGGCCAGCCGCCGGGCGGCTTGCTCAGTGAGCCCGCTGGCGGTATCCCCGGTAACTGCGGGCATCAGGTGACCTCCACATACGTCGTGACTCCGGGGCGGCCCGCCAGGGACGGGACGGTCACTTCGACACCGTGACCGCCCTGATGATGACGGCATACACGGGCATGCCATTGCGGCGCCCGGAAACCGGCCCGGGTCAGCAGGCGCGTAGCCCGGCGGCGGGTGCGGGCCTTGCCCCGGCGGCTGCCGATCAGCGTGGGCAGGTACAGCGGCGAGAACTGGTCGACCAGGACCAGGCGGCCGCCCGGGGCCATCACCCGGGCGCATTCCCGCAGGCCGGCCTGCTGGTCGGCCCAGTGATCGAACGACGTGGTGCTGACGATCAGATCGAACGCGCCGTCGGGCTCGGTCAGGTGCTCGGCGGTGCCGGCCTGGAAGCGGACCCGCGGATCAGTGGTCGACTCCTGGGCGACCCGGACCATCTCCGCGGCGGCATCCACGCCCACCAGCTCCACCGCATCCGGGGCGCGGGCGGCCAGCTGGCGGAGCAGGTAGCCGGTCCCGCACCCGACATCCAGCACCCGCCGCGGCGCCGGGACCTGGGCCAGCGCGAGCTCCAGCGGTCCGGTCGGCGATCTCATGGTGGAGCCGGCCGCGCCAGCCCTCCTCGTAGCCTTCAGCACGCTCGGCGAACGCGGCCACATCACGGTCCCGGGGCATGCCCCAATCCTGGCATTGCGCCCGCCCCGGAGGCAGGCGCCTGACGGGGATTACTTGCGCACGAATGTGCCACGGCCGGGCACGGCGTAGATCAGGCCCTCATCGCGCAGCAGGCCGAGCGCGCGCTTGACCGTAGCGGCGGATAGCCCGGTCTCCTCCGCCAGCTCCATGATCGACGGGACTCGCGGCCCGATTTCCCCGGCCTTGATCCGGTCCCGCAGCAGCCCGGCTAGCTGCACATACGGATGCTCCGGGGAGTCGTTGTCGATCTTCACCCGAACACGGTACGAGGTAAGCCAGGGCCAAGCTAGGCTAGGTCAGTCGAGGTTAGCTGAGATAAGTTGTGGCAAGCTAGGGTGGGTTGACATGATGTGAGTGGCCGCCCCAGGGCGGTTGACCGAGCGCGCCGAGCTGACACCGGAAGGCTGACGATGACCCCGGAGAACGATCATGACGACGCCACGACCTTGCGTGACTTGCGGGCAGACTTCCCGCAGCTCGACATCTCGATCGAGTTCCTGTCCACCTACCGCGCGTGGTCGGCGCGGGGCCGGGACGGGCGCAACCCCTGGCTGGTGTTAAGCACGGACATCGGCCGCTTCCGCCGCACTCTCGACCGCGCCGACTGGCAGCGGTGAGCGAGGGGGCCCGGCGCCGTCAACGGTGATCATTTCGTCCCTTGCTCATCGCCGATCCGTCCCCGAGCAAGAGTTCCGCGCCGTCCGATCACGCCCAGCGCCGACATTTCACGCGCAACGCGCGCCTTTCCGGGGTTTTTTACCCGGTTCGGCGCACGGTCCGCGTGAAACGTGGGCGGGAGGGGCCAGTGTGACTGGAGACCGGGCACCCCAGCCCCAGCCCGTGAGTCAGTGGTACGCCAAGGGCGGCCGGCTCTGCGGGGGCCCGGCCGGTGGCGGAGGCGGACGGGAATCGAACCCGCCGGCGGCGCGGAGCGCCGCCCACCGGTTTTGAAGACCGGGAGGGCCACCAGGCACCCAGACGCCTCCGGAGCCGACCTTATCCGGCGTAGAGGGTGTCGATGTCGTCGGAGTACTTCGCGTGCACGACGCGCCGCTTGAGCTTCAGCGTGGGGGTCAGCTCCTCGCTCTCCGCGGTCCACTCCACCGGCAGCAGCCGCCAGCGCTTGACCTGCTGCACCCGGGCCAGCTGCTGGTTCGCGGCGGCCACGGCCTCCTCGATCTCGGCCAGCAGCACCGGGTTCTGGGCCAGTTCCGCCAGCGAGCCGGCCTGGATGCCGCGGGCCCCGGCCCAGGCGGGCGCGATCTCCGCGTCGAGGGTCAGCAGCGCCACCACGTAGGGCCGGCGATCCCCGTAGGCCAGGGCCTGGCCGATCAGCGGGTGCGCGACGAGCAGGTTCTCGACCGCGGCGGGCGGCACGTTCTCCCCGCCCGCGGTGATGATGAGCTCCTTCTTGCGGTCCACCACGGACAGGAACCCGTCGTCGTCCAGGCGGCCGATGTCGCCGGTGTGCAGCCAGCCCTCGGCGTCGATCAGCTCGGCGGTCAGGTCGGGCCGGTTCAGGTAGCCGGGCGTGTTGAGCGGGCCCCGGGTGAGGATCTCCCCGTCACCGGCGATCATGATCTCGGTGCCCGCGAACGCCCGCCCCACGGTGCCCAGCCGGAACTCCGAGACCGTGTTGGAGGTAAAGGCGCCGGTGGTCTCGGTCATCCCGTAGATGTCCAGGACCCTCAGGCCCAGCCCGGCGAAGAAGGCGCCGACCTCGGGCGGCAGCGGCGCCGCCGCGCTGGACACCACGGCCGCCTCGCCCAGCCCGAGCAGCGAGCGGATCGGCCCCAGGACCTGCTCATCGGCCCGGCGGAACGCCTCGGCGAGCTCGTCCGGCGTGGTCCGGCCGTACTGCGTGCTCTCCACGTACCGGCGCCCGACGTCCATGGCCTGCTCGACCGCGGCCCGCCGGGCCGGGTCAGCCTCGGCGGCCAGCAGGGCCTGGATCCCGGCCTTGATCTTCTCCCACACCCGCGGCACGCCGAAGAACGCGGTGGGAATTACCTCTCCAACGGTCTTCACGAGCTGCTGTACGTCCGGGCAGAAATGCACGTGCCCGGCGGTGCTGAGGGGCAGGTAGATGCTGAACATCCGCTCCGCGATGTGCGCCAGGGGCAGGTAGGAAACCCAGCGCACATGCGGGCGGACGTTGCCGCCCAGGATCGCCGCGGCCACCTCGTACATGATGCAGTGGTGGGTGAGCAGGACGCCTTTCGGGTTGCCGGTGGTCCCGGACGTGTACAGCAGGGTGACCGGGTCCTCCGGGGTGATCGCGGCCAGCCGCGCGGTCACCAGTTCCGGCTCGGCGGCCAGCCGCTCCCGGCCTAGCGCGGCGAAGTCGTCCCAGGTCAGGTACTGCTCGCCCGCCGGGCATGCGCTGGCGTCCCGGACGATGATGGTGCTCAGGGCGGGCAGCTTCGACAGCACCGGCTGCCACCGGGCCAGCTGGTCCGCCCCGTCGAGCACCGCGATCCGGGCCGCGCAGTCCCCGGCGACGAAGGCCACCTGCTCGGCGGCCAGGGTGGCGTAGAACGTGACCGGGATGCCGCCGGCGTGCACGGCGCCGTAGTCGGCCAGCACGTGCTCGGTCCGGTTCGGCATCATGATCGCGACGTGCTCACCGGGGGCCAGGCCGAGCGCGATGAAGCCCGCCGCCAGCTCCAGCGCCTGCTGCCGGGCCTGGGCCCAGGTCAGGGTGGGCCAGCCGGCCGCATCGCCGGCCGGGCTGTCCGGGCTCGCCTGGGACAGGGCCGGGTAGTCACCGAACCGCTCCGCGGTCTCCCGGAGCTGATCACACACGGTCTGGCCCCGGATCGATTCCTTGATCTCCGCCCGCTGCCGGAGAACCTCGGTCGTCACCGCTCACCTCCGCCTGGTGGGCCCGGCGGGCCCGGTTTCCCTGGAATGCCACCACGTCCCCGCGCCGGCCGCAAGATGATGCCGCATTAGAGTGCGAGCCATGACCGTCTCTGCCGGTATCCGGCTGACCCAGTACGCGACCGGCGGAGGCTGCGCCTGCAAGATCCCGCCCGGGGAACTGGAGCAGGTGGTCGCCCAGATGCTGGCCGCGCCCGTGCCCCCGGGCCAGCCGGCGGTGCAGCGGATCGACGCCGACCTGCTCATCGGAGTCGAGCACGGCGACGACGCCGCGGTCGTCCAGATCAGCGACGGCCGGGCGGTGGTGGCCACCGCCGACTTCTTCGGCCCGGTGGTGGACGACGCCTACACCTTCGGCCGGATCGCCGGCACGAACGCGCTCTCGGACGTCTACGCGGTCGGCGGCACGCCGCTGGTCGCGCTCAACCTGCTCGGCTGGCCGCGGGCCACACTGCCCTTCGAGCTGGCCGGCGAGGTGCTGCGCGGCGGGCTGGACGCCGCCCGGCACGCCGGCTGCCTGCTGGCCGGCGGGCACAGCATCGACGACCCGGAGCCCAAATACGGCATGGCGGTGACCGGCCTGGCCGACCCGGAGGCGCTGCTGCGCATCAACGCCGGCCAGGCCGGGATGCCGATCAGCCTGACCAAGCCGATCGGCAGCGGGATGCTCAATTCCCGGCACAAGGCGACCGGCGAGGTGTTCCCGCAGGCGATCGAGGTGATGACCACGCTCAACGCCGGCGCCAGCCGGGACGCCCTGGCCGCCGGCCTGCGCTGCGCCACCGACGTGACCGGGTTCGGGCTGCTCGGCCACCTGTTCAAGCTGGCCCGGGCGAGCGGGGTGTCCGCCGTGGTGGACCACGCCGCGGTGCCGCTGATCGACGGGGCCCGGGACGCCCTGCGGGCGGGATACGTGCCCGGCGGCAGCCGGCGCAACCTCGACTGGGTCATCCCGCACACCGATACCGGCGGGCTCAGCGAGGAGGACCTGCTGCTCCTCGCGGACGCGCAGACCTCTGGCGGCCTGCTGGTCGCCGGGGAGATCCCGGGTGCCCCGGTGATCGGGGAGCTGATCCCGCGCGCGGGCGCCACCCTTGTCCTCCGCTAGCACCGCTCCCCGCTCGCACCGCTCCCCCGCTAGCACCGCTCCCCCGCTCGCACTTGCCCGGGCCCGTCGTAGGCTCGTGACGGGTGCCACGTCGCGGGAGGCGGTCAATGACTTCGAGGACAGCACGGCGCCGGGTGCTGCGGGTGACGGTCCGGCCCGGGCCGCATGAGCAGGACACCGCTGAGCAGGCCACCGCGGATGCCCGCGCGGACCTGCTGGCCGTGGAGGAGCCGCTGGAGATCCGGGTCGGCGGCCAGCCGCTCTCGGTGACCATGCGCACCCCGGGCCACGACATCGACCTGGCGGCCGGGTTCCTGGTCACGGAGGGCGTGATCGGCGCGGCGGCCGACCTGACCCAGATCACCCTGTGCGACGGGAACGTGGCCGACGTGACCCTTGCTCCCGGTGTCACCCTGCCCCTGGAGCGGCTGCAGCGGAATTTCATCAGCACCAGCGCCTGCGGGGTGTGCGGCAAGGACAGCATCGACGCGATCCGGGTCCGGGCCCGCTACGACGTGTCCGCGGATCAGGTGCGGGTGTCGCCGGCGGTGCTGGCGGCCCTGCCGGACCGGCTGCGCGAGGCCCAGCGGGTGTTCGCCAGCACCGGCGGGCTGCACGCCGCGGGGATCTTCACCCCCGGGGGCACCCTGCTGGCGCTGCGCGAGGACGTCGGCCGGCACAACGCCGTGGACAAGGTGATCGGCTGGGCCCTGCGCGAGGGGCGGCTGCCGCTGACCGGATGCGTGCTGCTGGTGAGCGGCCGCGCGTCCTTCGAGCTCACCCAGAAGGCCCTGATGGCCGGGCTGCCCATGCTGGCCGCGGTGTCCGCGCCCTCGTCACTGGCCGCGGAGCTCGCCGGGGAGTCCGGGATGACCCTGATCGGCTTCCTGCGCGGCCCGTCGATGAACGTCTACACCGGCGCCCAGCGACTGGACATGGAGCGGCTGCCCACCGAGCGGCTGGCCATGGACGAGCCAGCCGGGCCGCAGCAGCCGGAAAGCCAGGGCCTGGCCGCGGACCAGGGCCTGGCGGCGGGTCACCTGGCCGGGTGATTCCCGGCGGCCGTGCGGCCGCCGGGAACCCGGGTGTCAGGCGCGGGAAGAGTTGTCCGCCACGCCCCAGCGGTTGCGGATCCGCCCGTTGATGGCGTTGAACAGCACGTCCACCACGATGCCGATGACCAGGATGACCAGGATGATCGAGATCGCCCCGGCCATGTCCGCCTGGTCCTGGTCGTTGCTCAGCAGCACCCCGAGCGAGGGCTGGCCGAGGATGATGACCACGATCTCGGCCGCGATCAGCCCGTGCCAGCCGAACGCCCAGCCCTGCTTGAGCCCGTTCACGAAGGCGGGCAGGGTGGCGGGCATGATCACGTGCCGGTAGAGGGAGACGCGGCGCAGCCCCATGGTCTTGCCCGCCCGCAGCAGCAGCGGCGGCAGGTAGTCAGCCCCCGCGATAAGACCGTTAGCGATCGCAGGTGCCGCGGTCATCACGATGACGAACAGGATGGCCGTGGTGTTGGCGCCGAACAGGATGATCGCGAACGGGACCCACACGATCGAGGGCAGCGTCTGCAGCGCGGTGATGAGCGAGCCGACCGCGGCCCGCAGCGGCCTGATCCTGGAGACCAGGGCGCCTACCACCGTGCCGATGACGAGGGCCAGGGCGAACCCGATGATCGCGCGGCGCAGGGTGGTGCCGATCGCCGTCCACAGCTGGGCGGTATGCACCTGGTGCCACAGGTCGGTCAGGGTGGTCGCCGGGCCGGGCAGGATCGCGCTCTTGAAGCCGCTGAGGTAGACCAGCTGCCAGATGGCCAGGGCGAGCACCAGGGCCAGCAGCTTGGGCCAGGCGCCCGCCCAGACCTTGGCTGCGATGTGCCGCTTGGCCTGCTGCGGCGGGGCCAGCTCCAGCTGGTCCAGGCCGGCCAGGGCCGCGGCCGGCTCCTGCGGGGTCTCAATGGCCATGGCGGATGATCTCCTCGCGCAGCCGGTCCTTGATCTTGATCGCGAGTCCCACGGTGTCACGCGGAGTCCATCCCCCGCGGGCGCTCGAAGTCCACCCCGAATTCGCCGATCACGCGGCCGGGCCGGCTGCTCAGCAGCACCACCCGGTCACCTAGCCGGACCGCCTCGCGCACCTCGTGGGTGACGAACAGGATGGTCAGCTGGCGCCGCCGCCAGATGCCCTCCAGGACCTCGTGCAGCAGGTCCCGGGTCATCGCGTCGAGCGCGCCGAACGGCTCGTCCATGAGCAGCACGTCCGCGTCCTGGGCCAGGGCCCGGGCCAGGGCGACCCGCTGCCGCATCCCGCCGGACAGCTCGTGCGGGCGCTTGTCGCCGAACGAGCTCAGCTGGACCAGGTCGAGCAGCTCGGCCACCCGCTCGCTGGCGTTCGGCCCTCGGCACCCCGCTGGCCCGCATCGGCATTTCCACGTTCTTCGCCGCGGTCAGCCAGGGGAACAGCGCCGACTCCTGGAACATCAGCGAGACCCGGCGCCCGCCGGTGCCCACCTCGCCCGAGGTGGGCGCGTCCAGGCCCGCCACCAGGTTCAGCAGGGTGCTCTTGCCGCACCCGGACGCCCCGATCAGGCAGACGAACTCGCCCGGGGCCACGGACAGCGACACCCGGTCCAGGGCCAGCAGTTCGGTGTCACCCCGGCCGAAGGTCTTGGACACCTCGTCGATCCGGATGGCCGTCCCGGCCCTGGGCTCGTCCAGCCGGGATTCAGTGGTCATGGGGGCTCCGGTGGTCGCTGCCTGGGCATGGGCTGACGCCCCCGGGAGTCACTCCCGGGGGCGTAGCACCGCGCGAATCAAGGGTCATGGGCTCACCTGTGCTTCTCCGTCGGCTTTCAGCAGGGCGTTGAGCGGACCTAGGTCGTAGATGCCGTTCAGGTTGACCGGCTTGAGCAGCCCCACCGCCTGGGCGTGCTTGGCGTCCGTGGCGAGCGAGGAGGCAATGGGGTCGTCGGTGAAGGTGATCGTCTTGAACGACGCGGCGAGAGCGGACGACTTCAGGCCCTTGCCGAGCAGCGTGGTCAGCTCGGCGTTGGCGGCCGTCTCGGCGGCCGGGGTGTTTGCGTTGATGTACTTGACGGACTCGATCTGGCCCTTGAGCAGGTCGCTGACCACGCTGGCGTGCGCGGCCAGGAAGGACTGGGAGACGACCAGGTTGGTGGTCACGAACTTGCCGCCCGGCCACAGGCTGGCCTCGTTGACCAGTTCCTTGCCGCCGTCCGCGACCATCTCGGCCGTCGTAGGGCTCAGGCTCCCAGCCGCCGGCGATCTGGCCCGACTTGAACTCCAGCACCGCGTCCGAGTTGGGCGTGATCGGCGTGACGGAGACGTCGCCGCCACCGGTCTGGGTGGTGGTCAGCCCGTGCGACTTGAGGTAGTACCGCAGCGCCACGTCCTGCGTGTTGCCCAGCGACGGCGTGGCCAGCTTCTGGCCCTTGAGCTGGCTGACGCTGCTGATGCTCGGCTTGACCACGAGGGCCGCGCCGCCGGACGCCGCCCCGGAGATGATCTTGATGGCCTTGCCGCCGGACTTCTGCCAGGCGTTGATGGCCGGGTTGGGACCGACGTAGGCCGCGTCCAGCTGGCCGGCCAGCAGCGCAGTGGTCTCCTGGGTGCCGGAGCTGAAGACCGAGGTCTTGAGCGTGACCCCGCTGCCCAGGTTCTTGGTGAAGAAGCCCTTGTTCAGCCCGACCAGGGCCGGCGCGTGGGTGATGTTGGCCAGGAGGCCCAGCCGCAGCGTGACGTGGCTGCTGCTGCCACTGCTGCTGCTCCCGGAGCCCGAGGAAGCCGCGGACGACCCGCACCCGGCGGCCAGGGCGGCGATGGCTGCGACTCCGGCAGCAAGGACCACTCGTCTCATCTAAGGACCACCTTGTCGATCAGGTTAGTATGTCGATCTGTTTGATAGGCAAGGCCGATTAAACCATACCCACTGGCGAGCGGCGCAAATCCAGCCAGGTCGTGGCCACTGGGGCGGGCGAAACGGCCCTGCCCCGCCGGGCGTGAGAACGTTCCTGATACCAAAGTGATGGCAATGTCACTTTTGGTTAACCCAGGGCGTACCCTCCCGACTCCCTGCTGTTAGTGGCGTCGCCACCGCCCAGATCGGACCTCCTCGATTCGCTCGACGACTCGAAGATCAGCCGGTTCCAGATCAAGATCATGTTCGTCTCGGGCATGGGGTTCTTCACCGATGCCTGCGACCTGTTCGTGATCGGCATCGTTGTCTACCTGCTCAAAAGCCAGTGGAGCCTCAGCACTGGCCAGGTCTCGCCGCCGGGGCGGGCAAGATGGGCGCGTTCGCGGGCGCCTACCTGTTCCCGGACATGCTCGCCGCCTCGATGGGCTTGCGCGGGGCCGAGATCGTCGCGGGGATCGTGGCCGCCGCGGGCCTGGTCCTCACCATCACGCTGCTGCCCGAGCCGAAGGGCAAGAGCCTCGAGCAGCTCACCGAGGACGCCTACGCTCCGCCGGAGGTAAGAAGGCAGGAGGCCACCGCATGACCTACCGCGTCGTGGTGGGGATAGACGGCTCGCCGCACAGCGAGGCCGCGCTCCGCTGGGCCCTGGACCTCGCCGGGGCGCGCCAGGGCGAGCTCACGGCCGTGCTGTCCTGGCAGGTCCCCTTCACGTCTGTCCCCATGGCCTTCGACCGCGGCCAGCTGGAGCAGCAATATAAGCAGTACCTGGTCGAGGTGGTCAGCGCGGTGGTGCCCGCTCCCCCGGTGCCGCTGCACACCATGGTCGCCGAGGGCGACCCGGCTGAGGCCCTGCTCGTCGCGTCCCAGCACGCTGAGCTGCTGGTGCTCGGGACCCGGGGACGGTCACCGTTTCCGGCCTGGTCCTGGGCTCGGTGAGCCAGCGCTGCGCCGCGGCGGCCCGCTGCCCGGTAGTCCTGGTCAAGGCGCTCGAGTCGGTGAGTCCCTGACGCGTCCCCGGCCGGGCCCGCGGGGGCCCGCTCAGCTGTCCCCGGGGGTTTGGATGTCAACGCCGAGCACCGACGGGTATTTTTGCAGGCACTGCTCAAGCCGGGCGAGCTGCGCGTTGCTGGCCTTGTCCACCCGGTAGATCACGTCATACAGGTTGTCTGAGGCCAGATGATCGGTGGGCAGCGCTTCCGCCCGGGCCTCAGGGAGATGGGAACAGGCGGCCCGGACCTTCAGCCGGGTGGCGGACGTGGTCCCGGTCTTGAACTGGACCACCGCCTCCTGCTTGCCGAACGTGGCGTCGAACTTGGCGCAGCCGCCCACCCCGGCGGCGAGCAGCAGGGAGCCCGCGATCGTCAGGGCCGCTACGCGTAGATGCACGATGCACAGCTTACGATCGGTCACGGCCAGCGCGGGCCGAGGGGATCCGGGTACGGTACGGGTACGGACGGGCGGGGAGGAACCATGCGCGGGTGGGCCACCACTCCCGCCGCTTGTCGCGCCGCCAGGAATGCGGCTCCCACCTGGAGGTGCCGATGCCAGGCATGATCGAGGATTATGCGCTCATCGGCGACATGCGATCCGCCGCCCTGATCAGCCGGGACGGGTCGGTGGACTGGCTGTGCGTGCCCCGCTTCGACTCCCCCGCCTGCTTCGCCGCCCTGCTCGGCGACGACCAGCACGGGCACTGGAGCATCGCCCCGGCCGCCGCGGCCGAGGCTGTGGACGACAAGCCCGCCCCGCAGGCCGGGCCGGCCAGGGCGGGAGCAGCGCGGCCAGCGGCGGCCAGGGCGGCGGGCAGGGCGCTAGGAGCCAGGGGGGCAGCGCCGCGGCCAGCCAGCCGGGCGCCTCCCAGACGGTGGGAGAGGGCATCACGGTCACCCGGCGCTACCGGGGTGACACGCTGATCCTGGAGACGGACTGGCACACCCCCACCGGAGCCGTCCGGGTCACCGACTTCATGCCGCCCCGGGACGGCGCGCCGCCCGCCCTGGTGCGCATCGTGGAGGGCCTGACCGGGTCGGTGGACGTGTCCTGCGTGCTCCGGATCCGTTTCGGCTACGGCCAGGTAGTGCCCTGGATGAGGCGGATGGACGGCTGCCTGCTGGGCATCGCCGGCCCCGACGCGCTCTGGCTCGCCACGCCGGTCATGCTGAACGGCCGGGCCATGGCGCACGAGGCCACCTTCACCGTCATGGCCGGCGAGCGCGTCCCGTTCGTGCTGACCTGGGTGCCCTCGCATGAGGCGGGCCCGGATCGCCTCGATCCGATGCGGGCCGAGGCGGCCACCCAGCAGTTCTGGGATGAGTGGGTATCCCGCTGCACCTATCAGGGCACCTACCGCGACGCGGTGGTCCGGTCCCTGATCACGCTGAAGGCGCTGACCTTCCAGCCCACCGGGGGCATCGTGGCCGCGGCCACGACGTCGCTCCCGGAGGACCTCGGCGGGGTGCGGAACTGGGACTACCGCTACTGCTGGCTGCGGGACGCCACCATCACCCTCGAGGCCCTGCTGCGCACCGGGTACACCGACGAGGCCTTCGCCTGGCGGGCGTGGCTGGCGCGCGCGGTGGCGGGCGACCCGCGCGACGTGCAGATCATGTACGGGGTGGCCGGCGAGCGCAGGCTGGACGAGTGGGAAGCGGACTGGCTGCCCGGCTACGAGAACTCCGCGCCGGTACGGATCGGCAACGCGGCGGTGAACCAGCGCCAGCTCGACGTGTACGGGGAGGTCATCGACGCGCTCTCGCTCGGCCGCGCCACCGGCATCGCGATGGACCGGCACGCCTGGTCGCTGCAGCGCGCCCTGCTGACCTTCCTGGAGAAGCACTGGGACGAGCCGGACGAGGGCATCTGGGAGGTCCGCGGCCCGCGGCGGCACTTCGTGCACTCCAAGGTGATGGCCTGGGTGGCCTTCGACCGCGCGGTCCGGGCGGTGGAGGCGGGCATGAGCGGCCCGGACGATCGGTGGCGGGCCATCCGGGACCAGATTCACGCCGAGGTCTGCGAGAAGGGCTACGACGCAGAAGCGCGGCGCGTTCATGCAGTACTACGGCTCGTCCCAGCTCGACGCGGCCGTCCTGCTGATCCCGGAAGTGGGGTTCCTGCCGCCGGACGACCCCCGGGTCGTGTCCACGGTCCGGGCCGTGCAGCGCGAGCTGGTGACCGACGGGCTGGTCCGCCGGTACCAGCTGGCGGAGGCGGACCCGGGGCAGCTCAGCCCGGACGGGCTGCCCGGCAGCGAGGGCGCGTTCCTGGCCTGCAGCTTCTGGCTGGCCAACGCGCTGCACATGATCGGCCAGGACGACGAGGCCGCGAAGCTGTTCGAGCGGCTGCTCGCCCTGCGCAACGACCTGGGGCTGCTCAGCGAGGAATATGACCCCCGCTACGAGCGGCAGGTGGGCAACACCCCGCAGGCCTTCAGCCACGTGCCCCTGATCCAGGCCGCGCTGAACCTGGACCGGCACGCCGGCGCGCACTGCCGGGCGCAGGCCGGGGATGCGCCGCCCGTCCAGGGGCACGGCGAACGGTGACCGCAGCTCCCCGCCCCGCCGCCGGCCCAGGGGACTACCGCGACCCGGGCGACGTCCCCCCCAGCCCGGCGCCACCCGGACCGCGGCCGCACATCCTGGTCGTCAACGGGCGGAAGGTCAGGCAGCCGGTGTTCATCATCGGTGCCCCGTGCTCCGGCATCGACCTGCTGGCCCGGTCCCTCAAGCGGTCCGCCGGCTTCCACTTCACGCTGGGCCAGCGCTGGGTCATCCCGGTGGTGCAGGCCTTCGCCCGGCGGCCGTCGATCTCCCGGGGCAAGCCCGAGGCCGCCGCGACCGTGCTGCGCGACGCGTTCGCGCAGGCCTGGCAGGTCACCGCGGACTGCTGCCTGGGCTGCACCCAGCAGTGCCGCGAGGCCGGCCGGCTGGATGGCGTCGGGCCGTGCGTGACCCAGCAGGAGGTCATCCGCTACGGGGACGCCAGCCCCGACCTGATGTACTGCGCCGAGGCGCTGCTCGACGCGTTCCCCGACGCGCGGATCCTGCAGATCATCCGGGACGGCCGGGATGCGGTGGCGGGAATGCTGGCCGATCCGGCGGTGCTCGCCTGGTTCCGGCCGGGGTTCGTGGACACCGGCGCCGAGTTCCCGCATCCGCTCCTGGGCCTCGAGAGCGAGGCCGACCGGGCCGCCTGGCCCGGCCTGTCGATGACCGCCAAGTGCGCGATGCGGTGGCGCGGCACGGTGCGGCAGATGGCGCGGCTGCGCGGCCAGCTGTCCGCCGGCCAGATGATCACCTTCCGGTACGAGGACGTGGTCCGCCAGCCCGCGGACGCCGCCGCGGCCGTCTCGGACTTCCTGTCTACCCCCGTGCACATGCTGGAACCGGCCGCGCCGGGCCACTCGGCCGCGGCCGAGCCGGGCTCGTGGCGCCGTCTGCTGGTCCCCTCACAGGCAGCCGAGATCGAGGCCATCGCGGGCGGGGAACTGCGCCGGGTGGGCTACGGCGCCTGAGCGGGAACACCGGGACGCGGGGAGGCAGGCGTGGATCTCGGACTGCAGGACCGGGTCTACCTGGTGGCCGGCGGCAGCCGCGGGCTCGGCTACGCCGCCGCCGAGGCGCTGGTCGCCGAGGGGGCCCGGGTGGTGGTGAGCGGCCGCGATGCCGGGGCCGCGGCGGGGGCGGCGCGGGCGCTGGGGCCGGGGCGGGCGGTGGGGGTGGCCGCCGACAACGCCGACCCCGCGACCCCGGGCCGGCTGATCGCCGCGGCCCGGGAGGAGTTCGCCCGCCTGGACGGCGCGCTGATCAGTGTGGGCGGCCCGCCCCGCGGGCCGGCCACGGACGTCCCCGACGAGGCCTGGCAGGCCGCCTTCGGCAGCATCTTCCTGGGGGCGGTGCGGCTCAGCCGGGCGCTGGCCGCCGAGCTCACCGAGGGCGGGGCTATCGCGTTCGTGCTGTCCTCATCGGTCCGGGTCCCGATCGCCGGCGCTGGCCATCTCCAACGGGCTGCGGCCCGGCCTGGCCGGGTTCGCCAAGACGCTCGCGGACGAACTGGGCCCGAGCGGGATCCGGGTGAACGGCCTGCTGCCCGGCTGGATCGCGACCGACCGGATGCGCGAGCTCGGGCCGCCCCGGGAGGAGCTGGCGGACAGCATCCCGCTGCGGCGCATCGGCAGGCCGGCCGAGTTCGGCCGGGCTGGCCGCGGTCGTGCTGTCCCCCGCGGCCAGCTACCTGACCGGGGTGATGCTCCCGGTCAACGGCGGCGCGCTCCGGGCCATCTGAGCGGCGCTGGCGGCGGGTTCCTGGCCGGCGAACTGGGTGTGGTAGAGCTCGGCGTACAGGCCGCCCGCCGCGAGCAGGTCCTCGTGCTGCCGCGCTCCCGGACCTGGCCCTGGTCGATGACCAGGATCTGGTCCGCTTCCCGGATCGTGGACAGCCGGTGCGCGATGACCAGCGACGTCCGGCCGGTCAGCGCGGTCTTCAGCGCCGCCTGCACCGCCGCCTCGGACTCGGAGTCCAGGTGCGCGGTCGCCTCGTCCAGCACCACCACGGACGGGGCCTTGAGCAGCAGCCGCGCGATGGCCAGCCGCTGCTTCTCCCCGCCGGACAGCCGGTAGCCCCGGTCCCCCACGACCGTGTTCAGGCCGTCGGGCAGGGTGGAGATGAGCTCCCAGATCTGCGCCGCCTGGCACGCCGCGACCAGGTCCGCCTCGGTGGCCTCCGGCCGCGCGTAGCTGAGGTTGGCGCGGATCGTGTCGTGGAACATGTGCGCGTCCTGGGTGACCACGCCCACCGCGTCGTGCAGCGACTCCAGGGTCACGTCGCGCAGGTCCTGGCCGCCGATGAGCACCGCGCCCTGGTCCGGGTCATACAGCCGGGAAACCAGGTGGGTGATGGTGGTCTTGCCCGCGCCGGACGGCCCGACCAGCGCGGTCAGCTGCCCGGGCGGGGCCGGTGAAGGTCACCCCGCGCAGCACCGGCTGGGCGACTGCCCGCCCGCTCGGGTGCGGGGAGCGCGATCGACTCCAGCGAGGCCAGCGACACCTCGCTCGCGGCCGGGTAGTGGAACGAGACGTGGCGGAAGTCGACGGCGGGCGCGGAACCCGGCTGGCCGTCCGCGGCCGGGGCGCTGGTGCGCAGCGGGACCGCGCCGGGCTTTTCCTGGATCAGCGGCTTGAGGTCCAGCACCTCGAAGACCCGGTCGAAGCTGACCAGCGCGGTCATCACGTCCACCTGCACATTGGACAGCGCGGTGATCGGGCCGTAGAGCCGGGCCAGCAGCGCGGTCAGGGCGACCAGCGTGCCGATCTGGAAGGCATGGTGGATGACCAGCGTCCCGCCCAGCCCGTAGACCACCGCGGTGGCCATCGAGGCCAGCAGGGTCAGCGCGATGAACAGGGTGCGCGCCGTACATGGCGGTGACGACGCCGATGTCGCGGACCCGGGCGGCGCGGCCCGGCGAACACCTCGGTCTCCTGCTCCGGCTTCCCGAACAGCTTGACCAGCATCGCGCCGGCCACGTTGAACCGCTCGGTCATGGTCGAGCCCATCGCCGCGTCGAGCTGCATCGACTCCCGGGTCAGCCGCTGCAGCCGCCGGGCGACCAGCCGGGCCGGGATCACGAACGCCGGGATCATCACCAGCGTGATCACCGTCACCAGCCAGGACAGGCTGAACATCGCGATCAGCACCAGGACCAGGATCAGCGCGTTGGACACGATCGACGAGAGGGTCGAGGTGATCGCCTGCTGCGCGCCGATCACGTCGCTGTTCAGCCGGCTGACCAGCGATCCCGGTCTGGGCCCGGGTAAAGAAGGCGATCGGCTGCCGCTGGACGTGCCCGAACACCTCGGTGCGCAGGTCGTAGATCAGCCCCTCGCCGATCCTGGCGGAGTACCAGCGCTGGGCGAAGGACAGGAGCGCGCTGGCCAGCGCGAGAGCCGGCCACGACCGCGGCCATCGCGATGACCACGCCGGTGTTCCGGGCCAGGATGCCCTGGTCGATGAGGGTCTTCAGGAGCAGCGGCACCGCGACCACGGCCACCGCGGCGAGCGCGTTCATGCCCAGGAACAAGGCGAGGTCCCAGCGGTAGGGCCGGGCGTAGGTCATGATCCTGCGCACCGTGCCCGGCTTCACCCGCTGCCGGGTGACCGCGGAGTCCCGGTAGAACGAGCGCATGGCGTGCCAGCTGGACCCGTACATGAGCGGGGCAACCTCCCTGCCGCCGCGGATCTTCCCGCGTCCGCTAAGGGCGAAAACTGTATGAGTCCGGGGGGACGGCCCCCCTGGCCCCCCGCCTCGCCCGCGAGCTACCGCTCCCGTCCGTTAACCCCCAGGCGGGAGCGCTGCAGCGCCGCCTGCGTGCGGCGCTCCGCGGCGGACTGCTCTCCAGGGTATGACCGGGCGCCTGCTGCAGTAGTTCCTTGGTGGCCCGGGCCACGGCGGGCTCGACCGCGAGCAGCGCCGCGACCAGGTCACCGACCGCGCCGTCCAGTTCCGCCCCGGGCACCACCAGCTCGGCCAGGCGCAGCGCGGCCGCCTCCCGGCGCTCACGGTGCGGCTGGTCAGGCACAGTTCGAGCGCCCGGGGCAGGCCGACGATGTCAACCAGCGGCTTGGTCCCGGTCAGGTCGGGCACCAGGCCGAGCGCGGGCTCCTTCATGCACAGCTGGGCGTCGTCGGCCAGCACCCGCAGGTCGCAGGACAGCGCGAGCTGGAAGCCCGCCCCGATGGCGTGCCCGCGCACCGCGGCCACCGAGACGATGCCCGGGTCGCGCAGCCAGGTGAACCCGGCCTGGACGGAGGCGATCCAGTCCTCGAAGCCGGGATCCGCGGCCCCGGCCAGGCTCTCGCCGGGCACGCCATCCGGCGTGAACAGGCGCAGGTCTATCCCCGCCGAAAACGAGGGACCGGCGCCCTGCACCACCACCACCCGCACCTCAGGCGGCAGGGCCTGCCCGATCGCCGCCAGCCCGTGCCACATGCCGGGCGTCATGGCGTTGCGCCGCTGGCTCCGGTCGAGCGTGATCGTGGCGGCCCCGGGAGCGGGCGCGCCGACGTCGAACGCGGAGCCCGGCGCGCGCGCAGGTCGGGTCAGCCCGGTCGGTCATGTCCTCCTCAGCGCTTCGCCCGCGCCTTGCCGCGCGTCGCGCCGCCGCGGCCACGCAGCGAGACCCCGTTCTCGGACAGGATGCGGTGCACGAACCCGTACGACCTGCCGGTGGCTGTGGCCAGCGACCGGATGCTCTCCCCCGCGTCGTACCTCTTCTTCAGATCCGACGCCAGCTTGGTGCGGTCGGCACCGGTGACCCTGGTGCCTTTCTTGAGGGTCTCGGTCACGCGTACCTCCCGTGAACTGAAGTGACCGCTGCGTTACGTCTCCCGCCATGATCACGCATTGGGGCGGGATCGGCTACCCACATCCAGGTAAGTGATCACTTCTTTTTCGCCCACTCCCGGGTTGCCCGTCACGCTAGGGCGACCAGGTCTGCGAGACCCTCATTCCAGGTGTCTTCCACGCCGTCGGGGAGCAGGATGACCTTCTCCGGTGCGAGCGCCTCGACCGCGCCCTCATCGTGCGTGACCAGCACGATCGCCCCCTGGTAGCGGCGCAGCGCGCCGAGGATCTCCTCCCGGCTGGCCGGGTCGAGGTTGTTGGTCGGCTCGTCCAGCAGCAGCACGTTGGCGCCGGAGACGACCAGGAGGGCCAGCGCGAGGCTGCGTCTTCTCCCCGCCGGAGAGCACCCCGGCGGGCTTGTCCACCGCGTCGCCGGAGAACAGGAACGAGCCCAGGATGCGCCGCTGCTCCGCGTCCAGCAGGTGCGGCGCGGCCGTGCGCATGTTCTCCAGCACCGAGCGGCCGTTATCCAGGGTTTCGTGCTCCTGGGCGTAGTAGCCGAGCCGCAGCCCGTGCCCGGGGGTGACCTGGCCGGTGTCGGGCTTCTCCGTGCCCGACAGCAGGCGCAGCAGCGTGGTCTTGCCTGCCCCGTTCAGGCCCAGCACGACGATCCGCGAGCCCCGGTCCACCGCCACGTCGACGTCGGTGAAGACCTCGAGCGAGCCGTACGACTTGGACAGGTCCGCCGCGGTCAGCGGGGACACGCCCGCACGGCGCCGGGTCGGGGAACCGCAGCCGCGCGACCCGCTGCGGGGCGCGCTCGGCGGCGACCCCGGCGAGCAGCCGTTCCGCCCGCTTCTGCATGCTCTGGGCGGCCCTGGCCTTGGTCGCCTTGGCCCGCATCTTGTCCGCCTGGGCCTGCAGCGACGCGGCCTCCCGGGACGCGTTGGCGTTCTCGCGCCGGCGCCGCCGCGCGTCCGTCTCACGCTGCTGCAGGTAGACCTGCCAGCCGACGTTGTACGCCTCCAGCGTGGCGGTGTCGGAGTCGAGGTGGAAGACCTTGTTGACCACCGCGTCGAGCAGGGCGGTGTCGTGGCTGATGACCACGAGGCCGCCGCGGAACGCCTTCAGGTGATCGCGGAGCCAGGCCACCGAGTCGGCGTCCAGGTGGTTGGTGGGCTCGTCCAGCAGCAGCGTCTGCGCGTCCGCGAACAGGATCCGGGCCAGCTCCACCCGGCGCCGCTGACCGCCGGACAGGGTGGCCAGCGGCTGGGCCAGCACCCGGTCAGGAAGTCCCAGGCTGGAGGCGATCGACGAGGCCTCCGCCTCCGCCGCGTACCCGCCGAGCAGGGAGAGCCGTTCTTCCAGCTGCCCGTAGCGGCGGACCGCGGCGTCGCGCCGGGCGGGCCGCCCGTCGGACATCTGCTCTTCGGCGACCCGCATGGCCGCACGCAGCTCATCCAGCCCGCGGCCGGACAGCACCCGGTCCAGGGCCAGGCCCTCGAGGTCGCCGGACCGCGTGTCCTGGGGCAGGTAGCCGATGCTGGAACCGCGCCGCACGCTGCCCGCCGCCGGGAGCGCCTCCCCGGCGAGCACCTTGGCCAGCGTGGTCTTGCCCGCGCCGTTGCGGCCGACGAGCCCGATCTTGTCTCCCGCGGCGATCTGGAAGCTGGTGTCCGCCAGCAGCAGCTGCGCGCCAGCGCGCAGCTCCAGGCCGGTCGCGGCGATCACCAGGCACCACTCCAAATCGAGGATCGGGGAAGAAGCGGCACGGCCGCGGGCCCGTGATCCAGGGTACCCGCCGCGCCGCGATCGCGGCGCGCCCGCAAACGCCTGTGCGGCCGCGCCCCTGGCCCGCAGCCCGGCCCGCCGCCTGGCGGCGGCTGCCTGGGCAGCCCGGCAGGGCCGCCGAACCCCGGTCAGGCCACCGGCACGCTCAGGCCCGCGGCGCCCAGTCCCGCGGCGCTCAGTCCCGCGGCGCTGAGTCCCGCGGGACTCAGTCCCGGACCGCGGGCTCGGTCAGCTGGACGCGGATCGCGCGGAACATCTTGGGGGTCTCGCGCAGCACCGCCAGCCGGGGATCAGGCGTGGTCAGGAACCGCTCCACCGCGACGGCGAAGTACCCGCGCAGCCGCGGGTCGTCGCGCAGCCCGGCCACCGCGCGCCGGTCCCCGCCCAGCACCAGCGCGTCCAGCGGCCGCCCGGAGCGCCCGAACACCGCGGCCGCCGTGTCCGCTGCCGCGCCGAGCGCCTCGGCGGCCTGCTTCTCGCGGCGCCGGGCGAACCGCTGCTGGGACTGGCCTCCGGCCGCGCTGCGCCCGTGCACCAGCCGGGATCCGACCTTGGAGTCGGCCAGCCGCGGCGGGGCCCCGGTGAACACCCCGGCCGCGTAGCCCCCGAGCCGGACCAGCAGCACGCCCACGGTCCGGCCGGCGGCGGCGTGGGCCGCGATCACCCGGGCCACCCCGCCCGGATCCTGGCCCGCGGGGTCCCGGGCCACGGGGCCCCGGTCCCCCGGCTCCGGCGCCGGCCCCAGCCCGGGCACCGGGGGGAACGGGGCGTGGACCCGCGCCACCGCCCCGTCCGCGGCCACGAACACCACGGCCCCGTCCGGCCCGGCATCCCCCGGCTCGCCCGTCACCCGCACCGCACCGTGCCGGCCGCCGAACGACTCGATCCAGCCCGGGAAACGCTCCGGGGCCACGTCGATCCAGCGGGCCGGTGAGGCGGCAGGTTCACTGAGCATAAGGTTAAGGGTATTCCGCAATAGTTAGGTAAAACGTTAACGACCAGCCGGGCAGGTCCCCGTGACGCTGAACCAGCTTCGCACCTTCCTCGCCGTGGCGGAGACCGGCTCGGTCCGCGCCGCCGCCCAGGACCTCGTGGTGACCCAGGCGGCGGTCTCCGCCTCCCTGGCCGCACTGCAGAAGTCCCTGGGCGTGGCGCTGCTGGAGCCGGACGGCCGCGGGCTGCGGCTGACCGCGGCCGGGCAGGCCTACACGGGCTACGTCCGCCGGGTCCTGGGCCTGCTCGACGAGGCCGGGCGGGCCGCCGCCGCAGCGGGCGACCCGGAGCGGGGCGAGCTGCGCATCGCGGCCGTGACCACGGCGGCCGAGCAGATCCTGCCCGGGCTGCTCAGCGGCTTCCGGGCCCGGTACCCGCGGCTGGGGGTCCGGCTGGAGGCCGGGAACCGGGACCGGGTCCGCGGCCTGCTGGACCGGCATCAGGTGGACCTGGTGCTGGGCGGCCGCCCCGAGCCGGGCTGGGACGTCGAGGTGCTCGCCGAGCGGCCGCACCAGCTGGTCGTGGTGGCCGCGCCCAGCCTGGCCGCCAGCGCACGTGAAGGGGTCCCGGGCCCGGGTCCCCTTCCGGACGGGACCCTCCGGGACGGCGGCCGGCTGCTGCCGTGGCTGGCCGGCCAGGCCTGGCTGCTGCGCGAGCCAGGCTCGGGCACCCGGGCCGCCACGGACGCGCTGCTGACCGAGCTGGACATCGCCCCGCTCACCCTGATGGTGGGCTCCAACGGCGCGATCCGCGAGTCCGCGAGCGTGGGCCTGGGGGTCACGCTGATCTCCCGCGACGCGGTCGCGGCCGAGCTGGCCGGCGGGCGGCTCGCCGCGCTGCCGGTTCCGGGCACCCCGCTGCACCGCGACTGGTACCTGGTGGCCCACCCCGGCCCGCTCCCCCCGCCGCCGGCCGCCTGGTCGCCCACGTCCTCGCGCACGGCGGCTTCCAGCCGCCTGCCCGGCCGGCTGAATGAGCGCGGTACATCGTGTGCGTCAGGGCACACCAAACGCACCGCGGTAATGCGGTGGTCCCTGCGCGGGCACCGACCATCAAGTGATGGGTTGATGGTGAGCGCGAAACTCTCAATAGACAGGCGATGAGTCGCGGGGCATGGTGGCCAGAGAGGACACCGCTGCCCACTCACCGGAGGAACCATGACCGCAGGACCGGACACGGAGCCACCGGACACGGAGCCACCGGGCACGGAGCCAAAGGGACGCTGGAACGCAGGCGTGCTCCCGTACGCCCAGATGGGCTACTACGAGCCGGACTACGTGCCCGGGCCGACCGACGTGCTGGCCGCGTTCCGGATCTCGCCGCAGCCGGGCGTGCCGCCGGAGGAGGCGGGCGCGGCGGTGGCGGGCGAGTCCTCCACCGCCACCTGGACCGTGGTCTGGACCGACCGGCTCACCGCCCACGAGCATTACCAGGCCAAGTGCTACCGGGTGGACCCGGTCCCGGGCCGTGAGGGCGAGTACATCGCCTACATCGCCTACGACATCGACCTGTTCGAGGAAGGCTCGATCGCCAACCTCACCTCGTCGATCATCGGCAACGTGTTCGGCTTCAAGGCCCTGCGGGCCCTCCGGCTGGAGGACATGCGGATCCCGCTGGCCTACGTCAAGACGTTCCAGGGGCCGCCGCACGGCATCGTGATGGAGCGCGAGTACCTGAACAAGTACGGCCGTCCCCTGCTCGGCGCGACCACCAAGCCCAAGCTCGGGCTGTCCGCCCGCAACTACGGCCGGGTGGTCTACGAGGCCCTGCGCGGCGGGCTGGACTTCACCAAGGACGACGAGAACATCAACTCCCAGCCGTTCATGCGCTGGCGCGACCGCTACCTGTTCACGATGGAGGCGGTCAACCGGGCCGCGGAGCGGACCGGCGAGGTCAAGGGCCACTACCTGAACGTGACCGCGGCGACCATGGAGGACATGTACGAGCGGGCCGAGTTCGCGAAGGAACTCGGCAGCGTGATCGTCATGGCCGACCTGACCGTCGGCTACACGGCGCTCCAGTCCATGTCGAAGTGGGCCCGGCGGAATGGGGTCATCCTGCACCTGCACCGGGCCGGGCACGGCACGTACACCCGGCAGAAGAACCACGGGGTCAGCTTCCGGGTCATCGCCAAGTGGTGCCGGCTGATCGGGGTGGACCACATCCACGCCGGCACGGTGGTGGGGAAGCTGGAAGGCGATCCGGCCATGGTCCGCGGCTACTACGACACGCTGCGGCTGGCGACCGTGCCGCTGGACCTGGGCCAGGGCATCTACTTCGAGCAGGAGTGGGGGTCGATGCCGGGCACCATGCCGGTCGCCTCCGGCGGCATTCACGCCGGCCAGATGCACCAGCTGCTCGGCTACCTGGGCGAGGACGTGGTGCTGCAGTTCGGCGGGGGCACCATCGGCCACCCGATGGGCGTCGCGGCCGGCGCCACCGCCAACCGGGTCGCGGTCGAGGCCATGATCAAGGCCCGCAACGAGGGCCGCGACTTCCGGGCCGAGGGCGACACCATCCTGGCCGAGGCGGCCAAGGGCTGCCAGCCGCTGCAGTCGGCCCTGGACACCTGGGGCGACATCACCTTCAACTACGAATCGACGGACACCCCGGACGTCGTGGCCACCCCCACGGCCTGAGGAGCGCGGCATGCGGATCACCCAGGGCACGTTCTCCTACCTCCCGGACCTCACCGACGACGAGATCGCCGCGCAGATCCAGTACGCGGTGGACCAGGGCTGGTCGGTCGCGGTGGAGTTCACCGATGACCCCCACCCCCGCAACTTCCTGTGGGAGATGTGGGGGCTGCCGATGTTCGACATCGCCGACGCGGCCGCGGGGATGCACGAGGTCCGCGCGTGCCGCGGCTCCTACCCGGAGCACTACATCCGGGTCAACGCCTACGACGCGAGCCTGGGCCGGCAGACCACCGCGCTGAGCTTCATCGTGAACCGGCCCGGCCAGGAACCTGGCTTCCGCCTCGACCGCCAGGAGGGCAGCGACCGGCAGATCCGGTACTCGCTGCAGGCTTACGCCGCGCAGCGCCCCGCGGGGAGCGTTATGGCCGCAACGAAAACCACAACGGCGCCGGTCACCTCCGGACCGCCAGCGGATGAGCGCGACGGCGGGCCCGGCCGGGAGCGGTTTCGCGATGCCCCGTCCGGGACCGGGCGGCGGTGGAGTGAACGGCCAGGCAGAAGAGCCCCGGTGCATCGCTGGCGAGGCGGGGCGCGCCGGAGGCGTGTCCCCTCCGAGCCAGCGATTTCTGGGGGAATCGACGCCCGAGCCGCTGGCCCCGGACGACACCGTCGAGCTGGGCGAGGAGCAGCAGGCCCAGCGGCTGTCGGCGATGCTGGACGAGTTCGACCGGGAGTTCGTCGGGCTGGCCCCGGTCAAGGCCCGGGTGCGCGAGATCTCGGCGCTGCTGCTGATCGACCGGCTCCGGCAGCGGTACGGGCTGACCTCGTCGCGTCCCAGCCTGCACATGTGCTTCACCGGCAGCCCGGGGACGGGCAAGACGACGGTGGCCACGCACATGGGCGAGATGCTCCGCGAGCTCGGCTACCTCCGCAAGGGGCAGCTGGTCAGCGTGACCCGCGACGACCTGGTCGGCCAGTACGTCGGGCACACCGCGCCCAAGACCAAGGAGGTCCTCAAACGGGCGATGGGGGGCGTGCTGCTCATCGACGAGGCGTACTACCTCTACCGGCCGGAGAACGAGCGGGACTATGGCCAGGAGGCCATCGAGATCCTGCTCCAGTTCATGGAGGCGCACCGGGAGGACCTGGTGGTGATCCTGGCCGGCTACGCCGACCGGATGGACGTGTTCTTCCAGTCCAACCCCGGGATGGCCTCGCGCGTCGCGCACCACATCGACTTCCCGGACTTCAGCCTGGACGAGCTGATGCAGATCGCGGGGCTGATGCTGGACCGGGAGCAGTACCAGCTGTCCGGCCCGGCCCGGACAGCACTCACCGAGTACGTGGGGCTGCGGATGACCCAGCCCCGGTTCGCCAACGCGCGCAGCATCCGCAACGCCATCGACCGGATGCGGCTGCGCCAGGCCCGGCGGCTGGTCGCGGCAGGCGGCACCATCGGCCGGGACTCCCTCATCGAGATCAGCGAAGCCGACGTCCGCGCCAGCCGCGTCTTCGCCGATCAGGCCGCCAACCCGGCGGATGTGCGCTGATCCGGGCGGTTCAGGCCGTATGGCCGCCCAGCTGCTCAGCTACCCAGTCCGCGGTCAGGTAGCGGTGGAAAGGCGCCAGGTTGGCGCAGCCGTGGTTGCCTTCCTCCAGCAGCAGCAGCTCGGCCGGCCCGCTGGCCTCCTTGACCAGGCGGGCCGAGTGCTCCCACGGGATGAGCCGGTCCCGCTTACCGGTCACCGCCAGCAGCGGGCAGCGGATCAGTTCCGCCCGGCCTTCCATGCTGAGCTCGGCCGCGGCCGCCCGGGCCGAAGCCATGTCCGGCGACTTGGACCGGACCCGGAACGCCTCCTGGGTGAGCACCGGGCGGCTGTCCCAGCCATCGGCGAACGTGTAGGGCCCGGCCAGCGCGACGCACGCTTGTACCCGGTCGTCGCCGCTCGCCACCCGCGGCGAGTAGTAGCCGCCGAGGCTCACGCCCCAGACCCCGATCCGTCCTGCATCCAGGCCGGGCTCGGCCACGAGCCGGTCGATGATGGCCGCGCCGGGGACCTCCCAGTCACCGCGGATCGCCAGATCGTACTCGGCCTCGCCCTGGCCCGGGCCGTCCACGCTGAAGGTGGCGACACCCCGCTCCAGGAAGAGCTCCTCGGTGGACCGCAGCTCCTCTTTCGTTGAGTCCAGTCCCGGGATCATCAGGATCACCGGATGCGGTCCCGGGCCGCCCGGCTGGCGCAAGATGCCGACCAGGTGCGATCCCTCGAACGGGATCTCGATCCGCTGGCCGGGCGGATCGAGGTAGGGCAGCGCGTCGTCCAGGCACCGGACCGCCGCCATGTGCGCCGTGCGCATCTGGTCCAGGTCATCGACGAACAGGAACTTGGCGAAGTGGTAGTAGACCGCCGCCTGGGACAGGTGTGCTCCCGCGGACCGGTCCCGTCCGGCGGCCAGGGCGTCCCGGCCGAGTTGCTCGTGCTCGGCGGCGACCGCACTCCACGCCGCGCACCAGTCGGCCCAGCGCTCCAGGCCGCTCGTGATCCGCTCGAAGTCACCCGCGGTGACGCCGTTCATGGTGAAACGCGGCGCCCAGTGGGAGATGGCCGCCGTCAGTCGCTCGTCCACGCAGCCTCCTTGGCTGAAATTGGTTCAGGACAGCTCTCAGTTACCCTGCGGTCACCCGCTGGCCAACGTGCGTGAGTGGCGCGGAAAGCACCCGGCCGCCGGGGAAAGTGCGTGCGGGGCCGGTCCGCGTGCCGGGACCCCGTGGAGCGGCTCACAGCGCGAGCACCAGCTTTCCGCGCGCCGCCCTGGCCTCGAACACGCGATGCGCGTCCGCCACCTCCTGGACCGGGAAGACCGCGCTCACGCCGAGGTCGACAGCCCCGGAGGCGACCAGCCCGACCGCCTCCTCCAGTACCGGCCGCAGCAGCTCCGGTGAGTGCGCGGACAGCCCGCCGCCCGAGAAGCCGAGGTATCCCACGCACCGGGCGCGCATCCACTCAGCGTCCGGGACGACTTCGGGCTCGGCCGAGATGTTGCTGTAGCTGACCAGCCGGCCGAACGGGGCCAGGAGCCTGAACGACCGGGAGCGCAGATCGCCCCCCACGGGGTCGAGTATCACGTCCACCCCGCCGGGGGCGGTCTCACGCGCCCGCGCGTCGAAGTCGGCGTAGTCGTAGACCGCCGCGTAGCCGTGCTGGCCTGCGTACTCGGCCTTGCTCGCGTCACCCGCGGTGCCGAGCAACGGGCGCAGCCCGAGCCGCGGGGCCAGCTGCCCCGCGACGGTGCCGACCCCGCCGGCCGCGACGTGCAGCAAGACCAGCTCGTCTGGCTGGACCCGCGCCACCCGCGTGAGCAGCATGAGCACCACCGGGACGGTGACCAGTACCCCGGCCGACTCCGGCCGGCCGGCCAGGCTGGCGGGCAGCGGGACAGTGAAGATCTCGCTGGCCAGCGCCACCTCGGCGTAGCCGTGTCCTCGGGTGAAGGCCGCGACCGGCTGGCCCGGGCGCAGCGTGGTCACCCCGCTGCCGACCTCGCGCACGGTGCCCGACACCTCCACGCCGGGCACGAACGGGGGAACCCCCAGGCCGTGCCCCATCCGGTTGCGCACATCGGTGTAGTTGACGCCGGCGAACTCCACCGCCACCGACACCTGGCCGGGGCCCGGGCGGGGCTCGGGGATGTCCCGGACGGCCAGCACCTCCGGCCCGCCGAACCGGGGAACAACAACGGCCCGCATCGTCGGTCCTCCCCTCGCCCGGCATTGGCCGGCGTCCGCACCGGCGCCGGCTGATCGCTCGGCCTGATCACCGGGTGCGCACGGCGCCCGGCCTGAGCAGAGCGAGATTTACTTGCCCTGCCTAAGCATCTTGCGCAGCCTAAGCGCGAGATGCAATGGTTTGCAATAGAACGCGGCCTGGGCGCGGAAAATGGGCCCGGGCTCGCGGACGGGCCTGGCGGTCGCCTGGGCGGGGAGGAGAGCCATGGACGCGAGTGCGGACATCGTGGTGGCGGGCGCAGGCCACAACAGCCTGATCGCCGCCTGTTATCTGGCCAAGGCAGGCTATCGGTGCCTCGTTCTCGACGCCCGGCACATTCCCGGTGGCGGGGCGGCCACCGAAGATCTGCTGCTGCCGGGGATCGGCATCGACACCTGCTCCACCGGGCACACCCTGATCCGGAGTAACCCCGTGCTGGTCCGCGACGAGCTGGGGCTGGTGGCCGACTACGGCCTGCGCTACATCGACCCCGATCCCGTCGCGCACGTGGCTTTCCCCGACGGCGAGCACTTCACGATGTGGCTGGACCCCGAGCGCACGGTAGCGGAGATCGCCCGGTTCTCCGCGGCCGACGCGGCCGCTTACCGGCGCCTGCTCGGCGAGTATGACCAGGTCAAGTCGATCTTCACCGAATCGCAGTTCACCCCCATCGGGTTCGGGGCCACGCTGGACCAGCGCCTTGCCGAGCACCCCGCAGGCCGGATCTGGCAGCGCCGCCGTGCCCTGTCCGCCTGGGACATCATCCGGCACGAGTTCACCAGCCGTCACGTTCGGGCCTTCATGCTGTGGATGGCGTTCCAGACCAACCAGGCAGTCGATGTCCCGGGCTCCGGGCTGCTGGCCTACTCGCTGATCTACGGCCGCCAGCAGCGCAGCTGGTCGATCCTGTCCGGGGGCTCTGGCCGCCTGACCGACGCCCTGGTGGCCTACCTGGAGCGGCACGGCGGGACCGTGCTGTGCGACAAGCCCGTCACCGGCCTGCTGCTGGACCAGGACCGCTGCGTCGGCGTGCGGACGGCCGGCGGGGAGGAATACCGGGCCGGCACCGCGGTGATGTCCACGATTCACATCAAGCACCTGCGTGACATGGCGCCACGCGAATCGTGGCCGGAGGAGTTTCACTACGGGGTGGACACCTACGACGTCGGCATCCCCGGCTTCGGCAGCTACCTGGCCACGACCGAGCCGCCGGCCTTCGACACCCCGGACGGCCCGGTGACGGCAGTGTCGGCCGGGACCGTGGGGTGGCCCGAGGACGTGGTCAAGCTCGGCACCGACCTGCGGGCGGGCCGGTTCGTGACCGACGTGCCCTGGCTGCTGGTGGCCACGCCCACCCTGGTCGACCCGGGCCGTGCCCCCGAGGGGCAGCACACCGTGAAGGTGCTGAGCCAGCAGGTGTACGAGCTGCCCCCGGGAATGGGCGACTGGGACACCGTCAAGGAGCAGCACGCCGACCGGCAGCTTGAGTACCTGCGGCGGTTCACGCCCGGCTTCACCGACGACAAGATCCTGGCCCGCATGGTCAAGTCCCCCGCCGACTACGAGAAGCTCAACCCGCACATGGTGCACGGCGCGTTCCACGGCGGCGACCGCGGCCTGGCCTTCAGCGGCGCCGCCCGCCCGGTGCCCGGCTGGGCGTCGCACCGGATGCCCATCCCGGGGCTCTACCAGACGGGCGGCTCGACGCACCCGGGCGGATCGATCACCGGCGGCCCGGGGCGGAACGCCGCCATTGTCCTCCTGCATGACCTCGGGCATGACCCGGCGGAAGTGATGAGCGCGCCAGCCGCTACCCTCCCCCGCCCGGCCGCCACCCCCGGGTGAGGGGCGTCCGGGACCACCGGGCCGCGTCAACACCGGGCCCGGAGCCGGTGCGGCGGCGGGCTAGCCGCTGCTAGCCGACCGGGAGCGCGGCGGCCCGGTCCACGGGAAGGCCGGCCGCCTCCAGGTCAGCGGCCATGGCCGCCAGGTCCGCCGGGCTGACCTGGCCCAGCGGCGGCCGCACCGGCCCGCCGGACATTCCGAGCAGCCCGGCCCAGGCCTTGATGTAGGGGACTGGATGGCCGCGCCGGCGGGCCTCCTCGCCATGCAGCCACCTGGCCGCCGCGGCCCGCACCGGCTCCAGCGTGGCGGCTACCTCGGCCGCCCTGACCATGTCCCCGGCCAGGGCCAGCTCGGTATAGTCCCGCATCGGCCGCCAGCCGGCCACCTGGTAGAGATACGGCGCGGCCGACGACATGAAGACCCGCTGGCCATGATCACGCATGTTCTCCAGCCAGGTGCCCTCGTTCGGCTCGCACACCAGGATGCGGTCCCCCACCCGCCGCAGCACCTCCAGGTAGCGAGCGTGATCGTGCCCCACCTTGATGCCGCACACGTTCGGGATGTCGGCCAGCCGGCCGATCAGGTCCAGGGACAGGCTTACCTGCGCGAACCGGGTATCGAACAGCCAGACGCCGATGTCGGCGCGGGAGCAGACGCGGGCGAACCACTGGTACAGGCCGTCATCGTCCGCCGCGGGGTAGTAAGGATTGATCACCACGACGAAGTCCGCGCCCGCCTGCTGCGCATGCCGGGTCAGCTCGATGGTCTCATCCGCGCTGTGATGGCCGGTGTGGGCCATGACCTGGCATTTCCCGGCGGCTCCGCCGATCACGGCCTCGACTACCTGGCGGCGCTCGGTGCCGGTCAGGGCCCAGAATTCGCTCATCACCCCGGCGCAGAACACGCCATCGACCGCGAGGTCGCCGGTCAGCCGGGCCATGTCGCGGCGCAGCGAAGGGAGGTCCAGCCCGCCGTCCGCGCCGAAGGGCACGGTGCTGGCCGCCCACACCCCCCGGAAGCGTTCCCGGGCGGCCTGCTTGGCCTGGTCCGGCGCGTAATCCACGGCCATCAGGGTGTCCCACCGGTAAGAGTTTCGGCCAGCCAGTCGGCCACCAGCGGCCGGGCCTTGTACCAGATGTTGTTCAGGATGTGGACGCCGTCGTCGAACACCACATTGGTGACCGGGCCGCCGTACTCGGCCGCGATCCGCTTGCCGTGCTCCGGCGGCGAGCCCGTGTCCAGGCCGCCGTACACCTGCAGCAGCGGGGCAGTCGCGCGGCCGGCCACGCCGGCCAGCGTGATGGATTCCATCATGGCGGCGGGCTCGGGTCCGAGGTGCTGGTACTGGCCGGTCTTCAGCAGCGGCGGCATATGCTCGAACCGTCCGGCCGGGGTGTACCAGCTCGAGATCGACACCACCGCGCTGACCCGGTCGTCGATCGCGGCCGCGCGGATGGAGAACAGGCCGCCGTAGGAGATGCCGCCGATGGCGAGCCGGCTGGTGTCCACGTCGTCGCGGCCGGCCAGGCTGTCGATGACCGCCTGGATCACGTGCTCGTAGTCCGGGCGCAGCGGGGTGTCGAAGCTCACCATTCCCTGGCCTGGTCCGTCGAAGGCGGCAAAGGCCAGGCCGCGGGCGACGATGTAGTCGCCCAGGTTATACAGCTCTTCTTTGACCGAGTCCCCGCCCGGGAACATGATCACTAGCGGAGGGCGGCTCACCCCGGCCGGTATCCGCAGGTAGCCGGGGAGGGTCAGGTTCTCGAACGGGACCTCCAGGATGCTCATCGGCGGGTCGAGCAGCGGCGCCGCCTGCTGCCAGGCCGCGGCCATGGCCTGCAGCGCGGCCCGGTACTGGTCCTTATCGTGGCTGAACATGAAGCTCGCCCAGTGATAGAACAGCCCGGCCCGCAGGTAGGCGTCACCGGCGGTCAGCCGCCGGCCTGATGCGAGCGCGGCGTCGCCCCGTTCGACGTGCGAGCGGGCCTGCGCACTCCAGGCGCCGCACCACTGCTCGTAGTCGGTGATTTCCTGCCTGAGCAGCTCGAATTCCCAGGGAGAGACGTAGTTGGACAAGATCCGCCAGGTGAAGCGCTCGTACATCGTTTCGAGCCGGTCGTCCATGGAGCTCTCCGATCAGGGGTGCTGAGCTGCGGGCACGGGGGCAGCGGGGACGGTGTCGTGGGGCTTGGTTCCGGGTCGGCGGGCCAGCCGGGCCTGGGCTTGCTGCTCGCCGATGCGCAGGGTCATCAACGCACTGGTCCCGTTGCCGTGGGTGAGGGTCAGCGCGTCGCGGACCAGCTTTTCCGCCGGGTTGCCGGTCATGATTCCCCGGCCGCCGAACAGGAACATGGCTTTCTGGGTCACCTCGATGGCCACCTCGGCGGCATGGACCCGGACGCCCCACGACACCTGCGGGTGGAAGGCCGGCGACCACGAGTACTCCCAGGCGGCGCGCATCAGGTAGCTGCGCGCCGCGTCGATGAGCATTTTCATCCGGCCGAGATCGTGGGCTACCAGCTGATGGCGGTAGATCGGGACGCCGCCCTGCACGCGGTCCAGGGACCAGTCCAGCGCCGCCTCGTAGGCGGCCCTGGCCACGCCCAGGCACATCGCCGCGTTCGTGATGTTCGCCGCGGTGAGGCCGCGCTCGGCGGCCTCATATCCCTCACCGACCGCGGTGACAGCATGATCGGCGGGGACCCGGCAATCCTCGAAGAAGATGTCAGCCTGCAGCGAGCCGCGCTGGCCGAGCTTGCGGTACACGGGCCCGGTCCTGACCCCCGGCGCGCTCGACGGCACCGCGATCATCGTCGCTCCCTGGCGCACGCCAACCGCCGCGTCGGTGCGGGCGAGCACGAAGATCAGCGTCGCGATCGGAGCGTTGGTGATCATGAGTTTGTGGCCGTTCAGCACCCACACGCCTGCGTCGAGCCGTGCGCTCGTCATCGCGCCGTGACCGGGAGCGTCATAGGGGAGCGCGTTGTCCGACCCGGACTGTGGCTCGGTACTGGCGCTGGCGGGGACGAACTTCTCGTCCTCGGCGATCCCCCGGACGATCAGGTCACGTACCGGCCGGGGCAGCCGGGGCACCAGCCGGGCGAACCGCCAGTAGTGCCGGAAGAAATAGGCGGCCGCGATGTCACCCGCCGCCAGTTCCTCCGCGACCACGCACTGGGTCACCATGTCCGCGTTCAGGCCGCCGAGGTCACGAGGCAGCGGGAGCGCCTTGAGCCCGAGCGCCGTGCCTTCGCGCATCAGGTCGAAAGGAAAGTCCTCGGCACTGTCCAGCTGATCCAGGCGGGCGGCCGCCGGCCGGATGACCCGTTCGGCATAATTCCTCGTCTGCTCGACCAGGCGCTGCTGGTCTCCGGTCAGGTCAAAGTCCATCAGTCAGCTTCCGTCCGGGGCCTTCCCTCACCGCGCTTTCTCCTGCGCGGCCTCCTCGTCGGTGACGCCGCTTTCCTCGATCGTTCCGCCGAGGTAGAGCGCGCGCATCTGCGGATTGGCCAGGACCTCGGCGCCCGTGCCCTCCAGCCTGACCCGGCCCGCTTCCATCACCACGCCGTGCGTGGCGAGTTCCAGGCCGGCCCGCACGTTCTGCTCGACCAGCAGGATGCTCCGCCCGCTCCGGGCCATCTCCCTGACGCTGTCGTACATGGCCGCGGCCGCACGCGGCTCGAGTCCCATCGACGGCTCGTCCAGCACGACCATGGCCGGATCGAGCATCAGTGCCCTGGCCAGCTCCACCATCCGCTGCTGGCCGCCGGAAAGCTGGCCGGCCCGTTCTCCGGCGCGCTCCCGGACGATCGGGAACTGCTCGCTCACCCCATCCAGGCGGCGGCGCAGCAGGGCCTGGTCCTTGATCAGGTAACCGCCGATCTCCACGTTCTGCCGCACGGTCAGGTCAGGGAACAGGTTCCGCGACTGCATGACCTGGACGATGCCGGCCTCGAGCACCCGCCGGGGCGAAGTTCCGCCGATCGGCGCATCCCGGAAGGTGATGGTGCCGAGCCGGGGCCGGATCAGGCCGCTGACCACCTTGAGCAAGGTGGACTTCCCGGCCCCGTTGGGGCCGACCACGCAGGTGATTGAGCCCTCGGCCACGGTGAGATCCACGCCCCGCAGCACGTCTCCCCCGCCGTAGCCGGCGAACAGCCCGGCGATGGTCAGCATGTCAGCTTCCCTTCTTCGGCCCGGCGCCAAGGTAGGCCTCGAGCACGGCCGGGTCAGCGCGGACCTGTTCGGGCGGGCCGCTGGTCAGCGCGGATCCCTGATGCATGACGAGCACGTGGTCACACAGCCTCATGACGAATTCCATGTCATGCTCGACGATGATGAAGGTGACCCCTTCGGAGTTCAGGGCCCGGATCCGGTCGGAGATGTGCCGCAGCAGGCTGGGGTTGACGCCACCGGCGGGCTCGTCGAGGAGGATGACCGAGGGCCGGGCCATCGTGATGAACGCGAACTCCAGCAGCTTCTGCTGTCCGTAGGACAGGTCCCCGGCGATCTCCGGTGCCAGCCGGGCCAGGCCGACGAATTCGAGCACCTCCATCGCGCGCTCTCGCTCCGCCGTTGCGTCCCAGCCGCGCGCCTGCGCGACGAACCCCTGCCGCTGGGCGGCGACATGCACGTTCTCCAGCACGGTGAGCTGGGGGAAGATGCGGGTGATCTGAAAGGTCCGGCCGATCCCGTGCTCGAAGACCTTGTCCGGCTTGGCGTTGGTGATGTCCTGGCCCCGCAGGCTGACCTGGCCCGAGTCGGCGGTCTCGTAGCCCGTGATCACGTTGAACAACGTGGTCTTGCCAGAGCCGTTCGGGCCGATGAGACCGTTGATGGCCTTGTCCTCGAACGACATCGAGCAGCCGGCCAGCGCGCGGATCCCGCCGTAGGACTTCTTCAGGTCGGTGACTTGAATGACGCTCATGCCCTGTCCTTCTGCCCGGCACCTGGCCTGGCGTCTTCCGGCCCGCTGTCTTTCGGCCCAGTGCCTCCAGGCGGCCCAGTGCCTCCAGGCGGCCCAGTGCCTCCAGCCGACCCAGTGCCTCCAGGCGGCCCAGCGCCTCCAGGCGGCCCAGCGCCTCCCGCCCCGGCGAGCTCCTGCCTGGCGCGCGCCCGGGCCACCAGGCGACCTCGCCATGCCTTGGTCACACCCGGCACGATGCCGCCGGGCAGCAGCCGCAAGATGAGGATGAACAGCACGCCGTAGGCGATCAGGTACAGGTTGGCGTTGCCGAACTGCAGGTAGAAGTACTGCTGCAGGGGGATGAGCACCAATGCGCCCAGCACCGGGCCGGACAAGGTGCCAATGCCGCCGACGAAGACGAGGACGGCGACAGCCAGGTCGAAGGTCGGATCGAAGGCGAACTGCGGGTACACCGAGCCCACGAACGGCGCGTACAGGCCGCCGGCTATCCCGACGAAGAAAGCCGAGGCCGCGTACGCGATCAGCTTGGTCCGGGTGACCTTGATGCCCAGCCCGCGGGCCCGCTCCTCGTCGTCGCGGATGGCGAACAGCCCCAGCCCGTACTTCGACCGCCGGACCCACCAGGCCACGGCGCCGGCCACGACCGCGCACAGCAGCCCGACGTAGTAGAAAGGCATGTTGAAGAAATCGCCGGTCCACGTGGGGAACGGCATGGTCAGGCCGCCCGACCCGTTGGTGAGCGCGGTGAGGTTGAAGGCCAGCAGCTGGAAGATGAACATGACCGCGATGGTCAGCACGATGAACGTGTGCTTGCGCACCCGCAGCAGCAAGAAGCCGATCGGGATTGAGGCCAGGGCGCAGACCAGGCCCGCCGCCGGGAGCAGGCCGAACAGGCCCCAGCCGCCGGCCAGGTGGGCGTGGATGGCGATCAGGGCCACGGTGTACTGCCCGATGCCGTAGTACGCGGCATGGCCGATGGAGATGTACCCGGAGAACCCGGAGAAGATATTCCAGCCGATCGCCGCGACGAGATAGATCATCGTGAACACGCCGATAGACGTCACGGTCGGGTTGGGGAACACCAGCGGGAACACGATCAGCAGGACCAGCAGCCCGGCCGTCGCGCCGTAGCGCACCGGGCGAGGCGGGCGGTAAGGGACGTGCTCAGGCGCGGCCGCGCCGACGGGAGCGATCTCGGTCGTGGTCATTGAGCGCGCACCGCCGTCCGGCCGAAGAGCCCCTGGGGCCGCAACAGCAGCACCAGGATCAGCACGAGGTAGAACGTGGTCTGGCCCCACGTCGGTGACCAGACGACCGCGACGACGTCCTCGATGACGAGCATCAGGATGGAGGCCACCAGCGCCCCGCCAAGACTGCCGAACCCGCCCAGGATGACGATGGCCAGCAGCCGGGAGATGAGGTCGTAGGAGCTGGCGGCGTCGAAGGAGTTGGTCGAGCCGAAGACCATGCCGCCTGCCGCAGCCAGCGAGACCCCGATGCCGAGAGTGAACGCGGAGATCCGGTCAACGTCGATTCCCACCATCCTGGCCGCGGTCGGGTTCTGCGTGGTCGCGCGCAGGTCGCGGCCGAACCTGGTCCGGTACAGCAGCCAGTACAGCGCGCCGAGCAGAACCACGGCCATCGCGAACGAGAGGAGGTAAATGACGGGAAAGATCAACGAGCCGATCTGGACCGAGGAGTTGACGTAGGAGGTCGTGGTCTGCACCAGGTTGCTGGTGAAGATGAGATCGAGGATTCCCTCGATGACCGTGCCCACCGCGAACATGGTGAGCAGGGACATGATCACCCGGTCGCGCTTGATCGGCTTGATCATGGTCCAGTAGATGACCACGCCGACCACGAACATGGCCGGCAGGGTGATGAGCAGGCCGACGAACGGGTCGATGTGCAGGTGCGAGTACAGGGCATAGCTGAGGTAGGCGCCGAGCACCACCAGGATGCCCTGCGCGAAGTTGACGATTTCCATCACGCCGAAGACCAGCGTCAGGCCGGCGGCCATCAGCGCGTAGAACCCGCCGATCAGGATGCCGTCGATGATGGCCTGCAGGATCAGCACGGCTTTGCTCCCACCCTAGAAACCCTCCGAGCTCCGGTGCCCCGCCGCGGGTGGTAACTCCCGGTGCGGCCCGGGAGGGCCGCACCGGGAGTTACCGCCCGGGCTCACGGTGTCTGCCCCCAGGGGGGCTTGACCACCACGACCGGCTTCGTTTGCCCGACCCCGAGGGGCAGCACGTCGACCAGCTGGCTGTTCTGCCACTGGAACACGTACGGGGTCGCCGCCTTGTTCTCGCCGTCGGAGGCGAACTGCACCGGGCCCTGGACGCTCTGGAACCTTGCGCCGGACTGGAGGTAGGCGTTGAGCTTGGCGTTGCTCGTGCTCTTGGTGTGAGTGACCGCCTGGGTCAGCACCTGCCCAGCGGAGAACGCCTCGGCGACATCGGCGCTGATGTTGGCCGCCGTGCCGCCGAACATCTTCAGGTACAAGGCCACCATCTCGCTGTTCTGGTAGAACGTGGAGCCGGGGTACCAGGTGTTCGGCACCATGAGCCCCTGCGTGTTCTTGGCCCCCACCGCCTTGACGAACGCGGCCCCCTGGTCCGGCCCGGAGGCCTCGATCAGGATCTTGGGGTTGTAGTGGTCCTGGATGAAGTCCTGGATGAAGGCGTAACCGTCGGGCGGCATGGTGCCCAGCACAACCACCGGCGCCTTGGTCGCGGCGATCGCCGAGGCGATCGGCGTGAAGTCGGTCGTTTCCACCGGGTACAGCTTGTAGACGGCGCTAGTGAAACCGTGCGCGGTCAGGTAACTGCGCGCGCCGTCCAGCTCGGGCTGCAAGAACGGGTCGGTCATCGATGCGTAGGCCACCGGCTCCGGCTTCTGGGTGGCGGCCAGCCACTTGGCGAAGGTGATCATCTGATACTTGGCCGACGCGCTCACGTCGTAGACGCTGTGCAGGCCCTGCTGGAACACTGACGGGCCGCCGCCGATCCCCTCGAGCATGACGTAGTTGTACCGGTGCGCGATCACGGCCGCCGGCTTGGTGAGCAGCGTGGAGTAGGGCCCGAGCACGAAGTCCACGTGGTTGACCGTGATGAGCTTCTGGTAGTTCGTGACGACCTGAGTGGGGCTGGAGCCGTCAGACAGGAACTGCAGCTTGATCTTCCGCCCGAGGATGCCGCCGTGCGAGTTCTGGAACGCCGCCCAGGTCTCGTAGCCCTGCTTGGTGGCCAGGCCGTCGCCGGAGAAGTCCCCCGACAGCGAGACCGAGACACCGACGGTGATCGGCCCCGACGAACTTCCTGAGCTGCCGGACGAGGATGCGCCGCATGCGGCCACGAGCAGGCTCGCCAGGCCCGCCGCCAGCCATCCCGCCGCTCCGGCCTGGTTTCGGCGCCGACGGCCAGCGAATTGCCGCCGCGCTAGGTGTCTTCAGCACAAGTGATCAACCTCCTGAGGGATACCGGCCCGGTCGGCCGACCCGGACCAGCGACAACTGGCGCTCATTGACTCGGCGCCCACGTGCAGCGGTCTCCCGCCACGGTCCAGACGGTGTCGGTCGGCGGGGGCGCCCAGAATTCCAGGAACGAGAACTCCTCCGTCGAGTCGTTCTCGAACCAGTGGACCTCGCCGGGAGCGACAAGTGCGCTCATGCCCGCTTCCAGCCTGAGCGGGCCCGCCGTGGTATGCAGCAGGCCCGAGCCCGTCAGGATCCAGAAGACGTGCGAGCAGTTCTCGTGATAGTGCGCGGCAGCAGTGTCACCTGGGTGATAGATAATCCGGTCGGCGCGCAGTAGCTCGGCGCCGACAGGGACGTTTTCCGTGACGAGGTCCAGCCGGTCCCGGGTATCGCGGGTGGAGGTCAGATGGGGCAGATCGCCGACGGGGAAGAGTTTTACTGGCACAGCGCCATCCCTCTCCGGATTCTCCAGTAGCAAATGCTCGTCATTGGGCACGTATGCCGGAAGGAACTTCCGGGTCCCGGGCGCGGCCATTGACCGGACGGCGTCCCCGCCGCGGGTCCTCCAGCACTACCTGGTTACCGGGCTCACGGCGGTACCGTAGAGCACCCGCCGGGCAGGCTGGCTCATCCCTTCTGTCACCGGTGCATACTCTTGGTAATCCGCTCAAACTGCCGTGTATTGTGCGTCATCCGTGCAAATCAATCGATTGCAGTAATGGTACGAGTCGCTCGCTAGCGTGTCAATGATCAGGATCAAAGCATCGCAGGAAGCGGTATTGACTAGTAAAACCCCTGGTCACAGCGTCGGCATGAACACTGGATGGCTGGGCCAGCCTCCGGTGATAACCCGGGTCGCGTGCAATCCATTGCACACAGTATTACCCGGAGTAACTACGCAGAGTGATGGTCCGCAAGGGCTCGGTGGCTGACGATCAGCCGGTGGCGCGGTGACCCCCGCGCTTCGCCGGTCCCCGGGCGGGTTCAGCTATGCTCCCGCCGACTGGGCCAGCATGCATTCCAGACCGTCCGGGCCGGCGGTGAGCACGATCTCAGTCGCCGGGCTGAGCCACAGCATGCTTTCCCGTTCCAGCGGGTACCGCTCCGCGCCGACCTGCGCCGTGCCCGAGCCCGCGGCCACGTAGACCATCGCCTCCTGCGCCTCGACCGGAACCGGCGGCATGGCGGCCGCGGGGGCGAGCGTGAACAGGCGGCCCTGCATCCCGACCGGCGCGCCGAAGGCGTCCGGGCCCGCGCAGACCGTCTCGGTCCAGCCGGCTCCCTGGCGGGTGGTCATCTCGCTGCGGTGGCGCACGACTGGCATCTCGGGGTACTCCTCGGTGAGCAGGCCTGGGGGCAGGCCGGGAGGGTCACATCGTGACGATCGGGCGGATGGCCTCGCGCCGCTCCAGCATGGCGTAGGCGGTCGCGACATCCCGGAGCGGATACTGGTGGCTGGTCAGTGGATCAGTGTTGATGACCCCGGCGGCGAGCAGCGAGATCATCGCCGGGTAGGCACCCGGGCTGGACCGCACGCCGAGTACGTCCAGCTCGTCCAGGGTCACGGCGTCCACCGGAAGTTCCGCGGTCTGGCCCCCGGCCAGCCCGAGCAGCGCGACCTTCCCCCCGCGCCGCACCGACCGCAGCGCCTGCGCCACGACGGGCGGGCTGCCAGAACAGTCGAACACGCAGTCGGCGCCGCGGCCGCCGGTGGCCGCGCGGATGGCCGAGACGGGATCGGCCTGCTCGTAGTCCACCAGGTCGGTACTGCCGAGCTCACCCGCCGTCACCAGCCGCCGGCCCCGGCCGACCATGATGACCTGGGTCGCTCCCGCGGCCCTCGCCACCTGCAGCATCAGCAGGCCGAGCAGCCCGGGCCCGAACACGGCGACGGCGGCGCCCGGGCCAAGTGCAGCCCTGCGCACCGCGTGCACGGTCAGCGCACCCTGGTTGACCAGTGCCGCGGCGGCGTTGCTGACCTGCGGCGGCACCTTATGCAGGGCAGTCGCAGGCCGTACGGCGTATTCGGCGAGGGCTCCCGGCGCGGTGTGGCCGTACAGCCGGAAACCCGGCTCCCTGACCCGCTCGCACAGGTTGTAGCGACCGCTGCGGCACATCGGGCACTCGCCGCAGCCGGTATGGTTCTCGGCCACAATGCGGTCGCCGGCAGCCAGACCGCTCCGCTCGGTTCCCGGCCCTAGCGCGGCCACCTCACCGGACCATTCGTGACCGATGATGAACGGCAGCTCCGGCGGCCAGGTGCCCTTGTAGGCGCCCTGCACGATCTTCAGGTCGGTACCGCAGATCCCGCACGCCCGGACCCGGCACAAGACCTCCCCCGGCCCGGCGACCGGGACAGGCACCTCGTCCAGCTCCAGCCGTCCGAAGTTGCGCAGGACGGCCGCCTGCATCAGCGCCGGGACGCCCGCGCCGCTCACCGGGCCGCACCGGACCCGGCGGCGGTCACGGCCCCGCCGCCGGTGACGGGGTCCCCGGCGGCGGGGGACGCCAGCGCGGCCCAGATCTCTCTGGCCTGCTGCACTACGTGGTCGGCGACAGCCTCGGCGATCTCCTCGGCCCGGGCGCGCTCCGCCCGGGCGGGCTGGCCGTACCAGCCGGTCGGCGCGATGTCGCGGAAGTCGCTGAGCACCGGGTAGACGTCGGGGCGCCGGTACAGGCCGTGCGCGGCCTCGCTCGCAGCGTAATCGCTGGGCTCGGTGGCCTCGTCCAGCTTGACCAGCTCCTCGTCGTAGGCGAGCACCGCGGCCGTCTCCATCGCCCCGGCGTGAGTGAATTCCATCTCGCCCGGATAGTGGCTGCTCGTGATCACGTGCGCTTCGGCAATGATGATCTGCACGCCGTGCTGCTGCTGGGCCGAACTGGCCGCCAGCCGGAGGGTGGGTGAGTTCCCCTCGTGCCAGTTGACCACGACGATCCGTTCCGCCCCCGCGGCCCGCAGGCCCCCGCAGATGTTGACCATGATCGCGGCCAGGGTGGCCGGCGCCAGCGTCAGCGAGCCGGGCCAGGGCAGATGGTACGGCGCGATCCCCACCGCGCCCAGGGACGCGACCACGGTGTCGAGCCGCTGCGCGACGCGCTCGGCAATGGACAGCGCGGCGAACGCGTCGGTGCCGAGCGGCAGGTGCCCACCGTGCTGCTCGACGCTGCCGGTCGCGATGACCGCGGTCCCGCTGCCCGCGAGCAGCCTGGCTGCGGCGGGCTGGGACAGGCGCACCAGATGACGCTCGGGATGACGGGGCATGACGGGCTCAGCCTCCATATCCGGCAGCCGTGCCATCCTCGACCGCCTCGCGGTGAGCGCTGATGGGCGTCTGCCACACCTCGGTTACCACATCGACCAGCGCGGGCCCGGGACCTTCCGCGGCCGAGCGGAGGGCCGCGGCCAGCTGCCCCGGCTCGGTCACCCGCTCGCCGCGCAGGCCGAAGGCCCGCGCCACGTCCGCGAACGCAACGTCCCCGAAATCCTCGTCCTCCCAGCCGCGGCCGAAGTTGATCCGGCGGTACCAGCGAATCCATCCGAGGGAGCGGTTGTTCAGCACCACGATCGTGACCGGCAGCCTGTGCTCGACGATGGTGGCGAGCTCACCGACCGCGTACCCGAACGCCCCGTCCCCGGTCAGCACCACGGTCCGGCCGCCCGGCCGGGCCGTGGCTGCGCCGATGGCGGCGGGCAGCGCATACCCCAGGCCGGCCTGGCCGCGGGGGAACAGCACCCGGCGGCCGGGGGTGCGCTGCTCGAAGTAGGCCCCTGCCCACCCACTCGACAGGCTCGCGTCGCAAACCAGCAGGTCGTCAGGACGCAGCACGCGCTCCAGCTCACCGAGCACCCGCTGCGGGGCAATGGGTACCCGATCGCTCGCGCGCTCGGCGTCCCGCTTGTCCCGCCAGCTGCCGGCCAGTACCGCCAGTCGCTCCCGCCAGGCGGTCCGGTCTGGCTCGGGCTCCGCCGGTTCCGCCAGCGCAGCGGACAGCGCCAGCAGTCCGGCCTGGGCGTCCCCGAGCATCCCCGCCTCCAGCGGGAACGCCCGGCCCAGCTCGGCCGGGTCAAGGTCGAGCTGGAGTACGGCCTGATCGCCGCGGGGCAGGGACCAGTTCGAGGTGGCGCCGCCGCTGGCCTTGGATCCGATCAGCAGCACGACATCCGCCTCGGCCAGCGCCGCGGTGGCTGGTGCGGCGCCCATCGACCCCGCGACGCCCACGCTGAGCGGATGATCTTCGGGGATCACGCCCTTGCCGGTCAGGGTGGTGCCAACCGCGGCCGACAACCGCTCGCCGAGCGCGGTCACCGCCCGGCCGGCACCGGAGTGCATGGCCCCGCCGCCGGCCAGCAGGTAGGGGCGGGCTGACCGGCGCAGTACCGCGGCGGCCGCCGCGATATCACCGGAGTCGGGCACCGGCCGGAACGGCGGGAAGCTCCCGAACCGGGCCGGCCCCGCGGGCCGCTGGGCGGGCCATGCCTTCTCGGCCGGGCCATCCAGCACATCCTGCGGCAGGAACAGCGCCACCGGTCCCGGGCGGCCCGTGGTGGCCATCCGGAACGCCTGGCCTACCAGGGCCGGCATCGCGGCCGCCTCCGGGACCAGGGCCTGCCATTTGGTCACGGGGGCCAGCAGGCTGGCCTGGTCGAGCGCCTGCGAGGCCGCGCTCCGGTACCGGTGCGGGGCCAGCCGGGCCGGCAGGTCGCTGACCAGCGCGACCACCGGAACCGACGCGCCGAGAGCTTCAGCGAGCCCGGAGGGCAACTTGGCCGCCCCCGGCCCGACCGTCGCATCGCACACGCCGGCCAGCCCGGTCACCCGGGCGTAGGCGTCGGCGGCGTAGGCCGCCGTACGCTCGTCCCTGACCAGGACGTGACGCAAGGCGGGCTCCCGGTCGAGGATCCCGTCGTACAGGGCGAGGGTCTGCCCGCCGGGCACGCCGAACACATGCCGGACGCCGTGCTCAGCCAGCAGCCAGGCCAGCAGTGCGCCGCCGTGCCGGGCCAGCGAGACCGACGAGGAGGCGTCCGGCGGCCACGGCTCGCCAGTCACGCTGCCTCGCGGCTTCCCGGCAGCGGCAGCCCGGCCCGCCGGCTTCCCGCAGAGATCCGCTGCTCCCGCACTGACCCTCCGACCCCGGCAGCGTCCAGCCTGGCGCTGCAACCGTTTGCGTCCGCATTGTCGCCAGCGGCCAGGAAATTTGTCAAGAGGCGGGCGACGGCTGTCCGCGCGGCCGGCGCCATACCTCCGGGCCGTGGGCAGCCCGCCCGGAGTCCACCGAGGGCAGGGGGGCAGCGGGCGGCCGGGCCGCCGCGGGCGGGACAGACGGAAGATCGTGGCCAGGACACTGGCGCACGCGGCGGTGCAAATGATTGCATACGCTCCACAGGGCCGAAAGCGAGGAGATTCCCGTGCCTGACGAACAGGTCAGATCAGCCATCGCCAACTGGGGACCGAGATTCACATCGCAGGGCGTGGATCCTGGCGACTTCGCCCGGGTGACCAGCGGGCTGGAGAACTGGGCTGACTGGCTGGACGCGTGGTGCGCGAACGGTGACCTGCACGCTGGCCTGGCCCGCGAGGCCGAAGGCCTGGGCCGGGGACGCACGGCCGGCGAAGCCTGGGTCCGCGCCGCGCTCAGCTATCACTTCGCCAAGTTCGTCTGGATGCTGGATGAGACCAGGCACCGGGCCGCGGCCGACCGGGCGGTGGCCGCCATGGCCAGCGCGCACCGGCTGCTGGATCCGACCGCGGAGCGGCTGGCCATCGAGTTCGACGGCATCACCATGTACGGCAACCTGCGGCGGCCCCCGGGCGCGGACCGCCCGCCGCTGGTCCTGCTCATCGCGGGCCTGGACTCGACCAAGGAAGAGTTCTTCGCCGCGGAGAACGTCCTCCTGGCGCGCGGCATGGCCACGTTCTCTCTCGACGGGCCAGGGCAGGGCGAGACGGGGTACGCCAGCACGATCCGGCCCGACTTCGAGGCACCGGTCTCCGCAGCTCTCGATGTGCTGGGCCGGCGGCCGGACATCGACAGCCGCCGGGTGGGCATGCTGGGCGTGAGCCTGGGTGGTTACTTCGCCGCCCGGGCCGCCGCGTTCGAGTCCCGGATCCGGGCCCTGGTGGTCTCCGGGGGGCCCTATGACTACGGGGCGCTTATCCGGAACCGGCCCGCGCACAGCGTCGCGACCTTCGCCCACAACAGCGGGACCAGCAGCCTGGAGGAGACGTACGCGTTCGCCGAGAAGCTGAGCCTGGCCGGCGTACTGCACCGGCTGACTCAGCCCACGATCGTGGTCTTCGGCAAACTCGACCGGCTCGTCCCCTGGCCACAGGCGGTCCAGGTCGCCGACGAGGCACCCAACGCCAGCCTGTGGATGTTCGACGAGGGCAACCACGTGTGCATGAACATGACCTACCGGTGGCGTCCCCAAGCCGCCGACTGGCTGGCCGGGCAGCTGTCCGGTGACCGGGCCTAGCGGTCAACCAGGCTCATGTCCGCGAAGCGGTCTCCGCTGGCCACGCCAGGCGGGAAGGCGTCGCTCAGCTCGCGCACCTCTGACCCGGCCAGCTCCAGGCCCGCCGCCGCCATGTTCTGCTCGAGGTGACTTAGCTTTCCGGTGCCCGGGATGGGAACGATGTCCTCGCCCTGGGCCATCAGCCACGCGATGGCCAGCTGCGCCGGGGTACAGCCGTGCGCGGCAGCGATGTCACGCAGCCGTGCCGCCACTGCCGCGTTGGCCCGCAGGTTGTCACCCAGGAACCGCGGGTGCTTCCGGCGGACGTCTTCCGGCGGGAGCTCGCCGGGATCGGTGAAACCGCCGGCCAGGAAGCCGCGGCCGATCGGGCTGTAGGCGACGAAGCCAATGCCCAGCTCGCGCACGGTCGGCAGGATCTCACGCTCCACATCACGCGACCAGAGGCTGTACTCGGTCTGCAGCGCGGTGATCGGATGGGTGGCATGAGCGCGGCGGATGGTGGCGGGCGCCGCCTCGGAGAGGCCGAGGTGGCGCACCTTGCCCGCGGTGACCAGCTCGCCCATGGCGCCGACGGTCTCCTCGATCGGAACCTTAGGGTCCACCCGGTGCAGGTAGTACAGGTCGATGTACTCGACACCGAGCCGGGCCAGCGATGCGTCGCAGGCCTGCGGCACGTAGGCCGGATCGCCGTTGACCCCGAGAAACGATCCGTCGTCACGCCGGATGTTGCCGAACTTGGTGCCGATGGCGACCTGGTCGCGGCGCCCGGCGAGCGCCTTGCCGACCAGCCGCTCGTTGGTGAACGGCCCGTAGGCGTCGGACGTGTCGAAGAACGTGCAGCCCAGTTCGAGCGCCCGGGCCAGCACCCGCAGCGATTCCGTCTCCTCCTTGCTTCCGTACATGCCGGCCATGGGCATGCAGCCCAGACCGAGTGCGGACACCGCCAAGCGGGGCGAACCGATGTATCGCGTCTGCATGGTGCCTCCACCGTGGCCAGTCGTGCTGGTCAGGTCCGCTCAGCGGCCGGGTCGTGGTTGCCGAGCCCGTCGTCCACCGGGTCAGTCTCGGGCTTGAGGACCAGACCCGAGTTAGCCGCCTGCAGTTCGAGCAGCACCGCGAAGTCCTCCTGCGTCCGTCCCCGTGCGACCGCCGACTGAACCTGCTCCCGCGCCGCAGCCGAGACAGGCATGGGCACCTCCAGCTCGCGCGCTGCGGCGAGCCCGAGATCGAAATCCTTTTGCAGGAGCACGGGAGTGAAGGTCGGGGTGAAGTCCAGGTGCACGAGGGCGGGGCTCTTGTAGCGCGTGAACATCGAGCCCATGACGCTGTTGTTGATAAAGTCCAGGAAGCTGGCCCGCGGCATGCCCGCCTTTTCAGCCAGCACCGTGATTTCCGCCAGGTTCTGCGCGACCACGCCGAGGAGCAAGTTGTGGCAGATCTTCGCCAGCCGGGCGAGCTCGTCCTCCCCCACATAGCTCACGTGCCGTCCCAGCATCGCGATCAGGTGCCCCACCGCCTCGAAGGCATCGCGCGGCCCTGACACCACGACCGACAGCAAGCCTGCCTGCCCGACCCTGCCGTTGCCGCTGACCGGGGCGGCCAGGAAGGCCGTGCCGCGGTCACCGGCGGCCGCCCGTACCCGGCTGGACGCCGCCGCGGAGACCGTGGAGCAGTCGATGAGGAACCTGGGGGCGCGCCCGGGGTCGGCGAGCAGCCGGGTCACGACCGACTCCAGCTCAGCCGATCCCGTCACCATGGTGAAGACCACGTCCCGGCCAGCGAGGTCGGACGGATCATCGACGAGTTCTGCCCCGGTCCGGGCGACGGCCTCCGCCTTGTCCCGGGTCCGGTTCCACACCGCCAGGGGCACACCCGCCCGGGCCAGGCGCTCAGCCAGCGGCTTGCCCATCCGGCCGGTTCCTATCCAACCGACCGTCAAGCTGGTCGCCGCCGAGTCCGCCATCGTTCCCACCTTGCCGCGAGCCACGCTGAGGATCTTGCTAACTACAACCTGCAATCGATTGTCAGCCAATCATAACAGAATGCCCCCTAATGTCACCGCCACGACGGCCGGGGACAACAATCGGATCGCGGAGTTCGAGGGGCGAATCCCCCGGGGGCGCGGGGGTGGGCAGGGCGAATCCCCCGGGGCGTGGGGTGAGGGCGAAGTCAGGGAGCTAGGACTGGGCGGCTGGCAGGAACGGGATAGCCAGGCGGACGGTGGTGCCGCGGCCGGGAGTGCTGGCCAGGTCGAGGCGGCCGCCGAGAAGCTCGGCGCGCTCTCTCATCCCGGACAGGCCGAAGCCCGTGGGGCCGCCGGGGGTGCCCGCCGCCGGGATGTCGGCCATCTCGAAGCCGGTGCCGTCGTCGGTGACCTCCAGCACGGCCCGGTCCTTCCGCCGGTACAGCCGGACGCGGACCGTCCGGGCGTCGGCGTGCTTGGCCGCGTTTTGCAGCGCTTCCTGCGCGGTCCGGTACACCGCCGTCTCGGCGTGCTCCACCATGCTGAGCGTGTCCGCGTCCACCTGCACGTCCAGCGTGGGGAATCCGTGGCCCAGGCTTTCCAGGCTGGCGGCCAGGCCGAGGTCGTCCAGCACCGGCGGACGCAGCCCGGCGATGGCGGACCGGGTCTCGTCCAGGGCGGCTCCGGCCAGTTCCTGCGCCCGGGCCACCTGCTCGGCCGCGACCTGAGGCGAGCCCGGGATGGCGTCGGCCGCGGCGGACAGGTGGAAGAACAGGCTGACGATCCGCTGGCTGATGCCGTCGTGGATCTCACCGGCCATGCGCCGCCGCTCGTGTTCCTGCCATTCGACCATCCGCTCGGCGAACCGTTCCAGCGCCTCCTCCCGCTCGGCCAGCCTGCGGTGCAGCCGGGCGTTCTCGATCGCCCCGGCCACCAGGCCCGCCACGGTGCGGAGCAGCTCCACGTCGGCCGCGGTGAACTCCCGGCGCAGCCTGGTGTGCACGTTCAGCACGCCGACCAGGTGCCCCATGGGCGTGACCACGGGCACCGAGAGCATCGAGGTGAACTCCTCGCCGCGCAGTGCCGGGATGTAGCGGTACCGGGGGTCGGCCGTCTTGTTGTCCACGATGACGGCGGGCTGGCCGTGATCGGCCACCCAGCCGGCCACCCCCTCGCCCACCGCCAGCTCGACGCTCCCGACCATGGTGTCGAACGGCGGGGTCGCCCCGCGGAGCTGGAGCTTGCGGCCCCGCTCGTCCAGCAGGTGCACGAAGCACACGTCGGTCTCGGTGGTCTCGGTGACCAGCTGGGCGACGCCCTGCAGGATCCGGTCCAGGTCCAGGCCGGCCGAGATGGTCTCGACCACCCTGGACAGGAGCTTCGCCTCCCGCTCCGCGTCGGCGACCCCGGGCCGGCGCGCGCCGTCGCCTGTGCCCAGCCCCGGGATCAATGGAAGACCCCCTCGCGCAGCGCGACCGCGACCGCGCCGGCCCGGTCGGACACACTGAGCTTGCGGTAGATGCCGCGGGAGTGCGTCTTGACCGTCTCCTCGCTGACCACCAGCCGCATCGCGATGGCCCGGTTAGACAGCCCGGCCACCAGCAACGACAGGACCTCGCTCTCCCGCTGGGTCAGGCCCAGGTGGGCGCCGGGCCAGAATTCGCCGCTGCGCAGCCGGGCCGCGGACAGCGCGACCCGGCCGGCCAGGCTGGGGTCGATCAGCACCTCGCCGTCGAAGATCCGGCGCAGGTAGTCCACCAGCTCCCCGCCCCGGATCCGCTTCAGCAGGAAGCCCGCCGCACCGACCCGGAGGGCCTGGTAGAGGTACTGCTCGTCGTCGTAGACGGTGAGGAACACGACCTTGCAGCCGGGGGTGACGCGGAGGATCTCGGCGCACAGGTCCAGCCCGCTGGCCCCGCGCAGCCGGACGTCGAGCAGCACCGCATCCGGCTTCAGCTCCCCGGCCAGGCGGACCGCCTGGCCAGGGTCGCTGGACTCGCCGACGATCTCCACCTGGTCCCGGTAGGGCGCCAGCATGGCCTTCAGGCCGTCCAGGACCATCTGGTGATCGTTGACGATCACCACGGTCATCGCGCCCGGCGTCAGCTGGTCCATGCCCGGAAAGGTACCCACCTGGCGGTCACGTGCGCGCCTCAAGCAGGTGCCAGAGCAGCAGGAGCTGCGCGATGGCCAGGGATTCGCTGCGTTTCCCGGCGGCGTACTCGCCCAGTTTGTCCGGCAGGGCCGCGTCGGGCTCGAACGAGAGCTGCTCCCAGATCGCCTTCTCCACGATCCGGCTGTCCTCCCGCGGCGCGTAGCCGTGCACGTGCAGCGCGTCCACCGGGCGGCCGTCGCTGTCCCGGATCAGCTTGAGGTGCAGGGTCCGCCGGTCATCGTCGGGGAGCACGTGGGACAGTTCCGGGTGCTGGATGGTCGGCCGGAGCAGGATCTCCGCGGACAGCTGGGTCCCGTCGGGCTGCGCATGCCCGGCGACCGGGGCAAACCGGATGGAGATGTCGGCCTGCTGCCGCTGGGGCCGGATGTACGCGGCGGATTCCGGCTCGCGCCGCTCCAGCTCGGCGAGCACCTGCTCGCGCGTGTAGCCGCGCTCGGCGCAGTCCCGCTTGAGTTTCCACTCCCTCCGGATGTCCTCGGGCGGGTCCAGGTACACGGCGATGTCGAAGCAGGCCCGGGACAGCCTGGTGTGCAGGGGCAGCAGCCCCTCGACGATCACGAACTCGCGCGGCTCGACCAGGACCGGCCGGACCAGCTGCCCGGTCGCGTGGTCGTAGACCGGCTTGAGGATGGGCCGCCCCAGCGCGAGCAGCTGGAGGTGCTGCTCCATTACGTCGATGTAGTTGCAGTCGGGGTTGAGCACGGTGAACGGGACGTTCCGCCGCTCGGCCCGGTCGTAGCGGTGGTAGTCGTCCACGCACAGCGCGGTGGCCCGGTCCGCGCCCAGCGCGGCGGCGATGCCCCGGGTCAGCGTGGTCTTGCCCGCGGCGCTGTCGCCGGCGATGGCGAGCATCACGGGCCGGGGCGCTTCCGGCACCGACTCGCTCCGACGCAGCCGCATGAGCTTGTCGGGCATCAGGCCGATCGCCTCCTCGCCGGATCTGGACTTTCCACCCTAGGCCGGGGCGATCCGGCCGGCCTCCCCCCAGGCGGGGAGGCCACGGGGGAACTCGGGGCTGCGGCTCCCCCGCCCGGTCCACCCCTGCGGGGGATGCGGCAGGCCGGGCCCCCGCCTACGGTCGGCGGATGGACGCACTGGGGGAACGGGCGTCGGCGCTGGTGGCCCCCCCGAAGGGGATCCTGGCCACCGGGCCGGGCGGCGCGGCCATGTCCGGCAGGCTGGCGGCCGCCGGGGTGCCGCCGACCGGGGAGAACCGGCGGGCCTTCCGCGAGCTGCTGGTCACCGCGCCCGGCCTGCGAGCCGGCATCACCGGGGTGATCCTGGACGCCGAGGGCATGGACCAGCGGTCGGCGGCGGGACAGCCGCTGCCGGAGGCGATCCGCGCGGCGGGGCTGATGACCGGGGTCCGGGCGAACGCGGACCGGCACCCGCTGCCGGGCACCTGCGGCGAGACGGTCACCGAGGGCCTGGACGGCCTGCCGGCCCGGCTGGAGCGGTGGGCACGGCGCGGCGCGGTGTTCGCGACCTGGCGGGCCGTGCTCCGGATCGGGCAGGGCACCCCGTCGGCGGTGGCGGTCCGCGCCAACGCGCAGGCCCTGGGCCGGTACGCCGCCGCGTGCCAGGCGGCGGGCCTGGTCCCGGTGGTGGCGCCGCACCTGGACGGCGGCGGCCCGCACTCCGGGGCCCAGTGCGAGACGGCGATGTCCCTGATGCTGCTGGCGGTGATGGTCGAGCTGGACGATTACGGCGTGGATCCGGCGGCGGTCGTGCTCAAGCCGACCATGACCGTGCCGGGGCGGGGGGCCGCGGTACGGCCCAGCGCGGCCGAGAGCGCCGAGGCCACCGTGCGCACCCTGGGCGCGGTGCCGATCACGCTGGCGGGCGTGGCCTTCTCGGGCGACACCCAGCGGCCCGAGCGGGCCACCGGCATCCTGGCCGCGATGCAGTCCATCCCGCACATCTGGCCGCTGACGTTTGCCTTCGGCCGGGCCCTGACCGGGCCGGCCCTCGACGCCTGGGGCGGCCGGCCGGGCCGGTGGGTCGCGGGCCAGCGGGCGCTGGCGCACCGCGTCGCCATGAACATCGCGGCCATGGAAGGCCGCTACACCCCGGAACTGGACCTCGACGCCGCCTGACCGTCGCCGGCCGGAGTGAGCCGCCCGGTCGGACCGTTGGAGAGCACGAAGCCGCCGCGGGCCCCGAGGCGCGGGCGGGCCGCCCGGGCGGGGAGCTCAGACGTTGAAGCCGAGGGCGCGGAGCTGCTCGCGGCCGTCGTCGGTGATCTTGTCCGGGCCCCACGGCGGCAGCCAGACCCAGTTGATCTTGAAGTCGGCGACCAGCCCGTCGAGGGCCGAGCGGGCCTGGTCCTCGATCACGTCGGTGAGGGGGCAGGCCGCGCTGGTCAGCGTCATGTCGATGGTCAGCGACTTGTCCTTGTCCAGCGTCACCCCGTAGATCAGCCCGAGGTCGACCACGTTCACCCCCAGCTCGGGGTCAACCACGTCACGGAGGGCCTCGACCAGGTCCTCGGTCTCCGGGGTGATCTCGAGCAGGGGACCACTGGGGCCCGTGCCGGTGTCAGTGCTGTCCGTCATTTCTGCTCCTCCAGCGCTTGCGCGGTCGCGTCCTTCCAGGCCATCCAGCCGAGCAGGGCGCACTTGATCCGGGCCGGGTACTTCGCTACTCCGGCGAACGCCACGCCGTCGCCGAGGACTTCCTCATCTGGCTCCGCCTGGCCCTTGGACTGCATGAGGCGGAGGAACTCCTCGGCCAGGCTCATGGCCTCGGGCACGGTCTTGCCGATGATCAGCTCGCTCATCACCGACGCGCTGGCCTGGCTGATGGAGCAGCCCAGCGCGTCGTAGGACACGTCGGCCACGACCGGCTCACCGGTCGCGTCCTTGAGCGTGACCCGCAGCGTCACCTCGTCCCCGCACAGCGGGTTCACGTGGTGCACCTCGGTGTCGTACGGCTCCCGCAGGCCCTTGTGGTGCGGGTGCCGGTAGTGGTCCAGGATCACTTCCTGGTACAGCGATTCCAGCCGCATCACTCACCGCCAAAGAAGCGCTGCGCCTGACCGATCCCGTCGACCAGCGCGTCAACCTCGGCCGTGGTGTTGTACAGGTAGAACGAGGCCCGGGTGCTGGCCTGGATGCCGTACCGGCGGTGCAGCGGCCAGGCGCAGTGGTGCCCGGCCCGGACGGCCACGCCGTGCTCGTCGAGCACCTGGCTGATGTCGTGCGGATGCACGTCCTCCAGCGTGAACGAGATCGCCGCGCCGCGGACGGCCGGGTCCGAGGGGCCGAGGACCCGCAGGCCCGGTACGGTGCCCAGCCTGTCCAGCGCGTACGCGATCAGCTCCTGCTCGTGCGCCCGGACCGCGTCCAGGCCCACGTCGGTGAGGTAGTCGATGGCCGCGTCCAGCCCGGCCGCCTCGGCGATCGGCATGGTCCCGGCCTCGAACTTGTGCGGCGGGGGCGCGAACGTCGAGTGGTCCATCCAGACGCTCTCGATCATCTCGCCGCCGCCGAGGAACGGGGGCATCTCCTCGAGCAGCTCCCGGCGGCCCCACAGGACGCCGATGCCGGTCGGGCCGCACATCTTGTGGCTGGTGAAGCCCAGGAAATCCGCGCCCAGCTCCTGCACGTCAACAGGCATGTGCGGGACGGACTGGGCCGCGTCCACCAGCACCAGCGCACCGGCGGCGTGGGCGGCGTCGGCGATCTCGCGGACCGGGTTGATGGTGCCCAGCACGTTGGACTGGTGGGTCAGGGCGACCAGCCGGGTCCGCTCCGTGATGAGGTCACCGGCCTGGGACAGGTCGAGCTGACCGTCGTCGGTCACCCCGAACCAGCGCAGCGTGGCGCCGGTGCGCTCGCAGAGCAGCTGCCACGGGACGATGTTGGAGTGGTGCTCCATCTCGGTGATGACGATCTCGTCACCGGGGCCGAGGCGGAGCCGGTCCGGACCCTTTGCCGCCTGACTGGCCGGCCGAGGCGTTGCCCAGCGCGTAGGCCACGAGGTTGATGCCCTCGGAGATGTTCTTGGTGAACACCACCTCGGTCTCGTCCCGGGCGCCGATGAAGCCGGCAGCCTTGATCCGGGCGCCTTCGTAGGCGGCGGTGGCTTCCTCGCCGAGCTGGTGGCTGGCCCGGTGGATGTTAGCGTTGTGCCGCTCGTAGAACTCGTCCAGCCGCTCGATGACCTGGCGCGGCTTCTGCGACGTGTTGGCGCTGTCCAGGTAGACCAGCGGCTGCCCGTCCCGGACCTGCCGGTCCAGGATCGGGAAGTCCTTCCTGATCCGCGCCACGTCCAGGGTCATGCGGCGGCTCCCGCGGCGGCCTTGATCCACTTCTCGTAGCCTTCGGACTCGAGGGTCTCGGCCAGCTCGGGACCGCCCTCGTCGACGATCCGGCCGCCCACGAACACGTGCACGAAGTCCGGCTTCACGTAACGCAGGATCCGGGTGTAGTGGGTGATCAGCAGGACCCCGTGGCCAGGCTGGGCGCTGAAGCGGTTGACGCCCTCGGACACCACCCGCAGCGCGTCGATGTCCAGCCCGGAGTCGGTCTCGTCGAGGATCGCGAACTTCGGGTTGAGCAGCTCCATCTGCAGGATCTCATGCCGCTTCTTCTCCCCGCCGGAGAAGCCCTCGTTCAGGTTGCGCTCGGCGAACTGGGGCTCGACGGACAGGGCGGCCATGGCCTCGCGCATCTCCTTGAGGAACACGCGGAGCTTCGGCGCCTCGCCGCGCACGGCGGTCACCGCGGTGCGCAGGAAGTTGGACACGGTCACCCCGGGCACTTCCACCGGGTACTGCATGGCCAGGAACAGGCCGGCCCGGGCCCGTGCGTCCACGCTCATGGACAGCACGTCCTCGCCGTCCAGCGTGACGCTGCCCTGGGTGACCCGGTACTTGGGGTGCCCGGCGATCGCGTAGGCCAGCGTGGACTTGCCGGAGCCGTTCGGCCCCATGATGGCGTGCGTCTCGCCGTCCTTGACGGTCAGGTCGACGCCGCGCAGGATCTCACGGCTCTGATCGGCCGCATCCACCACGCTGACGTGCAGGTCGCGGATTTCCAGAGTGGCCATCGCTATCTCTATCTCCAGCTCATCTTGGTGGTTAGAAACCGGGCGTGGCCGGGACGGCGACGTACACATCGTCGCCGTCAACCTTGACCGGGTAGGTCGGGACTGGCTTGGTGGCCGGGGGGCCGGTAGGGGCGCCGGTGCGGAGGTCGAAACAGGAGGCGTGCAGCCAGCATTCGACGGTGTGGTCGTAGACGTCGCCCTCGGACAGCGGCACTTCCTCGTGGGAGCACTCGTCGCGCAGCGCGAACACTTCGCCCTCAGCCCGCACGATGGCGATCGGCAGGTCACCGACTTCCACGCCGATGGCGCCCTGCTCCGGGACGTCGGCCAGCGCGCAGACCCGGACGAAGGTGCTGGTCTCGCTCATGCCGGGGATCCCTGCAGCCCGGGCAGCCGGGCCAGCTCGTTCTCGATGGCGGCGGTGATCCGCTCCCGCAGCTCGGCCACCTCGATCTTGGCGATCAGCTGGCCGAAGAAGCCCCGGATGACCAGGCGGCGCGCCTCGTCCAGCGGGATGCCCCGGGCCATCAGGTAGAACAGGTGCTCGTCTTCCAGCCGCCCGCTGGTGCTGGCGTGGCCCGCCCCGACCACCTCGCCGGTCAGGATCTCCAGGTTCGGCACCGAGTCGGCCCGGGCCCCCTCGGTGAGCAGGAGGTTCCGGTTCCGCTCGTAGGTGTCGGTGGCGATCGCCTCGGGCCGGATCAGCACGTCGCCGATCCACACCGAGTGCGCGCTGTCGCCCTGCAGGGCGCCCTTGTAGTCCACCCGGCTGCGGCAGTGCGGCTGGTTGTGGTCCACGAACAGGCGGTGTTCCAGGTGCTGCCCCGGGTCGGCGAAGTACAGGCCGAGCAGTTCCGCCGCCCCGCCAGGGCCGGCGTAGCTGACCGAGGGGGCCAGCCGGACCACCCCGCCGCCCAGGCTGACCACGGTGTGCTGGAACGTCGCGTCCCGGCCCACCCGGGCCTGGTGCTGGCTGAGGTGCACGGCGTCGGCGGCCCAGTCCTGCACGCTGACCACTGACAGCGAGGCCCCGTCGCCCACCACGAACTCGACGTTGTCCGCGTACGTCGCGGACCCCGCGTGATCGAGCACGACCACGGCCCGCGAGTGGCGGCCCACTTCGACAACGGTGTGGCCGAACGCCGCGCCTCCCGCGTCCTCGCCGCGCACCGTCACGACGGTCGGCTCGCTGACGTCGGTGTCGGGCGGCACGGTGATCACCGTGCCCTCGTCGAAGGACGCGAACGCCCGCGCGCTGACCCGGTCGGCGGGAAGGAAGGCGGTTCCGAACCTGGAGTCGCCGCGTTGCGGACGCTCCGCGGACACCCCCGGTGCGGCGTCCACCTCCACCGTGACCTTGCCCTGGCGCCAGCGGGGCATCGCCCTGCAGGCCGCGCAGGCGGCGCAGCGGCGTGAACCGCCACTCCTCTTCCCGGCCGGTCGGCACCGGGAAATCAGCCAGGTCTGCCGAGCGGTGCTCATGCAGCCGTGAGACCGGGGCGGCGGACTCCACCGCCCCCTGAAGCCCTGCCATCAGCCGACCGCCCCCTCCATCTGGAGCTCGATCAGCCGGTTCAGCTCGAGCGCGTACTCCATGGGCAGCTCACGGGCGATCGGCTCGATGAAGCCGCGCACGATCGTGGCCGCCGCCTCGTCCTCGGTCATCCCGCGGCTCATCAGGTAGAAGAGCTGGTCCTCGGAGATCTTGGAGACGCTGGCCTCGTGGCCCATCTCGACGTCGTCCTCGCGGACGTCCACGTACGGGTAGGTGTCGGACCGGCTGATCGAGTCCACCAGCAGCGCGTCGCACTTCACGGTGGACCTGGAGTGCCCGGCGCCCTCCTGGACCTGGACCAGGCCGCGGTAGGAGGTCCGGCCGCCGCCGCGGGCCACCGACTTGGACACGATGTTGGACGAGGTGTTCGGGGCGCAGTGGACCATCTTGGCCCCCGCGTCCTGGTGCTGGCCCTCGCCGGCGAACGCGACCGACAGGGTCTCGCCCCGGGCGTGCTCGCCCATCAGGTAGACGGCCGGGTACTTCATCGTGACCTTGGACCCGAGGTTCCCGTCGATCCACTCCATGGTCGCCCCGGCGCTGCACACGGCCCGCTTGGTGACCAGGTTGTAGACGTTGGCGGACCAGTTCTGGATCGTGGTGTAGCGGCAGCGCGCCCCGGCCTTGACGATGATCTCGACCACGGCGGAGTGCAGCGAGTCGGACTTGTAGATCGGCGCGGTGCAGCCCTCGACGTAGTGCACGTAGGCACCCTCGTCCACGATGATCAGCGTCCGCTCGAACTGGCCCATGTTCTCGGTGTTGATCCGGAAGTAGGCCTGCAGCGGGATCTCCACGTGCACGTTCTTCGGCACGTAGATGAAGCTGCCGCCGGACCACACGGACGTGTTCAGCGCGGCGAACTTGTTGTCGCCCGGCGGGATGACCGTGGCGAAGTACTCCTGGAACAGCTCCGGGTGCTCGCGCAGCGCCGTGTCGGTGTCCTGGAAGATGACGCCCTTCTCCTCCAGGTCCTCACGGATCTTGTGGTAGACCACCTCGGACTCGTACTGGGCCGCGACCCCGGCGATCAGCCGCTGCTTCTCGGCCTCGGGGATGCCCAGCCGGTCGTAGGTGTTCTTGATGTCCTCGGGGAGCTCGTCCCAGGTCGCCGCCTGCTTCTCGGTGGACCGGACGAAGTACTTGATGTTCTCGAAGTCGATGCCGGACAGGTCAGCGCCCCAGTTCGGCATGGGCTTGCGGTCGAACAGCTTCAGGCCCTTCAGCCGCAGGTCGAGCATCCACTGGGGCTCGTTCTTCAAGCCCGAGATGTTGCGGACGACCTCTTCGGACAGGCCGCGGCGGGCGCCCGTGCCCGCCACGTCCGAGTCAGCCCAGCCGAACTTGTATCGGTCGAGGCCCTCGAGTTCGGGGTGAGCGGTTGTGGTCATACGGAGATGCCTCCGATTTGCGGTGCGGTTATGGAGTGGTGCGGGTGTTCAGGAGGCGGGTGTTCAGGAGCGATGGCGCGGTGATGTGCGTGGTGCAGACCCCATCGCCGTGCGCGATGGTGGCCAGGCGCTGCACGGGAGTGCCGAGGAGCCGGGCGAACGCCTCGGTCTCGGCCTCGCACAGCTGGGGGAACTCGGCGGCCACGTGCGCCACCGGGCAGTGATGCTGGCAGAGTTGCTCGCCCCGCCCGGCACCCGGGCCTGGATCAGAACTAGCGGCGGGACCGGGAGCGACGCTCGCCGAGGCCGCGTAGCCGTCCGCGGACAGCGCCTCGGCCAGGGCCGCGACCCGGTCGGCGGCCGCAGCGCCCTGCACCACCGGGCCGTACCGCCGCTCCAGGTCGGCGACCTGACGGCGGGCGAACTCGGCGACCGCGCCCGGGCCGGCTGCGTCGGCCAGGAAACGCAGCGCGCTGGTGGCCAGGTCGTCGTAGGCGTGCCCGAAGGCGCTCCGGCCCACGTCGGTGATGGCGAACAGCTTGGCCGGGCGGCCCCGTCCCCGGTTGGCCGGGCGGCGGGCCGTGCGGGTCTCGATCAGCCCGTCGGCTAGCAGGTTGTCCAGGTGCCGCCGGACCGCGGCAGGCGTCAGGTTCAGCCTGGTGCTCAGGCCGGCCGCGGTGACCGGGCCGTTCTCCAGGATGAGCCGGGCGATCCTGGCCCGGGTGCCCCGCTCGGACCCGGGCTGGACCGGCAGCGCCGGATGGGGTGCCGTCACGGGCTGGGCTGGATGGGGCTGGGCTGGACGGGCCTCGGCTGGATGGGCCTGGGCAGCAGGAAACCCGGCACCGCGCTGGGTGCCCGATCCCGGTAGGTGCTATCCGTCCCATAGTTTGAGGTCACAACATCATTGTGCCGTAAATTCCTGCCCTGCATGTCGACCCCACGCTCCCCCGCCCGACTTAGCCCAGGATCCCGACCGTGCGGTGGACTCCGCGACGCGGATATTTCCGTCTTGCGGCCCGCCGCGGCCGGGGCCCCGAGACCACCGGCCTGGCTCCGCCGCACCCACCCGGTAGCTCATCGCTGTGACGACGGTGTCCATCCCAGTTAGCGCGCGATTCCCGGGCGGTCCTGCGCGCGGTTCAATGACGGGCACGCGATGGCCGTAGCGGCAGGTACCGCGGCGCGCGCTGGCTGAACCCCGGCCCCAGGCGACCTGCGCGTACTGGCGGAATGAGAGCATCTCCAGGCCACCGGTGGACATCACTCCGAACCCGTCCGCGCCGGGCGCCTCCACCACGTTCGCGGTCAACTGCAGTTCGCTGACCGCGGGCGGGAAGGCCACCTCCGCGATCCCTGATCGGCACCACGCTGGGGCTGAGCGAGCACATCCCGATGCAGGCGAGCACGCACGCCAACGAATTCGTGGCCACGGTGACCCTGCCGGCCACCATCGCGGCGGGCACCTACCAGCCCGACATCGACTGCTCCAACGGGGTCACCGCCAGCGCCGCGCTCACCGTGAAGGCGGTTCCCGGTGTCGCCCCCGCCACCGGGGACGGCACCACGGCGACCGCTACCGATGAGCCGGGCTGACCGCGATCGGCCTGGCACTGGCCGGCCTCGGCGCGGTGTCGGGGGTGCTGTTCCTCACCCGGCGCCGCTTCCGCCCCCGCGCCTGAGCCTGGCCAGCCCGGTCGAGCCGCGGTGGGTGTCCTGCGCAAGCTCTGCGTCGCGCTGATCGCGGCATCAATGGCGGCCGGCATCGCCTTGGCCTTCGCAGGCCGCCACACGATGCGCTGGTCGCCGCCGCCGTTCCCGCCGCGCTCGGAGGCGCTCCCCGCGGCGGCCGCCCCGGCCGCGGGACTCCGGACGCTCGGGGGGGCCAGCAGGGGCGCGGCCAGTAGATCGGGTAGATCCCGGCCTGGAGCCCACGGCGGCGAAGAAGTCGTCACCGGGACCGCGGTAGTTGCCGAAGAATCCGTGGCTCTCGACGTATCGACCAGGTCGCGGTCCCAGCCCGGGGCCTGGCCGCGATCGAAGTGCCCGCGGACGACCAGGCATCCGCGCCGCGGAGCCTGGCCAGCGCGTCCGCCGGGACGGTTCCGGCCTCGATATCGGCGTAGTCGATGACCGGCCAGACAGTCTCGCTGCGCTGCGGGCGGCGAGGATCTCGTCTACCTCGGCGCTGACCCGCCGCTCGACCACGCTGAAGACATCGTCAACCGTGCGGCCCGAGGCGGCGATGCGGGCCCGGAGGGCCGCCTTGACCTGCCGGATGGCACCGGGCAGGTCGGCGGGCGCCGACTCCCAGTGCGGAAGTGGGGGAAGTGGCGCGGTTGCCAGGGCGGCGGGGTGCACGGGCACGTCAGCTCCTTCTAGTAACGTCTTCTTACTAGAAGACTCTAAGGGTCTGTGACTTTCTAGGCAAGACTCCTGACTAGAGTGGCATCGTGACTCAGGCCCACCCTCCAGCCGAACCGCCCGCCAAGCCCTCGCTGGGGCTGCTCCGGTCCCTGACCGATGAGCACGTGCTCCGGGCGCTGATGCAGGCCCGCCGGCTGACCCGGGCCGAACTGGCTGCGCGGACGGGGCTGTCGAAGCCGACCGTGGGCGAGAGCCTGCGCCGGCTGACGGAGGCCGGCTGCTGCTCGACACGGGCGAGCGGACCCCCGGCGGACGCGGCCGCGGCCGCGTCGGCTCGTACTACGCCCTGGCCGGGAAGGCCGGCTGGCGCTTGTGGCCAGCATCGCCCCGGACGGGGTGGTGGCGGAGTCCGTGGACGCCTTCGGCGACACGGTGGCGAGCGCCCGGGAGGCCATCAGCCGGCCCGCCCGGCCCGCGCAGGCCCCGCGGCGCTGCTGGCGCCGCCGCGCAGGCCCAGCGCGAGGCGGGCCAGGCCACGCGGCTGGCCGTGGTGAGCGCCGCCGATCCGGTGGAACGCGGCAGCGGCCGGCTGGTCCATCTCTCCGACTCCCCGTTCCTGCTCGGGGAAATGAATCCGGCCGAGGTCGGGGGGAGCTGGATCCGGCCGAGGTTCTGGCGCCGCAGGTCGAGGGCCCGGTCATCGTCGACAATGACGTGAACTGGGCGGCCCGGGCCGAGCGCGAGCATGGCAGCGCAGGCAGCCCGGACGACTTCGCCTATCTCTTCCTGGGGGAAGGACTGGGCTGCGCCATTGTCCATGATGGCGAGGTCCGCCGGGCTGGCTGGCGAGATCGCGCACCTGGTCACCGTCGGCCCGCAGGGGCAGGCCACCCGCCTGATCGAGGTATTCGGCGAACTCGGCCTGCGCCAGCCCGGCTCGACGGCCATTGACGCCGGTCGCCTGCTCAGCCTGGCCGCCGGCCAGGACGCCCAGGCGGTGGGCGCGCGGCGCGCCCTGGGCCAGGCCATCAGCGGAGTCCTCGCGGCCATCGTCGCACTCGCGGACCCCGGGCTGGTCATCATCGGCGGCTCCTGGGGCCGTCACCCGGTCGTCATGGAGGCCATCGCGTCGGCCTTCGCCCACCTCCCCCGGCATGTTCCCGTCCGGGCCGCCGGGCTCACGGACCGGCCCTCCCTGGCGGGGGCACGAAGCGACGCGGTCAGGCGACTGCGCTCATCCATCGTCGCCGCCGCTCACCCGCCGCACCCGGCCTGACGGTCACTCAAGGAAGCCGCGGAGCAGGGCGGCGGTGCCGTCCAGGTGCTCGGCCACGGCCTGCTGGGCCCGCCGGGTGTCGCCGTCCAGGATCGCCGCCACGATCGCGGTGTGCTGGGCCGCGGTGTGGTCGATGTTGCGCTGCAGCAACGGGATCGCGTTCAGCAGGTCGTTGAGGCGCACCCGGGCCTCGGCGCAGGCCGACGCGAGGAGGCTGGACCCGGTGAGCTCCGCGATGGACAGGTGGAACAGCGAGTCCATCCGCCGGTAGTCCCCGGGACCGGCCTCGTTCACCGCGGTGAGCCGGGCCAGGAGCACGTCACGGACCCGCTCCGCGGCGGCCCCGTGGCCGTGCCCGCCGCCCTCCCCCATCTGGGCCAGGATCTGGGCCGCCCCGGTCTCCACCGCCATCCGGAAGGTGAGCGCATCGTTGATCTTGTCGGCGTCCTCGACCGCGATCCGCCGCAGCTCGACGTGGCTCGGCGCGGGCGGCGTGTAGGTGACGAACGTGCCGCCGAACCGGCCCCGCCGCGACTCCACGTAGCCCGCGGCCCGCAGGTCCCCGATGGCCTCGCGGAGCGTGATCCGGCTGACGCCGAGCAGGGCCGCCAGCTCCCGCTCGGCTGGGAAGCGCTCACCGGGGCCGACCACCCCCAGCTTGATGACGGCCAGCAGCCGCTCGACGGTCTCCTCGAACGCGTTCTGCGACCGGACCGGGCCCAGCACGGCGGCCAGGTCCACGCCGGCCGCCAGGACGGCCGTGGGACCGGCGGACGACACGCGGCCGGGGCCTGCGGCGGCCGCCGCAGGACCGGCGTCAGCCAGGCTGGGACCGCCGGCCGCCGCAGGACCGGCGTCAGCCAGGCTGGGACCGCCGGCCGCCGCAGGACCGGCGTCAGCCAGGCTGGGACCGCCGGCCGCCGCCGGACCCCTGGCCCGGGAAAGGCGGCTGGTACGGCGCGGAAATCCGGTCCTGGGTCTTGACATCCGCCGCTCGCTATCCATCAATGGTCTGATATTAGACCATTCGCTCCACCGGTGGCAGATCAGCGCCCGCTCCGCTCCCGGCCTCTGTGGTTCCCCGGTCCACCTAAGCCCAGGTAACAGGCCCGAAACGGGCCCTATCAGCATTCAGGAGCAGCCATGGCGGTCAACGAGCAAGCGGCACCGCTCAGTGAGGACGAGCAAACCCTGCACCAGATGGGCTACGCGCAGGAACTACGGCGGCGGATGTCCGGGTTCTCCAACTTCGCCGTCTCCTTCACGATCATCTCGATCCTGTCCGGCTGCCTGACCCTGTACGGGTTCGGGATGGCCACCGGCGGCCCGGCCGTCATCGTCTGGGGCTGGCTGTTCGTCGGCGTCATGACCCTGTTCGTCGGCCTGGCCATGGCCGAGGTCTGCTCCAGCTTCCCGACCGCGGGCGGCCTGTACTACTGGTCAGCCAAGCTGGCGCCGCGGCACGGTCCCGCCTGGTCCTGGTTCACCGGCTGGTTCAACTTCCTCGGCCAGGTCGCGGTGACCGCGGGCATCGACTTCGGCGCGGCGTTCTTCATCAACGCGTTCGGCGCGCTGGTGTGGGGCTGGAGCACCGCCCACTCGGTGACGATCCTGATCTACGCGATCGTGCTGCTGATCCACGGCCTGCTGAACCAGTTCGGCATCCGGCTGGTCGCGCATGCTGAACGACATCAGCGTGTGGTGGCACATCATCGGCGTGCTGCTCATCGTCGCGGTGCTCGTCTTCGTGCCGTCGCACCACCAGTCGGCCAGCTTCGTGTTCGGGCACTTCGTCAACGACACCGGGCTGCACGTCTCCCCGATCTACATCGTGCTGATCGGCCTGCTGCTCGCCCAGTACACGTTCACCGGCTACGACGCCTCCGCGCACATGACCGAGGAGACGCACAGCGCCGCCCGCAGCGGCCCGCGCGGCATCGTGATGTCGATCCTGGTCTCGCTGGCCGCGGGCTGGGTGCTGCTGATCGGGATCACCTTCGCCATCCAGCACTACGAAGCGGAGCGCACCTCGGCCATCGGGGTGCCGCCCGCGCAGATCTTCATCGACGCCGCCGGGTCGGCCTGGGCCAAGTTCCTGCTGCTGGTGGTCATCGGCGCCCAGCTGTTCTGCGGCATGTCCTCGGTCACCGCCAACTCCCGGATGATCTACGCGTTCTCCCGGGACGGCGCCCTGCCCGGCTCCGCGTTCTGGCATCGCGTCAACAAGCGCACCCGCACGCCCACCAATGCCATCTGGCTGGCCGCGGTCGGTGCCCTCATCCTCGGGCTGCCGTACCTGTGGAACGCAACCGCCTACGCGGCGGTCACCTCCATCGCGGTCATCGGCCTCTACATCGCCTACGTGATACCGACCTTCCTGCGGCTGCGCCTGGGCAGCAACTTCCAGCGCGGCCCCTGGCACCTGGGCCGGTGGAGCAAGCCGGTCGGGATCATCGCGGTGACCTGGGTGGTGATCATCACGATCCTGTTCATGCTGCCGCAGGTCGGCCCGATTACCTGGTCCACGTTCAACTACGCGGTGTTCGCCGTCGTCGCGGTGATCGGCTTCGCTGGCATCTACTGGCTGGCCTCCGCGCGGAACTGGTTCACCGGCCCGCGGGTCCAGGGCAGCGCGGAGGAACTGGCCGCGATCGAGCAGGAACTGGCCGGCTGACGGCACGGCGCACCCAGCGCCGTCCTGCTGGTCACCGCCGGGCCGGGGTGCCCCACCTGGCCCGGCGGACTGGATCAAAGAGGACCGGGTAGCACGTAGGCAGACCGACCCTCGGACTGGAGGCCCATGGAGAAGCAGCGCGGTGCGACCCCGCACACCCGCCGCCGCGGGATGCTCACCCTCGAGCAGCTCCGCGTGGAGGTGAGCGAGGGCAATATCGACACGGTCGTGGTCGCCTTCACCGACATGCAGGGACGCCTGCAGGGCAAGCGGCTCGCCGCGGAGTTCTTCCTCGACGATGTGGTGGGCAGCGTCATCGAGGGCTGCAACTACCTGCTCGCGGTGGACGTGGAGATGAACACCGTGGATGGGTACGCGATGTCGTCCTGGCAGACCGGCTACGGCGACTTCGTGATGGCGCCGGACATGAGCACGCTGCGCCGGGTGCCCTGGCAGGAAGCCACCGCGATGGTCATCGCCGACCTCACCTGGCACGACGGCTCACCCGTGGTGGCCTCGCCCAGGCAGATCCTGAAGGCCCAGACCGACCGGCTCGCCGGGCGCGGCCTGCAGGCCATGGCCGGCACCGAGCTGGAGTTCGTGGTCTACAACGACTCCTACGCCGCCGCCCAGGCCGCCGGCTACCACAACCTCACCCCGGCCAACTCCTACAACGTCGACTACTCGATCCTGGGCACGGCCCGGATCGAGCCGCTGCTGCGCAAGCTCCGCAACGGCATGGGCGGGGCGGGCCTCCAGGTGGAGTCGGCCAAAGGCGAATGCAACCTCGGCCAGCACGAGATCGCCTTCCGCTACGCCGAGGCCGTGACGACCTGCGACAACCACTCCATTTACAAGACCGGGTCCAAGGAGATAGCCGACGCCGAGGGCATGAGCATCACGTTCATGGCCAAGCCGAACGCCCGGGAGGGCAACTCCTGCCACATTCACCTCTCGGTCCGGGAGGATGACGGGACGCCGGTGATGGCCGGGGACGGGCCGCACGGGCTGTCTGCCTTCGGCGAGCACTTCATCGCGGGCCAGCTCGCGATGCTGTCCGAGCTGATCTTGTGGCACGCGCCGAACATCAATTCCTACAAGCGCTACGTGCCGGGCAGTTTCGCGCCGACCGCGGTCCGGTGGGGCGTGGACAACCGGACGTGCGCGATGCGGCTGGTCGGCCACGGGGCCGGGCTGCGGGTGGAGAACCGGGTCCCGGGCGGCGACGTGAACCCCTACCTGGCCGTCGCGGCCATGATCGCCGCCGGGCTGCACGGCGTGGACCGGGAGCTGCCGCTGGAGGAGGCGCTGGAGGGGAGCGCCTACACGGCCGAGGGCAGCCGGGTGCCGTCCACGCTGCGCGACGCGCTGGATCTGTGGCTCAAGAGCGAGCTGGCCCGTGAGGCCTTCGGGAACGACGTGGTCGAGCACTACGCCAACGCGGCCCGGGTGGAGATCGCGGCGTACGACGCCGCGGTGACCGACTGGGAACTGCAGCCGGGGCTTCGAACGGATGTAGGGCCGCGCCGGAACCACAGCCATCCGGACCACAGCCATCCCGACCACGGGCGAAGGAGACTGGAAGCGGGCATGTCCACGTTCACCGTGCTGAACCCGGCCACCGAGGAGACGGTGGCTACCGTGCCGTCGTGCTCGGCGGAGCAGGCTGACGAGGCCATCGCCCGGGCGGCCGCGGCGCAGGCCGCCTGGCGGGCCGTGACCCCCGGCGACCGGGCCACCCTGCTGCGCCGCTTCGCCGAGGTGGTGGACACCCACATCGAGGAACTCGCCCAGCTGGAGGTGGCCTGCTCGGGCCACCCGGTCGGCCAGGCCCGCTGGGAGGCGGGCAACGTCCGCGACGTGCTGCGCTATTACTCCGCCGCCCCGGAGCGGCTCACCGGCCAGCAGATCCCGGTGCCGGGCGGCCTCGATGTCACGTTCAAGGAGCCGGTCGGCATCGTCGGGCTGATCGTGCCGTGGAACTTCCCCATGCCGATCCTGGGCTGGGGGCTGGCGCCCGCCCTGGCCGCGGGGAACCCCGTGATCGCCAAGCCCGCGGAGCGCACCCCGCTCACCGCGATCCGGATCGGCGAGCTGGCCCTGGAGGCCGGCCTGCCCGAAGGCGTCTTCCAGGTGCTGCCGGGCAAGGGCTCGGTGGTGGGCCAGCGGCTGGTGGACCACGAACTGGTCCGCAAGATCGTCTTTACCGGGTCGACCGAGGTGGGCAGCAAGCTGATGGCGGACTGCGCCCGCCAGGTGAAGCGGGTCACCCTGGAACTGGGCGGCAAGAGCGCCAATATCGTGTTCGCCGACGCCGACCTGGAACGGGCCGCGGCCACCGCGCCGTACGCCGTGTTCGACAACGCCGGGCAGGACTGCTGCGCGCGGTCCCGGATCCTGGTCCAGCGCAGCGTGTTCGACCGGTTCATGGAGCTCCTGGAGCCTGCGGTGAAGAGCATGGTGGTGGGGGATCCCGCCGACTCCGCCACCGAGATGGGCCCGCTGATCACGGCCGAGCATCGTGCCCGGGTCGCGTCGTACGTCCCGGAGGACGCCCCGGTGGCGTTCCGCGGCGGCGCCCCGGCCGGCCCGGGTTTCTGGTTCCCGCCTACCGTCCTCGCCCCGGTGGCCGCGGACGATCCCGCGTTCACCGAGGAGGTGTTCGGGCCGGTCGTGGCCGTCGTCCCGGTCGAGGACGAGGCGGAGGCCATCACGGTCGCGAACAACACCCCGTACGGGCTGTCCGGGTCCATCTGGACCGAGAACATCGGGCGGGCCCTGCGGGTGGCCCGGGCGGTGGAGACCGGCAACCTGTCGGTGAACTCGCACGCCTCAGTCCGCTACTGGACCCCGTTCGGCGGGTTCAAGCAGTCGGGGCTGGGCCGCGAGCTCGGGCCGGACGCGCTGGACGCCTTCACCGAAGTCAAGAACGTCTTCATCGCCACCGAGTGAGAGGCAGGTATATGCAGCGGCTGCAGGACCGGATCGCGGTGATCACCGGCGCGGGCAGCGGGATCGGGCTGGCCAGCACGCGCCGGCTGGCCGCTGAGGGAGCCACCGTGGTGGCGGTCAACGTGGACGAGGCGGCCGGCAAGCGCGCCGCCGAGGAGGTCGGCGGCCTGTTCGTGCACGCCGACGTCACCGACGAGGACGCCGTCCGCGAGATGTACCAGCAGGTGGTGGACGCCTACGGGGCGGTGCACGTCGCGTTCAACAACGCCGGCATCTCGCCGCCCGACGACGATTCCATCCTGACCACCGGCATCGACGCCTGGCGCCGGGTCCAGGAGGTCAACCTGACCTCGGTGTTCCTGTGCTGCAAGTACGTGATCCCGCACATGCAGCGCCAGGCCGCGGCGGGCGGGCCCGGCGGGTCGGTCATCAACACCGCGTCGTTCGTGGCCACGCTGGGCGCGGCCACCTCGCAGATCTCCTACACCGCGTCCAAGGGCGGCGTGCTGGCCATGACCAGGGAGCTCGGCGTGCAGTTCGCCCGGGAGGGCATCCGGGTCAACGCGCTGTCCCCCGGCCCGGTGAACACGCCGCTGCTGCGCGAGCTCTTCGCCAAGGACCCGCGAGCGGGCCGCCCGGCGCCTGGTACACGTGCCGATGGGCCGGTTCGCCGAGGCCGACGAGATCGCGGCCGCCGTCGCGTTCCTGGCCAGTGACGACGCGTCCTTCATCACCGCCTCCAACTTCCTCGTGGACGGCGGCATCTCCGGTGCGTACGTGACGCCCCTGTGAGCGGGACCCAGACCGGCCAGCGAGCCTGGGCCGTCAGGCCCGGGCGAGCGGTCGATGCAGGTTTTCCTGGGTCACGCGAACACTGGCTGGCGCTGTGAGCTCCCGCGCCATAACCCCGCACGTCGGCATCAGCGCCTACGGGGAGCCCGCCCGCTGGGGCCCCTGGGACCGGCCCGCGGCGCTGGTGCCGATGAGCTACCCGGAGGCGGTGGCGGCGGCCGGGGGCGTCCCGGTCCTGCTCCCCCCGCTGCCCGGGATCGAGGAAGCGATCAGTAGGCTCGACGCGCTCGTGCTGTCCGGGGGCGGGGACATCGACCCGGCCGCCTACGGCGCCGACCCCCACCCGCTCACCGAGCGGGTGTATCCCGGCCGGGACCAGGCCGAGCGTGCCCTGCTGGCCGCGGCCCTGGCCGCCGGGATACCGGTCCTGGCCATCTGCCGCGGCCTGCAGATCGTCAACGTGTCCCGCGGCGGCACGCTGCGCCAGCACCTGCCCGACGAGGTGGGCCACCACGATCACGGTTCCGCGGTCGGGACGTACGGCTCGCACCCGGTGCGGATCGCGGCGGACAGCGCGATCGGCGGGATCCTCGGCCCGCGCGGAGCCGGACGGCTGGGTGCGCGCGGCCGTGCCCACCTCGCATCATCAGGCCATCGGCCGGCTCGGCGAGGGACTGGTCGCGACCGCCTGGGCGGACGACGGCACGATCGAGGCCGTGGAGCCTGATCCCGCCAGCAACGGGGTGACCGGGTTCCTGCTCGCGGTGCAGTGGCACCCCGAAGCCGGAGACGATCTGCGGCTTTTCGAGGCATTGATCAGCGAAGGCGGGCGCCGGGAAGGCCGGCGCTGCCCAGCCTCTAGACTCGCGTGCGTGAGTACCGGACTCGCAGTCGAGATCACCAGCCTGGTCAAGAGCTACGGCCGGGTCACCGCGGTGAACGGGCTCTCGCTGCGGGCCGGGAGGGCCGCGGTGACCGCCATCCTCGGCCCCAACGGGGCCGGGAAGACCACCACGATCGAGATCTGCGAGGGCTACCGGCGGCCCGATGACGGCGTGGTCCGGGTGCTCGGCCTCGATCCGGCCCGCGACGCGCGGCGGCTGCGCCCGCAGGTCGGCGTGATGCTCCAGTCCGGCGGGATCCCCCCGGCCGCCCGGCCCGCCGAGTACCTGCGCGTGGTGGCCGCGTTCTACGCCCACCCGCTCGATCCGGCCATGCTGCTGGACCGGCTGGGCCTCAGCGCCAGCCTGCGCACCCCGTTCCGGCGGCTGTCCGGCGGCCAGCAGCAGCGGCTCGCCCTGGCCGCCGCGGTGATCGGGCGCCCGGAACTGGTCTTCCTCGACGAGCCCACCGCGGGCCTGGACCCGCAGGCCCGGCTGGCCACCTGGGAGCTGATCAGCCAGCCTGCGCGCGGCGGGCGCGGCGGTCATCCTGACCACGCACAACATGGACGAGGCCCAGCGGCTGGCCGACCAGGTCGCGGTGGTGGACCACGGGCAGCTGGTCGCCGAGGGCTCGCCGGCCGAGCCTGACCGGCACCGCCGGGCAGCTGCGGTTCCGGGCCGAGCCGGGGCTGGATACCGACGGGCTGATCTCCGCCCTGCCGCCGGGCAGCGCGGCCAAGGAGTCCCCGGCCGGCCATTACATCGTGGAGGTGCACGACCAGGTGGATCCGCAACTCCTCGCGGCGGTGACCGCGTGGTGCGCCGAGCACGGCGTGCTGGCCCGGGACCTGCGCATCGAGAGCCGCACCCTGGAGGACGTGTTCCTCGAGCTGACCGGACGGGAGCTGCGCTCGTGAGCGGGGTACTGCCGGCTCCGCACCGCGGACACAGCCGCCAGCTGGCCCGCCCCGGACCCCGGGAGCGCCCCGCGGGCCCGGATGATCGCCGCGCAGGCCGGCCTGGAGCTGCGCATCCTGGTCCGCAACGGCGAGCAGCTGCTGCTCACCCTGATCATCCCGGTGGCCCTGCTGGCCGGGTTCAGCCTGGAACCGCTGATCAAGACCGGCTCCGGGCCCCGGATCGACTTCCTGGTCCCGGGCATCCTGGCCCTGGCGGTCATGTCCACCGCCTTCACCAGCCAGGCCATCGCGACCGGCTTCGAGCGGCGCTACGGCGTGCTCAAGCGGCTCGGCTCGACCCCGCTGGGCCGGGACGGCCTGATCGCGGCGAAGACCGCGACCGTGCTCGTCGTCGAACTGGGCCAGGCGGTCGTGATCCTCGCGGTGGGGCTGGCGCCTGGGCTGGCGGCCGGACGCGCGCCCGGCCGCCGCGGCCTGGGTGGTGCTGCTGCTGCTGGCGGGCACCGCCGCGTTCAGCGGCCTGGCCCTGCTGCTGGCGGGCACCCTGCGGGCCGAGGCCACGCTGGCCGCGGCCAACCTGGTCTACCTGGTGCTGCTCGGCGTCGGCGGGGTGATCTTCCCGCTGAGCAAGTTCCCGGCCGGTGTCCAGCCGGTGCTGCGGCTGCTGCCGTCCGGGGCGCTGTCCGACGGCCTGCACTCGGTGCTGCAGCACGCGGGCGGGCTGCCCGTGCGCGACCTGGTCGTGCTGCTGGCCTGGGCCGTCGTCACGATCGGCGTGACGGCCCGGGTGTTCCGCTGGGAGTAGCGCTGCCGTGACCCAGGCCAGGGCGGAGGCCGCACTCGGCGCCACGCCGCCGGCGATTCTCGTCCTGACCGGCGTGGTCTCGGTGCAGGTCGGCGCGGGCCTGGCCGCCCGGCTGTTCAGCCAGGTGCCGCCGGCCGCGGTGACCGGGCTGCGGCTGTGGACGGCGGCGGCTGCTGCTCGCGGTGCTGGGCGCCCGCGGGCTGCGCCGGGAGATCACCGGGCTGATCCGCCGGCGCGCCTGGGCGGACGCGGCCGTGGTCGTGGCCTTCGGGCTCACCCTGGCCGTGATGAACTACTCCATCTATCAGGCCTTCGCCCGGATCCCCCTGGGCATCGCGGTGACGGTGGAATTCCTCGGGCCGCTGGCGGTGGCGGTGGCCGCGTCACGGCGCCTCCTCGACCTGGCCTGGGTGGCACTGGCGGGCGCCGGGGTCGCGCTGCTCAGCCAGGCAGGCGACACGGCGCCGGCGGCCGCCATTCATGACCCCGGCGGGGCCAGCCTGGCCGGGCTCAACCTGGCCGGGCTGCTGTTCGCGCTGGCCGCGGCGGCTTCGTGGGCCATCTACATCCTGCTCAGCGCGGCCACCGGACGGCGCTTTCCCGGGTCGTCCGGGCTGACGGTGGCCATGGCCGTGGCCGCGCTGGCCGTGACCCCGGCCGGCCTGCTGGCGGGCGGACGCTCCCTGCTGCGGCCGGGGGTGCTGGCTACCGGGGCGGTCATCGGGCTGCTGTCCTCGATCATCCCGTACTCGCTGGAACTGGAGACCCTGCGCCGGGTCCCGGCCAAGGTGTTCGGCATCTGGATGAGCGTGGAGCCCGCGGTCGCCGCCCTGGTCGGGCTGGTCATGCTCAGCCAGAGCCTCAGCCTGGCCGAGTGGGCCGCCATCGGGTGCGTCACGGTTGCCTCCGCCGGCGCCGCCCTTTCGGTCAGGTAACCCGGTAGCTAACCGGAGGCCAGCCCACCCGGGCCAGCCAACCGGGGCCACCGGGTGCACACCGGACACCACGCTCCTACCATGGGTGCGTGCCAGCCGATCTCAGCCCGGATGCCACCCGCGTCCGCCACCACCGGATCCGCCACCACGGGGCCTGCCCCCACGCGGACCAGGGCGCACCGCGCCGTCTGGGCCTGGGCGGCCCCCTTCCTCTTCCCCACGCCCGCCTCGATGCGCCGGGTCGCTCTGGCCGGGGTGGTGGCGAACGCCGGGATCATCATGACCGGCGCCGCGGTCCGCCTGAGTGCGTCCGGCCTCGGCTGCCCCGACTGGCCGGACTGCACCTCCAGCAGCCTGGTCGCGGCACACAGCCGCGGCGACCCGATGTTCCACACCTACATCGAGTTCACCAACCGGATGCTGACGTTCGTGCTCATGGTCGTCGCCGTGCTCGTCATGGTCACGGCCTGGCGGTTCCGCCCGGCCGGAACCCGGCGGCGCGTCATCGTCTGGCTGGCCGCCGCCCAGCCCCTCGGCGTCGTGGCCCAGGCGGTGCTGGGCGGGATCGTGGTGCTCACCGACCTCAACCCGGCCGCGGTCTCGCTCCACTTCCTGCTGTCCAGCGCGATCCTGGCGCTGGCCGTGACGCTCTGGTCGCGCTGCGCCGAGGGCGACGGGCCGGCGACCCGGCTGGTCCGTGCGGACCTCCGGGTCCTCTCGGTGGCCCTCGTGCCCGTGGTGGCGCTGATGCTCGCGGCCGGCACCGTGGTCACCGGCACCGGGCCGCTGGCCGGGTCGACCTTCGTTCCGCACGCCGGCGGCGGCCCGGCCTACGTGCCGCGCTACCACCTGCCGCTGGAGGGCGTGACCCAGCTGCACGCGGACATCGGCTGGATGCTGGGCACCCTGGTGGCCGTGCTGGCGGTGTGCCTGCAGCTGACCGGCGCGCCGCGGCGGGTGCGCAGGCTGGGCTGGCTGCTGCTCGGCCTGGTCGGGCTGCAGGGGGTGATCGGCTACGCCCAGTACTTCAGCGGCCTCCCGGCCGGGCTGGTCTGGGTGCACGTCAGCGGGTCCGTGCTGATCTGGATCGCCGCGCTGCGGCTGATGTTCGCCACCCGGGACCGGGGGCCCGTGCCCTCCACCGGCGCCGCCGGCCGCCGGGCTAGGGAGCGTGGGCCGGACCCTGCCGGTGCCGGCCGAAACCTGACGCGCCGCGCGGCGCCCACGGCGGCTGCGGCGGCTCCGGCTGGCGCTGGAAGAACGCGCTGCGGGCCATGGCCATCAGCCGCAGCAGGTCCCGCCGCCGCTGCTCGAACTGGTCCGGGGCGATGATCTGGCGCTGGGCCCGCAGGTGGACCAGGGCCAGCTCGGTGGCGGCCAGCTGGTAGTCCTCCATGGCCCGGGCCGCGGCGCGGCCCCCGGACCGGCGGGCCCACAGCCGGGCGGCCCGCCGCTCGCGCAGCGTGCTCAGCATCCGCAGGTCCGCCTCGGTGACCACGCCGATGGCCTCGTACACGGGCAGGAACCGCCAGATCAGGCGCACGATCCGGCGCCGGTCCGCGACGACCACCCCGGCCAGGATGCCCAGCACGCAGGCCAGGATGGCGTACGCGATGGCCAGCCCGTGCAGGCCGAACGCGGTCAGCCCGTTCCACAGCCCGTGCAGCAGCATGGCGCCCAGGAGCCCCAGCGGCACCGCCCAGCGGGCGTGCCGGTGGGTGGCCGCGTACGCCACCCCGAGGCCGGTCATGGAGGTGAAGATGGGGTGAGCGAGCGGGGACGAGCACGCCGCGCAGCACGAACGTGGCGCCGAGCAGCTTGACCCCGCCGACCTCGGGGCGGACCAGGGCCCCGATGTAGTACCCGATGTTCTCCATCATGGCGAAGCCGAGGCCGACCATGGCCGCGTAGATGATGCCGTCGGTGGGGCCGTCCAGTTCCTGGCGGCGCCGCCAGAGCAGGATGATCAGGATGAGCCCCTTGAGGCTCTCCTCCACCACCGGCGCCCCGAAGGTGGCGGACACGTACTCCCCCGTGCTGTTGCCCAGAGCCGGCTGGGTGACGAAGACCAGCCCGGCGGTGTTGATCACCGCCGCGAGCAGCGCCGCGACCCCGGCCCCCCAGGCGAAGGCGAGCACCAGGTTGGCCCGCGGCTCGGGTTCCAGCCGGTCGATCAGCAGCACGCAGCCGACCAGGAAAGGCACCGGGAGCAGGGCGAACGGCAGCGCGATGAGGAAGGGCGCGACGCTGTGCCCGGCGGCGTCCACGCTCTGCAGGCGTCCGTGCCGAGGACCACGATCCCGCAGCCGATGGCGGCGATGATGCCCAGGATCAGCCCGGTCCGCGGCCTGCCCGGAGGCCGGCCCTCGATCACGGCCCGCGGGTCGAAGCCGGGCATCGGGGTCGCCATGGCAGGGAGCGTACCGGGAACCGCCCGGCGATGAAGCCCGTGACCCTGAGCACGGCGGTCACGCCGCGGTTCCCGGGACCGCGGGGCCGGTCCGGGAAGGAGGCGAAACTGGGGATAGGGTTTCGAGTGCCTGGCCGAGGGGAGGCCCGGGCGGAGGTCACGAGAGGAGCCCTGATCCCGCGGTGAGCAGCGCATCAGACACCCAGGCCGCAGGCCCGGCCACCCTGGAGTGGACCGAGGCCGACCGGCGCGCCGTTGACCTGGTCCGGGTCCTGGCCATGGACGCGGTGCAGAAAGCCGGCTCGGGTCACCCCGGCACCGCCATGAGCCTGGCCCCGGCGGCCTACCTGCTGTACCAGAACGTGCTCCGGCATGACCCCGCCGACCCGAACTGGCTCGGCCGGGACCGCTTCGTCCTGTCCTGCGGGCATTCCAGCCTGACCCTGTACATCGAGCTCTACCTGTCCGGGTACGGGCTGTCGCTGGACGACCTGAAGCGCTACCGGGAGTGGGGCAGCCTGACCCCGGGCCACCCGGAGCACGGCCTCACCCCGGGCGTGGAGACCACCACCGGGCCGCTCGGCCAGGGCCTGGCCAACGCCGTCGGCATGGCCATGGCCGCCCGCCGGGAGCGGGGCCTGCTCGACCCGGACGCGCCCGAGGGAACCAGCCCGTTCGACCATCACGTCTACGTGTTCGTCTCGGACGGCGACATCGAGGAGGGCATCAGCCACGAGGTGTCCTCGCTGGCCGCCCACCAGGACCTGGGCAACCTGGTCGTGCTCTACGACGACAACCAGATCTCGATCGAGGACAACACGCAGATCGCCAAGTCCGAGGACGTGGCCGCGCGCTACGAGGCCTACGGCTGGCACGTGCAGCGGCTGGACTGGCGCCGGCCCGAACGGCTACCACGAGGACCCGGCCGGGCTGTACCAGGCGCTGCGGGAAGCCCGGGCCCGCACCGACAAGCCCTCCCTCATCGCGCTGCGGACGGTCATCGCCTGGCCTGCCCCGCACGCCCAGAACACCGGGGAGGCGCACGGCGCCGCCCTCGGCGAGGACGAGGTCGCCGCGACCAAGGAAGTCCTCGGCTTCGACCCGAAGGTGACGTTCCCGGCCGAGGAAGCACTGGTCGAGCACGCCAGGAAGGTGGCCGAGCGGGGCAAGCGCCTGCACGCCGAGTGGGACGAGGCCTTCAGCGCGTGGGCCCGGGCCAACCCGGAGCGGGCCGCGCTGCTGGAACGGCTCCGGGCCCGGCGGCTGCCGGACGGGTGGGCCAAGGCGCTGCCCGCCTTCCCCCCGGACCAGAAGGGCATGGCGACCCGCAAGGCGTCGGAGGCGGTACTGAACGCCCTCGCCCCGGTGCTGCCCGAGCTGTGGGGCGGCTCGGCCGACCTGGCGGGCAGCAACAACACCACGATGAAGGGCGAGCCGTCGTTCATCCCGGCCGAGCACCAGACCGAGATGTTCCCCGGCAACGTGTACGGCCGGACCCTGCACTTCGGGATCCGCGAGCACGCGCATGGGGGGGATCCTCAACGGCATCGCGCTGGACGGCCTGACCCGGCCCTACGGCGGCACGTTCCTGGTCTTCAGCGACTACATGCGGCCGTCGGTGCGGCTGGCCGCGCTGATGGGGCTGCCGGTGACCTACGTGTGGACGCACGACTCGATCGGGCTGGGCGAGGACGGCCCGACCCACCAGCCGGTCGAGCACCTGGCCGCGCTGCGCGCCATCCCCGGGCTCGACGTGGTCCGGCCCGGCGACGCGAACGAGACCAGCGTGGCCTGGCGGACCGTGCTGGAGCACACCGACCGCCCGGCCGGGCTGTGCCTGAGCCGGCAGAACCTGCCCGTCCTGGACCGCTCTGAGGGCAAAGGCCTGGCCAGCGCGGATGGGGCGGCCCGTGGCGGGTACATCCTCGCCGAAGGGGCGGGCGGTGAGCCGACGGTGATCCTGATGGCGACGGGCAGCGAGCTGCAGATCGCGCTCGCGGCACGGGACATTCTCCAGGATGAGGGCATCCCGACACGAGTTGTTTCCATGCCGTGCGTGGAATGGTTTACCGCCCAGGATGCTTCCTATCAGGAGGAGGTACTGCCCCCGGGCATCCGGGCGCGCGTCAGCGTCGAGGCCGGCGTCGCACAGCCCTGGCACGTGTTCACCGGCGACTCCGGCGAGTGCGTCAGCCTGGAGCACTTCGGGGCATCCGCTTCCTACATGAAGCTGTACGAGGAGTTCGGGTTCACCGCGGAGCACGTGGCAGCCGCCGCGCGCTCCAGCCTGGCCCGGCTGGGCACCGCGGCGGGCGCGAACGCGAGAAGCGAGGAGTCATGACGTCCCAGCCAGGAAATCCCCACAGCCGTCCCACCCGGTCCTCGCGCGAGCTGACCGCCGCGGGCGTATCCATCTGGCTCGATGACATCAGCCGGGAGCGGCTGAGGACCGGCAACCTCGCCGAAGCTGATCCGGGACTGGGCGGTCACCGGCGTGACCTCCAACCCGACGATCTTCGCCAGCGCCGTGGCCCACGGCGACGCCTACGACCAGCAGCTCGCCGACCTGGCCCTCCGCGAGGTCAAGGTCGAGGAGGCGGCGCGGGCCATCGCCACCTACGACATCCGCTGGGGCTGCGACGTGTCTCCGGCCGGTGTACGACATCACGGACGGCGTGGACGGCCGGGTCTCCATCGAGGTGGACCCGCGGATCGCGAAAGACACCGCGAAGACGATCGCCGAGGCCCGGGCGCTGTGGTGGCTGGTGGACCGGCCCAACCTGTTCATCAAGATCCCGGCCACCGTCGAGGGCCTGCCCGCGATCACCGCGGCCCTGGCCGAGGGGATCAGCGTCAACGTCACGCTGATCTTCTCCCTGGAACGGTACGGCCAGGTCATCGACGCGTTCATGGCCGGCCTGGAGCAGGCGCTGGAGGCAGGACGGGACATCTCCGGGCTGGCCTCGGTGGCGTCCTTCTTCGTCAGCCGGGTGGACACCGAGGTGGACCGCAGGCTCGACAAGATCGGCACCCCCGAGGCGGCCGCGCTGCGCGGCAAGGCCGCGATCGCCAACGCCCGGCTCGCCTACGAGCTGTACGAGCAGCGGATCGCGACCCCGCGGTGGCAGGCGCTGCGCGAGGCCGGGGCCAAGGTGCAGCGCCCGCTGTGGGCCTCCACCAGCACCAAGGACCCGGCCTACGACGACACCATGTACGTGGTCGAGCTGGTCGCGCCGGACACGGTCAACACCATGCCGGAGTCGACGCTGCGCGCCACCGCGGACCACGCCAAGCTGCGCGGGGACACGATCCACGGCACCTACGACGCAGTCCCGGCAGGTCTTCGCCGACCTGGCCAGGCTCGGCATCGGCTACGACGACGTGGTCCGCGTGCTTGGAGGAGGAGGGCGTGGAGAAGTTCGCCGCCTCCTGGAACGAGTTCCTGGGCACGATCGAGTCGAACATGGCCGCGGTGGCCAAGCCATGACCGCTGGGCCGCCTGGTAACAACAGACGGAGCGCAGTGATGACTGATTCGGCGACCGCGGCCCAGGACGGGAGCCCAGACGGCCGGGAGGCACCGGCCGGCCGGGGACCAGCAGCCCGCGGGCGCCGGCACATCAGCCAGGCGGAGCAGGAGGCGCTGATCCGACCCGGCCGGGCTGATGCCGGTTGTCTCCGGCGCGGCGGCCAACCCGCTGCGGGACCCGCGGGACCGGCGGATCCCCCGGGTCGCGGGGCCCTGCGTCCTGGTCATCTTCGGGGTCACCGGGGACCTGGCCCGCAAGAAGCTCATGCCGGCCATCTACGACCTGGCCAACCGCGGCCTGCTCCCGCCGGGCTTCTCGCTGGTCGGCTTCGCCCGCCGTGACTGGGAGCACGAGGACTTTGCCCAGGTCACCTACCAGGCGGTGAAGGAGCACGCCCGGACCCCGTTCCGGGAAACCGTCTGGCGGCAGGTGTCCGAAGGGCGTCAGGTTCGTGCCCGGCGAGTTCGACGACGACGAGGCGTTCGACCGGCTCGCCCATTGCGTGGCCGAGCTGGACCGCGAGCGCGGCACCGGCGGGAACTACGCCTTCTACCTGTCCGTCCCGCCGAAGTTCTTCCCGCTGGTGGTCACCCAGCTGAAGCGGTCCGGGCTGTCCACGCCGCCGCAGCCGCCGCCCGGGCAGCCGCGGCCCTGGCGCCGGGTGGTGATCGAGAAGCCGTTCGGTCACGACCTGGACAGTGCGCGCGAGCTGAACGAGACGCTCAGCGCGGTGTTCCCGCCGCACTCGGTGTTCCGCATCGACCACTACCTGGGCAAGGAGACGGTCCAGAACATCCTGGCGCTGCGCTTCGCCAACACGCTGTACGAGCCGATCTGGAACCGCGGGTACGTGGACCACGTGCAGATCACCATGGCCGAGGACATCGGCGTCGGCGGCCGGGCCGGGTACTACGACGGCATCGGCGCGGCCCGGGACGTGATCCAGAACCACCTGATGCAGCTGGTGGCCCTGACCGCGATGGAGGAGCCCGTCTCGTTCGACGCGGACGCGCTGCGGGCGGAGAAGGAGAAGGTGCTGTCCGCGGTCCGGCTGCCCGACGACCTCGCGGCTACCACCGCGCGCGGGCAGTACGCGGCCGGCTGGCAGGGCGGCGTCCCGGTGCGGGGCTTCCTGGAAGAAGAGGGCATGGCGCCCGACTCGCGCACCGAGACCTACGCCGCGGTGAAGCTGCGGGTGGACACCAGGCGGTGGGCCGGGGTCCCGTTCTACCTGCGGACCGGGAAGCGGCTGCCGCGCCGGATGTCGGAGATCGCGCTGATGTTCCAGCGCGCCCCGCACCTGCCGTTCGCGGCCACCGACACCGAGGAACTCGGGCAGAACGCCATGGTCATCCGGGTCCAGCCGGATGAGGGGGTCACGGTCAGGTTCGGCTCCAAGGTCCCCGGCTCGGCGATGGAAGTGCGCGACGTGAACATGGACTTCGCCTACGGCGAGTCGTTCACCGAGAGCAGCCCGGAGGCGTACGAGCGGCTGCTGCTCGACGTGCTGATCGGCGATCCGCCGCTGTTCCCCCGGCATCGGGAGGTGGAGCTGTCCTGGATGGTCCTCGACCCGATCGAGGAATTCTGGGCTGAGCCACGGCAGGCCGGAACCCTACCCGGCCGGCTCGGCCGGGCCGCCGTCCGCGGACGCGATGATGGCCCGCGACGGACGGGCCTGGAGACGGCTTTGAGCGCAAAGGACTGCCTCCGATGATGATCGACCTGGCCGAGACGACCACCGACCGGATCCACGAGGCGATCCGGCAGGCCCGGCAGCGGCTCGGCGGTCCCGCCAGCGGGATGGTGCTGACGCTGGTCATCGTGACCGACGAGGCCGCGCAGTACGACGCCGTCCGGTCGGCCAGCGAGGCGGCCCGCGAGCACCCGATGCGGGTGCTCGCGGTGATCACCCGGCGGCCGGAGGCCGGGTCCCGGCTCGACGCGGAGATCCGGGTCGGCGAGACCGGGCCGGGTGAGGTGGTGCTGCTGCGGATGTACGGCGCGCTCGGTGAGCACGCCGACTCGGTGGTCACCCCGCTGCTGATGCCCGATACCCCCGTGGTGACCTGGTGGCCCGGGACTCCCCCGGACGTCCCCTCCAGCCGCCCGCTGGGCGCGCTCGCGCAGCGCCGGATCACCGACGCCGCCGCGGCCGCCGCGCCGCACGACTGCCTGGCCAAGCCTGGCCTCGCACTACAAGCCCGGGGACACCGACCTGAGCTGGACCCGGGCGACGCCCTGGCGGTCGCTGCTCGCGGCCACGCTGGACCAGCCGCACGGCACGATCCGCGGCGGCCGGGTCGAGGCCGAGCGGGGCAACCCGAGCGCGGACCTGATCGCCTCCTGGCTGTCCGTGCGGCTCGGGGCCCCGTTCGAGAACCGGGTGTCCGGCGGCCCCGGGGATCACCGCGGTCATCTTCGACACCAGCGACGGGGAGATGACGCTGACCCGCCCGGATGGCCGGGTGGCGATGCTGCGCCGGCCCGGCGAGCCGGAGCGGCAGGGTGGCGCTGCACCGCCGGGACACCGCGGAACTGCTGTCCGAGGAGCTGCGCCTGCTGGACCCGGATGAGGTGTACGCGGAAACCATCGCCCCCTTCGTCCCCCGGCACCGGCCGAGGTCGAAGCGCAACGGCGGCAGCAGCCGCAAGCGGGCCACCGCGAGCGCGGATACGTCCCGCAAAGCCGGAGGCGCCCCGCAAAGACCGCGCCGGTGAGCACGCCCGAGGTGCTCGTGCACCACGACGCGAGCCTGCTGGCCAAGGCGGCGGCGGCCCGGCTGGTGACCAGGCTGGTGGACGCGCAGGCGAGCTCGGGCACGGCCGACCTGGTGCTGACCGGCGGCGGCATCGGCACCGCGGTGCTGGCGGAACTGGCCGCCGCGCCGGCCCTCGACGCGGTGGACTGGCGGCGGCTGGACATCTGGTGGGGCGACGAGCGGTTCCTGCCGTCCGGTCATCCCGAGCGCAACGAGACGCAGGCCCGGACCGGGCCCTGCTCAGCCACGTGGACGCGGACCCGGCCCGGGTGCACCGGATGCCGGCCAGCGACGGCCCGGACGGCAACGACCCGGAGGCGGCGGCCGCGCGCTACGCGGCCGAACTCCGGCAGGCGGCCCAGCCGCAGGACCACGGCCCGGTGCCCGCCTTCGACGTGCTGATGCTCGGGATCGGGCCGGAAGGCCACGTGGCCTCGCTCTTCCCGGGCCTGCCGGCGCTCTACGACGAGCGGCCGGTCGTCGCGGTCCGCGGCGCGCCCAAGCCGCCGCCCACCAGGATCACCCTGACGCTGCCTGCTATCCGGCGGGCCCGCGAGGTGTGGATACTCGCGGCCGGCGAGGAGAAGGCCGGGGCGGTCCGCCTGGCGCTGTCCGACGCCGGGCCGGTCCAGGTCCCGGCCGCGGGCGCCCGCGGCCAGCAGCGCACGCTGTTCCTCCTGGACCGCAGCGCGGCGAGCCAGCTGCCGCCCCAGCTGAACCGGATCGCCTCGCCCTGAGCACCGGGTACCCCCGGGCGGGTGCCTCAGTCGGGGTAGCGGCCGGACCCGTCGCCGGAGCCCGGGTCGTGGTCACCGGGGCGGCCGATCCGGTCCCCGGCTGTGCCGCTCCGGGACGGCCTGGTGGCCAGCCGGAGCAGCATGAACAAGATGACCAGCACCGGGATGAACGCGAGGGGCTCCCGGGCGGTGAGCGCGATCCCGAGCCAGATGACCAGGATGGGCAGCATCGGGCTGAGACGGCGGCGCGGGGATGCTGGTGCACCGGCAGCGGCCTTGTCCCGGGCCGGCTTGACCTGGGGTTCCGGCCGGGGAATCTCCAGCCTGGCCTGCTGGGGCAGGTCACGGGTGAGCTCACGGAGCCCGCCCCAGGTCTTCGCGGCGAACGCGGCGGTGGTCCGCTCATCGAACTCGTCCAGGGTCAGCCGTCCCGCGCTGTAGGCCTCGCGCAAGATCTCGACGACGCGCTCGCGGTCGGCGTCCGAGGCACGGATACCGCCGTCATCGGTCATCTCCGGACCTCCCCGAGACCCTGGCACTCATTCGCCCCTTTCATCCGGAGGATACCCCGGACCGGTCGCCCCGGACCCCGGCCGGGTGGCCGGATAGCCAGTAGTGTGCCCCGCTATGGTTAGATCTCGCCGTGCCCCCGGTACCCCGCCGACTCATCCAGGACCGGAACCACCTGATCGTGTGCGGGGACGACGCGCTGGCCTACCGGGTCGTCGAGGAGCTCACCACCAACTACGGCGAGCGGGTAACGGTGCTGCTCAGCGCCCGGGCGCGCGGTCACGGCCCGCGGATCGCCCGGTTGCCGGGGGTCCGGGTCATCGAGCGGCCGGAGCTGGACGGCACCGCCTTCGCGGACGCGGGGGCCCAGTCCGCCCGGGCGATCGCCCTGATGGGGCGGGACGACCTGGCCAACTTCCACGCCGCGCTCCGCGCCCAGGATGTCAGCCCGGGCCTCAGGCTGGTGATGCGCATCTTCAACACCGGGCTGGGTGAGCGGATGCGGAGTTTCTTCCCGGACTGCGCGGTGCTGTCCAGTTCCTCGATGGCCGCGCCCTCGTTCGTCGCCGCCGCGCTAGGGGAGCCCGCGCCTAGCCATGTCCGGCTGGCCGGGCGCACCCTGTTCGTGGCGCGCCAGGGCGAGGCCGGCGCCGCGCATCTCATCTGCGGGCTGGCCACGACCGGGGCGCCCGGCTTGCCCCGGCTGCTCCCCCCGGGCCAGGACCCAGCCGATCTGGTGCTCGCCGTGGCCGACGGCACCCCGCGAAATCCGCTGACCAGGCAGCGCCGCAGGCCGCTGCGGGTCGTCGCGGACCTGCCCCGGCTGCTTTTCGCGGCACAAGCTGGGACTGGTCTTCCTGGCCCTGTTCGGCGGTGCTGGTGGCCGGCTTCGTGCTGCTGGCGACCGCGGGCGGCTTCTCCCCCGCCAACGCGCTGTACCTGACCTTCCTCGACGCCGCCGGCGCAGCGGTCACTGATCCCCGGCTGAGCGCGCCGGAGAAGGTCGCCCAGTTCATGCTCACCTTCGACGGGATGGCGTTCCTGCCGGTGGTGACGGCGGCCGTGGTGGGTGCCCGCCTCACCGGGTCCCTGCGCGCCAAGGAGCGGCCGCTGAGCGGCCACGTCATCGTGGCCGGGCTGGGCAACGTGGGCAGCCGCATCGCCGGCCAGCTGCATGATCTGGGCGTCGACGTGGTCTGCGTGGACCGTGACGAGAAGGCGGCCGGTATCGGGCTGGCCCGCCAGCCTCGGGCTGCGCGTGGTGATCGGTGAGACCCACCGTGAGGAGACGCTGCGGGCCGCGGGCATCCGGACCAGCCAGGCCCTGGTCTCGGTGACCAACAGCGACATCGTGAACCTGGAAACGGCGCTGCACGCCCGGGCCCTGGCCGCCGACGTGCGCCTGGTCCTGCGGCTGTCCGACGACGACCTGGCCGGAGCGGGTGCAGAAGACCGTCGGGAATGCGATCTCGCGGAGCGTCCCCTACCTCGCGGCCCCGGCCTTCGCCGCCGCCATGCTGGAGCACCAGGTGCTGCGGACCATCCCGGTCGGGCGGCATGTGCTGCTCATCGCGGACGTCAGGGTCGGCGCGGGATCCGAGCTGGCCGGGCAGCCGGTGGAGAGCGTCCACCGCGGCGGCGAGGTACGGGTCATCGCGGTGCAGCGCACCGCGCGGCGACGGCGTCAACTGGTCGCCGCGCCCCGGCTACCTGATCGCCCCGCAGGACCGGATCTACGTCCTGGCCACCCGCACCGGGCTGAGCGGGGTATTGGCGCGAAGCCAAACCGGCGGCACGGTCGCGCCAGCATAAGCAAAAACCTGGGTCTCCCCCAAGCAGGAATCCAGCGTTACGCTCAGGACAGATCTTCCGTGTGGTTCTGCTGAGCCGCTTGTGAAGACGGAAGAAGGTCCCAAATGGTCCGTTCTATCCGGGTTTCTGTCGCCGTTCCGGGGAACGCCCGCTACGGCCCAGGCGCTGGGCACGCTAGCCTGCCCAGCCGCTTCCGCCGGGATCTTCAGTCAACCCACGCGCCGCCCGGCCCTCCGGGCTACCTGCCGGTGGCCGGGCAGTGCACCGCCTCATCAGGAGGAATCACTTGAGCGTCAACGATGACCTACCTGCAGGTCCAGTGGCCCCCGCGGCTCCTGCGGCCGCCCCGTTGTCCGGGATAGCCGACCCGGCACCTCTGGGGCTCGCCGCCTTCGCCCTGACCACGTTCCTGCTGTCGGCGTTCAACGCAGGCTGGATGACCGCCGCGAGCGGCCTGGCCTGGCTCGGCTACGCCTTCGCTTATGGCGGGCTGGCCCAGTTGCTGGCGGGCATGTGGGAGTTCCGCAACCGGAACGTGTTCGGCGCCACCGCCTTCGGCAGCTACGGCGGCTTTCTGGCTCGGCCTCGGCCTCTATTTCCTGCTCGTCGGGAAATCCCTGGTCATCCACCCGGCCACGGTCCCCCTGTTCGACAAGGACCTCGGCTGGATCCTGCTGGCCTTCGCCATCTTCAACACCTACATGCTGATCATGAGCACGCAGGTGAACGCCGCGGTGTTCGCGGTGTTCCTCACCCTGGAGATCACCGAGATCATCCTGTTCATCGGCAATTTCCGGGCAGCAGCGGCACGGTCAAGTTCGGCGGGTACGTGGGCATCGTCACGGCGGTCGTCGCCTGGTATACCTCCGCCGCCGGGGTGGCCAACGGGATGGGTGGCCGCCTGGCCCTTCCGGTGGGCCGCCCACTGCTGGGCGCGCGCCTCTGAGCGGGCGCGGCCGCCCGCAGCGCGGGCCGGTCCTGAACAGGGTGAGCTGATCCCGGGGAGCCGCACCAGGCCCCCCGGGATCACGCGTTGCAGGGGCCCGGGCAGGATTGGGCGCGTGGATCTGCACGAGAAGCGGCAACTCGACCTCGCCGAGCACATGGCCAAGGTGAACGAGCACATGGCCAAGGCCACAGCGCACGCGCGGCCCTGGCGGTCCATCATCGCGGCGGCACTGGCCATCATCGCGGGCGGGGTGGCATCGCAGGCCAACACGATGTTCAAGGACTGGACCGGCCACGGCCATTACATCTACAAGATAGTGGCCGCAGCCTGCGTCGCGGCGTTCTTCGTTTTCGGCACGGTAGCCGTGCTCGGGCTGGCCGGAAAAGCCAGGCAGGCACTGACCCCGGCCGTTGGCTCGTCCCACGCCGCGGTGGTGCGCTACGCCATCCTGCTCATCGGCGGAGCGGCCATCCTGGTGCTGGGCCTGGGGCTGATGAAGGTCCCGATCGGGCAACTCCTCGTCGGCGGGGCGGTCACCACGATCCTGCTCGGCATCGCCGGGCAGCAGTCACTGTCGAACATATTCGCGGGCCTCGTGCTGCTGCTGTCGCGGCCCTTCACCGTGGGGGACTATATCCGGCTCAAATCCGGCGCGCTGGGCGGCGTGACCGACGGGCTGGTGGCCGAGATAGGCATTACCTACTTGCGTCTGGACACGGAGGACGGCACCCTGCATCTGCCCAATTCCCAGGTGCTCGCGGCCGCGGTGGGGCCTATCGCGCGGCCCAGGCCCGGGGAATCACCGCCGGTACCCGAGGAACCGATACCGGCCCGCGAACCGGCCAAGCCGGATCATGACGACCCGCCGTACGGCGGGCCGCCGTACGGATCGCCATGATGCCCCGGCTCAGCGGTGCTTCGCCTCGTAACTGGCCACGACATCGGCCGGGATGCGGCCCCGGTCGCTGACCTCGATCCCGCTTTCCTTGGCCCAGCTCCGTATGGCGGCGCTGTGCTGGCGGTGAGCCGTTGTCCGGCGCTTGGTCCGGCCGGCCCGGGCGGACGCCCGGCGGGCGCGCTCCGCGTAACGGCCGACTACGTCGTCAAACTTTTGGCTGTGCTTGGCGCACAGGTCGATCTCATACTCCCGGCCATCCAGGCTGAACCGGCGTGCGTGATGCTGGCCCTCAGGAATCAGTTTCTGGTCGTAGTCACAGGCAAATGTGACGGAAACCTTCTGTGCCACTTGAGGCCCCCCTTCCTCTGGTGGCAAATATATCCCGCCACGGGCGCCCCAACCATAACGACACCCAAATAGGGGCAGAGCAGCAACTGCGGAGGCCGCCATTCGCCGCGGCGATGCCGGGCCGGCCTGGGGTCCCGGGGCGCCGTCCCTGGGCAGGGGCGGCTATCCGTCAATGACGGCCGGGATAGCGTCCCCGTTCCCGGCGGTCGTGATTGCCGGGCGGGGGCCCATAGGGGAAGGATTCCTCGGGCTCACTGCCGTAGTCCTCGAGGGAGTGGTCGGCCGTGTCATCCCACTCGGAGCTCTCGCCATAATCCGGCCCCGCGGGATAAGCCCCGGAGTCGTCGGCGGGCGCTTCGCCGGAATAATCCGCAATGCCCGCCTGGCCGGAATAAGGGTGGAAAGAGGGGTCACCCGGGTAGCCGCCCGCCGGACGGCGGTGGCTGCCGGACTGCGCGGTGCGGTAGTCACCGGTACCCGGCACATCCGGGTAGCCGGAGTCGTGGTACGCGCCGTGCTCGTCCTCATCCCGGTATTCCGCCCCGGCCGGCTCCTCCGGGGTAGCGGGACCGGCGCGGGCTCGCCGGGAAAGTCGCCCGGGTCACGGCGGTGGCTGCCGGACTGGGCGGTGCGGTAATCGCCGGTGGCGGGCACATCCGGGTAGCCGGTCGCCGCGCCCGGCCGGTAGTCGCCGCCGCCGGGCCCGTCCTGGTAACCCGGGTCCGCGGGATATCCCGTGCCGGTGTCGTATTCCTGGGCCGGGCGGCGGTACGAGCCCGTGGACGGCTCCTCCGGGTACCGGCCACCCGGGACGGGGTAGGCCGGGTCGAGCGGGTCGATCGGGTAGCCGCCGGAGTCACCGCGGTAGGTCCGGTCCGGACCCGTCCCGTAGCCGCCCGGCGTCCCGGCCGGGTAGCCCGGCTCCGGGCGCGGCCCATCCGGCCGCTGGCCTGGCGGCGCGCCTGATCCGGCAGGCATCCGCATGGCCATCGTGGCCTGGCCCTCATCGGGACTGCGGCCCGCCGGGCCGGCCTCGGCCGCGGACCGGCCCGGGGGCGCCTCGGGCCCTGCCTCGCCGGGCGCCTCGCGGCGCCCGGCCCGCTGGCCCTGCGGGACCCCGGCGCAGCGCCTCGATCATCCGGGCCAGGTCGTCCATGGGCAGGCGGAATGTGCCGGTGCAGGTACCGCCCTGCCAGATGCTGAAGACCGCCACGCCCGTGTCGGCGTACCAGCTCAGCCGCATGCTGCGGGAGTCGCCTCGTACGTCGAAGAACACCTCGCCGAGCCGGGGCAACGGGGCTGCGTCCGACGCTGACATGGAGCCCATGGTGGCGCTGAACTCACGGGTTTGTCCAATTAACCCGGCACTATGATGGGACCCAGGGCGGACGCTACCGCCCCGATGCTGGGGGTATGACCCTCCGGGCGGCCCGCGCGGCCCGGGCCCAATATCTCTGCCGCGGATTCGCCATCCTGCCTGCGAAACAGCCCGCGCGGATGGCATCATTGATCATCGGTCCGGTGGACAGGACTGGTTTTGCCAGAGCGGGCGGCATCCGGTTGCCGCTGCTTATCCGGCAGGGTTGCTCCTCATAGCTACTCCCGTGGCGGTCACGGGTGCCTTGAGGCTGCCTGGGTCCCGGGAACACGCAGGTGATGCAGTGCGTTGCATACCTGTGACGGGGCAAAAGCCGCACGGCGAACCAGATGTCCGACGGAACACGAGGGTCGGCTGGACGCGGAACACACACTGAGCTTGTTGAGGAGATCTAGTCATGTCTGAGGTACGGCGGCAGGTTACCCTGCCTCCCCGGCCGAACTGGGGCTGGCAAGATGCCGCCGCGTGCCGCGGCACGGATGTCGTGCTCTTCTTCGGCCCCGACGGCGAACGTCAGCCGGAGCGCGACATCAGGGAGCGGAAGGCCAAGGCACTGTGCGCCAGCTGCCCGGTGCGCACCGAGTGCCTGGATTACGCGATCTCGCGGCCGGAGAAGTACGGCACCTGGGGTGGCCTGAACGAGGACGAGCGGGCTTCCGAGCGCCGCCGCCGGATGCGCCGCGCGAACGCAGCCTGACCGGACCGGCCCTGACCGGGTCCTCGGGTAACCCGTAACACTGAGCACTGGCCGGCCGTGGCGGACGCCGCGGCCGGCCACACTGTGTCCATGGTCTGCCCATCCTGCCGCCGCCAGCATCATGAGGACTGCCCGGGAGGCACCTGGTGCGATTGCCAGCATCTGCCGCTCTCGGCCCTGCCCGAGCCGCCGCGGGACCGGCGCTCGCTCAGCTGGGTGCGGCAGGGCTGACCGGACCGGGGCTGACCCGGGCACACCCGGGCGGAATAGGCGCGGCCGGGCGGAGGTTGGCACCGTGCGTGGGCACACTGAGCGCCCCGGCCGCCAGGCAGCCGGGACAACGATTTACTTCGGAACGCGAAGTTATCTCGACATGTCGTGCCTTTTCGTGTGATGCTCGTCTGGTGAGCGCTGCAGATCCCCTCCTCGTCGCCCGCAGGCATGTTGACCTGCTCCGGGTGCGCAGCGCTGCGTGTCGACTCGGCCGCTGACCACTGCCCCGATTGAGGGCGTGTGCCGCGGCCGGCACCTGCAGCCCTGGCGGTCTGCCTCCCGCGAACCTGAATCGCGGACCAGCTAAGCCGCCCTGCTCCGCAGGATGACCGGTGCAGCCTCAGCTGCCTGCCGCGTCACGCGTCCCGCCCCAGCCAGACCCGCAGCAGCGGGCCCGACCGAGCAGGACAAGAAGGGACGCGCCAGATGCCGTCAGCCCACCGTCACCGAGGCCAAGGCCAGTGGGCGCTCGGATACCGCGAGCCGCTGAACAAGAACGAGGAAAACAAGAAGAACGACGACGGGCTCAACGTCCGCCAGCGGATCATCGACGTCTACTCCCGGCAGGGCTTCGACTCCATCGACCCGGCCGACCTCCGGGGGCGGTTCCGCTGGTTCGGCCTGTACACGCAGCGCCGGCCGGGCATCGACGGCGGCAAAACCGCCACGCTGGAGCCCGAGGAGCTCGATGACCGCTACTTCATGCTGCGCGTCCGCATCGACGGCGGGCAGCTGAGCAACGACCAACTGCGGACGGTCGCCGACATCTCCACCCGGTACGCCCGGGACACCGCCGATCTCACCGACCGGCAGAACGTGCAGCTGCACTGGATCAGGATCGAGGACGTCCCGGCGATCTGGGAGGCCCTCGAGGCGGTCGGCCTGTCCACCACGGAAGCCTGCGGTGACACGCCCCGGGTGGTGCTGGGCTGCCCGCTGGCCGGGATCGACGCGGACGAGGTGATCGACGCCACGCCGCAGATCGAGGAGGTAACCGCCCGGTACGTGGGCGACCCCGCCTTCTCCAACCTGCCCCGCAAGTACAAGTCGGTGATGAGCGGCTGCACCGCGCAGTGCACGGTGCACGAGATCAACGACGTGGCCTTCGTCGGCGTGGCCGGCCCGGACGGCCAGGCTGGCTACGACCTGTGGGTCGGCGGCGGGACTATCCACCAACCCCATGATCGCCAAGCGCCTCGGCGCGTTCATCCAGCCCGAACAGGTCGCCGAGGTGTGGGCCGCGATCACCTCGGTGTTCCGTGACTACGGTTACCGCCGGCTGCGGCACCGGGCGCGGCTGAAGTTCCTCATCGCCGACTGGGGCCCGGAGAAGTTCCGGGAGGTGCTGGAGAAGGAATACCTGGGCTACGCGCTCCCGGACGGCGGCCCGCCACCCCCGCCCAGCGACGGCCGGCGTGACCACGTCGGCGTGCACCGGCAGCGGGACGGCCGGTACTACGTGGGCTTCGCGCCCCGGGTCGGCCGGGTGTCGGGCAGCTCCCTGACGCGGGTCGCCGACCTGGCCGCCCGGTACGCCAGCGGGCGGGTCCGGACCACGACTGAGCAGAAGATGGTCATCCTCGACGTGCCCGAGGAGAACGTGGCCGGGCTCACGGCGGAACTCGACGCGGCGGATCTGCCCGCCACGCCGAGCGTGTTCCGGCGGCACACGATGGCCTGCACCGGCATCGAGTTCTGCAAGCTGGCCATCGTGGAGACCAAGGCCCGGGCCACCCAGGCCATCGCCGAACTCGAGCGCCGCCTGCCCGGCTTCACGGAGCCGGTCACGATCAACGTGAACGGGTGCCCGAACTCCTGCGCCCGGATCCAGACGGCCGACATCGGGCTCAAGGGATCGCTGGTCATCGGGCCGGACGGGCGGCAGACCGAGGGATTCCAGATCCACCTGGGGGGCACCCTGGCCGGTGGTGACGGCGAGAGCTCAGGCTTCGGCCGCAAGATCAGGGGGCTCAAGACCACTGCCGACGACCTGCCCGACTACCTGGAGCGCGTCCTGCGGCGCTTCCAGGAGGGCCGTGGCTCGGACGAGACCTTCGCCGCGTGGGCCAGCCGGGCCAGCGAGGGGGACTTCGCATGACATTCCACGCATCCGGGACGGAACGTGCAATCCCCGTATTACTGCCCTTATTGCGGCGATGAAGACCTAGAACCACAGGAACAGGACGGCGGCTGGCGGTGTCGCAGCTGCGTCCGGTCCTTCCAGCTACGATTTGTTGGAACGGGAGTGATCCTGTGAACACCAGCGTGACGAAGCGCACCTACCCTGGTCAGGCAGTCCCTGTAGTCTCCGATCCTGAAGCTCGGGAGGAACCAGTCCGCATGGAGAGGCTCGCAGCCCAGGCGGCGGAGGAACTCGCCGACGCGCCCGCGGAAGAGATCGTCCGCTGGGCGGTGGACACGTTCGGGTCCCGTATCTGCATCACGTCGTCCATGACCGACGCGGTGATCATCCATCTCGCCTCGAAGGTCAAGAGCGGGCTGGACGTGATCTTCCTGGACACCGGGTACCACTTCCCGGAGACCATCGGCACCAGGGACGCCGTCTCCGCCGTCTACCCGGTCAACGTCGTCAACGTGACCCCGTCCCGGACCGTGGCCGAGCAGGACGCCGAGCTCGGGCCCCGGCTGTACGGGCGCAACCCCGACCTGTGCTGCTACTTCCGCAAGGTCGTGCCGCTGGAGCGGGCCCTCGACCCGTACGACGCCTGGATCACCGGAGTGCGCCGGGAGGAGACGAACGCGCGCAGCGACACCAGGGCCGTCCAGTGGGACCCCAGGCGGCAGATGGTCAAGGTCAATCCCATCGTGGCCTGGACCCAGGAGCAGGTGGATACCTATATCGCCGAGAACGGCGTGCTGGTGAACCCGCTCGTGTACGACGGGTATCCCTCCATCGGCTGCTCCACCTGCACGATGAAGGTGGCCCCCGGGGCGGACCCGCGCAGCGGCCGGTGGACGGGAACGGGCAAGACCGAATGCGGCATCCACACTTCCTGACCCCGTCTCTGGTCGCGATCGCGCACGGCAGCAGGGACCCGCGCGCCGGGGCAACGGTCGCTGAGCTGCTCGCGCTGGCCCGGGCCCGGGCCAGCGGGCGCGGGCTGGCCGGGCTCGAGGCCCGCGGGGCCTTCCTGGGGCACGCGCCGCCCGCGCCGCTGCAGGTGCTCACCGCGCTGGCCGGCCAGGATGGTGGGGACCGTGACGTGGTGGTACTGCCGCTGCTGCTCACCGCGGCCTACCACAGCGGGACCGATATCCCCGGGCTGCTCGCCGAGGCGACGGACGGCCTGCCCGGGCTCCGGATCCGCTACGGGGAGCCGCTGGGGCCGCATCCGGGGCTGGTGCGCGCCCTGGAACGGCGCCTCGCCGAAGCCGGCCAGGATCCGGCGGACGACCCGGCCGGGACGGCGGTGGTCCTCGCCTCCGCCGGGTCGAGCCACCCGGCAGCGAATGCGGCCATCGCCCGGATGGCGTCCGGCTGGCAGGCGGCCCGTGGCTGGGCCGAGGTCCGGCCCGCGTACGCCTCCGCCGCCTCGCCCACCCCGGCGGAGGCCGTGACGGACCTGCTCCGCCACGGCGCGCGGCGGGTCGTCGTCGCCACCTACCTGCTCGCCCCCGGCCTGTTCGCCGACCGGATCCGGGGCGCCTCCCTGGCGGCAGGGGCAGCGGCCGTCTCGGCACCACTCGGGGCCGCTGATGACGTGGCCGACGTGCTGCTCGACCGCTACGAGCAGGCCGCGGCGGGCGGGCTGGAACGCCGCAGCGCCCCCGCCCAGCGACGTGACCTCCGGGTATCGGTACGGTAAAGCGCCGGCATCGCGACGGGTTTCCGGGTGGTAGCAAGCACAGTAGTGTCACCATCATGACGTCTCTGCCGGTCACCACGGGGCCGACCTCCACGGGGCCGACCACCACGGGGCCGGACCACCACGGGACCGCGCCGACCACCAGTGGGGAAGCCGCCGCCGGGCCGCACCTCACTCACGATGTGCTCAACCAGGTCCTGCCGCTGGCTGGCTACGACGTCGCGGACGATCCGGCGCTGCTGGCCGCGGCCGCCCGGGAAGGCGCGGGCTGGGCCGCGGACAGCCTGCACGAGCTCGGTGAGCTGGCCGGCACCCGGGAGACCCAGGAGCACGCGCGGCTGGCCAACGAGCACCCGCCGGTGCTGAGAACCCATGACGCGCGGGGCAACCGGATCGACGAGGTCGAGTTCCATCCGTCCTGGCACATTCTGCTGGGCACCGCGGTCCGCCACGGGCTGCACGCGGCGCCGTGGGCCGATCCCGTCGCCGGCGCCCACGTCGACCGGGCGGCCAGGTTCTTCGTGTGGTCGCAGGCCGAGGCGGGGCACGGCTGCCCGGTCTCGATGACCTACGCGGCCGTCCCGCCGCTGCGTCATGCCCCCGAGCTGGCCCGCCGGTTCGGGCCGCTGCTCACCGCCCGGGAGTACGATCCCGGGCTGCGCGCGCCGGAGGGCAAGGCAGGCCTGCTGGCCGGGATGGCCATGACCGAGAAGCAGGGCGGATCGGATGTGCGCGCGAACACCACCCGGGCGCAACCGGTGCCCGCGGCCGGGCCCGGCGCCCACCTGCTGACCGGGCACAAATGGTTCTGCTCCGCGCCCATGAGCGACCTGTTCCTGGTCCTGGCCCAGGCACCGGCCGGGCTGACCTGCTTCCTCCTCCCCCGGGTGCTGCCGGACGGGACCCGCAACGCCGTCCGGCTGCAGCGGCTCAAGGACAAGCTGGGCAACCGGTCCAACGCCTCCGCCGAGGTGGAGTTCGACGCCGCGCTGGCCTGGCAGGTCGGCGAGGCCGGCCGCGGCGTGCCGACCATCATCGAGATGGTCAGCGCGACCCGGCTGGACTGCGTGCTGGGCAGCGCGGCCGGCATGCGCCTCGGCTGCGTCACCGCCGTGCACTACGCGGCGCACCGGCGCGCCTTCGGCGCCAGCCTGATCTCCCAGCCCCTCATGGCCTCGGTGCTGGCCGACCTGGTGCTCGAATCCGAGGCCGCGACCACGCTGGCGCTGCGGCTCGCGGGGGCGGCCGACCGGGCCGCCCGCGGGGACGCGGCTGAGACAGCACTGCTCCGGGTCGCACTGCCTGCCGCGAAGCACTGGATCTGCAAGCGGGCGCCGCTCCACGCGGCCGAGGCCCTGGAGTGCCTGGGCGGCAACGGCTATGTGGAGGAGTCAGGAATGCCCCGGCTGTACCGCGAGGCGCCGCTGAACTCGATCTGGGAGGGCTCCGGCAACGTGACCGCCCTGGACCTGCTCCGCGCCGTGGCGCGCCAGCAGGGGGCGGCTGAGGCCCTGGCGGCCGAGCTGGCCCTGGCGGCGGGAGGGGACCCCCGGCTCGACGCGGCGATCAGCAGGCTGAGCCGGGAGCTGCGGGAACTGGGCGGCCAGGACGGCACCCAGGCGCAGTTCGCCGCCCGCCGCCTGGCCGGGATGATTACCGTCGCCCTCCAGGCGGCGCTGCTGGTCCGGCACGCCCCGGCCCCCGTCGCGGACGCATTCTGCGCCTCCCGCCTGGAAGCGGGGGCGCTGGCCGGGCCCGGGGTGCCATTCGGGACTCTTCCCGGCGGGCTGGCGCTTGGCGAGGTCCTGGGCCGGGCCACGCCGGCGCGCGGGTAGGGTCGGCTGGTGCGCGTTTGGCCTGGAGCTCCCTATCCGCTCGGAGCAACGTGGGATGGCACGGGAACGAACTTCGCGTTGTTCTCCGAAGCTGCCGAGCAAGTTGAACTGTGCCTGCTCAACGGGGACGAGCCTGCCCATCACGAGACGCGCATCGCGCTGACCGAGGTTGACGCGTTCGTCTGGCACGGCTATCTGCCTGACGTGGCCCCCGGCCAGCGGTACGGGTACCGGGTGCACGGCCCCTATGACCCGGCCCGCGGGCACCGCTGCAACCCGGCGAAGCTGCTGCTCGACCCCTACGGCAAGGCCATCAACGGCGACGTCCGCTGGAACGAGGCGGTGTTCAGCTACCGTTTCTCCGACCCGTCCGCGATCAACACCGTGGACAGCGCGCCGTACATGCCGTCGAACGTGGTGATCAACCCGTTCTTCGACTGGGGGGACGACCGGGCCCCGCGCACCCCGTACCACGAGACGGTGATCTACGAGGCGCACGTCCGCGGCCTGACCCTGCGCCACCCGGACGTGCCCGCCGACCAGCGCGGCACCTACGCCGGGCTGGCCCATCCGTCGGTCATCGAGCACCTGACCCGGCTGGGCGTGACCGCGGTGGAGCTGATGCCGGTCCACCAGTTCGTCCCCGAGCACAACCTGCAAGCCCGCGGGCTGACCAACTACTGGGGTTACAACACGATCGGGTTCCTCGCCCCCCACAAGGGCTACTCGTCATCCCAGCAGCGCGGCGGGCAGGTCGGCGAGTTCAAGGCGATGATCAAGGCGCTGCACGCGGCCGGGATCGAGGTGATCCTCGACGTCGTGTACAACCACACTGCCGAGTCAGACCACCGCGGCCCGACGCTGTCGTTCCGCGGCATCGACAACGCCGCCTACTACCGGCTCCGCGACGACGACCCGCGGTATTACGTGGACTACACCGGCTGCGGTAACAGCCTGAACGTCCGGCACCCGCACGCGCTCCAGCTGATCCTGGACTCGCTGCGGTACTGGATCCTGGAAATGCACGTGGACGGGTTCCGGTTCGACCTCGCCTCCGCGCTGGCCCGGGAACTGCACGACGTGGACCGGCTGTCGGCGTTCTTCGACCTGGTGCAGCAGGACCCGGTGGTGTCACAGGTCAAGCTCATCGCCGAGCCCTGGGATGTGGGTGAGGGCGGGTACCAGGTGGGCAACTTCCCGCCGCTGTGGAGCGAGTGGAACGGCAAGTACCGGGACACCGTCCGGGACTTCTGGCGCGGCCAGCCCTACACGCTGGCCGAGTTCGCCTCCCGGCTGACCGGGTCGAGCGATCTGTACGAGACGAGCGGCCGCCGGCCGGTCGCCTCCATCAACTTTGTCACCTGCCACGACGGCTTCACCCTGACCGACCTGGTGTCCTACAACCGCAAGCACAACGACGCGAACGGCGAGGACGGCGCGGACGGCACCAACGACAACCGCTCGTGGAATTGCGGCGCCGAGGGCCCGACCAGCGACCCGGCGGTGCGCGACCTGCGGGCCCGGCAACGGCTGAACTACCTGGCCACGCTGCTGTGCTCGCAGGGCGTCCCGATGCTGCTCGCCGGGGATGAGCTGGGCCGGACTCAGCGCGGCAACAACAACGCCTACTGCCAGGACAACGAGACGTCCTGGGTGGACTGGGAGATGGCCGGGGACGAGAGCAGCCTGCTCGAGTTCGCCCGGGGGGTGGCCGAACTGCGCCGCAACCACCCGGTGTTCCGGCGGCGCCGGTTCTTCACCGGGCCCGCGGCCGGGGCGACGGGCCGGCCCGGGGACATCGCCTGGTTCACCCCGTCCGGCCGCGAGATGACCGACGCGGACTGGAAAACCGGGTACGCCAAGGCGATGGGCGTATTCCTGAACGGCGACGCCATCACCGAGCCGGACCCCCGCGGTGAGCGGGTCCGTGATGAAACGTTCCTGCTGCTGTTCAGCGCGGACAGCCAGCCGGCCCGGTTCACGCTGCCCGCCGAGGATTTCGGGCACCACTGGGAGGTGGTGCTCGACACCGGCGCGGCGAGATCTGCCGACGGCGGGCCGCCCGCCACGGCGATCTCCGGTAACGGGGTGCTGCACCCGGCGCTGCCCGGGTCCGAGGCGGCGGTCGCGGCCCAGGTGGAGCCCCGGGAGCACGAGGCCGGGTCAATAGTGATGCTCGCGGGACGGTCCATGATGGTGCTGCGCCGGACCGGCGAGCCCGCTGGCTCCAGGTGAGCCGCCCGTGGGGCTGACCCCGTGGAGCTGATCCAGTGCGGCTGATCTACCCCGGTCCGGCCGGCGACGGGCCGCCGGACCTGGCCGGGCTGTACGCCTACCCGGCCCATACCGAGGCCGGACGGCCCTGGGTCCGGGCCAGCATGATCCAGAGCAGCGACGGGGCGGCCGCGGTCGACGGCCTCTCGGGCGGCCTCGGCGGCCCGGCTGACCATGAGATCTTCGGCCTGCTCCGCGCGCTGGCCGGGGTGATCCTGGTCGGCGCGGCCACCGTCCGCGCCGAGGCGTACCGGCCGGCCCAGGTGGCGGCGCGCTGGGCGCCGCTGCGCGCGGGACGGCCGGCCACGCCGCCCATCGCGGTGCTGAGCGGCCGGCTGGACCTCGACCCGGCCGGGCCGTTGCTGGCCGACGCACCGGCGCGGGCGCGCACGATGGTGATCACCGCGGAATCCGCGCCCGCGAGACCGGCGGGCGGAGCTGGCCCGGCGCGCCGATGTGATCATCGGCGGCGAGCACGAGGTGACGGCCGCGGCCGCGGTCAGCGCGCTGGCCAGCCGGGGCTACCGGGAGATCCTCGCCGAGGGTGGCCCGCACCTGCTGGGCCAGCTCGCCGCGGCGGGCCTGATCGACGAGCTGTGCGTGACCATCAGCCCGGTCCTGGCGGGCGGCCCGGCCGGCCGGATCATCCAGGGCCCCGCACCGGCCTCAGGCGGGCCGGCCTCAGGCGCGCAGGCCAGCCGGCTGACCCTGGCCCACGTCCTCGCGGACGACCACGGGTACCTGATGTGCCGTTACCTGAGGGCGGGTTAGCGGCGGGTTAGCGGTCGCCGAGGATTTCCGCGAGATCGTACTTGACCGGCTCCTCCAGCTGGTCGTAGGTGCACGAGCGCGGATCCCGGTCCGGGCGCCAGCGGACGAACTGGGTGGTGTGCCGGAACCGGCGGCCTTCCATGTGGTCGTAGCGGACCTCCACGACCCGCTCGGGCCGCAGCGGCACGAAGGACAGGTCCTTCCCCGCGTTCCAGCGGCTCCCCTCCGCTGCCCGCGGGTTACGCGCGGCAGGAGGGTCGCCGGCCTCGGGCTGCTCCGCGCCGGCCCAGCGCCACGGATGATCGTCGAACGTGGTGACCAGCGGCTGCAGCTCGGTGAACAGCTCGCGGCGGCGGGCCATCGGGAACGCGCCCTACCACGCCCACGCTGGCCAGGTCGCCGGCGTCGGTGTACAAGCCGAGGAGCAGGGAACCGACCGCCTCCGGGCTGCTCTTGTGCGGCCGGTACCCGGCCACGACGCAGTCCGCGGTCCGCTCAGTGCTTGATCTTGAACATGACCCGCTTGTCAGGCTGGTAGGTCCCGTCCAGCGGCTTGGCGATCAGCCCGTCCAGCCCGGCCCCCTCGAACTGCTCGAACCACTGCCCGGCCAGGTCGCGATCGGTCGTCGCCGGGGTCAGGTGCACCGGGGAGCGGGCCTGGGCCAGGGCCTGCTCCAGCGCGGCCCGGCGCTGCTCGAACGGCTGCTCGCACAGATCCGTGTCGTCCAGCGCAAGCAGGTCGAAGGCGACGAAGTGGGCCGGGGTCTGCTCGGCGAGCAGGGTCACGCGGCTGGCCGCGGGGTGGATCCGCTGCAGCAGGGCCTCGAAGTCCAGCCGCCGGCCCGAGGCGTCGGGGATCACGATCTCCCCGTCCACGACGCACCGCGGCGGCAGGTTGGCCTTCAGGGCCTCGGCCACCTCAGGGAAGTACCGGGTCATCGGGCGCTCGTTACGGCTGCCGATCTCCACCTCGCCCCGGTCGAGGAAGACGATCGAACGGAACCCGTCCCACTTGGGCTCGAAGCTGAACGGGCCGTCGGGTATCTGCGGTACCGGGCGGGCCAGCATCGGCGCGACCGGCGGGTTAACCGGAAGGTGCATGCCCCCATCCTGCCTGGCCGGCGCCGCGCGGGCCGCCGGCCAGGTCAAGCGGCCAAGTCAGCCGGCCGGATCAGCCGGGCCGGTCAACCGGGAATCAACAGGAGATCAACGGGCAGATCAGGCCGGGAGGCCCGGGATAGCCTGTGGCGCTGCTGCCGGGCCCAGCAGCACACGACCGCAGCAGCGACGATCTGGCGAGCGAGGGAGCCGCATGGCACTGCACAGGCAAGTCGAGCAGCAGGACGACGACGAGCTCGAGATCAACCCGCTCTACGTCCGGGAACTGGACTTCTCGGTGCCGCGGCACCGGCTGGCCCCGCACGGGCTGCTGCCCGACACTGCGCTCCAGGCCGTGCGGGACGAGCTGACCCTGGACGGCAACGCCCGGCTCAACCTGGCCACGTTCGTGACCACGTGGATGGAGCCCCAGGCGGAGCAGCTGATGACCGAGTGCCTCAGCAAGAACATGATCGACAAGGACGAGTACCCGCAGACCGCCGAGCTGGAGTCGCGGTGCGTGAACATCCTGGCTGACCTGTGGCACGCGCCCGAGCACGGGTCGGCGACCGGCTGCTCGACCACCGGGTCCAGCGAGGCCTGCATGCTCGGCGGCATGGCGCTGCTGTGGCGCTGGCGGGCCCGCCGCCGCGCGGCGGGCGCCGACGCCACCCGGCCCAACCTGGTCATGGGCGCGAACGTCCAGGTCTGCTGGGAGAAGTTCTGCCGCTACTGGGAGGTGGAAGCCGAGGCTGGTGCCGATGGAGGAGGACCGGCTGCACCTGCGCGGGCCGCAGGCCGCCGCGCAGTGCGACGAGAACACCATCGGCGTGGTCGCGATCCTGGGCTCCACCATGGACGGCAGCTACGAGCCGGTGGCCGAGATCAGCGCCGAACTGGACCGGCTCGCGGCCAGCGGCGGCCCTGACGTCCCGATTCACGTGGACGCCGCGTCGGGCGGGTTCGTGGCGCCGTTCATCCAGCCCGACCTGATCTGGGACTTCCAGCTCCCCCGGGTGGCCTCGATCAACTCGTCGGGACACAAGTACGGGCTGGTGTACCCCGGGGTGGGCTGGGTGGTCTGGCGCAACCCCGAGGCGCTGCCCGAGGATCTGGTCTTCAAGGTGAACTACCTGGGCGGCGAAATGCCCACGTTCGCGCTGAATTTCTCCCGTTCCGGGGCCAACATCGCGGCCCAGTACTACAACTTCCTGCGCCTGGGCTTCAACGGCTACCAGCGGACCCAGCAGGCCTGCCAGGACGTGGCCATGCGCCTGTCCGGCAAGATCGCCCGGATGGAGCCGTTCGAGCTGCTGTCCGACGGCAGCGACCTGCCGGTCTTCGCGTTCCGGATCCGCGACGAGTCGGCGGGCTTCACCGTGTTCGACCTGTCCGAGCGGCTGCGGTCCCGGGGCTGGATCGTGCCCGCCTACACGTTCCCGGCCAACCTGGAGCACGTCGCCGTGCTCCGGGTGGTGGTGCGGAACGGGTTCAGCAAGGACCTCGCCGACCTGCTGCTCAGCGACCTGCAGCGGCACGTCCGGGCCCTGGCCGCATACCCGCGCAGCCATGTGCCGATGGCCCCGCCGGACAAGCGGCAGTCGTTCGCGCACTGATCAGACGCGAGCGAGCTGGCCCGGGACCGGAGTCCGGTCCCGGGCGCGCCACGCCCCGGTCACGCACAGCGCCACCACGGCCAGCAGCGCGGCCAGCCGGGCCAGCGGCATGACGAAGTTGCTCTGCACGTCCAGCGCGTACCCGAGCCAGCTGTGCCGGGGCGGGAAGCTCGGCATGCCGGGCATGAACTCCACGGTGCCCACGGTGAGCTGCCCCAGGATGACCCAGTCCAGCCGGGACGCCGGGTACAGCACGAGCAGGCAGACCACCGCCGCGTCGTACCAGGGCCGCTGATAGGGCCAGGCCAGCATCCAGGCCAGGCTCAGCGCGAAGGCCGGCATCACCGCGGGCAGCCCCGGCAGGCGGTCCGGCAGCCGCCCCAGCAGCAGGACCGCGACGATGAGGACCACGGGCACGATGACCAGGTCGACCTCGGCCAGCGACGGGCGCAGGAACGAGTGCGCGAACAGCCGGTATAGGTTGTCGGTGGTGGCGTCGCGGTGGTTCGTGAGCACGGTCAGGGCCCCGCGGCCGAACCACAGGTAGGAGGGGACCAGGATGGCCAGCGCCCCCGATGCGGCGGCGAGCAGGGCGCCCAGGGACCGGCGGGCGGCCCAGGCCAGGCCCAGGCCGAACAGCGCGTAGGTAATCTTCAGGTCGGCGGCCGCCCCGGCCAGCGCGCCCGCGGCCAGGAACTGGCCGGGATGCGGTTCCTCGTCGCTCCGCCATGGCTTGACCAGCAGCAGGCCGAGCAGGCCGCAGGCGGCAGCCACCGTATCCAGGTGGCCCGAGGCGACCAGTCCCCAGAGCAGCAGCGGGTTCAGCGACCACAGCAGGTGCGCCCGGGCCCGCCGGGCCCGGGTCGGCCCGCAGGACCCGGTCGATGGCGATGATCATCAGGCCGAACGCCAGCGCGTTCCACAGCTTCAGCCACAGAACGATCCGGGCGGCGGAGCTGCCGCCGAGTGCCGCCGCCGTGGCCTGCTCCAGGCTGGCCAGCGGGCCGTAGTCGGAGTGGGCCCCCTGCCAGGAGTGCGGTGCGGCCGCGCCGACCGGGTCGCCGGACAGGCGCAACTGCTTCGGGGTCATCGCGTACGGGTTGTGGCCGAGCACGACCATCCGGCCGTAGGCGGCGTAGTCGAGCGGGTCGGAGGATCCGGCGGCCGGCAGCACAGCCAGCACCGCGGTGACGATGAACGCCGCGCAGAGCAGCAGCCGGATGGGCGGGCGGGCGCCGCGGCGCACCACCACCAGGCCGGCCGCGACCCCGGCCGCGCCCAGCACCGACACGGCCCAGAGCAGGATGGTCACGGTGGCGACCGGCAGTGGCCACGAGAACCACCAGGGTGGCCCGGCCCCGGGCCGGGGGGTGCTCACCACCGCAGCGCCTGGTCCGGCCGCCGGGATGACGATGATGACGGCGATCGCGAGCGCGATGGCCGTAGCCGAGAACCAGCCCAGCATCCGGGTACGCCGGCGGCCGGACAGCGGCGCGGCGGACGGCCCCGGCAGCGGGGCGGACTGGGCGGGGGATGCTGGCACCGGGCGCGGGGGCATCAGGGTGTCCCGGCGGCTGTCCTGCTCGTTTATCTGGCACGCTCCGGTGGCGAGAGTTGGCCTCAGGCTTGACCGCCCGCACCGGGCAGGATCCAGCACGGGCCGGCTGATCCGCGCCCGCCCAGCCAGATATGAATGAATGTCCAGCCTGTTCCTTATTAGTGAACAGGAAGGTCGGTAATAGTGGTTCCCGATAAAGGACAGAAAGCGGCAAATATAGCGTCAAAGAAAGGTATCCGGCCGGGTTGCTGGTCCAGCCGGCGGCTCCGCCACCACGCCGGGACCGGCCTGCCAGGCCTGACCGGGGCGCCCCCGCGGCCAGCGCGGCTGCGCCCGGGCCGCCGCCCAGACGGGGGATCAGCAGGCAGGTACGCCAAGGCCCGGCTCAGGCCGCTCGCGGGAGGCGGGCGGCCGCAGCCGGGCCGGGGCCGGTTAGGCCAGTCAGGCGTTCTTGCGCAGCCGGTCCAGCGCCTCACGCAGAATCGCGGCGCCATCCGTATCGGTACGCCGCTCTTTCACGTACGCCAGGTGCGTCTTATACGGCTCGTTCTGCGGGGGGCCGGGGGGGTTGTGCTCATCGCGTCCGGCCGGGTACCCGCAGCGGGGGCAGTCCCAGGTCTCGGGCACCGCGGCATCACACGCGAAACTGGGCCGGGTCTCGTGCTTATTCGAGCACCAGAAGGAGACCCTGATCCTGGGCGCCGCCTCACCACGTTCCGCTTCGCCCATCGGGCCGGCGCCTACCCGGCTTCCCCTGATCGCGTTGCCACTACTCACAGCTCACCCCTTGCTACGTCCGCTCTTGGCCCGCCCGGCGACCCCCGGGCACCCGCATCAGTGGTTCAGCAGCAGATCCAGCCCGACGATGCACAGGAACCAGACGACACCAGTGAAAATCGTGAGGCGGTCCAGATTCCGCTCAACTACGGACGATGATCCCAGCGTAGAGGAGACCCCGCCACCAAATAGGTCCGACAGGCCGCCGCCCTTGCCTTTGTGCAACAGCACCAGCAACATCATCAGCAGGCTGGTGATGATGAGGACGGCTGAGATTGCGATTACCACTGCCCTGTCCTCGTCCCTCCGGGTGCCTGCCGCGACCTGCGTATCCTGAGCCAGCACTGCGCTGGATAGTGGCCGCGTGTCAGGCTTCGACTGCTAGTTTTCGGTACCGGCATATCGCGGCGAACTCACCGGCATCCAGGCTTGCGCCGCCGACCAGCGCACCGTCAATGTCAGGCTGCGTCATTATCGCAGCGATGTTGCCGGCTTTCACCGACCCGCCATACAGGATACGCATACTTGAGCCTGCTTCGTCGCCGTGACCCTCGGAAACACGGCCGCGAATCGCGCCGCAGACCTCTTGGGCATCCGCGGGTGAGGCCACCTCTCCGGTGCCGATGGCCCAGACCGGCTCGTACGCCACCACCAGCCCGGCCACCTGCTTCGGCGGGATCCCGGCCAGGGCCCCGTCGAGCTGGCCGACGACGAAGCCGAGCTGCTCCCCGGCCCGGCGGACATCCAGCTGCTCGCCGACGCACAGGATGGGGGTCAGCCCGGCACGGAGCGCGGCCTTCACCTTGGCGTTGACCAGCGCGTCGTCCTCACCGTGGTACTGGCGGCGCTCGGAGTGCCCGGCCAGCACGTAGCCGCAGCCCAGCTTGGCCAGCATCGGCCCGGACACGTCGCCGGTGTAGGCGCCCTTGCCGTGCGGGGACAGGTCCTGGGCCCCGTACCCGATCCGCAGCTTGTCCCCGGCCACCAGGGTCTGCACGCTGCGCAGCGCGGTGAACGGCGGCAGCACCACCACCTCGGCGGCGTCGTAATCGGCGCCGGTGAGCGTGAAGGCCAGCTTCTGGACCAGCGCCAGCCCCTCGAAGTGCGTGTTGTGCATCTTCCAGTTGCCGGCGATGAGGGGCTTGCGGGCGGAGGAGCCGCCGGTCATCCGTCCGCCCCGAGCGCGCTGAGCCCGGGCAGCGTCCGGCCCTCCAGGTACTCCAGGCTGGCCCCGCCGCCCGTCGAGATGTGCGTGAACGCATCGGCGGGGAAGCCCAGTTGGCGGACGGCCGCCGCGGAGTCACCGCCCCCGACCACGGTCAGCCCGCCGACCCGGCTGATCGCCTCGGCGAGAGCCCGGGTTCCGGCGGAGAAGGCCGGGAACTCGAACACGCCCGCCGGGCCGTTCCAGAACACGGTCTTGGCGTCGGAGAGCTTCTGGGCGAACAGGGCCCGGGTGGCCGGACCCATGTCGAGGCTCTCGCGGTCGGCGGGGAACTCGCTGACCGGCACCACGCGGTGGTCCGCGTCCGGGGCGAACCGGTCGGCCGCCACCAGGTCCACCGGCAGGACGACCTCCACGCCCCGCCGTGACGCCTCGGCCAGCACCTCTTTGACCTGCGGGATCTGATCGGCTTCCAGCAGCGACTTGCCCACCTCGTAGCCCTGGGCCGCGAGGAACGTGTAGGACATCCCCCCGCAGATGATCAGCCGGTCAGCCCGGCCGAGCAGGTTGCCGATGACCGCGAGCTTGTCCGACGGCTTGGCCCCGCCGAGCACGACCACGTAGGGCCGCGGCGGGTCGGAGGTGAGCTGGCGCAGCACCGCGATCTCCGCGATGACCAGGTCCCCGGCGGCGTGCGGGAGGAGCGCGGGGACGTCGTACACGCTGGCGTGCTTGCGGTGCAGGGCACCGAAGCCGTCACCGACGTACCGGGTGGCCAGCGCGGCGAGCCGGGCCGCGAGGCCGGTCCGCTCGGCGTCGTACTTGCTGGTCTCGGCCGGCTCGAACCGGACGTTCTCCAGCAGGCCGACGTCGCCGTCGCCCAGGCCGCCCGCCAGGGCCGCGGCCGACTCCCCGGCCACGTCCCCGGCCAGCGGGACGGGCTGGCCCAGCAGCTCACTGAGCCGGGCGGCGACCGGCCGCAGCGACGGGCCGCCCCCGGCCCGGGCGGCGTACCCGTCCCCCTGGGGACGGCCCAGGTGGGCGCAGGCGAGCACCCGCGCGCCGCGGCCGGTCAGCGCCGTGATGGTGGGCAGGCTGGCCCGGATCCGGCCGTCATCGGTGATCACGTCGCCGTCCAGCGGCACGTTCAGGTCGGCCCGGAGCAGGACAACCTGCCCGGCTACGTCGAGGTCGTCGATCCGCTTCATCAGAGCCGGGCGCCCACGAGCGCGGTCAGGTCAGCGAGCCGGTTGGAGTAGCCCCACTCGTTGTCGTACCAGCCGATGATCTTCACCTGGTCGCCGAAGCTCATGGTGAGCGAGGAGTCGAAGGTGCACGACCACGGGGTGCCCACGATGTCCGAGGAGACGATCTGGTCCGTCGTGTAGTGCAGGTAGCCCTTGAGCACACCCTCGGCCGCCGCCTTGAAGGCCGCGTTGACCTCCTCCTTGGTGACCTCACGGCTCAGCTGGACGACCAGGTCGGTCACGGACCCGTCCACCACCGGGACCCGCATGGCCATCCCGTCGAACTTGCCCTTGAGCTCGGGCAGCACCAGCGCGGTGGCCTTGGCCGCGCCGCTGCTGGTCGGGATGATGTTCTGCGCCGCGGCCCGGGCCCGGCGCAGGTCCTTGTGCGGGAAGTCCAGGATGACCTGGTCGTTGGTGTAGGCGTGGATGGTGGTCATCAGGCCCTTGACGACACCGAAGTTGTCGTTGAGCACCTTGGCCATCGGGGCCACGCAGTTCGTGGTGCACGACGCGTTCGAGATCACGTTGTGCTGGGCGGAGTCGTAGGCGCTGTCGTTCACGCCCATCACGATCGTGATGTCCTCGTCCGAGGCGGGCGCGGAGATGATGACCTTCCTGGCCCCGGCGTCGAGGTGCTTGCGCGCGTCCCCGGCCTTGGTGAACCGCCCGGTGGACTCGATCACCACGTCCACGCCCAGGTCGCGCCAGGGCAGCGCGGCGGGGTCCCGCTCGGCGAGCACGCTGACCTTCGTGTCACCCACCAGGATCGCGCCGCCGTCCACGCTCACGTCCTGCGCCAGGGTGCCCAGTACCGTGTCGTACTTGAGCAGGTGCGCCAGCGTGGCGGTGTCGGTCAGGTCGTTGGCGGCGACGATCTCGATCTGCTCGGCGCCACCGTGCCCCGCGGCCGATGCGGCGTGCACGGCCCGCCAGTAGTTCCGCCCGATGCGGCCGAATCCGTTGATGCCCACGCGGATAGTCACGGCTGCGCGTCTCCTCGTCCCTTGGCTCTCGTCCTCAGCTCTGCGCGCTGGTCTGCACCCAGCGGTACGCCTGCTTTCCGCGTCCGACCCTATCGGACGACAGCGGCCGCGCGGGCCCACCTGGGCCCGCCGTGGACAGGCCGGGCTCACCCAGCGTGACTGACCGTCCGGGCGGCCGCCGCCTGGCTTGGCCGGCCGGGCCCGTCCGAGCGCGGGCGGGCCAGCGTGAACGTTTCAAAGGGCGTGTAGTCCGGGTTCGGGGCCCCGGCCGCGCCGGTGCTGGGGTTCGCCGGGTCCGCTCCCACCGCGTGGTAGTAGGTGACGGTGATCGAGGTCTCGCCGCCCGGCTTACCTGGATCCAGGTCGAAGACCGCGACCCCGTAGCCGGTGGCCGGATCGCGCATGCCGACCAGGTGGCCTCCTCGACCGCGTCCGCCGCGGCCCGGATCCACGTTCCGGCGGCCGTCCCCGGGACGGGGTGGTTGGCCTTGGTGAACACCTTGGCCTGGCGCAGGCCGTCCGCGGTATCCACCCCGTACTCGTCGAGCGGGGCACTCGTCCCGCCGCCGCCCAGGATGAGGTGGACGGTGCCGGTGGTGGTGTCGAACCGGCCGGCGGCCGTGGTGGTGACCGGGTGCGGCCGCCGGGTCTGGACCGGAGCCCCAGTGCCCACCTCGTGGCCGGCCATGCTGTCGTAGCCGCGGACCGGGAAAGACCGCTCGGCGGAGTCATCCATGCGGCCACGGTGTCGCCTGGCCGTGAACGAAGGATGGCCTTACGGGGAGCCAGCAACCCCCCGCCCCGTGAACTTCTGGGTTACTGCGTCATCATCTCCTGCGTCAGGCTGGACTCGGTGTCAGGGATACCGAGGTCACGGGCCCTTTTATCCGCCATGGCCAGCAGCCGGCGGATCCGGCCTGCGATCGCGTCCTTGGTCAGCGGCGGCGAGGCCAGCTGGCCCAGCTCCTCCAGGCTGGCCTGCCGGTGCTCGATGCGAAGCCGCCCGGCCACCGTCAGGTGCTCGGGCGCCTCCGTGCCGAGGATCTCCAGGGCCCGCTCGACCCGGGCGCCCGCCGCGACCGCGGCCCGGGCACTGCGCCGCAGGTTGGCGTCGTCGAAGTTGGCCAGCCGGTTGGCGGTGGCGCGGACCTCGCGCCGCATCCGGCGCTCCTCCCAGGCCAGCACGCTGTCGTGGGCGCCGAGCCGGGTCAGCAGCGCGCTGATCGCGTCGCCGTCCCGGACCACGACCCGGTCCACCCCGCGCACTTCGCGGGCCTTGGCGTGGATCTTCAGCCGCCGGGCCGCGCCGACCAGCGCCAGGGCCGCTTCCGGGCCCGGGCAGGTGATCTCCAGGGACATCGAGCGGCCCGGCCCGGTCAGGGAGCCGTGGGCCAGGAACGCGCCGCGCCACGCAGCCTCGCAGTCGCAGGTGGTACCCGACACGACCTGCCGGGGCAGCCCGCGGACCGGCCGGCCGTAGTTGTCCACCAGGCCCGTCTGCCGGGCCAGGCTGTCCCCGTCCTTCCGCACCCGCACCACGTAACGGTTGCCCTTGCGCAGGCCGCTCGGGGCCAGCACGATCAGGTCCGACGAATGGCCGAATACCTCCGCGATGTCCTTGCGCAGCCGTCGCGCGGCCACGCCGGTATCCAGCTCGGCCTCCACCACGATGCGGCCGCTGGCCAGGTGCAGTCCCCCGGCGAACCGCAGCAGGGCCGACACCTCCGCCTTACGGCAGCACGGCTTGAGCACCGTCACGCGGCTGAGCTCGTCTTTGACCAGGCCGGTCATTGCCACCGGCATCACTCCCCCTCGAAAATCTCTGCGAACGCCCCGGCCAGCTGACGCGGGTCGTGGCGTGGTGTGCCATCGCGCATCGCCAGGTCGGCCAGGACCAGCCTGCCGCCCAGCAGGCCCGCCGCCTTCTCCAGCTCGGCGGCCGCGCCCCCCGCGGCCCCCCGGTCGGCGAGCACGATGTCCAGTTTCAGCTGCGGCGCGTGATCAGCCAGCACTTCCAGGTGCGTCTGCGGGGAGAATCCCTCCGTCTCGCCCGGCTGGGCGACCAGGTTCAGCGCCACGATCCGCCGGGCCGGCGTGCTGACCAGCGCCTGGGCGAGCTCGGGGACCATCAGGTGGGGCAGCACGCTGGTGAACCAGGACCCGGGCCCCAGCACCACCCAGTCGGCGTCCAGGATCGCGGTGACCGCCTCCGGGCAGGCGGGCGGATCCTCCGGGATCAGCGACACCGAGCGGACCCGGCCCGTGGTGGACGCGCAGGCGACCTGGCCGCGGACCGTGCTCAGCCCGAGCGGCCGCTCCGGGTCGAGCCCCTCCACCTCGGCCAGCAGGTCGAGCGGGACCGACGCCATGGGCAGCACCCGGCCGTACGCGCCGAGCAGCCGGCCCACCCAGTCCAGGCCCTGCACAGTATCGCCGAGCAGTTCCCACAGCGCCACGATCAGCATGTTGCCGACCGCGTGCCCGCCGAGCTCAGCCTCGCCGGTGAAGCGGTGCTGGACGACCCGGCTCCAGGTGGTGCCCCAGGCGTCGTCGCCGCACAGCGCCGCGAGCGCCATCCGCAGGTCACCGGGCGGCAGCACGCCGTACTGGCGGCGCAGCCGGCCACTGGAGCCGCCGTCGTCGGCCACGGTCACGATCGCGCTCAGCTGGCGGGTCACCCGGCGCAGCGCTGAGAGCGAGGCGGACAGGCCGTGGCCGCCGCCGAGCGCCGCCACCTTCGGGTTCAGCGGCCGGGCCGAGGCGACGAGATCCACGCCGGCCTGGCTGAGCCAGCCGGGCCGGGGCCAGCCGGGCCAGCCTCAGCCGGATCAGCCCCAGCCGGATCAGCCCCAGCCGGGCCAACCTCAGCCGGGCCAGCCATCATTCGCGCCCCAGATCCCGGTGCACGACCTGGACGGCCGGCCCTTTGCCGGTCAGCTGGCTGGCGATCTCCTCGGCGACCGCCACACTCCGGTGCTTGCCTCCCGTGCAGCCGACGGCCAGCGTGACGAAGCGCTTGCCCTCCCGCTCGTAGCCGGCCAGCACCACCCGCAGCGAGGTCAGGTAGGAGTCCAGGAACTCCGCGGCCCCGGGGCGGCTGAGCACGTAGTCCCGGACCCGCTCGTCCTTCCCGGTGAGCGGGGCCAGGTCGGGAACCCAGCGGGGGTTGGGCAGGAACCGGCAGTCGGCTACGAGGTCGGCATCCACCGGCAGCCCGTACTTGAAGCCGAAGGACACCACGTTGACCCGCAGCGTGGCCGGGGCGTCCGCGCTGAACGCGTCGTGCATCCGGGCCCGCAGCTCGTGCACGTTCAGGCCCGACGTGTCGATGACCAGGTCGGCTTCCTCGCGGACACCGCGGAGCAGTTCCCGCTCCGCGGCGATGCCCTCCACCACCCGGCCGTCCTCCTGCAACGGATGCGGGCGGCGGACGCTCTCGAAGCGGCGGACCAGGGTGTCGTCACTGGCCTCCAGGAACACGACCCGCGGCCGGACCCCCCGGGCGGCCAGTTGCCCGATGGCCGACTGCAGGTCGGTGGAGAACGCCCGGCTGCGCACGTCCATGACCGCCGCGATCCGCGGTACCCCGCCCTTGGCCCGGCGGGCCAGCTCGATCATGGTCGGCAGCAGGCCGGGCGGCAGGTTGTCGGCGACGAACCAGTCCAGGTCCTCCAGCGACTTGGCCGCCGTGCTGCGTCCCGCGCCGGACATCCCCGTGATGATGACGATGTCCGGGGTCGCGGCGTCACCGCGGTCTTCGTGCCCGTTCAATGGCCGTTCCGCTCCCCGATGTCAGTGCCATTCTGCGCGCCGTTCCCCTGGTGCTCCGCGGGCGCCCCGCCCGCGGGCGGCTCCCCGGCTGGCGGCTGCCCGGCTGGCTGCTCCTGGCGCAGGGCGGCGAGCACCGCGCTCGCCACCCGCGGCCCGATGCCGGGCAGGCCCGCGATCTCCGGCTCGGTCGCGCTGGCGAGCCTGCGCACCGAGCCGAAGTGCCGTAGCAGCGTAGCCCGCCGCGCCGGGCCTAGTCCCGGGACCGAGTCAAGCTCGCTGACCGCCAGGGCCTTTGACCGTTTTGCCCGGTGGTAGGTGATGGCGAAGCGGTGCGCCTCGTCCCGGACCCGCTGCAGCAGGTACAGGCCCTCACTGGTCCGGGGCAGGATGACCGGCGAGTCGTCGCCGGGCAGCCAGACCTCCTCCAGCCGCTTGGCCAGCCCGCAGGCCGCGATGTCATCGATGCCGAGCTCGTCCAGGGCCCGCACGGCCGCCGCGACCTGGGCCGGGCCGCCGTCGATCACGACCAGGTTCGGCGGGTAGGCGAACTTGCGCTGCCGGGCCGCCTCGGCGGAAACCTGGACCGCCTCGGCGGAGGCCTCCGGGTCGCCGAGCACGTCGAGCTCGCCGGTCGCCTCCCGCTCGTCCAGGTAGCGGCGGAACCGGCGCAGGATCACCTCATGGATGGCGGCCACGTCGTCGGTCCCGTCCTCGCCGCGGATGCTGAACCGCCGGTACTCGCTCTTACGGGCCAGGCCGTCCTCGAACACGACCATGGACGCGACCACGTGGGTGCCCTGCAGGTTGGACACGTCGTAGCACTCGATCCGCAGCGGGGCCTCATCCAGCCCGAGCGCCTCCTGGATCTCGTGCAGGGCGCGGCTGCGGGTGGTCAGGTCGCTGGCCCGCCGGGTCTTGTGCAGGGCCAGCGACTCGCCGGCGTTGCGGGCCACGGTTTCGAGCAGCGCCTTCTTGTGCCCGCGCAGGGGCACCCGGAGCGTGACCGGGCCGCCACGGCGTTCCGCCAGCCATTCCTCGACCGCCGGCGAGTCCGGCGGGAGTTCCGGTACCAGCACCTCGCGCGGAATGGCCGCAGACCGGGTGGCCGGGCGGGCGTTTCCCTTCTGCCCCATGGTCCTGCGCCCCGGTGCCGCCTCGGAGCCGTCCGGGAGCTGCGAGCCCGGCGCCGGGCCGGCCACCACTTCGTCGCTGTAGACCTGGCCCAGGAACTGCTCGACCAGTTCTCCCGTGCTCACGTCCTCGACCTTGTCCACCACCCAGCCCCGCTGGCCGCGGACCCGGCCGTCCCGCACGTAGAAGACCTGGACCGCCGCCTCCAGCTGATCCTCCGCGAGCGCGATCACGTCGCAGTCGGTGCCGTCGCCCAGGACCACGGTCTGCTTCTCCAGCGCGCGCTGGAGCGCCTTGATGTCGTCGCGCAGCCGCGCGGCCCGCTCGTACTCCTCGGCCCGGGCGGCCTCGCGCATCTCGGCTTCCAGGCGGCGGATGAACCGGTCGGTCTGCCCGGCCATGAAGTCGCAGAACTCCTCGGCGAGCAGCCGGTGCTCCGCCTCGCTCACCCGGCCCACGCACGGGGCGGAGCATTTGCCGATGTAGCCGAGCAGGCACGGCCGCCCGATCTGGCCGGCCCGCTTGAACACCCCGGCCGAGCAGGTCCGGACCGGGAACACCCGCAGCAGCGCGTCGACCGTTTCCCGGATCGCCCAGGCGTGCGAATAAGGTCCAAAATAACGAATCCCGCGCCGCTTGGCGCCGCGCATCACCATGACCCGCGGGAATTCCTCGCCCATGGTGACGGCCAGGTAGGGATAGCTCTTGTCGTCGCGGTACCGGACGTTGAAGCGCGGGTCGAACTCCTTGATCCAGGAGTACTCCAGCTGGAGCGCCTCGACCTCGGTGGCCACCACGGTCCAGTTAACCTTGGTCGCGGTGCGCACCATGGTCTGGGTCCGCGGGTGCAGGCCGATGAAATCCGCGAAATAGGAATTCAGCCGCTGCCGGAGATTCTTCGCCTTTCCGACGTAGATGACCCGGCCGTGCGCATCCTGGAACCGGTAGACGCCCGGCGACTCGGGGATGGACCCGGGCGCTGGCCGGTAGGACTGCGGATCTGCCACCCAGTAACTCTATGCGCGGTCGCCCATGGCCGAGCGTGCGGCGAGCGCCGCGCCCCGCGCGCCGGCCCGGTCCAGGTCGGGCACCAGGACGAAATCGACCAGCTTGGCCTGCTCGGCGCGGAGCGTGGTGTGCTCCCGGATCTGGCCCAGGAACCATTCGCTGAACGCGGGATCGGCCTCGACCACGCCGCCCCCCACGAAATAGGTACCCGGATCGGTGAACATGGCCGCGATGGAGAAGAGCCGGCCGAGCGCCGCCGCCTGCTGCCCGAAGATCTTCCGCGCCATCGGGTCACCGGCCTCGCCGTAGCCCCGGACCAGCTTGGCCGCCCGGGACAGCGGCTGGACATCGGCCAGCCCGTGCCCTTCGTAGCGGCTCAGCCAGTACGGCAGCAGGTTCAGCTCGATCCCGCTCAGTGACGCGAAACTCTCCACGTCTCCGCGCAGCCCGCAGTTGCAGGCCGGCACCTGCTGGCCCTCTTCGAGCAGCCCCTCGAGCGGGATCTGGACGTGGCCCAGTTCACCCGCCATGCCGGCCACCCCGCTCACCACCTGGCCCGCCTCGACCAGGCCGCCGCCCAGCCCGGTGCCGACGATGACCGCCACCGACGAGTGGTGCGGCGCATCCTCGCCGAAGCGCGCGTAGTGCGCGTAGAGGGTGGCCGCGTTGGCGTCGTTGGTGTACACCACGGGCAGGCCCAGTTCCTCCTCCAGGGCGGCGCGGATGTTGAAGCCGCCCCAGCCGGGATGGCCGAAGTTGGTGGCGCCCTTGGAGGACAGGACGCCGTCCGCGCTGGCCGGGCCGGGAGTGTCCAGCCCGACCGCGATCACGGCCGCCCGGTCCACGCCGGTGACGTCGAGCACCTGGTCGAACGAGGCCGCCAGCGACTCGATGGCCAGGTCCGGGCCCTCCCGGACCCGGCTCGGCCGCTCCAGCATGTGCTCCACCAGGAAATGGCCGGACAGGTCCAGCACCGTGGCATTGTTCATGGTGCCGCCGTTGTCCAGGCCGACGATGAACGACTGGGACGAGTTAGCCATCCTGGGCCTTTCCTGCCGGTGTCCTGGCGGCAGCGTAGCGCCTATGAGCCCTGGGCTATAGACACTGGCGCCGCGCGCCGGGCCGGCCGCCTCATTCCGCGAACGCCTCGGCCGGCGGGCAGGCGCAGACCAGGTTCCGGTCGCCGTACGCCTGGTCGATGCGGCGCACCGGCGGCCAGTACTTGGCCCGCCGGTCCCCGGGCAGCGGGTACGCCGCCCCGGCCCGCTCGTAGGGGTGCTTCCAGTCCGCCTCGAGCAGCATGGACGCGGTGTGCGGGGCGTTCCGCAGCGGGTTGTCCTGGCTGTCGTACTCGCCGGAGGCGACCATGTCGATCTCACGGCGGATCGCGATCATGGCGTCGCAGAACCGGTCCAGCTCGGCCAGGTCCTCGCTCTCGGTGGGCTCGATCATGAGCGTGCCCGCGACCGGGAACGACATGGTGGGCGCGTGAAATCCATAGTCGATGAGGCGCTTGGCCACGTCCTCGACCGTCACCCCGGTCTGCCGGGTGGCAGGCCGGATGTCCAGGATGCACTCGTGCGCAATGAGGCCGCCCTGCCCGGTGTAGAGCACCGGGTAGTGCGGGGCCAGCCGGGCCGCCACGTAGTTGGCGGCGAGGATGGCCACCTGGGTGGCCCGGCGCAGCCCGTCGGGTCCCATCATCCGGATGTACGCCCACGAGATCGGCAGGATCCCCGCCGAGCCGTACGGCGCCGCCGCGACCTGGTGGGCGTGGGTTGACGCCTGGGTGGCCCGCTCCGGCAGGAACGGCGCGAGGTGGGCGCGGGCCGCGACCGGGCCGATGCCGGGGCCGCCGCCGCCGTGCGGGATGCAGAACGTCTTGTGCAGGTTCAGGTGCGACACGTCGGCACCGAACCAGCCCGGCCGGGCCAGCCCGACCAGCGCGTTCAGGTTGGCGCCGTCCACGTACACCTGGCCGCCCGCCGCGTGGACCGCCTCGCAGACCTGGGTCACGGTCTCCTCGAACACCCCGTTGGTGGACGGGTAGGTCAGCATGATCGCCGCGATCTGGCCGCCCCGGTCCTCCAGCTTGGCGTGCAGGTCACCGAGGTCGATCGCGCCGTCGCCGCCGCACTTGACCACCACGACCCGCAGGCCGGCCAGCACCGCGCTGGCCGCGTTGGTGCCGTGCGCCGATTCGGGTATCAGGCAGATGTCCCGGCCGGCGTCGCCGCGGGAGCTGTGGTAGCCGCGGACGGCCAGCAGGCCCGCCAGCTCACCCTGCGAGCCCGCGTTCGGCTGGACGGACACCGCGTCGTACCCGGTGATCTCGGCCAGCCAGCGCTCCAGGTCGCTGATCAGCTCGGTGTACCCGGCGGCCTGCCCGGCCGGTGCGAACGGGTGCAGGTCGGCGAACTCCGGCCAGCTCACCGCCTCCATCTCGGCCGCCGCGTTCAGCTTCATCGTGCACGAGCCGAGCGGGATCATCGACCGGTCCAGCGCGATGTCGAAGTCGGCCAGGCGGCGGAGGTAGCGGAGCATGGCCGTCTCGCTCCGGTGCTCGTGGAAGACCGGGTGATCCAGGTACCCCGACGTCCGGGACAGGCCGGCCGGGAGCACCGGGCCGGACCCGGCGAGCTCGCCCGGGACGGTGGCCCCGTCCTGCCCGGCGGCCAGCAGCCGGGCCACCTCCAGCAGCTCGGCGTCCGTGGTGGTCTCGTCGCAGGAGATGCCGACGGTGCCGGCGTCGGCCAGGAGCAGGTTGTAGCCGGCCTCCCGGGCCCGGTCCACCGCCGCGGCGGCCCCGCCGGGCAGGCGCACCCGGATCGTGTCGAAGAACCCGCCGGCCGGGGCGTCCAGGCCGCTGTCCCGCAGCGTGGCCGCCAGCCGGGCCGCACGGCCGTGCACGCCGCCCGCGATCGCGGCCAGCCCGCCCGGACCGTGGTAGACCGCGTACATCGCGGCCATCACGGCCAGCAGGACCTGCGCGGTGCAGATGTTACTGGTCGCCTTTTCCCGGCGGATGTGCTGCTCGCGGGCCTGCAGCGCGAGCCGGTAGGCCGGCCTGTCCGTCCGCGTCCAGGGACACGCCCACCAGCCGGCCGGGCAGCTGCCGGCGCAGCTCGTCGCGGGTCGCGATGTAGGCGGCGTGCGGCCCGCCGTAACCCATGGGCACACCGAACCGCTGCGTGCTGCCCACCGCGATGTCGGCCCCCAGCTCCCCGGGCGGCATCAGCAGGGTCAGGGCCAGCAGGTCAGCCGCGACGGCGGCGAGCCCACCCTGGGCGTGCGCGGCGTCGATGACCGGGCGCAGGTCCCGGATCCTCCCGCTGGCCCCCGGGTACTGCAGCAGGACCCCGAACAGCTCCCCCTCGGGCTGGGCCTGGATGAGCCCGGGAGTGACCGGGCCGACCACCAGCTCGATGCCGAGCGGCTCGGCCCGGGTGGCCAGCACGGCCAGAGTCTGGGGCAGGCAGTCCGCGTCGGCCAGGAAGATCCGGCCGCGCCGGGCGGCCCGCCGGGCCAGCGTCATGGCCTCCGCGGCGGCGGTGGCCTCGTCCAGCAGGGACGCCCCCGCCACCGGCAGCGCGGTCAGGTCCTCGATGAGGGTCTGGAAGGTGAGCAGGGCCTCCAGCCGCCCCTGCGAGATCTCCGGCTGGTAGGGGGTGTAGGCCGTGTACCACGCCGGGTTCTCGAGCACGTTGCGGCGGATCACCGCCGGGGTGTGCGTGCCGTAGTAGCCCAGCCCGATCATGGAACGGGTGACGGTGTTCCGGCCCGCCAGGCGGCGTAGCTCGGCCAGCGCCTCCGCCTCGGACAGCGCGGGCGGCAGGCCCAGCGGCCGCGGGTCCCCGATCCCCGGCGGCAGGGCCGCCTGGGTCAGCTCGTCGAGCGTGGCGTAGCCGGTGGCCGCGAGCATCCGTTCCTGCCCGGCGGGTGACGGCCCGATGTGACGTGACTCAAAGTTCAGCGATTCAGGGATCTGAGCGTCGAGGGTCATCGGAGCCTCCAGAGGGAGCCGCCAGGCACGTCCATGCCCGGTTGGTCCTCCCCCTCTGTCGCCGCCAGCCTGGTCGCAAGACGCCGGGCCAGCGCGTGAACTCCAGAGATGCCTGTCCCGTCCGGTCCTGGGTGCCTGAGAGGTTCCGGGGAGGTTGCCCCTTCGGCGTCCCGCGCTGGCTGCTCGGGATCTCTCCCGGACGGTGTGATCAGCGATACCGAGCTTACCCGACCCGGTCGCGGCGGCCTGCTGACCCGCCGGCTGGGGTTTAGCCGGTCCGGCGGGACCGCCTCCGGGCCAGCTCGTCCGCGGCCGTGCTGCCCCCGCCGGCCTCCACGGCCTCGTCCGCCTGCTCAGCGGGCAGTGCGGCCAGGGTCCCGTCAACCTCTTGCCAGATGCGGCCGAGCGCGATGCCGAACACGCCCTGCCCGCCCTGCAGCAGGTCCACCACCTCGTCGGAGGAGGTGCACTCGTAGACAGAGACGCCGTCGCTCATCAGGGTGACCTTGGCCAGGTCGTCGGTGCCGCGGGTGCGCAGGTGGGCCACGGCGGCGCGGATCTGCTGGAGCGAGATCCCGGTGTCCAGCAGCCGCTTGACCACCTTGAGCACGAGGATGTCCCGGAAGCTGTACAGCCGCGCCGTGCCGGAGCCCTGCGCGGCCCGCACGCTGGGCTCGACTAGGCCGGTCCGGGCCCAGTAGTCGAGCTGGCGGTAGGTGATCCCGGCGGCTGAGCACGCGGTGGGCCCGCGGTAGCCGATTCCTTCCGGCCGGGCGGCGACATCGTCGCCGAATAGCAGTCCCTGCTCTCCAGCCTGCTGGATCGCCGCACCGCGGACTCCGGGCGAATCGCTGTTACCTTTGGTTACCGCCACGCCTGCCTCCACCCGGGAGCTTGCCACCCTGGGTACTCGTCTCGCACGGTAGGCCGCCAGCGCCGGGTGCGTCAACGATCGCCGACGGCGCGTCCTGGACTAGTCCGGGGGGACGACCCCCCTGGGCTCTGCTGGCCCGGGGGGGCGACCCCCCGAAGCCCCCCGCCATCCGCGGCCTCGGCCAGAACCCCGCTCTGCCAGTCCGGGGGACGACCCCCCTGGACCCCCCGCCATCCGCGGCCTCAGCCAGAACCCCGCCTCCGGCGGGGCCTGGCTTCGGGCCGCGGATATGCGCTGGCTTGCGCCCTAACTACAGCTCGGGCCCCCGCTGGCCCATGGTCCCCGTCAGGTTGCGCGGCCGAAGTCTTCCGGGGTGATGGTGTCGAGGAACTCGCGGAACTTCTCGACCTCGTCTTCCTGCTCATCCGGGATGGCCACGCCCGCCTCGTCGAGGACTTCGTCGCTGGCGTAGATGGCGGCACCGGTACGCAGCGCCAGGGCGATGGAATCCGACGGCCTGGCGCTGACTTCCTTCCCGTTGGAGAAGATCAGGTCCGCGAAGAAGATGCCGTCCCGCAGTGCGGTGATGTTCACGGTCTGCAGCTGGACCTCGAGCGCCTCCAGCACGTCCCGGAACAGGTCGTGAGTCAGCGGACGCGCCGGGACCATGCCCTGCTGGGCGAACGCGATCGCGGTTGCCTCGACCGGCCCGATCCAGATCGGCAGGTAACGGTCACCCTGCGTCTCCTTCAGCAGGACGATGGGCTGGTTCGTGGGCATCTCGACCCGGACGCCGACGACCTCCATCTTCCTCACGGCGGCTCCGTCCTCACACGCGCCTGACGCGCTGCCTCATGCATGGGTCCTGCGGTGGGCACTCCCCTGCCAACGTACACCCGTGCTGCCGGAAAGTGCTGTGGCGGCCGGCCCGTGCGGGCGGCCGGCCGACGGCGGGAATCGGCCAGGCTCATGCCCCGGACCTGGCCGCGGCCGGTCCGGCGAATCCTGGCTCGTCATAGCCCGCACCCCCTAGCCTGACTTCGGCCGGGGAGGCCTCCGCGGACTCACCGGCCCAGGCTGCCCGGGCCGCGGCGGCCAGCCCGTCCGTCTGCAGGCCGGCGTCGGCCAGGGCGCTCCCCATCAGCGAGGCGTGCAGCTGAAGGGACAGCGCCGCGATTTCCTGGGCGGTCTGCCCGGCCCGCTCCTGCGACCCGGGGCTGCGCTGCCGCCGGGTGGGCGCCACCACCTGCTCGATGAGAGAGGTCTCGCGCTCCACGGCGGCCCGGACGGCGCGCAGGTGCCGGGCCTGGACCCCGTACCGGCCGAGCGCGACGATGATCCGGGCGGCGTCCACGGCGTCCGGCCCGTACTGCCGTCCCGAGGGCCGGACCAGGCCGAAGTCTTCCAGCTCGGACAGGTACCCGTCGTCGATGCCGGCCGCGTCGAGCAGTTCCCGCCGGCTCAGCGGCCGCGGGCCGCGCCGGTGCGGCGACTCCTCGGGATCGTCCCCTCCGTCATCCTGGGCGGCGGCCAGCCGGTCCTTGATCACCCGCAACGGCAGGTACTGGTCGCGCTGGGCGGTGAGGATGTACCGCAGGCGGGCCACGTCGGCCGGCCCGAACCGCCGGTACCCCGACGGGGACCGGGCGGGCTGGATCAGCCCCTCGGACTCCAGGAACCGGATCTTGGACACGCTGACATCAGGGAACTCACCCCGAAGCTGGGCCAGCACCTCACCGATGCCGAAAGAAGCCCGGGCAGGCTGAGCGTTCATGCCCCTACCTGGGCGCCCCCGCCGCCACGCTCGTACTGGGGCCGCCGCCCGGTCAGGAACACCAGCCGGAACTTGCCGATCTGGACCTCGTCGCCGCCGTTCAGCGGCGCCTCCTCGATCCGCTCCTGGTTGACGTAGGTGCCGTTGAGGCTGCCGACGTCGCGCACGGTGAAGCGGTCGCCGCGGCGGTAGAACTCGGCGTGCCGCCGCGAGACCGTCACGTCGTCCAGGAAAATATCGCTGTCCCGGTGCCGCCCGGCGGTGGTGATGTCGTGGTCGAGAAGGAACCGGCTGCCCGCGTTCGGGCCGCGCCGGACCACCAGCAGCGCGGTACCCGGGGGCAGCGAGTCCTCCGGGGCGGCCTGGTCGGTGTAGTCGTCGTAGTCGGCTTCGGCCAGCTCACCGCCTAGCGAGATGGTCGATGTGGTTTCACCGGGGCGCTCGGCCCCGGCACGCGCCAGCATCGTCCCGCAATGCAGGCAAAAACGCGCGTCGTCAGGATTGGCCTGACCGCAGCGTGTGCAGTAGATGCTCGGCATGTCGAGGCCCAGCCTCTCCTCTGCTGGCCATGGGCTCGGGGCGGGGATCGCGTCGGACCTAGCCCTTTCCCCGGGCTCGGACGTAGCGTGCTCGGCGGACGCAGTCCACGCTACCTGGGCCGCGCCCGGCCGGTCCATGCGCCACGCGCGTCGTCCCGCCGGGGTAAACCGCGCCCACCACCCCCGGCGGCGTTCCTGACCCGGGGATGACTGCCCAGGGGACGATTCCGCCCCGCCGGGCGCGCCCGGGCCGCTTTCGCGGCGCCTACGCCACATCCTGGCCGCACCTCCGACGCACGACTCGTGCACGCTCCGATGAGGTGGATTGTCTCATGGGTGGCGATGCCCTCGCTGGACACTGAGCTGGCCAGCTTAACGCCCTGACCGTTTGGTGACTGGTTAATGGCCAGACCGTGCCGCTCAGCGGCCAGATCGCTCCGCTACCGCGGCCCGCTCAGCGGCCAGATCGCTCCGCTACCGCGGCCCGCTCAGCGGCCAGATCGCTCCGCTACCGCGGCCCGCTCAGCGGCCAGATCGCTCCGCTATGGCGGCCCATTCGTCCAGCAGGGCCTGGGCCGTGTCGGCGTCCGCGCCCTCGGCCCACAGGTGGGTCACCGCCTCGGAGGGGTCGGGCAGTACCAGGACCCAGCCCCCGTCTGGCTCCACGATCCGGACCCCGTCGGTGGTGTCCACCGTCCGGTCACCGGCCGCCTCCACCACGGTCCGCATCACGCTGCCCTTGGCCGCCCACGGCGTGGGCATCGACCGGCGCAGCAGGTGCGCGACCGGGATCCGGGCGTCGATCTGGCTGAGCGACAGCCGGGTCCGGGCGACCAGGCCGAGCAGCCGGGCGAAGGCCGCGATACCGTCCAGGGTCCGGCTGAACTCCGGGACCACGAACCCGCCGCGGCCGTCACCGCCGAAAATTACGTCGTCCCCGGCGGTGGCCTCGGTGAGGCCGTGCAGCGAGGTGGGCGTCCAGTCCACGTGCACGCCGTGGAACCGGCAGACTTGCTCGGCCACCCGGGTGGTGGTCACTGGCAGCGCGACCCGGCCGGACCGCCGCTCGGCCGCGATGAGGTCCAGGGCGACCAGCAGGGCCCGGTCGTCGCTGATCATCGCGCCCTTGTCGTCCACGAGCATGATCCGCTCGCCCACCTGGTCGAACCGGACCCCGAAGGCGGCCCGGGACGAGGCGACCAGCTCGGACAGCCGCTGCATGCCCGCCCGGACCTGGGCCAGGCTCTGGGTGGGGGTGGCCTCGTCGAGCCGGTTGTTGACGGTGAGCGCGTCCACGCCGAGCCGGCCGAGGAGGCTGGGCAGGACCAGCGACACCGTGCCGCCGGCGCAGTCCACCACGACCTTCAGCTCCGCCTCGCGCACCCCGGTCAGGTCGACGCTGCGGGCCAGTTCCTGGGTGTAGGACTCGACGACCCGGGAGGGGTAGGTGAGCTCGGCGATCTCGCCGGGGAAGGCCCGCCGGTACTCCTGCCGGGAGAACACCCGCTCCAGCTTGCGCGCGGCCGTCTGGGACAGTTCCGCGCCCCGCTCGTCCAGGAACACGATGTCGATCGACTGCGGGTCGCCGGAGGTGGTGCGCAGCGCGACTCCCCCGCTGCACACGCTGCGGGCGGTCTGGAACCGGGCCACCGGCAGCGGCTGCGCCTCCAGGTCGACCACGTTGATGGCGCTGGCGTTCAGCGCGCATTGCACGGCCCGCTTGAGCGCCCGCGCGGCGCGGGACACGTCACGCGAGGTGGTGACCATCGACCCCTTCTTCAGCGTGGTCGCGTAGGCGCTGGTCAGCCGCACGCACAGCTCGGGGGTGATCTCCACGTTGACCAGGCCGGACACACCGCGCGGCCCGAACAGGGTGCGCTGGCCGCGGGATTCCCAGATGACGCTGGTGTTCACGACCGCGCCGGCCTCGATGGTCTTGAACGGGTAGACCTTGACCCCCGCGGAGAGGTAGGCCTCCGGCTCGATCACGCACTCGTCGCCGACCACCGCGCCTTCCTCGATCCGCGCGGAGGGCATCACGTCGGTGTTCTTGCCGATGACACAGCCGCGCAGGGTGACGCCCTGGCCGACGTAGACGTTGTTGTGCACCACGGCACGGTGCAGGAAGGCGCCCTCCTTGACCACCACGTTGCTGCCCAGCACGGTGAACTCACGCAGTTCCGCGCCCGCCTCGACCTTGGCGTAGTCGCCGATGCAGAGCGGCCCGGAGAGCAGGGCCTCCGGGTCCACCTCGGCGCCCTCGGCCACCCAGACTCCCGGCGACACCTCGAACCCGTCGATCTCGGTGTCCACCCGGCCGGACAGCACGTCCGCCTGGGCCTTGAGGTAGCTCTCGTGGGTGCCGACGTCCTCCCAGTAGCCGTCGGCGATCCACCCGAACAGCGGCGCCCCCCGCTTGAGCAGGGCGGGGAACACGTCGCCGGACCAGTCCACCGATTCGCCGGGCGCCACCTCGGCGAGCACCTCGGGCTCCATCACGTAGATCCCGGTGTTGACGGTGTCCGAGAACACCTGCCCCCAGGTCGGCTTCTCCAGGAACCGCTGGATCCGGCCGTCCTCACCCACGATGATGATGCCGAACTCCAGCGGGTTCGGCACCCGGGTGAGTCCCACCGTGACCAGGGCACCGTTTTCCTTGTGCGCGCGGACCATGGCGGTCAGGTCGATGTCGGTCAGCGCGTCGCCCGAGATGACCAGGAAGGGCCCGTCGCGCAGCTCGTCCTCGGCGTTTTTCACGCTGCCCGCCGTGCCGAGCGGAGCCTCTTCCGTCGCGTACTGGAGGCTCATCCCGACGTCCTCGCCGTCGCCGAAGTAGTTGCGCACCAGCGAGGCCAGGAACTGGACGGTGACCACCGTCTCGTCGAAACCGTGCCGCTTCAGCAGGCGCAGCACGTGTTCCATGATCGGCTTGTTGCACACGGGCAGCAGCGGCTTAGGCTGGTTGGCGGTCATCGGCCGCAGCCGGGTGCCCTCTCCGCCGGCCATCACGACGGCCTTCACCGGTGGCGGGCCTCCTTCATTTTGTCCGGGCCAGCTTCCCTTGGTCCCCGCGGCCATCCGGCCTGCGGATCGGCCCCGTGGGTCGAGCAGGGTAACCCCATCATGACGGGCGGCTCGCGGCCGGCCAACGCCGCTACCTGGTTAGCCATCCGGTTGTTCCGGTTCGGCTACCTCACCGCCCGCATCCCGCCCGCCTGCCGCCTCCAGGCCGCCTGCCGCCTCCAGGCCGGCTGCCGCCTCCAGGCCGGCTGCCGGTGCTGGGCCCCCCGGAGCGGAAGCCGGAGCGGAGGTGAGCCGCCAGGCCTGCAGCAGGTACACCCCGGCCGCGGCCCAGTACAGCGCGGTGCCCCAGGCCACGAACGCCCAGCCGACCACCTTGGCCACCTGCGCCGCTTCGCCCGAGTAGGCGCCGAGCAGCAGCAGCGGGAACGCGTAGAACAGGCACAGCGTCGCGGCCTTGCCCACGAAACTGACCTGCAGCGGCTCCCAGCCGCGGGCCCGCAGCCGGAGCAGCGCCACGGCGAGCACCAGTTCCCGGCCGACCAGCACCCCCACCAGCCACCACGGGATGATGGCCCGGATGGCCAGCCCGATGAGCATGACCCCGATGTAGAGCCGGTCCGCGGTGGGATCGAGCACCTGGCCGAGCCGGCTCTCCTGGTGCAGGGCCCGGGCCAGCTTCCCGTCCAGCCAGTCCGACGCCGCGGCGGCGATGAGCAGGATGACGGCCCAGCCGTCCGCGTGCGGCCCGAGTACCAGCCACAAGAACACCGGGACGCCGAGCAGGCGCGCGACGCTGATCGCGTTGGGCACGGTCCAGATCCGGTCCGGCAGCCGGTCCGGATCCGGCTCCAGGGCCGGGACGCCTGCCTTTACTCCGGCCGTGGTCCCAGCGGCGAGGTCAGGACCGGCCCGCTCCCCCTCCGCCGCAGCGTCCGGTGCGCTGCTGTTTCCGACCACGCCGCGGGCCCCTTTGTTCGTGGTGCACACCCCTGGCCGACCCTACCCGGCGCCGCCCGTGCGGCTCGCCGGCCAGGCTGGCCGCCTTGGCCGTCAGGTAGTGCTGCTCGCGCAGGTTGGCGGTGCCCGCCGCCGCGGCCCGGAACTCGCTGGCGGCCCCGGCGCCGTCCCCGGCCATCTCCAGCAGGTGGCCGCGCACCGCGTGGAAGCGGTGATGGGCGCCAAGCTGGGCGCGGACCCCGTCCAGCAGGGCCAGGCCGGCGGCCGGGCCCGCCACCATGGCCTCGGCCACCGCCCGGTTGAGGGTCACCATCGGGTTGCCCGTCCTGCGCTCCAGCAGGCCGTACAGGGACAGGATCTGCGCCCAGTCGGTCCCGGCGTGGCTGGGCGCCTGGTCGTGCACGGCGGCGATCGCGGCCTGCAGCTGGTACTCCCCTGGCTCCGGCCCTGCCGCAGCGCCGCGGTGATCAGCTCGGTCCCCTCGGTGATGAGCGCCCGGTTCCACCGGCCGCGCTGCTGGTCGGCCAGCGGGATCAGCTCGCCGCCGGGGCCCGTCCGGGCGGGCCGCCGGGCGTCGGTGAGCAGCATCAGCGCCAGCAGCCCGGTCACCTCGCGGATCGGCGGGCAGGCTGGCGTGCAGCCCCCGGGCCAGCCGGATGGCCTCGCCGGACAGGTCGCTGCGGGCCAGGTCGGGGCCGCCGCTGGTGGCGTACCCCTCGTTGAACAGCAGGTAGAGGACGTGCAGCACGGACGCCAGGCGCCCGGCCCGCTGGTCCGGCGGCGGCAGCGTGAACGGCTCGCCCGAGGCTTTCAGGGTGGCCTTGGCCCGGCTGATCCGCTGGGCCATGGTCGGCTCCGGCACCAGGAACGCGGCGGCGATCTCCCGGGTGGTCAGGCCACCGACCGCGCGCAGCGTGAGCGGGATGGCCGACCCCGGGGTGAGCGACGGGTGGCAGCACATGAACATGAGGATCAGCGAGTCGTCCCGCGCGGCGCCGTCCTCCCCCGGCGCCGGGGCGGCCGGGGCGGTCAGCGACCACGAGGCGGCCAGCAGCTCCCGGCGGCGCCGGGCGTCCTCGCTGCGGTACTCGTCGGTCAGCCGCCGCGCGGCCACCCGGATCAGCCAGCCGAGCGGGTTGTCCGGCGTCCCGTCCGCGGGCCACCGGGTCGCCGCAGCCAGCAGCGCCTCCTGGACCGCGTCCTCGGCGGCGGCGAAGTCCCCGGAGCGCCGGGCCACGGCCCCGAGGGCCCGCGGCGCCAGCTCCCGCAGCAGGCCCTCGGTGGTGGTGGCCCCCGCGGTCACCCCTCAGAGCTCCGGGTCGGGCGCGCTGAGCACCTGGCGGACCTCGATGGGCTGCTGGATCGGCACCCCCCCGGGGCCCGGCGCGGCGGAGACCTGCCCGGCGATCTCGATGGCCCGCGCGGGCGTGTCCACGTCGATCAGCCGGTACCCGGCCAGCAGCTCCTTGGACTCGGGGAACGGGCCATCGGTGATCACCGGCGCGGCGGCCCCGTCCGACACGACCCGCCGGGCCTGCTCGGGGCCGGCCAGCCCCTGCGCGTCCACCAGCTCGCCCCGCTCGAGGAGCTCGCGGTTCAGCGTGAGCTGGAAGTCGATGTGGGCCTTGATGTCCGCGGGTGACCACTCAGTCATCGGCGGGCAGTCAGTCTTCGCGGGCCCGTAATTCTGCAGCAGCATGAATCGCATCGGTTCATCCTCCCTGGTCAAGGGGCGCCACGGTAGCGCCTTCAGCCAGGTGTCGGGGCTGGCCCCGGATTCTCGACATGGTCCCCGGCCCGGGCCCGATACCTCGCGCTGCGGGGAGTGAGCCTGCGGAGACGGGGTAGTGGAGGCCCGAACTGCACATGCCCGATGGAACAGAGGAGCAGCTCATGCTCACACTGACCGACAGTGCCGTGACGGCTATCCGTAACCTCACCTCCCAGCCGGAACTGCCCGACGACACCGGCCTGCGCATCATGTCGCAAGACGAGGGCGGCCCGGCCTTCCAGGTGACGCTGGCCGACAGCCCGGTCCAGGGGGACCAGGTGATCGAGACCGAGGGCGCGCGCGTCTTCCTGGAGCCCGGCGCCGCGGTGGCACTCGACGACAAGTCGCTAGACGCTCAGGTAGACGAAGAGGGAACCGTCGCCTTCACCCTTGCCGAGCAGGCGGTCTGAGCATCCCGCGGCGGGCGCCTATGCGGCCCCCGCCGCGCTCAAGGCTGGCCCGCGGGCCCGCGCGAACCTCGCCTGCCCGCCGGCCAGCCTGCTTCAATCTCCGCAACGGATCCTTATCCAGGAAGACGGCTCGTGCTTCCGCGATCACACCGCATGGATAAGTTCCGTTTGAGCGGGACATGGAGTTCCTGCCGCGGGCAGGGCTTGGCCCGGTGAGGACTTAGCCCGGTCAGGGCTTTGCTGGTCAGGCGGCCTGCCAGAGGGTGGCGATGCCCTGCCCGACCCCGATGCACATGGCGGCCGCGCCCCGGGACCCGCCGCGGCGGCGCAGCTCGTGCAGCAGCGTGGTGGTGATCCGGGCTCCCGAGCAGCCCAGCGGGTGCCCGATGGCGATCGCGCCGCCGTTCACGTTGACCCGCTCCGGGTCGAGCTTGAGCTCGTCCGCCACGGCCACGGCCTGGGCCGCGAACGCCTCGTTGAGCTCGACCAGGTCCAGGCTCCCCACGTCCCAGCCGGCCCGGCTCAGGACCTTGCCCATGGCCGGCACCGGCCCGATGCCCATGTAGTCCGGGTGGACCCCGGCCGCCGCGGTGCCCTGGTACCGGGCCAGCGGGCACACCCCGCCGGCCAGCACCCGCTCCGAGACCAGCAGCACGCCTGCCGCCCCGTCGTTCAGCGGCGAGGAGTTGCCGCCGGTCACGGTGCCGCCCTTGCGGAACGCGGGCCGCTTGGCCGCGAGCTCTTCCAGGGTCAGCCCGGTCCGGATGCCCTCGTCCTGCCCGACCGGGCCGGCCGCGGTCGGCACCGGCACGATCTCGTCGTCGAACCGCCCGGCCTCCCGGGCCGCACCGGCCCGCTGGTGGCTGCGCAGCGCGAACTCGTCCTGCTGAACCCGGCTCACCCCGTACCGCTCGGCCACGTTCTCCGCCGTCTCGCCCAGGGTGATCGGGGGGTAGAGCTCCTGCATCAGCGGGCTGACCAGCCGCCAGCCCAGCCGGGTGTCGGCCACCCCGCTCTCCCGTGCGAACGGCTCGCTGGCCCGGGGCAGCACGAACGGTGCCCGGGTCATCGACTCGGCCCCGCCGGCCAGCATGATGTCGGCCTCCCCCGCCGCGATGGCCCGGGCCGCGCTGGCGATGGCCTCCATGCCGGAGCCGCACAGCCGGTTGACGGTCGCCCCGGGCACCTCGACCGGGAGGCCGGCCAGCAGCACGCCCATCCGGGCCACGTTCCGGTTATCCTCGCCGGCCTGGTTGGCCGCGCCCCAGTACACGTCGTCGATGCGGGCCGGATCGAGCCAGTCGTTGCGGGCCAGCAGGGCCTTGATCACCTCGGCGGCCAGGTGATCGGGCCGGACCGAGGCCAGCGCGCCCTTGATCCTGCCGACCGGAGTCCGGCACGCGTCTACCGCGAACACTGCCGTCATGTCTGCCACCCTGCTTTCTGCCCCGCCGCTTCCCTCCGAGGTTACCGGCGCAGCGCGCCGATGCCCGTGTCGCGCACGTGAGCGGATGGTCTCAGCGGACCGGGGCGCCCCGGCTGACCGCGCGCGCCGCGGGCGTCCACGGCGCCTGGACACCGAGCCGGATGGCCGGGGTATTCCCGGTCAGCGCGAGCGCGGCCTGGTATCCGGCGGGCGCCGGGAGCGAGATCAGCGAGCAGCCGTGCACCGCCGTGGCGGGCACCAGCTGATCCGGGCCGCCGGGCCCGGCCAGGCCGGACGGGGCGCCGGGCCGGCCGAGGACGGGAAACTCACCGACCTCGTGGCCGATGCCCTCCCCGGTGCACTTGAGCACCGCCTCGGACCTGACCCACCAGCGGATGACCAGCTCGTGGCGCCCGGCCTCGCTGAGCGACCGGCCCCACTCCGCGTCGGCCACGTTCATGTCCGCGGACATCGTGCAGACGCATCCAGTCGGCTGCTGCTCCACGTCCACGCCCACCTGCTCGGCGGCCACGGCGATCAGCACCGCGTCGCCGCTGTGCGCGAGCGAGAAGTGGAGGTTGTAGCGCCGCTCGAGGGCCGGGCGGCCGGTCGGCTTCCCGCACCGCGGGCACGGCTCACGGTGAAAGAGCAGGCTGGACGGCGGGATGTCCAGGTAGCCGGACAGCACCCGGCGCAGCATCACGTGCGCAGCGGTGTACCGGCGCCGGTCGGCCCGGAACGCGAACGCCGCGGCCCGCTTGTGCTCCTCCAGGCTGAGCTCGGCCAGCTCGGCGCGGCCCACATTGACCGAGGTGATGTCGAGCCACCACACGTCCGCGCTGCCCGCGGACGGGACCGTGAGCATCAGCCGCTCCCGCCACAAAGGTCACGGCGGGCCGCTGGATTCCATTTCTCCATGGTGTTGTCTGCCGCCTCGAATCCGACTACCCCGCGCGGGCCAAGGTTCCTGGCGTGAACCATACCGCGCCGGGCACCAGCCACGTGATCTTCCCCAACTGCGCATTAGGGCTATTTCCCCGGGACCTGGCGGAAATGGTACGGCAGACCGTCACAGGGGCGGGTGAGATGGGGCGGGGCGGCGGGACAGATGCGGTGGACGAGCGCGGCGGGCGGGTCAGGCCGGGACCGACAGGGACAGCGCGAACCGGCCCTGCTCGTCGGTCCACCAGGACCCCATCGTGAAGCCGGCGGCGGCCAGCTCGGCCGCGATGCCGGCCCGGCGGAACTTGGCCGACACCTCGGTGCGCATCTGCTCCCCCGCCTCGAACCGGACGGTCAGCCCGATGCCCGGCACCCGCACCTCCTGGTCGTCGGCGGCGCGCAGCCTCATCTCGATCCACTCCTCCTGCGGGTCCCAGACGGCCATGTGGTCGAACGCGTCCGGGTCGAAGTCCGCACCCAGCTCGGCGTTGAGCACGGCCAGCACGTTCTTGTTGAACGCGGCGGTCACCCCCGCGGCGTCGTCGTAGGCGGCCAGCAGCACCTCCGGGTCCTTGACCAGGTCGGTGCCGAGCAGCAGGGCGTCGCCCTCGCGCAGGCCCGCGCGCAGCCGGGCCAGGAACGCGGCCCGTTCCGGGGGCAGCAGGTTGCCGATCGTGCTGCCCAGGAAGGCGACCAGGCGGGGCCCGTCGGGGGCGGGCAGGCCGAGCCGGGCCTCGAAGTCGGAGACGACCGCGTCCACGGTCAGCCCCGGGTAGCTGGCCAGCACCCGGCGCGCGGCCGCGATCAGCGCGCTCTCACTCACGTCCACCGGCACGTAGCTGCGCAGCGACCCCGCGTCGCGCAGCGCGTCGAGCAGCAGCCCGGTCTTCTCCGAGGAGCCGGAGCCCAGCTCGACCAGGGCGCTGGCGCCGGTCGCGGCGGCGATGTCGGGGGCCACGGCGGCCAGGATCGAGCGCTCGGCGCGGGTTGGGTAGTACTCCGGCAGCAGGGTGATCTTCTCGAACAGCTCGCTGCCCCGCTCGTCATAGAACCACTTGGGCGGCAGGGTCTTCGGCACCGCGGTGAGGCCGGCCTGGGCGTCAGCGCGCAGCGCGGCGTCCAGGAAACCGTCCGGCAGGCACCTCTCGACGTGCAGCTGGGTCATGATCCCCGTCCCTTCCTGGTCGTCCTTGGCCAGTTCCGTCGTGGGCTGGGTCTTCGGGTGTCACCGCCCGGAGGGTCAGCGCGCGGGCGTCATGGACCGGCCTCAGCCCGCCGGCTTGAGCGGGCCGGCGTCCATCACGCCGGGCCGCGCGGTCAGCACCGTCCGGTCCGCCACGGTGATCCAGCCCGGCTCATCATCAAAGGGTTCGGAGGCCACGACGACCTGGCCTGGAAGGCAGCGGTAGCAGAGCGTGTCGCCCACGGCCGTGGCGGCGATCACCGTCCCGTCGGTCAGCAGGAAGTTGAACCGGCCGGTGATCCCGGCGGCGTCGAGGTCGCCGACGGTGCCGGCCAGCGCGTCGGCCGGGCTCTCCCCGGCCCGCAGCCGGTGGAGCACCAGCGCCCAGGCCAGCGCGGAGTCGGCGCGCGCCTCGAGGGCGAGGAGCTCCGCGGCAGGCAGGGTGGCGGCCAGCCCGGCCGTCGAGCCGGGCCAGCCGTCCAGCGTGCCGTTGTGGCTGAACAGCCAGGGCCCCGCGGCGTACGGCGCGGCGGCGGCCTCGACCTGGGCCGTGCCGTCCGTCGCCGAGCGGACCGCGGCCAGCAGCGCCCGGGTCCTGGTCACCCGGACCAGGTCGAGGAAGGACGCGTCGCCCCACATCGGCAGCGCGCGCCGGTAACGGGCGGGTACCGGGTCACCGTCGGCGTACCAGCCCACCCCGAACCCGTCGGCGTTGACCGTGCCGTGTCTCTGCTGGCGCGGCGCCCAGGACTGCCGGAGCAGCCCGTATGGCGGCTCGGTGAGCACTGATTGCAGGGTGGCCTGCGGTCCCAGGTAGGCCAGATGGCGGCACATGTGCGGCGTCACTCCCCGCCCGGCCGGCCGTGGGGAGCTGTCGTCGCAGCTGCGGCGTCCCGGGCGGTCCGGAAGCCGGAGAAGATCTGCCGCCGGACCGGGTAGTCCCAGTTCCGGAACGTGCCCCGGCAGGCCACCGGCCCCACCGCGAACGAGCCGCCGCGCATCACTTTGCACTCGGGGCCGAAGAAGACCTCCGAGTACTCGCGGTACGGCCAGGCGCGGAAACCGGGGTAGGGCAGGAAGTCACTGCTGGTCCACTCCCACACGTCCCCGATCAGCTGCCGCGCGCCGCTCGGGGCGGCCCCCCCGGGGTAGCTGCCCGCGGGCGCGGGCTGGAGGTACTGCTGGCCCAGGTTGGCCCGGTCGCCGGACGGGTCCTCGTCGCCCCAGGGGAAGCGCCGGGACCGCCCGGTGGCCGGGTCGAACCGGGCCGCCTTCTCCCACTCGGTCTCGGCCGGGAGCCGGCGCCCGGCCCAGCGGGCGTAGGCGTCGGCCTCGTACCAGGACACGTGCAGCACGGGCTCGGCGGGGGGCACGGGCTCGGTGACCCCGAACCGGTCGCGGATCCAGGCCACCCCGTCACGGCGCCAGTACAGCGGCGCGGCCAGGCTGGCCCGCTGCCGGTGCGCCCAGCCCGCCGGCGTCCACCACCGCGGCTCGTCGTACCCGCCGTCGGCGATGAACTCCTGGTAGGCGGCGTTGCTGACCGGCGTGGTGTCGAGGTAGAAGGACGGCACATCGACCTGGTGCGCGGGCCGCTCGTTGTCCAGGGCCCACGGCTCGGTGGAGGTGCCCATGGTGAACGGCCCGCCCGGCACCAGCACCTCCGGCGGCAGGCGCAGCGCGTCCGGCGGCGGCGGCCCGGGCGGCGCCGCGGCGAGCGCGGCCGCGCCCTGCCGCAGCTGGTGGGTGATCAGCATGGTCTCGTCGTGCTGCTGCTCGTGCTGGGCGACCATGCCGTAGGCGAACCCGTCGGTGAGCAGCGGGGCCCCGGCGAACTTGGCCGATTCCAGCAGGTCCATGACCCGGCCGCGGACTTCCCGGGCGTACGCGCGGGCCTCGGCGGGCGGCAGCAGCGGCAGCGTGGGCCGCTGCGCCCGCGGGTGCTCGAACGCGTCGTAGAGCGGGTCGATCTCGGGGTGCATCGGCTCCCGGCCGCCCAGGTTACGCAGCAGCCACAGCTCTTCCTGGTTGGCGATATGCGCGAGATCCCAGACCAGCGGCGACATCAGCGGCGAGTGCTGGCGGACCAGGTCGGTGTCGTCCACGGACTCGGTGAGCAGCCGGGTCCGCTCCCGGGCCGTGAGCAGGTTCCCGGCGATCAGGTCCCGCAGCTCGTCCGTCCCGCCTCCGGCCACTGGTCCGCCAGCCTCCGGGCTGGCGTCCTGCGGGCGCGGGCCGGGGGTGGCAGGGGTGGGCGTCATGAGGACTCCTCCAGACATGCGTCGGGGTTGCGCGGGTCGTCCGGGAAGCTGAGCAGCGCGCGGGCCTCGTCCAGCCGGTCATCCGCGGGGCAGCGGCCGCGCAGTACGTAGCGGTCGGCGAATCCGGCGACCGCGTCCCGGATCGGGGCCGGGGTGCCGAGCCGGCCGAGCGCCGCGTCGGCCGCGGCGAAGCATTCCCGGCTGGCCGCGGCCAGGGCCGGGTCGTCCTGGCCGAACCGGGCCGCGCGGACCAGCAGCTCGCCGGGCGGGCCCTCCTTCTGCAGCGGCTCCACCGCGGCCATCGCGGCCTGTGCCGCGACCGGGTCGTCGATCAGGGCAGACACCACCGCGGTCGGCACGATCCAGCCGTCGCCCGGCTGGGCGTCGATCACCCGGAGTTCCAGGTGCCCGCGCGGCCGGACCGGGGGGAACAGGGTGGACATGTGATACGTGAGGTCGTCGGCGGTGGGCGGCGGCCCGACCGCCCCCCGCACCCAGTCGCGGAACGTGAGGCCGGATGGCGCGGTCCAGCGCCGGGAGCCGGGATCACGCAGCAGCATGACCTGGGCGTCGAGCACGTAGCTCACCCAGGCGTCCCGGGGATCGGTGTCTTCCGGCCAGGCCGCGCCGTGGTCGGCCGCGCCTGGTTCCACCTCCTCCGGGGCCCGGGTCCGGCTGGGATCGAGCCGGGACCAGACCGCCTGCCGGGTCAACTTCCAGCCGGACATCCGGCCGTCCTGGAACGGGGAGTTGGCGAACGACGCCACGAGCACCGGGCTGAGCCCGTGCAGCAGGTGCCAGCGCCACCGGAATCCGGAGGGGCCGCCCTGCTCCTGCCCGGCGTCCACGCACACCTGGACGGAGGCGGTGCTGCACATCATGATCCGGCCCCAGGGACCACTGCGGTCGAAGAACTCTTCCATGGCCGCGTAACGCGGCAGGTCCAGGACGCGGCGTGGGGGTCTGAGAGGATCGAGGCCGTGCCCGGCGAGGTTCAGCCCCGCGGGGGCGATGGCCTGGCGGACGGCCGCGAGGTCGCTGCGAGCCGCGGCGACACAGCCACCCAGGCCGGACGCGGGCGCGGAACTCAGTTCGACCTGGCCGCCGGGCTCGGTAGTCAGCCGGCCCCGGCCAGGGAGCGCTCCGGGCTCATCCAGGCGGGCAAGGGCTGCGGCCACTCGCCGCTGGTCAACGGGCAGAGCGGGGTCGCGGCCGTCACAGACCAGCCATTCCAGCTCTACCCCCACCTGTCCGGGCGGGCCGGTCTTGAAGGCGATCCCGTGCGCCTGAGCCTCCGCCTCACGTTCAGTGAGTGGTGGGCCAGACGAGCGGGCGTCATCGCCGCGCTCAGAGGTCATCGATTACCCCGTCCGTGTCGGTTGATCCAGGCACGTAGTAGCAAACGTGGTCTCCGCCGCTGCAATTCCACCCTGTCATACCCTGAGGCCCCGGACCGATGCACCCAGGGGGAGGCGGGATGACCGCGCACGAGGTGGATGTCGTCGTTCTGGGCATGGGCCCGGGGGGCGAAGACGCCGCGGAACGGCTCGCCGTGGCCGGCCTGTCGGTGGCCGGCGTGGAGGCCCGGCTGGTCGGCGGGGAGTGCCCCTACTGGGGCTGTGTCCCGTCCAAGATGATGATCCGCGCCGCGAACCTGCTGGCTGAGGGACGCCGGATTCCCGGCTTGGCCGGGGGCTCGCAGGTCCACCCGGACTGGGCCCCGGTCGCCCAGCGGATCAGGCAGGAAGCCACCGACAAATGGGACGACAAGGTCGCGGTCGACCGGTTCACCGGCAAGGGAGGCACCCTGTTCCGCGGCCACGGCCGGATCACCGCGCCGGGCGAGGTGACGGTGGGCGGAGAGGTGCTCCGGGCCCGGCAGGGCATCGTGATCAACACCGGCACGCAGCCGTTCATCCCGCCCATCGACGGCCTGGCGGGCACTCCCTACTGGACCAACCGGGAAGCCATCGAGGTCACCGACGTCCCGGCGTCGCTGCTGGTGCTGGGCGGCGGGGCGATCGGGGCAGAACTTTCCCAGGTTTTTGCCCGGTTCGGCGCCCGGGTCACCGTGATCGAGGGGTCCGGGCGCCTGCTGCCTTCCGAGGAACCCGAGGCGGGCGCCCTGCTGGCCGCGGTCTTCGGCCGGGAGGGCATCGGGGTACGCACCGGGACCACGGCCCAGTCGGTGCGCCACGACGGGACGGCTTTCACCATCACGCTGTCCGACGGCACCGAGGCGGCCGGGGACGCGCTGCTGGTCGCGACGGGGCGGCGGACCGACCTGGCGGGCATCGGCGCCGGCGCGGTGGGCGTGGACGAGAGCGCCTGGGCCCTTCCCGTGGACGACCACCTCCGGGTCGCGCCCGGGGTGTGGGCCATCGGCGACATCACCGGCCACGGCGCGTTCACCCACATGTCGATGTACCAGGCGAACATCGTCGTGCACGACATCCTCGGCGAGGAGGTGTCTCCCGCCGAGTACCACGCGGTGCCCCGGGTGACATTCACCGACCCGGAGATCGGGTCGGTCGGCCTCAGCGAGGCCCAGGCCCGGGACCGCGGCCTCGACGTACGGACCAGCTCGTACCCGGTCCCGCACTCCACCCGGGGCTGGATCCACAAGGCCGGCAACGACGGATTCATCAAGCTGGTCGCCGACGCCGGCCAGGGCATCCTGGTCGGGGCCAGCTCGGCCGGGCCGGCCGGCGGGGAGGTGCTGAGCATGCTCACGCTGGCCGTGCACGCGCGGGTGCCGGTCCGGCGGCTGCGCGAGATGATCTACGCCTACCCCACGTTCCACCGGGCTATCGAGCCCGCGCTGCAGGGGCTGGCCCTTCAGGAGCCGCACCGGCTCCCGGCGTGACGACCCGGCGTGAGTCGTAGCCGGTGAAGCCGGGCAGCACAAGGCAGACCACGCCGACGGCGGCCACGCAGGCCAGGCCGCCGGACCACAGCGAGAACCGGGTGCCGGCCAGCGCGGCGACGCCTCCGGCGCGCAGCTGCCCCGCGGACGGCCCTACGCCGTAGCTGAGCAGCTCCACCCCCGCCATCCGGCCCCGCATCGAGTCCGGGATGCTCTGGTTCCACAGCACATCGCGGAAGATCCCGCTCATCATGTCCGCGGCCCCCGCGGCCAGCAGGCAGCCCAGCGCCACCTCGATGTCCGGGGCCAGCCCGAACCCGATGATCATGACCCCCCAGCAGGCGGCGGAGGCGGCGATGGCCCGGCCGAGCCGGTGGACCCGCGCCGTCCAGCCGCTCAGCGCGGAGGCGGCCAGCGCACCGACGGCGGGCGCCGAGTACATCAGGCCCACGGCCCAGGAGGCGTGCAGGTCAGAAGCCATGAACGGGAACAGGGCGTTCGGGTACGCGAACGTCATCGCGGCCAGGTCGGCCAGGTAGGAGCCGATCAGGTCCGGGCGCTTGCGGGCGTAGTGCAGGCCGGACACCACGCTGCGCAGCCCCGGCGCTGGCGTGTGCTCGCCCGCGGACGGGGGCGCCAGCGGGCGCAGCCGGCAGAGCAGCCAGAACGAGACCGCGAACGTCGCGGCGTCCAGCATGTAGACGAACTGGGGCCCAGGCCCCGCGGCGACGGCGCCGCCGAGCGCGGCCCCGATGATCTGGCCGGCGTTCGAGCTCATCGACAGCAGCGCCGACGCGCCGCTCAGCCGCTCCCGCGCCACGGTCCTGGGGACGGCCGCGTCGAACGAGGGCCGCTGCAGGGCGGAGAGCGCGCTCATCCCCGCAGCCAGCGCGTAGAGCGGCCAGACCGCCGGATGCGGCAGGCTGCCGTTCAGCACCAGCGCCCCGGCCAGGCAGCCCAGCCCGGCTTCGCACCACCGGAGCATCCGGCCCCGGTCGAACCGGTCCGCCAGCAGGCCCCCGTAGAGGCCGAACACCACGATCGGGACGAGCTCGGCGATGCCCAGCAGGCCCACGGCGACCGCAGACCCGGTCAGCTGCTTGGCCTGCACCAGCAGGGCAACCTCGCCCGCGTTGGTGCCGAAAAGGGTGACACTGCGGCTGGAGAACAGCAGCCGGAACTCCCGGGAGTCCCGCAACGGGACAAAGTCCATCCGCAGCATGCCGCGGCCACGCTACCAGCGGGAACGGCCCGGGGGCATCCCCTTTTCCGCCGGTCCCAGCCGCGGCCGGGCAGGACGTGGGGATCAGCGGCCAGGCCAGCGTGGCCAGGCAGCCGGCGTCAGCAGGGCAGCGGGTCCGCGCGCGGGGGCAGCCCGGGCATGCCCCGGGGATGCAGCCCCTGCTGCTCTGCCACCACGTGGAGCAGGCTGACCAGCTGGGCGCGCTGTTCCTCGGTCAGCCCGGCGCCGAACTCCGCCTCGTGCTCCGCGCTGATCGCCCGGACCTGCCCGACCGTGGCCAGGCCCTGGTCGGTCAGGTACAGCGCGTGGGAGCGTCGGTCGGCCGGGTTACGCCTGCGCTCGACCAGCCCGAGCTTTTCCAGCTCGTCCACCAGGAACACCATCCGGGTCGCGTTCACGCCGATCATCTCGGCGATGGCCTGCTGGGACTGGCCCTGGTTCGCGGCCAGCCGGATGAGCATCCCGGCGTGCCGCTGCTCCAGGCCCAGCGGGGCCAGCCGCTCGCCGAACCGCCGTGCCCCGTGCAATCCCAACTGGACCAGCAGGAAGGACAGCCGGTCCGCCGGGACGTCCGGGGCGCCAGGCGCGGGCTCGCGCGTCATGTCCTCCACGGGGCCACACTATCACTCAGCTACATACTTGCGATTAGCAATCATCTCTGTTACAAACGATGTCATCCTGAAATCATCCTGCTGGTGGAAGTGGTGAATCATGGTGCGGGAGACCGCAGGCACGTCAGGAATCCCCGTGGCCCGGAGTCCCGTGGCGCAGCGCCCGGGGGCCCGGCCGAGAGCCGGCGGCGCCGAAGCCGCCCGCCGGTCCAGCTTCGGCGTGGCGGTCGGGCTGCTCATCCAGTACGCCGTGGGCTTGTGGGTGAGCCTGTACGTCACCGTGCCCGCCCGTGACCAGGGCGGCGGAGAGCTGGCGGCGGTCGGCCGGGCCCTGGCCAACGGGCCGGCCGCGCTGGCCGTGCACGCCGGGCTGGGCCTGCTCCTGCTGGCCGGCTCGATCGTCCTGGTGGTCCGGGCCGTGGTGGCTGGCGACCGGTTCTTCATGGTCACCACGGCGGTCAGCCTGCTTGCCGTGCTGGGCGCGGCCGGCAGCGGCGCGGCGTTCGTCAACAGCGGCAGCAACGGCGCGTCCCTGACCATGGGGCTGCTCACCGCCGTGGCCCTGCTCGGCCAGCTGATCAACCTGTTCCGGCTGAGCGCCCCGCACCATGTGCCTGACCCGCCGGGCCGCTGATTCCCAGTCCCGGCCCCGGGCCCGTTAGCGGGCCGGGCGGCGGGGGACGAGCCGTATCCAGGGCGCGAGCCACCGCTTATCCGCGGCCCGAGGCCAGGCCCCGCCGAAGGCGGGGTTCTGGCCGAGGCCGCGGATGGCGGGGGTCCAGTGGGGTCGTCCCCCCGGACTGGCTCAGCCAAGGACCAGGCTCACCCTCCTATGACGCAGGGCACGTCCCAGGGGTCAAAGCTCTGGCACACGGCGGCCGGGTTCCGGAAAATCCCGATCGACGGCAGGGCCACACCCTGGGAGTTGAACAGCGTGAGGTTGGCGTTCGGGGTGCCGATGCCGGTCCCGGGCTCCCAGGGCACGCCCGGGATCCAGTCCGGCGCCCAGTAGAACAGCCCGGCCCCCAGCCCGTCGGGCACCTGGGCCAGGATCGACAGCTCGTCGGTCACGAACGACAGCTGGCCGCCCGGGCTCGCCGGGTAGCCCGCGGAAAGCTGGCTGGGCTCCCACACGAAGTTGCCGGTGCTGTCCCCGAGGGGGGAGTTTCCGTTGGCCAGCGTCCACGGGTACTGCGTTTCCGCGATAACGATCTTTTTGTGGAACTGGGTGGCCAGCGCGTCCACATTCGCCTTCATCTGCGAGAGCGTGCCGTGGAAGAAGGGGTAATAGGACAGCCCGATCACGTCGAACGGCACGCCCTCGGACACCAGGTTCTGGAAGAAGGCCTGGCTGAGCGCGTTGTTGCCGCCCTGGTCGTAGTGCATCATGATCAGCAGCTGGTGGCCCGGCGGGTTGGCCGCCTGGGCCCCGGCCACGCCCGCCTTGAGCAGGGTGGCCAGGTTGTCGTAGTCCGCCGGGACGGACGGGTCGTTCACCTGGCCGACCGGCCACAGGATGCCGTTGCGGATCTCGTTCCCGATCGACACCATGTCCACCGGCGTGCCCTGCTTCGCGAACGCGCTGATCACCTGCTGGGTGTACGACTGCACCGTCGCGGTGAGCTGGGTCAGGTCCTGGCCCTGCCATGCGGCGGGGATGTTCTGGTGCTGCGGGTCGGCCCAGAAGTCGGAGTACATGATGTCGAGGTAGATCTTCATCCCGGCCGCCCGCACCTGCCGGGCCAGGGCCAGGTCCACGGACAGATCGTTATAGCCGGTGGGTGGGTTCACCCACAGCCGCATCCGCACATAGTTGGCGCCGTTCTCGCGCATGATCGTGACCGGGCTCTGCTGCTGCCCGCGGTAGCTGAACTGCGCGCCCGCCGCGAGTTCCTGTGGGGTGAACGACAGGTCACCGCCGAGGTCAAGGCCCGCGGCCGCGGGGTCCGGCCCGTAGGCCCGGAACTCCCCCACGCAGACGTCGGCCCCGGTGTCGCTGTAGACGGTGAGCTGGGCGTAGCGGGCCTGGGTGCCCCGGGGCAGCGGCACGTACATCGGGTTCCCGGGGTCCAGTGCGACGTTGCGGGCGGCCGGCACGGCCTGCCAGTTACCGGCCTGGGTGGCGATCTTGATGGTGGCGCTGGCCGACGGGCTGCTCGCGTCCAGGGTGATGCCCAGGTCGCTGAGCGTGCGAGCCTGGCCCAGGTCGACCACCAGGCTCCCGGTCCACGCCCCGGTGCACCAGTCGGTGCCGGCGTCACCGTCGATCGCGTTGGTCGCCGGGTCGCCCGACTCGGTGGAGGTGGCGGTGGCCTGGCCGGACAGCGCCCAGTTGACGGTGGGGACCCCTTGCGGGCCCGGCTGGCCGGCCTGTGATGACACCGCCGAGCCGGACACGCCGGCCATCAGCGGCACGATCAGCAGGGCGGGCACGGCGGCCAGCGCACGGTGCCTGTTCAACCCGAGGCGGCTTAACCTGCCCCGCAGCGTCCTGAAGGGGTGGTGGCCGGCCAGACGGGAGATGACCCGGCGGGACACATCATCCATGATTATCTCCGTTCTGCGCAGAGTGGCGGGGCGCGCACGGCCCCGCCGGGGACGAGTCCGCAGGCCGGCGGCCTGCGGTGGATGCGCACGACCGCACGCGATCGCACACACTTCTCCGCAAACCAACAACCGAACTCATCCGAACAGTAGATCCGGCGGTGCCGCCGGGCAATGGCTACTCAGGGGCAGCCCGGGGCCGGCGCCGGGGCGGCAAGCGGTAGTTTGGGCGCGAACAGGAGGCGCGCCGATGGGGATCGAGCACCTGGTCCAGACCGGACCGCTGATCCTGGCCGCCCCGATCGCGGCCGCGGCCGGTGCGCTGACGTTCCTGTCCCCCTGCGTCCTGCCGCTGGTCCCCGGCTACCTGTCCTACGTGACCGGCATGTCCGGGACCGACGCCCAGCGGGCCGAGGCGGCCACGGCCGAGCGGGTGGCGGTGGCGCCCGACGGGACCGCCGTGGCTGGGGACGGCACGGCCGGCGGCGCTGGGGCGGGCCCGGGTGAGGCCAGTCCCCCGGTGACTCCGCCCGCCCGGGCCGTAGCCCGGCCCGCAGGCCTCGCGGGTCCGACCCGGGGCCGGACCCTGCTCGGCACCACACTGTTCGTGATCGGCTTCTCCCTCGTGTTCGCCACCGAGGGCCTGGCCTTCGGCGGCCTGGGGCTGGTGCTGGTTCGTCACCAGGCCGGGGTGACCCAGATCCTGGGCGCGGTCACGATCGTGCTGGGCCTGATGTTCGCCGGGGTGTTCGACCGCTTCCCGATCACGGGCCGGATCGCCCGGCCCTCGATCAGGCCCCGGGCGGGCCTGATCGGCGCGCCGCTGCTCGGGGTGCTGTTCGCGGTGAGCTGGACTCCGTGCGCCGGCCCGACGCTGTCCGTGGTGCTGTCGCTGGCTCTCACCTCGGGCACCGCGGTGCGGGGCGCCGTGCTCGCGTTCATCTACGGCCTCGGCCTGGGCATCCCATTCATCATCGTGGCCCTGGCCTTCCAGCGCGGCGTGACCGCGTTCCAGTTCGCCCGGCGGCACGCCCAGCTCATCGCCCGGATCGGCGGCGGGCTCCTGGTCCTGGTCGGCGTCCTGGAGGTCACTGGCGCCTGGACCGCCGCCCTCCTCTGGCTCAAGCTCCACTGGCTGTCCAGCTACAACAGCCCCCTCTGACCCGCTCTGTCCTCAACCGGCTCCGCCGGGCCGGGGACCGTGAACGTGATCAGCCGGTGGTGACGCCCCCGCGGCACCAGCCGGCTGATCACGAACTGATGACCCTGGCTTACTGGTGGACGGTGGCCGGGGCGGCGGGGCGGGGGGCCGGGGCCGCGATGACGCGGCGGGCCCGGGCGGCCAGGGTTCCGGTGCGGGCCAGCAGCATCGCCACGGACAGGAAGATCAGGCCGTCGGTCAGGGCGCCCACGGTGATCTGGTTGGCCAGCATCCAGTGTCCGAGCTGGGCCCCGAACACATGGGTGGAGCCGTAGGCGAAGTAGATCCGGGCGCCCACGACAGCGATCCAGATCAGTGCGTACGGCAGGCCGGCCCAGGTCATGGCCATGCCCGTCTCCTTGTCGCGGAAGACGCGCATCAGCGCCGCAGCGAGCACGCCCAGGGCCAGCCCGGCCGCCGTCGCGGCGACTTCCAGCAGCAGGCCCTTACCCGACGTGGCGACGCCCTTGAAGAAGAAGGGCACGATGACGGCCGCGGAGATGAACGGGCGGATCAGCCGACGATGATCTCACCCCGCGCGAAGCCGAGGTGCTGCGGCTCATCGCGGCCGGCGCCTCCAACCGGGAGATCGCCCGGGCCTTGTTCGTCAGTGAGGCGACGGTCAAGACCCACGTCAACCGGATCTTCGCCAAGACCGGTTCGCGGGACCGGGTGCAGGCCATGCGCTACGCCTACGCCCACGGGTACGCCGAGCCCGCATCCCCCTAAGCAATGGCCAGCGGGCGGAACTCAGTACAAGTCAAAGTGGCCGGCCTTTCACGCTCGCCGCGAAAGCCTGCCATTCCGCGGGGGCGAAGACCAGTGCTGGCCCCTCCGGAGCCTTGCTGTCGCGCACCGCCACCATGGCCGGCAGGTTGCTCGCCACCTCTACGCAGTTACCGCCGTTCGCGCTGCTGTAGGACGACGTACGCCACATGGCGCCGGTCACGTCCGCCATGTTTCATCAGCTACTTTCATGATCAACTTTGTGGACTCCCCAGGCGAGAGGGCCACGCTCCTGAGTGAATCATAGAGAAGCGTGATCCGCGCAACCTGATTCCGCCGCTCGGTGACCTGCCCATCCAGGGCGTTGTCCAGGTAGGCGGAGTCCCGGTCGCTGTCGAAGCTGGCCACCAGGAACGGGCCCAGGAGCAGGACCAGGCTGTGTTACTGGCCAGGCGCAGGGCGCGCCAGCAACTGGACACCATCGCTGCGCAGTGCCCAGGCCACAGAATCACCGTCGCGATCTACCCCGGCCGACAAGACCGGTACGTGGCGCAGGCGGTCACCGCATCAGCCCAGCCCTACCTGCTCATCACCCCTGACCTGAACGAATTGCTCAAGGAGCTAGGCGGCCCAGCACAGCAACTCCAGGAAGGTCGCAGCTGACTCCACTTCTAGCCGTTCTCCAACTGGGGCCGAGCGCCACGAGCACAGCAGGCAACGGGCCGGCCGCGGATCTCGAGCGGCGTCAGCTTCGGGGGGCCAGGGCCAGGGCGGCCGCGGCGCAGACCAGGATGGCCAGGCAGCCGAAGGCCAGCATCGAAGCCGCGTTGATCGCGGGTGAGGTGGCCAGCAGCCAGGCTGCGCCGGTCAGCACGGCGAGCAGCCCGCCGAGCGTGATGAGCAGGCCGGGGATCCCGCGACCCACGGAGAGGGAGAGGCCGCAGCGCCCGTCGTCCCCGTGCAGGGTGCGCGGGGACCCGCACCGCCGGCAGCGGTCCAGGTTGGCCGGGTACTGGGCCTTCAGCTGAAACTGTGTGTCAGCGGGCATGGGACTCACGCTTCTTTCGCCACGTCAGCACCCGGGCGGGGGACAGGCCAGCGCCCCGTGCTGCCCACCTCCATGATGCTCCGGACGTGCCGGGATCGCCACCCTCCGGGACGGGCCGGCGCGGCGCCCGGATGCCGGTCAAGGCCGCGGGTGACCGCGGCGGCCGGGACGGCGGCGGCGGGTTACCTGCTGCGGACGGGGCGGCAGCGGCGGCCTTGCCTTGGACGGGCGGTCGGAGATGTCCGGCGGCCCGGCAGGCGGGCGGGAGTCCACCGCTTCCATGGCCAGCCGCACCGCGGTCTCCAGCTGCACATCCCGGCCCTCGGCCCAGTCCTGGGGGGAGATGAGCACCTCGACGTCGGGGTCCACGCCGTGGTTCTCCAGCTCCCAGCCGGAGCCCTCCAGCCAGATGGCGTAGCGCGGCACCGTCATCGCGGTGCCGTCCACCAGGACGAACGGCGCCTCGATGCCGATCACCCCGCCCCAGGTGCGGGCCCCCACCACCGGGCCGAGCCCGAGGATGCGGATGGCGGCGGTCACGATGTCGCCGTCCGAGCCGGCGTTCTCGTCGGCCAGCGCCACGATCGGCCCGCGCGGCGCGTCCCGCGGGTAGGTGGACGGGGTCATCCAGCGCGGGAGGTCCCAGCCGATGATCCGGCGGGCCAGCTTCTCGATCACCAGCTCGGACACGTGCCCGCCCCGGTTGGACCGGACGTCCACGACCAGCGCCTCCTGGGCCATCTCCACCCGCAGGTCCCGGTGGAAGTGCGCCCAGCCCTCCCCCATCATGTCCGGGATGTGCAGGTACCCGGCGCGGCCGCCGGTCAGCTCGCGGACCCGCTGCCGCTTCCCGGCCACCCAGTCCTGGTAACGCAGCCGCCGGTCACTGGCCAGCGGGGTGACCGCGAACCGCCGGGGCAGCTCACCGTCCCGCGCCACGGTGAGCTCCACCGGGCGGCCCGCGGTGCCGACCAGCAGGGGCCACGGCCCGAGATCGGGGTCCACCGGCCGGCCGTCCACGGACACCAGCACGTCGCCGGGCTGGACTATGACTCCCGGGGCCGCCAGCGGGGCGCGCGCCCGCGGGTCGGAGGACTCGCCGGGCAGCACCCGGTCGATCCGCCAGCGCCCGTCCGGTCCCCGGGACAGGTCCGCGCCGAGCAGGCCCACCTGGCCCTTGCCGCCGCCGCCCGGGGTGGCCCGCGGCCGGATGTAGGCGTGGGAGGTGCCGAGCTCCCCGACGACCTCCCACAGCAGGTCGGCGAACTCCGACGGGGTGCCGATCCGGTCCAGCACCGGCCGGTAGGACTCCAGGACACCGGCCCAGTCCACCCCGGCCATGTCGGCGACCCAGAAGTCGTGCTGCATGAACCGGCCGACCTCGGTGAACGAGTGCTGCCAGAGCGCCACCGGGTCGGCCATGAACCGGGCCCGGGACAGGTCCACCTGCACGCTGTCCGCCCCGTCCGGATCAGCCTTCCGCTGGGACGGCACGACCCGCAGCTCGTTGCCGTCGCGGACCACCAGCCACTCACCGTCGCCGCTGGGCACGAACCAGTCCAGCCCGCTGACCAGTTCCGTGGTCTTGCGGCGGGCCAGGTCGAAGCGTTCCAGGGCGGACCGCGGCCGCTTGGCGTCCGGGACCGCGGCCCCCTCGCCGAGCACCCCGATGACGGGTTCCCTGAGCCAGGCGAAGCCGCCGGTCACCGCGTGCAGTGACGCGTAGCGGGACTCGGGCACCGGCAGGCTGACCACCCGGGTGGGCAGGCCGTCCACGTCGACCCGCACCGGCGGCGGCGCGTCGTCGTCGCCGTCCGGCTGGGGGTCGGCGGGGGTGTCCTGGGCGACGATCTCGCCCTCCGCCCCCTCCCCGGCCCTGGACGCGCCTGCGGCCTTCCCCTTCTCCCCGTCCTTGTCCTCGTCCTGGTCGGGGCCGTTCCCGACCGGCCGGCCCTGGGGCAGCGGCGCGAACGGGGACGGCGTGTCCGCGGCCAGCGGCACCAGGTACGGCCGGGAGCCGAAGGGGAACGAGAGGTCGAAGAAGTGCGCGTCGTACACCGGGTCGAAGATCCGCGCGGACAGGAACGCCAGGTACTTCCCGTCCGCGGTGAACACCGGCTCGGAGTCGACGAAGCGGCCGTCGGTCACGTCGGCGATCTCGTCGTCGGCCAGCCGGGCCAGCCGGATCTGGCTGAGCGGCTGACGGACCGGATGCGCCCAGGCCAGCCAGGCCGAATCCGGGGAGTAGGCCAGCCCGGACACGGCCCCGTCCGGGGACTGGGCCAGCTGCCGCACCGCGCCGGAGGCCACGTCCACGACCAGCAGCCGCCCGTCCCGGGCGGCGACCGCGATCGTGGACCCGTCGGGGGCGGCGGCCAGCTCGTTGACCAGCCCTAGCTCCCCCGCGGCGAGCCGTCGCGGGCCGGCGGCGGCCGGATCCTCCGTGGTCCCGAGCGCGGACACCTCCGGGCCCTCGGCCGGGCCGACCTCCAGGCCGTCCGTGCCGCCGGCGTCGCTGACCCACACGACCAGCCCCTCGCGGCCCAGCACCCGGGGCATCCGGGCCCGCACGTCCGGCTCCACGGCCAGCGCCCGGGCCGGGCCGTCGCGGTGGGTGAGCCACTGCACGGTGCCCCGGACCTCGATGACGCTGGCCAGGCCGGTGTAGTCGCAGGACAGGTCGCCCAGGTGATCCGCGGCCGATATCAGGCGCGGGGTCAGCGTGGTGGAGGCCGAGCCCAGGCTGATGCTGAGCGGCCGGGGCTCGCTGTCCGGTGCGAGGTTGTCCAGCAGCCACAGCTCACCGCGGCACTGGTAGATCACCCGGGTGCCGTCGGTACCGGCCTGCCGGGCGTACCCGCCGTCGTGGTCGGTGTGCCGGAGCAGGCCGGAACCGTCCAGCCTGCACGAGTAGACGTTGCCCGTGCCCTCGTGGTCAGACAGGAACGCCAGCCGGTCGCCGACCAGCATGGGGCTGGAGAACTGGCCGGTCAGGCCGGCCAGGACGCGCTGGAACGGCGCGCCGTCCGCCGAGGTCCACAGCCGGCCCGCGGTGCCGCCCCGGTACCGCTTCCAGAACGCCGGGTCTCGTCCCCAGCTGCCGTTGAGCAGCGCCCGGGCCGTCTCCTCCAGGGCCACGTCCGCGACCGGGCCGAACGGCAGCCGCCGCGGTGCGCCGCCGTCCACCGGGACCGCGTAGGCCCAGCCCTGCCGCTCGAAAGCCTGGCCGCTCGCGCTCAGGGCGACGACCTCCCCGTCTGGTGTCCAGCCGCAGACCTTCGCGGCCTGGTCACTCCAGTAGGTGAGGCGCCGGGCCCGCTCGCCGTCCACCCCGGCCAGGTAGACCTCGGCCGGGCCGTCGCGCCAGCTGGTCCAGGCCACCCACTGCCCGTCGCGGGAGAACCGCGGGCTGGCGGCCTCGGCCCGGTCCGCGGACAGCCGCCAGCCCCGGCCGCCGTCCAGCGGCGCCAGCCACACGTCGTCCTCGGCCACGAACGTGAGCAGGTCACCGTGAATATGCGGAAAGCGGAGGTACCCGGCTGACGTCATCGCATCATCGTAGGGCTGGCCCGGGCACGGCCGGCGCCCGGCCACGCGGTAGAAGATCTGCCCCCGGCTGGCCGCCACCCGCGGCCCGGCGCCCTCACCACGGGGGCCGCCGCCCGTCCGCAGGAATGCTCCTCATTAACTACGTAATTTAGTAGTCAGCACCAGCTATTAAGTGGCGGACCCGGGGCCGATCCGGGCTTACCCGGAATGACTTGTCGATAGCATGCGCGGCTGCCACAATTCAGGGCGTGGCGATTACACCGGGCCGGGGCATTCCCGAGGAGGAACCGGCACAAAACCCCGCCGCGGGCATAACCGGCCCGGACTCGCGCGCCGCCGCGGCGGCGGACCCGGGGCCGCCCTCCGCGTCACCTCCGGGCATCCTTCCTGCTCAGTCGCGGATAGCCGGACGGCCGCCCGCCCGGCACCGGGCCACGCCGCGCCACGCGACGCCAGCCCCGCAAGCCGCGGCGGCCCCGCCCCGCACCGGAAAAGAATGTCCTGAATTCGGCGAATGCCCGGCCACGCCCGATTACACAATCCTGAAGCAAACCCTGGCCGAGGCCGGCCCGGCCGCCGATAGGCAGATGGCCTATTTCTACAGCGTTCTTTTCACGGCCCACCCCGAACTGCGCGCCATGTTCCCGCTGGCCATGGACGAGCAGCGCCGGGCGCTCAGCGCGGCGCTGGCCCGGTGCGCCTGGAGCATGGACAACCCTCAGTCGCTGCACGAGTACCTGGCCCAGCTGGGCCGGGACCACCGGAAGTACGGCGTCCAGGAACGGCACTACCAGGTCTTCGGCGAGACGCTGGCCACGGCGCTGCGCACTGCTCAACGGGGCGTCCTGGAACCACGAGACCGCAGCCGCCTGGCATGCCGCGGTGAGCCACATCTGCGCCGTGATGGCGGCCGCGGCCCAGGAGGCGGCGGATGAGCCGCCATGGTGGGTCGCGGAGGTGATCCGCCACGAACGCCGCCGCCCCGATCTGGCCGTGCTCACGATCCGGCCCGGCGAGCCATTTCCTTACCAGCCCGGCCAGTACCTGAGCGTGCAGGTGCTGCGGTGGCCGCGGGTCTGGCGGAACTACTCCATCGCCAACGCGCCCCGCGCCGACGGCACCGCTGGACCTGCATATCCGCGCCATTCCAGGCGGGCAGGTCAGCACCGCCCTGGTGCAGGACACCAGCGCGGGCGACACGGTCCTGCTCGGCCCCGCCCGGGGCTCCATGGTCGTGGACCACGGCTCGGCCCGCGACATCCTGTGCATCGCGGGCGGCACCGGCTTCGCGCCGATCAAGGCGATCATCGAAGGGCCTGGCCGCCCCGCCGGCCGGCCGGGCCGCCCGGCGGATCCGGCTCTTCGCCGGGGCCCGGCGCCGGGCCGACCTGTACGACCTGCCCGACCTGGCCCGGCTGGAGTCGGCAGTGCGCGCGGCTGGACGTGGTCACCGCCCTGTCCGACGAGCCGGCGGCCTGCGGCCCGCACGGCCTGGTGCCCGACGTGGTGCGGCAGCAGGCCAGCTGGCAGGACTGCGACGTGTTCGTCAGCGGGCCGCCCGGCATGGTCCGGGCCACGCTGCGGGCGCTGGCCCACCGGGCCTCAGGCGAGCACCTGTACTGCGACCCCTACGACGAGGCCGAGACGCGGCTGCCCGCCTGAGCGCCGCCCAGAACGGGCGTCGCCCCCGACGGCCCCACTCAGGAGCTTCCGCCGCTCAGACCTTCCGCCATTGGGGCACCCAGGCCCCGTCCCGCACCTCGTAGTCGGCGAACAGGGCAGGCGCCTCGGCCCGCATGATCTCGGCGATCTTCCCGAACACGAGCCGGATCTCCTCCTCGGCCCCCGGGATCGGTCCGGGCCTCGATGGTGTGCCGCAGGGTGCGGATGTTCGCCGTCCAGACGATGCCGGTGGCCACCCCGTCCGGCGCGAACCGCCGCATGAACGAGGTCTTCTCCTTCTTCTCGTGGAAGGGAACCCCCTCGTCGTCCAGCCCGAAATGCTCCGCCATCCAGCGCTGGAACTCCTCCATCTGGCCGAGCAGCGCGGTGGCCCGCTTCATCAGCTCCGGGTCCTCCCGGGCCCAGTCCGGGAACCAGAACGGGATCTCGTCCAGCCGGACGAACCTCAGCGACTCCTGCGAGACCGCCGTGCCCGGCCGGTGCCGCACAATTTCATGAGTCATTACCCGGCTAACGTTGTGCAGCACGAACGTGAAGCTGGCGTGCTCCAGCACCGACCCGTGCTGCTGCTTGAGGATGTTCTGCAGGTACACCTCGTGGTCGTTGCGGACCCGGCGGACGTTCGGGTTCAGCCCCGGCTCCCAGGCCCGGTAGCACATCTTGCCCGCGAACTCGGCCAGGTTCTGCGCGTCACTGGCTTGCCCGCCATCGGCCAGGTCGCCCCGGTCGAGCCGCTCCAGCCACTGCTCACCGCCCACCTCACGCAGATACGCGGCAAGCTGGTCGTAGTCGATGGCGGGCTGCGCGACGAGGAACACCTCGGGCTCGACACTTCTCATGGCTCCGCACCCTAGCGGTGACCTGCCGACACCGGGCACGCCCCCGACCAGGATGGAAAAGATGAGACGACGATGTAGAGGACGCGGCGGCGGCTCCGACTGACCGATGAGAGCGCGCCAGCGGGGTGCGCGGACCGGAAGGATGTCCACGATGAAATACCTGATGCTGATCTACGGGAACCAGGAGAAGTGGGATTCGATCCCGGCCGAGGAATGGCCCGCGGCCATCGCCAAGCAGGACGCGTTCAACCGCAAGTACGCGGCCACCGGCGAGCTGATCGGCGCGTACGGCCTGTCCGACGAGGTGAACGCCAAGCTGGTCCGGCGCCAGGACGGCGCGCCGGCGGTCACCGACGGGCCGTACCTGGAGACCAAGGAGTACATCGCCAGCTTCTACCTGCTGGACTGCGAGAACGCCGAGCGGGCCGAGCAGATCGCGGCGGACATGCCCTGGGCCGACCAGGACCCGGTCGAGCTCTGGCCGATCCTGCACGAGGCGCCCACGAACCCCTGACGGCGTCCCCGCCCGGAGCCGAGCCGGAGCCCAGATGACCGCGGACCGTGACCCCGGGGACCTGCTGCGCGAACTGGCGCCGCAGGTCCTCGGGGCGCTGCTGCGCCGGTTCGGGCACTTCGACCTCTGCGAGGACGCGACCCAGGAGGCCCTGCTGGCCGCCGCGCTGCAGTGGCCCCGCGAGGGCACCCCGGACAACCCGCGGGGCTGGCTGATCACCGTGGCGGCCCGGCGGCTGATGGACGCCGCGCGCAGCGAGCAGTCCCGGCGCCGGCGGGAAGATCAGGTCGCGGTGGCGACCCCGCAGTCCGAGCTGCTCAGCCCGCCCGCGGACGCCGATCCGGGGCAGGACCGGGACGACTCGCTGGCCCTGCTGTTCGGCTGCTGTCATCCGGCCCTGTCCGCGCCCAGCCAGATCGCGCTGACCCTGCGCGCGGTCGGCGGCCTGACCACCGCGCAGATCGCGGCGGCGTTCCTGGTCCCCGAGGCCACCATGGCCCAGCGGATCAGCCGGGCCAAGCAGGCGATCAAGGCCAGCGAGGTGCCGCTGTCCGGTGCCGCCCGGCGAGGCGGAGCGCGGCGACCGGCTCCGCGCGGTGCTGCACGTGCTCTACCTGATCTTCAACGAGGGGTACACGGCCACCCAGGGCGACCAGCTGACCCGGCCGGACCTGTCCGCCGAGGCGATCCGGCTGGCCCGCTGGCTGCACCGGCTGCTGCCCGATGATGGCGAGGTGACCGGGCTGCTCGCGCTGATGCTGCTGACCGAGGCCCGGCGGCCCGCGCGCACCAGCCCCGGACGGCGAACTGGTGCCCGCTCGCCGAGCAGCAGCGCAGCCGCTGGGACCGGGCCCTCATCGCCGAGGGGGTGGCGCTGATCACCGGGGCGCTGGCCGCCTCGGGCCAGGCCCCCGGAGGGCCGGCGATCGGGCCGTACCAGCTGCAGGCCGCGATCGCCGCCGTGCACGACGAGGCCGCGGACGTGGACGCGACCGACTGGCCGCAGATCCTCGCCCTGTACGACCTGCTGGACCAGGTCGCGCCGAACCCGGCGGCAGCCTGAGCCGCGTGGTCGCGGTGGCCCGGGTGCACGGCCCGGCCGCCGGCCTCGACGCGCTGGCCGGGCTGGAGTCCGACCGGCGGATGGCCGGCTACCACCGGCTGCACGCCACCCGCGCGCACCTGCTCGGCCTGGCCGGCCAGCACGGCCCGGCCGCGGCGGCCTACCGGGAGGCGGCGCGCCGGGCCACCAGCCTGCCCGAGCGCCGGTACCTCAGCCGGATGGCCGCGGAGCAGGCGGCCCAGGAAGCACCGGCGGCCCAGGAAACACAGTAGGCAGGAATGAGGCGCGGAACGAGTTGGCCGCCAGCTGCCGCAGGGTCTCCCCGTCCAGCCCGAGCTCCCGCTCCAGCGCCCGGAAGTTGTCGTCCACGTACCCGCCGAAATAGGCGGGGTCGTCGGAGTTGATCGTGACCAGGAGGCCGGCGTCCAGCATCTGGCGGACCGGCACGTCCGCCCAGGACCGGGCGACCTGCAGCCGGAGGTTGGACAGCGGGCACACGGTGAGCGGCACCTGGTCGGCCGCCAGGCGGCGCACCAGGGCCGGGTCCTCCAGGCAGCGGACGCCGTGATCGATCCGCTCGGCGCCGAGCACGTCGAGCGCCTGCCAGATGTAGCCCGGCGGGCCTTCCTCGCCGGCGTGCGCCACCCGGTGCAGCCCTTCCCGGGCGGCGGCCGCGAACACGTCCGCGAACAGCTCCGGCGGGTAGCCGACCTCCGCGGAGTCGAGCCCCACGCCGATGATCTGGTCGCGGTAGCCAAGCAGCTGGTGCAGGCAGTCCCGGGCCGCCCCGGGGCCGGCGTCCCGCAGGAAGCAGGCGATCAGCCCGGTGGACACGCCGGCCCGATCGCCGCCGGCCGCCAGCCCCTCGCCGAGCCCGCGCATCACCTCGGCCAGCGGGACGCCACGGGCCAGGTGGGCCTGCGGGTCGAAGAAGATCTCCGCGTGCCTGACCCCCTGCGCCGCGGCGCGGGCCAGGTACGCCTGGGCCAGGTCCGCGAAGTCGTCCGCGTGGCGGAGCACCGCCATGGTCGCGTAGTACAGGTCGAGGAACGACTGGAGCGAGGTGAAGGCGTACGCGGCGGCCAGCTCCGCCGGGCCGGCGTAGGGCAGCGGCACCCCGTTGCGCTCAGCCAGCCGGAAGGCCAGGTCCGGCTCGAGCGTGCCCTCGATGTGCAGGTGGAGCTCGGCTTTGGGCAGGGGCGCGGAGGGCGGCAGGCCGGCGCTCATGCCGGCGGCCGCCCCGCGCCGGCCGACCGACGCACCGGCGGCCGACGCACCGGCGGCCGACGCGCGGGCCTGGCAGAGCCGGAGCAGGTTGGCGATGACCTGGTGGCCCGCCCGGCCCGACGCGGACAGGATCGACTCGGGGTGGAACTGGACCCCCCACCGGCCCGCCTGCTCGTCCTCGATGGCCATGACCACGCCGTCCGGCGTGACGGCGGTGACCGCGAACCCTCCCTTGACCTGCCCGGGCACCGCGTGCAGGGAGTGGTACCGGCCCGCGGTGAACTCGTCCGGGCAGGCCGTCCAGCAGCCCGCCGGCCGCCTCGGTGGTGCGCAGCACCCGGCCGGGCTTGCCGTGCGCGGGCTCGGTCAGCAGGCCCAGCTCACCCCCGGCGTGCTCCACCATGGCCTGCAGCCCGAGGCAGACGCCGAACACCGGCAGCCGCCGCGCGTCCAGCTCGGCGAGCAGGGCGTCGCAGCCGAAGTCGGTCGGCTGCCCGGGGCCGGGCGACAGGACGACCAGGTCCGGCCCGTAAGTCATCGAGCGCGGCCGGCGGGAAACCGGCCCGCAGCGTCATGACGTCCGCGCCCTCCTGCCGGAAGTAACTGGCCAGCGTGTGCACGAACGAGTCCTGGTGATCCACCAGCAGGATCCGCAGGCCCTGGCCGGGCCGCCCGGCAGCGCCCGGTCCCGGCTGGGCCTCCATGCCCGCCACTCCGTCCGGGCCGTCCGGCTCCCCCGCCCGGACCGCCGCCTGGGCCTGGGCGAGGGTCTCCAGCAGGGCCCGGGACTTCAGGTGGGTTTCCTCGCTCCTCGGCCTCCGGGTCGCACTCGAACAGCAGCGTCGCGCCCGCCCGGACCGCGGCCACGCCGCCCCGGATGTGGGCGGTGCGCAGGGTGAGGCCGGTGTTCATGCTGCCGTCGAAGCCGATGACCCCCACCGCGCCGCCGTACCAGCAGCGCGGGGCGTCCTCGTGGTCCTCGATGAACTGCATGGCCCAGGCCTTGGGCGCCCCGGTCACGGTGACGGCCCACATGTGCGACAGGAACGCGTCCAGCGCGTCCAGGCCGGGCCGCAGCCGCCCCTCGATGTGGTCCACGGTGTGGATCAGGCGGCTGTACATCTCGATCTGGCGGCGGCCGATGACGGTGACGCTGCCCGGCACGCAGACCCGCGACTTGTCGTTGCGGTCCACGTCGGTGCACATGGTCAGCTCGGACTCTTCCTTGGCCGAGTTGAGCAGGGTGCGGATGTTCTCGGCGTCGCCCAGGGGGTCGGCGCCGCGCCGGATCGTGCCGGAGATCGGGCACGTCTCGACCCGGTCCCCGCTGACCCGCACAAACATCTCCGGCGAGGCGCCGACCAGGCTCTCCCCTTCCCCGAGGTTGAAGAAGAACTCGTACGGGGCCGGATTTACCTGCCGGAGCGTCTCGTAAAAGGCGGCCGGGGAGTCGCACGCGCCACGGAACACGTGGCTGGGCACCACCTCGAACAGGTCCCCGCGCGCGAACCGCTCCTTGGCCTGGCGCACGACCTCCGCGAACGCGCCCGGTACCGGACGCGCGCGGAAGGTCCCGTCCGGCGCAGGATCCGCATGCTTCTCCGCAACGGAACCGCCCGCGTGCCCCGTCACCCGGACCGGCGCCGGCGCCGTCTCGCGGGGCAGCCCTTCGGTGCTGGCCCCCCCGGCCGTGAACTCGTAGCGGTAGACCACCGCCGATTCGCGCTTGCGGTCCAGCGCGTACAGCTCGTCCGGGAGGTGCAGGACCAGGTCACGCTGGTCCCCCGGGCGATCGCGGCGGAGCCGGACCGGCTCGAACTGGAAGGCCAGGTCGTAGCCGAACGAACCGTACAGGCCCAGATGCGGATCGTCGCCCGCGAACGCGGCGATCACCTCACGCAGCGCGGTGAACACGGTGGGGCGCCGGCTCCGGTCCTCCTCGGCGACCAGCCCGGACGGCTCGGGGATGACCACCTCGATCCCGCTGCCGCCGGGCGACGCCCCGTCGGGCGGGACGGCCTGGCCGGCCCGGAGCAGCGCCTCGCCGAGCACCGGCAGCAGCACGCCGCCCCGGGGGTTCAGGGCCCGGACCGAGATCCGGCGGCCCCGGGCCACGATCTCGGCGCACGGGTCCACATAGGCCAGGTGCCAGCGGCTGTACCGCCCCGGGTACTCCATGCCGGAGCTGAGCACCCCGCCGCGCCGCTCGTCCACGCTCCGGGTGAGCCCGGCGAGGACGTCCGGGTCGAACGGCTCGGCGGTACGGGTGACGTGCACGCCACCGGCGGTGACGAATTCTGTCCGCTGGACTAGCTGCGGATCCACCTGGTCGCCTGCTTTCTCATGGGGATTCCGGCCGGCGTCAGGCGAACGCACGAAGCGACCGCCGTTACCGGACGGTCGCTTCTGGGTGTCTGAACACGCGAAGCCAGCAACCGCCTAACGGCGGCGCCACCACTGGTGGGGGGCGTTGCTGGAGCGCATGGCGGTGAGCCTATCCGGTCGGCCGGCCACGCGCCAGCACTCACCCCGCCGCGTCCGGCGGGGACTGGCCAGGCGGGGTGGCGGGCCGGCCGCTGTTGGGCGCCGCGCTCGCGCTGTGCGTCCCGGGGCTCGTGCGTCCCCGCGCTCGTGCGTCCCAGCGGCCTGCGTCCCGGCGCTGTTCGTGCTGGCGGCGGGCACCCCGGCTGGCGGCACCCCAGCGGCCGCGGCCGCCCGGCCCGGGGCGATGGCCTGGCCCTCCGGCTGGTGTTCCGGCACGGCGAGGCCGAGCAGCCGGTACACCTCCGCGCCGTCCACCGTCTCCTTCTCCACCAGCAGGTCAGCCAGCCGGTCCAGATCACCCTGGTGGGTGCGGATGAGCGTGACCGCGGTCTGCTCTGCTTCCCGCACCAGCCGCGAGACCTCGCCGTCGATGATGGCCTGGGTGGATTCGGAGAACGGCCGGCTGGACAGCCCGTTACCGCCGCCTCCGCCGAGGAAGACCGATCCGCCCTCGGGGTAGCCCACCGGCCCGAGCTTGCTGGACAACCCGAACTCCCGGACCATCTTGATCGCGAGCTCAGTGGCCGAGGCCAGGTCGCTGGCGGCACCGGTGGAGCCCTGGCCCAGGACGACCAGCTCGGCGGCCCGCCCGCCCAGCCGGACGGCCAGCGACTCGTTGAGGTAGTCCTCCCCGTACAGGTGGTGCTCGACCAGCGGCAGCTGCTCGGTCACGCCGAGCGCCTGGCCGGCGGGCAGGATGGTGACCTTGGCCACCGGGTCGGCGTGCGGGGACAGCGCCGCGACCAGGGCGTGCCCGGACTCGTGGATGGCCACGGCCCGCTTCTCCTCGGGCAGCAGCAGGTTGGAGTCGGCCCGGCTGCCCAGCAGGATGCGGTCCCGGGCGTCGTTGAAGTCCACCATCGCGATGTTCTCCCGGCTGGCCCGGACCGCGAAGATGGCCGCCTCGTTGACCAGGTTGGCCAGGTCCGCGCCGGAGAAGCCGGGGGTGCCCCGGGCCACCACGTCCAGGTCCACGTCGGGCGCCAGCTTCTTGCCCTTGGCAGTGCACGGCCAGGATGGCGGCCCGTTCCGTGAGGGTGGGCAGCGGGATCGTGATCTGGCGGTCGAACCGGCCCGGCCGCAGCAGGGCCGGGTCCAGGACCTCGGGCCGGTTGGTGGCGCCGAGCACCACGATGCCCTGGGACGTGTCGAAGCCGTCCATCTCGGCCAGCAGCTGGTTGAGGGTCTGCTCCCGCTCGTCGTTGGACACGTACGCGCCGCCGCTCGCGCGGCGCTGGCCGATCGCGTCGATCTCGTCGATGAAGATGATGCAGGGAGCCCGCTTCCGCGCCTCGGCGAACAGGTCGCGGACCCGGGCCGCGCCCACGCCCACGAACAGCTCCACGAAGCTGGAGCCGGACACGGAGATGAACGGCACCTCGGCCTCGCCGGCCACGGCCCGGGCCATCAGCGTCTTGCCGGTGCCGGGCGGCCCGACCATCAGCACGCCCCGGGGGGCCACGGCGCCGAGCCGCTGGTAGCGCTCCGGGCGCTTCAGGAAGTCGACCACCTCGCCGATCTCGCGTTTGGCGGACTCGTAGCCGGCCACGTCGGAGAACTTGGTCTGCGGCCGCTCGGCGTCGAAGACCTTGGCCCGGGCCCGGCCCACCCCCATCAGCCCGCCCAGCGGGCCGGCCGCACCGCCGGCCCGGGACATCCGCCGGACCAGCCAGAACACCAGGATGAACGGGGCCAGCAGGATGATCCAGTAGAGCAGCTGGGTGCCCAGCCCGCTGCTGGGCGCGGCCGCGTTGATCTCCACCCCGGCCGTCTGCAGCGTGCTTTCCAGCGGAGTGCCGGCGAACGGGAGCGGGATGACCGTGGTGTAGTTCTTGCCGTTGTTCAGGGTGCCGGTGGCCGGGGCGGTGGATCCGGTGCTGTTGTCCAGCGTGAACGTCTTGACCTCGTGCGCCTTGACGTCGCTGATGAACGTCGAGTAGCTGAGGTTGACCGAGGTGATCCCCGCCGAACCGGGGCAGGAACAGGAAGAGCACCAGGGCGGCCATGCAGCGCGAGCCGGCCAGAGCCAGTGCCGCCAGCCAGGCGGGGGCGGGGGCGCCGTGGGCGCCGGCTTGTCCCCGCGGGGCGGTGACTGCGACTGCTTGCTCATAAGCCATTCTTACGCGCCGCCGTCCCGGTATGCGTAATCACTCCCCCTCGTAACGCCGCGGCACCCAGCCGGGCCAGCGCCCGCTCCCGGCCGCTCACGGTCTCGGCGGCCACGATCGACGAGCGGCTGAGCACCGCGATGCCGGTCACGGCGAGCGCCCCGCCGGCCAGCTGCACGCCCAGCTGCCAGGCCGAGGAGGCGAGTTTCTCGTCGAACACGGTGGCCGCGATGACCACGGCGACGATGGGCGACAGCGTGTCGAGCACCGGGAGGCTGAGGGACAGCGCCCCGGAGCTGTAGGCGCTCTGCCCGAGCAGCGCCCCCGCGATCCCGCACACCAGCAGGGCCCACGGTTCCCAGGTGGCCAGGGCGCCTGCCCCGCGCATGGCCACGACATCCACGGTGGCCTTGGTCAGCGCCGACAGCACCCCGAAGACCGAGCCGGCGGCCACGGCCAGCCAGATGACGCGGGCCTTGCCGGTGACCCGCAGCCCGGCCAGGGCCGTCACCGCGCTGAGCGCCCCGGCGGCGAGGAAGACCGGCGCCCACGAGGCCAGGCTGGGTGCCTTCACCCCGCCGCTGGGCGGGGCCACGCTCAGGAAGATCACGATCCCGCCCGCCACGGTCACCGCGCCCGCCTTGTCCTGCAGGGTGAGCCGGCGCCCCTGGCGCCGGGCGATGAGGGGCAGCGCGAACAGCACGTCCAGCGAGGCCAGCGGCTGAACCAGGGCGAGCGGGCCGAACGCCAGGGCCAGGGCGAGGATGAAGAACGCCAGCACGTCCAGGCCGATCCCGGCCAGCCAGCGGGGCCTGCGGGCCAGGTCCAGGAGCAGCCGGGGCCGCAGGGCCTCGTCCGCCCCGGTGGCGCGGGCCACGGTCTGCTGCACGAGCGCGGCCACGGCGAAGCAGAATGCCGCGAGCAGCGCGGCGATCACTGCGATCACCGTTGTCACCAGATGTCCCCCATCTCAGCTGGCCAGCCCAGCCCGGGACGCTGCCACCCATGGCGCCGCCTCACCTGGCGGGCAGCACCGCCTGTCCCCCCAGCGGCCCCGCGGCTCAGAAATCCACCCAGGTACCGGCCCCGAGCCTGACCGCGTTCCGGTACACCCCCTGGGCCGCCGCCAGGTCCTCAGCGGCCAGCCCCAGCGACTCGAAGACCGTGATCTCCCGGTCGCCGGTGCGGCCAGGCACCGTCCCGGAGAGCAATTCCCCGATTTCCCCCCGGATATGCACAGGTGGGGTGGAGTGCTCCGCGACAGCCAGCCGCAGGTCACCCGCTTCGGCCAGCGCCGATTCCCGGCTGTCGGCGAATACGGCGGCCGCGGCCATGGTGGCGGAGTCGAGTTCCCGCGCGTCCGGCAGGCACGCGCCCACCGCATTGATGTGGGTGCCGTCCGCCAGCCAGCCCCGTTCCAGCACGGGGGTGGCCGAGGAGGTGGCGGTCACCACGATGCCGGCGCCGGCCACGGCCTCGGCCGCGGACCCGGAGGCCCGCACGGGCACCCCCGCCGCTTCGCTTAGCTCCGCGGCCGCGTGCGCCGCACGACCCGGGGTGCGGCCCGCGATCCGGATCCCGGCCAGCGGCCGGCCGCGGGACTGCGTAGTCCTGGGCCAGGGCGATCGCGTGCGCGCGGGCCTGGACCCCGGTGCCGATGATGGCCAGCTCGCTGGCGTCCGCCCGGGCCAGCAGCCGGGTGGCCACCACCGAGGCCGCCGCGGTGCGGATCTCGGTCAGCGCGGACGCGTTGATGAGCGCCTGCGGCTCCCCCGTGTCCGGGCTGGACAGCAGGACGACACCCTGGTGCGCGTCCTTGCCGAGGGCCGGGTTGCCGGGGAAGATGCAGATCGCTTTGAGTCCGTACGCCGCGTCCGGGTCCGGCACGCCGCCTGCGCCGGCCCGGATCGCGGGCATGAGCACCATCAGCCCCGGCGGGGACGATCCGGGCCGGCGCGGGCGGCTGCATCACCGTCCGCAGCGGCTGGTACACCTCGCCACGGGCCAGGGCGGCCAGCGCACCGGCGATCAGATCGGCGCACTCCCCGTAGGGCAGCAGCTCGTGCACGTCACGGGCGCTGAGGACGAGCAGCTTCAGGTCAGGCACGCCAGCAGACTAATCACTGCCGGCGGGCTAAGGCCGGCTGGCTGACTGGCTAAGGACCCTGACCGGAACCAGCGCCCCGTGCCGGGATCGTGGCCGGGGCCGCCGGGTTCTTCCCGCTGGCGGTGCGCCCCGGCGGAGGACGCCGGCGACGGCGCGGACAGGTGGGCCATCAGGGCGGCGTCCTCGCGCATCTCCGACTCGGTCGGCGACAGCGAGATGATCACGGTCAGGGCGAACGCGAGAATGCTGATACCGATGATCAGCGGGAGCAGGAACGCCTCCGCGCTGACCCCGCCAGACATGCTGGCCAGCATCCCGGGGTCCTGGGTGCCGTACACGTGCATGGCCGCGATCCCGGTGTAATGCATCCCGCTCACCGCCACGCCCATGATCAGCGACGCGACGAGGGTCGACCACACGGCGGCCAGCCGCAGCGCGGCCCACAGGGCCGCCGTCCCGGCCACCACCGCGATCACCACCGACAAGACCACCAGGACGTTGTTGTACCGGACGGTGTCGGGCATCTTCATCGCGGCCATGCCGATGTAGTGCATGCTCGCCACGCCGAACCCGATGATCACGCCGCCCAGCAGCAGCGTCCGCCACCCCGAGCTGCCGAACCCGACGATCAGCAGCCCGATACCCACCACGATCACCGCGATCAGCATCGACGCCGCCGTCACCGGCACGTCATAGGTGATGGTCTGGCCCGGGATCGTGAACCCGAGCATGGCCACGAAGTGCATGACCCAGATCCCCGTGGTCGCAATCGAAACGGTGGCCAGCAGCAGCCACCGGACCCGCGGCGCCCCCTGCGACGCCCGGGCCCGCGTCGCGGCGCGCAAGCCCAGGAAGCAGCCCAGGCTCGACATCACGAAGCCGAGAACCGGCGTTAACGGTCCGTAGGTGAAGTTGTTGACATGCACCACTGTGCTTGGCCCTCCCCAGAACCTCAGCCAGCCATACAGTCATTCACCCTGCCATATCAGCACACGCCCAGTGATGCCACGCTCTCAATTGGTGACGTGCACGAGACGTGACTTACATCACACTCTGAGTCACTATAACGCTTAGCAGTCCCGCAACTGCCGGGTCAGATCTGCATCCCGCCGTCGACCGCCAGCGCCGCGCCCGTCACGAAGGAGCTGTCCGAGCTGGCCAGGTACAGCACGGAGCGGGCGATCTCCTCCGGGCAGGCGTGCCGGGCCAGCGGGATCCTGGCCTCGAAGATGCGCGCCGCGACCTCGGGCGGGGCGCCGGTCGCGGAGACCTCGATGGCCCGCTGGAAATCCGTGTCGGTCGGGCCGGGGTGCACGGTGTTCACCCGGATCCCGCGGCTGGCCATCTCCTTCGCGGCCGTGCGCATGAGACCGACCTGCGCGTGCTTGGCCGTCGCGTAGGCACAGATGCCCGCGTCCGAGGTGAGCCCGACCACGCTGGAGTTGATGATCACGCTGCCGCCGTCCCTCAGGCCCGCCAGCCCGTGCTTGAGCAGGAAGAACGCCCCCAGCACGTGAACGTCCAGGACACGGCGGAACACGTCGGCCGGGTAGTCGGTGATCGGCGCGATGTCCCCGCTGATACCCGCGTTGCTGAACAGGATGTCCAGCCCGCCGAACCGGGCCGCCGCCTGCCGCAGCGCGGCTGCGACCTGCTCCTCCACCGTGACGTCGGTAACGCTGAAGTCGGCCACGTCCGGACCCAGCTCGGCCACCACCGCCTCCAGGCCGCCGCGGGCCAGCCCGGCCAGGTGGACGCTGGCCCCCTCGGCCACGAACAACCGGGCGCAGGCCAGGCCGATCCCGCTCTCGCCCCCGGTGATCAGGGCGACCTTGTTGTCCAGCCGGGCCATGACGGCTCCTCCCTATTCCCCTAGTGACGGGTCCCCGGGGTCACACCGGCGCCACGTGCACGCTGACCACCGCCGAGCGGCCGCCGCGGACCTGCGCGAGCGCCTCGCCCAGCGCCTCCGGGAGCCGTGCCGCCGCGGTCACGGTGCGGGCGTACGCGCCACCGGCCGCGGCCGCCACCTCGGGCAGGTCCGCCTCGGGCTGGAAGCTGGCGGCGAACCCGCCCGCCGCGAGCTCGCCGGCCGGGTGCACGGCCAGGGTGGACAGCGACGGCGCCTTCCAGCCCTGGTTGTCGAGGATCACGGTCAGCGAGGGTGCGTGGTAGCGCCGGGCCATCCAGTGCACCGACGAGGGCACGGCGAACAGGTACGATCCGTCCCCGACCAGGCTGATCACGGTGCGGTCCGGCGCGGCCAGCCTGGCGCCCACGGCCGCGCCGCCGGCCCAGCCCAGCGACCCGCCGCCGCTGCCCAGCAGCGACCCGGGCTGGCTGGCCGCCAGGTGCTCGCTGACCACCGGGTAGCTGGTGATGGCCTCGGTGAGGAACAGGGTGCCGGGGGGCGCGGCCTCGCGGACACAGGCGACCACGTACTCGGGGGTGATGCTGCCGTCCGGGGCGGGCTGTTCCCGGCGGACCCACCCGGCCCGCTGCGCGTCGTGCACGGCCCGCCGGCGCGCGGCCCGGTCCGCCACGGCCGCGGGATCCAGCCGCCCGCGGGCCGCCAGCCGGGCGGCCAGCTGGCCGACGGCGAGCCCCAGGTCCGCCTGGGCGTACCGGAGGGCGGGCACGTGCCACAGCGGCAGGCTGGCCTTGAGCGGGTCCACGTCGATGACGTAACAGCGCGCGCCGGGGTCGGGGCGGTTGTGGGCCGGGATCCACGGCACGTCACTGCCCAGCACGAGGATCACGTCCGCCTCGGCCAGCACCGGATGCTGCTCAGGCTGGTTCCAGTGGTAGCCCACCTGCAGCGGGTGACCGGCCGGGAAGTTCATCCGCATCGGCACCGACTCCAGGACGCCGATACCGGCTAGCTCGCACAGCGTGGTGAGGCCGGCCACCGCGGCCGGGTCCCGGCCGAGGTAGGACGTGACGATCAGCGGGGACCGGGCCTCCTCCAGCGCGGCCGCGATCTCGTCGGCGACCGCATCCGCCAGCGCGGCCGGGGCCACCGGATCCCACCAGGGCCCCTGGGATGGCTGGGCCGGCAGCTGCTCCTCCAGCACCTCGCGGGCGGCGGTCAGGTACACCGGGCGGCCGGCTCGCTCCGGGCGATCTGCAGGGCCCGGTTCACCAGCTGCTTGACGTTGCGGCCGGTGCGGATCTCGTGGTCGTACTTGGCGTAGCCGCGGAGCATGCCGCGCTGGTCGGCGCTGTCCTGCAGCCAGTGGATGAACTCGGTGCGGCTGCCGGGCAGCTCGCCGTCCTGGGTCATCGGCGACAGGCCGGCGAAGATGAGCACCGGGACCCGGCCCCGCGCGGCGTTGTGGATCGCCCCGCCGAGGTTCTGGGTGCCGCAGTCCACGTGCACCAGGACGGCCTGCGCCTCCCCGCTGACCTGCGTGTACCCCTGGGCCGCGCTCAGCGCCACGCTCTCGTGCGGGCACAGGATCAACTCGGGGAATGCCCAGGGTGCCCAGCCTGCTGGCCAGCGCGTAGGCCTCCAGGATGCCGGTGTGGTCGCTGCCCAGGTTGGCGAACGCGTACCGGACGCCGGCCTCGCGCAGCGCTTCGAGCAGGGCGGTGCTGGTCGTGTACGGGGAGTCGGTCATGGGGTCCTCCGGGGGAAGCGGACTCGGTACCCCACCGGTAGCAGGGACCACCCCCGGCGTCCGCACACGTTCCCCCACAGGCCGGCCGGGGCGAGCAGCACCACGGCGATGGCCAGGGCGCCGATGCCGACCAGGTACCAGGCCCCGTACTGGGCGAACACCTGCTGCGCGGCGAACAGGATCAGCGCGCCGATCAGCGGCCCCTCGATCGTGCCCAGCCCGCCGATCACCACCATGAACAGCATGTCCGCGCTGTAGTTGATGTTGAACACCGAGGCCGGGTCGATATACAGGCTGCTGATGATGAGCATCGCGCCGATCGCCCCGAAACCGGCCGCGGCCAGCACGTAGGCCAGCCGCCGGGTCCGCTGCACTTCCACGCTTACCGCGGCGGCGGCGACCGGCTCACCGCCCATGGCCACCTCTGCATCCAGGTCGCGCAGTTTATGACAGCATGTGAACGAATGTACGTAAGGCGCACGATACCTGACGGACACCCGGGTGGGGAGTTACAGCCGGTAGACCCGGCGGGCGTTGCCCGCCCCGACCATCTCCGCGACCCGGAGCGCGTCGGCGTGGCTCCAGTCACCGTCGGCGACCCAGCCGCCGAGCACCCGGGCGGTGGCGCGGCGCCACAGCAGGGCGCCCAGGTAGTGCAGTTCCGGGGGTCCCCAGGCGTCGGAGGAGAACAGAAGTTTGCCGAACGGGGCCAGCTCCAGCGACTCCGCGACCACGGCGGCGGCCCGCGCGCCGGTGTAGTTGATGGCCAGCCCCACGTCCAGGTAGACGTGCGGGAACGCCTGGGCGAGATAGCCGGCCCCGCGGTGGTACGGGTAGCAGTGCAGCAGCATGACAGGCACCGCGGCGGCCTCGGTGCGCTGCAGGAAGCCGCGCAGCAGCAGCGGGTCGCAGCGGCTCAGGTCCGCGTCCGGATCCCCGAACCCGGTGTGCAGCTGCAGCGGCAGGCCCAGGCCGATCCCGGTCCACAGCAGGTGGCGCAGCAGCACCGGGTCGTCCACCCGGACCTGGCCGGTGGCCTCGATCTGCCGCAGCCAGCCGCCGGCCGCCGCGGTCACCTCGGCCGGGGCGGGCGGCGCGGGGTCGAAATCGAGGCCGAAGCGGTAGCCGACGATGCTCTTCAGGCCTGCCGCCGTGGCGGCCTGGCGGGCCAGGGCCGCCGCGAAGCGGGCCGCGAACCCCGCGGCGCTGCGGTCGCCCTCCAGCACCGCCTGCTCGGCCACGCTCTCCAGGCGGACGACCTCGTCGGCCCGGGCGCCGGCCGCCTCGCGCATCCCGGGCAGGTCGAGCAGGCCGGGCCGCACGTAGCCGGTGTCGAGCAGGAAATGAGCGGTCCCGGTGGCCCGCAGCAGCCGCCGGGTGACCTCGGCCGCGCCCAGGGCGGACCGCCGGGCCAGGTAGTCGGCGGGCCCGGCGAAGGGCTCGAGGTCCAGGACCGGCGCGCACCAGCGCCGGATCGCCACGCCCAGCTGGGAGTCGAACTGGGTCAGCCCGGCGGGCAGCGGCCGGTCCGACTCGGTGATCAGCTGCTCGAACTCGGCCTCCCCCGTCTCGGCCACGAGGGCCGGGTGGACGTGGTGATCGACCAGGGCCAGCGCGCCGATCCCGGACTCCAGCAGGCCGGACGGGGCCGGGGACAGGTCAGCCATGGGCGCTCCGGGACGTGATCCGGGTCAGGTCAGGCATGACGTCATGATCGCTGAGCAGCCCCGCCGTGGCTATGGCTGGCGGGTTCTCCCTCCAGTCACACTGGCCCCTCGCGCCCACGTTTCCCGCGGACGGTGCGTTTTTCCGGGGTGTTTTGCCCGGTCTGGCGCACGGTTCGCGGGAGATGTGGCCGCTGGCCATGATCGAAGGCATCCGCGCTCCGCGCATGTCGCACCCAGAAGCCAGATCGCGTTCAGATCTTCGTGAAGTGCTGGAAGCACTCCCAGGCCGCGTCGGCGTCGGCGAAATCGGTCGACCTCGGAGCGCTTCACCGCCAGGTAGGCCTCGCTGCGCAGCGGCCCCAGCGCCTTCATCAGCAGGTCGTCCGCGGCCAGCGCGTCCAGCGCCGCCCCGAGGGAGTCCGGCAGCCGGCGCGCCCCCCTGGCCTCCCGCTCGGCGTCGGAGAGGGTGGCCGGGTCGACGTTCACGGCGTCGCCCGGGTCCAGCTTGCGCCGGATGCCGTCCAGGCCGGCGTGGATCACGGCCCCCAGGGCCAGGTACGGGTTGGCACTGGAATCGGACGGCTTGAGCTCCAGGTTCACCGTGCCCGCCGCATCGCCGAGCATCGGCGAGCAGATGCGCACCGCGGCCTCGCGGTTGTCCATGCCGTACACGGTGAAGGCGCTGCTCCACATCTGCGGGGCCAGGCGGCGGTAGGAGTTGACGCTGGCGCAGGTCAGCGCGACCAGGGCGGGCAGGTGGGCGAGCAGGCCGCCGATGAAGTGGTAGCCGGTGGCGGACAGCTGGTACTCGTCATCGGGGTCGTAGAACACCTGGTGCTCCCCGGGCTGGCCGTCCGGCCCGACCTCGGTCAGTGACACGTGCAGGTGGGTTCCGTTGCCGGCCTGGTCGGGCACGGGCTTGGGGGCCAGGCTGGCCCACAGGCCGCGGCGGAACGCGACACCGCGGACGGTCTCCCGGTACAGCACGTGGTTATCGGCCGCACGCAGCGCGGGAGCGTGCCGGATCGTCATCTCCTGCTGCCCGTGGCCGAGTTCCGGGTAGTAGCTCTCGACCTCGAGGCCCTGCTCCTGCAGGGCGTCCAGCAGGTCCATGGTGAAGTCGTGGGCCAGGGCGAACCCGGTCGAGGAGTAGCACAGGCTGTCATCCACCGGGACGAGCTCGTCCGGGCCGCCGCCGGGCGGGGTTTCCCGGCGGCCCAGCGTGAACTCGGGCTCGAAGGACGCGTGGACCGCGTAACCCTCGGCAGCCATGTCCGCGATGGCCTGCTTGAGAAAGGTGCGCGAGCAGCCGTCCCAGGGCTCACCGCCCGGCTGGACCAGGTCGGACAGCATCGCGCCGGCTCCGGGCGCGTACGGGAGGGCCACGAACGTGGACGGGTCGGGCAGGATGCGGACCTCGCCGACCGGCCCCATCCCGTCCACCGGCTGCAGGGAATCCAGCATGGACATGGCCATCATCGCGACCGTGTGCCCGATCCCGGTCCGCAGCCGGGACGGCAGCATGGCCGAGGACGCGGCCTTGCCGCGGATGATCCCGCCGTGGTCGGCGTACAGGAACCGGACGAGGGAGACCTGGCCGGCAGTTGGCGTGCTCGATGACCGCGCTGACCGCGTCATCGTCCGCGGCGACCGCCGACCCTGCTGGCACGTAGTCACTCATGGGACAGAGGTAGCATGCGCGGGCAGCCTCGTACAGCGCAATCCGCAGAGCGGTCATGCACCGATTTCCGGTCGCCGGGGCCCCGGAAAGAGGGTGCCGGGGCCGCGGAAAGGTGTCCTGGAGGGCCTCGTTGACACTGGGAGGCGTCATCCCCTAGATTCGCAATGTTCGATGATAGAACCACTGTGCGTAAAGCGCACGGACATCTCTCACCTGGCGGAATCTTTCCTCTCTGGTCTCTCCCGTCATCGGTGATCAAGGAGTTCCCGTGACATTTCTCGACGAGGCGACATGGCGCGGCAAGGCCTTCAGCAGCGGCTGGACGGCGGTCTCCGGGGGCGAGGCCCCGGTCACTGAGCCGGCCACCGGCGCGGAACTCGGCCGGGTCGGCATCGCCTCCCCCGCCGACATCGCCGCCGCCGCCACGGCCGCGGCGGCCGCCCAGCCCGCCTGGGCCGCGCTCCCGCACACCGAGCGGTCCGCCATCCTGCGCCGGGCCGGTGACATCTGGAAGGCGCACGCCGAGGAGATCGAGGGCTGGAGCATCCGCGAGGGCGGCAAGATCGGCCCCGCGGCGCAGTTCGAGACGCACGTGGCCACCGAGGAGATCTACGAGGCCGCGACCCTGCCCTCGCGCCCTTACGGCGAGCTGCTGCCGACCGAGTCCCCGCACCTGAGCTGGGCCGAGCGGGTCCCCGTGGGCGTCGTCGGGGTCATCTCGCCCGTTCAACTTCCCGCAGATCCTGGCCATCCGGTCGGTGGCCCCGGCGCTCGCCCTCGGCAACGCGGTGGTGCTGAAGCCCGACCCGCGCACCGCGGTGTGCGGCGGCGTGGTGCTGGCCCGCGTCTTCGAGGAGGCCGGGCTGCCCGAGGGGGTGCTGCATGTGCTGCCGGGCGGCCCGGACGCCGGGGAAGCCCTGATCACCGACCCGCTGGTGCGGGTGATCTCGTTCACCGGGTCCACCTCGGTGGGCCGCCATGTGGGCGCGCTGGCCGGGCAGCATCTCAAGCGGGTGCACCTGGAACTGGGCGGCAACTCCGCCCTGATCGTGCTGGACGACGCCGACCTGGACGCGGCCGCGTCGGCCGGGGCGTGGGGCTCGTTCCTGCACCAGGGCCAGATCTGCATGACCACCGGCCGTCACCTGGTCCAGGACGCCGTCTACGACGACTACGTGGCCGCGCTGGCCGCCAAGGCCAGCCACCTGCCGGTCGGCGACCCGGCCAGCGGCCAGGTGGCGCTGGGCCCCATCATCGACGAGCGGCAGCGCGACAAGGTCCACGGCCTGGTCACCTCGAGCGTGGACGCGGGGGCCCGGCTGGCCGCGGGCGGCACCTACGAGGGCCTGTTCTACCAGCCCACCGTGCTGGCTGAGGTCGCGCCCGCCATGCCCGCCTACGCCAGCGAGGTGTTCGGGCCGGTGGCCCCGGTCATCCGGTTCTCCGACCGCGGACGAGGCGGCCAAGCTCGCCGCGGACACCGAGTACGGGCTGTCCCTGGGCATCCTGACCAGGGACGTGCTGCGCGGGCTGGACCTGGCCCGGAAGATCCCGACCGGCATCGTGCACATCAACGACCAGACCGTGGACGACGCGCCGAACACCCCGTTCGGCGGGATCGGCGCCTCGGGGACCGGCGCCCGGTTCGGCGGCACCGCCAACCTCGACGCGTTCACCGATACCCGCTGGGTCACGATGCGCAGCGAGATCGCGCCCTACCCGTTCTAGATGGCGGCCGCACCCGCGCGCACGCGCACCCAGGTCGGAATCGTCGGGGCGGGGCCGGCCGGCCTGCTGCTGTCCCATCTGCTGGCCCTGCGCGGCATCGACTCGGTCCTGGTCGAGAACCGGAGCCGGGAGTACTGCGAGGCCCGGCAGCGGGCCGGCGTGCTGGAGGACAGCAGCGTCACGGCTGCTCCGGGAAGCCGGGCTGGCCGGCCGCCTGGACCGTGAGGGCCTGGAGCACGGCGGGATCTACCTCCAGTTCGCCGGCGAGCGGCACCACATCGACTTCCGCGAACTGACCGGGCGGACCGTCACCGTCTACGCACAGACCGAGGTGGTGAAGGACCTCATCGAGGCCCGGCTGGCGGCCGGCGGCCAGCTGGAGTTCGACGTGTCCGGCACCGAGGTGGACGACCTGGGCACCGACGCCCCGGTGCTCCGGTACACCAGCGCGGACGGGACGAGGCACGAGGTCACCTGCGACGCGATCGCGGGCTGCGACGGCTTCCACGGGATCTGCCGGCTGGCTGTCCCGGCAGGCCTGCTCACCGTCTGGGAACGCGACTACCCGTACGCCTGGCTGGGGATCCTCGCCGACGTCCCGCCGTCCACCGACGAGCTGATCTACGCCCATCACCCGGACGGGTTCGCCCTGCACAGCCTGCGCAGCCCGCTGGTCAGCCGGCTCTACCTGCAGGTCGCCCCGGACGAGGAGATCAGCGCCTGGCCCGACGACCGGATCTGGGCCGAGCTGCAGCGGCGGTTCGCGGTGCCCGGCTGGGAGCTCAAGGAAGGCCCGATCCTGGACAAGGGCATCACCCCGATGCGCAGCTTCGTCAGCGCACCGATGCGCCACGGGCGGCTGTTCCTGGCCGGGGACGCCGCGCACATCGTGCCGCCCACCGGAGCCAAGGGACTCAACCTGGCCCTCGGGGATGTCGCGGTGCTGGCCAGCGCCCTGGAGGAGCTGCTGGGCGGCGACCCGCGCCTGGCCGACGCCTACTCAGACGCCTGCCTGGAGCGGGTCTGGCGGCGCACCCACTTCTCGTGGTGGATGACCACGATGCTGCACGCCACGCCGGGGGCGGACCCGATGGACGCCCAGCTCCAGCTGGCCCAGCTCCGCTACGTCACCACCTCACGGGCGGCCGCCACCTCGCTGGCGGAGAACTACACCGGCTACCCGCCGCAGTCCTGACTCAGCCGGTGTGCGTGCCCTTGCGGGCATACAGCGTGTCGTGCCACCCGTGCTTGAAGACCTGCACGAAGTGGGCCTTGAAGTAGGCCCGCAGCTGCGGGTCCCCGGCCCAGGCGATCCGGCGGTAGGAGTTGTACGACAGCCAGATGAACTGGGAGTGGGTGAACTCGTCCCACCACATCGCCTGGACGGCCGCGACCTTGCCCGCGCCGGTGGACGGCTTGAGCCCGTTGGAGAAGCCGAGGTCACTGCCGAGCCCGTCCAGCATGTGCGGGCAGTTCGACTGGTCGGGGCTGAACCGGTTGGCCATCAGCAGGTAGGACGCCTGGTCGGTGGCGACGCAGGCGCCTTTCGGGATGATCTTCTCCACCGCGGGGGCCACCGGGGCGTAGCGCAGCTGGAGATGCGATTCGTAGCTGCCCTGGACCAGGGCCAGCACCACGACCGCCAGGCCGGCCACCACCGCGGCCGGCTTCCACAGCTGCTGCCCGTCCGTGGCGGGCAGCCAGCTGGTCCCCTGGCCCTGGCCGAGCGCCTCGAGCAGGCGGGACAGGGGCAGCGCGATGGACATCGCGAAGAACGGCGCCAGGAACGCGGCGAAATGGTAGTGGAACTGGTCCGGCCACATGAACATGACCACGATCACGGCGGTGGTGGCCAGCGCGAACCACTCGATCGCGGGCGGCCCCTGGCGCAGCCGCACCCACGCCACGGCGATCATCGCGCCCACCACGATGACGAGCACCGCCGTGGCCGCCAGGATCAGCGTGCGCGGATGGGCGGGCAGCCAGGACGCGGGGATGCTGACGATCCCGATCATGTGGCTCAGCCGGGCAGGCAGCGGGACCCGGGTCGACCCGGCCCGCGGGGCGACCTGGGCTACGTACAGGCTCTGGTAGAAGCGCTTGGGCGCCAGGGCGGCGAACGGGATGACCGGGACCAGGAAGCCGACCGCGACTCCGCCCACGTACACGGCGGCCCGCCGGATCCGCGGCAGGAGCATGACCAGCAGCACGAGGACCGGGAAGATCGCCCATACCTCGACGCAGCCCGCAAAGCCGAACGCGACGCCGCCCCAGAACAGGCGCTTCCTGCTGCTGGTCAGGCGGTCCCGGTCGAACAGGGCCAGGGCGCCGAGGAGGCAGAACAGCACCAGCCACGGCTCGACCAGGACGGTGCGGGCGGTGGACACGCTGTCCGGGTAGACGGCGACGATCCCGCAGCCCACGATCACGGTGAGCAGGCCGCGGTGGCGCAGCAGCAGGCCCACCAGGAGCACGCCCGCCGAGCTGGCCAGGGTAGTCAGGATCCGGCCGGTGGCCATCGCCGTGGCCGTCCCGGTGACCTTGGACAGCAGCGCCGACGGCACCATCAGCAGCGTGATCCCGGGCGGCTGCACCAGGAGGAACGAGCGGTACGGCAGGAAGCCGTGAACCAGGTTGACCGCGCTGCCGAAGTAGGGCCCGTCGTCGTACTCGGTGACCCCGAGCATGTAGCCGGGACGGCTCAGCAGGAACAGCCGCAGCGCCAGCGCCAGCAGGGTGCAGGCGCCGATGGCCACGCTGACCGGGGTCAGCCAGCCTTTCCCGCGCTCTTCCTGCGCGGCCCCTGCGTCACTGCGCGATTCCCCGGGCGGCCCGCCTGCGGCCGGCCTCGCCATCGTTCCGCTCACTGCTGGTTTGCTCCCTCAGCCCTACGTGCCTGAACCCCACAGCAACCTGCGCACAGCGCCGCCCGACGACCACACTGCAAAGTGATGAACCGCACTGGAATTGTGAAACGCGCTGAGCCATGTTGTGGGCAGGCGCCGAGACCGGTGATCCCCGGCGGGCTCAGCGTGCGCGAAGCGGCCGCTCGCGGCCGCCACCAGATGTTACCGGATGAACATGCCCGCCAATAACGGATGCAAATACTCCATATAGCCCGCACCCCGTCAAAGTCGAGCACTCGCGACAACCCTCGCACGTGGCCCGGCGCCCGCGTGCCATCGCGCCATCGCCCCGGGCCACTAAGAATTTACTGGTCAGCCAGGGCTTCGCGGGGTATTTCCGGCCAGTTCAGCCGGGTGGCGGGGCCGGCCGGGGACGGACGCCGGTCACCAGCCCCGGGCCGCCGGTGAAGTTTGCGTAACAGCGAGGCCGCCGGCGCGCCCGGCTCCCCTCCGGGGCCGGCCGCACGGACGGCGGGCGAGCCGCCGCGGTCCGGTCTGGCACCGCCTGGAAACTAATAGGAAACTTTCATTACAATTCGGCATCCGGTCTGGAACCGGGCCGTCCGGCGGTGTTGACTCCGGGAGCGGCCGCACCGCGGCCTCCGGCCCAGGGCGGGAGGGGCACGCCCCGGGGCCGCCGCACGGAGCGAGGAGATCACGATGAGGCAGCGGCTCACCCTGGGCTTAGCGATTGGTGCGGCAGCGGCGATGGCGCTGGCGGGCTGCGGGTCGGGCTCCAGCCCGGGCTCGGGCAGCACGACCACCCTGTCCTTCTTCGGCGCCGACTACGGCACCGGCCCGGCTAACACCACGACCAAGTACTGGGACGCGATCGCGGCCGCCTTCCACAAGGCCAATCCCAGCATCACGGTGAACGTGCAGACCGTGAACTGGACAGACTTCCCCAACAAGGTCCAGACGCTGGTGCAGAACAAGCAGTTCCCGGACATCCTGGAAGGGGACACGGCACCCCAGTTCGCCCAGAGCCATCTGCTCTACTCCGACCAGCAGGTGCTGTCCCCCGCGGTCCGCCGCAACCTGATGCCGACCTTCCTCAAGGACGGCCAGTACCAGGGCACCGACTACGGCATCCCGTTCACCACGAGCACCCGGGCGCTGTACTACAACAAGAAGATCTTCGCCAAGGCCGGGATCACGTCACCGCCCAGGACCTGGGATCAGCTGCGCACGGACGCGGCGGCGATCAAGGCCAAGGGCTACATCGGCTACGGCATGCCGCTCGGCAGCGAGGAAGCGCAGGCTGAGGCACTGCTCTGGTTCCTCGGCGCCGGTGGCGGCTACGTGAACAGCAGCGGCAGCTACGCCATCGACAGCGCGCAGAACGTGCACGCGCTGGACTTCATGAGCCAGCTGGCCAAGGCCGGCGACACCCAGCCGAGCCCCGGGACTACCGACCGCAAGGACGTGTGGGCGTCGTTCGCGCAGGGCCGGGTCGGGATGATGCTCGGCTCGCCCGCGGTGATCCCCATCATCCAGGCCGCAGGCGCGCTCTCGTCCTCCGACTACGCCACCGCCGCGGTGCCAGGCAGCAGCGGCCCGCTGACCTCGACGCTGGGCGTGCACGACGACATCGTGGCCTTCAACACGGGTGGCCACGAGGCGGCGATCAGGAAGTTCCTCGACTTCACCTACCAGGACAAGTACCAGCTCCAGTTCGACAACGAGTACGACCTGCTGCCGGCCACCACGTCCGCCGCCCAGGTGATGGGGAAGAACCCGGAGTTCTCGGCATTCCTCACCAACATCCCGAATTCGGTCAACTATCCGGACAAGACCAACTGGACCACGGTGGAGAACCAGATCAAGACCACGCTGGGCCAGGCCGTCACCGGCAGCCCCGCCAAGGTGCTGGGCGCGCTCCAGCAGACCGCCACCAGCAGCGGCGGCTGACCAGGATGCGGCACCGCCTGGAGCCGCTAGCCTGGCTCGGCCCGGCGGTGGCCCTGATCGCGGTCGTGGTGCTCTGGCCGATCGTGACCCTGGTGCAGACGTCGATGCAGAACATCACGCCGATCGGGGTCACGATCGGGTCGGCTGGCGCGGCGAACTTCACCAGGCTGCTGCACGACCCGAACCTGCCCGGGATCCTCGTCCGCACGGTGATCTGGGTGGCCGCCGTGGTCGGCATCACGATGCTCGTCTCGCTCGGCCTGGCCCAGCTGTTCAACCAGCGTTTCCCCGGCCTGCGGGTGACCCGGTGGGCGCTGATCGCGCCGTGGGCCGCATCGGTGATGATGACCGCGCTGATCTTCCGCTGGATGCTGCAGCCGGACAACGGCGCGATCAACATCTTCCTGCACCAGATCGGCCTGCTGCACCAGTTCAACTCCAACCAGTCGTCCTGGCTGGGCCGGCCGGACAGCGCGTTCGCCTGGATGATCGGCGTGGCCGTGTTCGTGTCGCTGCCGTTCACCACGTACACGCTGCTGGCCGGGCTGCAGGTGATCCCGGGCGAGCTGTCCGAGGCGGCCAGGATCGACGGCGCGTCCTGGTGGCGCGGGTACCGGTCGATCACGCTGCCGCTGCTCCGGCCCGCTGTCGTCGTCGCCGCGGTCATCAACCTGATGAATGTCTTCAACTCGTTCCCGATCATCTGGGAGATGACGCGCGGGGGGCCCGGCTACCAGACCAACACGACCACGGTGTTCATGTACAACCTCAAGGAGAGTTTCATCGGTGAGGCCGCCGCGATGTCGATCGTGAACTTCGCCCTGATCATCGTCATCGTCCTGGCCTACCTGCGGATCAGCAACTGGGGCCGGGCAGGGGCGGCCTGATGGCGGCCCGGGTGGCAGCCGTCCGTTCCCGGCCGGCGCATCCCGCCCCCGCGCAGCCGCGGCGGGGCCGGCGAAGGCGCAGGCTCCCCCGGGTCAGGACCGTGGTGATCGCGGCGGCCGCCTACCTGATCGCCATGATCTTCCTGCTCCCCTACCTCGAGATGCTGGTCACCGCGCTGCGCCCGCAGCGGGAACTACTGGACCGTGACTACCTGCCGCACCACTGGGCCTGGTCGAACCTGACCGGCATGTGGGGCGCGGGCTTCGGCATCACGTCCAGCCTGCGGGTCAGCCTCGAGGTGGCCGGCGGCGCGACCGTCATGGTCACGCTGGTCGCGCTGCCCGCGGCCTACTACACGGCCCGGCACCGTTTCCGGGGCCGCGGCGCTTTCCTGCTGCTCGTGCTGAGCACCCAGATGCTCCAGCCGACCGCGCTGATCGTCGGCATCTACAAGGAGTTCCTCAGCTTCCACCTGGTCGACACGGTGTGGGCCCTGGTCCTGGTGAACGCGGGCTTCAACATGGCGTTCGCGATCTGGATCCTGAACGCCTACTTCTCCTCGATCCCGGCCGGGATCGAGGAGGCGGCAATGGTGGACGGCAGCGGCCGGATCGGCGTGCTGCTGCGGGTCACCCTGCCGCTGGCGGCGCCCGGCCTGGTCACGGCGCTGATCTTCACCTTCATCGCGGCCTGGAACGAGTTCATCGCGGCGCTGACCCTGACCACCAGCAACTCCGCCATCCCGCTAACCGTCCGGCTGGACTCGTTCATCGGGCAGTACACGGTGGACTGGCAGCACCTGTTCGGCGCGTCCCTCGTGGCCACCATTCCAGTGGTCATCCTGTTCGCGCTGATCGAGCGGCGGGTGGTGGGCGGGCTGACCGCCGGCTCCATCCGCTAGGGTCCGGCGGGCGGCGAGGCAGCAGATGAGCAGCAGGCAGCCCCACAGGCCCGCGAGCGCCCAGCCCGCCAGCACATCCGTCATCCAGTGGGCCCCCAGGTACAGCTGGCTCAGGCCCGCGGCCAGCGCCATCAGCCCGGCCACGGCCGCCACCAGCACCCGGATGCGCACGGACCGCCCGGCCGCAACCACCAACGCCAGCATCCCCCACGCGGCCAGGGCCTGGGCCGCGTGCGGGTCGGGGTAGGAACCGCCCGCGAACGTCCCCTCCCAGTCCCGGGCCGGCGGCGGGGGCCGGTCGACCAGGGCCCTGGCCAGCAGGGACCACCCGGCGGCTCCGGCCAGCGACAGGGCGGGCAGCACCGCGGGCAGCCACCGGCGGCGCTGCCACCAGAGGGCCGCGGCCGCGGCGATCACCACCGGCCACAGCACGGCACCCGACCCGAGCCACGTCACCAACCGGGCTGCGGTGGTGAGCCACGCCGTGCGGTGACTGACGAAGAACGCCAGCACCTGCGGGTCGAACCGGGCGCTGTTGATGTGGTTCAGCACGCTGTACGTCAGCGTGCCGAAGGACCAGGCGCACGCGCCGGAGGTGAGGACGGCGATGGTGAGCGCGAAACCGCGCGGCTCGCCCCGCCGGAAGCGGGCGGCGAGCCAGGCCAGCTGGGCCGGGAAACGGCGCTGCAGCCAGGAGGCCAGCCGGCTGCGGGCCAGCCTGGCGACCTGCCGTCCGGTCCAGGACTGCGGGTCGCGCGCGCTCCTCAGGACGTGGCCGGCGATGAGGGCCAGGATCACCACCGCGAACAGGGCGATGCCGACCTGGGTGGCGTAGCCGGCGACCCGCTTCCAGCTTGCCCCGGCCAGGTAGCCGAGCAGGACCATGATCGTGCCCCAGATCGCCCCGCCAGCCACGTTGAACGGCAGGAAGACCCGGTACGGCATCCGTGCCACCCCGGCCAGGCCGGGGACCAGGGCGCGCAGCGCGGCGGTGAAGCGGCCGAAGAACACCGCGCGGCCGCCGCGCCGGGCCAGGTATTCCTCGCCCCGCTCGATACGCTCCGGCTTGACCAGGCGGCTCACCGGCCGGCTCGCGAGTATCCGGCGGCCGTAATCCCGGCCCACCAGATACCCGGCCGAATCGCCGATGATGGCGCCGGAGATGCCCGCGACCAGGACCTGCCACAGGCTGACCCGGCCGTACGAGGCGAGCACCCCGCCGAGGATCAGCGCGGTCTCCCCGGGGAAGACGAAGCCCAGGAACACCGACGACTCGAGGGCCGGGACGGCGAAGACGATCAGCAGGGCCAGCCATCCACTGAGACTGAGGATGTGCTCGATCAGGCTGGTCACCATCCCCAGCGTACGGCCGCGATCATCCCCGGGTGACGCTGGAGCCGCGCACCACCGGCCTGGGGGCTGGTCCACCGGGTCGTACCGGGTGTACCTGAGTGCGGGGATCCACAAGGTCGTGGTCCGCGGTGATCGCGGCGAGCGGTTCCCGGCAAGCTGGCCGTTACCCCGCTGGCGGCGGCGAGCGGGGCGGCCATGGTGAACGTCGCAAGACCATCGGGGTCATCTACTCGGGAAGCGGGATCGGGCAGCCGCTCCGGTCCGACACGGCACCGAACATCGACCAGATCAGCCTGGCGCCGTTCCAGCTCCCAGGGACGCGGCCGTGGCACTCCTAGCGGCCGCCTGACACGGTAGGGGCACCTGCGTAGAGTAATTACTCAATGCGATAGGAGGAATGCATTGAGTAACGACATGTCTTCGCGGCCGGGCCCCGGCCGGGTGCGCTCCACGTTAATCGGCAGTTGCGTCATCGCGGCAGCGGTATCAGGGTGCAGCGCCGCGCCGAGCACGCCGCAGAGTATCCGCAGTACCGCTACGGCCCGGGGGTTCTCCTCAGCCGTGCACGCCTCGGCCAAAGCGGGCCTCGGGGCGTCGTTCGATGCGAGAAACGGGAGCGGCGGAACGTATCGCGTGCGCCTGGACCTGGTCGTCGACCCGGCCAAGGCCGCGAGCCGGTCCGCGACCCCTGAACATGGAACGCGGCTCGTTGGGGTCGTGTTCACCATTAAGGCGATCAGCGGCCGCCTCCGGCACGAAGATGCGGGCCGGGCCGCCGCGGTCGTCGGCTCCAACGGGAAGACCTACACGCCCGGAGGCAGCTCGATCGCCGGGTATGCCGGCTTCGGTAACCGCCAGATTAACATCGCCCGGGGGGCCAGCGTGACCGGCGCGGTGGCCGTTCAGATGCCGCCCGGGGTCACGGTGTCCACGGTGCGGTGGTCGGCCACGCGCGGGTCCGGGCCCATGATCACCTGGCCCGTGCGGTAGCCCCCGCCTCGTAGCGCCTCAGGGTTTGCGTCCGGCGCCGGCCAGAACCCAGAACTTGCCGGCGTCGCCGGACACGTCGGCGGCCGGGTCCGGGCGCCACAGCGGGACGTAGACCAGCCCGGGGTCCACAAGCTCGAAACCGTCGAAGAAGCGCAGGATCTCCTCGTACGAGCGCATGCGCGCCTGGCCGGAGACGCTGCCGTTGTATACCTTCTCGGCGGCCTGCGCCGCCGAGGACATCGTCCAGGATGCGTTCTGCGGCCTGCACCGGCGCTGGCACCAGCTGCACGACACGGACCGGGCCCTCGCCTACGTCCGGTCGGCAGTGGTGAACGGCTGCCGGTCGGAATTCCGGCGCCGCAAGACATTACGCGGTCACCTGCCCGACCCGCCCGGATGGTCGGCTGAATCAGCCGCCCTGGCCAGCGAGGAGCGGCGTGAGGTACTGCGGGCGCTGGCGCAGCTCCCGCCCCGGCAGCGCGAGGCCCTGGTGCTCCGCTACTACCTGGGCTTGTCGGAAGCCGAGACGGCCAGCGCGATGCGCATCAGCCGCGGCACGGCCAAGTCGACGGCCGCCCGCGGCATCGCCGCACTGCGGCAGATCCTCGGGGAGGAGTCATGATGGGCCGGACGCAAGAGCGCCTCCACGATGCGACGGCGGCGCTGGGCAGCACGCTGCAGCCGGAGGACATCCGCCCGCTGCGGCTGCCCGATGCGGCACCGCGCCCGCGCCGGGGCGGGCGGGCCGCGGGCTGGCTGCTGGCTGCCCGGCACTGGATGCCGCCCCTGGCCGCGGCGGCGGCCATTGCCGCGGTCATCGGCCTGGTCGTGGTGACCGCCCACGCCCTGCCCGGTCACCGGCGCAGCCCGGGGCCATCCAGCCGCTCCGCGTCACCGCTCAGCCCGGTGCCGGCGTCTGCGGCCCTGCCCCGGTTCCTGGTCACCACGACCGACGGCCGGGCGGACGTGGAAGCATCAGCGTCGGGGCGGCGCATCGCGGTCATCCCGCGTCCCGCCGCCATCTACGCCTACGAGGGCGTCGCCGCGGCCGCGGGTGACCGGACGTTCTTCCTGGCCGGGGCCGACACCAGCGGCGGCAGCTGGAAGGTGGAGTTCTTCCGGGTCACGCTCAGCCGGGATGGCCGTCCCGGCCCGGTGCACCTGCTGGCGGGACCGCCGCTGGTCATGCAGACGCCGGTGATCAGCGGCGGGTGGGTGAACTTCGAGTTCGCCGTGTCGCCTGATGGCCGCCAGCTGGCGTTCGCCTCGGGCACGCCGTTCCCGTCAGGCGCGGGCACCTCGTACGGTCCCGGGGTCCCCTCGTCGGGCAGTAGCGAGCGCCTCATCGTGCAGGACGTCGCCACCGGATCCCGGCGCAGCTGGAGCGCATGGAGCACGGCCGAAGCCGTCATCACCCAGTTTTCCTGGGGGCAGGCGGGCCAGCTCGGCTACAACCTGGCCGTGGCCAACGCCGGGCTGTCCGGCGGCATGCTGGTCAGGAAGCCGGCCGGGGGCGTCGTGAGCGCGTTCCTGGTGCTGTCCACCACCGCCCGCGGATCGGGCCTGATCAGCAACAGCCACCTGGTGACCGGCACCGTGCTCCCCCGTCGCAGCATCGCCGAGGCGGAAGAGTGATCAGCCCGGACGGCGGGCGGGCCTACGTTCACCGGCCCCAGGGGACGGGAAGCGGGCGGCTGGAGGAAGTCTCGGTGGTTACCGGCCAGACCGCCCGGGTGCTGCTGACCGGCTATCAGGCCGCGCTCGGTGACCCGATGAGCATCGACAGCAGCGGCCGGTACCTGCTCTTCCCGGTCCGGCTGCGCAGCCCGGAAGTGGGCAGCGGCCAGCGGCCCTATGTCCTGGCTCACCTGGCCCGGCTCGATCTGCGCACCGGCCGGCTGGTCGTGACGAGTATCCCGGTCATGGCCGAGATCAACGGCGCCTTCGACGCGTCCTGGTGAGGCCCGCGCCGCCTGGCCGGCACCACGGTGCTGGACGGCCGGGGGTCGCGGATCATCACCGTGGTGCTGGATCCGTGCCTGATACCACGATCCCGGCAGGCTGCTGACCTGTGGAAACTGCCCCATAGTCCACGATCTTCACCATCTTCGAGGGCACGTCGGAGATCCAGCGCATGATCATCGGCCGGGCCGTGACCGGGCTGGACGTACGTGCGAGAACCCGCAGGTGCTGCAGCGGCTCGCCGCCGCCGACGTCGATCGGCCGCTGGCCTGCACGTCCGGCAATCCCGCGGCAGCCGGGTCGCTGCTGCTGAGGCGGGCCGTAGTGCGGTACCACGGCGACTTCGACTGGCCGGGCATCGTTATCGCCCGCCGCATCATCGACCAAGGCGCTCAGCCGTGGCGGCTGGGGTGTGCCGACTACTGCGAGGCAGCGGAGCGCTGGCCGGCCGGCCGACGGCTCATGCTGACCGGCCGCGCCGAGATCAACCCGTGGGATTCCGGACTGAGCCCGGCCATGATGACGGCCAACGTCGCCGAGCCTGGACGACCTCTTCGACCAGGGCTAACCATCGGCAGCCAGCCCGCATCCCAGGTCAGCGCCAGCTCAGGCTACCGGACATCCAGCCCGGTGACCGCCCGGCCGATGATCATGCGCTGGATCTCCGACGTGCCCTCGAAGATGGTGAAGATCTTCGCGTCCCGGTGCCAGCGCTCCACCGGGAAGTCACGGGTGTAGCCGTTGCCGCCGAGGATCTGGATGGCCTGCTCCGTCACGCGTACCGCGGTCTCGCTCGCGACCAGCTTGGACATCGACCCCTCGGCGCCGTCCAGGGCCATGCCGCGGCGGGCCATCCAGGCCGCCCGCCAGGTCAGCAGCCGGGCCGCGTCCACCGCGGCCTGCATGTCGGCCAGCATGAAGCCGACCGCCTGGTTCTGCCCGATCGGGCGGCCGAACGCGATCCGCTGGGTGGCGTAATCCCGGGCGAACTCCACCGCGGCCCGCCCGACGCCGACGGCCATGGCCGCCACGCTCGGCCGGGAAGCCTCGAACGTCTTCATCGCGGCCTGCTCGCCGCTGCGCCCCCCGGACCGCACCCGGTCCAGCCTCGCGTCCAGCCGTTCCTTGCCGCCGACCAGGCAGCGGCCGGGCACCCGCACGCCGTCCAGCACCACCTCGGCGGTGTGCGAGGCCCGTACTCCGTGCTTGCGGAACTTCTGGCCCTGGCTGAGCCCGGGGGTGCCCGGCGGGATCACGAAGCTGGCCTGGCCCCTCGCGCCGAGCGAGGAGTCCACCGAGGCCACCACCACGTGAACGTCGGCGATCCCGCCGTTCGTGGCCCACGACTTGGTTCCGCTGAGGATCCACTCGCCGCTGGCCTCCTGGTACTCGGCGCGGGTGCGGATCGCGCCCACGTCGCTGCCGGCCTCCGGTTCCGAGGCGCAGAACGCCCCCAGTTTCACGTCGCCGGCGCCGCCGAACATCTCCGGGAGCCACTCCCCGATCTGCTCGGGGGTGCCGTTGCTGGCCACGGCGACGGCGGCCAGGGTGCTGCCGACCAGGGAAAGCGCGATGCCCGCGTCGCCCCAGAAGAGCTCCTCGAACGCGATCGGGATGCCCAGCCCGCTCGGCTCGAGCCACTGGGCGGAGAAGAAGTCGAGCGAGTACAGGCCGATCTTGGCCGCTTCCTCCAGGATGGGCCAGGGCGTCTCTTCCCGCTCATCCCACTCGCCGCCCGCCGGCCTGATCACGTCTGCGGCGAACCCGTGCACCCAGTCGCGCATCTCGCGCAGCTCGGGACCGGGCTCGAGTGAAAATACGCCGGGGGCGGGAGAGCCGGGGGCGTCGGGTCCAGTGGTCATCATGCTCCTCGGGGATCCGCACGGGACGTATGTTACCGGAGAGTAGCACGAGTAAGTTACCGCCAAGTAACAATAACGGCCTGTTCGGGCTGCTCCCCCGGCCGCGGTCCCGGGTGGCTCCTACGGGGCCCGGGGCCCCTGAGGCTACTCGGAGTCGTAGCGGTCCAGGAACTCGTACACGTCGGCCTCGTCCACCCCCGGGAAACTCCCCGTGGGCAGGGCGGAGAGGATGTGCGAGTGAGCCCGCGCCGACGGCCAGGCCATCCCCTCCCAGCGGGTGGCCAGGCTGGCCGGCGGCCGCTGGCAGCAGTCCCCGTCCGGGCAGCGGGAGATCATCCGCGTGGTGGTGTCCCGGCCACGGAACCAGCGCGAGTTCTCGTACCCAGTGCCCAGGGTGATCGCCGAGCCGCGCTCCGCGCCGGGGTCCACGTGCGCCATGCACCAGAAGGTCCCGGCCGGGGTGTCGGAGTACTGGTAGTACGGGGAGTAGCGGTCGGACGACCCGAACACCTGGCGCCCGGACCACTTGCGGCACATCCGCTGCCCCTCGATGGCCCCGGTGGAGTCGGCGGGCAGGACCAGCCCATCGTTCTCGTACGCCTTATAGATGATGCCGCCCTCGTCGTTCTTGACGAAGTGGCAGGTCAGCCCCAGATGATGGGTGGCGAGGTTGGTGAATCTATGCGCCGCCATCTCATAGGACACCGAGAACACGTCCCGCAGGTCCTCAACAGACAGGTCCCGCGCTTCCTTGGCTTCGCCCAGGAAGCGCGCGGCGGTCCGCTGCGGGACCAGCACGGCCGCGGCGTAGTAGTTCGCTTCCACCCGCTGGCGCAGGAAGTCCGCGAAATCATGCGGCGCCGCGTGACCGAGCACGAAATGGCCGAGAGTCTGCAGCAGGATCGTGCGGGGCGTGTGCATGCCCATGGATTCCTGCTTCAGGTAGATCCGCCGGTGGCGCAGGTCGGTGACGGACCGGACGGACCGCGGGAGATCCTGCGCGTACCGGACCGAGAACCCGTGGTGGCCGACGATGGCCAGCAGCGCCCCCTGGGACAGCGCACCGCCCCGGTAGCTGACGGACTCCAGCGCCTGCTCCGCCGCGTGCTCGATCTCGGGGAAGTAGTTGCCCCGTTCCCGCATCGCGTCACGCAGCCCCGCGTTGGCCACCCGCGCCTCTTCCGGGGTGGCCGTCGGCCGGGTGCGCTGCCTGCGCAGCTCCGCGTAGAGCGCGGCCAGGTGCTCGAGCACGTCGTTGGGCACCCTGGCCCCGACCTTCAGGTGCGGCAGCCCCAGCTCGGCGTACAGCGGGTCATGCTGCGCCTCCTCCACCGCGATCTCCAGCTGGGCCCGGCGGCTCGGCGGCTGGTGCCGCAGCAGTTCCTCGGCGGGCACGGACAGGGCCCTGGCCAGCGCGTCGATCAGGGACAGCTTCGGCTCGCGGCGGCCGTTCTCCAGCAGGGACAGTGCCGAGGGGGCCCGGCCGACCCGGCTGCCGAGCTCGGCCAGCGTGTACCCGCGCGCGCGGCGCAGGTGACGGAGCCGCTGCCCGAACGTCGCCAGGTCTAGACCACTCGATGGAAATCCTGGCAGTTCTTTCCTGGAGAACTCTGTCACATCTTCATTCTAAGTGAAATCTGAGCATTCTTCCTGTCGTTCGCCCTAGCTTTACGCCGGCCGGGCCCGCAGGCTCGGGAGTAACCACCCAGGGGACGGCAGAACGTCGGGAGGACCAGTGAACGACATGCGCCTCGAGGGCACAGCGAACGGCACTACCAACGGCCATGCCGGGAAGAGCCCGGTCAGCGGGCCGCAGCAGCAGGCCGCGGGCCTGGCCCAGCAGTGGGCCAGCGATCCGCGCTGGCGCGGCACCGAACGCGCGTACTCCGCGGACGACGTGATCCGGCTGCGCGGATCCGTCCAGGAGGAGCGCACGCTGGCCCGGCTCGGGGCCCAGCGACTGTGGACCTTGCTGCACGAGGAGGACTACATCGCGGCTCTCGGCGCGGTCACCGGGAACCAGGCGGTCCAGCAGGTCCGGGCCGGCCTGCAGGCCATCTACCTGTCCGGCTGGCAGGTGGCGGCGGACGCGAACCTGGCCGCCGAGACGTACCCGGACCAGAGCCTGTATCCGGTCAACTCGGTCCCCCAGGCGGTCCGCCGCATCAACAACGCCCTGCTGCGCGCCGACCAGATCACCTGGGCCGAGTCGGACGGCACGGACCGCCAGTACTGGCTCGCGCCGATCGTGGCGGATGCGGAAGCGGGCTTCGGTGGCGTGCTGAACGCCTTCGAGCTGATGAAGTCGATGATCGCGGCGGGCGCGGCGGGCGTGCACTGGGAGGACCAGCTGGCGTCGGAGAAGAAGTGCGGCCACCTCGGCGGGAAGGTGCTCATCCCCACCTCCCAGCACATCCGGACGCTCAACGCCGCCCGGCTGGCGGCTGACGTGGCCGGCGTGAGCACCCTGGTCATCGCCCGCACCGACGCGCACGCCGCCACGCTGATCACCAGCGATGTGGACGAGCGCGACCAGCCCTTCATCACCGGCGAGCGGACGGCCGAGGGCTTCTACCGGGTACGCAACGGGATGGCCGCGTGCGTGGCCCGCGGCCTGGCCTACGCCCCGTACGCGGACCTGCTGTGGATGGAGACGTCCACCCCGGACCTGGACGAGGCCCGTGAGTTCGCCGAGGCGATCAAGGCCAGGTACCCGGACCAAATGCTGGCCTACAACTGCTCGCCGTCGTTCAACTGGCACCGGCACCTCGATGACGGCACGATCGAGAAATTCCAGCGTGAACTCGGCCAGATGGGCTACACGTTCCAGTTCATCACGCTGGCCGGCTTCCACGCCCTGAACTACTCGATGTTCGACCTCGCGCAGGGCTACGCGGCGGAGGGCATGCCTGCGTACGTCCGGGTGCAGGACGCGGAGTTCGCCGCGGAATCGCGCGGGTACACGGCCACCCGGCACCAGCGGGAGGTGGGCACCGGCTACTTCGACCTGGTCACGTCCGCCATCAGCCCGCAGGCGTCCACCACCGCGCTGCGCGGGTCGACCGAGAGCGAGCAGTTCTCCACCGCACACTGAGTTCCCGGCCTGGGCGCATCGTCCCGGGCCCGGGACCGAGCCGCCGGGGCGGGCCAGGCAGTGACGCCTGGCCCGCCCGGCCTGGTCCTGGGTCACTGCGACGGCCTAAGAGAGCAGGCGAGTCTGCGCGGGACGGCCGGGAACATCGTCTTCAGCGTCGGCGGTCCCGCCACCGTCGCCGCCGTCGTCGCGCCGCCACCGGGACGGGACGAACACCGTGCAGATCATCAGCGTGCCCAGCAGGACCAGCACGCCGCTGACGAGCATGGTGTGGAATCCCGCGCCGTAGCTCGTGCTGCGCAGCGGGATAATCCTCGCCGCCAGCTGGGCGTTCAGTCCCAGCAGCCCGGTCCAGGCCAGCATGACCACCCCGGGCAGCGCCGTGCTGAGCGGCGAGACAGGCGCCACCATCAGGACGCCGAGGAACAACCCGGTCAGCAGGAGAATCCCGAGGGCACTGAGGCCGCTGATGCTGGTCAGGCTGATGTTCTGGGCCGAGAGATGGGTCATGTGCGCCACTCCCCAGCCACCGCCGAAGAAGATCACCACGGCCACGGCGACCCCGAGCGCGACTCCAGTAAAATGCCTCAGCACGCGATCACCATCTCTCGGCATCCGGTTATATGCGCATCCCCGGCGCAAAACACTACTTGAACGGCCCATGTCCGGCGGCCAGGATTGCTATTCCCTCCTGCCCCATCGCCCCCAGTCACCCAGGTCGGGGGCCGGGAAGCCCGGCCAGGTAGCGGCCCCCCGCCACCTGCGCCAGCGGCCCGGGCCACCCCGGGGCCACGGGCCGCCGCAAGAGCAGAGCGCGCCGAATGCACAGCCTCCCCCGCAGCCAGGAATGGCTTGCTGGCCGACCGGCAGTAAAGATTTCAGGGACAAGAATTGCGCTGCAGAACGCTGGCTCCCGGCTCAAAAAGGATCCGCCGGTGACCGGATTTGCGGCTGTCCGCTGCGCGCTCGCCGCGACCGGGACCGTCGTTACCCCGGCCGGGCTGGTACTGGCCGGAGCGGGTCGAGGTCAGCTAGGCCAGGGACGTCTGGCCGGTCACCGCGTCCGGGGCTGCGGGCTCGTCGGCCAGCGCGTCGACGGCGCCGGCCAGGTCGGCGAGCGCGGGAAGCGCGCCGACCAGGGTGACCCGCGTGTCGGGAGGCAGTTCCCGGAGCGCCAGGCTGAGCAGGCGCTCGTTCAGGGTCTTCCACCGCAGCACCGCTGTCTCACCGGCCGGGGTGAGATCCAGGCTGGCGGTGCGCCGGTCGCCTTCACCACCGGTCCGGGTCACCAGCCCGGCCTGGCGCAGCGAGTTCGACAAGGTGGCCACCGAACTGGGCGCGAGCCGGAGCAGCCGGGCCAGCTGTCCGGGGCGCGATCCCGGATTCTCCGCCATGCAGGACAGCATCTCCAGCTGGGCCACGGACAGCCCGGACCCAGGATCAGCGGCCCGCGCGGCGCGGCGCATGGCGCGCCGGAGCCGGGAGACCGCGTCGGCGAGGTCTGCTGAGTGCACCTGAGTTCCGAGGAGTGAGGACATGAAGTCGAGTATACCGACTGGCAAACTAGAGATAAAGATTTTTGTTCTGTTACCAAGGTAGACCCGCGGGCCGGGCCGGCCAGCCCCCGGTGCAGACGGCGGCGCTCCCGGGCCGGGCATATCGGGGGCACCAGGCCCTCATCGGGCGCTCCGCGGACTATCGGTGTTCCGGCTCCCCGCCCGCCCGGCCGCGAATAGTGTGCGGTGATCTGCGGGACATGCCGGCCCGGTACTGGCCAGGAGGGCCTGCGACAGACAGACTCGTCCCCGGGGGGAGTCCGAGCTACGCCCTCGCGCGGCATCACGCTCGCCGGCCTCGCCGGCTGGCGCAGAAGGGACGCCGATGCAGGAACTGCGCATCGTCGCGGTGAGCGAGGACGGCAGTTACGCCGTGCTTGCGGTACCGGGGCGCGGCGGGCGCTTTTCGCTGCCGATCGACGACCGGCTGCGGATCGTCGCGCGCGGTCAGTTCTCCCGGCTTGCTCAGTACGAGATCGAAGTGGAGAGTCCCTTGCGACCCAAGGAGATCCAGGACCGGATCCGTGCCGGAGAGACCGCGGAGGAGATCGCCGACGCCGCAGGCGTGCCCATCGAGCGCGTTCGCCGCTTCGAGGGCCCGGTGCTGGCCGAGCGGGCGTACCGGGCCCAGGAGGCGCAGGGCGCGTCTATCCGGCAGCCCGGGGACTCTGGTCCCGGGCCCCGCCTCGGTGACATCGTCACTGAGCGCCTGGCCGCGCTGGGCGTGCCCGCCGAGGAAGCCCAGTGGGATTCGCGCAAACGGGGCGACAACATCTGGCAGGTCCAGCTGATGTTCACGATCAGCGGGCGGCCGCTCATGGCGGAGTGGGTGTTCGACCCGCGGCGCCGCCACGTCTCCCCGGCTGATGACGACGCCGCCCGGCTCTCGCTGCCCGAGGCCGACCTGGCCGGACTGGCGCCCGGGCCCCGGGTCCCCGCCAGGGCTACCGTCACTCCCATCGGGAGCAGGCTGGCGGCCGCGCCCCCGTCCTCCCCCGTGCCCCACCGGCCCGAGCGCCGGCCAGAGCCGGTGACCTCCCCGGAACCGGCGGTGAGCCCGGCCCGGACGGCTGAGGCGCAGCCGGCCCGCGCCGCGGAGCCGCACCCGGCTCGGGCCGCGGAGGTCCAGCCGGCCCGGGTAGCAGCGGCCTCCGCCTCACCCGCAGCGGAGGCGCGCCCTGCGCGCGCCACGGAGGGCCGCCCTGCGGAGACCCGCGCCGCGGAAGCCCGCGCAGCTGAGGCGCGTCCTCCGGCCGAGGTGGCCGAGGCCGCGCCCGACGCAGGCAGCCAGGAGACGGAGACGGCCGTGCCGCAGCGCGGCCGGGCCCGCAAGGCCGCCGGAGGCCGGTCCAGGCGCTCCTCCGTGCCGTCGTGGGATGAAATCATGTTCGGGACCTCGCGCCAGCCGGAGTAATGTGGCCGCCCGGGATTTAGCTGTTCCGGGCGGGCCACTTTTCTGCTCGCAGCGCGGCCCCGTTTCGGCGGTTTACGCCGCCCCACCGACTCTCCCGGTTTATTCCGCCGTGATCCGCGCGGCCGGATAGCCGCAGTCTTGATCCGGGGCCGCGGCACGGCACCGGACGCGATTAGTAATCTCCTGGTAATAGGTCCGCGTCACCGAGAGTAATCTTTTGCGCGGGGCACGGCAGGGAGCGGCGCGGCCCGCCGCCCGGCACCGATTCAGCCGCTGTTCACGATCCGCACACAGCGGGCCCCGGCAGGATCGGCTAACGCCCGCACCGTGGCCCGGCGGCGAGCCTTTGTCCGGTGAATCCCCGGACGCCATCGAAGCCCCTGGCCCGGCACCGTGCGGCGGCATCCGGTTACGGCCCCGTTCTGCGGCTCTGTTCCCAGCCGGGCGCCATACCGGCGGGTCCCGGTGGCTCCTGTCCCGCGCGGGTGACCGGACCGCGTACGATCGGCCAGCGTGAGCCGTGCACCGCAGAGACGCAGCGATCGCGGGCCGGGCCGCCGGGCGTGGCGGCGCGTCCGGGCCGGTGCCGCCGCCCTGACCGTCCTGGCCCTGGTCAGCGGCTGCGGTCTGATCGGCGGCCCGAAGTCCATCTCCGCGAACGTCCCGGATCAGATGACCGTGACCAGCCAGGCGTTCAGCCCGCACCTGTTCCCGAAGGCCTACACCTGCAACGGGCCCGGGCAGCACCCCTCGTTGCACTGGTCAGGCGCGCCGGAGGGCACGAAATCACTGGCTCTGCTCGTGGACGACGCATCGGCGCCGATCCAGCCCTATATCTACTGGATCGTGTTCGATATCGGATCGCAGACCACCGGGATCCAGGCGGGGCAGGTTCCGCCCGGCGCGAGGCAGGCGGACAACAGCAAAGGAACCGCCCGCTATGATCCGCCGTGCCCGACAAATGGCCGGCACACGTACCGCTTTACTGTCTACGCCCTTAGTAGGTCACTGTCGCTGCCCCAGGGTGTGGCCATGAAAACCGCCTGGAGCGCAATCGCACAAGCCGCCATCGCTCGCGGCCGGCTGCCGACAATCGCCAGTCCGTAATCGCCCGATCGCAACGGGTAAACGGACTTGGCAAAAAAATCCCTAAACGCATGACACCGCCCATACGGTCCGCCAGACTGACTGATCAGTAGCTCAGCCTTGGATGGATTCGAGGCGCTAGCGATACAGGGGAAGGCCCGCGTGATGGCCGCGTTGGCCTCGCTGGCGCCGCCCATACGGCCATGGCTTGTTGGGTGGTGCAATGCTTCTGCTCGTGATCGGCCTCGTCGCCGTTATCATCGCGGTCCTCGTCACGGTTTTCCTCGTGATGCGGCGCCGCGCTGATGATGACGAGCCAGGCGGGCGCCAAACTGCCCGGGACCGGCACCGCGGCCGGGATGCCCGGTTGAGCACCGACCCGCGCGCAGCCCGGAAGCCGGCCGGACGTGGTTCCGCGCTGTCCGCGCGACCCGCAGGCGAGCCGCGTGGCTACGGTGGCCCGGGCCGGGGTTACGAGTCGGCCGGCTTCGAGCAGTCCCGCGGTTACGAGCCATCACCGCGCGGCTATGGCGAGGGTCCGGCCCGCAGCCGCGACGCACAGCGCACCGAGCGCATGCAGCCGGTGCGCGGGGGCGGCCGCTACCAGGATGCACCGGAGCCCGCCACGGTGGTCAGCGCCCGGGCACCACGCGCCGCCACCGCTGCCGCGCCGGGCCGGCGTGGCCACCGATACCGGCCCCGGGCCCGCGCTCTACGACACGGGGCCTTCGGCCGCGGATTTCCCGGCCACGCGCGCCAACGCCGACCCGGACCTGGCGGATTCAGACGTCTTCCCCCGGGTGCGGGCGGAAATCCCGGAGACGGAAGCCAAGGCCAAGCCGAAGAACGGGGCCAAGGGCCGCGGCCGGCCGTCTCGCGGGCGGCACGACGACGATGACGACGACTGGCCGAGCACGGAGTGGGACAAGCTCTCCGACGAGCAGTACTGGGCCGAACTGTCCGCCGACAACCCCCTGGCCACCACCGCCCGCGCCGCGCACCCCAGTACCCCCGCCGCGGCGGGGAAGCCTGCCCGGGCCGCGGCACAGCCGCCTGCGACCCAGCGCCAGCCAGCGCTGGACGCCGACACCGACACCGGCCCGTCAGGCCGCCGCCAGTCCGCCGGCCGTCCCAGCCGCCCGGGCAGCCGCCAGGGCGCACCCCGGCGGCAGCAGGGCGCCGACACCGACCCAGGCCGTACCGACCCTGGGCGCCCTGGCCTCGCCGACCGGCCTGGGGCCGCGGCGGCCACGGAACGGCTCCCGGTCAGGAACCGCCATCAGGCTGCTGCCGACCCCTTGCCGCCCAGCCCCGCACCGTACATGCCCGCGGCCCCCGAAGCCGGCACGCCGGGCCTGGCCAGCCTGGCGGCCGGCCGGCGGACCGCCGCCCGCCCCGGGCCCAGGCCTCCCGGCCCCGCGCCGATGAGGATCCGCTGACCAGCCCCTCCTTCGCGCGTGGCGCGGCTGCGGCGGAGGACAGCAGGTCCTACCGGGACCCCCGGCGCGGCGCGGACCCCCGGCGCGGCCGCGGACCCACGGCCGGCGCAGCCCGCCAGCGGTTACCCGGGCGGGGCGGATGCCTATCCCGCCGGCTACTCAACCTCCCCCGGCGGCTACCCGGCCTCCCCCGGCGGCTACCCAGCCAACGGGCGCGACAGTTATGCCGCACCGGCCCGCGGGCGCGACAGCCAGGCCCAGGCCGGTTACGCCGCCCCCGCCAGCGGCTACGAGGCCTATCCCGGCCCGGCCGGCGGGAGCCAGGACTATCCCGCGTCCAGCGGCAGGCACGGCTATCCGGCCGGCCAGGCTGACCGCACCGACCCGGGTGCCACATGGACGGACCCAGGCGGCTCGCGGACCAGCCCGGGCGCCCCACGGACCAACCCGGGGCGGCGGCGCAGCACACCGGCCCGCCAGGCCCCGCCGAGCCAGAGCCCGCCTGCGTCCGCGTCGAGCGGGGGCTATCCGGCCGCGCCCGCGGCCCCGGGCTGGGGCAGCGACCGTGGCGCCGCAGCCGAGGCTCCCTCGTCCCAGGCTGGCCTGGGCAACCCCTACGGAAGTTACGTGAACACGACCCCGCCAGCGCCGCCGGCCGCGGCACCGTCCCCGGCGGCGCCACCGCGCACCGCTCCGCCCGCCGCGCCCGCACCCGCGTATCAGCCGGGCCAGCAGCCTGCGAGCGGCAGCAGCTACTCCGGGGGGTATACGACCGGCCCGACGGCAGCCTACTCAGACCCGTATGGCCGGGCTCCCGGCGGTCACCCGGCCACCGGCCCGCAGCCGCCCGCCGACGCCCGGGCGGAGCAGGGCACCCAGTGGTACTCGGCGCCGCCAGCGGCACCCCCGCCGGCGGCGGCGCAGGGCGCCTACCCGTACCAGCCCGATCCCGGGTATCCCGGTACACCCGACTACGGCACGCAGCCCGGGCAGGCTGGATACGCAGGCCCGCCGCCGGCGGGAAGCCGGGATGACACCCGCTACCGGAACGGGCAGACTGATGACCCATACGGCCCTGACGGGTACAGCGGCTATCACTCTCGTCAGGGTTGACAAACCCACCCCGCGCGCCGCGACAATGTGCCGACCGACGCTAGGCAGGGGAGATGCTGGACGGAACCCGGGATCACGCACGCAGTTATCATCTGCACCGGCTGGCCACGGCCCTGGATACCAAGGGCCTGCACGCGTCGGTCAAAACCACCTACCCTGCCGCGTTGCACATCTTCATCCCGGGGGCGACCATGCTCGCGGAGAGCATCGACTGCACCCCCGGCACGGACGGCATGGGCCGCCTGCGCTGGTATTACCGCTGGTCCTGGGGAGAGCTGCTGCATGACGCGGAAGATCCCTCCGCGGCCGCGGCGAAGATCGCCGAGGTGCTGTCCTCCCGGTGAGCCCGGGCTTCCGGTGGGCGTAGGTCACTGATCACCGGGAGCGGGGTACTCAAGCTCGATCGCATGCCGGAACGTGATCCCGCCGCCTGGCTCCCCCGCCGGCCACGGTTTGATCTTTCTCACCTCATCGGCGAAGTCCCGGTGCAGCGCCACCAGGTCCATGCCACGGCGCTGGTAGAAGCCGATGCCCTGGACGTTGTCGTTCCCGGTGGTCAGCCAGAGGCGCTGGCCGGCCCGTCGGGCCCGCTGCCGGGCTTCGGCCAGCAGTGCCGTGCCGATGCCACGGCCTTCGGCCAGGCTGTTCAGGGTGACGACCTCCAGGCTGCCGGGCTGCGTGCGGTAGGTCAGCGCGCCTGCCCGCGCGCCGCCCGGCTCCTCCTCCGCCACCAGGCCGGGCAGCCGCCTCACGTCGTGCGTCCCGGACAGGCTGACGACCGGCAGGCCCCAGGCGGCGGTGACGACCGCGGCCAGCCAGTCGCGGTCGGCGCCGGTGAGGTCCCGGACCAGCGGCCCGGCCGGGCGGGGCCACAGGTCCGCGACGCCCACCCCGGCCCCGGCCAGCATCCGGCGCAGCAACGGCAGCGACAGGCCTGCCACCGTGCCCCAGTCCCCGTCGATACCCTCGACGAACGGGGCCCCGAAGCCATCGATGCTGAACGCCCCGGCCATCCGGCCCGGCTCGCCCGTGGCCACGTAGGCGGCGATCTCGTGCTCCCCCGGCACGCCGAAGCGCACCAGGGTGCTGGCGGCCGCGACCGTGCGCCGGCCCGACCGCGTGTCGATCAGGCAGTGCCCGGTATGGAGCGTGCCCTGCGTCCCGGACATGCGCCGCCACAGCGCGATCGCTGCCTGCGGAGACGCGGGCTTGCCCAGTGCGTTGCCGTCCAGGTCGAGCAGGGAGTCACAGCCCAGCACCAGATCACCCGGATGCCTGCCGGCGACCGATGACGCCTTACGCTCGGCCAGCAGGCACACGGCGCTGGCCGTGTCCAGGGCCGGGTCAAACGTCTCGTCTACCCCGCTGACGTCCACTGCCGGGGCGAACCCGGCGTCACGGAGCAGCCGGCGGCGGGCCGGCGAACTGGACGCCAGCACGAGGCGCGGAATTCTCGTCGTCACCTGGCCAGGATTGCGCAAAGACCCCACCAATATCCTGGCAATGACGAGGCACATAGCCCTACGGTGCTTACCGTGGGTCAGCCCCTAACTACCGCTTTAGCGGTGCCGGTGGTCTCCGCATCCCCGGCCGCGACTCCGCACCGGCCGGCCCTCCCGTCCACCGCGGGACGGCATATGCGCCCGTCCCCGTGGGGTTCCCTCGTACCGTTCTGGCCCCCGGCCTGTGCGGCCCTGGTCACCATGGGAGTCACCCTGTGGAAGATCCAGGTGCCGTCCTTCTGGCGGGATGAAGGCGCGACCCAGTCGGCCACCCAGCGCTCCCTCGTCGAGCCTGATCGCCATGCTCGCCCACGTGGACGTGGTGCACGGCGCCTACTACGTCGTGATGTGGCTGGAGGTGCGGCTGGCCGGCCACAGTGAGCTGGCCCTGCGCCTGCCCTCGGCCCTCGCCATGGCCGGCGCGGCCGCCCTGATCACCGTGACCGGCAGGCGGCTGGTGTCCCGTCGTGCCGGGCTGGCCGCCGGGCTCACGTTCGCCGCGCTGCCCGCGGTCAGCTGGTTCGCCCAGGACGCGCGGCCGTTCGCGATGGAGACCGCGGCGGGCGCGGCGGCCAGCTACTTCCTGATCCGGCTGGCCGAGGACGACGGCCGCCGCCGCTGGGCGTGCTGGTACGCGGCCAGCCTGGTGGCTCTCGGCATGGCCAACGTGTTCGGCCTGCTGCTCATCCCGGCGCACGCCGTCACCCTCGCGGCCTGGCGGGGCCTGCCCCGCCGGCGGGCTGTGGCCCGCCAGTGGATCCTGGCGGTGATCCTCGCCTGCGTGGCGCTGGTCCCGCTGATCGCGGCGGCCTGGGCCCAGCGGGCCCAGGTCAGCTGGCTGCAGCCGCCCGGAGCGGCGGCCGCGCTGGCCACCGGGCGGCTGGTCGGCTCGGCCGCCCTGCTGCTGGCCGCGGCGGTACTGACCGGGCTGGGGCTGGTGTACGCGGCCCTGCGCCACCGGCTGGGGACCGACTGGCCGGCCCGGCTGCCCGTCCTGTGCCTGCCCTGGCTGGCCGGGCCTCCGGTGATCTTGTTCGTGATGTCGCAGTTCCAGCCGGCCTACACGTTCCGCTACATCGTGTTCTGCATGCCCGCGGCCGCCTTGCTGATCGGCACCGCCCTGGCCGCGGCCGGGCGGGTGGCCGCGGCTGCGGGCCTGGTCCTGATCATGCTGCTCAGCCTGCCCGCCCAGCTGGGTGAGCGGGGACCAGCCGGCCACACCGACAACATCCGCCGCATGGACCAGATCGTGGCCCAGTATGAGCGGCGCGGGGATGCCGTGCTCTACCCGCAGCCCGGGTCGGCGTCGCTCGCGGCCGCCTACCCGTACGGACTCGCCCGGCTGCACGACGTCATGCTGGGTGAGACGGCGGCCCGGTCGGACACGATCGCCGGGACGGACGCCCCGGCGCAGGTCGTGCGCCGCAGGCTGAGCCGGGTCCGCCGGGTCTGGGTCGCCGAGAGCAACGTGCCGTCACCCGGACGGCCGCCCCAGCTCCAGGGGCTGCCGTTCCGGCTCGTCCGCACGTGGCAGGTCAGCGTCTCCTGGCTGTGCCTGTATGAGCGCGAGCACCGGGCATGATCTCAGCCCGGCGGCCCGGCCGCGCCCTGCTGCCCGGCGGCGGCTGATTCCGCCAGCCGGGCGTGCAGCCGCTCCCGGACCTCGCCGGGCGTGTAGGCCCGCCGCCGCCGCTCGGCCCGGGCGATCACCACGCCCGTGGCGGCCACGCCCGCCAGGCCTGCCAATCCTGCTACTTTCCACCAGCGCACCTGCCTAGGCTACGACCGTGCCGACCATTACGCGCATCACTCTGGATGAGGCCCTGGAACAGACCCGGACCGGGGACATATGGCTGTTCCGCGGCCACACTCTGGCCGACCGGGCGATCCGGGTCGGCACCAACAGCCCGGTGAACCACGTCGGCATGTCCGTGGTGATCGAGGACCTGCCCCCGCTGATGTGGCACGCGGAACTGGGCCGCTCACTGGAAGACCTCTGGTCAGGGACCCGGCAGCGCGGCGTCCAGCTGCACGATCTGCGGGCCGCGGTCGGGATCTGGACGGGCCGCTATCACCAGGACGCGTGGCTGCGCCAGCTGGAGCATCCGCCGCTGCCCGGGATGGAGGATGCGCTGCTGCGCACCATCGCCAGGCTGGACGGCACCCCATTCCCCAGCACCACCCGGCTCGCGGGCCGGTGGCTCCTCGGCCGGCTGCCCCCGCTGCCCCGGGTCCGTCACCGCGCACACCTCCCGGCGGGCAGCCCCGCCGACGGGCCGGGCGGGAGCCCGGCCGGGGACTCCCAGGGGCCGGACCGGGCCCTGGAGACGGCGTACTGCGCGGAGGTGGTGGCGGCCACCTACCAGGCCATGGGCCTGCTGTCCGGCCGCCGCCAGCCGCAGTGGTACGACCCCGGCCGGTTCTGGAGCGGCGACGAGCTGGAGCTGCTGGACGGGGCCCGGCTCGGCGGCGAGATCGCTGTCGAGGTCCCGCCAGCTGGCACCCGCTGACCGGCAGCAGCATGGACGGATCCGCCGGGTGGCCTTCCGCAAAGCGCTGCCGGCCGCGCTTGCTGCCAACTTGCCAGGGGTCCCCGGGGTACGCCATCACCTGGCCCGAGTGGATAAACAACGGCTCCAGCCACCCGGATGGGCGGCTGGAGCCGTATGCGGTGCAGCCGTGGCGGGCACGGGCCCGGCGCTGCCGTCAGACGCCTGGTCCCTGCCGCGCCGCGCGGCGCGGCAGAGACCAGCAGTGCCGTTAGAAGTAATGGCGGCGCCCGCCCACGGCGTGGCCGATCGAGCCGAGCAGCAGCAGGATGAGGCCGACCACCAGGACGATGATCCCGATGGTCCACAGGATCGCGATCTTGGCGATGAAGCCGATGATGAGCAGGATAATGCCGAGAATGATCATGAGATCTCCTAAGAGGGTTATCCGATGTGAGCGACTAGCTCGGGATTTCAGCCGGCCGCTGTCAGGGGGAGCGACCCCGACGCAATAGCGGAGCCGATCAATGACAAGCGCCGGCGTTCCGGACAACCGCGGGTGTCTCGGCGGTATCGCGACGGCCATTCCAGTATGCCGCAACCACGGCGGAGTGCAAACCTTCATCGTCGGCCTGCCGCGTTCTGGACTACATCCGCAGAGACCGCGGCAAGTTTGCGGCGCTGGGACCGGGCTTGCGCACGGAGCTTTTCGTAGGCCTCATGCGCGGTTAGTCCCTGCTGGCCGATCAGCACGCCTTTCGCCTGCTCGATGATGGCCCGCGAGTTGAGGGCGGACTGCAGCTGCGCGGCCAGGTCGGTCTGCTCCTGGCCCTGCATCATGCTGGCGATCATCAGCGCGGCCAGGTCGGTGAAGGCCAGCAGGGCCAGCTCGCCCTCGGCCGACCAGGGGTGCCGGTCTTCCGACAGCACGGCCACCACTCCCACCGCGTCCTGGTTGTAGGGCAGCGGGCTGGCCAGTACCGCGCGGACGCCCCGTTCCACGGCCGCGGCACTGAACAGGGGCCAGCGCGCCTCCGCGGTCAGGTCCTCCGCCCCGACGAGCTCCTTGTCCTCGAACGCGGCGATGCAGGGCCCCTCCCGGTGCCGGATCTGGAGTTCCTCCAGGTGCGCCAGCCGGTCATCGGACATCGCGACGTTGCGCAGATGGTGGTCGGCGTCCGCGAGCATCAGCCCGGCCCCGTCCACGTCGAAGATGGCGTGAGTGGAGCGGACGATCTCGTGCATCGCGTCCTCCACCTTCATCTCGCCGAACCGCAGCCTGCCGAGCTCGGCCATGGCCGAGCTGACGTCCTGCATGTTCACTGCCATGGGCGGTCCTCCTGCGGCCTAGACCTCGGCCTGCCACGAGCCCCAGCGCAGCGCGGGCTCAGGCAGGTCCGGGGGCTCGGCGAAGGCGGGTGGGTGCTCGAGGTCGAGCGCGTCGAGCGGCGAGACCGCGGCGGCGTCCCGCGCGGTCAGCGGGGGCAGGTTCCACTTCTGCTCGACCAGCTTGAGCAAGGAGGTGTGGTCGAACACCTGTGAGGTCACGTAGTCGCGGCGGGCGTACGGGGAGACTATGACCGCCGGGACGCGGAAGCCGAGGCGGTCGTAGCGCTTCGGGCCGTCGTCCAGCAGCTGGGCCTTCTTCACATATCCCGGGGCCAGCACCCGCAGCACCGCGTGCAGCCAGGTCTTGCGGCTGAGCATGCTGCGGCCCGGCACGTCGTCCGGCTCTACAGCGGGCGGCGGCGGGACATGGTCGTAGTAGCCACCGTGCTCGTCGTACAGCCAGATCAGCAGGGTGTTGGCCCATCCCTTGCCGTGCATGACGCGCTTGATGACTTCCGAGGCGAAGCTCTCGCCCTGCTGGATGTCGTGCGGGTTCTCTTCGGAGTAGGCCTTGAAGTCCGGGTCCACCAGGCTGAAGGCTGGCAGCGTGCCGTTGTCGGCGTTAGTGAAGAACTCCTCGGTGCCGCGCACGTGCAGCATGTAGCGGGCGATGCCGAGCGGGTAGATGTCCGCGGTGAACTGCATGTCCTTGCCCAGCTGGGCGAGCGCGGACGGGTTCAGCGCGCGGAGTGACCGCAGCCGGCGCTGGAGCATCCGGCGCCGGTGCCGCAGCGCAGACCGTAGCCCGGTCTTGCCCCCGGCGATGGGGTGGTAGTTCACCCACGAGATGCCGTGCTTGCTGAGCAGGTCGAAGACCGTGCCGTGCTCCGGGGTGTCCGCCAGGTTCATCGGCAGGTCGTCGATGAGCCCGTGGGCGGTGCCGGAGATCAGGAACCGGCGGTTGGGGAAGGTGGGCCCGAGGCAGGAGGAAAACCAGCGGTCGGCCAGCGGGAACGTCCGGGCCAGGCCGTAGTAGAAAGGCAGGTCATGCTCGGTCCAGTAGCCCATGGCCCGGGTGGGGTCCTTATCCGGCAACAGCTGCTGGGTCGCGCTGACGAAGCCGTCGAGCTTCCCGTCATCCCACTGCAGGTGAGTGGCGTGCCAGCTCTGCGACGGCGATTCGGGGATCTGGACCGTGCTGGCCAGGTGGTGTGCCGGGACCGATTCGCCCTCGACGCCGGTGTTGGCGACCTCCGGCTCGCCGTCCGGGCCGAGCGGGAACCCCTCGCCCCGGCCCTGGAGCATGCCCAGGTAGTTGTCGTAAGAGTGGTTCTCCATCATCAGCACGACGATGTGCTTGATCTGGGGCAGCAGGTCGGTCCCCGCCGGCTGGCCCGGCGCCGGAAGCTGCCCGGCACCGTAGTCGGAAATGCGGCGGGAGACCCGCTTCAGCTCACGCTGCTCGAGCCGGTTCCACACGTTCACGCCACCTTCGGTTGTTGACCGCATGGCCTGCGGTGCTGCTGGCTGGCGCGATCTCAGCGCGGCAGCCTGCCCCCCTCTACCCAGGCGATGGCGGCCCATTCACTGCATCCCCCACTGCATCCAAAGACACGGCAAAGACGCAGTTTCCTCTCAGGAAGGTGCGCAGGCCGGCGCGGTACCGGACAGAACCGCGGCCACGAGAGAAAGGCAGGACCTGCGAGGCGGCTAGCGGGGCACCCGGACGAGCAGCCGGCCCGGCTGGACCGCGACCACCAGCTCGCGGGTGGTCCCCATGACCTCGCCGTCGAGTTCCCACAGCTGCGGCCGGTCGAGCTGGACCCGCAGCTCGCGGAACACGCTGTGGGCGACCCGGCCGGTCCGGGTGCGCCGCAGGAACACGTCCACCGTGAGGGCCAGCCAGCCGGACCAGCCCCGGGCGGTCAGCACCATGAGATCGAGCACCCCATCGTCCGGCTCCGCCCCCGGCAGCAGGGACACACCGCCCTGCAGCGTGCCCACATTGCCGACGATGATGCCGCTGGCCCGGCGGCGCAGCACCCGGCCGCCGTCGGCCCGCAGCGTGGCGCGCGCCGGGCGGGCCCGCAGATGACGCAGCGCGGAGAGCGAGTAGGCCACCCAGCCCAGCCGCTTCTTGAGCGGCTCGCTGGTGCTGTCCAGCAGCATCGCGTCGAAGCCGATCCCGGCCATGGCCACGAACGGGTGCCCGTTGGCGCTGCCCACGTCGAGCCGCCGGTCCTGCCCGTTCAGCGCGACAGCCAGCGCCTCGTCCAGGGCCAGCGGCAGGCCGAGGTTACGGGCCAGCAGGTTGCCGGTCCCGGCGGGCAGCACGGCGAGCGGGACACCGCTGCCCGCGACCCCTTCAGCGCACGCGGTGACGGTCCCGTCGCCGCCGCTGGCCATGACGACGTCCACCTTCTCCGCCACGGCGGCCTCAGCCAGGCCCCGGCCGGTCTCCTCGGGGGTGGTCTCCAGCCAGAGCGGCTCGCTCCAGCCCTGCGCGGCCATGGCCTCGCAGACCTCGGCCCGGAATTTGCCGCCATCGGAGTGTTTCGTGGGATTGACCACCACAGCCGCACGCATGTCTCTAGATCGCCTCAGGCCGCATGCGCCGAGCATAGAGGTGTGCCGGCGAGGTGCGAGCCGAATATCCCGAGTAGGAACCGGGGGATCCAGGGCCGCACGTAGGCAGGACCCCAGCCACCGCATGGCGGGGGTCCAGGGCCGCACGTAGGCAGGACCCCAGCCACCGCATATCCGCTGCCCGAGGCCGGGCCCGCCGCAGGCGGGTTCCGTCCGAGGCTGCGGATGGCGGGGGGTCCAGGGGGGTCGTCCCCCCGGACTAGGATTACGGCGTGGTGACCGCGGCAACCTCGCCCACGGCCGGCCTCCGCCGGCAGGGAAGCCTGGACGTGCTGGCCTGGCCGTCACTTGACGCCCTGGACGTGGACGCGTTCGTGACCACCCGGCACGGCGGCGTCTCCGCCGGGCCCTACTCCACCCTCAACCTGGGCTTGCACGTCGGCGACAACCCTGCGGACGTGCTGGTGAACCGGCGGAGAGTAGCGGCCGCGGCCGGCGCCGACCTGGACGACTTCGTCTTCTGCAACCAGGCCCACGGCCGGCGCGTCGCGGTCGTGTCCGCGGCCGACCGGGGGCGCGGCGCGTTCCGCCTGGACGACGCCGTCGCGTCCACCGACGCCGTGGTGACCACCGACCCGGGGACGGTCCTGGCCATCCTGGTCGCCGACTGCGTGCCGATCATCCTGGCCGACCCGCAGGCCGGGGTGCTGGCCTGCGTGCACGCGGGCTGGCGTGGCACGGTGGCCGGGGTGACCGGGGCCGCCCTGCACGTGATGCAGGGGCTGGGCGCCCGGCCCGAGCGGATCCGGGCGGCGATCGGCCCGGCTGTCGCGGCGGACCGCTATCAGGTGGGCCCGGAGGTTGCGGCGGCGGCAGAACGGTTCTTTGGCGGGGACACCAGCGGGATCATGCGCCCGGACGGTTCCGGGCGGTGGCTGTTCGACCTGCCCGCCGCCAACCGGCGCGTTATCCGTGAGTCGGGGGTGCCGGACAGCCAGATCGCCGGCAGCGGCCTGAGCACGGCCAGCCGGGCGGCGGCCAGGCCGGGGATAACCGGCCCGGGCATGACCAGCCCCGGCCCGGAGTTGTTCTTCAGCGACCGGGCGGCCCGCCCGTGCGGCCGGTTCGCCGCGGTCGCCCGCCTGAGGCCCAGGGAGGACACGTGAGCACGGCGGCGCCGTTCCGTTACGACGGCTACCAGATCGACCCCGACCGCGGGCTCCTGAGCTGCCGGTACTCCGTCGGTGACGACCAGTTCAGCGAACAGGTCACCGTGCCGGCGGACCCGGGCCAGTGGGCCCGCGAGGAGGTCAGGCAGGCCGCGCGGCTGGTGTTCCTGCTGGCGGGCGTGTCCTACTACAAGACGGCCGCCCCGCCGGTCATCGACCTGGGCGATACCGCGGTCACCGACACCGAGCGGGCCTTCCTGCGTTCCTTCTACACCGAAGGCCTGGCCGAGTTCGGTTACCGCAACCACCTGGACCTGGCCGGGCTGCGCATCGAGGGCCCCTCCCGCCCCGGCGGTACGGCGGCCCCGGCCCGGCCTCATGAAGCTCAGCCCGGCCGGCCCCTGGTGCCGTTCGGCGGCGGCATCGACTCCATCGTCACGGTCGAGATGATCCGCGCCCGGGCCGAGCCCGCGCTGTTCATCGTGAGCCTGCCCGGCGACCGGTTCGACGCGATCGAGCGGCCCGCCGCCGTCACCGGGCTGCCGATCCTCCGCGCCGGGCGCGAGATCGACCCGCAGCTGCTGCGTTCCCGCGAGCTGGGGTTCCTCAACGGCCATGTCCCCGTGACCGGCATCATCTCGGCCATCGCCGTGCTGGCTGCGACGCTCGACGGCCGCGACGCCGTGGTCATGTCCAACGAATGGTCGGCGTCCATCCCGACGCTGGAAGTCAACGGCACGCCGGTCAATCACCAGTACTCCAAGAGCGGGGCGTTCGAGGCGGCCTTCCGCGGCGTGCTGGCCGGGGCGCTCGGCCCGGGCTTCGGCTACTTCTCCGCCCTGCGCCCGTTCAGCGAGCTGTGGGTGGCCCGGCGGTTCGCCGCGCTGACCCAGTACCACGACACCTTCCGCAGCTGTAACCGCGCGTTTCATATCGACAAGTCGCGGCGGCTCGACCACTGGTGCGGCCGCTGCGACAAATGCTGCTTCATCGACCTGATCCTGGCCCCGTTCGTGCCCGCCTCGGACCTGGAGCGGATCTTCGGCGGCCACGAGCCGCTGGCCGACGGCGACATGGCCCACCCTGACCTGGCCGGCCCGGGTGACGGCGAGTCGCTGGCCGACAAGTTCCGTTCCCTGCTGGGCACCTCACCCACGAGCAAACCGTTCGAGTGCGTGGGTGAGGTCGGTGAATGCCGGGCTGCGACGCTGCTCGCCGCGCAGCGGCCCGACCGGGCCGGCACCAAGCTGCTCCAGGTGCTGGCCGCGGAGCTGGACGGCCTGCCGCAGCTGTCCACCCCCGCGGAACTGCTCCGCCCGCTCGGCCGCCACTTCGTCCCGGATGCCTATGCGCCCGACGATCTCCTGGTCTGACCTGCGCGCCCGGGCCGGCGGTGGCCAGCCGGGCGGCGCGCTGGCCCGCGGCCAGGTCGGCGTGTGGGGCCTCGGCGTGGAAGGCCTGGCCAACCTGCGCACGCTCATCTCCCTGGGCCGCGAGCCGGTGCTGGTCGACGACCGCCCGCCGGCCGGGGGGGCGGACGGGCGCCCGGTGCTCGCCACCGCGGCAGGCGGCCTGGCCGCCCTGGCCGCCTGCGACGTGGTCATCAAGTCGCCGGGTATCAGCCGCTACCGCGACGACCTGAGGGAACTGGAGGCGCGCGGCATCCCGGTCACAGGCGGGCTGGGCCTGTGGCTCCAGGAAGCTCCCCGGGACCGGGTGCTGTGCATCACCGGGACCAAGGGCAAGAGCAGCACCACGGCTATCGCGGGCCACCTGCTCACCCGGTGGGGCTACCGGTGCATGGTCGGCGGGAACATCGGCCAGCCGCCGTGGGAACCCGCCCAGGCCGGCCAGGACTACGACTACTGGGTGATCGAGACCTCCAGCTACCAGGCCACCGATCTGGGCTGCTCGCCGCCGGTGGTCGCGGTGACCTCGCTGCACCCGGATCACCTGCCCTGGCATGAGGGGGTGGAGAACTACTACCGGGACAAGCTGTCCGTGTGCTCCCAGCCAGGCGCGGACCTGACCGTGGCCAACGGCGACAGCGGCCTGCTCCGGGAGCGGGTCGCGCTGCTCGGCCCGCGGGTGGAGTGGGTGCACGCCGGCGACGACCCGGATGCGGACTGGATGAGCCCGCTCGGCCTGCTGGGCGCGCACAGCCGGCGCAACGCCCTGATCGCGCGGGCCTGCCTGCGCGCCCTGGGCGTGCCCGAGGCCGGTGACGACGCCGCGCTGCGGGACGCAGCCTCAGGATTCCAGCCGCTGAGCAGCCGGCTGCAGGCCATCGGGACGGTAGCCGGCGTGACGTTCGTGGACGACAGCCTGTCCACCAACGTGCTGCCCACGCTGGCGGCGCTGGACGCGTTCCCCGGCCGCCGGGTGGCCCTGATCGCGGGCGGCCAGGACCGCGGGATCGACTACGCGCCGCTGGCCGCCGGGCTGGCGGACCGCCCGGCGCCCACCCTCGTGCTGACCGTGCCGGACAGCGGCCCGCGCATCGCGGCCGCGATCGACGCCACGCATCCCGGCAAAGCCGAGGTGCTGTCCTGCCCTGACCTGGAGGCGGCCGTGCAGCGGGGCTTCGCCTGGGCCCGCCCGGACGGCGTGGTGCTGCTCTCCCCGGCCGCGCCGAGCTTCGGCCAGTTCCGCGACTACCGGGACCGGGGCGACGCCTTCGCCCGGGCCATGCGCGCCTGCTCCGGCGGGTAACCCCGGTGCCCAGCGCCCAGCCGAAGGCTCTGCCGCCAGCCCTGCTCCGCGACCTCGGGGCGGTGGTGGGCGGCCCGCACGTGCTGACCGGCGACGCCACCGCGGGCTACGCGGTGGACTGGACCGGCCGGTTCCGGGGCGACCCGCCCGCGGTCGTGCGGCCGCGGGACACCGCGCAGGTGGCCGCGGTGCTGGCCCTGTGTTCCGGCGCCGGGGTGCCGGTGGTTCCGCAGGGCGGCAACACCGGGCTGGTCGGCGGGGGCGTCCCCCTGCACGGGGAAGTCGTGCTCAGCCTGGCCCGGCTGGACCGGCTCGGCGAGCCCGATCTGGAGGCGGCGCAGGTCACCGCCGGGGCCGGGGTAACGCTCAGCCAGGCCGGGGCGGCCGCACCCGGCTACGACCTCGGTGTCCTCATCGCCAGCCGGGACAGCGCCACCGTGGGCGGCGCGGTGGCCACCAACGCGGGCGGGCTGCGGGTGCTGCGCTACGGGCCGATGCGCGCCCAGCTGCGCGGCCTGGAGGCTGTACTGGCCGACGGCACCGTCGTGTCCCACCTGTCCGGCCTGGTCAAGGACAACACCGGATACGACTACCCGTCGCTGCTGGCCGGGTCGGAAGGCACCCTGGCCGTCATCACCCAGGCCCGGCTGCGGCTGGTCCCCCGGCCCCGCAGGCCGGTCACCGTGCTGTGCGGGTTCCCCAGCCTGGCCGGCCTGCACGCGTCGGCGCGGATGGCCACGACCACGGTCCCGGGCCTGCTCTCGGCCGAGTTCTTCACCCAGTCCGGGCTGGACCTGCTGGTCAGCCGGGCCGGCCTGGCCCCGCCGCTGGCCACCCGGTCACCGGCGTATCTCCTGCTGGAGGCGGACGGGGAAGGCGCGCTGGACGACCTGGCCGCCGTGGCCGGGAACCACCCGGCCGCGGTGGCGGAATCGGCGGCGGACCGGGCCCGCCTGTGGGCCTACCGGGAACGCCACCCGGAAGCGGCAGGCTTCCTCGGCGTGCCGCTCAAGCTGGACGTCTCAGTGCCCGCCGCGCGCTGGGCCGAGCTGGCCGCGGGGGTGGCCGGGGTCGTGGCGGGGGCTGACCCGGGCGCCACGGTGATCACCTTCGGTCACGTCGCCGACGGGAACGTGCACGTCAACATCGTCCCGTCGCTGCTCCCGGACGGCCGGCACGAGGACGCGGTGTTCTCGTTCGTGACGTCCCTGGGCGGCTCGATCTCCGCCGAGCACGGCATCGGCGCGCTGAAAGCCCGCTGGCTGCCGCTGACCCGGTCCGCGGCCGAACGGGAGCTGTTCACCCGGATCCGCGGCGCCCTCGACCCGGCCGGCGTCCTGAACCCGCACGTGCTGCCGCGCTGACCTGCACAAACCCCTGCCCGCCGGGGCGGCGCGGACCCAGCCGGCCGGGACAGCCCGGATGGCACGGCGTTTTGGGCCTTATCCCCGGGGTAGCCAAGGGCCCGTTCAGCCACCTGGCTGGAAGGCAGTACCGACGGAGAGGAACCACCCCGGTGTACATCGGAATAGGCACCATCGTGGTCATCGTGATCATCGTGCTCGTCATCCTGCTGCTGCGCCGCGGCATCTGAACCTAAGCTCCCCGAGCCGCTCCATGCCGCCGGGGCCCGCCCCCCGCGGGCGGGCCCCGGCGGCATGGTTCCGGTCGGCGAACCGCCGCCCCGACCGGGTATGGTAACCGGCACTCATGTCCGCTGACCCCGCTCCCCCTCGCTCCCGTGAGGCCATCGCCGCCCGGCTCCGGACGGCCGGCTGTGTCTGGGCCGAGGAGGAGGCTGATCTGCTTCTCTCGGCCGCCCGGACACCCGCCGATCTGGCCACCCTGGTGGACCGGCGCGCCGCGGGCCAGCCGCTCGAGCACGTGCTGGGCTGGGCGGAGTTCCGCGGCCTGCGGATCGCGGTAGATCCCGCCGTGTTCGTCCCCCGGCGCCGCACCGAGTTCCTGGCCGGCCAGGCCGTCGCGCTGGCGCGGCCCGGGGCCGTGGTGGTGGACCTGTGCTGCGGCTCGGGGGCCCTCGGCGCCGTACTGGCCGCCGCCGTGGACCAGGCCGAGGTGCACGCCTGCGACATCGACCCGGCCGCGGTGCGCTGCGCCCGGCGCAACCTGGCCGCCGCGGGCGGGCGGGTGTACCAGGGCGACCTGTTCGGGCCGCTGCCGGCCCGACTGCGCGGGCGGGTGGGCATCCTGCTGGCCAACGTGCCGTACGTGCCCACCGGCGAAGTCGGGCTGCTTCCCCTCGAAGCCCGCGAGCACGAGGCCCGGGTGGCCCTGGACGGCGGGCGCGGACGGCCTGGACGTGCTGCGGCAGAGTCGCTTCCGGGGCGGCCGGATGGCTGGCGCCCGGGCGGGCACCTGCTGTCCGAGATCAGCGAGCGCCAGGTGGCCGCGGCCACCGGGGCGGCGACCACGGGCCGGGCTGACCGCCCGGGTGGCCAGCTCCCAGGAGCACGGCGCCACGGTCCTGATCGCCGCGCGGCCCACCGCGCGGGACTGAGTGTCAGACCTGGCTGAGAGCATGGCTGGCATGGAGCGAGCATCGTTCACCATCACGCCCGACGGGCCGTTCTCGCTCGCCGAGGCGGCCACGTTCGGGTTCGGCCAGCGGGCGGGCGGGGACTGGGACGGGGTCATGCGCCTCGCCTTCTGCCTCGACGGCTACACCGATCAGGTAGCGGCGGAAATCCGGCAGGACGAGACGGGGGCGGTGCACGGCGCGGTCCAGGGGCCCGCGGGGATGGACCTGGACCAGGTCCGCCGCCAGGTCGCGCGGGTGCTGTCGCTCGATCACGACGGGCGGGAGTTCAGCCGCGTCGGGGAGCGTGACCCCGTCATCGGGCGGCTCCAGGCGGCCGCGCCCGGGCTGCGGCCACCCCTGTTCTACTCGCCGTACGAGGCCGCGGTCTGGTCGGTGCATGAGCGCGCGGCGGCCAGCCCGGCAGATGATGCAGGTGCGCGAGCGGCTGAGCCGCGCGCACGGCCAGGTCTTCGGGCTGGCGGGCGAGGAACTGGCCGCGCTGCCCACTCCGGGGCAGTTGCTGGCCGTCGGCGAGTTCCCGGGCATCCCGGCCGACCGGATGCCGCGGCTGCACGCAGTGGCGCGGGCGGCGCTGGACGGCCTGCTGGACGCGGACCGGCTGCTGGATCTGGGGCCCGAGCGGGCCATGACCGAGCTCCAGGCGCTCAGCGGCATCGGCCCGTTCTACAGCTCGCTGATCGTCATCCGCGGCACCGGGTTCACCGACGTCCTGCCGGTCGGCGAGCCCCGGGTGCTGGACCTGGCCGCCCAGCTCTACCAGCTGGACGGGCCCCCGTCCGAAGCCGCGTTCCGCGCCCTGGCTGAGCCCTGGAAGCCGTTCCGCACCTGGGCGGCGGTGCTCATCCGGGCCGCCACGGCGCGGGTGCTGGGCGGGGCGGGGGCATCCGCCGCGGTTCGCTAGCCTGAGGAACGGTCCCGGCGGTTCCGCCGTTGAACCCGGCGGCGCGGAGGGAGATCCCGGTGGCGATCGCGACCCTGGTCCTGTGGGTACTGACCGCTGCCGCCGGGCTGGTCCTGTTCACGGCGGGAGGAGCGGCCAAACGCGCCGCCGCCGGGCAGCGCGCCGCCGCCCAGGAGGCCGCCGCCCAGGAGGCCGTCCCGGTTCCGGCCCCGCCGGTGACGGTGCCCCGGGGCGGTCCCGCCCCGCGCACGGCCGGTCCTGCCGAGCCCCCGCCCATCCCCCGGGTCAAGGTCCACGCCACGCCGGGCGAGCACCCGCTCCTGGAGTTCAGCCACCCGCTGCTCGGGCTGATCGGCCTGGGCGTCTGGTTCATCTTCGTGGGCACCCACCACGCGCCGCTGGCCTGGGTCTCGTTCGGGATCCTGGTCGCCGCGATCGCCGCCGGGCTCAGCTGGCTGGGCCGCAACACCCTGGCCGCCCGGCGCGGTGAGCGCCCCGCCCGGGCCGGATACCCGCCCCGGCTGGTCCTCCTGCACGGGCTGACCGCCAGCGCTACGTTCGTGGTGGCCGTGCTGACCGCCCTGATCGCCGCTCACCTCTGAGCCCCTGGCCGCAGGCCAGCCGCCGCCGGCCCGGCCGCAGGCTCAGGGCCGCAGCCGCAGGCCAGACGTTTGCGGCCCGAGCAGGGTCAGCATCAGGGCCACGATGGCCACCCCGGTGACCGCGATGCTGATCACCAGCAGGGGCCCGGGCGGGCCCGCACCGGGCCCGGCACGCAGCCAGCCGGCCGAGGAGCCAGACCAGGCCGCTCAGCGTCAGCACCACGAACCCGGCGGCCAGATCCCGCTTGAGGATGATCCCGCCGATCGCGGCGAACGCGAGGGCGGTGCGGGTCCAGGCCAGCCTGGTCCGGGCCCGGGCCAGCCCGGGATCATCGGGCGCGCCCCTTCCCGCCGGCCCCTCCGGGGCCTGCCCCTCCCGGGCCCGCCCGTCCCGGGCCCCGCCAGCCCGCGACCGTCCTTCCCTCCCGTCCCGGCCTGGCTCATCCCGTCCCTCAGCCGGCGATCAGCGCCAGCGCGGCCGCGGCCAGCGCGACCAGCCCGATGATGACCGCCAGCACCTGGGGCAGCCGGGAAGGGCGCAGCGGCTCGCCCCGGCGCAGCGCCCGCTGGTTGGCCTGCCAGTCCAGGTAACTCCACACGGCCACGATCGCGCCCAGCAGGATCAGCGGGACCCCGATGGCGTGCCGTCCCCAGCGGATCCCGGGGAACGGGGGCAGCAGCTGGACGATGGCCAGCCCCGCGGCCACCAGGGCCAGGGCGGTCCGGATCCAGGCCAGGAAGGTCCGCTCGTTGGCGAAGGTGAACCGGGCGTCGAGGCTTGTCGCCCGGCCCGGCGGGTGCGGGCGGGGCCGGGCTGCTGGGGCCGCTGGCGTCCGTCTGCGTCTCCTCTCGCGCACTGGTCCGCGATCCTGGCGCGCGGCCCGGAGCGGCGGCCGCGGTCGTTCCCCCACATCATCCTCTGCGGATGAGGCCAGCCAGGCGCGCAGGGGCCAGCTTGAGAGCACGGCCCCCCAGCTGGGAGGCGTACGCGGATGCCGGGCGGGGACCAGGCCCAGGACGAGCAGCATGCCGCCGAAATGCGGCGCCGGTACCTGATCCGCTTCGAGGAGGACACGCTCCGCTCGCGGCCGCTGTGGATCCGGGTGATCATCGAGTTCGCTGGCACGTTCCTCCTGGTGACCGTAGCCGCCGGGGCGGGAGTGATCAATCACTACGCAGGCGGGCACCCGGTCACCCGGGCGGCCGCGGTGATCGCGCCCGGGGCGCTGGTCATGGCGCTGATCTACGCCTGGGGCCCTTTGTCCGGTCTGCACATCAACCCTGTGGTGACCCTGGCCTTCCTGGGGCGCAGGGTGTTCCCCGTGGGCTGGGTGATTCCCTACTGGGCGGCGCAGTTCGCCGGGGCTGTCACGGCCGCGCTCTTCCTCCACGTCATGTTCGGCTACGTCGACGCGGGCGGTAACTACCCGATTGCCCGGCCGGGCGGGGACTGGCGGGCGTTCGTGATGGAGATCGTGCTCACCGCGACCCTGGTGAGCGTGATCCTCAACACCGCGACCGGGCACCGCAGCATCGGCCACAACGCGGCGATCGCGGTCGGCGCCACGATCGCCCTGCTCGGCCTGTTCGCCAGCCCGATCAGCGGATCGTCGATGAACCCGGCGCGCACGCTCGGTCCGGACATCGTCGGCGTCAACTTCTCCGGGTGGTGGGTGTACGTCCTGGGTGACACGATCGGCGCCGTCATCGCGGTCATGCTGATCGGGCTGGTCCGGGGGCTGCCCGACCGCGCTGAGACGGAAGCGGCCGAGGGCAGCGCGCTGTCCGGCTGACCGCCGGCGTGACTGCGGTGGGGCCGCCAGCCTGACTCCGGTGTCATGGACCAGGGTGCGCTAAGTCGCGGCCGGCGGCCAGAAGTTGGAAAATAGCTGAATGGACGCTCGTAGAGTTCCCCAGCAGATTCTGCTGGTCTGCGCACTCGCCGCGGGCCTCGCCGCGTGTTCGAGTGGCAGCAATAGCTCCAGCTCAGGTGCCAGCTCGAGTCCGAGCTCGGCACCATCGTCGTCCGCCCCGGCCATCTTCCGCCCCGGCCGCCTCGGCCAGCCCGGTCAGCAGTTCCGGCGCCGCGGCCGCGATCACCGCGAACTGGGAGGCGTTCTTCAGCCCGAAGACCCCCGTGGCCAAGCGGGTCAGCCTCCTCCAGGACGGGCAGACGTTCTCATCCGTCATCAAGTCCCAGGCCGGCTCGGGCCTCGCCTCCTCGGCCACCGCGAAGGTCACCAAGGTGACGATGGTCTCACCTTCGCAGGCCAAGGTGACGTACTCGATCCTGCTCGGGGGTCAGCCCGCGCTGGCCAACCAGGCCGGCGTGGCCGTCAAGCAGGGCGGCACCTGGAAGGTCGGGGTGGCCAGCTTCTGCGGGCTGCTGGCCGTGGAAAACAGCGGCAAGACGTCCGGGCTCCCGGCGGCTTGCAAGTCTGCGGGCTAGTCACGTGGTCCGCTCGGTAGGCGCGCCCGCCGAGCGGGCCCCTGCGCCACGCCACGGCAGCCGCGGCCTGGCCCTGGCCGTGCTGACCGTGGTGCTGTTCCTGACCTTCCTCGACAACACGATCGTCAGCGTGGCGCTCGGCAGCGTGCAGGCCGAACTGCACGCGGGCGTCAGCGCCCTGCAGTGGGTGGTCAGCGCCTACGCGCTCACGTTCGCCGGGGCCATGCTGGCCTTCGGCATGGTCGGCGACGAGTTCGGCCGCAAGCGGGTCATGCTGATCGGGGTCGGCATCTTCTGCGCCGGCTCGGTCCTGGCCGCGCTGGCCCCGAACATCGGCCTGGTCATCGCCGGGCGGGCCGTCATGGGCTTCGGCGCGGCGGCCAGCGAACCCGGCACCCTGTCCATGCTGCGGCACCTGTACACCGAGGAGCGCACCCGGACCAGGGCGGTCGGCGTCTGGGCGGCGGTGTCCGGGCTGGCCCTCGCGGCTCGGCCCGGTCATCGGCGGTGCGCTGGTCGGCGCCTGGAACTGGCGCGCGATCTTCTGGTTCAACGTGGCCTTCGGGCTGGCTGCGCTGGTGGCCGGGCTGATCGTGCTGCCGGAGAACTCTGATCCGGACGCGCACCGGGTGGACATCCCCGGGACGGTCCTGGGCGCCGCCGCCCTGACCGCCCTGGTCTTCGGGGTGATCCGGGGGGAGAACCGCGGCTTCACCTCCCCCAGCGTGCTCAGCCTGCTCGGCCTGAGCGCGCGTGGCCGCGGCGGCGTTCTTCTGGTGGGAGAGCCGGGCCGCTCACCCCCTGCTGGACCTGCGGTTCCTGCGGGTGCCGCAGTTCCTCACCGCTAATGTGGTCGCGTTCTGCGCCTACTTCGCGACGTTCGCCGTCTTCTTCTTCACCGCCCTGTACCTGGAAGAGGTGGTCGGCGACACCGGGTACCAGATCGCGCTGATCTTCCTGCCGATGACCGCGCTGATGATCGCCGCGTCCCTGCTCGCCGGGCGGTGGACCAGACCCGGCCGGGCCGCGCTGGTCGATCTTCCTCGGCTGCCTGATGTTCGGGGCCGGCCTGCTGCTCACCACGCTCACGCTCAGCCCGCACCCTGCCTACGTGCCGCTCGCCGCGGCCCTCGCGCTGACCGGCCTGGGCATCGGCGCCACCGTGGTCCCGATCACCTCGGCGGCCCTGTCCGCGGTCCCGCCAGCCCGGTCCGGCATGGCCGCCTCGGCCACCAACACCAGCCGGGAGATCGGGGCGGTGACCGGCGTGGCGATCCTGGGCGCGCTGGTCAACGCGCAGCTGCGGTCCAGCCTGACCAGCAGGCTGAAGCACCTGGGCATCCCGGCGAATTTCCAGTCGATCGTCATCCACGCCGTCGAAACCGGCGGTGTTCCGTCCAACGGGAACACCAGCGGCGCGGGCGGCGCGGCCGGGGCAGGCCAGGGCGCACTGGTGCAGGAGGTCATTCACGCGGCGTACAGTGCGTTTTACGCAGGACTGCATGCCGCGCTCCTGCTCTCGGCCTTCCTGGTGCTCGCCGCCGGGCTCTTCACGTTCGTGCTCCTGGGCCGCCGGGCGGCCGGCTCCGACCAGGCCTGACCGGGCCGGCGGGGTCCGGCTCCGGGGCTCAGGGCAGATTGGCGGGTGGCGACCGTGGTTACTGCGGCCTCCTCGGCGCACAGCGGCGCGCTGGGTCTCGCCACCCTGCTGAGCTGGCTGTTCACGGCCAGCATCGGGGCGTACATGCTGCGGTCCCTGGCGGCCCACGGCGCCCTGCGCCGGCAGCGCTCGGTCCGCGGACGGCCTGTCCCCCCGGGTCCTGTATACGCACTTCAGCCTGGCCCTCTCCGGCCTGGTGGTCTGGGCAGCCTTCCTGGCCACCGGCTGGGGGCCGCTGGCCTGGGTGGCCGTGGCCCTGCTGGCCCCCGCGATCGGGCTGGGCATCTGCACGGTGACGTTGTGGACCCCGTATCCCCGGCCGGCCGGGGACCCCGGCCACTCCGCGGAGAATCCCGCGGCGCCGGAGCCTGGCCGCCGCGGGCGCGGTTCGCAGGGCGCTGACCTGTTCCCGCCGCCGGCCCAGGACGCCGTGCGCGGCCGGCTCACGGACGCCACGCTGGCCCGCGCGCTGACCGACGAGGCCCTGGCCGCCCGGCTCATCGACGAGGTCATCGCCAGCCTGCCCGCCGAAGGCACCAAGCAGGCCCGCAAGCCCCGGGTGTACCCGGCGGCGGTCATCCCGTTCGGGCACGGGCTGGGGGCCATGGCTACGTTCGTCCTGGCCGTGATCACGGCGATCGGTACCCGGTGACCGTGTCCCGGGAACGACTCTCCCTCATGAACCTGTCCGAGATCCGTGAGCTGGTCCACGTCGGCCGCGGCGAGGCCCCCTACGGCGTGCGGGCCCTGGCCCGCTGTCACAGCATCGGCGACCTCCGCCGCCTGGCCCGGCGGCGCCTGCCCGCCGCCGCGCTCGGCTATCTCGAGGGCGGCGGCGAGGACGAGTGGACGCTGCGCCGCAACCGCGAGGCGTTCGGCCAGGTGGAACTGGTCCCCCGGGTGCTGCGGGGCGTGAGCCAGCCGGACACCGCCACGACGGTCCTGGGCACGACGATGCCGCTGCCGTTCGCCCTCTCCCCCGTCGGCTCGCCGCGGATGTTCCACCACGAGGGTGAGCTCGCGGTAGCCCGCGCGGCCAGGCAGGCCGGGCTGCCCTACGGCGTCTCGACCCTCGCGACGCAGCCGCTCGAAGCGATCGCCGCCGCCGCCCAGGGCAGCGCGCTGTGGTTCCAGCTCTATCTCTGGGGTGACCGGTCCGCGGCCAGGAAACTGGTCGCGCAGGCCCGGGCGGCCGGCTACCGGGCGCTGCTGCTGACCGTCGATACCTCGGTGCGGTCGAAGCGGGAACGTGAACTGCGGCACGGCATCGTGCTGCCGGCGCCGGAGCTGACGCTGGGCACGGTCGTCGACGGCGCCCGCCACCCGGGCTGGGCCTGGCACTTCCTGACCTCGCCGGCCCTGGGGTTTCCCAGCCTCTCCATGGACGGGCCCACCTCCCGGCAGCGCCTGGCGGAGATGTTCGACGGCACCGTGGGCTGGCCGGATCTGGACTGGATCCGCCAGGAGTGGGACGGCCCCATCGCCCTCAAAGGCGTGCTGAGCGCCGATGACGCCCGCCGGGCCGCCGACGAGGGAGTGGATGCGATCATCGTCTCCAACCACGGTGGGCGGCAGCTGGACCACGCGCCCGCGACCCTGGAAGTCCTGCCGGGCATCGCCGACGCCGTCGGGGACCGGGTCGAGGTGCTCTTCGACTCGGGGATCCGGCGGGGCAGCGACATCGCCACCGCCCTGGCGCTCGGCGCCCGGGCCGTCCTGGTGGGCCGGGCTCACCTGTACGGGCTCGCGGCGGCCGGGGAGCCCGGCGTCCGGCACGCCATCGACATCCTCGCGGGCGAATTGCGGACCTCGATGGCCTTGTGCGGCGCGGCCACGCTCGCGGACCTCGACCGGTCCCTGGTCCGCGCCGCCGGGCCCCCGTGGCCCCCGTGACTGCGAGGCACGCCTGATCGCGAGGCACGCCTGACTTCGTGGCCGGCTGGACGCCGGGCCGGTCACCCGGGCAGCTGCCGCTGGCGCTCTTTGAGCTGGCGGAAGATCTCGCTGTAGCTTCCGCGCATGTCGTGCGGCACGCGCCAGACATCCACGGTCCCGAAACAGCCGACCACGCGGACCCGGACGACGGGGGCATCCGGGCGGCTGGTGTCGCGTCCCCACTCGCGGCGGTGGCCGAAGATGGTCATGCCGCTGACGTCCACGCTGACCCCTTCCGGCAGGTAGAAGTCCGCGTTACCGAAGGCGACGAGGGCGGTCACGGCCGTCTCTGGCCCGTCGATGGTGGCCTCGCGCAGATCCAGGTCCAGGTCGCCGAAGGCACTGGCGGCGAGCGTCCACCCGCGCAGCCGGAACCGCCCCCGGCGTGCGACGTGACCGAGCAGGGCCGCGGTGAACCGCGCTGGCCTGCGGCGCGGGCGGGTCGCGGCCGGGGAGACCGCGGGCAGATCCTCCTGGATCCGGGCCAGGTCCCCGCCGACCCGGGCCCGGAGGGCATCCTCGACCCGCTCGGAGAATTCATCCAGCGTCAGGCGGCCCGCGAGCAGATGCTCGCGCAGCGAGACCACGGCCTGCTCACGGTCGGCATCCGAGACCCGGAGGGACGGCTCGTCCATGGCTGCCACGCTAGACCACCACTCGGCGGCGCAGCCATAACCAGGTTCCGCGGGGCAGGCGCGGAATCCCTGGCCGCCTCACCCGCTGAGCAGGCCGCCTCACTCGCTGAGCAGGTAGCGGAAGTACAGGCCCGGGTCCGCCAGGAATTCCCGCCAGGCGCTGACGATGTGCAGGTCTTCCCACCGGGAGGTGCGGATGCCCCAGTCCCCCAGTTCCCAGATGGCCGCGCCGGGCACGGCGGCCACGATGGGCGAGTGGGTGGCGACCACCGCCTGTGACCCTTCAGCGGCCAGGTCATGCAGCAGCCCGGCCAGCCCGAGGCAGGCCGTGAACGACAGCGGCGCGTCCGGTTCGTCCATCAGGTAGAAGCCCCGCTGGTTCACCCTGGTCCGCAGGATCTGCAGGAAGCCTTCTCCGTGGCTGAGCTCATGGAATCGCTCCCGGCGTGCCCCGGGATTTTCTTCCAGGTAGGTGTAGAGGCTGTGCATGGTGTCGGCGCGGAGGAAGTAAGACCAGCGGGGGCGGACCGCACTACGCTCGACGATCAGGTGCGCGCCCGCTCTCGGCTCGCTGTTCCTGACCCGGAACAGCTGGCCCGCGGCTGAGCCGCCCTGCGGGTTGAGCCCGCACGCCTCGGCCAGCATCTCGATGACGGTGGATTTCCCGGAGCCGTTCTCGCCCACCAGCACGGTCAGTCCCGCGGGCAGTTCCAGGCCCTCGCACAGCAGCTGCTCCACCGCCGGGACGGTCCCCGGCCACTTCGAGGTGTCGACCGGGACGCCCGGATCGGAGCGGATGGCGCGGACCGCCCGGTCATCCCCTTCCCACCCGCTCTCACTGCTGGCCACCATCCCATCTTGCCGTCCCCCTCCGACAGGGCGGCCGGCCCGGACCGCCAGGCCCTCGCCAGGAGCATGGCGTCAGGCCGCACGGGCCAGGACCTTCAACCAGTCACGGGACCCAGCTTCCCTGGTCACCTCCAGGATCTGCAGCCCGGCGGCGGGCAGCTGCTGGCTCAGCTGGGCGGCGTCGCGATAGAAGAACCAGCGCTGCCTGTCCGGGGCGTACGGCACGGTCTCCAGCCTGGCTCCGTGACCGAGGGCGGTGACCAGCGCCAGATGGCCGCCGGGCCGCAGCACGCGGCGCATCTCCCCCAGGACCGTGACGGTCTCTTCCTGCGGCACGTGGAGCAGGGCGGCGCAGCACCAGATCCCGTCCAGGCTCCCGCTGGCGACCGGCAGGCACCGCAGGTCGCCCTGGCCCACCCGGCCGGGAAGCGCCCTTGCCGCGATGGCCAGCATTCCTGCCGAGCGGTCGATCCCGGTGACCCGGTGCCCAGCCCGCGCGAGCAGCGCGCCGTCCCGGGCCGGGCCGCAGCCCAGATCGGCGAGGTCGGCCACATCCGGCAACCGGGCGGTGAAACTGTCCATCAGACCGGGAAATGACCGTCCGCACCCGGCCCGGCTCCCCGCGTACAGGTTCGCGATCTGGTCGTACACGTCCTGGTTGTGCTGTGTCGCATCGTCGCTCACCCCCCGATCGTCTCAGCCGCGCCGGCTCAGGTCATCTGCCTGATCGCCCATTCCCCGGCCGACCATGACCCGGCCCTGGCGGCGGCCCTGCGCCGCAGGCTGCCCACGGTGGTGTCCGGGGGCCCCAGCAGCGCCGGGGCGGACTGCGTCACCGTCAACAACGAGGCCGCCGCCGCGGGCGCCGCCCGGCACCTGATCGGCCTGGGCCACCGCACGCTGGGCGTCGTCACCTGGCGGCTGCATTCTGACCGGTACGCCGGGTGGGTCGACGCGGCCAGGCAGGCCAGCGCCCGCTACGAGGTGTTCCGCCTGCGGCTGCGGGGCTACCAGCGCGCCGCGGCGGAGGCCGGCCTGCCCCCCGCAGCGGTGCGGGTGTGGGAACAGCCCGGCCATAGCGTTGACGACGGCCGGGCCGCGGGGCGCGCCCTGCTCAGCCTGCCCGTCGCGGAACGTCCTGCCGCGGTGCTGGCCAGCACCGATGTCCTGGCGCTCGGAGTCCTGCAAGCAGCCCGCGAACTGGGCCTGCGCGTTCCCCGTGACCTCTCGGTGACCGGCTATGACGACATCGACGAGTCAGGCCGGGCGCTTCCCCCGCTGACCACGGTCCGCCAGGATCTGTACCAGCAGGGCCAGGATTGCGCCCGCCGGCTCATCTCCCCCGGCAGCGTCACCACGCTGCTGCACCCGACCCGGCTGATCGTGCGGGCCAGTACCGCGCCCCCGCCGGAGCCGCCGTGATCATTACGCTGGGACTCCTGTCTGGCCTGCTCACGACCTGCGCGTGGCTCCCCCAGCTGCTGCGGACCTGGCGCCGCGGCCGCGCCGACGACATCTCCTATACCTACCTGGCCGTCTTCGCCGCCGGGGTCCTCGGCTGGCTCGCCTACGGCCTGCTGGCCGAGCAGGCCGCCGTGTTCGCCGCCAACGTCGCCACGTTCGCGCTCATCGCGACGCTCACGGCACTCAAGACCCGTCCCCGCCGGCCCCCGGACCGGCCGAGGCGCTGAGCCGCCCCGGCCCACCGCACCCGTGCGCTTCCAGTTTTCTGGAAAAACGCCACCAGCGGCCCATAATGGGCTCGCTATGGCCCCGCCTGGGTAAGCTCGATGACGAGGCCAGGACAATGGCTCGGCCATTACTACTGATCGCCTCTTTGTGTTTTAGCGCACATCATGCTGAGGGAGGCGACATGCACCTCGGATCGGTGCTTCTTATCGTCTGGCTAATTATCGGCGGTTTCGCGGCCGGGCAGCGAGGCGATTACCACGCAGCCATGGGTAGCTGCAGCAAGGCCAGTACCGCCGCCGTGACCATCCTGGCCGGCCCGCTCAACTACGCGGGCGTCCATCCCCGCATTCATTGCACCGCGCCGCAGCCCAGCAGTTAGCAGCGGCAGCGAACGAGGACGGCCAGATTCGCGGCCCCCAGCGTGCGCGCCATTCCTGCGGCATCGCGGGCCCCGATCTGGCCAGGTCTAGGATCGCGGCATGATCACTGGCATCCACGCGATCGTTTTCTCGCCCGAAGCCGAGAAGGTCCGGGCGTTCTTCAGGGACGTGCTCAGCCTGTCGTCGGTGGACGCGGGCGGCGGCTGGCTGATTTTCGCTCTGCCGCCGGCTGAACTGGCCGTGCATCCCGCGGAGGGTGACACCCGCCACGAGCTGTACCTGATGTGCGACGACATCCACGCCACGCTCGCCGGATTGCGCGGCAAGGGAGTGGAGGTCGCGCGGGATGTGGCCGATCAAGGGTGGGGGCTGGTCGCCGCGATCCGCCTGCCGGACGGCTCAGAATTCCCCATCTACGAGCCCCGGCACCCGTCGCCGCTGACGCCTTGAGCGGTGGTCTCAGGGTGGCCCGGCCCCGGGATCGCATGGTCCCCCGGGACCGGACCGTCCGCTCGCCTACCGCGCCGGGATGGTGGCGAGGTAGGTGTGGGTGGCCGAGGAATCCTTCGGGATGTACAGGCCCATGATGTGGTTGCGCCACACGGTGTTGCCGGTGACGGCGGTGCACGGGCACAGCGGGCTCGCGCTGACGTTGGCCTGATGCCAGCGCGCCTGGCCGAAGGACCGGCCCCGGACCGGGATGAACACCAGTGACGGGGAATGGCCGTTGCTCATGGCCACGAGATTGAACCCGCCCCGGACGGCGGTGATCCCCTCGAAGTGGGTGAATATGCCGGGCCTGTTGTTGTAGCTGTAAAAGGCCGGCCGAAGGCGCCGGTCCGCTCGTTGTAGTTGATCAGGAATCCGCGCTGGCCGCCGTGGGCTGAGGACCCGCCGATCAGCGTGTAGCGCGGGCTCCGCGGTCCGCCGTCCTGCCAGATGCCGTAGAAGGTGCTCTTCGTGGACAGGCTGCCGTGCAGCCGGAACAGGGTCCACTGCCGCCGGGTGATGTTGTAGATGAACGCGTTGCCCGAGACGAGACCCCCGCGCACGGTCGGGTTCAGGTCGTAGTTGCCCACTACCAGGTTGCCCATGGTGCTGTGCGGGATAGTGTCCATCACGTGGCAACGGCGGCGGGACCGCGGGCAGGCCCGGACGTGCCCGGTGACGTTCCTGCCGTAGGCGGGCACGTCAATGGACGTCCACGAGCCGCCGCGGCCGCTGACCCGCCCGAGGTAGATCATCCCCTGGTTGCGCACGCCCGAGGGGGCCGCCGACGAGGTGTAGCTGCCGACCGCGCGAACCTGGCCGCGCGGGATCGCCCGGGGATTGAACAGGTGCGTGTCGGGGCCGTAGAAGGTGGAGGAGGTGACCTGGCGGAAGGCCGGGTGCAGCACGGAGACCGCCGCCCCTGCCGCCGAGGCGAGGCGGCCGCGGAACAGGAACGCGGCCGCGCCGCCATTCTCGGCGACCAGGCCGGTCAGCACGACGCCGCTGCCGCCCGAGCCCCGGACGCCAGTGACGGTGTTCCCCGCCCGCAGGATCGAGGTGATGCTTCCGCCCCGCGAACGAGCGGCCCGGGCCGGGCTGGCCAGGGCCGGTGCGGCAGCCATCATGACGAGCGCTGCCGCAACCCCGCCCGATAGGACTGGAATAGCCCGCGCCATCTTCATATAAGCCCCCTGTGAGCATTCTGCTGTGGAGTTACCCCTGCTGAGACAAGCTAGCGGAGGCAATTAACAGGCCGTGAGCAGGGGGTCACATTTCCCTGGCCGCGCACCATGTGCCGGGGCGGTCATAAAGCAAATCAGGGGAACTGGTTAGCCTTTAGCACGAATACTGCGATTTGGCCGGGCTCAGGGCCGGGGGCTAAGGGCTGAGCGCACCAGGTCGCGGAGCTCATCGTCAGAGATTGCGGCCGCATCCTCGGGCCGCAACTGGATGGTCCCTGTGCTCGTCTTGAGCCCAGGGTGGCGGGCGATAAAGCCAGCGTCGCCCCCCTTGTGCGAGCCGTAGATCGATATGCCGTGTTTCCAGGCACCCACGTGAAGGCGGCAACTGCCGACCTTGTAGGTGGGCATCTTGTACGAGAGCACGACGGCTGCGTCGGGGTAAGCGCTGAGGATCAGCCCGTGGAGTCGGTCGAACAGGGCGCGATTCCCGGAGGGGATCGCATCGATGTAGTCACGCACTGCCTCGTCCACGGTCTGCCCCTTTACAGAGATCTGCATTCTCAGCCATGTTGACGAGACTGAGGCGCAATAGTCATCGGACCGGCCCGGTCGCATGCCACTGGCCGGACATACCACAACATCGTCCTCGACGGCCTCGTGACAGGAGCACCCATGCTGGAGTCGAGCACCGTTGTCGCCTTCGTCGCAGCGACGGACCTGGACCGGGCCAGGTTGTTCTACCAGCGGAAGCTGGGCTTGACCGTCACGGAGCAAACCGGCTTCGCTTGCGTGTTTGATGCGAACGGCACCATGCTCCGGGTGACCGTGGTGCCTGACGTTGCTCGCGCCGCTTACACCGTCCTGGGCTGGCGCGTCGCCGATATCGCGGCCACCATCCAGGAGCTCACCAGCCAGGGCGTCGTATTCATCCGGTATGACGGGATGGAGCAAGACGAAAGCGGAGTATGGACCACGCCCGGCGGCGACAAAGTGGCCTGGTTCAGCGACCCTGACGGCAACATCCTGTCGCTCACCCAGTTCCTGTGAGAGACGAGCAGCCGCAGGTTGAAGTTGCGGAACACATCGCGGACCCGGTCCTCGCTGGTGAACGCCACCTTCGCGATCGCGGCGGCGTCCATGCCCTGAGCTGACAGCAGCACCATCTGCGCCCGCCGCCACGTCACCACCGAACCCGTGCCGCGGCGCACGATCCGCACCAGCCGCCAGCCCCCATCATCATCGATCTCACGCACCCGCAGCCGTTCCCTCACCAGCCCAGTCTGCAAGGGCCGCCCTGCCCGAAACCGCCCCCGCCCCGGGGACCTCGTCCTCTCCGGGACGCTTTCCAGCTCACACGCTCAAAAGGCGGCGAAGCAAAGGCAGGTAAGAAGGGTCAGCGAACCTGAGCCCATCAAGCTGCCCCTCTTCGAACCAGCCCATGGCGTCATGCTCTTCTGGCTGCAGGTTCGACACGGTCCCCCGCCAGCGCCACGAGACCCACACGGTCAGGTCCAAGCCAGCTTGAGGATCGACCCGGTGCAACACAGGGCCGCCATCGACGCCCTCAAGCTCGGCCCCCAGTTCCTCGGCCACCTCCCGCCGGAGCGCATCTTCGGGCCGCTCGCCAGGCTCGACGTGACCACCTGCGAAGTCCCACACATCCGGAAACCACTGCCGGCCTGAGGATCGGTGACACAGCAACAACTGGTCCCCCCGACGCAAGATCACGGCTACAACGTGGTGATCCTCCATCGCTCAAGTATCCCGTAGACGGGCAAAGGTTGTCAGACGCGGCACTAGTCATGCCGGACGCGTGACAGACGCTGACCATGGGTCCTGGACGTCTGCCCACCGCCGATCCGCGGCGTAGCGGATCATCTAGGCGAGAATGACCCCAGGGCTGAGCGTGAGTGGGGAGATTCATGGAGACCTGGGCGGCGATCACCGCACGGCGAACGTCCGGTCTTTTGCTGACCGCCCGATCGCACCGGCAGACCTGGACCAGATCCTCGAGGCCGGGCGCCGGTCCCCGTCCTCGCAGAACTGGCAGCCGTGGGACTTCATCCTCGTCACGGAGCGCGGCCAGCTCCGCGAGCTGGCGAAGGTCTGGCGGGGCGCCGGGCATGTCGCCCAGTCGGCCGCGACGATCGTGGTCGTCGGGCCGGCCGCCGATAACGAGTTCCACCGGGCGCAGTTCGACCTCGGCCAGGCGACGATGGCCATGACGCTGGCCGCTGCCGACCTCGGAATCGGCAGCTGCCACGCGGGCGTGGCCGACTTCGAGCTGGCCCGCGAGGTGCTGGGCCTCCCCGGGACCGCGACTGGGCCCTGCTCCTCTCGCTCGGCTACCCCGCCGGCCTGCCGCTGGCGCCCATCAAGTCCCCGGCACGCCGGCCGTTCGACGACGTCGTCCACCGCGGCCAGTGGGCGGTCAGGCGGCATCCAGGGCCGTGAGCTGCCCGGCGGTGAGCTCCAGGTCCAGTGCCTGCGCAGCCTCCTGGTAGCGGGTGACCTTGGTCGTGCCGATCAGCGGGAGCACCCGGGGTGAGCGTTGCGCGGCCATCCAGGCCAGCACTACCTGGCCGGGCTGGCTGCCGGTTTCGGCCGCGACGGCGTCCAGTACGGCCAGGCGGCGGGCCGCCGCGTCACCGGCGTACGGCTCCATTCCGGGGTGTCCCGGACGGCGGGCCGCCGCCTGGCCGTACAGGCCCTTGAGCAGCGGGGAGTAGGCGACGAGGTTCAGGTCTGCGCGCTCGCGCAGGTAGTCAAGCTGCTCGTCATCCACGATCGAGGGTTCCTCCAGCCCGGCCCGGCGCTGGAGGTAGGTGTGCTGCTGCTGCAGCGCCACCGGCTGGGGCCAGCCGTTGGCCGCGCACAGGCCACGGATCCGCTCCAGCCGCCAGGTCCGCACGTTCGACCAGCCCAGATAACGGACTTTCCCCTCCTGGACGAAGTCCGCAAGGGTCTGGAGTGTCTCCTCCAGCGGGCTGGTGCGGTCGTCAACGTGCACATAGTAGAGGTCGATGTGGTCTACCCCGAGCCTGCGCAGACTGCCCTCCAGTGCGGGGCGGAGGGTCCCGGCCGCAGCCCCGACGAACCGCGCCGCCCCCCAGTCGGCGACGTCTGACCCGCCCGGCCAGACCGCACCCAGATCCTGGATCCTTCCGGTTCCCTTGGTGGCGACGAACATCTGGTCCCGGCGGCCAGTGCGGGCCAGCCAGCGCCCGATCAGCTCCTCGCTCTGACCGCCCGGGGTGCCCTTGGCCCACCACCAGGCATAGCAGTCGGCGGTGTCGAGGAACGTGCCGCCGTCGGCGGCGTAGCGGTCCAGCAGCGCGAACGACGTCTCATCGTCGGCCAGCGTCCCCATTGCCATGCAGCCGAGCGCGAGCCGGCTGATCTTCTGCCCGGTGGTGCCGAGCTCGACGGTCTTCAAACGGGTTCCCATGACGGCCAACCGTAAGAGCTGGAGTGCGCTCAAGGTCAACCGCAGTGTCCGGGTCCGGGCGAAAGCCTGTTGCCGCCCCGGGCCGGGAGGCGGGACGCTGCCGGGGTGGACATGCATGAAGGCCAGCTGGACGTCTCGCGCGGGACGGTTCGCCAGCTGGTTGACGGCCAGTTTCCCGCCTGGCGGGGCCTGGCCATCCGGGCGGTTGATTCCCAGGGGACGGTCAACGCCATCTTCCGCATTGGCCGCCACCTGGCGGCCCGGTTCGCCCTGGAGCCCGGTGACGCCGGGCCGATGCGGTGGCACCTGGAGTCCGAGGCGGACGCGGCCCGCAAGCTGGCCGGCCGTACCCGGTTCCCCACGCCGGAGCCGGTGGCGCTGGGCGGACCAGGAGTGGGCTATCCCCTGCCGTGGCTGGTGCAGACCTGGGTGCCCGGGGTGACCGCCACCGACGAGGACCCGGGCCTGTTCCCCGCGTTCGCGCACGACCTGGCCGAGTTCATCCACGGGGTGCGCGCGATCGGCACGGGTGGCCGGACGTTCCGGGGCCGGGGCCGGGGAGGCGGCCTCAGGTCCCATGACGCGTGGATGGAGACCTGCTTCGCCCGCAGCGGGCCATTCCTGGACGTCCCGCGGCTCCGGCGGATGTGGGACGTCCTGCGCGAATTGCCGCGTGGCGCGGGCGGTGACGTGATGAGCCACACCGACCTGATTCCCGGCAACGTGCTCGTGTCCGGCGGCCGGCTTTCCGGGGTCATCGATGTCGGCGGCCTGGGGCCGGCGGACCCGGCGCTGGACCTGGTGGCGGCCTGGCATCTGCTCGAGGCTGGCCCGCGGCTGGTGTTCCGCGGCGACCTCAGCTGCGATGATCTCGAGTGGGAGCGCGGGAAGGCCTGGGCTTTCGAGCAGGCGATGGGGGCGGTCTGGTACTACGCCGAAAGCAACCCGGCGATGAGCCAGATGGGCCACCGCACCCTGGAACGCATACAAGCCGGCGCGCGTAGGTTCGGGGTGTGATGCCCGGCCGCCTCAGGTCACGGTCAGCCGGGGGCGTGGGCGCCGGTCATCATGGCCGCTAGGTCCTCGGGGTGCAGGAAGGACGGGGGCGGCGGCGGTCCCCAGGCAAACAGGCCGCGGGCGCCTTCGAGGTCTTCCGGGGTCCACAGCTGGTCGTCCACGATGCAGTCCATGTCCGAGTAGTACTCGGAGAAGTTGCCCGCCGGGTCCTTGAGGTACCAGAAGAAGTTGGACCCCGCGTAGTGCCGCCCGAGCCCCCAGACGTGCCGCTCCGGCCGGCCCTCGAGCATCGCGAACGCGCCGCGGCCCACCTCGTCAACGTCGTCCACCTGCCAGGACGTGTGGTGCAGGAAGTTCACCGGCGCGGCCAGCACCAGCACGTTGTGATGGTCGGTCGAGCACCGCATGAACGCGCCGACCCCGGCTATCCGGTCGCTGATCTTGAACCCGAGGCCGTCGGTGAAGAATGACGTCGAGCGGGCGTGGTCGGTGCTGCCCAGGACGGCGTGGCCGAGCTTGCGGGGGCGCACCGGGCCCGGCCGGAAGAAACCCGGAGCCCGCCGGTCCGGCCGTTCCGGCCGGCCAGGCCCGTTGTACACCTCCGCGGCGGCCGGCTTCTGCCGGATCCGCGGGGCGACGTCCAGGATGACCCGGGTGCCGGTGACCGGCTCGGCCGTCTCCAGGCTCATCCCGGTGAGCGCCGCCGGGCACGCCGAGACGCTCCAGGCTCGCCGCGGCGCGCGCGAGGTCGTCCGGATGGTCGGCGCCGACCCGCATCTCGACTAGCCGTCGCGTAGGCGCGGGCACGATCCGCAGCTGGCGGCCCGCGTCTGCCGTGCTGTACCAGCCGTCATCCTCGGGGGTGAGGCCGAAGTCGGAATAGTAGGCGCCGGTCTCCCCGGCATCCGGCACGCCGATGGTGACCGACAGCAGTCCGTGCAGGCTCATAGGGACCTCCTCATCCTTGAGTCAGTGCAGCATGCCCGGCCCCGCCGCACCAGACGTGGCGGACCGACCGGGTCGCCCTGATGTCCTGGAGCGGGTCCCCGTCGATGAGTACCAGGTCGGCCCGGCGCCCAGGTTCGATCACTCCCCGGTCTTCCAGCCCGAAGTACCGGGCGGGCAGCTCCGTCGCCGCCCGCAACGCGTCGAGGTTGGTCAGCCCGGCATCCACCAGCAGCTCCAGCTCGTGGTGCAGGCTGTCACCGTGGCTGACGGCGGCCGGGCTGTCGGCGTTGGCGTCGGTGCCGGCCAGCACCGGCACGCCGGCCCGGTACGCGGCGGCCACGCTGGCCCGAGCCGCGGCGTACCCCTCGCCCGGCCGGCCGAGCAGGGCGACGAGGGTCTCCATCATGGTCAGCGTGGGGATGAGGATCCGGCCGGCCGTGGCCATCTGCGCCGCTTCGGCCTCGTCCAGAGCCTGGTCCAGCGGCACGTGGGTGAGCACGTCCACCCCGGCCTGCTGCGCCTTCCGCACCGCGGCGCGGGACGACGCGTGCGCCACGGCCTGCCTCCCGTGCTTATGCGCGGCGGCGACCAGCGCGTCCACCGTGGCCTGGTCGTGATCGGCCCCCGGGCTGCCGACGATGATCTTGATGTAATCCGAGCCCTCGGCGGCCCGGTCGGCCACGAACTGCTCCGCCTGGCCGGGGTCCTTGACCAGTCCGCGCTCGCCGATGACGGGGAAGGTGGCGTGCAGGCTGCCGGGCGCGATGGCCGGCGTGCCCGCGCTGAGCAGCCCGGTCAGCCCGGGGACCGCGCGCAGCGAGTCCACCAGGGCGGGCGGCGCGCTGGCCATGTCCAGCACGGTGGTCACCCCGAAACCGCGCAGCCGGCGCAGCGTGTCCTGGTCACGCACGTGGACGTGCGCGTCGATGAGCCCCGGCAGCAGCACGCCGCCGGCCCCGTCGATGACCTGGGCGCCCGAAGGATCGGTGCCGATCCGGTCCCCCTCGATGACCATCGTCCCGGCCGGCCGCAACCCGTGGCCGTCGAACACGCGCACGTTGGTCAGGGCCGTCTTCCCAGCCGTTCCTGCTTCCATGCTGCTCACACCGTCTCCTCCGTCCGCTTCCGTGCCGGGCGGCCCAGGTGGCCGGTGACGAGATCAAGGTCGATCTCCGCGGCATCACCCGCCCGCCACGCGATGTGCTGGTCCGGCCGGACGAGCAGGAACTCCCGGCCCCACGGGTAGTCCGGCGGCGACCGGAGCACCGTCAGCGGGATTCCCCGGCGGCGGGCCCGGTCCTGCAGCGCCGCCACTCCCGGATGACCCTCCGCCGCGGGCCCCAGCAGGGTGAACCCGGCCCCGAGCCGGTCATACAGCGACGACCCGCCGGGCAGCCACGCGTGGGGCAGCCGCGCGCCCGGCACGGCGTCGGGCGTGTAGCTGCTCACGTCTCCCGGTTCGCCCGCTGTCCCGGGATCAGCCGCGGTACCTGGCTGGATCACCGGCGAGCCTGCATAGGAGTACCCGAGCACCAGGCCGAGGCTGTGGAACTCCGACCGTTTCGCGGCCTGGATGGCCTGCTCGTCGCGGGATAGGTCGGGAGCCAGGGCGCGCATATTGGAAGCCGCGCTGGCCACGGTCCGCTCGATAACGCCGCGGCGTTCCGGCTCGTAGCTGGCGAGCAGTCCCGGGGGCGCCCAGCCCTGCTCGACGGCCGCGATCTTCCACGCCACGTTGACCGCGTCGCCCACCGAGGTGTTGAACCCGTGACCGCCCCACGGCGGGTTCACGTGCGCGCTCTCCCCGGCCAGGAACACCCTCCGGTCCCCGAACTGGTCCGCGACCAGCATGCGGGCCGTCCAGGGGTCCGACGCCAGCAGCTCATGCTGCACAGGCCGGCCCACCAGGCCGGTGATCAGCTCGGCGGCGTGCGCGGTGCCATAGGCGGCGTCGATCCCGGGCAGGATCGCCCACCACGTCCCGTCCAGGTCCAGGCGGCCGATGAGCCCCGGTACCGGCGCGCCGAGCACCCAGTACTGCACGGCCGGGCCGAGAGGAGTGTCCAGCGACGGGGCGCGGAACACCACGTTGAAGTTGGGCCGCGGGTCGGAGTGCCCGGCCCAGCGCGCCCCGATCTGCTGCCGCACCACGCCGGCCGCGCCGTCGCAGCCGACCACGTAGCGGGCGGTGATCTCATACGGGCGGCCGCTGGCGTCGCGCACGGCGACCGTGACCCCGTCGTCCCGCTGCTCCAGGCCGGCCACGGCATGCCCCAGGCGCAGATCGACGCCGGGCTGGGCCTGGACGTGGGCGCGCAGCACCTCCTCCACGACCGGCTGCGGGACCTGCTGGCCCGCCTCGGCGAACCGCCCGTCCCGGCCGGTCACCAGCCCGAACGCGCCCTCGAAGTCGGTGATGCGGCGCCCCGACAGCGATTCGCAGAAGGTGACCCGCTGCGACCAGGCGACCGGCAGCGGCGCGGCGGCGCGCAGCGTGTCGGCGATCCCCCAGCGGCGCAGGTGCTCCATGGTCCGCACGCTGGTCGTCTTGGCCCGGGGCCGGCGGTGCGACACCCTGGCCCGTGGCTCGATCACCACGCAGGGAACGCCGCGGCTGGCCAGTTCCGCGGCCGCGGCCAGCCCGGCGGGGCCGCCCCCGGCCACCAGCACCGGGGTCTCCCGGCTGCGCGCGCTGCCCGTCATCACCACGAGATGCATGGTCGGTCACCATCACCCTGGCTGTACATCCATGGTTCCATTGATTGGAACACACGAGGAGGGCCATGGCCGACGGCACCCGGCGTCGCGGAGGGCGCCCCGCGCACGGCGAGCCGGTCCTGGACCGGGCCTTCCGGCTGCTCGGGTCCTTCGGCCCGGCGCACCGCACGCTGTCCCTGACGTCGCTGAGCGCCCGGTCCGGCCTGCCCAAGCCCACCGCCCTGCGCCTCGCCCGCAAGCTCGTCGAGTGGGGCGCGCTGGAGCGGGCCGGGGACGGCCGTTACGTGATCGGGCTGCGGCTGCTGGAGGTGGCGTCACTCGCCCCGCGCGGGCACGGGCTGCGGGCCACCGCGCTGCCGTACCTGGAGGACCTGCACCAGGCGACCGGCCAGCACGTGCTGCTGGCCGTGCGCGACGGGTACCAGGCGGTCCTGGTCGAGCGGCTGTCCGCACACGGCGCGGGCCGGGTGCTGTACCGGGTGGGAGGCCGGATGCCGCTGCACTCCACCGGCGTCGGGCTCGTCCTGCTGGCCCACGCGCCCGCGCCGGTCCAGGACGAGATCCTGGCCGGTGACCTGACCCTGGAGCCGGAGCACACCCGGCTATCCGCACGCGGCCTGCGGGCGCAGCTGGCCGCGGTCCGGCGCGACGGGGTGGCCGTGGCGTCGCGGCGGCACCCCGAGCCGATGACCTCGGTGGCCTGCCCGGTCACCGACCAGCGGCACGGGACTGTGGCCGCGCTGTCCGTCGTCACCCGGTCGGAGCGGCTGGACCCGGCCGCGGTCCGGCCCGCCGTCGTGGCGGTCGCGCGGGCCATCTCGCGCGCCGTCTCCACCGCTCCGGGTGGCCGGGACCTGCCCTGACGATCCGGCGCGATGGCTGGCCGCGTACCGCCGTACGGACGCTAGGTTGCTTTCCACGGCCGGCGCCGCCCCTGGCGCCCGGCCGGTCCCATCGACGTCAGGCGAGAGGATGCCGTGAAGTTCGGGATCATCTACAACACGGGCCAGCTGGGCGTCAACCCCAGCCGGATCGTCGCGGTGGCCAGGCGCGCGGAGGACTGCGGTTTCGAGTCCTTTTACCTGCCCGAGCACATCGCGCTGTACCCCGGCGCCACGCTGGGCGCCTACCCGGTGCCACCCGACCTGCCGCTCGCCGACCCGCTCAGCACGCTCAGCTTCGTCGCGGCCGCGACGCAGCGGATCTTGCTGGGCACCGGCGTCCTGCTGCTGCCGTTTCACCACCCGGTGGTCCTGGCCAAGGAACTGGCCACCATCGACGTGCTCTCCGGGGGCCGCATGCGCCTGCTCACGGTGGGACTGGGCGTGCTGCCCGGCGAGGCCGAGGCCGTCGGCGTGGATTTCACGACGCGCGGCCGCCGCGCGGACGAGGCCATCGACGTGCTGCGCCTGCTGTGGGCGGGCGGCGCGGAAGGGGTCAGCTTCGAGGGAGAGTTCTTCTCGTTCACCAGCCTGACCAGCTTCCCCAAGCCCCTGGGCGCGGCCACGCTCCCGGTGCACGTGGGCGGGTCGAGCCGCGCCGCGGCCCGCCGCGCTGGCCTGCGGGGTGACGGCTACTTCCCGGGCGGCGGGCTCAGCTCCGCCGAGCGAGCCAGCCAGGTGGAACTGATGCGGGAGACGGCCCGCGAGGCGGGCCGCGACGCCACCGCGCTGGAGTACACCCGCTGGGAGTCACTCGGCATCTCCGCGGCGGACGTCGAGGACCTGGCCAGGCAGGGAGTGACCCGGGTGGTCGTGCCCGCGGCGTCGCCGGACCTGGATGAGCAGCTCGAGGAGATGTCCGCGTTCGCCGCGCGGCTGGGCCTGCGCCGTGCCTGAGTACCGGGCATTCTTCGATGCCAGCGTGTCCTTCGCCAACGGTGGCGGCCTGACCGTCCACGGGTTCCGGGTGGACGTCCCGGATCCCGGCATCGGCGAGGCGGGGATCGCCGCCCTGTTCGTGGCCTCACTCGGCCTGCTGATGACGGAGTCGGTCGAGCTCAGCAACGTCGGGATCGTCGCCGAGCCGCACAAGGGCACCCGGGGCGGCCCATCGGATCGCGCCGCTGTCCCGCCGTCCCGGCGCGGGGCGCTGGCCGAGCTCAGCCACGTGATCCGGGCGGGGATGATCACCTATCCCGGGCTGCCCGGGCCGGAGATCACGCCGCACCTGACCCGGGAAGCCTCGCGCGGCCACTACTCCCCCGGCACCGAGTTCGCGATCGGCCGGATCAGCCTGGTCGGCAACACCGGGACCTACCTCGACTCGCCCTACCACCGCTACCCCGGCGGCGCCGACCTGGCCGCGATGCCGCTGGAACGGACCGCCGACCTGCCGGCCGTGGTGGTCCGGGTGACCGGAACCCGGCAGCGCGGCATCGACGTGGGGGCGCTGGCCGCGCTCGATGTCCGCGGCGCGGCCGTGCTGCTGCACACCGGCGACGATGCCCGGTTCGGCTCCCCGGCCTACGCCGAGGGCGCGCACTTCCTCACCGAGGCCGGAGCGGCCTGGCTGGCCGGGCAGGAGCCGGCCCTGGTCGGCATTGACGCGGTCAACATCGACGACACCGCCGATGGCCGCCGACCCGCGCATTCGCTGCTGCTGGCGGCCGGGATTCCCGTAGTCGAGCACCTGACCGGGCTGGGGCAGCTGCCGCCGGCCGGGGCCTGGTTCACCGCCGTGCCGCTGCGCATCGAGGGATTCGGCACCATCCCGGTCCGCGCGTTCGCACGGCTGCCGGAGTAGGCCACCCGGCCGGGCGGCACCGGGGTCATCGCTCAGCGGCTGGCCGGCCGTCGCCCGGGCCATCATGCGTGATGGAGCGGGCCCTGGGTGCCGGCGCAGGTGAGGCGGCCCGGAGGGCCGCGAGCGTGCCGGGACTCAGGTCCTGCTCAGCGGCGTCGACCACCCCGAGGTCGGCGCGGACGTGCAATTCAGCCGCTTTCACGAGCAGGGCCACCACGGGTGATCCTGACGCGGCCGCCCTGGCATCAGCGAGACTGCGCAGTTCCGTGAGCAGGTACACCCGCTGGTGCCGCAGCACGGCGGCCAGCGTCCCCGGGTCTCCGGCCTGGGCGGCGGCCATCACCTTGAGGAAGAAATCGTCACGGTAGCCGCGGGTGCTCACACTGGGCTCGTTCAGCCAGCGATCGAGTTCCTCCTGGCCGGCCTGGGTGATCCGGTGGACCAGCCGGTCGGGCTTGACGGCCTGCGGCTGGCGCTCGGACTCGATCAGGCCGTCGCGGGCCAGGCGGTCGAGGATCTGGTACAGGTGCCCGATGTTCAGCCCGCCCCACTGCTCGCCGACCGCCTGCTCGAAGCTGCCCTTCAGCTCGTAGCCGTGCGCGGGCTTGTCCGCGAGCAGGGCCAGCACGGCGTGGTGTAGAGGCATGTCACCGTTCTCCCGCAGGCGCGTAACGATGTGATCTCGGCTTACATTGTCGCTAGGTAACGCTCTTGCATTGTCGCTAGGTAGGGACCAGAGTAGTCACGTGTCCCAGGCCCGCGCCAGGCGGCCGGGGAAATGGCAGTCGGAGGCTCCCCGCGGTGCGCAGGCTCATCTGGTCGCAGCTCCGCTTCCGTTCCGGCCGCGCCCTGGCGCTGCTGGCCGGGATGCTCGTCGCGGCCACGGCGTTCACCGTGCTGACGGCGGCCGCCCGCACCGCGCAGGTCCGCACCGTCGGCACGGTGTCCGCGCACTTCCGTCCCGCCTACGACATCCTGGTCCGCCCCGCGGGGGCGCGGAGCAGGCTGGAGTCGGCCACCGGCACCGTCCAGCCGGACTTCCTGTCCGGCATCTACGGCGGGATCACCATGGCCCAGTGGCATCAGATCCAGAAGATCGCTGGCGTGCAGGTGGCGGCGCCGATCGCCATGGTCGGGTACACGCTCATGTACGCCGCCTTCCCGGTATGGCTCCCCGCTGCCGGCGTCGCCCGCCCGGGACGTCAGCTCTACCGGGTGACAACGACCTGGGTGAGCGCGAACGGCGCCGCCCGGATCCCGCAGCCCCCCTCCTACGTCTACGTCACCCCCGACCGGGTCCGGTACCACACCCGCACCGGCGCAACCACCGAGACCGTGCCAGGCCACCCGACGGTGGCCCCGTGCCCGGCCACGGGCCCGGTGGCCAGCCCGTTCAGTTACGCCGCGCTGGCGACCACATGGTGCTTCTCGAAGATCGACGGTCAGGGCCTTCCGCCGCGGACGTACTCCGTCCCGCGCCTGGGGAGCCGCCCGGGCTTCTCCGTCAGCTGGCAGTTCCCGATGCTGATCGCCGCGGTCGACCCGGCGGCCGAGGCCCGGCTGGACGGCCTCAACCGCGCGGTGACCTCGGGACAGTACCTGCCGGAAGGAGGCTTGGGGACGGGCCCGAACGCTCACTATTACCAGGAGAAGGAAGGGTTCCCGGTGCTGGCCGCGGCGGACAGCGGCATTGGCGAGTATTCGGTGAGCCGGGTTCAGGAGCTGTCCGCCCCCTCGGCACCGCCGACGCTGGGGACGGCGGTGATGCGCCAGGACTCCGTGATGGCCGGCCGCACGGTGCTCAGCACCACGATCACCGCCCGGCATGCCTACCAGTACCTGCTCGACCACTTGAGGTCCAGCCAGCAGGGTTCCGCCCGCCTGGGCGATGCTCTGTCGAAGTACTGGTCCGTCGGCCCGGTGCGCTACCGGCGCGTGGGCAGCGGCGACCTTGTCCCGGCTGCGGTGCGCAACCCGGTTTCGGTGTGGGGTCGCAGCGCAGCGGGTTTTACCCGGCCCCGCTGGACAACGCCGGCACCCAGTACCGGGCGCTCCGACAACGGGCGCTTACCGCCCCCCACACTCTCTCCCCGGTGCCGGTGCCGGTCGGGACGTTCAGCCAGGGAAAGATCGCCGTCTTTGATCCGCTGTCCCGGGTGCCGCTGGGGCCGTACCAGCCGACGGCGGCCGCACCGGCCAGCGCGGCGAGCCGGAAGGCACTGGGCGGTTCGGACCTGCTGCCCAGCCTCAACCTCGGGGGTTACGTGACCCAGCCGGTGCAGCTCATCACCACGCTGGCGGCGCTCCCCACGCTGGAAAACAAGTCCTACACCGGCGCCGCACAGCTCGCCCGCGCCCCGATCAGCGTGATCCGGGTCCGCGTGGCCGGCGTTACCGGCCCGGACCAGGCCTCCCTCAACCGGATCACGACGGTGGCCGAGCAGATCGAGCTCCGCACCCACCTGACCGTGGACATCGTCGCCGGATCCTCCCCGGCGCCCACCACCACCGCGGTGCCCGCGGGCCGGTTCGGCCAGCCCCCGCTGCTGCTCACCGAAGACTGGGTCAGGAAGGGCGTCGCGATCGCCATCCTGGACGCGGTCAACCGCAGCAGCGTGGCGCTGTTCGTGCTGATCCTCGTGGTCTGCGCGCTGTTCGTGGCCAACTCGGCGACGGCCGCGGTCCGGGGCCGCCGGCAAGAACTGGGCGTGCTGGCTGCGCTGGGATGGACCCGGCCCCGGCTGTTCGCCGCCGTGCTCGGCGAGGTGGCCATGATCGGCCTGGCCGCGGGCCTCCTCGGCGCGCTCCTGTCCCCGCCGCTGGCCGCGGCGCTGGGTCTGCACGCCTCCCCGGCGCGCGCCGCCCTGGCCATCCCGGTCGCGCTGGCGCTGGCGGTCGCGGCCGGCGCGGCGCCGGCCTGGCTAGCCGCCCGGGCCGACCCGGTGGCCTCGGTCCGACCGCCCGTGCTGCCCGTGCGCCGGGCCCGGCCGCCGTCCGGGATCACCGGACTGGCCCTGGTGAACGTGCTCCGCACGCCCGGGCGCACGCTCGTCGGGGCGGTCAGCCTCGCCGTCGGCGTCAGCGCGCTCACGCTGCTCATCGCGGTCACGCTGGCGTTCCGCGGCGCCGTCGTCGGCACGCTGCTCGGCAACGTCGTGACGGTCCGGGTCCGCGGCGTGGACTATGTCGCGGTGGCGGCCACCGCCGCCCTGGGCGTGCTGGCGGTCGCCGATGCTCTGCTGATCAGCATCACCGAGCGGGCGCCGGAACTGGCCACGATCCGCGCGTTCGGCTGGCCCGAGCCGGCGCTGCGCCGCCTGGTGATCACAGAGGGCGCCCTGACCGGGATGGCCGGATCGGCCATCGGCGCCGCGCTCGGCCTGGCCGGGGCGGCCGTGTTCGCCCGTCAGCTCCCGCCGCTGCTGTTCGCTGCCGCGGGCGCGGCGGCCGTCACCGGCGTGCTGGTGACGTGCGTGGCCGCGCTGCTGCCCGCGCACCTGCGCCGTCATCGACGACATCGCGATCGACGGCGGCCGTCCCGTCGACGAGACCATCCGGAGGGTCAGCCAGCTCGGCTGAATGGCCCGGCCACGATCAGTTTGACGACTGGTAATGGTTGACGGCGTCCTCGTCCCATTCCAGTCCGTTGCCGGGCACATCACGCACGAGCAGGGTTCCGTTGCGGACTGCGAAGGGCTCAGCCAGCACCGGGCCGGCCCAGTCCTGCCATTCCAGCCAGTGCCGGGTCGGGGTGGCCCGCATCAGGTGCCCGCTGACCTCCGGGTACAGGTGGGAGGACATCGGCAGGCCGGCCACGTCGGCGACGGCGGCGGCCTGCAGCCAGCCGGTGACCCCGCCGATCCGCATCAGGTCGGGCATGACCAGGTCGCATGCCTGGGCGCGGATGGCCTCGTGCATGGCCCGGGGCCCGTAGAAGTTCTCCCCCAGCATGACCGGGGTGGTGATGTCGCGGGCGATCCGGGCGTGGCCGTCCAGGTCGTCGTAGCGCAGCGGCTCCTCGATCCAGGTCAGGCCCTCCGCGTCGAGCGCGCGGCAGCGCTCCAGCGCGTCGCCCAGGGCGAGCCCCTGGTTGTAGTCGGCGACCAGGGTGACTTCGTCGCCGACCGCGGCCCGGACCCGGCGGACCGCCTCGAGGTCGTCGGCGGCGCGGTCCCGCCCCACCCGGACCTTCAGCGCGGTGAACCCGCCTTCGGCCAGCAGTTCCAGCGCCTCGTCGGCGACCGCGGCGGGCGGGATGAGGCCCAGGCCGTTGCTGTTATACGCGGGGACCGGCTCGAGGGTGCCGCCCAGGAGCCGGGCCAGGGGCAACCCGGCCGCCTGGGCCAGGGCGTCCCACAGCGCGATGTCCAGGCCGGCCACAGCGGCCAGGGCCAGGCCCTGGTAGCCGGCCAGCGCGAACCAGCCCCGGGCGCCCGCGAAGGCCTGCCCGGGGGCGGCCGGCTGGCCCCGCAGGCCCTCAGCCAGCTCGTGCAGGACGGTGCGCAGCCCGGCTGACGCGCTGGCCAGGTACGGCGCCAGGTAGGACCGGCCGGTGATGCCCTGTTCCGTGGTCACGTCGATGAGCAGCAACGGCCACCGGGCGAAATGCCCCACCCTGGTGGCCAGCGGCCGCCGGAACGGGACCACCACGCCCCGGACCATCACGTCGCGCACGACGAGCCCTGTATCCGCGCTCATCTGGCCCCCTCGCCAGCCGCGGCCCGATCCGGGCCTCGTCGTTTCATCCTGCCAACGAAAGCCCGGGCTGCCCACCATGTCGGCGAGCAGAGGCTCTCTGCTGCTGGCAGAGCAACTCTGCTGGCAGCAGATTGCGCTGGCTGAGCCGCACCAGGCGGCCCATGGTTGATGGTGAGCCCGGATCCGAGGGCGTGACCGAGAGCAGGGAGACCATGAAGCTTGCCGTTGCCGACGCACCCCCGGCCACCGCGGCCCTGGACGAGCAGCTGATCAGCCGGCTGATGTTCCAGCGCATCATCCTGCTCGGCACCGAGGTCGATGACCAGGTGGCCAACCGGCTGTGTGCGCAGCTGCTGCTGCTGTCCGCGGAGGACCCGCGCGGCGATATCAGCCTCTACATCAACTCGCCGGGCGGCTCCGTGAGCGCGGGCCTGGCCATCTACGACACGATGCGGCTCATTCCCAACGACGTCAGCACGCTGGCCATGGGGCTGGCCGGCAGCATGGCCCAGTTCCTGCTGTGCGCCGGGACCGCGGGCAAGCGGTTCAGCCTGCCACACGCCCAGGTGCTGATGCACCAGGGCTCGGCCGGTTTCGGCGGCACCGCGGCCGATATCGAGATCTACGCCGAGCAGCTGGGGCGGACCGGGGCCACGATGCTCCGGCTGATCTCCGAGCACACCGGGCAGCCGCTGGAGCGGGTCGAGCAGGACAGCCTGCGCGACCGCTGGTTCAGTGCCGGGGAAGCGCGCGACTACGGGCTCGTCGATCACATCGTGGAGCGCCTCGATGACGTGCGGCCCGCCGCCGCCGGCCGGAAGGCAGGTCTGTGACCATGAGCCAGTACACGATCCCGACCGTGGTGGAGCGGACCCCGGCCGGTGAACGGGCGTTCGACATCTACTCCCGGCTGCTGTCCGAGCGCATCGTCTTCCTCGGCACCGAGATCGATGACGGGGTGGCCAACGTGATCATGGCCCAGCTCCTCCATCTCGAGGCGGCCAGCCCGGACCTCGAGATCAGCCTCTACATCAATTCCCCCGGCGGCTCCTACAGCGCCCTGACCGCGATCTACGACACGATGCAGTACATCCGCCCGGACGTCGCGACCATCTGCATGGGCCAGGCGTCGTCGGCGGCGGCTGTGCTCCTCGCCGCGGGCGCCCCGGGCCGGCGGGCCGTGCTCCGGCACGCGAAGGTGCTGCTGCACCAGCCGTCGAGCCAGGCGCAGGGCGCCCTGCCCGACCTGGCCGTCCAGGCCAAGGAGGTGGCGAGGACCCGCCGTGATGTCGAGGAGATCCTCAGCCGGCACACCGGCCACCCGGTGGAGAAGATCCGGACCGACACCGACCGGAACAAGACGTTCAGCGCCCGCGAGGCGGTCGGGTACGGCCTGGCCGACGAGGTCATCACCACCCGCGAGGCCGGCCAGGCGGCTTAACCGGCGCTCAGGCAGCCAGCAGGCACTGGGCGTCGCCCGGGGCACGCAGCGGCGACGCCGGCCGGGCGCCGCCCGCCGAGTCCAGCCGGACGACCGTGCCGCGCGGGGCACGATCCGCGACGAGATCCCGCGCGACCCCGGCCAGCAGGTCGGACAGGTCGATCCAGAGCGCGTCACAGATCGCGGCCAGGACCTCGGAAGAGGCTTCCTTGCGGCCGCGCTCGACCTCGGACAGGTACGGCACCGAAACCCGCGCGGCCCGGGACACGTCGGCCAGGGTCCGGCCCTGGTCCCTGCGGGTCCGGCGCAGCCGCTCGCCGATCTTCGTGCGCAGCAGGGGCCTGGAGCCCCGCTGGCGCACTCCCGGGCTGGTGATGACCGGACCACCCATCGGCGTCGCCTCCGTGGCTGCGTTCGTGACCCGCTGCCGGGCCCCGGCCAGCTCACCGTATCCGGCCATGTCCCGGCCTCCGGAGGGTTTTCGCGGCCGGCGTAAGGCGGCCCGGGAGCCGCGCCGGGCCGGCGACGCCAGGATGACAGCCTGGGATCTCCCCTGTTCCCGCGGGCGGCTAGGCCGTCGGCCGCAGGACCCGGCTGAGCGGGACACTCTCGACGAGCAGGCGTCCTGCCTGGGGATCGCCGGAATCACCGCCCACCGCGCCATCTTCGCCGATGGGCCGCCCGGCGGGCTCGTCGTGCTCGTCTACGGCGCTACGGGGGGCGTCGGCTCGATCGCCACCCAGCTGGCCCGGGGCAGCGGAGCCACCGTCCTCGCCGTCGTGCGGAGCGAGGAGCAGCTGGGCCGGGCCCGGAGCCTGGGAGCCCGGCATGCCTTCCTCGACGGCGACCCCGGCCTCGCCGGGCGCATCCGCCAGGCCGCCCCGGAGGGGGTGCACCGTATCGCGGACGTCGATTTCGCCGCGCACGCCGATCCTCAATGCGGAGATCCTGGCCATCGGGGGCGTCATCAGTTCCTACGCGTCCTCGGCCGGCCGGCCATCCCTTACTGGGGTTTCGGGTTCAAGGACACGACCCTCCGCCTGCTCGGCAGCGACGACTTCTCCCCCGCGGTCAAGTCGGCCGCCGCCCGGGCACTGACCGAGGCGCTCACCGGCGGGAGCCTGCGATCCCAGATCGCCGCCCGTTCCCCCTGGACCAGATCGCCAGCGCCCATGAGCTGGTGGAACGCGGGACACCCGGCCGCGTAGTCCTCAGCATTCACGACTGACCGCGCGGCCGCGTAACCGCCTGACCTGCCCAGCCGCAGACCGCCGTACCATCGGCTGGGTGGAGTTCAGCCGGGAACTGCGCGGCGCCGTGATGTCGGGCGACATCACGGTGTCGTTCCGGCTGTGGCGCCGTCCCAAGGTCAAAGAGGGCGGCCGGTACCCGGTCGGCCCCGCGCAGATCGAGGTGGACTGCGTCGAACTGGTGCCCTTCGCATCCATCACCCCGGACGACGTCCGCCGGTCCGGCGAGAAGGACCGGGAAGCACTGCGCCGGCGGGCCGCCCACGCTGGCCCGATCGCTGACGACACCCTGCTGTACCGGGTGGAGTTCCATCTCACCGGCCCCTGAAGCCGCCTGATCACGCGCGTGTGGCGTGGGCGGGCCTGGATCCAGCGCGGCCTGTACGCTGACCCGTGTCCTGGTGACCTGCGCCCTGTGCTGGGAGATTCCCTTGGCGGACAGCCCCGTGCGTTACGGGGTCTACCTTCCGCCGTTCGGCCCTTTCGGTGACCCGGCGGCCCTGGTTGACCTGGCGGTGCGCGCCGAAGCGGCAGGCTGGGACGGGGTGTTCCTGTGGGACCACGTGGTCCCCCAGGAGGCGCCTATCGCTGACCCGTGGACCACGCTGGCCGCCATCGCCCAGGCCACCACGCGCCTGCGGCTTGGGCCGATGGTCACCCCGCTGACCCGGCGCCGGCCGTGGGTGGTTGCCCGGCACGCGTTGACCGTCAGCCGGCTGTCCGGCGGCCGGCTCATCGTCGGTGCCGGCCTGGGTTCTGATGAATCAGGCGACTTCAGCCGGTTCGGCGAGCCGGGCAGCTGGCCGGCCCGCTCGGCCATGCTCGACGAGGCACTCGAGATCCTCCCGGCCCTGTGGTCCGGCCGGCCCTGGCACCACGAGGGCGCGCACTACCAGATCGACCTGGGGCAATCCCCGCCCGAGCCGTATCCCATCCCGATCTGGGCGGCCAGCAGCGCGAGCCACCCGCGGGTCCTGCGCCGCGCCGCCGCGTGCGACGGCATCTTCCCCAACCCCCCGGGCCCGGCCCTGACCCCGGACCAGCTGGCTGGCATCCTCGCCCGGGTCCACCGCGTCCGGCTTCCCGCCGGGCGCGACTTCGACGTGGCCGTGGCGGGCAACGCCAGCCCGGCCTGGGCGGAACCGGCCAGGTCCGATCTTCGCGGTCTCGCCCAGGCGGGCATGACGTGGTGGATGGAATCACTGATCCACTTCGATCCGCTGGAACTGTCCCTGCGGGTTGTGGATGCCGGCCCGCCGCGCATCTGAACCCCCGGCTGCACCGCGGCGTAGCTGCGGCCCTCTATCTTGACGCTCCCGCCGTTAACCGCCGGCGGGCACCGGCGGACGCATTCACCCGGATGGGGTGGCCCTGCCCGGCCAGATCGACCGGGTTTACGATTCCAGCGCGGCCACGGCAGCTTGCAGTTATCACCCCGCCGAAAACGCCACTAGACTCCTCGTCGGCACGTAAGGCCGCCAAGCGGTGAATGCCGCGCACGCACACGGGGAAAGACGAGGTCAGCGACGTGTCCGCGCTGCGCTGACCACCAGGGCTGAAGCCGCCCGGGGGAAAAGCAGACGCTTTCTTTAAACACTCTTGGGCAACGTTTGAATCGTTCCGTGCATCTCTTAGATAGGCGATTTCCCGGGCAGCCGCCCCAGCCAGCAGACCCGACCTGGGCAGGCCCCAGGTCCAGCAGAAAGGACGGGCCGGCGCGTTGAAGGCTGGGGGTATTGCGTCCGCTGACCAGAAAGATTCGGGCGCCCGGACCGGGGCGTGGCCACTGCGGACGGGGTCAGCGGCGCGCTCGGTAGGCATCCATGTAGCGGTCCTGATCGGCTACCTCGCCGCAGGCGTCGCGGTGAACTGGACCCGCGCCGCTTACCTGACCGGCCACGTGCTGCCCTCCGGCCGCGATGCCGGCTTGTTCGTGTGGGACTACTGGTGGATAGCGCGCTCCGTGCTGCACCTCAGCAATCCCTGGTTCAGCCACTACCTGGCCGCGCCGGTGGGGGTCCCGCTGGGATTTCATGTGCTGATGCCGCTGCCTGGCCTGCTGATGACGCCGGTCACGGTGGCGTTTGGGCCCAGTTTTACCTACAACCTGCTCACGGCGGCTGCGCCCGGCCTGATGAGCTACACGATGTACCGGGCGGCCCGGCTGTGGGTGCCCTCCCAGACCGGGGCGATCGCCGGGGGCGCGTTCTACGGCCTGTCCACGATGCTGACGTGGGCCTCCTGGTTCGAGATCCAGCTGGCGCTGGGAGCGATCTGCCTGCCCGTGGCGCTGGAGGCCGCGGTGCGGCTGGGGCGGCGGGCTGGCTGGCGCCAGGCGGTGATCCTGGGTGTGGTGCTGGGCATCACGCTGCTCACCGACCTGGAATCGTCGATCATGACCGGGATCGTGGTGGCCGCGGCCCTGCTGCCCTGGCTGGTCCGCCGCCCGGCCCGGGGCGGGGAACGGGCCTGGGTCAAGCTGCGCCTGGCCGGCATCGCCGCGGCGGTCACGGCCGTCATCGCCAGCCCGCAGCTCATCGCCATGGCCCAGCAGGCGGTCAGGGGCGACGCGTCCGTGCCGCAGAGCGCCCTCGCGGCGGACTACGCCAACTCAGGGGCGGCCCTGCAGCAGATATTCGCTCCCTCACCCAGGGTCGGCGCGTTCGGGTTGAGGAGCCTGGCCGCGTACTACTACCGCTCGGGGCCGCACAGTGCCACGCTCGTGCCCTACGGCGTGGTGCTGACCGTCATAGCCCTGCTGGGCCTGGTCGTCTGCTGGCGGCGGCGCAGCGCCCGGCTGCTTGCCCTGTTCTGGCTGGGCGCCACCTGGCTGGCCCTGGGCACCGGGATCATCATCGGTCACCACCGGTACGTGCCGTTGGCCCAGGTCTGGCACGGCTGGCGGCTGTCGATGATCATGCCGTACACCTGGATGGTCCGGATCTCCCTGCTGTCCTCGTTCCGGGAAGCCAACCGGCTCACCGAACTGGGGCTGGTGGCGGCCGCGCTGCTGGCGGCGGCCGGCGTGAACTGGCTGCGTTATCACGCCTGGCCGGCCCTGATCGTCGTGGCCGCCCTGGCCGTCCTCGAAGCCGGCAGCGTCGGCGCCGGCGCCACTCCGCAGGTCACCGCGACCATCCCCACCGCCCTGCCCGCCCTGGACCGGCCGATCGCCGCCGACCATTCCGGGTCGATCGTCGTGGACGTCCCGCTCGGCGTGCGCGGCGCCGTGCCGCTGCCCAATGAGGGGGCAGCCTTCGATCCGGAGGCCGAGGTGCAGGCCACCGTGGACGGGCATCCCCGGGCGGTCGCCTACGTATCCCGGCTGCCCGAGTCCGTCCTGGCCGCGGTCAAACGGCACCCGTTCTACGCCGATCTGCTCGACGCCCAGCGGGAGCACCGTGTCGTCTTGCGCGACCTGCGGGCCAGCAAGACGGACCCGGCCTGGCTGGACGCGGCCCGGGTCGACGCGCGCCGCATGCACGTCGGCTGGGCCATCGTCTGGTCACACACCCCGGTAATCCTGCAGTATCTCCAGGCGGCCGGCTTCCGGTTCGACTACGCGGCAGACGGCGCGCAGGTGTACCGCCTGGGCGGCGCCGCCCCGGCGGCGGGCTCCGCCTCCGCTCCCTGACGACCGGGGCTCCCTGGCCGCCTCGGCGCAGAGGCCCCGGGCATGGTGCCCGTGAACCAGGGCGACAGCGCTGACGTGGCGTCAGCCCGCGGTGTCCGCCTTCGGGGAGCCGTTCAGCGGCACGGCCTGGGCCACGTTCGCGGGCTGGGCCACGTCGGCGGGCTGGGTCACCACCGCGGGCGCGGGCAGCGCGGGCGGGTCCAGCGGCGCGGCGGCGTCCTCGGCCTCGCCGGATGCCGGGGCCAGGCTGTCGCGCGGGGCCGCGCGGTCGAAGAAGCGCAGCAGTTCGACCGGGAACGGCATGACGAGGGTGCTGTTCTTCTCGGCGGCGACCTCGACGACGGTCTGCAGCAGCCGCAACTGCAAGGCGGCCGGGTCAGCGGCCATGACGGTGGCGGCCTGGGCCAGCTTCTTGGAGGCCTGGTACTCGCCGTCGGCGGCGATGATCCGCGCCCGGCGCTCACGCTCAGCCTCGGCCTGCCGGGACATGGAGCGCTTCATGGACTCGGGCAGGGAGATGTCCTTGACCTCGACGCGCTCCACGCGGACACCCCAGGGGCCTTCGGTGGGGGCGTCGATCACGTCCTTGAGCTCGGCGTTGACCTGCTCGCGTTCGGACAGGAGCTGGTCCATGTTGCTGCGCCCGGTGACCGACCTCAGTGAGGTCTGGGCGACCTGGGACACGGCGTAGTGGTAGTTCTGCACGTTGATGATGGCCTTGAGCGGGTCGACGACCCGGTAGTAGACGACCGCGTCTACCTTCAGCGTGACGTTGTCCCGGGTGATGGTCTCCTGGGCGGGCACGCTGGCTACCGCGATCTGCATGTTGACCTTGGTCAGCCGGCAGGTGAACGGGTTGATCCAGGTCAGGCCGGGCTTGCGCACACCGGGAAGGGCCTGCCCGAAGCGGAAGACAACGCCTTGCTCGTACTGGCGGATGATCCTGAAGCCGAACATCTCGGCCATCCCATCCCTGGCACAGGGTGTGCCGGGCTCACCGGGCCCGCGGACGGCGTCGGCGTGACTGCCAGCGTTCGGAGTGCCCACGGCCCTCTGTTCCATCATCACACACCCCCGGGTGCGGACCGACCGCCGCGCCCGGCCGGTACCCAGTCGTGGCACGCGTACGCCGGATCGCGTTTGGTAAGGTCCCGCCGTGACTGGTCCGGTGGTGCCCACTGACCTGGGCTTCGTGCGCGGGAGGGTGCGCGGGGGCATCTCGTCGTTCCGGGGTATCCCGTTCGCCAGCGCCCCGGAAGGGCCGCAGCGGTTCCGGCTTCCCGCGCCCCCGGCCGCCTGGGACGGCGTGCGGGAGGCCGCCGCGTTTGGCAGCGCAGCGCCGCAGCCCGCACCGGCGCCGGGCGTCCCGCCGTTCTGGCGGCCCGCCGACGGCCTGGACTGCCTGACGCTGAACGTGTGGAGCCCGGATCCGGGTGCGGCCCGGCTGCCGGTGATGGTGTGGGTGCACGGGGGGCTGTGGAGGTTCGGCGCCTCCAGCATGCCGCAGTATGACGCGGGGACGCTGGCCAGCTCGGGCGTGGTTGTGGTGACCGTCAACTACCGGCTGGGCTTCGAGGGGTTCGGTCATCTGCCTGGCGTCCCGGACAACCGCGGCCTGCACGATCAGCTCGCGGCGCTGCAGTGGGTGCAGCGCAACATCGCGGCGTTCGGCGGCGACCCGGGCGCGGTCACCCTGTTCGGCCAGTCCGCCGGCGCGGCCTCGGTCGCGCTGCTTACCGCCACGGCAGCCAGTTCCGGGCTGTTCCGCCGGGCGATTGCGCAGAGTGTCCCGGATGGCTGCCGGACCGCCGCCGAGGCCGCGCGGATCACCGGCGTGCTGGCCGGGGCGGCCGGGGTGCCACCCACCTGGGCCGGGTTCGCCTCGCTGCCGCCGGAAGCGGTCCTGGCGGTGCAGGACGTGCCGCTGACGGACCCGCAGGCCGGCTTCAGCGCGTTCGGCCCGGTGATCGACGGGGATCTGGTCACCGGGCCGCCCTGGACGGCGCTCCGGGCCGGGGTCCGCCGGGACGTGGACCTGGTCTGCGGCTTCACCCATGCGGAGTACCGGGGCATGGCCCCGCTACCCGGCGGGCCGGGCGTTGACCTGGCCGGGGAGGCCCAGGCGCTGGGGCTAGGTGCTGACGCGGCCGGCGCCTACCGGGCTGCCCGTCCGGGGGACGATGACGCCGTCCTGCTCACCGAGATGATGTCGGACGCGCTGGTCCGGATGCCCACCACGTGGGTGGCCGAGGCACACGCGCAGGCCGGGGGCCGGACCTGGCTGTACGACCTGACCTGGCCGGCTCCGGCCGCCGGCGCGGGCCACGGCCTGGATGTGCCGCTCATCTTCACTAATCCGGGTACCCGGTATGCGGCCCGGCTGCTCGGCACCCCGCCGCCCCCGGGCTTCGGTGACCTGTCCCGGCAGATGCGCAGGGCATGGGTCTCGTTCGCCGCCGCCGGCGACCCGGGCTGGCCGCGCTTCGACGCGGCCGGCCGCGTGACCCGCCTGTGGGATACCCCGCCCACGGACACCGCCTATCCGCTGGACGACCTTTACCGCCTCTGGCGGCGGGACCTGCCTCGCTAAGCTTGCGGGACTGAACGCGCAGGTCAGGCGACGCGGCGCCAGCCGAGCTGGGAGGCCTTCCAGCGGGCGATGGCCTTGTGCTCGCTGACGACCTTGACCTCGCGCAGGTGCAGGCCGGGGTCGTGCATGGCCTGTTCAGCCTCGGCCATCCCGTCGCCGGGAGAGGACTGGGGGATCTCGTGCTTGGCTCCGGACTGTTCCACGAGGACCAGGTTGGCCGGGTGGGCGGCCTCCGACGTATCACTATGCGCCTTCACACTCTGTATGACGCTGGGCCGTCCCCCGCTGTTCCCCGGCCAGGTATGGCCTGCGGCACACCGGAGCCCGGGGCGGCCTTCCCGCGGCGGCGCGCCACGGGGGTGTTCCTGCACCTGCGGTGGGTGCAGGCCCACCCGCCGGGATCAGGCCGGGCCGGGGGCGGCTCCCGCCTGCTACGGCCCGGCCAGGTCTGCCTCGATCTTACCGGCCCGTAACGCGCTGGCCTGGAGACCAGGCCACGACGTACCGTGTGCCGCGCGGTCGGGAGTTCGGGGACCGTCCGGGCCTGCACTGCTTCCGGTTAATGACGACACGGCTGCTCCCGCCGGGCTGAATCACCCCGTACTGGGAGTACATAGCCACCTGCCTGCTTGCGCACGGCGTCTCCTGGATCACCGGAAGACGGGGTTCCTGGCGCCGGCGATACCGGCTAACCCGTCTGGTGCTCCAGGGCCCGGCGGGTCAGGACCCGGGCCAGGTGCTGGCGGTAGGCCCGGTCGGCGTGGATGTCCTCGGCCGGGTCGGTGCCCTCGGCGGCCAGCGCGGCCGCGTCCGCGGGGCTGGCCCCGCCGGCGAGGGCCTCCTCCGCCGCCGTGGCCCGGACCGGCACCGGGCCCATGTTGGCCAGGGCGATCCGGCCGCCGGCCGCCGCGACCCCGACAATCGCCCAGTCGTTGGCCCGCCGGACGAACTTCTGGTACCCCCAGTCCGGGCCCGGGCGGCGGGGCACCCGGACCGCGGTGAGCAGCTCGTCGGGTTCCAGGCTGGTCTCGAAGAACCCGGCGAAGAAGTCGTCCGCGCTGACCGTGCGGCGCCCGCCCGGTCCGGCGATCTCCATGGACCCGCCCAGCGCGACCAGCGCCATCGGCAGGTCCGCCGCCGGGTCGGCGTGCGCGAGGGAGCCGCCGATCGTGCCCCGGTGCCGGATCTGGGGGTCACCCACCTGCGCCGCGGCGTAGGCCAGCAACGGGGTCTGGGACCGCACCAGTCCGGACGCGGCAATGTCGGCGTGGCAGGTGGTGGCGCCGATCACCAGGTCGTCCCCATCGGCCCGGATGCCGGCCAGCCCGGCGACCCGGCCGATGTCGATCACGACCGAGGGGACGGCCAGCCGCAGCTTCATCATCGGCAGCAGCGAGTGCCCTCCGGCCAGCACCTTCGCGTCTTCCCCGTGGCGGGCCAGCAGGTCCAGGGCGTGCCCGGCCGACTCGGCCGCCTCGTACTCGAACGGCGCGGGGATCATGCGCTCATCGTCTCGGCCGCGGCCAGCACGGCCCGGACGATGTTGTGATAGCCCGTGCACCGGCAGAAGTTACCTTCCAGGCCCTCCCGCACCTCGGCCTCGGTCGGGTGCGGGTTCTCCGCCAGCAGCCCCGCGGCCGCCATCACCATGCCCGGGGTGCAGAAACCGCACTGCAGCCCGTGCTCCTGCCGGAACGCCTGCTGCACCGGATGCATCTCGTCGCCGGCCGCCAGGCCTTCCGCCGTGGTGATCTCCTGCCCGGCGGCCTGCACGGCGAGCATCGTGCAGGACTTCACCGAGCGGCCGTTCACCAGCACGGTGCAGGCGCCGCAGGATGTCGTGTCACAGCCGACGTTCGTGGCGCGGAGCCCGCAGCGCTGGCGCAGGTAATGGACCAGGAGCAGGCGGGGCTCGACCTCGTCGGAGCGCGGCGCCCCGTTGACCGTGAGCTCGATCTGCATCTACGCGTCCTTCCCGGCAGATACTTCCTGGAGGGCCCGCCACACCCGTTGCGGGCTGGCGGGCATGTCGATGTGCCGCACGCCGAGGTGGGCGAGCGCGTCAATGATCGCGTTCTGCACGGCGGGCGTGGCGCCGATCGTCCCGGCCTCCCCGATGCCCTTGACCCCGAGCGGGTTGTAGCTGGTCGGCGTGGCCATGTCGGCCAGCTCGAAGCTGGGTACCTCGGTGGCGGACAGGAACGGGTAGTCGGCGAAGCTCGCGGTCAGCGGGTTGCCGTCCGCGTCGTAGATGACCTCCTCCAGGAACGCCTGCGCGGCCCCCTGGGCGATGCCGCCGTGCCGCTGGCCCTCGGCCAGCAGCGGGTTGATCACGGTGCCCGCGTCGTCCACGGTCACCATCCGGCGCAGCACCACCTTGCCGGTCTCGGTGTCCACATCCACCACGGCCACGTGCGTGCCGAAGGGGAACGTGGCGCCCGGCGCGATGAATACCGTGCGGACGACCAGCCGTTCCTCCGCCGCCAGCTTGGCCAGGGGTACCGCCGCCTCCGGATCGCCCGCCACCTCGAACGCGCTGCGTTCCGGCTCGAAGACCAGGTCATCGGGGTTGGCTTCGAGCATCGCGGCGGCCCGCCCGCGGGCGACCCCGAGCAGTTCCCGCGACGCCTGCTGCACCGCCACCCCGCCCTGCTGCAGGCTGCGGGAGCCGCCGGTGCCGCCTCCTTCCGGGATGAGGTCGGTGTCCCCCCACTTCACCGTGATCCTGTCCACCGGGATACCCAGCTCCTCGCTGGCCAGCATGGCCCACACGGTGGCGTGGCCCTGGCCGTGCGGGGAGGTCCCGGTGAGGATCGTCGCGCTGCCGTCGGGATGCACCTCGACGGTGGCGTTCTCGCGGGGGGCACCCGCCTCCCCGCCTCCCCCGGTGATCTCCACGTAGCTGGCCAGGCCGATGCCGGTCTGGACCACGTCACCGGCGGCGCGGCGCCGGGCCTGCTCTGCGCGGAGCCCGGGGTAGCCGGCCGTGTCCAGCGCCGCATCCAGCGCGGCCACGTAATCGCCGCTGTCGTAGACGGCACCGAACGCGGTCCGGTGCGGTTCGGTGAACTTGTCCAGCAGGTTCGTGCGGCGCACCTCGGCGGGGTCCCGGCCGATCTCGGCGGCGAACAGGTCGATGGCCCGCTCCACCGCGGCCGTGGCCTCGGGCCGGCCCGCGCCGCGGTACGCGCCGACCGGGGTGGTATTCGTGACCACCGACCGCGCCACGGCCTCGGCCCGGCCGATCGCGTACGGGCCGGGAGCCATCAGGATGGTGAGCGCGGGCAGGAACGCGCCGAACCGGGGGTAGGCCCCGGAGTCCTGCAGGATCTCCAGCCGGTAGGCGGTCACGGTGCCGTCCCGGCGGCCGCCGATAGTGATCGTCTGGCGCTGCGCCCGGCCGTGCGTCATCGCGACCAGGTTCTCGTTCCGGGTCTCTGCCCACCGCGCGGGCCGGCCCAGCTGCCGGGCTACCCAGCAGACCACGGCGTGCTCCGGGTCCGCGCCGAACTTCGCGCCGAACGCACCGCCCACATCGGGGGTGATGATCCGCAGGCTGGACGGGTCCATGGCCAGCATCGCGGCCAGGGCCCCCCGGGTGCCCTGCGCGCCCTGGTTCGGGATCCAGGCGGTGAGCCGGCCATCGTCGCCCCAGGCCGCCGCGGCCGCCCGGGTCTCCATCGGGGCGGGTGCCACCCGCTGGTTAACGATGGTCCGGCTGACCACCACCTCGCAGCCGTCGAACAGGTCGGCCTGGAGAGCGGCGGCGTCGCCGAAGATGGCGGTCACGTTCGTGCCGGCCTCGGGGAACAGCAGCCCGCGCGAGCCATCCGCCGCGTCGCCCGGATCCACCACCGCGGGGAGTGGGTCGTAGTCGGCACTGACCAGCTCGGCCGCGTCCTCACCCTGGTACGGGTCCTCGGTGACGACGACGGCCACCGGCTCGCCGACGTAGCGCACCACATCCCGGGCCAGCAGGGGCTGCGCCATCCGCCCGTCGATCAGATCCGGCATGGGCGGGGCGAACGGGGGCAGGGCCGCCAGGTCGGCCCCGGTGAAGGCGGCGATGACGCCGGGCGCGCCGAGGGCCGCGCTGACGTCCACCGAGGTGATCCGGGCGTGCGCGATCGGGGACCGGACGAAGAACACGTGAGCCGCCCCGGCCAGCCGGTCGTCCACCACGTCGTCGGTGTAGACGCCGCCGGTGGTCAGGAAGCCGGGGTCCTCCGTCCGCAAGACCCGGGTACCCAGGATGCTCACACCTGACCAGCTCCCCTCCGGCGCTCCATGTCCACAGCGACGATCGTGCCCGGCCCGGCCGCACTGGTCAAACGGTCCTGTTGACTGACCGCTGCGGACGGTACGGCCCGCACCCGGCTGCTCCGGCGCTCCCAGGCCTGCTACGCGCCGGGGGCGCGGGGCCGCTGGTAGTCGAGCAGCACGACGCCGTTGGCGAAGATGCGGCTGGACGCGAGACGCAGGTCGGTCAGGCCGTCGCAAGGCCCGAACATCGGCTTGCCCCGGCCGATCAGGACCGGGTGGACGTAGACCCAGTACTCGTCGATGAGGTCGAACTGGCGGAACGCCGCGGCCAGGTCGGCCCCGCCGAGGACCAGGTCCCCGCCGGGCCCGGCCTTGAGCTCCATGACCTCCTCCGGCACCACCTCGCGGACCACGGTGGTGTTCCAGCCGGCCTGGTCCAGCGTCCTGGAGTAAACGATCTTCGGCATGTCCCGCCAGATTCGGGCGAACTCGGCCACGGCCTCGGGGGCCGCGGGATCCGCGTCGGCGGCCGGCCAGTAGCCGGCCATCAGCTCCCAGGTGACCCGGCCGTCCAGGAAGCCGCCCATCGCGCCGAGCTGCTCGTTGAAGTGGGCCGCCAGCTCGTCGCTGATCTTGTGCCAGCCGATCTCACGGTTCGGGCCCTCCATGAAGCCATCCAGCGACACCGACATCATCGAGATGATCTTGCGCATTGCGGCTCCTCCGGGCGGCGGGCCGGCTCAGCGGCCGGCGTCCCGGGCCGCCTGCTCCAGCCGGCTCCGGTAAGCCTCCCACCAGGACGCGTCGCCGGGCGCCAGGTTGGCGTTCCCCGGCTGGCGCCCGGCCGCCCCGTCGATCAGTTCCCGCACGATATCGGCGTGCCCGGCGTGCCGGTGGGTCTCGGCGATCACATGGGCCATGACCCGGTGCAGCGTCACCTCGCTCCGGTCCGCGGGCCACCAGGGCACGTGACCGGTCGCGTCGAGCGGCAGCATGTCGATCACGGTGTCCGCGTGCAGCCAGGCCCGGTGGTACAGGGCGATGATCTGGTCACGCGACTCCGCCGCGGTCGCCCACATGTCGTCGTTCGGTTCCGCGTCCTCCGCCAGCCAGGGCGTGGGCTCGCCGGACGGACGGCCGAAGGTCTCGCCGAAATACCCGAGCTCGACGGCGGCCAGGTGCTTGACCAGCCCCAGGAGATTGGTGCCGGTGGGGGTGAGCGGGACGCCGCGACGTCATACTCGCAGAGCCCCTCGAGCTTCCACAGCAGGGCCTCGCGCCCGGCCTGCAGGTAACCGAGGAGATCTGCCTTTGGGGTCCGGTCCGGTCATGCTGGCAGTCTGTCATCCGGCCCCGCCCGCCTGTCTAGACCAATTTCTGGCGGGTCAGGGCCGGTCTGGCCGCTACCACCGGGCCCTAGGCCCGCGGGCCCGCTCCCGGAGCAGGTCGGGGACGAGGTATCCGGCTTGCGGGGTGCCCAGCCCGGTGGCCATGTCGTAGCCGCGGGCGGCCCGGTAGCAGGGCTGGTGCCGCCGCCCGCCGGACCGGCACGTGTGATGGGAGCGACGGCCAGTACGCGGCGAGGTAGTCGTTGTTCCCGGCGGCGACGTCGGTAAAGGCCCGCGGGTCACTCCGGGCGACGCGGTACAGGCTCGGGGACAGCAGGCCGAGGCGGTGGCCGGGCGCCTGCTGGTCGGCCAGGGCGGTCAGCGCGGCCCACAGCGGCGTGGCCAGGCTGGTGCCGCCGACGGTCAGCCAGCCCTGGCCCTTGAACGCCCCGGCGGTGCCGTAGATGACGTACCCGCGGGTGCCGCTGGGTGCCGATCGCGGCCAGCGCCGATACGTCGGGGACCTCGCGGCAGCCCGTCCCGCGCGGGGCACCGCAGCGGGCCCCGCTGGCGTGGCGGCCGTGCAGGAAAGCGGCCTGCCAGGACGGCATCCGCCACATCCGGGAGATGCCGCCGCTGCCGACCAGGTTGCCGGGGTACTTGCGCGGGCGACCGTGACGCCCGTTGAACGGGGCCGGGAACCCCATCCCCGCGGGCGTCTGGTTCCAGGCCGACTGCACCGGGGGCGAGCCGTAGCGGGTGATGGTGGTGCCGCCCGACCGCCGTGACGAACGGCTGGCTCGCCGGGTTGCCGACCTGCAGGCTGTAGGCGAGGCGGGCGGGATCTCCTTCACGTCGGGCAGGCAGCCCTCGGAGCCGGAGTCCCCGGCGGCGGCCATCATGGACTGGCCCTGGACGGCCATCTCCTGGAAGAGCTGGGCCTCGATGCGCGTGACGGCCGGGGCCCGGCCAGCGGCTCGCAGCCGCCCCAGGAACTGCTGACGACCTGGGCGCGGTCCTGCTGGGCGATGGCGCCGTAGGTATCCACGATGGACTGGTCGCCGCCGGACAGGGGCGCCTGGTAGACGAGGATGCTGGCCCGTGGCGCCATGGCCGCGACGACCTCGACGTCCGCGGTGACCTCCAGCGTGCCCTCTCCCGAGGCCGCGACGCTGGTCCCGCCGTCCACCCGGACCCGGCGGACGGACGGATGCACCCCGTAGCAGCGGTTGTAGGCCCCGATGTCCCGGTTGGCGTAGTCGGCCAGCTCGAACAGGGCCACGGTGACGTGCTGCCCGAAGTCATGCTGGCGGTAGAGCGGGTTGAAGCTGGTAGGCGCGGGCCAGCCAGGCCGCGGTGTAGACGTGCCGGGTGTGCCGGGCCGCGTGGCAGGCCCGGGGCCCGGGCACCGGCCCGGCGCGAGGCTGGATCCCGGCAGGTGCACGGTGCTGAGGCCGAGCACGGCGGACACCCAGGGGCGCAGGCCGGCGGGGACCTCGCGGGGGCCGCCGGTTGATCAGCGCGGTCCGGCCGTCGGCCAGCCGGACCCGGTCGATCGTCGTCCGGAACGCCGCCTCGATCCGGCCTACCGAGCCCGGTGGCGGGCAGCAGCAGGCCATCTCCCAGGGCCTGCCCGGTGCTGAGGTCATGGCGGCGCAGCCAGGCGCGGGCCGCGGCCAGGGCGGACCGCGGCGGGCCGAAGCGGGCCTGGATCCTGCCGCGGGCTGAGGAAGTGGCGGAACCGGGCCGAGCCGGGGGTGGCGACCTGGGCGGCCAGCCGGCGGAGGCCGCGGGCGTCGGCGGACCGCAGCGCCACGGTGATGTGCAGCGTGGCCGACCTGGCCTCCGGGCCGGTGATCCTGGCCCCCGGGGGGATCCCGGGCGCCGTGCCGACCGGCGTCATCAGGCCGTGGCCCGCGGGCGGCCCTGGCGGCCCGCGGAGGCCGCGCTGGCGCCCGGTCCAGGCTCGGCCGCGCCGATCAGCATGGCCGTAGCCAGGCTCGCCGTGCATGCGGCCCATGTCCGTCGCTTCAGCATCCCCGTGTCCCCCGTGACCGCCCATCCGCGGATCAGAGGGGATGCTAGAAGGGCCCGGCGCGGCGGCCGGCGACCCGGCAAACCGCGCGCGTCCTGCCCGAGGCGGGCATGCTGCTCATAGCGACAGCTGGAGGTGCCAGGTGATGACCGGCGACACGATGCGCGATCTGCTCAAGCCCCTCATCGGCAAGTCAGGGTCCATGTCCATGCTGGTCAGCCAGATCGGGCCGGTGGCCTTCCCGACGGCCGAGAGAAGCGGCTGACCGGCGTCGGAGGTCCGCCCGGACGGCCTGGTCCGTCTGGAGCGCGAGACCGGGTGGACCGTGATCGACCCCCGTGAGGTGGTGGCGGTGGTGTGGCACGGAGACCGGGGCAACGACACGACGGGCCAGTTCCTCTGAGCACGGATTCCCGACACGCTCGCTGAGCTGCGGTTCGCGGGCCAGGCAGGGTGCCCGCGCGACACTGGAAACGCTGAGCACCGCAGGCGCTCCCGAGCCGCACCGGCTCGCGCGCCGGGAATCCGAGGTGGTAAGCCCAGTGATGACGCCTCAACTCGTGGACTGCGCCCATCTGCACAGCGCTTTCGGCCCGGGATGCCCGTACTGCTGGCGGCCCGCCGGCCGGGATGATCAGGCCGGACGCGGCACCCGCGCCCCGGGGGCCGGGAACCCGGATCGCCCCGAGCCCCGCTGACGCCCGGCGGTCCCGCTTGGGCCTGCCCGTGTTAGCCCTGCTCCGGTCAGCCCTGCTCCAGCGAGGTATCGTCGGCGGGCCGCCGGCTCTTCAGACCGTCGGCCGTGGCGGCGTAGAACACGGGCATGGCCACGAGGAATCCCAGCGCCACCATGGGGTTCAGCAGCCCGACCAGCACGGGAACGAACGCGGCGCAGATCCCGAGCACGGCGCGGAGCCGCTCGGTCCGGAAGAACCCGGCGGTGACGCCCGGGCGCAGCAATGCGGGATGCCGGTTGAGGTAGGAGAACATGATCAGCCAGGCCCCCGCCATGGCCGCGCTGATCACGGCGTACAGCAGCAGCGCGCTGAGCTTGTCGCCGCGGGTGCCCTCCCGCCCCATCGCGAACGCGAGTTCCGCGGTCGGGAACGGCAGCACCGACGCCGTCAGGAGCAGCGCCAGGTTGCACCACAGCAGGCCGCCGTTGACGCTGGCGATCCGGGTGAAGAGGGCGTGGTGGTTGACCCACACCACCCCGATGTAGAGGAACGACGCGACGTAGGCCAGGTAGGCGGGCCATTGCGTCAGCAGGTCATGCCCGACCCGGCCGGCGTGGTCCGCCGTGTGCAGATCGAGCACCAGGAGCGTGATCGCGATGGCCAGCACGCCGTCGCTGAACGCCTCGACCCTGGTGCTCTCAGCCAGAATCCTCGGGAGAGGCGTGCTCATATGGCCTGACAGTACTGGTCAGGCGGATGCCACGGCTACCCAGCCGGCTGCGGCCACGCCCTGCGGAGCGCGCCGCGAGCCCTGCGGGACATCCGTGCCCCCGGTCAGCCCGATGACGAGGTTGCTCAGCTCCCGGTTATCTCCCGCGGCGCCGGTGAGCCGGCCGGGCCGATCTCGGCCTTGAGCGCGGCCAGCTCCTGGTCGACCCCGGCCGCGGTGCCGGCCTCGTCGAGCTCCTTCTGGATGTCGTCGGTGTCACCCCCGACGTCTTCGAGAACTCCCGACGCGAGCAGCTCATCGACGGCACCCGCGCGGGCCTGCATCTGGGCGATCTTGTCCTGGGTCCGCTGGAGTTCCGCTCCGGAATCACCAAACGTCTGGGAGATCCCGGCCGCGCTCTCGCCGACCGAGGTTTCGGCCTGGGCCGCGGTGTACTGCGCCTTCAGCACTTCCTTCTGCGTCCGGAAGCTGTTCACCCGCTTCTGGAGCGCGTCAAGGGTGTGCTCGAGCTTCTCCTCCTGCTCGACGAGCTGCTCATGCTGGGGCTCCATGGCGTCGATCTGGGCCTGGGCCGCCGCCTTCCGGGACAGGGCCTCCCGGGCCAGGTCCTCCCGGCCCTGCGCGAGCGCCGCCTTCGCCTGTTCCTGGAGGTGGTCCACCGAGTGCTGGAACTGCTGCTCCTGCAGCTCGATCTGCTTGCGCGACGCGGCGATGTCCACCAGCCCGCGGCGGACCTGGGTGATCTGGTCGAGCATCTGCTCGTACGACAGATCGAGCATCTCGTCAGGCTTCTCGGCCGCGTCGAGCGCCTTATTCGCCTTCGCCTGAACTATGTCGTGAGCCCGCTGGAAGAGGGTCATGCCGATCCACTCCTCGCCGATGGTGGGGGCAGGACCGCACCGATCCCCGCAGAGCCGGCCTGCGGGGCCGCCTCTGCATTCGCACCAGCGCAGTGCTCATCAGGCTACCCGCCGGCGGCCGGCTCCCCGGCCAGCGCCGGCCACCGCCGCCCGCCGAGGCCGCGCTGCCCCTGTGCTGAGGCTGCGCCCGCCTGACGGCGGTCACGGCCCGTTCGCTTGCCCGTTGCCTGGAGGCTGCCTGGCTGCGGTAGCCAGGGGTAATCACCCGCGTGGGCGGGTGACTGTGCGCATTCGGAGGGCTCATGGGAATCAGGTGTTTACGAGCAGCCGCAGCCGCGGCCGGCGGGGCGGCCCTGGTGGCCGGCACCGCGCTGGCGTCCGCGTCGGCGGCCACCGTCCACGGTGGCGCGGCTGGTCATCCGCGGAGCGAGATCAGGTATGTGCTGCTGCTGTCGGTGGACGGCCTGCACCAGCAGGATCTGTCGTGGTACGTGCAGCACTATCCGGCGTTGACGCTGGCGTCCCTGGTCCGCCACGGCATCGACTACAGCAACGCGCGGACGCCGATCCCCTCGGACTCCTTCCCGGGAATGGTCGGCCAGGTCACTGGCGGCGATCCGGGTGTCACCGGCATCTATTACGACGACACCTACAATCACGACGTTTTCCCGGCCGGGACGACGAAGTGCGCCGGGCCTGCCCCTGGCGGTGAGGTCGCCTACACGGAGGCCGACGACATCAACCTGAACTCGCTGGACGCCGGGCAGGGGCTGAGCGGCCTGCCGGGAAGCATCCTGCAGATGACCTCCAATCCGCGGGACGTGATCAACCCCGCGAACCTGCCGGTCAGCGCCCAGACGTGCCAGCCGATCTACCCCAACCAGTACCTCAGGGTCAACACGATCTTCAACGTCGCCCGGCAGGCCGGGCTCCGGACCGCCTGGTCAGACAAGCACCCGGCGTACCTGGCCCTCTCCGGCCCGTCCGGGAACGGCGTGCAGGACTACTTCACGCCCGAGATCAACAGCCAGGCCATCGGTTACCCGGCCGGCGACGACTGGACCAGCGACAACGCCGCGACCATGCAGTACGACAGCTACAAGGTCCAGGCCATCCTGAACGAGATCGACGGCTACAACCACAGCCGCACCAGCCACGTCGGCGTGCCGGGTATCTTCGGCATGAACTTCCAGACGGTGTCCACCGCCCAGAAGCTGCCGACCTCCGACGGCCTGACCGGCGGTTACCTGCCCGGCGGGAAGGTCCCGGGTCCGCTGCTCGTGCGGGCGCTGAACTACATCAACACCCAGGTCAGCAACATGGTCGCCGAGATCAGGGCGCAGGGCCTGGCGGGCAGCACGGCCCTCATCATCTCGGCCGGCCTCCGGCAGGGCCAGGAGGTGGGCGCGCAGGTCGAGACGACCCAGATCGCCCCGACCATCCTCCGGCTGCTCGGCGTGAATCCGCAGGCCCTGCAGGCCGTCCAGATCGAGCACACGAGGGTCCTGCCGGGCCTCGGGAGCCGCTGAACCGGCTGGGCAGAGGGAGGAGGCACAGCGGCGGGCGCAGCCGGCTGGCTGCGCCCGCTGCCGGGCGCAGCCGCGCCCGCTGTGCACGCCCGGCAACCCGGGGCTCCGGCAAACCCCGGGGGCTTATGCGGCCAGGGCGGCGTAGCGGCCGTTTCCGGCCAGGAGGCTGGTGTGCGTGCCGGACTCGATGACGTGACCGTGGTCCAGGACGACGATCTGGTCGGCGTTGCGCACGGTCGAGAGCCGGTGGGCGATGGTGATCGTGGTGCGGCCTGCGGCGAGGTGGTCGAACGCATGCTGCACGGCGCGCTCGGTCTCGGTGTCCAGGGCGCTGGTCGCCTCGTCCAGGACGAGCACGCGCGGGTCGCGCAGCAGGGTCCGGGCGATGGCGATGCGCTGCTTCTCACCACCGGAGAAACGGTGCCCGCGGGAGCCGACCATCGTGTCGTAGCCGTCGGGCAGGCCGGCGATCAGGTCGTGGATCTGCGCGGCCCGGGCCGCGTCCTCGATCTCCCCGTCGGTCGCATCGGGCCTCGCGTAGCGCAGGTTCTCCCGGACCGTGGTGTGCAGGAGGTAGGTCTCCTGGCTGACCACGCCCACGACGGCGGCGAGGTCGGTCAGCTTCATGTCGCGGATGTCGATGCCGTCGATGCTCACCACGCCGCTGCCCGGGTCGTAGAGCCGGGCGATCAGCGCGGCGAGGGTGGTCTTACCCGAGCCGGTCTCGCCGACCAGGGCCAGCGTGGTACCGGCCGGGACGTCGAGGTTGATGCCGGTCAGGGCCGGCCGGTCGGCGCCGGGGTAGGTGAAGCTGACGTCCTGGAGCCGGACGTGGCCGGTCATGACCTCCGGGACGATCTCCACCGGGTGGGCCGGGTCGTCCACCTCGACAGGCAGGTCCAGGTACTCGAAGATCCGCGCGAACAGGGCCAGCGAGCTGACCACGGACACGCCGGTGTTGAGCAGGCCGGTGAGCGGCCGGAAGAGGCTGTTCTGCAGGGTCGTGAAGGCGACCAGGGTGCCGATGGTCATCGCGCCCGCGGTGACGGGCAGGCCCGCAGCCAGGTAGATGACCGCCGGGACGGCCGCGAAGATGATGCTCATCGAGGCCATCCGCCAGCGCCCGGCCAGCTGGGAGCGCAGCTCCAGGTCGATCAGGCGGGCCGAGGAGGCGGTGAACCGCGCGACGAGGGACGGCCCGGTGCCCATCGTCTTGGCCAGCTGGACGCCGTTGATCGACAGTCCTTCCTCGATGGTGACGTTGAGGTTGGCCAGCTCGCGCTGCTGCTCGGTGGTGATGGCCCGGCGCATCCGGGCGACCTTGCGGCTCAGGTAGACCGACGGCGGCATCACGACCAGCGAGATGAGGGAGAGCTTCCAGGACAGCGCGACCATGGCCACCGCCGTGGCGACCGCGGTGGTGAGGTTGGCGGCGACGGACGTCGCGGTCGAGGTGACCACGGATTCCATGCCGCCGACGTCGTTGGTGATGCGGGACTGGACCTCGCCGGTGCGGGTCCGGGTGAAGAAGGCGACCGACTGCCGCTGCAGGTGGCCGAAGACGCTGGTGCGCAGGCCGTGCATGACCTGCTGGCCGACCTTGGTGCTGATCCAGGTCTGGATCACGCCGAAGGCGGAGGTGACGGCGGCGATGCCGATCATGCCGGCGACCAGCAGGATCAGCAGCCGCAGGTTCCGGTCCGGGAGGGCGGTGTCGATCACCGCGCGGAGCAGGAACGGTGAGGCCACGCCCACGATGGAGGAGGCCACGATGATGGCGGTGACAATGGTCAGCTGCCAGGTGTAGGGCTTGAAGAGCTGCCCGATGCGGCGCAGCGACACCTCGCGGGCCTGCGCCTTCTCGGCGGCGGTGACCGTTCTCGCGCCGCGGCCCCGGCCGGGGTCGCCGCTGCGGGCGGTCTGGGTACTGGTGGGGTAAGGACTTGCGTTCTGGGGGTTCGTGTGTGGGGACACCAAGTGCTTGCTCGATTCTGCCGGGGGGAGGCCCGCCGGGCGGGCCCTGGGATTAGGTTCACTGCTGAGGTTACCTCATTGTTGAGGTAACCTCAATATGAGGGTACAACGGTAGTCGCTGGTACGCTATTCCCGTGATCCAGGGCAGCGAGACGGCGGGCCGGCCCGGCACCCGCAGCGACAAGGGTGCGGGCCAGGCCGGTGCTGACGAGGCCGGCGGTGACGAGACGCTGGCCGATGCCCTCCTGTCCGTCTCACGCCGGCTCCGCGAGACCTCCCAGGAGACCCTGGCCCCCTGGGACATCAACCCGTCCCAGTTCCGGGCGCTCCGCGTGCTGAACCACCACGGGGCGATACGCCTGTCTGATCTCTCGGGGCGCCTGCATATCGCGCCGCGCTCGGCCACCGAGGTCGTCGACGCGCTCGAATCCCGCGGCCTGGTCGAACGGCGGCCCGACCCCAGCGACCGGCGGGCCACCCTCGCCGAGCTGACCGCACACGGCACCGGCGTGCTCCGCGCCATCCGCGCGGCCCGCGGAACCGAGGCCGAGCGGGTCTTCGACCGGCTCAGCCCGGCCGACCGCGACCACCTCGCCCGTATCCTCCGCCAGCTCCAGAACTGATCAGCTGCGGGTCTGGCCCGACCGGATCATCTCGACCGCCTGCTCCACGCGCCGCTGCCGGGTCTCTTCCCGCTTCGCCTCCGCGACCCAGCGGGCGTACTCCTTGCGGTGGGTGAAGGCCATCCGCTCGAAGGCCGCGCTGGCGTCCGGGGCGGCCGCCAGGGCCGCCGCCAGCGCGCTCGGGCACCTCGACCTCGCGGGGTGCCTCGTCGAGCTCGACGGTCACCTCGACCTCGTCACCGGCCTGGGCGCCCGCACCCTCGCGGACCTCCCGGTTCAGGCCGAGCAGGAATTCACCCTTCATCCGGGTCACGCTCGTCCGCCACGTGTAGCCGTTGACGGTCGCGACCACCGGGAACCGCCTGGCGCCTTCACCCACCACCGCCACCTGGTCATCGTCGAGGATGACGGCGGCGGCGGGGCCACGGGCCTGCAACTGCGTCGTGAACCGGAGCACTCCCATGCACCCATCCTGGCCCACCGCACCGGCCGGCACCACCGCGACGCACCTGCCGTTTCAGGTGCCGCCGGGAGTCACGAGCGGGCGGCTGGATTCCTCGGTGCGCTCGGGCAGCAGCAAGACCGCACCGGCGAAGAAGCACACCGCACCGGCCAGCGTGCCCAGGTTCGAGCGCTCGGCGTTGTGCAGCTGGCCGGTCGCCGGGTCGATGTAGCCGGCGACCGCCGAGACGCCGAACGCGATGGACCCGATCAGGTTGACCAGGGTGATCCACCAGGCCCATGATCGCGGCCGCCAGGCGGCCCAGCCGTGGCAGACCTCGAACCAGGCCAGCGCGCTGGCCACCAGGAAGCAGACCGACCCGACGGCATCCGGGCGCCACACGTGCTGGTGCGCAGCCTGCGCGGACAGGTCGACCCGCACGGCGTTCCCGGTGCTGACGTTGAAGTAGACCGTCCCGGCCAGCTGCACCGCCGTGGCCAGCCAGTCGATCCGGCGGGGCTGGAAGACGAAGAACCGCCGCCGGGCGGCGTCCGGTGCCTGGGGGCCGGCATCGACGGCCTCGCGGTAGGCCAGGAACCCGGCCGCGGTGAAAAACAGCGACCCGGTGAAGAAGGTCACCGCATCCCAGCGCGCCCCAACGGCGCTGGCGTAGCCGGGGACCGCTCCCAGGGCGAACACCAGCGACCCCGCCGCGAACAGCACCGCGATCCACCAGCCGCGGGCCCTGGGGGCCCACCACGTCGAGCCGTCCCCGGCGCCCCGCAGATGCTTGCGATGCCGGCGCGAACCCCACCGGGCCACCGCCCCGTCCGGGCGGACATGCTCAACGAAGGTCACGAGAGGGCCGACCCGGCCCTCCCGCCCTGCTCGGTCCCGCACGGTCATGGCCGCGTCCTGTCTGCTCGGCTTGATCGTCGCAGCGGCCACCCGGTCCCGGCCCACCCGCCATGGGTGAGGACACCCCGCAGGCCGCCCGCGAAGCCGCGGAGGCCAGCGGCCGGACGCCCGCGGGGCCCGGGGCCCCCGCCGCCCTTCTCTTGACAGTGGCGCTGGCCACAGCATGGGATGAGCCCCAGGAGTGTGCGCCGGTCTCAAGGGAGAGGAGCCGGCGATGACCAACCTGGCCGGGATCGTGCAGGCGCAGGCAGCACGGGCGGGGCAGCGCGAGCGCCCGGCGTTGCGGCAGGGCGGCCAGGTGCTTACCTACGGCGACCTCGCGCGGGGCACCGGCCAGGCCGCGGCGCTGCTGCGCGAGGCCGGGGTCCGGGGCGGCGACCGGGTCGCGCTCATGATGCCGAACGTGCTCGCGTTCCCGCTGCTCTTCTACGGCGCCCTGGCCGCCGGGGCCGTGGTCGTCCCGATGAACCCGCTGCTGAAGAGCCGGGAGGTCGCGCATTACCTGGGCGACTCGGGAGCCTCGGTCATCCTGGCCTGGGACCCCGCCGCGGACGAGGCGGCCAAGGGCGCGGCCGACCTGGGCGTCCCGGTCATCCGGGTCACGGAGCCGGACGCGCAGACCCTGCTCGGTGACCGGCCGCCGCTCGGAGACTGGGCCCAGCGCGCCGACGGCGACGACGCCGTGATCCTCTACACGTCGGGGACGACCGGGCTCCCCAAGGGCGCCGAGCTGACCCACGCGAACCTGCTCCGCAACGCCGAGGTGACCGCGACGACGCTGCTGGGCACGGGCCCGGGCGACGTGGTCATGGGGTGCCTGCCGCTGTTCCACTGCTTCGGCCTGACCTGCGGCCTGAATGCGGCGGTCCTCGGCGGCTCCTCCCTGGCCCTGCTCCCCCGGTTCGACCCCGGCGCGGCCCTGGAGATGATCAGCCGGGAGAAGGTGACCATCTTCGAGGGCGTCCCGACGATGTACGCGGCGCTGCTGCATCAGCCGGACCGCGCCGCGGCCGACGTGTCCTCGCTCCGGCTGTGCGTGTCGGGCGGGGCCGCGCTCCCGGTCGAGATCCTGCGCGGCTTCGAGGACGCGTTCGGCTGCCCGATCCTGGAGGGCTACGGGCTGTCGGAGACATCGCCGGTGGCCTCGTTCAACCATCCGGACCGGATCCGCAAGCCGGGCTCCATCGGCACCCCCGTCGCCGGCGTGCAGATGCGCCTGGTCGACGACTCCGGGGTCCTGGTGCCGGCCGGGGAGGTCGGCGAGGTCGCGATCCGGGGCCACAACGTCATGAAGGGCTACTGGGCCAACCCGGACGCGACCGCGGCGGCCATCCCGGACGGCTGGTTCCGCAGCGGGGACCTGGCCCGGGTGGACGAGGACGGCTACTTCTTCATCGTCAACCGGAAGAAGGAGCTGATCATCCGGGGCGGCTACAACGTCTACCCGCGGGAAATCGAGGAGGCGCTCTACGAGCACCCCGGGGTGGCCGAGGTCGCGGTGATCGGGATCCCGCACGACTCGCTGGGCGAGGAGGTCGGCGCCGCCGTGGCCCTCAAGCCCGGCGCCAGCGCCACCCCAGACGAGCTGAGGGCGTTCGCCCGGGACCGGGTCGCCGCCTACAAGTACCCGCGGCAGGTGTGGCTGGTGGACCAGCTGCCCAAGGGGCCGACCGGCAAGATCCTGCGCCGTGAGGTCCGGCCGCCGGCCACGGACGGCGCGCCCACGCGGGAGCGGTCATGAGCGGGCCGGAGGCGGGCCGCCGCACCGCCGAGGACCCCGGTGACGCCTTCGCCGACGCGGCCGAGGGGGTACCGGCGCTGGACCTGCTGCTGTCGGACGCGGCCCTGGGAGTGCTGCGCCGGTTCCAGCCCGACGGCTCGGTGCTCCGGCTGGGCCTGCACCTGGCCCGCCAGCCGCGCTCCGTGGCCCGCCGCGCGGCGGCGCTGGGCACCGAGGTGGGCCGGATCACGGCCGGCCGGTCGGCCGTGGCCCCCGCGCCGCGCGACCGGCGGTTCACCGACCCGGCGTGGACGCAGAATCCGTTCCTCCGGCGGATCGTGCAGCTGTACCTGGCCGGGGCCACGGCGGCCGAGTCGCTGCTGGCGGATGCGGAACTGGGGTGGCGGGACGCCGAGCGGGCCGGGTTCATCGTCCGGAACCTGGTCGACGCGGCCGCGCCCAGCAACAACCCGCTGATCAGCCCGGCCGCCTGGAAGGCGCTCATCGACACCGGCGGGCTGAGCGCGGTGCGCGGCGTCCGCGCGCTCGCGTCGGATCTGTCCGCCGCCCCCCGGATCCCGGCGATGGTGTCGCCGGACGCGTTCGAGGTGGGCCGCGATCTGGCCGTCACCCCCGGGGCGGTGGTGGCGCGCACCGAGATCTGCGAGCTGATCCAGTATGAGCCCACCACCCCGCGGGTGCACCAGTACCCGCTGGTCATCGTCCCCCCGATGATCAACAAGTTCTATATAACGGATCTATCGCCCGGACGCAGCCTGGCTGAGTACCTGGTGTCGCAGGGCCATCAGGTGTTCGCGATCTCGTGGCGCAACCCTGATGCCCGGCACCGGGAGTGGGGCCTGGATGCCTACGGCCAGGCGGTGACGGACGCGCTGGACACGGCCCGGTCCATCTGCGGGGCGGAGAGAGCCAGCATCTTCGCGCTGTGCTCGGGCGGGATCGTGTCGTCCATGGTGGCCGCCCACCTCAGCGCCACCGGCCGGCTGGACCAGCTCGCCACGCTGTATCTCGGGGTGACCGTGCTCGACCAGACCCCCGAGGGCACGGTCGCCGCGCTCATCGACGAGCAGACGGCCGCGATGGCGATCGCGGCGTCCGGGGACCGCGGCTACCTGGACGGCCGGTCGCTGGCGGAGGTGTTCGCCTGGCTCCGCCCCAACGACCTGATCTGGACCTACTGGGTCAACAACTACCTGCAGGGCCAGGCTCCGCCACCGTTCGACATCCTGTACTGGAACGCCGACACCACCCGGATGCCGGCCGCGCTGCACCGCGACTTCATCGAGCTGGTCCTGGACCGGGCGCTGGCCAAGCCGGACACCGCGACGATGCTCGGCACGCCCGTGGACCTGTCCCGGGTGGACGTGGATACCTACGTGATCGCCGGTGTCGCCGACCACCTGTGCCCGTGGCAGGCCTGCTACCGGACCACCCAGCTGCTCGGTGGTGACGTCCGGTTCGCGCTGTCCAGCAGCGGGCACATCGCGTCCATGGTCAACCCGCCCGGCAACCAGAAAGCCCGGTTCCAGGTGTCGGCCACCAACCCGGCGGACCCCCGGGACTGGCTGAAGACCGCCGAGACCGTGCCGGGCAGCTGGTGGCCGGACTACTCGTCGTGGCTGGCCGCACGCAGCGGCGCGGAGAAGGACCGGCCCGGCGTGCTGGGCAGCACCCAGTTCAGCCCCCTGGATGCCGCGCCCGGCCTGTATGTCCTGGACCGGTAGCGGCCGATGCCGATCAGCTCCCGGCGCGGCGCCGGCAGCAGCACGGGGCCGCCGGCGATGCGCAGCATCGTGGTCGATGGGCAGCCGCTGCGCGTCACGGTCCGGCCCGGGACCGGCGGGGGCGTGCCCCTGCTGCTGGTCAACGGCATCGGCGCCAGCCTGGAGCTGCTGCAGCCCTTCGTCGACGAGCTTGACCCGGCCCTCGACGTGATCCGGTTCGACGTCCCGGGAGTCGGCGGTTCCCCGCTGCCCGCCCGGCCATACCGGTTCACCGGCCTGTGCCGACTGATGGCCCGCCTGCTCACCGTGCTCGGCTACGGGGAGGCCGACGTCCTCGGCATCTCCTGGGGCGGGGGGGTCGCCCAGCACTTCGCCGTGTTCCAGCACGGACGGTGCCGCCGCCTGGTGCTGGCCAGCACGGCCACCGGGTCGCTGATGGTGCCGGCCCGGCCGGCGGTGCTGGCCCGGATGGTCACGCCCCGCCGCTACCTGGACCGGGACTACATGCGGGAGGTCGCCGCCGACCTCTACGGCGGTTCCGCGCGCACCGAGCCGGACCGGGTCAGCGCGCTGATGCACGCCGAGAGCCGGGCCGGCTCCCCGCGGGGCTACCTCTACCAGCTCGCGGCCGGCGCGGGCTGGACGAGCCTGCCGTTCCTGCCGCTCATCCGCCAGCCGGCCCTGATCGTGTCCGGCGATGACGACCCGCTGATCCCGCTGGCCAATGCCCGGCTGATGCACACGCTGATCCCCCGCTCGCAGCTGCACGTGTTCCACGGCGGCCACCTGGGCCTGGTCACCGAGGCGGCCGAGGTCGCGCCGGTCATCGGCCGGTTCCTGGCCGCCGGCGCGGGTAGTGGCCGGGCAGGCTAGACCGTCTCGATCTCCTGGGGAGGACTCTCATGGCCAACGCCGAGGCTGACTTCTACGGCCTGGAGCAGCTGCTGGACGACCACGGCCGGGACGCGCTCCAGCGCACGCGGGAGTTCATGACCAAGGAGATCGAGCCGGTCATCAACCACTACTGGACCAGGGAGGAATTCCCGCACGACCTGATCCCCGCGTTCGCGGGCCTGGGCATCGCCGGCACGGCCTACGACGGGTACGGCTGCCCGGGCGGCGGCCCGCTCCTGGACGGGATGATCGCGATGGAGCTGGCCCGGACCGACCCGTCGATCTCCACGTTCATGGGCGTGCACAGCGGCCTGGCGATGGGGTCGGTCTACCTGCTCGGGTCCGAGGAGCAGAAGCAGCGGTGGCTGCCGGAGATGGCCCGGATGGAGAAGATCGGCGCCTTCGGGCTGACCGAGCCCGACGTCGGTTCCGGGGTCGCGGGCGGCCTCACCACGACCGCGCGCCGCGACGGCGCCGACTGGGTCCTGGACGGGCAGAAGAAGTGGATCGGCAACGCCACGTTCGCCGACTACATCATCATCTGGGCCCGTGACGTGGAGGACGGCCAGGTCAAGGGCTTCGTGGTGGAGCAGGGCACACCGGGCCTGGCGGCCATGAAGATGCATGACAAGATCGCGCTGCGGGTCGTCCAGAACGCCCACATCACGCTGGACGGGGTCCGGGTGCCTGAAGCGAACCGTTTGCAGAAAGCGACTTCTTTCCGGGAGACGGCCAAGGTGCTGCGGCTGACCCGCGCGGGCGTCGCGTGGCAGGCCGTGGGCTGCGCCCGCGGGGCGTACGAGCACGCGCTCGAGTATGCGAAGGAGCGGGAGCAGTTCGGGAAGCCGATCGCCGGTTTCCAGCTGGTGCAGGACCTGCTGGTGCGGATGCTGGCCAACAACACGTCCTCGGCCTGCCTGTGCGCCCGGCTGGCCCAGCTGCAGGCGGCGGGGACGGCGGCCGACGAGCACTCGGCGCTGGCCAAGGTGTTCTGCACGGTGCGGATGCGGGAAACCGTCGGCTACGCGCGCGAGCTGCTCGGCGGCAACGGCATCCTGCTGGAGAACCAGGTCGGCCGGTTCGTCGCCGACGCCGAGGCGATCTACTCCTACGAGGGCACCCGCGAGATCAACACCCTGCTCGTCGGCCGGGCCATCACCGGCCTCAGTGCTTTCGTGTGAGCGGAAGCTAGGACGCGGTGCGGGCGGCCGCCGGCGGGCGGTCCGGTGCGACCGCGCCGTCGGTGTAGGTGACGGTGTTCGACGGGATGGCCGGGATCCGCGGGCCGGGCAGCACGACGCTGGTCAGGTTCAGCGGGTCCGCGGCGGAGATCCGGACGGTCTCACCGGCGAGCCGCTGCTTGCGGACCGTGCGCAGCACGTCCAGGGCGTCAGGGTGCGCGAACTGCTCGCCGCTGAACCCGGCCACGAACCGGCCGCCGCGGATGGTCCCCCGGGCCTCCATGCGCCGCAGGGCCCAGAGGACCTCGCGCCAGGGCACCGCGAGGTTCTCCCGGGCCAGCAGATCGTGGAAGACCACGCCCCAGCGGACGATCAGCTGCTCAGCCACGGCCTCGGCGAGCTCGTCGGGGTCGGCGCCGGCGGACGGGACCGGGAGCAGCGACCACCGCCCGGCCGAGGCGGTGCCCGGCCGGGACCGGCCCTGCCGCAGCCCGCGGAGCCCGGACGGCCGCTGCGGCCGGTGCGCGGAGGACCGCTGGAGCAGGGACCGGACCGCCCGGAACCCGTCCGCGGTGATCAGGCCCCGGGCCACGCCGTCCCACAGCGCCTCCTCCACCTCGGCCGGCAGGCGGCCGGTGACCGTGGCCAGGTCGGGCCGGAACAGCGCCCCGTGCTGGCGGAGGGCGTCGATCACGTCCCGGGTCCGGCCGGGCCCGGGCTCGGCGGGGGCCAGCTCACCCCGGGCCGCGCGGAGCAGCCAGGGCAGGTCGTCGCGGATGGCCAGGGTGATCGGGGTGGCGCGGGACGGGACCAGCCCGCTGCGCTTCGGGACCAGATCCGGCTCGCTGTCGCGCACCGACAGCCGGCCCCAGATGACCTGGCCTGACAGGCACACCTCGTCCAGCCATTCGCGCCGGTAACCCTCCACCCGGGTGGCCAGGACGGCGTTCTCCCAGGCGCCCGCGGCCAGCTCGTAGCCCTGCAGCTGCTCGATGACGCTGAGCACGCCGAGCCGTCCTCCGGCCTGGGTGCCCGGCGCCACGTGCTGCCAGCGCAGCAGGAACCGCATGAAGTCCCGGGCGGTGACCGGCTCGATCTCGCGGCGCTGCCGCTGCCGGGTGTAGGCATGGATGCGGGCCAGCAGCCGCCGGGCGCAGAATTCCTCGTCTGTCCCGGTATGGGGCCCGGCCGGCGCCCCGGTGTCTCCCCCAGCGTCCGCCCCGGCCTGGGTGAACCGGCCGCGGATGGCGAACCCTTCCTCCTCCAGCCGGGCCAGCGCGATCCCGATGCCGGCGGGCGGCAGGCCGGTGGCCTGGGCCAGGTCCGTGACCGTCGAGGGGCCACGGCAGTCCAGGTGGCCGCGGAGCATGTCTGCCGCCGCCGCGTCCGGGTCTGGCGGGGGAACCGGCCGCACCGGGCATGGGTGATCGGGGGTCACGGCGGCGTCCGGGAACAGGGCCTCGATGGCGGGGCGGCGTTCCACCGCGCACCAGAACACCCCGGCCGGCCCGTGCAGACGCTGACCGCGCGGCGGTCGCGGGCCAGCTCGTCGAACCAGGGCTGCCAGTCCGCGTCCGGGCGCACGGCGGTCAACGTCATCAGCAGGTCGTGCAGCTCGTCTGGCGTCCCGCGGGTCGGGGCGGACCTGGCTGGCGACCCGCTCGATGGCGCCGGGGTCGAGCCGGCCGAGCTCATGGGGTTCCACGGGCAGGCCGCGGCGCAGCGGTATCGCCCGGCTGCGGCGTTCCTCCAGCGGGGCGTCGTCGAGGAAGGTGAACGGCCGTCCGTTGAGGATCTCGTGCGCGAGCACCGACGGCTCGGTGGTGTCCCGCACCACGACCGTGACCCGGCCCGACTCGATCGCGCCGACCAGCCCGGCGAGGCCGTCGATGTCCATGGCCTCACGCAGGCAGTCCTCGAGGGTCTGGCGGACCAGGACATGATCGGGGATCTCCAGTGGGCCGGGCGCGACGTTTTCCTGGCAGGCGGCCAGGGTCGGGAACACCGCGGCCATCAGGTCATCGGCTTCCATCCGCTGGATCGCGGGCGGGTTCTTCTTTCCGCCGCGCATCCGCAGGACGGCCAGGGAGCGGTTCAGGTTCCACCGCCACCGCGCCGTGAACATCGGTGAGGTGAGGACGGCCTGGCGGACCACGCCCTCCACGGTCCTGGAGGCCAGGAACCTGGGCACCTGCTCCAGCGGGAAGCTGTGCTGCGGTCCCAGCGACAGCAGGATGGCGTCGTCGCTGGCCGCGGCCTGCAGCTCGAAGTCGAACGTGACGCAGAACCGCTTGCGCAGGGCGAGCCCGAGCGCCCGGTTGAGCCGGGCACCGAACGGCGCGTGCCCGACCAGCTGCATCCCGCCGCTCTCGTCGAAGAACCGTTCCAGCACGATGGTGTCCATGTCCGGGAGCAGCCCGAGCTGCGCCAGGGCGGTGCCCAGGTAGGCGGTGATCATCTCCGCGGCATCCCCGCCGATCCCGCATTCGGCCTGCAGCCAGGCCGTGGCCTCGGACGGGCCGCCGTCGCCCAGGCCGCTCGGCCACCGCCTTGCGGAGGGCGCAGACCTCCTCCGACAGCTCCACCGTGCGGCCGGGGGCCTCGCCCAGCCAGAACGGCACCGACGGCGGCGCACCCTGCGCGTCGACGACGCGCACCACGCCCGGCTCGACCCGGCGGATCCGCCACGAGGTGGTGCCGAGCAGGAACACGTCGCCCGCCATGGACTCGATCGCCCAGTCCTCGTTCACCGTGCCGACCAGGCTGCCGTCCGGCTCGGCCAGCACCCGGAAGTCCCCCAGCTCGGGGATGGCCCCGCCGGAGGTGAGCGCGGCCAGGCGGGCCCCCCGCCGGCCGGCCAGCCGCCCGGTCACCCGGTCCCGGTGCAGGTAGGCCGCCCGGCGGCCGCGGCCGGTCCGGATGCCTTCGGACACCATCTCGGCGACCTCGCCGAAGTCTTCCGCGGACAGGTCCGCGAACGGGGCGGCCCGGCGGACCAGGGCCAGCAGGTCGTCCTCGGCCCAGTCCTCGGCCGCGCACTCCGCCACCACCTGCTGGGCCAGGATGTCCAGCGGGCAGGCCGGAACCTGCAGGGCGTCGAGCCGGCCCGACCGGGCGCCGCGCAGCAGCGCCGCGGACTCCACCAGCTCGTCCCGGGTCGTGGGGTACAGCCGCCCGGCCGGGATGCCGCCGCGGCTGTGGTTGGACCGGCCCACCCGCTGCAGGAAGGTGCCGAAGCTGCGCGGCGAGCCGATCTGGCACACCAGCTCCACCGGCCCGATATCGATCCCCAGCTCCAGCGACGCGGTCGCGACCAGGGCCCGCAGGTCACCGCTGCGCAGCCGTGACTCCACCCGCTGCCGCCGGTCCTTGGACAGGCTGCCGTGATGCGCGGCGACCTGCCCCTCGCCGAGCCGCTCGCCCAGCTGGTGGGCGACCCGCTCGGCCATCCGCCGGGTGTTGACGAACACCAGCGTCGTCCGGTGCCTGAGCACATGCCCGGCGATCAGGTCCAGGATCTCGTCCATCTGCTCCGCCGAGGCGACCGCGCCGGGCTCGTCGCCGGGCAGCTCGAGAGCCAGGTCGAGCTCGCGGCGGTGGCCGGAGTCCACGATCGCGCACCGCGGCGACCCGTCCGGCGCCGACCGGCCGGGGCCCGCGCCGACCAGCAGCCGGGCGACGGTCTCGATGGGGCGCTGGGTCGCGGACAGGCCGATCCGCTGCACCGGCTGCGCGGCCAGGTGCTCCAGCCGCTCCAGGGTGAGCGCCAGGTGGGAGCCCCGCTTGTTGCCCGCGACGGCGTGGATCTCGTCCACGATGACCGTGGCGGACCGGCGCCAGCATCGCGCGGGTCCGTTCGGCGGTCACCAGCAGGTACAGCGACTCCGGGGTGGTGACCAGGAAGTCCGGCGGGTTCTTGAGCATCGCGGCGCGCTCCGCGGCGGCCGTGTCGCCGGTCCGCACCGCAACCCGGATGTCCGGGGCGGGCAGGCCCATCCGGGCGGCCGTGCCCGCGATCTCGGCCAGCGGCGCCTCGAGGTTCTGCCAGATGTCCACGGCCAGCGCCTTGAGCGGCGACACGTACACGACCCGCGGCCCGGGCGGCGGGGCGGCGGGCTCGGCCCGGGTTGCGGCAGTGCGCCTCGTGCGCCCGGTAGATGCGGTCGATGCAGACCAGGAACGCCGCCAGGGTCTTCCCGGACCCGGTCGGCGCGGCGATCAGCGTATGGCGGCCAGCCGCGATCTCCGGCCAGCCCGCCGCCTGGGGCTCTGTCGGCCCGGCCGGGAACCGGCCCTCGAACCAGCTTCGAACAGCCGGGTGAAACAACTCCATCACCAGGACATTTTATCGCGTAGCACCGTCCGCGGGACAGCCGGTCCGGACCCGGATATCACGGCCATCCCGGCCAGCCCGCTCCCCGGGGCCATCGCTTCGCCGCACGCGACACACCATCGGATTTACTTTGCCTTACCGGTTAATTCCGGCATGATGCCCTTGATGGCTTAGACACGATTTCTGCAGCCGTACTTGCCGCAATAAGGCACAGACATACCAGGGCGCCCATGGGGAATTTCTCGGGTTATGATCGTGATTCGGCAGCTATTTACGAAGCTCGGCGGCGGCGCCTGCTCCTGGCGGTCGGCGGCATTACGCTGACCAGCATCGTTGGCTCCCGCTGGCTTTCCGGGCCCGATCACCTGCCGCCCCACCGGGAGGTGAGCGCGTACCAGAAACCGGCCGTGCAACGTGGCCGGGTAACCCGGCGCGCTGCGATTAAGCGCCCTGACCCGCGTGCCTATCACCCGGCCTCCTACCCGCTGGACCGCCCCCTCTACTACATCGACGACGCGTCCAAGGCGATCGCGCTGACCATCGACGATGGGCCCGATCCCGTCTACACCCCGCAGGTGCTCAGGGTGCTGCACCGCTGCGGAGTCACGGCGACGTTCTCCATGGTCGGCCTTCATGTGGCCGCGTACCCGCATCTGGCCCGGTCGGTCACCGAGGCGGGCCACCATATCGCCAATCACACCTGGACCCACTCCGACCTCGCCCGCGTGCCGGTGCATAGAGTGCACACGGAACTCGCCTGGACCAGTCATGCCATCCATTCCGCGACCGGCGTCCATCCTCAGCTGTTCCGTGCCCCCTACGGGGCCTGGTCGGCCGCCGTGATCAGGCAATGCGAGCACATGCGCATGGTGCCGATGGACTGGTCAGTCGACCCTCGCGACTGGGCCCGCCCGGGAGTCCGGAGCATCGTCGCGAACATCATGCACAACACCCATCCGGGATCGATCATCCTGGAGCACGACGGGGGCGGGAACCGGTCCCAGACGGTGGATGCTCTCGGGATCGTGCTCCCCCGGCTCCTGCGCGAGGGCTACCACTTCCACACCCCGTGACGGCTTTATCGCGGCCGGAAGGCGGCGCTCTGGGTCAGGCCGGGGTGATCGGTTCCTGGAGTTCGGTGACCCACTTATCCCGGTCGCCGGGGCATTCCAGCTCACCAGCCCAGTTGCCTTTCACCGCCTGCCCATGCGACGCTGAGAGGACTTAGCGAGCCTGGATCGGTCCGGACCATGCGCTCCCTCGCCGCTAGCCTCACGGCCTTGAAGGCGGCAAGACTGATGGCGGAGCGCGCGACCAGCCAGATTCCGCCCGGCGCGGCGCGACCGGGACATCCACGCGATGCCATCCGCCGCATGCTGTGCATCTACTGCCGGACCACGCCCTCGGTAGACCGCCGGCGCAACCCGCTCACCCAGGCAGCCCGGCGTCACCCTCGCGCGCTGACGGGACGGGCGGATTAACGGTGACCGGGATGTCGAGTGGCGAAAGCCGCTGGATGGACAGCCGGCTGACCCGGCTGGTCCGGCTTCTGGCTGGCCGGAATCAGCTCAGGCGCTCCTACGACAGGATCGAGGGCGCGGTCCTGGTGCTGCTGGCTGCCGCATTGCTGGTGGCGGTGGCCGGGTCGTCGGTCCTGGGCGTGCGTATCTATCACGCACAGCGCGCGGGTGCCGCAGGCCTGCACCCGGCGGCGGCCATGCTGATTCAGGACGGCCCGGCGGTCAGCGGGCTGGTGCGGGCCGGACGGGCCCAGGCCCGCTGGACCGCTACGGGCGGGCAGGTTCGGTCCGGCATGCTCACGACCGTGACCGCACCTGACATTTCGGGCGCGCCCGCGGGAGCCCGGATCTCGGTCTGGCTGGATCGCCATGGCCAGATTGCCGTCCCGCCGTCTGGCCAGGGGCTCATGATCTTCAACGCACTGCTTGCGGCCCTCGCGGCAGCAGCAGCGGCAGTGGCCGGGCTGTTCTTTCCGTACGGGCTGTGCCGCCTTGCGCTCGAGCGACGGCGCCTGGCGGCCTGGGAGTCAGCGTGGGCCCTGACCGGCCCCCGATGGACCAGCCGCCGCTGAGCCACCATTCATTGCGCCCCGCTGCCAGGCCCGGGCCGGTGAGGGGTCACGTCGAGCTCGGCGCCGGCCAGCAGGCTCAGCACCCGGCTTTCGCGGCGATAGGCCAGCGGGTAGAACAGGAACTGGTCAATGGGGAACCACAGCCCGATCCACGCCAGCACCCACCCGAGGTGGTCGGTGACGAGATTGGCGGCACCGCCAGCGGGCCGGATCCTGGTCGCCGCCGCGGCCACGACAAGCCCCAGAGCCGAGACGGGGATGCCGATCCGCAGGGCGCTGACGCCCCCGACCCGCTGGGCCTGGCTCTCCCGGCGGTTATAGCGGATCCGGTGGTTGCAGTACCGGCGCAGAGTCCGGGCCAGTCGTTCCGCCACCTCATCGTCAATCGACTCAGGCGGCAGCCGGATTTCCAGCCTGACCGGGCGCCTGGACCGGCGAGCGCGCAGCTCGCTGAGGCAGAAATCGACCCCGGTGAGAAAGTTGCGGTACTCCGAGAACAGGTCCGTGCTGGGCATCTCGAACATGTCGCGCGCCTGTATGAGCCGCAATTCGATGACCTGGCGTTCGCGCCTGTCCGGCGAGCGTCTCAGGACCTTCGTCATGCTGAGCCAGCTTACGGCGCGACCACCGGGAGTCACTTTCAGGGTTCCGGCCAACACTGAAAGTCACCGGCCCGGGGCCATAGACCACGGAAATCATCGCGTGCTGAGGCTTACGCCTGGCCGACCGGAAGGGTCCCGGTCACCCTGGTGCCCCGGCCCGGCGCCGACTCCACGCGCATTGCGCCGCGCAGAGCCCGCAGCCGATCCTCCATGTTGACGAACCCCGCGCCGAGACCGCGGCCGCTGGCTTCGAATCCGGCACCGTCGTCGGTCACCTCAAAGGTGAGTACCCCGTCTTCCTCCCGTAGCCGCAGGTCGAGCGTGGCCTCGCTCCCGGCATGCTTGCATGCGTTCTGGATGGCCTCCAGGCAGCAGAAGTAGACCGTCGCCTCGATCTCCGCCGGATAGCGGCCGAGCGGGCCGGCCTGCACCGCGATAGGCAGCGTGGACCTGCGGGCCGCCGCGGAAAGGGCCGGATCCAGACCCTTCTCGGCGAGCAGCGGGGGGTAGATGCCGTGGGCCAGGCACCGCAGCTCATCTGCTGTCTCCCTGACGTCGGCACGCAGTTCCGCGAGGAGGTCCCGGACCTGGCCCACGTCGCGTTCGGCGAGTTCGGAGGCCAGGCTCAGCTTGATGGCCAGGGCGGCGAGCCGCTGCTGGGCGCCGTCATGAAGGTTGCGCTCGATCCTGCGCCGCTCGGAGTCGGCCGCGGTCACGATCCGGGTCCGTGAGGCATGGAGTTCCGCGGCCTGCCGGCGCAACTGCGCTACCGAAGCATCGAGCGCGGAGCCGAGCTGGGCGTTGTGGGCCGCGAGTTCGGCTCGCTGCGCCTCGATAACGCGGCGCTGGAGGAAGTCGGTGCGAAGACCGCGTTCCATCGTGTACCCGGCGACCATGCCGATGATGACGGCCGACAGGAAGAAGAAATTGTTGTTGAGGAGGATCTCCGCAGGCATGGGCTTGAGCCAGATGGCGACCGCCTCGTAGCCGAGCATGATCGCCAGGCACGCTGCCGTGGCGTAGGAAAAGCGGAGCCGCAGCACCGTGTACGCCCACGGGACGACCAGCAGGAGCCCCGCGTAATAGAGATGGCTCACGGCCGGGCTGGTGATGGCGACCATGGCCACAATGCCCAGCCCGGCCGCGGCGGCCACCGCGGAAAGCAGGGGCTGCATGAGGGGCTTGAAGCAGCGGGTGAAGGTCATGCCGAGCACGGTCAGCGCCGCCGGGCAGAAGATCGCGAAGCGGATCACCCATATCCGTCGCGGAGGCGCTCACCGCGCAGCCTGGGCCGGACCCGGCCCTGCTGGCCCTGCACTGGCAGCTGGCCGACAGCCCGGATCGCGCCGCTCCCGCCGCCTTGCTGGCGGCCCGGCAGGCGCTGTCGGCCCGCGCGTACCCAGAGGCGGACCACTTCTATGCCCTGGCCGTAGAGCAGGTGCGGTGGCTGCCCGAGCCAGGCCCAGGCCTGCTGGAGGAAGCAGCCCGGGCGGCCAGCTGGGCCGGGCATCCCGAGCGCGCCGCCACGTATACGGCTGACGCGCTGGCCCAGGGCGCGGAGGCTGAGCCGGCCGAGAGGGCACGCATGCTGGAGCGCCTCGGGCGTTACCGGTGGGAAGCAAGTGACCCCCGGGCTGCGGTTGAAGCCACCGAGCTGGCCCGGGGACTGCTCGAAGCGGAACCAGCGTCTGCTTTGCAGGCCCGGATCCTGGCCGCTCTCGCCTCGTGGCGGACACTCCTGGGCGAACCCGGCGAGGCGATGCCGCTCGCGATGCAAGCCGTCTCGATGGCGAAGCAGGTCGGCGCAGACCGTGAGTACGCACACGGCCTGGCGGTACTGGGCATCATCACCGCCCAGCGCGGCGAGCTGGAGTCCGGGCTGGCGGCGCTCGACACCTCGTTTGCGCTCGCCTGCCGCACCGGTGACATCGAGGGCATCGTCCGGGCCGCGACCAACCGCATGTACCTGCTGTATACGGCCGGCCGGGCGGCCGAAGCGCTCGACATGGCCCGTAACGGCCGGCGTGCTGCCCGGTCTCTTGGCGCACCGGCCGCGCTGACGTCAGTTCTCGACAACAACACGGCGGCGGTGCTGACCGCGACCGGCCGGTGGGCGGAAGCCGATCAGCTGCTGGCCGAGCTGATCGGTGAGTCGCATGCGAACGTCACCCGCTACCTGCAGCTGCTCCAGCTCGAACTGGCCGCTGGCCGGGGCGAGCGGGACCGCGCGGAGGAACTGGCCAGCGCGCTCCGGGATTCGCCCGAGGATCCGAGGCTTCTCGGGCCCTTGCATGCCTGCCTGGCCGAACAAGCCCTGAACGCTGGCGACCTGGTCACGGCCGCTGAAGAGGTGCTGCACGGGCTGGCGGCGCTGAAAGGCGCGGCCCTGGCCGGTGAGGAGATCCGGCTGCTCGCCGCCGGGGCCAGGCTGAGCGCCGACCTGGCGTCGCTGCCAGACGCCGCACGGCCGGGCGGCATCGCGCCCGGCTGGGAGTCGGCGGCGGCCGGCCTCGCCCGGCGAGCACGCCCGATCATGGACGAGCATGGCGGCGGGCAGCCGGAGGTGGCCGCCTTCGGGGCGCTCGTGGATGCCGAGATCGCGCGCCAGCAGGGCCGCGGCAACCGGGCGAGCTGGCGAACGGTAGCCGATGCCTGGCAGCGGCTTGGTCAGCCGTACCGCGAGGCATATGCGCGCTTGCGTGAGGCGGAATCAGCGGTTCGGGCGGGCCGGCGCGATCAGGCCGCACGTGCCCTGGCGGCATGTGAGAGCCTGGCGGCCCAGCTTCCGGCGGCGCCGGTGCTCGCCCTGGCCGGTGAGCTGGCGCAGCGGGCGAGGCTGGCCGGCCAGCCTCGCCCGGACGCCCGTCCTGCGGCGGCCCGGGCCCAGTTCGACCTCACCAACCGCGAAGCGGACGTGCTGGCCCTGCTGGTCCAGGGCGACAGCAACCGGCAGATCGCCCGCGCCCTGTTCATCAGTGATCGGACGGTCGCCGTGCATGTGTCCCGCATTCTTGACAAACTGGGCGTCCGGAATCGCACCGAAGCGGCAACCCTCGGCGCACACCTGGGCCTGACCCGGTCAGCAGGCCCGCCGGCACAATCTAGCGAGGAACCCGATGGACATCCGAATCGAAGGTGATCCGACCTCCTGGACCCTCAGCACGCCGATCGACCCCGGCCAGGTGGCGGAGTCAACCGGGCCGGTGGCCCTGGCGGTATCCGAGCCGCTCGGGGGACGGCTCCTGCTGTCGCCCCGGTCGGTGGGCAGCGTGGTGTTCTTCCAGCCCGCCGCTGACCCCCGTCACGGCGTGGTCCCCAACGGCGTCAGGCTGCCGGAGCGGTGCCTGTACGTGGCCTCCACGACCGGTCCTGACCCGCACAGCAATCCGCCGCGCTACTACCTGCTCCCCCAGTCGGCCGATCTGGCCAGCCTGGAGGCACGGATAACCGCCGCGATGGATGAGGAGACCGTCCTCACCGTTGACTTCACCGGTCCGGCGGAGCCTGGGGTTATCGTCCTCAACGGCGGCGCGGTGTCCTTCGTGGTGCTCTGCCCAGCCTCTCCCGGTACCTGAGCACCCGGGCGCGCACGTCATGTGGAGAACAGCGCCCAGATAACCTTTCCCTTGTCGCCGGAGGCGGTACAGCCCCACCGGTCGCTGAGCGCGGCGATGACCTGCAGTCCGCGGCCGGTTTCGTCATAGAAGTCCGGCTCCCTGGGTACCGGGACCTCCGTGCTGGCATCGGTAACAGCGCACATGATGCGGTGGCCCGGATGAAACAAGCCGAGTTGGATCGGCCACCCGGCAGCGCTGCTGCCAGACGCGGGCAGTGCGTGCTGCAACGCGTTGGTCACCAGCTCCGACACAACGATCGCGATGTCATCGCAGCGTTCTGCTACCCCCCACTGGCGCAGGGTGCTGGCGGTGAAGTCCCGGGCCAGGCCGACTCGGCTGCCATGCCCGCCGGGAGTGGGCATGCCGATCCCCGGGAAGCAGGCCCAGCGCATGCCGGCATGGTCCGGGCGCGGCGCCAGCTCACCGCTCACCAGGGCGGCCATCTCCACAGCCGGGGTCAGCCAGTGGCAGGCCCGGAGTTCGTGTCGGTCAGGCCGCATGGCCGGAGTCGCCAAGCTTTTCCCGGTGCCGTCCCTGGGCCGGCAGAGGGACGAGTGCCGCCTCGGCGGCCGGGATCACGCTTCCTCCGGCCTCGTGCCCAGCGGCGGCGGTGGCGTCTTCGCGTGCGGCTGCGGTCATCAGGGTGGCCGCGGTGACCGCCCTGGCCCGGTCCCACCGGACGATCGGGTGGGTGGTCCAGAACCAGGGCCCGCTCCGCAGGCATTGAGGGCAAGCCAGCCGGCCGAGCGCATCGACCCGCCATCCGGCTGCTATCGCCCGGGCGCGGATGTCAGCTTCCCCAAGCGCTGCGGGATGCGAATAGTGCGATATGCACGAGTCCATCTCGCACCACGCGATAGGGATACGCAGCGCATCACCGATCGGCGCCGGCTCGATAATCTCAGCGCTTTCGCACATCTCATGCCTGCCGGCGGCCCGGTCCGGCGTCCGGGCGGTAGCCTCCGCTGGCGGATCGCTGGCCGTGGCCGGCTCGCCGCCACTCTGGAATACCGGCTCAGCGCGACCCTCCTCACGCAGCTGCTCGAGCCAGCCCATGGCCCGCGCGATCGCGTCCTCATTCCTGACGCTGGTCTTCATGGCGCACACCTCCGACGCAGCACACGTGGCTGCTGTACGACTGTTGAAACGCTGTCGGGCAGTCCGGTCCGGCGCTTCTCAGGACAGCCTGCACAGTGCAGGACGCTTTCCCGGAAAGGCGGTATTAAGCGGCCGATGGGCCCGCAGCGAAACCAGCACTGTCATCTGAAACTTATGAAAGCGAGAGAATGCAAGCGGGCAGAAAGTCATAAAATCGCTGCCGCGAGAAGCTGGTTACCGGCCAGGACGCAGGGACCCCGGAACGTGCTGCCAGGCCAGGTCTGACTCCCCTTCCCCCCTAGCCACCTGTCCCCTTGACGTCCAGCCTAATGCCTGGCCGTCTTAAATCTCTACCGTTCTCCCAGTGGATCACATTTAAATAAACTTCCGATAAATTTTCGGTTCATCTTGCGCACTAACACAGCGATAGCTGTGGACACATTTCTATTTCGTATTGTCCACAGGATGTGGAGGGTTCCTGCCCAGGTAGCGGCCGTGCCTGACGTGCTGCTCCCCAGAAGTCCACAGCGTTATCCCCACGCTGCGCACAGATCCGCGGCGTATATGCACACGTCATCCACAGATTCGCCCACCGGTGCCAGGCGAGGCGCCCCGGCGCGTATCCGGCCGGCGCGATCACCCGGGCGCGCGCGTTAACGCTCGCGGCGCGGCGGGACCCCGGCCCGGATCTGCTCGGACATGCTGAGCGGTGGCGGCCTGTCCTGCGTGCGGGCCGCGGGCTTGCGCGGCTTGCCACCCGGCTGCAGGCGATTGGCCTTCTTGCGCTCCCGGCGGCTGGCATTGCTTCCCATGCAGCCACTCTCTCATGAGTGGCTGCCGCCTCCCCGGCCGCCCGCACCCGCGCGGGATGCAAACTCGGTTGCCCCGCCCGGCAGGCATGACTGACGATGGACACCGATGAGCGCTGTCCAGATCACAGGCTGTTCCGGCGCCGGGAAGACCACGATCGCCCCCGTGCTTGCCCGCCGCGGCCTGGCATCCATCGATGCCGACGACGACCCGTGGCTCGCCCGGGAGGTTGACCGCACGGGCGCCGTGGCAGAAGAGCCGGCCGAGCCGGACTTTGCCTGGCTTTCCCGGCATAGCTGGGAATGGAATCCGGGCCGCCTCGACGAACTGATCCGCGCCGCAGCACCAGCGACGCTGTACGTCTGCGGCGGAGCGGACAATGAGCTCCAGCTGGCCGACCGCTTCACTCACGTGTTCCTGCTGGAGATCGACGAGCCCACCATGCTGGCCCGGATAGATGCACGCCAGAACAACGACTGGGGCCGTATCGGGGACACTCGCGAGTACCTGCGCCGCAGGCTGCCTGAAATTCAGGACCGCTTGCGCGCATCCGGCGCGATCCCCATCGACGCCAGGCAGCCCCTCGACCAGGTGGTGGACGCGATACTCTCCTGCACGCTGGCCAGCCCCGCCACGAGCCGAGCCAGCAAGCCGGGCCACCGGCAGCAAGGCAGGGGGCTCACTGGCGCGCTATAGGTGTTCTGACAGCCAGGCATGCACCTCGGGTACACGATTCTGCATCAGCGTCAGGTGCCCGTCGTCGTCGAGCAGCCGGGCCTCGACGCCGGGAATGTGCGCGGCCAGCCATTCGCCGTGGCCGAACGGCACGAACATGTCCTGCCTGCCGTGCAGCAACAGGACCGGGACAGCGATGGCGGCCAGGTCGAACCCCCACCCCCTGATCATGCAGTTGTCGTCCCACCATCCCTGGCTGCCGGGCGCCAGACCGTCCTGCGCGGAGGAGGTCAGGTATTCGGCCAGCTCGCCGCGCAGCGCCGCGGCATCTGTCGGCGTGAGCAGTGATTCAATCGTCTTGGCCGCATCCTCTGGCGACGTGGCCAGGAGTTCCTCCCGGTCCTGGTCCGTCTTTGCCCTGGCCGCAGCCTCGTCGGTGAGGAACAGGCGGGTGTCATCCACGTTGCCCTGGCCCATGCCGGCGAAATAGTCAAGGCCTTCAGCGCCGTATGGGGCCGGCGAGGCGAGCGAGGCGGCGGCGGTCACCAGGTCCGGGAGCAGGGCAGCGCACGCGAGCACATGCGGGCCGCCGCCGGAGACACCCCACGTTGCCAGCCGGTCGATGCCGAGCTCAGCGCAGATCGTGCGGACATCGCCGGCGCAGTCGGCGACGGTGCGCCCCGGCTTCGCCGAGGACCCTCCGTAGCCCGGCCGGTCGTAGCTGATGAGCCGCAGCCCACGGACGGCGGCATCCCGCGCGTTCGGGCCATAAAGGTGCCTGGAGTTTGGCGTGCCCATGTGGACCAGGACCGGTCGGCCAGCGGGATCACCGGACTCCTCGACAGCCAGCGCCCGGCCGTCCGGGGTGCGAACTGTGCGCTCCACACTGTCTCCTTTGCTCCGCGCCGTGGCCTTAGCCATCAGCGCACGGGTGACGTTAGAGCAGGTAGTTGCCGGCGGCAACTGAATACTGTGCTCATCAGCAGCGGCGGCGCGCACCGTCGCGGCAGTGGCCAGCACGAAGCTGACCGCATCCAAAGCCGGTGGCTGATCCGGTTCGCTGCCGCGCTGCTGGGCCAGTGCACGCTCGATCACTTCGGCTGGGCCGGTGCCCCGGCTGAGCACGGCCTCCCCGCCCGCGATCTTCGACACGATCACGTGGTCGGTCAGGTAGATCAGCGCCCGGCACGCGTTGAGCACCGCATAGGCCTCCGGCGCATGCCCGGTTCCCCAGCCAAGCTCACCGGCGAGATAGTCAAGGATCGCCCGGCGCGGCACGACGGCACCCTCATCAGCTTGCCGGTCAGCGCCCGGGCATAGCCAGCCACCCGGCCTGGAGGCGGTGCACAGGTACCCATGGACGAGGTCCCTTCGGCGATGCCGAGCCTACGCCGGGCCTGACCGGCCTCAACCTCGTTCGTCGTCGCGCTAGCGCGCTGGCTGCTACCGAGTCCCGCTGAGATACAGGTCAGACACTTAGGCGGCGGGCGAGCCGGCCTGTAGGCCGGGTTCTGTGCACCCGCCGAAGCGGGCCGACGGCCATCCATCTTGGGCTGCCATTGCTGACAGCCTCATGCGGTCTACCCGCGAGCATCGGGCGGGCCGCCCTCAAACGCTCGCGCAGTCCCCCGGCAAGCCGGGGTCCCTTCTGACCTTGCTCCAGGTGGGGTTTACCAAGCCACCGCAGTCACCTGCGGCGCTGGTGGTCTCTTACACCACCGTTTCACCCTTACCCGGGCACCGGAGGCAAGCCCCATGCCCGGGCGGTCTGTTTTCTGTGGCACTTTCCCGCGGGTCACCCCGGGTCGGCGTTACCGACCACCTTGCCCTGCGGAGCCCGGACCTTCCTCACCGGGACCGGAGTCCCAGCGCGGCCGCCCGGCCGGCTCGCCCGCCGTGTCCCCCAGCATAGGCGGCCTGCCTAGTCGCGGGGGGTGAGATGCCCGGTGTCGTTGAACGTCCGGACCACCGCCGGGCCGTCGGCGTACCAGTCGACCTCGCACAGGCACGCCACGTCGAGATGCATCCGGCGCAGCGCCTGCGGCGGGGCCAGCAGCGCGTGGCGGAGCACGGTCTTCATGGGGGTGACGTGGCTGACCACCACGACCCGGCCGGGCTCGGCGCGGGCCAGCAGCCGGCCGAGCGCCGCCAGCACCCGGCGGCCGGCCGCGGAAAAGCTCTCACCCCCGGGCGGCGCCTTGGAGGTGTCCTTCATCCAGGCGGTCACCTCGTCGGGCCAGCGCTCCATGGCCTCGGCGTAGCTCAGCCCTTCCCACTCACCGAAGTCGGTCTCGATCCAGCCGTCGTCCACCTCCACCGGGGCCCCGGTCGCGGCGGCCACCGCCTCCGCGGTCAGCCGGGCCCGCTGCAGCGGGGAGGTCACGATCAGATCGACGCCGCCGCGGGCCGCCGCGAGGCGCTGGGCCGCCGCCTTGGCCTGGAGCTTGCCGGTCTCGGTGAGCGGGATGTCCCCGCGCCCGGCGAACCGGCGCTCGACCGACAGCGGGGTCTCACCGTGCCGGAGCAGCACGGTGGTGGTGGGCTCCCTGTGCACCGCCGTCCACCCGGGGCCCGGCCGCGGCGCGGAGGGCGGCCCCCCGGTCTCAGGAGACGAGCCCCGGCGCCCCGGCCCCGCCGTTCTTCGCCTCGTCCATCGCCTGGTTGGCCAGCCGGTCCGCGTGCGTGTTGCGGGCCCGCGGCACCCACTCGTAGGTGACCCGGCCCAGCCGCCGGGCGGCCTCGCTGGCCCGGGTCGCGAGGGGCCGCAACGCCGGGTGCTTGATCTGCCACCGCCCGGACATCTGCTCCACTACGAGCTTGGAGTCCATCTTGACGTGGACATCAGCGCCAGGGGCCAGGTCCGCGGCCGTCTCCAGCCCGGAGATGAGCCCGGAGTACTCGGCGACATTATTCGTCGTGGTGCCCAGGCTCTCGAAGCGCTCGGCGAGCACCTCCCCCGAATCGGCGTCCCGGACCACGGCGCCGTACCCGGCCGGCCCGGGGTTACCCCGTGAGCCGCCGTCCGCCTCGACGACCAGCCTGGCTGCCTGCTGGCCGGACACCTGCTTGCCTGCCACGGGGACGGCCCGTCAGAGCCCGGACTCGGGAGTCCGGACCAGGATCCGCCGGCATTCCTCACAGCGGAGCACCTCGTCGGGGTCGGCGGCCCGGATCCGGTTCAGGTCCACCGTGTTCAGCGAGAGATGGCAGCCCTGGCACCGGCCGCCGCGCAGGGCCGCCGCTCCCACCCCGTGCTGCTCGCGCAGCTTCTCGTACAGCGCCATGAGGTCAGCGGGCTCCGCGGACACGACTTCCGCCCGTTCGCCGCGTGCCTTGCCCGCCTCCTCGGCGATCCCGGCCAGCGCGGCATCCCGCAGGCTGGTGACGTCCTGCAGCTTCCCGGCCAGCCCGGACCGCTCGCCGGCCAGAGCGTCCCGGCGGCGCTGCGCGGATTCCCGGCGCTCCATCACGTCGAGCACGATCTCTTCCAGATCCGACTGCCTGCGCTCCAGGGAGACGATCTCCGACTGGAGGTTCTCCAGCTCCCGGGCGGAGGACACCTGGCCGTCGTCGAGCCGCTTGCGGTCCCGGTCCACCCGGGCCCGGACCTGATCGACGTCGGCCTCGGCCTTGCCCTGCTCCCGGCCGAAATCCTTCTCCTCGACTTCCAGGGAGACGATCTGGTCGTGCAGCTCGCGATCCCGGGCCTCGATCCGATCGGCTTCCTCGATCTCGGGGAGCGTGCGCCGCCGGTGATCCAGGCGGTTCAGCTCGGCGTCGAGATCGGCCAACTCAAGCAGCCGCTGCTGCGCCTCGGGAGATGCTTTCACGGGTCCCCACGTTAGCCTGCCGCCGACGCCAGCGGAAACGGGCCGCCGCAGCCCCCCGCGGCGGGAGCGATCATGAGGACAGGGTGACTTGCAGGATCATCCGGGAGGTGGGGTGCCTGGTCCCGCCGGCGGGTTCGGCCGAGACCGCGAACTCGTCACCCGCCCGCAGGCCCGACACGATGACCGGGGCCGTCATCCCGGCGCGCGGCGGCGGCAGCAGGCCGGCCGCGCGGGGGCCGTTCCGGCCCATCAGCCACAGCTCGTAACGCTGCGAGGACGGCAGCGCCGGGAGCCGGGCCGCGGTGAATACGAGCGCCCGGGCCCGGTGCGACATGACAATGGTGGCGCTTCCCCGGGTGGTGGCCGCCACCGTCATCATGGCCGCGTCCGGCTCGTTGAGCACCGCGGCGATGGCCCGGCTTCGGTCCCGCATCTGGTTGAGCTGCTGCTCGGTGTGGAACGCGAGGCCGCCGAGCGCCAGGGCGATGGCCAGGGCCCCGCCGGCGGCGGGGATCCCCCAGCGCCGCCCCCGCCGCGCGCCCGGGCCCCGCCATGCGGCCTGGCCCCGTGACCGCGCCCGGGCCGGCCACGCAGCACGGGCGGGCTCGGTGACGGGCGGGTTCTGCCGGGTGCGTGCCGCGGCGGCCATCACCCGCTCGCGCATCCCGTCGGGCGGCTGGACGGCCAGCGTGTCGGCGAGCCGCGAGGTGGCCTCCTGCAGCCCCCGGGATTCCTGGGCGCAGGACGGGCAGCCGCTGAGGTGCCGCTCGAAACGCGCCCGGTCAGCGTCGCCGAGGGCGTCGAGGGCGTAGGGGCCCGCGAGCGTGTGCGGATCGGGGCGGCGGAACCTGAACATGCTCACCGCCTACTCCACCCCCAGGCAGTCACGGAGCCGGATCAGGCCGTCGCGCATCCGCGTCTTCACCGTCCCGAGCGGCACCCTCAGCAGTCCGGCCACCTCACGGTAGGTGCACCCCCGGTAGTACGCGAGAGTGATCGACTCCTGCTGCAGCCCGGTGAGCGAACCCAGGCAGCGGCGGACCCGCTCGGCGTCGAGCCGCGCGGCCACGGTCTCCGCCACCACGTCGTAGGAGATCTCGGCCCGGGCCGCGCGCTGCTCCCGGTCCGCCGAGGCCTGCTCCGACCGCACCCGGTCCACGGACCGCCGATGGGCCAGCGTCATCACCCAGGCCTTCGCGGTGCCCCGGGCGGCGTCGAAGCGGGCCGCGTCGCGCCACACTTCCAGGAGAACTTCCTGGGCGACCTCCTCGGCCTGGGCCGGATCACGCAGCACGCTCCGGGCGACGCCGAGCACGTGCCCCGCGAGCTGCCCGTAGAGCACGCCGTACGCGTCCTCGTCACCCCGGGCCACCTGGCCGAGCAGGACGGCCAGGTCACCGCCGTCCTGGCCGCCAGCCTGCCCGGGGCCTGGCTCCCCCGCCCCGGCCCCGCCAGCGCCGTGGCCTCCGGCCGGAGGCCACGGCTGGCTGTCGGTCATTCGCATGTCCTTAATTCGTAGCCGCAGACCGATGTGGCTTGGCCGCCCGTGGGCAATCCGCGGCAATCCGCTTCGCCGTCGGCTACGAATAGACCCTGTGAGAGATCGTTCTGACTCGCCCGCAGCCTGGCGTGGGGTAATTGTCGGCCTGCTGATGGCCTGGGTCGCACTCGGGGTGGGCCAGCTGGTGGCCGGGATCGGCCGGCCGCAGGGGTCGCCGGTCGCCGCCGTCGGCAGCGTGGCCATCGACCACACCCCGCCCGCCGTCAAGAATTTTGCCATCTCGGCGTTCGGCTCGCACGACAAGACTGTCCTGATCATCGGCATCCTGGTGGTGCTGGCGGTGTTCTCCGCGGCCATCGGGATCGCCGCGATGCGGAACCTGCGCTACGGCTACGCCGGGCTGGCCATCTTCACCATTATCGGCCTGGCCGCCGCGCTGACCCGGCCGAACGCGGTGCTGTGGGACGCGCTCCCTACCCTGATCGGCGCCCTGACCGGGGCGTACGCGCTGAAGCTGCTGGTCCGCGCGGCCGGTGGCCGGGCGCCACTCGGGTCCGCCTCCGGCCAGGCGGCGGTGCCGCCGCCGGCGCGGCCCCGGGGCGTTCAGCAACCCGACTTCACCGTGCCCGCCGACCCGGCCCTGGCCGATCCCCGGCCCTCTGACGAGGGCCCGGCCGGCCAGGCACCAGCCCCCGAAGGCACTGAGCCCGCCGGCGGCACTGACTCCCCCGGCAGCACGGGCCAGCCGCGGCCCGTCTCACGGGCCCGCAGCGGGCCGCCGTCGGGTGAGCCGCCCCGGGCCCCGTGGCAGCCTGGCCGCCGCAGCTTCCTGACCGCCAGCGTGGTGGCGCTGGGGGCGGGCGGCGTCGGCGTCCTCGGCGGGCGGACCTTCTCGGAGCGCTCCAGCGTGTCCACCGCCCTGGCCGACATCCGGTTCCCGAAGGCTGCGCACCCGGTGCCGCCGCTGCCCAGCGGCGTGAATCTCGGCATCAAGGGCCTCAGCTCGTTCGTCACCCCGAACTCGTCTTTCTACCGGGTGGACACCGCCCTGATCCTGCCCCAGGTCGCGCCCCAGACCTGGAAGCTGCGCATCCACGGGATGGTGGAGCGCGAGATCACCATCGACTTCCATGAGCTGCTGAAGCGCCCGCTGACCGAGGACTGGATCACGTTGTGCTGCGTCTCGAACCCGGTGGCCGGTCCCTACATCGGGAACGCCAAATGGCTCGGCGCCAGCCTCGCTGACCTGCTGCGGGAGGCGCGGCCCCGGGCCGGCGCCGACCAGCTGCTGTGTACCTCCACCGACGGCTTCACCTCGGGCACGCCGCTCGCCACGGTCCTGGACGGCCGGGACGCGCTGCTCGCGGTGGCCATGAACGGCGCGCCGCTGCCGGTGGCGCACGGCTTCCCGGTGCGGATGGTGACCCCCGGCCTGTACGGCTACGTGTCCGCCACCAAGTGGGTCACCGACATCAAGGTGACCACGTTCCGCGGCAATTTCGCCTACTGGGCCCAGCGCGGCTGGTCCCAGCAGGCCCCGATCAAGACCGAGTCCCGCATCGACGTGCCGCTGCAACTCGGTGTCCGCGGGCCGGACCCAGGTGGCCGGGGTGGCCTGGGCCCAGCACAAGGGGATCGACGCGGTGCACGTGCGGGTGGACCGGGGGCCGTGGCACCAGGCCCAGCTGGCCGCGGTGCCCGGGATCGACACCTGGCGGCAGTGGGTGTGGGACTGGGACGCGGCGCGCGGCAACCACCTGATCGAGGCGCGGGCCACCGACGCGACGGGCTACACGCAGACCGCGCTGCAGGAACCCCCCGAGCCCAACGGGGCCAGCGGGTACCCGAGCGTCTCGGTCTCCGTCAGCTGACGCTTCTTTCCGCAACGAAAACCGCCGCCCGTGCTCCCTCCCCCCGGCCGGCGCCTGGGGGAAGCACCACGCCCGTCCGGCCTCAGTCCCTACAGAAGCTGGTCACGGATCTGGCCGGACAGGTAGGCGCTCAGCCAGCGGGCGAGCTCGTCGAACACGCGCTTGCGGGCCACGCCGCCGGGCAGCGCCTGCCCGGGCTGGACACCGTCGAGCCTCAGCCACGTCACGTGCGCGCCGAGCCGGATGGTGGCCTGGCCGCCCGGGATCGGCAGCGCGAGCAGCCTGCCGGTGCCGCCCGGTGCGTCCCAGTCCTCCGGCGGGCACAGCACCAGGACCGGGCAGCTGATGTCCAGGCCGCGCCGGACCCGGCGGCGGGCCACGGTGAGCAGCGGCGGGGTGCGGCGGCTCGGCACGGTCGCCCGGCGGCCCACCGTCCGGGCCAGCCACGAGCCCGCCCGCAGCGACGGGCCCGCCAGCACCAGCGCGTCCACGCCCTGGCTGGCCCGCCGGACGTGGCACCAGAGCGCGGCGATGACCGCCCCGGTGCCGTGCGCGCACAGCACCACGGTCTCGATGCCGTCCGCCTCCCGGACGTGCTGGACCGCCGTGTCCAGGCAGGCGAGGTACTCCCCCAGTTCCTCGGCCTGATTCTCCGCGGGTGGCCGGCCCGGGTCCCCCAGGCGCCGCAGGTCGGCGACGTAGAAGTGGAACCCGCGCTCGGTGTACCAGCTGGCCAGGTCGGCGGGCACGAAGGAGTCGCTCATGCAGTGGAGGTAGATCACCGCCCGCTTGGTCGGCCTGGCGCTGCGCCGGCGGAGCACCGCACCGTCCAGGCCGTGCGCCCCGGACGGCTCCTCCAGCGGCAGCGGGAGCGCCACCGCCTCGTACCCCTCGACCGCGTCGTGCACATCCGTGATGAGACCCATGCGCGTTTCCCCCGTCCCCCCGGCAGCCCGGGTCCCGACTGCCGCCGGCGCTGCCCCGCATACGAAACGTCACCACGCAGTTTGGCATCGTGATCCCGGAATCACCGTGGAAACACGCGGCCCAGCCACATCGCTGGCTGCGCGTTTGCCGTCACAGGGGAGAATTCGGCCCGCGCGGCCCGCCCCCGCCCGTATCCCGGGCGCCGGGGGGCCTCGCAGCCCGGGGCCGCGGCCAGCCTCGTAGCCTCAGAGCATGGCCACTGATGAGCAGGAGCAGATCGAGACCGAGCGGAAGTATGACGTGGATGCCGGGTTCGCCGTCCCCGACCTGTCCGGGTCCGGCGGCGCATTCAGCATGAGCCCGCCGGACGTCCAGCATCTGGCCGCGACCTACTACGACACCGACGATCTGCGGCTCATCGGCTCCCACATCACGCTGCGCCGCCGGACCGGCGGCGACGACGCGGGCTGGCACATCAAGCTGCCGGTCGGCGGCGACACCCGGCGTGAACTGCATTTCCCGCTGGGGCAGCCGGGGCAGCCGGTCCCGGCCGAGATCACCGCCCGGGTGGCTCGCTGGTCGGGCGGGGCCCCGCTGCGGCCGGTCGCGCGGCTGGAGACCCGCCGCACGGTGCACCGGCTGCTGGACCAGGCGGGCCAGGTCCTCGCCGAGGTGGCTGACGACCAGGTCACCGGGTCACGGCCGGACCCAGCCGACCCGGAGCGCTGGCGGCAGCAGGACACTTGGCGGGAGGTGGAGGTCGAACTGAAGTCCGGGACCGCGGAGGTGCTGGACGCCGCGGCCGCTGGGCTGGCCGCGGCCGGGGCCAGGCCGTCCCGGTCCGCCTCGAAGCTGGCCCGGGTCCTGGGGACGGGTTAGCAGATCAGCTCCGCGACCGGCCGGCGCGCGGTGGCCGCAGCGGTGTGGGCCCGGCCGAACTGGAGCAGCATCTGCGGCGCGCCGGGCAGGCCGAGCCGCGACCGCACGAGCGCCCGCAGCGGCGGCGACTCCATCGGCTGGCTGTTCAGCGCGGCGAACACCCACACGCTCGCGGCGTGCACCAGTACCCGGTTCAGCGCCTGCCCGGCGCGCAGCCAGCTGGCCGGCGTGTCACCCGCGGTGACCAGGATGGCGGTGACCGAGGGGGGCAGGCCACCCGTCTCGAGCTGGCCCTCGCCGCGGCCCTGGTCAAAGTCGCGCCGCGTCAGCAAGCCGGCCCAGCCGGCCGGGCCGTCCGCCTGGCCGCCGGTCCGGGCCAGGTACGCGCTGGCCGGCACACCGTCCCTGGTATCGCGGCCCCGCGCTCCGGTCCATTCCCGCAGCTCGCCGCGGATCACCGGGTTGCGCCGCTGCCAGCGCGCCGCCGCCTCGACCAGGTCCCGCAGCCGGCCCTGCGAGCGCTGATCCACCAGAACCAGGGTGGCTCCCTCGGCTAGCGCATCGTGCTGCAACCGCGGCAGAAGCCCGGCCGGGACCGGCTCGGGGCTGAACGAGCCGCGGTGGGTGTGCCGGTGCGGGACCGCCGCCAGCATCTTCCGCTCCTCGGGTGTGGGCGGCGCTGGCCGGCCCAGCCGGACGCGGGCGAGCAGGCTGGGGTGACCTGGATCGGGGAGCAACTCCACGGCGGCCCGATAGCCGAGGTGCCGGAGGCCCAGCCGCAGACCGAAGAGGGCCGCGCCGCAGCTGACCAGCATCTCCCGGCTGTCCGGGTCGATGGCCCGGAGCCACCGGCCCCGGTCGGCGAACAGGTCAAGCCCGTCCTCGCGGACCCGGAACTGCCAGGGCTGCGTGTTGTGTACCGAGGGGGCGCGCCCGGCCGTCGCCACCAGGAACGCCACCTGGCCCGGGGACAGGGCCGGACCCGCAGCCGGTGCCTGACCGAACGTGAGCGGTGTATGCGGCATATCTCCCCCTGCCTGCTTAGTGACAGCCTGCAGCGGTCCGGTGACGTTGAGCAGAGCCGTGCGTCCTCCCGGCCCGGGACCAAAGACCCGCCGCCAGCGCTGGGGGGCCGGCATTCAGAGCCGCCGCAGATGAACAGGAAAGCCCAGCCACAGATCGTTAGGGGAATTTAGAAGTGTTAGCTTCCGTGAAGGAGTCATGATGAACAGCAGCGACCCCCGGACCCTGACGGCCGTGCTGAAGCGGGAGCGGGCCCGGAACCGGCTCCGCGCCGTGACCGCCGGCGCCGGTGTGCTCGGTCTGGCTACCGCGGGGGGCCTCGCCTTCACGCTGCCCAGTTCCACGCACAGTACGTCCAGCGCGTCCAGCACGTCGGCCAAGTCCGGCTCGGGGTCGTCCGCGACGCACGCGACCTCGGGAGGGTCCGGCACGAGCAGCTCCTCGTCCGGGACGAGCAGTTCGTCGTCGGGGACCAGCGGGTCGTCCGCCTCGGCACCGTCGTCGAGCTCCGGTTCAGCCCACACCACCTCGGGCGGCTCGTGATGCCTCCGCCGGGCACGGGCATGCGGGAGCCGGGCGCCCTCGGGGCCGCGGACTGGCAGGCCCTGGGCACCCAGGTGTGGCTGCTGGTCACCGACCCGGGCCAGCTGGCTGAGGCGCGCCGCCTGCTCGAAGCCGACCTGGACGCGGTGGACCGGGCGTGCAGCCGGTTCCGGCCCGATTCGGAGCTGATGCGGCTTGGCTCGGCCCCCGGCCCAGCGGGACCGCCCGGCGTGAGCCCGGCCGGCGCCACCCCCGCCGGTGAGAGCACGGCCCAGGTGGGCCTGGCCCAGCTGAGCACGACCCAGCTGAGCCCGCTGCTGGCCGAGGCGATCGCGGTGGCGCTGCGCGCGGCCCGGCTGACCGACGGGGACGTCGACCCGACCGTGGCCGGTGCCATGTCGGCCCTCGGCTACGACCGGGACTTCGCGCTGCTGCCCGACGCAGGCCCCCCGGTCCGGCTGACCGTCCGGGCGGTGCCAGGCTGGCGCCAGGTCGGGCTCGACGAGCGGTCGGGGTTGCTCACCCTGCCCCGCGGCGTGAAGCTGGATCTCGGGGCCACGGCCAAGGCATGGGCCGCGGACCGTTCCGCCGCCCGGCTGGCCGGGGCGCTGGGCTGCGGCGTGCTCGTCGGGCTGGGCGGGGACATCTCGGCAGCCGGGCCGCCGCCCGAGGGCGGCTGGCGGATCCGCGTCCAGGACGTCACCGGGCGGCCGGAGGACCCGCCGCAGGGACCGGCCGCGGTGGTGGCCATCCAGGAAGGCGGGCTCGCCACGTCCAGCACCACGGCGCGGCGCTGGCGGCGCGGCGGCGACGTGCTGCACCACATCCTGGACCCGCGCACCGGCCTGCCCGCCCCGGTGTACTGGCGCACCGTCTCCGTGGCCGCGGCCACCTGCGTGGACGCCAACACGGCCAGCACCGCCGCGATCATCCGCGGTCCCCAGGCTCTGGATTGGCTCTCAAACCTCGGCTTGCCCGGCCCGTCTGGTCGATCCGGCGGGTAACGTCCAGACGGTCGGCGGATGGCCCGCCGAGAATCGCTGACCTGCAGAGGATCTTCATGAACCACCGCCGGGCCGACGTCCGCGCCGCCGTGTCCCAGCGGCAGCGGAGCCAGGGCCACCTGCGGGCGGTCACCGCCACGGTGGGCCTCGCGGGCGTCGTCACGGCCGGCGCCGTGGCCGCCATGCTGCCCGGATCGACCCACGCCGCGGCGAGTTCCCGCGCCCGCAGCGCGCCCGCCCCGTCCGCGGCGGCCAGCAGCGCCGCGAGCACCGCTCCGAGCGCCTCCGCCAGCGCAGCGCCGGGAAAAGCGGCCAGGGCCGCCCGGCACCACCATCATCATCACGCCCGCAAGGCCAGCCCGGCCGGCGCGGCGGCCACCGCCCCCGCGGCCCCGGCGCCCGTCGCGACCACCGCACCGCCACAGTCCACGTCCGGCGGCTCCTGACCCTGCCCCCGGCCCGGCCCGGCCCGGCCCGGGTATCCGGGCGCCCGGGCCAGCGGAACCGCGGGCTGAGCGTCCGGATACCCGGGCCCGCTCAGGTGACCGGATCCGGCTCCGCCTGGCCCGGGGTACCGTGCGCGCCGCCCGGCGGAGGATCCTTCCCAGGCGGGCCATCCCGCGGCGATCCGGGTGCCCGGGAGTCGTAGCGCCACATCCCCGGCAGCAGCCAGCAGGTCACCACGGCGGTCAGCACGCTGAGCAGCCCGCCGGACCAGGCCGCGAACTGCGGCCCGCCGAGGGCTGCGGCCGCGCCGGCCTCGGCATCACCGAGCCGGGGGCCGCCCTGGATCCCGGCGTAGATGAGGCTGTTCACCCGGCCCTGCATCCCGTCCGGGGTCACCTGCTGCACGATCATCATGCGGTACACCGCGGAGACGACGTCCGCGGCCCCCGCCGCGACGAGCAGCGCCAGGGCGGCCGGGAGCCAGGGCACCAGGCCGAACGCGGTGATCGCGATGCCCCACAGGACCACGCAGACCGCCACCGCGCGGCCCGGCCGGTGCACCCCGCTGACCCGCCCGGTGAGCAGTGACCCGACCAGCGCGCCGAGGCCGGGTGCGGCGTTGAGGTATCCGACGGTGGCGGCTCCCCCGCCGTACAGGTTGGTGGCCAGCGCCGGGAACACCGCCCGGGGCAGGCCGAACACCATCGCACCCAGGTCGATCACGAAGATGCCGGCCAGCGGCTGGCTGGACCGCAGGTACCTGAGCCCGCCGATCAGCGAGGCGAAGGTGGCGGGCCGGCCGCCCCGGTCGGGCGGCAGCGCGGGCAGCAGCAGCACGGTGACCAGGGCCACCCCGAACGAGCCCAGGTCCAGCCCGTAGACCAGGGGAAAGCCGGCGTGCGCGATCAGCAGCCCGGCCGCGGCCGGCCCGGCCACCGAGGTGAACTGGTTCGCGGCGGACTGGACGGAGATCGCGGCGGGAAGCTCCCCGGGCGGCACGAGGCGCCACAGTGAGGCCCGGCGGGCCGACCAGTCCAGGCCCTGGAACGCCGCGGCTTCGGCCGTGCAGGCGAACAGCGGCCACACCTGCGGGTGGCCGAGCAGCGCGTTGGCGGTCAGGCCCGCGCTGCCCGCCGCCAGCATGAACTGGGTGAACAGCATGACCCGGCGGCGGTCCCAGGCGTCCACCAGCGGGCCGCCGATCAGGGACCCGGCCAGCAGCGGCAGCAGCTGGCCCAGGCTGACCAGCCCGACCATGGCCGTGGACCCGGTCAGCCGGTAGGTCTGGTACGAGACCGCCACGACCGTGAGCTGGGTGCCGATCTGGGACACCAGCTGCCCGCCCCATAGCCGCCGGAAGTCCCGGTGCCGCCGCAGCGGCCCGGTGTCCACGAGGACGCCGGCGACCATCCGGCGGGTGCGGGACAAGTGCGCGCGCGCCCGGGACCGGCCTGCGCGCCGGAAGGGCCGCGCAGGCTGTCCAGGCATGCGGCATGTATACCGAACCGGTGCATGACCTCCCCAGCCGGGGGCGGATCGGAGCAGGCCAGGGCGTTCAGAGGAAATTGAGAGCCGCGCCATAGGGGAGCCTGCACCCGGCCGGTGATGCTTATCCCAGAGCCTGATCACCACCCTGGGCCGGGAGAGCGTCTCCCGAGCTCTCGGCCACCGCCGGAGAGGCCCCGATGAACGGAATCACCCAGAGCACCGCGCTCTGGTACGCGAGCAGAGCCACCGGAGTGGTCAGCCTGCTGCTGCTGACCGGCGTAGTCCTGCTGGGCGTGCTGGTCAACCGCCAGGGACGGCTACCCGGGCTGCCCCGTTTCGTGGTCACCGGGCTGCACCGCAACCTGTCCCTGCTCGGGGTGGTGTTCGTGGCGATCCACGTCATCACGGCCGTGCTCGATCCTTACGTCACCATCCAGATCGCTGCGATCGTGGTGCCGTTCGCCTCGTCGTACAAGCCACTGTGGCTCGGCCTGGGCGCGATCTCACTCGACCTGGTGCTAGCGCTGATCCTGACCAGCCTGGCCCGGGCCCGGATAAGCCGCCGCTTCTGGCGGTCGCTGCACTGGCTCAGCTACGCGGCCTGGGTCTCAGCCCTGGTGCACAGCCTGTTCAGCAGCACCGACCTGCAGAGCGGCCTGCTGCTCTACATGACGATCGCCTGCATCCTGGCGGTGCTCGCCGCGGTGATCTGGCGGGTGGCCCACGCCGGGCGGGAGATACCGCGTGAAGAGCGCGCGGCCGCCACCCTGGCCATGGTGTCCTCCCGTGGTGGCCCCGGGGCCCCCGCTTCCCCTCGTGACGGGGCACGCCGGCGTGCCCCGGAGAACGTCCGCTGACCGACTCAGAAAGCCGATACGCGATGACCTATGGCACCACCGTGCCGTACCCCGCCCCGCACCCCGGGCCGCAGGACAGCCACCGGGCCGGAAGGGCACCGGACCGAACCGGATCCGGAGCGCCCGGCGACCTGCCACGGCTGCTGCCGGTGCACGGGGCGGTGCCGGTTGACCTGCGCACCCATCTGTCCCGCTACGCGGCGCCGCCCTACTTCGGGCACCCCGGGAAGCTCATCCCCGTCCTGAAGGCGGCCGGGCTCACCGGCCGCGGCGGCGCGGCCTTCCCGGTGCACCGCAAGCTCGAGGCCGTCGCCGAGGCGCGGACCCAGCCGATCGTCATCGGCAACGGCGCCGAGGGCGAGCCCGCCAGCGACAAGGACAAGTCGCTGCTGTGGATCTCGCCGCATCTCGTCCTGGACGGGCTCCAGCTGGCCGCCGAGGCGGTGGGCTCCCAGGCTGTCGCGCTCTACGTGCACCGCAACGCACGGCTGCAGGAGCGGCTGCGGGCCGCGGTCGCGGAACGCGCCGCCGCCGGGGTGGACGTGGCCGCGGTGGAGATCATCGACGCGCCGCCCCGCTTCCTGGCCGGTGAGGAATCCGCGCTGGCCAGCCGGATCAGCGGTGCAGCCCGCCATGCCCCGGTTCAAGCCGCCGCGGGTCTTCGAGCGGGGCGTGGTGGGCCGGCCGACGCTGGTGCACAACGTGGAAACCCTGGCCCACATCGCCCTGATCGCCCGGTACGGGCCGGCCTGGTTCCGGACGGCCGGCACGCCGGGCGAGCCGGGCAGCATGCTGTGCACGCTGCACCAGGCCGACGGCCGCCGGGACGTGGTGGAGACCGGGCTCGGCACGCCCCTGCGTGACCTGCTCCGGCTGGACGGCACCCAGGCCGTGCTCAGCGGCGGCTACCACGGGGCATGGGTGCCCGCCGCGGACGCGGCCCGCATGACGCTCAGCAACGCGGACCTCCAGGCCGCCGGGGCCTTCGTGGGTGCCGGGGTCCTGGTGGCGCTGCCTGCCCGCTGCTGCGGGATCGCGGAGACCGCGCGGGTCGCCCGCTACCTGGCGCTGGAATCGGCCGGGCAGTGCGGGCCGTGCTTCAACGGCCTGCCCCGCATCGCCGCCGCCCTGGACGAGGTGGCCAGCCCCCGGCCGGACCCGCGCGCGGTCACGGACATGATCCGCTGGGCCGGCCTGGTCGAGGGCCGCGGCGCCTGCCACCACCCGGACGGCACCACCCGGTTCGTCCGCAGCGCCCTGCACGTCTTCCGGGAGGAGATCCGGAATCACACCGCCGGGCGCTGCGTGGACCCGGCCCGGGAGCCGTTCCTGCCGCTCCCCGCGGACACCGCGCTCGACGCGGCGGACTGGAGCCTGAGATTGAGGAATCACTGATGAAGAAGGAGCTGCGCGTCGACCCCACGCTCTGCTCCGGGCACGGCCTGTGCGCGGAACTGCTGCCCGAGCTCATCACGCTGGATGAATGGGGCTACCCGATCGTGGCCCGCGAGCCGGTGCCGCGCTCGCTGGACCGGCACGTCCGCCGGGCCGTCACCGACTGCCCCGCGCTGGCCCTCAAGCTGCTGCCCGCGTCCTGAGAGGAAACCCAGAGGCAACGTAGAATTACCTCCCTAGATACCGCACGCACACTGGGACAATGATGAGTGACGCGCAGGCAGCCCAGCCCGCCACCCCCGCCCCGCCGGCCCAGCCGGGCACGCACCGGCCAGGCGGCCCCGATCAGGCGGCTGGACGGCAGCCCGATCCGGGTCCTGGTCGTCGATGACGAGCCGAGCCTGGCCGAGCTGCTGGCCAGCGTGCTGCGTTATGAGGGCTGGGAGATCATGACCGCCGGGGACGGCGCGTCGGCGGTCCGGGCGGCCCGCGAGTTCCGCCCGGACGCCGTGGTGCTGGACATCATGCTGCCCGACTTCGACGGCCTGGAGGTGCTGCGCCGGGTGCGGCAGGAATCCCCGCACGTGTGCGTGCTGTTCCTGACGGCCAAGGACGCCGTGGATGACCGGGTGGCCGGGATCACCGCGGGCGGCGACGACTACGTCACCAAGCCGTTCAGCCTGGAAGAGGTGCTGGCCCGGCTGCGCGGGCTGCTGCGCCGGGCGGGCCTGGCCCGGGCCCGCGGCGAGACCCAGCTGGTGGTCGGCGACCTGACCATGGACGAGGACGCCCGGGAGGTGCGCCGCGGCGACGAGCTGATCGACCTGACCGCGACCGAGTTCGAGCTGCTGCGGTTCCTGATGCGCAACCCGCGCCGGGTGCTGTCCAAGGCCCAGATCCTGGACCGGGTCTGGAACTACGACTTCGGCGGCCAGGCCCACGTCGTGGAGCTGTACATCAGCTACCTGCGCAAGAAGATCGACGCGAACCGCGAGCCGCTGATCCACACCGTCCGCGGCGTCGGATACGTGCTCAAGCCCGTGAGCTGAGGAAATATTGATGAGTAAGGCCGGCGACGAGGCCGGTAACGAACCGGGCCGCGGCCCGGTGGGCGGCGCGGAGGGCGAACCCGGACGGCGGCCGACCTCCTTTCCAGCGCTGGCTGGGCCGCCGGACCCTGCGTGGCCGGCTGATCGCCGGGCTGCTGGCCCTGCTCGCCGTGGCCTGCGCGGCGATCGGCCTGGTCACCTACGTCGGGCTGCGGCACGGCCTGATGAGCCAGCTCGACCAGCAGCTCGGCGCGGCCAGCACCCGCTACAGCAACTGCCTCGAAGCCGGGCCGGACACCGACCACAGCGATGGCGGGAACGGGCAGAGCCAGGGCCCGCAGCCAGCCAGGCGACAGCGATCACGACAACGACAACGTGCCGGGGGCCCCGCAGGGGTGCGGGGATCAGCAGGGTGGCCAGACGTTCAGTGCTGCCCTCGATGGCGACAGGGTGTTCTATCCGACCGTGGCCAACGGCCGCTGCAGCCTGACCCAGGCTGACCTGACCGCCCTCAAGACGCTCAAGGGGACCACGCAGCCGAAGACCGTCTCGTTCTCCTCGCTTGGCCCCTACCAGCTGATGGCCTCCCCCGCCAAGGACGGGACCACAGTGATCACCGGACTGCCGCTGGGCCCGGCGCAGAACATCCTGCGGGACGTGGAGCTCACCGAGGCCATCGTCTTCGGAGCCACCTTGATCCTGACCGGCCTGCTCGGCACCGGGTTCGTCCGGCTGTCGCTGCGCCCGCTGCGCCGGGTGGCCGCCACCGCGACCCGGGTCACCGAGCTGCCCCTGGCCAGCGGCGAGGTCACGCTGGCCGAGCGGGTCCCGGACGCCAATCCCCGGACCGAGGTCGGCCAGGTCGGCATGGCGTTCAACCGGATGCTCGGCCACGTCGAGTCCGCGCTGGGCCGCCGCGCCGCCAGCGAGGCCCGGCTGCGCCGGTTCGCCGCCGACGCCAGCCATGAGCTGCGCACCCCGCTGGCCGCCATCCGCGGTTACGCCGAGCTCGCGCTGCGCCACCCCGGCCCGGTTCCCGCCGACATCGAGCACGCCCTGCAGCGGGTCGAATCGGAATCCGAGCGGATGAGCGTGCTGGTCGACGAGCTGCTGCTGCTCGCCCAGCTGGACGCGGGCCGCCCGCTGGCCCAGGAGCCGGTGGACCTGACCCGGCTGGCCATCGACGCCACCAGTGACGCCCGGGTCGCCGCCAGCGGTCACCGCTGGCTCCTGGAACTGCCGGACGAGCCGGTCATGGTCCGCGGCGACGAGCACCGGCTGCACCAGGTGCTGGCCAACCTGATGAGCAACGCGGCCAAGCACACCCCCAAGGACACCGTGGTCACGGTGGCGCTGGCAGTCGGCGAGGCGCCCGGCACCGTCGAGCTGAGCGTGACCGACGACGGGCCCGGCATCGCGCCGGAGCTGCAGCCCACGCTGTTCGAGCGGTTCGTCCGCGGCGACTCCTCCCGGGCCCGCGGGAGCCGGCGGCGCCGCCAGCACCGGCCTCGGCCTGGCCATCGTGGACGCCGTCACCACCGCGCACGGCGGCCGGGTCCGGCTGGAGAGCAAGCCGGGCCGGACCCGGTTCGTCATCACGCTGCCCCGGCTGGACGACTTAGCCCCGCGCAGCACCCCTTCATAGCCGCGGCAGAGACCGGCTGCAGTCCTGGTCCAGCCGGGGGCACCACGGTGGGAGCATGACGTCCCCGCAGCATCTGTACGGCCCTGACGACCTACGGGCCGCAGGCGGCCTGGCTTCCCCGCGCGCATCGTGCAGCTGCTGGCCGGCGGAGCGGCCCTCCTCGTCGCGGCCGGCTGGTGGGTAGCGATCGTGCAGTTCACCTCCGCCGCGGACCGGCCTTACGTCGGCGGCTCTACCAACGACAGCGTGCTGCAGCTGGCCCTGGGCTACAACGGGCTGGGCCGGCTGGACGGCAACGAGACCGGATCGGTGGGCTTCGGCGGCGGAGGCGGGGGCAGCGCGTTCGGCGGGTCCGCTGGCCTCAGCCGGCTGTTCGCCAGCGATATGGGCGGCCAGATCAGCTGGCTGCTGCCCGCCGCGCTGATCGCGCTGGCCGCCCTGGTGTGGCTGTCCTGGAGACGGCAGCGGACCGACCGGGTCCGGGCCGCGGCGATGCTGTGGGGCGGCTGGCTGATCGTCACCGGGCTGGTGTTCAGCTACATGAGCGGCATCATCCACCCGTATTACACGGTCGCTCTGGCCCCTGCCATCGGCGCGCTGGCCGGCATCGGGGCGGTCACCGTCTGGCAGGCCCGGCACAGCATGCTCGCCAGGCGGGCGCTTGCCGCCCGCTCAGTGCTGGCGGCGGGCCTGATCGTGACCGCGTGGTGGGCCTTCGTGCTCCTCGGCCGCTCGGCCGGCTGGCTGCCCTGGCTGCGTCCCCTGATCCTGGTCTGCGGGCTGGCCGCAGCGGTGGTGGTGATCGCCGAGCGCTGGCTGCCCGGCCGGGTCCTGCTGCTGTCGGTGGCGCCGCTGGCGCTGGTGGCCGGCCTGGCCGGGCCGCTCGCGTACAGCCTCGACACGGCGGCCACCTCGCACACCGGCGCGCTCCCCACCGCGGGGCCGTCCGTCGCCTCCTCCGGGGGTCCCGGGGGCGCGCCCGGCGGCGGGTTCGGCGGCGCCCGCCCGGGAGGCGGCTTCGGCGGCCCAGGCGGCTCGGCTTCGGGCGGGTCGGCTTCGGGCGGCTCAGCGACGGGGGTCCCAGGCTCATCGGGGGTCCCGGGCGGTACCTCTGCCCGGCCGGCCGGGAGCACCTCCGGGCGTGTCCCCGGCAGCACATCCGGGCGATCGGGAGGGTTCCCCGGCGGCCAGGGCGGCGGTATCGGGGGCGGCCTGGGCGGCAGCACCCAGGTCTCCAGCTCGATCACGAAGCTGCTGACCAGCGGCGCCTCCGGATACCGCTGGGCCGCGGCCACGGTGGGCGCGGAGAGCGCGGCGCCGTTCCAGCTGGCCAGCCGCGAGCCGGTCATGGCCATCGGCGGGTTCAACGGCACGGATCAGACCCCCAGCCTGGCCCAGTTCAAGCAGATGGTCGCCGCGCATGAGGTGCACTACTTCATCGGCGCGAACGGCCACACATTCGGCGGCGGCTCCGGGGACGCGACCCAGATCACCTCCTGGGTGGAGTCGCATTTCACGAAGCAGGCGGTCGGCGGCGTCACGGTCTACAACCTCAGCCGCCCCGCCAGCTCCTGACGGGAGCTGGCGGGGCCAGGTCCTGACCGGAGCCCCCGGTGCTGCGGGTGCCGCACCCTGCCGTCCCGTCGGCATCCGTGCGGCACCCACCCAGACCGCCGCGTGGCCGGGCCTGGGCCGGGCAGGACGCGGCCAGCGGGTGCCGGCTAGCGGGCCGCGCGGGTGTAGGCGGCGGGGGTAATGCCGTAGCAGCGGCGGAACCAGCGGGTCAGGTGGGCCTGGTCGGCGAACCCCGCGTCGGCTGCGGCCTGCCCGGGCGGCGTGCCGCCGGGCCAGCGCCCGCCGGGCGGCCCGCAGCCGCAGCTGGCGCTGGTACTCACCGGGCGCCAGCCCGGTGAGTGAGTGGAAGGCCCGGTACGCGGCGTACCGGCTGGACCCGGCCGCGGCGGCCAGGTCGGCGCCGGAGACCGGCGCGGCGTAGTCCGCGTCGAGCAGGTCCCGGACCCGCCGCGCGATGCGCAGGGTCTCGGCCGCGCTGACCGGCCCGGTCCCGGGGGGCGCGTGCGCCGCCGCGCGGGCCGCCCGGCCCAGCGCCACGGTGAGCCGCTCGCCGCGCTCCAGCGGGGTGGCCGGCCCGGTCAGCGCCTGGTGCAGCCGCCGCACCGCCGCGGCGAGCCCGGGGTCGGCCAGGACCGGCGCGGCGAACAGCGGCCGCCCGGCCGGCCGGCCGCCGATATCCGCCAGGACCTCGGCCAGCAGGCCGGGGCCGACGTGGATCATCCGGTAGCTGAACCCCTGCCCGGTGGTGGGGTGGCCGTCGTGCGGATCGTCGGGGTTGAAGGCCATGACCATCCCGGCCGCGCTGGTGTGCGCGGCTCCCCGGCAGGTGAAGGACTGCGCGCCGGACTCGGTGACGCCGAAGGAGTAGGTGTCGTGACTATGCCGGTGGTACACGTGCTCGCGGAAGTACGCGTGCATGGCCTCCAGCGGCTCATCCGCTGACCGCCAGTACCGGGACCACTCCCCCGCGCCCGTCCCCTGCACTCCATCGCCCACTCCCCCAGTATCCCGCTGCCTCCACCCCCGTTCCCACCCCCGCCGTCCAGCCTGCGCCCCCGTTCCCACCCCGCCCGTTCAGCCTGCGCCCCCGTTCCCACCCCGCCCGTCCAGCCTCCACCCCCGTTCCCACCCCGCCCGTCCAGCCTCCACCCCCGTTCCCACCCCGCCCGTCCAGCCTCCACCCCCGTTCCCACCCCGCCCGTCCAGCCTCCACCCCCGTTCCCACCCCGCCCGTCCAGCCTCCCCCCTGTTCCCACCCCGCCCGTCCGGCCTACACCCCGGCTCCACCGGCCTCATCCGAGCTCCGCGTTCCCTTCATCCCGGCCCCCGTCGCGTCAGGATGTACCTGACTTGTCAGCCCGCCCCTGACGCGATACCGTATCTTCCGATTCTGTCAGGCAAGTCCTGACAATCTTCGGGAGGCGTTATGGCCAGCGATAAGGCACCGGGCGAGGCGGCGCTCCAGGTGAACTGCTCGTTCTGCGCTAAGCCGAGCTCCGAGGTCGCGAAGGTGATCGCAGGCCCCGGCGTGTTCATCTGCAACGAGTGCATCCAGCTGTGCAACGACATCCTTGTGAGGGAGCAGCAGCATGCGCCGTCCCCACCGGGAACCCAGCTGCCCGCCCGGGAGGAGGCGATGACCGACGAGGAGATCCTCGCCCTGCTGCCACGGATCGCGTCGGTCAGCGCGCAGACCGACGCCAGCCTGCAGCGGCTGGTCACCGTGCTCCGCGGCCGGGGGGTGACCTGGGCCCGCATCGGCGCCGCGCTGCAGATCACCAGGCAGTCCGCCTGGGAGCGGTTCTCCGGCGAGGAATAGCCCCCGCCCCTCCTCCCTCCCCTCCTCCCGAACTCCCGCGCCACCATGATCCTGGTCAATTGACGTTGCTATTTCGCAGTAAATGCCCAGGATCATGAAGAACGCCGGATGATCCGCCCGGGAATGGCAGGACGATGGGAGTTATCCACACAGTGGACGATGAACAATGAGGAAAGCGGGTTTATCCACAGAAGGGAAACACGCTGTTCCCTGTCCGGGACCGGGCAAGCACCCTGGGGCTATGACCGCCCTCAGAGCGTCCGGGTTAGACGAACTGCTCGATCTGCAACATCGTGTCCTGTCCCGCGGCCAGGCTCTCGACGCCGGGTTGCCCGAGTCCGCGATACGTGTCCGGCTGGACAGTGGCCGATGGCAGCAGCTCTACCGGGGGGCCTATGCCACGTATAGCGGCGACCCACCTCGCCTGGCCTTCCTCTGGGCGGCCGTGCTGAGCGCCGGGGCGGGCGCGGTGATCTCGCATCAGACCGCGGCCGAGCTGTACCAGCTCGGCCATCGCACCCAGCGAGCCATCCATGTGGCTGTGCCGGAAGAGCGCCACATACGCCGGGCATACCGCCTGCGGCCGGACGCGCCTCCCGTGATTATCAGCCGGTCGGACCGGATCGTCCGGGCGCGTCATCCGCTCCTGCTGCCCCCACGGACCCGGATAGAGGAGACCGTCGTGGATCTCACGCAGAGTGCGCCCACGTTTGATGAGGCGTTCTCCTGGCTTAGCCAGGCCTGCGGCAGCCGCCTCTGCACGGTCGGCATGATCCGCGGGACCCTGGACCTCCGAAAGAAAGCGAGGTACCGGGTCGAACTGGAGGCAGCGCTCAGCGACGTGGCGGACGGCGTCTTCTCCATGCTGGAGTATCGCTACGTGCACGGGGTTGAGCGTCCGCATGGCCTGCCCGCCGCGCGGCGTCAGGCACCGGTAACCCTCGGCGGGAGCCGTCGCTACCTGGACAATCTCTACCAGGACTACCGCCTTGGCGTGGAACTGGATGGGGCTGCCGCGCACCCGGTGGCGGAACGCTGGCGCGACATTCACCGGGACAACTCGCTGACCCGCCTGAGGATAGAGATCCTGCGCTACAACTGGTCCGATGTGACCACCCGGCGCTGCTCGGTGGCGGCCGAGATTGCGGACATCCTGGCTCAGCGTGGCTGGCCCGGGGCCGTCCGCCGCTGTTCCCCTAGCTGTCCGGCCACATCATGACCGGGGGGCGCCCGGGCGTTCAAGACGGCGGGGTGTGAGTGCGGGCAGCGTGGCGGGATGCGCTTTGATACCAAGATCGCAATTGTGGTGCGCGCGGACCTGGCGGCCTGGCAGCGGCTGAACGTGACGGCGTTCCTGGCCAGCGGGGTGGCGGCCACCTGCGGCGAGACGATCGGGAAGCCGTACGAGGACGGCTCGGGGCACCGATACCTGGAGATGTTCCGCCAGCCGGTGCTGGTCTACGCGGCGGACGGGCCGGGCCTGGGCACGGTGCGGGAGCGGGCCGTCACCCGGCAGATGCCCGTCGCGATCTACACCGAGGACATGTTCACCACCGGGCACGACGAGGCCAACCGGGCGGTGGTCCGGGCCGTGGCCGCCGGTGACCTGCGGCTGGCTGGGGTCGCGCTGTACGGGCCGCGCAACGCGGTGGACAAGGTCTGCAAGGGCCTGGCGCTGCACTCCTGATCAGGTCCCGGCCCGGCCGGTCAGCGGCACCCGGTGCATTCATAGCCGGCTGAGAAGTCCCGCCAACGGTGAGCAGAACGGCGTGCGGGACCGTGTTAGTGACTGACCGGCAGGGCCGCTGCCGGAGGAACGCATATGGAGGCTCCAGTGACCGGCCTGGTCTGGCTCAACGTCCCCCTGGTAGTTCTGGTCTTCCTGGCCATCGTCGGCATCCCCCTGTGGCTGACGTTCAAGCGCCCGGAGCGCCACCCCGACTACTCCGAGGCCCGGGCCCATTTCCAGGCCAAGGAGCGGCGCGGCCGGATCAGCACGGAGGCGGCGCGGCGTTCCGCGCCGGGACTGGCCGCCGCCCGGCAGCACGCTACGGCCGAGGCCGCGATCCCGGGCCGCAGGCATTCCGGATCGGGCCTGAGCCGCCGCGTCCACCAGGCGGAGCGCTCCCCCCGCTCCGCCTGACCCGGGCCCGCCGGACCGGTCGCCCGTCTGGCGAACGCCCCTTGCCCGTCGGGCGGGTCCGGCCTGGCCGGCTGGTCAGCCGGATCCGGCGACGGGGGCGCCAGATCCGGCCGGTGGCTGGCCCGCGAGGTCCAGCAGGTCGTCCAGCACGGCGCCGAACGAGCGCACGGCGAGGGTCAGATGGCCCTCGCCGGGTGCCAGGTGGGCCCGTGCTCCCGGGATGTGCGCGGCGAGCCAGGCTCCATGACCGAACGGGACCATCCGGTCCTCGTCCCCCTGCCAGACGGCGACCGGCACGGCGCCGGCCCGCCCGACCGGGAAGCCCCAGTCACCGACGAACGCGAGGTCGTCGTCCCGCCAGCCTGCGATACCGGCGTGCAGCGCGGCCCGGAACGACTCGGCCAGGTACTCCGCGAACTCCGCGGTGACCACGGAGCGGTCCGCGGCGGAGATCAGCCCGCCCAATTCCTCCGCCACCTGCTGGCCGGTGACCTGCCGGAGTCCGGGCGCGGCCGCCTCGAGGAACGCGGTGAGCGCGGTTTCCCCCTGCCGGGCCGCGGTGAACTCGGTCACGTTCTCCGCGCCCATCCCGGCCGTCCAGTCCAGCCCCGCGGCCTGCGCCGGCGCCACGCCGGCCAGCGACGCCGCAGCCAGGCACCGCCCGGGCAACAGCGCCGCGCAGGCCAGCGCGTGCGGGCCGCCGCCGGACCAGCCGACGGTCACGAACTGCCGGGCCCCCAGCCCGTCGAGCACCGCCGTGACGTCGGCCGCCGCGTCCGCGACCCGGCGGCCCGGCTGCCCGGTGGACCCGCCGTAGCCGGGCCGGGCGTACATGACCGTCCGCAGCCCGCGCCCCGCGGCCGCCGCGGCCATGGCCGGGAAGGCCACCAGCCCGCCCGGGGTGCCATTGTGGAAGATCAGCGGCAGGCCATCGCCGGGACCGGCGCTGAGCATCTCCAGCTGCCGGCCGTCCGGGGTGGCCAGGACACGGGTACTGTGCGGTGGTCCGTCTGGCATGACGGCCAGCCTAATCCGGGCCTCAGGGCAGGTGACTGAGGTCCACTGCTTGCAGCTGGGCCGACTTGGTGTTGGCGACCAGCAGCGTGTCGCCGTTAGAGGTGACGGCGAACTGGCGGGGCTGCTGGCCCGACTGGAGATAACCGAGCAGGGCCGGCTGCCGGGCCAGTGCCTTGGACGTGCTGACCACGGCCAGGTTCGCCCCGGGCCCGGAGCCCCCGTTCTTGTTGGAGTCGGCGACCACGATCCGCGTTCCCTGGCTGATGACCGCCATCCCCAGCGGCGACTGGCCCACGGGGACGACAGAGACCAGGGCGTGCCGGGGATCGCTGAGCAGCTTCGCCGTGGAGAACCCGAGCAGGGCGTTGGAGCCGACCGCGGTCAGCCACAGGTCCTGGCCGCCGTTCGAGAGCACCACGCGGTTGGGCTTGCAGCCGGCCGGGATGGTCTTCGCCACGGCCGACGAGCCCGGGTGCTGCTCGGCCTTGGCCACGTCGATGACGCTCAGCACGCCAGCGCCCGGGGTGGACGGGTTGGCCAGCCCGCTGGCCACGTACGCGTGCTGCCCGTCCGGGGCCATGGCGATCCCGATCGGCTGGGGCCCCACCGGGATGAGCCCCAGGAAGGCGGCGGACCCGAAGCCGGACGTGAGCGCCCGGTGCAGGTTGAACACGCCCACGTGCGCGGTGTTCTGGAAGGTGACGAACGCGTAGCGCCCGTCGGGGGTGATGGCGACGTCTTCCGCATGCTTCTGGCCGGGGCTGGCCAGCGATCCCACCGGGTGGGCCGCTGCCTGCTGCTCCAGGGAGCTGACCTGGAAGACGGTGAGCCCGCTCCCTCCGGTGACCACCAGATAGCGCCGGTCCGGGGTAAGCGCCTCACCCTGGGCGTGCGAGAGGGTGCTGCTCCACATCAGCGCCGGCAGCGCCTTGGACGTGTTCATCACGGCGAGGCCGTTGCCGGCCCCCGACACGAACGCGTAACCAGGAACGGCCGCGACGTCGAACGGGTTACCGCCGGTCGTGACCATGTGGCTGGCCACCTGGTTCAGCTGCGACCCCTTGGCCGCCCGGGTGGTGCACCCCGGCGCCGCCAGGGCGGCCGGAGGCTGCGAAGACCCGCCGGTCTTGCCGCTCGAGGAGAAGGGCTTGGCCACCACGAGCGCGACCGCCACCAGGACCACGACGACACCGGCCGCGACGACCGCCCAGAGGCCACGGCGCCGGCGGCCCGGGCCGCTGGGCGGGGCCGCAGCCACCCGGCGGAAGCCCGGTGTGGGGCCGGGTGGCTGGGGGGGATAGCCGCCCGGGGTGACGAGTGGCACGTCCCGGGTCGCATCGGGCGGCCCCTGGGGTCCGGCCGCGGCGCCCCGGCGCGGGCCAGCGTCGCCCGGCCAGGCCGCCCGCGGCCGGGGCTCCTGCGGCCGGGGCTCCCGCGGCCGGGGCTCCCGCGGCGCGGGCTCGCGGTACAGGGACTCCCAGGGCGGGGGCTCATCCGGCGGGGAATCGTCCCGCTGCGTCCCCTGGGGCGGGATCTCATGGGGCGGGGTCTCAGACAGCGGGGTCGCATGCGGTGGAGACCCGTACAGCGGGGTCTCATGCGGCGGGGGGGCATGCGGCGGAGACCCGCCGGAGGCGGGTCCGGCGACCTCGGTGGCGCCCCTCGCGGCAGCGCCGGGGAACACGGCGGGAGGCTGGCCGGCCCCGGGCCCTGGCTCACCGGACGCGGCGTCACCCGGCCGGGACGGGGCGTCCCCGGCTGGGGCCGTCCCCGGATCCGCGGGTACCGCGGGCACGATCCGCGTCGCCTCACGGGACGGCGGTTCCGGGAAGATCGCCGCCCGCCCCGGGTCGGTCCCGGACGACTCCAGCCCGCAGGCCCGGCGCAGCGCGACGGCGAACTCCGGGCAGGTGGCGTACCGATCCATGGGGACCTTGGCCAGGGCCTTCGTCATCACGTCGTCGACGGCGGCGGGCAGGTCGGGGCGGCGGGTGGTCAGCGCGGGCGGGATAGCGGAGATCTGGGCCCACATGACCGCGACCGACTCGTCCCTGACGAACGGCGGCTGCCCGGTGAGCATGGTGTACGCGGAGCAGGCCAGTGCGTACTCGTCGGTGCGGCCGTCCACCGCGCGGGCCTCGATCTGCTCGGGCGCGATGTAGTCCAGCGTGCCCAGGAACTGGCCGGTCGAGGTCAGCGCGCTGACCGACAGGGCCCGCTTGCTCAGGCCGAAGTCGGAGAGGTACGCGTGCCCGGGGTAATCGGCCCCGCCCCCGGAGTCCAGCAGCATGTTGCCCGGCTTGACGTCCCGGTGCACCAGCCCATGAGAATGTGCCGCCTCCAGGGCGGCGGCCACCTGCGTGATGATGTGGCAGGCCCGCGGGGCCGGGAGCGGGCCGGTGGTTTCGACGAGCGCCTGGACGTTCGGCCCCTGCACGAAGCGCATCGCGATGAACAGCACCCCGCTGGCCTCGCCCGCCTCGAAGATCGGGATGATGTTGGGGTGGTCCACGGCCGCCGCGGTGCGTGATTCCCGGATAAACCGCTGCCGGAAGGCCTCGTCCTCGGCCAGTTCGGGGGTGAGGACCTTGATCGCGACCGGGCGCTCCAGCCGGGTGTCGTAGGCGCGGTAGACCACCGCCATGCCGCCCCGGCCGATCTGCTCGTCGAGGCGGTACCCGGCCAGGCGGGACCCGACTCCGAGCCCGCCAAACGCCGGGGTCTCGTCAGCCACCGCGGCCCCCTGCCCACGCGTGCCGAAGCCAGTGCTCGGTCTCTCTGGCCACACTGATTACCCGGGGTACTTTACTTTCCCTTGATCCATCGTTCCCGCTCACCCGGCCGGCTGAACAACCACCGGGGGTTCGATAGCCATTCGTTGCCTGGCGGCCAGGCCGGCCCGCCAGGCGCCAGCGCCGGGCTGGCCGCCGCCTGCGGGCACGCGTCCGAGGTGGCCGCCCGGAATAATCGTTATTTAATAGTAATGGGTGTCCAGGCAACATTTCAACGGGTATGTCGTCACGGGAAGTCAGTCATGGCCTTTCCCGCCTATCAGCAGTACCGTTTCCATGGGAATTGGCTGCGCGTCCCGGCCAGAAACGGGACGGGGGAAACCGTGGAGGTACTCATGAAGCGAATTGGCTGGCGACCGCGCTGGGCCGCGGTAGCGGCGGCGAGTTTAACGGTAGCGGCAGTAGGCGGGCCGGTGGCCGCGGCGGGAGCCGCTCCGGCCACGGGGCCGCACGTGAAGCTGATTGTGGCGCAGAACAGCATTACCGTCCCGCGGTACGGCCGTGAGGTGTACATCGATCCTGGCATCTGGGTCGCCTCACTGGGCTCCGCGCTCCAGCTCGACGTGCAGCGGCCGGACTACGCGACCCCGCTGACCATCACCCAGGTGGTCCACCTGCCCGGCGGCGGCACCCAGCAGATTCCCTGGCCGGCCAGCGTCATCGGGACGGTGCCGTATGGCCTGAAGGACTTCGTCAACCTGGTCGTCAGAAACTCCGGCGGCAAGGTCGTGGGGTCGAGCCGCCTGGAGTTCTGCCCGGACAGTTACGACCCGGAACGGGCCAGCCCCAGCAGTCCGGCCACCTCGCCGTACCCGCAGGAGTGCGTCGGTGATCCGTTCCCGAAGTCGCTGGTCTGGGGCGTGGCGCGCGGCTGGGCCGTCGACCCTGCCGAGCAGAGCTTCGAGGGGATGCGGCTCGCCCTCGGCCACTACACGGTCACCGAGACCATCACGCCCACCTACACCAAGCTGCTGGACATCTCGGCCGCCGATGCCACGGCGACGGTGAAGATGACGGTGGCTAAGCCGTCGGCGGGCGGCGGCCTGGCCGCCCAGGCCGCGAACCGCCCCCCGAGCCAGCCGAAGAGCCGGCCGCTGAAGTCCGCTCCGGCCGTCCCGGCTCTGGCGAACCCCCCGGCCAGCTCGCTGCCCGACCTGGTCCCGCTCCCGTCCTGGGGGATCTCGGTCAACCACGTGAAGAAGACGAAGACGCATGGCGCGTCCGACCAGCTCGATTTCGGTGCCACCGTGTCGGTCGGCCACGCCCCGCTGGACGTCGAGGGCTTCCGGTCCCACGGCTCGCCGATCATGAAGGCCTACCAGTACTTCTGGCAGGGCGGGCACATCATCGGCCGGGTCCGCGCCGGGACCATGGGATTCGACTCGAAGAAAGGCCATAACCATTGGCACTTCGAGCAGTTCGCCCAGTACAGGCTGCTCAATTCCGGTAAGCAACTGGCCGTGAGCAGCCACAAGGTGGGCTTCTGCATCGCCCCGACCGACCCGGTCAACCTGCTGCAGCCAGGAGCGGTATGGCAGCCGTCCTACCTAGGGCTCGGCGGCCAGTGCGGCTCGACGACCGCCCTGTGGGTGCAGGAGTTCATGCCGCGTCGGCTGGGGAGACACGTATTTCCAGCAGATCGCCGGGCAGTCGTTCGACATCACCAAGGTGCCCAACGGCACCTATTACATCGAAATCGCCGCGAACCCGCTGAAGGTGCTGCACGAGAGCGACACCAGCAACGACGTCTCGCTGCGGCAGGTCATTCTCGGCGGGACGCCGGGCCACCGGACGGTACGGGTACCGGCCGTGAACGGTATCGACCCCGAGGGCTGATACGGCAGCACCGGTCATGATGGCGGGCGTGCCCGTCGTACCCGGGCCGGCTCAGGCGCCGCCTGAGCCGGCCCGGGCCGGGCCTGGCGCGCCACGCCCCGAGGATCATCCCGTCCACCGGGACCGGCGGCTGGACGAGAGCACCCCATGTTCCGGCCCTCCCTGAGCACCGGCTAGCGGGTTCCCGGCACGGCCGCCGCCGCGGACAGTTCGGCGGTGAGCGCGGGCCAGACGTCCGGGTCGTGGCCGGGCACTAGCCGGTAGCCACGCTCCGCCGCGATCCGCTTGAGCTTGCGGATCTGGGCCACGCTCTGCTCCGGCGAGGCCCCGATCCGCCCGCCGACCGCGACCTCCCGCTCGATGTTCTCGGTCAGGTCGGCCGCGTCGAAGGCGAACACGAAGCCCCCGCCGCCGGCCGACGGGTCCATCTCGACCACGAAGCTCTGGTGGCCGGGTGTGTGCCCGGCGGTCAGGACGGCGGTCACGCCGGGCGCTATCTCCACGTCCCCCTCGGCCGTCCGCCAGTCGATCGCGCGGGTCGTCGAAGTCCACCCGGAAAATGCCGTTCTCCTCCGGCCCGGGCGGGCTGGACATCCCGTAGTCGAGCTCGGCCCGCTGGATGTGCACGGGCACCCGGCCCGCGAAGTGCTTCAGCCCACCCGCATGGTCATAGTGCAGGTGGCTGACGGCTACGGCGCGGATGGCGGCCAGGTCCACGCCTGCCGCGTCCAGCGTCTCGGCCAGCGGCTCGCCCGGCCCGGGCAGCAGCGGCACTTCCAGCGGGTCGCCGTGGAACCGGGCACGCAGCGCCGGGTCGGTGATCAGGGCAGTGTTGTATCCGGTGTCCAGGAGGAGCCAGCCGCCATCGCAGAGCAGCAGCACGCCGGGCACAGGCTCGCGCAGCATCTGGTCATCGGGCGCGCCCTCCACGGACACGGACTTGGCCACGTCCCCCCAGCCGAGCGTGAGCAGGACGATGCGGCGGACCCCGGCGCTCATGCATGCCTCCTTCGCGGCGCGGCGCGGCGCGGCGGGCGTCGGCCGGCCGCGCCCGGTGTGGGCGTGCCCTTAACCTACGCAACGCCCGGGACATGGATCAGCCCCGGCAACGCCGTCGTTGCCGGGGCCGTTCCGTCAGGCGGTCAGTTGCTTCTCAGCCAGGTGACCTTGAAGCTGTTGCCCCCGCTGAGCGAGGAGACCGAGTCCTTATCCCGGCCGGCGCTGTCCGCCATGATGATCTGCGTCGGGCTGAAGTTCCCGATCGCCGAGCCGTTCACCGTGGCGCTGTTGAAGGTGACCGGGCTGAAGTGGGCCAGGGGCAGGATGCCGCCGCTGGCCGTGCAGCACGGTGCTTCCGCGATGACCTCGGCGGAGGAGTTGGCCGCGCCCGAGAGCGACGCGTTGATGGTGTGGCTCCAGCCCTTGGTGGTGTCCTTGAGGACCAGCGTGTAGCTGCTGCCGCCGTTGAAGGTGACCGAGCCGTAGAACTGGTCGCCGGGACTCACCGGGTTGCTGAAGTTGACCGGGTAGGCCGGGTACATCTCGTACCAGGAGTAGTACTGCGGTGTGCTGCCGGAGCAGTCCACCTCGCTGCCGGTCTGCTCGACAGTGGAGCTGTTGTACCCGTCGAGGCCGACCCAGAAGCTGGAGTACTTGGCCGAGCCGCTGCAGGTGCCGGTGGGCTCGTTCCAGGTCGCCGACACGCTCTTGTACGTGCCGCTGGCCGCGGCGTAGCCGGACCAGTTGGTGCTCGTAGCCGCGTTCGCCGGGCCGCCGTGCGCGATGAGGGGTCTGGTGCCGTGTCCAGTCGGGCGGATGAGATGCACGGCGGGCCTGATCAGGTGGGAAGCGTGCTGAGCGGCTGGTGCTGCGGAGGCCGTTCCGGCCGCCGCCACCGACCCGAGCACGATGCCCAGGCCAGCGAGCGAGATGCACCATCTCCGTAACATGTAGCTCCTCCTGCGGTAGCTGGGGCGCAGGGACGCTGGGCGGGCCATGTCGTTGCCGGGACTCAGCACCCCTGCTGGGGTTGCCGTGAAGGTACGATGCGCGATGGTAAACAAAAAACCATTGAATGGTAAAGCTCTAGTACTTAAATCGTCATCCAGTGGGCAAGCCGGAGCGGCCGAGAGGGTCCGTGCGCAGGTCAGCAAGGTCCACGACGCGGTCGCAGCGCTGCGCCACTTCCGGGTCGTGCGTGGCCAGGATCAGCGATCTGGCCGGGGGTCCCGGGAGGGCGCCCCCCCGGGCCAGCACCGTCCCGCCGTCCGCCAGCCCCAGCATCCGGCTGAGGACCAGCTCCCGTGAGGCACTGTCCTGCTCGGCGGTCGGCTCGTCCGCGATGAGCACGGCGGGCCTGGTGGCCAGGGCCCGCGCGACCGCCACCCGCTGCTGCTGACCGCCGGACAGCTCGTCGGCCAGCTGCCCGGCGTGCTCGGCCAGGCCTAGCGAGGCCAGCGCCTCCTGGGCGGCCACCGCGGCCTCGGCAGGCGGCATGCCCGTGGCGAAGAGCGCGATCTCGATGTTCTCCGCGGCGGTGAGCAGCGATACCAGGCCGTGGCCCTGCAGCACGGTCGCCACACCCAGCCGGCACCTGTCCCGGCACGACCGGGATCCCGTCGAGCAGCACCTGGCCGGCCGCGGGCGCGGCCAGGCCGGCCAGCAGCGCGAGCAGGCTGGTCTTGCCTGAGCCGGACGGCCCCACCACGGCCACCCGCTCACCGGGCCCGACCGTGAGGTCGAAATCAGCCGAGCAGCACCCGGCCGCCGATCACATAGCGCAGGCCCCGGGCCTCGAGCACGCTCACCGGGCCGCCCCCGGGCCGGGAGGACCCGCCGGGCAGCCGGGATCCAGGTGGCCGTCTGTATCCGGGTGCCCGGTGGACTCCGCATCATCGGCCGGCTCCGGCCGGCCGCCGGAGTCCGCAGCGGGGGGATCCACCTGGTGCAGGAACACGCCGTGCTCGTGGCGTTCCGCCCGGGCCAGCGACCCGGGCGGGAACAGGTCCGTGAGGTCGGCTGGCAGCTGCAGCGTCCCGTCCCGGCCCACGACCACGTACTCCTGCCCGTCCAGGCCCTCGGCGCCGACACGCCCGTCCCGGATCGTGATGGTGCGGCCCAGCGCGGCCGCCACGGCCGGGTCGTGGGTCACCGCGACCACCGTCGTGCCCAGGATGCGTGTTGGCCTCCCGGATCAGCTCGATCACCGCGGCGGCCGACACCGGGTCGAGCTGGGTGGTCGGCTCGTCGGCGAGCAGCAGGCCCGGGCTCGTTGGCCAGCGCCACCGCGAGAGCCAGCCGCTGCTGCTCGCCCCCGGACAGCCGCCCGGCCCGGCGGTGCGCCGCACTGGCCAGGCCGACCTGGTCCAGCAGTTCCGCAGCCCGCCTGCGGCGGGCCGCCGCGCTCCGCCGGGCCGGCGCCTGGGCGAACATCAGGTTGCCCTGAGCGCTCTGGTACGGCAGCAGGTTGCGGGCCGGGTTCTGCAGCAGCAGGCCCACCTCGGTCAGCCGGAACCGGGCCAGCGCGCTGGCGCCGAGCTCGGTGAGCCGCCGCCCGTTGATCTCCACCCGGCCCGCGGTCGGCCGCAGCAGGCCGGCCAGGTGCCAGAGCAGGGTGGTCTTGCCGGCCCCGGACGGGCCGAGCAGCGCGACCATCTCCCCGGGCCGGACGGTCAGGTCCACCCCGCGCAGCGCGGCCACCTCGGAGCCGGGGGTCCCGTAGACGTGCACCAGGTTGTCGCAGCGCACCGCGAGCGGGCGGCCCGCAGCAGGCTGGGCCGCTGGACGCGGCCTGGCGAAAGCGGGGCTGCTGGCGGCGGGGGGCCGCCAGGTGCGGGCTGGGTCACGGCTCGGCCTCCCGGAGCAGGTCGGGCTGCACCGACCGGACCAGCAGCACGCTGGCCGAGACGGCCGCGAGGACCAGCACGATCAGCGCCGCGCCGACCAGTGCGGCCAGGCCGGCGACGGGCGGCAGGTAATCCAGGGGCGGGGCCGGGGGCTGGCTGATGAACTCGGGGACGCTGCGGACCGCCAGCAGGGTGGCCGCGAGCCCGGCGGCCAGCCCGATGACGACGCCGAAGCCGAGCACGATGGCCTGCTCGGCGAGCAGCGACGCGCGGATCGAACGGCGCGGGACGCGGCTGGCGAGGAGCGCCGCGTACTCGTACCGCCGCCTGCGGCCCGACGCGTACAGGCCGGTGATGGCGGCCCCCGCGGCCAGCGCGGCGGCGGCCGCCGCATCGGCCAGGAAGAGCACGGTGGCGAGCGCGGGCCCCTGCCGGATCAGCCGCGCCCGCTCCGAGGCTGCGCTGCTCACGCCGTTGATCCGCACCCCGGCGGCGAGCAGCGCGGGACGCACCCGGGCCAGCGCCCCCGGGGCCAGCCACACCTGCTGGCTGGCGTAAGCGGGCGTGCCGCCCGCGGCCCGCTCCGCGTAGGTGCGGTCAACGACGACCCCGTTGGCCGGCGCGCCCGGGATGGCCGCGGCAATCGCCGACCGGACGGACGAGCAGCGGGCTGCCGTCCAGGCCGGCGACCTGCGCCACGCGGGCACCGCTGGGCCACGCCGCCCGGGCTACCAGGCCGGGCACCGGGTACGGCCGGTCCACGGGGACCGCCCGGGGAGTCTGCCCGGGCTGGGCGTTCGGAGGACCAGGCCAGGCCGGCCGGGCCCGGGCGCAGGACGCTGCCGATCGCGCCCCCGGTGCCGCCGGACCGCCACCGGCCGGGCGTGCCCAGCCCGGCGGCGGCTGGCGCCCACGGGCCATGGCCGGTCCGGACATCGATACCGGCGATGGTGACCAAGCCGGTGACCTTCGCCGGGTTGATCACGGCACCCGAGGGCGGGGGCACGGACAGCGAGTCAGGTCGGCCACCACGCAAGGGCAGCCGGTCAGCTGGGCGGTGACCGAGCGCGAGCCGTCTGCGGGCCCGACATACACCGGAGTCTGCCCGATCGCGCCCACGCCCTGCTCGTACACGTCGAGGACCAGGGTGCCGCCCGCAGGCTTGACCCCCGTAGCGTCGAACCTGACCCGTACCTGGGTCGCCGCGCAGCACGACCGGCGGCGGGGCGGGCGGGTCCAGCGCGGCGGTAAGTGAGCGGAGCGGCCGGCCCGCGGCCCAGCCCGGCCGCCAGGCCGCGATCCGCGCGAACCGCTGCGGGTCGACCGCCAGCAGCACCTGCCCGGCGCTGCTGCCGGACAGGCTGGTGTACTCGTCCACGGCCATGGCCTGCCGGCCGCCTGGGTCGATCCGGTCCACGATGGCGGCCAGGTCGTGACCGGCGGGCGGCGTGACGGAGAGCACCGTGGCCGCGCCGACCTGCGCGTCCGCCACGGTCCTGATGTTGGCCACGCTGACCGACCAGATCCCGGCGGCGAACGCGGCCAGGGCGAACGCGGTGGACAGCACGATCGTGGTGCGCATCCCGCCGGGCCTGCGGGCGACGTGCCGGAGGGCGAGGAACGGCCCGATCCGGCCGCTGCTCTGGGTGGCCCGGAACCCGGCCCGGCAGGCGATGATCAGCAGCCGGGACGCGGCCACCGCGACCGCGACACCGAGCAGCCCGGGCAGCAGCAGGCTGAGCACCCCCTGGCGGGCCGAGCCGATCTGGCCGCTGACCCGCAGCTCGACGAGCCCGGCCACGGCCGCGGTGATGAGGATGGCGTCCAGCACCCAGCCGCGCTGCGCCGCACCCCGGCTGGCCCGCTGCCACTGCTCAACGACCGGCCGGCTCAGCGTCCGCCGCGCCGTGGCCGCCACCGCGGCCAGCCCGCCCGCGGTCGCCACCGCGGCCGCCAGCCAGGACGTCGCGGGCAGCCCCACCGGCGTGCCGGGGCGGAAGCAGGATGTGCCCGAGTCCGATGGTGATCCCCCAGCCGGCCAGCACGCCGGCCGGCAGCGCCACGGCGAGCAGGATGACCGGCTCGGCCAGGCCGAACGTGAGGGTCCGCCACCGGCCGCGGCCGCGCATCTTGGCCAGCGCTATCTCCGGACCGCGGGCTTCGGCGGCGTCCGCGACGATCAGGAACAGCAGCAGCCAGGCCAGCAGCAGGAGCTGCGCGGTGATCAGCACCACCGGCACCTCGATCGCCCGCCAGCTGGCCCGGACGGTGGCGAGGGTGGCCGGCAGGGACGTGGTCGTGATCGCGCCCTCGCCCGTCAGGGTCTGGTTCAGGGTCAGTCCGGTGACCGCGGTTTCCACCAGCGCCACGTCGGGTCCGGTGAGATGCGCGGGGATCAGTGAGAGGTCGGCGTAGTCCGTGCCCTGCAGGGTGCCGGGAACAACGCCCAAGGTGTCCAGAGGGGTGAACATCGCGTCGTACGGGTTCCCGGACTGGTGAGGGCCATACGCCGTCTCGTACGGGAAATAGCGGCCGCTCGCGTCGAACCAGTACCGGGTGCTCGCGGCCGTCATGGTGATCTGGTACTCACCGGTGATGAGCAGATGCCCCCAGGTCGGCACGGCAATGCGCTGGCCGGTGTGCCAGTGCAGCAGGAAGGCCAGGGACCGGCTCACCGCCACCTCGCGCGCCGCGCTGGGACAGCGGCCGGACGTGAAACGCAAATGGGCGCAGACGCCGGAGCGGTAGACCAGGGGGACCGTCTGGCCGCCGGCCTGGACCGTGGTCTCCGCGGCCATGACGGGCGGCCCGAACAGCCGGGCCAGTGTGGCCTGGCCGCCGAGGTAGTGGGCGAGCAGCACCTGGGTCTGCGCGGTCACCCCGGCCACCGCGTCGACCGGGCCAGACTGCGACACCTCCAGCCCGCGGCCCGGGGCGGAAGCCTGGCCCACCGTGTCCTGGACCACGGAGGACTGGGCCGCGGCGTAGTAGGCGGGCCCGATGGTGACCGCAGCCACCGCCACCACCGCGACCAGCAGGATGTTCAGCGATATCCCGGCGCGGTGCAGCAGTCCGCGCAGTGCGGCGAGCAGCCCCGTCATGCTGAGCGATCCTAGGGAAGTCGGGTTGCCAGCGCACCACCGGCCGGCCCTCCAGGTCCTCCGGGACGTCAGGCCTCGGTCCCGCCGCACGTCAGGCGGGGGGTCAGGCGGAAGCTTCCGGCCCCGCTGGCCAGCGTGCGGGCGGCGGGCCGCCCTGCTCCCCCGCCGCGAGGCCCGCCGAACTCCCCCCCGCCGCCAGCGACGCCGCGACCTGGGTGAGCAGCGACCTGACTGTCGCAGCCGCAGCCCGGCCCACCAGGACCCGGTCGAGGGTGGCGTCCGCACGGCCCAGCGGCGGCCGGTACGCGCCAGTCAGGGCCAGCATGCTGCGCGCCTCGCCGCCCGGGCTGAGCGCCAGGTCGGCGTCCAGCACCGGGAACAGCCGCCCGGCCGCCCCGGTGGCCTCCCAGCGCAGCGGGAGCACCAGGCTGTTGACCCGCGGTACCGGCTCGAGCAGCCGGACCCGGACCAGCCTGGATGCGCCCAGCACCGCGCCGCACGGCCCCACCCCGGTCAGCCTGTCCAGGCCTTCGGCGTACGCCCGCGCCGAGGGGCCGCTCAGCCGTCCCCCGCGGCCCAGCACGGCCAGCCGCGCCCGGGACTGGGCAAAGCTCATGCTCAGCATGACCTGGTGGCTCGCGAACATGTCCTCAGTGAGCCACCGCAAGCGGCCTGGCGCGAGGGACCAAGGTCACGTGACCGGCCGCCGAACGGCACCTGCCGGCGTCAGCGGGCCGCCTCAGAACCCCCCGCCTCAAAGGGCCGCCCTCAGAACCCCCGCCTCAGAGGGCCTGGCGCTTGCGAAGGTAGGTGAACGCGGCCCAGCCGAGCGGAACCGGCAGCCAGAACGTGAGCAGCCGGAACAGCAGCACCGCGCTGACCGCGGTCGCCGCCGCCATCCCGGTGGCGGTGAGCCCCGCCGCCAGAGCGGCCTCGACCGCGCCGAGCCCGCCCGGCGTGGGCACCACCGAGCCCAGGGCGCTCCCGGTCAGGTACACCACGGCGGCGCTGGTGAGGGACAGGGACCCGCCCAGGGCCCGCACACAGGCATCCAGGCAGAGGATGTAGCAGGCGGTGAGCATGAGCGCGCCGCCGATGCCCTCGGCCAGTTTCCGCGGCTGCTGGAGCACCTCGAGCAGGCGGGGCAGCACCTGCCCCAGCGCCGGCGCGAGCCGGGCCCGCAGCAGCCGCCGGCCGCGCGGCACCGCTGCCACCCCGAGGGCGGCCACGACGAGCCCGGCGATCACGAAGTAGGCCCAGGTCGGGGGCCGCAGCGAATGGCTCCGCGCGCCCGTGATGGCCACGAAGATGACCAGCAGCAGCAGGTGCAGGACGAACGCCACCACCTGCACGACGCCGACGCTGGCCGCCGCCACGGCCGGAGGGACCTTGTTGCGCTGCAGGTAGCGGACGTTGAGCGCGGCGCCACCGACCGCGGCCGGGGTGACCAGTGTGACGAAAGACCCGGCCAGCTGGGCCAGCATCGTCCGGATGAAGTTCAGCCGGCCCGGCACGAACCCGGACAGCGACAACGCCGCGGCCACGTAGGTCAGCACCGACAGGCCCAGGGCCACCAGGATCCAGAGCGGGTCGGCCTTGCTGAGCAGCGTCGCGAAATTGACCCGCCCGAGCTGAACGATCAGCAGATAGCCCGCGAGGATCGTGGCCACCAGCGTGACCAGGGTGCGGGGCCGGACGCGCTCCAGCTGGACGGGCGGCACCTCGGGCGCGCCCTGGGGAGCCGCGGCCAGCAGCCGCTTGCGGAGGGCGGGCAGCACGTCCTTGTCCCGCCGCAGCGCGGACCTGGTGGAGCGGGCCAGCGCCACCTGCTGCAGGAGCGGGACCAGGGTCACCGGACCGGCCGGCCCGAGCTTGCGCAGCGCCAGATCCGCGGCCCGGTCCGGCCCGACCAGCGCGGCCAGCTCGGCGAGCAGCTGGGACAGGTCCAGCCGCAGCTGCAGATCGGTGGCGGCCACGTCCCCGCCCGGATCGAGCAGGACGACCTGGCCAGCACCGTCGAAGAGGATCCGGTCCGCGGTCAGCGACCGGTGCGTGACCCGGTGCACGTGCAGCCGGTCCACCGCGTCCCACACCGTCTCCAGCTGCGCATCGGTCAGGGTCCCGGCCAGGTCGGCCAGGGGGGTGCCGTGGGGCTCCTCCGTCGCCAGCGCCAGGGCTTCCGGCCCGACCCGCACCAGGGCGCGCAGCCGGGGTGTCGGCACCCCGGCGTCCTCGACCGCGTACGTGATCAGAGCCGTGCGCTCCGCCGCCCGGTCGGTGGTGAGCGGCGCCCGCCGGGAGACCTGCCCGCGCAGCCGGACCAGCCGGTACACGCGGTAGATCGCGCCCGCGGCCTGCTGGTCACGGTCGAACACCCGGACGTCGAGCCGCTCGCCACCGCGGGTCAGCGCCGTGTACCACCGCGAAGCCTCACCCGGCCCGTCCACCCGGCGCAGCTCGGTCACCGGCAGCCCGACTGTGCTGAGCGCGGCAGCGATCTCCTCGCCGCCCGGCCGCTGCGACATCGAACCCGCGGCGTAGCGGACCCCGAGCCCGATCGCGCGGCCCAGCAGGAGCGTGATGAGCACCGAGAGCACGGTGGTGCGCAGGCTGGCCAGGCTCGCCACCGCGTATACCCCGAGGGTCAGCCAGAGCGCGTTACGCCAGCGGGGCCGTCCGCTCAGGTCGATGATCGTGGTGTAGGCCACCAGCCCGGCCAGGTATCCGTCCAGGAGCGCGAAATGGCTGGCGCCTGGCGAGGACATGGCGATCGCCCGGTACAGCTGGTCGCCGAGGCCGCTGCGCAGGACGAGACCGGTGAGACCGACCACGCCGGCCGTCGCGACGCCGGTGGCCACCGCCTCGGCCAGCCGCCGGGCCTGGCGGCGGAAGAACTGCCGGATGGCCAGGGCCACCGGCAGCAGCACCAGGACCAGGATGGCCAGAACCCGGAGCGTGCCCAGCAGTTCCCCCGGCAGCCGGCGGCTCGCCGCCACCACGTCGGTCTCCACGCCGTGCGTGGTGGCCTTGGCCAGCAGTCCGGCCGCGACCAGCACGGCTATTCCCAGGCACGCGGCCACGCACCGCAGCAGGTCACCGGGGCGGCGGATCCGGCGCGCCAGGTGGTCCTCGACGACCACCGGGGCCACGGGAACCGGCACGGCACCCGCCGCTGTCCCGGCCTCCGGCGGCGCCGCTGCGCGCGGAACGGCCGCAGGCGGGGGCGGCAGCCGTGGCGTCCGCTTGGGTGTGGTCACCTCACGATCGTTTCACCAGGACCGGGAGCGTCGGTGGCACGGGACCGGGTCAGCGCCGTTTCCGGCCCGGGCTGAGCCCGACCAGGCGGCGCCAGGCGATGAGGGTGAAGATCAGCCCTAGCAGCACCATCAGCCCCATGTCCATCAGCCAGATGACCGGTTTGTGGTCCCAGACCGGGTCGGGGAGCCCGCTGACCGGGGGCGAGATCACGTTCAGCTTGACGGTGGAGGCCGTGGCCGCGAACCCCCACCGGGACGGGGCGATCCAGGAGAGCTGGTTGAGCCCGACCTTGCCGTTGAGGGGCAGCACCCCGCCGGACAGGATGACCTGGGCGATGGCCAGCATGACCAGCAGCGGCATGGCCTTCTCGGACGTGCTCACGATGGAGGAGACCAGCAGCCCCAGCGCCATCGAGACCAGCGAGAGGACCACGATGGCAAGAATTATCTCCACCAGCGGCAGCGACTTGATCAGGGAGCCGTGGGCGGGCATCTGCCGCCCGCTCAGGCCCAGGACCACCAGGAGTAGCGCCTGAAGCCCGCTGATGACCCCCAGCACGATGATCTTGGAGAAGAGGTAAGTGCCGGACGACAGCCCGGCGGCCCGTTCCCGGGCGTAGATGGACCGTTCCTTGACCAGTTCGCGGACCGAGTTGGCCGCCCCGATGAAACAGGCCCCGATGATCAGGACCAGGAGCAGGGATTCGGCGTCACCGTTGGTGCCCGGCTTCCCGGCCAGGCCTTCCGGGGACGGGACGGCGCGCAGGAGCAGCCCGATCACGATGGGCATGATGCCCAGCACCGCCAGGTAGCTGCGGTCAGAGGCGATGACGGCCAGGTAGCGCCGGCACAGGGTGGAAACCTGAGCAATCGGGCCGCGGGGTGCGGGCGGGCGGCCCGGGGACTCGCGGGCACCCTCGGGCACCCGCTGGGCCAGCCCGCCCGCCACGTGCTCGGCGTAGTACGGCGACCGCTTGAAGTCCCCGGCCCAGTCCCGGTCCGGCTCGGCGTCGAAGGCCTGGAAGACCTCGGCCCAGTCCGTCTTCCCGAAGTAGCGCAGGCCCTCCGTGGGCGGGCCGTAGAAAGCCACCCGGCCCCCCGGGACCAGGACGAGCAAGCGGTCGCAGACGCCCAGGTTGGCCACGCTGTGGGTCACGATGATGACGGTCCGGCCGTCCTTGGCCAGGCCGCTCATCAGCTCCATCACGGACTTGTCCAGCCCGGGGTCCAGGCCGGAGGTGGGTTCGTCCAGGAACAGCAGGGATGGCTTGGTGAGCAGCTCGAGGGCGACGTTGACCCGCTTCTGCTGGCCACCGGACATAGCCCCGGTCCGGGTCCCGCAGTGCGCGGTCAGCGCGAGCTCGTCGATGACCTCATCCACCCGGCGGTCGCGTTCCGCCCGCGAGGTGTCGCCGGGAAACCGCAGCTCGGCGGCGTAGCGGAGCGCCCGCTTCGGCTTGAGCTGGGCGTGCAGGATGTTCTCCTGGGGCACCAGGCCGATCCGGTGCCGCAGCTCCGCGTAGTGGGTGTACAGATCGCGGTTGTCGTACAGCACGGTGCCCTCGGTGGCCGGGCGCATGCCGGTCAGGGCGCCGAGCAGGGTTGACTTGCCGGCGCCACTCGGGCCGATGACCCCGACCAGCGACCTCTCGGGGATCGGGAAGCTCACGTGATCGAGCAGGACCTTGCCACCGGACAGGCGCACCGTGAGGTCCTGGGCCACGAGCGAGACGTCGCCCTCGTCGATGAACTCGCGGAGTTCGTCGCCGAACAGGCGGAAGGTAGCGCGCCCGATACCGATCAGGTCCTGGTCGGTGACCGTGGTGGCGCCGGTGATGCGCCGGCCGTTCACGAACGTGCCGTTGTGGCTGCCCAGGTTGACGATCTCGTAACGGCCGTCACCGAGGTTGCGCAGTTCGGCGTGCATCCGGGACACGCTCAGGTCAGGGACCACCAGGTCGTTGGCGGGGTCCCGGCCGATGCGCAGCAGCCGGGCAGGCGCGCGCATCACCGAGGTGGGGCGGCGGTCGACACTGCTCATCCCGGTGCTGAGCGCGGGTTTCCCGGCGCCCCCCCGGTTCACCGAGCACATCATGACCGGCCCGTCATCGGGATGACCGAGCCGCAGGATGCAATTCTGGCCGATCTCGATCTTGCCAATGCGCCGGGTCCCGAGGAACGTCCCGTTGGTGCTGCCGGCGTCCTCCAGGATCCAGGCATCACGGTCCACGCGGAGCACGGCGTGCTGCCAGGAGACGCGGGAGTCGCTGATCACGATGTCGGACCGGGGATCACGGCCGACCCGGTACTGCGAACCAGCGCGCAGTGTCTGGTCGGTTCCCTGGGTCTTCACCACAAGCACCGGAGCATCCGGCGGCGACACAAGACGCTCGTTCATTTGACTAGTCTATGGTGATTCATCGCGAGGTAATATAGGGGCTCTTAGTATCCAGCCTCAGGGAGTTTCGCGGACTTGCCCAGATCTGGGCGGTATATGTGTGTCCGGAATGCCCGATACTGAATCTTTCCGCGCCAATGCCCCGGTAACGAGCAGAATGCAAGGCGCACACCCCGGGGAAGCGCAGCGGGGTGCATCCGAGGCAGGCGAGTGCTGGAGGCGTGGTGAGTGACGAGGCCCCCTGGCCAGGTAGCTCCGGGCCGGCGGGGACGCGGGTCGCCGGGTACCGGCTCGACGAGCAGATCGGCCGGGGCGGGATGGCCGTCGTCTACCGCGCGCACGACCTCCAGCTCGACCGTCAGGTCGCACTCAAGATCCTCGACCCGGTGCTCTCGGAGGATCCGGGGTTCCAGCAGCGCTTCCTCCGCGAGTCCCGGGCCGCCGCCGCGGTGGATCACCCGAACATCATCCCGGTCTTCGCCGCGGGCGAGGCCGACGGCGTGCTGTTCATCGCCATGCGGTACGTGTCCGGCCCCGATGTGCGGACCCTCCTCGACTCCGCCGGCCCGCTGCCGGCCCGGCGGGCCATTGAGATCGTCTCCCAGGTGGCCGCCGCCCTGGACACGGCGCACGGGCGGGGCCTGGTGCACCGGGACGTCAAACCCGCGAACATGCTGCTCGACCCGGCCCCCGGCGGCGGCCGCACCGAGCATGTGTACCTGTCCGATTTCGGGCTGAGCAAGCAGGCCGTGGCGGGCCTGGGCCTGACCGCGACCGGGCAGCTGGTCGGCACGCTCGACTACGTGGCCCCGGAACAGATCGAGAACCGGCCGGTCGATGGCCGGGGCGACCTCTACTCGCTGGCCTGCACCGCGTTCGAGATGCTCTCCGGCGCCCCGCCGTTCCGCCGCGACCAGGACCTGGCCCTGCTGTGGGCGCAGCTGTCCGAGGTGGCGCCGCCGCTCACCGGCCGGCGTCCCGACCTCCCCCTCGCGGTGGATCAGGTCATGGCGAAAGCCCTGGCCAAGTCGCCCGATGACCGCTACGCACGGTGCCTGGACTTCGCGGAAGCGCTGCAGGCCGCCTGCCTGCCGGGCCGCGCCACGACCGGTTCTCTAACGGTCAGCCCGGCCGGGACCGGCCCGGCCAGCACTGGCCCCCTGGCGGCCGGTCCCGCCGGGCCCGATCCGGCTGACGACCTGGATACGGCGCTGATGCACGGCCCGGCCTACGACGGTGGCCGGGGCGGCCCGGCCACCGATCCCGCAGTCTCCGGCTGGGCCCAGCCCGCCTTAACGCCGTCCGGCCCGCCCACCGGCGCAGCCTTCTCGACAGGCCCGCCGACCGGCCCGCCCTTTCCCCCAGACCCGCCCACGGACGCGGCCTTCTCCCCCGGCCCGCCGACCGTGCGCCCCTCAGGCACCGCCTCACCGTCAGGCACGGGCCCACCGCCAGACACCGGCCCCCTCGCGGCGACCGGCCCTCTCTCACCCACCGGGCCGCCACCAGCCGGTGACGGCCGCCCGGGGACCGCTGACCCCCACGATTCCCGGATCTGGGGGCGCCCCCGCATGGTGGCCGCACTGGTCGCCCTGATCATCCTGGGCCTGGGCGGCACCGCGCTGGCCATCGCCCACCGCTCCAGGCCGGCCAGCCCGGCGCGGGCGGGACTGGCCGCGCCGGGCTGTGTCACGGCGTCCTCCAGCGCACCCCGGCTGGCGGGCATCCACCCCCGGTTTGTCACGCTGACCGGGATGCCGTTCGCCGTCGCGGTGACCGGCAACGGGCGCTGGTCGTTCGTGTCCACCGGGATGGGCCGCTCGATCGAGGTGCTGCGGGCCAACGCCGGGCTGGCCCCCGTCCTGGCCCACCGGATCATGGTGCCGGCCCCGGTGCACGGCGAGGCCCTCACCCCCGACGGGCACTACCTGCTGGCCGCCTCCGGCAGCGGGGTGGTGGTGCTCCGGGCGGCCCGCGCCGAGCACGGCCGGGCCAGCAGCGTGCTCGGCACCCTCAGCAGCCCGGGCGGGGCCGGGGCGGTCGAGGTGGCGCTGTCCCGGGACGGCCGGTTCGCCTTCGTCACCCTGCAGGGCAGCGGCACCCTGGCGGTGTTCAACCTGGCTGCCGCCCTGGCCAGCGGGCTGCGTGACTCCGGTTTCGTCGGGACCGTGCGGCTCGGGGTGAGCCCGATCGGGGTCACCATGTCCCGCAGCGGCCAGTGGCTGTACGTGACCACACAGAAGCGGGACCGGCAGGCCGACCAGGGCGCGCTGAGCGTGATCAACGTCGCCCGGGCCGAGTCGGATCCGGCCGGGTCGGTCCAGAGCACGGCCCCGGCGGGCTGTGACCCCGGCCGGGTGATCACTACGGGCCCGACCGTGTGGGTGACCGCCCGGGCCAGCAACGCGCTGCTGGCCTTCTCGGCCGCGCGGCTGCTCAGCGACCCGGGCCGGGCGCTGATCGCGAAGGTCCGGGTCGGGCAGTCGCCGATCGGGCTGACCATGCTGCCCGGCGGCCACCGGATCCTGGTCGCCAACTCCGGCCTGCACCAGGCCCGCCAGAACAGCCAGCCCCCCCAGAGCAGCCAGGCCAGTCTCGCGGTGATCAACGCGCCCGCGGCCCTGGCCGGGCGCCCGGCCCTGGTCGGCGTGATCGGGGCCGGGGTCCTGCCGCGCGAGTTCGCCGTGGAACCCGGCGGCCGGACCGCGCTGGTCACGAATTCGGCCTCACACCAATTGGAGGCCGTAAATGTGTCCCAGCTGGGATAGCCCAATTCCCAGATATCTGGATAAGCCGCATGCGACCAGGGCAGATACCATGACGGGCGGCCGGTGCCCGGCTTACCGTGGCAGCGTCACACCCTGCGCCGAGAGCGGTCATGTCATAACATTTGCGCAACCCTGCCCGGCACCCGGCCGGGACACGATCACCTGGCGGCTTCCGTGAGCGATTACCCGACGCAGCGCCTGCCGATCCAGCACGGAGACGACGGCGGGCATGGCGGTTTCTTCAGCGAGCCCGAGGACCGCTACAGCCGTACTCCCCGGCGGCGGCGCCGCTGGCCGCTGATCCTGATCATCGTCCTGGTGGTGCTGGCCGCCCTGTTCGTGGTGGCCGACCGGGTGGCCGTCCACTTCGCGGACAACGAGTTCGCGACCCAGATCCAGAAGCAGGGCTTCAGCTCCAAGCCGGACGTGTCGATCCAGGGCTTCCCGTTCCTCACCCAGCTGGCCGCCCGCGACTTCAAGGACGTCCACATCACGGCCACCGGCGAGAAGACCGGGCCGGTGACGATCGACGACATCAACGCGACGCTCAAGGACATCAAGCTGAACTCCGGCTTCAGCAGCGGGACCGTGTCCAGCATTGACGGCACAGGGCTGATCACCTTCGGCAGCCTGGCCAAGGCCGGGTCCAGCGCCGCCGGGGTGGCCAACCTGAAGATCGCCAGGATCAGCAACGATGAGGCGAAGGTCACCGCGGACGTGGCCGGCATCTTCTCCGGCAGCGGGGTGGCGCGGGTGACCGAGTCGGGCAACAAGATCCACGTCAAGCTCATCTCGGCGGGCGGAATCCCGACCTCGGTGCTGGGCGGCCTCGGCAACTTCACGATCCCGCTGCCTAACCTGCCGATGGGCATGACGCTCCAGAGCATCACGCTCACCTCCCAGGGTGCCCTGGTGCACATCACCGGGCACGACATCGCCTTCGGCAACTGACCCGCCCCACGCCGCACCCGGTCGATCCGCGCCCGCTGGTCAGGGGTCTTCTGCGGGCCGCGCGGAGGCTTAGCAGGAACCCGGTGGCTAGCGCACACCCCGGCGCCGGCTTACCATCGCGGTCGTGGCCATGATGTTCGGCGTCGTCAAGCGCCTGCTGCTGGGACGCCCGGTACGCAGCGACCGACTCGGTCATACCCTGCTCTCTAAGCGGATCGCGTTGCCCGTATTCGCCAGCGACGCGCTCTCCTCGGTGGCCTACGCGACCGAGGAAATCCTGATCGTGCTGTCGGTCGGCGGCATCGCGTTCTTCCACTACACCCCGTACATCGCGCTCGCGGTGGGCGTGCTCATGCTGGTCGTGGTCGCGTCGTACCGGCAGAACGTGCACGCGTATCCGTCCGGCGGCGGGGACTACGAGGTGGCCACGACCAACCTCGGGCCCCCGGTGGGCCTGGTGGTGGCCAGCGCGCTCATGGTTGACTACACGCTGACCGTGGCGGTGTCGGTCTCGGCCGGGGTGGCCAACCTGGCGTCGGCGTTCCCGGTCCTGGACTCGCACGTCACGCTCATCGCCGTGCTGGTGGTGGCGGTCATCGCGCTGATGAACCTGCGCGGGGTCCGCGAGTCGGGCACCGCGTTCGCCATCCCGACCTACTGCTTCATCGGCGTGGTCACCCTGCTGATCATCTGGGGTTTCACCCGGATCGGGCTCGGCCATCACCTGCAGTCCGACAGCGCGTCCTACCGGATCAAGACCAGCCGCGAGTTCACCGGCGTGGCCCTGATCTTCCTGCTGCTGCGCGCGTTCTCCTCCGGCTGCACCGCGCTGACCGGGGTCGAGGCGATCAGCAACGGGGTCCCCGCCTTCCGCAAGCCCAAGAGCAAGAACGCCGCCACCACGCTGCTGCTGCTCGGCGTGATCGCGGTGACGATGTTCGCCGGGGTCACGGCGCTGGCCCTGGCCAGCCACGTGCACTACGCCCCCGCGCAGGACCTGATCGGCATGCCGCACGGCGCCACGCAGCGCACGGTCATCGCCCAGGTCGGCCGGGCGGTGTTCGGCGACACCTCACCGCTGTTCTACGTCCTGCAGCTGTTCACCGCGCTGATCCTGGTGCTGGCCGCGAACACGGCCTTCAACGGCTTCCCGGTGCTGGCCTCGATCCTGTCCCGGGACGGGAACATGCCCCGCCAGCTCCGTAACCGCGGCGACCGGCTGGCCTTCAGCAACGGGATCCTGTTGCTGGCCGGGTTCGCGATCCTGCTGATCGTGGTGTTCCAGGCCTCCCCCACCCGGCTGATCCAGCTCTACATCATCGGCGTGTTCGTGTCGTTCGTGTGCAGCCAGACCGGGATGATCCGGCACTGGAACCGGCTGCTGCGCGACGAGACCGACAAGGGCGCCCGGCGGCGCATGGCCCGCTCCCGGGTCATCAACACGATCGGTGCCTGCTTCACCGCGGTGGTCCTGGTCATCGTGCTGATCAGCAAGTTCGCCAGCGGGGCGTGGATCGTGGTGGTGGCCATGCCGATCATCTGGCTGACCATGCGCGGGATCCACCGGCACTACGACAACGTCGCGGTCGAGCTGACCCCGCCCGAGGACCTGACCATCACCCTCCCCGCCCGCAACCGCACCATCGTCCTGGTGTCCAAGCTGCACCTGCCCACCCTGCGGGCCGTGGCCTACGCCCGGGCCACTCAGCCGAGCCACCTCGAGGCGGTCACGGTGGACGTGGACGAGGCGGAGACACTGCGGCTGAAGGAGGACTGGGAGCGGGCCAACATCCCGGTCCCGCTGACCGTGGTCGCGTCGCCCTACCGCGAGATCGCCCGGCCGGTCCTGGGGTACGTCAAGCGGCTGCGCCGGGAGAGCCCCCGCGACATCGTCACTGTGTACATCCCCGAGTACGTGCTCGGGCACTGGTGGGAGCAACTGCTGCACAACCACAGCGCGCTGCGGCTGAAGTCCCGGCTCCTGCTCGTGCCCGGCGTGGTGGTGGCCAGCGTCCCTTACCAGCTGCGCTCCGCGGCGCACCGTTACCCAGCCGGTGTCCAGCTGCCGACCACCGTGGAGCCCGCTCCCCCGGCGGGCGGGGCGGACGCGATGGCGCCGCTGGCCAAGCTGACCGCCGACCGGGACACCCTGCATGCCGCCGACCTCCAGGCCGAATGCCTCGACGAGGGAGCCACCCCGATCGCCGACACGGCCACCCACGAGTACGTGGACGTGGCGGGCACGCTGCGCACCGTCACGCTCCGCCCGCGGGGCACCAGCCTCACGATGGAGGCGGACCTGTGGGACGGCACCGGCAGCGTCACCCTGATCTGGCTGGGCCGCCGGGACATCCCGGGTATCCGCCCCGGGCGCCGGATCACGGTCCACGGGCGCGTCGCCCAGGTCAAGGACGAGCGGACCATCTACAACCCCAGCTACCAGCTCCAGCCCGGGCCTGACTAGCCCGGGGGCCCGAGCCCCCCGGAACCCCCAACGTGCCCGCTCCCGTCTACACGTCATCTGCTGCAGCAGCCGGGCTGATCGCCGGGCTGCAGGGAACCCGCCTGCGGCGGGCCCCGCCTCGCCGCGAATCCCGGGGCCCCCGGGCTAGCGCCCGAACCGGTAGCCCATGCCGGGCTCGGTGTGCAGATAGCGCGGCCGGGACGGGTCGGGTTCCAGCTTGCGCCGCAGGTGAGCCACGTGGACCCGGAGGTAGTTCGCCTCGGTCTGGTACTGCGGCCCCCACACCTCCTGCAGTAGCTGCCTCTGGGTGACCAGCCGGTTTTCGTTGCGGACGAGAATTTCCAGCAGCGACCACTCGGTCGGGGTCAGCCGGACGTCGCCGCCGCCCCGGATCACGCGTTTCGCCGCCAGGTCCACGGTGAAGTCCGGGGTGATCAGGACCGGCTCGTCGGGGCCGGGCATCGCCCGGCGGACCGCGGCCCGGAGCCGGGCGAGCAGCTCGTTCATGCCGAACGGCTTGGTGACGTAGTCGTCCGCGCCGGCGTCCAGGGCGGCCACCTTCTGGACCTCCTGGCCCCACGCCGACAGCACGATGATCGGCGTGGACGTCCAGCCGCGGACCCCCCGGATCACGTCCGTGCCGTCCATGTCGGGCAGGCCGAGGTCGAGGATGAGCACGTCCGGGCGGTCCCGGGCCATCGCGGCCAGCCCGGACGCGCCGTCCGCCGCGGTCGTGACCTCGTATTTGCGGGCCGTGAGGTTGATCCGCAGGGCGCGCAGGATCGGTTCCTCGTCGTCAATGACGAGGACCCTGGTCATCTCGCGCCGGTCCTGCCGGGCGGTCACGGCTCGGCCGGCGCGGCCGACTCGGCCGAGGCTGCGGCCACCGGCAGGCTGACCTGGACCGTCAGCCCGCCGCCCGGGGTGTCCGCCGCGTGAATGGTGCCGCCCATGGCCTCCAGGAAGCCCTTGGCCACCGCCAGCCCGAGGCCCACGCCGTTGCCGGTGGCCCGCTCACTGAGCCGCTCGAACGGCTCGAACATCCGCAGCTTGAACTCGTCCGGGACCCCCGGCCCGTGGTCGAGGACCTCGAGCCGCACGCTGCCGCCGGCCGGCCGGCCCGCAGCTCCGGCGGCTGCCCGGACGGCGAGTGGGCCAGCGCGTTGGAGAACAGGTTGGCCAGCACGCGTTCCAGCAGCACCGGGTCGGTGCGGACCAGCGGCAGGTCGTCGGGCACCGCGATCCGGACACTGCTGGCCGGGGCCAGCCCGAGCAGGGCGGCGGGCGCGACCTCATCGACCGAGGTGGGCCGCAAGAACGGCTGCAGCGACCCGGTGGCCAGCCGGCTCATGTCGAGCAGGTTGCCGATCAGCGCGTCCAGCCGGTCGGCCCCGTCCTCGATGGTGGCCAGCAGCGCCGCCTCGTCGGCCGCGGTCCATTCCACGTCGGTCTGCCGCAGCGTGCTCACGCTGGCCTTGATCGAGGCCAGCGGGGTGCGCAGGTCGTGGCTGACCGCGGCGAGCAGCGCGGTGCGCATCCGGTTCCCCTCGGCCAGCGCTTCGGCCTGGGCGGCCTGGGTGCGCAGCCGGTCCCGGTCCAGCGCCGCGCCGGCCTGGGCCGCGAAGCCGTCCAGCAGCCGGGCCGTGATCGGGCGGGGCTGCCCGGCCACCAGCAGGGCGACCGTGTCGCTGGCCGGGACCCGGATGGCCACGGCCGCCGGCGGCGCGAATCCGCTGACCGCGACGGTCACCCACTGGTCCCGGACCCGCTCGGCCAGCTCGGCCCGGCCGCCCCAGGCGCTGGTCAGGTGATCGAGCACCGCGGTAGGCGTGTCGGCCCCGCCGAGCACGGTCTGGGCCAGCTCCAGCAGGGACGCGGCCTCGCCGGCGCTGCGGGCCGCCTGGACCTGCCGGCGCGCGGCCAGGTGGACGACGCTGCTGACCGTCACCGCCACCGTGACGAACAGCAGCAGGGCCAGCATGTTGCGGGGCTCGGCGATCGTCAGCGTGTGCAGCGGCCGGGTGAAGTACCAGTTGAGCAGCAGGCTCGCGGTGATCGCGGCCAGCACGGCGGGCCAGAAGCCGCCGACGATCGCCACCGCCACCACGGCCACCAGGTAGATCAGCAGGTCGTTGGCGAGGTCCAGGTGCGGGCGGAGCGCGACCAGGACCAGGGTCAGCAGCGGCAGCCCCGCCACCAGCAGGATCCCGGCGGCCTGCCGCCTGCCGCGCAGGCCCGTCCGCATGGTTTCACCGGGCAGCCCGGTGATCCCGGACCGGCCCGCCTCGCGGCCCCGAGGCCGCTCGCCATGCACCCGCACAATCCCTAGTCTGAACGACTTCGCCAGCCAGCGCACCATCAGGCCGGCGCTGGCCCCGGCCAGGACGCACGCGGCCATGGTCACCGCGGCCCGCGCCGCGACCGGGCCGGTCATCCGCAGCTGGGCGTACGGCGGGTGGGAGAAGCCCGCCACCGTCAGCCAGCCGATGACCCCGAGGGCCGGCGCGGCCAGCGGCTCGGCCACCGCGGAGATCGTGAGCACCACCGCCGCGGCCAGGATCAGCACCCCGGTGGCCGGGAGCCGGCCTCCCAGCCCGGCGGCGAGCGCGCCGGTCAGCAGCAGCGCGGTGAAGCCGGCGGGCAGCGCGTAGTAGGCGGGCAGCGCGTAGTGGGCGGCCAGCCCGCGCGGGAAACGGTTGCGGTCCATCGGGTTCAGCTTCACCCGCGCGAGGCGCCCTGGAACCGATCTTCACGCCCCCTTAACGCGGCCGCACAGGACCTTAACGTCCCCCTAACGCCCGCCCGCGCCGGTGACCCTCCCCGGCCCCCCGCGCCGGACGATCGATTAACAATTAATCGGATCGGCGGATCAGGGGGCGGGAGTGGCCGGCTGGGGGGTGGTGACGGCCTCACCAGCATGATGGGGGGAGGCCGGCGCGGCCGGGGCCGGGGCCGGGGGGCGGCGGACGAAGGCGGCCGCGGTGGCAGCCAGCACGGCCGCCCCGGCCATGATCAGCCACAGGTGCCGGAACGCGGTCACCGCGCCGGCCGCCGTGGCCGGGACCCCGATGATGGTGACCAGCACGGCCACCCCGAGCGCGGAGGCGACCTGGCGGGCCATATTCACCAGGGCGGACCCGGTGCCGAACCGGGCGGCCGGCAGCGCGGTGGTGCTCGCGCTCATCAGCGTGGGCAGCGTAAGGCCCACCCCCATCCCGGTCAGCAGCATGCTGGGCAGCATGTCCACGGCGTAGTGCGGGACGACGCTGACCGCGAAGACCCGCCAGAGCAGCCCGGCCGCGAACAGCAGGTTCCCGGCCGCCGCGACCGGCGCGGAGCCGATCCGCCGGGCCAGCGGGCCCGCCCCGACCGCGAGGGCCGGGACCATGGCCGGGCCGGGGGCGATGGCCAGGCCGGTCCGCAGCGCCGAGTAGTGCCAGACCGTCTGGCACCAGAGCACGTTGGACAGCAGCATGGCCGCGAACCCGATGCTGAACACGAAGACCGCGGCGCTGGCCGACCGGAACGCCGGGATGCGCAGCAGGTGCAGCTCCACCAGCGGGCGCTCATGATGCGAGCAGCGCCACAGGAACCAGGCGATCGCCACCGCCGCCCCGGCCAGCAGGGCGATGACCCCGGCCGAGGACCAGCCCCAGGTTGGGCCCTCCACCAGGCCGCCGGTCAGCCCGCCGATCCCGGCGGTGAGCAGCACCACGCCGAGGAGGTCGGGAAGCCGCTCGCTGTCCCGGGGCGGCGGGTGCGGCAGCACTCGCCGCCCCGCCACCAGCGCGACCGCGCCGATCGGCAGGTTGACCAGGAACACCCACCGCCAGTCCAGCTGGACCAGCAGGCCGCCGGCTACCGGGCCCAGGGCGGCCGAGACGCCGCCGACCGCGGCCCAGGCCCGGACCCGGCCGGGCCGCTTGTCAGGCGGGGTGGCGGCCAGCAGCAGCGCCAGCGAGGTCGGGATCAGCGCGGCCGCGCCCGCGGCTTGCACGACCCGCGCCGCGACCAGGACGGCGAGATCCGGCGCGGCGGCGCAAGCCGCCGAGGCCAGCGTGAAGATCATGATCCCGGCCAGGAACACCCGGCGCTGCCCGGTCCGGTCCCCCAGCCGCCCGCCGGCACCAGCAGGGCGGCGAACACGATCGCGTAGGCGTTGAGCACCCAGGACAGCCCGGCCAGCGAGCTGCCGCCGAAATCCCGCCCGATGCTGGGCAGCGCCACGTTGACGATGAACAGATCCAGGTTGGACATGAAGATCGCGGCGACCACCACGGTGAACACGGCCCGCGGTCCCCGGCCGCTTCGCCTGACCGGTTCACGGTTTGGGATTCCAACTGCCATGCCAGAAGAGTAGCGAGCGTGGGTTTGATATGGCAACCTTGGACTATGGCCAGGACCGAATCCATCCCTGAAATCCCTGATCCCGGACGTCTGACTCAGCCGGATCTGCCCGGCCGGCCGTGCTCCATCGCCCGGGCCCTCGACCTGATCGGCGAGAAGTGGTCCCTGCTGGCGATCCGGGAGATCTCCTTCGGCAACCGGCGGTTCAACGAGATCGCGCGGAACACCGGCGCACCCCGGGACCGGCTCGCGGCCCGGCTGCATAGCCTGGTCGAGGCCGGGATCCTGGAGCGCCGCGAGTACCAGGCCGCGCCACCGCGCGCGGAGTACCGGCTGACCGCGGCGGGCCGGGATCTCACTCCGGTGCTGCGGGCCCTCCTGGCCTGGGGCGACCGCTGGGTATCGGACGAGCCGCCCGCCACGCTGATGCACGGCGATCACCAACTCGATCCGGTGCAGGTCTGCCGTCACTGCGGCGGCGAGGCCTCCACCGCAGGGGTGTCACTCCGGGTGAAGACCCCGGGCTGGGACATGCGCGGCCCGGCCCCGGCGGGCGAGTTAGCCGCAGCGGGCCCGGTGACCGCGCGGGAGGCCGCCGCCTGGGACGCGGAGTACGCGGCCGGGCGCTACGCGGGCGAACCGCCCGTGGAGTTCGTGCGCGACATCGTCGCCGCGGCCCGCGAGCGCGGGCTGCGGCACGGGCTCTACGTCGGCTGCGGCAACGGGCGCAACCTGCTCCCACTGCTGGACGCCGGGCTTGACCTCACCGGGCTGGACATTTCCGCGCAGGCCATCGCGCAGCTGCGGGTCCGGCGGCCCGGCCGGGCCAGCCGGCTGATCACCGGCGATCTGGCCGCCCTGCCCCGGGCGGCCCGTTATGACCTGGTCGTAGGCATCCAGGTCTTCCAGCACGGCACCCGGGCCCAGGCGCACCAGCACCTGGCCGCCGCGGCCGCCCGGGTCAGGCCCGGCGGCCTGCTCTGCCTCCGGGTCAACGCGGCGGGCACGGACATCGGGCACGCGCACCAGCGCTTCGAGGAACACGGGGACGGCAGCTTCTCCGTCCGGTACCGGAGCGGGCCCAAAGCCGGGCTGGACATCCATTTTTTCACCGTTACCGAACTGGCCGCCGTGCTCGGCGGGGCCTTCGGCGCGGTACTGCCGCCGCGGCGGCACAGCACCCTGCGGACGCCGCCCGGCCGCGGCCAGTGGTCACAGTGGGAGGCCATCTGGCTGCGCCGCTGACAGCCCTGGAGCGGGCGTGGGCTGCTGGACTGGCGCGCGGTCAGACCCCGGAAGCCGCGAAGACCCGGGGGCTATTCAGGCCTGGGAGACCTGCGGGACCACGGGGCACTCCTCGTGGACCCACTGGCCGTCCGTCCGCCGACGCGCGTCCTGCTGAGCGGTGATGACCTGCCCGCACCGCTCGCACACCGAGCCGGGCGCGTGCGCCTCGTTGCTCTCCGGGTCGAGGAAGTTGACCTCCTCGTCTTCCCGTTCGCGGTCGGGGAGCTCGCCTTCTTCCTCGGCCGCCTGGGGTTCCGGGGGACCCTCCTCCTCGAACCGCTTCCGCTCCTCGTCGCCGTATTCGGGCCCAAAATCTGGCCGGACAGTCATGAGTGCCCCCTACCTGTGAGCGGCCGTCACCGCGTTCCGGGGTGATCAACCCGACTCTATACGCCTCTGCCCCCACCGCCCCTTCGGCGACATTCCCGCGAGACGTGCGCCGCGCCGGGCGATTTACCCGATTGAGGCAAACGTTGGACGGGAAATGTCGCGGAGGCCGGGCCGGGGCGGCTACGCCGGGCGGCCTGGCGGCGGGGCAGCGCCAGAGGGGGTGGCGGACTGGGCCCGGAGCTGGGCGAACTCCCCGGCCAGGGCGGCCGGTGTCCAGTGGGCGTTCAGCCCGCTGGGGTTGGGGAGCACCCACACCCGGGTCGGGCCGAGCGAGGCGGCCTGGGGGCCCACGATTGCGCCAGGAGGGCCGAAGGCGGTCCGGTAGACGGTGACGCCGAGCACGGCGAGCCACTGCGGGCGGAGCCGGGCCACCTTCTCCTGCAGGGCCAGCGCGCCCTCGCGCAGTTCCGCCGGGGTCAGCTCGGCGGCCCGGGCCGTGGCCCGGGGGGCCACATTGGTGATCCCGAGACCCAGGGCCAGCAGCTGGTCCTGCTCGTCCGGGCGGAACTGGCGCGGGGTGAACCCGGAGCGGTGCAGAGCCGGCCAGAAGCGGTTGCCGGGCCGGGCGAAGTGATGCCCGGTCGCCGCGGAGTACAGGCCCGGGTTGATCCCCGCGAACACGACCCGCAGGCCGCTGGCGAGGACATCGGGGAGCGTGGCGTCCCGGGCGGCATCCAGATCGGCCGGAGTCGGCCGCGACCGGGGCGAACCGGCCGTCACGCGGGGAGCCTCAGCCACACGACGACCTTACTGGCCACTCCTGGCCTCCCAGCCTCCCAGCCTCCCAGCCAGCCGGCCTTCCAGCCTTCCAGCCAGCCGGCCAGTCAGTCAGCCTCCCGGGCGCCAGGCGAAAGGGGCGGTTCATAGCGTTAAAGGCAGTTTAATCGGCCTAACTGCCGGAGGGCTGCCTATAGGGGGCAGTGACATAAGTAAGTAGCCCGTGTTTACCACTTGCTTTAAATGGCTACTGATTAAGATCGAGAATACTTAGGGGAAGTCGGTGTACCGAAAGCTCAATTTTATCGGTGCCGGAGCGCCTCTGGGACAGTGAATACGCGCACAGGGGGTGACCGCGATATTCGCGATAAGGCTGGCCAGGCCAGCCTGGCTCATGGCTTAGGAACTCACTCTGCCCAGGCACAAAGCCTTCCGGGTGCCCGGGGCCAGATGGCAAGCGCCCCGCGTGCGTGATGGTCGCCTCAGGCGACGCTGACGCCCTGAACCTGCGTCACATCCGCCGCCACCGCGGCCACATCTCCTCGTGGCTGCCATGTGCCAGGGCGGAACCCGAGCGCGCCGTGACGCGCCCGACCGAAGGCTCCCTTTGTCACCGAAGAGAACTTTCAACCACGTACCAGCCAAGACGGCCCTCGTGCTGACCGGCTCGGCCATCGCACTGGCCAGTTACATGGGGGCATCCAGCGGCCCCGGCCATGATGGCCACGGAGCGCGGCAGTCCGGCCCGGCCGCCGCCCTCACGGCCAGCCATCCGGCCCAGGCCGCCAGCGTCAATAACGCCGGTACCGGCGGACTCGGGACCGGCCTGGAAACGGGCAGCACGGGCGAGCCGGGCACCATCGCCCTGACTGCTTACGGGACAGAGCAGAAGCACCCGCCGCTCCGGCACCACGCCCGCAATCATCACCCAGAGCACCACAAAAAGCACCACAGGATCAAGCATCACCACGCGAGAAAGCACCGGGCCGGGGGGCACCGGGGCAGGGGGCACCGCGGCCGGCTGCATGGCTCGCCGTGGCAGATCGCCGGCTCGCTGATGCCCGCCTACCAGTGGTCCAGCTGGCAATTCCACTACCTGAACCTGCTGTGGATGCGCGAGAGCGGCTGGAACCGTTTTGCCTTCAATCACAGTTCGGGCGCGTACGGCATTCCGCAGGCCGTGCCGGGGGACAAGATGGCATCGGCCGGCGCTAACTGGCGGACAAGCGCCCGCACGCAGATCATCTGGGGCATGGGTTACATCCGGGCACGTTACGGAGACCCGTGGAGCGCGTGGCAGCACGAGGTGCGGTATGGCTGGTATTAACCGCTGCCTTCAGAAACGGCACATCAGGGACAGGGCCACGCCGACCGGCCGGCGCTGCACCAGCGCCGCGAACGGCAGTTCGCTGCGGCAGAACCGGGCGAAGGCATGCCAGCCTTTCGGCGTCGCGAGGCCGGTATGGAAGGCACCGGGGTGCCTGCTGAACGCGGTCAGCAGGCGCCGCCCGGCGTCCATCTCGGGCACCAGGGCCTGACGCACCGCGGCCGGGTAGGCATCCAGCGCCCGGTCCAGGCGTTCGGGATCCGGGGCGGCCGCCGCATCCGCGGCGGCCGCCCCGGCCAGCGTTCCCGAGCGGAGCGCGAAGCTGATCCCTTCCCGGGTCCACGGTTCGAGCAGGCCGGCGGCATCGCCCGCGACCAGCACCCGCCCGCGGCGCAGCGGCGAGCCGTCCGCCCGGCAGTGGGTGAGATGCCCCGAGTCCCGGGCCGCGGGGTAGCCCGCCAGGCCCAGGCGGCCGGTGAGATCGTGGAGGTAGCGCCGGGTCCTCTCCCCCTGGCCCCGGGCCGCGATGACGCCCACCGTCAGCACGTCGCCCTTGGGGAACACCCAGCCGTACGAGCCGGGCATGGGTCCCCAGTCCAGCAGCACCCGCTCCCGCCACCCGGCCGCGACCGGCGGAGGCACCGGGATCTCCAGCTCCAGGCCGAGATCAACCTGCCGGAAGCGCACCCCTGCGTACCGGGCACTGACCCCCGATGACCCGTCCGCACCGACCAGGACCCGGGCCCGCACACTCGTGCCGTCCGCCAGCCGGGCGCAGGCCAGCCCGCCGTCCTCGCTGATCCCCCGCACCGTGGCCCGCTGCCACAGCGTGACTCCGGCGTCGGCCGCGGCTTTGCGCAGCGCGTCGTCGAACTCCTCCCGGGACACCATGGCCAGCAGCGGCACGTCCTCGCGCCGGGTGAACTCACGCCGCCCGCCCAGGCTGGCGGTGATCGCGTGGATGCGGTCGCGGGCGGGCACCTGGATGTGCCGGGCCGCGGCCGCCTGGGAGGTCCCGATCAGGCCGCCGCCGCACGTCTTGTACCGGGGATGCTCGGCCCGCTCGATCACGACCGTCCGGGCCCCGGCCGCCGCCGCGGCCAGCGCGGCGGTCAGGCCGGCCGGCCCCGCGCCCACCACCGCGACGTCCCATTCCGACTGTTCCGACACCCTGGCAGGGTAACGGAGGGGACGCGGTGACCTGCTGATCGCGCAGCCGGCCTGCGCGGCGCGGCGGGGGCGGAATGTCGTTGCGGCCGGTCTTCCGGGGTAGCAGGATGAGCCGGATGACATGGACCGCGCCCAAGGTGAACCGCACCGATCCCCCCAACACTGCCGCCGAGCGGGAGGCGCTGGACGGCTGGCTGGATTTTCACCGCGGCACGCTGCTGATGAAATGCCAGGGGCTGACCGCCGAGCAGCTCGCCCGCCGGGCCGTGCCGCCGTCCGCCCTGTCCCTGCTGGGGCTGGTCCGGCACATGGCCGAGGTGGAGCGGGCCTGGTTCCGGATGCGCTTCGCGGGCGAGGCCGGCCTGGACTACCTGTACTGCAGTGACGAGTACCCGGACGGGGACTTCGACCTCGTCCGGGCGGAGGACGCCGAAGCCGACCTCGCGGCCTACACCCGGGAATGTGAGCTGGCCCGGGCGACGGCCGCCGGGCGGTCCCTGGACGAGACGTTCGTGCACGCACGGCGAGGCACCACCATGGACCTGCGCTGGGTCTACGTGCACATGATCGAGGAGTACGCCCGGCACAACGGGCACGCCGACATTCTCCGCGAGCAGATCGACGGCGTGACCGGGGACTGACCCCCAGAGCCTGCGAGCTATTGGTGCACGCTCGCGGTGGTCATCGCCGTGATCATCGTCGCCATCGTGCGGTGATCCCGTGCGATGACCCCGCGGCGGCCAGTTAGCCGATCCGGGCGACGGCCGGCAGCGGCTGATCCGGGACGGGCCGGTCGGGTGAGGGATCCCACGGCTCGTGGGACCGGCTCATCAGCGGCGAGGAGATCATGAAGTCCGCGGTGGCCCGGTTGCACGCCACCGGGATGTTGCAGACCACCGCCACCCGGAGCAGCGCCTTGACGTCGGGGTCGTGCGGGTGCGGCTCCAGCGGGTCCCAGAAGAAGACGAGGACGTCGATCTCGCCCTCGGCGATGCGCGCGCCGATCTGCTGGTCGCCGCCGAACGGCCCGCTGCGGAAGCAGGTGACCGGCAGGCCGAGCTGATCCTGCAGCAGGCGCCCGGTCGTCGCGGTGGCGAAGAGCTGGTGACGGCCGAGCAGCGGCAGGTTGTACTCCGCCCACTCCAGCATGTCCTGCTTCTTGTTGTCGTGCGCGATCAGGGCGATCCGGCGCCCGGGGTGCGTGGGCAGGTTGGTAATCACAGGTATAGGTCCTCTCGGGGTACGGCGTATCCGGTCAGCTGCTCGTGGCCGCTTCGTCGCGCCCGGCCGGCGGCCCGGGCATGGTCACCCGCGGCTCGGCGCGCGGCCCCCGGGGCGCACATCGTGCGCATCTCATCGCCGAGCGGCCGCTCCGGCTCGGTAGAGGTAACCCCGGCCGCCCCCGGTGTCATTCCGGTGCCGGCCGGCGGCCTGGCCCGGCTACCGGGTTTCGTGCGCGGCGGGGGCACCCACGTTCACCGCGAGCCACCTGCTCAGCGGCTGGGTGGTGCGCAGGAAGCCCGCCACCCGGTCCCGCGCCGCCCCGGTCTCCAGCCAGGGCTCGACCGGCCACTGGCGCCAGGCCACGACGCCCTTGTACCGGAGCAGGCCGATGCGCGGATGATCGGCCGGGTAGCCGCGGGGAGCCGTCTTCAGCACGTCACGCCCGGACACGCCGATACCGTGCTGCCCGATCCCCTCGATGATCTGCTCCAGCTCGGGGCCGGGCAGGTCGCTCACGACCGCCCGGCGGTAGCGGTCCAGCTGGCTGGGTGACATGCCGTACATCCCGTCCCCGGTGGCGAGCCCCTCGGCGGACAGCTGGATGTAGCCCGTGCCGAGCACCGCGCCGATGTGCGTCTTGTACGGCGACTTGTCCGCGCTGAACCGGACGTCCCGGTACGGGCGGAAGATCTTGGCCTCGCCGAACTCGGCGGCCAGGTCCTCGAGCAGCTCGGTCATCGGGTGGAGCACCGCGTCCTCGTAGACCGCCTTGTGGGCGGTCCAGTAGGCCTTGGAGTTGTCCGCCGCGAGGCCCTCGTAGAACTCCAGGGCCTCTTCCGGCCACCCGTCGAACGGCATCCTCCGGACCTCCCGTCCGTCCCCGCGGCGCCCCGGGCGCCAGCCCCCTCACGATAGGCCGCCCGCCCGGCGGCGCCTCCATGACAGTTGTCATGGGCGGGTCATGACACGGAACTCTGGGGGGGCGCCGGTGCCGGTGCCACTATGGCCGCATGACAGTAACGAACATGGCGGACGAACGAGGGCGCCCGAACGGGAGCGGTCAGCCGGCCGCCATCGTCCTGCGGGGCGTACGCAAGCACTTCGGCGCGGTCCAGGCGGTAAGGGACATCGACCTGGATGTCGCGCCGGGCGAGATCGTCGCTTTCCTCGGCCCGAACGGGGCCGGGAAGACCTCCACCATCGACATCATCCTCGGGCTGTCTCAGCCGACCGGGGGCTCCGTCGAAGTATTCGGCATGCAGCCGCGGCAGGCCATCGCGCGCGGGCTGGTGTCCGCGGTCATGCAGTCCGGCGGGCTGCTCAAGGACCTCACGGTGCGGGAAACCGCGGAGTACACCGCGAGCCTCTTCGTGCAGGCCACGCCGGTCGACGAGGCCCTGACCCGGGCCGGGATCACCGGCATCGCCGACCGCCGGGTCGGCAAGTGCTCCGGTGGGGAGCAGCAGCGGCTGCGCTTCGCCATGGCCCTGCTCTCCGACCCGGAACTGCTGATCCTGGACGAGCCGACGACCGGCATGGACGTGGAGGGACGGCGCAGTTTCTGGGGCTCGATCCGGGAGGACGCGGCCCGCGGGCGGACGGTCCTGTTCGCCACGCACTACCTGGAGGAAGCGGACGCCTACGCCGACCGGATCATCCTGCTGCGGCACGGCCAGATCGTCGCGGACGGCACGTCGGGAGAGGTCAAGGCCATGGCGGCGGGCCGGACGGTCCGGGCCACGATGGCCCACCCCGACCAGGCCCGGCTGAGCGCGATCCCCGGCGCGGACAGCGTGGAGGTGCGCGGCGACACCGTGCTGATCCACTCCAGTGACAGCGACGCGGTGGCCAGGTACCTGCTGACCTCCACCCCGGCCCGGGATCTGGAGATCAACACCCGGGGCCTGGAGGACGCGTTCATCGCCCTGACCAGTGACGACAGTGACACGCCCGCAGGAGGATCCCGATGACCGCCCAGTCGCTTCCGGCACCGGCCGAGCTCACCCGGGAAGCCCCGGGCCTGGGCGGGTTCAACCTGACCGTGCTCAAGCTGGAGGTGCGCCGGCTGCTGCGCAACCGTCGCACGGTGATCTTCTCCGTCGTGGCGCCGTCGATCCTGTTCCTGCTGTTCGGGCTGAACAAGGCCTACGCCAGCGAGTCCGCCGGCCCTGGCAGCCATGGCAACGTGTCCGCGTTCATCATGATCAGCATGGCCCTGTACGGGGCGGTCCTGGCCACGACCAGCGGCGGGGCCATGGTCTCGATCGAGCGGGCCGCGGGCTGGAGCCGCCAGCTGCGGCTGACCCCGCTGTCGCCGACCGCATACATCACGATCAAGATCCTTACCGCGATGATCCTGGGGGCAGCCTCCGTCATCGTCGTGTACGCGGTCGGGATGCTGAGCGGCAAGCCCAGCATGCCGGGCTACCTGTGGGTCGTCACCGCGCTGTGTGTCTGGGTCGGGTCGCTGGTCTTCGCGGCCTTCGGCCTGTTCATGGGCTACCTGCTGCCCACCGAGAACGTCATGCAGATCCTGGGCTTCGGGCTCATGCTGCTCTCGTTCGCGGGCGGCCTGTTCATCCCGCTGAGCCAGTTCCCGCACATCCTGCAGGACCTCGCCGAGTTCACCCCGCTCTACGGGCTCAACCAGCTCGTGCACGCGCCCCTGCTGGGCGTCGGCGTGCACATGGTCTGGATCCTCAACGCCGTGGCCTGGCTGCTCATCTTCGCCGGGGGCGCCGTCTGGCGGTTCCGCAAGGACACCGCCCGGGTCTGACCCCAGGCCTGACGCCAGGCATGGAACCGCCCGCGGGCCGCCGCAGTTCGTTCTGCACCGGCCCGCGGGCGGGCTTGGTGGCGGGGTGTGCCCCGCTGATCTGGGCTAGCTGACGAGGCACCCGGAGCTCTGGCCGGACTTCGGGAACGCCCGGGCCAGGGCCTGGGCGATGAGGCGGCCGCGGGCCGCGTACCCGGCCGACGTGAAGTGGATGCCGTCGGAGATGTACCACTTGGTCTTGGCCAGGGCCGCCCAGTTGAAGACCCGCATGTTCGGGTACCTGGCGCAGGCTTTGACCAGCGTGTTGTCCCAGGTCACCATGTTGGCCTCGGAATAGGGGCCGCCGTTCAGCAGCGAGCGGAGGTTGACCCACATCACCGGCTCCCCGTGCGCGGCCGCCATCATCCGCTGGATCCGGGTCATCAGGCCCACGTTGGAGCCCACCGCCACGTCCGCGGTGTCATTGGTGCCGAGCGCGATCACCCAGCAGCCGCGGAACCCGCCCCGGTAGATGGCCTGCGCCGCGTCGTAGCCGTTGACCTGCCCCGGCAGGACCTCGACCACGGAGCGGGCCCCGGAGATGTCCCACCGGACGCTGCCGACCCCGACGTCGCGGTACTGCGCGGCCAGCCGGTCGGCCGGTTTCGGCAGGTACTCCGGCGAGATCATGCCTTCGGACGTCGAGTCCCCGATGTGCGTCACCGCGTCGCACGAGGTGCGCAGCGAGGACGCCGGGGCGGCCGCGGCGCCGGAGGACGCCGCACCGGCCGCCTTCGCGCCCTGCTTCGACGCGGTGCCGGAGCCCGGGCCGCCCTGGGATGAGCCCGAGCCGCCCTTCGCGGAGCCGCCCGGTGGCGGTGGCAGGACACTCCCGGCGGCCAGGGTGCCGGTGGCCGCGCTGCTCGCGCTGGGCACCCGTACCGCGCCGCCCAGCCCGGCACAGGCCAGCGCGACCACCATGGCCCCGCCGGTGACCGCGGCCCAGCTGCCGACCCCGGCCGACTGTCCCTGCCAGGCCGTCCGCGACCGCATCCTTTTCCAGGCCCGTTCCAGCGCGCCATGGCGGATTGGCTCTTCGACGAACCGCCACGACAGTGCGGCGATCCCGATGCTCGCGGCCACTTGCAGGGCGGCCCGCGGCAGATCCTCGGGGGAATTGGCCGGCGAAGTCAGGATGATCACCGGGTAATGCCACAGGTAGATCCCGTAGGAACGGACACCGATCCAGCGCAGCGGCTTCCAGCCCAGGGCCGCCCCGACCAGGGTGCCGGGGCACGCGACCGCGGCCACCACCCCGGCCGTGGCCACCGAGAGCAGCACCAGCCCACCCTGGTAAGTGAACGCCGAGTACTGGCCCACCCGCCAGATCATCAGGCCGACCACAGCCAGCCCGGCGAACCCCGCGCCGTCCAGCACGACCCGGGACCACAGCGCGGTCCGGGCCGTCCGGCGGCTGGGCCAGACCATGGCCAGCGCCGCCCCGATCAGCAGGCCGCAGGCCCGGGTGTCGGAGCCCTCGTAGATCCTGGTCGGGTCGTAGCCGGGGTGATACAGCATGAGCATCGCCACCGCCGAGGCGGCGGCCAGGACCAGGGTGGGCAGCGCCAGCCAGCGGACCGCGTTCGGCCGCCGGCCGCGCACCACGTACACCCCCAGCAGCAGCAGCCAGGGCCAGACCAGGTAGAACTGCTCCTCCACGGCCAGCGACCAGAGGTGGTCAAGCGGGCCGGGCGGGGCGAACCTCGCGAAGTAGGAGTTGTGCGTGTAGATGTAGAACCAGTTGCTGGAGTACGTCGCAGCGGCGGCCACGGCCCCGCGCAGGCTGGCCAGCCGGGATGGGCTCACCACCGTGACCCACGCGGTCACCACGGCCAGCATCACGAACAGGGCCGGGAGCAGCCGCCGGGCCCGCCGGAGCCAGAAGTCTCCCAGGTTCAGGCCGCCCGACCGGGCCCACTGGCCGAGCAGCAGGTCGGTGATGAGGTAGCCGCTCAGCGTGAAGAAGACGCCCACGCCCAGCAGGCCCCCGGGCGCCCAGCCGAGCTGCTCGTGATACGCAATGACAGCGAGCACCGCCAGCGCGCGCAGCCCGTCAAGTCCGGGCATGTAGCGCTGGCCGGAGCGGACTGGTTCCGGCATGCTTTCCCCCCGTGCCGCGAACCGCCCTGTCCGGCTCCCCCCGTCCGTCAAGGTCGTACTTGCGCGCGGCAGGAAGGGCACTACCCAGCGCTTCGCGTTGATTACACGCAGTAGTTACAAGAGTTTTGGCCATCACCCGCTACGGGCGATGCGTAATGTCCGGGCATTGGCTCACATAACCCCGGAACGGCGGCGGTAAAGGACGCACGAACGGCGGGCCGTCCGGTCAGTGGATGACGCAGCTGATGCTGGCGCCGGAGGCGGGGAAGGCCTGGGCCAGCGCAGCTGCGATCAGGTGGGCCCGGGCCGCGTACCCAGCCGGGGTGTAGTGGATCCCGTCCGAGATGAACCAGCCATCCTGGGCGGCCCAGGCCCAGTCGAAGACGCGCAGATTCGGGTACTGGTGGCAGGCCTGGAGCAGGGTGTCGTTCCAGAGCTGCATGTTGGCCTCGGACCAGGGGCCTGACGAGTCCAGGGTCTTCACGTTGACCCACAGCTGGGCCAGGCCCTGGCGGCGCGCCTGCGGGGCCACCCCGGCGAAGTGGATGTAGGCCTGACGCGGCTCGGAAGGCGACAGGATCCCGACCAGGAAGGCCTGCGGCCCGCCGGGCCCGTCGATCACCAGGCTGGTGCGGTGGAAATGATCCAGGAACAGCCGGGGCAGGGCGCCCAGGACCGGGCGGCCCCACCAGGCGTCGACGGCCGCCGCGATGGCCTCGTAGTCACTGGCGCGAGCCGGACGGGGATAGTGCTCAGTCACCCGGCTTGCGATTGCGGTTGTTCTCGTACCGCTTCAGGATCACGAGCACGACCACGATGAAGACAAACAGGGCGCCCGCTATTACGTAGTTACCCATGTCGCCCCCTGGTCAGCATGCTCGCGATGATAGCAATCAGCGCAAATCGGCGGACTGGCCTGCTGGCGACGCCCACATCCCGGTCACGTCCAGCAGAGGGGTCACGCACGGCGGCCCCGCCGCCATGCTCACCCGGGGCACGCCTGCCAGGCCCACGCTGACGATCATGGCAGAACGGGTGCCGTAGCGCTCCGTGTGAACGCAGGCGGCCGACAGCTCGGCGGGCCGGGCCGGGCGGCCGGGACCGGCAGGCTGGGGCCCGGCCGCGGGCTGATGATCCCGGAGCACCCCGGCCAGCCCGGCTTCGACCGCCTGGCCGGCCAGGGCCCGGTCTTCGACAGCCCGGTCTTCGTCAGCCCCGTGTTCGACCGCGGACACCAGCCCGGCCACCCGGTGCTGCTTGGCGGACGGCTGGCGGAGCGGCGCGTTCTCCAGCACGTAGCGTCCCGGCGGGAGTTCCTCAACCCGGGCGCGGTGCCCGCCGCTCAGATCCACCGAGAAGAGCGCGTGCCGGTCACCGACCAGCATCCAGCAGGGGTTGTAGGCGGACGGGTCGAGCCGGGCGCACACCTCGGTCACGGCCGTCTTGGCGTCCGGGTAGCCGGTGAAGGCGAGCGGCAGCTCACCGCGCGACCGTTTCGCCGGGTCCCGCGCCGCGGTGGGCTGGTTGGTCAGGCCGGCCACCACCCCGTGCTCGCTGACCGCCAGCCAGGTCCCGCCGGCCACCTCGTCCCGGCCGCCCAGGACCCGCGGCGGCCCGCCGCGGAGCACGGTGACCGGATCGGCCGGCCGCTGGTACAGCTCATCCCGGTTCGCCGCGATCAGGAGCGGCACGCCGGGCACGATCCCGGACAGGGCGATGAGCAAGCACATGCCCGTGACGTTACCTCGCCGAACGCGCCAACCGCCGGGGGGCAAAGGGCGTCGTATCAGTCACACGGCTCACGGAGCCGCCTGCGCAGAAAGAACCTACCGATGACCCCATCCCCACCCCCGCTCCGGCGACTCCTCGCCGGGGCGGCGCTCCTCTGCGCCGCGGCCCTCGCCGCCGGATGCGGGAGCAACGGCAGTCCCGCTGCCGCGCCCACCAAGACGATCACCGTCAAAACCACCCCCGCCGCGCCCGCCAGCACCCCCGCGGCCAGCCCGATCCCCGCCACGGACGCCGCCAGCCCGACCGCTGCCGGGGCGGCACCGGCCTGCCCGACACGTTCTCTCGGCCTGAAGCTCGGGCTGGCTCAGGGCGCCGCGGGCAGCACGTTCCAGGTCATCGACTTCACGAATATCTCTAACGCCACCTGCACGCTCTACGGGTACCCCGGCGTGTCCCTCGCGGGCGGAAAACCCGTCACGCAGATCGGCCTGGCCGCCGCCGAGAGCCACACCACGCCGCGGAAGCTGCTCACGCTGGCCCCAGGGGCGGTCGCCAACGCGGTGCTCCAGATCGTGCACGCGGTCAACTTTCCCGCCGCCAAGTGCCACGTGGTCACCGCGGACCACCTGCAGATCTACCCGCCGAACCAGACCACGCCCGCGTATCTGCACTACACCTCGCAGACCTGCGCGAAGCCGGTGCAGATCCTGACCGTCAGCGTGGTGCAGGCCGGATCCGGGGGGCAGTAAGCACCCCCGGCCCCAGCCGCATCGGTCATGGCCCGGAACAACCCGGTCGCGGGCTGTTCCGGGCCACCGGCTAGTGCGCCATACTGCTGAGATGGCCGACCGCAACGTGCTCGGTGGGGGTCTGGAGCCGTGTGGCAACGACCCGGTCACGGGGTTCTACCGGGACGGGTGCTGCAACACGGGGCCGGAGGACCGGGGCAGCCACACGATCTGCGCGGTGGTGACCGCCGAGTTCCTGGAGCATCAGCGCCGCATCGGCAACGACCTGAGCACCCCGGTGCCGGAGTACCGCTTCCCCGGGCTGGTCCCCGGGGACCGGTGGTGCGTGACCGCGGCCAACTGGCTGCGGGCCGATCAGGACGGGGCGGCGTCCCCGGTGGTACTCGCCTCCACCCACGAGCGGGCCCTGGAGATCGTCCCGCTGGAAGCCCTCCAGCAGCACTCCGTCGACGTCCCGGCCAACCCCGGCGCGCTCGACGAGTGACGTCTGCGGCCGGCCAGCTGCGGGCACCCGCCACAGGGCCGGTGAGTTCCGGCGCGCCCCGTGGTCTGAAGGGTCATGGGGATACCAGGATGTGAGCACGAGGCGCCTGGCCACTGCGGGCGGCCCGGCGCCGGGCTGTGGTGGGGCGAGCAGGGTTCGGGTGAGCCACTGGTCCTGCTGCACGGAGGGCTGGCCGACGCCCGGTTCTTCTCCCGGAACGTGCCCGCGCTGGCCGAGCGGTTCCACGTCTACACCCCGGACGCCCGGGGTCATGGGCACACCCCTGACCGGCCCGGGCCGGTCACCCCGGAGCTGCTCGTGCGGGACACGGCGGTCTTCCTGGCCAGCGTGGTGGGCGGCCCTGCCCACCTGGCCGGGCACAGCATGGGCGGCAGCACGGCCCTGCACCTCGCGCTGCGCCACCCGGACCTGGTCCGGCGGCTGATCCTGATCAGCGCGAGCCTCCGGCCGCTCCGGGCGACGGCCCCGGACTCGCCCTGGCCCGGCCTGGATGAGCTGGTCAGGTTTCTCGGGCCGGGCTACGGGGAGGTCTCGCCCGACGGGGAAGCACACTTCCCCGTCGTGGCCAGCAAGATCGTGACCATGCTCACCGGGGCGCCCTCCCTGGCCCCGGCGGACCTCGGCGGCGTCGTCAGCCGTACGCTGGTGATGGCCGGCGACGAGGACGCTGTTTCCCTGGACGACACCGTGGCCCTGTACAACGGGATACCGGACGCCGAGCTCGCCATCGTGCCCGGGACCTCTCATTTCCTGCTCCGGGAGAAGCCCGGCCTATGCAACGCGATCATGCTGGACTTCCTGACCGGCGCACCCGTTCCCGCCGTCCCCCCGGTGCGGCGCGCCGGGGATGGGCCCAGCAGGCTACGTTGAGCCTTGCGGCCCATGGCTGATCATCCCGCCCGCTGACCCGGTGACTACTGGAGGACTGCGCAGATGCCGACCACTCCCCTACGCCAGCGCCCGGCCTGGAAGGCGCTGGAACAGCACCACCACGAGATCGGCGAGCGGCACCTGCGGGAGCTGTTCGCGGAGGACCCCGGGCGCGGGGAGCGGCTGACTGCCGAGGCTGTGGGCCTGTACCTCGACTACTCCAAGAACCGGGTGACGGACGAGACCCTGGCCCTGCTCGTCCAGCTGGCCCAGGAGTCCCAGCTGGAGGAGCGCCGGGACGCGATGATGCGCGGTGAGCTCATCAACGTGTCGGAGCACCGGGCCGTGCTGCACGTCGCGCTGCGGATGCCGAGGGGCACCTCGCTGGTGGTCGACGGGGTGGACGTGGTGGCCCAGGTCCATGAGGTGCTGGACCGGATGGCGGGGTTCGCGAACCGGATCCGCACCGGGGAATGGAAGGGCTACACGGGCAAGCCGATCCGCAACGTCGTCAACGTGGGCATCGGCGGTTCCGATCTCGGCCCGGTCATGGCGTACGAGGCGCTGCGCTACTACACCCAGCGGGACCTGACGTTCCGTTTCGTGTCCAACGTGGACTCGACCGATTTCGCCGAGGCGACCCGGGATCTGTCCGCCGACGAGACGCTGTTCATCATCTCCTCCAAGACGTTCAGCACCCTGGAGACGCTGACCAACGCCCATTCCGCCCGGGACTGGGTGGTGAGCCAGCTCGGCAGCGAGGACGCGGTGGCCAAGCACTTCGTCGCGGTCTCGACCAACGAGGAACGGGTCAGGGAATTCGGCATCGACCCCGCCAACATGTTCGGGTTCTGGGACTGGGTCGGCGGCCGGTACTCGATGGACTCCGCCATCGGCCTGTCGACCATGGTGGCCATCGGGCCGGATCAGTTCGCGGAGATGCTGGCCGGTTTCCACGAGATGGACGAGCACTTCAAGACCACCCCCCTTAGCTCAAATCTTCCGGTGCTGATGGGGCTGCTCGCGGTCTGGTACGGCGACTTCTTCGACGCGCAGACCTACGGCGTGATGCCCTACGAGCAGTACCTGAAGCGGTTCCCCGCCTACCTGCAGCAGCTGACCATGGAGTCCAACGGCAAGAGCGTCACGCTGGAGGGCACCGCGGTGGACTACCAGACCGGCGCGGTGTTCTGGGGCGAGCCGGGCACCAACGGGCAGCACAGCTTCTACCAGCTGATCCACCAGGGCACCAAGCTGATCCCGGTCGACCTGATCGGCTTCGGCAAGACGCTCAACCCGCTGCGCGACCACCACGACATCCTGACCTCGAACGTCTTCGCGCAGGCTCAGGCGCTGGCCTTCGGCAAGACGAAGGAAGAGGTGCTGGCCGAAGGCACCCCGCCGGACGTGGCACCGCACCGGGTCATGCCGGGGAACCGCCCCACCAACGTGCTGCTGGCCGAGAAGCTGACCCCGCGGCTGCTGGGCACCCTGGTCGCGCTGTACGAGCACAGCGTGTTCACCCAGGGCACCCTCTGGGGTATCGACTCCTTCGACCAGTGGGGCGTCGAGCTGGGCAAGGTGCTGGCCCTGCAGATCCTGCCCGAGCTGGAGAACGCCGAGGAGCCCGACCTCCGCCACGATTCGTCCACCAACACCCTGATCAAGCGCTACCGGCAGCTGAAGAGCTAGTAAGAGCGGAGAACCACTATGACAACCGACAAGCCGATGCAGCTGGGCATGATCGGGCTGGGCCGGATGGGCGCCAACCTGTCCCGGCGGCTGATGCGCGACGGCCACCGCGTCGTCGCCTATGACCACACCCAGGACCACGTCAAGCAGCTCGAGGGTGAAGGCGCCAGCGGCGCGACCACCCTGGAGGAGTTCGTCGCCAAGCTGGAGACGCCCCGCGTGGCGTGGATGATGCTGCCCGCCGCGGTCACCGGGCCGGTCCTCGAGCAGCTCGCCGGGCTGCTCGAGCCGGGTGACATCGTGATCGACGGCGGCAACACCTACTACCGGGACGACATCGACCGGGCCAAGCAGCTCATGCCGAAGCAGCTGCACTACGTGGACGTCGGCACCTCCGGCGGGATCTTCGGCCTAGAGCGGGGTTTCTGCCTGATGATCGGCGGCGAGGACGGGCCGGTCGAGCACCTGGACCCGATCTTCAAGAGCATCGCCCCGGGCGCCGGAACGGCCGATCCCACCCCGAGCCGGACCCGGACCGGGACCGCCCAGGACGGGTACCTGCACTGCGGGCCCAGCGGCTCCGGCCACTTCGTCAAGATGGTCCACAACGGGATCGAGTACGGGATGATGGCCGCGATCGCCGAGGGGCTGTCCATCATCAAGCACGCCAACGTGGGCACGGAGGCGATGCAGTCCGCGGACGCGGAGACCACTCCGCTGCGCGACCCCGAGTACTACCAGTACGACATCGACGTCGCCGAGGTGGCCGAGGTATGGCGGCGCGGATCGGTGGTCAGCTCCTGGCTGATGGACCTGACCGCGGACGCGCTGGCCCGGTCCCCCCAGCTGGACAACTTCGGCGGGCATGTCTCGGACTCCGGCGAGGGCCGGTGGACCGTGATCGCCTCGATCGACGAGGGGGTTCCCGCGCCGGTCATCACGGCCGCCCTGATCGAGCGGTTCGAGTCGCGCGGCCTCGGCGAGTTCAGCCACAAGCTGCTCTCGGCGCTGCGCAGCGAGTTCGGCGGGCACGCGGAGAAGGAAACCGACAACTCCGGGGCCAAGCCGGTCAGCTGAGGCGCCCGGTCAGCTGAGGCGCCCCGGGACCGGGATCCGGGTGAGGTCGCGGGCCAGCACGATCTCGCCGCCGAACGCGTCCGCCGCCTCCCCGGCCAGCCGCTGCCCGTCCGCGGGGTCGTAGCGCTGGGAGAAGTGGGTCAGCACCAGCAGCCGGGCCCCGGCCTGCTCGGCGATGCGGCCCGCCTGGCGGGCGGTCAGGTGCCCGTACTCCTGGGCCAGGGCGGCCTCGGTGTCGGCGAAGGTGGACTCGCAGACGAGCATGTCGGCCTGGTCGGCCAGCGCGAACGCCGCGTCGCACAGCCGGGTGTCCATGATGAACGCGAAGCGCTGGCCGCGCCGGGGCTCGCTCACCTCCCGGAGCCTGACCTGGCGCCCGGCCGCGGGCAGGCTGCCCTCCCGCTGCAGCCGGCCGATGTCCGGGCCGGCGATGCCCAGCGCGGCCAGCCGGTCCGGCAGCATCCGCCGGCCGTCCGGTTCGGCGAGCCGGTACCCGAACGTGGGCGTGCTGTGTGACAGCGGCCGCGCGTCCAGCCGGAACGACGGCGGTGCTGGCCACGGTGCCCGCCCCGGTGACCGGGCACTCGCGCAGGTTGAGCACGTCGCGGAACAGCGCCGCGTGCCGGAGCCGGTCGAACACGGCCTGGTTCTGCCCGGGATAGTGCACGTCGACCAGGTGCGGCACCCGGTCCAGGGACATCCGCTGCAGCACGCCGGGCAGGCCGAGGCAGTGGTCACCGTGGAAGTGCGTGATGCAGATCCGGGTGATCTGGGTCGCGGTCACCCCGGCGAACAGCATCTGCCGCTGTGTTCCCTCCCCCGGGTCGAACAGCAGCCCGTCGGTGTCCCAGCGCAGCAGGTACCCGTTGTGGTTACGGGCCCGGGTCGGGGCCTGGCTGGCCGTGCCGAGGACCACCAGCTCACGGTTGGACACGGGACCCGACCCTACGCCGGGCCGGGCGGCCCGCCGCCGCGGGGTGGCCAGCCTCCCCCGCGGGTCAGCCGCCGCCGGGCGGGCTCCGGGTGACCCCGGTCAGGCCGAGGGTGTAGAGGGCCAGCAGGGTGGCGGCCAGGGCGCGGACCACCCAGCCGAACACGACCACCCCCGGGGCGGCCCCGCTGGCCGGGACGTCACACTGGGCCGCCGAGCTGCTGTTCAGGTTGATCACGGGAAAGGCGAGCTCGATCGCGTAACCGATCCGGGCCGGATCGGAGCACTGCCTCGTGGCCGGGGTGCTGGCGGCCCGCCTGGCCGCGGCTCTGGGGGTAGCGGGCGCCGGCGCCGACGAGGCCGGTGACGCCGCCGGGCTGGCCGCCACCGGCGGGGTGGCGCGACGCCGGCGGGGTGGCCGAGGCTGATCCGGTGGCCGAGGCGGATGGCGTGGCCGTCGCCGGCCGGGCCGACGCGGCGGCCCCTGGGCTGGCCACCACGGTGCTGGCCACCACGGGCCCGGCCGCCGGCTGCGCCACGATGTACTTCTCCGGCCCCAGCCAGAACACCGCGATCAGCGCCGTGACGGCGAACAGCCCGGCCAGCCACAAGAACGCGTAGAAGCAGTGGTAGCCGTAGCCGGTCAGCCACTTCGCGCAGTACTGGCCGAGCTTGCGCACCGGGCTGAGCGACCCGCGGTCGCGCACGTCGTCCCGCTGGGCGACGAGGATCCGGCGGGCCAGGTCGTCGTAGCCGGCCCCGCCGTACGCGGCGGCGAGCGCCTCATACGGCTGGGCCCGGTATTCGGCCGAGCATTTGCGGAGCCACCAGAGCCACTGCGCGACGTGAGCGGCGTGCGGGCCGGAAGCCCGCCTGCCCCGCCGGGAGAGCCCCCGCCCCGCGGGTGGCCTCGGGCCCACGCGGTCCAGGTCACCGAGGCCAGGCAGGCCGGTGTAGCTGAGGCCGTCCAGTTCCAGCAGGCCATCGAGCAGGAACCCGTGGTGCTGGTCACCCAGCCGGAGGGTGCCGGCCCGGGTGCGGGTCAGGTTGAGCGCCGCGGCCGGGGCGATCCCGGCGCGGGCACCCTCCTGGGCGCCGTCCGGCGGCTCGGGAGCCGGGCTGACGAAGCGGCCCGCGCAGCGGAGCTCCCGGCCGATGCTGGCGTCGGTGAAGCTGACCGCGCCGGACGGGCCGGTGCCGACCGCCACGAAGCCCTGGTCGAGGAGCATGTCGCCCTGGATCTGGGCGAAGTCCGCGACCAGGGCCGGCCCGGTGGCGTTGGCCAGCGTGGAGCCGCTCAGGGACAGCTGGCCGCTGATGGTGGCCGCGGCCAGGCAGACCGCGCCCGGACGGCCCGGACCCGATCGCGGTGAGCCCGTTGCGGGCGTCCTCGCACCCGGCCGCGTCGTTCTTCACGGTCAGGTAGTCGGCCATCAGGGCGGGGCCGGTGTCGTTGCACAGGAACGCGTTGCGCATGGCCAGGCGGCCGCCGACCGTCGTGTTGCTCAGGCACACCGCCCCCACGCGATCCGTCCCCGCCCGCCGGCTCGCAGTCGCAGCCCCGCAGGATGGTGGTGATCGCGGCCAGCCCGGCCGGGCGGTGCTGCTCGATCTCGTCGCGGATCTGCTGGCCGGGCTGGCTGCCGGGGGCGTGCCCCCGGCGGACGTGCGCGCCTTCCAGGGACAGCCGGCCGCTGACGTGGCGCCGCGGATCAGGACGGTCCCGCGGCTGCCCGCACCGGCCGCCTCGAACCGCCGGCCCGACGCGACATCCGCGTCGAGCACCAGGTCGCTGTGCACGGTCAGGCCATCGGCCAGCAGGGCCGGGCCCGGTGTGGTTGCTCAGCCGGGCGCCGTTCAGCAGCAGGTCGCCGCTGATCCTGGCTTCGGGGAGGCGGAGGGCCCCGGTCTCGCCTTCCCCCTCGGCGCTGAAGTCCTGGTCGAGCCGGGCCCCGTCCCCGATCGTGATGAGGTCGGCCAGCAGAGCCGGTCCCGACTCGTTGACCAGGGTCGTCCCGCGCAGCGACAGCTGGCCGGTGACGGACGCCCCGGCCAGGCAGACCGCGCCCAGCGGTCCCGAGCCGGTCGCGGTCAGGCCCTCATGACGGCTCTCGCAGGCTCCGGCGTGGCCTTTGACCGTCAGGTTCTCGGCCATCAGCGCGGACATCGTGGCCGCCGCCAGCTGGGCGTGCCGGAGCACCAGGTTGCCCGCGATCGTGCTGCCGGACAGGCAGACCGCGCCCGACCGACCGGCGGCGGTGGGGCGGAGGGTCGTCCCCGGCCCACGGCGGGCCGTCCGCGGCGGGCTCCGCGTCACCGGGCTCGGCGGGCTCAGGCAGGCCGGGACCGGCCTCCGGGGGGCCGCACCTGACCCTCGCGCGTTCCAGCGACAGCTGGCCGGAGATCGTGCCGCCGCGCAGCAGGACGGTGCCCTGCCAGCCGCTGCCCGACGCCTAGAAGTCCCGGCCCGAGGTGGCGTCGCGGGCCAGGACGCAGGTCGCCCCGGACGGAGAGGCCGTCCGCGAGCAGCGCGGGACCGCCGCGGTTGGCCAGCCGGGCACCGCGCATCGTGAGGTTTCCGCTGATCTTGGCCCCGGACATCTGGACAGCCGCCTCGCCGGGCGCGCGGCCGTACGCGTCGAGTCCGTCCATGAACACGCCGACGCAGGTGCCGCCATCCCCCACGGACAGGCCGGGCGCGCTGAGGGCCGGGCCAGCGCGGTTGACCAGGCGGGTGGCGTCCAGCCTGAGCTCGCTGGCCACCTGGGCGCCGGCCAGCTGGATCAGGGCGTCCGGGCGGTTCCCGTCGAGTTCGCAGCCCCGGATGCTCAGCGTGTCGATCCGGGCCCGGTCCGCCGTGACCGCGGGCATCACGCAGGTGTCCAGGAAAAGCCACGGCAGCTTCGCGCCGCACAGGCTCAGGGGTTTCTCGAAGCGGCATCCGGTAAACCGCAGCCCGATGGTGGCGCTAACGCCTTCCAGGTTGAGCTCACCGCGAATCCAGACCCCGCAGATCACTATGCCGCGGGGATCGATCAATTGCGGCGGTTCGGGCTTATCGGCACCGGTGAGGATATTCCGGATACTGCTCGCGTCGAGGGACCGGCCGCGACCCAGACCCCGGACCTGGTCCAGGCCAAGCGGGACAAGCTCGCGGCAGTAATCTAGCCTCACGCCATTTCCGGCATAGCGGATTAACGGGTTGTTCCGTCCGGCCGCACGGGTAGGGGAACGCCGACCCAGAAGGCTTAACATGCAGTGCACAATACCGTGGCCGACCGACTGCCGTTGGCAGTAAAGAACACTCGCCGGCTACTTATTGCGCAATAAGTAGAGGCCACCTCGTATTAATTCCGGCATTACTGGACCAACTGGCGGCGGCTCGCGTGTGGCACGCTGGCGTGCGTGGCCATCACGATCCCGACCTGGAGCACCGGGCGGCGCTGGGCTGGCGGGCGCCGGAGGAAGAGCGGCTGGGTGACTGGCTGCTGCGCGCCGCAGGCGGGTTCACCGGACGGGCGAACAGCGCGCTGGCCGTCGGCAATCCGGGTCAGCCGCCGGGCCAGGCGGCCGGGGCGGTGCGGGACTGGTACCAGGCCCGCGGCCTGCCCGCCATGATCGCCATCCCCTATCCGGCAGGCCGGCCACAGGCGGTCCCGGCTGACCGTTTCCTCGCGGAGCAGGGCTGGGGTGTCCGGTCCGGCGCGGCGACGGTGATGACCGCCCCGGCGAGGGAGGTGGCCCGCGCCGCGGAGCCAGCCCCGGCCGTTCCGGTCGGGATGAACCCTGAGCCCGACGAGGCCTGGCTCGCCCTGTACCACTACCGGGGCCAGCAGGGGCTGCCGCCGGTCGCCAGGAAGGTACTCACGTCCGCACCCTGGCAGGCGTTCGCCTCGATCCGGGCCGGCGGCCAGACCATCGCCATCGGCCGGGTGGCCGCGGCCGAGGGCTGGGCGGGCCTGACCGCCATCGAGGTCGACCCCGTGCACCGGCGCTGCGGGCTGGCCACCGTCGTGACGGCGGCTCTCGCCGCCCGGGCTGCCGCGCAGGGCGCCGCGCACCTCTACCTCCAGGTCGAGGACGGCAACCAGGCGGCCCGGACGCTGTACGGCCGCATCGGCTTCGCCGCGCACCATGGCTACCACTACCGCGTCGCCCCGGCCCGCACGGGCCGTTTATCCAGGTCTGTGCCGGGCAGGTAAGGGCAGGCACGCTCAGTGACAGCGAGGAAAGGAGACGTCATGGCTGTGTCAGCCTTCCAGGATTACCCGCTGGCCGATCGCGACCGCGAATGGGACGGCGGCGCGGCGGAGAAGCGGATCCGGGCGTGGGCCGGTGCCGAGGACGAGCCCAACGCGAAATACCGGGATGCGCACGTCTGGTACGACAGCGAGAACAAGGACAATTTCACCGCGTACAAGCTCCTGATCGCGGACGTCATCGAGGGGAAGGTCTACGCGGTCCCCCGGGGCATCATGGCCGCGGGGAACGTGATGCAGGGTTCCCGAGGCGGGGTTGACCTGCCCAAACAGGACATAGACCGGGTAAAGAGCCATCTCGCCAAGTACTACAAGAAAATGGGCGAGGATGCTCCCTGGGAACGCGGCTAGCACGTTTATCCAGGCTCGGCGGGGCAGGGTTAACAGTACCCAGCCAGAGCTGGCCGGGCCGCGGCCGGCTCAGGAAGTGAGGTGGAACCATGACCGGCGTCATCATTGCCATCTGGCCCATCGCCCTGCTGATCGCGGCGGCCATCGTCGGTATCCCGCTGTGGATGACCTTCCGGCACCGGCACGCCGCTCCTGACTACCGCGAGGCCCGGTCCCACTACCGCGCCAAGCAGGCCATCCCGGCCGGGCAGCCGATCAGCGACTTCGTGCCGGCCGAGCCGGCCGCGGCCGTGGACGGGCTCACGATCGTCCGCAAGACGCGGACCGCGGACGACGACGACATGGCCGTTCCCGCGCAGCGTCACTGGTAGACGGCAGAGGCAGCGGGTGACGGGTCCTGGCCAGGACCTGACTCAGGCCTGCGCGCTGTCCCCCGGGGCCGGGGGCCCAGCCCCCTCCCCCGGGCCCGCTAGGTGCAGGATCAGCTGGGTCAGGTCGGCAAGGTCCGCCTCGAACTCGGCCTCCCAGGACCACGGCGCGTCCAGCCAGGTTCCCAGTTCCTGGTGCGCGGGCAACTCGGTGCCGGGCAGCTGGGCCCGTCTTTCCCTGGTCCCCAGGGTCCCGGCGGCGAACCGGCCGCCGACCTCCGAGACCGCATAACCCAGTACGAACGTGCTGAGCATCCGTTCCAGGCGGGCTACCTGGCCGGGCGGGACACCGGCGTTCAGCAGGGCCGGCGCTGCGGGCCATGGCCGTCCTCCTCGCCGTGGCCGCCGGCACCGCAGCCCTGGGGGCCTGGCGGATCACCCGTGGCTGGGCCCGTTCCACGCGCCTGTGACCCTGGCCGGCTGCCCCGCTACCCGCCGCCTCACCCGCCCGGCGGCTCTAGCCGGCCGGGCCTCAGGGACGGGGTGCACGCCCGCGGCGTGCCGCCGCGCGAGTTCCCGGTAGATGCGGGGATTGTTCGCCACCCACTGCCCGGCTCCCCCGGTGACCGGCCCGGCCACCCGGGCGGGCACGCCGACCGCGAGCATCCCCCCGGGGATCTCCATCCCGGGAGGCACCGTGGCCCCGGCCGCGACCAGGGCGCGCGGTCCCACGATGGCCCCGTCGAGCACGGTGGCCCCGTTGCCGATCAGCGCCTCGGTGTGCACCACGGCGCCGTGGACCACGCAGAGATGCCCGATGGTGGCTCCCTCGCCGACCTCGGTGACCGGATCGCGGCCGCCGTGCAGCACCGAGCCGTCCTGGACGTTGGCGCCGCGCCGCACCAGGATCGGCCCGAAGTCGGCCCGGAGGACGGCCCCGTACCAGATGGACGCCTCCGCCTCGACGTGGACGTCGCCCACCAGGGTGGCGGTGGGGGCGATCCAGGCCTCAGGGCTCACGGTGGGCGCGAGGCCCTCGAAAGAGAACAATGGCACCCGCCCATGATGCACTGCCCCCGCGGCGCGATGCCGACGGCGCCCGGCCGTCCCTCGGCGGGGTGGGGCCGGGGGCCGCCGGCGACACAGTCGTCCGGTGACAGCGACAGGGCGTCACCACTGCCGCCGGATATTGGCGGCTATTTCACCCGGCGATATGACACGCCGTGCGCGATTCCGGGCCTCATTCCGGGTTCTCGCGCTCACGCCGAGTTACCTTAGGAATTGTGTTCGCCTACGCAGTTTCATCCTGGCCGGTGGAGCTTGTCCGATTCGGCGCCGCGCGACGGAGCATGCTCACGGCGGCAACCCGCTCGCGGTGGTGGCATGACCTCTCCGGATGACGCCTGCCAGCCCCGAGGCGGCCCTGTCCGTTCACGCTGGGTCCGATCGGGCGGGGTCCGATCATGCGGGCAGCGTGCTGTGCCGCCTCCTTATCTCCCACCCTGACGTCGTCGACATCGAGATCCTCGGCCAGGCCGAGATCCTGGAAGGAATCACCTCGTACTCGCTGGGCGTGACGCTGCCTGGCGGCCGGGAACTCTACATCGACGTGGAGGACGCTCCCGCGGGGCCGCCGGGCGCCGCGGCGCCCGTGAGCGGCAGCCGGGCCGGCCGGGAACGGCTCGGGGTGGCGCGCTCGATGGCCGGCCAGCCGACGTCCGCGTCGTACTCGGCCCGCTCGGCCCGCCCGCCGCCGCGCAGGCCGAACAGCCGCTTGGAGAACAGCAGGTAGGCCACGATGGCCAGGTTGATGACCAGGGTGAGCACCTTCAGCGCGGTCACGCTCTTGGTCAGCTCGTAGATCTCGTACGGCACGAATACCACGGTCTCCACGAACGTCAGGTACTCCGCCCAGCGGCGGCCCAGCCACAGCCCGATCGCCTCGACTCCCTGCACGAGGGCGTAAACGGCGATAGCGGTCCCGAGCCAGGTACAGGTTCCTGATGCTGACGGCGAACAGCCGTCTGCAGATCGTGCACGATGCCCTGGCGGCTGCTGACCATCGGGCCGCCGAGGCCGCCCTGCAGGTCGTGGAGGATGCGGGTGAAGTCCGCGTTCAGCGCGGCCTTGTTGCTGGCGAACAGGAACACGGCCGCGGCGAGCGCGGACAGGACCAGGAAATGCAGGACCCGGTCGATGGCGATCAGCCGCAGGACGTAGCGGTCGCGCAGCGGCCTGCCGCGCAGCGGGAGGGTGACCTCCTCGCGGGACGGCGGGTAGCGGCTGAGCTGGCTGGGCGGGGGCTCAGCACCACCCAGGAATCGCAGCGCAGGCAGCGGTACCAGCGCAGCCCGCCCGACTCCCGGGCGAACAGCTGGTCGCCGGCGCGGAGCTCGGCCGCGTCCGTGCCCAGCAGCTCGTGGCCGTGCAGGCCGCAGCCGATGAGCTCATAGCGGAGCTTCGGGCGATACCGCCGTGGCCGCTCGGTGCCCGGCGCGGCCGTCGGTGCGGGCGCCTCCCCGGTCCGGGCGCGGCTACTGGTGGGGTTACCGACCCCCGGTGCTCATATCGTCCCTGCTACCCGCCGGCGGTGCGGTTAACAGCCCGCCGTCGGCTGGTGTCCGCGTTCCCGGCGCCGCGGGCCAGCGGGCGCAGGTCAGGTGCGGCAGGCGGGCGCTGGCAGGTGCACGCCGGTCAGCCGCTCGGCCTCGGCCCAGAGCCGGGCCGCGGCCGCAGTGTCGCGGGCCCGGCGCGGCGGGCGGACGAAGGTGGTGGGGCCGACCAGCCCGAACGTGCCGCCCGGGCCGTAGTAGCCGCCGGGCACGGCCGACGGGCTGGTCGCCGCGTACAGCAGCGGCTCCGTGCCAGGCCCGACATCCTGCGACGGGAGGAAATGCATGCTGTTGAAGACCGACCGCTTCGGCTTGTCGCGGCCCAGGCTGGCCCCGGCGGTCTGCAGGTTCGTGCGCGTGTACCCCGGGTGCGCCGCGACGCTCATCAGGTCCCAGTCCCGCTCGACCGCGACGGCGGCGAGGTGCAGGGTCATCATCAGGTCGGCCAGCTTGGACTGGGCGTAGGAGAAGTTCGCGCTGTAGCGGCGTTCCCACTGCAGGTCGCCGAAGTGGATCCGGCCGAAGTTCGCGGTGCCGCTGCTCATCGTGACCACCCGCGGCGCCGGGGCGGCCAGCATCAGCGGCAGCAGCCGGAGGGTCAGCGCGAACGGGCCGAGGAAGTTGCTGCCGAACTGCAGCTCGAAGCCGTCGGCGGTGGTCATCCGCGTCGGCGGCGCCATCACCCCGGCGTTGTTGACGAGCACGTCAACCGGAGTGCCCTCGGCCAGCAGCCCCTCGCTGAACTCCCGGACCGACGCCAGGTCGGCCAGGTCAACGCGGCGTACCTCGAGCGAGGCGCCCGGGTGGCGGGCCAGGATCCCGGCCCGGGCCTGGTCGCCCTTGGCTACCGTGCGGACGGCCATGATGACGTGGGCGCCCGCCTCGGCGAGCCGCCGCGCCGCCTCCTGGCCGGTGCCGCTGTTGGCGCCGGTGACGATGACGCGCTGGCCGGTCTGATCCGGGACCGTGTACATGGTGACGTTCCTTCCGGGCCTCTGAAAGACCATCGGTCTGTTATCTGCGAACTTAGCAGACCGCTGGTCTGTAGACAAGGGACCGCCGGTCTGTAAAATGTGGTCATGACCACGTTCCAGCGTGCGCGCAGCGAGGAGCAGCGGGAGGTACGCCGCCGGGCGATCCTCGACGCCGCGGCGGCGATGCTGGCCGAGATGCCGGTGGCCCAGGTGACGCTCAACGAGCTCAGCCGGCGGGTGGGGCTGGCCAAGTCGAACGTCCTGCGCTACTTCGAGTCCCGCGAGGCCGTGCTCCTGGAGTTGCTGGACTCGGCATGGCGGGAATGGCTGACCGCGCTCGAGATGGGACTGGACGCGGCGGTCGACGCGACCGCGCCCCCGGCCGGGCGGGGTGACCAGCTGGCTGCGGCCCTGGCGGCGTCGCTGGCCGCCCGGCCCGTGCTGTGTGACCTGCTCAGCGCGCAGGCCGCAGTGCTGGAGCGCAACGTCTCCGTGGAGGTCGCCGCTGCCTGCAAGCGGGCCTCGCTGGCCGAGGTGACGCGGCTGGCCCGGCTCATCCGCCGCCACCTGGGGGAACTCGGCGAGCACGACGCGCAGCGGCTCGCCGCCGGTGCGGTTCTGGTGGCCGGTGCGCTGTGGGCGCACGCCCAGCCGTCGGCGGCCGTGCTCGCGGTGTATGAGGCCGATCCGGCGCTGGCTGTCATGCGGACCGACTTCCCCGTGACCCTGCGTGAGGTGCTCGAGGTGCTGATCGCGGGCCTGCTGGCCCGTTCCTCACGCTAGCCGCGGGAGCCGCCGGGCCAGCGGGCCGCGGGCAGGCATCCGGTAAAGCAGTTGCCTCGCGGATCAGCGGTCTGCTGAACTCGGGGACAGGCCACCGAGACACCAGGAGAGCATCGTGCGCGCAGCGTTCATGTCCAGCCAGAAGGGAACGGCTTCCCACACCAAGGACATGACGCTTAGTGAGCACACTGAACCTGGGCATCGTCGCGCACGTAGACGCCGGTAAGACCAGCCTGACCGAGCGGCTGCTGTTCGCCGCGGGGGTCATCACCGCGGTGGGCCGGGTTGACGACGGCAGCACCCAGACCGACACGCTGGCCCTCGAACGCCAGCGCGGCATCACGATCAAGTCCGCGGTCGTGTCGTTCGCGGTGGACGACCTGACCGTCAACCTGATCGACACGCCCGGCCACCCCGATTTCATCGCGGAGGTGGAACGGACGCTGGCCGTGCTGGACGGCGCGGTGCTGGTGATCTCCGCGGTCGAGGGGGTGCAGGCGCAGACCCGGGTGCTGATGCGGGCGCTGCGGCGGCTGGGCCTTCCGACCCTCATCTTCGTGAACAAGATCGACCGTGCCGGGGCCCGCGGTGAGCGGCTTCTCGCCGAGATCCGCGAGAAGCTGACGACCGACATCATCCCCATGGGATCGGTGCGGGGCCTGGGCACCCGCCAGGCCACCTTCGTGCCCTGCGGCGCGGCCGACGAGGCCTTCACTGCCCAGGTGGCGGAGGTGATCGCCGACCACGACGAGGATTTCCTGGCCGCGTACCTGGACGACGACGCGGCCATCTCCCCCGGACGGCTGCAGGCTGGGCTGGCCGCCTGCACCGGGGGCGGCCGCGTGCACCCGGTGTTCTCCGGCTCGGCCATCACCGGCGCCGGGGTGGGCGCTCTCGTGGACGGCCTGCGGGACCTGCTGCCCACCGCCGGGGACGAGGCGGGCGGCCCCGTCTCGGGCACCGTCTTCAAGGTCGAGCGGGGGCAGGCCGGGGAGAAGATCGCCTACGCCCGGCTGTTCTCGGGCACGCTGCGGGCCCGGGACCGGCTGCGATTCGGCCGTGGCCAGGAGGGCCGGATCACGGCGATCAGCGTCTTCGAGAGCGGGCCGGCCGTGCCCCGGGCCTGCCTCACCGCCGGGCAGATCGGGAAGCTGCAGGGGCTCGGCGCCATCCGCATCGGGGACCCGCTGGGTTCTGGCCACCTGGCCGGGCGGCGGGGGCCGGGCCGGGCCGCGCCGGGCGGCCATTTCGCCCCGCCCAGCCTGGAAACCGTGGTCGTGCCCGCCCGCCCGGCCGACCGGGGAGCGCTGCGGGCCGCGCTCGGCCAGCTCGCCGAGCAGGACCCGCTGATCAACGTGCGCCAGGATGATATCCGCCAGGAGATAGCCGTCTCCCTGTACGGCGAGGTGCAGAAAGAAGTCATCCAGGCCACCCTGGCCGCGGATTTCGGCATCGACGCCGGGTTCCGGGAGACGACCACCATCTGCATCGAGCGCCCGGCCGGCGTGGGGCAGCCGCCGAGTCCATGGGCGAGCAGTCCAATCCCTTCCGGGCCACGGTCGGCCTGCGGATCGCTCCTGGTGCGGCCGGGTCGGGTGTGGCGTTCCGGCTGGGGATCGAGCGCGGCGCGCTGCCGGTGGCGTTCCTGAAGGCCGTCGAGGAGACGGTCCGCCACACGCTGCAGGAAGGACTCCGCGGCTGGCAGGTCACCGACTGCACGGTCACCCTGACGCACTCAGGGTTCACCCCGCCGCCACCGTCCGGCTGGAGCAAGTGGTCGAGCTCAGCCGGGGACTTCCGCAACCTGACCCCGCTGGTGCTGATGGGCGCCCTGCGGCAGGCCGGCACCCGGGTCTACGAGCCGGTGCACCGCTTCCACCTGGAGGCGCCGGCGGACATGGCCTGGTCGGTGCTCCCGGCCCTGGCCCGGCTGGGAGCCATCCCGGACGCGCCGGTCACGCAGGGCCCGCTGCTCATGCTGGCCGGTGACATCCCGGCGGCCCGGGCGCACGAGCTCGCCCAGCAGCTGCCGGCCCTGACCCGCGGTGAGGGGGTGCTCGACGGCACCTTCTCCTGCTACCGGCTGGCCCGCGACCCGGTCCCGGCGCGGCCGAGGTCGGCCGCCAACCCGCTGCACCGGGAGGAATACCTGCTGCACATACGGCAGCGGGCAGGCCACGCCGGGAGCTAGGTGCCCAGGTGGCTCACTCGAAGCGGCGGGCGCTCGGGTACCGCTGGCCGCCGTCGACCACGACGTTCGAGCCGGTGACCCACGAGGACCGCGGGGACAGCAGGAACGCGATCACGTCCCCGACCTCCCGCAGCCGGCCCAGCCGGCCGAAGGGGAACTGCGTAGCGAGGAACGCGGCGAAGTCCTCCGGGTTGTGCTGCTGGAAGGCTTCCCAGGAGCCGCCCGGGAACATGATGGAGCCCGGGCTGACCGCGTTCACCCGGATGTGATCGGAGGCCAGTTCCTGGGCGGCGGTCGCCGCGAGCTGGATCTCGGCCGCCTTGGCCGCCGCGTAGGCGGTGCGCGGCGCGGGACGCAGTCCGGTGATCGAGGAGACGATCACCACGGCGCCCCCGCCCGCGTCCCGCAGATAGGGCAGGCCCGCGCGGATCAGCTCGGCCGCGTGCCCGGCGTTGAGCGCGAACGTCGCGGTGAAGTCCCCCGGTCCGGCGCTCTTGAGGTTGCCGCTGCCGACGGTGCCGCCGGCGTTGGCGACCAGGAGGTCGAGGCCGCCCAGTGCCGCCGCTATCTCATCCACCGCGCGGTTGAGCGCGCCGGTGTCGGTGACGTCCGCGGCGCTGGTGGCCACGGGCGTCTCGTGGCTGGCCAGCCGCCCGGCCGCGGCGGCCAGGCCCTGGGCGTCGCGGGCCACGAGGCCGACCGCGACTCCCTCGGCGGCCAGCGCCTCGGCGGCCGCGAAGCCGATGCCCCGGCTGCCGCCGGTGATCAGCGCGCGGCGGCCGCGCAGTTCGAGATCCATGCTGACTCCCATCGCCGGCCCTCGTGATCGGGTCCGGGTCAAGGGTGCCACGGCGGGATCCGGCCACCTCACCCAGGCGGCCCGCATCCGGCCGGCGCATCCCGGCGGCCGCCGGGCCGCGAAGACAGGTAATGACATTTTTCCTGCTGGGCAGCGGTGAGCGGTGAGCCGCCGCTGGCTGTTCGCTGATCAGCTCGGGCCGCATTTCCTGGACGACCCGGGCCAGCCCGTGCTGCTGATCGAGTCGGGGGCCGCGCTCGCGCGGCGGCCGGTGCACCGGCGCCGCGCGCATCTCATGCTGTCCGCGCTGCGGCACCGCGCCGCCGAGCTCGGCGACCAGGCGGTGCTGGTCCAGGCCGGCACCTACCGGGAGGGCCTGGAGCATGCCCGCCGCCGCTACGGCCAGGGCCGCCGGGACCTGACCGTCTGCGGACCGACGTCACGGGCGGCCGCGGAGTTCGTGGCAGGCCTGCCGGGGGTCACGGTCCTGCCCGCGCGGGGGTTCGCGGCCAGCGCGGAGGAGTTCGCCGGGTGGGTTCACGGCCGGGGCCGCCGCCGGCTGCTGCTGGAGGATTTCTACCGCGACACGCGGCGCCGTCTCGGCATCCTGATGGACGGCCCGGACCCTGCGGAAGGGCGATGGAACTTTGACACCGACAATCGCCAGGCCCCGGACCCAGAACTCAGCCTGCCCCCGCGCGAGGTCTTCGTTGAGGATGAAATTGACCGGGAGGTACGCCACGACCTGGACGGGTGGGCGCGGTCCGGCCAGGTGCGGCTGACCGGGCAGGACGGGCCGCGCGAGTTTCCGGTCACCCGGGACGAGGCGCTGGCCGCGCTGCGGGACTTCATCCGGCACCGGCTGCAGTCCTTCGGGCCCCAGCAGGACGCGATGCTGGCCGGCGACCCCGTCATGGCGCACAGCCTGCTGTCCCCCGCGCTTAACCTCGGCCTGCTGGACCCGGTGGAGTGCGCCGTGGCGGCTGAGGACGCCTACCGCGCCGGGGACGCGCCGCTGGCCAGCGTGGAGGGTTTCGTCCGGCAGCTGATTGGCTGGCGGGACTACGTCTGGCATCTTTACTGGCACTTCGGGGCCGGGTACCGGCAGCGCAACGCCCTGAGCGCCCATGTCCCGCTGCCGGCCTGGTTCACCGGGCTGGACGCCGGAGCGGTCCGCGCCCGCTGCCTGTCCGCCGCCCTGGACCAGGTCAGCGAGCACGGGTACGCGCACCACATCGTCCGGCTGATGGTGCTGGGGAACTACGCGCTGCAGCGCGGCTGGGACCCGGCGGAGGTCACCGGCTGGTTCCACGCCAACTTCGTGGACGGCTACGACTGGGTCATGGTGCCGAACGTGGTCGGCATGTCCCAGCACGCCGACGGCGGGCTGATGGCGACCAAGCCGTACGCGGGCGGCGGCGCGTACATCAACCGGATGAGCGACTACTGCGGGGACTGCGCCTACCGGCCGGGCGTGCGGCTCGGCCCGCAGGCGTGCCCGTTCACCGCCGGGTACTGGTCGTTCCTGGACCGGCACGCGGACCATTTCGCCCGCAACGGGCGCATGGCCCGCCAGGTGCAGGCCGCGGCCCGGCTGGCGGACCTGGCTGAGGTCACGGTGCAGGAGCAACGCCGCGGCTCCGATCCGCCTTAGCCGCTCAGCGCGTCGGGACGGAGCGCGGGTACCCCGGCGGGATGTGCACCCGGAGCAGCGCCAGATTGGCCGCGGTGGGCGGCAGGAAGGCCCACTCATTCACGTCCCACTGAGCGTGGCCCACCCCGTTGACCATCCGGATCGGCAGGTGCGTCCGTGCGTTCACCCACAGCAGGGTAGGCAGCGGGGCGTAGATGTCCGGGCCTCGGCCGGTCTCGCTCAGCTCGATGGCGGGCTGGCCTTCCAGCCGGGTGCGGCCCACAACTTGCCAGTACCCTTTCGCGATCCCCCGGGCCAGGTCCGCCGGGCTGAGCCCGCCGCCCGCCGAGATGTCGCTCGTGGATACCCACACCTTCTGGAAGACCTGGGACCAGGTTCCGGGCGGGGTCTGCCGACTGTCCCATGCGCAGCCGGTCTGCCCTGTTCCTGCGTAGCACACCATGGTGACCTGACCCCGCACGGTCTGCACCCCGGACGGTGGAGTGGTGTAGCTGACCGCGTTGTCCTCAACCACGGCCAGGCCCGCTACACGGTGCGTGCGCTCGGCCCCCACCGTGCGCTCCACCTGCTGCTGTCCCGGGTCAGGCTGGGCCGGCCAGGACCACGCCTGGTTCACGCTCGTGGCAACGCCCTTGGTGATGCCGCCCGTTTGCATGGTGTACTCGATGTCGCCGCGGATCCCCTGAAACGCGGTCAGCATGGCCTGGCCCACGGAGGCCGCCGAGGGCAGTCCCGACTGGCCGGGCGCGAGACGGGGCAACTGCGTCTGAACGGGCACGCTGACGGACCGCGGCGACGTGGAGCCCGGCAGCAGGGTGATCACCAGTCCGGCAGCCGCGGCTGCGGCGGCCAGGGACAGGGCCAGCCGAGGCCGGCGCCACCACGGATTCGCTGCCGGTGGCCGCCACCCGCGGATCCGGCTGAGGCCGCCCGGACCGGCGCCGCCTGCGGGGGCACCGCGCACCGCGGCCAGCACGGTGTCGGCACCCGGCGCGTGACGTTCGAGCGTGGCCAGGGCCTGGCGCAGGTCGTCCTCGGTCCGCATGGGTCCCCCGTTCCCCGCGTGTCATGACTTTCCCTTGATCACGTGCCGGGCCGGGCTCGGCGGGCCGGTCATCTCGACGCGCAGCATGGCGAGACCCCGTGAGGCGTAGCCGCGGACCGTGCCGGCGGCACAGCCGAGCACGCCCGCGATCTCGGTGTCGGAGAGCCCCTCGTAGTAGCGGAGGACCAGCACGGCCCGCTGCCGGGCGGGCAGCCGGGCCAGCTCGGCCAGGAGGGCCTCGCGCTCAGCGTGCCCGGCGGCGGGATCCGGCGTGAGCCGGCCGTCCACCTCGGTGCCGGCCCCTGACGGCACCAGGCGCCACGACCGGCGCCGCCAGGACAGGTACTCGTTGACGATCATCTTGCGGACGTACGCTTCCGGCCGGTCCAGGCCCGCGATGGATTCCCAGCGCCGGCTGGCCCGGAGCAGAACCTCCTGCACCACGTCCTCCGCGAGGCCGCGGTCACCGGTGAGGACCGCGGCGAACCGCAGCACCGCCGGCAGCCGGGCCGCCGCGAATTCCTCGAACGTCAATGCCGCCTCCGCTATCGGTCCCCACGTATTACACGCGGGCTGGGCCCGTTCTGCTGTGCGGCGGACCCTGAATACCGGCCGGCGCGATCCCGGCTCCAGGCCGCCTCACGCTACGCCCTAGTCAAGCGCTTGACCTGCCCTGGCCGGCGCGATTACCGTCTCTGATACGGCGGCCGGCGGCACCGGCCCCGTCGTCCCGGGCCGCGGCGCCTGACCACAGCGGGAGGACCGTTGAGGATATTTCCCGTGCTGGATATCCGCAGGTCGGTGAGGGGCTTCCGGAAGCCGGTCAACGCGGGAGAGTTCTACGGCGCCAGTCTGCTGATCATGGGCGGGGACCTGGCCGGCCAGTGGTTCCGGTGACCGCGGGCATGGCCGGGGGCGGCGGCGGGCCGGGGATGGGCGGCGCGGCGGGGATGTCCCGGATCGAGTGGGTGCGCAGCGGCTGCCGGCTGCTCGGCTCGATCGCGGCGGAGTTCAGCCGGACCCGGCCGTTCGACGGCCTGACCATCGGCACCGGGATCCACCTGGAGCCCAAGACCGTCGCGCTGCTGCTGACGCTGGCCCAGGGCGGCGCGCGGGTGGTCTCCACCGGCAACCTGTCCAGCACCCAGGCCGACGCGGTCGAGTACCTGCGCGCGCGGGGAGTCGAGGTGATCGGCGCGGCCACCACCGACGAGGGCGTGCACGACGAGCACCTGCGCCAGGTCATCGCCGCCCGGCCGCACCTGCTGCTGGACAACGGCGGGCGACCTGTTCGCGGCGTACCTGGCCGAGCCGTATCCAGGGCTGCTGGGCGGGACCGAGGAGACGACCTCGGGGCGGATGCGGCTGCGGCCGCTGGCGGCCCGGCTGGGCGTCCCGGTCCTGGTCATCAACGACAGCCCGATCAAGCAGTTCGCGGAGAACCGGCACGCGGTCGGGCAGAGCGTGCTCGAGTCGTACCTGCGGATCACCAACCAGATGACCAACGGCCGGCAGGTCGCCGTGTTCGGCTACGGCGCGTGCGGGAAGGGCGTGGCGGCCAATTTCCGCAACGCCTGCGCGTCGGTCGCGGTGGTCGAGATCGACCCGGTCACGAGGCTGGAGGCCAGCCTCGACGGGTTCGCCGTGCCCGGCCGCGAGGAGGCGCTGCGCGCCGCGGACGTGGTCATCACCGTGACCGGGGCCGAGTCGGTGATCACCGCGGGCGACCTGGGGCTGCTGAAGGACGGCGCGGTGCTGATGAACGCCGGTCACTTCCCCCGGGAGATCGCCGTGGACGAGCTGGCCGGCGCGGCGTCCGTGGTGGAGCGGTACCCGGCGGCGGACGGGATCGAGACGTTCCGCCTGGAGGATGGCCGGCGATTCCACCTGCTGACCCGGGGGCACATGGCCAACCTGGCGGGCCCGCGGCCGCTGGGCAATTCCATCGAGTCGATGGACCTCGGGTTCGCCCTGCAGGCGCGCTGCCTGGAGGCCGTCGCGGCCGGGTCGCTCGGCGACGGGCACGCGGTGGTACCGGTCCCGCGGTTCATTGACGAGCTGGTGGCCATGTCGTTCCTGGACCGGTACGCCCGGCCGGACGGGGCCGGCTGGCCCGGGTCAGCGCCCGGCGCGGGGGCTGCGGGGGCGAACGGGGCCGGTGGACTCGCGGATGACGAGGGCGCTGGGCAGCACCTTGCTGCCGGGCGCGCGCCCGGTCCGGATGTACGTGCCTAGCAGGGCCGCCGCCTCGGAGCCGAGCCGCGGCGCGAACAGGTTCACGGTGCTCAGGGAGGGCTCGGTCAGCTCGGAGTAGGGCAGGTCGTTGAAGCCCACCAGGGACAGGTCACCGGGAATGTGCAGGCCCAGCGACCGGGCGGCCCGCAGTACCCCGTAGGCGTGCAGGTCGTCCCCGCACACCACGGCGGTCACCCGCGCCGCGGACCAGCCGGGCCAGATACGCCGGAATCCCTCGTAGGCGTCGTCGATCGTCATGCCCTCGAGCACCAGGTCATCGACGGCCAGGCCCGAGCCGTGCTCCAGCAGCCCGGCCTGCAGCTCTTCACGGCGGTACTGCAGGGAGACTTTTTTCTCCCGGCTGACCCCGACGTAGCCGACCCGGTCGTGGCCGAGTGAGGCCAGGTACCCGGACAGCTCACGGACCGCGCTGCGCAGGTCGAGGTCGACGCTGGGCAGCTCCCCCGCTGTCCCGCCGGCGTCGAGGATCACGGTCGGGCAGGTGGGCACGAAGCTGGCCAGGAACTCGGTGCCGGGGCTGGCCAGGATCAGCCCGGCGAGATTGCCGGCCATCGCCCGCCGCACGGTGCTGAGGGTATAGTCCTCGCCCCCCTCCGGCATCAGCACCGTCAGCGAGAAGGCGCTGTCCAGGTGCCGGGTGACCCCCTCCAGGACCATGGAGAAGAACGGGTTCGTGGGGTCGGGGCCGACGAAGCCGACCGATTCGAGCTGCCCGCGGGCCAGGGCGCTGGCTGTGGAGTTGACCCGGTAACCGAGGTCCGCGGCCGCCGCGAAGATGAGGCTGCGCAGCTGCGGGCTGACCCGCCCGGCGTCCTTGCCGGTGAACACGAGTGACACGGTTGACGCGGAACAGCCGGCCCGCTCGGCTACGTCCCGGGCGGTGGCGCGGCGGCTGACCGGGTTAGTCGTCACGCCTTGAGATTCTGGCACGCGGGGCGCCCCGTCAGGGAAACTCCCCCGGGACCTGCGGGAGAGTCCCCTCAGCGGAGCTGGCCCAGGCGGCCGACGACCAGCGGGTGGCGGGCCCGCTGCCGGTAGGCCATCAGCATCGTGACGCCCAGCACGATCAGCGCGGCCTCGATGACCAGCGACACCGTGCCGACCCAGTAGCCCCAGTTGCCGACGTCACCGTGATCACCCGGGAGTCCGATCGACCGGGACACGACGTAAGCGATGAACGGCCCCGTGCCGAGCAGCGCGGCCGCCGCCCACCCCACCCAGGCTGACCACGGGACGAGCAAGGTGACCGCGGTGACCACGGCGCCTACTTCGATGAGCCGGTAGCTCCAGCCGATCCAGTCCGGTGACGCGAAGCTGCTGATTCCGCCCTGATCCGCCACGTGCACGGCCGCGATGGCCAGCGCGAGGAGCGCCCCCACCATCCGCACGGCCATTTCCGGCGCGGCACCCGCCCGCACCCCGGGCCAGTCCGCACCAGCCCAGTCCACCACCTGCTGCTCCGCCATCGTCGTCCCCCTGCGTGGTCGTGCCCCAGTGATGCCCTCCGGTTCCGTACACGGGGAGGAGCGGGCTCCGGTTCACGACCGCCTCCCCCCGGGGGCGCCCGGGGTCGGGCAAGCCGATTAGCACAGGTTTATTCAGCGTGTTCCAGGCTCCCGAATGAATTTTAAGCGTCCTATACATAATATGAAGGCCAACGTATCCATACGCCGGATGACGAAACCCCTCTGGCACAGTGGTAAGGATCTGAAAGCCGAAAGTGCGCCACAAGCGAATCGCGGGAGTATTGGTTTCGACCACCGAATTGAACTGCATCGCCCGGTAGCCGTCCTCACGCGCCTGGTCGAGAACATGACGGCAAAGGGCCCGTCCCACGCCCTCCTGCCGCCAGGCCGGGTGGACAACGAACCCCGCGTTGGCGACATGAGCGCCCGGCCCAGAGTGGTTGGGATGAGTGTTCGCGCTCCCGATGACACGTCCATCACCATTGATGGCGACAATTGTTCGGCCCGGCAGTTCGCGCATCCAGCCGGCGCGTGCCCTGGCCTCGGTGATTCTGGGATCCCACGTCAGGGTCTCACCCGCTTCGCCCACCTCTTTCAGAATCGGCCAGATAGCGGCCCAGTCAGCTGCTCTCGCCTCACGTATCACCATGCAGGCAAGCATCGCGCAGCCCGCCCGCTCATGCCGCTGGTATGACTGCCGCTGTTGACGCCGGCGGCAGCCTTCAGGGCCGGCGGGGAACGGCGCTGTGGCTTGGGCGTGCCCGCGGCCTACCCTGATGGCGTGAAGTATCAGCAGGAGGCTCGCTCGCTGTGGCAGACGTCGGTCCCGCCCCACGGGCAGGCGGCCACCGTGCAAGGTGAGCTGCTGCGCGCAGTGGAGAAGCTTCGTGACGAGGCCCGGCGGAACGGCAACCTCAACTGGGGCAGCGGGCAGGAGGCCTTCATCGCATATCTTCGGGAGAATCTGATTGGATCAGCCCTGTTCGGTCAGAGCGCAGCCCAGGAAATCGAGGCCGATCTGGAAAGGCTCGCCAAGTTCGGATATCCCGAGACGTCCGAGGCCCCCTATGACCGGCTCACCGATCGCGTGATCGAGTGGTGCCATGCGCACCCGGAACCAGTGCCGCACACCCGCAATCCGCACCTGCACATCTGACTTCGCTTCGCCTACGCGCCAAGAGGCGACCACCAACGTGCACTTATGGCCGTTTCTGATTGCACTCATCTGCCGCTGACCGAGCGCCTCCAGTCGTCTCCGATGTAGCCCGTATGCGGATCGATCATGGCGAGGAAGGCGCGGATGCTCTCCCGGTGCTCCTCCACCGACCGATTCGGTGGCCCGCTCGATCCGAATCCGTAGCCCTTGTTAGGCCCGCTCAGCCAGTCGTAGGCGGTACCGCCGTCTCCAGCTCGGCGAATGGCGAACCGTTCGCCGTCGACGTCGAGGGTGAACAACACCGGCCCGGGCCTTCCCTCTGTTCCGCGGTACACAGCTGGAACGGCGGGGGGACCGCCGCCGTCATCGCTGGGGCTCCTGTCCACAAGAGCCAGCATCCACGGCCGACGGCTTTGACGTCCATCGCACACGCGCTCGGCTGACGCACTCATCTGCGCTGGGCGCGCACTATTCTTCTGAGAACTCCATCCCCCAGCTGATCACTTCGGTGGGATGCAGCCGGATGATGGGCCCGGTCGGCTGGCCATCCGCCCCGGTCGCATCGGCGAGAGCCTCAGCCATGCCGCGGATCATCACGCACCGAGGTCGCCACGGTGGCAGCACGTCATCCACCACGAGGGCGACGTTCGGGTTGTGCTGCGCATTGTGGAATTTCCGGGTCCGGGCGAAGTCCCGGCCACCGATGTCGATCACATCCAGCCCCGGATCATAGCGCCAGCCGAGGGGAACAACGTGTGGCATCCCGGCTCCGTCGATGGTTGCGAGCCGGCCGAGCTTGCCCTTGGCCAGGTAAGTAAGCTCGGCATCAGAGAACACGCTCATCTCGCACCCACCCGCCCGCCGCGATCGTGAAAGGCCAATGGGCCAGACGGTACACGTGTCGGCTAGAACAACCGAGTCCACGACTCGGGAGAAACGCCCGCTTCTGCCGCGAGTAGTGGGTTGGCCGGTTGGGGTGCGTGCTACTGGGTGTCGTCATCGGGGGACAGGATGACTGGCTCTAGGCGCGATGGCCTGGGATCCTGGTCGCTGGGACAGCGAGTGCGCGGAGCACTGGCACTTTACGGGGGAGGCGGATCCATGGAGCAGATCCCGGCGGGTGGGATCCATCACCTGCGGTTGACAGTGACCAACCTGGAACGCAGCCGCCAGTTCTACACGGGGTTGCTCGGGTTCGAGGTCGCGGTGGAGTCACCGCCGCCCGGCGACCCGGCCGCGGCCGAGACGTTCAAGATCCTCTTCGGCGGCATCGTCATGGCCCGCGGCAACCTGCTGATGGGCCTGCGGCCGATGGCCCCGTCGGGCGACTGCTTCGACCCCGACCGGGTGGGCCTTGACCATCTCAGCTTCAGCGTCGCCAGTCACGATGATCTAGAACAGGCCATGCGTTTGTTCGATGCACGCGGGGTGCCGCACGGCGAGATCACCAGCCTGCCGTCGTTCGGGATTGACGTGCTTCCCTTTGAAGACCCTGACGGTGTCCAGCTCGAACTGACTGCGCCTATGGCCCGGACTGCGGGCCAGAGCTGACGCTCGCTGCCGAGGGTCTGCCAGCCCGGGTTGCCGTTGACATCGCGGCCGCACCTAACGCCGATTCTGAATTGCTGATCAAGATCGGGATAGCGATAAACGCTGCGCGCATATCAGCCCGATCTGCACGCTGCAATGACTGAGTAACCTGGCTCTCCGATGCACCGATCGGCGGCTACTTTGCGTGACCTGTTGTTGGTGATGGATCATGATGTGTGGCGGTGGCCGCTCGTGGCCTGCCTCAGTTGGAGTGTTTTTGTGCGGGCCAGATGGCCTGCCAGGTCCTGGTGAGCTGCTGGCAGATCCAGACCGGGGCGCCTTGCTCGTCGTCGTTGACGCCGACTTGATTATTCAGGTGTGCGGCGAGGCGGGTTGAGCCGCAGAAGGTGAGCTGGCTGCGCTGGTAGCCGACGACGATCGCGGTGGTCGCCCGGGCGGGTGGCGGCCCCCAGTACCAAAAGGACATGTGGCCGCTGTAAGCGGCCGGCAGCCCATCGGCCGGGCCGAAACGATCGACCGCGCCCGCTTCGCCGTAGTTGCTGGTCAGTACGGTCGTGGCAGCGCGCTGGGCGGGCGGCAGCGTCCGGTATGCCATTGCGATCTCGCGTACGAAGGCAGGCCAGCCGATCGTCTCGCCCGCGTCGTAGTTCAGCGCCACAATCGGTGTGTCGTGAACCGCTGAAATCGGCAAGACCGGCAGGGTGATCGGCAGTTGCAGCACGGCGAGCACCAGTCCTGCCGTGATCAACCCGGCGCGGCGCCTGGGGTGCGCGCGTCCAGCCCAGTCCACCGCGGGCTGGGCACCGGCGGCCAGCAGGGCGGGGAAGTACGCAGCCAGGTAGTACGGTTTGCCTCCGGTCAGCATGAACGCCGCGGCCAGCACCGGGTACGCTACGCCGACCGCCCGGCACCAGCGAAGTTCCGGGTCCCGGAAGAACCGCACCAGCCCGGTGATCCAGATCGGCGAGAAGTACCACGCGACCAGGACGAATTGCTCCGGCAGGATCAGCCACCAAGGCGCCGACGTTCCCGATTCGCCGGCCGCGATCGAACGGGCCACTGCCAGTTCGGGCCACCCGTGGCTGCCCTGCCAGGCCAGGTAGGGGGCCCACAAGCCAAGTGCGATGCCGCCGCCAGCGTAGAACCAGCCTGACCGCAGCGGCGCCCGCGGCCCGGCAGTGGCCAGCGCGACGACGACCGCGGCGATCAGGAAGGCGACCAGGTCGGTATCGAGCAGCCCGGCGCCTGCCGCCAGCCCGGCAGGCAGCCAGAGCCGCTGATCACCGGTACGCAGGATCCGTACCACCAGCCACAGCAGCAGCGCCCAGACTGGCAGGTCAAAAGTGGTCGTGCTGAGCAGGTGGCTTGAGCCGGTGACCACCGGTGCGAGCGCAATGACGGCACAGGCCAGAGACTGGGCAGCGCGCCGGCCCCCAAGCTCGCGGGTGAGCAGCCCGGTCAGGAGCACTAGTATCCCGCCCGCCAGCGCGGACGGCAGCCGGAGCACCACAAGCGATCCCGGGGCCAGACTGGTCATCAGCCTGGCGACCAGGGGCACGAACGGCGGCTGATCCGGATAACCCCAGGCTAGGTGCTTGCCGCACTCGATGAAGTAGAGCTCGTCCCGGTGGTAGCCGTAGCGATCAGAGAAAGCGATCAGCAGGCCGGTGAGTACGACCGCGATGGCCATCACAGGCTTGATGGCCAGGGCAGGCACCACGGCAGGGCCAGATCCGCCCGGCTGGGATCGAGCCTGCGCGACGTGTGTCTCTTCGCTCATCGAGGCCCCGTTCCACGTTTCGCCGATGGCGGCGTGCACGCACCGCCGGCGAGGGGTAAGAGAATCATCGCCATTCTGGCGCGGCTGCGCGGCAGCATCCAGAACGTCCAGATCTGCGCGTCGAGGACCGCTGACATCCCACGGCCATGAGCCGCGCAGATCGGCGGCTCTTTGATATTCTGGCAGTTGTCGCAGGTTAAGAGCTTGCGGGACTCGTCAGGGTCAGAGGAAAGTCAGGGTCTGGAGTCGCAGGCCATGGTGCAGCGTCAGGGGACCATCCTCAAGAAGTGCGAATGCGCCTAATCAGGAGCGATGCGGTCACAAGTGGACGTTACGCTTCTGGACCGATGGGCGGCAGCGTGAGCTGAGCTTCGCCGATGAGCTGGACGGCAGCGGCCGGCCCCGGTACGGGTCGGGCCGGCGGCTGGCCCAGGATGCCCAGCTCAAGATCGCGCATGACAAGCGGGCGCGGGTGTTCATTGATCCCAAGCTCGGCACTGCCCGGTTCCGGGATGAATGCGGGAAGTGGATTAGCCGGCATCCTGGCACGGAGGCGACCAAGGAAGCGTATCGGAACATCCTGAATGCGCATGTCGGCCCGGTGCTGGGTGACCGGCCCATGGCCAGTGTCGCCGCTAGCGCGCGATGACGTGCTGGACCTTCTGACGGTGCGGCTGGGCGAGGGCAGCAATTCGCGGCGGAAGATTGCCCGTGCGCTGATTACCGGGGTGCTTGATGAGGCGGTGCATGCGGGGAAGATCACGATGCACCGCTGTGATGGCATCGTGCTGCCGGATAACGGCTCGAACGGGGATCATGAAGATTTCGTGTTCCCCTCGCATACTCAGCTTGCAGCGCTGGCCGGCGGGATTAAGTACCCGCTGACGATCTGGCTTATGCGGGGGTGCGGGCTGCGTATTGAAGAAGCCCTGGCTGTCCGGAAATCGTGTTTCCGTGACGGCGGTACGGTGCTGCGGGTGTTTGAGCAGGCGAGCCGGGACGGCACGAAAACAAGGCCGCTCAAGCACCGCAAGGCCGGGGAGTACCGGGACATTCCCGTGCCCGCGTATCTGTGGGCGTTGGCGAAAGATCTTCCGGACGGCTACCAGTTCATGGACAGATGGCCTGTTCCCGACGTACTCATTCCTACCGGCATGGCGTTCAATGGCCGGGCACGCAAGGCTGGTATCCCGGCCGGGTTCACGCCGCACAGCCTGCGGCATGCGTTCGTCTCGGCCCTGCTCGGCCGGGGGGGTGCCGATCACGGATGTTGCGAAGTGGCTGGGGCATCGGAACATCAACGTCACCTATGCCACGTATGGTCATCTGGTCCCCTCCTCGCTCGGACGGGCGCTGGACGTGCTGAATGCCGAGTACGCGGAATGGAGTACCGCAGCATAGACGCGGCTGCCGGTCCCCGTTCAGGAGCGCTTCTATTACCATCCGAAAAATGACGTATATCTCGTAGGTATGGAATGGTTAATGTAACGATTTGTAGTACGTCTCGGGTCCGAGTTATTGTGCGATCAATTTTGTCCGAATCGCACGTCCTTGCAGCTTCTTCGACTCATTTGCTGACGCTTCTTCGCGCTTGCGATTCTCGGAAGAAGCTGAGCGGGCGTGAACGCGAAAAGCAGCCGCGATAACCGCAGCGGCCGTAGCCTTCGCCTGATCGCCGCTGAGGCCCTGATTATGAAGCATCTGAGCGGCCTCTTCAACCGCCCCTCCGAGGCCGTCGGCCGTTTCTAATTCCTGTTTCCCCACTCTATTTATTGCATAATACTGTGTCCCTCCTTCGGTATCCTCGTAGACCCAGCCCATCCTTTTCATGTAACTAATGATGTCATTGCGCTGCCGCCAGCCTAATTGGCGGCCCGCAATGTACGATGCAATACGATATGTAGGGATCTCGTATTCATCCGGGTCTTCCGCCTTATGCCGTGCGTACCAGTCCATATACTCAAGCGTCTGATAGGAATATGAAGCCGTGAGTATCTCCGGCATTCCTGATGGCCGGTAGTACCAATAGCGGGCGTAGGCCCATATAGCGCCGGCGATGACGGCCAGAGATGCTAACCAGTAGAGGTCACCCATGAGCGTTCCCTTAGCTTGTCTAGTAAATTGGCGCCGCGCACCAACCTATCGTTTACCATATCTCTAGTACGGCAGCATCCATTTGGGGTTTGACCAGCGGCGGGGCAGTGTGAGGCTGCCGGTTCGACAGTGCGCAGCCGCCTGTCGATTATGCGTTCGTGAGGACAACAAAACCGAAGGCGGCTGCGGCTGCCAGGATAGGGGCCGCGGTGGCGGCCCGGAAGCGTGGTGAGTTGCTGGCGCTGCTGCAGCAGTGTTTCGTGCGGGTGGAGCCGTGGCTGCAGGTGGGCAAGTACGTTGGGGCGCTGGTCAGCGACCTGCCCAAACGTAACGGCTGGACGATCGCCCAGCGGGTAGGTAACCGGGCGCCGCTGCGGACCCAGCGGCTGCTCAACCGCGCGGTGTGGGACACACTCGCCGCGATGGGGGCGGTGCGCCGGTTCGCGGTGGCGGGGCTGGATGAGGCGGCCGCCGGCGGTGCTGGCCGGCGGCGGGGCCTGCGGGTCGGTGCGATCGATGAGACCAGCCAGGTCAAGCAGGGCACGGCCACGGCGGGTGTCAAGCGGCAGTACCTGGGGTGCGTGGGCAAGGTGGCCAACGGCATCACGACGGTGCACCTGGCGTATGTGCGCGAGCGGACCGGGCACGCGCTGATCGGCGCCCGGCAGTGGATCCCGGCCGGGCACCTAGATGACCCGGTGAAGTCTCTGGTCATGGGGCTGCCGCTGGACCTGGTGTTTCGCACCAAGGGCCAGCTGGCCCTCGACATCCTCACCGAGGCCCTCGCCGGCGGGGTCCGGCTGGACTTCGTCTGCGGCGACGAGGTCTATGGCAATTGCACCGAACTGCGTGAGTTCTTGGAAGCACGCGGCCAGGGCTATGTGCTGCGGGTCCCGTCCACCTTCCGCCTGGCGCTGGCGCCGGGGATCAAGCTCACCTGCACCCAGGCGGTCAATCGCCTGCTCCCAGACGCTCGCCGCTGGGAGGTCCGCTCCGCGGGGACCGGCGGCAAGGGGCAGCGCTGGTATGCGTGGGCGCTGCTGGGCACCGCCTTGCCGCGGCATCACCTGCTGATCCGCCGTCACCTGGGGACCGGCGAGCTGGCCTTTCACCACTGTTTCATGCCCAAAGGCCAGCGGGTGAGCATGGCCCGGCTGATCCGCGCCGCAGGGCTCCGGTGGCCAGTGGAAGAAGATTTCGCCCTCAGTAAGGGCTGCTTCGGCCTCGACCAGTCCCAAACCCGGCTCTATGACGCGATCGCCCGGCACACCGTGCTGGTCATGGCCGCATTAGCGCTCTGCGCCGTGACCGCCGCCCTGCTGCGCGACCGCACCGATACCCAGGCCCCGCCGCCCGCCAGGCCCGATCAGCAGCCTCCCGCCGACCCGGGGATGATCCCGCTGACCGTCCCGGAGATCACCCGCCTGCTCGCGACGCAGCCCGTCACTCACCCACCTGGGCACGCCGAGCACTGGCCGAACTGGCGGCGCTGCCACCAAGCCCGCGCCCGCTGGTACCACCAGCGAACAAGGCTCGCCCGCGACACCCAGATCGCCCTGGTCAGCTAGTTACAGCCATCTATTCAAGCCGTGGCCTGCGGCAAGACGCGTGCAGCCACGGCCAGATGGGCCAGCCGGAACAGTGCCAGTGTGATGCAGTGTGATGGCAGGAGTCGTTGACCCGATCCCACAGCCGCTGTCCCCGGCCCGGCCCGCCCGGCCGATGCAGTCCCGAACGGGCTGCCTGGAAGAACGGCTGCGCGCCATGCTCACGAAAGGACCTGACCGGCCATGCCCCACGCCATCACCCTGATCCGCTCAACCTCCCTGTCCAGCGTCGCCGAGTACGCCTACGCAGCCACGGCGCCGGCCCAGTCACGGCTGATCTTCCTCGCCGGGGCGTGCCCGCTGAATGAGGATGGATCGACCGCCGCGATAGGGGACTACCCGGGCCAGGCCGCGAAGGCCATCGAGAACATGCGAACCGCCCTCGCCGATGCCGGTGCATCGGTGGAAGACGTCCTCAGCACCAGAGTCCTGGTTGCCTCAGCACGGCAAGAAGACCTGGTGACCGCATGGGAGGTAGTCCGGGACTCGTTTGGCGACCACGACGTCCCCAGCACCTTGATGGGCGTCACCATGCTCGGCTACAAGGACCAGCTGGTGGAAATCGAAGCCGTCGCCGCAGTCCTCGATACATGAAAGCGCCGCCCCGGTTCCGAACGCCCCGCCGCAGGTCACGAACCGAATGGATGCTGCCGTACTAGGGATGGTCAAGAGTCAGCGAAGCTCCCGGCATCAGGCCGGGTTCACGCCGCACAGCCTGCGGCATGCGTTCGTCTCGGCCCTGCTCGGCCGGGGGGTGCCGATACCGATGTTGCGAAGTGGCTGGGCCACCGGAACATCAACGTCCCCTACGCCGTCTATGGTCATCTGGTCCCCTCCTCGCTCGGACGGGCGCTGGACGTGCTGAATGCCGAGTACGCGGAATGGAGCACCGTAGCGTAAGCGCGGAATGCGCGGACCCCCGCCCGGCTGGCCGGGCGGGGGTCCTTTTTGCGTATCACCCGAGTTGGGCCATAATTTGTTCGTTGGCGATCTAATGGCCCGCTGGGCTGCGATAACGTGCTTTGCTAAGGTTCGAGTTGCGCACTAAGATGGACGGACTTGCCTGATATCAGGCCGAGGGAAGCTTGATGCACCGGGCAACGAGGAAGACCGGCTGACGGTCGGCATTATGGGCCGGATCCCAGTCTGGCTTCGGGAGCGGCTCGGCGAGCTCGTCCAGCCACAGACCGTGGCGGCGCAGCGTAGTGAGGTAGGTCAACAGCGTCCGGTGGCTGGCGCCCACGAGCCGGCGTAGACCGGAACGGACGCCCTGGGCCGTCCAGTGTCCCTCGTCGTAGTAGCTGCCGGACGCTGGCCAGGAACCCGAGATGTCCTGGCCCCCCGCGAAACACGGATGCACGATCGAGAAGGCGAAGCAACCCCGGGGCCCCAGCGCATCGCCGATCGCGGTGATCGCGGCATCGAGGTCGTCAATATCGGAGAGGCCGAAATTACAGGCCGCCACGTCGAATTCGCCGTCGAAGCCGTCCAAGGACCCGGGCATGGTCACGTCGTCGTGAAGGTAGCGGATGCCAAGCTGCTCATCCTGCTCGGTCTCCCGGGCCCTGGTGATCAGGGCCCCTGACACATCGACGCCCACCACGCTGGCTCCCCGCCGCGCCAGCTCCCGCGTGATGCGCCCGTGGCCGCAGGCCACATCCAGGACCTGCTGGCCAGCAACCGGGCCAAGCAAGTCCAGCAGGGCCCGGGAGGCTGGATCGTCGATGGAATCGAAGCCCTCGATGTAGAACTCTGCAACTGCGTCGTACCGAGCTTCAACCATGCCACCGACTGTAGATCCTGGATCCGATGTGACGAATCCCGCGGGTGGTCGTCAGGCTTGAGCAGTCAGGGCAGGTCTGCACCGCTAACGCCGCTGCCGACCGGCGCCACCTCTACGAAGCGGTTGCTGAGGCCCTTCGCCGTCATCCGGTTGCGCACTAAGTTGGCCCAACTCAGGGCCGGGGGGTGCCGATACCGATGTTGCGAAGTGGCTGGGCCACCGGAACATTAACGTCCCCTACGCCGCCTATGGTCATCTGGTCCCCTCCTCGCTCGGACGGGTGCTGGACGTGCTGAATGCCGAGTACGCGGAATGGAGCACCGTAGCGTAAGCGCGGAATGCGCGGACCCCCGCCCGGCTGGCCGGGCGGGGGTCCCTTTTGCGTGTCAGGCTGCCTGGCGTTCGATCCAGGCGAGCACGTCCCGTTCCCTCCATCGCAGGTGCTTGCCTATCCTGTACGCGGGCAGACCCCATTCGCGCCATTTATCGGGGACGGTCCGCTCAGGCACAGCCAGCATCTCGGCTACATCCCGGGCGGACAGCATCCGGTTTGACCCTCCGAGCGTCCCGCCGCGTGGCTGCGCCCGCCTCCTGCAGGCACTCACCTCCTTTGCGCCGATCTTATTCGACGGTGTCTCCGTTGGGCAAGACCTCTTTTCGGCCAATCGGGTTTCTCGCTGTTCGCTTTTCCTCCCTTCCGGTCTGGCGGGCTGCTCCACGGCAGCGCCGAGACTGCTGAGGTACGCCCGTGCCTTGCATGCCCAGGGCGGATATGTGGCCTACGCGCGTAGGCGCGCGCGAGACTTGCGGACGACACGGCGGTCACTGACGGTGTCGGGGGAAGGTCTGCGAAGCCGGACACGGCACCGCCCATCAGGTGTTCGACCGGGAGGTGAACTGACATGACCGCACCACACTCCTCCTACGAGGAGCTCGCCGCCCAGCGCCGTGACAGTGACGAGTACCGTGAGGGTTACGCCGAAGCCCGGCGGGCGTTCCTGATCGGCCAGGCTGTCCGCGAACGCCGCCTGGCTCTGGGACTGTCCCAGGTTGTACTCGCAGCCCGCGCTGATATGACTCAGCCCGCCCTCTCCCGCCTGGAAGCCGGCGGCGTCGTGCCCACAATCCCGCTGCTAGAGCGAATCAGCGCAGCCCTCGACGCCGACCTCATCGTCGAGCTCGCACCCCACGCCGCCTGACAGAGTGTCAGCAGCCCCAGCCCCCAGCGCCTTCACCGGGTCTGCCGAATAGCGGGCATTGCAGCTTCGCATGGTCATCCGCTGGTTCGTATATCCCGCGGCACGCGAAGATCAGCAGCTCGGGTCGTCTTCCGTAGCCAGGGGCGCCGAGCGCCCAATTGGTTCCGAGCAGAATCAACGACACGTCGCAGGTTGAAATCGGCCACGGATAGCGGGTGCCTACGACGTCGACCCGCCACCCGGCATCGCGCGCTATCGGATCGTTGATCGCCGGAGGCGCTTCCTCCGTCGCCAGACGTGCACCGCCAGGTAGATGACGAGGACGAGCCCGGAGTCGAGGTGCCATCTATCGAAGGGCCTGGAGAGCGGCAGCTGTATTGGCTCGCCGCGGCCCCAGTCCAGGACGCCTGACACGAGCACGTTCAGGGTGATGAAGAGGAGCAGCAGATCAGAAACGGTGAGGCGGATCCTCCGTCCGACGAACGTCCGGACCCGGACGATCTGCGAGGCCATGCGAGCGAGGGTCTGGCGGCGCTGGGCCAGGTGCACGATCACCAGCCCGACGAAGACCAGGCCGACGTCGGTATGGATGGCGATCCGCACGTGCAGAAGCTGTAGTGTGCCGAGCGCGGCCGCTGCCGAGGTCAGGAGACCGAGATGGACCGCCCAACGGGAGAGGGAGCGGCGCGCGGTCGGGCGGCCGGCCGCCCGCTCGACAGACGCCCCGGCCTGCGGCTCGGCCGATGCGTCAGGCATCCGGCACCCGCCGGCGTCGGCCAGTAAGGCCAGCCGAGGGATCGCCGCCCCCGTCGGACCCCGCGAGACCGTCGCGCTCCAGCCTCTGCAGCGTCGTGCAGACCTCACCCACGTTCAGTGGCCAGACCTCGCCGGCGCGGTCCTGGGATCCCCCGCAGAGCCGCAGCCCGTATTGAGGTCCCGCGGTCAGCAGCACCGAGCATCGCCTGCCGTACGCATATGAACCGCTGCGGCTGAATAACATGCTGCGTAGCATACTGAGTATCGTACGGAACGACAATGAATGTCGCCTTAGTAAAACTGGCAATCCGTCAGCGGTAGTCTGCTCCCCGACAGAGCATAGTCTCGCATAAGTATGCACCGCCAGCCCGCCCGAGGAATGCACGGATCTGCGCGTATCGGTCTCCTTCGCCCGTGCTGCCTTGCTGGCTCGCGACCGACGCAAGGTAGGGGCATGTTGTCGCCATGCGGTCAGAGGTCCAGGGTGAGCGTCAAGGGCCGCGGCGTTACGCTGTTGATAGGTTGCGCTGCCCGGGAGGCGCTGGTGACCGCAGGACATGGAGAGCGTAAGGCAGCGGGTGGGATGGGCTGTGGCCGCCTCCGGGCCTCCGACGCGGACCGCGAGCAGGTGATCGACACCCTGAAGGCCGCGTTCGTGCAGGGCTGGCTAACCAGGGACCAGCTCGGCGTGCGGGCGGGCCAGGCGCTGCTGTCGCGTACCTATGCGGAGCTGGCGGCAGTCACCGATGGCATCCCTGCCAGGCTCATCGGCGTCGCGGGGCCACCCGCGCTCCCTGTGGGACGCGTCCGGAAGCCGGTGAGCAAGAAGGTGGCTGCATGGGCAGCGTACGTGATCATTCCAGCAGTTCTGGGAGCCGCTTTCTTTACCTACTACGGCGGATTCTTCGTCCTGTTTCTGCTCGCCTTTACCGGGTTGACGGCGACATCTAAACGCTGATCGCCGGGCTCGGGACCGGAAACGCTCCCGAGCTCGGTCTTGCCACGGCGGGAAACGTCCGCATCTGCATGATATGCGGGTGATCTTCGTAAGGATCTTGGCAGGCTGACAGGCCCGTCCTTATGAAGATGGGAGCTCATTGCTCAATGCTTAGCCGCTCCACGGGCTGGCCGGTGACCTGGGCGATTACCTCGAAGTCCTTGTCGAGGTGCAAGACCGTGAGCCCAGCCAGCTCGGCGGTCGCTGCGATGATCAGGTCAGGTATCGACGGCGCGCGATGCTGGCCGCGGTCGGCGAGCAAGGTGACCACGTCCACCGCTCTGTCCTCGATCGCGGGGGTCAGGTACTCGACCGGCATGGACGACAGCGGGGGCTGGCGCAATCCAGCCCGCAGCTCTGGCCCGGACCGGGCTGAGTAGCCAGCCTCCAGGCGGGTCACGGTGGTGACCCGGACCAGCCCGCGCTCGACCCGCCCGGCCCATTCGGCGGCATCAGGGCTGGCGGCCAGGCGGACGAGGGCTGATTTGTCAATCAGCCAGGTCGTCATCGCCAGGCCTGCGACATCACGTCGGGGTCGGCCAGATCACCGAAGACCTCAGTGAACCGGGCCAGGTCCTCGACGGTCACGGGAGAGCCAGGCCGGGCGGCGTCCTGGGCCAGCCGCCGGCGCAAGTACTCGCTGCGTGACAGGCCCAGCCGGCCCGCGTGTGCATCCAGCGCGGCGATGACATCATCCGGCACGTCCCGGATCAGCACGTCCGTCATGTCTGCCTCCTTGATATCACATGATAGCGCATGGCTTGCCGACGCCCCGTTGCACGCCATACCGGCCACCCGCCGACGTCCGCATCTGGCACCCCTTTATGTCAAGGGACTGCCTGGAGGAGTGTCCATTCACGGGGTTCTGGTACTCCGGAGTGGTCGTCTGTTCAGAGGGCGGCGCGCTGCCGGGCAAGGAAGTCGCGCTCGATTGTGTTCGTGGTGAGTTCGATGGCGCGGTCGTAGGCGGCTGCCGCCTCGTCACGGCGGCCTGCACGCGCGAGCAGGTCGGCGCGGGCGGCGTGGTGCGGCTGGTAGTTCTCGAGCGCGGCCGGGTCGATCTCGGCGAGAGCGTCGAGCCCCTCGGCCGGCCCGTGGAGTTCGGCGATGGCCACCGACCGGTTCAGGGCGGCGACGGGGCTGGGACGGAGAACGCAGAGCTGGTCGTAGAGGGCGATGATCTGCGACCAGTCGGTGGATTCGGCGGTGGGCGCGTCGGCGTGGACCGCGGCTATGGCCGCTTGGATCTGGAACGGGCCGGGCGGGTTGCGGCGCAGGCACGCGCGCACCAGCTCGTGGCCTTCACTGATGAGCGTCCGGTCCCATCGGGTGCGGTCCTGGTCGGTGAGGCGAACCATCGTCCCGTCGGCGGCGACGCGAGCGGCACGGCGGGACTCCGATAGCAGCATCAAGGCGAGCAGTCCGAGGGCTTCGGGTTCGTCGGGCATCAGCTCGACGAGGGTCCGCCCAAGCCGGATGGCTTCGGTGGACAGGTCGGTTCTCGTCAGCGTCTGCCCTGAGGTGGCGGTGTGACCTTCGGTGAAGATGAGGTAGATCGCCGCGAGGACGGCGTGCAGCCGGGCCGGGAGCTCCGCGGCACCGGGTACGCGGTAGGAGGCGTGGTTGTCGTGAAGTTTGCGCTTGGCCCGTACGATCCGTTGTGCCATCGTCGCCTCAGGTACCAGAAAGGCCGTGGCGATATCGCCCATCGAGAGACCGGCGAGGAGCCGCAGGATGAGACCGACCTGGGCATCAGCAGCCAGGGCGGGGTGAGCGCAGAGGAACATGAGCCGGAGCTGGTCGTCGGCGACGACATCGACGAATTCGTCGAGCCGGTCAAGTTCGGGATTGTGGTCCGGTTCCATGCTGTCGATCCGTAGCCGGTGGGCAGCGAGATGCCTCTCGCCGCGGGTTGATTCGCGTCGCAGCCAGTCGATGGCGCGGTTGCGGGCGGTCGTAATGATCCAGCCACCCGGGTTGGGCGGTGTCCCCGTCTTGGGCCACTGTTCGGCGGCGATAGCGAAGGCCTCCGCCACCGCGTCCTCGGCGAGATCGATATCGCCGAGGACCCGGATCAAGGTGGCGGTGCAGCGGCCGGCTTCGCGCCTGAAGACCTCATCGAGCGGGCCGGTCATCCTTGGGCGGGGCGAACTTCGATGGTTTCCCCGCTGGCCTCGGCCGCTTTGCCGGCCCATTCCAGGGCGGCGTCGAGGTCGGGCGCTTCGATGACCCAGAAGCCGCCCATTTGCTCCTTGGTTTCGGCATACGGACCGTCGGTCATCGACACCTCTCCTCCGGAGGACCGCACGACCGTGGCCGATGACGCGGGCTGCAGGCCGGCGGCGAACACCCAGGCGCCTGCCTTCATGAGTTCCTCGTTGAACGCTCCCACCTGGGCGACACGGCGCTGCGCGTCAGGCGTGGAGAAGTCGGTCTCGTAGGTGTCGTCGTGCAAGACGGAGATCAGGTATTGCGGCATCGTGGCTGCTCCTCCTTGTATCGGATCGGATCGGATCGGGTCGGGTGGGTCAGTCAGCGTGTCGTGCGAGCACAGGAACAATGATCCCCGCGGCAAGAAGGTGCAGAGCGACAAGGGCGATCTTGCTCGCGGTTGTGTCCGCGAACGCCGCAGGGGCGGCGCAGGAGAGCGCGGTGAGCCCGGCAGTGATCCGGATGAACCGCTGACGAGCGGCGGAGCCGCGCCGGATCAGCACGGCCAGGAGAATCCCGCCGCCCACCGCCGCGAGGAGAGTGAGCTGGGCGAACGCCGCTAGCGGAATCTTGCCGTGCACAGCCAGCGGGACTCCGCCGCCCCGCAGGACAGCCGCGACGGCAGTGGTGGCCGCGGCGGCCAGCACACCGGCGGAGGCGGTGGCCCGCGGCAGCGTCCTGGTCAGCCGGTGCCGGGTGACGGTGGTGCCGGGAGAGGCGGTAACGGTGGACATGATCAGCTCCTTTCGCGGCGGCGCCATCTGCGCCGCTCACCATGTCCACGAACGGCCACCGAGAATTCGACACCCGCGCTCGGGAGAATCTTTGTGTCCATTCGCAGGGTGGTCGCGGGCGTGAGGCTGGGCGACACGTCGTGGCGAGTGCTTGAACTTGGAGTTGAGGTTGAGCATGATCGTGGCTTGTGCCTGATCTGCCTGCCGGGGGCGGGAGCAGCGTGAGCTGCTGGTTCGGCTGCAGGCCGTGATCGAGGCGAAGGACACAGAGATCGGGGTGCTGCGGTCGGGGCTGGACGCGGAGCGAGAGCTGCGGCGGCGGCTGGAGCTGCGGGTGGCGGAGCTGGAACGGCGGCTGGATCAGGACAGTGCCGACTCCGGGACGCCGACGTCGAAGGAGAGCATCGGGGCACGCGAGCGGCGCAAGGCGCGGCGGCGCCAGCGGCAGGAATCGGAACGGGACCGGCGCAAGGACCGCAAGCCGGGCGGGCAGCCCGGGCATCCGGGGATTGGCCTGTCCCGGGACCCGGACCCGGACGAGACGAAGCCAGCGGAGCCGCCTGCGGAGTGCCGACGGTGCAAGGCGCCGCTGGCCGGCGCGGCGATCGCGGGCTCGCGGTGGGCGCAGGTCTTTGACGTCGAGGTGGTCCGGAAGGTGACCGAGTGGCTGTTGCCGGGGCTGGAGTGCCCGTGCTGCCAGGCGGTCACGTTCGCGGGCCCGCCGCCGGGCGCGCATGCCGGGTCGGTGTCCTACGGGCCGGTGCTGAACGCCGCCGCGGTCGTACTGACCGCCTACGGGAACGTGCCGCCCGAGCGGGCCGCGCAGGTCATGGGCATGCTGCTGGGCGTGCCGGTCTCGCCGGGCTGGGTGGATAAGGCCAACACCCGGCTTGCCGCCCAGCTCGGGAAGGCCGGATTGGACGCGGTGATGCTCGCCGCGCTGGCCGCCCAGGATGCGCTGGCCGCTGACGAGGCCCCGGTGAACGTGCTGACACCCACGCCGCCCGCCGCCCCAGGGGAAGCTGGCGAGCATGACCCGGATGAGCACAAGGACACGGCGAGCGCGGGCACGCCGCACGTACTGACCATCCGCACCCCGGACGGGCTGCTGACCTGGCTGCAGGCGCTGGGCTCGCGCCGCAAGGCCGATGTCGGCGCGGGCATCCCGGCAGCGTTCAGCGGGCTGCTGATGACCGACGGCTACACCGGCTACCAGCACCTGCTGTCCCGGCTGGCGGGCATCCAGCAATGTTCCTGGTTGCCGGAGGAGGCATCCAGCGGCGCGGTGCCGTTCCAGGAGGCGAACTTGCCGCGGCCGGCGAAGCGGTGGATGTCACCGACGCCGGCGAGCAGCCGGGCGGCGCTAGATGGACCGATGCCGTGCAGTTCCAGCAGCGTTGATCCACGGGCGGTCACCAGGGCGGTGAGTTCTTTCTTGATCGCTTTGATCTTCTTATCGATGGCCCCGAGCCCACTGATCAGCTCGGCGGCGAGGCGGCGGCGGGTCTTGCCGGGCAGGTCCCGCGGCCGGATCGTGGCGATCATCGCTCTGGCCTGCTGCGCGGACAGGAACTGCTTCGCACCGCCGGGAAACAGCTCCAGCAGCAGGCGGTGCAGCCGGTTGATCGTCTGGGTGCGGGCCCGGCCCAGGGCACCTGGACCGAGTCTGGCCAGACACCGATCCTGTGCCAAGTCTCTAAGTAGCCGCTGATGGTGTGCGTTTGCAGGGTCCCGCAGCGAGAGGTACTGAGAACGCCTACCGTGGCGGATGCACGGTCGATACGACGACGGGAGGACGGGCCTATGTCACATGTACGGCGCTTCGACCACGTCGGCCTCACGGTCGCAGATCTCGACGTCGTGACCGCCTTCTTCGTGGCGCTGGGCCTGGAGGTCGAGGGCAGGACGTTCGTCGAGGGCGAGTTCCTGGACACGGTCTGCGGCATTCCCGGCTCCCGCACCGAGATCGTCATGCTGAAGCCGCCCGGCGATGGCACCCGCCTGGAGCTCTCAAGCTTCGTGCGACCCGACTCCGTGCCGGGCTCACCGGCCGCCATGGCCAATGAGCTGGGATTGCGCAACGTGGCCTTCGAGGTCAGCGACCTGCAGGCGGCTGTCGATTGGGCAGCCACCGAGGGCTATGGACTGGTCGGTGGCATCGGAGAGTACGAGGGCGTCTGGCGGATGGCCTACGTCCGGGGGCCGGAAGGGATCATCGTCTCGCTGGCCGAGCGCATCGGCTGAGCCTCGCAGTGCCCGCGTACTGCTCGCGCACCATCGGGCGACTGGGCGCCCGTCATGTCAGTATGTCTACATGCCCGATAGGTCGCTGGCGCGGATCGAAAAAGCTGACCTGCTTCGGCTGGCGGCCCTGGCCGCCGACGCCGAGTCGGAGCTGTTCCGGCGGAATCCGGACAACTCCGGCCGGTATGCTGGCCGCCTGCTGGGCCGGGCCCTGTGCCAGGGTGCTGCCTTGCACTACGTGAACGGGCAGAACGGCGTTAAGGACTTCGACGTCTGGTCCTTTTATGCCCAGTACGATGACTGGCCCTTCCCGGCCCGGCGGCGCGGAACGCGGGACTTCGGCCCGTCGAAGTTCGGCAGATACTCAGGTGATCCGCCGCGTTACACCGGCAGGCGTGTAGATCTTCTCGGACGCTCGTTCCGGGTCGAATCCGGCGCAGACCCTGCCGACATCATCCGGCGCTATCTCGCCGCTCGGCGGACTCGCTCGGCGAAGGAACTGGCCGCCAAGGCAGTAGTACTGATTAATCCGGAGGACCGGGCTGGCGAGATCGTATGGCCTGTCGCTAACCACACAAGTTAACGCGCGCTCATGCCGTGTCGCGGCACCTGAAAAATTCGCGCGACGTCCTCACATGCCGCGGATAGGGTGCGCTTCCGTGGTCAGATCGAGGCTGGTGCCGCATTTGTTATCCGGGTCACCGTGGCGCCCGGCATTAGGGTGGGGGTATGCAGGTCCAGATAAGCCAGGAAGCTGCCGAGTTTGTCGCCTCCCGCGGCGGCACCCTGTGGGTGTGGGCAGCGCACCCGCGCCTGTGCTGCGCGGGCACGCCGGCCTATATGCACGCGGTGACCGTGGCACCGCCGGGCCTGTCAGGCTTCACCCCTGTCCCGGTAGCGCGGCTTGAGCTGTGGTTCCGGGCTCCGGCCGGCCCGCATCCTGACGTTCTGGAGATCGGCCTGCGGGGAAAGCGCCACCCACGGGTGGAGGCCTACTGGGATGGGTGCCTGTTCGCGCTCGGCGCCTGACACGAGTCCACCAGAGCCAGGTTAATCGGGCTCCGTCTGGCTCCTTGCGCGCAGAACCATCAAGAAGTGCGCGGGCCATTCGACGCGTTGCCGATCTGACGTGCCGACACCGCAGTCGAATCAACCGAAAGCATGGGCAAGATCGCCGCGAACTTCGATGCGCTCCAGTTCGAGTGGTGGGCTGTCATCCGGGATACCCCGCGGTCACCAACGGCGCTCCCAGGGTGGACCCCCGTGCAGAACGTCGAGGATAACCCACACCATAAGGGCCAGCGCGAGGACCAGCAGGTAAATCATGACCCATCGCGGGGGATATGGCTTGCCTGGGTTACCGTCAGCCATCACCGTTCATCTTCTCTCGCCCTGAGGCATCGCTCCGTGTTCGGGGGCATGTCGCGTCGGTGCCGGAGGCAACGGGCGGATCGGCGGGCGCTTCTACGCGAACGTGAGCATGCCGGTCTCGCTCGAAGCCGTGGCCGGCATCGGTCCCGTTCGTCTTGACCAAGTCCTCGTCGGCGGCGTGGTCTGCTGGTCCTGCTGCGGCGGCGCCTGCCCCGGCCCGCCATTTCCCATGGCGCCGATCGTGTCGGCCGCGCCGATCGTTGTCGTCAGCCCGCCGGTTGGGTCCTGGGTCCATGCCGGTATGAGATGGTGCGGAAATTCATACCGAGACTCAACCCTTCGGGTTACGACGAGCCGCTGCCGGTCGCCTAGCGTTGACCTAATTCCCTGTCCAGGGAGTGGTACGAAGCGAGGAACCTGATGCCGGTCGTCGCAGCACCGCCGAGCGGGCGAGCGGTGTGCCCTGGGGCGACCTGCTTGGTGACGGCGCGCGGCGGGGCCGGCCTGGCGGCCTGGCGGCGCCCGTGAGCGATACTGGGCGGGTGACGACCGGGCTGAACCGGATCACCTGGGCGGCCCTGGCGGCGGTGTTCGCCGCCGTGGGGGTCTCCGCATTCACCCTGCCTTACGGGCCGACCAGGAACCTGGTCGACATGATCGACGCGCTCGCTATAGCGGCGGTGGCCCTCGGCCTCCGGATGGCCGCTCAGCGCTCCCCCTCACGGCAGCTGCTCACTCGGATGCTGCCCTTCGCGACGGCAGCGACCGTCGTGACCTGTGGCTGGGCGGCCCTCACGCAAAGCGGCCAACCGTTCATCGTCCTCGCCGCAATGGCCACCTGTGTCGCGGCCTACGACTTCGGCCTGGTGACGGCGTGCGTCATCACCGCAACCGGGGTCGTCGCCGTCGACGTCGGAGGGCTCGCCTACCAGGTTGATGCCTGGGGCCTCCTCGGGGTGCCGCTGCTCATGATCCTCGGGCTTCTCATCGGACGGCTCATCCTCGGCTACCGCGTCCAGGCGGAGCAGTCCGCTGCACTGCTGGCCAAGGCCGAGCAGGTGCGGCTTGAGCAGCGCCGCACCGCCGCCTTGGACGAGCGGAACCGGATCGCCCGGGAGATTCACGACGTCCTTGCCCACTCGCTTGGGTCGCTAGGCGTCCAAATACAGGCCACCCGCGCCGTGCTCACGGATCGCGGCGACATCGACCAGGCCGTTGATCTGCTCGCCCGGGCCCAGCGGTCCGCCGCCGAAGGCCTCACCGAGACGCGCCGTGCTCTCCAAGCGTTGCGCTCTGATACCCCGCCCCTGGCCGGCGCACTCGACGAGCTGGGCGCAGCTCATCGCCGCCGCTACGAGACCCCCGTGACGGTGGAAGTCACCGGCCGGGCCAGGCCGCTGCCCCCCGACGCCGCCCTGGCGCTCACCCGTGCCGCCCAAGAGTCCCTGGTCAATGCCGCCAAGCACGCGCCACATCAGCCAGTCCTCATCCGACTCGACTTCAGCGGCGGCCCGACGACGCTCACGATCCTCAACCCCACCGCTGACGAGAAGACTGAGGGCCCAGGGCTGGAGACGATCAACGGCGGCTACGGGCTCACCGGCATGCGAGAGCGGCTTCTCCTCCTCGGCGGCTCTCTCCACGCCGGTGCCAGCAACGGCAACTGGGTTGTCACCGCCGAGGTCCCGCGATGACCAGCCTGCAGACGCCACTGCCGATCATCGTTGCGGATGACCAGGCCCGCCAGCGAACGAGAGGGCCTAGTGCTGCTCACCGGCGCCGTCAGCTGGCAGGAACGTCCGCAACTGCCGCTGCGGGTCGGCCGAATGCCGCCAGCCAGCCCGCACACACTCGCCTCCCGCGGGCGGCGCGGGCCGCACATATCCTGCATGAGTGAACTTCGTGGTGTGCCCCTACGACGACACTCAGCTCAGGGCTGTGCGCGGGCCGGGTGTTCCTGTGCGGCCGCTGCTGATGACCTGCCCTACCTGCCAAAAGCAGTTCAGGCTGGCCGACGGCGAGGCTGTGGAGATCGCCCCAGGCAGGAACGACAGCCAGGCCTAGACCGCCGCCTGCCAGCGGACATGCGTGTTCCCGGGAAGTGATCCGGCTCCGGGAGGAGGCCCCTATGCGAGTGCTGCGCAGCCATTCCAAGACCCAGCCGCCGCCCGCCTGGGCCATATACGAGGCCTTGCAGGATCCGATCGCCGATCAGGCACGCCGGGAGTGGCTCAATCTGCGCGACGATGAACTCCCGCCCCGGGTGCTGCAGGCGGTGTTCCCATCCCTGGTGATCTGGGCCTCGCTCTGGCCCGATCGCCCCGACGACCAGATCAGGTTCGACATCGAGGACCGGCACTTGACCTGGACCCTGCTGGGCGAGGCGTCAGACGACGACGAAGAGCGCCTCGACCAGCTCAGGTACCGGCTTAACGTCCTCATCAACGCTGACCTCCGCTACTCCTTCGGGCAGTGACATCAGGCGGGGCAGTCCCGCACGTGTGCGTATCCGGGCGCGGCTAGCCGGCTATGCGCTTGGGCCTCGGTGGCCTGGGCACTGGACCCAGGTCCCATCTTCAGCACTGACACGGTGCGAACCGCCGCGGGCGCGCACGCAATAGAGAAACCGTGGGTGCATGTACCTGCACCCGGAAGACGCCACTTAGCAGTGCCGCGCTCGGGAAGGCAGATCGAAGCGTGGTCCCGGAGCACGTGGAGGGTGACATGACCAGGCGGACCATGACGGCAGGCATAGTGCTGGCGGGCTTGCTCATCGCGGCCTGGGTTCCCGCCCAGGCGACCGGCGCGGCAACGGCCGCCACTCCGGCGGCCGGTTCGACGGCGGACTGCGACTCGGTGACGACCTGTTATACCCCCGAGCAGCTCCAGGTGGCCTACGGTGTCAAGCCGTTGCTGGACCGGGGTATCGACGGGCGCGGCGAGACCGTGGTGCTTCCCGAACTGGCGGAAAGCACGCTGGATCCGCCCTTGGTCAGCGATATGCCCAGTACGCCGGCCGCCACCTCGGCTTCGTCAACCCGGCCATCTACCGCATCGCCCGCAGCCGCTGCTACCACCAGGCCTTCCACGACATCACCGTGGGGAACAACACCGTCCAGTTCCCGCCCAGGACGTTCACCGGCTATCAGGCCGGACCAGGCTGGGACCCGGTCACCGGCTGGGGCAGCCCCGACGCCCGGGCACTCATCCCATTGCTTGCTCGTTTCGCGAATTGATCCACGGAGGCGGGCGCTGCGCGGCGGTCGCGGCACTGGTCAGGAAATCGCGGCCTTCACGAGTTCAGCGACCTTCTTCTCCACCATGGGACTCCACTTCCTCAGCGCGTACGACACCGGCCACACGTCGCCGTCGTCGAGGTTCGCCGCGTCCTGGAAGCCCAGGGTCGAGTAGCGGTAGCTGAACTTGCCCGCGTCCTGGAAGAAGACGACGATCTTGCCGTCCGCGTTCGTGTACGCGGGCATCCCGTACCAGGTCTTCGGCGACAACTCGGGGGCAGTCGCGGTCACCGTCACGTGCACACGCTCGGCGAGCGCCCGATCCTCCGGCGCCATCTCCGCGATCTTGTCGAGGACCGCCTGCAGGCCGTCCGCCTTCTTGGCGCCCTGCTTACCCTCGGCGCGCAACTCGGCGGCGCGCTCCTGCATCGCGGCACGCTCTTCGGCGCTGAAACCGCCGGACCCAGCCTTGGCATTCTTCGCGGGCATTCCCAGGCTTCCTTTCTTGACGCTCAGGGGGACGGCGTCCTGCCGACCCTCCCACCAGAGGCTAGGCCCGACCACACCGTGGCGCTTCTTGATTCCTGATCAGATCGGGGCCCAGCCGAGGCGCTCGAGTAGCAGCCCTCTTCACTGACGGAACGTCCGGACCTGCGCTGGCAGTGTGTCCACGCCTGGCACGGTGGCTGAAGGCAGGGCTGTTAGACTCCGCGCTGGCCCGGCGAAGAGCAGGAGGTGCGCACATGGCTGTTGTCGCGCTGCGCCCGGTGGAGGACGGGGATCTGGATGCCTTGTTCGAGCAGATGCGTGACCCGGAAGGCGTCCGGATGGCTGCCTTCACGCCTGAGGACCCTGACGACCGGAACGCCTTCGACGCGCACATGGCCAGGGTGAGAAGTTCGCCGGACATCACCATGAGGGCAGTAACCTGCGACGGCCGCCTGGCAGGGAGCATCGCCAGCTTCCCCGCCGGAGGCCAGGCAGAGGTCACCTACTGGATCGATCGCGCAGCCTGGGGGAAGGGCATCGCGACCCGGGCCCTGGCGCTGCTCCTGGAACTGGTGACCGCCCGGCCGTTGCACGCCCGTGCAGCCAGCGACAACGCCGGTTCACTCCGCGTCCTTCAAAAATGCGGCTTCAAAGCAGTCGGGACCGAGAAATCGTTCGCTGCGGGACGGAACGAGGACATCGAGGAAACCATTCTGCGGCTGGACGTCTGACGGTCGCACCCACACGCTTCTGCCGTGTCTAGCTCGTCGGCGCGATGGTGAACGCCGTTGTCGGATAGACGCGGTTTCGCGGGGGCGTCGTTACTTTGCAGTAGCGGGGCGGTAAGCACATTCAAGGGGCTGTGAGCAGCTTCTCGATCTCTCCAATGGCCTGGGCGTTGTCCTGGTAGCGGACCGCGTGGATGCCCGCTTCCCGCGCACCGTGCACGCACAGATCCGCGTCGTCGAGGAATACCGTCTCGTGGGCGCCGACGCCGAGGCGTGCGCAGATCAGGGCGTAGATCCGGGAATCGGGCTTGCTCATCCCGGCCTCGTGTGAATAGACGATCTCGTTGACGAGGTCTTCGAATCCGTAGGCTGCCTGCTCCCGTTCCCGGGCGCCCACGAAGCTGTTGCTCAAGATCCCGGTGCGATACCGCGGCCGCAGCCGGCGGGCGTACTCGATCAGCTCGGAATTGGCGGTGCCCAGGTACTCACGCCAGATATCGGCCATGAACGCCGCGAGCTGCTGGCCGTCCAGGCCGAGGCGATCGGTGACCGCCTGAAGCACGTCGTCCTCGGTGACGGTGCCGATGCTGCCGCCTGCCCAGGCATCATGCATCCGCTGGTTAAGTTCCCCGGTCCGCAGCCTGAGCCGGGTCTCCCACAGCTCGGTGACACCAAGGTCCGGGGTGATCTCCAGCACGCCACCGATGTCGAGCACCACCGCGCGGATCGCCATGACAGCCAACGCCCTCCTTACCCCGGGCGCCGTACCCGGCTTGCTCCATGCTGCGCCCCGCCCCAAGGGCAAGGTCAAAGCTCGCATTGCGCACGCGAGCGAGGGAGCTCTCTGCCGACAGCCGACTCGACCTGTTGCGGGTTGGGTGACCTTAGCGGCGATGGGCCAGCCACGTACGCCCTTCCTGCTGGAACAGCGTGGCGTGCTGTATGCACTGCTCGACCTCGACTACCTGGGCTGGGCGAACGCCGGCGGCGGCAGCCGGGAAGCTGGGTTCCGGTTATGCTGCGCAACCTGGAGGCTGTGGCCGCGAACTACCAGCAGGCCGGGGTCCGGCTGTTCGTGCTAGCCCACTTCGTCCGCGACGGCGCGGAGTTGCGGGGGGTGCGGGAGGCTCTGGGGGTTCCGGTGCGGGTGGTGTGGCTGGAAGTCTCGCTGGCTGACATCGAACGGCGCCTGGCCGGCGATGTCACCAGTGGCCGCCGCGATGACCTGAGGGAAGCGGCGTCCTCGATCGCGGCGTCCGAGGGCGCTGGGATCGAGGACGTGCTCATCAGCAATGACCGCCCTATCGGCACCGTGGCCCGGGATGTGCTTACCTTCCTCGGATGGCCTTAGCACCCCCGGAACCCCTCATCCCAGAGTCCGCTCATGCCGCTGGTGAGTGGTCTGTGGATCCTCAAACTCTGGCCGCGCGGCGGCGATCTGGTGCGCGGCCGCGGAGGGGGGGGCAGGCGTCCGGCGGCGCGGCCGTCAAGCAGCATGACTGCCCCGGCGGCCGGAGTTCTCCGGGGTGAGGATGCATTAGCGGGCGGCGGCGTGGCCTGGTGATACCGTCAGCGGCATTAGGGGCCGGACCAAGGAGGGCGACGATGACCGCACCGCTCCAGGTGATCGCGTTGAGCTTCAGCCGCGACGCCGGTGCAGAGGACCGGATCCTGGCCGAGGTTGACCGGCTGCGCGGCCGGGGAGTTCTCCGCCTTCTCGACATGCTCTTCGTGGGCAAAGGCCAGGACGGCACCATCGAACGGCTGGCGGTCGGTAATGACGAGGACTTCGGGACGCTCTTGGCGGCGGTTGTCCCCTTTGCGGACGGCGGGCCGGCGAGGACGGGGCCAGATGGCGCCCCGGCGGCCTTTGACCCGGCTGACGCACAGGCTCTGGCCGACTCTCTCCAACCGGGGAGCGCTTTGGCCTTCCTGCTCGTCGAGCACCACTGGGCCGCCCCGCTGTTCGACGCAATCGCCGAGACCGGCGGCATGCTGATCGGTGAGGGCTTCCTGACCTCCGAGACGGGGCTGGTGGTAGGGGCTGAGGTCGCCGCCATGGAGGAGGCGTCGGAGGTGATCGCCCAGGCCCAGGCCGAGGAGGCCGCGGCGTTGCTGACTGCGGTCGTGGCCAGAGCCGAAGCGGCCGAGGCGGTGGCCGAGTCAGAGCAGATCCAGTCGGCCGCTGCTGCCGCCGCCGTCCGGGCGCTGATCACTGCCGGGCTAGTCGAGGAGGCGGCCGCCCACGAGGCCGTCACCGCACTCACCACTGCGGGCCTGATCGTGGCCGCCGCCGACCAGGCCACCGCTGACGCTGTAGCCGAGGACGCCGCCACCATAGAAGCCGGCGATGAGGTAGCCGCTGCGCATCTGGCCGAGTCCCTGGCGGTCATCGGCGCGGCTGACGAGGTGGCCGCGGAGGCGGCCGACGAGGCCAGCGCCAGGGTCAGGGCGTCGTCGATCACCATGGCCGAGGCTCAGGTGCTGAGGTACCTCCCCAAACCACTCCCCTTCTCCGTCATCGCCGACAAACTGGGCATCTCCCGATCCGCAGCCAAGGAGCGGGCGGCGCGCCTGTATAAGCGGCTCGGCGTCCACACCCGAGACGAGGCGGTCAGCCAGGCCCGCTCCCTCGGCCTCATCCGCGGCTAATAGTTACGGGTCATGGACCCTCGCGCGATGAATGCTGGTACGAGGTGGGCGTCAGGCTATATCGGTCGGGCGCATGAGGCTGAGTGAGCGCGAAGGCCAGGCAGAACGGGCGCCGGGCCGGCGATACGCGCTGGCCTGCTGAGGCGATCCCGGCCGGACGCGCGCCCGGTTTGGTACAGAATGGTCGCTGACGTGACATGTTCGGGGCGCTGAGCCTAGTGGGCCTGTAACCTTTCGCCCGTGAACGTACGGATTGTCCTTGCCGTTACTATTGGTTACGTAACCGGCGCCATTAGTACAATTTTTGTCTTTGCACCGTTTCATGTGCGCCCATACCGGAGGATGTACGTGTCCTCGCGGAGGGATATGGCGGTCAGGTCGTGGCTCCGGAACCGGCTGGCTCCTTGGACAAGATACAGAACTCGTTGCCCTCGGGATCAGCGAGCGTGATCCAGCCGCTGCCATCGGGCCGCCGGTGATCCGCCAGTTGCGATGCGCCGAGCGCGAGGATCCGCTCAGTCTCCTGCTCGCGGGTCCGGTCTGACGGCCGCAAGTCCAGGTGCACCCGGTTCTTCACCGCCTTGCCGTCCGGGACGGTGATGAAGAGCAGCAGCTGGCTCCGGTCCCTCGACAGAATCAGGCATTCCTCGTGCCCTGGCTCGTTGGGGTCGTCAGGATCCTCGGTGAAGTCCAGAACCTGGGACCAGAAGACCGATTGCGCGTAGGCATCCCGGGCGTCAAACGAGGTGTGCGATATACGGCTGGTCATGACGGCAGCCTTGATCACCACTGTGGAGCCGTCAACCAGTTTTCGCGCCCGCTTACGATTCAGCCCTGAAATAGCCGACTGCCGGGTAAAAAATGACCTCATGCAACGTTTTGTCAATACCAGGGCACTGATCACAGGCGGCAGCCGCGGCATCGGGGCTGCCGTGGCCCGCAGGCTGGCCGCCGAGGGCGCGGCCGTCGCCATCACCTACCACCACCATGCTGAGCTGGCTCAGGCGCTGGTGTCCGAGCTCACCGGCGCTGGCCAGAAGGCGTTCGCGTTCCACTGCGACGTACGGGACCGGGCCGCGACGCAAACCCTGGCCCGGCAGGCCGCGGACAGCATGGGCGGGCTCGACGTGCTGATCAGCAACGCCGGGGTGGAGTACTTCGGGCCGCTGGCCAGCATCACCGAGGAGGACTTCCGGCGGGTGTTCGACACCAACGTGGCGGGCCAGCTGTTCACCGTGCAGGCCGCGGTGCCGCTGATGACCGGCGGCGGCCGGATCGTCCTGATGTCCTCGGTCAGCGCAGGTATCGCCGTCTTCGAGCACAGCCTGTACGCGGCCAGCAAGGCAGCGGTGGTAGCGCTGGCCCGCAACCTCGCCCCCGAGCTGGCGGCCCGGAACATCGCCATCAACGCCATCGCCCCCGGCGGCACCGCCACTGACATGGCTGTCGAGAACGCCCAGCATTACACCCATCCGCTGCTGCGCGGCCATGACCTGCCAGCCGGCACCCAGATCGGCTTGCACGCCTCGCTCGGACGGCTCGCCAGCCCCGAGGAGATCGCCGCCGCGATCGCCTTCCTCGTCTCGCCCGACGCGGCCTACCTCAGCGGCTCCACGCTCGCCGCCGACGGCGGCTGGATGTAGCCGCCCTGGGTATAACTGGTCGTCTGGGGGCTTGACTGCGTGGAGCCCACTGCTTGGCGCGGGAGGGAGCGGTGCGATGCCTGGGCAGATTCCGACCGGCGAGATTCATCACCTGCGGCTCACGGTGACCGACGTGGGGCGGAGCGGCACTTCTATACCAGCCTGCTCGGCTTCGCAGTGGCAGTGGAGTCGCCACCCGAGGACGACCCGGCGGCCGACGAGGTCTTCAAGGTCCTTTTCGGCGGCGTGGTCATGACCCGCGGCAACTTGACGCTGGGCCTGAGGCCGATGGCGCCGCCTGGCGACCGTTTCGACCCGGACCGGGTGGGACTCGACCATCTCAGCTTCGGCGTCGCCAGCCACGATGACCTTGAACAGGCGGCGCGGCTCCTCGAGGAGCACGGAGTTAAGCACGGTGAAATCGCCAGCCTGCCTTCGTTCGGCATCGACGTGCTCTCATTTGAAGATCCTGACGGCGTCCAGCTCGAGCTGACGGCACCGATGGCACCGCCTGCACAGCAGAGCTGACGCTCCAACAGGTCACCGAACCCTCAGTGCTGGAGGCCGTCCCATGACCAGCGCGGGATGGTCATGCCCTGGGGAACCTCGTCTGCGGACTCGTGGTAGCGCGACATGGTCGTCGTGGTGACCCAGGCGAAGTAGTCGTGCAGCACCTGCCGCAGCGGCCCGGCCGCTTCCAGGCCGGCGTCGTGCATCGCCTCGTCGAAGCAGGCGATCGCCCGCCGGTCCATCTCCTCGTGCGGGCCGTTGCCGCTGTGGGTGCCACGACCGAGGTTTCGTCTCCATAGCTGCCGGAGTAGGCGGCCGGGCCGCCCAGGGCCTCGGCCCAGTAGGCGGCCAGGCGCTGGTTGTGCTGTGGATGGAATCCGTGGCTGAACGCGTGGCTGACTACCTCATCGGCCCGCCCGCGCCCGCCCGCGCCGGGGCGGCCCGGGGTTAGTCCCAGCAGAGGCAGAAGGGGTGGCCCGCCGGGTCGGCGTACACCCGGAAGCCCGGCTCGTTGCTGGGCAGCGTGGTTGCGCCGAGGGCCAGGACTTGCGCCTCGGCCGCATCGATGTCCTGGACGTCGATGTCGAGGTGCGCCTGCTGGGGGAAGGCCGGGTCAGGCCAGCGTGGCGGCTGGTGATCCGGGGCGTGCTGGAAGCTCAGCTGCCGTCCCTGGCCGTCCCCGATATCGACCCAGTCCCCGTCTACCCGGACGACCGGCCACCCCAGGAGCTCGGAGTAGAAACGGGCCAGGGCGTGCGGGTCGCCGGCGTCCAGCACCACCGAATGCAATTGGCCGATCATCTGCCGCTCCCTCCGAAGTCCGTGGCCACCCAGGATGCCCGGCGGGTACGACATCCGACCCCGCAGGTCTGCGGCACCCAAGCTGTCCCGGCGGTCAGGACGCACCGGCGGGTGGCCGGGGCTCGCGGGGCAGGCCCAGGACACGCTCGGCGATGATGTTCCGCTGGATTTCCTCGGTCCCGCCGGCGATCCGGTAACCGGGCGCCCCCAGCAGGTGCTCAGACCAGGCGAAGGTGCCCGGCTCCCCCGTGTCCGCGACCAGCCGCGGCCCCAGCATCTCCGTCATCACCGCCGAGACCCGCATGAGGTTCGCCGCCCACATCAGCTTCAGCACCGATCCTTCCTCCCCCCGTGCCTCAGCACCGGCCGCAGCCGCCCGGGCCATCTTCTCCGCGTAAAGGCGCTGCACCTCGGACCGCACGTAGAGGTCGGCCAGCATCTGCCGCACCAGCGGGTCGTCCTGCACACCCAGTTCACGGGCGGTCGCGGCGACCTGCGCGAAGGATCCGCCCGGCTGCTGCGCGCCCGCACCGGACCGGGCCCGCTCGAACCCGAGCGTGGTCAGCGCCACCTGCCAGCCCTGGCCGACCTCGCCGAGGCGCGCCCCGTCCGGCACCACCACATCGGTGAAGAAGACCTCGTTGAAGCTCGACCCGCCGCTCATCTGCCGGATCGGGCGGATCTCCACCCCGGGGGCATCCATCGGCACCAGGAACGCGGTCAGTCCCCGGTGCCGGGCCTGGCCCGGGTCGGTCCGCGCGATCAGCTCACCCAGCGCCGCGTGCCGGGCCCCGGACGTCCACACCTTCTGGCCGTTGAGCACCCAGCCGGCATCTCGCCGCTCGGCGCGCAGGGAGAGGGAGGCCAGGTCGCTGCCCGCGCCGGGCTCGGAGAACAGCTGGCACACGAACAGCTCAGCGGCCAGCAGGCGGGGAATCAGCTCCCGCTGCTGGGCTGGTGTCCCGAACGCGGCGATGGTCGGCGCGACGAGCTCCAGCGTGACCGAGAACAGCTCGTTCTTCCGGGGCACCGCGAACTGGGCTTCCTCCCGGCCGAACCCGTCCTCGTAGGCGGCGGGCAGCCCCGCGCCGCCGTGCTCCGCCGGCCAGGTGATTGCCCCGTAGCCCGCCTCCAGCTTGGCCCGCTGCCAGGCGGCCGCCGCGGCAAGCTGCTCGTGTTCCTGCTCGAAGGTCAGGTTGCCGAACACGGCGACCGACCCGAGCCCGCCCGCAGCCGGCCCGCCCGCAACCGCGCGTCCCGCAGCCACGCCGCCCGCAGCCGTCCCGTCATCCGCCGCAGCAGCGCCGCCGTCCCGGGGCGGCGCATGCGACCGCAGCCAGTCCCGCGCCCGGGCCCGCCACTCCGCGAGGTCAGTCACCGGGCCGCTCACCGGCTCAGCACCGCGCAGGCGCTGATGCCCGGCGCTCCGTACACGTGCGTGAACCCGGTCCTGGCTCCTTCCACCTGCCGGTCCCCGGCCTGCCCCCGCAGCTGGAGGACGGTCTCGTAGACCTGGCGCAGGCCCGACGCGCCGATCGGCTCCCCGCTGGCGAGGCACCCGCCGTCGGTGTTGACCGGCATCGGGCCGCCGATCTCGGTCGCGCCGGTCCGCATCAGCTCCTCCTGGGCGCCGTGCTCGCACAGCCCGCACTCGGCCAGGTGCATGAGTTCCGCGCCGGACTCGGTGTCCTGCACCTGGATCACGTCGAACTCGCCGGGGCCGATGCCCCCCTCGGCGTACGCGGCCTGCGCCGCCTCCTGGGAGGGCGACGGCCCGCGGGTCACCGGCACGCTGGGGCTGAACACCTCGAAGGAACCGAACCGCCGCGACCGCATGGACACGGACCGGACGTACACCGGCGGCGCCGGGAACCGGGCGGCCAGATCCGGGTGGCACACGACCAGGGCGACCGCCCCCGCGGACGGCGAGCAGAACATGTACTGGGTCAGCGGGTCGGCGACCAGTGCCGAGGCCAGGATGTCGTCCTCGGACAGCGGCTTGCGCCGCCACGCGGCGGGGTTGCGCTCGCCGTTGCGGAACGCCTTGGCCGCCACCCGGGCCAGCGACGCGGCGGTGATCCCGTGCTCGTGCATGTAACGCTGGATCTTGATCCCGAAGTACTGCGTGGTCAGCATCAGGCCCAGGTCCCCGTACCAGGCGCCGAGGCCCCAGTCCCCCGGCCGCGGGTCGAACGCCCCCCGCGGGTGCTTGTCGAACCCGACGACCAGCCCGATCTCGTGCGCGCCGGAGGCGATGGCGTCGCGGGCGGTGAGCAGGGACGCCCCGCCGGTGGCGCAGCCGTTGATCACGTTGGTGAACGGGAGGCCGGTCAGGCCGAGCCGGCTGACCATGGTGTCGGGCTTGCCCGCGGAGTCGGAGCCGCCCACCGCGAACTGGATGTCCGGCCAGCTGAGCCCGGCGTCGGCCAGCGCCGCCCGGGCCGCGGTCACGGCCATCTGCAGCCCGGACACATCCTCGTTCCGGCCGAACGGGTGGATGCCGATGCCCGCGATGGCCAGGCCGCCGGTCATGACGCCGCGCCCCTGTCCCCCGGGCCGCCGGCCGGGCTTCCGCCGCTGCCCCCCGGGCCGGGCGCGAACGCGTACGCGGCCACGGTCGTCCCGTCGCGGCGGAGGAACGGCTCGATGACCAGCCGCATGGGCATGCCGATCTGGTACCGGTCCGGCGCGGCCGCGCCAGTCAGCCGCCCCTGCACCGCGATCCCGCCGTCCAGCGCCACGTAGCCGACGGCGAACGGCCGGAACTCCGTTTCTCCCCCGGCATACGGCGGCGACTTCGGCGGGAACCGCTGCACCGTCCAGGACCACAGCGTGCCCTCCGCCGGGAGCAGCACCGCCGCCACGTCCTCGCCGCAGCACCGCGGGCAGGACTGCTGCTGCGGGAAGGCCAGCGTGCCGCACGCCCGGCAGGCCGACCCGATCAGCCGCGGCGTCCCGTCCTGCCAGGAGAACAAATTCTCCGCAACGGGCGGCAGGTCGCGCACGTCCGCCGTCCGCGCCGCCGTGGCGGCCGGCGCACCCGGCGGCCCGGGCGGCGTGGCGGGGTGCGGCACGCCGGCGTTCCCGGCCACTCAGCGCCCCCGGAACACGGGAGCACGCTTCTCCAGGAAGGCGGCCACGCCTTCCTGGACGTCCTCGCTGTCGTTCACGATGTTGACCGCGTACTCGGCGTCGCCGAGCGACTGCTCGAAGGTCAGCTCGAGTGAGCGGCGCATCATCCGCTTGGCCACCCGGACCGCGAGGGGTGCCCGGGCGGCCAGCTCGTCGGCGAGCTGCATGGTCCGGTCGCGCAGCTGCTCGTCGGGGACCACCTCACCGACCAGGCCTAGCTGCTGCGCGGTGGACGCGTCGTACAGCTCGCTCAGCAGCGTCATCCGGGTGGCCGCCGCGATCCCCATCACGCGGGGGAACAGCCAGGCGCCGCCCTCGTCGGGCAGCAGCCCGGCCCGGCCGCTGGTGTCGCCCAGCCGGGCGCTCCAGGCCGCGATCCGGAAGTCACACAGCAGGGCCAGGGTCAGTCCCCCGGCCACGGCCGGCCCGTTGATCATTGCGATCAGCGGCTTGTCCATCCGGTACATGGACTGGGCCAGCAGGTGCATCCGCTCGCGCATCACCACGCCGTGGCCGAGCTGGCGCCGGGCCGCCTCCTCCACCTCGACCTGGCTGGCCACGTCGCCGCCCGCGCAGAAGGCCCGCCCGGCGCCGGTCAGCACGAGGACCCGGGCGTCCTCGTCCCGGGCGTAGCGCAGCAGCGCGTCGCTGAGCTCCTCGCACATCCGCGAGGTGTAGGCGTTCAGCGCGGCCGGCCGGTCCAGCGTGACCTGCACGACCTGCGAGCCTGCGCCCTCGGCCGGCCCGTACTGGATCTCCTGGTAGTCCATTGCCCGTCCCCTGCGCGACTAGAGCGTGCCCGGCCCATGCTGGTCCAGCTGGTCCCCGGCGGGAACGGACGGCGCGATCATCGCGCCGCCGTCCACTACGAGCGTGTGCCCGGTGATCCAGGACGCCGCCTCGCTGGCCAGGAAGACCGCGGCGCTGGCGATGTCGCTGGTCTCGCCCAGGCGGCCCAGCGGGATGCGGCGCGACTGCTCCGGTTCCCGCCCTTCCCACAGGCCGCGGGCCATGTCCGTCTTGACCAGGCCGGGCGCGATCGCGTTGACCCGCACGCCGGGCGCCATCTCGTAGGCCAGCTGCCGGGTCAGCTGGATCACGGCGGCCTTGGTCACGTTGTAGAACCCGATCATCGGCTCCACCATGAACCCGCCGATCGACGCCACGTTGATGATCACCCCGCCGTGCTCGCGCATCGACGCCTGCCAGGCCTGCTGCGCCCAGGTGAGCACGCCCAGCTGGTTGACCTGGAAGGTCTTCTCCGCCCGGGCCGTGTCGAGCCCGGCCAGTTCGCCGAAGTAGGGATTGGTCGCCGCGTTGCTGACCAGGATGTCGACCGACCCGAGCTGGCGGACGGTCTCGGCCACGCAGGCCTGCGCGTCGGCGGGCTTGCCCGCGTGCGCCGCCTGCCAGAGGATCCGGCCGGGCAGCCCGCGCTCCGCGGCCTCGTCGGCGACCTGCTTGAGCGCGCCAGCCTTGCGCGAGGAGATCATCACGTCGGCGCCGGCCGCCGCGAACGCCTCCGCGATGGCCCGGCCGATCCCTCGGGACGCCCCGGTGACCAGCGCGTGGCGGCCCGCGAGCGGCTCGGTGCTGGCTGGATTAGGGCCGGCTGGGCTGGGCCCGCCCGGGTCAGCCACGGTACTTCGCCAGCTCGTGGCGGGCCACGGTGCGCAGGTGCACCTCGTCCGGCCCGTCGGCGATCCGCAGCGCCCGGACGCTGGTGTACATCCGGGCCAGCGGGAAGTCGCTGCTGACCCCCGCGCCCCCGTGCGCCTGCAGCGCCCGGTCGATCACCCGGTGGGCCACGTCGAGGGCCGCCACCTTGATCTCGGCCACCTCGGTCCGCGCGGCCTTGTTGCCCTGGCTGTCCATCAGCCAGGCCGCCTTGAGCACCAGCAGCCGGGCCTGGTCGATCTCGACGCGGCTCCGGGCGATCCACTCCCGGATGACGCCCTGGTCGGCCAGCGGGCCGCCGAACGCCACCCGGGACGTCACCCGGCGGCACATCAGCTCGAGGGCCCGTTCGGCCATCCCGATCGCCCGCATCGCGTGGTGCACCCGCCCGGGCCCGAGCCGGGCCTGGGCCATGGCGAAGCCGCCGCCTTCCGCGCCGAGCAGGTTCGCCGCGGGCACCCGGACGCCGGTGAACTGCACCTCGCCGTGGCCGAGCCGGTCGGTGTACCCGAACACCGGCAGATTCCGCAGCACGGTGAGGCCGGGTGTGTCGGTGGGCACCAGGACCATGCTCTGGCGGCGGTGGTCGCCGCCGTCCGGGTCGGTGGCGCCCATGAAGATCATCAGCTTGCAGTCCTTGTTCAGGATGCCGGAGGTCCACCATTTGCGGCCGTTGAGCACCAGCGAGTCGCCGTCGCGGGTGATGGTGGCGCAGATGTTGCTGGCGTCCGAGCTGGACACCCCGGGCTCGGTCATCGCGAAGCAGGACCGGATCGTGCCGTCCAGCAGCGGCACCAGCCATTCGCGCTGCTGGGCCTCGGTGCCGAACAGCACCAGCAGCTCCATGTTGCCGGTGTCCGGCGCGGAGCAGTTCAGCGCCTCCGAGGCGATGGCGGAACGGCCCATGATCTCGGCCAGCGGCGCGTAGTCGGTGTTGCTCAGGCCCGCGCCCCAGGCCCGGCCGGGCAGGAACAGGTTCCACAGGCCGCGGGCCCGGGCGGCCGCCTTCAGCTCCTCCATGACCGGCGGCTGGCTGTGCGGGTCCCCCGAGGCGGCGAGCTGGCTCTCGTACAGGTCCTCGGCCGGGTACACGTGGCTGTCCATGAAGGCCAGGAGTTCCTGCTGGAGCTGCGTCGACCGTGCGGAGAACTCGAAATCCATCAGACTCCTCCGCGTGTGCCTGCGGGCCCTGGGCGGCCGGGTCCTGCGGGGACCGCGTCACCCGGCGGGGCCCTTCCGCCCTGGTCAGGTCCATCTAAGCCGAACTTGATTCCGACGTCAAGTTCGACTATCGTCAGGTCGCATGGCGCGATCCAGGCCCGCCGGCCCGTCTGCGGCCGGCAGCTCCCCCAAACCACCCGAGCAGCTCAGTGAGCGCGGCCGCCGGACCCGCGAGGCGCTCATCGCGGCGGCACGCCGGGTCTTCGAGCGGGACGGCTTCATCGACGCCCGCATCACCGACATCGCCGAGGAGGCCGGCGCCGCGCACGGCACCTTCTACACCTACTTCGACTCCAAGGAAGCCGCGCTGCGCGCGGTCATCCTGCAGCTGGAATCCGAGCTGCTCGGCGCCGGGGCCGCCCAGTACCAGGGCCGCCACGATGACCGGGCCCCGCTCGGCGCGCTGCGCGCGGCGAACCGCCGCTACCTGGAGACCTACCGGGCGAACAGCAAGCTGATGGTGATCTGGGAGAACGCCGCCGCGATCGTCCCGGACATGGCCGCGCTGCTGCAGGAGGCCAAGGGGGCGTTCGTCACCCGGGCCGAGAAGTCCATCCGTGGCCTGCAGGAAGCCGGGCTGGCCGACCCGTCCCTCGACCCGCGCTACGCGGCGCACGCGCTCACCGGCATGGTCAGCCGGTTCGCCTACACCTGGTGCACCCAGGGCGAGGAGTTCGAGCTGGACAAGGCCACCGACGAGCTCACCGCCCTGTGGGCGCGGGCGATCGGGCTGACCGGAAGGACGGGCGCATGAGCGGGATCTGCGCGGGCCGGGCCGTGATCGTCACCGGGGCCGGCCGTGGCCTGGGCCGGGCGCACGCGCTGGCCTTCGCCCGGGAGGGCGCGCGGCTGGTCATCAACGACACGGGCGTCGAGCGGGACGGTACCGGCGGCGGCCATGAGCCTGCTGACGCGGTGGCCGCCGAGGTCCGCGAGCTGGGCGGCGAGGCCGTGGCCAGCTACGAGGACGTGACCGGCTGGGACGGGGCGGCCCGGCTCATCCAGACCGCGGTCACCGCCTTCGGCCAGCTGGACGTGCTGGTCAACAACGCCGGCATCCTGCGTGACCGGATGCTGGTGAACATGACCGAGGACGACTGGGACGGCGTCATCCGGACCCACCTGCGCGGCGTGTTCGCCCCCACCCGGCACGCGGCCGCGCACTGGCGCGAGCGGGCCAAAGCCGGGCAGGCCAACGACGCCCGGGTCATCTGCACCTCGTCCCCGTCCGGCCTGTACGGGAACCCGGGCCAGGTGAACTACGGCGCGGCCAAAGCCGGCATCGCCGCGTTCGCGCTGATCGCCGCGACCGAGCTGGGCCGCTACGGGGTCACGGTCAACGCGATCGCGCCGGGGGCGCGGACCCGGATGACGGAAGGCCTGCCGGTGCTCGACGGGGCGGGCAGGCGAGGCTGACGATCTGGCCCCGGAGCGGGTCTCGCCGCTGGTGGTGTGGCTGGGCAGTGAGCAGTCCCGGGACATCACCGGCCGGGTATTCAACGTCTGGGGCAGCGAGCTGAACGTGGCCGAGGGCTGGCACTCGGGCCCCGGGATCCGGCAGCCCGGCACCTGGGACGCCGGCCGATCTCGGCGCGGTCGTGCCCGGCCTGGTGGCCAAGGCCGCCCCGAACTGCGACATGTGGGGCCAGCCCCTCGCGGCCGGCTGAACCGCCGGGACCAGGACCACAACCGTGCCGCAGCCTACCCAGGCGCCGCCGCAGGCCACGACCGCGGCCGAGCGGGACGATCTGCGCGCCATGGTCCGCGCGTTCGCGCGGGACCACTTCCCGCTGGCGGAGGTCCGGCAGGCCTCCGGGACGGACGCCGGGCTACGACCCCGCTGTGTGGTCGGGCCTGGGGCAGCTCGGGCTGACCGGCCTGCTGGTGCCGGCCGCGCACGGCGGCGCGGGCTGCGGGCTGCCCGAGGCGGCCGTCGTCCTGCAGGAGCTGGGCCGGGCGCTGGCCTGCGTGCCCTACCTGTCGTCGGCCGTGCTGGCCGTGACCGCGCTGCTGGCCAGCGGGGACGAGGGCGCGCAGGCCGGATTGCTGCCCCGGCTCGCCGACGGCGCCCTGCTCGCCGCCGTGGCGGTGAGCGGCCCGGCGGGCCGGGCGGACGGCACCCCGGGCTCGCTCGGCGTGACGGCGTCATCCTCTCCGGGTGGCGTCACCCTGGACGGCGAGGCGCTCTACGTGGTGGACGGCCACGTGGCGGGCGTGCTGCTGATCGCCGCGCGGGACGGCACCGGGGTGGGCCTGTACCGGGTGGCCGGTGACGCGCCCGGGCTGAGCCGCGGGGTGATGCCCTCGATCGACGCCACCCGCAAACTGGCCCGGCTCGCCTTCCGCGACGTCCTGGCGCAGCCCCTCGGGCCGCCAGGTTCCGGGGCGGCGGCGCTGGCCCGCGTGCTGGACACCGGCGTGGTCGCGCTGGCCGCCGAGGCGGTCGGTGGCGCCGAGCAGGCCCTGGACCTGGCGGTCAGCCACGCGAAGCAGCGGATCCAGTTCGGCCGCCCGATCGGCTCGTTCCAGGCCGTCAAGCACAAGTGCGCGGACATGCTGGTGGCGCTGGAAGGTGCCCGGGCCGCCCTGGACGGGGCGCTGGACGCGGCCGCTCGCGGGGAGGGAGATCCCGGGATCACCGCGCTGGTGGCCGCCCTGCAATGCTCGGCCGCGTACACGCACATCACCGCGGAGGCCATCCAGGTGCTCGGCGGGATCGGCTTCACCTGGGAGCACCCGGCGCATCTGTACTTCCGCCGGGCCCGCAGCTCCGCGGTCCTGCTCGGCACCGAAACCCAGCACCGCGCCACCCTGGCCGACCGCCTCGGCCTGTGACCGGCCCGGGGACGCGTTTCCGACCCGCTGGCCCGGGTGCCTGGATCGGCGCGGGTCAGGCGGACCCGGATACCCGGGCGAGGTCGGGCTGCTCCGGGCCGTGCGGGATGTCGAACGATTCCTCGCCGGTGCCCAGCAGCCGCAGCACCACGCCGGCCACATAGTCCGGGCCGTGCGCCACCATGCCCGGCCGGGGCGAGGTGCCGAGGGTGAACATGCCGTCGCCGAACTCGGTCGCGGTGATCGAGGGCAGCAGCAGTGACACCGCGATGCCGTCTCCTGCCAGTTCGCGGCGCAGCACCGCGCTGAGCATGTTGACCGCCGACTTGGTCGAGGCGTAGGCGCCGAGGCCGACCGCGGGCCGCCGGGTGGCGCCGGAGCTGATGTTCACGATCCGCCCGAAACCCCGCTCCCGCATGGCTGGCAGTACCGCCTGCGTCACCGCCAGCAGGCCGATCACGTTCAGTTGCAGGATCTGGCTGAACTCGTCAAGATCCACCTGGTCCAGTGGCCCGTGCAGGCTGGCGCCGGCGTTGTTCACCAGTCCGTCGATCCGCTGGTGCCGGTCGAGGGCGGCGGCCACCAGGCCGCGCACCTGCGCCGGGTCGGTCACGTCGGTGGGCACGGCCAGCGCCCCGCCGAGTTCCTCGCTCAGCGCGGCCAGCCGGCCGGCCCGGCGCGCGGCCAGCACCGGATAGGCCCGGCGGCATGCAGCAGACGTGCGGTGGACGCGCCGATACCGGAGGACGCCCCGGTGACGATCACCGACTTGCCGGCCAGGTCAATGAAATCGGTCATGAGCCAGCGTGTACCCGCTCGGGCACGCTTCTCACGCGGTCTCGGTCAGCCGGAATGGCTACGCCGAGTGCAGCTGAAGCTCGCCTGAGGTGACTCCCGCGCTTGTGGCCGGCCTGGGTGGGCCGCCCCGGCCCGCCCGACCGCCCCGGGCTCTAGGCATGGCCGCCTCGACCTGTCACGCGGCCACGGCGGCGGGGGTGTAGGCGAGATGCAGGACTCCGTTGCTGTAGGCCTCGGATTCAGCGAGGGCGAACGTCGTGGCCACCCCGCCGTCGGCGAACAAGCGCTGGCCGGCCCCACGAGCCACGGGATAGACGAACAGGTGCAGCTCGTCCACCAGGCCGTCGGCGAGCATCGCCCGGACCAGCGTGCCGCTGCCGCTGACGTAGATGTCCCCGCCGACCTTGTCCTTGAGCTCGCGGAGGGTGTCCGCACGGTATGGGCCCAGGATGGTCGAGTTGTTCCAGTCCGCGGTCCCCAGCGAGCCGGAGACGACGTACTTGGGCGACTCGTTGAAGAACGGCGCACCGGGGTCGTCCTCGGCGGTCCGGGTGGACCACGCCGGGGCGAACATCTCGTAGGTCCGGCGCCCGAGCAGGATCGCCTGGCATGACCCCGTGATCGCCGCGAGAGCTCCGCCCATCGCTGGATCGAAGCCGAACCCGAACGTCCAGGACGGGTCCTCGAAGACACCGTCCAGGGCGATGAACTCATGCACCTTGATCGCGCCCACTGTCATCAACTCCGTCGTTCTAGGGCCGGGTTGGCGTGCCCGGCACACGTATGACCGGGATCTGGCCGCAAACTCATCGCCGCCGGTCCCGCAGGCCGGCCGCCAGCAGCGCGCCCAAGGCCTGACAGCAACAGCACGGCGGCAGGCAGCAGAACCGCCGGGCCCGAGTCAGCCGGCCTGGAGCTGGCCACGGAACCGGGCCGGAAGAACGAAGGCCATGACCGCCGCCACCAGGAGTACCGCAGCGGGCAGCAGCGCCGCTTCCGCGGACTGCGCCCGCGAGCCGATGGAGATCAAAGTCCGCACCGGATCGCCGCCGGTCACGAGGAGCGCCGACGGGGCACTGCTCAGGGTCGGCCAGTCAGCTACGAGAGCCGCCGCCGTGTAGGCCAGCGCGACGATCGCGAGCGGGCGGCTGCGCGCATGGGCCGCCAGCATCCAAAGCGCGACGGCGACGATCAGGAGGGCGAACGTGCCGCTGGCCCACTGGCCGGAGAGCCAGAGCCACGCGGGAAACGAGGCCCGGGGCATGACCAGCAGCGGCACCGCGGTGGCCACCGCGGTCAGAACTAGGCCAATGACCAGGTAGCCCCAGCCAGGCTTCCCGGCGCCGTCCCGGCGGCCCGGCCGCCGCCGGTACCACACCATCGTGACCAGGAACCCGGCCGTGAGCGCGGCCGCCCAGTACCAGCCCTCAGGGACACCGAGGGGCCCACCTTGCGAGGACAACAGGACCGAGAAGCTGCTGGAGTAGGCCGCGTTTGGCGGCGACGAAGAGACTACGGACCGGGTCAGCGGCGCGTAGGCCACCCACCTGCTGAAGACCGGCGAGGTGTTCAGCCACAGGGTGTACAACGGCACCGACAGCGCGACGATCACGCCAAAGAACGCGAGCGGAAACCAGTAAGCGGGCCGCGCGGCCCGGGGGCTGGGCGGTGGCGCGAGAGTGGCTACGGCCATGCCGCACAGCATCCCACGCCCGCCGTCCCGGGTCGGCCGCGCAACACAGCCTGCTGCCGGGCTGCTGTCAGTCTGGCTGGATGCAGTCGTTGCTGTCCGGCTCGCTGGCGAGGGCGGCCGGCTCTTCCCAAGCGCGGCGGCGAGCCGGGCGAGAGCGCGGCTGCGGCAGGACCCGCAGGTCTGACGCTCCAGCCTGGATATGACGCTGAGGCTAACCCCGGCCCGGGCGGCCAGTTCTGCCTGGGCCAGGCCGTGCTCCCGGCGTAACTGCCGGAGCCGGTGGCCGTCGAGGATGACGATCCAGCGCGAACAGCGACTCGCCCCGGGCGTCCTCTTCTCGCCCCGCTCGGTCCACTCGCGGTCGCCCCATGGCGGTTCCAGCAGGCGCGCCCCGGGGATCAGAGAAGCCAGCGCCTCCCCGGGCCCGTTCGGGGGCTGGCGCACTACGCGGGCTCAGTGGTGACGCGGTCGCGGATGATGAAGCGCTGGATCTTGCCCATGGAATTGCGGGGCAGGTCGTCCCAGACCCGGACCTCGCGCGGGCACTTGTAGCCGGCCAGCCGGGACCGGCAGAACGCGGTGACCTCGCCGGGGTCGGGGGACGTGCCGGGCTCGGGCACCACCACCGCGACCACGACCTCGCCCCAGCGCGGGTCCGGCTTGCCGACCACGGTGACGTCCCGGACCTGCGGATGGCTGATCAGCACCCGCTCCACCTCGGCGGCGTAGACGTTCTCGCCGCCGCTGACGATGAGGCCGTTCTTACGGTCGATGATGCGCAGCCGGCCGTCCTTCTCCAGCACGCCGATGTCGTCGGAGCGGAGGAAATCCCCGGCCCACGCGGCCGCGGTGGCGTCCGGCCGGTTCAGGTAGCCGGAGAAGCAGGCCACGGTCTTCACCGCCACCTCGCCCTGCTCGCCGGGCGGGACCGGGTCCCCGTCCGGGTCCAGGATCGCGATCTCGCAGCCGAGCGTGGAGTAGCCGACGGTGGCGTCCGCGAGGGTCCCGGGGCGCTTGATCTCGTCCGTGGCGAACCCGGCCTCGGTCCAGCCGTAGGTCTCGGTGATCCGGGCGTTCGGGAACATCGCGAACGCGTCGGCGAGCGCCTCGGGCGACACTGAGGCGGCTGCCGTCATCATGGCCCGCATGCTGCCCAGCGCCGGCCGGCCACGGCGATCCCACTCCTCGATCATCATCGAGGTCATCGACGGCACCAGGAACGCGGTGGTGCAGCTCCCGGCGAACTCATCGCAGGCCCGGGCGGCGTCGAACGAGGGCATGATCCGGATCCGCCCGCCGATCATCAGCGTGCCGAAGGCGAAGCTGCAGTAGGACATGTGGAACAGCGGACCGGGCACCAGCATTACAGAGTCCCAGCTCAGGCCGAGCTGCCAGCCCCAGCGCATCGCGTTGACCAGCCACGTGTCGTTGCTCATCGCCGCGCCCTTGGGTGCGCCCGTGGTGCCTGAGGTATAAAAGACGGCCGCCATCCGGTCCCCCTTGGCCGGGTCGAGGACAGCCGGATCACGCAAGCCGCCGGGGGTGGGCAGCTGGGCGGCGTCGACGACCGTGGCGTCCTGATCCGCGCCGCCGGCCACGGCGGCCGCCATGCCCAGCAGGTCCCCGCCGGAGAAGATGCGCCGGGCGCCGGAGTCGTTGACGATGTGCAGGATCTCCGGGAGCACGAGCCGGGTGTTGACCGGCACGATCGCGCAGCCCGCCATCTGCCCGGCCAGGTAGATGAGCAGCGCGTCGGTCCCGTTCGGCAGCAGGGTGGCGGCCACCGGCCCGTGCGGACCCGGCTCGACCTCGCGCAGCGCGTCGGCCAGGGCCGAGACGCGCAGCCACATCTCCCGGTAGGTGTAGCTCTCCGGAGCGGCGCCGAGCACCTCGATGGCCTGCCGGTCCGGGAAGGACCGGATGTTCATCGCGATGAAATCGGCGAGGGTGAGCTTCATGGCTGCCTCCGGCCTGCGTCGGCCCGGCCTGCGCCGCCCGGCGTGCGTCGTCCTGCCGGGCCCCCGCCCGCCAGGACGATGCACAGCGGGCGGCCGCACCGCGCGGCCGGGATGCCTTAGGTCGCATGCGCCCAGCCCGCATGCGACTGATTGATTCTGACGTCGGATTCAACTACTGTCAATGAGCGGCGGAAGGGACAGCGGATGCGGGACGTGGCCATCACCGGTATCGGCGTCATCTCCTGCATCGGCCTGTCCGCGGAGGAGTACTTCACCCGCCTTGACGCGGGCGAGCACGGCGTGACGGCCGCGCCCTGGGCCGAGCCGGAGGCGGGCAGGCACGCCTGGATCGCCCCCGTGCCGGACTTCGACCCGGCCGCGTGGCTGGACGAGCGGGTGATCGCGGGCTCGGACACGTTCACCCAGCACGCCCTGGCTGCCGCCATCCAGGCGGTGCGCGATGCGGGAGATGAGTTTGACCCGCTGCGCACCGGGGTCGTGCTCGGCGTGACGATGGCCGGCGCGCGGGCCCTGCTCGACGCCCAGCACCTGCTGGACACCCAGGGCCCGGACGCGGTGCCGCGCAAGCTGAACATCCAGGTCTGGCCGAACATGGCGGCCGGGCAGATCGCCATCCACTACGGGCTGCACGGCCCCCTGCTGACCGTCTCCTCGGCCTGCGCCTCCTCGCTGGATGCGATCGGCACCGCCGCCCGGATGATCGGGACCGGCCAGGCCGACGTCATCATCGCGGGCGGCACCGAGTGCGGCCTGGCCCCCGCGCTGGCCTACAGCCAGCGCAGCTACGGGATGTCGAACCCGCCGGACCGGGCCGACCGGGCCAGCCTGCCCTTTGACGTGCACCGCTGCGGGGTGGTCGAGGGCGCCGGGGCGGCCGTGGTGGTGCTCGAGGACGCCGGGCGGGCCGCCCGGCGCGGCGCGCATTTCTACGGCATGGTCACCGGGTACGCGTCCCTGTCCGAAGGCTTTCATCCCTCCTCCCCCGAGCCGTCCGGCCGGTGGGAGGCCGAGGCCATGCGCCGCGCCCAGGCCGACGCCGGCCTGGCGGGCCCGGAGTCCGTGGACGCGGTCATCGCGCACGCCACCGCGACTCCCGCCGGGGACCTGGCCGAGGCCAGGGCGATCAACGAGGTGTTCGGGGAGCACGCCGCGGAACTCCCGGTCACCTCGATCAAGGGCCACGTCGGGCACACCGGCTCGGCCAGCGGCGTGATGGGCCTGCTCGCCGGGCTGCACGGGATGCAGGCGGGCACGCTGGTGCACGTCGCGGGCACCACCGAGGTCGAGCCGGAGGCCCGGTTCCGCGTCATCACCCACGCGCCCGCCAAGGCCGACATCGGCGTGCTGCAGATCAACGGGTTCGGCTTCGGCGGCCAGGACGCCTGCCTGATCGTCACCCGCGCCTGATCCCGCCGGTCATCTGTTCGGATATGCGCCCGTGTCCAAGGGCAAACCGGACAGATAACGGTCCGCCCGTGGTCAGTCGGGCGGCCATTTGAAGCCGAAGGCGCCGTCCTGCTGCCCTTCCTCGGCCACGGCCCGCAACTCCTCGCCGCTCAGGCCGGCCTGGGCCAGCACCTCGGCCGTGGCGTCCAGCTCGCCGCCGTCGCGGCCACGCTCCCCGGGGGTGCGGGAGAACCGGGGCACCGGTCCCGGCCGGCCACTGGCCCGGAGCACCTCGTCCGGCGCCAGCACCGGCGTCACGCAGGCGTCCGCCCCGGCGAACCGCGCCGACCACTCATCCCGGCCGGCGGTCGCGAACCGGTCACCGATGACCTGCGCCAGGCCGGGCCAGGTGGCCGGCTCGAAACGGTCGGCCGGGTACGGCGGCGGCAGGCCGAGCCCGTCCCACAGGGCGCGGAAGAACCCGTCCTCGACCGCGCCCACCGCCACGTACTGCCCGTCGGCGCAGCGGTAGCAGCGGTAGAACGGCGCGGCCCCCGTGGTGAAGCCGAGCCCTCGTTCGGGCAGCAGCGGGGTCCGCCAGGCGTTCAGCCACATCTCCATCATGGACAGCACGCCGTCGGTCATCGCGGCGTCGATCCGCTGGCCGTGCCCGGAGCGGTCCCGCTCGACGAGCGCCGCGCAGACGCCGAACGCGGCCAGCAGGCCGCCGCCGGCCAGGTCGGCGACCAGGTTGAGCGGGGGCACCGGCTCCCCGCCCGCCGGGCCGACCGCGCCGAGCAGGCCGGTGACGGCCAGGTAGTTGATGTCGTGCCCGGCGGCCTGGGCGTCCGGGCCGGCCGGGTCGTAGCCGGTCACCGAGCAGTAGACCAGCCGCGGGTTGACCTGGCTCAGCTCCGGGTAGCCGGCGCCGAGGCGGTCCGCGACCCCGGGCCGGAAGCCCTCGATCAGGACGTCGGCGGTGGCGGCCAGCCGGTGCAGGGCGCGGCGGCTGGCCGGGTGCTTCAGGTTCAGGTGCACGAAGCGCTTGCCCCGGGCAAAGTCCGCCGGAACCTGCCCGGCGCGGCCCCCGGTGACCGCGATCACCTCGGCCCCGAGGTCGGCGAGCAGCATGCTGGCGTAGGGCCCGGGGGCGAGCCGGCTCAGGTCGATGACCCGGATTCCGGCCAGCGGGCCGCCCCGGCCCGCCGGATCACTCACCGTGTTAGCTCAGGAGTTCGCGGGACCCAGAAGAACCCCGCACCGACCGCTCGCCCGGGCCTGACGGCCCAGGCTCGCTCGCCGGTCTGGGTCACGCTCACTGTGTCTCCTCTGGTTTTCGCGCCGTCCGGCGATCAGAACCCCACCAGCCGCTCGGCCGGGCCTGACGGCCCGCCCTCGCGAGCCGGAACCGGACGTCCCTCACCGCTCCTCCTCGCGCGACTGCCCCCCACTGGACAGGGCCCGGACCGAGACGCCGGCTGCGGAGCGGTCCCAGACGCCCGGGCCGGTGCCGGCGGCCCGCAGGACCTGCCGCTGAATCTTGCCAGTCGGGGTGCGGGGCAGGTCCGGGAGCACCTCGATGTACCGCGGGACCATGTAATGGGGCAGCCCCCCGACCAGGTGCCTGATCAGCTCCGCCTCGTCCAGCGGCGGCCCGGGGACGGGCACCACGCAGAGTTTGATGTCATCGTCGCTCTCGAACTCCGAGGCGACGCCCACCGCGGCGCAGTCCTGCACCCGCGGGTGGCTGGCCGCGGCGGACTCGATGTCGTAGGCGGACACGTTCTCGGCCCGGCGCCGGATCCGGTCCCCGGACCGCTCGGCGAAGTACAGGTAGCCGTCCGCGGTCAGGTAGCCGAAGTCGCCGGAGTGGAACCGGAAGTTGCGCCAGGCGCCCACGGTGAGGCCGGGCATGCCCAGGTAGCCCTGCATCACCACCCAGGGCTCGCGGGGCCGGACGGTGATCTCGCCGACCTCCCCGGCGGGCAGGACCTCGTCGGTGTCCGGGTCCACGATCCGCACCTCGAGCAGGTCATCGCGGGGGCGCCCGCAGCTGCCCGGGCGCAGCGGCGCCTGGTAGGGGCGCATGGTCACGCAGGTCACCTCGGTCATGCCCCAGGTGTCGATGGCCCGGACGCCGAACCGCCGCTCGAAGTCCGCGGCGATCCTGGCGGGCAGCGGCGCGGTGAGGATGGTGCGCAGCGGGTTGTCGGCGTCGTCCGGCCGCTCCGGCTGGCGGTAGATGGCCTCAAGCATCGGCCCGTGCCCGATGGTGGCGGTGGCCCCGTACCGGCGGGCCCGGTCCAGGAACGCGGCCGGGTCGAACCGGCGGTCCAGCACCACGGGGCAGCCGGCCAGCAGCGCCGTGTAGACCGACCCGAACCGCGTCATGTGGAACATCGGGTGGAAGCAGTAGAAGAGGTCCCGCTCGGTCACCCGGAGCCCGTCCACGATCTCCTGCGCGATCGCGTAGGTCTGGGCGTGCGTCATGATCACGCCCTTGGCGGGGCCGGTGGTGCCCGAGGTGAACAGGACGGACGCGGTGTCCCGGCAGGTCACCCCATCCCCGGCCAGCACGGTTTCCCCGGCCAGCACGGTCGCATCCGGCGGCGGCCCGCCGCCCGCCGCCGCCAGCGGGACGACCCGCAGCCCGGCCAGGCCGGCCAGGTCCGGCGCGGCATCCGCACCGAGCAGGGCGATGGTCTCCAGCGCGGGCAGGCCCGCGGCGACCTCGGCGATGCGGGGCACGAACGACGGGTCGGCGATCATCAGCCGGGCGCGGCACAGGTTCAGCGCGTGGGCCAGGCTCGCGCCGCGGTAGGCGGTGTTGAGCGGCACGTCAGCCGCGCCGGCCAGGTTCACCCCCAGCCAGGCGTGCACCGACGGCGCCGAGGTGTCCGCCATGAGCGGCACCAGGTCCTCCCGGCCCACCCCGAGCCCGGAGAGCTGGCCCGCGACCCGCTCCGCGGCCTCCAGGACCTGCCCGAACGTCTCCGCGGGACCGTCCTCGATCCGCAGGAACTCCCCATCCGGCCGCTCCGCGGCCCGGCGGCGGAGCACGCGCGGCAGCACCCGGTCCTCTGGCGCGGCCCAGCCGGCGATCATGCCCGTGCCGCCCGGCTAGGACCGCGGGGCGGACGGGTGGCTGAGCGCCGCCCGGACCTGCCGGTCGGCCTCGGCGTTCAGCATGGCGTGCAGGCTCAGTTCCTGCGCGTCGTTCAGGTTCTGCTTGATCCCGGCGACGACGTGCGGCGGGGCCTGCGCCAGCCCGCTGGCGAGGTCAGCGACCCGGCCCATCAGGGCGCCGTCCGGGACCACCTCGCCGACCAGGCCGATGGCGGCGGCGCTGGCCGCGCTGAGTTTTTCGTTGAGGAAATAGAGGTCGCGGGCGCGGCCGGCACCGACGAGGCGGGTCAGCGACCATGTGCCGCCGAAGTCCCCGGTCAGCCCGGCGGACAGGAACGCGGTGCGGAACACGGCGGACTCGGCGGCGATCCGCAGGTCGCAGGCGCAGGCCCAGGACAGCCCGGCGCCCGCGCAGGGGCCGTTGACCGCGGCGATGGTCAGCTTGGGCATCTCGTGCAGCAGCTCGGTGGTCCGGTGCAGCCGGCGCAGCTCCGCGCGGCTGGCCTCTTGCGTGCGCGGCTCGGCGAACTCCCCCATCGCGCCGAGGTCACCGCCCGCGCAGAAGCCCCGGCCCGCCCCGGTGAGCACGAGCGACCCGGATGGCGTCGTCCGCGCTGGCCTGCTCGAGGCAGGCCAGCACCCCGCCGATCAGCTCCTCGGTCATCGCGTTCAGCCGGTCCGGCCGGTTCAGCGTGATCGTGGCCACCGGCCCGGATACCTCGAAGCGGACCGTGTCAGTCATCCGGTCTCCTCCGCCGCGTAGGAGGGCTGGCAGATAGTCCGCCATCGAGGACCCGCCGGGCGGCGCGGGCGCGCATCCCGGGCTGGCGGCGGAGCAGGTCCATGTCCGCCCCGGAGGTCCCCATGTCCCCGGACCGGTGCCGGGTGTAGACGCCCTCGGCCATGCAGGCGATCTTCCAGTGCGCGAGCGCGACGTAGAAGCCGAGGTCGCCCGCCGGGCCGGCCGGTGCGTTCGGTGTACCGCGCGGCGACCTCGCGGCGGGTCGGGAAGCCCGGCGCATCGGTCGGCGCGGGCGGCAGCTGGCCCGCCTCGTGCGGCTCGGTCCAGTAGGCGAGGGCCAGGCCCAGATCGGCCAGCGGATCACCCACCGTGGCCAGCTCCCAGTCGAGCACGGCGCTGATCTGCGGGCGGGCTCGCCGGCCGGGTTCAGGATGACGTTGTCGAGCCGGTAGTCCCCGTGGATCAGCGACACCCCGGACTGGTCCGGGACGCGCGCGGTCAGCTCGGCGTACAGCTCGTCCAGCAGCGGCAGGTCGCGGATGCGGATCTCCTGCGAGCTGCCGGTGCCAGCGGCGGAGCTGGCGCCCGGCGTAGGAGCCGGGGCGGGCCAGCCGGCCAGGCCGGTCGCGGCCAGGTCAACGGCGTGGATCGGGGCCAGCACGTCGAAGAGCCCGTAGGCGACGCGGTCAGATCCCCGCCGGCCAGCGCGGCCGCATCGGCCGGGGTGCGCAGGACCTGGCCGGGGACGAAGGACATGACGAAGAACGGCGCCCCGTTCCACCGGCGGATCGGAGGTATGGCCGAGCACCGCCGGGACCGGGACGCCGGTCCCGGCCAGCGCGGCCATGATCCCGCCTTCCCGGCCCATGTCGTGCGCGGTGGCCAGCACGTGGCCCAGCGGTGGCCGCCGGAGCACCCAGCACTCCCCCGCCGCGTCGCTGACCAGGAAGGTCAGGTTGGAATAGCCGCCCGCGAGCCGCCCGAAGCGCAGCGGTGCCGCGGCGCCCAGGGTGGCGGTGAACCAGTCCGTGAGCGGGCCGGGCGCGACGCCGGGGGGCGCCACCGCGTCGTCGCAGTCGGGCATGCCGTCACAGTACAAGCCGCGCCCTCCGGCTGTCGATGTTGACGTCGAGTTCAAGTTCGGGTCACCTCGGGCGGCGGCTCACTGCGGGGGCGGCTTGCTGCGGAGCGGCTCACTGCGGGGCGGCGAACCGCTGGCGGACCTCGAACTTGCGGATCTTCCCGGACGGCGTCATCGGGAACGAGTCCACGAAGAACCACTGCCTCGGGCGTCTTGAACCGGGCCAGGTGCTCCCGGCAGAACGCGGCCAGCTCGCCGGGTCGGGCGGGGCGGCCGCGTCGGCGGGCCGGATCACCGCCGCGACCTGCTCGCCCCAGTGCGGGTCCGGCACGCCGATGACCGCGACCTCGGCCACGCCCGGGTGACCCGGCCAGCAGCTGCTCGATCTCGAGCGGCATGGATGTTCTCGCCGCCACGGATGATGATGTCCTTCAGCCGGCCCGCGATGCGCAGGTAGCCGCGGTCGTCCATGGTCCCGGCGTCGCCGGTGTGCAGCCAGCCCTCGCCGTCGAGGGTGGCCGCGGTGGCGTCCGGCATGTCCCAGTAGCCGACCATGTTCTGGTAGCCCCGGGCGCAGATCTCGCCCTCCTCCCCCACGCCGACCGGCTCGCCGGTGGCCAGGTCGGCGATCTTCACCTCGACGTGCGGCATCGGCTGGCCGAGCGTCTCCGCCTGGTCCTGCGGGCTGTCGGCCGTCTGGGTCTGGGTGAGCACGCCGTGCAGCTCGGCCTGGCCGAACAGGATGGTGAACCCGCAGCCGAAGGTCTGCGTGGCCCGGCGGACCAGCGTGTCGGGCACCTTGGCGCCGCCCGACATCACCGTGCGCAGGGAGGACAGGTCGCGCGGCTGGCGCTCGTAGTTCTCGAGCATGGCCAGCAGGATGGTCGGCACCGTGAGCACCATGCTGCCCCGCTCCGCCTCGATCAGCTCCAGCACCAGGGCCGGGTCGAACTGCGGGACCACCACGTGCGCGGCGCGGCGGGCCAGGCAGCCGATCCCGGCCAGCACGCCGCCGCCGGTGTGGAACAGCGGGATCGGGTTGATCCAGGTGTCCCCGTCCTGGAAGCCCGCGCGCTCCGCCGACAGCCCGGCCGCGTTGACCAGCCCGAGGTGATGCAGCATGGCCCCCTTGGCGAAACCGGTCGTGCCCGAGGTGTAGATGATCAGGGCCGGGTCGGACGGCCTGAGCTGCGGGAGCGGCCCGGGCCCGGCGCCGCTGGCGGCGAACTCGTCCCAGTCCGCGAAGCAGATCGCCTCGCGCAGCGCGGGGAGTTCCGGCCGCAGCTGCTCACCACGTCGACCATGGACACGCCGCGGTGGCTGGTGCCGTGGACCAGCCCGGCCACCCCGGACTGCTCCAGCGCGTACTTCAGCTCGGCCGAGCGGTACTGCGGGTTCACCGTGACCAGGATGACGCCGGCCAGGGCCGCGCCGAGCTGGAGCATGACCCACTCCGGGCGGTTGGCCTCCCAGACCGCGACCCGCTCGCCGGGCTCGAACCGGGCCAGCAGCGCGGCCGCCACGTCCTCGGCGGTGGCGAGCAGCTCCGCGTAGCTCCACCGCCGCCGGGCCGCCGCGTCGGCCTGCCCGTCCACCAGGGCGATCCGGTCCGGCACCTGCGCGGCGACCCGCCGGAGCAGGTCGCCCACGGTGATCTCGTCCAGCGGGACGCTGGCGTCGGCAGGCCAGTAGGACGTGGTCAGCACGGACAATCCACCACCCGTCGCGGCCGCCAGCCTGCCCGGGCCCCTCGGCGGACGTGGGGTGCAGGCGGCGGCACGGCGCGCTCAGTGCCAAGATTCAACACGAACTTGATATTGACGTCAAGATCATGTTATCTGCTGGCTGGGGCCCGCCGGGTGAACGGCGGCGCCCGGCCTTTGGGCATCCTCGAATGCGGGTAAGTGCCCCGTACAGGCCCACCGGAGGAGGGAAGTCGGCCATGCCGGACACCGAATCGCTTCCTGGAAGGCCCGTTCGCGCCGGTGACCGAGGAGATCACGGCCTTCGACCTGCCGGTGACCGGCCAGGTCCCGGCCGGGCTGGACGGCCGGTACCTGCGGAACGGCCCCAACCCCATGGGCCTGGAGGATCCCGGCTATCACTGGTTCATCGGGCGACGGGATGGTGCACGGGGTCCGGCTGCGCGACGGCCGGGCGGAGTGGTACCGCAACCGCTGGGTCCGTTCCCAGGCCGTCGCCAAGGCCCGCGGCGAGACGTGGCCGGCCGGCCCGGTGCACGAGGGGATGGATTTCGCGGCCAACACGCACATCGATCGCCAGCGCCGGGCGGACGCTGGCCACGGTGGAGTCGGGCCCGCTGCCGTACGAGCTCTCCGACGAACTGGACACCGTGGGGCCGTGCGACTTCGGCGGGACACTGCCCGGCGGGTTCGCCGCGCACACCAAGGCCGACCCGCTCACCGGGGAGCTGCACGCGATCGCGTACTACTGGGCCTGGGATCACGTCCAGCACCTCGTCGTGGGCTCCGGCGGCCGGGTGACGTCGGCCACCAACATCCCGCTCGCCGACGGGCCGATGATGCACGATTTCGCGCTGACCGGCCAGCTACGTGGTGCTGTTCGACCTGCCGGTCACGTTCAGCATGGACGCCGTGTCGGCCGGGAAAAAACTGCCCTACACCTGGAATCCCGCTCACCCGGCCCGGGTCGGCCTGCTGCCCCGCGGCGGCAGCGCCGGCTGACATCCGCTGGTTCGAGGTGGACCCGTGCTGGGTGTTCCACACCCTCAACGCCTACGACGACGACAGCGGCCGGGTGGTCATCGACCTGTGCCGCTACCAGGGCGCCTACGACGTGTCCACGCTGGACGGGACGCGGGCCGCTGACGCTCGACCGCTGGATCGTGGACCCGGCCGCCGGGAAGGTCACCGAGCAGCGCCTCGACGACCGGCTCCAGGAATTCCCCCGGGTCAGCGACCGGGTCATCTCCCGGCCGCACCGCTACGGCTACAGCGCGGTGATCGGCGAGGTCAGCCAGGGCACGGTCGTCGCTGGGCGGCGACTTCGCGGACCAGGCCTTCGCCAACGCCCTGCTCAAGCACGACCTGGCCCACGGCACCACCGAGGCGCACGAGTTCGGCCGCGACGCCACCGCGGGCGAGGCGGTGTTCGCGCCCGCCGCATCCGGCGCCGCCGAGGACGAGGGCTACGTCATGGCGTTCGTGCACAATCCCGACCGCGGTGCCGCCGACCTGGTCATCCTGGCCGCCCAGGATTTCACCGGCGAGCCCGTCGCCCGGGTGCACCTGCCCGCCCGGATCCCGCTCGGGTTCCACGGCAGCTGGATCGCCGACCTCTAGCGGGCGGCCGGGCGGCCGGGCCGCGGGCCGCCAGGCTAGGGACGCCCGATCGCTGGCCCGCCGCGCCCGGGGCTGGACGCTCCGGCGGTGCGGGGTAAGGGTGGGGAGAGCGCAGCTGAAGGCCCGGCAGGCAGGCCTGCCCACGCCGGTATACGGGCTCCAGGAGGTCCACCATCTCCGCTGAGGCGGTCCACTGCTGGGTCCCAGGCTCGGTGAGCCTGCCGGCCACCGGGCCGGGCCGGCTGGACGGCGTGACGGCCGCGGTCAAGGACATGTTCGGCATCGCCGGTCACGTGTCCTCGTTCGGGCACCCGCGGTGGCGGGCGACGCATCCCGCCAGCGTGGAGACGGCACCGGCGGTATCGCGGCTGCTGGCGGCGGGCGCGTCCGTGGCGGGCCTGGCCAAGCTGGATCAGCTGGCGTACTCCCTGATCGGAAACGCCGGCGAGGGCATCGCCCCGCTCAATTCGCAGTATCCCAGCCGGTTCACCGGCGGCTCGTCGTCCGGCCCGGCCGCCGCCGTGGCCGCCGGGCTGGCCGGCATCGGCCTGGGCACCGACACCGCCGGCTCGATCCGGGTTCCCGCCGCGTCGTGCGGGCTCTTCGGTTTCCGGCCGAGTCACGGTCTGGTCTGCACGCAAGGCGTGCTGCCGCTGGCCCCGTCGTTCGACGTGGTGGGCATCCTGGCGCGCAGCGCCAGGATGCTGGGCCCGGTACTGGAGGTACTGGCCCCGCCCGGCGCGGCCCCGCCCCTGGCGGCGGCCCGGACGGTGCACGTCGCCCGGGGGCGGGCCGGCCTCAGTCCCGAGCTGGCGGACGCAGTCCAGGCGACCGCGGCGGCCGTCGCGGACCGGTGGGGCTCCGGGGTGTCGGAGGCCCCCCTGGACGCCGTCATCAACGATGACGTGGCTGACCTGTTCGCCCGGGTCCAGGGCCGGGAGGTCTGGCGTGCCCACGGACCATGGCTGGCCGCGAACAGGCAGTTCCTGGCGGGCGACGTGCGGTCCCGGGTCCAGCGCGCGGAAGCCCTCAGCCAGCCTGGCGATCCGCAGCGGGAGGAGGACGAGCGGGCCTGGCGCGGCTACGCGGCGCGGCTGGACGCGGTCCTGCCGCCGGACTCGGTCGCCGTGCTGCCCGTCACGCCCGGCCTCCCGCCGCTGCGCGACGCCGGCCCGGCGGAACTTCTCGCGTTCCGGGCCGGCGCGTTCCGGTTCACCGCCCCGGCGAGCCTGACGGGCCGCCCGGAACTGGTCGTCCCGGTGCATCACCGCTCCAGCGGCCAGCGGTTCGGCGTGGGCGTGCTCGGGCCGGCGTCCGGTGACTTCGCGCTGCTCCGGCTGGCCAGCCTGCTCTGCCCCGGCGACGCGGCGCTGGTCGTCTAGCCCCGCCGGCCGCGCTACTCCGGCATGGGCGAGCCGAACCGGATCAGGTTCCCGTCCGGGTCGATGTGGGCACCCTCGCGAAGCCCATACGGCGTCGGGCTGACTGGGAGGGTGCGGCCGCCGACGCCCGGCCGGGTCCACTCCTGATAGAGGGCGTCCGCGTCGCGGACGTAGAGGTAGGCCGAGGCGTGGCTGTGCGCGGGATCGTGCCCCGGATCGCCCGCCAGGTGCAGGCCGGTGCCCTCGCGGTCGGCGAACCCGTAGTCGTCCTCGCCCGTGTAGGGCTGGGTGTCGAAGCCGAGCGCGGTGTAGTGAGCCAGCGCGGCCCTCATGTCCCGGACCGGGAAGATGGGGCTGAACTGGCGGAACTGCGGGGGCGGCCGGCGCTTGCCGGTGCCGGCCGCGGCGGCGCCGCTCTTGATGTCGGCCAGGGCCAGGAGCGCGGAACGCATGGCGCCGACCTGCCCGGCCGGCACCCGCTGGAGCAGCTGGGCATCGACCGCCTCCGTGCCGCGCACCACGGCGTCGATGACCTCCTGCCCGCGCGCGGTCAGCCGGAGCGTGATCCGCCGGCGGTCACCGGGATCCGGATTCCGTTCCAGGTAACCGCGGCTGGCCAGGATGTCGATGGCCTGGCTCACGGCCTGCTTGGTGACGCCGAGCCCGGCCGGCAGGTCCTGCCGGGGTCCCCCCGTGGCGGCGATCCCGGCCAGCATGGTCGCCCCGTTCCTGGGCAGATCCTCGGCGCCGATGGCCTGGAGCTGGGCCCGGATGGACTGGGCGTACGCGCCCCGGGCGGCACCCATCAGCGTGGGAGTGGCGAGTTCGTGCTCGTCTGGACCGGCCATGCGGCCAGGCTAACCGATCGTAAACTTACTTGACAGTCAATTTCCCTAACGGTTTTCCGGCGCCAGCGGTCAGGCCGCCCCGTCACCCTTCGTCGTCCGGCCAGAGCGGGGTGCTCTGCGCAGCGGCGTCGAGAATCAGCTGTGCGTCGAGCCCGGCCCGGCTCTCGGGGATCGCCAGTGTCGGCCACTCGCAGACGAACTCCAGCGGCCCGGCGGGCGGCAGCGGCCACGCCCACCAGCGTGACAACCGGGAACGCGGGCTGCCGCCCCCCAGGAACATCCGCAGGACGGGGCCGTCCGGCTCGGTGTCGCCATCCGGCCCCCGGCCCCCGCGCTGGCCGATGACCTTGGTGGCATCGGCGAGTTGCAGCCCGAAACGGAAGGACCCCAGGGGGCCGCCCGGTCCCGGCCCGCCGGGCCCGGGGTCAGCGCCGGGGCGGATGCGGGCGGTGACGAAGATCTCGAAGCCGGCCGGGTAGGCCGAGAGCCCCGTGATCGCCACGGCGGCCTGCTCGGTCCGCGCGAGGACCAGCGTCCTGAACGGGACCGCCCCTGGGAAGCCGGCCTCCGGCGGGTCCCAGGGACGATGCGGCCGGGTCGGCTCCGGCTCAGCGGGCGGAACGTCGTCGAAGAAGCTCATTCCCCCATCGTGGCCCGCCGCGGTTCCGGTGCGCCATGGGGTGGTACCCACACCCGGGGTAGGCCTGGACCCACCGCGGGCCTCGGCAGCGGCCCGCGGGCAGGAAGGCGGCGGCTGGGAAGGGTGGCGGGCGGTAAGAAAAGTGTCACCCTTATTGGCACGTTGCATAGGAACGTGTGTCTGCACGTGCATACGCTCCGTGCAATGCTGGGAGTCATGTTTACCCCGAAATTTCCGGCCTGCGCCATTCATCGCGGCGCGTGCCTGCCTATCTGTGCCGCGCCACCCTCCGGGTTAACCCGGACGGGAGGGCCACGCACGGTCCTGGCCGACGGCAGCCTGGCGGCCCGGCCCGCAGCGGGCGGACCGGCCCATGCCACCGCCAAGACCGCCGATGCCCGGCCTGCCGCGCACCACAGCGGGGGGCGCCCCGGCTGAACGGGCTTCCCCGCCCGCACCGGACGCCTGGCTGGCCATGTCCCCGCGGCCCGAATCTGCGTAGGGTCGTGAGAGGAACGCCGGCCGCGGCCCGCCGGCGGCGGATCCCGGGGAGGCTGATGATGGCCAGGGACGGCGCTCGGCCAGGCGGTGATCGGGCGTGACCGCCTATCTCCCGCTCGACGACATCCGCGTCATCGACCTCACCGTGGCGCGCGCCGGCCCGACCTGCGTCCGCCAGCTGGCCGACTGGGGGGCCGACGTGATCCGGGTAGAGCCGCCGCCGGATGTGGCCGGGCCCGGCCCGGCCACCGAAGGCCGGCATGGCTGCGACTTCCAGCACCTGCACCGGAACAAGCGGTCGCTGTCCCTGAACTTAAAGGCGCCCGGGGCGCATGGCGTGCTGATGCGCCTGGTGGACCGCGCCGACGTGCTGATCGAGAACATGCGGCCGCCGGTCAAGGAGCGCCTGGGTTTCGGCTTCAGCGCGGTGCACGCCCGGAACCCGCGCCTGGTGTACGGGTCGATCTCCGGGTTCGGCCAGGACGGCCCCTACTCCGGCCGGGGCGGCCTCGACCAGATCGCCCAGGGCATGGGCGGCCTGATGAGCGTCACCGGCCTGGCGGGCACGGAGCCCACGCGCGCGGGGATCCCCGTGTCGGACCTGGCCGCCGGCCTCTACCTCGCGATCGGTGTCCTGGTGGCCCTGCACGACCGGGCCCGCACCGGGACCGGGCGCTGGGTGCAGACCTCCCTGCTCGAGTCCATGATCGCGATGATGGACTTCCAGGCCGCGCGCTGGACCGTCGACCAGGAGATCCCGGCCCCGGCGGGCAATCACCACCCCACCAGCGTGCCGATGGGCTGTTTCGCCTCCGCCGACGGCTACGTCAACATCGCGGGGGCCGGCGGCCGGCTGCTGGACAGCCTGTGCGAGGCGATCGGCCTGCCCGGCATCCCCCGTGACCCGCGCTTCGACTCGGCCGCCAAGCGGTCGGCGAACCGGGCCGAGCTCAACGCGCTGATCGCCGGCCGGCTCCGCACCCGGACCACCGCGGAGTGGGTGGAGGCACTGAACCAGGCCGGGGTGCCGTGCGGGCCGGTCTACCGGATGGACGAGGTGTTCGCCGACCCGCAGGTGCAGCACCTGGCGATGACCGCGCCAGTGGAGCACCCGGTCCTGGGCCGCCTGGACATCCTGCGCAACGCCGTGCGGATGACCGGCGCGCCGGGCACCGTCCGCAGCGCGAGTCCCGACGCCGGTGCCCACACCCGCGAGGTGCTCACCCAACTCGGGTATCCGGACGCGGAAATCGGCCGGCTCCGGGCCCAAGGAGCGATCTGGGAGGAAGGGCATGACATCACCGAGCCCGGCGGCGGGTAACGGCGGCGGCGAACTGCTCGTCGGGGTCGCCGGCACGGTCGCGACCGTGACCTTCAGCAACCCCGCCAAGCGCAACGCGCTGACCGGCGGGATGCGGGCGAATCTGCCCGGCCTGCTGGACGCGCTGCAGGCGGACCCGGACGTCCGCGTCGTGGTGCTGACCGGTGCCGGGGACAAGGCCTTCGTCTCGGGTGCCGACATCTCCGAGTTCGGCGACCTGCGCACCTCGCCCGCCGCGCGGGCCGGATACGACCGGGCCCAGGCCGTGATCAACCGATCCTGGAGCGGGCTGGAAAAGCCCGTCATCGCCATGATCCGCGGGTTCTGCCTGGGGGCGGGGCTGCTCATCGCCCTGCAGGCGGACATCCGCATCGCCGCCGACGACAGCCAGTTCGCGATCCCGGCCGCCCGGCTCGGGCTCGGCTTCGGCCTGGCGGGCGTGACGGCGCTGACCAACCTGGTCGGGCCGGCCAGCACGGCGGAGATCCTGCTGTCCGCCCGCCGGTTCCCGGCGGCGGACGCTCTCCGGATGGGCCTGGTCAACCGGGTCGTCACGGCCTCCGATCTGCGGAACGAGACGATGACCCTGGCCCGGGCCGTCGCCGAGAACGCGCCGCTCACCCTGGCCGCGTGCAAGGCGGCGATCCGCGACACCGGACGCTCCCCCGGCGAGCGCGATACCGCCCGGGTGGAAGCGATGATCGAGGCGTGTTTCCGGTCCGACGACTACCGGGAAGGCCAGCGCGCCTTCGCCGAGAAGCGGCCGCCCGCGTTCACCGGGCACTGACGCCCGGGCGGTGGCCCGCCGGTGACCCCGCCCGGGCCTGCCCCGCCCCGCCCGGCCACGAGAATCCGTCCTGGGCTTCCAGCGGGTTCGATTCTATGTTTGAATACTCTCGTGAAGCAGCAGAGACGTTCAGGCTGGGGGAGATGGCATGCTCACCGCCGTGCTGGCTGATGCCGGTCATCCCGTGGTCGCCGGGTTGCTCGGACTGGGGGCGGCAGGCCTCGCCACGGCCGTGGTGGTGATGGCCTGGAGCGTGCACGTCCACCAGATCCGGCTGGCCGAGCATCTGGCCCGCCGGCAGTTCCTCGTCACCCCCGAGGCCGCCCCGGCCGCGCCCGCCATGAACGGGAACGGGCACGCACGCGGGGCCGGGGCCGCGGGCGGGAGCGGGGGCGCGGGCGGGGGTCACGAGGCTGCGGCCCCGGAGGCCGCCCGCCCGGCCGCCACCGGCCTGGCCCCGCCGGTGGTCATCGACGGGCCGGACACCGTCGTCACCGGCGAGCAGGCCCGCTACCGGGTCCAGCCCTCGGGGAGCCGGATGGTCATGTCCTGGGCCGCGGGCGGCGGCTCAGTGGCGCAGGCGCCCGACCCGTCCCATCCTGACGAGCTGCTCCTGATCGCGGACCAGCCGGGGACCCTGATGCTCACGGTGCGGGTCCGCGAGGGCATGACGGAGACCCGCGGCATGAAGACCATCACCGCGGTCCCGGAAGTGACCGACCCCGCACCACCCTTCACCCTGCGGCTGTTCCTGCACGGCTGGGGGCTGGTCGCGGTGGCCGTCCTGATCGTCGGGTTCGCAGGGGCACTCGACGCTCTGGGCAGCCTGCCCTCCTCGGAGTTCATCGCGCTGGTCGCCCCGCTGGCCGCCCTGCTCGCCGTGGCCCTCATCACGCGCGGGACCGGCGACACCAGCCGCCCGGTCAGCGGCAAGGACCCCGGCCGCCCCCGTTTCTGACCGTCCCGCCTCTGGCCGTCCCGCCTCTGAGCGTCCCTGCACAGCGGGACCCGGCCAGCTAGCGGGCCCCGCTCCCCCGGTGTCCTGGCCGGCGAGCCGGGTAGGTAGCCGGTCAGTGCTCCCCAGCAGGCACCGTGGTGCCGCGCGACGGGGGGCTCATGCCGGGATCAGGGGGCAGCGCCGGGTTTCCGCCGCGGATACCGCCCATGCTCGCGGTGCCCGCCGCGGACATCCCGGAACCGGAAACCGCGTGGGCCGCGGAGTTCAAATGGGACGGCGTGCGCGCGGTGGCCTACGTGTCCGCGGGGCAGCTGCGGCTGCTCTCGCGCAGCGACCGGGACATGGCCCGGGCCTACCCGGAGCTGGCGGACCTGGCCCGCCAGGGCGGCCCCCGGGACATGGTCCTGGACGGGGAGATCGCCGCCTTCACCGGCGGCCGCCCGAGCTTCGCGGCCCTGCAGCGGCGGATGCACGTCGGCGCGCCCACGCCGCGCCTGGTGGCCGCGGTCCCGGTGACCTACCTGGTCTTCGACATCCTGTACTCCGGCGGGCAGCCGCTGATCAGCGAGCCCTACGCGCAGCGGCGGGCCATCCTGGAGGCGCAGCCCCTGGCCGGCCCGCACGTGCACGTCCCGCCGTCGTTTCCCGGCGGCGGCCACGCCGTGCTCGCGGTGAGCATCCGCGACGGGCTGGAAGGCGTCGTGCTGAAGCGCCTCGACTCCCCCTACCAGCCCGGCCGCCGGTCCCCGGCCTGGCTGAAGATCAAGAACCGGCGGCTCCTGGACGTGGTCGTAGGCGGCATCAGCCCCGGGCGCGGCCACCGGGCCGGGGGGATCGGCTCGCTGCTCGTCGGGATCCCCACCGGAGCGGGCCTGGTCTACGCCGGCCGCGTCGGCACCGGCTTCACCCAGCCGGTCCTGCGGGCGCTGGAAGAAGTACTGGCGCCACTGCAGCAGGACAGCCCGCCCTTCAGCGGCCCGGTCCCCCCGGTCCAGGCCCGGAACGTGACCTGGGTCGAGCCCAGGCTCGTCATCCAGGTCAGTTACGCCGAGCAGACCCCCGACGGGATCCTCCGCGCCGCCGCTTTCCAGGGCCTCGGGGCCACCCGGAACGGCTCCGCGGCCGGCACATTAGTGCTCAGCGGCCCGGCGGGCGCAGCTCGTCGGTACCGCCTTCCTCCGCGCCGAGCTCGTCGCTGCCACCCGCCTCCGGGCCCAGCTCGTCGGTACCACCCGCCTCCGGGCCCAGCTCGTCAGTACCACCCGCCTCCGGGCCCAGCTCGTCAGTACCGCCTTCCTCGGTACCGAGAATGTCGGTGCCGCCGGCTTCAGAACCAAATACGCCTGCGCCCGGCTCAGGATCGTCCGCGGACTTGGGATCGCGTGCCATATCGGCCTCCTTGGGTCATTGCTCCGGTTCCTGCCCGTCACTGCGTAAAGGGACACGGCCCGGCGTGCATGGAACGTACCGGCTTTCCCGCGGAACGTTCGCCGGAACGGGCGGACCGGCCGCCAGGGTGCGCCGACCCCGGCAGCGCCGGGAAAAGCCCTGGGCCATGCCCCGCGGGCCGTTTCACCGCCCCGCGATAGCCTGGCCATGACGGCAGATGCCAGGCGCGGCCCGGGCCGGTATGACCAGTCCCCGGCCTTCGCTGTTCCCGCCGAAGGGTGAGTTCCAGACATGAGCGACGAAATCCGGGTCCTCAGCGGAATCGACCTCGTCAGAGCCAGCCAGCTGGCCGCGCAGCTTCGCGTTGACTCCATCCGGTCCAGCACCAGCGCGGGATCCGGTCACCCCACGTCGAGCATGTCCGCGGCGGACCTGCTCGCGGTGCTCGTCAGCCGGCACCTGCGCTACGACTGGGACCATCCCGGCGACGACCGCAACGACCACCTGATCTTTTCCAAGGGCCACGCCTCGCCGCTGCTGTACTCGGTGTACAAGGCGGTGGGGGTGGTGTCCGACGACGAGCTGATGACCGGGTACCGGCGGCTCGGATCCCGATTGGAGGGTCATCCCACCCCGGTGCTGCCGTGGGTGGACGTGGCCACCGGGTCGCTGGGGCAGGGACTGCCGGACGGGGTCGGGGTGGCCCTGGCGGGCAGGTATCTCGACCGGCTCCCGTACCGGGTCTGGGTGCTGTGCGGGGACAGCGAGATGGCCGAGGGCTCCATCTGGGAAGCCGTGGACAAGGCCTCCTACTACCAGCTGTCCAACCTGATCGCCATGGTGGACGTCAACCGGCTCGGCCAGCGGGGGCCGACCGAGCTGCAGTGGGATCTTGACGTCTACGCCCGCCGCGCCTCGGCCTTCGGTGCCCGGGTGCTGGAAATAAACGGCCACGACCTGGCCGAGATCGATGAGGCGTTCACCGCGGCCGAGGATGGGAGCGGCGGCCAGCCCACCGTGATCCTGGCCCGCACCATCAAGGGGCGCGGATTCTCCGAGGTGGAAGACAAGGAAGGCTGGCACGGCCGCCCCTTCCCCCCCGACATGGCCGCGCGGGCCATCGCCGAACTCGGTGGTGAACGCGACCTGATCGTCCGGGGCCAGCTGCCCGCGGCCACGGAGCCGGGCGCCGAGCCAGACATGCCGCCCGCGGCTGATCAGGCCCACGGCCATCCCCAGACCCCGGCGCCCGGGGCGCCGGCCTACTCACTCGGTGAGGAGGTGGCCACCCGTAAGGCGTACGGCGATGCGCTGGTCGCACTCGGTGCGGACCGGCCCCGGGTCGTGGCCCTCGACGGCGAGGTCAGCAACTCCACGTACGCCATGGAGTTCGCCAAGGCCTATCCCGGGCGCTTCTTCGAGATGTTCATCGCCGAGCAGCAGATGGTCGCGGCAGCGGTCGGGCTCAGCGTCCGGAACTACATTCCCTTCGCCTCGACGTTCGCGGCTTTCTTCAGCCGCGCCTACGACTTCATCCGGATGGCCGCCATATCGCAGGCGAACATCCGGCTGGCCGGCTCCCACGCGGGGGTGGAGATCGGCGCCGACGGCCCTTCCCAGATGGCCCTGGAGGACCTGGCCATGATGCGGGCCGTGCACGGGAGCACGGTGCTGTACCCGAGCGACGCCACGAGCACCGCGGCGCTGGTGACGGCCATGGCGCACCGCACCGGCGTCAGTTACCTGCGGACCACCCGCGGGGCCTATCCCGTGCTCTACGACAGCGCGGAGTCGTTTCCCGTCGGAGGGTCCAAGGTCCTGCGCTCGAGCCCCGACGATGCCGTGACGCTGGTCGGCGCCGGGGTGACCCTGCACGCCTGCCTGGCCGCCGCGGACCAGCTCGCCGGGGACGGCCTCCGCGCCCGGGTCATCGACCTGTACTCGGTCAAGCCGATCGACACCGGCACCCTCGTCGCGGCCGCGGCGGCCACCAGCGGCCGCCTGGTCGTGGCCGAGGACCACTACCCGGCCGGAGGACTGGGCTCCGCGGTAGCTGACGCGCTGCTTGAGGCGGGCGTGCAGGGCCTGCGGTTCACCCACCTCTGCGTCCGGGACCTGCCTGGCTCGGGTTCCAGCCAGGAGCTGCTGGCCGCGGCCGGGATCGATGCCGGGCACATCGAGGCGGCCGCCCGCGAGCTGATCGCCGGGTAAGCACCCGCTGGTTCAGGCGTCCTGCCGGCGGAGCCGGACGGCGGCCAGGCCCAGGGCGAGCGCGGCCCAGCCGCAGAGCACGGCCAGCCCGGCCCACGGGGCCAGCGGGAAGAACCCCTGCGCAGGCGTGTAAACGTTGCTGACCTGGGCGTAGCTCGGGATGACCTGCTGGATCGAGAACGCGGCGGCCGGGGTGAGCCGCAGCACCCAGTCGGCGGGGCCAGCCGGCAGGACTGGCGCGACCACCGTGAGCAGGTACGGCAGGACGATCACCACGATGACGGCGGTGACCGCGGCCGCGCTGCGCCGCAGCAGGGCCCCGGCGGCCAGGGCCAGGACGGCCGCGGCGGCAAGCAGGACCGCGGTGCCGGCCACGACGCGGGCCGCCGTGAGCATGGACACCGGGAAGACGTAAACGCCATGGTCACGCAGGATCCGCGGGCCCAGCGTGACCACGATGGCCGACACGGCCAGCCCCCCGGAGAACGTGACCGCGCCGATGACGGCGGCCTTGGCCGCGAGGACCCGGCCGCGCCGCGGGCTGGCGCTCAGCGTGACGCGGACCAGCCCGCTCCGGTACTCGGCGGTGATGAACACGGCGCCGACGACGGTCACCGCGATTAGCGCCGCGAACGTGCCGGCCAGCGCCTGCGCGACGGTGGTGCCGATCCCCGCCGCCCCGGGCGAGGCGGGCGCGATGTCGCCGGACCCGGTCACCGCGACCGTCCCGCCGGCCTGCTGGTAGCCGCCGCGCAGGTCCGCCGGCGCGTTGCCCGCGCCGCCGATCGAAAGGCCGGCCCACCGGCCGCCAGCCCCCGCGGGCGCGCCTGCCGGCGCCCGCCCGGACACCTGCAGGCGGACATGGTCGAAGCGCCCGGTGGCCAGGGACGGCCCGCCTTCCGTGCCGGATTGGACGAACCCCAGGCTGGCCACCTGCGAGTACTGCGGCGAGGTGGCGAACAGCCCGGCCTGGACGGTGCGCGGGAACCCGGCGAGGGTGACGGCGGCGACCCGGGCCCAGTGGGTGCCGTCCGCCGAGTCGTAGCCGGTGAGCGTGTCCCCGGACCGGGTCAGCCGCAGCCAGCGGGGATGGGACGGGGACACGGCTCCCGGGCGCCCGGCGATGTCCTGGGTGTAGTCGTCCTGCATGCGGACGCCGTGCGCGGCGGTGACCAGCATCGCCGCATAGGCCGCTCCCGGCCGGGTACCCGCGGTGAGGATGATCCCGGCTTTGGCCCACGGCACCAGGCCGGGCCGCAGGCCGAACTGGCCCTGGCCGCCGACGGGCTGCGGGCCGTGCCGGGAACCCGAGCCACGCGGTGGCGGCGGGGGGATCAGGCCGGTCAGCGCGGTGACCCGCGCGGTGATGCTGCCGTTGCCGGCCAGCGGCTGGTGCACCAGGTAGTAGGAATCGCTGACCAGTTCCCCGCCCGGCCCCACCGGGACCGAGCAGGCCGAGGCCGCGCCGCGCTGGCCGCAGGAGCCGCTCATGCCGGGCAGCAGGCCGAAGGCCGCGGTCACCAGCGCCGCGGCGGCCAGGCCGAGGACCCAGCCGCGGACCGTCCGCAGTTTGGTCCACTCGGCGTGCACGAGCTGGCCGAAGCGCTCGCGACGGGGCGGCAGGCCGGAACGGTAGGGCGCGGCGGTGTCAGTGGTCATGGTGGAGGTTGTACGCCGGCGCCGGTGTCAGCCCGGTGCCAGCCGCGGGCACCAGCCTGACAGCCCGGAGCCCGGCCAGGCCCGGCTCCGGGCTGACACCGCGCTGCTACCGGCGGCCTGGCATCGTTGGGACCGTGAGAGTGCTGGTCGTGGAAGACTTCCCCATCCTGGCCCGGACGATCGGGACCGGCCTGCGCCGGGAGGGCATGGCGGTCAACGTGGTCACCGACGGCGGCGAGGCGCTGGAGCGCCTGGCCGTGACCCGCTACGACGTCGTGGTGCTGGACCGGGATCTGCCCGGCGTGCACGGCGACGAGGTCTGCCTGGCAGGTCGCGGCCGGGTCGCCGCAGACCCGGGTGCTGATGCTGACCGCGGCCAGCACCGTCCGGGACCGGGTGGACGGCCTTGGCCTGGGCGCGGACGACTACCTGCCCAAACCCTTCGACTTCGCGGAGCTCACTGCCCGCGTGCGGGCCCTGGGCCGCCGGTCCGCGGCCGCGCTGCCGCCCATCCTGCACGGCGGTGACCTGACCCTGGACCCGAACCGCCGCACCGCGTCGCGGGCCGGGCGGCCGCTGGAGCTCAGCCCGAAGGAGTTCGCGCTGCTGGAATGCCTGCTCGCGTCGGCCGGCCGGGTGGTCCCGGCCGAGGAGCTGCTCGAGCGCGTCTGGGACGAGGCCGCCGACCCCTTCACCACCACGGTGAAGACCACGGTCCGGCGGCTGCGCGGCAAGCTCGGTGACCCGCCCGTCATTCATACCGAACGCGGCGGCGGTTACCGTCTCGGGGAGGCCTGATGCCAGGAATCTGGCCCCGGCGCACGCTGCGGCTCCAGCTGGCCCTGTTCTATGCAGCTCTGTTCGCCGGCTCGGCGATCCTCCTGCTCACGATCCCGTTCCTGGGCTTCAAGAGCACAGTGCGCGCGGGGCCCCCGGGCAGCGCGCCCGCGGCCGCCCAGCAGGGCGCCGACGTGCACCAGCAGTTCACCGGGTCCGTGCTCGCCCTGGTGATCGCCGTGCTGCTCTCCCTGGTCCTGGGCTGGCTGATGGCCTGGCCTGCTCCGGCCGCTGCGCGCGATCACGGCCGCCGCCCGGGAGATCTCGGCCAGCAACCTGCACCGCCGGCTGCGCCCCGGCCATCGCGGCGACGAGTTCACCGAACTCGCCGAGACGCTCAACGACCTGTTCGGCCGGCTCGAGGCATCGTTCGCGTCGCAGCGGCAGTTCGTGGCCAGCGCCTCCCACGAGCTGCGCACCCCGCTCACCGCGGAGCGGGCCCTGCTCCAGGTGACCCTGGCCGATCCGGCCGCGACCGCGCAGACACTGCGCACGGCCTGCGAGGAGGCGCTGACCCTCGGCGAGCAGCAGAAACGCCTGATCGACGCGCTCCTCACCTTGGCCAGCAGCGAACGGGGCATCGAGCAGCCGGAACCCGCCGATCTCGCCGCGGTCGCCGGTGACGTCGCCGCGGCCCGCGATCAGGACGCCAGCCAGCGCGGCATCAGCGTGGAGACCACGCTGCGCCCGGCCCCGGTCATGGGCGACCCGAGCCTTATCGAGAGCCTGGTCGCCAACCTGGCCGACAACGCCCTGCGGCACAACATGCGCGGCGGGCGGGTGGAGATCTGCACGGGCACCGCCGGCGGGCAGGCCGTCCTGTCGGTGCGGAACACCGGGCCGGTGATCCCGGCCGGTGAGGTCGGCCGCCTGCTCGAGCCCTTCCAGCAGCTCGGGCGGCAGCGGGTCGGCCAGGCAGGCGGGCACGGGCTCGGCCTGGCCATCGCCCAGTCCATCGCGCGGGCCCACGGCGCCCGGCTCGCTGCCGCGGCCCGGCCGGCCGGCGGCCTCGACATCGAGATCATTTTCCCCGAGCCCGCCCCGGGCCCCGCCGGGCCGGCCCCCGCCAGCCGCGCGGGCCGCGGGCCACGGACCGCTACTCAGCCCTGAGTACCATGCCGGGCCGGGTCCGCGCCGCGGTCCGCGCGGGGATCGCCGCCACCGCGTTGGCCAGCACCAGGACAGCGGGGACGGCGAGCAGCAGCCCCGCGGAGATGACCGGCACCGGCTCGATCGCGAACGCCTGGGCCAGCGCCGTCCAGGCCCAGCGCCCGGCGGCCGCGCCGAGCGGCAGGCCGATGATCAGGCCGGGCTCCGGCGATGGCGGTCGCCTGCCAGGCCACGCTGGCCCGGACCTGCCGCCCCACGAAGCCGAGCGCCTTGAGGATGGCCAGGTCCCGGCGCCGGCGGCGGACCGACGTGACCAGCGTGTGCGCGATCGTGCCCACGGCCAGCAGGGTGAGCACCCCTGGCGGGCCATCCAGCGCGCGATGCGCGAGCCCCGCCCCGGGCGTCGCGCGGTGGTGTCAGCCTGACTCCGGACCACCCGCTGGGCGGCCAGCACGGCCCGCGCGCTCAGCAGGACCATGAGCAAGACCGCCCCGCCCAGCAGGATCGGGGCGTCGAACGAGAACCCGGGCGAGATCTCGGCCTGCCGGGCCAGGCCGACCGGCGTGAATACCGACAGCGCGTAGGCGGCCGGGATAGCCAGGACCATCCCGGCCGCCGCGACCAGGGCCCCGGGCGCCAGCGCCACCGTGATCAGCTGTCCCCGGCTGGATCCGAGCGCCCGGAGCACGGGGAGGTCGTCCGAGGCGACGTAGGCCAGCCGGGCGACGCTCTGCCCCACGATGACCAGCATCGCGAGGGCCACGACGATGCCGAACAGGAGCAGCGCCAGCGCCTGCAGTGACGTGCCGCGCTGGGCGGCGGCCGCGGCGGTCGCGTCGTCGCTGCCCAGCTCGAACTGGGCCCGGTGCCCGGTCAGGCGGTTGACCGCGGACTCGAAGGCGGGCAGGCCCGCCAGGCCCCGGTCGAGATGGAACGCGAGGCCGGGGATGTTGGCGACGGATCCGGCGAAGCGGTGGTAGAACGCGGCGGTCAGGAAGAGCGAGCCGGTGCCGGTGTAGATGACGTCGGAGGGCGCCCCGGAGTCCCCCAGGTCCGTAGACGTCCGGATGATCGCGGTCACGCGCACGTCGGGCAGGGTGACGGTCGGGTGCAGAACCTCGTTGTTGAGCACTGCCATCAGCTGGCTGGGCCGGAACCCCCGGAGCTGGATCACCGAGCCAACGTGCGCGCCCAGGATCCTCGCGGCGGCCTCGTTGATCATGACCTGGCCGGCCCGGGACGGGCTGGGCCGCAGGCCGGCCACGATGATCGCCCGGGACTGCGGCGGGTTGTGGATCAGCGCCCAGGTCGTGACCTGGCCTGGGCGGCCCGTGTCCGGGTGGCCGGCCGGGGACGCGGTCGTCAGCATGAACGCGCCCGGCTCGCCGTAGGCGACGCCCGGGAGCCGGGCGATCCGGTCCATGGTCCGGAGCGGGACCCCCGCCACGTCGCCCTCGGTCGGGCCCGGACCAGGCCAGGAACCGGGGCACGGCGGTGTCGGTCCGGCGCGCGCCCGCGAACGAGGCCAGGACCAGGGACCCCATCAGGCCGGTGATGAGCGCCAGCACGAGCGGGCTGCGCCAGTCCTGCCGCAGCCCGGCGCGAACGCGCAGCCACACCGCCCGCATCCCGCTCCCCGCCCCTTACATGCACCGGATCTTATGTGCGATTGTGCTCCCGCCCGGGACCCGGGGCGCGGGGGCTAGCACGAGACTTGCCGGGCAGTCAGCCCTACCGCGCCAGAATTGGGCAGGCCAGAATTCAGCGGGCCAGTTTTCAGCGCGGCTGTGCGGCCGCGAGGAGCTCGCGGGCGATGATCAGCTTCTGGATCTCGCTGGTCCCCTCGTACAGCCGGTACAGCCGGGAGTCGCGGTACAGCCGCTCCACCACGGTCGAGCTCATGTAGCCGAGACCGCCGTGGACCTGCACCCCGCGGTCGGCGACCCGGGACACCATCTCGCTGCAGTACAGCTTGGCGGCCGACGGGCCGGCCGCCACATTGCGCCCGGCGTCGTAGTCGTCCGCGGTGGACAGCACCAGGGACCGGCCCGCCTCGATCTCGGCGTAGGAGTCGGCCAGCATGGCCTGGACCAGCTGGTAGCTGCCGATGAGCTGGCCGCCCTGCTTGCTGGTGGCGGCGTGGGTGACCGACTCGTCCAGGATCCGCTGGGCGGTGCCGACGCACACCGCCGCGATGTGCAACCGGCCCCGGGCCAGGACGGTCATCGCGCTGCGGTACCCGCGGCCCTCCTCGCCGATCAGGCGGTCCTGCGGCACGCGGACGTCCTCGAAGACCACCTCGGCGGTCCAGGCGCCGCGCTGGCCCATCTTGTGATCCCGCGGGCCGACCGTCAGCCCCGGACTCGCCGCGTCCACCGCGAGCACCGAGATGCCGCGGCCGGCCTCGGCCCCGGGGTCGGTCCGGGCGAACACGACGAACAGGTCGGCCAGCGGCGCGTTGGTGATGAACCGCTTGGTGCCGGACAGCACCCAGTCGCCACCATTCGGGCCGTCGCCGTCCCGCCGGGCCGAGGTCCGCAGGCCAGCCGGGCTGGACCCGGCCTCGGACTCCGTCAGCGCGAACGACGCGACCATCTCCCCGGCCGCCAGCGCGGGCAGGAACGCCTTCTTCTGCGCGTCCGACCCGAACTTCGCGATGACCTGGCCGGCGATGCCGTTGTTGGTGCCGAACATGGACCGGAACGCGGGGGTGGCGTAGCCGAACTCGAACGCCAGGCGCACGTCCTGGGCCATGCTGACCCCGGACCCGCCGAACTCGGCGGGCAGCGCGTAGCCGAACAGCCCGAGGCCCGCGGTAGCCGCGCGGAGGTCCCCGGGAATCGCGTCGGTCTCCTCGATCTCGTCCTCTCGGGGCAGCACCTTCTCCCGCACGAACCGCCGCACCGCGTCGCGGACCTCACCGAACGTCGCCTCGTCCATGGCCACCTCTTCTCGCAGTCCCCCGCCTCGATGCTCGCACCAGAGTTTCCCTGACGAAACCCGGGGGCCAGATCCCGCCGCGCAAAACGGGACCCCTGACCGGGGGATGACCAGCCAGATGGCTAGCCGGCCGGCCAGGGATCCCGTCTGCTGCGGTGCCTGGACCCTGAGGTCGCGGGAGCTTAGGCCTTGGCCTGCATGCTGCTGCGGGCCGGGTTAGCCTGCTCGGCGGCCTTGGGATCCGTCTCGCCCGCCTTGGCCCGGACGCCGGCCTCGATCTTGGCGCCGAGGTCCTTGTCCACGTTGCTCCAGTATTCGAAGGCGCGCTCCAGGACCGGCTCGGTCACCCCGTTGAGCAGGTGGCCGACGATGTTGGTGACCAGCCGCTCGCGGGCCGCGTCGTCGAGCACCTCGCGGACCATGGTGCCCGCCTGCCCGAAGTCGTCGTCCTGCTCACGCGGGACGTACGCGGAGCGCATGATGTCCCCATCGGCGTACCAGCTGGCCGGCTTGTAGCGCTCGGAGTCGGCTTGCGGGCCGCCCTTGGAGTTCGGGGCGTAGACCGGGTCGGAGACGTTGACCATGCGCATGGCCCCGTCCTTGCTGTAGGCGTGCACCGGGGCGTGGGGCGAGTTGACCGGGATCTGCTTGTAGTTCACGCCGAGCCGGGCGCGGTGCGCGTCGGAGTAGGAGAACCCGCGGGCCAGCAGCATCTTGTCCGGGCTCAGCGCGATGCCGGGGACCAGGTTGTTCGGCTCGAACGCCGCCTGCTCGATCTCGGTGTGATAATCGGTCACGTTCCGGTCCAGGACCAGCCGGCCGACCTCAATGAGCGGGTAGTCGCTGTGCGGCCACACCTTGGTCAGGTCGAAGGGGTTGAACCGGTAGGTCTTGGCCTCCTCGAACGGCATGATCTGCATCTTCAGCGTCCAGCTCGGGTACTCCCCGCGCTCGATGTGGTCATACAGGTCACGCTGGTGGTAGTCGGTGTCCGCGGACGCCATCTGGTCGCCCTCGTCCTGGGTGAAGAACTCGACGCCCTGGTCGGTCTTGAAGTGGTACTTGACCCAGAACTTCTCGCCCGCGGCATTGATCCACATGTAGGTGTGCGAGCTGTACCCGTTCATGTGCCGCCAGCTGCGCGGGATGCCGCGGTCACCCATCAGCCAGGTCACCTGGTGCGCCGACTCCGGGGACAGGGTCCAGAAGTCCCACTGCATGTCGTGGTCGCGCAGGTTATTGTCCTGGCGGCGCTTCTGCGAGCGGATGAAGTGCTGGAACTTCATCGGGTCCCGCATGAAGAAGACCGGGGTGTTGTTCCCGACCATGTCGTAGTTGCCCTCGGACGTGTAGAACTTCAGCGAGAAGCCCCGCGGGTCGCGCCAGGTGTCGGGGCTGCCCCGCTCCCCCGCCACGGTGGAGAACCGGATCAGCGTGTCCGTCCGGGTGCCGGGCTGGAACACCGCGGCCTTGGTGTAGGCGCTGACGTCGCTGGTCACCTCGAAGTGGCCGAACGCCCCGCCACCTTTGGCGTGCGGCTGCCGCTCCGGGATCCGCTCGCGGTTGAAGTTCGCCATCTGCTCGATCAGGTAATGATCTTGCAGCAGGACGGGCCCCTCCGGGCCCACGGTCAGCGAGAACTCGTCGCTCTCGACCGGGATACCGGCGTCGTTCGTCGTGGGTACCGGGTGGTTGTCGGTCACTGCCATACCTCCTCGTCACGCTGTACTCCGTCAGCGGAGCTTTCAGCTGCCTTGCAAGCGGGGCACAAGCCCCAGAACACCACTTCTGTCTCGTCCACCACGAAGCCCATGCCCTCGGCCAGGGTCAGGCAGGGCTGGGCCCCGATCACGCGATCAACATCCTCGGTGCGGCCGCACCGGCGGCACACCAGGTGGTGATGGTGGTCACCGGCCCGGCGCTCGAACCGGGCGGGATGACCCGCCGGCTCGATCCGCCGCAGCAGTCCCGTGGCCGCGCACGCGGCGAGCATGTCGTACACGGCCTGCGTGGACACCGTGCCGAAGTGCTCCCGCACGCCGGCCGCGATCGCATCCACGGTGGAATGCGGGTGACCGGCCAGCCAGGTCAGCATGGCCAGCCGCGGCATCGTGACCCGCAGCCCGGCCGTCCGCAGCGCCCGGGACATCTCCCCGTCCGGGTCGATCACCGCCAGAACCATGATGGTTCCACCCTGCCGAGTTATCTTGAATCAGTCAAGTTCCTTAGGCATTCGTCTCAAGTCGAGACCGCCCGTCTGCCGGGCGCGGCCTGCCGGTGGATGCGCCCGCCCACTCCCCCTGCCCGTGAGGCCGGGGCCCAACCGGCGCTCCCTGTCCCCGTTTGCCATCCGCGAGACCGCGGCCTACAGTAGCGATATATCGGGATCGTATCGCGAGTAGATCATTGAGGGGCCCGGATGAGTGCGGCATCGTGCGCGAGCGGAGACTTCAATCCTTACCTGCGCGGCTTGGCCAAGGCCGCGGAGACCCTGGCCGGCCAGGCCCGGGAGGCCATGCACGGGATGACCGGCGCAGGCGAGAAGCGGCAGGAACATCAGGAGCCCCGGCGCGGCGGGCCCTGGGCCCGGCGGGGCGGCTCCCCCTGGGAGAAGGCCTTCGGATGGCCGGGCCCGGGCGGACCAGGGGGCCCGGGCGGGCCCGGCTTCGGGGGGCCGGGCTTCGGGGGCCCGCGGGGCTGGTGGCCCGGCCCGCCTGCCCCGCCGCGCGGGCCGAAAGCCGGCCGTGGCGACGTGCGCGCCGCCATCCTGGCCCTGCTGCGGGAGGGCCCGCGCAACGGCTACCAGATCATGTCCGAGATCGAGGAACGCAGCGGCGGCGCCTGGCGGCCCAGCCCCGGCGCGGTCTACCCGGCCTTGCAGCTCCTCGCCGACGAAGGGCTGATCGCCGGTGAGGAGGCCGGTGGCCGGCGCGCCTTCAGCCTGACCGAGGCCGGGCGCCAGCACATCGAGGAAGACCCCGAGAGGGCCCGCCCTGCGTGGGAGACGATGGCGCAGGACGCGCCCGGCGAGATGCCCGGTCTGTTCGCGCAGGCGGCCCGGCTCGGCGGCAGCATCGTGCAGCTGGCCCACGCCGGCACGCCGGAGCAGATCCGCGCGGCCGAGCAGCTGCTGGAGCGGACCCGGCGGCAGATGTACCAGATCCTGGCCAGCGACGAGCCGGGTGACGCGGACGACGAACAGTAGAGCGACGAGAAGACAAGGCAAGGGGACCAGCCATGGATGACCGCATCCGCGCTTCTGATGCCGACCGGGAACGGGTGACCGCCCGGCTGCGCGACCACTATGCCGAGGGCCGGCTCACGGCCGAGGAGCTGGACGAGCGGACCTCGGCCGCACTGAACGCGAAGACCTTCGGCGACCTCCGCCGTGTCATGACGGACCTGCCGGATCCGCTCCTGATGCCGGTGGGGGCACCGGGCCCGCAGCCGCCCGGGACATCCGGCACACCGTGGCTCGCGCGCCGCCGTGGCCCGCGCTTCGCCCCGCTGCTCCTGCTGGCACTGCTCTTCGTGGTGCTGGCCCCCGGGCCCGGCGCCTGGGTGCTGTTCGGGTTCTTCAAGCTGTTCCTGCTGTTCTGGCTGGTGACTGGCCTGGCGGCGTTCGTGTTCGCCCGGCGGGCCCGGCGCCGCATGTCCCAGGGGGGGCCGGGCGGTTACCCGCCGGCCGGGCACGGGCGCCCGCGCTGGGAGTAGCCGGCCGCTACTGCGGGGCTTCGTCGGGGATGTAGAACATCCGCAGCTGCACGGGGCGCGCCCCGGGCGGGGCGTCCTGGGCCGAGTGCCCGTACTTGTGCAGCAGCGCGACGTACTCGTCGTGCAGGGCCTCCAGGTCGTCGACGGTGTAGTAGCCGCCGGCCCTGGAGGCCCTGGCCCACCGGCCGTGCTGGCGGACGTCGCGGATGAAACGGTTGACCAGCTCGATCTCGCCCGGGATCTGCCCGGCCCGCCATTCGTCCAGCGCGGCGCGTTCCTCGCCGCTGAGGCTGTCGTAGTCGGGCTCCCGCAGGTCCACGGGGAACGTGCGCCACCAGCGCTCCCGCCCGCTGGCGCGCTCCGGCACCTCCTCGATGATCCCGGCGTCGGCGAGGATGCGCAGGTGGTAGCTGGTGGTCCCGGTGTTCTCGCCCAGGGCCTCCGCGATCGTGGTGGACGTCGCGGGCCCATGCTCGTCGAGATGCCGCAGCATTTCGCGGCGCAGCGGATGCGACATGGCCTTCCAGCGCTTGGCGTCGCCGACCACCCGCCGTGGAGTCATCGCCATGCCCCCACGGTACCACTGGTACAGAGATTTTTCTGCAGAAATTTATTTGCATAATTTTCTCTGCAACTCTACGGTGAGGGCATGCCGACACAAGCGCCGCCGCGTCCCAGCGAACAGGCCATGACCGTCACGAGCACCGGCCGCCCGACGGCGGGCTCCTCCCGTCGGCTGGCCGGCCCCTCCGCCCGGCTGCCCGGCCCCTCCCCCCGGCTGCTCCGGCGGGCCCGGCTGGCCGCCCTGGCGGTCGGCGGGTTCCTGGTGCCCTGGTGCGTGGTGCTCAGCGCGACGCTGCCCAGGACCGCGCAGGCCCACCACTGGTCACTGGCCTGGACCGGCCTGGACGGCGCCGAGGCGATCGCCGCGCTGGTCACGGCCGCGCTGCTGGCCCGGGACGACTCACGCGCCTGCCTGACGGCCGCGGCCGGGGGCGCGCTGCTGCTCACCGACGCCTGGTTCGACGTGTGCACCTCCGCGCCGGGCCTGGAGCACACCTTGGCGGTCGCTGAGGCGGCCCTGGTCGAGCTGCCCCTGGCCGCCGCGGCGGGCTGGCTCGCCGTCAGCCTGTTCCGGAGGACCCGGTGAGACGCAGCACGGGTTACCGCAGCACGGGTTACCGAAGCACGGGCTACCGCAGCACGGGCGGGACGACCCGGCCGTGCCCGGTGGCGGCCTCGAAGGCGTGCGCCACCTGGAGCAGCGGCCAGTCGGCCCGGCGGCGGCCGACCAGCTGGAGCCCGACCGGCAGGCCGCCCGGGGTGAACCCGGCGGGCACGGAGATAGCCGGGAGCCCGGTCACCGAGATCAGGTAGGCCGACGCCATCCAGTCCAGGTAGGTGTGCTGTGGCTGGCCGTCGATATCGTGCACCCAGTCCAGTGTGACGTCGAACGGGACGACCTGGGTGACCGGGCAGGCGAGCACGTCAGCGGACTCGAAAAAGGCGCTGATGCGCCCGGCGACCGCGGCGTGCAGCACGGTGGCGCGGCTCAGGTCGGCCACGCTCAGCTCCAGGCCGCGCTCGGTGTTCCAGGTCACGTTGGGCCCCAGCCGGCCGGGGTGCCGGCGCAGCAGCGGGCCGAAGGCGGTCAGGAACCGGAACGCCCGGCGGGTGCGGAACACCTCATCGGCGCCGGCGAGGTCCGGCGCCGCGTCGGTCACCTCGCAGCCCAGGTCCTCGAGCACCTGCCGGGCCGGCGCCAGCACGTCCCGCACCGCCTGCTCGACCGGCAGGCCGAGGTCGGCGGTCCAGGCCACCCTGACCCCGCGCAGGTCCCGGGCCAGCAGGCCCGCGACCTGATCGGGCCGGACGCCCGGAACGGGCGCGTCCAGGGCCAGCGGCACCCGGGGGTCGGGGCCGGCCAGCACGGACAGGAGCAGCGCCACGTCGGCGACCGTGCGCCCCATCGGCCCCTCCACGCCGAGCACGTCCGCGACGTCGGTGACGGGCCAGGACGGCACCCGGCCGGGCGAGGGCCGCAGCCCGACTACGTTGCAGAAACCCGCCGGATTCCGCAACGAACCACCGAGGTCGCTGCCGTCGGCGAGGCTGATCATCCGCGCGGCCAGCGCCGCCGCCGCACCCCCGCTGCTGCCGCCCGCGCTGCGGGTCAGGTCGTAGGGGTTGCGGGTGGCGCCGAACACCGGGTTGACCGTGTGCGAGCCCGCCCCGAACTCCGGCGTGTTGGTCTTGCCCAGGGTGATCGCCCCGGCCTGCGACATCCGGTGCACGACCAGTGCGTCGTGGTCCGGCACATGATCGGCGAACAGCATCGAGCCGTAGGTGGTGCGCACGCCCGCCGTGTCGTGAAGATCCTTATGGGCGACCGGCAGGCCGTGCAGCGGGCCGGGCCCGGCCCCGCGGGCGAGCGCCTCGTCCGCGCGGGCCGCCCGGTCCAGCGCCGCGTCGAAGGTCCGGGTGACTACGGCGTTGACCGCCCCGTCCACGTCCTCGATCCGCTGCACATGGGCGGCGGTGACCTCGCGGGCGGACACGTCCCGGCGGCGGAGCATCCCCGCCAGGGTGACCGCGTCGGTCGCGCAGAGATCCGTCACAGGCTGCTCCCTCGGTTGGGCACGCTGTCCCGCCGGCCGCCGGGCAACCCCAGTTTGACTGACGGTTGACCGTTAGCTGACCGGCGTTTCGCTGGGCTGAGGGGATTACCCTGGCGGAGTTTCCGGCCGCCCGGAATCGCGCCCGGCCGATCGATGGAAGGTCAGGTCATGACGATATATCAGCACATCCGCCATCCGCGTATTGCGTCGCGGCGCGCTGAGAGCCCGGTGAGAGTGGCTGATCTGCTGCCCCGGGGCAGCGCGATAAACCGCTTCAACACGAGAGTCGCGATCGCCATCACCACGGTCGTGGGCAGTATGTGGTGCGCTTATGCATTCGCATTGTTCGACCTGATCAGCCTGCCGGATGCGATCAGGGGCGGTCCCGCGCTGATCGTCCAGTGGGTCGCGCAGACCTTCCTGCAGCTGGTCCTGCTGTCGGTCATCATGGTGGGCCAGAACGTGCAGGCGGCCGCGGCGGATAAACGCGCCGAGGCGACGTTCCACGACGCGAGCGCGACCCTGCATGAGGTGGCGCACGTGCAAGGACACCTCGCCGCGCAGGACGTATTGCTCACCCGGATCGCCGAAAGGATCGGGCTGGACCCGGTGCCGATCATCGATGCCGATTCCGGGGACGAAGTCACTGACGGCCCCATCCCGCCCGGCGACCAGGCAGCGGCTCAGAATCCTCCGGATTGATGCGCAGCCACGAATTCCAGGGCGGCGGGCCAGTGCCGCGCCCAGAAGGAACCGTCGTGGCACCCCGGCATGATTCCGCCCGGCACCGGCTGACGGGTGAGGGCCGAGAGGCGGGACCGCACCAGCGCCGCTTCTGGCTGGAACGGGTCGTCGGTCCCGCAGGCGATATAGGCGGGCACGTGCCGCAGCGCAGGCAGGCCGGAGACGACATCGTTCCGGGTGAAGTCGGCCGGGCTGTCGAAGGCCCCCGGGTTGGCGGCGCGCGCGTCGTCATAGGAGGCGAAGACGGCCGGCGACAGGGCAGCGACGGCCGCGACCGCCGGGCCGCCGCCAGGCTCGACCCCGGCGCTGAACTGCTCGGCGATCAGCAGGGCGCCGTAGCCGCCCATCGACAGCCCCACGATGCCGATCCGCCCGGTGTGCATCCCAGCCGCCGCGGCCCGGGGCAGGACCTCGTGCACGATCATGCCGGCCGGGTCGTCGCCGCCGGCGCGCTCGTGCCAGTAGGTCTCCCCGCCGTCCACGCAGATGATCGCGAACCGGGTCACCTGCGCCCTGCTCATCGCCCGCGCCATCCCCGGGGCCATGGTCGCCGGGCTGCCCCCCGACCCGTGCAGCGCGATGACCACGCCGAGCCCGGCGGGCGAGGCCGCGGCGGCCGGGATCAGCGTCACCATCTGCACGTCGCGGTGCCGGTAAGCGGAGTGGAACGACACCTGATGCCGGGACGGCAGCAGCCCGGCCAGGGGCGCCGCCGCCAGGTCGCACGCGCCGGTCATCTCGGCCAGCCGGTACCGGCCGGGCAGCGTCCCGTCCTGCACGAGCTCATATCCGCCCGCCCCGCAGGCCGCCACCGCGGCCAGCCCGAGGCCGCCGGCCAGGACGGCGCGGCGGGACGGACGATGCCTGGCTGCCGTCACGGCTTGCGGCTGAGCACGATCGGGTCATTGTCTGCATAGACCACCCGGCACCCCGGCGCCACCTGCTCGGCGGCCTCGTGGGTGTTCTCGGCCGCGTCGATGCGCGCGATGTGCGGCACGCCCGTGTCGAATTCCGGCACTGCCCCTCCGTCTCGCTGCCCCAGGGCCGCCGGGGCCGGCCTCCGGCATGCCGGGGGTAAGCGTATCCGCGCGATCGGCGCCCTCGGGCTACGGCGCGGCCGCTCCGTTCTGGGCGTAGCAGTGGGCGAACCGGCGCAGGACCTCCGGCGGGTGGACGACGTGGCTACGGGAGGCCAGGGTCTTGAGCTCATCCGCCTGCGCGGGAGGGAAGTACCCGGCGTTCTTGTAGACGTCGATCCGGGTACACAGGCCGGCCGCATCCAGCTCCGGATGGAACTGGGTGGCGTAGACCCGGGAGCCGATCCGGAACGCCTGGACCGGGCAGCCGGGCGAGGTGGCGAGCAGGACGGCATGCCGCGGGAGCTGGCTGATCGCCTCCTTGTGCCCGGTGAACGCGTCAAACGTGGCAGGAAGTCCCCCCAGCAGCGGGTCCCGTTCGCCCTCCGGGGTGAGCGTGACCGTGACCGTGCCGACCGGCTCGGCGTACCGGCGGTCGACCACGGCTCCCTGGTGGCCGCCGAGGGCCCCGATGCCGTAGCAGGCCCCGAGGAACGGGAAGTCCTCGCTGATCACCTGGTCGAGCAGCCTCCGCAGATCGGCCTCGACCCGGCGCTGGACCGCGGGTTTCGAGGTTTCCGGGTCGCTGGAGTTGAATGGCCCGCCGCCCAGGAGGACACCGGACCAGTCCCCGAGGTTGACGCCGCCCAGCGGCCGCTGCTCCAGCCGGATGCGGCGCAGGTCCCGCTCGCCGAGCCCGGCGAACCGGAGGAACAGCTCGTACTCGTTATCTGCGGCGGCGTCCTCAGGGCGGGTAGCCAGCAACAGGAACGGCTTCACAAGATCATCCTAATCGGCCCGGGGTGCCGTGCCGCCCGTCGCTGAGGCCGGTGGTACCGGTCAGGCGCGCGGCAGGCAGTCGATCAGCGCGGCGGCTTCGGCCTGCATGGCGGCGGCCAGGTGGTCGACGTCGGCGAGCAGGGTCGGGTCGGCGACCAGCCCCACGTTCAGGGTGCCGGCCAGGGACACCACCGCGACGCGCAGCGCGTGGTACTCGCCGATCTCGGCGAGCGAGTACAGCGCGCCAACAGGAACTCCGAGCACCCGGACCGGCCGGCGGGGGCCGGGGACGTTGGAGACGTTCAGCGCGAACGACCGGGGATGAGCCAGGACATGCTCGGCGAAGCGGCTGAGCCGCGGCGTTCGCGCCAGCCGCTGCATGGCCGCGTCGAGCTGCTGGGCGTCGTGCTCCTGCTTGCGGACCAGGGTGGCGCGCCGGATGGCGGCCAGGCGCTCCAGCGGGTCCGACGATCCGAGCGGCAGGTCGAGGCAGAAAAACGAATCGCGGTTGCCGGGCTGGGCGCCGTCGTCCGCGGGCAGCGGCGGGCTGGACGGGAGGGCGTGCAGGCTGACCGGCACCTTCACCCGCACCGCGCCCAGGTGGCCGTGATGAGCCTCGATCCAGCGCCGCAACCCGCCTGCCACCACGGTCAGGACCGCATCGTTGACGGTAGCGCCGCCGGTGGCGGCCGCCACGCGGTGCAACTCGTCCAGCCTGGCCCTGGTGAAGGCGACCGTCCGCCGCGCATCGATGTGCCCGTCGAACGGCGACCGCAGCCAGGGCTGCGGTGCTTCCCGCGCGGCGGCGAGCAGAGTGCCCATCCGGTGATGCGCAGCCGGCCGCGCCGCCCCGGCCGTCTGCGCCGCGCCGGCCGCTCCCCTCCCCTGGGGCCGTGGCTGCGGGCGGGGGCCGGTGGCGCGCGGCCCGGCGGCCGGCTCCTCGTCCCAGAGCACCTCGCCGGCCATCCGCATGGCCGTCATGCCGTCCGCCAGGGCGTGGTGGATGCGCCAGATCAGCGCGCTCCCCCCGCCGGCCAGCCGCGGGATCAGGTCGATCCGCCACAGGGGCCGGGAGCGGTCCAGGTGCTGGGCGAAGATGCCTGCCACGGTGGCCCGGAACCCGGCTTCATCCACCGGCCCCGCCGAGGTCGCCTCCACCACGTGGGCGGCCACATCCACCTGCGGGTCCGGCAGCCACCAGGGCGCGCCATCGATCTCCCCCAGCCGCATCGACAGCCGGGGGGCGCGGGGCAGGCGCCCGGCGATCGAGGCCCGCAGCGCACCGAGGCCGAGCGGGCCGCCCAGCACGATGACCTTGCAGGTGTGCCCGGCCACGGTCTCGTTCTCCAGCGCGAGGATGCTGAGATCCTCGCGGGACAAGGGCCGTGCCTGCGTCTCCACCTCATGAGCCAGCACCACCGACGCCCCCCCACGCCGAGCCTCGTCTCGATCGATTCGGGCACTTTGCGTAGTCAGAACTATACGTAACGTTATAGAGGGGGTGACGGGTACCCCCGGCCCGGCCACTGCGAGCCGGGCCGGTGCCCCGATCACCGGGAAGTATCGTGCTCGTGACGCACCCCGCCTGCCTCCCGGTACCGGCGGCCAGCTGGCGCACCAGAGGAGTCCTGATGAGCCCGGCCATGCCCTTCGACGAGGCCACCTCCCGCCGGGTCGAGGCGACCTACAGCACTCCCGACGTGGCCGGGCAGCGCCGGACCATCCTCGCCGCGCTCGGCCTGAAGCCGGGCGAGGACGTGCTCGACATCGGATCGGGGCCGGGCTTCCTGGCCTGCGAGATGAGCAGCGAGGTCGGACCCGGCGGGTCGGTCACCGGTGTCGATCCGAGCGAGAACATGCTCTCCATCGCCCGGGCCCGGTCCCGTCCGGCCGGGTCGGCCCCGGCCGAGTTCAGGCCCGGCGAGGCGACCGCGCTGACCTGCGCCGCGGGCTCGTTCGACGTCGTCACCTCCACCCAGGTGTATGAGTACGTCGATGACGTGCCGGCCGCGCTGGCCGAGGCGCGGCGGGTACTGCGTCCGCGAGGCAGGCTGCTCGTCCTCGACACCGACTGGGACTCGATCGTCTGGCACTCCAGCGACGCTGGCCGGATGCGCCGGGTGCTCCGCGCCTGGGACGGGCACCTGGCCGACCCTCATCTGCCGAGGCGGCTCCCCGGGCTGCTCGGAGACGCCGGCTTCTGCGTGACACAGCGGGCGGCCATCCCGTTGCTGAACGTCGGCTACGACCCGGACACCTACAGCGCCGGGCTCATCGACTTCGTCTCCGCGTTCGTGCCCAGGCGGAGCGGGATCACGGCCGGCGAGGTCACGGCCTGGGCGAGCGACCTCACCGGCCTCGGGCCCGCGTACTTCTTCAGCCTCAACCGCTACCTGTTCCTCGCGGTCCTAGCATGAGCCATGATCGCGGGCACCCAGCCGCCCAGCGCCGGAACACTCGAAAGGCAACGCGACCCATGAACTTCATGCTGATCATGAAGAACGAGAAGTCCGACCTGATGGCCATCGGCCCGGTGGCCCTCGAGTACCAGGCCGCGGTGCTCCGGGACGAAATCGAGGAGAGCTCGGGCTGGACGTCGGTCGGGATCGCCCGGGTCCTCAACGAAGCGCAGGCCCGCGACGCCGCCACCGCCGGGCTCAGGTAAGGCAGCCCCGGGCAGGCGCCCTGCTCAGGTGGCCCGGCTCAGGTGGCCCGGCTCAGGTGGCCCGGCTCAGGCGGCCTTGCGCCAGGCGTCCGCCAGGGCCACGAAGCTGCCGGTGCGGCGGGCCCGGTCCAGGCTCGGGGTGACGACCACGATCTCGTCGGCCTGGGCCATGTCCTTCATCTCCAGGAGCCGCTCCGCGACGACCTTGGGCTCACCGGTCACCATCCGGCCGTCGTCGCGCCGGCTGGCGCGGAACTCCTGCGAACGGGCGAAGTCGCGGACCTGCTCGGGCCGCAGCGGCTCGCGGATCCCCCGGCGGATGTTCTGGATGGTCAGCGTCCACGCCGCCTCGAAGTCGACGATCGCCTCGTCGTCATCGCTGGCGAAGGCCAGCACCGACATCGCCGAGTACGGCGCCGCGCCCTCCGCCCGCGGCGTGAACTCGCGGCGGTAGCCGCGCAGCGCCTCGAACGCGAGCTCGGGGCTCATGTGATGAGCGAAGGCCGCACTCAGCCCGTTGACCGCGGCGAACCGCGGGCCGTAGGCACTGGAGCCCAGCACGAACAATTCCGGCCGGTCCTCCACCACCGGCGCGGCCACCAGCGGCGCGTAAGGGTGACCCTCGGGGAAACCGTCGCCCAGGAACGCCAGCAGCTCGGCGACCTGCCCGGGGAACTCGGCCGCCGGGTCGGTCACCATCCCCCGGCGCAGCACATGGGCCGTCAGCGGGTCGGTGCCCGGGGCCCGGCCCAGCGCGAGGTCGATCCGCCCGGGATACATGGCCAGCAGGGTCCGGAACGACTCAGCGACCTTGAGCGCGGCGTGGTTGGGCAGCATGATGCCCGCGGCGCCGACCCGGAGCCGCGAGGTGTGCGCCCCGATATGCGCAGTCAGCAACTCCGGAGCACTGCAGGCCAGGCTCCTCATGTTGTGGTGCTCGGACACCCAGTACCGGCGATAACCGGCCTCCTCGACCGCCCGCGCGATCCCCACTGCGCCGGCGACAGAGGCACTGGCCCCTTCGCCGTACTCGATCCCGACGAAATCCAGCACCGCCAGCGGAAGAGACTCTGCTGCAACATCCATGTCCAGTCCAAGGCCCCGGCGCCGGGCCGCATTCCCGGGCCCGGTCTTGCTGCGCCGGGCCAGGGCGGCAGTTCAGCGGGGCGGGGCGCCGCAGGCTCGGCGACTCACCCTGGGCGTTGGTTACCCCCGCGGGCTTGGAAACCGTTCCGTGTAACAGATCGGGGGGCGCCGTCGCTTTCATGCACGAACGGCTTCTTCCCCCCGGCAGTGCCCCGGCCGACCCCCGCGGCCGGGGCACTGCCATCCCCGCACGTGACGCTGCGGCGGCGGACAGAAGAGCCAGATCGCGCCGCCAGGCAAGTCGTAGCGAGAACTTTCGTGTTAATACCCGGGTCGCGCTTTCATGACTGTGACGGTCCCGGCGCCGTTAGTTAAAAGTAGTCACGAGGGGGGCGCGATACCGTTTCCGGTGGGCGGAAATTACCGCCCGGAGTGCTCGAGGACCTGGACCGGGTCGCCGACCCGGATGGAGCCCGGGGTATCCGGGATCATGTTCTGCCCGAAGACCAGCTGCTGGCCGAACCGGCGGCGCTGGCCGAGCAGGGCGAGAGGCTGCCGGCCGCGCTCCGCCGTGGCCTGGTCGATCGTGGTCACCTGGCAGCGGCCGCACGGCTTGACCACGCGGAAGGTCACGCTGCCGATCCTGATCCGCCGCCAGCTGTCCTCGGCCCACGGCGGCACGTGGTCGATCACCACGTTGGGCCGGAACCGGTTCATGGGGACGGGCGGATGGCCGCCTTCGGTGAGCCAGCGTCCGAGCGCCTGCAGGGAGCCGGTGCTGGTAAGCAGCAGCGGGTACCCATCCGCGAAGTTCACCCGGTCCCCCGGGGCCCCGTACTCCTGATCCACTTCCCGGCGGGTCGGATCGTCCAGGTAGACGAGGCGCACGGTGCGGCCCAGGAAACGCGACAGCCAGCTGTCCGCTGGCTTCCCGGCCGCGGCGGCGCAGAACCTGGACTTCCATACCGCAACGGAAACCATCTCGGCCTGGTCGCCCGCGGACGGCGCGCGGACCGTCAGCGGCGGGTGGCCGGCGGCCGACAGGGTGATCACATCGGCCGGCGGCCACGGCACATGCCCGGCCTGATCCGTTCCAGCGGCCGGGTAGGCCGCGGTGACCAGGGCCAGGGCCGGTTCCTCGCGCTGGCTGACGAACCGCCCGTTGCCGTCGATCACGAGCCACCGGCGGTCGCCGGCCAGGCCCCACGGCTCGACCACGGACTCGCCGAGATCGACGGCCCGTCCGGCCTTCAGCGGATAGATATGGATCGACGCGAGACGGCCGGGTCCTTCCGCGCCGTTCCCGCGCCGCTGCTCAATGTGCCGCTTCGTACTTGCGCTCCACATCGGCCGGGATCCGCCCGCGGTCGCTGACCACCATGCCCTGCGTCTTGGCCCAGTCCCGGACGCTGGCGCTGTGCTGGCGGCTGCTCGCCGTCCTGCGGCCCGCGGCGGGAACGCGCCGCACCTTCCTCGCATGAGGGATGAACTGCTGGGCCACCTTGTCCAGGCCCCGTCCGTCCTTCGCACACAGGTCGATCTCGAGGACGTGCCCGTCGATGCTGATCGACCGGGTCCGCGTCTCCTTCGTGCCACCGCAAAGGTCGCACGTCACCGTGACAGTAGTCTGCGTCGCCATTTCCCCACCCCTGATGCTCCGTTACCGCTCGGCGTGAGGATACACGATTCAGCCATTCACCCACGTCAGGGACTCGCCCAAGCCGTCAGTCATACGGCCCGGATTCCGTAATCCCGGCGTCACTCAGGCGGCCTCGGGAGTGGCCAGCGCGTCAAAGTCCCCGGTCTTCGCCCGCTGCAGGAACTCGGCCCACTCCCCGGGGGTAAACACCAGCGGGTCACGACCGGGGAACTTGGAGTCGCGCACCAGGACGTTGATACCTCCCGCGCCCTGACGCCAGGCGATCTCTACGCAGTTACCGTCGCTGCTGTGACTGGACTTGCGCCACACCTGCCCTGAACCGTCCATAACTCGCACGCGAGGCGCCCTTCTCTAGCTGGCAGCCAGTGGTCCCGCTGCCGGAACTGCCCGGCCAGCGTGCGCTATGCGCCCGGACGGCAATGTTGCACCCGCCTTGATGATTGCCTTGCCGTCCAGGTCAGCCCGGATGAGAGACAGCGGCACCGGCGCGCACGGGACGCCAGGCGGGGTGGGACTACGCTTGGGGGGCGGCCCACGGCGAGCGGGCCCCAGGGAGGCTGGCGGCATGGCACACGGCATCCAGGTCGGCGAGAAGGCCCCCGACTTCACTCTCCCGGCGCAGTCCGGTGACCCGGTCCGGCTGCAGGACCGGCTCGGCGAGCGGGTCGTCGTCCTGTACTTCTACCCCCGGGACGACACTCGCGGCTGCACCGCCGAGGCGTGTGCCTTCCGCGACAGTTACGAGGTCTTCGCCGACGCCGGCGCCGAGGTGATCGGGGTCAGCTCCGACTCTGTCGACAAGCACGCGGCCTTCGCCGGCAAACACGAGCTGCCTTTCACGCTGCTCAGCGATCGGGGTGGCCAGGTCCGCAAGCGCTACGGGGTCCCGGCGGTGCTCGGCCTGCTGCCCGGCCGGGTCACGTACGTGATCGACCGTCAGGGCACGGTCCGGCACGTGTTCAATTCCATGACCAACATCGGCCAGCATGTCGGCGACGCGCTCGAGGTGGTCCGGCAGCTGCAGGCCGAGCAGGCCGCCTGACCGCGGATGGCCCCGGGCCTGATCGACACGGTGGCGTGGGTGCTGGTGGAGGAGGGCAGGATCCTGTGCGCCCGGCCCCGCGGGAAGGGCATCTTCTACATCCCCGGCGGGAAGCGGGAAGGCACGGAGACCGACCTGCAGGCCCTGCTGCGCGAGATCACCGAGGAACTGACGGTCACGCTGCAGCCGGAGACGGTCAGGCACGTGGGCACCTATAGGCCGGCCCGCCGGACGGCCAGCCGGGCGGGGCGGTGGTGCGCATGAGCTGCTACAGCGGCGACTACGCCGGAACCCTGATCCCCAGCAGCGAGATCGAGGAGTTTGCGTGGTTCTGCTACGCGGACCGTTCCCGGGTACCGCCGGTGGACCAGCTGCTCTTCGACGACCTCAAGGCCGCTGGCGAGCTGCGATGACGGCGGCTTGCGCAGGCCGCCGGCCATGGAGCGCCTGGTGAGCGTCAGCCGGCGCGGCGGCTGGCGAAGGTGCGCCGGTAGGCCTGCGGGCTGGTGTGCACGGCCCGGCTGAAGTGCTTGCGAAGGTTGGCTGCGGTGGAGAAGCCGCTCTTCTCCGCGACCGAGTTCGACCGGCAGGTCACTCGTTTCCAGCAGCCGCTGGGCCAGCTGGATGCGCTGCTGGATCAGCCACTGGTAGGGAGTGGTGCCGGTGCTGGCCAGGAACTGCCGGGCGAACGTGCGCGGGCTCATGGCGGCCCGGGCGGCCAGGTCCTCGACGGTTATCGGCTCGTCCAGGTGTTCCTGGAGCCAGCCGACGGTGCCGGCGAACAGGCTGGAATGGTCGAGCGCGGGCATCGGTGCCTCGATGTACTGCGCCTGGCCTCCCTCGCGCTGGGGCGGGACGACGAGCTGGCGGGCGAGCCGGGTGGCGATCTCGGTGCCGTAGTCCTGGCGGACCATGTGCAGGCACAGGTCGATGCTGGCGGCGCTCCCGGCTGAGGTCAGGATGTCGCCCTCGTCGACGAACAGGACGCCGGGATCCACGGTGATCCTGGGATGCTGGCGGGCGAGCGCGTCGCATTCTGTCCAGTGCGTGGTGGCGCGGCGCCCGTCGAGCAGGCCGGCGGCGGCCAGGGCGAACGCGCCCGTGCACAGCGACGCGATGCGGCTGCCCCGTGCGTGCGCCTGCCGCAGGGCATCGAGCATCCCCGCCGGGTACGGCCTGGGGGAGACGGTCGGCAGCACGATCACCGTGCTCGCACTGCGGATCCGCCCGGGTCCGTGAGCGGGCAGGATCTGGAATCCGCTGTCGGTGGTCACCGGACCCCCGGTGATGCCGCACACGAAGGAGCGGTACCAGGGAACTCCGCAGATGGCGGCCCACTCGTCGCCGAAGACGTCGCAGGCGACGCCCAGCTCGAACGCGGTGACCCCGTCCGAGACCACGATGGCGACCGTCTGGCCGTCACGCTCCACCGCACCGCCTGCCGCGCTCCCCGGTGCACGGCCAGCGTCGCGCCCGGGATCGCTCAGGTTGGCAGGATAGTTGCGCACCATGACAAAGATGCCACTTATCTGCGCAGGTGTCGAGGCCCACGATGGAGGCATGACCATGCATCTGCTGCCCCGAACCACTTCCTCCGGCCACCGGCCCCGGGACCACCGGCCCTGGGACCGCTGGCTGGCCCGCGTGAGCGCACTGTTCCTGGACGACCAGCTGGCGGCCGGATACCGGGAAGGAACCAGCCGGATCCTGGCCTTCCGCGCCCAGCAGGTCTCCTCGGCGGCGGGACGGCGGGAGCTGGCCCAGCGCTGGGCTCACCTGCTCGATGAGAGCCGCCTGCCGCCGGTACCGCGGTCGCCCCGGGCACCGTTGTGCCGTGATCGCATCGCCGCCGCCGAACAGGACGTGCGGACCATGATCGGCGTCCTCACCGGCCCCCTCCCGGTCACCGCCCGCGGCGCCGCGATGGCGAGTTACCTGCTCAGCGACGGCGCGGGGCCGCTGTATAACCGCCACTCCCCCGTCAGCCTGGAGGTGGCCGTGCGGGAAGCGGCCAGGCAGATGACCGGCCCTTCCGCCAGCATCCGGGCTGGCCGGGCCGACCGGGAACAGTGCTACCGGTGATCCCCGAGTCCCTGAACCGGCGCGCTGCGGGCCGCTGCCTGCCCGCGGCCGGCCGGTAGGTTTGGCCGGTGATCCCGGTCAGCTTTCATGATTTTTTCGGTGGCTGCGCCACCGTCGCTGGCGCGCTCATCGGGCTGCTGTTCGTGGCCATCTCAGTGTCCCCGGGGAAACTGACCGGCCAAAGCGCTGAGGCTGAGCACCAGGTGAAGGCGGGGGCAGCCTTCTCCGCCTTGGTCAACACCCTGGTGATCGCGCTGGTGGCCCTGCTGCCCGGAGCCAGCTTCAGTACCACTGTCCTTATCCTGGCCGCAGCCGGACTTTCATCCACCGCCGGGCTGGTCATCGTGCTGTGGCGGCAGCACGGGAAACGGGTTGACCTGAGCTCGGTCATCATGCTCACGGTCCTGCTGGGGCTGTACGGCCTGCAGCTGGCTAACGGCCTGGAACTGGGCAGTTCTCCGCACAACCTGGGCCTGATCAGCAACCAGGGAGGGCTGGTCATCGGGTTCTTCGTGTTCGCGATCGCCCGGGCCTGGTCGCTCGTCGGCGCCCAGGACTCCCGCCTCCTGTCCGCCGTGGCCGGGATGACCCGCCAGCCCGCGGCCGGCCCGGAACCCGACCCGGTACCGCCTGGCCGCTCCTCCCGCAATCCCGGAATGAGCCGTGAGAACTGGGCAGAATCAGGGTCATGCGCCGTGAGCCACATCCCTACCTGCGAGGCGAACTGGTCGTCGTGATCGACTGCTCGGACCTGGGCCGCTCCGCAGAATTCTGGACCGGCGTGCTGGGCTATGACCGGGACGGCGTGGCCAGCGGCCGCTATCAGACCCTGCTGCCAGCTGATGGCCAGGGCGCCGAGATCCTTCTCCAGCGGGTTCCCGAGGACAAGCACGGCAAGAACCGGGTTCATCTTGACCTACGCACCCGCGATCTTGTGCCTGAGATGGGCAGGCTTGTCAGCCTGGGGGCCCGGGTCCTGACGCGGGAACCGGTCAGGGAGGCCGGATGGCAATGGCACATCCTGGCCGACCCGGACGGCAACGAGTTCTGCGTCCTGCAGCCACCAGCGTCGCACTGGCCGGACTAGGTCCGGGAGTCACACCGGCCGGCCGAGGAAGCCGGCCAGGCGGTCGACGGCGGGCGCATCCTGGGCGACCGGGACTTCCGCAGCGAACGGGGCGCCGGGGCCTTCTGGCCGCGACGTGAGCTGCTGCCTGGCCGCGGCCAGCGCCCGTTCGGCGGCGCCGTCGGGGAAGTCCGCCTGCTGCCCGGTAGCGCGGGCCAGATCCCAGCCGTGCACGAGGAGCTCGACCACGCGGACGTGCAGCAGGGCCGTGCCTGGCCCGGTCCCGAAGGGGGCGGTGTACACCGATTCGAGCACGCCGGGGGCAGCGAACGCTTCCCGCAACTCCTGCCCGGCCCGCCGGAAGGCGGCCAGCGGATCGCCGTGGAGGTGGTCGCCTGGATAACGATCAGCATCACGGGGATCTTAAACTGCGCGCAAATACTTCCGTTCCTGCCGAAGTCAGGCGAGAGTCTTCGCATGACAACTACGGAGCCACGTCGGGCCGGTCTCGAGGTCCGGTCGATCGACTACGTACCGCTGAGCGAACGGCACGGCAAGATCTGGCATCTCGGCCCGCTGTGGTTCATGTCGAACGCGCAGATCGCCACGCTGGCGGTCGGGTTGATCAGCATCAGCGAGGGAGCGTCGCTCTTCTGGTCGGTGCTGGCCATCCTGGCGGGCATTCTGGTGGGCACGTTGTTCATGGCGTTCCACTCTGCCCAGGGTCCGCAGCTCGGCCTGCCGCAGATGATCCAGTCCCGCCCGCAGTTCGGCTACGTCGGCGCACTGCTGGTCTGGTTGTTCGCCTACGTGCAGTACGCCGGCTTCAACGTCTTCAACACCATCCTCGGTGGCGAGTCGATGAGCACCGTCGCGCACGGGTCCACCAAGCTGTGGGTGGTCATCGTGACGATCGCCGCGTTTGTGATCGCGCTGGTCGGATACGACCTCATCCACAAGGCCGAGCAGTGGCTGACCTACCTGATGATCGTCATCTTCGGCATCTTCACGATCACGCTGTTCTTCATCCATTACCCGGCCGGCACCTTCGCCGTCGGCCACTTCCAGGCCAGCCCGTTCTTCGGGCAGTTCGGCGTGGTGGCCGGCTACCAGATCAGCTGGGCCATCTACGTCTCGGACTACTCCCGGTACATGCGGCCCGACGTGACCGTCCGCAAGACGTTCCTCTGGACGTACTGGGGATCGGCGATCGGCGGCGGCTGGATGATGATCGTGGGCGCCGTCCTGGCCGCCTGGGCGGGCAAGAGCTTCGATGGGACCGGCATCGCCGAGCTGGAGAAGGTCGGCAACCACGTCTTCGACGGGTTCGGCGCCGTAGTGCTGGTCCTCGCCGCCCTGGGCCTGGTCTCCGTCACCGCACTCAACATGTACGGCGGCTCGCTGACGCTCATCAGTGCGGTCGACTCGTTCAGCAAGGTCAGGCCGACGCTCAGCCTCAGGGTTATCACCGTCGGGGTCACCGCGCTCTTGTCGCTGGTGGGCGCGCTCGCGGCCACCCACAACTTCCTGGGGAACTTCAATAACTTCCTGCTCCTGATCCTCTACCTATTCATCCCCTGGACCGCCGTGAACCTGGTCGACTACTACATCGTCCGGCGGGGTCACTATGCGATCGCGGAGATCTTCAAGCCCGACGGCATGTATGGCCGGTGGGGCTGGCGGGGGATCCTGGCCTACCTCATCGGTTTCGCGGCCATGGTGCCCTTCTTCAACGTCGGCACGCTCTATGAAGGGCCGGCCGCCAAAGCCCTCGGTGGTGCGGACATCTCCTTCTTCATCGGGCTGCCGGTAGCGGGAATCCTGTATTACGTGTTCAGCCGGTCGATCGACGTCGCGGCCGAGACGCGCGTGGCCGAGGCTGAGGCCGCCGAGCTGGAAAGCGCCGCCACGGAGTAAGACACCAGTGAGTCAGCTGGTCACGTCGGCGGACGTGAACCGGGCCCAGGTGAGGGAGCCGAAGAGCAGCAGGTACACCGCGAACGACAGCAGGCCGCGCAGCAGGGTGCCGGTGTTGACCGGCACCCGGAGCAGGGAATCGAACGAGGTCCACCAGTGCGTCGGCAGGTACGGGTGGATCGCGGCGAACTGGGGCACGTTGTCGACCACCTCGCTGGTCACCACCACGATCGCCAGCGCGGCGATGGCACCGATGGCGTGCTCGGTGAGAGTCGAGAGGGCCAGGCCGATCATGCCGAGCGAGGCCATCGCGGCCGCCACGTACAGGGAGACGAACAGCAGCCGCAGCAGGGCGTCGGCGATCGGCACGGTGGTGCCGGACAGCAGCGTCACCGGCCCGACCGGGAACAGGGCCGCGCCTGTGGCCAGGGCGACCGCCACGACCAGGAAGGTCACCACGAGCGCGAATATCACGATCGTGGCGTACTTCACGCTGAGCAGCCGGAGCCGCCCAGCCGGAACGGCCAGCAGGGAGCGCAGCGTGCCGTAGCCGGCCTCGCCAGCCATCGAGTCCCCGGCGACCACGGCCACGGCCAGCGGCATCACGAGGATGAGCAGCAAGGTCAGCGCGATGAAGCTGAGGAACACCCCGTTGCCGGCCAGCTGGGTGATGAACGCCACGCTGGGGCCTCCGGAGTTCCCCCCCTGGTCCGCCAGGCGCAGCCCGATGCCGATGATGAGGGGAAACAACGCGACCACCAGCAGGAGCGCCTGGTTCCGGCGGCGGCCGAAGACCAGCCGCAGCTCCGACCGGAAGAAGCGCAGCCACGCCTGGACGGGAGCATCGCGGCCCTGGCCTGCGGCCGCCGCCCCGCCTGCGTAGTCAGCCCCAGCCGGGGGTGCCTCGGCCGTCGAAGCCTCAACCATCGATATCGAACCCCTCTCCGGTGAGTCCCACGAAAAGCTCCTCCAGGCTCGGGGTGACCATCCCGAGCCCGCGGACCCCGACGCCTGCCCCGACGAGTTCCGCGCAGATCCGCTCGGGCTGATCGCCTGCGAGCTGCGCCGATACCTCGTTTCCGGCGACCTGCGGGTCGAGGAGGCCCAGCCGTGCGAGCACCGCCGCCGCTGCGGCCGGCTCCGCCGTCTCGACCCGGATGCGGGCGGCGCCGGTGGCCCGCAGTTCCTCCAGCGGGCCCTGGAAGACGAGCCGTCCGGTGCGCATCACGCCCACGTGCGAGCAGACCTGCTCGACCTCGGCGAGGAGGTGCGACGACACGAACACGGTGATGCCATCCGCGGCGATCTGCCGGATAAGGCCGCGCACCTCGCGGGTGCCCTGCGGGTCCAGCCCGTTGGTCGGCTCGTCCAGCACGATCAGCTCTCGCGGCGCGAGCAGGCCGGCGGCGATGGCCAGCCGCTGCTTCATGCCGAGTGAGTAGTGGCGGTACCGCTTCCGGGCGGCCGCGAGCAGGCCCACCCGGTCCAGCGCCTCGCCGATCCGCGCCGCGGCGGTCCGCGGGTCGGCGGTCCGGTCGGCGGCGTCGCAGCGGGCCAGGTTGTCCCGTCCGGTCAGGAACGGGTAGAACGCCGGGCCCTCGATGAGCGAGCCCACGCGGGGCAGCACCCGGATCGCACCCGCAGGCATCGGCACGCCCAGCAGTTCCGCGCGGCCGCTCGTCGGGAAAGCCAGGCCCAGCAGCACCCTGATCGTGGTCGTCTTCCCGGAGCCGTTGGGCCCGAGGAAGCCGTACACCGAACCGCGCGGGACGGCCAGGTCGATACGGTCGACGGCCACCTGGCCGCCCCGGAACCGCTTGGTGAGACCGCTGCTCGCCACGGCCAGCCCGGTCATCTCGACGTCACCGGGACGGCCGCGTGGTGTGATCGGGCCGCTAGTGCGTGGCCCGGCTGCGCAGCGGCCTGGTAGAGGACCTCCGGCGTGACGGCGCCGATCAGGATCCGGCCCTGGCTGGTGATCAGGACCGACAGCAGGCTGGTCCGCAGCAGGCGCCCGCTGCCCCAGGGTCCGCTGACCCGGGTAGCGGACTGCAGCACGGCGCCGAAGATCGCGCCGGTGCCGCCGAGGGCCGGGCTACCGGAGCCGCCGGGTCCGCCGGCCGGTCCGCCGGACCCGGGGGCAGCCGATGCGCTGGAGCCGCGGAACGGCCCGGGACCCGAGCCGCCTGGTCCGCCGGTGCCGGCCAGCGACGACAGTGCGGACTGCGGCGCAGCGGCGACGGCCAGCCATCCCTGGCCGATCACGGTCATCCCGTTCGTCATGCTGGTGCCGCGCGCAGCCTGGCCGGAGGCCTGGCTCCCAGGCCCGGCGCTCTCCTGGGTGACCTTCGCCCCGGCGGGCGGGCGGAACGCGAAGTTAGCCGCGGCCGGCCGGACGAACGACACCGATGTGAAGCCCACCTGGATCGCCGGGCTCTGGGCGCCCCTCGCGAACACCTGGACCCGCAGCGGCACGTTGTTCCGGGCGTCGATGGCGATACGCACCTGGCCGACCAGCGAACGGGAACTCTTCGGCGCGAGCACCAGCTGGTAGGCGGCCTGGCCGGCGACGGTCACGTTGCTGTCCACGCTCACCGCCGTGGTCGGCCCGACCTCGGCGAGCACCTGGCCAGCGGCCTGCTGCGGTGTCAGGGGAACGGACGGCACACGCGGGACCGCTGCGCCGGCCGGCAGCGCGATGTGCGTCACCGTGTTGGTGGAGCTATCCCACAGCCAGGCGTTGCTGCCGTTCCTGATGACATCGCTCTCGGTCATGCTCTGCGGTACGGCGAGCCGGAAGTGCGCCGGGTCCGAGAACCACACCTTGATCGTGTGCGAGCCGGCGAGCAGCGACGGAAGGGAGGCCGGGTCCCCGGCCGACGGCAGCGCGGGCAGGCCGAGCGACGCCGTTTCCACCACGGTCCCGGTCAGTGGCGGCGCCGATGTCTTCGCGGCCAGCGCGGCCAGCAGTTGCGCCGGCGTGCGAGACGGCAGCAGCGGCGCCGCCTGGGCCGCGGGGATCACCGATCCCGCCAGCACCCCGCCGGCCACGGCCACAGCCCCGGCGGGAACCGCCCACCGCACCCGGCGGGGCAGATTCATCCTCTGCTTCATGACGCTTCGCCTGTCCTTTCGTTCCCGGAACAATTGGAGCCTGGATTCATGGCCTGCCGCTCATGCGTCGCGAAACCGCAGGAGCAGCCCGCCGGCCAGCAAGGCGGCCGCGGCCCAGGCGGCGAGCACGCCCAGGCCACCCCAGGGGCTGATGGGCAGGCTGCGCAGGCCGGTGGTGGCCTGGATGGTGAGCCCCGCGCTCATCGGCGCGTATCGCTCGATGTCGTTATGCCAGTGCGGGCTGCTCACGACGGCGGCGAAGATCGGCGAGAGGTACAGCAAGCCGAGGACGGTCCCGATGGCTGCCCCGGCGTCCCGGATCATCGTGGCCACGCCCAGGCTGAGCAGCGCGATCAGGGCGAGATAGAGGATGGAGCCCGCGGCGGCCCGCAGCACCGGCCCGTCGCCCAGCGACAGCGCGGGGTAGCCGTGCGCGGGGGTGAAGCCGTGGCCGGGCAGGATGAGCCGCCCGGCCAGCAGGGAGCCCAGCACCGCGATGGTCCCGGCCGCCAGCACCAGGCCGCTGACGATGGTGGCCTTGGCGGCCATCATGGAGGTCCGCCGGGGCATCGCGATGATGGTGGTATGGATCATCCCGGTGCTGTACTCGCCGCTGATCACCAGCACGCCCAGGATGGCGGCCACGGCCTGGCCGAGGTTGATCCCGGTGAGGCTGAGCTTGGCCGGATCCACGCTGCATGCCCCGGCCGGGCAGCTGACGGCCGCGGCGGCCGCGGCGCTCACCGCCACGGTCAGCAGGATGAGGGCGGCCAGCAGCCAGGGGGTGCCCGGCAGGGTGCGCAGCTTGGTCCACTCCGCGTGCAGGGCCTCGCGCAGCCCGGTGCACCCCGAGCGCAGTGCCTGGCGCGGGCCGCCGGCCCGGGGTGGGGTGCCCCCCGGGCCTGGGCCCGCTCCGCGGGCGGGGCCTGGCTCATGCGTCCCTCCGGCGGAGCAGGACGGCCGCGAGACCCAGGGCGAGTGCCGCCCAGGCGCACAGCACGGCGAACCCGGCCCCCGGGGCCAGCGGGAAGTACCCCGCCGTCGGCGTGTAGCCGGCGGTGACCTGCTGGTACTGCGGGGTGCTCTGCTGGATGGCGAAGGCGGCGGCCGGGGTGACCCGCAGCAGCCACTGCTCCGCGCCGAGGGGCAGGACATCGGCGGTCCCGAGGATGTACGGCAGGACGATCACCACGATGACGGCGGTGACCGCCGCGGCGCTACGGCGCAGCGCGGTTCCGATCGCGAGGGCGAGGACGGCTGCGACGGCCAGCAGCGCCGCCGTGCCGGCGATGACCCGCAGTTCGGTCAGCGTGCTCACCGGGAGAACGTAGGAGCCCTTCGCGTGGGACAGGCGGTTACTGAGCGGGACCGTGACGATGGCGGCGATCAGCCCGGCGGCGAACGTGACGCCTCCGGCGACGATGGCCTTGGCGGCCAGCACCCGGCCACGCCGCGGGCTGGCGGCCAGCGTGGTGCGGATCATGCCCCGCCGGTACTCGGCGGTGATGAACATGACCGCCACGACGACCACCGCGATCAGCCCCGCGAACGCGCCCACCAGGCCCTGCTCGATGGTCGAGATAGGAAAGCCCGCATCGGCCGCTGCCACGAGCGGTGCGATGTCGCCGGACCCGGAGACAGTGAACGTGCCACCGGACTGGTGAAACCCCACAGACCCGCTGGTCACCGGGCCGCCCGAAGGCTCTCCCCCTACCGCGTCGCCCGTCCACGGGCGGCGGGGCGAGGTGCCTGACAGGCTGGCGTGATCGAAGGCGGCCGTGGCCAGGCTGGGGCCGCCGCCGGTGGTGCCCCCGCCGAGTGAGTGGGATACCACCACGGTGTGGGTAGGCGAGGTGGCGAACAGGCCGGCCTGCACGGTAGGGGACAGGCCAGCCAGGCGAGCGGTGCCGACCTGGGTCCAGTGCGTGCCGTCGGCCGAGTCGTAGCCGGTGAGCGTGTCACCGGAGCGGGTCAGCCGCAGCCAGCGCGGGGAGGCCGCGGAGAGCGCGCCCGGCAGGCCGGCCGTGTCGTGGGTGTAGTCGTACTGCATCCGCACGCCGTGGCCGCCGGTGACCATCATCGCCGCGTACGCCGAGCCGGGCCGGGTGGACGCCTTGATGATGATCCCGGCCTTGGACCACGGCTGAACACCCTTGGTCAGGGGCTGGCCGACCCTCGTGACGCCGTTCGCGTACAGGCCGGTCAGGGAGGCAACCCGGACGGTGATGCTGCCGTTGCCGGCCAGCGGCTGACGGACGAAGTAGAACTGGTCAGTGACGGCCACGCCCCCGGGTCCCAATGGAATATGCGGAAGGCAGGCCGGGCCGCTCAGTACCGGGCTGCTCGGGCTGGTCTGGCAGGTGCTGCTGCCGCCCCCGGCGATGAGCAGCCCGAGCCCCACGGTCACCAGCGCCGCGACGACGACGCCGATGACCCAGCCGCGGACCGTGCGGAACTTGGTCCACTCCGCCCGCAGCAGTTGCGTGAAGCCGTCGCGCGGGGCCTGCTGGCCCGGCCGGTACGGCGTGAGCGTGGGAGTGGTCATTTCGCGGCCTCCCCCGCCACCTCAGCGGGCACGGCGCGGAACTCGACCGCGTCGCGGGTGAGTTCCATGTAGGCCTCCTCGAGCGTGGCGCGGTGCGCGGACACCTCCGAGAACGGCACGGCGCTCTCGCCGAGCAGGCTCACGACCCGCTCGGCGGGCAACCCGGTCACCGTCACGCTGTCCCGGTCGGTGGCGGCGACGGTGGCCCCCGCGTGCGCCAGCACCGTCATCGCCTCCGACCGCGCGCTGGTGCGCAGGCTGACCCGGTCCCCGGAGGCCGCCGCAATCAGCTCACGCACGCTGGCGTTGGCGATGACCTTGCCGCGGCCCACCACCACCAGGTGGTCGGCGGAGTCCTGCAGTTCGCTCATCAGGTGGCTGGACACCAGCACGGCCCGGCCCTCGCTGGCCAGCGCGCGGAGGAACCCGCGCATCCAGACGATCCCCTCCGGGTCCATCCCGTTGAACGGCTCGTCGAACATCAGCACCGGAGGGTCGCCCAGCAGCGCCGCGGCGATGCCCAGCCGCTGCCGCATGCCCAGCGAGTACCCGCCGGCCTTGCGGCGGGCCGCCGTGCCCAGCCCCGCCTGCCCGATCACCGCGTCAACCCGGCGGGCGCCCAGACCCTGGGAGTGGGCCAGCCACAACAGGTGGTTGCGCGCCGTGCGGCTGGGCTGCAGCGCGGCGGCGTCCAGCAGCGAGCCGACGTGGCTCAGTGGGTGCCGCAGGGACCGGTACGGCTGGCCGCCGATCAGCGCGGTGCCTTCATCGGCCGCATCCAGGCCCAGGATCACCCGCATCGTGGTGGACTTGCCCGCCCCGTTGGGACCGACGAACCCGGTGACCTGGCCCGGCAGGACCGTGAACGACATCCCGTCCAGCGCCACAGCCGGCCCGAACCGCTTACGCAGGCCGTTGACCTCGATAGTTGCTTCCATACCAGGAAGGCTAGGGAACAGGGCGGCCTCGGTCGTCACGCCAGGGAGCGGTCTTCACCGTCGCTGGCACGAGGACGTCCGCGGCCGCTCATCCCCCGTAGGGGGGACGGCCCGGTCCCTGGCCAGGGGGACGCCGGCCCTCCGGCCAGCGGCGACAATGGCCTACATGGGCACAGCGAGGAGCCGGCGGCCCGGATGGGCCGGCACCGGGCAGCGCATCGCGGCGTTCCCGCACGCGCCGCTCGTCGCCGCGGCGCTGCTGGCGATAGCGGCGGTGACCGAAGCGCTCATCCGGGCCGCGGGCGCCAGCGTGGACGAGTCATCGCTGGTGCTCAGCCTGCTCGCCGTGGCCATCCTCGCCCTGGCCACCACCCTGCCCGTCGGGTTCTTCTGGGCCCAGCCGGCCGCGGCGGCGATAGCGGTCACCGCGGCGAGCCTGCTATCGCTGGGGGTCTTCCAGATATTCACCGTCGCGGGCCTGCTGGGCCAGCTCACCGTCTTGTACCGGCTCGGCCGCTACGGCCCGCAGCAGGCCGGCGCGCGCTTCCTGGCCACCGCTCTGGCCGCGCCATTCCTGGTCCTGGCCCTCGCTGTCCCTCATGCCGGCGGCCCTGAGGAAGGGATCCTCACCGTGCTGCTGGCCTCCCTGGCCCCGGCCGCCGCCCTGGCCGGGATCGCCGTGGCGGCCCGCAGTGAGGCGCTCGTGCACAGCGCCGCCCGGCAGGCCATCGCGGGCACCCTGATGGACCACACCGCGCGTGGCGAACGGGCCCGGATCGCCCGGGAGCTGCACGACGTGGTCGCCCATCACATTTCCATGATCGCCGTGCAGGCCGAGACGGCCCGGCTGGCCACCCCGGGTATGCCCGCCGCCGGCGCGCAGCGGCTCTCGGAGATCGGCGACACCGCGCGGGCCGGGCTGACCGAGATGCGGCGGCTGCTCGGCGTCCTGCGTGAGGACGCCCAGGCCGCCACGCCCGGCGACCAGAGCACAGACCGGCACCCGCAGCCAGGGCTGCGGCAGCTCAACGAGCTGCTCGACGGGGCCAGGGACACCTCCGGTGCCGGCACCCGGCTCATCGTCTCCGGGCCCCCGGCCACGCTCGACCCCGGGGTCGAACTCGCCGCCTTCCGCATCATCCAGGAAGCCCTCACCAACGCCCGGCGGCACGCGCCGGGCGCCGCCATCGACGTGCAACTGCACTACACCGACGACGCCCTGCGGCTCCGCGTCCGCGACAACGGGCCCGGTCCTCCCGCGGTACCGCTGGCCGGCGGCCACGGGCTGGCCGGCATGCGCGAACGCGCCGCAGCCGCGGGCGGCGAGCTGCACACCGGCGCGGCCCCCGGCGGCGGCTTCCTGATCGAGGCCACGCTGCCGGCCAAGGCCGAGGCGGCCCTGTGAACGCGCCGCCCGTGGTCCGGATCATCGTCGCGGACGACCACCATGTCGTCCGCACCGGATTCGCCGCCATGCTCGACACCCAGCCGGACTTCAGCGTCATCGGCACCGCCCGCGACGGGGGGGAGGCGGTGCGGCTCGGGCGTGAACTAGCTCCCGACGTCGTCCTGATGGACGTGCGCATGCCCGGCATGGACGGCATCGAGGCCACCAGGCAGCTGGCCGGCCCCGGCCCGGGCGGCCCGCGGATCCTCATCCTGACCACCTTCGACCTGGACCAGTACGTCTACGACGCGCTGCGGGCCGGGGCCAGCGGATTCCTGCTCAAGGACGTCACCGCTGAGCGGCTCTTTGACGCCGTGCGGGTGATCGCCGTCGGGGACGCGCTGCTCTCCCCCGGCGTCACCCGCCGCCTCATCAGCGAGTTCACCCGGCTCCGGCCCCCTCCGGACGCCCCGCCTGCTGCCGCTCTCGCCGGGCTCACCCCCGCGAGACGCAGGTTCTCCGGCTGGTAGCCGCAGGCCTGTCCAACGCGGAGATAGCCGCCCAGCTGGTCGTCACCGAAGAAACGGTCAAAACGCACGTCAGCCGCATGCTCAGCAAGCTCGGGCTGCGAGACCGGACGCAGGCAGTCGTCACCGCCTACGAAACCGGGCTGGTCGTGCCGCACTCGCGCAATCCCGGGTAGCCCGGGCCGGCCGGGTCACGGTCAGGCCAGTGACCGGTGAGCGGCCACGTGGCGTGAGGGCAACCGGCGATGCTTGCGTCCGGGGGCGGTTCAGCCCGGCGAACGGTTCGTTATTGTCCTCAGGGCAGCGAGCCTGCGGCGATCCAGCGCTGGACGATGGCTACGTGCTCCGGCAGCCAGGCGCCATCGCAGGGCATGGCCCCGGTGCTGAGCTGCCCGAGGATGGCATCCTGGTGCGCCCGCACGTCGTCGTATGACCAGAGATCGAAGGCTCTCAGCATGGACGTGCGGTCCTTCTCCCGGAAACGACGAAGTCACCGTCGATGTCGGCGGTATACCGACCGCGCTGGATCTCCAAGACCACTCCCCTCGCCGTGGGTACCTGGGAATGAGCATGCCCCTGGGAACACCGGCGCACGCCCGGGATCCCGGCCGCGACGGTGGCCGGACCGTGCCCTGGGCCGCTGATCCGGCTACGGCAGGTAGAGGTGCAGCCCGGCGGGCATGTGGTCGCTCACGGCGATGGTGCCGTGGAACACCCCGTTGATGTAGGAGGCGACATTGGCCGGATAGGCGCCGCCGGGGCTGTGCTCGGCGGTGAGGCGCAGGATGGCGGACGGCTGGCATTTGTGCCCGCTGGCCAGTTCGGCGAGGGACATCTGGCCTCCGGTGGTGTGCTCGATCATCATGGCTCCTGCCTTGACGCGCTGGGCTTGTCCGGCGTGCGCGGTGGTGTGGCCGGGCCAGCTTATGCTCGTCGTGTGCGAGGCTCAGTGACGGTCCACATGGCCGCTCCCCCCGGGCGGGTCTGGGACCTGGTGGCCGATATCACCCGTATCGGGGAGTTCAGCCCGGAGACGTTCGAGGCGGAATGGCTGGACGGCGCCGCGGGTCCCGGCGCCGGGGTGCGTTTCCGCGGTCACGTCCGGCGTAACGGCCGGGGGCCGGTCTACTGGACCACCTGCACCGTGACCGCCAGCGACCCGGGACGCGAGTTCGCCTTCAGCGTGGCCGGGCCGGGCGGCGTGACCGTGAATACCTGGCGCTATGAGCTGCGCCCCGCCGCTGTGGGCACCGACGTCACGGAGTCGTTCGAGCTGCCCGGCATGCTGGGCACCCGGCTGTACTGGATGCTGGCCGGGCGGGCACGGCGGCGCACGAACCTGGACGGAATGCGCGTCACCCTGGAGAGGATCAGGGCGGCCGCCGAAGCCGCTGACCCGCCGGAGTGATCCGCCCGGTGGCCGGCCAGGCCAGGCCTGCTCCCCTCACCCCGGCGTGGGCGCCGTGTAGTGCCGGATGTAGTCGATCAGCATGGTCCGCGGGAAGGCCAGCGAGCTGTCCGGGTTTCCCGGCCAGGTCCCGCCAACGGCCACGTTGAGCACCAGGAAGAAATCGTGGTCGAAGACCCAGGTCCTCCGCCGTGGCAGGTCGCCCGGCGCCACCGCGGCGTACTGCTGCCCGTCGAGGTACCAGCGGATCCCGCCGGGTTCCCAGGCGACGGAGTACACGTGGAAGCCGTCCGCGAGGCTGGCGCGGGCGCGATGCGATGCGTGGATGCCGCGGGCCCCCGAGTACCCAGGCCCGTGCACGGTGGCATGCGCGAGCGCGGGATCGTGGCCGACGATTTCCATCACGTCGATCTCACCGCACTGCGGCCACCCGACCGTGCCGATGTCCTGGCCGAGCAGCCAGAACGCGGGCCAGATGCCACGGCCCGCGGGGATCTGGATCCGCGCTTCCACCAGCCCGTAGCGCAGCGGCATCCGGTCCTTGCTGATCAGCCGGGCCGAGGTGAACCCGGACCCGCCGTAGCCGCTCTCGCCCAGGCCGGGGTCCAGCCGCCGCGCGACGATGGCGAGGTGGCCGGCCCCGTCGAGGAACGCGTTCTCGCCGGTATCGGTGTAGTACTGCAGCTCCTCGTTGCCCCACCCGCCCGCCCCGGTCTCCATCCGCCAGGTGGCCGGATCGGGTGGCGAGCCCGCCTCCCCGTCGAACTCATCCGACCAGGCCAGAGACCATCCCGGCGTGCGATCGCTCATTCCCGCCTCCCGTTTGGCCGATCCGCCGGTCATGGGTGACCGCGGACGCGGTTGCCCGCGCACGTGCGGCTGTCACACATGGCCAGGCCTCCGGGTCATGGAGGGGTAACCCGCAAGGACCGCGAGGAGATCATCATGGACCCCCGTCTCAACTTCTACGGCAATACCGTGGCGTCGAGATTCGCGAAGTACATCAACTCCGCCGGCTCAGTCGTGTCCGAATCGGCCTTGCCGGCCGCGACGCAGGAGCTGGTGAAGATCCGGGCCAGCCAGATCAACGGCTGCGCCGCCTGCACCGACATGCACACGAAAGACGCCACTCACGCTGGGGAAATCCCCGCGCGGCTCAACCTGATCGCCGCGTGGCGCGAGGCCACAGTTTTCACCGAGGCGGAGCGGGCCGCCCTGGAGCTCACCGAGCAGGGCACCCGTATCGCCGACGCCGCCGGGGGCGTGACCGACGACGCCTGGGCGAACGGGGCCAAGCACTACGACGAAGACCAGCTCGCGGCGCTGGTGTCTCTCATCGCCCTCATCAACGCCTACAACCGCGTGAACGTCATCACCCAGGCAGCCCGCCGGGGACTACCAGCCTGGCCAGTGGTGACCCGTCGCAACCATGGGCTCAGGGAGGGCGCCTGGATGCCCGGCGAAGGCCTGGCGCTTCCTTGCATACAGTGGCAGTACTTCTCCTGCCCGCGATCGAAGGGACGTGCACGCCCGTGGGTCACACGGCCACAGAGCAGGCCGGTTCCGGCGGCCTGACAGCGACCGAGCACCGTCTGGACAACGGTCTGCGCCTGGTGCTCTCCGAGGACCACCTGACTCCGGTCGCCGCGGTCTGCCTCTGGTACGACGTCGGCTCGCGGCACGAGGTCGAGGGCCGCACCGGCCTGGCCCACCTGTTCGAGCACCTGATGTTCCAGGGCTCGGCCAGGTCCAGGGCAACGGCCACTTCGAGCTGGTCCAGGGCGCCGGCGGCTCGCTCAACGGCACGACGAGCTTCGAGCGCACCAACTACTTCGAGACCATGCCCGCCCACCAGCTGGAGCTGGCGCTCTGGCTGGAGGCGGACCGGATGGGCTCGCTGCTGGCCGCGCTCGACGAGGAGTCGCTGGACAACCAGCGTGACGTGGTCAAGAACGAGCGCCGGCAGCGCTACGACAACGTGCCCTACGGCACCGCCTTCGAGCGGCTGGCCGCGCTGGCCTACCCCGAGGGCCACCCGTACCACCACACGCCCATCGGCTCGATGGCCGACCTGGACGCGGCGACGCTGGAGGACGCGCGCGCGTTCTTCCGCACCAACTACGCGCCCAACAACGCGGTCCTGGCGGTCGTCGGCGACATCGACCCGGAGCAGACGCTCGCCTGGGTCGAGAAGTACTTCGGCTCCATCCCGTCCCACGACGGCAAGTCCGCCGCGCGACGGCACGCTCCCCGACTCATCGGCGCGGAGCTGCGCAGGACATCGGGAGGAGGTCCCGGCGCGCGCGCTGATGGCCGCCTACCGGCTGCCGCAGGACGGCACGCGCGAGTGCGACGCGGCCGACCTGGCGCTGACCGTGCTCGGCGGCGGCGATGTCGTCCCGGCTGTACAACCGGCTGGTCCGGCGCGACCGCACCGCCGTCCGGCCGGCTTCGGGCTGCTGCGGCTGGCCGGTGCCCCCTCGCTGGGCTGGCTGGACGTAAGGCCTCCGGCGGCGCCGAGATCGGCGCAGATCGAGGCCGCCGTCGACGAGGAGCTGGCGCGGTTCGGCGAGGAGGCGCCGACGGCGGAGGAGATGGAGCGGGCGCAGGCCCAGATGGAACGCGAGTGGCTGGACCGGCTCACCACGGTCGCCGGCCGGGCCGACGAGCTGTGCCGCTACGCGGTGCTGTTCGGCGACCCGCAGCTCGCGTTCACCGCTCACGGGTCCTGGACGTCACCGCCGAGGAGGTCCGGGCGGTGGCCGCGGCGCGGCTGCGCCCCGACAACCGGGCGGTCGCTGACCTACGAGCCGCCGGCCGGCGCCGCGGCGGACAGGCCGCCGGCAGCGACGAGCAGGAAGGGGCCGGACGGTGACCGACGCCGCCGTGACCATGGACTTCCACCCGCAGCCGCCGCCGGGCAGCCGAAGCCCTGGGCGTTCCCCGCGCCCGAGCGCGGCGCCCTGGCCAACGGGCTGACCGTGCTGCGCTGCGACCGGCCCGGCCAGCAGGTGGTGGCCGTGGAGGTCTGCTGGACGCCCGCTCGCCGCCGAGCCCGACGGGCTGGACGGGATCGCCACGATCATGGTCGCGCGCTGTCCGAGGGCACCGGCCAGCACACCGCCGAGGAGTTCGCCGCCGAGCTGGAGCGCTGCGGCGCGACGCTCGGACGCGCACGCCGACTACCTGGGCGCGCGCGTCTCGCTGGAGGTTCCCGCCTCCCGCCTGCAGCGGGCGCTGGGGCTGCTGGCCGAGGCGCTGCGCGCGCCCGCGTTCGCCGGCCACGAGATCGAGCGGCTGGTGCGCAACCGGCTGGACGAGATCCTGCTCGAGCTGGCCAACCCCGGCCGGCGGGCCGCCAGGCAGCTATCGCACGAGCTGTTCCCGGCGTCCGTCGCGGCTGTCCCGGCCGCGCACGGGCACCGAGGACACCGTCGCGCGGATCGACGCGGCGGCCGTGCGCGCGCTTCTACAAGGCGCACGTGCGGCCCGCCACCGCGACCGCGGTCATCGTCGGCGACCTGCGGCATCGACCTGGACGCGGTGCTGGCCGCCACGCTCGGCGGCTGGACCGGCGACGCCGCCGAGCCGCTCCCACGCCGCCGGTCACCGCCGACGACACCGGCCGGGTGGTCATCTGGACCGGCCGGCGCCGTCCAGACCCAGCTGCTCATCGGGCGGATCGGCCCGGACCGGCACGACCCGGTCTGGCCGGCGCAGATGCTCGGCATGTACTGCCTGGGCGGCACGCTCACCTCCCGGCTGGACCGGGTGCTGCGCGAGGAGAAGGGCTACACCTACGGGGTGCGGGCCTTCGCCCAGCCGCTGCGGTCGCGCCCCGCGCGCGGACGGCGCGACGGGCGCGTCGGTGCTGGCCATCAGCGGCTCGGTGGACACTGCGTCCACCGGTCCCGCGCTCGCTGACCTGTGGACGGTGCTGCGCACCCTGGCCGCGGAGGGGCTGACCGAGGCGGAGCGCGAACGGCCGTGCAGAACCTGGTCGGTGTCGCGCCGCTGAGGTACGAGACGGCCGCGTCGGTCGCGGGCAGCTGGCGGACCAGGTGAGCAGCAGCTGCCGGACGACTACCAGGCGTAGTTGTACGCGCGCCTGGCCGAGACTGATACCGCCGCGGCAACGGCCGCGGCTGGCGGCGTTCCCGGCGGACCGCCTGGTCACATCCTGGTCGGCGACGCATCCGGATCGAGCGCCCCGGCGAGGCCCTTGGCACGGTGAGGTCACCGTCGTCACAGGCCGGACCCCCGCCAATGATTCTGTCGGCGGCCGCCGGGGGCCGCCCGCGGCACCCATTCGCCGGATTGCCACTATGGCTTCTATCCGGGTTAGACCGTATTGTCGTCCGGAGACCGTCCGCAGTGCCCCTGTAGCCAATGCAGCTTCGCGTCGCGGTTCCACTACGACGGGAGAACAGAGATGCCAGACCGCCGCGCGACCGCCGTCCCGGGAACTGCACCGGTGGCGCCGGACCGGCTCGAGCCGGATGCGATCGGGGTCACCCAGGACACGGTCATCGGCATGGCCAACGCTGCCCCGTCGGTATCGGTAGGGCTGACACTGGCCGGGCTCGCGGCAGCGACCGCCTATGCCTCCGGGCCAATCATTCTCCTGACCGCGATTCCCATGCTCATCGTCGCCAATGCCTACCGCCGGCTGAATCTGTGGAACGCCAACTGCGGTGCTTCCTTCGAGTGGGTCGGCCGCGCGATTAACCCGTACTTAGGCTTCATGACCGGCTGGCTGATGATCGCCGGCAGTCTCGTCGGCGCTATCTCCGGCGTGGTGGTTCTAGCTCCGTCGGTTCTCGCCGTATTCGGCGCCAACTCCACCAGCACTTGGCCGAATATCTTTATCAGCACTGCCGTCATCCTGGTCATGCTGGCCATCGCCATCGTCGGCATCCGGATCACGGCGCGCACCCAGGTCAGCCTGGGACTGGTCGAGTACGTGATCCTCATCGGCTTCGCGATCGCGGGCCTGGTGGCCGTGCTCGGCCACCATCATGGCACCTTCCCTATCACCAGGGGCTGGTTTAGCGTTTCCGGAATCGGCGGGCATGGCAGTCTCGCGGCCGGTTTTCTCATTGCGGTATTCATGTACACCGGCTGGGACGCTACCGTGTACGTCAATGAGGAAGTAACACACCGGCGTGCCAACCCAGGCAGAGCCGCCGTCATGGCGGTCGCCCTCCTCGCCATCATCTTCACCGTTTCGGAAGTGGGCCTGCAGGGAGTAGTGTCGCCAGCCAGGCTCCAAGCCAACTCGGCCTCGGCCCTCGTTTATGTCGGCCAGGCACTGGGCGGCGGCGGGTGGGCTAAGGTCATTGCGCTTTCCCTGGCGCTGTCGGTGATCGCCTCTACTGGAACCGCCATCGTGATCATCGCCCGGATGGCTTACGGGATGGCACGCCACCGGGTGCTGCCATTGTTCCTCAGCAACGTGCACCCCCGCTTCTCCACCCCCGCCGCCGCCAGTATCGTCGTCGGCGTGGTACTTATCGTGGCCACCTGGATCTATCTGCTCTCCAGTTCAATCGCGAACGTCTTCACCCAGCTGATCGACGTGACCGGCCTGCTCTACGCGGCCTTCTACGTCCTCACCACGATCGCCGCGATGGTCTACTACCGGCACCGGCTCATCAGCAACCCCTGGGACGCGGTGCTCGTCGGCCTGCTTCCCATCGCTGCCGCCGGATTCCTGGTCTGGATCCTGGTCAAGTCGCTGCAAGCCGCACCAGCGTCGCAGATCTGGTCGCTCGTCGGCATCGTCGGTGTCGGCTTCATCCTGATGTTCGCCGCGCGGTTCGTGCTGCGGTCGCCGTTCTTCCAGATTCCCCGCGAGAGCGCCCCCAGGGACCCTGGCCGTTGAACAACCGCATGGCACTCCTTACCCTGGGCCGGATGCCCAGGAAAGGTGATGCGGATGGGCGAGCTCAAGACCGAGGCCGAGCCGGCCGAGGTAGGCCTGGATGCGGACCGGCTGCAGCGGATCGGCCGGCACTTCGCCCGCTACGTCAACGACGGCAGGCTGCCCGGCTGGCTGATCACGGTGAGCAGGCACGGCCGCCTGGCGTACGTATCGGGCTACGGATCCCGCGACGTCAAGGCCGGCCTGCCTGCCAGTACGGACACGGTGTGGCGCATCTACTCGATGACCAAGCCGATCACCTCGGTGGCGGCGATGATGCTGTACGAAGAGGGCGGATTCGAACTCACCGATCCGGTCAGCTCGTTCATCCCTTCGTTCGCCGACGTCAGGGTGTACGCCGGAGGCTCGGACCTGCGGCAGGTCACCGTGGCTGCCACCGAGCCGGTGCGGATCTGGCACCTGCTCACCCATACCGCGGGCCTGACGTACGGGTTCCACCGGGTACATCCGGTGGACGCCATGTACCGGGCCGCCGGGTTCGAATGGTCCGCACCCCCTGGCGTGGACCTAGCGCAGGCGTGCGACATCTGGGCGGGCATACCGCTGCTCTTCCAGCCCGGCACGGAGTGGAACTACTCGATGGCGACCGACGTGCTCGGCCGGGTGATCGAGGTCGTCTCCGGGCAGCGGCTCGACGAGTTCCTCGCGGCGAGGATCCTGCGCCCGCTCGGCATGACCGACACCGGCTTTTACGCCGGGGAAACCCAGCTGCCCCGGCTGGCCGCCCTGTACACGCCAGGGACCGGCGGCACCGCGGCCAGGCTCGACACCCTGGGCGACGCCGCCCGCCACCAGCCGGCTCTGCTCGGCGGAGGCGGCGGCCTGGTCTCGACCGCCGCGGACTACCACCAGTTCACCCAGATGCTGCTGCACCGAGCGGACAGCCCGGCCGGGGAACTGGACGGCACGCGGCTGCTGAGCCCGCGCACGGTCGGCTACATGACCCGTAATCACCTTCCCGGCGGCCTTGACCTGCAGACCTTCGGCAGGCCGCTGTACGCCGAATCCCCGTTCCGCGGGGTCGGCTTCGGGCTCGGCCTGGCCGTCGTCCTCGACCCCGTGCCAGGCAAGGTGCTGTGTTCCGCGGGCGAGCTGTCGTGGGGCGGCGCGGCCAGCACAACCTTCTGGATCGACCCGGCGGAAGAGCTGACCGTCTCGTTCTTTACCCAGCTGCTTCCATCCAGCGCCCATCCCATCCGCCCGCAGCTGCGCCAGCTGGTCTACCAGGCACTGGCCGGCTAGCCAGGTCAGTGGCGAGCACGGCCTGCCCGGCGGATCTGGCCGACCCCGGCACATCTGCGGTCCTCGGCTGGTGTCGGCCGGCCCGGGCCCGGGGATGATCGCGGTCGTACGTTCTTCTCCCGGGTCACAACGACAGAAAGAAGCTTCGGATGACGTCAAAAACGGCTTTCTCCGCTGAGGAATGGAAGGTGGTGCTCGAGGGCCCACCGAGCGCGGGCATGATCGTGGTGACCGCGGCGCGCGGGGGGATGATCCGCGAGTCCATCGCGATGTCGAAGGCCTACGTCGAAGCCCGCGCCCAGCATGGTGAGAGCGAGCTTCTCGACGAGATCGTCGCGGCGAAGCCCGCGGCAGATCACACGAGGTACCACTCTGCCGCCGAACTCAGGGAGAACGGGCTGAAGCACCTCCGCGATGCGACGGCACTGCTCGAGAGCAAGGCGACGGCTGAGGAACTCGGCGATTACCGGCGCTTCGTCCTGGCCCTCGCAGGCAAGGTCGCGGCAGCACACAAGGAGGAAGGGCAGACCGTGAGCCCAGCCGAGGCCGAGGCCATCCAGGAAATCACGGCAGCGCTCGAAACCACCAGCTCCTGACCGGCGGCACCCGTACCGGGCGTGAGCACGGGACCCGCGCATGATTTCCTGGGGTCAGCCTCAAGCAAGGGAGCGCGCGTGGATCAGCTCAGCCTCGGAGTGATATCGCGGTCACGCAAGGAGGACGAGCACCGGCTGGCGATTCATCCGCTGCACGTCGAGCGGATTGATCCCGGCCTGCGGGAACGTATCTATCTCGAACGCGGCTACGGCGAGCGGTTCGGCGTGCCCGATGACCAGCTGGCATCGTGCGTGGCCGGGCTCCGGACCCGCGAAGAACTCCTCGCCGGATGCGATGTCATCCTGCTGCCCAAGCCGCAGCCCCAGGACCTGGCCCAGATGCGGGGCGGGCAGGTCCTGTGGGGCTGGCCGCACTGTGTCCAGGACGAGGAGATCACCCAGCTGAGCATCGACCGGCGGCTGACCCTGATCGCCTTCGAGGCGATGAACTACTGGAATGCCGACGGCTCGTTCGGCTTGCATGTCTTTCACAAGAACAACGAACTGGCCGGCTACTGCTCGGTGCTGCATGCCCTGGAACTCATCGGGACGACCGGAGAGTATGGCCGCCGGCTCCGCGCGGCCGTCATCAGCTTCGGGGCTACCGGCCGGGGCGCGGTGACGGCCCTCAACGCGCACGGCATCAGCGACGTCAACGTCCTGACCCATCGCGACATCAACGCCGTCGCCTCCCCGATCCACTCCGCGCGCATGGTTCACTTCGAGCAGGACGCCGGTGACCCCAGCCGCTGCCACATGCTGCGCGGGACCACCCGGATACCGCTGGCGGCCTTCCTCGCCGAGCACGACATCGTGGTCAACTGCGTGCTGCAGGACACCGACGCACCGCTGATGTTCGTCACCACCGGGGAGCTGGGCTCCTTCGCGCCTGGCAGCCTCATCGTGGACGTGTCCTGCGACGAGGGCATGGGCTTTAGCTGGGCGCGCCCCACCACCTTCGCCGAGCCCATGGTCACGGTCGGCGATAACGTCAGCTACTACGCCGTGGACCACAGCCCATCGCACCTGTGGAACTCCGCTACCTGGGAGATAAGCGAGGCACTGCTCCCGCACCTGCACCCGGTGCTGGCCGGCCCCGAGGCATGGCACGCGAACGAGACGATCCGGCGGGCCATCGAAATCCGCGACGGGGTCATCCGCAACCCGCACATCCTGTCCTTCCAGCACCGTTCACCGGACTATCCGCACCTGCGCCTGCAGGAACGCCAGGCCGGTCACGACCTGCCCTGACCTCGCATGCCGGTAATCCCCGCGTAGAACGGTGCCGGGCGCTGGAGAAAAGCCGCCCGCGTGGTGTCGAACCCGGCCACCCTCGCAGACGTTCTCCCAGGTGGACGGTTGAGCATCTCGTGGGCGGGTGCGGTGTCCCGTACGAGCGCGGGCCTGATACACGCACGATGCGAGTCGAGTTCGGAGAGCCCCGGGGAGGGCTGTGGTGCAGATCCGGCCAGAGGCTGAGCAGAAGCTGCGCGCGGGCTTCCAGCGACACGTCAACCAGCAGAGCGACCGCTACGCCGCGCGGTTACGCCGAGTCTGCTGCGGCGGCCCGTCAGCTCCGCGACCTCGCCGGGGAGGGCGGGGAGCCCGGCGGTGGCGGCAAGCTGCGCGGCTAGTTTGATCAGCTCATGCAGGCTGGCCGGTGGTGAGAGGGCCAGGCCGGGGAGGCTGGCGCAGACGGTTTCGACGGTGCGCCGGGCCGCCAGCGGGCGGTGTGAGGCCGCTTTCAGGCTGCCGGTTATGCGGTTGAGTTTCACGGCCTGGCCGGTGACGCCGGTCACGATCGCCGCAGCGGCCAGGGCCGGGTCAAGGCGCCCGTCGGCGGACGCGCCGGCCCATAGCTGGGCGGCGGCGATCCGGGCATCGGCTTCCGCCGAGGCCAGGGCCGCTACGAGGGCCAGATGGCCGACCGGGCCGAGGGGGTGGCCAGGGTCGGCGAGGGATGTGATGGCTGTGGCCGCCGGGCATCTGCCGGGCCGGAGGCCGTCAGACAGCGGCCGGAGCAGATGGGCGGCGGCAAGTTCAGGCTGCCAGGGACAGATCAGGGCCCAGCCCGCGACCGCGGCGTCGTAATGCCGCTCGTACCGGGCCGGGCCAGCCAGCACGGCGTGGTCGCCCAGCGGGTCGCCGAGGTCGGTCAGCAGCTGCCAGCTGGCGCATCGGGCCGCCACAGGCACCCCGCCGGGGATCCGGGCGAGCAGATGCTGATCCCAGGCCTGGCCCCGCAGCGACCGCCCAGCCGGCTCGCCGGTGACCGCCTCGAAGCGGAGCGGGAGCTGGAGCAGGCGGTGACTGGCCCGCAAAGCGGCGGCCGCCGTCTCGTCCACCTGGTCCCATGCCGCCCACAGCGAGCCGGGCGCTGTTCCTGGCGCCAGGCGCAGCAGCGCGGCATCCCGGTCCCAGCGTCCGGCCTGCCTGACGCCGGTGTGCTGCTGGTGGCGGGCCAGCTGCTGCAACCGGTCCAGCATGCCCTCCGGGGTGATCGCGCCGCGCCTGGTCTGCGGCTCGGCGAGCAGCAGGCCGCCCTGGCCCGCGCCGATGATCCTGGCGGCTTCCCAGGCCCGGGCGGAAAAGATCCCGGCCATCGTCAGGGCCCGGCCCATACTGTCCACCGCGTACTCACCGGGCATGTGCCAGCGCTTATGCCGGGGCACATCCTCGGCCGGCAGTTCCCCGCCGCCCCACACGTGCGTGATGAGCGCCACTCGGAGGTGATGTGCTTCCCGCTGAACGGTTCGTAGGTGTCCATGACCGCGGCCGGGAGACCGACGACTGCGACAGGCCCGCCTCGGCGGCCATCGTCCTGGTGGACCAGTGCGTGTCCTGCCCGCGGCCTCTCTCCGTCAGGGTCCGGGTGACCAGCACCTCGACCTGCTCGTCGGTGATCTTCCGTGGTGCCCCCGGCCGCGGGACGTCCGCCAGGCCGTCCAGCCGTCGCTCCATGAACCGCACCCGCCACCTGCGGACCGACTCCCGTGACACCCCGGTCCTGGCCGCGACCACCGTCAGCGGCACGGTCCCTGACTTCTCCGCGCAGGCCAGCACGACCCGCGCCCGCAGCGCCAGCGACTGCGACGCCGTCCGCTTGCGGACCAGCGCCTCCAGCGACTCCCGCTCGACATCAGAAAGCAGCAGGGGGACAAGCTTCGGGCTCGGCACGCGGAAAACCTACAGCCTGCAAAGCTATTCCTGATTCAGGAGACTAGTGGACTGCCTGGTAGTCACGGAAGACGGCTGCCGGGACGCGGCCCCGGTCGGAGATCTTCATCCCCGATGCCTTCGCCCAGTCACGGATCGCGGCGGTTTCAGCCCGGGGCCGCTGCTGGTGCCCGTTCTCACGGGCTGCCCGCCGGGTCGTGGTTTTCCGGGCATTCGATACATATTCTGCCGCGGCCTTGCTAAGACCCTTTCCGTCCTTCGGGCAAAGGTCGATCTCGTACATATTGCCGTCGAGCCCGATTGTGCGGGTCTCGACGTCCTTTGCCTTGCCGCAGACATCACAAGTGAGCGTTACCTGAGTCAGAGTCGCCATCGTTCCTTTATCCCAGCTGGTCCGGTGATGGTTTGAGCGTAAGTGGTCTGGCTGCATGCCTGGAACGCGGGGTGTGCCTTGCCGGAGCGCCCGGAATATTTGAGGACACCCCGGGAGCCAGGGCGTACGCGGCACCGGCCACCCTGATCGGGGCGAGGAGGCACCCCTGATGCCCTCCGGGGTGCAGATCAGGGTCGAATCCGGGCTGATCCTGATCGACGGGGGGATCCGCCGGCGGCAATGTTGAACCGTGACCGCAACCACCGCTGGCACCGGATCCGCCACCGGTACTGACCGGACCGCAGCCCGCCCGCTGCGCCGGTCCGCCGATGACAGGTTGCTGGCCGGCGTGGTTGACGGCATAGCCCGTTACCTGGACGCGGACGTCAGGCTGGTTCGCGTCATCATCGCCGCGCTAGCCCCGTTCAGCGGGGCATCCATTACCGGCCCGACCTGAACGGAGACTGATCACCATGCCCCGGATACTCGCCCTCGTCCTTATCGTCATCCTGGCCCTGACCGTCCTCAGCTTCACCATGCACATCCTGTTCTCCCCCTGGCTGCTGCTGGCCCTCGGCATCCTGGTCTGGATCAAGTTCCGCCCGCGCCGCTCCCACCGGTAGCCCCGCGCGCACAGCAACCGCTGCCCGGCCGGCCCTCAGCAGGCAGCCGGGCAGCGTCGCACTCATCTCAGCGGGGCCTTGACAGCCTTACTGCCGGGAGAAATACTGCGCCCGTTCGCTACATAAAATTGAGTCCGCATAGCGCCCGCGAAAGCGGCGGACGCCGAGCCGGCCACACCGTCAACCGCCGGCGCTGCGGCAGGATCACACACCTGCGAGGAGCGGAGAGCCGGGCGATGGCGCTGACGCATGAAACCATGACCGACGAACAGCGGAAGTCGGTCGCCATCGAGTACCTCAAGGCATTCGACAATGGTGGCGTGACCTCAACGGGCGGAAGCATCCTGGATCTGTTCGCAGAAGACGCGCAGGTGTACTTCCCCAAATGGGGACTGGCGAATGGCAAAGAGGAGATCGGCAAGCTCTTCTCCGATGTGGGGACGACCCTTAAGTCGATTACGCATCATTACTCGCACTTCAACTGGATCTTCTCCGGCAGCGACACCGTCGTCTGCGAGGGCACGAGCCATGGCGAGCATCAGGACGGCCCATGGCGGGCCGGGGTACCTGAGTGGGCAGCGGGCCGGTGGTGCGACGTCTTCGAGATCCGCGACTGGAAAATCCAGCGCTGCTTCATCTACCTCGACCCCGACTACGCGGCCAAGGACACCGCACGTTATCCGTGGCTGGCCGGCACGTAGCCTCGGTGGTCAGCGTTCAGGCCACGGCCGGACCGGGCGGATTACCTGGCTGACGGCCAGAGCCTTTCGATCGTGCCGCGCCGAACAGTACGGAGAGCATCGCGGTCCCGATGGCCACGAAGCCGAGGCATTCCGCGAACGCGCCCCAGTCTGGTGTCGCTGCCATGAATGGGTATGCGAGGGGGATCATCAGCACATCAAGAACGATGCCCGCTCCGACAGCCCCTATCCAGGCACCGCGCCACCGCCATTGTGGTGACTCGACGCTAGGGCCATAGTCGAAGCCGACTGGCAGCAGCTCGCCATCACTCCCGCCGAGGGTCAGAAGGTCCATCGGGTGGCGCCACCGGGCTCCTGGGTGGCGACGGCGTACGCATGCTCGGGCACGAACTCGTAGACGTACCACGGCGGCGGGCCGGCGCTGGGGGCGCTGTAGTCGTGGGTGAAGCCGCCGTCGGCCACGGTCGGCGCCCAGCCGCCCCCGGCGAATACCCCAGCGAGGTCCTGCAGTCGTGCCTCGTCGGTGACGCGGGCGGCCCGGCCCTCGAGCGCAACGTCGTAGCCGTGGATGGCGACACCGAAGGCGCAGCGCGGGTCATGCTCGATGTTCCGGATCTTGCGCGACCGCGGACCGCCGCAGAAGTAGTACCGGCCGTCAACCCAGAAGGCGCCGACGGCGGTCATGTGGGGCCGGCCGTCGACGTCGGCCGTCGACAACCAGAACGTGTGGTGGCCGGGTCCACCGGTGCCAGGTTCCTGGGTCAGGTTGGCCTCAAGCGTCCGGCACAGGTCGGTCCAGTCGAGCGGCGCGAGTTCGTAGAGATCGGCGAGGTTCTTCGCCCGGGGTTTGGGAGCAGCCATGTCAGTACCGACGATCGACCGCGGCGGTACTCACCGGTCAGAGCGCCGGGAACACCCGGCAGACGCTGCGCCGCCGGCGCGCTCTCGGCTTCCTCTTGTGCCCGCTTCCGCCGCGTAGTCTCATTGCCCCTACAGGATCGCCGGCTGGGCAGACAACGAGGCTGGAGGATCGGTGCGCGAGTACCAGCAGTACATCGGCGGTGAATGGGTCAGCTCGGACAACCAGTTCGATGATCTCGACCCCTACCGTGGCACGGTCATGGCCCGCGTCCCCGCCGGAACCAGGACGGACGCGGCCCGCGCGGTCAACGCGGCAGCCGCGGCGTTCCCGGGCTGGGCGGAGCTGCCGCCCGTGGACAAGCAGGCCATGTTCCTGCGGGCCGCCGACATCGTGGAGCGGCGGCAGGCGGAGATCACCGCGCTGCTAGCGGCCGAGACCGGCTGCGCGGGTGCCTTCGCCGGCTTTCAGGTACTGACGGCGACCCGGCTGCTGCGCCAGGCCGCCAACTGGGGATACCTGCCCGTCGGAGAGGTCATCCGCTCCGATACCCCCGGCACGTTCGCCCTGGCGTTGCGCAAGCCGCTCGGCGTGGTGGCCGGCATCTCGCCGTGGAACGGGGCGCACGTGCTGGCCTGGCGCACCGTGGTCAACCCGGTGGCGTTCGGCAACACGGTGGTGCTCAAGCCGTCGGAGGAATCGCCGGTGTCGGCCGGGCTGCTGGTAGCGGAGATCATGGCCGAGGCCGGATTCCCGGCTGGCGTGGTCAATGTGGTCACGCACGCGCCCGGCGAGGCGGTGCCGATCGCGGATGAGTTTTTCGACCGTCCCGAAGTGCGGTGCATCAACTTCACCGGGTCCTCGGCCACCGGCCGGATGCTCGCCGAGCGGGCGGGCCGGCACCTCAAGCGCTGCGTGCTGGAACTCGGCGGCTACAACCCGCTGATCGTGCTCGCCGATGCTGACCTCGACTACGCCGTCGAGGCCGCCGCGTTCGCCGCGTTCTTCCACTCCGGGCAGATCTGCATGAACGCCCGCAAGGTGCTCGTCGAGCGGCCGGTCTACGACACCTTCGTCGATCGGCTCGTGGCGCGGGCCGGGTCACTGACGGTCGGTGACCCCGCGACCGCCGGCACGGTGATCGGGCCGCTGATCACCCCGGCCGCGCGTGACCGGGTCGCCCGGGAAGTCGCGGAGGCTGTGGCCGCCGGCGCCAAGGTGCTCACCGGCGGGGACGCGGACGGGCCGTGCTACCGTCCCACGATCCTGGCCGACGTCCCGGGCGGCGCCCGCATCCATTCCGAGGAGACCTTCGGCCCGGTACTTGTCGCCCAGCCGGTGGACGACGCCGAAGAGGCGGTGGCGATCGCGAACTCCACCCGGTACGGACTCAGCGCCGGGCTCATCACCAGCGACAACCAGCGCGGCTTCGCGCTCGCCCGCCGCATCGACGCCGGCGTCGTGCACGTCAACGACCAGACCGTCGCCGACGAGCCACAACTGCCGCTCGGCGGGGTCAAGGACAGCGGGTGGGGCAGGTCCGGTCCGGCCTCGATGTCCGACTTCACCGAGATCCAGTGGATCACCACCAGGGACGGCACCGGCACCTACCCGATCTAGCCGCGATTGCTAGTACGCGAGCCCGGGACGTGGTCACACCGGCCGCGCAACGCTGGCCACGGCCTTCCTCTCGCGCATCGCGACCGGGACTACGGCGAGGATCAACGCGCCGGTAAGGGCGAACGCCGCCGGGTAGCCGGTCCGGACGCAAATCAGGCCGAAGGCGGCCGGGCCCGCCCCATACCCGGCGTCGTAGGCGAGGTTCCACAACGCACTGGACTTAGCCTCGGGCAGCTGCTCGATCAGCAGTGCGAACGTCGCATTCTCGATCACCCCGAACCCGGCGCCGAACAGCACCATGCCTGCGAAGATCATCACGGGCCAGCCCAGCATCATCATCGTGGCCATGCCGAGCGCCGCCACGGCGAGCGCCGGGATGAGCAGCCGGGTGTGACCGTAGCGGTCGCCGTGCTTGCCAGCCTGCCAGCGGCTGAGCGTGGCGGTGATCGCCTGCACGAGCAGGGCGGCCGAGCAGAGGTTGCTGGGAATCCCCTTTGCGAGGGGCAGGAACGAGTCGAGCACGCCGGCCGCGATGGTGGTGGCGGCGAAGATCAGCGGCAGCCGCAGCGCGGCACCCGCCGGCCGCCGGGAGCCGCGGGCGCCCGGCACCCGTCTGGTGCGGGCGCTGCGGCGGGCCCCGCGCCCGCCCGGCACCCAGCGGATCGCGGCCAGCGGCAGCAGGCCCACCACAGCCGCTATCGCCGCGGCCGCGGCGGCCAGGTGGTGCCCGGCGAGCCAGACCCCGGCCGGCAGCGCGACGACGGCCGGGACGCCGGAGACGAGGCCGAGCAGGCCGAGCCCCTCACCGCGCCGTCCGGGAGGCAGCAGCGTGGCGGTGAGCGCGCCGGTGGCCACGCCGCACAAGCCGAAGCCCAGCCCGCGCACCACGCTGACACCCACCATGACGGCCTGGGGTTCGCGCACGAGCATGGCCAGGGCCGGCGCGCCGAGTAGCACGGCTCCGGCCGCGAGCACCATCCGGTAGCCGAAGCGCCTGATCACTGCTGCGGCAACGGCCTCAGCAGCCACGGTGCCGAGCAGCAGGGACCCGGTGATCAGCCCGGCCGCGGAGCTCCCGGCGCCGGCCGCCGCCGCCAGCATCGGCATGACCGACAGCAGCAGGAAGAAGCTGGTCAGCGAGGTGAACTCGGCCAGGAAGGTAACTGCCAGCGGCACGCTGAGAAGCCGGGCCGGGACCGCGGTGTCAGGCGGTGACTGGGTCAAGGTGCTCATAGCACGAACGGTAGAACCCAGCCGGCACGCTGATAAGGTCCGATTTCATGGCGATTGAGTGGTCCGGTTTGAGCCCGGGGCTGCTGGTCCGGCTCGACCGTTCGGCCAGCCAGCCGCTGCGCGACCAGCTGGAGGCGAGCCTGCGCGAGGCGATCAGGGGCGGCCGGCTCCGCGCCGGGGAACGGCTGCCATCCTCGCGGGAGCTAGCGCGCGAGCTCGGTGTCTCCCGCGGCATGGTGCAGGAGTGCTACGGGCAGCTGCTGGCCGAGGGGTACCTGACCAGCCGCACCGGGTCGGCCACCCGGGTCGCCGACGTCAGCGGCCAGCACGCCGGTGACCAGCCCGTGGCCGGCCCGGCCGTGGTCTCCCCCTCGGCGCCCGCGCCGGGCCGCCATCCCTCCGAACCGCCGCTGATCGCCGACTTCCAGCCCGGCGTACCGGACCTGTCCAGCTTCCCGCGTACCGACTGGGCCTGGGCCATCAAGCAGGCGTGCACGCAGGCCGCCTCCGCCGACCTGGGATACGGCGACCCGCGCGGCAGCGCGGTGCTGCGTGAGGTCCTCGCCGGTTACCTGCGGCGGGTCCGGGCCGCCGCCGCCAGCCCTGCGCGGATGATCATCAGCACCGGCTTCGCGCAAGGAATCAACCTGGTCCTGGGGGCCCTGGCCCTCCAGAACGGCGTGACGTGCGTGGCCTTCGAGGACCCCGGCTACGGCAGCGCACAGGCCGACGAGACACTCCGCGCGGTCCTGGCGATGGGCATCCGCGTCAGCTACGTGCCGGTCGACGGGCAGGGCCTGGTGGTCAGCGAGCTGACGGCCAGCGGCGCCCAGGCGGTCGTGGTCACCCCGGCGCACCAGTCCCCCACCGGAGTGCTGCTGTCCCCGTCCCGGCGGCACGCCCTGACCGACTGGGCGCGGCGCGGCGGCGGGTACGTGATCGAGGACGACTACGACTCAGAGTTCCGCTACGACAAAGAACCCGTCGGTGCGCTGCAGGGCCTAGCCCCAGACCGGGTCTTCCTGCTCGGCACGGTCAGCAAGGCACTGGCGCCCGCGGTCCGCCTCGGCTGGGTCCATGCCCCTTCACCACTGGCCTCAGCGGTCGCTGCCGAGAAAGAAATGAGCGACCGCGGCTCCTGCACGCTAGACCAGCTCGCCCTGGCCACCCTGCTCACAACCGGCCGGTACGACCGCCACCTGCGGCGGATGCGAACTGTCTACGCCGCCCGCCGCACCGCACTGACCGACGCGTTCGCCAGGCACGCCCCCCGAGTCCAGCTCACCGGGCTCGCGGCCGGATTTCATGCTGTCGCACCTCTGCCACCCGGCGCCGACGAGACAGCAGTGATCGCTGCGGCGCGTGAACGGCGGGTCGGGCTGCACGGCATCAGCGCCTACCGCGGCATCCCTGACACCGCGGCGCCACCCGCGCTGGTGATGGGCTTCGGAAACGTCCGTGAACGAGCCATCGAACCCGCCGTCGCCGCCGTCGCCGACCTGCTCAGCTGACCCGGGCAGCCGCCCGGGGTCACGGGGGGTCCAGGGTCTGCTGAATCGGGGTGCCACTGGTGTGGGTGCTGGCCCGGAGCAGCTTCCCGGGCCAGCGGCTCCTCCGTGCCCGGATAGAAGCGTCGTGCACCACGGCGCGACACAGGACCGCCGATTGCGCAGACCATTCTGCAATCGATTGCTGACACTATCCGGCTGGCCGCGCACCCGTCAAGAACCCGGTCCCGGCGGGCCGTTCCCGGCTGGGGACGCATCGGGGGAAACCAGGCGGAGCTCGATGCGGGCGGCCGGGATGCGTTCTTGCTCATGGGCAAGGAGTGCCATGGCGCGGACGTCGGCGGCCGTGGGCCGGTTCACATCCAGGGCTCGCGGCCACAGGCCGGCATAGCGAACGGCTGCGACTTCGGCCGCGTAGACCAGCGCCTGGTTGACCAGGTAGAGAAGGGCGAACATGCCGGCCACGGTGGCGAAACTCCCGTAAACGGGTCCGGCCTTGCTCACCAGCCTCGCCAGCACTGGCGCACCGAGATTGAGCGCCAGGGCCACCGCCACAGCCCCCAGAACAGCGGCCGGCCAGAGGGCACGGACCGGCGCGGGGCGCGCTAGCAGCACCCTGGCCCCAACCAGCAAGACGGCGAATATGACCACGGCCGACCCGAGCACCGCCAAAGCGCGTTCTGCTCCCGGCACGCCGGGCAGCGCCGTGACCACGACAGTGAGCGCCCCGGCGGCCAGTGCCCCCAGCAGCAGCGTCGCCAGCATCAGGAACACCCGGACGTAGCGGGACGCAAACCCGGCCCGGAGCCGCCTTGGGACGGCAGCGACATGGTTCAGCGTCTGGTACGCAGAGAACACGACACCGGTTCCGGCGAACAGCAAGCCGATCAGGCCGACGATGAACGGCACGGTCGACGCCGGCAAGGTGCTCACCGAACTCTCAACCGTGGATCGCAGCACCGGCGGAACGATGTCAGCGATGAGCCGCTGCCGCAGTTCCGGGTTATCAGCCAGTACCCGCGACAGGACCGCCACGGCGAGCAGCAGCAACGGGAAGATGCTGAGGAAACCGTAGTAGGTGATGAGCGCAGCCTCGCGGCCGCCGTCATCGTCTCCGTATTTCTTGATCACGGCGTAAGGGAATCCCAGAAAGCCATGCCGGCGCTGCATGCCGTCCGCCCAGGCGATGATCCCGTTCACCCGTGCGCCCAAGGTCCCGAAAAAGCGCATGCCCTGGCCTCCCTGTCATTCCGTCTGGACACGTCATCGAGGCACAGCCCGCGGCAACCTAATCAGAATCGGCGAACCGTGGTGACGTTCGTCGGGGCGTGGCCGGTCAGGGAGCACGACGGATGAGCCGTCGCGCAGCCAGTGGCTGGTCGCCAGCGTCATCAGTTCCGTCTGCGGTGATGGCGAGACGCGGGCCGTAGCGGTGTGCAAGCGGGTTGGCGGTGAGTCCGTGCGCGACGACACTGAGCAGTACGGTGAAGGCGATCACGGAGACTGCGGGCCCGGCGGCGTGGCCAATGTCCTCCAGCGCCAGCAGGGCAAACACCACCGACGCGAGGCCGCGGGGCCCGAACCAGCCCACGAACGCCACGGCCGCATGGCCGAGTCGTGTGCCCGCCAGCGCCACCGCCACCGGCACCATCCTGATCACGGTCAGGCTAAGCACGGCGTACAGCACCGTCTGCCACGAAAGGCCCTCGAACGCCGGCACGATCGCGATAGCACCGAAGGCCAGCCATACCAGCAGCGACACCAGGGCACCCGTCTCCTCCACGTAGGGCATCAGCCGTTCGCCGCGCTTGCCGCTGGTGGCGCCATAAGCCAGGCCGCCTACGAACGCGGCTATGAAGCCATTCCCGTGCAGCGCCAGAGAGCAGGCGTAAGCGCAGATCGCCAGGGCCAGCACCGCGGAGCCGGCGAAACCGCTCTCGGCCCAGCCGCGGCGGCGCGCCGCATTCACGACGAAGCCGCCCGCGCCGCCGATGAATATGCCGACCAGCACGCCCAGCGCCAGCTCCGCCACCGCCGCCCCTGGGCCGACGCTGGCCGCGTGCTCGGCAGTCTCGGCTCCGGCTATCGCGACCAGGACGACCGGCGTGGCGATGCCATCGTTGAGCCCGCTCTCGATATTGAGCAGCCGGCGGATCCGCGCCGGGACGGCTGGGTTCACCATCACGCCCGCACCCAGGGCAGCGTCTGTCGGTGCGAGAGCCGCGCCTACCAGCAGGGCAATCCAGATACTCATCCCGTTGAATAGTGCGAGGGCCAGCAGGATCCCCAGGCCGATGGTCAGGGGCAGCCCGATCCCCAGCAGCCGAAGGCACAAGCCCGCATCAGCACGCAAGTCCCGCAGCCTGACCTGGGACGCATCCGAGAACAGCACCAGCACCAGGGTGATCTCGGCCAGCGCCTTTACCAGCTCGTGGGAAGGCGCGAACCCTAGCGGGGCCAGCGGTCCGTGAGTCAGCACCAGCCCGGCGAGCACGAAGATGATCGGCGCGGTCACGTCGAACCGCTCCAGCCGCGCAGACAGCGTCCCCCACAGGAAAACGATCGCCGCCACGATCGCCAAGTCGGACGCGCTCATGCGACGGGCTGGCCATCGGCGGGCTGCCCGTCAGGCGGCTGATCGGCGGCCGTCCACTGGGCGCCGGTCTCGCCCCGGAAGGCGGCGACGGCGGCGGCGATGGTCGGGAAGAAGTGGTCAGGGCTGATGGTGCGGGTGAGCCCGTAGCGTTCGATCTTGCGCCGGACCGGGTCCTTGAGCTCGGCGAACACCAGGCTGATGCCCTGGGTGTTCAGTGCCTCGTCGAGGTCGGTCAGCACGTCGGAAGCGGTGGTGTCCACGTCCGTCACGGGCTCCGCCGCGATGACGATCCAGGTGGGCTTCGGCTGGGCCCCGGCGAGCCGGCGGATCTCGTCGCGGAACGTCGTGGCGTTGGCGAAGAACAGCGGGCCGTCGAACCGGTAGATCACCAGGCCAGGCAGGTGCTCGGCACCGGGATACGAGCGGGTGTCGTGATAGCCCTCCACCCCCGCCACGCGCCCGAGCACCGCCGCGTAGGGCCACCACGCCCGCCGGAAGACGTTGAGGATGGAGAGCGCGACCGCGATCGCGATGCCGGGCAGCACGCCGAGCAGGGCGACGCCGAGGAAAGCCGCGATCGACAGCAGGAACTCGGCCTTGCGCTGCCGCCACAGCCGCACCGTGGCGGGAATGTCGGCCAGGGACAGCGCGGCAGTGATCACCACCGCGGCCAGTGCTGGCTGGGGGAGGTTCCGGAACAGGCCCGGGACCAGCACGATCATGAGGATGATCAGGGCCGCCCCGATCACCCCGGTCAGCTGCGTCTTGGCGCCGGACCGTTCCGCCACCGCCGTCCGTGACCCGCTGGTGCTGACCGGGAACCCCTGGAAGAGCCCGGCGGCCAGGTTCGCCGCGCCGATGCCGATCATCTCGCCGTTGCCGCGGACTTCCTGTCCGGTGCGGGCCGCGAACGCCGACGCGGTGGAGATGGTGTCGGCCAGGGAGACCAGGGCGATCCCCAGCGCCCCCGCGAACAGGGGCCCGAGGTCTGACAGGGGGACGGACGGGATGGTGAGCGGCGGGAAGCCCTTGGGGAGCACCCCGACCAGGCTGACGCCGTGGCCGGCCAGGTGAAAGACCGTGGTCGCCGCGATCGCCAGCACGACCGCGATCAGCACGGCCGGGACCTTCGGCAGCCACCGCTGCAGGACGAGGATCAGCACAACCCCGGCGATCCCGACCGCGGCCGCGGCCGGAACCGCATCGCCGTTCGCCAGGCCCTTGGCGAACCCGGCGATCTCACGGATCAGGTCATCGGCCTCGACCTTGAACCCGAGCAGCTTCGGCAGCTGCCCGATCAGGATGGTCAGCGCCAGGCCGTTCATGTAGCCGATCATCGTCGGCTTGGAGATCAGGTCGGCGATGAATCCGAGTTTCGCCACCGCCCCCAGGATCATGATCGCCGCGACCATGATCGCGAGGATCGACGCGAGCGCGACAGCGCGCTTGGCGTCGCCTTTGGCGGCCATCAGCGGCAGGATCGTCGCGGCGATCATCGGCCCCAGCGAGGAATCCGGGCCCAGCACCAGGATCCGCGACGGGCCGAACGCCGCGTAACCGAGCAGGCACAAGATGGACGTGTACAAGCCGGTGATGGGCGGCAGGCCCGCCAGTTCCGCATACGCCATGCCCTGCGGGACCAGCAGGGTGGTCAGCACCACCCCGGCCACGACGTCCTTGAGCAGCCACTGCCTGCGGTAGGACGAGAGCACCTCAAGCCCGGGTACCCACTGGAACACGGACACCCCCAGGCCCTGGTCATATGCCGTAACGGCAATCTCGCCCGCGCGGACAAACCCGGCATCACCCGCACCGGGTGACGGCCCAGGTGCCGGAGCGGGTGATGGTGGCGGGATGACTCCCCGCCCAGGGCCTGCCGTCAGCCCCGCCGGCCCGGCTAGCCGGAGGTAAACGACATGGCCAAGAGGCACAAGCATAAGCAACGCGCCCGCGAGGTCCAGGCGCCGCCGGGCGTCAGCGCGGCTGGAGGCGGCGGCTGGGCCGCCGCTGAAGATGAAGCGCAAGGAGTACGAGCGCCAGATGCGGGTGCTGCACGGTGAGCTGGTGGCCATGCAGGAGTGGGTCAAGGAGACCGGGGCCAAGATCTGCATCGTGTTCGAGGGCCGGGACACGGCCGGGAAGGGGGGCACGATCAAGCGGATCACGGAGCGGGTGAGCCCGCGCGTGTTCCGGGTCGTGGCCCTGCCCGCCCCCACCGAGCGGGAGAAATCCCAGATGTACATCCAGCGGTACCTCCCGCACTTCCCGGCGGCCGGCGAGGTCGTGATCTTCGACCGCAGCTGGTACAACCGGGCGGGCGTCGAACCGGTGATGGGCTTCTGCACGCCCGTGGAGACCGAGCGGTTCCTGGAACTCACGCCCGGAGTCGAGAAGGCCATGGCCGATGACGGGATCCTGCTGCTGAAGTACTGGCTCGAGGTCAGCCCCGGCGAGCAGACGCGGCGCCTGAAGAGCCGCATCAACGACCCGCGGAAGATCTGGAAGCTGTCGGACATGGACCTGAAGTCCTACCGCCGCTGGTATGACTACTCCCGGGCCAGGGACGCGATGTTCGCCGCGACCGACACCGCCTGGGCGCCCTGGTACATCGCGCACACCGACAGCAAAAGGCGCGGCCGGCTGAACATCATCAGCCACCTGCTCAGCCAGATCCCCTACAAGCCACTCGCCCCCCAGGACGTCACCCTGCCCAGACGCCAGCCCGCCCACGGCTACGTCGCAGCCGGACCTGCCCCTGCACTACATCCCGGCACCGTTCTAGACAGCAAGCGAACAGGTCGAAGCAGCAAGCGAGCAGGGAGGGCAAGTATGGCGGACAGGGCCGAACGGGTGCCGGCGGATGGCGACCCGCCGGGCGGGGCGGGTCACGCGCCCGGGACGCTGGCCCGGGTCACCCGGGGCCAGCGCTGGCTGGCCCGGCTCGCCTTCGCCGCGGCGCTGGCCGCGGCGGTGGTGCTCCTGCTGGCTGGCGGGCTGAAGAGCGTGACCGCACTGCTGCTGGGTTTCGCCGGACTGGCGATCATCTGCGCGGCGGCGTGGTGGTTCCTGGCCCATCGCGGCCCCAGACGATGGCTCGCGGGCGTGGTTCTGGTCGCGGCGCCGGTAGCCGTGATCGTGCTATACGTCGCCGCCGGGCTGCTGTGGGAGATCGCGCTCAGCGTCGTGCTCGCTCTGGCGGCCGTGGCCGCGGGGCGCGCGGCCCTGAGCGGTGGGCGGCCGCCCGGGAAATCACGCGAAGACGTGGCGGTGCCGCAGCAGCAGCCATTTGTGATCATGAACCCGCGCTCGGGCGGCGGAAAGGTCGGGATATTCGGGCTCGAGGACAAGGCCGCCGCGCTCGGCGCGGAGGTGGCCCTGCTCGAAGGTCCCGGAGTGGTGGACGTGGCCGCGATGGCGCGCGAGGCGGTAGACGCCGGCGCCGACCTGCTCGGCGTGGCGGGCGGCGACGGAACGCAGGCTCTCGTCGCGGGCATCGCCGCCGGGCGGGACATCCCGATGATGGTCATCTCGGCGGGTACCCGCAACCACTTCGCCCTCGACCTCGGGCTGGACCGGGACGACCCGGCCACCGGTCTGGATGCCCTGACCGATGGGGTGGAGCTGCGCATCGACCTGGGCCTGATCGGGGACCGCACCTTCGTCAACAACGCGTCGTTCGGCGCATATGCCCAGGTCGTGCAGAGCCCGGCCTACCGCGACGACAAGTCCGGCACTGCGCTCGCGATGCTCCCTGACCTGCTGAGCGGCCATCAGGGAGCGCACCTGGTGGTCCGGGTCGATGGCCAGGTGATCCTGGACGGGCCGCAAGCGGTGCTGGTCAGCAACAACCCGTATGAGACCGGCGATATCGCGGGCCTGGGCCGCCGCGCGCGGCTCGACCAAGGCGTGCTCGGCGTCGTCGGCGTGAAGATCGCGAACGCCGCCCAGGCGGCCGGGCTGCTACGCCAGGCCCAGCGTTCCCGCAGTGTCACCGTGCTCACCGCCCGCGAAGTCATCATCGACGCCGACCAGCCGCACATCCCGGTCGGGATCGACGGCGAATCCGTGCTGATGCCCACCCCCGTGCGCTGCACCATCCGCCCCCTGGCCCTGCGGGTCCGGTTGCCTCGCGACCGGCCCGGCGTCCCCGACCCGCGACCGGCCATGGACTGGTCACGCCTGCGCCAGCAGGCCCTTACCTTCACCCGGGGCGGGTGAGCAAACTACCGGTTCGCTGTGGATTGACTTGGCCTCTGCGAGCACTTAATCAATTACACGTATTCGCGGCGCCGCATCCAGGCGAGTGTCACCCATCCCCAGATGGGCGGGAGGTAGGCGGTGAAGAGCCGCTGGATGAAGACGGCTGCTACGGCCGTGTCTTCCGGCACGCCGGCGCGGTGAGCCCGGCGATCAGGCCGGCCTTGACGACCCCGGCCCCGCCGGGGACGGGAACGGCGCCACCGATGATCGAGGCGGCCGTGATGACGACCAGGAGCGTTGAGAGGCTCGCTTCCTGCCCTACCGCGTGCAGCGATGCACACGTGTTCGAGGTTTCCAGTGCGAGGCACCGCCCGAAAGGAAGCTGGCCGGTCACGGCGCCGACGAGGACCCAGGCGTTGGCTGCGACCGGGAGCTGGGCGAGCACGAACGCCAGAGCCACCCAGCCCCAGCGCGCCCCTTTGATGACATCGAGGGATCCGGATACGTCCGCGAGCACGCCGATGATGGCCCAGATGCCGATGACCGTGCCGATGCCGAACACCAAGTTGACCCAGCTGATCCGCTTGGCCTCGGCGAGCTTGGGAACCTCGATGGCTGTCGCGTCGGCCACGGCCGTCCGCAGCTGCGGAAGCAGGTTCTTGTGCTGCCTGAGGTGGCTGACCGTCACAGGATCGAGCGCCGGGCGCTGCAGGTGGACGAGCGCGCCGCGGGCCGTGCCGGTGTCAAGGACCCGGGAGGCGGCGGCGGCCGTGCGATCGATGCCGACCTGCACGGCCATCGCCGCCAGGACCGCCGCGAGGTCACCATCGAGCCTGGCGGGCGCCGCCGAGCGGGAAGAGCTGAGCCACCGACGATGGCAGCGATCGTTGCGGCGGCAATGAGAAACGACGCCAGCCGGTGCAAGGGCCGGCGAGGTAGGGCAGCCCGGTGGTGGCCACCGCGATGGTGACTGCCAGCTGGGTGACCGGGTAGCTGATGTCTACGCCAGTTAAGGCATCGGTGACGGGCCGGCCGGCACCGGACCCCAGGATTTCTCCGAGCAGGGCGCAGGCTCCCCAGGTCACCACAGCGGCCAGGGCGATCCGGCGGACGGCCGCCAGCCGCGGCACCAGCCAGCCGAAGATGACCAGACACGCGATGACCCCCGCGGAACCGAGCCAGAAGACCGCTGTCACCAGCCACTGAATCGCCGGGGGCGGCGGGTTCAGGGCATGAACGATGCTCAGCTCCACGGCGGAGTTGGCCCGCATAACCGGGACAGACACCGCCACCGCGACAACGGCGAGCCCGAGCCGGAAGGCATCCGAGGCGCGCCTGCGGATTGTGCCCCCACCCCGCGGACCAAGAACGATGGCCCGCAGCGGCTGCGCTGCGCCGGTACCGGCTGTGTCGTGCCCAGCCAGGGTCAGGTGGTCTTTGGCGCTGGCCGGAGGTGACGAACTTGCCGTGGACATGCCCTGAAGGCTCCCGACTCTCGCGCTCTTGGTCGGAGACATTAGAAGACGGCGGCGCGAGCCCGTATCACCCAACCAAGGTGAGGACGCCGCACTTCGATCCCGGGGAAGCTGGCCGCAATGTCCTGGCCCGCGGGACACTGGCGGAGGAATCCAGATGCGACGCTTAACTGAGTGCCTGCTTCTCGCGGCAGCAATCTTTCTCGCCGGATTCCTTGTGGCAGCTTGTGGGCATAGCGGCGGTGGCGCGATTGCCAGCTTCTCCCCCAGCCGAAGCGCCAGTATCTCAGTGCCGAGCCGGAGCGCGAGTATCTCACTGCCCAGCCCGAGCGCGAGTATCTCAGTACCCAGTCCGAGCGTATCGGCCAGCGCCCAGCCACCGGCGACTCACAGCGCTATCGCATCCGCCACGATCGCGCCGTCGAGTAGTTCCACCGCCGCGAGCAGCGGATCCAGCTCCTCCTTTATCTGGCTTTGGATTGTCCTCGGGGCGCTGGTCCTCACCGGCCTGATAGTGGGGATCGCCCGTGCCTCCGGCCGCCGCTCCGCAACTGCGGCCGGATGGCAGGACAGGGTCGTTGACGTGTACGCGGAAAGCGCGGCGCTTTGCGATTCGATGCGCGCCGCAGAGACACCAGGCGCGGTGGCCGCCCGGGATTCAGGCGCCCGGTGGTCCGACATCCAGCGCCGGGCGGATGACCTGACGCGGAGGCTGTACGCGCTTCGCGAGGCCGCCCCCGATGAAGACGAGCGCGCTCGGGTCTCGGATGTACTCGCGTCGCTGCAGGGTGCTCGTGCGGCCATGGACGCCGAGCGCGCTCCCGGCGGGGAGGACGGACGGAATGCACAGGTCGTCCGCAGCCGCCTGCTGGCCTTTGAGGAGGCTATCCGTGCACTCCGGACCCCGGACAAGCCACGCTTCTAGCGCGGCCTCCCCGCTCAGCGCCGTACAGCGGGTGCCTTTCTACCGGCTGCCCGGCAGCGCGGCAGGATAGTTTTCCTGGAGGAAGGTGAGGAGGCCTTCCCGGACTTCCCAGCGCAGCGGCGCGACGGCGTCACCATCGACGGCAGTCACCATGGCGATCAGCTTCACCGCCGGGCCAGTCGCGTCCTCGACGAGGATGTCACCACGGCCTCTATCCCAGTGTGAGGAGCGCTCAAGTACCCGGCCGAGTTCCTCGCGCAGGGCACCCAGCAGGGCATCGAGAGGCGCGTGACTGTCAACCGCAATTTCCACCATCCCGCTGATCTGGGCACCCTTGTGTGTCCAGTTCTGGAACGGCGTCGTCGTGAAATAGGTGCAGGGCAGGATCAGTGTCGTGTTGTCCTTCACCCGCACTGAGACGTAAGTGAGGGTTATCTCCTCGATGCGGCCCGTCAGGCCCTGAACAACGACGATGTCGTCGATCCGGATCGCATCGTTGAAGGCGATCTGGAGGCCCGCGAACAGGTTTCCCAGAGTTGTCTGCGCGGCCAGGCCCCCGATCACCCCGATCACGCCAGCCGACGCCAGGATGCCGGCGCCTATATCGCGCAGCGGCGGGATCGTCCACAAGATCGCGGCCACGGTCAGCGCCCCGATCAGGGCCTGGATCACGCGCGTAACAAGAATGATCTTCGTCCGGACGTGGCGGGAGCGGCGGTTCTCAAGCTCAGCATCGGGAAAACGGGCCAGCATCGCCCGTTCGAGGACGACTGCGACCGCCGTGAGCAACCATCCAACGACAGCGAGGGCCACGAGACCGAGGATGTACCCGGCGCGGCCAGCCCATGGGCGCTGGGTCCCCGCCAGCAGGACTCCGCGGACGGCCAGCACGACGAGCAGCACGGTGACCGGCGCCCGCCAGACAGGCCGTCGCGGGACGTCAAGATTGCGACGCGCGGCGAGCCGCCTGATTAATGCCGTGACCGCCACGCCCACGACGAATGCGATGGCTCCCGCCAGGATGCAGGCCACGATGACCGTCGATGCCGAAGCCTGGCTCAGCTCAGGCACCGACGAGGACCTCACGACGTGTCCTCAGGCGCCCGTGCCCGGCACGGCGGCGAACGGTCCGCGCGCACGTTCCCGCCCGTCCCGGGACGCCCGAGCCACCGCCTGCTCGTTCCGGAACAGGAACGGTGCCTTCGTCCAGATCAGCGCCAGCACAGCGAGCAGCGCGATAAGCATGCCTAGATTCTCCGGCCACGCCTGTGGGCGCGACTCACCCGCCGGGGGTGGCGGAGCCGTCCGGGCGGCGCCGGAGCGAACTCGATCTTTTAGTGACGGCGCCAGGCGGCCACATTGGCGGCCGCGCGACGTCGCAGAGCCGCGGATGTGGCGGCGCCCTGGCGATGCGCGACACTTGCCACTACGACCAGCCCGAGAACTATAACGGCCCGGTTCCGCGCCACGGCTTTCGCCGCAGCCATTGCGAGCACGAGCATCATCATGTGCTGATTGCGAACCGCCTGGTCGCTGCTAACGGTCATGCTGGCTCATTCCTCGCCACAGGGGTCCTCAGGGACAATCGGACACTTCGGCCAGCATGACCGTCGTCGGGGTGACTTGCCGTCACCCGCTCAATATTTCACCCAGGTTAGATCGGGCACCGACACCAAGCGTCCTAGCCGCGGCGACGGCGGCGGTGAAGAACTCAGGGATTGATGAGGCGCAGTCCTGCGATGACGAGTTCGACCATGCGGCGTGCGTCGTAGCGGGGGTTGTTGTCCGCGCCGATACAGAGATTGCCGACGCCAAGCATCAGCTCGAAGGCGTCTGTGCCGGGGCGGATCTCGCCCGCCATAACCGCGGCGTCGATCAGCTGGGCGCACACCGGGACCAGGCGGTCGAGGAAATAGGCGTGCAGAGTCTCGAAGGCGGCCTTGTCCGACTGCAGCGCCTCGGCCAGGCCGTGCTTGGTGACCAGGAAGTCAACGAAGAGATTGATCCACCGGGCCAGGGCGCCATACGGCGTGCTGCTGTTCTCCAGCAGCGCCGGACCGGCCTCGGCGCACGCCTCGACCTGGTGCCGGTAGACGGCGACGATGAGATCGGCCCGGGTCGGGAAGTGGCGGTAGATCGTGCCCAGGCCCACTCCGGCCTTGGCCGCGATGTCGCGCACGGGCACGTCGACGCCGGAAGCGATGAAAGCCGCGGCGGCCGCGTCCAGCAGGGTCTTCTCGTTACGCCGGGCGTCGGCCCGCTTCCGCGGGGCAGACGATCCTGATCCGCTGTCGATGCCGGCCACCGCGCCGCTGCCTCCGTCTCTCCACTTGGCAAACGGAACCATGTTCCGTATGTTAGTTACCGGAACAATGATCCGTTTGCTCATGATGCCAGAACAGGCGAGCCAAACCAAGCCACGCATCCGCAGCTCGCTTCGCCTCTCCAGGAGGAACAGTCATGCAGTACCGCACCTTGGGCCGCACCGGCATGCAGGTCAGCACCCTCGTGCTCGGCGCGATGAACTTCGGCAGTCTGGGACGTACCACCCAGGATGAGGTCACCGCCATGGTCGACGCCGCCCTGGAGGGGGGATCAACCGACCTTGCCGCGCACGAGAAGTTCGACACGCCGCCCGCCCTGCTTGACCCGGCGCTGCGACGCCGCTGACCGCCGGTCAACCGGAGTCCCACCCCTCTGCTGAAAGGACCGACGGAATGCCGCACACACCCCGGCCTCGCTTCGGGATCGCGACCGCCCCGCAGCAGGTCGACTACCACGACATCCTGCGCGTCTGGCGCGAGGCGGACACCATCCCGCAGATCGAGCATGCGTGGCTGTTCGATCACCTCATGCCGATCGGCGGCGACCCGGCCGGGCCGATCTTCGAAGGCTGGACACTGCTCTCGGCCCTCGCCGCGCAGACCCAGCGACTGCGCCTCGGCCTGCTCGTGACCAGCAACCGCTTCCGGCCGCCCGCGATGCTGGCCAAGATCGCCGCGACCGTCAACATCGTCTCCGGCGGGCGGCTCGACTTCGGAATCGGCGCAGGCTCACGGCCCGACATCCCGTGGGCCCGGCGCGAATATGAAGCAAACGGCCTGCCCTACCATGACTTCGGCCATTCCGTGGGGAGCCTGGCGGAAGCGTGCACAGTGATCCGGCGGTTGTGGACCGAGACCGAGCCGTTCGACTTCGAGGGCAGCTACGTCCAGCTCACCGGGGCGTTCTGCAACCCAAAACCCGTCCAGCGCCCCTACCCGCCGATCCTGATCGGCGGACGCTCGGCGGCCGTGCTCCGCGTGGTCGCCGAGCAGGCCGATCTGTGGAACATCCCCGGCGGCGACATCGGCGACGTCATCAGCCGCAGCGCGCTGCTGGACCGCTACTGTGCCGAGATCGGCCGCGACCCCGCCTCGGTCACCCGCTCGATCTACCTGTCCGTCTCCTACGACCAGCCTGGCAGCACCCGGGACGCGATCGGCGAAGCGATCGACGCCGGCTTCCAGCACATCGTCCTCGGACTGCCGGCGCCCTACCTCCCCAACGTCGCACAGTGGGTCGCCGACGAGCTCATCACCACGTAGGCCTAGCCCCCAGCCCAGGAGGCAATCCCCGCACCGCGTTACGCGGCGGTGGCAGGGCGCCTTCAGTGGCTGGTCAGGTGGATCACCCCGACATCGGACAAACCGTTGAGAACCAGTTGCACGGCGAGCGCGGCAAGCAGGAAGCCGAAGACCTTCTCGGTGACCAGCATCCGGCTGGCGTCCAGGTGGTTGCTGACCCGCACAGCCCAGCGGAATACCACGACGTCGAGCGCGAGTATCACGATGAGCACGCCGACGACGACAGCCAGGACCGCGACGGAGCTGGCTTCGGCCGAGGCGGTGACCAGGACGACGATCCCAGCCGGATTGAGCAGGTAGGGAACGGCCAGCGGGAAGACAGCCATCCGCATCGGGTCTTTATGTTCCGCTGGGTGGCTGGCGCCATCGGGGTCTCGCGGCCCGAGCACCATGGTGACCGCGATGATGAGCAGGATGATGCCGCTGGCGATGCCGAGCGCGCCTGGGGAGAAGTGCAGCAGCCTGGTCAGCAGGCCGCCGAGAATGAGGAGGAGAACGGCGACCGTTGTGGCCGTGGTCAGCATCTTGCGCAGGACACGGCGTTTCGTGGTCTCCGGCATTTCCTTGGTCGCCTCGAGGAACGGCACCAGCGCGATTTTCGGGCCAATGCCGATCAGGAGCAGCAGGAACATGTCGATGACGAAGGCGGCGTCCAGCGATTCGAGGTCCTTCATGGGCTTCGTATGCGGTCTTTCTCAGATCCGGTGGGCCCGCGATGGCAGGCACATAGCACCTGCTGTCAGCGTGTCCTGCGCGAAGGCGGCGAGGATCACCCGTGACGGACGATCTCCAACCTCAGGCCGGGCCCTACTGGTTCCGCGCCCGGGGGCTGCACGCCCCCGCGTCGTCACCCGGGCTGGGTGACGACGCCTAACGTCTACCGGCCAGACCATCCTTGATGGGGCCACAATGACCGTCTGCAGCGCTGCCGCAGTCCCGGGAGGATGCATGAAGGCCGCGGGTACGCGACGGCCGGCTGAGGGAGCGGTGATGGCGGGAGTCTCTCCCAGAGCACAGCCGGGGCCCTCCGCGAGGAGCCGCGCACCGCGCCGCGCCGCTGGCATCTACGGCACGATCATCACTGCCGCGATCCTCGCCGCGATCGGCGACCACGTGCACACGCTGCCGCTGACGGTCTCCATCCTGGTCACGCTGGTCGTGTACTGGCTCGCCGAGGAATACGCCGAACTCCTGGGCGAGCAGCTGGAGGGCGGGCAGCTGCCGACCTGGGCGGATGTCCGGGCAGCACTGGCCGCCACCTGGCCGATGGTCACCGCCTCCTACATTCCGCTGCTCGCCCTCATCCTGGCGCATCTGCTCGGCGCCTCGCTTTCGGCGGCCGCCAATGTCGGGCTGGCGGTGGCCATCGTGCTGCTGATGATCTACGCGTGGTTGGCCGGGCGCGCCGCCCAGCTCCGGGGCAGGCAGCTACTCATCATCACGACAGTCGCCGCCGCGCTAGGGCTGCTGATGATCATTCTCAAGGACGTGGTCCTTATCCACCTGCACTGAATTCACCTGCACTGAGTGCCGGGCCGCGGGTCAATCAGGCGTCTGGACCAGGACGCCGCCGCGGCGGCGTCCTGGTCCATTCCGGGTCGTCTCCCTGCAGATCCTGGCTGCTCGGCAGGAATCCGCCTGTTTAGGCGAGAACCTTCGCCTTCTCGCGATCGAACTCCTCGGGGGAGATAACTCCCCGGTCGCGAAGGTCAGCGAGCTTGGCCAGCTGGTCGGCGGTAGTCGCCGGTGAATCGGACGCGGCGTTCTGGATGTAACTGCGGAACTCCTCGTCCTGGTGCCGTGCCTGCTGTACTGACCGCTCATGCATCGATCCGCCCCGCACGATCAGGTAGGCCAGCACGCCGAAGAGCGGGATGAACAGCACGAAAATGAACCACAGGGCCTTGGCCAGGCCGGACAGATCACGACTGCGGAAGATGTCGATGAACACCCAGACCAGAATCCAGATCCAGATCACCCACAGGAAAAACTCGAACATCGTCCAGAACAGGTTAAGCAACGGGTAAGACGAGCTGGCGATCGCCATTAGTGCTCCTTCGCGAGCAGCGATAATTCCTAGGTTCTGGCCATTACTAGCGCGGCCAGCGCGGCCCTAGCCTGCCTCGGCTGACGATCTTCAACATCACCCATTACGGGTGGTTACACCCTGGTGCGCCGTGACAATCCGAAAGGCGTCTCCCGGCCAGGTTAACCACCGAAGTTCTCCGCTGGTGAGGGTCGTTCTCCCGTCGCCGGCGCCGGGCTCACTCCCGCCGGGTGATCCCGGTTGATACAGGCGCATGACACGGTCAGGCGAGGCCAGATCCGCTGCCGGGGAAGGACTCAACGTGGGCACAGACGGCGCCGAACCAGGGCCGACCGTAACCGTGGCGGTCGTGACCAGCCGTACCGAGGCGGAACTGATCGTCGGCCTGCTGCGCAACAACGATCTGCGGGCCGTGGTATCCGCCGACGACGCCGGCGGCCAGGAACCACAGCTGCAGGCGCAGGGGGTGCGTGTGCTCGTCGCACCCGCCGATGCGGCGGCGGCCCGGCGACTCCTGGACGCAGCCAACCGGCAGGGCGCGGGCGGGTAGTACCCGGGTGACCGGCGTGAGGCCGCACATCAGCACCCCCGACCGGCGGGTCCGGGTCTTCGTGTCCTCGACCCTTCAGGAGCTCGCCGCTGAGCGGACCGCGGCCCGGGGCGCGATCACCGCGCTGCACCTGACCCCGGTGATGTTCGAGCTCGGGGCGCGGCCGCACCCGCCGCGTGAGCTCTACCGGGCTTATCTCGCGCAAAGCGAGGTGTTCGTCGGAATTTACTGGCAGCAGTACGGATGGGTGGCCCCGGGAGAGGAGACCTCGGGGCTCGAAGACGAGTACCTGCTCTGCGGGGACAAACCCAAGCTCATCTACGTGAAAAAGACCGCCGGCAGGCGCGACCCTCGCCTGACGGGGCTGCTGGCGCGGGTCCAGGCCGACGACGGAGCGTCCTACAAGCCCTTCGACGGCGCTGAGGATCTCGCCGGGCTGCTCGCCGACGACCTGGCGGTGCTGCTGACCGAGCGGTTCGCCCGCTCGGGTGAGCGGCCCGCGCAGGCGCTGCGCCCGGCGGCGCTGCCGGTCCCGCCCACCCAGATCGTCGGCCGCCGGGCGGAAGCAGCCCTCGTCGGTGATCTGCTGCGCGACCCGGCTGCGCACCTGGTGACGCTGCTCGGATCGGGCGGGATCGGGAAGACCCGCCTGGCCATCGAGGTCGCCCGGAGGTGGGCCGAGGCGGTCCCCGGGGGTGCGGAATCAGCCTGGTTCGTCAACCTGGCTCCGGTCCGGGATCCGGCCTCGTGGGTCGAGGCGCTCGCGGGCGCGCTCGGGATCCGCCCGGAGGGCCCGGGTGCCGTGCTGGAGCCGATCATCGACCGGTTCCAGGGACGCCAGGCGCTGATCGTACTGGACAACTTCGAGCACGTTCTGGCGGCGGCCGGCGAGCTGGGACGGTTCCTCGCCGCCTGCCCGGAGCTGACCGTGCTAGTCACCAGCCGCAGCCCCCTGCGCCTGCGGGAGGAGCGCGAGGTCCCACTGGAACCGCTCGAAGCGCCCGCCCCCGGGATCGCCGACGCAGAGGTGGTCGGGCAGTCGCCTGCGGTGCAGTTGTTCGTCGCCCGTGCGGTGGCGGTGCGACCGGGGTTCGCGCTGACGCCGGCCAACGCCGCGGCGGTGGCCGAGCTGTGCCGGCGGCTGGACGGCATCCCCCTGGCCCTCGAGCTGGCGGCCGTCCAGCTGCGCATCCTCACGCCGGGCGCCCTGCTGACTCGCCTCGGTGCGGGGCTGGACCGCGCGCTTGACCTCGCTGCAGGCCCCGTCGACCTGCCCGGCCGGCAGCGGACGCTGCGGGCCACGCTCGAGTGGAGCTACGGCCTGCTGAGTGAGGCTCAGCGGGTGCTGCTCGCCCGGCTGTCGGTGTTCACCGGCGCGTGGACACTCGCGGCGGCCGAAGCGGTCGGGACCCTCGACGGTGACCTCGACGCCGTCGACACTCTCGCTGCCCTGGTTGCTCAGAGCCTGGTCCGTATCGACGAGTCAGATCCCGAAGAGCCGCGCTTTCGCATGCTGGAGACCGTCCGTGCCTATGCGGCGGAGCGGCTGGCCGAGCGCGGCGAGATCGACGCCACCGTCGGCCGGCTAGCGCGCTACCTGATTGGTGTCGTCCAGGCGGTGCGGGATGACTTGCAGGGGCCGGCGCACCGCGCCGTGACCGAGCGCCTGGATCGCGAACGCGACGAGATCCGCTCCGCCATCGACTGGGCCCTCAAGGTCGGCGACGCTGAGACTGTCGGCTGGCTCCTCACTCCGCTGCTGACCTACTGGTGGAGCCGTGGCCTGCTTCCGATGACCCACGACCTCGCCGAGAAGGCGGCGGCCCTGCCCTCGGCGGCTCGCCTGGCCCCGTACGCCTCCGCGCTCCTGCTCGGCGCTCAGGGCATGGCCGGGGTAGCCATCGGGCAAACCGCCGAAGCCGAGCCGCTGCTGGCACGCACCCTCGAGACGGCCATCACCTTGGGGAACGCCCGGCTGCGGGCCTACGCGCTGCTCGGACTGGGGGGAGCCCTGGCCCAGCGCAACGCTGGTGAAGCCGACCAGCGACTCGGTGACGCAGCGGAAGCCTTCCGCGCCACCGGCGACTCGTGGGGCCTGGCGCTCACCATGTCCACCCGCGGCCAGCTTGCCCTGGCGGCCGGTGATAACGCTGCCGCCGAGGCGATGCACGAGGAGGCTCTCGCCGCCGCCGAGACGGTAGACAACGACTACCTGCGGGCGCAGGTCCTCGACATGCTCGGCCTCGACGCCGCGACGGCTGGCGACCTGACCGGTGCACGGGACCGCTACTCCGCAGCCGCCGCGCTGCACACCCGCCTGCTCGATTATGAGGGAACCGCCTACTGCCTATCCGGGCTCGCCGCCCTGGCGCTCGGCCAGAAAAGGCCCGCGGCGTCCGCCCGGCTCGTCGGAGCGTCCGGCCACGCCCGCCGGATCGTGGGCACGGCCGTATGGCCGGGGATGCAGCCGATCGACCAAGCCCTGCGAGCTGCGGTCGCCGCCGCGCTCAGTCCCGCCTCATTCACCGAGGCCACGGCCGAAGGCGCCCGGATGCGGATCCCCGACGCCCTCAGCTACGGGCTGGCCGCAACCGCAGCGGCCCAGGCATCGGACCCCTTCGATGCCTGGGCCCCGCGACTGAGACCGGCAACCTGACCGCGCTGGTCAGCCGGTGGCGTGCGCCGCTTCGACGATGACCTGGGTGACGACACCCGGGTCGGAGATCATGGACAGGTGCGGTGCGCGCACCTCGGTGATGCGGGCGTGTGCGTGCCGGGCCATGGCCAGCTGCTCGGCCGGCGGGATAACGTGGTCAGCGGTGCCGACCACGGCCCACGACGGGATCGTCTTCCAGGCCGGGACGCCACTCACCTGGCCCAGCGCGATGGTCGAGAGCGGTTCCTGGGTCGCGGCCAGCACCCGGGCTTCCCTGAGCGGCAGGCCGTTGGCGAAGCAGGCGGGGAACAGGCTCTGCTTGACGTAGGCGTCATAGACGCCTGCCGGTGTGCCGGGGAACGTCGCAAGGTTGAAGATGGTGGTCGGGTCCGCCGCCACGACGCAGGGACCCGGGCACGGCGGAGGCGAGCTGCCCGACGGTCTGGCCCTGATCGGGCGCGACCCTGAAGGTCTATCCCGGCGCCCCGCACGGCCTCGCCCAGACCACCGCCTGGAAAGACGAGTTCAACACCGACCTGCTCAACTTCATCAAGACCTGAACGCCGCGGCCGTCGCTCCTGGTTCCGCTACCGGCCGGGATTGACGACCAGCGCGCTGCCACCGCCGAGGCGGACCGGCTCGGCCACCGCCTGGTACAGCCCGGGCCCGAGGACCTGCAGCCCGGTCGCGTCTCCCGGGTACTGGTCGAGCGGCAAAATGGGGCCGGTGGCCACCGTGAACTGCTCGCCGAACCGGTCGGTAAGTTCCCGGCGCACCGCACTGTGGTAGAACGCGGGCTCGGCTAGCGAGGTGGGCGAGTTCGTCTGGCTCACCCGCGGGGCCGCGAGAGCCGCGGGCAGCGACATGCCGAAGTCGACGTGGTTCAGGATCGTCTGCAGGATCGTGGTGATGATCGTCGCCCCGCCGGCCGCGCCCACCGTGAAGACCGGCTGCCCGTGCCGCAGCGCGATGACCGGGCCCATGCTGGAGCGCGGGATCTTCCCGCCGGCCGGGAGGTTCGGGTCGTAGGCCCCTGGCGCCGGCGGGGCGAAGTCGAAGTCGGTCATCTCGTTGTTGAGCAGGAAGCCGTAGCCGGGCACGACTTCGCCGCTGCCACCGAAGAAGTTGATCGTGTTGGTGTAGGCGACGATGTTGCCCCACTTGTCGGCCGTCACGATGTTGTTGGTGTGGCGGCCCTCGGTGGCGGCGGATGCCGCCGGGCGGGACGTGACCTGGCCGGCGCAACCGTGATAGGGCGGGTACGGGTGGCCGGGCGCGACCGGGGAGGCAAGCGCCTTGTCGTGGATCAGGCAGCGCCGCGTCGCGGCGAACGCCGGGCTGAGCAGCCCGCGCACCGGGACGCTGACGTAGCGGGGGTCGCCGACGTAGGCGTCCCGGTCCGCGTAGGCCAGCCGCGACGCCTCCAGGTAGTGGAACAACGCCGTGGACCGCGGCTCGGCCGACAGGTTCCAGCCGCGCAAGATATTCAGCGCCTCGCCCACGGTGGTCCCGCTGCTGGACGGCGGGGCCATGCTGTAGATGTCGAGCCCGCGGTAGCGGACGTGAGTGGGCGCCTGGATTTGAGGCGAGTAGCTGCGCAGATCACTCATCTTCATAATGCCGGGCAGCTTGACCAGGCTGGTACCGCGCGCCAGCACCGGATGATCATCGGCCCGGACGATGGCCTCCCCGAGGGGCCCGTCATACAGGTAGGACGGGCCGTACCGGGCCAGCAGCCGGTAGGTCCTGGCCAGGTCAGGGTTGCGCAGCAGGGTGCCAACCGGCAGCGGATCGCCGGACTTGGTCAGCAGCAGCTTCCGGCTCGCCGGGTAGGCCCGCAGCAGCGGCAGTCCAGACTCGGTCAGCTGGCGGAAGTCGGAGTTGACCCGGAATCCCCGCTCGGCGACCCCGATGGCCGGCTGCAGGTCTGCGCGCAGGCTCTGGCGGCCGTAGCGCCGGACCGCGGTGGCCCAGGTGGCCACCATGGATGGCACTCCGGTGGCCAGCGGCTGGTCCGATGCGTAGTCGTAGCTCAGCGGCTGGCCGGTCTGGCGGTTGGTGAACATCGCCGGCGTGCAGGCTTGCGGGCAGGCCTCCCGGCCGTTGATGGTCACTATCTGGTGGGTGCGGGCCAGATAGATCACCATGAACCCGCCACCGCCGGGTCCTGCCACGAACGGGATCGTCACACCCAGCGTGCTCGCCACCGCCACGGCGGCGTCAATGGCGTTGCCACCGTGCTTGAGCATGGCGATGCCCGCCCGGCTGGCGTCCAGATCCATGGACGCCGCCGCCCCGCCCGTGCCCACCGCAACCGGGTGCTTGCCGCCGGCCGTGCCGCGGGCTGCGGCGGTCGGAGCTACGGTCGCAGTGGCCATGGACGGGATGGCCAGGGCCGCCGTGGCCAGGGCCGACAGCGCAGCCATTCCAGCAAAACGATGACGCATGACCACCTCAGCGCAAGTCCGCTCGGATGAGGAATCAGGACCTCTACGTTCGTACTACTCGTCCGGGGATCGCGTCAACACGGGCTACTGGTGCGCAGCCCCTCAGGCCTGGTCGGCGGTAGCCGTGCCGACCGGGCCGGACTTCCCGGCCGGGGGTGGCGTCCCGTCAGCGGGCGGGTCGCCCCACCTGCGCCAGATCAGCCGGTGTACCGGGATCAGCCGCGGGATGTCGCGCAGGCCCGGGATGAAGGGCACGGCCAGCAGCAGCAGCGTGGCCAGGCCGGTCATGTAGACGGCGATCATGTCCGCGTTCGCCGAGGTGGAGAAGCCGGGGACCTGGTACCAGAGCGTGTACAGCCATAGCCATGGCTGGCCGGGGTAGCTGCCGGTCTCGTTCATGACACCCCACTGCTCACCGGTCAGGTTCATCGCCTGGGCCTTGTTGGAGAAGTAGGCGCCGTCTTCCATGAACAGCAGCGGCCCGGTGAAGTTGGTGCCGTAGAAGGGCTCCTTGGAGATCAGGCTCGCGTCCAGTGCCCCGCTGCGCGCCATGGTCAGCTCGTTGGCCAGCATCACCGGCACCGGGCCGTCCGCAGCGGCTGGGACAACGGGGACGCCGCCTGCGAACTTCACCTTCGCAACGGCGTTGCCATAGGCGCTGGCCCACTTCTGCTGCTGCGCCGCCGAGGCGGCCCGGTAGGTCGCGAGGGCGGTCGCGACAGCCTGGTTGGACGACGAGATCGTGGTCAGCGGATGGAGAACGAAGTCCTGGGCCGGGTTGAGTGGCTGGCGGACCCCGGCCAGCTGGGCGGGCGAGAACAGCAGCTTCTGCACGCTGCCGGTGCCGTGGTTGTAGGGCGGTCCGTAGGTGGCCGTCTCGCTGGTGCCGTTCAGCTCGGTGGCCGCGGTGGCCAGGAAGTCGGCAGGGGCCACTGTGGCCCAGGACTGAACGGTGACCGAGGGCACGTCCGGGGAGGACAGCAGGCCAGCGAGGCCGAGCGTAAGCGCAAGGACGATGACCCCGGCGATGCTGCCTTCCTTCAGGATGTCGTAGCGCCTGGTCGGGCCGCGCCAGGGCGCCGCGTCTGCTGCGGCCATGGCGCGGCGGCGCTGCCGGAGAGTGCCGCGGCCAGGCGTGCGCAGCGCCGCCGGCAGCGGGTGCGACACGCCACGGATCCGGACCAGCAGCACATGCGCCCCGATAAGCGCGACAAGCACGATGGGAATCAGCACTACATGCCACAGCAGCATCTGGCCGAAATTCATGATGTTGAAGAAGGCACCGACCCCGACCGGGTTGAAGGCGTCCTTGCCGCTGGCGGAGATCCACTGGGAGTCGAAGTTCTGCTGGGACAGATAGCCGGTGAAACACTCCACGACCGAGGCGACGAAGGCGACCACGCCGGTGACCCAGGTCCAGGTCCGCTTCCCGCGCCACGCGGCCATCCAGAACTTGCCCCACAAGTGGATCACCAGGAAGGCCATGAACAGCTCGACGCTCCACAGGTGCATGCTGTTGAAGAAGTGGCCGACTGAGTTGTAATGCCACCAGTCCGGGCCGCCCAGAGCGATCGCGAACCCGCTCACGACCGCCACGCCGAACGCCGCGAGGCTGGCCACCCCGAACACGTAGATCCAGGAGGCCACGTAGCCGGGCTGGCGGTCGGGAAGCAGCTTGCCGGGCGGCAGGACCCGGGTGGCCAAGCGCCGGACCCGGTTCGTCCACATGTCGCTGTCCTCGTCTGTCCCAGCTACCGCAGCGTCCGGGGCATCGCCGGACGGGTCTACGCCCGCAGGTTCCGCCGCTGGGTATGTGCGGCCTTTAGGGAAGGGAAGCAGCAGGGCGGCGCCGAAGATGACGACCATGACGGCGATAAGCGCGAGGTTGGCTACCGACACCGTGAAGATTGACCAGTGCAGGTAAGTACCCGGATGGTCGAGATTGATGGGTGCGGAAGCAACGTGGGCGGGCGTGGTCATAGAAGTCTCCTGGTACAGCCTGAAAGTAGTGGCTAAACCAGAATGACTGGGGCAGGAATCCACTGACAGTGATGTCTGTCACTGGCCGGGGGGACCTTGGTCCTCCCGGGACTTAAGTCACCACCGCAACGGGCCTTTAGTCATAATGCCACCCGGCCTATTAATGCCGTTCGCCTGCCCGGAACAGGACCATGGTCCCCGTGATATCGGCCTGTCGGTGGCACGATCGGCTGTTCCGATCGAGAAGATCCGGGAACCCGCCACGGGACCGTCAGCCTGAAAAGGATAGGCCAGCGAAGCCCGCGCACACCCCACTGCCGGCGGCTGATCCCCGCTGCCTGGTGCTAGGCTATGCTTGAACTATAAAACTAGCAATGTATTTCAGGAATCTACGGTAGGCTATTGGCATGGGGAGCTGGAGTTTCCTGACCAACCATGCCCGGGTGCTGCTGTGCATCGCCCGCGACCCGGGCACGCGGCTCCGCGACATCGCGGCCAGCCTGGGCATCACCGAGCGCTCTGCTCACGGGATCGTCAACGATCTCGCCGAGGCGGGCTATGTGGTCAAGCAGAAAGACGGCCGCCGCAATCGCTACCAGATTCAGGCCCACCTGCCGCTCCCCGAGGCCGACCACGGGGACCTGGCCATCGGCCAGGTCCTCGCGCTCCTCGCCAGCCCGCAAACCGCTAGCGGCCGCGCAGCCCCGGCAAGTGTGACCATGGCGCCAGCAGCAGGGCGTCCCCCAGATGAGCCGGCTCTCTTATCTTGACCGGCCCCAATACCGCCCCGCACCCGGCCCATGCAGGTGCAGGGGGTGCCCGTCGCTCCGGACCCTGGCGGCTCGGCCCAGCTTGGCCCCACCACGACAAGGAGCCGCCACGATGTACCGGATACCAGGTGTTCTTTCCGCAGCAACCACAACACGCGCACCGGCTGTCCCCCAGGCACCGCCCACCCCCGCCCTGGGCCTGAACGACGCGGTGATCCGCCGGCTGCTCATCGCCAGCCAGGACCTCCAGGCAGCGCTGGGACTCATGGGCCAGCACCCCGCGAGCGGGAAGATCCGCCACGCCCTGGACGAGCTGGACCAGGCCATCCGGGACACTACCTCCGATCACCCCGGCAGCTGATCGGCCGCCCCCTCGCACATCCACGGGCCGGGTGGGCTCCCTTGTTTCGCGGGCGGATCGCGCGTAGCTTCAAAAAAGGAAGTCGCGCTCGTTTATCCACGTGTAAACGAGATTAATATTCCGGCTGCTCCGGACCTCGGTGGCGCCTCGCGCGCAGCTAACTGAGGGAACAATATGGCAACACCTTTCCGTCGGCGGCTCCCGCTTTCCGTCTCCAGCGTGCGAGCCGTGGGCGAACAGTTCATCACTGTCCACGGCTATGGCCATTGCGCGTTCCTCACCCCGGGCACCTGCACCGGGGACTACATGACCGCCTGCATCCGCACTGGTGCCCTCCCGTCGAAGGGCCGCGGGGGCTGAAATCGATGGGAGGCGCGGCGCAGTGAGTGAGAAAGCCGAGGCGGTGACCTCGCGGGATGGCATCGCCGGCCTGGCGCCGGGCCCGGCCGTGCGGCCCGCGGCGCGCCGGCGCCGCCCGACCGGCGCCCCGCCGCCGCTGCCGCACCCGGTCTCGGTCAGCACCAGGGCCTGGCTGGCCGCCGTGGTGGTCGTGCTGGCCGGTGCGATCGTGATCTCGCTGCGCGCGCCGTCGCTCCGGCTCGACGATCAGGCCAACGCCGCGGTGCTCCGGTTTCTCGCGCGGGCGCGGACGCCGTGGCTGACCGGCGTCGCCAACGGGATCGTGGCGGCCGGCTCTGGCTGGGGGGCGACGGTGGTGGGGCTGTCGGCGGTCGTTTTGACGATGGTCTTCCGGCGCTGGCGTCACCTGCTGGTGTTCGTGTGCAGCCTGTTCTTCCTCGAGCTTGCCATGCAGTTGATCACCGATGGGCTGCAACGGCCCCGCCCGTACGGCGTGCCGATCATCGCGGGCTGGGCGGGATACTCGGCGCCAGCGCTCTCGGCAGGGATCCTCGCGCTGTTCCTCATGGGCGTCACCTACTGCCTGGTCGTGCCGGGACGGCCCCGCTCATATGCAAAGGCAGCCAGCGCCGTCATCGTGACCGTGTTGTGCCTGGCCTACCTGTACCTGGCCGTCGATCACGTAGATGACCTGCTCCTGGGTGCGGTGCTAGGTGTCGCGATCCCGGTCACCGCGTTCCGTTTTTTCACCCCGAACGAGGTGTTCCCGGTCACCTACCGGCGTGGCAGCACCGCGCACGTGGACGTGACCGGCCGTCGCGGCGAGGCGATCCGCCAAGGCGTGCGTGACCAGCTCGGTGTCGCCGTGACCGAGATCACTCCGGTCGGGCTGGAGTCCTCAGCCGGCTCCACGCCGCTGCGGCTGCGGGTCGAAGGCAGCCCCGATGAGTACCTGTTCGCCAAGCTGTACACCAAGGGTCACGTCCGCGCCGACCGCTGGTACAAGCTGTGGCGGACCATCCTCTACGGTTCGCTGGAGGACGAGCACCCCTTCCAGTCCGTGCGGCGCCTGGCCGAGTATGAGGACTACGCCCTGCGCCTCCTGCAGGATGTCGGGATCGGCGTGGCCAGGCCCTACGGCATCGTGGAGCTCACCCCCGAACGGGAGTACCTGGTAGCCACCGAGTACTTCGACGGTGCGGTAGAAATCGGTGACGCCGCCGTCGATGACCAGGTGATCGACCAGGGCCTGCTCCTGATCCGCACGCTGTGGGACGCGGGAATCGCCCACCGCGACATCAAGCCGGGCAACCTGATGGTCCGCGGCGGACAACTGCTGCTGATCGACGTGGCGTTCGCCCAGGTCCGCCCATCACCGTGGCGGCAGGCGGTCAACCTCGGCAACATGATGCTGGTCCTGGCCGTCCGCACCGACCCCGGCCGTGTGTACCGGCGGGCGCTGCGCTATTTCACCGAGGCCGAGCTCGCCGAGGCGTTCGCCGCCACCCGCGGGGTAGCCAGCCCGACGCAGCTGCGCACCTTCATGAAACGCGATCCTCGCGACCTGCTCGCCGAGTTCCGCCAGCTCGCCCCGCCGCGGCGGCCGATCGTGTTGCAACGCTGGAGCGCCCGGCGGGTAATCCTGGCCGCGGGCATGCTCGCCATCTTCGCCGTGCCCACCGTCGTCGGCGTCGGCTTGTTGCTGCCGACCAGCAACCCAAGTGTGCACGTGCCCGGCTGCGGCACCGGCCGGGCGATGATCCTGGCCGCCCAGGCGGTTCCTTCGGCAGCCTTCCTGCCCTGCATCGCGGCGCTCCCGTCCGGCTGGACCGCGGCCAACGCCGAGATCTCCAGCCAGAAGGCCACCTTCTGGCTGGACTCCGATCAAGCCGGGCCGGCGGCGGTGACGATCACCCTGACCGCCCTCTGCGACACCTCGGGCGCCCGGCAGATTCCCGCCAGCCAGCCAGGGACCCGCCTGTTCGAGCGCCCGGCCACCCTGGTCCCGCAGTACTCCGATGTTCGCTACTACACCTTCCCCGGCGGCTGCGCGACCTACCAGTTCCGCTTCGTGCGAGGTGCGCCCCCGGCCCTGGCCGCCGCAGTCGGCAGCGCGCTGGCGTTCGTGCCGCGGTCGGACCTGGTCGGCTATGTCCGGCGCACCGCAGGCCTGGCCTTGTGCGGGCGAGGTGCCGCATGCCCGGGATGACCCGGCCGGCCGCGGCCCCTGAGGAGCACGCGCTTCTGGCCAGCCCGCGCAGGGCCGCCGTCCTGACCGCGGGGGTGGTGGCACTGACGGCGGTGGTGTTCGCCCTGATCGCCTACCACGGCACGCTGACCAGCATCCAGCGGCTCGACGATGCGTGGCTGCGGCTGATGATCTCCGGCCGGACGCCGGCGCTCACTGTGATCGCCAAGATCTTCAACGTCCTCGGGCTGGTGTACGTCACACTGCCGGTCCGGATCGCCGTGGCTGGGTACCTGGCCCTGCGGCGCCGGTGGTGGCATCTGGCTGCTTTCACCGCCGCCGTGGTGGTATCGGAGGTGCTGATCGGCCCGCTCAAAGGGATATACAACCGGGCCAGGCCGCCCGGGTCGCTGGTCGCAACGAGCGGCGCGTCGTTCCCGTCAGGGCACGCCATCGCTGCGTCGGTCACGGCCGTCGCGGCGGTCATCGCCCTGGTTCCCCCGGGCAGGCGGCGCACCCTGTGGGGCGCGGCCGCGGTGGCGTTCTCGATCCTGATGGGACTCTCCCGCGCCTACCTGGGCGCCCACTGGCTGTCCGACGCCACGGCCGGGATCCTGCTCGGCACATCCTGCGCCCTGCTGACCGCGCTGGTAGCCGGCCTGCTCCAGAGGCGGCGGCAGCAGCGCAGGGCGCCTCCCGAGGCGCAACGCCTGGCTACCGTCGCTCCACCAGACCCTGCACAGAGGGGATGGAGACAGACATGAACCGGAACCGTCCGGCCGATATGACTCACCGGGCGAACCAGCTGACGGTCCCCGATGAGCCGCGGATCGACCCTGCGACGCCGGGCACGCAGGATGCACGACGGTTGCTGGCGTCCTCTCGTTACCGCCATCCGGGCGATGTCATCCGCCTCATCATCAGCGGCCTGGTGCTGACCGGGACGCTCGCGGCAATCGCGGTGGCCCCTGGCCGGCTGCTCCGTCCCGGCGCGCCTGCCGTGACCTGGCCCGGCGCCGACCCGGCCGGACACCTGCTCTCTGCTGTGCTGCAAGTGGCCTTCGTCGTCGCGGCCGCCGGGGTCGTGGCCGCGGTCCTGCGGCGCCGCCGGTTCCGCCTGCTGGCCGGCCTCGCGGCTGGCGCCGCCGCGGCCGGCTGCGCGGTCGCAGGCATCTTGTACCTGGCGGGTGACCAGCACCCGCACGCGGTAACAGCCGCTGCCGGGCACAGCTCGCTACTGGCCAGCGCGGCGTTTCCCGGGCCGGCCCTGCTCGCCGGGGCGGCGGCGGTCAGCGTGGCCGCAGCTCCGTGGCTGAGCCGTCCCTGGCGCCGGGCGGCATGGATCACGCTGGGTGCCGCGGCCGCGGCCCGGCTGATCACCGGCACCGTCGTGCCGGCCGAGCTGATCCTGGCGTTGGCCCTGGGGGTGACCGTCGGCGCGGGGGTGCTGGTGGCATTCGGCGTGCCCGACCGGCGGATGGGACCCGACGGGATCGCGGCCGCGCTGCGGTCCGCCGGCCTGCCAGTGGCCTGCGTCGAGCCGGCCCCTGTCGAGGCGAAGGGCTCCCGGCCTTTCGTGGCGGTCACGAGTGACGGGCAGCGGCTGTTCATCAAGGCCCTCGGCTCCGATCAGCGTGACGCCGACCTGCTCTACCGGGCATACCGGTTCGCCCGGCTGCGCAATGTTGGTGACACCTGGCCCGCCGCTTCGGTCATCCGGGCCGTCGAGCACCAGGCCCTCATCAGCGTGATGGCCGAGCGGGCCGGCGTCCGCGCCCCCGGCGTGGACCGGGTGATCAAGGCCGGCAATGGGACCGCGCTGCTGGTGATGGAACGGGTGGACGGCAGCTCGCTGGGCCACCTCCCATCACAGCGCATCAGCGACGAGCTCCTCCAGCGGGTGTGGGCCGAAGTGGACGGGCTGCACCGGGCCGGGATCGCCCACCGCTCCCTGCGGGCGGCCAACGTGATGGTCAACGGCGACATGCGGCCATGGCTGACCGACTTCAGCTTCTCCGAGCTGGCCGCCACCCAGCGGCAAAAAGATCTTGACCTCGCCGAGCTGCTGGCGTCGCTGGCCATCCTGGCCGGCTCGGACAGGGCCGTGTCCAGCGCCGCCGCGGTCATCGGCGCCCAGCGGCTGGCGCCCGCGGTGCCGTTGCTGCAGCCGCTGGCCCTGTCGGCCGCCACCCGGCACGCCATTGCCCACGATGACGGCCTGCTCGCGGCAACCAGATCCGCCGCCGCCGCGGCCAGCGGGCTGAACAAGCAGCCGCTGGCCCGTCTCCAGCGGGTCCGGCCCCGTACCCTGCTGGCCATCGCGGCCGCCGCTGGTGCCTTCTACCTCATCCTGCCCCAGCTCGCGCACGTGAGCAGCAGCTGGCACGCCCTCCAGTCCGCGCACTGGGCCTGGCTCCCAGTCATCCTCGCCGCCTCGGCCCTGACCTACCTGGCGAGCGCGGCCGCGCTGATCGGCGCCGTACCCGGCCCGGTACCGTTCTGGCCTGCCACCCTGACCCAGGCCGCCTCATCGTTCGTTAACCGCGTCTCCCCCGCCAATGTCGGCGGCATGGCCTTGAATGCCCGGTTCCTGCAAAAATCCGGGGTTTCATCCGGGGCCGGCGTCGCGGCGGTCGGAGTCAACGCCCTCATGGGAGCCGTCGCTCATCTGATCCTTCTGGTGATCTTCTTCACCCTGGCAGGCCACAGGATGGCGCAGGCGTTCAAGCTGCCGCCGGCCAGCAAGCTGCTGCTCATCCTCGCCCTGGTGGCCGCCCTCACCGGGATCGTGCTGGCCACCCGCCGGGGAAGGCGGTTCGCCGCGACCCGGTTGCTGCCCGGCGTGCGGTCCGCCGCGGCCAGCCTGCGGACGGTCGCGGCCAGCCCCGTCAAGCTGACCCTGCTGGCCGGCGGCTCCGCGCTGATCACCCTGGCCTACATCGCCGGCCTCGCAGCCTCAGTGCAGGCATTCGGCGGCGGACCCGGAATCACCGAGATCGGTGCCGTCTACCTCGGGGCCGCGCTCATCGCCGCCGCCTCCCCCACCCCCGGAGGTCTCGGCGCTATCGAGGCCGCCCTGGTTGCGGGCCTGACCGGCGTCGGCCTGCCCGCGGGCCCCGCAGTCTCAGCAGTTATCACCTACCGGCTGGCCACCTACTGGCTGCCCGTCATACCCGGATGGGTCTCCCTGCGCATCCTGCAAAAGCGAGAGTACATATGACGCCGGCCGGCGAGGGCCTGCCCTCATCAGCGCGACAGCCGAACCTCCGGCCATGAGCGGTGAAGTTTGTGTGGTGACGGGCGCCACCTCGGGGATCGGCAAGGCGACGGCGGCCGCACTGGCCGGGCGAGGCGCGCAGGTTGTGGTGGTCAGCCGGGACCGTGGCCGCGGCGAGCAGGCTGCCGGGGACCTGGCTGCGCCGGGGGGCCCTGCGCCGCGGCTGGAAGTCGCCGATCTGGCCTCGATGGAGCAGGTACGCATGCTCGCAGGCCGCCTGGGCGCGCTGGAGCGAATAGACGTGCTGGTCAACAACGCGGGTGTGATGGCTGGCCAGCGCCGGGTCACCGCGGACGGCTTCGACGAGGTGCTCGCCGTTAATCACCTGGCCCCGTTCCTGCTGACCAATCTGCTGCTGGGCAAGCTGACCGCGGCCGGCCCCGCCCGGGTGATCACGGTGACCTCCGGCGCGCACACCGCGGCGAGCCTTGATGTGGATGACCTGCAGCTAGAGCACGGCTGGGACAGCTGGCGCGCCTATGCCAACAGCAAGCTGGCGAACATCTTGTTCACCCGCGAGCTGGCCCGCAGGCTCGAAGGCAGCGCGGTGACCGCCAACTGCGCGCACCCCGGGCTGGTGCGGACCCGATTCGGCCGGGAGGCCCAGCGGCCCATGCGCGTGGCCGTGACGCTTGCGCGGCCACTCATGCTGTCACCGCGGCGGGGCGCACGCACCATCGTCTATCTGGCGACCTCGCCTCAGGTGGCGGGCGAAACAGGGGGCTACTACGTCAAGAGCCAGCGTCGCGAGCCGTCACCAGCCGCCCGCGACGGCGCCACTGCCCGAAAGCTGTGGCAGCTCAGCGAGGAACTGACCGGCCTCACCCCGGGACAATAAGCAGCCATGAGTCAGAGCCCGTGGTGAGAGCCGGGTGAAGCCTGGCCATACACCAAGTTCTCGCCCGGCTACCGGATCGGCTCGCTGCCTGGCGGGTTCAGCGTGGGAGCAGCGGTGCGTGATCGAGGTGTGGCAGCACATGCCTGGCGAACAAGTCGGCTTCGGCGGCGTGCGGGTAGCCGGACAGGATGAAAGCGTCCATGCCGAGGTCCGCGTAGGCGCGGATCTTCGCGAGCACCTGATCGGGATCACCAACGATCGCCGCGCCAGCACCAGAGCGGGCACGGCCGATGCCGGTCCACAGGTTCGGTTCGGCGTAGCCGTCGTCGTCGGCGATGTCGCGAAGCTCGTCCTGCCGCTGGGTTCCCGCGGAGCTAGTGTCCAGGGACCGGCGGCGGATGGTGTCGCCGGTGCGGTCATCGAGCCGGGAAACCAGGCGCTGCGCGGCGGCGCGGGCTTCGGCCTCGGTGGCGCGGACGATGACGTGGGCGCGGTAGCCGAACCGCAGCGTACGGCCGTAGCGGGCGGCGCGCGCTCGCATATCATCCAGGACGGTCTCGACGCCAGACAGCGTGTCGGGCCACATCAAGAACACGTCGGCGGCCTGGGCGGCGACCTCGCGCGCCGCCTCGGAAAGGCCGCCGAAATAGAACGGGGGGCAGCCGCCCCGGACCGGGCGCAGGCGCGGCGGGTCCAGGGTGAGGTTCATGAACTCGCCGTGGAAGTCGACCGGCTTGCCGTCGAGCAGGTCACGCAGTATGTGCATGACCTCCAGGGTGCGGCGGTACCTGGGAGCCGATTCCAGGCTCTGGCCGGGCAGGCCGGAGGAGATGATGTTGATCGTCAGCCGCCCGTCGAGCATCTGATCGATCGTGGCGAGCTGCCGGGCGAGCTGCGGGGGCCACATCTCACCCATCCGCACCGCGACCAGCAGCTGCATCCGGCGCAGCAGAGGGGCAATCCCGGCGGCGAACGCTATCGAGTCGATCCCCATCGCGTAGCCGGAGGGCAGCAGCAGGTTGTCGTATCCGGCCTGCTCCGCGCCGAGCGCGATATCGCGGCAATGTTCCCAGCTCGACGCCAGCCTGCCGTCCGGCACGCCGAGAAACTCGTAGTCGTCGTCGCACAGCGCGGCAAACCAGGAGACCTCACAGCTCATGGGAGCAAGTATGCCGGCCTATCGTGAACGAACCTACGACACGCGTCCGGTTGTGCGTCGCCGTGCCCCGGTTGTTGACTGATCACATGACCGAGCTCCCCATGGTGCGGGCTCCGCGGATCCCGGTGACAGACACCTTTCACGGAGTCGATGTCACCGAGGACTACCGATGGCTGGAGGACGCCTCCTCCGAGGAGACCATCGCCTGGACAAAGGCCCAGCAGCGCCGCAGCCGTACCTACTTCGGCGGGATCCCCTGGCGAGACGCGCTGCGGGCCCGGGTCGGGCAGCTGCTGAAGTCCGAGAGGACGACGTACAAGCGGCTCCTGTCCGGCGGAAGCACCTTCTTCGCGCTGAAGGTGCAGACGCCACGGCAGCAGCCGTTCCTGGTCGCGCTGACCGACCTTGACGACCCTGCGACCGAGCGTGTTGTCGTGGATCCGGATGTCATCGACCCGTCGGGTGAGACCACCATCGACTTCTTCGTTCCGTCCCCGGATGGCAAGCAGGTCGCGGTCTCGCTGTCGGAGCATGGCACCGAGGACGGGACGCTGCACGTCTACGACGTCCAGAGCGGGGAGGTCGTAGACGAGCCGATCCCCCACGTGAATCTGATGGGCGGATCGGTGGCCTGGCGTCACGACGGCTCAGGGTTCTGGTACACCCGCTGCGCTGACCCCGCTGGCTTTGGGCAACAGGTATGGTTCCGCGAGCTCGCTGACCAATCTGACCGCGTTGACCTCACTGGCCCCTTCGCCGACGAGCGGATCGCGGAGAACTTCCTGTCCACCTCTCCCGACGGTCGTTGGGTGATGGACCGGGTGCAGAAGGGGGATGGAGGTGAGTGGCAGGTCTTCCTCCGTAGCCAGGGTGCCGACGGCTCGTGGTGGCAGGTGGCAGACATCCCCGACAAGTGCGTGCATGCCGTGCCCGCCACGGACGCCCTGTACCTGATTTCCTTCCGGGACGCCCCGCACGGCAAGGTGCTCCGCCTACCGCTGGCCAGTGGAACCACGGTCGCCGACGCCAGCGAGATCGTGCCGGCCGGTGACACGGTCATCGAAGACCTCGCGGTGACTCGCGACACCGTCTGGGTAGTGGACATGGACGGCGGGCCGCAGCAGGTGCGCGCCTTCGACGGCCAGGGTGGGCCACTTCCCCCGGTGGAAATCCCGCCGATGAGCTCGGTGTCGTCCTACTCCGCTCGTCTCTCGGCACTGGGACAGGACCGGATCGCCTGGTCGCGCGAGTCTTTCACCGAGCCGGCGACCTGGTGGGTGGCAACCCGCGGCGAGGCTCCCCGGCCATCCGCACTGAGGACGACTACCCCCGCCGACTTGTCCGGGTACGAGGTGACCCGCGAGTTCGCAACGTCGAAGGACGGTGCCCGTGTCCCCCTCAACGTGATCGCCGCACCCGGCACGCCACGTGACGGAACCGCGCGGGCGCTGCTGACCGCCTACGGCGGTTACGGCATCTCGCTGGTACCGCGATTCGATCCCCAGCTGCTGCTGTGGCTGGAGCAAGGCGGGGTCTACGTGGTGGCCAACATCCGCGGCGGCGGCGAGTACGGCGAGGAATGGCACCACGCCGGCCGGCTCGACACCAAGCAGAATTGCTTCGACGACTTCATCGCCTGCGCGGACCATCTTCACAGCAGCGGGATCACCAGCCGCGAGCGGCTGGCGATCCTAGGCGGCTCCAACGGAGGATTGCTGATGGGTGCGGTGCTCACCCAGCGGCCGGACATCGCCCGCGCGGTGGTAGCAGCGGTGCCGGTGATGGACTCGTTGCGAGCCGAGACCACCACCAACGGGAGGTTCAACACGCCCGAGTACGGCACCGTGGAAGACCCGGAGTTGTTCACGGCGCTGCTCGCCTACTCGCCGTACCACCACGTCGCGGACGCGACGGCCTACCCAGCCGTGTTGCTGACCGCCGGGCAGAACGACACCCGGGTCGATGCCTGGCATGCCAAGAAGATGACGGCCCGACTCCAGGAGGCAACGTCCTCGGACCGGCCGGTGCTGCTGAGATTGGAGTCCACAGGCCACCTCGCGGGGTCGCTCGACCAGGCCATCGACCAGACAACAGACTGGCATGCCTTCCTGTTCGACCAGCTGGGTCTCGGCTACCGCCCCGTCGTCCCTGCGTGATCGGTCTGGCGGCCAAGCCGCCATAGTCGGACGCACGGGTGGCCACCGTGACGTGGGCGTTGACAAGGGGCCGCTGCAGCGGCGAAAGTCAGGCCATGCGGCCTGCAGCCTGCGGCCAATGCGGAGTGCGCCGCAGTATGCGCGGGGAGGAGCGGAAGTAGATGCGGAATTCCGCAGTGGCTAGAAGCGATCCGGAAGGCGCGTGCTCTCCGGCTGTCGCTGGGCACAGCGAGTAATCGGATGCGCCTGCTCCTGATCGGCGCTCCGGGCGCCGGCAAGGGAACCCAGGCCTGGCGGCTGGCTAAGCGGTTCGGCATCGCGCACATCTCCAGCGGCGACCTGCTGCGCCAGCACGTCAGGGACCGGACGCCACTGGGGCTGAGGGTGAAGTCCTATGTCGACCACGGTGACCTGGTCCCGGACGGCATCGTGATGGACATGCTGCGGAAACCCGTCCTGGCCGCGGCGGGCGGATACGTGCTCGACGGGTTTCCGCGGACCGTCGAGCAAGCCAAAGCGTCCTACGACGTGGTCCGGGCCCTCGGGGCTGAGGTGCAGGCCGCGATCCATCTCGACGTCCCCCACGAGGAGCTGGTACGCCGGCTGCTGGCCCGTGGCCGCGGCTCAGACGACACCGAAACTGTTATCGAGCACCGTTTGCAGGTGTACCGGGAACGTACCGTCCCCCTGCTCGAGTACTACGCAGGCCGGGAATGGATGTTTATCGTCGATGGTGCCCGCCCCATGGATGCCGTACATGAGGACATCGTGGCGCGCATCCAGAAGCTGGCCTCTTTCACCCCATCGACTTCATGAGCACCATCAGCGCCGGGGAACTGCGAGCCTACGTCAAGGGCCAGGTCGCGGCCTATAACGTCGGCGGCGCTGCCGGCTCTGGGCATGCGGTGATTAAGAGACACCGCGCACGGCCGCTGCGACTGAGCTATCCCCGGCGACTAGCTCAAGGGTTTGCTGGCGGGTACCCGGCTCGTCGAGCAGGGCAGCGATGACCGCGGCGACGTCGGCGCGGGGGATGGTGCCAGCGGGCACCGGCGGGGCCGCGAGGTGGATCCTCCCGGTAGCGGGAGCGTCGGTGAGGCTGCCAGGGCGCAGGATTGTCCAGTCCAGGGCCCGGGAGCGCAGGTCGTCCTCGGCTGCGGTCTTCGCTGTGATGTAGGCAGCCCAGACCTCATCGGTGCCGGGCCGCGGCGGCTGGCCGGCGCCCATCGAGGAGATCTGCACGAACCTGCGTATCCCGGCCCGCTCGGCGGCGTCGGCCATCAGCACAGAGGCACCCCGGTTGACGGAGTCCTTGCGGGAGGCGCTGCTGCCTGGACCAGCACCGGCCGCAAACACCACCGCGGCCGCCCCGGACAGCAGTACCGCCACATCCCCTGCCGAGGCTGTCTCCAGGTCACAGACCACAGCTTCGGCACCGGCCTTCTGCACATCGGCGGCGTGGGCCGGGTTCCTGATCAGCCCGGCCACCTGATCACCCCGCCCGGCCAGGAGCCGCTCTGCCAGCAGCGCAATCTTTCCGTGCCCACCCGCGATCACAACTCGCATGCCCGCCACCCTACGCACCGTAGATCACAGCAGAAGACACCTCGCAGCCAGCAGGACCTGCTCCGGGCGGGATCGGTTCTGGACGTTATCCGGGGTGAGTGCCAAGCTCAGTCCGGCGGCGAATGTCTCACCTACCGATCCGAGCCAATCCCGGGCCGAAGTTAGAAAGATGCGGGCCGGCTGAGTGTCGCTGCTCACGGCCCGGCAAGTCATCAAGGGAGAGTGTCATGAGCGTTTACAGGGTGACCGAGATCATCGGGACAAGCGGCACTTCATGGGAGGACGCGGCCGCGGAGGCGATCAGGACTGCATCTGGGACTATCCGCGATCTTCGAGTGGCGGAGGTCGTGAAGCAGGACATTGCCCTGGACGAGGCCGGAGCGATCACTTACCGCACCAAGCTCCAGCTCTCCTTCAAGTACGAACCCGAGCGCTGACCTCTGTTTGCCGGGCCGTCGTCGATGAGCGAATTGTCAGCCAGCCATTGCACGGCACGGCGGCTGGCGCCTGGTCAGCCCAGCGACGCGCTCGCTGCCCGCAGTTCATCCAGGGCCGCCAAGGTGTACTGCGCGAGCTTGTCCCCGGCGTCACGGTCGCCCTCGGACCACTCGGCGTAGCCCCGCTTGAACGCGAGGACACCCAGCTCGCCCGCGAGATGCGCGGTCGGTCCGGGCACACCGCGGGCGACGAGGGCAGTGGTCATGGCGGCCGCAAGGCTGACGCTCTTGAGGGCGTCACGCTCCTGGAGTTCGGCGCTGGCTGCGACGGCAGCCTTCAGGCGGGGGCCGAGTTCGCGGTTCATCGGGCCCATCGCGCTCGATGCGCGCTCGAGACCGGCAGCGACCGCCTCGATCGGGCTGGCACTCACGGGCGCCTCGGCGATGCCCTCGGCTAGCAGCCGGCTTAGCGTCTCTTGCCCGGCCACCAGGAGCTCGCGCTTATCGGGGAAGTGCCGGAAGAAGGTGCTTTTCGTGACCCCGGCGCGCTCGGCGATCTGCGCGACCGTCGTGGCGTCGTACCCCTGCTCGGTGAACAGGTCGACGGCAGCCGCGACGAGTCGTTCGCGCGCCCCTGGTTCCCACCGAGCCATGGGGCCATCCTAGGTGATGGGACTTGTGTCCCGTCGTTCTGGTAATGTGATGAGACAAGAGTCCCATCACTTCCAGGAGAGTTCCATGCGCGTCTTCGTCACCGGGGGCACCGGCCTGATCGGCTCCGCCGTCCTCGCCGAGCTCCTCGGCAACGGCCACACCGTCCTTGCGCTCGCCCGCTCCGACGCATCCGCGCTGGCCGCCGGGGCGGCCGGCGCCGAGACGCTCCGGGGAGATCTCGCCGACCTGACCATCCTCCGCGCCGGCGCTGCTAAGGCCGATGGGGTGATCCACCTGGCATTCGGCAACGACTTCAGCAGCGCCGACGCCGTCGCGCAAGCGGTCGCCGAGGAGAGTGCCGCTCTGGCGGCCCTGGGCGAGGAGCTTGTCGGCAGCGGCCGCCCCTTCGTCACGGTCTCGGGTACGCCGTGGGTGCCTGGCCGCGTCTCCACCGAGGCCGACCCGCTGCCGACCGACGGGCCGGTCGGCGGCCGCGGCCGCGCGGTCATGGCGGTCCTGGGCCTGGCCTCGCGAGGGGTCCGGAGCACGGCCGTACGCATGCCGCGCACGGTCCACAACGACGGCAAGGGCGGGTTCGCTGGTTTGCTGACCGAGATCGCGCGCCGGACCAGAGTGTCCGGCTACCCGGGCGACGGCGCCCAGCGCTGGCCGGCCGTGCACGCACTCGACGCGGCAGTCCTGTTCCGGCTGGCCCTGGAGCTGGCCCCGGCCGGGACCTCCTGGCATGCCGTGGCCGACGAGGGCGACGCGGTACGTGACATCGCCACAGTTATCGGCCGGCGGCTCGAACTACCAGTCGAGTCGGTGCCACAGGAAACATACGGCCCCCTCGGCCCCATCTTCGCCACCGACCAGCCCTCCTCCAGTACCCACACACGGAAGACGCTCGGCTGGGAGCCGGCCCACCCGGGCCTCCTCGAGGACCTAGAGAACATCCAGCCCTGACCGGCGGGCGGGAAGACCGGGGCAAGCCCGCGACCGAGGTCTGAAGCGATGGCCGGGTCAGAAGACTCTCAGGACGGCCGGCGGTCGCCCAGGCCCCTGCGGTTGCTGCACGAGGCGGACCGGGCTTGGCGGCACAGTGGCCCCATACGCGGGGCGCTGCGGGCGTTCGGGGTGCGAGCGGATGAGCTGGGCCGCATGCCGGCCGGCGAGCACACCTGGACTGATGGCGGCCTGTTCCTTAAGCCCGTGGGATGTATTGCGGAGCACGCCTGGGTGAGTGAGGTCTACGCGAACTGGACCGCTACCCACGCGCGGGTCCCGGAGCCGGTGATGCCGCACGGCCCGGGCGAGACTGGCTGGTCGTCGGACGGCTGGGGGGCCCAACTGCTCATCCGGGGCCGTGATACAGAGCCGGGCGAGCTCGAAAAGATCAAGGAGGCCAGCGACGCTTTCCACGCCTGTATTCGTGATCTTCCCAGGCCCGGCTTCATGGACGACCGCGATGACCCTTAGGCCTTCGGTGGACCGGCTGGCATGGCAAGGCATCGAGCCTGAAGGCGACGACGAGACCCTGGCGGTAATCGAACGGCTGCGCAAGCACCTGGCCCCGGTCTCCGAGGGGCCGCAGGTGATTCACGGGGACATCCTGGGCAACGTGATGCTCGCCGCTGGACATGTGCCCGCTGTTATCGACTGGCCGCCGTACTTCCGTCCGGCTGGCATGGCGAACGCTATCGCTGCCACAGATGCAGTGACATTCCGCGCGGCGCCGCTATCGCTCCTGGACGAGTGGTCAGCAGGTGAGGACTGGAACCAGCTACTCGTGCGCGCTTTGCTGTATCGGCTCGGGCCGACGGGCATTTTCGCCATCCGGAACCGGCTCAAGGGGCCTCTGGCCACTCACGTTAAACGCGTGGCGCCCGTCATTGACGCCATCATCTCCCGCTAGCTAGGAAAGGGTGGGGCCAGGAACCGCCATCCACCGTAGCGGGCGCGCTGCTACCGTTCTTGCGGTCAGTACACGGAGTACGCCTCGCTCACCCAAGCACGCTAACGACCCGGTCCGACATTCTCCGACCCGCTGGGCGGCCGCCCACTCGGTGCATCATGGATAAGCACTGCGCCGCCGACTCCCTCGCACTCATCTGACCGCTCGTGACGCGTGACCTGCCCGGGGAGGACGGAAACGGAAGACGGTCGGGACCCGCCTGGGACACGAATCACTGACCATGCCTTATCCGCATTTCACCTCGAACGCGGCGGGGTTCTATGTGCCAGGCGGACACGACACGGTTCCCGACATACTGGGCAGGTGGCGGAAATGGAAATTATCCCGGAAGCAGCACCAGCGCCTGCATCGGGAGCACCTCGCTGGCGCCGCTTCCTGACGCCGTGGCGCTCACCTGCGGATCAGCCCCCCTGGGCCCGGCCGGCGCTGCTGGCCATCGCCGCCGTCGCGGCGGTCGCGTACGGCTTGGGAATGGCCGGCGCCAGCGTCGAGCCGTTCTACGGCGCGGCGGCCCGCAGCATGTCGGAAAGCTGGCACGACTTCATCTTCGCCGCGTTCGACCCAGCCGGGACCGTCACTGTGGACAAGCTGCCCGGCGCGCTCTGGGTACAGGCCCTGTCGCTGCGGGTCTTCGGCTTTCACATCTGGGCGCTGGTCCTGCCGCAGGTGGTCGAGGGCGTGCTGACCATCCTGGTGCTGTACCGGGCGGTCCGCCGGCTGGCCGGGCCTGCAGCCGGCCTGATCGCGGCGGCGGTGCTCGCCGTCACGCCCATCACCGTGCTGCTGAGCCGCGGCAACGTATCGGACTCGCTACTGATCCTGCTGCTGGTGCTCGCCGCCGATGCCACGTCCGCCGCGCTGCTCGCCGGATCGCTGCGGCAGCTGCTGCTCGCCGGCGTCTGGGTCGGCCTGGCGTTCCAGGCAAAGATGATCCAGGCCTGGCTGGCCCTGCCCGCGCTGGCCGCCGCCTACCTGCTCGCCGCGCCCGCAGCGAAACTGCGCACCCGGTGCGCGCACGTCGCGCTGGCCGGGCTGGTCACCGCCGTGGTCTCCCTCTCCTGGATGACCGCGGTATCGCTGGTCCCGTCCCAGGACCGGCCGTACGTGGACGGCAGTCCGGACGATTCGGTGTACACGCAGGTCTTCGACTACAACGGCCTGCGGCGGCTCACCGGAAACTGGACGAGCGTCGCCGGGCCGCCCTCGCCGCTGTTGGTCGCGGCCAAAGAGAGCGGGCGGTTGCTCACTGCCGAGACCATGGGGATCAAGCCGAGCTGGCACCGGCTGCTGGCCGGCCCGTTCGCGGCCGACAGCGGCTGGCTGCTGCCGGCGGCCGTCGCCGGCGCGCTGGTCGTGCTCATCTCCCGGCGCCGCCAGGGCAGGCGCGACCCGCTGCGCGCCGCCGTCGTGCTGTGGGGCGGCTGGTGGCTGATCCTCGCGGTCTTTTTCAGCGTCGGCACCTACCTGAACTCGTACTACGTCGCGGCGCTGATCCCCCCGGTCGCCGCGCTGTGCGGCACCGGCATCGCCGCGTGCGGACCTCGCCCTTGGCCGGCCAGGGTGCGCCTGATCGTCGCCGCGACGGTGCTTGGCTGCGTCGGCTACGGCGCCTACCTGATGTCCGGGACGGCATCCGGCGCGGTCGAGCTCACCTTGGTGGCGCTGGTCGTGGCAGCGGCCGCCGCCGGTCAGCTGCTGCTGCCCGCCTCAGGCAAGGCCGGGCACCTGACCGCGGTCGCGTTCGCCGGTGCCGCCGTGCTCTTGCTGCCCGCGGCGGCGTCCGTAAGCTGCGTCATCCGCGGGCTAGGCCCGTTTGACACCCCGTTCGAGGCGCCGGAGACCGCGCACAATAACCAGGCCCTGGCCGCCGCCGCGCCCGCCTTCACCAGGGCAGTCCAGCGCCTAGAACTCCAGACGCCACCCGCTGACGCCCTGTTCGGCACCGACACGTCCGGGCTCGCGCAGAACTACATCCTGTACAGCGGCAGGGAGGTGCTGCCTATCGGCGGCTACCTCGGCAACGTGCCGGCCCCGACGCTGGCCACGCTGCAGGCCGACATCAGCCGCGGTTACGTGCGGGGATTCGTGCTGCCGGTGTCACCGCCGGGCCCGGACCCGCGGGTGCTGTGGATCGAGTCGCACTGCACCAGGCAGCCCCCGCCCCCGCACCGCCGTCCAGTCCCGTACGCGAACTTCTTCTGCGGACCCGGACCGGCCAGCCGGCCGGCTCACGCAGCGACCGGAGCACCTGTACCACGGACAGGTCGTTCTCGTTGACCGCCCGTTGATCGCGGGCGGCAGCGGCCCGGGAGTTCACGATGCACGTGCTGCAGCCGTAACTGACCAGGGGCCGCAACCGCCGGGTTGTGCGCACGCAATTAGGGCTGCCGATGCTGGCCGAGGGCGAGGCGGGCGGCGCTGACGTCTTCCCCGCCGTGGCCGGCGTCAACGGCAGCGTGCCACTGGCGGGACAGCGCGGCCAGCAGCGGCAGCTCGTCGTCACCCGCGGCGCTGATCGCCAGGTCCACGTCCTTGAGTGCCCATTCCAGCGGGAACTCGGGCGCGAAATCGCCTCGCTCCATTTTGTGCAGCTTGGCGTCCGCGATCGGTGCGTCCAGCGGGCCGCCTTCGATGGCCTCGGCCAGCTTCGAGTCGTCGATGCCCAGCTGGCCGGCTAGTTCCAGGGCCTCGGCCACGCCCTCGATCAAGATGGACATGTAGGCGTTGACGGCCAGCTTCATCCGGCTGCCCTGGCCGGCCTCGCCCAGCCATACGGTCCTGCGGCCGATCGCTGCGAACACGGGCCGCACCGTCCTGGTGCTGCTGCCCGCCGGGTTACCTGGATAGCTTTCTCTACCTGGCCGCAGACGTCCGCGAATAGCAGAGGCCCGGAGCATTCCTCGCGGTCCAGCAGTTGCAGTCCTTCTCGCGGAACATGAGACGGAGTGCGGCAGCCAGCCGAATCGGCGACGCATGGCAGTCAAGTGCTGGGCCCCGTTCGGTTACGCCCGCTCCCGCCAGCGCCACCAGGGCGGAGGCGGCCGCGGTTCCGGGTGGCACGCGACCTGCTTATCGACGCCGACCGGACCGCACGATCACGGCCGGCATTGACGAACTACCTCCGGCCTACATGCTCGGCGCAGCCGGTCAAGTCGTCCGGGAGCTAGGGTGGGAGCCGTGGCCGACTTCGACCCCCGCACGCCGTCCATCGCCCGGGTCTACGACTACCTGCTGAATGGGAAGGATAATTTCGCTGCCGACCGGGAGGTAGCGGACCGCCTGATGGCCGTCGCCCCATTGACGGCCGAGGTGACACGGGAGAACAGGCAGTTTCTGGCCCGTGCCGTGACGTGGGCGGCGAACCGCGGCGTCAGCCAGTTCATCGACTTGGGCTGCGGCATGCCCACTGCGCCGAACACGCATGAGACGGCCCAGGCGATCACCACGGGCGCGCGGGTGGCATACGTCGATAACGACGCGGTAGTGCTCAGTCACCTGCGCGCGCTGGCCGCCCAGGGCAATCCCGGCGTGACCGTGGTGGACGGCGATGTGCGCGAAACGGACGCGATCCTGAGCGCCGTCGCCGCGGGCATCGACCTGGCGGCGCCGGCCTGTCTGCTGATGGGGTTCCTGCTGCACTTCTTCACGCCTGGCGCCGCGAGGGACCTGGTGGCCAGGTACGCCGCAGCGCTGGCACCTGGGAGCTACGTCGTGCTGTCCGCCGGACGTGGCGACAGCGACAGGGCGGACTCGGGCTTCGGCGCCTATTCCGCCGGGGCGACGCGGGTGTATAACCACTCGGTGCCGGAGTTCGCCAGCTTCTTCGGTTCCCTGAAACTGGTCCCGCCAGGGGTGGGTGACGCGCGGGAGTGGCGCCCGGACTGGGAACAGCCCGTGCACCTCGCTCCCCGCGAAGGCCAGGTCATCGTAGGCGTGGCCTGCACTGTCTAGGCCATCATCAACCCCAGCACCAAGGGGAGGCGATGGCCTTCTCCCGCGACAGCCACCTCCCCGCTGAATAGGAGGCAACGGCACCGCCGTTAGTCTGGATGCTGACCCTGAACCGATGCGCAGTCACCGCGGCTAGATCCGCCAGAGGATCACGCGCTCCCCCTAGGGGCCTGTGAAAGCATCGCTGTCGTTGTGTCGTCGTCCAGGAAGCCGCCCGACTGGTGTCGCCACAGCCTGGCGTAGGCTCCGTCGAGACGGAGCAGCTCTTTATGCGTGCCCTTCTCGATGATCCGGCCGCGATCGAGCACGACGAGCTGGTCCATGCGCGCGACCGTGCTCAGCCGATGCGCGACCACGAGCGCGGTCCGGCCCTCCATGAGTTGCCACAACGCCTGCTGGACAAGGATCTCGCTTTCCGAGTCCAGCGCGCTGGTTGCCTCGTCGAGCAGCAGGATCGGCGCGTCACGCAGGATCGCCCGGGCCAGCGCGACTCGCTGCTGCTGCCCGCCGGACAACTTCACGCCACGCTCGCCGACCATCGTGTCGAATCCGTCCGGCAGGGTGTCAGCGAACTCTGTCACGTGCGCCGCCTCGGCCGCCTGGTGGATCTCGGCGTCGCTCGCGTGCGGACGCGCGAATGCGATGTTGTCGCGCAGCGTCCGGTGGAACAGCGCAGGAACCTGCGGCACGTAGGCGATCAGGCTGCGCAGGTCTGACTGGCGCAGCTTGCTGATGTCCTGGCCGCCGATCAGGATCCGGCCCTCCTTGACATCCATCATCCGCAGCAGAAGACGAGTAAGCGTGGTCTTGCCACCGCCTGACCGGCCGACCAGACCGAGCGTGGTCCCGCTCGGCAGAGCCAAGTCGAGGCCGGTGAATATCGGCAGTCCGCCTGCGTGCGCGAACGTCACGCGCTCGAAGCGGACGTCGCTCGCCTTCGGCTGCAGCGGCTCGGGCGCGATCGGGTCAACCACAGTCGGCTGTGTTAGGAGCAACTCGGCGAACTGCGCGGCTTCAGTCAGCGAGCTCTCCAGTGAGCGGTAGATCTGGTTGAACTCGAACATGATCTGCGTCGCATTGGAGTAGTACGTGAATGCCACGATGATCGCCTCGATTCCGTGCTTGCCCCCGCCGAGTGCGACTGCAAGCAGCAGACCGAACACGTTGGTCAGCACGGACGCGGGCGCGACCAGCGTGTCGATGCGCAGGTTCGCGTAGTCCCATGACCGCACCGACTTCCGCCGCTGGTCGGCTACCCGCGACCTGTGCTCGGCCGCCTCCCGGTCCCCGGCAGCGAACGCCCGGATCGTGTCCATGTTCATCAGACTGTCCGCGACGTGCCCGCACACGCGCGCGATCGCTTCCTCGCGCTGGTCGACGAGCCTCTGACGACGGCGAATCAGCGGTGCGATGCCGGCGCCGGTGATCGCCATCAGGCCAATGAGCCCGACGACGAGCAACGGGTCGTACCGCCACAACACCACCGACGCGAACGCCAGCGGCACAAGGCTGCCGACGATGTTGAAGACCAGATTGTCGGCGAAGTCTTCGAACCGGGAAGCGAAGCTCAGCACCCGCTTGGTCAGCGAACCGGCGAAGTTGTCGTGGAAGAACGCTGCATCCTTCGCCAGCAGCTCGTCCATGCCGATCACGTAGAGGTTCTCGATTCCGCGACCGTCGAGGCGATTCAGGCAGTGGATGCCGATCCGCCACAAGATCTCGGCGAAGAGAAGCACGCCCGCGAAGCCGAGCACATACGGCATCGCCGCACCGATGCCGACGGACCCGTGGCCGACCAAGCGGCCGACCAGGTGAGCGACGATCAGCGGTGCGACGTAGAAGATGCATGTGTTTCCCAGCGCGGGCAGCAACATCGCAGGCACCGTGAAGCGCCGGAGTCGGGCCATCTGGCGGAAGTAGTAGCGCAGCGCGAGCAGCACCGCCCGCTTCCGGGCCGGTGAGCCGCGACCACCTTCAGGTGCAGTCATTTGGTCCCATTCCGAGCAACCAGCCTGGCTATGTTGCCCCATGGAAGGCCTTTGCCGCGACTGATTTTCGGCCGCTACGGCCAGCCAGATGGTGCCGCAATCGGCACGGATTTTCTCAGTGGATTCCCGTAGCGGGTGGGCTGCCTGCCAGCCATAGGAACACCTCCATGTGGGACTCCATTCGGCCCGTACGCATTGGCATCGCCAGCTTCCCGGGCCAACTGGACGCCAGTCATTCCCCGGCAGGCGTCGAGCGAGACCTCATAGAGGGTCGGCCGACCGGAGACACGCTTGCCACTCAGCGGCCCTGAGAGGTCACCTCGAAGGCGTCGACTCCGTCCGCTCGTAGCTTGGCCACGGCCTCCTGCCGGTCGAGCTCGTTGCGATCGCCGATGCCGACGCTCCAGCCGAGAGCGCCCAGCCCGGCGGCGACCTCGTATCCGATTCCCTGACCAGCGGCGGCTGCGCCGACGGCACCGGCGCTGCGTGAGGACGCTTAGATGCGTGTGGCCACGCGGACCGATCCGGGCGGGGGCATGCCTATGCGGGGTTGGCCCCGGCGGGGTAACGTACCGCGCCGGCGTGCACGGCGGAGTGCACGGCACGGGCGATCCGCGCGCCCCATAGTGCCCGCGGTCCGGCGAAGTCCTCAGGTTCGCCCGCCACCGGGGCGGCGACACAGATGGCGTCCGAGGCCGTGCCGGTGGCGCGGAATCCCGCGTCGAGCAGGGCCTGGGTCTTGGCCTCGGTTGCGGTCATGACGGCATTAACGTATGCCGCGTCGCGCAGCGGCACGGGAACCGAGACGATGATGTTGATGGTGCCCGGACGCCAGACCGGCAGCAGCTCACGATCGGCAGTGCCAGGCGGCACCGCAGCCCAGGTCGGGACGCGCAGGCCGACCGTGGCCGCGGCGCGCACCCCTTCGTCGTCGCACTGCACGACATCGGCCACCTTGGCCGCGGTGAGCAGCCCGACGCCCTCGCCCTTCAGACCAAGGTCGGCGGCCAGCTCAGCTATGTGCACGGCCGGGTCCATGCGGCTGTACCCGGCCGGTACCTGCGCGTTGAGCACCCACTCGCGCGGCCCTATCCCGCCACCTGTCAAGCCGCTGGAAATCATCCGGTAACCCGGGCCGGGACCCCACAGCGCCACTGGCAGCACCACCTCGTCCTGGCGATGCCAGTGCATCTCCAAGTGCATGGGCACAGGACATTACTACTGGCTCCTGGCCCACTGGCCAGCGCCACGGGCGAACTTCGCAACCCTCCACCCGAACGATTAGTCACCTGCGGTCAGGCCGCGCTCCTGAGCCGGGCTCCGATCCGGCACCCCGACGGTGTACTCAAGCCGGGCGAACCCGCCGATCCCCGGGCAGCGTTGGTGATCGCGGCCCGGGGCAACCCGCTCCGGGCCGGCTCCAGATGCGGCACGCTGCCGTCAGAGTGTTCAACGGCTTTCCCGACGATCTTGATTGCCGTGTCATAAACGGATCAGCCCGTGTGGCTGAGTACCGTCGGCTAACGTCGAAAACGACGGTCGGATGGCGATCAGACGATCTTGAAGTCCATCCGGAGGCTCAAGACATCCGCCCTCACCTGGGCTTATGGGTGGGCGCAACTGGGTTCGAACCAGTGACCCCTCGCTTGTAAGGATTGTTGCCACCACTCCCCCCACCTGCGGCTTAGCCAATCGCGCTCCCACCTCGCGATGCTCGTTCCGCTGTCAGGTACTCGGGTGGCGGGGCGCCGCGATGGTGCGCTATTCAGTCGTGGACTCGAAAAGCGGTAACACCTGTGACTACTCGAGGCATCCCCCGCGTGCCTGCGTGAGATCGTCTGGGAACGTCATTTCGCTCAGCTTCTCGGGGTTGTGTCGATGCGCGCCGCCTGCGCAGGCATCAGTGGTCGGGATCGGCGAAGGTGGGATCGCGATCTTCGTTGAAGGCGCCAATGCCTTCGATGCGATCGGGATGGACGGCAGAGCGCCAGTGTTCCTCCATCATGATCGCGATGGCTTGCTCGATCGGCTCGCCCTGGCCCATCCGGACCGCCTGCTTGACGGCCTGCACTGCGGTGGGTGAGTTGCTCGCGATCTTCCCCGCGATCCGGTAGGCGGCATCGAGGAGCTCGTCTTGTGCGTAAAGCTCGTTGACCATGCCCAGCCGGTGCGCCTCTTGTGCGCTGATCGGATCGCCGGTCAGCAGCATCTGCATGGCCTTGCCCGGTGGGAGCACGCGCGGGAGCAGAGCCGGCGAGCCGCCACCGGCCGCCAGGCCGAGCATCGCCTCAGGCTGGCCGAAGATGGCGTTGTCGGACGCGATGATGAAGTCGGTGCTCTGGGCGAGCTCGCAGCCGCCCCCGTAGGCGATCCCGTTGACGGCGGTGAAGATCGGCTTCCGCAGTTGGCGCACGGTGTAAAGAGTCCGGTCGAAGTCCTGGCGCTGCCGCAGCCAGTCCTCTTTGGTCATGTCTTTGCGCTGGCGGAGGTCGCTGCCGACGGAGAAGGCCCGCTGGCCAGCTCCAGTGAGGATGACGGCGCGGACAGCGGGGCGAACCGCGATCGTCTCCAGGATCTCGGTCAGGCGCGCTCCCATCGCCGTGGTGATCGCGTTATCCGCGTGCGGCCGGTTCATCGTGATGACCGCCACCCTCTTGTCCTGCATGTACTCGACGAGCACAGGCAGGTCGGGTTCCTCGGCATCCGACAGCGGTGGGCCGAAGTCGAGTGCCTTCCAGCGGTCAGTGCGTGCTGAGCTCGTAGCCACGTCTCCTTCTTTCCTGTTCAGGCGTCTCGGGTGTCCAGCTCAGCTAGCCAGCGCAAGGCCCGGATCCCCGGGGCGAAGCAGTACTCCCCGCCGCGGGTGATCACGAACGGCGGCATGCTCTTCAGGCGCCGGCGGATCGGTCGCTGAGGGACGGTGAAGGTGCCCGATCCGTCGTTCGCTCCGGCGAGCGGGTCCTTCTCAGCGGGCGCGCCGATGAAGATGCCGTCGTTCAGCCACTGTGTCTTGACGAACTCAAACTGGCGCTTGGGGTGGGCACCGACGAAGACGAAGACGATGCCGCGGTCCGCGCCGTCGTCCTCCAGGACGCCTTCGGGCAGCATCGGGCCGTAGCTCGTGCCGCGCCGGAACATATGGTGGAGGCGGACGTCAGTGCTCATCTCGTGATCAAGCGCGTCCCGGGGGTTCGCCCGCCGGGCATGCGCGCCGGCTGGGCACTTGAATCCGCGCAGATCGTCGCCGTACCCGAAGCGGTTGTTCCGGCCGGGATCCGCGCCGAGGCCCGGATCGTCACGCTCCGGGCAGAGCGCGAGGGGCGCACCGCTGGGCCAGCGGCCGACCATCTTCGCCCCCAGCAGCGCCTCCTCCTCGCGGCTCGCCGCCTTGGCCCGGAGATACTGCCGGTAGGCGGCGACCCGGGTGTGCAGCTTACGGAAAACCAGATAGGTGCCGTTGCGCCCGAGGACCTCGGGAGTTGGCACAGGTCCCGTGCTTCCGGTCTCGTCTGGATAGCCGAGGATGAACTCGCCCGCCTTGATCGGTCGCTCGTCCGGGGCGGGGCCGGGAATTGCGGTTCCCTCCATAGCTGGTTGCCCGATTCCGTCCTTGAAGCCGAGGGAGGTGCGTCCCGTCGGAAGCTGGTAGCAGTCCTGGCGCCAGATGAGCTCGACACCGGCTAGCTCAGCGTGCGCGCGGCGCGCCCGCTCGAGCAGGCTTTCCAGTCGCGCGGCATCGGGCGACAGCACCGACAGCGCCACATGCACCTCGGGGCTTCCGAGTGGCTTCTCCCAGTGGTCAGGGCTGCTCCCGCCGACATCACCCAGCTCTGCCGCGCGGGCCGCCATGCCCTGCCGGAACTCCGGCGCGAAGCTGTCGAGTGAGTCCTGGGGCACACCCAGCGCCTTCAGCCCCTGATAGGTGAACGCTACCGAGACCCAGGCGTGCTGAGCCGGATCTGATGAAGACCGGGCGGACTCGATCACCGGGAGCAGCCGCCTGACCAGCCTGCGTCCCGCCTGACGGTCATCGATGCGGAGCAGGAGGTACGCGCCGACGTAGGAGGCCGGCCGCTGGTTTATCACCCCGAACTGAATGTCGTCGAGCTCGAGAGCGGTGCTCGCGGACGCACGATCGCTACACATGCCCGGGTACCTTCGGGGGATCCGGGTTCGGGGGCGCCAGGTACGGGAACGTGCGCGACGCGGGCCAGGTTGCCTGATCGACGCCGTCGCGGATGACGGGACCGTTTCCTCCGTTCACGAGAAGCGTGAAGATCGTGTCCATCACGTCGTCGTTAAGCGCCCGGCCACCGCAGGTCTGGTGGGTCTCCCCGCGCCTGGCGGCGAGCTCGATCTCAAGGAAGGAACCCAGCTCCACGTAGGGCTTGGTGACGTCAAGGACGAGGAAGTCCGCGAGGATGAGCTCGGTCAGCGGGTGCGCGTCATCCCCGCGGGCCGGCCAGTCGGTCTTGCCGTCGAGACCATCCCAGAACGCCAGGTTCGCGTTCAGCCGGGCCCGGTACGCGCCCTCGTAGGCGCGGCTGAGATGGAACGCGTCCTCCATGTTGTAGAGATCGCGGATCTCAAGATCGCGGTTAACCGGGTCGAACTGCTTCGGCGCCAGCATCAGGTTGGGCACCTCGGGCCGCCCGGCGCGCTCGAGCCGGATGTTGAGCCTGCCTCGGGTCAGGGTCTCCCCCACCACGCCATACAGCTCAGCGCGGCCAAATACCGTGCGGTCGACCTCGACGACCAGGCTGAGGATGTTCTTGCCGTCGAGGTAGATCGCGCTCGGATCGGTGAACGCGAGCTCGCCCGTGGCGATCGTCTTCAGCGCGGCCGGTGCATCCATGATGAACGGATCCCACCGCGGGCCGGCGAACACGCGGATGCCGTGGGCCTGGCCTCCGCGCTCGTCGTTCACCCTCATCGAAACCGTCTCGCCCCGTGCCGAGCACGCGCCTCCTTGCTCCGGGCCGCTCGCACCGGGTCCGTTCGCGGGGGCCGAAAACACGCAGTCGATCACGATCTCTTCGCCGGCCACCGTGAACGGCGTAACATCCTCGCGCGCATCCGCGGTCAGCGGCCGCAGCCGGAAGCGGTAGATGAGCCCGTCGGAGAACGTCGCGGTGGGCAGCGCGAACGGCAGCGTGTTCAGCACCAGCACAAGACGTCCCGGGTGCTCGGGGCTGGGGAACGCGTACAGGTCGGTGATGTCTGCTGCTGGCTCGGCCATGGCTCGCGGCCCGGAGATGTGATGCGACATTGTCTGTAGTTGCTCGCGCGGCCGCTCAGGCGTCCGCGGCCTCATCGAGCAGCGGCTTCAGTGCCGGATGCTGCAGCGCCTCCGCGGCCCGCGGATCGTCGAGCACCTGCTGGAACGCCTCATTCACACGCCGAGCCTTCCGGATCTCCTTCACCGTGCCCGGGTAATTCCGCGCGTAGGCTCCGGCAGTCACCTGAGCGCTCAGGATGAAATCCTTCACCGCCGCGAGATCGGGAAGGCCTTCGTAGCCCTCGACGTGCCGGAAGATCGAGTCGAAGAGCTGCAGCGGCTTGGCCGCGAAGTCCTCCATGTAGGCGTCCCACGGGCCATCGAAGCTTGTCGCGAAGAGCAAGCGCGTGTCGTCGTCGAACAGCACGAACCTCGCTTCGTGAATCGTCGCGATCGGCAGGTTGTAGTCCCCGGGCCGGTAACCCGAGCTGTCCTGCAGCGTCTGGACCGCTTCCCGAAGGTCGTTCTCGTGGCCCGGCCTGACGCGGAAGAACAAGCTGAACTCGCTCGCGGAGCCAACACGGACTCCAGGCCCGGGCGTTCCTGTCGAAGGGGTAGCCAAGATCTTTCTCCTCTCGGTATGGGCGTCACGAGCTCAGATCACGCCGACCTCGTCTGGCGTCACGAGATGCTCAACCGCCCACATTCCGGTGTGATCGAGTTCGATCGCGGCGACAGCCGCCGCACGGCCCAGGGCGTTCGCGTACGTGGGGAACGAGAACGGGACCAGCGCGAGTTTCTCGACCGGCATCTCGGCGGCCATAGCGGTCGCGGCCAGCTGTGCGAGCTCGACCGCGCGTTCCCCCACGACGTGGCAACCCAGGATCGTGTGGAGCTCGCGGTCGATGATCAGCTTGCAGAACCCGGTCGGGCGGCCATCGATGATCGGTCGCGGGAGCGAGTCGAAAGAAACCGTTGCCGTAGCCACGTCATGGGTCTGGCGGGCGGCCGCCTCGGTCAGCCCGGCCGAGGCGTACTCGGGATCGGTGAAGCTGCCGATCGGGCTCACCTGTGGGGGCAGGACGGTAGCCGGTCCGAGGACGGCGTTGGTCGCGGCCACCAGTCCCTCGCGGACCGCCTCGTGCACGACCATCGCGCGCCCGGTGACGTCGCCCGCGGCGAAAACGTGCGGCGCGGTCGTACGCAGGTATTCATCGACCTGGACGTACCCGTGGGGGTCCGTATGCACGCCGGCCTGGCCGAGGTTCAACCCGGCGGTGGCGGCGGCCCATCCGGCCGCGACCACCGCCAGCGTGGCTTCGACACTCCGCTGGCCGTCGTCAGCTGAACGGATCAGCCGCACGCCGGTCGAACAGCGCTCGAAGCGGTCAATCGTCCCGGCGTTCTCGACGACCTGGACGCCGGCCGCGGTCAGCGCGGCCCGGACGGCTGCGGAGACCTCGTGGTCCTCGCTCACCAGGATGCGTGGACCGATTTCGACCAGATGGACGCGCGTGCCGAACGCGTTGAAAATCGAAGCTACCTGTACGCCGGTCGCTCCAGCGCCGATCACGATCAGCGACGGCGGCACCGAGGAAAGGTGCCATGCATCGCTGTGCGTGGCGGTCAAGCCGAAGCCTGGGATCGCCAGCGACCGCGGCGTTCCTCCGCTGCAGATGATGACCTTGTCCGCTTCAAGCCGCGGCGCGCTGTCGCTTACCACGGTGTGGGCGTCGGCGAACCGGGCCGGCCCGGCCTGCTCGTAGATGGTCACCCCGGCCCGCTCGAGATCGTCGCGCAGCAGCGTATGCCGGCGCACATCTTCGGTCACGTCACGTACCCGTGCCAGTAGCCGAGGGTAGTCGAGCGAGGGCTCGCCCCCTGCGATCCCATAGAGCGGGAGCTGCCTGGCCTCGCGCATCAGCCGCGCCGCATGGGCGAGCGTCCGGACCGGCACGGGCCCGTCGTTCGCGGCCATTCCGCCGAACTGATCGCGGGTGATCAGCGCCGTCGTGACACCAAGGCGGGCGGCGCGAAGCGCCGCCACGACGCCGGCCGGTCCTGCTCCGATGACCGCGACGCCGAACCGCTGGGGAGATGGTGAGGCCACGAGCCCGATCATCCGGGACATCGTGACGGCTGTCATCACCCCCGAGGGGGTGAGGCGGACCCGGCCGCCCGATGTGACCCTGCGGATATGAGGCCGACCAGATACCAACCTGAGTCTCCGGACTCACTGGGATTCAGGTCCATCTCACGAGCGGCTCTGCCCTCAGAAGGCCACCCACCGCACGCGTCTGCAGAAAATGAGCTTCCATGGCGTTCCCACTACTAGAAACCAGACCATGAGGGCCGCCAAACCGCGCCTAAGCTGGTCAAACGCTCGTCAGGAGCGACCTCAGAGCACTCGCCGGTCGAGCCAGTGCTCAGCATTCAAGGCCGTTGCCTGTCAGCCGTTTCGGCTCAGTCCGCAGCGCTCTGACCTGGGAGTGGGCGCAGCGACTTCGGCGTTGCGCAGGTACTTGACCTGCTCGACCAGGATCTCCTCGGCGTCAGGCTGAGTGTCGAGCAGCATCATGATCTCGTCTACCTAGTCCTTGCGTGGCATTGCAATCGGGCTGTCCTCCTGCCCCGGCGCATCACACTGTCGCCCGCGTCCCGGATGGAGGTGGCGTCGATGGCCACCGCCTCAGTTCCTTCGTGATCGGAGGCGATGCTCTGCAGCCGCCCGGCCGTGATGGCCGGTGTCTTCGAGACAACCCGTTCCTACGTCCGGTAACAAGGACCCGCTGAGGCACTGACTGGCAGGTCCTGGATGAGCCGGTGGCGTTGTCTAGCATTGACGCCGTGGCTCAATCGACTCGACTGGGGCGCTGAGATGGACCGGACGGAACTGGCTTAGTTCCTGCGTGCTCGGCGCGCGCTGAGCGGGGACACCGAGGCACTCGCCGACGGGCTCACCCGGTACACCGCGGATTGAGCCACGCCAGCAGGCGGGGCTGGCTCAGCAGGCCAGGCTGGCCCACCAGGCCGGGCACCGGGCGGTCATACCGTGCGCAGCGCCTCGGTTGGTGACAGCCGGGCGGCCCGCATCGCCGGGTACAGGCCGGCGATGGCGCCGATGGCCAGGGCGGCGCCGGGCCCGCCATAGAGGGCCATCGGCGGGATCAGCACGTGCCAGTGCTGGGTGAAGGCGTAGACGGCGGTGGCCGCCACGCCGAGCAGGGTGCCGGCCAGGCCGCCCAGCAGCGACAGGAGCAGGGCCTCGGCGAGGAACTGTTCGGCGATGTGGTAGCGGGTGGCGCCCAGTGCGCGGCGCAGGCCGATCTCGGAGCGGCGTTCCAGGACGGAGATGACCATGACGTTGGCGATGCCGACCCCTCCGACGAGCAGGGCGATGGCGCCCAGGCCGAGGACGAGGCTGTTGTAGGCGCCGGTGGTGACGGCTTCGGCCTGCAGCACGTCGGCCGGCTCGAGGACGGTGACGGTCGCCGGGTTGGCCGGGTTGACGGTGGCGGGCAGCACGGCGTTGACCGCGGCCACCTGGGTGGGATCGCTGCGGACGTACAGTTCGGTGGGGTGGCCGTCGAAGGCGAAGTCCCGCTCGGCGATAGGGAAGCCGATGAAGGCCATGCTGTCCATCGTGGTTTGCAGCGGCACGGGGCTCATGATGCCGGTCACGGTGAACCAGTAGCCGCCGATCCACACCTGGGGCGGATGGGCCAGGTTGTGGATGCCGAGCAGGCTGGCAGCCTCGGCGCCGAGCACGACCGCCGGGTAGCGGGCGGTGGCCGCGTTGAGGAAGCGGCCGTGCGCCATGCCGGTCCCCACCGTGGCGGGCAGGGCGCCGGGGGCGGCGGCGGTCAGTGCGATGCCGCTGGTCTGCACGGCGGGGATGAACGGGGTGCGGTACACATAGACGCTGGAGATGCTGGCGATCTGCGCCACGCCGGTGACCGGCCCGATCCGCGACACCATGCCGCCTGCTGTGCCGGGCAGCTCGGTCTGCTGGCCTGCGGCGTTGTTGCCGGCCTGCACGGTCAGCAGGTTGCCCAGCCGCCCCAGCTCGGCCAGCAGCAGTGATTCCGAGGACTGCGAGATGCCGAGCACGCCGACGATGGCGGCGATGCCGATGCTGATGCCCAGCGCCGACAGCGCGGAGCGCACCCGGCGGGTGCGCAGTCCCAGGCTGCCCGCGCGCAGTAGGTCCGGGCCGGTCAGCCGGGAGGCGCCGGAGTCACGCACGCGCCGTCGTGTCACGCAGGATCCTCCCGTCGCGGATCTCGATCCTCCGCTCCACGGCCGCGGCGACGTCGCGGTCGTGGGTGATGATCACGATGGTGGTGCCGTCGGCGTGCAGTTCGCGCAGCAGGCCCAGGATGGATGCGCCGGTAGCGGTGTCCAGGTTGCCGGTCGGCTCGTCGGCCATCACCAGGGCCGGCCGCCCGGCCAGCGCCCGGGCGATCGCGGTGCGCTGCTGCTCGCCGCCGGACAGCTGGTTCGGCCGGTGCACCAGCCGGTGGCCCAGCCCGACCCGCTCCAGGGCCGCACGGGCCAGCGCGCGGCGGTCGGCGGCCCGCCCGCCCCGGTACAGCAGGCCTCCGGCCACGTTGTCCAGCACGGACAGCCCATCCAGCAGGAAGAACTGCTGGAACACGAAGCCCAGCCGCCGGGCCCGCAGGCCCGATAGCTGCGCGTCGGTCATCGCCGAGGTGTCCTGCCCGGCGATGCGGACCACGCCGCGGGTGGGCCGCTCCAGGGTGCCCATCACGTGCAGCAGTGTGCTCTTCCCGGACCCGGACGGGCCGATGATGGCCGCCAGCTCACCGGCGCCGATGGTCAGGTCCACCCCGGCCAGCGCCAGCACCGGGGGGTCACCGGGATACTCCTTGACCACGCCGGCCAGCTCGAGGACCGGCACCGGCGGGGCGGCCGGGCAGGCCCAGGCCGGGACCGCCTGGGTCACGACGACGGCACCTCCACCCGCGTGCCTGTGGTGATGCCGGGGCCGCTGACCTGGACCAGGGTGTTGCCGTACAGGCCGGTGGTGACCCCGACCAGATGGTTGCTGTGGCCGGTCACCACCTGCACGCCGAACCCGCCGCCCTGGAGGGCCAGCAGCGCGTTCACCGGCACCGCCAGCACGTTGCTGGCCCGCTGCGAGGTGATGTTCACGTTCACCGGCGCCTGATCCTCGGCCGCTCCGCGCGGGGTGTGATCCAGCGTGACGATGACCGGCACCGTCGGGGAGGAGTTGCTGCCACCACCGCCGTTGCTGCCCGCCGACGAGCACGGCGACTGGCCGCCTCCGCCGCCGGTGCTGCCGGTGCTGCCGCCGGTGGCAGTGCCGGTGCCGCCACCCCCCGGGCAGGTCGCCACGCTGCCCACCGACTTCACCCGCCCTCGAACGGTGGAGGTGCCGTCGGGCAGCACCACCGACACCGCCTCCCCCGCCTTGACCAGGTACTCCTGTGTCACCGCCAGATCAACCGTGACCACCGGCTTGATACCCGTGGCGGTCAGCACCGTGCCACCGCCCCCGCCACCACCGCCGGACCCGCCAGCCGCGCCCGCGCCACCGCCGCCGACCGAGGCACCGACGGCCGGTGTCACCGAGGTCACCCGGATCGCGCCCGGCTCGAACACCACCTGACCGAGCAGGATCTCCCCGGTCACCGGCAGGCCGAGTGACTTCTGCCAGCGGTCCACCGCCGCCGCCGTGGCCGCCGAGTAATGATCGCTCTGCGCCAGCCCGCTCCCGTAGCCCAGTGCGATCAGGTCGCGGGTCAGCTCGGCCACGTCATAACCGTTGGACATGCCCACGTAGAACGCCCGGTACGCGGCGACGGATCCGTACAGCAGCGGCATCGGCACGCCGCTGACCGCATACACCCGCTGATCCTGCCGGATCACCGCACCCGCGGCCGGCAACCAGGTGTAGACGGTGCCCGGATCGACTGCGCTCTCCCGGTCCGACGCCAGGGTGGCCCGGTCCCCCGCCAGCTTGACCTTGTCCGCCCCTACGTTGCCCTGCGCGGTGTCGTCATCGGTCTTCGCGGACGACTCCGCGGCGCCCAGCTGCTGCCTGGCCTGGGTCAGCTGGGTCTGGTCGGTGCTGACCTGCTGCTTGTCCTGGGTGCACGCCTGTGACGACGCCGCTGCCCCCGCACACGCCGTTTTCTCCGTGGCCTGATCCACGGCCAGCGTGGACTGGGCGGTGCTGACATTGGCCCGGGCCGCCGCGACCGCCTGGCGGCCGGCCGCCGACGCGTCCGACGCGGCCTGCTCATCGGTGGACAGCGCCTGCTGGTCCGCGGCCACCGTCTGCTCCTGCTGGCTGACCGCCGACGCGCTGGTCCCCGACGGCGCAGCAACGGTGTAGGAGCCCTGGTAGCCGAGGGACCCACCCTCCTGCACCGTGTTGGTCAGCGTCGTCCGCACCACCGGGACGGTCGCGACCGAGCCGCCCCCACCCGACGCGGCCGGGGCGCCATCGCCGCCGCTGGACGCCGCCGCCACCCCGGTCGCTGCCGCCGCCGTGGCCAGCGCGATGGCGGCGATCAGCACCCCCCGCCTGGCGGAAAAGATTCGCCGTACGGAGAATTCAGCCATTGCCACCCGACCCGTTGCCGGGCCGTGGGCGGTTGGGTGCTCCGCCGCCGGGCCCGCCGGGGGGGTGGCATTGCACGCCGGACGGCGCATTGCAGCTTGATACCTGGACGACCCCGGCCGGCGGCGGGCCGGTGAAGTACGCCGGCATCCCGGTCTTCTTGGAGCATCGGTCGTTGGCCTTCACGAAGACCGGGCTAGACAGGGACATGCCGATGTTGCGGAGGTTGACCTCGGTGGCCCCGGGCACCGGGTCGGGGTACTTCGGGACCCCGCTGGCCTGCATGCACTGGGCGTACTTCAGCAGCTTGGCCTGGTCCGGCCCCTTCGGCAACGGCTGGCCGTCGCGCAGCGCGCTGGTGGCCGCGGTCAGGTAATGACCGCACGGGCCGCTGCTGTCGTGCGCCTGCGACGACATCGGCGCTGAGACGTTCGTCATGCTGATCTGGATGTCGCCGACGGAGTTGATGACCGGGTCGGACTGGCTGGGATCACCGTTGCCGCGCATGCACGCGGCCCAGTCGTCCACCAGCCTGGTCGCGTTGCCCTTCGACCCTGGGGCTGCGGAACTGCCGCCGCCGTTGCCGTTGCCCGCCGGGTCGCCGCCGCTGCTGCCGACGTTGTTAGCGCCGCTCGTGCCCAGGCTGGCGACGTGCGGGGTGCTGGACCCGGTGCTGCATGCGGCCAGCCCAATGGCGGCCGCCGCGGCCAGCACCGCAAGCCCACCCGCCCGCCGGTACCTCGTTGCCATATCACGCCTCCCCGGCCCGCTCGGCGCAAGCCGTTAATTGTCATTCATCTCGTGTTCCTCGGCCCGCCGGGCCTGACGTTCACTTGGGAGTCGGCCCCCGCCGGTAGCGAAGACGCAGCTTCCCGGGATGGCCGGCATACCCCGGGCCGGGGACGGAAGCCCCGACCGGCAGCAGCCCTTGCGGCATCTGCTGCCTGATCGGCCAGGTGGCCTGGCCGAACGTGACGTGCCGGAATCCGGCGGGGATTGGCACGGTGAGCTTGGCCAGGTTCTGCAGTGTCGGCGGCAGCCAGGTGAAGTCCGCCGCCTGCCGGAGGACTATCTCGTTGCCCAGGTTCAGCGAGTGTCCGGGGGACGAGCGGATAACCACACGCACCGGCAGGTAGCTGCCCGGGCTGACCCAGATGGTCTCGGCGATCGGGCTGTTTGGGCCGCTGCTCAGCTTGATTGCCATGATCCCGTCGATGAGCTGCCGGCCGGCAACATCCAGGGTTCCGCAGGAGACCGCGGCGTGCAGAGTCCTGGCCACGGTCAGCAGCGACCTAGCGAAGAACGGCCTGGCAGGCCCAGACTTGGCGGACACACCGGTGCCCGGCAGGCTGGGCTGGAACAGCAGGGGGCCGATGGCGAACACCTGACCGCAGCCGTGCGTACCCAACGGTGGTTTAGCCGGGCGGCCCAATCCGGGCTGCCGCGCCCATGTCCGCCTCGGGTAGCTGACCAGGGTGTAGCGGGACGCGCTGAAGCCCTCGTCGTAGACCGGATGCCCGGCCGGCGAGTTCGTGACCGAGCGCCACAGGTCACCGTAGGACCACTCCTCGGCGGTGCTCGTCGTGGTCTTGCCGCCGGACCCCGGGGCGAGGATGGTGGTGACCGTCATCTGCGCGAACGTGCCGGCGTCGGCCTCGCTCAGCGCGCTGTTGACGCCCTTCACCACGTTCGCGGCATAGGCGACCGGGCCGTCGGCGCCGTTGAGCAGCGCACCGGGCACCACGACAGCCGCCACAGCGACGGCCGCGACAGCAGCGGCCACGGCGGTCAGCCAGAGGGGCCGGCGCCGGCGCGGGGAGCGGCCAGTCGCCTGAGCCGGCTCGGCCGAGACGTCGATGATGCGCTCGAACGTGGCCCGGCCGAGGCCGTCGCGGGCCGCGCCGGCGAACGCGTCGTCGGCCACCGGATTGCTCTCCCGCAGCAACCGGGCGGCGTCCGCTGGACGTTTCATGCCCTGACCTCCGTTTCTGGCCGGGAATGCGGGGCCCGGGTGACCCGGTCCGGGTCGCTGCCGCCCGGATCGTCCGCTTCGCCGAGGGCGCGGGCCAGTCGGCGGCGAGCGCGGTGCAGCCGCACCCGGAACGTCGCGGCTGAGCACCCCATCACCCGGGCCGCCGCGGCGACGTCAACCTGCTCCCACTCGATCAGCCGCAGCGCCTCCTGATCGTCGGGGCGCAACCCGTCCAGGGCGGCGAGCACGGCAAGCCGGTCGGCCACCCGCTCAGCGGGTTCTGGCCCGGCCAGAGCCGGGCCGCGCAGCACCTCGGTGCGGATCCGCCAGTCGAGGCGTTCCCGCCGGTCCCGCCGCCGCAGTTCGTTGGCCAGGCATTTACGGGCCGTCGTGTAGAGCCAGGGAAGCGACTGGCCGGGAGGGACGCGGTCCAGCCGCCGCCACGCGGTCAGGAAGGTTTCCGCCGCGATATCGCGGGCCGCCTCGGCACCGACCCGGCGGGCGGCGTACCGCAGCACGGCCGGATAGTGCTCGTCATACATGGCCTTGAAACGATCGTGCTCGGGGTCCCCGCGATCGGCCACGGGCTCGCCTCCCATCGATGGTCAACCCGGTATATGTCGCGGGCCGACGGCGAGTTACAACCCGTTGGTCAATTTACTGCCAAGTCAACGTTTAGGCAGGTCGGCTGGCTCAGGCCGTTCATCAGTGCGTGTCGTTTAGGACTTTGCCGGGCGGTCGCCAGCCAGTCCGGCGCGGCGCAGCGCGTCGGCCATGGCGCCGCCGGTGGCCGGTGCATCGGCTCGCTTGCGGTACTGCCTGGCCGGCGTCTGGCGAGGCGCGCGGGCCTGGCCGCCCGGCTCGTCGTCGGGGCGCAGCGTCAGCAAGATCCGTACCAGTGAACCCGCAAACGTCATCGACCAGGCACGCTCGACTGCCGACTCCGGTAACCGTGTCCAGCATGGCGAAGGACGGCAGGCACGCCCCGGGCCTGCCCAGCCGTGCCGAGCACGTCGAATCCGGGGATCCTGCCAGGGAAGGCCAACGCCGCCAGCTATGGCCGACCGCCCTGCATGCGTAACTGGCTGTTATGGCATTTCAACCCGCCTGCGGTTGCAGCTCTTTGAACCGCATCACGTCAGCCTGCGCGCCATCCGCCATCCGCCATCTGCTTGCCCGTGACATCGTTCCGGTGCAGCGCCGTCCGGGAACACGGCGCAGGCGAACGCCTTCGAGCCCCGCGCGCTGAGAACACCGACCCCGTCAACTGCCCCAAACGCTGCAGGGACGGCTACAGCCCTCCCCCGCCACCCTGTTGGCCGGGAAGCTGGCCCCCTGGCCCGTTCAACCAGCAGGGGCATCCCGCTCGTCCGGCGTGCCAGCCAGAGATAATCCGTGCTGCCCGGTGCCAGCTTTCCACAGCCGCACCGACGGTCAGAGGACGGTCAGGCGATCATGACAGCCACCCGACTGACCCAGACTTGCACCCTGACCTGGTCTTTTGGGTGGGCGCAACAGGGTTCGAACCTGTGACCCCTCGCTTGTAAGGATTGCCACCACCACTCCCCCGGCCTGCGACTCGCCCCATAAGCCCAGGTCAGAAGTGAGCACGAGCGAGCACAGCCGAGCACCACCGAGCAGCCGTGAGCAAAGTGCGCTCCCAATCGCGCGCCCACCTCCCAGTTACTCGTGCCGATCCGACACGGGCTGCTTGGTCGTACCGAAGTGCGCAACTCGGTGACGCTTGAACATCGGGGTTCATGCCGATCGGTAACGCAGGGTCACCCTTTCAACCACAAGCTGGGTGCCGCACGACGCCAGATCGCCGACTCGGCGCGTTTTTCGCTGGCAATCTGTCAGGCCGTGGTCGGTGCGCCCGCTAGACCGGTTCTGTTCTCTCTGCCGCCGGTCATCGCCCGAGGCGTGCCGCAAGCGGATCGCTAGCCGGGCGTCCCGTCGCGCTCGCTTGTTCTGGCGAGGCGCTGGAGTTGCCGTGCGTGCAGGCCAGGCAGCCAGTCCTTGCCGTACGTGGCCGATGGGCCGACCCGCGGGTCGCTGGGAGCACCGGCGTCATGCAAGGCGTGGACGTACGCGCGGTCCTGGTCGATCCGTGCGTGTACCTGATCGGCTCCGCCGGTGGACCCGTGGCCGGGGACCAGGACATCGACGTCGCCCGCCATGCCCTCGAGCAGTCGCAGCGCGGCGAGGTAGTCCTCGATCGGGTCCGCGGCGTCGTTCAGGTCGGGCATCGGAATCAGGACATCGGAGAGCATGTCGCCGGCGACGAGAACCCCGAGTTCCTCGATCAGCAGCGCCGCATGGCCCGGGGCGTGCGCCTGATGCTCGATGATCCGGACCTGGGGGCCATCCCAGGGAATCTGCGCAGTTTCGGCGGGCAGGCCGGTAATGAGGCCGAGCAGGTCCAGCGGTATCTGCCCGGCGATGTCCGGCGGTATCCAGTCGGCGATGCGGGCCTTCCAACGCGGGTCCGACAGCAGATTTCGGACAGTGGCCGCGCAGCGGGCCGTGCCGTAACGGGGCGCCGCGCCGAGCCGGGCGTGCCAGAGCAGGTGATCCCAGTGCGGATGCGTAGAAAACCCTGCCACGACGGGCTGGCCCAGCTCGCGAAGGTCGTTGGCGAGGGCGGCCATTTCGTAGCCGTGCACCCCGGGGTCGATGAGCAGCACGCCGGCCCGGCCGCGCACGACAACGGCGTTGCTCTGGCAGAACTCGCTCTGGTGGATCAGCACGCCCTCCGCGACCTGCCTCAGCACGGGGCTCCTTCCGCTTGTGGCTTGCAACCGCTTGTCGGGACGGCTGCGGATCGACGGGTAGTGACGGGCCGGTACCGCACGTTGACAGCCGTAGCGGGATCGCCGTCGCCGACCCGGTGAAGCCGGATGATCCTGTCGTCAGCCGGGTTGTCGTAGAGGCGGATGCCGGCGCCGAGGAGGACCGGCGCGATGTGCAGGTCGATCTCATCGATCAGGCCTCGCTCGAGCAATTGCCGGCCGATGGTCGGCGAGAACACCTCGACGTTCTTCCCGCCCGCCGCGTCGAGCGCGATCTGCACCGCCTCCTCGACGGGGCAGCCGAGGACGGTGATGCCGTCGGCCGGCCGGGCGTCCTCCGGGTGGTGCGTGAGTACGAAAACCGGGCCCTGCCATGCGCCGCCGTAGGGGCGGGAATCACCGATGGCACTGTCGAAGCCGTCGCGGCCGGCCAGGACGGCGCCCGTCGTGCGTGCGTACTCCCCGATCAGGCCGGGTCTGATGGCGAAGCCGGTCAGCCAGTCCATGTCGTGTTCCGGGCCGGCCACGAAGCCGTCCAGCGACATCGTGAAGTGCCAGAGCACCTTCGCGGCTGCAATCTGCGGTTCGGTGTCGTCCATTCTCGCTTCCTGCATACTGCTTGCGGTTTGCAATCGGTGAGTCGGACACTAGGACATCTGATGGTAGATTGCAACCAGTTAGGGAGGAAGAGGGTGGAGCAGGAAGCACGGTCGGGGTGTCCGATCAACGCCGCGGTCGAGGCGTTCGGGGACAGCTGGAGCCTGCTGGTGCTGCGCGACGTGATGTTCGGAAACCGACGGTACTTCCGGGAGCTCCTCGCCGGCTCCGAGGAGAGGATCGCCTCCAACATCCTGGCCGACCGGCTCAAGCGCCTGGTGAGCGCCGGCCTCCTGACACGAGAGGATGCCGGGCCGGGGCGACGGGCGGCCTACAGCCTGACCGAGGCGTCCATCCAGCTCGTACCGGTCTTCGCGCAGCTTGGCCAGTGGGGCCTGCGACACCGCCCGACGACGAGGCAGCTGCGGGCGCGCGCCGAAATGCTCGCAGCGGGCGGCCCGCCGCTGTGGGCCGAGCTCATGGCCGAGCTGCGGGCCATCCACCTTGGGACCGCAGCGCCAGAACGGACCGGTCCCAGCGTCATCGAACGGCTCGCCGAGGCATACGCCGCTGCAAGCTAAAGCCGTCGTCGCATCACCTCGCAGCGCAGAACGAACACGCCATGGCAGGGCCTCCTCCGGTGCACCGCCGGCACGTCCCGGACACGGAACCCTCAACGGGAATCTGGCAGATGCCAGGCCATGCCCGCAAGGAGCGCCCCGCATACCCCGCCCGGTGAAGATTCCCTAGGGGCGCCCTATCCCGGACAACGTCTCCACCCGCACCAGCCCGTACAGAACGCCCCGTTCAGGGCGCATCCACACGAACCGGCCCGACGATCGACTTGCCGAGCATATCGGCGGCACTGCGCGCGTTCTCCCTGGCCTTCGCTCTCACTTCGCGTGACACTGACGATCCGTGGCCTGACGCCAACCTCGGACGAACCCCGGGATGAGCGGTCTGTTGGGATCGCAGGCCGGCGGTGTCAGGTTCGCGGTGCAGCGGGCCACGCTACGTCGTCGATCGCGAGCCACGGCGCGGTGGCCACGGTGGTGGGCGTGACTCCGGCGATCGCCTTGATCTCGGTGGAGGTGGGACTGGTCGGCGTAGCCGCTCTGAGCGGCAACGCTCGCGGCGGGGTGACCCGCCGCGAGAAGGTGGGCGGCGTGGTCGAAGCGCACCAACTGCGCGGCGCGTTTGGGGGTGAGGCCGATCTGGGACCGGAAGCGGGACCACAGGCGCTTGCGGCTCCAGCCGACCTCGTCCGCCAGGCCGTGGACCCGTACCCGCCCTCGGCTGGTGATCGTCCGCCGCCAGGTGTAAGCGACCTCCGGATCGATCGATGGGCGCTGGTCCAGTCGCCGGCCGAGGACGTCCGCTGCGATCGTGAACCGTTCGTCCCACGACGTGGCAGCGCGCAGCCTGTCCTCGACCTGCCTGGCGTCGCGGACCCAGACATCTTCCAGGGATGCGACGGTCCCGGTGAGCTCGATCGATGCGCCGAGCACCGCAGCCGCGACGACCGGCGACAACCGGATCTGGAGGCACTCCCCCCTCCATCCGCCTGCCCGAAGCTGGCCCGGGAGGAGTCCGGCGACGAAGCTGCCGCGCTGGTGCCGCCGGCCAGAGGATCGGGCCGAGAGGCGGGCCAGCAGGGCCCGGAGGATGAACGGCTGCGGAAGGAGCGCATCGAGACTCGGGCCGGTGCTGATCAGCGCGAGTGCCCGCACCAGGTCGGCGCGCTGTTCGGCGAGCGCGGTTGCAACTGTGCGGTCGCTTCTACTCCGGCAGCGGATTCCCGTAGCGGGTGGGGTGCCCCCTGCTGTCCGCGGCCAGTTGATGCGCGCCGAGGCTCCAACAGCCGACGGCGAGTGGCGCACCTGAAACTCAGGACAACGTCGAACAGCTCGATATCCTCTGGCTCTCAGCCGATCCATACGATGTCGAAGATCCGGATCAGTTGCGCATCCTCGTCGAGGTAGAAACCCAGGATGCCGCTGCCCGACCCGAACACGGCCTCACGAAACCGAGCATCATCTCCAGGAGGCCGGACCACCGCATCCCAGGGCTGCCCGGCTAACTCCGCAGCGCAGTCCACGAGCGCATCACGCGCATGCTCAGGCAGTGAGTGGAATTGAACCTGGGCCCCGCCGCCGAACTCGACCCGGTAACTCACCTCGCCGGCCCGCGACCAGGCCAGCCGGGGATCACCTGCTCAGCAGCCGCGCTATCGGCCGCCCGGCCATGACTGGCGCCCGCCAGCCGCTCCTCATACCCCGGACTGGAGTACGCGACGGCCCGCAGCCGCCACAGTCGCAGCAGCTCCTGAAGCTGACGGAACTGCTCCGGACGCCGCGCCCCTTCCACGGCGGCTGTGTACTCAGCCAGGAACTGCGCATGGTAGCCCTCAGGCAGCACGGCGAGGATCTCGACCGGGTCATCAGGATCATGATCATCAACTGGATGCGCAGTCACAGCCCACTCCGTTCAGCGCCTGCATAGGACTGCTGCCCACGCTAGCCCGCACGCCATCAGGGTGCGAACAACATCCCCCGGCGCGCCCCGGCCCTGCCTTGTACCGGATAGGGGTCACGGTCATCAGATTTAGATCTCCGCACGACCCGGCGACTACACAGCGCAGTCGGCACAAGGAGCCAGATTGATCAAGACCAGGGTGCGCCGAACCCGGTCGGCAGTCCCGCCCCGAGACGAGGGACTGGAGCTCGAACAGCCGATGAGAGAGTGCTCCCCCAGATTGCGCTCCCACCAGCGCTCCCATTTGCGCTCCCAGGGCCTGCCCTTCAGCTACGCCCACGACCAGCCTGAAGACCTGCAGCCCACCGCCAGAGCCGGGCGTCTTAGCAGGGACCAGCTCGGACTTGCGCTCCCAGTGACCTGCACCCAGGCAACGCAGATCGGCCCGAAACCGTCGCTGACCTCGGCGAACGCCGCTAAGTCCGACGCCGGAGCACTCTCCTGGCAGCGAGTGCTCACCCACCGCCAAGCCTCTCCGCTGCTCACCAGCAACGTCCTGACCTGGGAGTGGGCGCAACTGGGTTCGAACCAGTGACCCCTCGCTTGTAAGGATTGCCACCACCACTCCCCCGACCAGCGGCTTTTGCCATGAACCCAGGTCAAAACCGAGCAGGAGCGAGCACAGCCGAGCACCACCGAGCAGCCGCGAGCAAAGCGCGCTCCCACCTGACGGTCCCCTCCGTGCCGCTGCTAGACACCATCGCTGGCGCGTCGCCTAGCGGAACCAGAGATCTTACGTACGTTCCAGATGCCGAGCAACCAGCCACCCAGAGTGACCACCTCACACATCTTCGAACGCCTGCCGGCCATGCATCATCAGCCGCCGAAAACCCCGTTGTTGAGCTCGGCGAACAGGGCCCATGTGGATGCGTCGAGCGGCCGGATCGTATACGCATTGCCCGTCCTCCCAGATGAGCGTTGCGCTGCCCGCTCAGGACTCCTCAGCCGCCTGCGACAGTAGACGCGCGAGATCCGACGGCGCGCTGATCATGGGCCAGTGACCGGAATCGATGTCGAGAAACGAGACGGTCTTGCTCTTCGCCAGCTCGGGCACCCCGCCGCCGCCGATCCACTCCCTGGCCTGGGCCGGGGTGAACTCCGGACAGATCAGCACCACCGGGACGTCATAGCGGCACTCGTCGGCGAGCCTGATCACTCCGCGAGTGACCCCTTCCGGCACCGGGATCGCAGCCGACGCGATGGCCTGCTTTGCGGCGTCGTCCAGATCGGCAGAGTCCGGCCCTTCGAACTCTCCCCAGCCCGGGAAGGGCATCGCGCCGTCCTGGACGGGGAAGGCGCTGAAGTATGTCTCGCCGTCCGGGGAGGGGAAGCCGCCGATGAGGGCGACCTTGCTGATCTTGGCAGGGCGGGCGTCGGCGGCGAGCCACGCCAGGCTGCAGGCGGCGGAATGCCCCACCAACATAGGCCTGCCGACAGCCGCATCAACAGCCGCGACCACCGTGGCCGACTGGTCCGCGAGCGTCGCCGACGTGTTGCCGTCTCCCTGGCCCGGCAGGGTGACCGGCACGGCGCGGTGGCCGCGGGTCTGGAGCTGGGCGGCGACGTTGTCCCAGACAGACCCGTCGAGCCACAGTCCGGCGATCAGCAGGATGTCCATATCCGTTCTCCTTCCCCACTGCGGTCAGGGGGCGCTTGGCGTGGTCAGCGGATTCTCCCAGCGCTGACCATAGAGGCGGTTCCGGACGATCGGCTTCCTGATTAGTCTGCTGTCGTGAAAGCCGACCTGAGCCCCACCGGGCGGGCGCTTCGGGCCCTCGAGCTGCTGCAGGCCCAGTCCGGCATTACTGGCGCCCAGCTCGCTGCACAGCTGGGCGTGACCGAACGGGCCGCGCGCCGCTACGTCGCGATCCTGCGCGAGGCCAATATCCCCGTGGAGTCGACTCAGGGGCCCTACGGCGGCTACCGGGTCGGCCGGGGCATCCGGCTGCCCCCGCTGATGTTCACCGCCACCGAGGCGCTTGGCCTCGTCATGGCCGCGCTCGACGGCAGCCACGCAGCCGCGGACGCCGACGATCCGGTCGGCGCTGCCCTGAGCAAGATCATCCAGGCGCTGCCGGAGAACGTCGGCAGGCCGGCCGCCACCATGCGCCGGCATGCCTCCACCGCGCCCGACCGCGGGGCCGTGCGCCCAGGCACCGAGACGACGGGCGCTCTCGTTGACGCCATTGCGGCCCAGCGCCGGGTGAGCATCGGCTACCGCAGCGAGTCGGGCAGGCGGTGGGAGGAGGACGTTGACCCCTGGGCCGTCGTCGTCCGGCATGGCCGCTGGTATCTGCTGTGCCACTCGCATCGCGCCGCCGCGGTCCGCGCCTACCGTATCGACCGGATTCAGTCAGTCGCGGGAGGCGGCGAGCAGTTCCGCGCGCCCGGGGACCTGGACTACGTGGACCTGCTGGAGCAGCATCTGGGGACCGGCTGGGAGTTCGAGACCAAGGTTGTGTTCGATGCTCCCTTCGATGAGGTCGCCCGGCATGTCAGACCGCCGATGGGCCGCCTCGACCGAACCGACGACGGTGCCCGATGTGTGCTAACCGGCACCACCAGCAATCCTGTGATGTATGCCGCGGAGTGGCTCGCCGCGATCCCGATCACGATCACGTTCCATGTCGAAGGCGGACCTGAACTCCGCGCCGCCGTCGGAGCTGTCACGGCGCGGCTGACGGCCGCTCTGGGCGCACCGCCGGAAACGAGCGTCTGCAGCGGGTGAGATCACCAGCCCGGTAGAAAGTGTTCCTTGAATCAAGGCCCAGAGCGTTACCCGCGGCCGGGCTGGGCACCTCAGCCCGGCTTTCGGACCGAATGATTTTCGGGAATAGCGCGGTTCCACCCAGCCACAGGATCGCCGCGCCGAATCAGGCCGATGAGGATGCGCCTCCACGGAGTGCACTGGTCACCCTCGGTGATGAGGCTGCCATAGCCGCTCGTACCAGAATAGCCAGCCCGGATGTCGCCCGACCGCGAACTGATCGCCGTGCCAGTGGGAGGTGACTCCGTCCCGCCACGCTGGATGGCTTCGACGCTGAGCGGTACCTGGTGAGCTCGGGGTTCAGGCTCCGCTCTGGGCCTATATCCGCCCGGCGCGCCCCGGCCCTCCGCCGACCCACCGACTACACAGCGCAGTCAGCGCAAGGAGCCGGATCGATCAAGCCCACAGTGCCCACAGCGTTCGGCGGTCGCGGCCTTGAGACGAGCGAGTGCCCATTCAATATCCCACGAGAGATTGCGCTCCCACCAGCGCTCCCAGTTGCCTGCCCTCGAGCCAAACCCGTGACCAGCCCGAAGACCTCCAGTGCACCGCCAGAGCCGGGCGTCTAACCAGAGATCAGCTCGGGCTTGCGCTCCCAGTGGCCTGCACCCAGGCGAAGCAGACCGGCCCGAAACCTTCGCTGACCTCAGCGAACGGCCCTGGGCGGCGGTCAGAAGAAGGTGTCGATGGCCTCGACGATCCGGCCGGAGCTGTCCACGAGCAGTAGCACGTTCCACTTCTCGACGGTGGTGCACGGGTGTGAGATGCCGAAGCCGACCCACTCGCCCACCGTCAGCGCCTCCTTGTCGGGCAGGTCGAGGAACGCGTGCTGGTCATTCAGGGCGACCACGGTCGCGGTCAGGTCGGAGGCGGGACCGCCGGCGGCCGGCCGCCGCCACATGGCATACGGCAGCTCCTGGTCATAGGAAACGTCGCGGCGGCCCACGTCAACGATGGCCCGGGTCGCTTCAGGGCGAGAGAGGACCCGGCCCCACACCTCCAGCGCTGGCCTCAGGCATGGGCCGTCGCGTCCCCTGGCCGCCGGAGTCATCCGGTGGTAGAGGCCATGATCATGGGTGACGTAGCAGCCGGACCGAAGCACGATCTCCGGCGGCGGCCCGGCCAGATCGCCCGGACCGCCCGGCGGCCCGGTGAGGGCGGCCACCACGTCGTCGAAGAAGATCGAGCCCCCGGCAGTCAGCACCATGGGCCGGCCGGGCGTCTCCTCGATCAGCCCGCGCCGGCGCAGCGTGCCGGCCAGCCGCCGCAGGCGGCGGCAGAACTGCTGCACCGCGGCGGTCCCGGCGGCGTCCGCAGCGCCGCCCGGGATGCCCTCGTAGCCGGCCACGCCGGCCAGCCGCAGCCGCGCCGACCCGGCCAGGGCCCGGCCGACCGCCAGCGCGGCGGATTCGTCTCGGGCACCGGCCCGGCCGCCCGGAATACCCAGCTCGATGAGCACGTCCAGCCTGGCACCGCACGGCATCGTCTCCGCCAGGCCGTTTTCGAGCAACGTCACCCCGTCGAGGCCATCCACGTAACAGAACAGGCCGACCTCGGGGTAGTCGCGGCGCACCGCACCAAGCCAGCGGATCCCGGCCAGGTCGGTTACCTCGTTGGCGATCAGGATGCGTGGCGCGCCAGCCTTCAGCGCGATCCGGGCCTGGGCGGGGCTGGCCACGGTGATGCCCCAGGCGCCGGCCGTGAGCTGCCGCCGGTACAGTCTCGGCGCCATGGTGGTCTTACCGTGCGGGGCCAGCCGCACGTTCCGCTGGTCGCACCACTCCTGCATGGCCGTGATGTTGGCGTTCAGGGCGTCCCGGTGCAGCAGCGCCACCGGCGAGGCCACCGCGCCCGCGAACGGGTACGCCCCGCGCAACGGCCGCGACTCGTCCAGCACGGACCGGTACCACCAGGGCGAGCACAGGCCGTTGCTACCAATGATCGGCACGATCCCCTCCTTCGATGCGCATCACCGATCTAGCCAGCGGGTGAGGGACCGTTCCATCTCGGTTAGCTTCTTCCGAGGGTCATCCGGATCGACCATTCGGCGGTCGGCAGCATCTCGTCACAGCCATAGAGCGTCGTGCCGGTGAAGGCCGAGCCGTGGACGTGCCGCCCGGGTAGCTCGGCCCGCGGCGTGATCAGCCATTCCCGGCCAGCCAAGCGGTAGGCCAGCGAATCCACCTTCGCGCCCAGGCCGGGGCGCACGCCCAGCCGGACGTGCTGGTTGGCCAGGACCACGCGGCCGTCCTTCCCGGAGCCGCCCGCCGACGCGCCGGTGGCCACCTCAGGTCCCTGGGTGCTGTGGACCACCACCGGGTCAGTCCTGACCCGGCACGAAGACGATCTTGCTGGCCGGACTCTCCCCGGCCGCCAGCGAGCGGATCGCCTCGGCCACCCCTGACCAGCCGACCCGCGCCTGGACGAGCTGCTCGAGTTCCGGGTGCCCGGCCAGCCAGGCGGCGGTGCCGCTGAACTCCTCGGCCGAGTAGGAGAAACTGCCGATGAGCTGGCGCTCAGCGGTGCTGATGGCGTAGGCGTCAAGTTCGACAGCCGGCGCCTGCATGCCCACCAGGACGATGCGGCTCTGCGGCGCGCTGACCCGGGTGGCGGCGCGGAGCGAGGCCGACGAGCCGACAGCGTCGAGGACCAGGGTGACCTGGCCGTCCGCGCCTCGGTCAGCGCGGCCGAGTCCGGACCCGAATCGATCACGGCGCTGAAGCCGAGCCGGCTGAGCAGGGTGCGGCGGCCCGGGTTCGGCTCGCTGACCATGACCTGAGCGTCCAACCTGCGGGCCGCGATCGCGCAGGCCTGACCGATCGGTCCGCCCCCGATGACAAGCACGCGGTCGGCCGGCCCGCAGCCGCCGCGCACTGCGGCGTGATAGCCCACGGCCAGCGGCTCGACCAGCGCGCCGGTTATCCCGGACATGGTGCCGGGCAGCGGCACCAGGTTGGCGGCCGGCGCGGCCAGGTACTCGGCGAACCCCGACGGGATCTCCGGGTTCACCCCGATCACCTTCCGGCCCGCGCAGACGTGGGCGTGGCCAGCGCGGCAGCGCGGGCACCGTCCACAGCCGATGACCGGGTTCACCGCGACGAGCTGGCCGGCCCGCAGCCCGCCCGCGGCGCTGGCCGAGGTGCCAGCCTCGATGCTGGCCGCCGGGCCGCCCGGGAGAGCGTGAACCCAGGCCGCAGTCTCGTGACCCATGATCTGCCCCGGGTGGCGCCTCCCGGTCCGGCCCGTGTAGCCGTGGATGTCCGAGCCGCAGATGCCGGTTGCAGCCACTTGAGCACGACCTGGTCCGGTCCGGGTACCGGGTCAGGAGCCTCCTCCATCCCGATGTCCCAGGGACCGTGGTAAACGAGGGCCTTCACGGGCGAGTCCTTCCTGTGCCGGCGGAGTCCGGGGCTGGCGGGTCATCTGATCAGCCCGAGTAGGCCGGCGCTGGCGCCGACGGCAGCGCCGCCACCAGGCCGCCGTCGACAGGGATCGCTGAGCCGGTGATGAACGACGCGGCCTCAGAGGCGAGGAACAGCACCACGGCAGCCACCTCCCACGGCTGCCCGAGGCGGCCGAGCGGATGGCTGGCGGCGAGCTTGCTGAGCTGCGCCTCCAGTTCGGCGGCGGCCAGCATTTCCCGCCGCACCATCGGGGTGCCGATGACGCGGGGGTTGACCGCGTTCACCCCAACCCCGTGCGGCGCGACCTCCAGAGCCAGCGCGTGCATGAGCGCGTAAACGCCTCCTTCGGAGGCCGCGTACGCGGCGGCCTCCGGCACCGTCGCCGTGGCGTGCGGGGACGCGGTGATGACGACGGAGCCAGCTCCGCGCTGGTACATGTGCCGCTGCGCGGCCAGGCAGACCAGGAAGACGCTGGTCAGGTTGACGTTGAGGACCCGTTCCCGGTGCTGCACGCTGGCGTCGGTAGCTTTCTGCACAGATTCCAGGCCACCGTTGGCATGGACCACGTCGAGCCGGCCCTCCTGCGCGTCGGCCTGGAAAGGTGCTGAAGTCATATCCGAACCTCCCCGGCCCCGCGCACAGTGAGCGCCCCAGGCTCGAACCATTCGGCTGTGGTCAGCGCGGCGGTCAGGCGGCGCAGCACCCCCGCCAGCACGGGCAGGAACTTGGCCGCCAGTTCCGGCTCCCGCATGCGCACCACGGGCACGGTGATGCTCAGGCCGTAGCTGACGTCGCGGAGCTGGCCGGCCACCCCGATGCAGCAGACACCAGGGGTTGACTCTTCGCTTTCGGTGGCGTAGCCGCGGTCCCGTATCCCGGCCAGCACCGCCAGCAGCTCGGCCCGGCTGGTCAGGGTGCGCGGAGTGAGCATCGGCAGCCGGCCCGGGTACAGCGCCTCGATCTCCGCGTCGGGCTGCAGCGCAAGCATCGCCTTCCCCAGCGCGGTCGAATAGGCCGGCTTCCTGCTCCCCACCGGCAGCGTGTAGTGCAGCGCGTCGTGAGAATAGTCGCGCCGGTCCAGGTAGACGACGTCGCCGCCGTCCAGCATCCCGAAATGGCACGCCTCGCCGAGCGACGACTGCTCGTCCAGGAGCGGCGCGACCGCGGCGCGCAGCGACGCCGGCACCCGGACGGCGGTGCCGACCTCGAAGGCGGCCAGGCCGATCTCGTAGCCCTGGGCTGAGCGGCGGGCGAACTCGGCCGCTTCCAGGCTGGCCAGCAGGGAGTGCAGGGTGCCCTTGGGAATTCCGGACTGAGCCTGGATGTCAGCGAACCGGACCGGCCGGTGCGCGCGCGCCAGCAATCGCAGCAGGCTCAGGGCCCGGTCCACGCTGTGGTTGGTCCTCGACGCCATGGTCTCCGGCTAGTTCGTATATACGAACAGAGTTCGGATTAGGTCTCGGCCACCTTAGCCCGGCAGCAGGGCTTGTCAAGGGCCGCCTGGCCCCGCCGCCGACTTTGGCCGATGCGGCCAGGAAACCTGGCCGGTCAACACCCAGAAGGCCAGGCCGACCTGATCCCGCCAGCGCGGCTCAACCCGCCGGCCAGTCCGAAGGCTCAAGACGCCTCGGAAGCCCGGGAGTCGTGCGCGCCGAACTCGAAGGTGTTGACAATGTCAAGCAGTTCGCGGCCGGCCCGCTGCGTGCCATACCGGACGAGCGGCTCGTGCAGCCCGGTGACGCTGATCGCGACCGGCGGGGTGAGCGGGCCGAAGACCAGTGGGACGCGGGCCGCCACACAGGCCAGGCCGTCCTCGCTCTCCTGATCGTCCAGCGCCCACCCCCTCACGCGCACCTCGTCAAGCGCGCGGGCCAGCTCTGGCGCGGTGGTTAGCGTGTGACTGGTCCGCTGGGCCAGCGGACCGTGCTCGGCCACCCAGTCCCGGACGGCTCCCGCGTCCGGGAGCGCGTCAGCAAGCAGCGCCTTCCCGACCCCGGTCGCGTGCGCCGGGTTACGGCCGCCGATAACCGACGTGAGTCGCACAGCGATGTCTGCCTCGACCTTGTCGATATAGGTGACCTGTGCGCCGTCGAGCACGACCACATGGCAGGTCTGCCGGAAGTGATCACGCACCTTGGCCGCCAGCGGGTGCATCAGCCGTCGAAGGTCGAGACCGGCGTGGAAGGTGAAGGCCGCCTCCAGCACCGCCGGGCCGAGCAGGTACGGGCCCCCTGGCTCGGGCTGGCTGGCGTAGCCGCGGCCACGCATCGCCGTCAGCGTCCGGTGCAGGGAGGGCTTCGGGATGCCGGTGCTCGTCGAGATCTCCAGCAGGCTCGCGCCCTGCGGCCGGGTGCCCAGAAAGGTCAGGACCCGCATGGCCCGGTCGACCGCATTGTGGATCGACGGGCCTTCGGGGGACTGCGTGGTTGACGGCATGACCTAAGCATGTCATTCCGCTGAAAGAAACGCTGGTCTGCTCAGCGGATTGAATGTTATTTTACGTCCAATGTTTCCCGTAAGCCGGGTTCCGGCCCGGCGAGACAGGCAGGGGTGGCGGCATATGAGACGTTGGTGGGCACTCATCGCAGTCGCAGCGATCGCACTCGCAGGGAGCAGCACCGCGGCCGCACCAGCCATGGCGGCACCGAGCGTCTATCAGCCGGCCCAGAACACGGACTGGCAATGGATGCTCAACGGCACCCTCAACACCAACAACGCAACGCAGATGGGAACGGGGGTCACCGCCTGGAACGGGGACACCGCACCCGGCGACAATCCGAAGCTGTACGACATCGACGGCATCGAGAACACCGCCAGCACCGTCAGCACCCTGCACGGCCTCGGCGACCACGCCATCTGCTACATCGAGGTCGGCACCGCGGGCAACTACTACACCGCCGCCCAAGAAGGCATTCCGACCACCTACTACGCCCAGCTCAAGAACGCGGGCGACCTCGGTAACAAGCTTTCGGGCTACACAGAGTACTTCATCAAGATCAACGCCTCGTCGGCGGTATCGATCATCGAGGCGATGATCCAGCAGCAGTGCTCGGCCAAGGGCTTTGACGCAGTCGAGACCGACCTCGACGAGACGTTCAATAACAACGAGGGCAAAACCGGATTCACGATCACGCAGGCCAATGAGGAGACCTACCTGGAAACCCTGGCCAACTACATGCACGGGCTCGGCCTGGGCTGGATCGCCAAGAACCTTGACGACACCGGGAACGCGTCGTTCGTCAACGACATGCAGCCCTACGCGCAAGGCATGATCAGCGAGCAGTGCAATCAGTACAACACGTGCAGCTACCTGAGCTCGTTCCTCTCGGCCGGGAAGTGGATCGGGAACGCCGAGTACAAGAACGACCCCGGGACGTTCTGCCCCATCGATAACTCGGCCAACATCAACGGCATCTACTTCCCGAACACCAACCTAACCGGGCCGCGCCAGCCCTGCCGGTAGGCAGCAGCCGGCAAGCACGAAGGGAAGCTGAGGTTCCGGCCGCCCCTGACCGTCTGACAGAACGGCCGGGGGCGGCCGACGTCAAGCACGATGTCGAACTGCGCAAGGACCTGGGCGGGGAACAGGCCGTAGGCGAGGGGAAGCGCCGCGGTGCCGGACGTGCCCGGGCCGCCGGGCTTGAAGAACAGCGTACCGGCACGGCGTGCCTGATCGGTCGCCACGTGCCCGATGACTGCGATGTCGAGCCGGCCCCACCGAAGCCACCAGACGCACCCGCCCCGTCCCGACCACCCCGCCGCGGACCTCACCCAGCACCAGATCAGGCGCCGGCCCATTCTCGGCGGCCTCATCAACGAATACGAACGAGCGGCGTAAAAAACCAGGTCAGCGCCTGTAGCCGAGTTTTGACACCCCGCACGGTCCCGACCGGCGCCGCAACCACCACTACGTCCGCGTCGAATGGCAACTGGTCGAACTCAACGGCAAGTTCTACCTCGCCCCGCCCAAAGACGGCTCACGGCGCGATATCGACATCCCCGAGTGGCTCTTCGCCCTCGTCGGCCAGATAGCGCCACGAGCCAGCCGTTGCCGGTGCCCGCGCCGCGACGACGGCACCAGCCTGTGCGGGTCCAGTGAGGCGTTCCTCTTCCTGGGATCCGAAGGCGGCCACGCCCGCCGCTCGTCCTACTCCGGCCGGATTTTCCGGCCAGCTGCTGACGGCATTTACCCCCCGCAGAAGCGGCGCGCCAACTACCACACTGGACCGTGGCGGGTGCACTGCACTGCCGAGCCCTGGCCCGGTATCCCCATCCCCATGAAAGGCACGCACCGGAGCACCGCGGAGCGACAGGCGGATTGCTCCTGGGCGCCACTGATCGCCGGTCTCACCCCGCACGGCTTACGCCACGGCCACCAGACCGCGATGCGCCGTGACCGCGTCCCAAGGGTCCTCCGGCGCGAACGCCTCGGCCACGGCCCCTCCGGCGACATCGCCGACCACTACACCCACATCGACGACGAAATGATCAGCGAGATGCTCGCCTGTCTCACCCGCCGACTACAGAGCGCAGTCACAGCGAGGGCGCGGATCGATCAAGCACGAGGCGCCGAACCGCGTTCGGCGGTCCCGTTTCTGGACGCGTGGCTGGCCCCGTTCAGGACCCGGTGAGAGAGTGCTCTCCCGGATTGCGCTCCCATTTGCGCTCCCAGTTGGCCCTTCCGGCGCCTGGAGAGTGCTCACCCAACGCTCTGACCTGGGTGGGCGCAACAGGTTTCGAACCTGTGACCCCTCGCTTGTAAGGGGGAACTACCTGGGTTCACCGGCTTTCAGCAGCCCGCAGCAGTCGCTGGCCCGGCTCACGTTCTGAGGTATGTGATCTTGGAAGCGGCTAAACGGGTGTGAAACCGAGGTAACCGTACAGAAGCACACATTCGCCAGAGTCGGGCTCACGCACGCGTTGCGGCTGACGGTCAGATGACGGTCAGATGATCTTCCGAAACCGCTCCGTCATTCTGTGCGTAGCTCGCGAGCTGCGATTTCAGATAGATCGACAAGTTCTCGAACCCTTGACCCCTTGCGTCTACCCTGGCATCTCGCGACGAGTCGATGAAGGACATCAGCCGCTCTGACGGCTCGCCGGAACCCGCAGCACGCCATCTCAGGGACTGTCGTCGGCTCGTGCCCCGGCCATGCCCAGTCATCCGATTCTGCCCGGGCGGTCCCGTGGTTTGGGTGTCTTGTCTGGGGACGCCATGAGCATGGCAGGGGGCGCTGGTCTGCTTAACGGGTGGCGTGCCCTTGGCGCGCGATCGCGGCCACGAGGCTGACTGCGCGGTCGAGTTCTTCCCCGGTGTTGTAGTAGTGCGGGGAGAACCGGACCAGCGGGTGTACCCCGCGGTCCTCGGTGTCGAGCGGGCTGTGCCCGGCGACGGTGGTCGACACGTTGACCCCGGCGTGGCCCAGTGCTGCGGCGACCTCGGCTGCGGGCACGCCCTCGACCCGGGCGGTCACGATGGCACAGCGCACCTCGCCGAGGTCGTGCACGGACACCGCCGACAGCGCGCCGAGCTGGCCGCGCAGCTGCGCACCGAGCATGGCGGTGCGAGCCCCGATCGCGCCGGCTCCCAGCTGGAGTGCCTGCCGCACCGCAGCGCCAAGGCCCACGATGTTGACGTAGCTTTTCTCCCAGGACTCGAAGCGCCGGGCGCCGTCGGCCCAGGTGAACCCGCGGCCCCCGTCCCAGGTCGCCGAGCCGATCTCGGCGACGAACGGGTCGAGCCGCTCGAGGGCCGCGGTGCGGACCCACAAGAACCCGGTGCCCTGCGGTCCGCGCAGGAACTTGCGGCCCGTGGCGGTGAGCAGATCACAGCCGATGGCGCGCCCACATTGACGGGAAACTGGCCGACCGACTGCGTCGCGTCAAGCAGGAACAGCACCCCGGCGTCGCGGGCGATGCGGCCGATCTCCGCAGCCGGGTTGACCAGGCCCCCGCTGGTGGGTACGTGGCTGACTCCGATCAGCTTCACTCGTTCGTCCATGAGCCCGGCAAGGGCGGTGGTGTCGAGCTGGCCGTGGCAGTCGTTGGGGACGACGACCACCTCGGCGCCGGTGCGCTGTGCGGCTTGCCAGTAGGCCAGCACGTTGCTGCCATATTCCGCGCGACCGCTGAGGATCCGGTCACCCGGACCGAGCGGCACTGAGTAGAAGGCGGCGTTCCAGGCGTGCGTGGCGTTGTCGAAAAGCGCCACCTCATCAGTGCGGCCACCTAGCAGCCCAGCGACGTCGGCGTAGCTGGCGCCGATAGCGTCCTGCGCTGCCGCGGCCGCCTCGTAACCACCGATCTCGGCCTCCAGCCGCAGATGGGCGGTCATCGCGTCCAGCGTGGGCTGCGCCAGCAACGCAGCGCCGGCGTTGTTCAAATGCAGCCGGTGCGCGCAACCGGGGGTCTCCGCCCGCAAAGCTTCGACATCCACGTCCCACATCCTCGCCGGCAATAGGAATGCTCGCATCTGCCGCGATGAGGTATGCCGGAGCACCGAGGGCTTGCGGCTGAGCCGAGGTGCAAATGGAAGCGGGTCCCAGGCTGGACGTCGCCCGGGGCGCCACGGACCATCGTCGTGTTGGCACTGTGGATCTGGATGCTAATCACGGAGAGTGGTAACTCGATTCGAGTCGTCCGCGCGATATCCGCCGTGCGGAGCGGCCAGGGCTGCCTCGGCGATCACCGCTGAGCCCTCAGAAAAGGCTGTGTACACCTACCCCTGGCTTGGGCGACCACAAGCGTCGAACTGCGGACGGAGCTCAGCCACGATCTGACTGCTGACCGTCTCGAGCAGCGGCAGACACGGTGTTACAGCGGACCCTTCCGCCTGGTGCTGCGGAAGGAGGCCGCCGGTGTCTGTCCGGTGCCCCGTATGGGCATCCATGCGGAAAACTTCACCGGGCGGGTCTCGCGGGACGGCCTCTCGCCGGACGTCCCCTCCGTGCTGAGGTGCGCCCGTATGAGGTTGCGGATACGGGACGTCTCGCCGGAGCGAAAACGCCGGCGAATGCGCGACCCGTCATCCCCTTCGCAGTGATCAATGCGCAGTAGCCTGTATGCAGGGCTAGCTAGCCCGCGCAGCGAGAAGGGGCTATCGCGATGAAGATCAATGCCTCCATGACCACTGCTGTGATCCCAGGCCTCGCCGCCGGAGTGATCTACTTCGTCATTGCCTTCGCGACCGGAGCCTCGGCGGTCGCCTCGATCATCGGCGGGATCGTCGTAGCCGCCATCGCGGTCGCCATCGGGTTCATCTTTCGTGCGGTTTACAAACGCAGGGCCGCGGGCCCCAACGACTAGGTTGCCATCACGATTGCGTCCCCGCTTACCTTGCGACACAAGGCTGATCGCATCGGTACGACTCGTCGTTCGACGCTTCGCTGGCGGATCGTCTACCGACACGGCCGCGTCCCCCTGACCGCGCCGGGGGCAACCGCGGCGGGCCCCGCACGACTCCGCAGGCAGCGGGTAGCGCTGAGGCGCGCCCCGAACGGGCTGATCTGTCCTCGATACGGCAATGGCGGCCGCCTTCGGAGAGATGTAAATTTTCGGCGATCTGCGCGGCTGCGAACCATTGCTCAGAGTCGCCGTACACACGGTAAGTAACCAGATCGCCAGGCGGCACCCGAGCGCGGGGAGCTCTGGTTGATTGAGTTCGCTGGCACAATCGCCGACGAGCAACGGGCTACCCTGCGGTCAATCTAAGTGGCCAGCCCTGCCTTGTCCGGCTGCCTGCGGCCAGCATGCTGAACCGCATCACGTCAGCCTGCGAGCGCCCATCCGCTTGTCCGTGACCTCGCTCTGGTCCAGTGCCCCGTCCGGGAACACGGCGAACGGCTTCGAGTCCCGCGCGCTTAGAACACCGACCCTGCCAACTGCCCCGAACGCTGCGGTGACGGCTACAGCCCTTCCCCCCAACCTCCGTGGCCGGGGAAGCTGGTCCCCAGCCTGTTCAACCAGCAGGGGCATCCCGCTCGCCCGGGTGCCAGCCAGGGACAATCTCTGCTGCCTGGTGCCAACTTTCCACAGCCACGCCGACGGTCAGATCACGGTCAGACGATCTTGAGAGCCACCCGGATACTTCCAGACTTGCATCCTGACCTGGGCTTTCGGGTGGGCGCAACAGGTTTCGAACCTGTGACCCCTCGCTTGTAAGACACGCCCAGGTTGTCGGAGACCATCGCTGGCCTCGGTGTCTGTCTACTTGTCTGTCGGGCCCAAGTCGGCGGTCATCCGACCTCGTTGTGGTCAGACATGGTGGTCAGATCGACGTGCCCCCACCTTCGGCGCAGTCCCCACGACGTTGATCTCATCTCCACCGCTTCCAGGCCAAGAGGCTGGTCGTGAGGACGGTGTACATGACACCGAAAGCGATGAAGAACGAGAGGTTGACGTGCCCAGTGACGAGCAGCAGGCCGCCTCCGACCACGGCGAAGCTTACGGCGAGGCAGGTCGCTGCAACGACCACGAACTGCCAGTTAGAGAGCCTTTCGAGCCACATGTTCACAGTCATCATCATGTCAGGCACCCGCTTCGATGTGACTGGCTGCTTAGAAGTGCCGCACAATTGTCCGAGATGGTCCTTCACCTGCGGGGACAGCCTGGCGCAGACCGACATGGGACTACCGCGTCCGGTCCAGTTGGTGTCGGTTACGGGTGTCAGCAACGGTGGGCCGACCACTTGACCCCCGGTTCCGCGCCACGCCAGTTCCGTGATGAGTCAAAATTCTGCAGTTTTTTGCGCGCAGGGTAACCACAAAGATGCATACTGTCACAGCAAAGGGGGGGCGATGGCTCCGAAGAAGGATCCCGAGGATGTGGCGGCCAGCATCCAGCGGGCGATTGAAGAGAGCGGAAAAGGTTCTCGAAGAGTGCGTTTTCATACTTTGCGTAGCCTGTTCGGGTTCCAGGCTTGGACCGCCCAGCGCAAAGAACTCGTTGCTGCCCTCCTCGCTGCACGAGGCATTGTGCTAAGCAGGCGGTTAGTGAAGCAGGTTTGCATGACTGGATTGTGCTTAGCCTGCCATCCTTGCCTCCGCCTAATGATGTTAGTCCGGATCCTCGGCCTACTGACGAGTGGTTCGATCGCCTAATTTCGGTGCATCTGGACTCTGAACGCGAAGTCGAGATGTACTTCGCTAGCCCGCTGTTCCACGGACTCGGCTACACCGCCGAACACGAAGCCGCAGGCTTCCGGTTTGACATGTACGAGGGTGTATCAAAGAAGCGTGTCGAAGCTGATTTGGTGTATTTCCTTGATGAGCATCATTCTCTTCAGGACGGTGTTCCCCTGGTACTAGTCGAGGCCAAGGCTACCAATCAGGCGCCTGATGCCGGGACGGGGCAGGTTAGGAGCTACGCTTTCTGGCTAAAGCCCGCTTATTATGTAATTACCAACGGCGACGCTGTTAGTGTTTGGAACTACCAGGGCGGCGCGGTGCCAGACGTGAAGGTGCTCGATGTCAAGCGCGCATCGCTGCGAGAACAATTCGACGACCTGTATGGGGTACTAAACCCAGCTGCGGTCAACGCGACACGGCGAGCGAAGCTCGACAAGCTTAAAGGGTGATGGCTGATTAAATGATGGGCCAGCGTGGCGTGGGCAGACACAGCGGGCACATCGCCGTAACTGGCAGAGCCAGTCTGAGCCATCCTTCCCGATAGGCGCCGATCGAGCCGTGGAAGATTAGTGTCAAGAGTGGCGCTTGCGCCATCGCATGCGACGCGCGTAGCGCGCTCTTGACGGTGATCTTGCGCGGTTCAATGCTGGATCGCCGGGAGGATGGCAGCTTTTGCGCAGCGCGCGGGTGCGCTGGGCTTGTGGCGACCTCCAGCTGCGCGGCCGGTGCCGGGGCCTGGAGCGCGCCGACGCCGCCGTGGCCCGAAGGGCCTAAGAGCGGCACGAGGCGCCCAGCCCATGACCGTCCCCGGGTTAACCGCGACCCGTGCCGGGCTGGAACAGCGCCGCGCTCGAGTGAGCGCAACTTCCGCGCCGCTGATCTAACGCCAGCGGACGGCCGGGGTTCCGGCGCGCTTGCGCGCCCTTGAAGGGCACCGCCCGGTGAGTGTCCCGGCGCTGGCCCTGGCCCCCGTGCTCATCGACCCGCGCACGGGGACCGGAGCGAACGGACGGACCCTTGATGACGAACTGCTCGACCGCACTGCCCGCGACGACTACCACGCCTGGCTCGCCGGGACCACCGCCACCGGCGGCTGCGTCCGCCCGGTCCGGCTCCGCGGCACGATCCGCGACCTGGACCCCGCCACCGGCGAGATCCTCCGCACCCTCGACACCGATACCCTCCCGGACCGGGTGATCTACACCCCGTGCGGGGACCGCCGCGCCTCCGTCTGCCCAGCCTGCGCCGAGACCTACCGCGCGCGACACCTACCAGCTGATCCGCGCGGGGCTCACCGGCGGCAAAGGCGTGCCCGAAACGATCCGGGCGCATCCGTGCGTGTTCGCCACCTTCACCGCCCCCGGCTTCGGACCCGTGCACACTCGCCGCCAGCTGCCCGGCGGCCGGGCTGCCCAATGCCGCCCCCGCCGCCACACCGCCGTCTGCCAGCATGGGCGGCGCCTGTCCTGCGGCCAGCGGCACAAAGACACCGACCCGGTGCTGGGTCGGCCACTGTGCCCGGACTGCTACGACTACTCCGCCGCCGTCGTCTGGAACGCCCACGCCCCCGAACTATGGCGCCGCACCACCATCGCCATCCGCCGCCAGCTGGCCCGCACAGTGAAGGCCGCCGGGGCCGGGAAGGTGCAGCTGTCCTACGCCAAGGTGGCCGAGTTCCAGGCCCGCGGCCTGGTCCACTTCCACGCCATCTTCCGCCTGGATGCCACCACCGAGGATGGCGAGCTGGTCCCGCCCGCTCTCGACGCCGCGCAGCTGGCCGCTGCCATCACCACCGCCGCTGCCTCGACATGGTTCGCCACCGTCACCCACCCCACCCGGCCGCGGGGCTGGGACATCCGGTGGGGTGCCCAGCTAGACATCCGCACCATCCACCTGCCCGCCACCCCGGCCGGCCAGGTCCCCAACATCGCGGTCGCGTCGTATCTGGCGAAGTACGCCACGAAATCAACCGAGGCGGTCGGCACCATCGCCTGCCGGATCACCGCTGATAACCTGCCCTTCTACGGCAACACGCGCAGTCATCAGGGCAGGCTGATCCGCGCCGCCTGGCACCTCGGCAGCCACACCGCCCCAGACTTCCGGGCGCTCCGCCGCTGGGCCCACATGCTCGGCTATCGCGGCCACTTCGCCACCAAAAGCCGCCGCTACTCCACCACGCTGCGAGCACTGCGGCAGGCCCGCGCCGACTACCGTCGCCGCCAACGGCCACTCCCCGGCACCGGCCACGACGGCCAGGCCGCCGTCATCACCGTCACCTCACTGGAATGGGACGGAATGGGCTGGCGCACCACCGGCGACGCCCTCCTGGCCCTGTCGGCCGCCGCCCGGGCCCGCGACCACGACCAGGCCGCCCGCGACGCCACCCAAGCCGCCTGACCACTCCCCGAAGGACCCCGCGATGGAAAAGCTGCTCTACCGCCCCAAGGAGGCGGCCAACGCGCTCGGAATCGGGCGCGACAAGCTCTATGACCTGATGCGCTCTGGTCGGCTCCGCTCGGTCAAGGACGGCGGTGCCCGATTCATCACAGCTGACGCCCTAGCCGAGTTCGTCGCCATGCTCGAAGCCGAAGCCTCCGAGGCGGCCTGATGGCTGCCAAGGACAAGCCCCGCCGTCGCCGCCAGCGACTCAACGGCGAAGGCACGATCTCCGGGCCTCGCAAGGACGGCCGCTACGTCGGCGCCTTCTATGCGCTGACCACCGCTGGCACCCGCAAGCGGGTCTACGTGTACGGGCGGACCCGGGAAGAAGCCCACGAACGGCTAATCGAGGAGCAGGCCAAAGCCGGTAGGGGAATCCCGGTGCCCGCACAATCCTGGAGGCTCGGCGCCTATCTGGATTACTGGCTCGAGAACGTGGTGAAGCCGACCCGGCGGCCCGCCACCTACGCTTTGTACGAGACGAATATCCGGCTGCATCTGAAACCTGGCCTCGGCAAGTACACGCTTAAGCGGCTGTCGGTGCCAACCGTGCAGACGTTCCTGAACGCCAAAATCCGGTCGGGCCAGTCGGTCCGCAACGTGCAGATCCTGCGCCAGATCCTCAGCGCCGCCCTGACCCGCGCGGTCCGTGAGGAGCTGGTCGGCCGCAACGTCGCCCGCCTCGTGGAGCTACCCACGTCCGAACCTGGCGGAATCGTGCCCTGGTCGTCGGCCGAAGCGGTCGCCTTCCTCCAGGCCGCCGCCACCGACCCGCTGTATCCGGCGTTCGTGCTGCTGCTCCTGTACGGGATGCGCCGCGGTGAGGTGCTAGGCCTGCGCTGGCAGGACATCGACCTCGACGACTGGCAGCTGCACGTCCGCCAGCAGATCCAGCGCATCCAGGGCCAGCTGCACATCGGCCCGGTCAAGACCAGCGCTGGCAAGCGCGATCTCCCACTGATCGGCCTGGGCATAGACGCGCTAGCCGCCCGCCGCCAGGCCCAGGACGCCGACCGCGCCAGCCTCGGCCAGTGCTGGATCGACACCGGCCTGGTGTTCACGACCAAGACAGGCAGGCCGGTCGAACCGCGCAACCTGGTGCGCTCGTTCATGCGCATCTGCGAGACCAGCGGCATCCGCCGGATACGGGTCCACGCGCTGCGCCACACCACGGCGTCGCTGCTCAAAGACCTCAAAGTCCCGGCCCGGGACGCTCAGATCATCCTCGGCCACGCGCACATCACCACTACGCAGCAGATCTACACCCACGTCGATGAAGTGGCCCGCGTTGATGCTCTGACCAAGCTGAACAAGCTGCTCGGCGGCGGCAAATGACCCGGGTACTGTGGTCAACCTTGGTGGTCAACGCCGCTTTCCAAGATCGCCCCGGCTACGTTTCGCCTGGTGGGCGCAACTGGGTTCGAACCAGTGACCCCTCGCTTGTAAGGCGAGTGCTCTACCACTGAGCTATGCGCCCGCGCCTACTGCGAGCAGGCGACCGGCATCAGCGTACCGTTTCTGCGCCGCCGGTGAGATGAGGGGCAGCCAGGCGGGCGACGGCGTCGCTGGCCTCCACGCGGTTCCGCAACCGCTCAAGCCGCGCGTCCATCGACCTCCCCGAGACCCCTTCGGCCAGCGCCCGGTACAGGTGAATCGCCCCGGCGTAGCACGCGCCGAACCGGACCGCCTCGGGCAGCACAGCCCTCTCGGCCTCGCCGGGCCGGCGCTGCGACGCGTATCCCCCGGCGACCGCCCCGACGCGGTCCTCGTCGGGCTCGACCAGCCACGCCCCGGGCCCGTCCGCGGGTCCGTTCGTGGGCGACTGCGCGTCGAGGAGGCTTTCGATCAGGCAGTGACCCAGGTCGAGCACGGGCAGCCCCAGGCCGCTGGTCTCCCAGTCGATGAGGGTGACCGTGTCCGGGCCGGTCTGCACCGCGTTGCCCGGCCAGGCGTCCCCGTGCACCACTCCCCTGGGCAGCCCGCCGAGGCTCCGCTGGACGGCCCGGGCCGTCCGCCCGAACTGCGCGTACAGGGGCTGCCAGTCGTCCGGGACCAGCGCCCCGACTGCGTCGAGCCGGGCCAGGGTGGCCGGGATGGCCGACTCTGGATACCACGACGCGTGCCCCGCCCCGTCCACCGCCTCAAGGGCATGCAACCTGCCCAGCGCGGCCCCCAGCATCCGCAACTGCGCGAGCGAGGGCCGGATCAAAGGCCCCTCCACGAACGTGGTGGCCAGCGTCAGCCACACCCCGTCCATCCCCACCGGATCGCCCGACCGGGTCCGCACCACCCGGGGCGCCGGGTAACCCAGCAATTCCAGGCCGTCCAGCGTCGCCGCCCGCGACAGCAGCCAGTCCTGCATGATCGCCGGGGAACCGCTGACGTGGAGGGGCACCGGCGCGTCCGCCCGGCAGGCCCGGACCACCCACGGGCCGGCGCCATCCGGATGAACCAGGTAGGTGACGATGCCGCTCTGGACGGCCCCGCCGACCCGGCGGAGCCCAGCGGGATCGATCCCGCGGGCGTGGTACTCGCGGAGCACCCGGCCTACGACCGCCGCGTCGTTCACGTCCGGGCCGGCCCTCTCAGCCCGCGAACGCACCGGGCATCATCACATCCAGGCTGGCCGCATCGGCCCCGGCGGCCGCCGGCCGGGACGCCCGGTGCCGCTCCGCCCCTGGATGGGCTGCCGCGTGATGCCCGGAATCGGGCCGGGCCGGCCGATGCCGCCCCGCCCGCGACCCGGCGGACCCCGCACCGGCCCCGCCCGTCCGGCCCCGCCGTGCCCTCCGCATCGGGCGCGCGCTGGATGCTCTGGCTGACCAGGCTCCGGCCCAGCACCCGGTCCAGGGCCCGGGCGACCTCCTCGGACAGATCAGCACCGCGGCCCGCACCGTCCGGGCCCGTCCCGCCCTCCAGGCCCGTCCCGGCTTCCGGGGCCGTCCCGGCTTCCAGGTCCGTCGCACCTTCGGGCGCCACGGTCGCCCCGCAGTCCCGGCACTCGACCTCACCGAGCCGCTTGACCAGGTGCACGCTGGAGCACCGGGAGCACCGGTCCAGCTCCGCGGTCCAGTCGGCCGTGTCCTGGCATCCGGGGCAGATAAGAATCTGGCTGTGCCGCACCACCCCGCGCTTCCACGGGCTCTGCCCGCGGCTGGGGTCGGTTTGCCGCACACCACATCGATAGCAGGGCATCCTCGGCTGCTTCGATCCTCTCGGGTGGCTGGCTCACCGCCGGCCGGACGCGGTCACCGCGTCAGCTCAGGTCGGCGAGCACCTTCTTGTATTCGGCGATGTCCCGCGCCTGGGGAATGGGGTTCACCACTTTCCACCGGATGACTCCGGCCTTATCAATGATGAACGTTCCCCGCGTGGCCACACCCTTGTCCCCGTCAAATACTCCGTAAAGCTTTGCCACGTCGCCGTGCGGCCAGAAGTCGGACAGCAGGCTGAAGCTGAAGTTATCGCGGTCCGCCCAGGTGCGCAGGACGAACGTGGAGTCGACCGAGACCGTAAGCAGTTCGACATCCTCCCGGGTGACTTCGGGGAAGTCGTCGCGCAGCGCGCAGAGCTCACCGCTGCACACCCCGCTGAACGCGAGGGGGTAGAACACGAGCACCACGTTCTTCGTGCCCTGGAAGCTGGACAGCCGCACCGGGGTGCCGTGCTGGTCCTTGAGCTCGAAATCGGGAGCCTGCTCACCAATCTCAACCGACATGAAGGATTCCTTTCCGCTGGGGACAGGGTCAGTCTGCCATCCGCGCGGACCGGGACAGGATGCCCACCCCGGGATGGGGATGGGCCTGGCCGGCGGGCTGATCCCGGCGGCGTTCGTCGTGCTGGCTGAGGATCCCCCTCGGTACCGCGCCCCGGCGCGGTCTGCCGCCTGATCAGCGGCCCCTGCTCAGTGGCCTAATCACCTGCGCGCCTTCGGCGCTTAGCTCACCTGCGCGCTCCGGCGCTCCTGCTCACCTGCGTGCCTTCGGCGAGACCAGCCGGGTGCCCAGCCAGTGGCGCGCCGCGCCCACGCTCGAAGTCTGGGAGAGTCCCGCGGTCGGCGCGGACTCACCGATGTCGCTCGGCTCGACATGCCCGGGGCGGCCAGCCTTGGGAGTGAGCAGCCAGATGTAGCCGCCGTCGGCGAGTGGCGTCAGCGCGTCCATCAGCGCGTCCACCAGGTCACCGTCCCCGTCTCGCCACCAGAGCAGAACCACGTCGACGACATCCTCGTAGTCCTCGTCGACGAGCTCAACGTCCTTCAGATCGGCGATCTCATCCCGCAACTGCTCGTCGCAGTCGTCGTCGTACCCGAGTTCCTGCACCACCTGACCCGGCTTGATGCCGAGCCGCTCGGCCAGGCCCGGCTGATCTTGCGCCTGGCGCGCGGTCGCGCTCACTGACGTCCTCCTCGTTTCCCTTCTCGCGGCCCCGCATCCGCGCCGGCCCACCACGACGTGCCGCCGCAGCTTCGCGCCTTGCGCCGCGATGGCCGCGTAGGCACCACTTGCTGGGACAGTTCACACTGGGTCGCGCGCCCGCGCAAGTGCCAAATGGGCCCTGGAAGCGAAAACCATGTCACAGTTTGATCTTCCCCGCCTCCGGTGGCGGCTACCCGAGGAAGGAAACTCTTATCTGCCTGTCCGGATTATCCACGTTCAGATCGATTAGGGCGATTGACTGCCAAGTGCCCAGGGCCGGGCGTCCGCCCAGGACCGGCACCACCAGGAACGGGGCGATAAGCGCCGGCATGACATGAGACCGGCCGTGCCCGCGCGATCCGTGGGCATGCCGCCAGCGGTCGTCGGGGGGCAGCAATTCGTCCAGGGCGGCCAGCAGGTCCGTGTCACTGCCCGAGCCCAGTTCCATCAGGGCCAGGCCCGCGGTCGCGTGCGGCACGAACACGTGCAGCAGCCCGTCCCCGCCCCGCGACGCGCTCGCCGCGAATTCCGCGCATTCCCCCGTGATATCGCGCACGGCCGGCTTGGTCCCGGTCCGCACCCGCACAATCGCTGTTTCCATACCCAACGACTGTTCCTGGCCGGCCTCGCCCGCGCAACCCGGGTGCCGGAAGGCCGTGCCCCGGCTCCCGGCCAGCCGGGACGTGGCCCCCGGTCCCTTCCGGGACCAGCCCCCCGGGGCGGGGCCTCCCCTCCGGGGGTGCTACTTCTTGCCGCCGCGGGCTCTCCCGCCCGACGGCGCGCGGGCCTTGGTGGCGGAGGCCGCCCGGGCTTGGAGGCTGTCTGGGGCTTCGAAACCGCCCGGGCCCGGACCTTCCCGGGCTCGATCACGGCGTCCGGGCCCGGGAAGCACAGCCCGGTGTGCCCGTCGTCGAACCGGACCAGGTACGGCGGGGCGCCGGCCACGCCGTGCACCTCGACGATCTCCCCCGTCCGGTCCGGCTGGCCGACGGCGTTGCCGTGCACATGCAGCCGGTCACCGATCATTGCGTGCATCCCAGCACCTCCTCGTGCCCGTTCGCTCCGCGTGCGGCCCGGCGCATACGCTAGGACTGCATCGGAGCGTGCCTAACTCACCGTTGTACCCAGACTGGCACCGGGCGGCGGCCGGGAGTAGGGCCGGAGGTCACACCGCCGGCTCCACGCGCCCGCGTGGCCGGCCCCGCCGGGTGGCTGTTACCCCCTGGTAGCCGGGTGCGTTTCCGGGGCGCAAGGATCAGAATTGGTCTGGACAACTTATGCCCATCCCGGGCGGCCACCCGCCGCCCAGCTCTGCGGACATGGCGGCGAACAGCCGCCCGACCTCCGGAAGGCGAGGACATCCCGTGGCTGCCGGACGCCAGCGTTTCTCGATCATCAGCGACGGGCTGCCCACGCAGCTGCCTGATATCGACCCCGAGGAGACCAGGGACTGGGTCGAGTCCTTCGACAGCGTGGTGCGCAGTCGCGGCCGGTCGCGGGCCAGGTACGTGATGCTGCGCCTGCTGGAGCGGGCCCGCGAGCAGAACGTCGGGGTGCCCGGCCTGCGCAGCACCGACTTCATCAACACGATCGCGCCCGAGCGCGAGCCCTGGTTCCCCGGCGACGAGTACGTCGAGCGGCGGATCCGGGCCTACATCCGGTGGAACGCCGCGGTGATGGTGTCCCGGGCCAACCGGCCGGGCCTCGGCGTCGGCGGCCACATCGCCACCTACGCCTCGGCCGCCAGCCTGTACGAGGTCGGCTTCAACCACTTCTTCCACGGCAAGGACCACGGCGAGTCCGGGGACCAGGTCTTCTTCCAGGGCCACGCGGCGCCGGGCATCTACGCCCGGGCGTTCCTCGAGGGCCGCCTCAGCCAGCACCAGCTGGACGGCTTCCGCCAGGAACTGTCCCACCCGGGCGGCGGGCTGCCGTCCTACCCGCACCCGCGGCTGATGCCGGACTTCTGGGAGTTCCCCACGGTGTCCATGGGCCTCGGCCCGATCAACGCGATCTACCAGGCCCGGTTCAACCAGTACCTGCTGGCCCGCGAGATCAAGGACACCAGCCGCTCGCACGTCTGGGCCTTCCTCGGCGACGGCGAGATGGACGAGCCGGAGGCCCTGGGCGCGATCGGCCTGGCCGCCCGCGAGGAACTGGACAACCTCACCTTCGTGATCAACTGCAACCTGCAGCGGCTGGACGGCCCGGTGCGCGGCAACGGGAAGATCATCCAGGAGCTGGAGGCGTTCTTCCGCGGCGCGGGCTGGAACGTGATCAAGGTGATCTGGGGCCGGGACTGGGACCCGCTGCTGGCCAAGGACACCGACGGCGTCCTGGTCAACAAGATGAACAACACCCCGGACGGCCAGTTCCAGACCTACTCGGTGGAGCCGGGCTCCTACACCCGGGAGCACTTCTTCGGCACCGACCCGCGGCTGCGGGCCATGGTCGAGCACCTGTCCGACGACGAGGTGCGCAACCTCTCCCGTGGCGGGCACGACTACCGCAAGGTCTACGCGGCGTTCAAGGCGGCGCAGGAGCACGTCGGCCAGCCCACCGTGATCCTGGCCCACACCATCAAGGGCTGGACGCTGGGCCCGGACTTCGAGGCCCGGAACGCCACCCACCAGATGAAGAAGCTCACGGTGGCCGAGCTGAAGGAGTTCCGCGACCGGCTCTACCTGCCGATCCCGGACGCCGCGCTGGAGGCGCAGCTCCCGCCGTACTACCACCCGGGCGCGGAGTCCGAGGAGATCCAGTACATGCAGGAGCGGCGCGCCGCGCTCGGCGGCTACCTGCCCAAGCGGGTGGTCCGGGGCAAGCCGCTCAAGCTGCCCGGTGACCCGGTCTACGCCGAGATGAGGCGCGGCTCCGGCAAGCAGCCGGTGGCCACCACGATGGCCTTCGTCCGGCTGCTCAAGGACCTGATGAAGGACCGTGAGATCGGCGCGAGGTTCGTGCCGATCATCCCGGACGAGGCCCGCACCTTCGGCATGGACTCGCTGTTCCCGACGGCCAAGATCTACTCCCCGCACGGCCAGACCTACGAGGCCGTGGACCGCGCCCTGCTGCTGTCCTACAAGGAGTCCGAGCGCGGCCAGATCCTGCACGAGGGCATCAGCGAGGCCGGCGCGATGGGCTCGGTGATGGCCGCCGGGACGTCCTACGCCACGCACGGCGCGCCGATGATCCCGGTCTACGTCTTCTACTCGATGTTCGGCTGGCAGCGCACCGGGGACGAGATGTGGGCGCTGGGCGACCAGCTGGGCCGCGGGTTCCTGCTGGGCGCCACGGCCGGGCGCACCACGCTGACCGGCGAGGGCCTGCAGCACAACGACGGGCACTCGCTGCTGCTGGCCTCGGTCAGCCCGGCCTGCGTGGCCTACGACGCGGCCTGGGCCTACGAGCTGGGCTACATCGTGAAGGACGGGCTGCGCCGCATGTACGGCCCGACCGAGGGCCACCCGGACGGCGAGGACATCTTCTACTACCTGACCCTCTACAACGAGCCGTACGTCCAGCCGGCCGAGCCCGCCGGGTACCCGGGCGGCAGCGCCGCGCTGGAGCAGGGGGTGCTGCGCGGGCTGTACCGGTACGCACCGGCGGCAGGCGCGGCAGGCCAGGACGCGGCCAGCCAGGACGCGACGGCCCAGGACACGGCCGACGGGGACACGGCCGGCCAGGACGCGGACGCCGCGGAGCAGCCGCGGGCCCAGATCCTGGCGTCCGGGGTAGCGATGCGCTGGGCCCTGGAGGCGCAGCGGCTGCTCGCCGAGGACTGGGGCGTGGCCGCCGACGTGTGGTCGGCCACGTCGTGGACGCAGCTCCGCCGCAACGCGCTGTGCTGCGAGGAGTGGAACATGCTGCACCCCGACGCGGAGCCCCAGGTGCCCTACGTCGCCCAGGTGCTGGACGGGGCGCCCGGCCCGGTGGTGGCGGTCAGCGACTGGATCCGCGCCGTTCCCGACCAGATCGCCCGCTGGGTCCCGGCCCCGTACAGCTCGCTGGGCACGGACGGGTACGGCTTCTCCGACACCCGCGCGGCGGCCCGCCGGTTCTTCCACGTGGACGCGGAGTCCATCACCCTGGCCGTGCTGAGCCAGCTGGCCCGGACGCGGCGAGGTGAAGCCCGAAGTCGCTCAGCCAGGCCATGGAGAAGTACGGCCTCGACATTCCGGTCAGCACGGCCCTGGCCAAGGACAGCTGATCCGCCCGGCCGCCGGCTGATCCGGGCCGGCGGAAACCACCGGTTCGGGCCGTCCGGAAACGGGGCCCGGCGCTGCGGCGCCGGGTCCCGTTTCCCGTCCGCGAGCGCGATCCGGCCGCTGCGGTGTGATCAAGGGCTCTGCTGGCCGCACCGGCGGGAGCGCGCCGCCGGATGAGTACCGCGCACGCCCGGGCGGCTTGCTCATGATCATGGAAAGCTGCGTCGGTCCGCCGGTGCGGCGTTCCTCTACCACGTAATACTTCGGTAAGAAGTGACCTCTGCCGTTTGGCCACATTTTGGTCACGAGAGGGTCTACCGTGACCGTCCGGGAGCTCGGGAAACTGACAGGGCATTCGGAGCGGACACGGAGGTCGGGCGAATGCATTTCGGCCGCAATACGGCATGGCGGCGCACATCCAGGGTCCGGCCGGCCCTCATCGCGACCCTCATCGCGATACCGCTGGCCTCGGGAATCGCGGTCGGGGTCATCGCCGCGAACCACTCGGGTGCTCCCAATTCCAAGCTGAAACTCTCAGCGCACAACTTCGGGATCGGCAGCCGCCTCCCCCTGGCCACCGGGTCAGCGGCCGGGACCGGGGTGGCCCTCGGCCAGACCCCGGACCAGGCGGCCGCGTCGATGAACTGCACCCTCCAGGTGCCGGCCAACCCGCTCAGCCCGCAGGGCCTGGCCACCCCCTACGTCCTGGGCGACGGCTGCTAGATGTCCAACGCCGATCTGCAGGCGTTCGTCGAGGCTGACATCATCAACCCGCGGACCGGCCACATCCGGGTCTACAACCCGCTGGTCGTCACCGAGGGCACCAGCCCGGCCGCAGCCCCGGTCGCGCCGCGGATCCGCCGGGGTGACGTGGTCGGCATCATGTTCGGCTTCAACGGCGACAACCTGCTGCTGACCGGCGACCGGCAACTCGCTGCAGCAGGGCAACTGCGTCAACGGGCCTGGGCCAGTCGCTGTTCACCCAGGTCGGCGTACTGCAACAGCCCGGCGTTCTACCGGGCCGCCAACCGGGACATCGCCCGGGGCCTGCTCAGGATCCCGGCGCTCGGCACCGGGAACGACGGGCAGGCCTGCCCGACCACGCGCAGCTTCGCCGTGGTGGACCAGGACCAGAGCGACAATGTGGTCACCACCTACCTGCTGACCCGCGAGCGGCCAGACCGCGCAAGACTCCGCGGCCAACGCGGCCGCCCTGGCCGGGCGCGGTGCCCCAGAACAACGGCAGCGACAACGCGCTGGTCAACAAGTTCATGGACCCGGCGCTGGGCTGCACGCCGTACGAGTTCCCGGACCAGACGGCGGCCGCGGGCAGCTCCGGCTCGCAGATCACGGACGAACTGCTGGCGGCGGCGGACCAGCCGGCACCGAGCGCGCTCGTCCCGCTGAATGACCCGATGACCGAGGTCAACGGCCAGCAGAGCACGATGAAGACCGACGTGTACCGGCTGGGCGTGGACCAGCTGCCGGTGACCGGCGCGCAGACCGCGGACACCCCCGCGAACTACTGCCAGGACATGATCCAGATCGGCGACCCCCGGACGGCCCTGGACGAGAAGACGTTCAGCGCCTTCGCCTCGCCGGTGCCGGCGACCGGCAACAACCTGTTCACGTTCCTGGCCGCGCGGCTGTCCGCCTCGTGGGGCAACCTCGGCTGCGGCGCTCTGCTCAACGCGCCCGACCCGGTCAACGTGACCGTGGACGGGAACGGGGTGGCCACCGCGGCCACCTTCAGCCCGCTGGCGATCGGCACGCTGCCCGGCGGGGTGGCCGCCACGGCCACGCCGAGCGGGACACCCACGGCCGCGCCGTCCTGCACCGCGACGCCGGCCCCCGCCCCCACGGCGACGGCGACGGCGACGCGACTGCGACTGCGACGGTCACGCCTGCCGTGACGCCCACGGCCACCGCGACACCCACGGCCCCCGTGACGCCGGCCGCCACGGGGGCACCGGCCGCCACCGCGACGCCGTCGTGCGCCGCCACGCCGGCCCCGTCGGGGTCCGCCACCGCGGTCCCGACGCCTGCCCCGACCCGGCACCGGCACTGGCACGGGGGCTGGCACAACCGGATCGGCCGGCCGCACCACATGTAATCCGGGGGCGACCCCTGGACCCCCGCCCATCGCTGGCGAGGCAACGGGGAGCGAGACTCCCAGGTGGGAGCACGGAGTGGCCGGTGTCCTGCGGGGCACCGGCCATCCGTGTCTCAGGCGCCGAGCAGGCCCGCCAGGTCGCCGAAGTCGGCCGCCACGCAGGTATACGGCCGGGCTGGCTCCCGGTTGGCCTCGTGGTTCGGTCCGAGATCGCCGGGCCGGGGCACGAAGGCCGTGGCCAGGCCCAGGTCGCCGGCGGCGATGAGGTCGTCGTTGTGCGCGGCCACCATCATCACCTCGGCCGGGGCCAGGCTGAGCAGCTCCGCGGCGCCCGAGGTAGGTCTGCGGATCAGGCTTGTAGTGGCCGAACAGCTCGGCGCTGAACACGAAGTCCCACGGCAGGCCGCCCCACTTGGCCATGTTGACCAGCAGGGCCACGTTCCCGTTAGAGAGCGCGGCGATGATGTAGCGCTCCTTGAGCCGCTCCAGGCCGGCCACCGCATCGGGCCAGGGGTCCAGCCGGTGCCAGCAGGTGGTGAGCCACGCCCGCCCGGCCTCGTCCAGGCCCTCCAGCCCGGTTCCCTGCAAGCAGCCGATCCAGCGTGCGGCGGTGCAGGCCGTCCAGGTTGGTCCAGGCCAGCTCCCCCGTCCGGACCTGATTCATGGCCGGGCGGTAGGCCGCCCGCCAGCGGTCCGCGAACGAGGCCGCGTCGATGTCGGCCCCGTTCTCCGCGGCCAGCGCCGTGACGTCCCGGATGACGCCGCTGCGCCAGTCCACCACCGTGCCGAACACGTCGAACAGCAGCGCCTTCACCGGCTCCACGGCGGCACCTCCCCGGGCTCTCGCCGCGCCCCGGCGGTCACGGCAGCACGACGATCTTCCCAGTCCCCGGCTCCGGACCAAAGTCATGGGATGGCGAACTCGGGTCTGTTCGCCGACTCGTGGGCCGGCTGGCGCACCGGCGGGACCGGCCCCGGCATCCCCACGTCATGGCACCCTGGGAGCATGACGGCAGCCGATCGGGTAACCGGGGGGAACGGCGCGGCCCCGCCCGGCCGGGTGCGGGCCGAGACGGTTCAGCGGCTGGAACGGGCCATGGGCTCGCTCGGCACCGCCGCCATGGCCTCGATGGAGGAGCGGCTGTCCTGGTTCCGCTCCATGTCGGCGGAGAACCGCTCCTGGATCGGCCTGGTCGCGCAGGCCGGCATCGCCGCCTTCGTGGACTGGATCAAGCATCCCAAGCGCGGCCGCCCCTCGGTGGCCGTCGAGGTGTTCGGCACCGCGCCCCGCGAGCTCGCCCGGGCGGTCAGCCTGCAGCAGGCCGTGGAGATGGTGCGGATCATCATCGACGTGGTCGAGGCCCGGGTCGATGAGCTGGCCGCGCCCGGCGGCGAGGCGGAGCTGCGCGAGGCCGTCCTCCGCTACACCCGCGAGGTGGCCTTCGGCGCCGCCCAGGTCTACGCCCGGACCGCGGAGGCCCGCGGCGCCTGGGACGCCCGGCTGGAGGCCCTGGTCGTGGACTCGCTGGTGCGCGGCGAGATGGGCGAGGGCCTGCAGTCCTGGGCCTCCGCCCTGAACTGGTCACACTCGCCGGTGGCGGTGATCGTCGGGCACGCGGACGACTCCGAGCCCGAGGGCCTGATCGAGGAGCTCCGCGCGATCGTCCGGCGGTCCCGGCTGGACCTGCTGGCCGGGGTGCACGGCACCCGGCTCGTCGTCGTGCTGGGCGGTACCGACGACCCGCTGGGCGCCGCGGACCAGATCGCCGGGCGGTTCGGCCCCGGCCCGGTGGTCGTCGGCCCGGTGGTGGCCGACCTGCAGGCGGCCACCCGCTCGGCCGCCTCGGCGCTGGCCGGGCTGCGCGCCGCACCGGGCTGGCCGGATTCACCGCGCCCGGTGCTGGCCGACGACCTGCTGCCGGAGCGCGCGCTGGATGGAGATGAGCCCGCGCGGGCCCAGCTCATCCGGGACGTGTACGAGCCGCTGCGGCACGGAGGCACCGCCCTGCTCGACACGGTCACCATGTACCTGGAGCAGGGTTCCTCGCTGGAGGCCACCGCCCGGATGCTGTTTGTTCATCCGAATACCGTCCGTTACCGGTTGCGCCGGATCAGCGAGCTCACCGGGCTGATTCCCTCGGACGGGCGGGCCGGTTTCACCCTCTGGGTTGGCATAGCCCTGGGCCGGCTTATGCACAATCGCACATAGTTTGTAGGAACCCGACAGGGTCTCTAGGGCAAACTTCGTGCTCTTTGTGACCCATGTAGCGAACTTCTACAGTGCAGGGTAAGAGGATGCTCGTTATCGCCGCTCCGGGCCAGGGTGCTCAGACCCCTGGCTTCCTCTCCCCCTGGCTGGAACTCCCGGGTTTCGCCGAGCGTCTCGGCGCCTGGTCCGAGCTGGCCGGGGTGGACCTGGTCAAGTTCGGGACGACGGCCGGCGCGGAGGAGATCCGCGATACCGCGGTCGCCCAGCCGCTGCTGGTCGCGGCGGCCATCGCCGCGGCGGAGGTGCTGTTCGGCGGGCTCGACCAGGCCCGGGTGCACACCGGCGCGGCGGCCGGGCACAGCGTGGGCGAGCTGGGCGCCGGCGTGCTGGCCGGGGTGCTCACCGCCGAGGACGCGATGCGCCTGGTCCAGGTCCGGGGGCAGGCCATGGCCAAGGCCGCCGCCATCGAGGCCACCGGGATGACCGCCGTGCTCGGCGGCGACGAGGCCGAGGTCCTCGATTCGATCGAGGCGCACGGCCTGACCCCCGCGAACATCAACGGCGCCGGGCAGGTCGTCGCGGCCGGGACCCTGGAGCAGCTGGCCGCGTTCGCCGCCGACCCGCCCGCCGGGGCGCGGCTGCGCCCGCTGCCAGGTGGCCGGCGCGTTCCACACCCGGCACATGGCCCCGGCGGTGGACGCGCTGCGCGAGGCGGCCGCCACGGTCACGGTCAGCGATCCGGTGCTGCCGTTGCTGTCCAACCGGGACGGTGCCGTGGTCCGGACCGGCGCAGGACTGGCTGGAGCGGATCGTCACCCAGGTCAGCGCGCCCGTGCGGTGGAACCTGTGCATGCGCACCCTGACCGACCTGGAGGCGGGCGCGCTGATCGAGCTGCCCCCGGCCGGCACGCTGACCGGGCTGGCCCGCCGGGAGATGCGCGGCGTGGCGCTGGGCGCCCTGAAGACCCCGGACGACCTCGAGAGCGCGATCGGCCTGATCGCCGAGCACGGCGCACTCGACCCCTACGACGATGGCGGGCAGGGCCCCGAGTGGCGCCTCCTGGTCGCGCCGCTGGCGGGCACGTTCCGGCACGGGACGGTCGGCGCGGCCCCCACGGTGGGCGCCGCGGTGGTCCCGGGCGCGGAGATGGGGCATGTCGAGCAGCGCGGTGCCCGGCATGTGATCAGCCCGCCGTTCCCGGCCACCGTGCTCGAGTGGCTGGTCGAGGACGGCGATCCGGTCAGCGCCGGGCAGCCGCTGGTCCGGCTCCAGCCGGAGCCGGCCTCGAGACGGACGACCCGGGCCAGCCAGGCCGGCTGAGCCGGGCGCAGCGGCTGCCCGCCGATCCGGTAGGACCGGCAGTCCCGGGTAGTGAACCCCCAGCAACCCACCCCCGACGACACACCGAACGGCACGGGAAGGAACCACGTTGATGCGAGTCACCGACGGAAGGGCCGGTGCGCGGATCCTGGCGTTCGGCGGATACCAGCCGGTCCGGGTGGTCACCAACGACGAGATCGCCGAGCAGGTGGAGACCAGCGACGAGTGGATCCGCAGCCGGGTGGGCATCGCCAGCCGCCGGATCGCCGCCCCCGATGAGACGCTGGCCGACATGGCGGTGGCCGCCGGCGGGAAGGCACTGGCCGCCAGCGGCCTGTCGCCGGCCGACATCGACCTGGTCATCGTGGCCACCTGCACCCCCGAGGCGCCGATTCCCAACACGGCCGCCACGGTCGCGACCCGGCTTGGCATCGTGGCTGCCGGGGCGTACGACCTCAACGCCGCGTGCGCCGGGTTCTGCTACGCGCTGGGCACCGCCAGCGACGCGGTGCGGGCCGGCACCTCCCGGCACGTGCTGGTCATCGGGGCCGAGAAGCTGTCCCAGTGGGTGGACTGGACCGACCGCTCCACCTAGCATCATCTTCGCCGACGGCGCCGGCGCCGCGGTGGTCGGCCCGGCCGACGGCGCCGACGTCGGCATCGGGCCCGTGGTCTGGGGTAGCGACGGTGGCATGGCCGACAAGATCGCCATCAAGGACCGCAACTCTTTCATCGTCCAGGAGGGGCAGGCGGTGTTCCGCTGGGCCACCACGGCCCTGCACCCCGTGGCGCTGAAGGCCTGCGAGCGAGCGGGAGTGGCCCCCGGCGAGCTGGCCGCGTTCGTCCCCCACCAGGCCAACCTGCGGATCATCGAGTCCATCGCGAGGAAGCTGGGTGCCCCCCAGGCCCTGCTGGCCACCGACATCATCAACTCGGGCAACACCTCGTCGGCGTCCATCCCGCTGGCCCTGTCGGCAATGATCGAGCGTGGCGAGGTGAGTTCGGGATCCCCGGTGCTGCTGCTCGGCTTCGGGGCAGGGATCAGCTATGCGGCGCAGGTGATCACGGTACCCTGACCGCGCCGCGGCCCCCGGGCGCACGCCCGGGGCCGACATATCCATCACACGAAGGAGAACACGGGCACATGGCCATGACTGAGCAGGAGATCCTTGCAGGCCTCGGCGAGATCGTCAACGAGGTCGCCGGCGTCCCCGCGGACCAGGTCACCCCGGACAAGAGCTTCGTCGACGACCTCGACATCGACTCGCTGTCCATGGTGGAGATCGCGGTCGCGGCCCAGGACAAGTTCGGGGTGGAGATCCCGGACGACCAGCTCAAGAACCTCAAGACCGTGCAGGACGTCGTCACCTACGTGCAGAACGCCGAAGTATCGGCCTGAGCCGGGGCGGCCCCTTCACGGGATGCCATCCGGTGCGCTCTCGCCACCCGCGAGCCAGGCGCACCACGTACGCAAGAGGAGCGATTCACAGTGCGGGCAGATCAACCACGCGTCGTCGTCACCGGGCTGGGCGCGACCACGCCGCTGGGCGGGGACGTAGCCTCCACCTGGGAATCGTTGCTGGCCGGTCGGAGCGGGGCGCGCAAGCTCCCCGCCGACTGGACCGAGTTGCCGCTGCCGGTGCAGATCGCGGCCCCGGCCGCGGTCGACCCGGCGACGGTGCTCGACCGGGTCCAGGCCCGGCGGCTGGACCGCTGCGAGCAGCTGGCCATCGTGGCCGCCCGGGAGGCGTGGGCCAACGCGGGATCCCCGGAGGTTGACCCGGACCGGCTCGCCGTGGTCGTCTCCAGCGGGATCGGCGGCGTGGCCTCCACCATCGCCGCCTACGACACCCTGAACGACAAGGGCTGGCAGCGGCTGTCCCCCTACACGGTCCCCATGCTCATGCCGAACGGCTCAGCTGGCTGGATCGCCATCGAGCTCGGCGCCCGCGCCGAGGTGCACACCACGGTGAGCGCGTGCGCATCCGGCGCCGAGGCCATCGGCTACGCCATCGACATGATCCGGGCGGGCCGGGCCGACGTGGTGCTGGCCGGCGGGACCGAGGCCGCGATCATCCCGCTGAACGTCGCGGCGTTCGCCGCGATGCGGGCCCTGTCCACGCGCAACGACGAGCCGGAGCGCGCGTCCCGGCCGTTCGACAAGGGCCGGGACGGCTTCCTGCTCGGCGAGGGCGCCGGCATGGTGGTCGTGGAGTCGGCCGAGCACGCCGCCAAGCGCGGCGCCGCCGTGCACGCGATCGCGGCCGGCTTCGGCTACTCCTCGGATGCGCACCACATCGCCCAGCCCGACCCGGAAGGAACCGGGCTGGTGAAGGCGATGCAGCGCGCGCTGGCCGACTCCGGCCTGGACGCGGAGCAGATCGTCCACGTCAACGCGCACGCCACCTCCACCCCGGCCGGGGACCTGGTCGAGGGCCAGGCCATCGCCCGGGCCCTCGGCGATGCGGCCGGCGGGGTCGTGGTGTCGGCCACCAAGTCCATGACCGGGCACCTGCTCGGCGGGGCCGGTGCGGTCGAGTCGGTGGCCACCATCCTCGCGCTCCGGGAGCGCGTCGCCCCGCCCACCATCAACCTGGACGACCCTGACGACGAGGCCGGGATCGATATCGCCACCGAGCCACGGAAGCTGGCCCCGCACACCAGCGCCCCGATGGCCGCGCTGAACAACTCGTTCGGGTTCGGCGGCGCGAACGTGGCGCTGGCGTTCGCGGCGGTCTAGGGCCTGCCCCTAGCCCGGCCGTGCCCCCGCCCGTTGTTCTCCCGCCTATCGCAAGGAGACGTCCCGTGACGGTCATCACTGGCAGCACCCCAGCTGCCCCCGCCCAGCAGAGCACGAACCAGGGCAGCGCCCCAGCCGCCGCTCCGCGGTCCTCCGGCGCCGGGCCGGCCCTGACCTTGTCCCGGGACCCGGAAGTCCGGCTTGAAGCGCTGTTCGACCCCGGCTCGGTCCGCCTGCTCACCCCGCACGACAAGAGCGGGGCGGTCGCGGCCACCGGGGCTATCGACGGGATGACCGCGGTCGCGTTCGCCAGCGACCCGCGGGTCCAGGGCGGGGCCCTGGGCAGTGAGGGCTGCGCCGCGATCGTGACCGCCTACGAGGAGGCCCTCGCCCAGGGCGCCCCCGTGATCGGGCTGTGGCACTCCGGTGGCGCCCGGCTGCGCGAGGGCGCGGAGAGCCTGCACGCGGTGGGCACCGTGTTCGCCGCCATGACCCGGGCCTCCGGCGTGATCCCGCAGATCTCCGTGGTGCTCGGCGCGGCGGCAGGCGGCGCCGCCTACGGGCCCGCGCTGACCGACATCGTGATCCTGTCCGATCACGCCCGGATCTTCGTCACCGGCCCGGACGTGGTCCGCAGCGTGACCGGCGAGGACGTGGACATGGCCCGGCTGGGCGGCCCCGAGCCGCACAGCCGCCGCTCGGGTGTCGTGCACCTGGTGGCGGCCACCGACGCGGACGCGCTCAGCCAGGCCCGGCGGCTCGCGCTGCTGCTCGGCGAGCAGGGCACCGTGGACGTGGGCCTGGTGGCCGGGCAGGAGGGAGCCGAGCTGGACCTGCTGCTGCCCGAGTCGGTCCGCCGCGCCTACGACGTGCACCCGCTGCTCGCCGGGCTGCTCGACGCGCCTGGTATCGAGCTGCACCCGCGGTGGGCGCCGAACGTGGTCACCATGCTCGGCCGGATGGCCGGGCGCACCGTCGGCATCGTGGCCAACAACCCGCTGCGGCTCGGCGGCTGCCTGGACGCCACCTCGGCGGAGAAGGCGGCCCGGTTCGTCCGGATGTGCGACGCGTTCGGGGTGCCGCTCGTGGTGGTCGTGGACGTGCCCGGGTACCTGCCCGGCGTCGGCCAGGAGTGGGACGGCGTGGTGCGGCGGGGTGCCAAGCTGCTCCACGCCTTCGCGGAGGCGACGGTGCCGCGGGTCACGCTGATCACCCGCAAGGCCTACGGCGGGGCCTACATCGCGATGAACAGCAGGTCGCTGGGCGCCACCCGGGTGCTGGCGTGGCCCGGCGCAGAGGTGGCGGTGATGGGCGCGGTGGCCGCCGTGCGCATCCTGCACCGGCGCACGCTCGCCGACGTGCCCCCGGACCAGCTCCAGGAAGCCGAGGCCCGGCTGGCCGGGGAGCACGAGCGGGAGTCCGGCGGCCTGGAACGGGCCCGCGCCCTGGGCGTGATCGACGAGGTCATCGAGCCATCCACCACCCGGGAGGCCATCGTCCGGGCCATCGCGGCCGCCCCGCAAGTGCGCGGCCGGCACGGCAACATCCCGCTCTGACTCCCGGCCAGGAGATAGCGGCATGGGAGACCACGGCCTGGCTGACCACGGGCAGGCTGACCACGGCGTCACGGGCAGCTGACCACGGGCGCCTGCTGGTGATCGAGCACGAGCTCGACGCGCCGGCCGGCCTGCTCGGGCCGTGGGCGCAGGCCCGGGGGCTGACCCTGAGCGTTATCCACCTGGGCGGCGGGGACCGGCTGCCCGGCCGCCTGCCGGACTGCGCCGGCGTCGTCGTGCTCGGGTCGGAGCAGACCGCGTTCGACGACGCCGTGCCCTGGCTGGGCGCCGAGCTGGCCCTGGCGGCGCAGGCCCTGGCGGACGGGGTCCCGCTGCTCGGCATCTGCTTCGGCGGGCAGGTGCTGGCCCGCGCGCTGGGCGCGCGGGTGTACCGGCTGCCCGAGGCCGAGATCGGCTGGGTGCGGCTGGCCAGCCAGCATCCGGGCCTGGCCGGCGGCCCGTGGCTGGAGTGGCACCGGGACGGCTTCGACCTGCCGCCGGGCGCCCGGGAGCTGGCCACCGGGGGCGCCTCGGTGCAGGCCTACGCGATCGGTCCGCACCTGGGCCTGCAGTTCCATCCCGAGGCGACCGAGCCCATCACCCAGGCCTGGCTGCGCGCCACCCAGCCGCCGCTCGCCGGCGGACCGGACCGCCGCGCTCCGCCGCGGCTGGCAGGACGCTGGCGACCGGGCCGCGGCCGACGCGGCCGTCCTGTTCTCCGCCTGGCTGGATGGCGAATTCGCCGCCGCCCTCCCGCGCACCACGGGGGCGGCCCGGCGGGAGTAAGGCAGAGTAAAATGAGGGCCTGGCCTGCACCCGTAATTAGTAACGAATTGGGCGGGAAATTCTCCCCGATCGGCCCGCTGGGGCGCGGAGACCGACGTACGATCGACGATCTATGCCCCTTGATGAGCGCCCTGAAAGCGTAGCTGAGCAGACCGAAACCCCCGATGCGGCCGGCACCGGCGCCCCCAGCGCCCCGAACGGCACCACGTCCGGCCAGGGCACCGCATCCGGGAACGGCACCGCCGCTGCGAACGGCACCGCGGCCGGTGAAGTATCGGCCCCAGAAGCAACGGAGGGCGCCGGGGGCACCAGCCGCCGCTGGCTGGATAAACGGACACAGCTGGCCTTCGCCAGCTTCCTCATGCTGTTCGCCGAGCTGGCCCTGATCCGGTGGACGGCGGCCAACAACGTCTACGTCACCAACGCCACCAACTTCGTGCTGCTGGCCAGCTTCCTCGGCATCGGCATCGGGTTCCTGAACGCCAAGTCCAGCCGGGACTTCGTGCGCTGGGCCCCGCTGGCGCTGGTCCTGCTGGTGGCGTTCGTGCTCGCGTTCCCCGTGATCCTGGCCACGCTGTCCGGGCCGGACCCGTATCAGGGCCTGTTCGGGACCAAGGCGCTCCCCCGGCCGGTCAGCCTGGCTGTGGTGTTCGTGCTCAGCACGGCGGTGATGGCCGGCTTCGGGCAGTCGGTGGCCCGGCTCTTCGTGGCGTTCGAGCCACTGCGGGCCTACCGGCTCGACGTGTTCGGCAGCATCGCGGGCATCGCGGTATTCACCCTGATGTCCTTCCTGGAGCTGCCCCCCGTGGCCTGGGGCGTGGTTGCCGCAGGTGGCCTGGTGCTGGTCATGGGCCGGTCGGCCCGCTGGTGGCAGTATGCCGCCGCCGTGGTCGTGGTGGTGATGCTGGCCATCGAGTCCGCGGCCCCGCACCAGCAGTGGTCGCCGTACTACAAGATTTCCGCACAGCTCAGCGGCAAGGCCCACCCCGCGCTGTACGTGTCCGCGAACAACATCCCCTACCAGGCGGCCCGCTCGCTGACCGTGCTGCGCCAGCAGAAGAAGTTCTACTTCTACCCCTACCAGCACGTGACCCGGTCGTCGCTGAAGAACGTGCTGATCGTCGGGGCCGGCACCGGCAACGACGTCGCGGTGGCCCTGTCGGAGGGCGCGCAGCACGTGGACGCGGTCGAGATCGACCCGGTGATCCTCAAGATCGGCCGCAGCGAGCACCCGAACCACCCCTACGACAACCCCCGCGTGACCACGCACAGCGCCGACGGCCGGGCCTTCCTGCAGAACAGCAAGCAGCACTACAACCTGATCCTGTTCGCCCTGCCGGACTCGCTGACCGCGGTCAACGGCCAGTCCAACCTGCGGCTGGAGAGCTATCTGCTCACCCTGCAGTCCGTGCAGGAGGCCCGGAAGCATCTCGCGCCGGGCGGCACCATGTCCATGTACAACTACTACTCCGGGCACCTGTTCAACCGCTACGCGACCACGATGCTGGACGCGTTCGGGCAGGCGCCCTGCGCCCAGGTCGGGGCGCCGCTGGGCGGCCGGCGGCTGGACGTGCTGACCGACAAGCCCGCCGGCGAGACCGTGCCGAACTGCGCCAGGGTGTGGCACGGCCAGCAGGTCGCTCCCGCCACCGACGATCACCCGTTCCCGTATCTGCTGAATAACACCATCCCCACGGCCTACATATGGATGCTGGGCCTGATCCTGGCCGCCTCGCTGCTGTTCGTCCGCATCGCGGGCGGCTCGCTGCGCCGGATGAGCGGCTACATCGACCTGGCCTTTATGGGCGCGGCGTTCCTGCTGCTGGAGACCAAGAACATCGTCCAGTTCGCGCTGCTGTTCGGCAGCACCTGGCTGGTCAACGCGCTGGTCACGGCGGCCGTGCTGGTGGCGGTGTACCTGGCGGTTGAAACGGCCCGGCACGTGAAACTGCCGCCGCCGGTCTTCCTCTACGTCGCGCTGATCGCCTGCCTGGCGCTGACCTGGCTGATCCCGCAGGAGGATCTGGTCAGCCTGCCCATCGCGGCCCGGTTCCTGGCGGGCGGGGCGCTGGCCTTCGCCCCGGTGTACATCGCGAACCTGATCTTCGCCCAGCGGTTCAACGACGTGGAGACCACGACCACCGCCTTCGCGGCCAACCTGCTGGGCGCCATGGTCGGCGGCGCCCTGGAGTACCTGGCCCTGGTCACCGGCTACCGGTTCCTGCTCATCCTGGTCGGCGTGCTGTACGCGCTGGCGCTCGGCTTCCGGATGCTGCGGGGACGCTCGGCGGCCCAGCCGGCCTAGCCTCGCCGGCGAGGCGAGGCCGCCGCAGGCGGGTCTCTCCGAGCCGGCGAGTAACCCGGCAGCCGCAGCAGGCGAGGTGCACGCGGAAGCGGGCAAGCGGGGGGTCCGGGGGGGTCGCCCCCCCGGCTAGCAGAGTAACCCGGCAGCCGCAGCAGGCGAGGTGCACGCGGAAGCGGGCAACCGGGGGGTCCGGGGGGGTCGCCCCCGGCTAGCAGAGTAACCCGGCAGCCGCAGCAGGCGAGGTGCACGCGGAAGCGGGCAACCGGGGGGTCCGGGGGGGTCGCCCCTCCGGGCTAGCAGAGTAACCCGCCACCCGCAGCAGACGGCGTGCAAACGGAAGCGGCCAAGTGGGAGGCTCCGGGGGGCTCGGCCCCCCGGGCTAGCAGAGCTCCGGGGGGGTCGCCCCCCTCCCGGGCTAGCAGGGAATCAGGGCCGCCCGGGTGGCTGTTGGCCCAGGTGACGGCGCGCCGTCTCCTGGGCGGCGCGCCCGGACACCGGGAGGAACCGTGTCAGCTCCAGCTGGGCCGACTGCACTGGTCAAGCCGCTCTACACCGCCAGGGCCACCGCGACCGGGGGCCGGGCGGGCCATGCCGTCACCGACGACGGCCTGCTCGACGTGCATCTCAAGCCGCCGAAGGAGATGGGCGGCCCAGGGGGGGCCACGAACCCCGAGCAGCTGTTCGCCGCCGGCTACGCGGCCTGCTTCCAGAGCGCGCTCGGCGTGATCGGCCGCCGCGAGGGTGTGGACACCGGGGATTCCCTGGTCGAGGCCGACGTCAGCATCGGCACGATCGGCGGCGGCGGGTACGGCCTCGCCGTCGCGCTCAAGGTGTCCATCCCCGGGGTGGACGCCGGCACCGCCCTCCGGCTGGCGGAGGCCGCCCACCAGGTCTGCCCGTACTCCAACGCCACCCGAGGCAACATCGAGGTCACCGTCGAGGCCAACTGAGCCAGGGCCCAGCCGAGTGGGGCCAGCCGAGTGGGGCCAGCCGAGTGGGGCCAGCCGAGTGGGGCCAGCCGACCTCAGGGGACCGGGCTGGCCGCGGGTATCTTGGCGTAGGCGCCCAGCACCAGGTCCCAGAACGCGGGCTCGTCGACGGTCATGGCCACCAGCGCGTTACGGCCGTCGGCCGGCCCGCTGAAGTCGGTGACGGTCATCCCGGAGGTGAACCGGCCGACGGTCTCCACGTCCACCCGGGCCGGGTCGCACCCGAACAGGCCGGGCTCGGCGACCACGGCGAGCGCGCATACGTCGTGGACCGGCGGGCCGCCCGCGGCCTGGGCATGCTCCCCCCGGTAGCCGAGCAGGCCGGGCAGCAGCAGGTCGGTGCCGAGCCGGCCCAGCTGGCGCATCCGGTCCTGCACGTCCGTACCGGCCCGGGCCTGCAGCGTCACGTCCAGGCCGACCATGGTGACCTGCCAGCCGGCCTCGAACACGATCGCGGCGGCCTCGGGATCCGCGGCGATGTTGAACTCGGCGGCCGGGGTGACGTTGCCCCGCCCCGCCGACCCGCCCATGATCACGAAGTCGCGGACCCAGCCGGCCAGCCGGGGCTCGCGCCGGACCGCGAGCGCGATGTTGGTCAGCGGGCCGGTGGCGATCAGGGTGATCTCGCCGGGAGCCGCGCCGAACGCGGCGATGAGGTAATCCACCGCGTGGCCGCGGGCCGGGGCGGCCTGCGCGGCGGGCAGCCGCGCGGCACCCAGGCCGCCCTCGCCGTGCACCTCCCGGGCGTCCAGCGTGGGCCGCAGCAGCGGCCGGGCGCTGCCCGGCACCACGGGCACGTCCGGGCGGCCGGCCAGTTCCAGCACGCTGAGCGCGTTGCCCGTCACCGTGTCCAGGTTGACGTTCCCGCTGACCGTGGTCAGCCCGACCAGGTCCAGGCCGGGATGACCGCAGCCGAAGACGATGGCCAGCGCGTCGTCGATTCCGGGGTCGCAGTCCAGGATTACCCGGGCCGGATTTCCCTGCCCCGCGGCCCCGGACGTCACGCGGCCAGGCCAGAGTCCTGGACGAGCGCCCTGATCTGGTGGTCGATCTCCTCGATCTGCTCGGCGGTCGCCTCCGGGCGCAGGCAGGTGACGAGTGGCCAGCCGCTGCGCACGGCGTGCTGCAGCAGCTGCTGCATGGCCAGCGTCAGTCCGGGGGACCACTCGTCAGGCACGATGACCTCGATCTTCACTCTTCCTCCACGGGGCTATCGCCGGCTCGCGCGGCCTCCGGCGCGGAAGCAAGCCCCGGCTCCCGCGGCTGCGCCGCCGCGATGGGCGGGCCGGCCGACTCCCACCTCAATCGTAGGCGCGGCCGGGCGGCCCGGCTAGGGACCCGGCCGGCCCGGCCGCAGCTTCAGCCGGTGGCGTGCAGCCAGCGCACCGGCGCGCCCTCGGCCGCGCACCGGAACGGCTCGAGTTCCGCGTCCCAGGGCCGTCCCAGCAGCCGGTCGAGTTCCTCTTCCAGGGTGGTCGTGGCCGCCACCTGGAGGCCGGACTGGGCCGCGGCGGCCACCGTCATCGCGGCGAGCAGCCGGTTCTCGGGGATCATGATGTCCCCGTTGGCCCCGGTGACCGCCGAGAAGATGCCCAGGGCCGGGGTGTAGCTGTACCGGACCGCGTCGCAACCCGGGCTGGCCTCCTCGGTCACCTCGAAGCGCAGCCGGTTCCAGCCGGCCAGCGCGGACGTGATCGACCCGGCCGCGCCGGCCCGGGCATGCCAATTGAGCTCGCCGCGCACGTCCCCGGGCGCGGCCGGGCTGGCCCACCCAGGCCAGATCGACGGGCACGCCAAGGACCCCGGCGACCGCCCATTCGATATGCGGGCACAGCGCCGGGGACGCGGAATGGACCTGCAGCACGCCTTGAACTGACACCAGACCTCCCTGCGAGCGACCGAGGTGCGTCTTCCCCAACGACCTCGGACCGGGCGCTAGCGGTGATCCGGATATCAGCGAACAGCTTATGCCTACCCGCCGCGTCGGCAAGCCCGCACGGGCGAGACTGCCTGCGGTGAGCGCGATCCGCGTTCCCGTGCAGAATTCTGCCCCACCGCGGGCGAAAGCACCAGGGCAGGGGCGCTTTTGGCTCATATGGCCGGCTGGACTCCGGCACCTAAACCGCCCAGATAGGCCCTAACGGCGTACCGCGTCAGCATGATGTAGTGGGCGGGTGAGCGAGCGGGACGTCGCCGGACTGTTATTTGCCGCCGAGATGTATGGCGTGCAATTGGATCAGTTAGCCGTCTGGCTGGCGGTCAGCGAGGTCCGGGCCCGGTCCCTCGCGGCGCGCTGGCGGGAGCAGGGCTACGCCGACTCGGCCCGGCTCGGGCCGGGCCGCCCGTGGATCTGGCTGACCCGGGGCGGCCTGCTCGCCTGCGGGCTGCCATACCGGCCGGCCCCGCCCGCGCTGGCCCGGCTGGCCCATCTGCGCGCCGTGAGCGCGGTCCGGATCGCGCTGGAGTCCGCTCCCGGGTACATGGCCGCGGGGGCGTACTGGCGCAGCGAGCGCCGCCTGCGGGCCCGGATGGGCAGCCGGGTGCCGCTCCGCGAGCACCTGCCGGACGGGGAGGTGCACTGGCCGGACCCGGGCGGCGCACCCGGGGGTGAGGCAGCGGGGGCGGCACCGGCGTGGGGCGGCGAATGCTGGGCGGTCGAAGCGGAACTCACCCGCAAGACGGTGCGCCGCACCACGGCGATCATGGCCGAGATCCTGACCCGGACCGGGGATTACGGCTGCCCCGCCGCGGAGGTCCGGGCCCCAGGGTCGCTGCCCCGGCACGCGCGGGTGCTGTACGTGTGCTCGGCCGCGGCCCGCCCGACCGTCGCGCGGGCCCGTGATGCCCTGCCCGGTAACCTGGCCGGCCGGGTCGAGATCCGCGGCCTGCCCGCGGGCGCCGCGCTGCCCGGGCCAGCCGTCAGGAAGGCGGCGACATGATCCGGCGCTACCTGGGGTTCCTCATGCTCCGCGCCCTGGCCAGGCTGATCTGGCGGCTGCTGCGGGTCGCGGTTCTGGTGGCGGCCCTGATCCTGGCCGCGCCGGCCGTGTTCGTCGCGGCCTACGCGGCGGTGCTGGCCTGGTTCCTGGGCTGGCCGCCGCGCCAGCTCTACCGCGCGGCGGCCTGGTGCCTGCCGATGCTGGCAGCCTGGCTGGCCGCGACGGCCGCGGACGGACGGCCCTGGCCGCAGCTGGCCGCCGCCCCGTATCTGGCCTGGCTGGCCGCGTGGCATGAGGCCGCGGCGGGCGGCTACCTGAAGGCGGCGGTGACCGTGGCGCCGCTGGCCATCCCGCTCGGCCTGGTCGCCGGCGGCCTGGCCTGGTCCTGGCGGATCTACACCATGGAGACGGGCAGCGGCGGGCTCGCACCGAGCGCCCCGGCCGCGTTCGACCAGCGGCAGTGGCGGCACCAGGTGCGCACCGCCCGGGCCCGGATCGCGGCGCCGGGCTCCGTGCCGTTGCTGTCCCGGGACGGCGGCGTGGTGGCCGGGGCCACGATCCGGACGGTGCGGCAGCCGGCCCGGCCGCTGGCGGTCCTCCCCTACCCCCGGCTCCGCTCGCACCAGGTAGTCCTGGGCACCACGGGGACCGGGAAGACGACCCTGCTGCTGAGGCTGTGGGCCGGGTTCATGACCCGCGGGATGCAGCTGCACGCGGCGGGCCGGGCGCCGCGCCCGCTGCTTGTCGTGCTGGACTGCAAGGGCGGGGCCGACTCGCGCCGGATCGCCGACCGGGCCCGCCGGGTGCTGCGCGGCGCGGGCGCGGCGTCCACCGCGGTCTGGCCCGACGAGGCCAGCCTGTCGCTGTGGGCGCTGCCGCCCCGGCAGCTGGTCAGCACGCTGGCCGACATGGTCGAGTCCGGCACCGGCGGCGCCGCGTACTACGCCGACGTGCTGGAGGAGATCGTCCGGCTGGCGGTGGAGGCCCCGTGCGGGCCGCCCGCGAGCACCTCCGACTTCCTCGCCCGGCTCGACGCGAGCTGGCTGACCCTGGCCTACGCGGGTGCCCCGGACGACGGTTCCGCCGGGCTGCTGCGTTCCTCGGCCGGGCACGTCGGCGACGTGGCGCTGCGGTACCGGGCCCTGCTGCGCCGGCTGGGCGGCGGCCTGGACGGGCCGGGCGGGTTCGGCGATGCGGACGCCTGGTACTGCATCCTGGAGGGGACCGCCGAGATCGCCGTGGCCGAGGCGCAGGCCCGGGCGCTGGTCGACCTGCTGGCCTGGTTCGCGGCCGGCGGTTCCCCGGGCGTGGCGGGGGCCCGCCGGGACATCCTCCTGGCGGTGGATGAATTCAGCGCCGTGTCCCGCCGGCTGCCGATCTGGCAGCTGTACGAGCGGGCCCGTTCCCTCGGCCTGGCCGTCCAGGTGTCGGCCCAGTCCTGGCCCGGGCTGGCCGCCGACGAGGACGAGCGGTACCGGGTGGCGACCACCGCGGACGGCGGCATCTGGCTGCTGCGCACGCCGCACCCGGAACCGGTCGCGGCCCTGGCCGGCGTGCGGCGGGTGGTGGACACGGCCCGCAGGCTGCTGGGCGTGCCCCTGTGGGTGAATCAGGGGTGGGCGCACGAGGGGCTGTCCCGGGCCGAGGGCACGCCGGTCGTGGACCCCGAGCTCATCCGCGGGCTGGACGTCGGCCAGGCCGCCTACATCTACCGGGGCGGCGTCACCTACGTGCAGGTCAAACGCCTGGTGGCCGGGCCGGCCGAGCTGGCCAGCCCGGTCCTGGCCGGCGCCGCCGCGGCGCCCGGGGAGCGGGCGGAGGTGCTCCCGGCGGGCGCGGACCCGGCCGCCGCCGCCGATCCGCCCAGGGTGGCGGGCCAGACGGGCGCGGGCCGGCCGGCAGACGTCAGCGCGCTGCTGGACGAGGCGTTCGGGGAGGAGCCGTGATGGGCCCGCCCGGCGGCGCCAGCCCGTTCGCCGCCCTCGGCCTGGCGGCCCGGGCGGACCTGACCGACGACGAGGTCCGCTCGGCCTGGCGGCGGGTCGCCGCCGCGACCCACCCGGACCGGGCCGACGGCGGCGATCCCGGCCGGTTCGCGGTGGCCGCGGCGGCGTACACGGTGCTGCGGACCAGGTCGGGGCGGGGCGAGGCCCTGGCCGACCTGGGGTCCCCCTCCCCCTCCCCGACGCGGCCCCGTCCCGGCCGGCCCCGGGCCCCGGCCGCCCCGCGGCCGCAGCCCGGTGCGGCCTCCCCCGGTGCGGCCCCGCCCGGGACGACGGCCCCGGGCGCGCCGCCGCGGGCTATCCCTCGTCCCGGCCCGTGGCGGTGGCGGCTGGGCGCCGTGCGGCTGCTGTCCCGGATCCGCCGGGGCCGCCCGGCCCGGCTGGCCTTCCGGGTCCTGATCGCCGCCGCGGTCGGCGCCGCCGCGGTGGCGGTGGACGGCTTCCAGCCCGCCACCCCCGCCCTGATCACCGGCGCCGTCACCTGGCTGCTGCTCACCGCCCGCCACGACCTGGCCCCGTGATCAAACGATTGCTGTCGCGGGGGCTTACGCGCTGTCGGGCCATCGGTAGCTGGTGACGTGACCGCCGCTGACCGTCACTATGCCGGCCGGGGTGGTGGCATCGCGCCAGATGGTGTACTCCCCAGCCGCCAGACCGGGGTAGACGGCCGCGTGCTGGACGCTGCGCCCGGCCCGGCGTTCCCGGACTTGCGAATGTGTGCGCCGGGCGCCCGGGCCATCCGGCGTGCTGATCTCGATCTCGCGCCCATCGAGGTCGGCGGGTGTGTAGAGCACCAGGGCGCCAATTCCGGCTCCGACGTTGAGGACGACGCTGCCGGCCCCGGAGGGACCGCGTACAGATTCGGTCATCGTGCTGTTCTCCTGCCTCATGGAGTGCGAAGCCCCGGGTCCCTTCCGGGAGGGACCGCCGGGGAGGGACCGGGGCCGGCGGCAGGTGCTGGGCCGGCCCGGGACTTCCCGTTCTTGGAGATCAGGACGGATTGTCGTAACCGTCGTAGGGGACGCCCAGATACGGAAACGTGGGCAGCGGCTGGTTGGTGACGCTGGCGTTGGTCAAGCCGTCGGTGACGTCCGGGACGACCGCGTCGACCTTGTAGCTCGGGTCGACCAGCGGGTACACCACCCCGGCGATGGCCCGCAGTTCGATGGTGACGACGTCGTCGGTGACCCGGCGCCCGTTCGGGAATCCGGCGGGGTCGCCGCGCGATGAGCCCGAGGATGCTGAACGTCTTCGAACTGGTGGGGGTGGGCGGGATGGACGTGTTGAGCCGCAGCATGTCCGCCTGCACCGCGCCGGTGTAATTCGTGAAGCCCTTGATCAGGCCGGATGGGATACCTGTGAGCAGGATTGCCTCCAGATCGGCGCGGGCGGTCCCGGCCTTGTCCAGGGCGGCGAGATGGGGGAATGCGCCCGGGTAGAGGACGGGCAGCAACTGCGCCAGCTCGGGGTGGGCGACGTAGGTCGCGAACTGCTTATCGTGCGCGGGCTGCTGCCGGTTCCAGTAGTCCTTCTTCCCCAGCGGGACGATGACCTCGTTGAAGAGAGGGTTGCCCAGCCGCGACACCTGGCTGAAGGGGCCGCTCCAGATGTGGGAGCCATCCTCATCAGCCAGCCGCACGCGCTGGCGGCTCGCGGTGGTCCACACGCCGATCGTCGGCCGGCCCTTCACGGTCAGCTGGGAAATCGGCACCTGAATGGCGATGGAGTGCACGTTCAGCCGGTTGGTGGTGTCCACGCCTGGCGCGCTTTTGAGCCCCGCGGCCTTCCCGTAGACGTTGGCCTGCTGGAGCGGGCGCAGGTTGCCCAGGTCGAAGATCGAGCCCAGGTCAACGTAGAACTCCTCGGCCCGCTGTCCGGCGAAGACCTTGGTGCCGCCGCTCAGGGAGTGGACCGCCGGGCCTCCCAGCCTGGCCTCATAGTCCGGCGTGGAGAGCACCCCGACGTTGCAGGGTGGGCAGGCCAGGTTCTGGCCCAGCGGGTGAGAGCCGGCGTGGTCGACCCGGGAGACCGAGTAGAACTGCTTGCTGTTCCAGTTAGGGTCGCTCAGCGATCCGATCGGGCCGGTGTTGTACAGGAAGCTCGACGGAGTCGTGAGTTTGGTAACGAAGCGGAACTGATAGGAGATGTCGGCCACGCCGTCGCCACTGTTGTTGACATGTATTTCGTAGAGCACGTCGTCGCCGAACTCGTAGAAGTTCGGGCCACCGGCGGGCTCCTGCAGCGGAATGTAGTTGGCTATCAGGGTGACGGTGTCTGGCTGGTCCGGGCTGACAAATGCGTAGACATCCGTACTGTCGGCGACCGGATCCTTGGAAATCTCCGGTGCCTCGCGATGCGAAGACATCAATTACCTCTCAGGCTGTGTGCCGAAATGGCAGGACGGTCGGGCGGTTACCGGCTCGCGCGCGCCAGGCGCGCGGCGAGTTCCCGGTCTTGCACGCGGGTCTGGGTGGTGCCGCGGAACACGTCGATCTCTCCTGAGCTGACGTCGCGCACATGCACGACGATCTGCTCCGTAGCTTCCGCATCCTTCGTCTCGTCGCCTGCAGGCCGCGCCGGCCGGGTGGTGGCGGCAAGCGCCGGCAGCGCGGTACCCGCGAGGGCGGTCGCGGCGATTCCCGCGACTCCGGCACCGGCGGCCCCCCGCAGGACCGAACGCCGTGACGGGCGCTGCCGGCCCTCCCGTTCAGCATCAGTACGGCCTTCAGGTGCGTCCAAAGCATCTTGACCAGGCATGAGTCTCCCTCTCCGGGGCGTCCACGATGGCGCACGCCCCTGCGGCGCACGGCGTGACGGAAGCGTCCAGCCGTGCCGGACTGTTTGCGCTGCGAACGCGGGCAGGCCTGGACGGCGCGTGAGCGGTCACTACCGCTCTCGCGGCGCCAGCCTGAGGCCAGGCCGGGATCAGCACCTCAGGCGTCCGGACCAGGCTGGCTGGACCGCTGCCCCCCGGGCTGGTTCCGCACTCGCCTCCCACGCGCACACATTCGGAGTCAGCGCCCATGCGGATCGACGGCCCGGCGTGTCGAGACCAAGCTGTTATGTCTCCTGCGTCGTAGCGGCCCGGCCATGTCGCCCCAGTCCGCCAGGTCAGCAGCCCTGTCCCATCTCAGTCCTGTCATCCCCGGCAAGCCGCCACGAGCCCCGCGGCGGAGCTTTACGGAATGCCACGATTTGCTTTCTCATGATGGCTGCGGTGGTGTACGTGCGAAAAATGGTGGCCGTGTCCCAATCCGGCCTCACCCAGCTGGATATAAGGCCGGCGGGCTGCGCGTTTATCACTAGCCCGCGAAGGCAACAAGCAAGTTGATTCTTTTTAAGTTCGGGTGTTTGTGACCGCTTGCCCCGGTCTTGTCGCTGCCGCCCGCAAACGGGAACGGAGTAATCATGGACGATGCGGGCAACGGTCTCCCGGCTGGGAGCGAAGGCCGCAGCGGAGCTCAGAAGCGGCTCCTCGATCACGAATTCGTCACCAGCGCCATCAGCAGGAGCGCGGAGAACCGCACCGACCGCCGCCGGTTCATGCGCAGCGCCGGCCTGGCCGGTCTCGGCGCGGTGGGGACGGCGGCCGTGCTGGGGACGGGGGTCGCGTCGGCGGCCACGTCGAAAAAGGATGAGGAGGCCGGGGAGATCAGCGACTCGGCCATCCTGAACTTCGCACTGAACCTGGAGTACCTGGAGGCCAACTTCTACTCGTTCGCGGTCCATGGCATCGCCATACCGGGCAGCCTGATGAGCGGCACAGGCACCCAGGGCGGGATCTCGGGCGGCAGGCAGGTGCCGTTCAAGTCCAAGGGCATCAGGCAACTTGCCCAGGAGATCGCCGGTGATGAGCTGGCCCACGTGGCGTTCCTGCGCTCGGCGCTGGGATCGGCCGCGGTGTCCCAGCCGTCGATCGACCTGGTGAAGAGCTTCACCGCCGCCGCGCAGGCTGCGGGCGTGGTCCCGGCGGGGACGGCCTTCGACCCCTTCGCCAGCGAGGATTTCTTCCTGCTGGGCGCCTTCATCTTCGAGGACGTCGGCGTGACCGCCTACAAGGGGGCGGCGCCGCTGATCCAGAGCAAGACCTACCTGGACGCGGCGGCCGGGATCCTGAGCGTGGAGGCGTACCACGCCGCCGCCATCAGGACCAGGATCTACGACCTGGGCCTGTCGAGCCTGGCCAACAAGATCTCAGCCGCTCGCGGCGCGCTGGACGATGGCAAGGACCAGGGCGTGACCAGGAACGGGGTGGAGAACATCGTCCCCGCCGACCAGAACGGCCTGGTCTATGGCCGCACCCCTGGCGAGGTCCTCAACATCGTGTACCTGACGCCGAAGGTGGCGACGTCCGGGGGCTTCTACCCGAACGGGGTTAACGGCGTTCTCAACACCAGCGGGACGGGCGGCAAGATGCCCGCAGGCCCCCCCCAGACCGGCGGCGGGGGAACCGCGGGCGTCCAGGACCAGGGGCTGCTCATCGGCGGGGCAGGTGCCCTGGCAGCAGCCGCGGTCGCCGGCGGTCTCGCCGCCCGCCAGCACCGCCGGGCCGCCATGGCCGACGGGCAGGACGAGATGCCAGCCTGAGCGGTGCCAGGAGGGAACAGCGTGGTGTCCGGGGACGGCCCGGCATGGGCCGGCCCCGGACACCCGCGTCCCGGGGCCCGGGCCAGCAGGGCACCGCAGGCCTCATCTCCGCACCGGTGCGCGGCTCCGAGCTCGCGGGCCCGGAGCTGGCGGTGAGTGACCGCTACGGGCCGACCCGTTCCCGCATCCGTCTCAGGGCGGGCTGGGCCATCCTCACCGGGGCGCTGGCGGTGCTGGGAACGGCGCTGGTGGTCATCGCGGTACTGGCCCAGGAAAGCCCGCCGACCCCCCCGCGGGACCTGGGGACGATCCCCGCCGCTGAGCCCCTGACACCGGCCAGGACGTCACCCGGACAGCCGGGACGGGGAAAGGCAGGCGAGGCTGCCGGATGGATCGGCGCCCTCCAGGAGCGTCCCGGGCTGCCGCCCCTGCCCACCGCCGTGGCGGCCGCCACACCCGGCCTTCCGGTTCTGCCCCGGTCCCTGCCCGTGGCCCTGGCCATCCCGGTCATCGGCGTGCACACCAACCTCATTCACCTGGGCCTGGGCCCCCACCACACGCTCCAGGTCCCGCCCCTCACCCAGGCAGGCGTGCAGGAGGCCGGCTGGTACGACCTCGGGCCCACGCCCGGCCAGGTGGGCCCCGCGGTCATCCTCGGCCACGTCAACTCCTACCAGGGACCCGGCGTGTTCTTCCACCTCGGCGCGCTGCGGCCCGGTGAGCGGATCCAGGTCACCCGCGCTGACGGTACCGTGGCCCTCTTCCAGGTCGACGCCGTCGACGAGTACCGCAAGGACAAGTTCCCGACCCGGCAGGTCTACGGCCCCGTCGGTTACGCCGGGCTGCGCGTCATCACCTGCGGAGGGCGCTTCGACGACCAGACCCACCACTACCTGTCCAACATCGTGGTCTACGCCTCGCTCACTGGCTCCCGGGCCGCGGCAGGAACGGGCCGGAGCAGGAACGGCCCGAGGCAGGAACGGGCCGGGGCGGACCAGGAATCCGCCCGTCCGGGTTACCGGTAAGAGATTTCTTACCTATTATCGGCAGCATGAGCATTACGCAGATCCAGCTGTTCTCGCTGCCCGTCACCGACCAGGACCGGGCCCGGGACTTCTACGTGGACACCCTCGGCTTCGAGCTCGTGGCCGACACCGCGATGGGGCCGGACCAGCGCTGGGTGCAGGTCAGGCCGCCGGGCGCGGCCACCTCGGTCACGCTGGTGACCTGGTTCCCGACCATGCCCGCCGGGTCGGTCAAGGGCACCGTGCTGGAGACCGGTGACCTGGACGGTGACGTGGCGGCGCTGCGGGCCCGCGGCGTGGTCATCGACGCGGGCATCCAGGAGGCCCCCTGGGGCCGGTTCGTGACGTTCGACGACCCGGACGGCAACGGCCTCATCCTCCAGGCCACGGCCCCCGCCCCGCCGGCCGGCGGCTGAGGCCGGCCGTGCCCGGCCCCGACGTCTTCGACGCCATCGCCAGCCCGGTCCGCCGTGCCCTGCTGGACGTGCTGGCCGGCGGGGCCCGGTCGGTGCACGACCTGGCGGCGCCGTTCGAGATGAGCGCCGGCCGTGTCCCAGCATCTCCGGGTCCTGCGCGACGCGGGCCTGGTCGCCGAGGAACGGGTCGGCCGGGAACGGCACTACCGGCTGGACGCCCGCCCGCTCCGCGCGGTCGCGGACTGGGCGGCCCACTACGAGCAGTTCTGGCAGCATCATGCCCGGCTGCTCCGCAACCTTCTGGAGGAGGACGGCTGATGGCGTCCATCGAGGTGGGCCAGTTCCTGGCCCAGCCCCCCGGACGGGTGTGGGCGGCCCTGACCGACCCGGCCCTGCTGGCCCGCTGGCTGATGCCGAACGACTTCAAGCCGGTGGTCGGCCACGCGTTCACCTTCCGCACCGAGCCGGTCCCCCGGCAGGGCTTCGACGGGATCGTGCACTGCGAGGTGCTCGACCTGGAACCGCCCCGGCTGATGCGCTTCAGCTGGCTCGGAGGGGGCCTCGACACGGTGGTGAGCTGGTCCCTGGTCCCCGAGGGCATGGGCACCCGGCTGCTGATCACGCACGACGGCTTCGATGACACCGACCCGGCCCAGCGGATGGTCATGGGGATCCTGGGCGGCGGCTGGCGCGGGCACCTGGTCCGGCGGCTGGGCACCCTGCTGGACGGGGACGGAGCCTAACGCCGGACCCAGTCCTCGGCCATCTCCAGCTTCCGCACCACCTGGGCCGGGGATCCGGCCGCGAAGCAGCGCGGCGGGAGGTCCCTGGTCACCACGGAGTTGGCCCCGACGACCGACCCGTCGCCGATCGTCACCCCGGGCAGGACCACGACGTTACGGCCCAGCCACACGTTGTCGCCGATGACGGTCGGCCCCTTGTCAGTGCGGGATCCCGGCTGCAGGAGGTGGCTGTCGTCGTCGATGACGGACGCGAAGGGGGCGATGAGGACGTTGCTGCCGATCCTGATGTCGTGGGTGGCCTCGATGGAGACCCCGCCGTTCAGGTACACGTCATCACCGATGCTGAGCACGGCGCCCGGGACGGCTTTGAGATTGATCGTGGCGATCATCCCCTCGGCGATGAACCGGTCGCCCACGATCGCCGTCCCGCCGATCCGGCAGCGGAACGAGCCGCGGATGACCGGGCGCGTGCCGAACCGGCTGAACCGCCGCTTCGCGATGAGATAGCTGCGCACCAGCGTCGCCTGGAACACGAGCTGGTCGCCGGCGCGCCTGCAGGCCGCCCTGGTGCTGGTCATGGTCTGCCCTGTCCTGCTCCGCAGCGTCACCCCGGGCGCCCGCCGCGCCCTCCCGCCTCAAGGCTCGCTGGCAACCGGCCGACCATACCATCACAATTGCCTCTTATCCCCCTCTGCGCCCCGTCTGCGCCTCCTGTCTCTCTAACGGTCCGACCGCTGCTCACGGGGCTCAACTGCGGACGGTGCAGGGGCCACTCCCGGCCGGGGTCAGGCGGGGCCGGTGGCGACGGGACGGCCGGGGTCGGTGATCCAGTCGGACCAGGAGCCCGCATAGAGCGCGGCCGGGAGGCCCGCGATCGTCATCGCGAGCACCTCGTGCGCCGCGGTCACCCCGGACCCGCAGTACACCCCGGTCGTGACGGCCCCGTCCGCCGTGCCGGGCGCCGGGACACCCGCTCCCAGCCGGGTGAACCGCTCCCGGAGCGCCTCCGCATCCAGGAACCGCCCGGCCGGATCGAGGTTCCCGGTGGTGGGCGCGCTCACCGCGGCCGGGATGTGCCCGGCCACCGGGTCGGCCGGCTCCGTCTCACCCCGGTAGCGCTCCGCGGCCCGGGCGTCCAGCAGCACCCCCTCCCGGGCCATCCGGGCCGCCCCCTCCGCGTCGAGCAGCGGCAGGTGGCCAGGGCGGGCGGTGAACGTGCCGGCCTCCGGCGCGGAGGCGGGCCCGGTCTCGATCGGCAGGTCGGCGGCCAGCCAGGCCTGGTAGCCGCCGTCGAGGACCTGAACTTGCTCATGGCCGAAGTAGCGCAGCAGCCACCAGGCGCGGGCGGCCGCCGTCGAGTCGTTCTCGTCGTAGGCCACCACGGGCCGGTCGTCGCTGACCCCGGCCCGGCGCATCGCCGCCTGGAACGTGCCCGCGTCCGGCAGCGGGTGCCGCCCCCCGGCCCCGGGCGGGCCCGCCAGATCGCGGTCCAGGTCTGCGAACTGAGCGCCGGGCAGATGGCCCTCGCGGTAGCGGTCGAGCCCGGGCGGGCCGCCCAGCCGCCACCGGACATCGAGCAGGACGGGCGCGGCGGGCTGGCCATGGCGGCCGCGAGCGCCGCGGCATCGACGGTTGAATCCACCGTTTCGTCCCTTCAGCCCGTACTGCGAGTTAGCATCCTGATCCTGCCCTGCTCCGACCCAGCGCCGGGATCGTCCTGTGGACAACCAGCCCCGGATCTGTGGATGAACGCCCGCCGCTGCTTGGATTTCCCCCTGCGCCGCTGTGGATAACTCGGCCGGGGCTGGCCGCACGGGCCCCGGGCCGCCCCCGTTCCGGCCGCCCGCGCCCGCCGTCCTGATCACATACTTATGACGCTCAGTAGCGGAACGAACTGGTCGCTGGGGGTCAGCGAGCCGTGCATCCCGGCCAGCGAGGACTCCAGCGGCTCGGCCTTGGTCGCGACGAGCGCCCAGGAGCCGGCCGGCGCGGCCACCACGTCGCCGATCCGCGGGCGGAACCGCTCGTCGACCGGGCCGAACCAGCCCGCGTCGATGGCTTCGTCGCGCGATGCCACCCAGGCCCGGCCGCCGAGCACGCCCTGCCAGGTGGCCAGCACGTCGGCGGCGGCCCCGGGGACGGTGTACACGTGCCGCGCGCGCGGCTCGCCGCCGAGCAGGGCGACCCCGTCCCGCAGCCCGGGGACCAGGTCCACGTCGATCCGGTCGTCCGGGCCCGCGTCCACCATCCCGTGGTCCGCGGTGACGTACAGCGCGGTGCCCGCCGGAAGCGAGCTGGCCAGCTGCTCGGCCAGCTTGTCCACGTGCGCCAGCTGGTAGGACCAGGCGTCGGACTGGGATCCGAACACGTGCCCGGTGCCGTCGAGTTCCGCGTGGTAGACGGTGACCAGGGCCCGGTCCGAGCCGGCCAGCGCCCAGGACGCCTGGGCGACGAGCGCGCCCAGGCTGTCCGCCGGGCGGTAGGTCGCCCCCCGCATGGCGGCCAGCGAGAAGCCGGTCTTCTCCAGCCCCCGCGCGGCCACCCGGTAAGCGGCGATGTCGGCGGCTGCCGCGCGCTGGTAGATGGTGGGGGCGGGCTGCCAGCTGATGGGGTCCACGTGGTCATCCCAGCGCAGCCCGTTGAGCAGCCGGTCCTGGCCGGGCACGGCGACCTGGTAGCCGAGCATCCCGTGCCGTCCCGGTGGCAGGCCGGTGCCCAGGGAGCTGAGGCTGGTCACGGTGGTGGCCGGGAAGCCTGCGGCGAGCGCGCGCCCGGTAGTGGTGAGCTCGGACAGGAACGGGGCCGCGGCCTGATGGGCACGCAGCAGTTCCCAGCCCAGGCCGTCCACGATCAGCAGGCAGGCCCGGCGGGTCGGGGCCAGCCCGAGCGGGTTCGGCGCGTCGTCCACGCCCAGCGAGGCGAGCAGCGAGGTGGCCAGGTCCGGCAGGGTGCCCTCGCCGTAATCGGGCACGGTGGCCGAGGTCATCGGCTCAGCGGTCATGCTGCCGCCCGTCAGTGGCCGGGGTGAGTGGTCGCCTCGGTCAGCGCGACCGCGACGGCGAGCACCTGCCGCACGGCCTCTTCACCGTCGGCCGCCTCGCTCACCCGCATGGTCAGATCGTCCGCGGTGATGGTGCCGGTGTAGCCGTGGTCGGCCTCGCAGTTCTCGTCACCGCAGTGGGCGGGCTCCAGCTCCACGTGCGACAGGACGTTCCAGCCGATGGTGAGGACCACCTCGGTCGGCATCGTGACGCCTGGCACGTATGAGGCCGGGTCGGGGACGACCCGGGTCACGGCCACGGAGGAGATACGCGAGAAACGCACGGCCTCGGTGCTGGTCTCCGCCTGCGGACGGGCACCTGGCTCGTCGTCCGCCGGGTTCTCGTCGGTATGGGAATAGACCAGCCGGGACGGGGTCAGCACCAGCACGGTCATGTGGCGGCGGACCTCCATGGCCGGGTCGAACAGCGCGTCCGACTGGACCACGTACGACACCACGCCCTCCGCGCCGAGGGCGGAGAACACGGCATCCGCCACGAGGCCGGGGTAGTAACCGCTTCGCTCGATCGCTGACCGCAGCCCGACGGCTGTGGTTCGGGTATCCCTCATGCTTCCATCCTGCACTGCCCGGGGACCAGAGCTCACAGAACGGGCCATCAAACGCCGTAGTGAGGTTTTGCGCTCCCCGCGCACGCTACTCACCCTGCGACGATGCTGGACGTCATGACCGTGACGATATGTCCCTGAAGCCGCAAATGGCACCCCCCGCCGTGTCTGTGCGCTGCCTCAGGCTATCCGTTCGGTGCCATTTCCGGCACACACTCCGGAACCAGGACACGCAGGCCCGCGGACTCGGCATGATGTCCCCCGGGCCTTAGGGACCCGGGGGAGGCAACGATGGTTCCGCAGCCGGCACTGGCGCCGCTGCGCCAGTGGGATCCGGAACGGATAGGCCCGTTCGCGCTGCTCGGCCGTCTCGGCGCCGGGGCGATGGGCCAGGTGTACCTGGGCCGGTCCACCGCGGGCCGCCTGGTCGCGGTCAAGACCATCAAGATCGAGTTCGCCGACGAGGCCGGTTTCCGGGCCCGGTTCGCCCATGAGGTGGCAGCCGCGCGGCGGGTCAGCGGGGTGTTCACCGCGGCGGTCGTGGCGGCGGACGCCGACGCGGACGTGCCCTGGCTGGCCACCGCCTACATCGCGGCACCGTCCCTGAACCGCCTGGTGCGCGGCGGCGGGCCGCTGCCGGTCCCGGCGGTGCGCTGGCTCGCCGCCGGGTGCGCCGAGGCGCTGGAATCGATCCACACCGCCGGGCTGGTGCACCGGGACCTGAAGCCGTCCAACGTGCTCGTCTCGCCTGACGGCCCCCGCGTGATCGATTTCGGGGTGGCGCGGGCCGCCGAGCGGATCCAGCTCACCGTGACCCGGGGCGCGCTGGGGACGCCCGCGTACATGGCCCCGGAGCAGGCCCGGGACACCCGGCAGGCGTCCATGGCCAGCGACGTGTTCGCGCTCGGGGCGACCCTGCTGTTCGCGGCGGCCGGGCACCCGCCCTACCAGGGCGACACCGTGATGGACGTCCTGGTCCGGCTGGCCACCGAGCCGCCGGACCTGACCGGCCTGCCGGCCGAGCTGATCCCCATCGTCACCGCCTGCCTGGAGCGCAGCCCGCGGAACCGGCCGACGTCCACGGCCATCCTGGCGGAACTGGCGCCGTTCGTCGGCGCCACGCCCGCCCCCGGATCGGGGCACTCCTACCTGCCCGCGGGCGCGCTCACCCTGATCGGGAAGTACCAGCGCAGCCCCCAGCCGCCGCCGGAAACCGGGCCCGCTGATGACCAGGACCCGCCGTTCACCGACGACGTGAGCGAGGACGCCACCTTCGGCTCCTACACCGCGCTGCCGGTACCGCGCCGGTCCCGCTGGCCCCGCTGGCGCGGGGACAGCGGGGGCCCGGGGCGCCCGGCGGGCGCGCCCGGGGCCTTGACGGGCAGGCGTCCCAGGAAGCGGATCATGGCCGGGGCCGGGCTGCTGGCCGGCGCCGTGGCGCTGGTGGTGGTCGGCGCAGCACTGGGCGCCTCGTTCACGCATGGGACAGGGCGGCCGTCGGCCTCCCCAGGAACGCCCACCCCCGCCTTTCCCACGCTGCCCGCCGGGCCGCCGGTGAACGCCGGCGCGCCCCCGCCGACGCTGCCCAGCGGGACGAGCACGAAGCCGAAGCTGGTGATGGGCCAGCCCTACGGGGATGGCGACACCGTGTTCGTGGTGCACGGCAGCGGGTTCGTCCCGCTGACCCTGGTCCAGGTGCGCCTGATCGGCCACGGTGCGGCGCCCTTCCGGCCGACCGCGGACCAGAGGGGGACGTTCAACTATGCGATCGACCAGGGCCACGTGTTCTTCGCCGGGCCGATCCCGGCCGGCACGTACCACGTGCTGGTCAGCGGGGCCCGGGGCCGGCGGGCCACCGCCACGTTCCAGGTCCACCCGGTGCCGCCACCCTGACGGGCAGGCCGTTAGCATCCGGCCCGCGCCCGGCGCCGTCCGCGCAGCCCAGCCCGACTCCGTCCGCGCAGCCCAGCCCTGCGCCGCACGGTCACAGCACCCATAAGCCGCACGTCACGGCAGCCATTCACCACACCAGTTATCCGGCTGGATTCAGGGCGCCTGAGTCCACCACAGGTCCTCCTGGCGGGAGCACCACGCGGGGTCGTTGAGCCGGCCCAGGTCGGCCGAGGTGATGATGCCGTGCTCGATGAGCACCCGGACGACCACCTCGTCGGAGAGCCGGGTGTCCGCCCGGACCAGCCCGCGGTCGGTGATCTTGCGGCGCAGCACCTTGATGTGCTCGGCCACCCGCGCCGAGAGCCGGTCCCGGAACGCCGGGTCGGTGTCGAAGCGCTCCAGCTCGTGATACGCGCCGGTCACCTCGAGGGCCGCCTTGGCGATCTCCGGGGTGCGCGGCAGCGGGGACGTCCCCGCCGGGTCGAGCAGCCAGGGACGGCACCACATGAGCGCGACCAGGAAGATCTTGGTCATCGGGTCCAGGTACAGCGGGAGCAGGGTCGCGTCCCCGTCCTGCCACACCCGCGTGCCCTCAGGCGCGGAGTCCGGCCCGCCGGACGTCCCGGCGACCATCACGCAGAGCGGCTGGCCCTCGTCGAGCATCGCGCGGGAGCCGACCAGGGTCATCCCGGCCCGCAGGAACCACCCGCCGGACGGCTCGCCGTTGTCCTCCATCCGGGGCAGCCTGATCCGGTACCCGTCCCCCTCGGTGTAGAGGGCGTGGGTCCGGCTGATGTTGGCGATCCAGACGCCGTCCCCCAGCGCGCTGATCACCCCGGCCCGGCGGGACAGCCCCCGGCCGGCCGCGATCGTCAGGTCGGCGTCCGGCCCCCGGCCGAACACCAGGCGGCTGCCCTCGGGGATGCCGACCACCAGCCCGGCCGGCGTGCTGACGCGCGCCGCCGGGGATGTGGCCTGCCCGACCGCCATTGCCTTCTGCCTGCCCGGTTGCCTCGGATCACGTGGGGGCGAGCCGGAGCCGCGCAGCGGCGATCCGTCTCGTGACGCGCATTCTAGGGCCCCCGGAGGCGCAACCCGGATCCCCCAGTCCGGGGATAGCGGCGGCGCCCGGGCCGCGGTTAGCTATGAACCAGCCCGGGGCGAGCGCGGATGTGGCTCGCCGGGGAGCCTGCCTACGGGCAGGCGGGTCCGTGCCGTGGGAGGTCATGGCATGGGATTGGGGTGCACGAAAGGATTCGCTCGCCAGCGTCATCCTGGGACTCTCCGGGGGGACTCCGGCAGGCCGGCATCCCGTGCCCGCCCCGGGCAAAGGGGGGAAGGCAAGTCCGGCTGGGCCGGGCCCGCGCACCGGGCCCGGCCCAGCCGGGCACCTCACCCAGGGGGCTGACCCCGGCCCCTCCCGCAGGATGATGCCGGCCAGGGGACGCGCCCGTACCCTTGACCCGTGGGCGCCTTCTACCTCTGGCTGCGCCGTCATCCCCGGCTGGTGGACGGCGTGCTCGCCGCTGTCCTGGGGATCCCCGCCCTGGCGTCGGCCTTCGCCACCGGGAACTACGGGCTCGTCCCCGTCACGCTGGCCCTGGTCATCCCGCTGGTGTTCCGCCGGGACCATCCGGTGGCCGCCTTTGCCATCGGGGCGGCCGTGGGCGGCCTCCAGGTCCTGTTCGACATCCACGTCAACGAGATCGACCTGGCGATCGTGGTCCTGCTCTACACGCTGGCCGCGTACGGCCGGCGCCGGGCATCCCTGGCCGGGCTGGCTGTCTGCCTGATCGGGTCGGCCACGGCGGTGGCCCGGTGGCCGCCGGTGCAGTTCAGCCTGTTCCACTGGATCGTGGTCGGCTCGGTCGCGTTCGCCGGCCCGTCGCTCATCGCCTGGATACTCGGCGACTCAGTCCGCTACCGGCGTGGCTACTACGCCGCGCTGGAGGACCGCGCGGCCCGGCTGGAACGCGAACGGGACGCGCAGGCGCAGATCGCCGCGGCCGCCGAGCGGGCCCGGATCGCCCGCGAGCTGCACGACGTCATCGCGCACAACGTCAGCGTGATGGTGGTGCAGGCCGACGGGGCCTCCTACGCCCTGGACAGCTCACCGGAGCGGGCCCGGCAGGCGCTGGGCGCGATCGCCAGCACGGGGCGGCAGGCGCTGGCCGAGATGCGCCGGATGCTCGGCGTGCTGCGCAGCGACGACGACAACACGGGCGTGGTGCCGCTGCCCGGAATCGAGCAGCTCGGCGAGCTGCTCGAGCAGACCCGGGCCAGCGGGCTGGCGGTCTCGTTCACCGTGCAGGGCGTGCCCGGGCCGCTGCCCGGCGGCCTGGCGCTGGCGGCCTACCGGATCATCCAGGAGTCCCTGACCAACACCCGCAAGCACGGCGGGCCCCAGGCGAGTGCCCAGGTGCTGCTGCGTTACTGCGAGGACGTGATGATGCTGCAGATCACCGACGACGGCCGGGGCGTGACGGAGGCGGACGGCGCCGGTCACGGGCTGACCGGGATGCGCGAGCGGGTGGCGCTCTACCACGGCACGCTGCACGCGGGCCCGCGTCCCGGCGGCGGCTACCAGGTCACCGCCCGGCTCCCGGTCGTCCGCGGCCCGGTCCCGGCCGGCGGCCACGGCGAGGCCGCTCCGGCCGGTTCGCCGGGCCCGGCCCGGCAGGCGGGTGCGGCGTGAGCGGGGAAACGAGCGACAGCATGGGCACGGGCATCAGGATCCTGCTGGTCGACGACCAGGAACTGGTCCGGACCGGGTTCCGCATGGTGCTCGACGCGCAGGAAGACATGTGCGTGGTCGGCGAGGCCGGGGACGGCCTGGACGCGACCCGGATGCTGCGGTCCCGGCCTGCCGACGTGGTGGTGATGGACGTGCGGATGCCGCGGCTGGACGGCATCGAGGCGACCCGGCAGATCTGCGCGGCGGGCGACCGGCCGCGGGTGCTGATGCTTACCACGTTCGACCTGGACGAGTACGCGTACGCCGCGCTGAAGGCGGGGGCCAGCGGCTTCCTGCTCAAGGACGTCCCGCCGGAGGAGCTGCTGTTCGCCATCCGGGCGGTGCACTCCGGGGATGCGGTGGTCGCGCCCTCGACCACGCGCCGGCTGATCGACCGGTTCGCGCCGCTGTTCCCGGCGCACGACTCCCCCGCGCCGCCCGGGCTGGACACGCTGACCAGCCGGGAGCGCGAGGTGCTGGCGCACGTGGCGCAGGGCCTGTCCAACTCCGAGATCGCCCAGCGGCTGTTCGTGTCCGAGGCCACGGTGAAGACGCACGTGGGCCGGGTCCTGGCCAAGCTGGGGCTGCGGGACCGGGTCCAGGCTGTGGTGTTCGCCTACGAGACGGGGCTGGTCCGGGCGGGCGGGGCGGGCTGACCGCCCGGCCGGCCGGTCAGCCGGCGGCCTGGAAGGCGCGGCCGACCGTGGTGGCCACCGGGCCGCTGCGGAACAGGCCCATGCTGCCGTCGCCCGGCGTGGCTTCCAGCCCGAACCACGCGTACCGCTGCACGTAGCTCAGCCGCTGCAGCATCGCGGTCGCCGCGGTGAGGAACGCGGCCTGCTGCCCCCGGCTCGGAGTCTGCGGCGAGGCCCCGAAATTGGCCAGGGCGAACTCGGTCAGCCAGATCGGCTTGTGGTAGCGGGCGTGCACGGCCTGCAGGTAGCTCTCCAGCTGGCTGACCGCGGGAGCGGTGGCGAAGTCCGCTCCGTACCAGTGCAGCGTGATGAAGTTGACCCGGTAGCCGCGGGCCGCGGCGCCGGACATGAACTGGTCCAGCCAGCCACCGGGGGTGGCGCCGTTATCGGCGACCGCGGGACTGCCCAGCCGCATCCCGGTGGCCTCCAGCTGCGGCCACAGGCCGAGGGCCTGGCCGGGGCTCATGTTGGCCTGGCCGCTCATGTCCGGCTCGTTGAAGCCGAGCAGGTAACGCCCCTCGCCGCGCACCTGGCTGAGGGTGGCGGCGTTCACGTTCGCCGCGCCCCAGATCAAGGGCACGAAACGGACACCCTGGGGGCTGGCGATGCCGCCCGCGGGCGTGGCGGACCAGGTGTAATACCAGGACGCCCCGGACCGGGCCAGGGCCTGCGCGGCCCCGGTGAACGCCCAGGCGGCGACGCCTTTCTTCGCGTTGCTGGCCGGCCGGGGCGGGGGCGCCGGCTTGCGCGGCGGGTGGGTGGTCCGGACCGGCTTGGGCGACGGCCGGGCCAGGGCCCGGGTGACCGGCGCGGGCAGCGCCACCGGGACGGCCTGCACGTGGTGGGTGGCGGCGGCCGGGTGGGCCCCGTGCAGGTGGACGACGGCGACCCCGCCGGCCACCACGCAGCTGGCCGCGACCGAGGCGGCCACCAGCTTGGCCTGCAGCGAGCCGCCCGCCTTGGCCAGGATCCGCGCGTGGCGGGAGTGGCCCGCGGCGCGGCCCGCGCCCCGGCGCACCAGTCCCCGGTGGCCGGCCGCCCGGGGCCCCCCGCGTCCGGCCCGGACCATGGCCCCACCGCCGGCATGGCCCGCACCGCCCGCGCCGCCCGGGTGGGGGCCGCCGAACTCGCGGGCCGTGCCGACCACCCGGATCGCGGCCGCCCGGGACGCCCAGGCGGCGGGCAGCGGGACCAGGGTCAGCCCGGCCAGCAGCCGCTCGGCCGCGATGAGCCCGTCCTCCTGCGCCCCGCAACGCCGGCACGCACGGATGTGCCGCGCGATCCGCTTGCGCCACAGCGGGCTGGGCACCCCGTCCCAGCCTTCCGTGGTGAGCACCAGGCCCGGGCAGGGGGGGTCGGCGCGCAGCGCCCGCACCACCACCCGGCAGGTGGTGAGCTGCTCCTTCATCCGGCCGATGCGCACCGCGACGTGGGTGGCCGGCAGGCCGAGCGCGGCGGTGAGCTCGATGCGGTCCAGCTCCCCGGCGGCCTCCAGCCACCACAGCGCGAGCAGCTCGCGGTCCCCGGCGTCGAGCCAGCGGGTGGCCTGCGCGGTCTCCTCCCGCTGGCTGGACAGGCCGAGCCGGAGGATGGTCAGCTCCACGAAGTCGGCCTCGGGGTCGGCCACCTCGTCGGTCAGGTCGGCGGCCGGGGCGGCCTGGCGGGCCCGGTAGTGATCGCGCATCTGCCGGATGGCCACCGCCACCAGCCAGGACCGGAACGCGGCGGGATCGCGCAGGTCGCCCAGGCCGCGCACGGCCCGGAGCATGGTCTCCTGCACCACGTCGTCCACGTCGGCGTGGCCGCTGAGACCCCGGCCGACGATGTTGTAGATCAGGGGCAGGTAGCTGGACAGCAGGCTGTCCAGCGCCTCAGTGTCCCCGGCCTGGGCGGCGATCACCGTCTGCACTCCTGGCCCGCTGCTGCGCGGCATGTGCATGACACCTCCCCCTCGTCGGTGGTGCGGCGGTCGGACCCCGCCTTCAGGGGAGACTCCGCAAACCCGGGCCAGATAACAGAAATCCCGCAGCCGCATGATCCCGCGTCGCGGAGGCCGGGGCGGGTGTTTCGGGCCGGCGGGCGGGGTGCGCCACCGGCCCGGGAACCCGCCCCGCGGGGGGACGCGATCACCCCGGCGGGTTTTCGTTATCTGCAGTGGGCGGGAGCGTCTCCCAGAGCAGGGTGCACAGCCGGCGTGCGGCACAGCACTTCCTGCGCAAGGAGGACGGGCCCCGTGGTTGCTGGCCGGGAAAAGAGGCGCTCGCTGCGGGTCGCCGCGCTGGTCGCGGCGGCGGGAGCCGTGGCGCTGGTCACGGCGTGCTCGGCCGCGGGCGGCGCGGCCGGCGTCGGGACCGCCGCGCGGGCGCACGCGGCGGCCGGCCGCGCCCACGCCGCCGCCCCCGCGGCGGACGTCCGGGCCGCGGCGGTGAGCGGGGCCGCGGTTCCCTCCGCTGCTGCCCTGCCCTCGTCATCCGGCCCCTCCTCTGGCGCCGCGACGGCCAGCCCGGCTGGCCCGCCCGCGGCTCCCGGCTCCCCGGCCGCCGCCTCCCCAGCCCGCGCGCCCGCCCGGGCGGGCGCGGCGGCCGGGGCCCACCTGGTGACGTTCGTGAACCGGGTCAGCCAGACCATCTGGGTGGGCGCCGCGCAGAACCCGGCGCACCCGCTGGCCCGGACCGGCTGGAAACTGCGGCCCGGGCACAGCCTGACGATCACCGTCCCGAGACACTGGAACGGCCGGTTCTGGGGCCGGACCGGCTGCGTGTTCCGGGCTGGCCACGGCCACTGCCAGTCCGGGGATTGCGGCGGCCGGTACCAGTGCACCGGCAACGGCGCCATCCCGGCCACGCTGGCCGAGTTCGACATGAACGCCTGGGACGGGCTGGACTTCTACGACGTCAGCATGGTGGACGGCTCGAACCTGCCGATGTTCATCAACGTCACGCACGGCACCGCGGCCAACCGGGTCAGCCGGAAGGGCTGCGTGGCGGCCGGCTGCACCACCCCGGTGAACTGCCCGAGCGTGCTGCAGGTCAAGGCGGCCGGGTCCGTGGTCGGCTGCGAGTCCGCGTGCGCGAGGTTCGGCTCCGACCAGTACTGCTGCCGCGGCGCGTGGGCCCCGCGGGCGGCGTGCAACCCGGCCCAGTGGCCGGTGGACTACGCCGCCGTGTTCAAGAAGGCCGAGCCGTACGCCTACTCGTACGCGGATGACGACGCGACCAGCACGTTCGTCTGCAAGGGCCGGTGCGATTACCGGATCACGTTCGGGCTGACACCGTCCGGGTGACGGGCCCGGCTGGCCTGCTCCGCCGGCCGGCCCGCTTGCCCCGCCCGGGGCTACGGCCGCGCGCGGCCGGGCTAGCTTTCCCTGATGGCGTGGCGCAGCGACCAGCCGAGCGCGGCGATCACGGCGACCGGCAGCAGCCACCACGCGTTCACGCCGGCCGTGTGGGCCAGCAGCGCGGTGAGGGCCAGCGCGAGGACGACGACCGCGGCGCCGCGCCAGTCGTCGCCGATGACGAAGTCGTACCAGAACGCGCCGAACGAGCGGAGCCAGCGGGTCATCGCGGCATCTCCCCCGTGGTGAGAGTGTCTGTGGTGAGTGTGTCCTTGGTCAGGGTGTCTGGGGTGAGGGGGGCGGGGCCCGGGACCGGAGTGGCGGCCCGGGCCCGGCGCAGCAGGACGGTGTAACCCACGCAGACCAGCGCGTAGAGCGGGATGAGCACCAGCAGGAAGGCGTCATTGCCCGGCCAGTGCACCCCGGCTCCCTCGGCCCCCCAGAACGTGCCGAACGAGGTCAGCATGATGCCGACCACGAACTTCATCGTGTTCTCCGGTACCCGGGCCAGCGGCGCCCGGGCGGCTACGCCGATACCCGCGATGACCAGCACCGCGGCGGCAGCCCCCAGCGCCGCGAGGGCCACATTTCCCTGATTCTCACCGAAGGTGATCACGATGAACACGACCTCGAGCCCTTCCAGCAGCACTCCCTTGAAGGACAGGGTGAAGGCGTACCAGTCGCGGACACCGAAGCGGCTCTCGGTCTTGGCCTCCCGGGCCGCGGCGACCTGCCGCTCGTAGATGCCCGCCTCGTCGTGCAGACCCTTGTAGCCCGAGGCGCGCAGGATGGCCTTGCGCACCCACATCAGCCCGAAGATGGCCAGCAGGGCTCCCACCACCAGGCGGAGCACCCCGAGCGGGAACAGGGTCAGGGCGGGCCCGAGGGCGGCGACCACGGCCGCCAGCACGACCAGGGCCACGGCCATGCCCTGGAAGGTGGAGCGCCAGTCCCGGGTCAGCCCGGCAGCCAGCACGATGGTGAGCGCCTCGACCGCCTCGACGGCGCAGGCCACGAAGACGGTCAGGACGAGGGCGGCGGCATTCACGGAACCTCCAGTGTCGCCGTCAGGGACGGCACACGGTTAATCGCCGGGTTGATCATGGGGTTGATCAGCACAGGGTGAGCGCTGACCTCTGCGACAATGACGGCATGGCTGACGCCGACCGCGCGCCGGACGAGGGCTGGCTGGTCCTCATCTACCGGGTACCGTCCGAGCCCAGCCGCCTGCGGTCGGCGGTATGGCGGCGGCTCAAGAGCCTGGGCGCCATCTACCTGCAGAACTCCGCCGCCGCCCTGCCCGCCAGCGTCGGCAACGAGCGGGCGCTGCGCAAGCTGCGCAGCCAGATCCTCGACATGGAGGGCACCGCGGCGCTGCTGTCGTGCCGCGTGCTGGCGGGCGAGCAGGAGGTGCGCGCGTCGTTCCAGGCGGCGCGGAACGACGAGTACGAGGAGATCACCGATCGCTGCGAGGACTTCCTGGGCCAGGTGAAGAAGGAGTACGTGGCCAGCCACTTCACCTACGCCGAGCTCGAGGAGAACGAGGTCGACCTGGTCAAGCTGCGCACCTGGTTCGCGCGGGTGCGCGCCCGGGACGCGTTCGGCGCCAGCGGCCGCCCCGAGGCGGAGAAGGCGCTGGAGGCCTGCCAGCAGTCGCTCGACGACTACGCGGCCCGGGTGTACGCCGAGGAAGAAGACGGCCACTGACCGCCCCGGGCGGTACCTGCTGGCCACCATCCACCTCCTGTCGGCCCAGTTCTGGCTCCCGGCACGGTTCCGGCGGGTACGACACCCGCCCGCCCTCCTGCATACACGCAGACCCCACCCCCGAGTCAACTCAACTAGCCTAACATTTGTCAGATCTTAGAAGTGACAGCTGTTAGATCCATCCTGTACTGCATGCTTAACGTTCAGGCCACCGGCTGTACATTCCGCGTACGAACAGGCGGGCGGGCGACGGCACCGTGGAGGTGGAGCTGGCCCGGGGCGGCCCAGGCCCGGCCGTTCCAGGCCCGGGGGCCGAGCCTGCCCGCCGGCGAGGCGGCCGCGCTGCTGATGATCCGGCCCACCGGCGTCCAGCTGTGCGCCAGCCGTACCGGCGAGCACCACGTCACCGGGACCGTCGCCGACGTCGCGTTCCGCGGCCGCGGCTACGAGCACGCCATCGACATTCCCGGGCACGGGCGCCTGACCAGCGTGTTCTCTGACACCCGGGCGGACCGTGGCGAGCACGTCGGGCTGCGCCTGGACCCGCGCGGCTGCCATCTGTTCAGCACCGGGCTCGGGACTCCGGCTGTGCCCGGGCCCGGCCAGCCGCACGCCCGCGCCGGCCGGGCCCTGAACGGCGCCGCCCCGCACCCGGCCCGGCCGTCCCGCGGCCGGCACCGGCCCTCAGGCCGCCCACCCTGCGCGACGCGTGATCGTCCTGCCCGGGCAGGGGCTAGCATCAGAGCCGTGACCACGACGCTCACTCTCTCTACCAGCGCGCCCAGTTCGATCGACGCGGACGCCGTCGTCATCGGAGTGATCAAGGGCGAGGACGGACCAATCCTGGCGCCCGGCGCGGCCGACCTCGACCAGGCGCTAGACGGCCGCCTGGCTGCCACCCTCGCCATCCTGGGGGTGACCGGCCAGGCCGAAGAAGTCACCCGGCTGCCGGGCGGCGGGGCGGTCACCGCGCCGCTGATCGCCGCGGTCGGGCTGGGCCCGGACAGCGCGGCAGGCGCTCCCGACCCCGAGACGCTGCGCCGCGCGGCCGGCGCGGCGGTCAGGACGCTCACCGCGGCCGGCCGTGCCGCGGCCAACGGCCACCGCACCGACCTGAGGATCGCGCTCGCCCTGCCCGCCGGCGACCCGGGGGCCGCCGAGGCGGTTGCGGTCGGCGCGCTGCTGGGCGGCTACGCGTTCACGCGGTACCGGCAGGACGGGCGGCGGCCCGCGGCGATCACCGTGCTGACCTCGGCGGACGATGCGGACAGCATCCGCCGCCGCGCCCAGGCCCTCGCCGACGCGGTGTCTCTCGCCCGCGACCTGGTCAACACCGCCCCGTCGGACCTGTTCCCCGAGACGCTGGCGGATGAGGCGGCCCGGGTGGCCGCGGCCGGCGGGATGCAGGCCGAGGTGCTGGACGAGAAGGCGCTCGAGCGCGGCGGCTACGGCGGGATCGTGGGCGTCGGCCAGGGCTCGGTGCACCCGCCGCGGCTGGTCCGGATGGAGTACGCCCCCGCGCAGGCGGACACGACGGTGGTGTTCATCGGCAAGGGCATCACGTTCGACTCCGGCGGCCTCTCGCTCAAGCCGCCGAAGTCCATGGAGACCATGAAGTCGGACATGGGCGGGGCGGCCGCGATCATCGGCGCGATGCAGGCCATCGCCACGCTCGGCCCGGCGGTCCGGGTCATCGGCTACCTGCCGATCGCGGAGAACATGCCGAGCGGGACCGCGCAGCGTCCCTCCGACGTGCTCACCATCTACGGCGGCAAGACCGTCGAGGTGCTCAACACCGACGCCGAGGGCCGGCTCGTGCTGGCCGACGCGCTGGCCCGCTCGGCCGAGGACCACCCCGACGTGGTGGTGGACGTGGCCACGCTGACCGGGGCCCAGGTCGTGGCGCTCGGCACGCGGATCTCGGCGGTGATGGCCAACGACGACACGCTGCGCGACGCGGTGGTGGCCTCGGCGGACCGGGCCGGCGAGGCCATGTGGCCGATGCCGCTGCCCGCCGAACTGCGCAAGGGACTGGACTCGGCCGTCGCCGACCTGGCCAACGTGTCCGCGGACCGCAGCGGCGGGATGCTCGTCGCAGGCCTGTTCCTGCGCGAGTTCGTGCCGGCCGGGGTGCGCTGGGCCCACCTGGACATTGCTGGCCCATCGTTCAATGATGGCCAGCCGCATGGGTATACCCCGAAGGGCGGAACCGGCGCGGCGACCAGGGCTCTCGTGCAGATAGCACTGGACGCCGCGGAGGGAAGGCTCTAGCCGGGCCTGGGTGTTAATGGCGGTCGGGGACAACTGATCGGAGCAAGGAGCACATCTGTGGCGGACAGCACCAGTTCCTACGACATCGTCATCCTCGGTGGCGGCAGCGGCGGATACGCCTGCGCTCTGCGGGCCGCCGAACTCGGCAAGCGCGTGGCGCTCATCGAGAAGGACAAGGTCGGGGGGACCTGCCTGCATCGCGGCTGCATTCCCACCAAGGCGCTGCTGCACGCCGCGGAAGTCGCCGACCAGGCCCGGGAGGGCGAGGCGTTCGGGGTCCGGTCCACTTTCGAGGGGATCGACATGCCCGGCGTGCACGCCTACAAGGACAAGGTCGTGGACCGGCTCTGGAAGGGACTGCAGAGCACGCTGGCCAGCCGGAAGATTGAGATGGTCTACGGCGACGGCACGCTGGTCTCGCCGACCCAGGTCCGGGTGGGCGAGACGGTCTACGAGGGCGCGCACATCGTGCTGGCCACCGGGTCCGAGGCGAAGAGCCTGCCCGGGCTGGAGATCGACGGCGAGCGGGTCATCAACAGCGATCACGCCCTCCGGCTGGACCGGGTGCCACGCTCGGCCGTCATCCTCGGCGGCGGGGTCATCGGGGTGGAGTTCGCCAGCGTGTGGCGCTCGTTTGGCGCCGAGGTCACCATCGTCGAGATGCTCCCGCACCTGCTGCCGCTGGAAGACGAGGCCAGTTCCAAGCTGCTGGAGCGGGCGTTCCGCCGCCGGGGCATCGGCTACGAGCTCGGTACCCGCTTCGAGGGGGTCAAGGACAACGGCGGCGGCCTGACGGTCAGCCTGGACGGTAGCAAGAACCTGGACACCGACCTGCTCCTGGTGGCGGTGGGCCGCGGGCCCGTGTCGGCGGGCCTGGGCTACGAGGCGGCGGGCGTGGCGGTGGAGCGCGGGTACGTGAAGGTCGATGAGTACTGCCGCACCAACGTGCCCACGATCTCCGCGGTCGGGGACCTGATCCCCGGCCCGCAGCTGGCCCACGTCGGGTTCGCCGAGGGCATCCTGGTCGCGGAGCGGCTGGCCGGCCTGAAGGTGACGCCGATCGACTACGACGGCGTGCCGCGGGTCACCTACAGCGACCCGGAGGTCGCCTCGGTCGGCATCACGTCGGCGATGGCCGCGGAGCGCGGCCTCGAGGTCACCGAGCTCACCTACCCCATCGGCGGTAACGGCAAGAGCGTCATCCTGCAGACCCAGGGCGCGGCGAAGCTGATCGCGGCGGCCACCGGCGGCCCGGACGGCACGCCCGGGCCGGTGCTGGGCATCCACCTGGTCGGCGCCCGGGTCGGCGAGCTGATCGCCGAGGGCCAGCTGATCTACAACTGGGAGGCGCTTCCGTATGACGTGGCGCAGCTCATCCACCCGCACCCGACCCAGTCAGAGCTGATCGGCGAGGCGCACCTCGCGCTCGCCGGGAAGCCATTGCACATGCACGCGTAGCCCGGGCCGGGCCACGCACCCCCCAGCACAGCCGCAACTGTGAGTGTCGAACAGCGAAGGAGTCACGGGAAGCCATGTCGGTCTCCGTATCCATGCCCCAGCTCGGTGAGAGCGTGACTGAGGGCACCGTCACGCGCTGGCTCAAGAAGGAGGGCGAGCGCGTGGAGGCGGACGAGCCGCTGCTCGAGGTCTCCACAGACAAGGTTGACACCGAAATTCCATCGCCGGTGGCCGGGATCCTGCGCGGGATCACCGTCGCCGAGGACGAGACGGTGGCGGTCGGTGCCGAACTCGCGGTCATCGACGAGAACGGTGCTGAGGCCGCCGCGCCCCCCGCGGACGGCGGGGCTGACGGCCAGGCTGAGGCCCCCACCGAGGCGCCGGCGGACGGTTACCAGGCGGAGGAGTACCAGGCCAGCGGCCAGGAGCCGGACGCCCAGCCCGCCGCCGAGGCCCCGGCCGAGGCCCCGGCCGAGGCCCCCGCTGAGGCCCCCGCTGAGGCCCCGCTGAGGCGGGGTACTCCTATCCGCAGGCGGGCGAGTACCAGGGCAGCGGCGAGCAGCCGGGTACCGGCTACCAGCAGCCGGCCGCGTACGAGCCGCCCGCGCCGCCCAGCTACGAGCAGCCACAGCCCGCCGAGCAGGCCGCCGGGCAGCAGCCCGCCGAGGGGCAGCCCGGCAGCGCGCCGCAGGAGCCGGCGGCGGCCGCGGCGCCGGTGAGCGACATCTGGCGGCGGGCCCAGCCGGCCACACCCGCCCCCGCTTCCCCGGCCCAGGCGCCCGCTCCCCCGGCGCCCCCCGCGCCTGCCCCCGTCCAGCAAGCCCCGCCGCAGCAGGCTCCCGCCCAGCAGGCTCCCGCGCCCCAGGGCCCCCCGCAGCCGGGTTCCCCCGCGGGCCAGGGCCCGGGCCGGACGGCCTCGCCGCTCGGCACGGCGGACGGCCCGTACGTCACCCCGCTGGTCCGCAAGCTGGCCGCCGAGCACGGCGTGGACCTGGCCACCGTCACCGGGACCGGAGTCGGCGGGCGGATCCGCAAGCAGGACGTGGTCGACGCGGCCCGGGTCCGGCGTGAGGCCATCGCGGCGGCGCAGCAGTCCGCCGCGGCCGACGGCCAGGCCACGGCCGGCCAGGCGCCGGCCGGCCAGCAGGCCCAGGGCAGCCCGTCCCGGCCCGCGATCGAGCCGTCCCACCTGCGCGGTACGACCGAGCGGATGTCACGGGCCCGGCAGGTGATCGCTCGCCGGATGGTCGAGTCCCTGCAGACGTCGGCCCAGCTGACCACGGTGGTCGAGGTCAACGTGACCGCGATCGCGAGGCTCCGGGACCGGGCCAAGGCCGACTTCGAGGCCCGTGAGGGAGTCAAGCTCACCTTCCTCCCGTTCTTCGCGCTGGCCGCGGTCGAGGCGCTGAAGGTGCACCCGCGGCTCAACGCCAGCATCGAGTCAGACGGCAACCAGGTCACCTACCACGACGCCGAGCACCTGGGCATCGCGGTGGACACCGAGAAGGGGCTGATGGTCCCGGTCATCCGCAACGCCGGCGACCTCAACGTGGGCGGCCTGGCCCGCAAGATCGCCGACCTGGCGTCCCGGACCCGCGGTGGCCAGGTGAACCCGGACGACCTGGCCGGGGGCACGTTCACGCTGACCAACACGGGTAGCCGCGGCGCGCTGTTCGACACCCCGATCATCAACCAGCCGCAGGTCGGCATCCTCGGCACGGGCACGGTCGTACGCCGCCCGGTGGTGGTCCAGGATCCGTCCCTCGGCGAGGTGATCGCCGTCCGGTCCATGGTGTACCTGGCGCTCAGCTACGACCACCGCCTGGTGGACGGGGCGGACGCGGCACGCTTCCTGGGCACCGTGAAGGCCCGCCTGGAGGAAGGGGCCTTCGAGGCCGAACTCGGGCTCTAGCCACCGGGCCGGCCCGGGCACCGGGCCGGCCTGGCGCAGCGCGAGGGCGTCCGCCGGTCCCGCAGCCAACGAAGACTCAGACGACGGGGCCCGCACGGGGCCGCACGCACGTGAGCAGACGGGGGCAGCCATGAAAGTCGCGGTGACCGGGGCGTCCGGGCTGATCGGCAGCGCGGTGACGGCCTCGCTGCGGGAGAGCGGCGACCAGGTGGTCACCCTGGTACGCCGGACGCCCGCGTCGGCCACCGAGGTCGCCTGGGACCCGCTGGCCCGCCTGGGCGGCCTGGCGCCCGGCGCCCTCGACGGAACCGGCGCGGTCGTGCACCTGGCCGGCGCGGGGGTCGCCGACCATCGCTGGACCGACTCCTACAAGGAGGAGATCCGGGCCAGCCGGGTGCAGGGCACCCGCGGGCTCACCGAGTTCCTGGCCGCCATGGAGCGGCCGCCGGCGGTCCTGCTCTCGGGCTCCGCCATCGGCTGGTACGGGGACACCGGCGGCCGGGACGTGGACGAGTCCGCGCCCGCGGGCACAGGGTTCCTGGCCGGCGTGGTCAGGGACTGGGAGGCAGCCGCCGGCCCGGCCCGGGAGGCCGGGATCCGGGTCGCCACGCTGCGGACCGGCGTCGTGCTCTCACGCCACGGCGGCGTGCTGGCCCGGCTGCTGCCGCTGTTCCGGCTCGGCCTGGGCGCCCGGCTCGGCGCGGGCACGCAGGTTATGAGCTGGGTGGCGCTGGCCGACTGGGTCCGGGCCGCGCGTTTCCTGCTGGACCAGCCGGAGATCTCCGGGCCGGTCAACCTGACGGCCCCGAATCCGGCGACCAACGCCGCCTTCACCGCCGCGCTGGCGGGCGCGCTGCACCGCCCGGCGCTGCTGAGCGTCCCGTCCCCGGTGCTGTCAGTGGCCCTGGGCGGCGTGACCAGCGACCTGATGTCCAGCGCCCGGGTCCTGCCCCGGGTACTGCGCGAGGCGGGGTTCGGGTTCACCTACCCGGACCTGGCCGCTGCCCTCGCCACGGAGCTGCAGTCCGCCGGCTCCGCCGCGTAGTTCCCGGGCCACAGCCAGGTAGGCTCCCGCCGTTCGGGCTCGTCGGCAGGCCCGTCCCGATATCGAGGAACTAGCGGATGCCGGCCTCTCCGGCGAGGAAGGCCACCATCCGCCGCATCGCGGCCCGGTTCTCCCGCATGGCCGTCGCCAGGTGGGGCTGCGCGACGGCCACCGCCTCCGCCGCCTTGCGGTCAGCCTCGATGCTGTCCTTGCCGCCGAGTTAGTAGTCATACAGTCAGCTAGCAATCACGCATTCGTGCCGAGCACGGCTGTCGCGGCAGGGGTCAGGCTACGAGCAGGCGGAGGCCAAGCTCCGCCGCATCGAGGCCGGCGAGTTCACGGTTGCGCTCGGCCCACCTGCCCGAGTCAAGATCCTCGCGCAGGCTGCGCACGGCCCGCTGCTCAGCCTCCGGGCCGACCCGCGTCCACACCGAACACGCCCTGCGCACATGTTCCGCCAGGTAGGACTCGGGCCGGCGCCAGTATGCCTCGAGGAAGCCGTCGGCGCAGTCCCACGGGATGAGCACCGGTTCCGCTCGGCCCCCGATCGCGTCAGCCAGCCGGGGCAGCCAGTCCGCGTCGGCGAGGCCGGCGGCCTCAGGCAGGTAGTCACGGGTGAGCCAGAACCGCCGGCGCCAGGCGAATTCGCTGGAGTCGTAGGTAAACACCACCACGCGGCGGGCCACGCGCCGCATCTCGCGCAGCCCGGCGGCCGGGTCCTGCCAGTGGGGGACGGTGCTGAAGGCCATGGCGGCGTCGAAGGACTGGTCCTCGAACGGCAGGCTCTCCGCGGCGGCGGCCACGCACGGCGCCGAGCCCTCAGGGCGCAGCGCCCGCATGACCGCCGACGGCTCCGCCGCGGTGACGTCGCGGTCGGGCGGTTCGTAGGAGCCAGTGCCGGCCCCGACGTTCAGTACGGTCCGCGCGTCGCCGAGCGCATCCCAGACCTGGGCGGCGATCCGAGGCTCGGTGCGCCGCGTCGCGGGGTACGCGCCCCCGATGGCGTCATACAACCGCGTGCCGAACATTCCCAGCTGTTCCTCTGGTGTCACTGCCATTCCCTTCGCCCGTGCCGTGAGTTCCCCGTCGATGACGGTCACCATGGCGTCGGCCCGGTCCCGCTGCTCCAGCAGCAGGCCGCGCAGGCGGTGCAGGTGCGCGACCGCGTCGGCGGCCGGGTCGTCAACCAGGTCCGCGATCTCCTGCAGCCCGAAGCCCAGCCGCCGGTAGGCCAGCACCTCCCGCAGCCGTTCCACGTTGCCCGCTGAGTAGGCCCGGTACCCGGCTGCGGTCCGCGCCGACGGCCGGACGAGGCCGATCTCGTCATAGTGATGCAGCGTGCGGACGGTTACGCCGGCCAGTTCGGCGACGCGTCCCACGGTCAGGTGCTCTTTCACGCAACGACTATGCGGCATGACGTGACGTGAGGGTCAAGCGCCGCGCTCCCGGTGGTGGCATCCATCCTGAAGCGCGAGGTCTCCGCCAGAGGCGAAGGCATTGCATTTTAGATGCCGTAGTCCATAGGGTTCCCCCGGTGGCCATCGAGCTTGTCTTTGAGTCCCATTCCATGACTGTGGACAATGAGCAGGGCCGCGCTACGGGGTGGCTGCCTGGCGAGTTGATCAGGGCGGACGTTCCTGGCCTGCCCAGCGCGAGTGCGCCGGGCACGGCGCCACCGATCGCCGCAGCCTTGGTCTAAGCACGGCTTAATTCGGCCGACTCGTCGGTCCCCGGCTCGCTGACAGGCGGCCGCGTGGCCGTTCGACGGCGTACCGCGGGTCCAAGCCTCGCCCATCAGTGACCTGCCGGCCAATGTGCGGCCATTCACGAGCCATCACAGGAAGCGTAACCGTGCCGTGCGCGGGTGTGCCCAGCCGCCGTTATCAGCCTGCGGAATACCGGGAAACCTGGCCAGCCTGAGCCCCCGGTGAAGCACGCGACTGCGTGGCCGCGGGTCACGCGCCGGAGAGGAACGCGCTCAGGGCGGCGGCGAACTGGGCGGGATCGTCCAGCCAGGGGAAGTGGCCGGCGCCCGGCTGGACCGTGAGCTCCCAGCCGGGAAAGAGCCCGGCCGCCTGGGCCAGCAGCTCCGGAGGTGACACGGCGTCCAGTTCACCCGCGTACACCAGCACGGGGGCGGCCAGGGTGGCGAGCGCGGCCCGGGTCGCGGGCGGGTCGAACGCCCCCTCGGCGTAGAAGGCGGCCCGTACCGGCGCGGCCTCATCGCTGAGCGCCGCCCGCGCGTGGGCCCGGGCCGCGCCGTCCCAGCGGCCGTACAGGAAGGGCTGGTAGCCGAGCGTGGTCTCCGCCGAGTCGTCGCCGTCGTCCGCGGCCTGCGCCGCGGCCCAGGCCGCCTCGAACCAGGGCTCCGCCGAGCGCCGGCGCATCGCGGCCTGCTGCTCCTCGTCGGTGAACGTCAGCCCCAGCGCGCGCACTCCGGGGGTGAGCAGGATCAGGTGACCGATCCGCTCCGGGTGCGCGGCCGCGTACAGCAGCGCCACGTTCCCGCCCGCGGAGTGGCCGAGCAGGTCCATCCGCTCCAGGCCCAGTTCGGCCCGCAGCGCCTCTACATCCCGGGCGATGCGGTCACAGCGGTAGGCGGCCGGATCGGCGGGCACCTCGCTGTCGCCCGTCCCCCGGATGTCAGGCAGGATCAGCTCGCGGGAATCCCCCAGGCCGCCCAGGTCACCGAGGTAGCCGGGAGCCCGGCCCGGGCCTCCGGGCAGGCAGATAAGCGGCAGGCCGGAACCCAGCCGGTGGTAGGCCAGCTTCGCGCCGTCGTAGGAGGTGAATTGCGCCATACCCGCCATACTCCGCCCGGCGCCGCGGGCCGGCCAGGAAATTAGCCGACAGCAGAGGCCGGCCAGGTTATTCGGGGGCACCCCGGGCGGAGAGGGCCGGGCCGGATGACAGGCCGGCCATGCCGGGCTCGCCCGGCGGCACCGGGGGGCACGGCTCGGCTGGGATGAGGGTCCGGAAGCCGCGGGATTCCAGGCCGTACAGCGGGATCTTCCACAGCGGCGGGACCCGCCCGGTCCGGGCCGCCGCCCTGACGTTCAGCCGCATCAGGCGGCGGGCACCGATGAGGGCCAGTGCGGCCAGCGGCAGCTCAACGCAGAGCGCCATCAGCAGGCTGACCAGGAAATCGCTGGTACGCAGGTCCAGGGTGACGTCGAACCACGCGTCGCAGCACAGCAGGGTGGCGAGCACCACCAGGCAGGCGATCACCAGCTGGCGGTGCCGCCAGCCGGCCCAGCCGGTGACCGCGAACGTGACGAGCAGGCCGGCGTCGAATCCGACCCAGGCACCCCGCCACCCGCCCGATCGGTAGTACCGGGGCAGCGTGACGGCGAGCACGCCGATCCAGGCGGCCAGGACGAGGCAGCAGCCGATGATGGCGACGAGCGCGAACACCCGGCTGCGCGGGTTCCCGGGCAGGTCCGATTCCCTGCGCGGGCCGGGCCGGTCGGGCGCACCGGGGCCGGGGTCCTCCTGAGGAGAACCGTCCAGGGCCGCGAGGGCGCAGGCGAGTTCAGCGCGGTCGTCCGGGCTCATCTGGCGAAGCTCGTCCACATTTATCACGCGAAGTACCTCCCTTAGCCGCTAACTACCCCGGGGGCCGGGTTGCTTCCCGCTCCGGCGCCTGTGCTTTTGCTGGGAGTTCACCGGGTGCTGGCGGCCGGGGTGGTACGCGGGCCGGGGACATCGCGGCTGCGCTGGGGATGCGCGGGGCTGGCGGCGTCCTGCGGGGCCCTAACCTGCGGCGTCCTGGGCCGCAGTGTCCTGGGCCGCGGCCGCCGCGGCCTGCCCAGCCAGGTAGCCGGCCAGCTCGGTGACCGGCACCACCGCCTGCGCGCCGCTGTCCATGTCCCGCACGGTGGCCGCGCCGGCTTCCTCCTCCTGCCGGCCGTAGATCAGCGCCCAGCGGGCGCCCTGGTCGCTGGCCCACTTGAGCTGGCGGCCCAGCTTGCCCGACGAGCCCAGGTACACGCTGGACCGCAGGCCTGCCTGGCGCGCGGCCGCGGCGAACGCGAACCCGCGGGCCGCGAACTCCCCGCCCAGGATGGTGACGGCCACGTCCAGCCGCCCGGGCCGTCCCGCGCGGCTGCCCCCGGGCAGCAGCAGGAGGATCCGCTCGATGCCGAGCGACCCGCCGGTGCCCGGCAGATCGGGGCCGCCCAGCTGCTCGATCAGGTGGTCGTAACGGCCCCCCGAGGAGATGGACCCGGGCACCCCGTCCGCCACGACTTCCCAGATCGGGCCGGTGTAGTAGCTCAGCCCGCGGACCATGCGCGGGGTGAATTCGACCCGCCCGGGAGGTACCTGCGCCGCGACCAGCGAGAGCACGGCGTCGACCTCGTCCAGCCCGGCCGCGCCCTCCTCGCCCGCCTTGAGGGCGGCCCGGATCCGTTCTTCCGCATCCGGGGCGGTCAGGGCGGAGACCAGGTCCTCGGCGGTGCCGCTGGCCAGGCCCCGCCCGGTCAGCTCGGCGGCCACCTCCACGGCCGGCAGCTTGTCCAGCTTGTCCAGGGTGACCAGGACACCCGGGCCGAGTTCGCGGGGCACGCCGAACGCCTCCAGCAGGCCGGCCAGCACGTGCCGCGAGTTGAGCAGGAACCGGAAATCCGGGACGCCCAGCTCGGCCAGCGTGTCGTGCACCGCGCAGATCACTTCGGCGTCGGCCAGCACCGAGGTGGAGCCGAGGGTGTCCAGGTCACACTGGACGAACTCCCGGAACCGCCCGCGCCCGGGCCGGTCGGCCCGCCACACCGGGCCCATCGCGTAACGCTTGTAGGGCGTGGGCAGCTGGCTGCCGTAGGCAGCGGCCACCCGGGCCAGGGGGACCGTCATGTCGTAGCGCAGCGCCAGGTCCGCCTCGCCGGAGGCCTCGTGCTCGCCGCGCCGCAGGATCTTGAAGATGAGCTTGTCGCCCTCTTCCCCGTACTTGCCCAGCAGCACGTCGAGGCGCTCGAAGGCCGGCGTCTGCAGCGGCTCGAACCCGTACCGCGAGAACACCGAGCGGATTACCGCGAAGGCGCGCTCGCGCGCCTCGACGTCGGCGGCCAGGAAATCACGTGTCCCCGACGGGGGATCGAACTGCGTTGGCATGCGTCCATGCTCCCCGACGAGAGCGCCCCGCGTCACATCGATAACCAGGAACACGGCCCGCGCCGTCCCCGCGCCCCCAGGGCCGGCGCTGTTGCCGCCACGTTAGATATCCAGGCCACCGGCCCTGTCCTGGTAAAGTGGACGGCGTGTACTAGGACCAGCGGCCCCGCTTTCAGCGCCTCCGAGCCGTAGCCTGCCCTCGTCCTAGGAGTCTCCCCGTGTCCCTCCCGCAGGTCGCTGACGCGACCTCTGCCGAGCTGACCTCGCCGTCCACGGCCGGGCCGGGCCGTCCGGCGGTGGCCAGCCCGGGGCCGCCGGCCCAGCCGGACCGCGCCACCCCGCGCTACGCGCTGAGCCTGGCCATCATCCTGCAGGTTCTCATCTCCGCCGGGGACGGGCTCGCCATGGTGGCCCTGGCCAGCCGGGTGTACCAGACGTCACACGCCTCGTGGGCGGTGGCGTCGGTCTTCCTCGCGGTGACCGTGCCGATCACGGCCTTCGCACCCGCGGCGGGGCTGCTGCTGGACCGGCTGTCGCCCCGGCCGGTCCTGGTGGCCGCGGCGGCCGCCCAGACCGTGGTGGCCCTGGCCCTGACCCAGCTGACCGGCACCGGGGCCATCCTCGGTCTCTCCCTGGGCTTCGGCGTGTGCGCGGCCCTGCTCCAGCCCGGGCTGGGCGCCATCGTCCCGCAGCTGGCCGGCCGCACCGGGGTCACCCGGGCCAACGGCTACCTGCAGGCGGCCACCTGGGGCGGGTTCACCGTGGGCCCGCTGCTGGCCGGGGTGCTCACCGCGGCGGGCGGCACCGGCCTGGCGCTGGGCGCGGTCGCCGCGGTCTACGGCCTGGGCGCGATCGGGCTGCGTGCGCTCCCGCTGGCCGCCGGACCCGCGGGCCTGGCCAGCGACCCGGCGGCCCGGGACACTCCGGCCGGCCCCGTGGGCCGGCAGGTCAGCGCGGGGCTGCGCTTCCTGCGCTCCGACCGGCAGGCGGGCCTGCTGGTGCTGGTGGTCGCCGTGATGGTGGCCTTCGGCAACATGGCCAGCGTGGCCGAGGTGGCCTTCGCCGAGGGAGTGCTCAAGGCGGGCGCCTCGGGTTACTCGGTGCTGGTGGCCGCCTGGACCGCGGGCATGCTCGGCGGCACGCTGGCCGGTGGCCTGCTGCGCCGCCGCCACCTGGCGCTGGCCACCCTGGCCGGGACGATCATCGCGGGCACCGGGGTGGCCCTGGCCGGCGGCGCGGTCACGCTCTGGCAGGCCGCGGCGGCCTACGGGATCGGTGGCCTGGCCAACGGCGTGGAGGTCGTCGCCACCCGGAGTTTCCTGAACCACCGGGTCCCGGGGGCCATCTCCGGGCGGGTCTTCGCCTTGTACTCCGGGGTGCTGTTCGGCGCGGCCTCGGTGGGCATGGCCGCGGCCGGCGGCCTGCTGGCCCCGCTCAACCCGCGCGTGGTCCTGGTCATCGCGGGCTCCGGCGGCATCGTGGCCGGCGCCCTGGGCTGGGCCCGGTATGCCCGCCTGCGGCGCGCAGGCGCCGCCGCCCGGGACGTACCCTGAGAGGGTGGTACTCGCACCCGAAGGACGCAGGCTGCTGCGCGTGGAAGCCCGCAACAGCCAGACCCCCATCGAGAGAAAGCCGCCGTGGATCAAGACCCGGCTGCGGACCGGCCCGGAATACACGGCGCTGAAAAGCCTGGTCAGCCGGGAAGGCCTGCACACGGTGTGTGAAGAGGCCGGCTGCCCCAACATCTTCGAGTGCTGGGAAGATCGCGAGGCCACCTTCCTGATCGGCGGCGACCAGTGCACCCGGCGCTGCGACTTCTGCCAGATCGCCACGGGCAGGCCGGAGCCGCTGGACACGGACGAGCCGCGCCGGGTCGCCGAGTCGGTGGCCACGATGGGGCTGCGCTACGCGACCGTGACCGGGGTGGCCCGCGACGATCTGCCGGACGGCGGCGCCTGGCTGTACGCGCAGACCGCCCGCGAGATCCACGCGGCGGTGCCCGGCTGCGGGGTGGAACTGCTGATCCCTGACTTCAACGCGGCCAGCGACCGGCTGGCCGAGGTGTTCGGGGCCCGGCCCGAAGTGCTGGCGCACAACATCGAGACCGTGCCGCGGATCTTCAAGCGGATCAGGCCCGGCTTCCGCTACGAGCGGTCGCTGCAGGTCATCACGCTGGCCCGGGAGGCCGGGCTGGTGACCAAGTCCAACCTGATCCTGGGTCTGGGCGAGGAGCCGCACGAGATCACCGGGGCCCTGGGCGACCTGCGCGCGGCGGGCTGCGAGCTGGTCACGATCACCCAGTACCTGCGGCCGTCATCACTGCACCACCCGGTGGAGCGCTGGGTACCGCCGGAGGAGTTCGAGCGGCTCGGCACCGAGGCCAGGGAGATGGGATTCTCCGGGGTCATGTCCGGGCCGCTGGTCCGCTCGTCCTACCGCGCGGGGCGCCTGTACCGGGAGGCGATGACCCACCGGGGCCGCTCGGCGGATGCCGCAGTTTCCCCCCAGGCCCTCTGACTCGTATCCTCCCTTCCATGGCGAACAGTACGGCGAACCGGAAGGACGGCGCGGACGGCGTCCCTCCGGGCCGCATCAAGCAGATCCGCATGGTCGCGGGGATAGTCCGCGAACAGAACCCCAGGGCACTCCCGATCATCGCGCTGACCGCGGTCGGGATCATCGCCGTCTTCGTGATCGTCGGCCTGCTCACCAGCCTGCCCGGCCTGCTGATCCCGCTCGGCGTGGTCGGCCGGCCTGGCCGCCGCGATGCTGATGTTCGGCCGGTTCGCCCAGTCGGCGCAGTACTCCGTGGTCGAAGGGCAGCCCGGTGCGGCCGCGGCGATCCTGCAGAGCATGCGCGGCGGCTGGACCGTCACCCCGGCCGTGTCGGCCAACCGGAACATGGACGTGGTGCACCGGGCCGTCGGCAAGCCCGGGGTCGTGCTGGTCGGCGAGGGCTCGCCGACCAGGCTGCCCAGCCTGCTCGCGGCCGAGAAGAAGCGGATCTCCCGGGTCGCCCACGAGACGCCGATCTACGACTTCCAGGTCGGCAGCGAAGAGGGCCAGGTGCCGATCCGCAAGCTGCAGCGGAAGGTCATGCGGCTGCCCCGCAACCTCAAAGGCGCCGACGTGACCGAGCTGAACTACCGGCTCAAGGCCCTGCCGCAGTCGCTCCAGGCGCCCAAGGGGCCGATGCCGAAGTCGGGGCGGATGCCCCGGCAGCCCCGGCCGCGCACCCGCTAGCCGTCGCCGCCGGGCGGCCTGAACCGCCCGGCCAGGGTCTAGGCGCGGATCACGATCGTGTTGGCGGCCCGGTCGTGCAGCCCGCGCAGGTCACGGTCGGTGACCAGCGGCGGGATGACGGTGATCAGCAGGATCGTGCGGACGAGCGACCAGAGGAACCCCACCGGCTTGCCGTCCAGCCGGGCGACCCGGAGGCCCAGCACCCGCTTACCCAGGGTGAACCCGGTCAGCGCCTCCAGCAGCGAAGACCTCGACGCTGAAGACGACCAGCGTCCAGCCCGCCGAGTGGAAGATCGCCAGCGCCACGACCGTGCTGGCCAGCCAGTCGATCAGCAGGGCGAGCAGGCGGCGTCCCATGCCCGCCACCGACCGGGGGCCGTGCTCGGGAAGGCCGAACTGCTCACCCGGGTACTTCTCCGGGTCTCCGGGGCTGCGGGTCGGCAGCAGAACCCCGGCCCAGCGTCGTTCCGTCACCCTTTAACGGTACCCTCGCCCAGGCCAGCGGCGGCCCGTGGCCCTGACGGCAGCCGCGCGGGGCCTTTCCGCCTGCCACGCGCGTCACGCAGGGTTAGGCGTAACACGTGTGAAACACTAGAGACACGGCCGGGAAATCGCCGGGAACTATGGTCCGAAACGTTCCTGCCGCAGGCAGACCCCCCATGCGGCCAGCATCTGCGTGGCCGCCTTTCCGCGGCCTTCAGCCGCGGCAGCCCAGGGAGGCAACACGTGCCAGCTAACGCGGTGCCAGCTCCGTTCAGGGAGGGTTGATGTTCAACAACGCCGACGAGGTACTGAAGTTCATCGGCGATAACAAGGTCCAGTTCGTCGATGTCAGGTTCTGTGACTTGCCGGGCACTGTCCAGCACTTCACGGTCCCGACCGAGACGTTCGACGACAAGGTTTTCACCGAGGGCCGCATGTTCGACGGCTCCTCGATCCGGGGCTTCCAGCAGATCCACGAGTCGGACATGCTGCTCATGCCCGACCCGACCAGCGCCGTGATGGACCCGTTCCGCCAGCACCCGACCCTGAACCTCACGTTCTTCGTGCACGACCCGCTGACCGGCGAGCCGTACACCCGTGACCCGCGGAACATCGCCCGCAAGGCCGAGACGTTCCTGAAGGGCACCGGGATCGGGGACACCGCGTTCTTCGGCCCGGAGGCTGAGTTCTACATCTTCGACTCGGTGCGCTACGACACCAGGGCTAACGCTGGCTACTACTACATCGACTCGGTTGAGGGCGCCTGGAACACCGGGCGCGAGGAGGAGGGCGGGAACCTCGGCTCCAAGCCTCCGTACAAGGGCGGGTACTTCCCGGTCCCGCCGATCGACCACTACACCGACCTGCGCTCGGAGATGGTCCGCAAGCTGATCGAGGTCGGCCTCACCGTGGAGATGCAGCACCACGAGGTCGGCACCGCGGGCCAGGCGGAGATCGACATCCTGTTCGGCCCGCTGCTCAAGCAGGCCGACAACCTGATGCTCTACAAGTACGTGATGAAGAGCGTCGCGCGGGCGGCGGGCAAGACCGCCACGTTCATGCCCAAGCCGATCTTCGGTGACAACGGCTCGGGCATGCACTGCCACCAGAGCATCTGGAAGGACGGCTCGCCGCTCTTCTACGACGAGGTGGGCTACGCGGGCCTGTCCGACATCGGGCGGTACTACGTGGGCGGCCTGCTCAAGCACGCCCCCTCGCTGCTGGCGTTCACCAACCCGACGGTGAACTCCTACCACCGCCTGGTGCCCGGGTACGAGGCGCCGGTCAACCTGGTCTACTCCCAGCGCAACCGGTCGGCCTGCGTGCGCATCCCGATCACCGGCTCGAACCCCAAGGCCAAGCGCCTGGAGTTCCGGGTGCCCGACCCGTCCGCCAACCCGTACCTGGCGTTCTCCGCCATGCTCATGGCGGGCATCGACGGCATCAAGAACAAGATCGAGCCGCACGAGCCGGTGGACAAGGACCTGTACGAGCTGCCGCCGGACGAGGCTGCGGCGATCCCGCAGGTTCCGGGGTCGCTGGACACGGTGCTCGACACGCTGGAGGCGGACCACGACTACCTGCTCGAGGGAGGCGTGTTCACCCCGGATCTCATCGAGACCTGGATCGAGTACAAGCGGACCAACGAGCTCGACCCGGTGCGGCTGCGCCCGTCGCCGCACGAGTTCGCGATGTACTACGACGTCTGAGCACGGGGACGTCTGACTGGTACCAGCAACCGGGAGGCCACCGGCCCGCCGCGGCAGCGCGGCGGGCGCCGGTGGCCTCCCGCGTTCTCCGGGCCGCGGCCACGGCACCGGCCGGGACCAGGCAGGATGGAGCGGTGACCGATGAGCTATCCGGGGCCAGCGAGAACCAGGCCAGCCCGATCACGCTCGCGAGCCTGAACCTGCACGGGGGCCTGACCAGCCAGGGCGAGCCCTTCGACGTCGCGGAGGCGTGCCACCGGCTCAAGGCGGACGTCATCACCCTGCAGGAAGCCTGGCGGCCCGAGGCCCAGCCGGACGCCGTGACCGAGCGCGGCCGCCGCGCTCGGCGCCGAGGTGCGCCACCGGGGGCTGGCCCGGAACACCAACCGAGCCCGCCTCGGCGTCGGGACGGACGAGGGATCGGGCACCTGGGGCCTGGCCGTGCTGACCATGCTCCCGGTCACCGGCTACCAGGAGATCGAGCTCGGCCGGGCGCCCGGCGACCGGATCGGCCGCGCGGCGCAGGTGCTCACGCTGGCCACCCCGGGCGGCGCCGCGCTGCGGGTGGTGAATACCCACCTGACGCACCGCTACAGCAGCCCGGTCCAGCTCGCCCTGCTGGTGCGCAGGCTGGCCGGAAGCTCCCTGCCGACCGTCCTCGCCGGGGACCTCAACATGCCCCGCCCGGCCACGCTGGTCGCCAGGGGCTACCGCTCCGTGGTGCGCGGCCGGTCCTTCCCGGCTGGGCGGCCGCTGATCCAGCTCGATCACATGCTGCTCAGCGGGGGGGTCAGCGCATCGGAGACGGAGGTGCTGGAGCCGGTGGGCTCCGATCACCTGCCGATCCGGGCCCGGCTGAGCCTGGGGTGACCCCGGCCGCGACCCGGGCCAGGCTGGTCAGGGTGAACCGGGAGAGCACATGAACGGTCCGGGCCGCGGGCGAACGCCGCAGCGTCCGGCGGGGCAGCCGGACCCGCAACGCCGCCGGCCTGGACGTGAAGATCAGCGGGGGTTCCAGGATCAGCGCCTCACCGTCCACGCCGACCGCAACCGGGCCGGCCGAGCGGATCTCGAAATCGGGCGCGGCCCACTCGGCCCAGCCGCTGAACCTCTGCGCCTGGCCAGCCGCCTGCAGGGCGAGGAACTGGCTGGCCTGGGCCGCGTCGGTGATCATCACCGTGACCACGCCCAGCACGCCGCCGTCGATCCGCTCCCGGGTGCCCACTCCCCCGCCGGTCGGGACCAGCTGGTAGGGGTTGTTGGAGACCAGGATCGAGGTGCGCGGTGTGGTGCTCCGCGCCATCCGGCCCGGTGAAGCAGAGGTCCAGCGGCCGGGCGTCCGGGCCGAGCAGGCCGGGCAGCACGGCCGCGGCGGTCCGCAGTTTCGCGTCCCGGTACTCCGGGGCCTGGACCACCTGGGCGTACAGCCCGAGCGAGGCGTTGTTCACGAACGTCCGGCCGTTCACCTCGGCCAGGTCGATGTACCGTTCCAGCCCGTCCGCGTAGGCGTCCAGCGCCCCCACCACGTCGGCCCGGTCCAGCCCCAGGTCGAGGGCGAAATGGTTGCGGGTGCCGGCCGGCACGCACACGTAGTCCAGGCCGGCCCGGGCCGCGACCGAGGCGACCAGCGCCTGCGAGCCATCCCCGCCCGCCATGCCCAGCACGTCCGCGCCGCGGCGGACCGCGTCCTCGGCGAGTTCCCGCAGGTCGTCGCCGGGTTCCAGGAGGATCGGCTCGATCCCTCGCTTCCGGCACTCGACGACCAGCTGGAACCGCTCCACCTTCCCCCCGCCGGATCTTCGGGTTCATGATCAGCACCGGATGCTCCGGCGGCCCGGCCCGGGCCAGCCGGGCCGCGTCCGCTCGCAGGGCCTGGTCGGTGCGCCGCAGGGCGTGCCGCGCGGCCAGCACCGACCCGGCGGCCAGCGCGGCGATCAGGACCACCAGGAGCCAGCGGATTCCCGCGAAGAACAGGCCGGTGATGATCCCGCCCAGCGCGGCCACCACGACCAGCAGCGAGATCATCCGGACCAGTCCGCGCCGGGATACGGCGTACCAGCCGCCCGTCACGCAGATCAGCAGCCCGATGGTGACGACCAGGATGGCCAGCAGGTGCACGGCCACTCCCACCAGCGCGAGACCGGCCGAGGCCGCCAGGGCCAGCAAGGCACCGACCGCGGAAAGCCGCTCCCCCGCGGTCGGACGATTCGGTTCGCGGCCTGCTGTCAAGCGCTCCCCCCGGCACGCACCTCACCCAGGGTCCCGGGTAGCTCCCCGTGGCGCTTTTTACCTGGGTGTTAGCATACGCGCGTGACCACACGGGGAGCCGTCCGCCAGCTCGCGGCGGTAGACCGCGCGGTGTACGACGCGATCGCCGCCACCCCGACCCCGGCCCTGGACGAGCCGCTGCGGCGGCTGTCCCGGGCCGCCGACAAGTCCCGGATCTGGCTGGCCCTGGCCGCGGTGCTGGCCGTGGCGGGCGGCCCGGGCGGCCGCCGGGCCGCGGTCCGCGGCACCCTGGCCATCGGGGCCACCTCGGCGCTGGTGAACCTGGCCATCAAGCCGCTCGGTCACCGGGCCCGCCCGGACCGGACCGGTGCCGGAGTGCCGGGCGTGCGGCAGGTCCGGATGCCCGACTCCACCTCGTTCCCCTCCGGCCATTCCGCTTCGGCGTTCGCGTTCGCCACCGCGATCAGCCGGGACCGGCCCTGGGTCGCGCTGGGCGCCGGGTTCCTGGCGGCCGCGGTGGCCTACTCGCGAGTGCACACCGGGGTGCATTACCCGGGCGACACCGTGACCGGCTCGCTGATCGGGGCGAGCACGGGCCTGGCCGTGGCCGGCCTGCTCGACCGCCGTTCGCTCCGCGCGGAGCAGCCCGCGGAGCAGCCCATTTCCTGACCCCGGCTGTCGCCAGGGCAGATCCCCCGGTCTGCCCGGGACGGATGCGGGCGGTCATCGGCAGGCGCAGCTTGCGCCCTGATCGTGGCGTACCTCGTCCGGGACCTGCGTCCCTCGCTGCCTGGCGTCCGGCACAGATACTGCCCAACTCCCCCATACCGGGTGATGGCGGTTCCCGGAATTGCGACGAGCATCGGAACCGCCAGCCCGGCCACCGTCCTCGAATTCGAAGAGGCTGGGCGTATGGGAGCAGCAATCGTCGGAGGGCAGACGGCAGCGGGAGTGCTCCCGAGATCAAGGAGATACCGACATGCCACTGCACGAGCGCGACACCGTCCGCGAGCAGATGGAGGACTGCGTGTTCGCCGGGCACGACCTGACCCGGCCCGTGCCGAAGTACCGGTTCCCCCGGGACGAGACGCTGCCGAGAGATGTGTTCCAGCTGGTGTCCGACGAAGTGATGCTCGACGGCAACGCCCGCCAGAACCTGGCCACGTTCTGCCAGACCTGGGCGGAGCCCGAGTCGCTGGCGCTCATGGCGCTCTCGGTCAACAAGAACATGATCGACAAGGACGAGTACCCGCAGACCGCCGAGATAGAGGCCCGCTGCGTGCACATGCTGGCCGATCTCTGGCATGCACCGGAAGCGGCCAACACCGTGGGCGCCTCGGCCATCGGCTCCTCCGAGGCCTGCATGCTGGCGGGCATGGCGGCCAAGTGGCGCTGGCGGGCGAAGCGGCGGGCCGAAGGCAAGCCGACGGACAAACCGAACATGGTGTGCGGCCCGGTCCAGGTGGTATGGCACAAGTTCGCCCGCTACTGGGACATTGAGATGCGCGAGGTCCCGATGTCCCATGGCTCCTACGCCATGGACCCGGCCTCGATGCTCGAGCGGGTGGACGAGAACACGATCATGGTCGTCCCCACGTTCGGTGTGACCTATACCGGCGCCTACGAGGACGTGGCGGCTATGGCCAGCGCCCTGGACCGGCTGCAGGCCGAGACCGGCCTGGACATCGACATTCATGTCAACGGGGCCAGCGGCGCCTTCCTGGCCCCGTTCTGCGCGCCGGACGTGGTGTTCGACTTCCGCCTTCCCCGGGTCAAGTCGATCAGCACCTCCGGGCACAAATTCGGGCTGGCCCCGGTCGGCGTCGGGTGGGTCATCTGGCGGGACCGTGAGGAACTCCCCGAGGACCTCATCTTCCACGTCAACTACCTGGGCGGCGACATGCCCGTCTTCCAGATCAATTTCTCCCGCCCGGCCGGGCAGGTCATCGCCCAGTACTACAACTTCCTGCGCCTGGGTTTCGAGGGCTACAAGAACATTCACGACGCGTCCTACGCCACCGGGCAGTACCTGGCCGCCGAAATCATCAAGCTGGGCCCCTTCGAGCTCCTCTGCGACAGCAACCCGGCCACCGGGATCCCCACGGTCACCTGGCGCATCCGCGAAGGCGAGGACCCCGGCTACACCCTGTTCGACCTGGCCGACCGGCTGCGCACCCAGGGGTGGCAGGTGCCGGCCTACACCCTCACCGGCGCCGCGTCCGACATCCCGGTGCAGCGCATCCTGGTCCGCCTGGGCGTCAGCCAGGATCTGGCCTCCCTGCTCCTGGAGGACTTCCAGAAGGCCGTGGCCCACTTCGGGAAGCATCCGGTCACGGTGCCCATGTCGAAGGAGGAGTCGGCCGGGTTCAACCACCTGTAACCCCTGGCCCGCCCGCCCGCAGGAGTCAGCGGATGCGCGGGCCCGGGCCCCCGGCCCCGGCCCGCGGGGTACCGTTCCGCGGTGTCGATAGGCCGGCCGCGACGATGGCATCGTGCCGGGTGGATACGCCGAGCTTCCGGTAGATAGAGCGGATGTGGGTCTTGATCGTGTTCTGCGAGAGGTAGAGTTCCCGGCCGATCTCGCGCAGCGACAACGTCCCGTCGAGCAGGCGCATCACGGTCTCCTCACGCTCGGTGAGCGGCTGGCCAGGCGACATGCTGGGTGTGTGCCCGCGGAGCCGGCGCTCGATCAGGTCCAGCCGGGCGAACTGGACGTCAGCCCCGTCCGGCAGCCAGCTCAGCACCTGCCTTGCTTCGGCGAGAAGATCGGCCGCGGCGCGCCAGTCGCCGGTATCAAGCATCACCGGTGCGAGCCTGAGCAGAATCTCCACCGTGGCCCAGGGGCTGATCCCGGGCTGCCTGCGGCGAACTTCGAGCGCGCGCTCGAATTCCCGGCGCGCCTCGCTGAGCCGCAGGCGCCGGGCGGCCACCGCGCCAGCGGCCGTATAGGCCAGGGAACTCTGCGGCGCCTCACCGAAACCCGGGCCCAATTCGGCCACGATTTCACGCGCCGAACAGGCCAGCCGCTCGGCGTGGTCGAGATCTCCTGCGTCGGCTTCCGTCAGCGACCAGGTGGCGTAGGCCAGCATGCGGATAAGCCCGATCGAGGACGGGCTGGACAGGGCCATCTGCGCCTGGTGGGCGGCAGCGGCCCGGTCACCGGACCAGTACAGGGCGGTCGCGTACGCCGCCCGGGCCAGCGCATGCCACGGCGACTCCGGGACCGGCTCCAGCCTGATGGCCTCGACGGCCGCATCACGCATGGGCCCGAGGCCGCCGAACCCGAAGGTCGCCTCCAGCAGGGCCGCCGACGATTGCATCGAGCGGAAACCGTCCGGCAGCGGCCCGTCATGCTCCGCCGTCTTGACGATCGGGCAGCCAGCGCCGCACCGATTCCCGGTCACCTGACAGCGCGGCCGTCCACACCGCGCAGTGCGCCGCCACGGGGTCAGCGCTGATCATCTCGTCACCCAGCAGGCTCAGCCAGCGGCGAACCGTCGCCACCCGGCCGGACGCGACGTAGGCGTACCAGTGCCACGCGATGAGCTTGATGACCCCCGCCACATCGCGGGCGGCATGAGCGTGGATGATCGCCTCATCGGCCAGGCCCGACCGGAGAAACCAGGCGCTCGCCCGCCTGTGCAACTCGGGCACGATTCCCGGCTCGGAGCGGGTCAGTTCGCTGCGGAGCACCTGGGCGAAGAGATGGTGGTAGCGGAACCACTCGCGGGTGTCATCGAGCGGCACGACAAACAGGTTTTCCCGCTCGAGATGCTCGATCATGGCCCGGGCGCCGGCCGGACCGTCCACAGCTTCGCAGAGCGGGGCGCTGAAGCGGCTGAGAATCGAGGTCCGCGCGAGGAACTGCCGGACTTCGGCTGGCTGCCGCCGGAGTACCTCCTCAGCCAGGAAGTCGGCGATGAACCGGCTGTCGCCGGTGAACTGCCGGATGAAGGCGCCCGGGGAGGGGTGCCCGCACAGCGAGAGGGCAGCGAGATAGACCCCGGCGGGCCAGCCTTCGGTCCGGTCGACCAGATCAGCCAGATCGTCGCGGCTGAGCTCGACGCCGGCGACCGTGGCGACGAGCTCAGCCACCTCCGGAGACGCGAAACGCAGTTCCTCGGCGCGGATTTCCGCCATGTCGCCGGTCGCCCGCAGGCGGGCCAGGGGCAGGGCCGGCTCCGCCCGCGTGATCAGCACGAGCTGAACGGTCGGCGGCAGGTGCTGCACCGCGAAGGCGACCTGATCGTGGCAGTCGCGATCCTTGATGACGTGATAGTCATCCAGCACCAGGACGACCGGTTCCGGCAGCTTGGCTAGCTCGTGCAGCAAAAGAGGGAGCACCGTTCCGGCAAAATCCGGGACCCGGCCCCGGAACACAGCCAGGACACCCTGCGCGTCGAACGCGGGGCAAGCGCGCTGCAGCGCGCTGGTGACATGCCACCACAATCGGGCCGGATCGTTGTCCTCAGCATCGAGCGAGATCCATGCGAACGTACGCTTCCCGTCCGTCCTCGAATCCCACTGCGAGACGAGAGTGGTCTTGCCGAAGCCAGCGGGGGCTTTTACCAGCAGCAGCCGGGCGGGAACGCCGGCCAGGTAGTCAACCAGCCCGCCGCGCTCAATCCATCCCCTCCGTACACGAGGGGCAAGGAGCTTCGTTTCCAGCGGCGCGTTGGGGATCATGGGCGCTGGCTACCGCGCTGGCCCCTGCTGCTCATTCGTCACCCCGGTCTGTAATTCCACCGCTGCCGGGGTCTGGAGCAGCACATCGAGTCAGGTTTCCACTATCGCACGGCACTGTCCGGCCGAATAGGTCTGGGTGTCCGTGGTCCGCGCCGGTCCGGCCTGCAGAAAGTGGCGATTTGACTCACCCCTGCGGGGGGAGGCGGGCGAAGACCGCGTGCGAGACCCTGAGCGAATCGAGCCACGGGCCGGCGCAGTGACCGTCGCCGGCGGCCAGGCACCGGAGCGATCAGCCAGGAGGTATTCGATGTCTGAGGCCGGCCTCGCAGCGCCGGAGCCTTCCGCGGCAGGCTCCGGCCTCAGCGCGGACGAGCGCTCTGAGCTCGAACACCTGCGCGCCGAGGTCAGCCAGCTACGCACCGAGCGGACCCCGCCGGCCCACCGGTCGCACATCGGCTGGCGGTTTCCGGTCGCCCTCGTGCTCATCGTGGTGGGCTGCCTGCTGGCCCCCATCTCCGTGCTGGCCGTCTGGACCGCTAACGAAGTCTCGAGTACCAGCCGTTACGTGGACAACGTGGAGCCACTGGTCCACAATCCGGCCGTCCAGAATGCGCTCACCGACAAGATCACGACCCAGATCACCACCCACCTCAACGTAACCGCGTACACCGATCAGGCCGCCGCGCTCCTGACCAGCCACGGACTGCCCCGCGTCGGGGCGCTGCTCCAGACGTTCGGTCCGTCGATCAGCGGGGCGGTCGCCGGATTCATCCACGGCCAGGTGCACAAGATAGTGACCAGCCCGCAGTTCGCTCATATCTGGGTTCAGGCCAACACCGTTGTCCACCAGGAACTGGTCAAGGCCCTCTCCGGGCAGGGCGGCAGTGCGGTCAGCGTCAGCAACGGGCAGGTCGTCCTCAGCCTCGGCCCGTTCATCAACCTCGTCAAGCAGGACCTGATCAAGCGCGGCTTCACCATCATCAGCAAGCTCCCGGCCATCAACCCGACGCTGAGCCTGTTCTCGGCCAAGTACCTGGTCAAAGCGCAGAGCGGATACCGGCTCATCAACGACCTCAAGATCGTGCTGCCCATCCTGACCCTGCTGCTCCTGGCCCTCGGCGTGTACGTGGCCCGCAGCCACCGGCGGGCCCTGATCGGGGCGGGTCTCGGCCTGGCCGCGTCGATGGTGGTGCTCGGGGCCGGGCTGCTGATCTTCCGCGGCGTCTACCTGAACAGCGTGCCCAACGACGTGCTGCCCGCCGATGCGGCCGCCGCCCTGTTCGACACGCTGGTCCGGTTCATCAAGGAAGGGCTGCGCACGATCCTGGTCGTCGGCCTGGTCGTGGCCGCCGGTGCGTTCCTGACCGGGCCGTCGGTGAGCGCGGTCAGGACCCGGCGCGCTTTCACCTCGGGCTTCGCCCGGGTCCGGCAGGGCGGCGAGCACGCGGGCCTGCGGACCGGCCCGGTGGGAATCTGGACGTACGCGCACCGCAAGGGGCTCCGGATCTCGGCCGTGGCGCTGGCCGCGCTGCTGTTCGTGTTCTGGGGCAGGCCCACTGCCGTCGTCGTCGTGGTGATCGCCATCCTGCTGCTGGTCGTTCTCGGCCTGATCGAGCTCATCGGCAGCAGGCCGCCCGCAGAGCCAGCGGCAGCGGCAGCGGCACACCCGTGAGGTCGGCGGTAGCCTGTCCCCCGGAGTACTCGCTAACTTCCCAACAACGGTAGGCGGCCCCAGTGATCCTGCAAGCGGCGGGGCTAGCGGTGCTGGCCGCGATCTCCCCGACCGCGCTGCTGGTGGCCGCCGTCTACCTCGGCTCCGCCCGTCCCAGGCTGGTCGGGACGCTCTACCTGGCCGGCGCGATCATCATGAGCCTGGTCATGGGCCTGGTCGTCATCGCGATCCTCCGGAACACCGGCCTGAGCCACCGCAGCGCGCACACCCCCCGCTACGGCCTGCGGCTCGGCCTCGGGGTGGTGCTGCTCGCGGCGGGCGCCTTCCTGGCCAGGCGGAAGCCGAAGATGCCCGACCCCGACAAGAAGCAGGGGCTCGTGTCCCGGATGATCGCCAATCCCGCCCCGGCCAGCGCGTTCGCCGTCGGCCTGCTCCTGTTCGCCCCGGGCATCACGTTCATCGCCGCCCTCCAGGTGATCGCCACGGCCAACGCGGGCATCGAATCCACCACGGTAGCCGTCATCCTGGTCGTGATCATCAACGCGGCTTTCGTGTGGCTGCCCCTGCTGCTGCACCTGATCGCGCCCGGCCTGACCACCCAGCGCCTGACGGCGTTCAACGGCTGGCTGCGCGCGAACGGGAACAAGATCCTCATCTGCGTGCTGATCGTGGGAGGGGCAATCATGGTCGGCAACGGCCTCTACGGGCTGGTCGGCGGCGGATGACGCGCACGCCCGGCCGCCCCGGCCTGCCGCGGCATCACCCGCCAGGCATGATTCCCGCCCTGGCGGCCTGGCTAATACTCGGAGCCGTGGACCCGCGTGACCGGCTACGCAGCGCTGGCAAACGCCTCACCGACCCCGCGGAGGCTCTGGCCCAGCGCGTCGCAGAGCGCGTGGTCAACCTGGTGGTCGAGGTCCTGGATGTCAACGCGCTGATGCAACGGCTCGACCTGAATGCCGTTCTCCGGCGCGTCGACGTCAAGGCTCTCCTCGATCAGGTCGACCTGAACGACCTGATCAGCCGGGTTGACCTGGACGCCCTGCTGGCCCGAGTGAACGTGAATGAGCTGGTGCAGCGCCTCGACATAGACACGCTGGTGGAGCAGACCGATCTCGGCGCGGTGATCGCCCGTTCATCGGGCGGGGTGGCGACTGAGGCGCTGGACGCGGCGCGCAGCCAGGCGGTGGGGATGGACCAGTTCATCGACCGCTGGGTGCAGCGCGCCATCCGGCGGAAGCAGCCCGGTCCCGTGGCCCCGGCAGGGCCGGATGGCCGGGAGGCTCTGCCCTCGCCGGACGGCCTCGCCCCGTCACTCCCGCAACCCGGCCAGGATCAAGGATGAGCGGCCGCCGTGGCGCCCCAGACTGGGTGACCTCGCAGGGGCACTACGCGGGCTCGGTGTCCCGGTTCCTGGCCTTCATCATCGACGCCGCGGTCAGTGCCGGCCTGTTCTCGCTGGGACTCGCGGCGGCCAACCTGCTGTGGCAGGTGGTGACGGGTCATTCGGTGCACTGGACCCGGGCCAATATCGTCGTCGCCATTATCTTCGTGCTCTGGGAGTTCTTCTACTTCGGATACTCCTGGGCGGCCAGCGGGCGGACCTTCGGCATGGCCGTGCTGGGCGTCCGCGTGGTCGGCGCGGACGGCGCGGCCCTTGACCCGTGGCGGGGCGTGGTCCGCGCGCTGGTGTTCCCGCTCAGCTTCCTCTTCCTGGGTCTTGGCTTCCTGGGCATCCTCGTGCAGCGCGAGCATCGCGCTCTGCACGATCTCATCGCAGGCAGCTGCGTAGTTTATGCCTGGGATGCGCGAGCCGCCCGGCTGCGGTTCCTGGCCCGCGATGCGGAGGCCAGCGTGAACGGCAGTGCCCCGAGCCCGGCTGGCGCCAGCAGTGCGCCGAGCCCGGCTGGCGCGGGGCGCCCGGGTCAGGCCGGTGGTTCGGTGTAGCGGCGCTCCTCGTAGACCTCGGCCCGCGGCCGCCCGCGCCGCCGGGCCAGGAAGACCAGGGAGATGATCAGGCCCGCCGCCCCGGCGATCATCAGGATCACGCCGATGGCCTGGAGATCGATGTGCGCGGGCTTCCAGGTGATACCGAATCGCAGGATGGCGCCGATCACCATCAGCGCGATACTTCCGCCTATGGTCACGGGTGGGTCACCTTTCCGCCGGGGCTGACGCCGCTGGGGTCTGCGGACGACGGAGCAGCTGGCGGTGGGCCCATATTGCCCAGCGGAAGCGTGTAGACGTCCCGCAGCTCGAGCTGCTGGGTGGTGAAGGTCCGCTCGCGGCGCAGGTTGCGGGCGAAGGCCAGCCACCAGGTCAGCAGGGCACCGACGCGGTTACGGTAGCCGGTCAGGAACGCGATGTGGATGAACAGCCAGATGACCCAGCCCGCGAACCCGCCGACCTTGAGCGGCCCGGCGGAGACGACGGCCCGGCCGCGGGAGATGTAGGCCGCAGAGCCGAGGTCGTGGTAGCGGAATGGCTTCTCAGCCATGTTTCCCGCGGCCCGGCGCCGGAGGCGGTGGCCGGTGTACAGCCCGGTCTGCATCGCCACCTCGGCTACCCCGGGGAGCTTGTCGAGGCTCATCATGTCGCCGAGGACGGAGATCTCGGGATGGCCGGGGATGGTCAGGTCCTTCTCGACCATGATGCGCCCGGCCCGGTCGGTGTGGGCCCCGGTGGCGGCGGCCAGGGCCGCCGCCACCGGGGGCGCTTCCACCCCGGCCGTCCACAGCACGGTGTGGGCGTCGTAGCGGGTCTCCTCGCCGGCGTGATCGCGGACGAGCACCCAGCCCTGGTCAACGTGGGTGACGATCGAGCCCATGTGCTGCTCGACACCCAGCTTGTCCAGGCTGCTGGCCGCCTTCTGCGACAATTTCGGGCCGAACACGGCCAGCGGCGCGCTGCCGCCGTCGAAGAGCAGGACCCGCGCGTCCTCCGGCTCGATGGTCCGGAACTCAGCGCGGAGCGTGATCGTGGCTACCTCACGGAGCTGGCCCGCTAGCTCGACGCCGGTCGGACCCGCCCCCACGAGGACGAACGTCAGCCAGGCGCGGCGTTCCTCCGGGGTCGCCGCCGTCTGGGCCATCTCGAACGCGCCGTAGACCCGGCGGCGGATGGCCAGCGCGTCCGAGATCGTCTTCATGCCCGGGGCCCAGCGGGCGAACTCGTCATGGCCGAAATAGGACTGGCGGACGCCGGCGGCCACCACGAGTTCGTCGTAGCCGTATTCGAGGCGATCGCCACCGACCCGCCGGGCGATCACCCGGCGGCCGGCGACATCGAAGTCGGTAACCTCGGCCATCACGACGTCCACGTTCTTGTGCTTCTTGAGCAGATCGCGCAGCGGGGTGGCGATCTTCCCCTCGGACAGGATCCCCGTCGCGCACTGATAAAGCAGCGGCGCGAATACGTGGTGCTGGGACCGGTCGATCATCGTCACCGAGACGTTACTGCGCCTCAGGGCGCGGGCCGCGAACAGGCCGGCGAAGCCGCCGCCCACGATCACCACGCGGCGCGGACCAGATGGGTCTGTCATTGCATGCTCCGTCCGAGGGCTCAGCCAGCGGGGTCGTGCCAGGTATCCCGGTCGGGCAGCAGCCGGTCCGCTTCCTTCGGGCCCCAACTGCCCCGGGCGTAGGGATGCACGGGCCCGATGTCGCCCAGGACCGGGTCCACGACCTCCCAGGCCGCTTCGACGGTGTCCTGGCGGGCGAACAGCCAGCGGTCGCCGTCCAGGGCCGCCCCGATGAGCCGGTCGTAGGGACGCATGTCCGAGCCTTCCTGTCCCGAGAACGTCAGGTCCTCCAGCAGCGGCTCCATGCCGCCACCGGGCTTCTTGCCGGCCAGGGTGAGGCCGACCGCGGTTTCCGGCCAGATCCGGAACCGCAGCGAGTCGCGGACGGTGAACGGGTCGATGCCGAAGACGTCATGCGGCGGACGCCTGAACCGGATGTCGATCTCGGTAGCGGTGACCGGCATGCACTTGGCCGCCCGGATCAGGATCGGCACGCCCTCCCAGCGCCAGGTGTCAGCGGCGAGCCGGACGGCGACGTAGGTCTCCGTCACCGATTTCGGGTCAACCCCCTCCACCTGGTGGTAGCCCTCGTACTGGCCCTTCACCGTGTCCTCCGGGGCCAGCGGCCGCAGCGCGGAGATCACCCGTGACTTGGCGTCCCGCCAGTCGGCCAGGCCCGGCCGGTCCGGCGGCTCGGCCAGCACGGTGGCCAGCACCTGGAGCATGTGGTTCTGGACCACGTCCCGGATAGCCCCGGTCCGGTCGTAGAACCGGCCGCGGTCGGCAACGTCGAACGCCTCGGCCATCGTGATCTGGATGCTCTCCACGTACGTCCGGTTGAGCAGCGGCTCGATCACCGAGTTGGCGAACCGGACGAAGAGCACGTTCTCCACCGGATCGAAGGCCAGCCAGTCATCCACGCGGAAGATCGCGTCTTCATCGAAATACTGGTGCATGGTGTCGTTGAGCTGCCGCGAACTGGCCAGGTCGGTGCCGAACGGCTTCTCCACCATCACCCGCGCGTTCTTGGCCCGGCCGGCCGTGGCGATCCCCTTCGCGATGCGGCCGAACAGCGGGGGCGGTACCTCCAGGTAGAACAAGACCTGGGTGCCGGCGCCGATTTCGCCCGACATCGCCTTGTAGGTAGCGTCGTCGTCGAGGTCCCCGTCGACGTACCGGAGCAGCCCGAGCATCTTCTGCGCGGCCGGAGTCTTCGGGTCCATGTGGTTGAGCCGCAGTGACGCCTCCGCGTAGTCGCGGAACTGTTCCAGCCCCCAGCCGCTCTTGGCCACCCCGATGACTGGCACGTTGAGCACGCCCCGGTCCACCAGGCCGACCAGCGCCGGGAAGGTCTCGATCTTGGCCAGGTCACCCGTGGCTCCGAAGATCACGATTGCGTCAACTTGGTTAGTGGTCATGTCCGCTCCCTGTGTCGGTCACTGTCCGGGTCCCGCTGGCGGGGCAGCCCCATCGGGGCTTGCTGCATGCGCAGGGGGCACACCCAGGGATGCGCTCCGCGCCGGTGACGGCTGGAATTCCCGCGCGCTGACGCGCCGCCGGAACACGTAGTAGGTCCAGGTCTGGTAGGCGAGCACGACCGGCAGGAAGATGACGACGACGACCGTCATCACCTTGAGCGAGTACGCTCCCGACGCCGTGTTGTGCACCGTGAGGTTGTCAGCCGCGTTGGTGCTGGAGACCATCACGTTGGGATACAAGCCGGTGAAAAACGCCACGATGCTGGCCGCCATCGTGACCGTGGTCGCGGCGAAGGCGAAGCCCTCGCGGTGGTCGTAGATCAGCCACACCGCGGCCAGGGCGGCCAGCACCGCGAGCAGTTCGACCGGGTTGAGAAAGAATGTGCTGCGGGACGTCACGTGCGTCCAGATCGCGAAGGCCACCACGGCGGCGGCCGTCACCGGGGCCACCTGGCGGGCCAGGCGCCCGGACCGCACGCGCATGTCGCCGGTGGTCTTCAGGGACAAGAACGTCGCGCCGTGCAGCAGGCAGATCAGCACCAGGGTGACCCCGGTGAACAGGGCGTAGGGCTGCAGGAGATCCCAGAACGACCCGGTGTATTCCTGATGGGAGTTGATGGGGAGCCCGTGCAGCATGTCGCCCAGGATCACCCCGATCAGGAACGGGGCCGCCACGCTGCCGGCGGTCAGCAAGACGTCCCAGGTGCGGAGCCAGCGCACCGCGTCGCGCTTGCCCCGGTACTCGAACGCCACGCCGCGGACGATCAGCGAGGCCAGCAGGAGCACCATCAGCAGGTAGAAGCCCGAGAAGGCCGTGGCGTACCAGCCGGGGAAAGCGGCGAACATGGCGGCCGCGGCGACGATCAGCCAGACCTCGTTGCCGTCCCACAGCGGGCCGATCGTGTTGATCGCCGCCCGGCGGGCGGGCTCATCCTGCCCGGCCAGGCTGTGCAGCATGCCGACGCCGAAGTCGAATCCCTCCAGGACGAAGAAGCCCGTCCACAGGACCGCGATGACGATGAACCAGAACGGCACGAGTTGCATCGGAACCTCAATACTGGACGGCCGGCACGGGCGCGTCCCGCTCGGCCTCGGCGCGCGCGGGCGGGAGCTGCTGGCGCGAGTACTTGAGCATCAGCATGAAATCGACCGTGGCGAGCACGCCGTACAGCAGGACGAATATCACCAGGCTGATCACGATGGACGTGGCGCTGACCGACGACGAGATCCCGTTCTTGGTCAGCATGATGCCCTGCACGATCCACGGCTGCCGGCCGCTCTCGGTCAGCAGCCAGCCGGCCGTGTTCATCAGGAAGGGCAGCACCGTGGCCCAGATCGCCACCTGCAGGAACCGGCGGGACGTCGCAAGTCTCTTCCGCCGGAGCAGCCACAGCCCGTACACCCCGAGCAGCAAGACCAGGACACCCACGTAGGCCATCACCCGCATGGACCAGTACTGGATGAACACGTTCGGCACGTAATATCCGGGCCCGTATTTGCTCGAGTACTGCGACTGCAGCGGGCTGAGGCCGGTCACCTTGCCGTTCCAGTGATTGGTGGCCAGCAGCGACAGCAGGTGCGGGATCTCCAGGATCTGGGTGGGCGTCTGGTCCCGGTTGCCGCCGCCGATCTGGAACAGCGAGAACGAGCAGGGCTGGCAGGTAGACCACTGCGCCTCGGCGGCCGCGATCTTCATCGGCTGGTATTTGGCCTCGATCACCCCCAGCTCGTCGCCGACCAGCATGGTGAACAGGATGGCCGGGACCAGGACGATCAGCGCGAGCCGGGCCGACCGGGTGAACACCTCCTGCTCACCGCCGTGCCGCAGCTGCCACGCGGAGACCGCCAGCATGACCGCGGCGCCGGTGACCAGCGAGGCCAGCAGGACCTTCGAATATCCCCACACGAACACCTGATTGGTCATCACCGCCCAGATGTCATTCAGCTGCGGCTTGCCGTGCACCATCACGTAGCCGACGGGATGCTGCATCCACGAGTTGGCCGCCATGATGAACGCCGCCGACAGCACCGTGCCCAGCGAGACCAGCCAGATCGTCGCCAGGTGCACCCGCCGGGACAGCCTGTCCCAGCCGAACAGCCACAGGCCGAGGAACGTGGACTCCAGGAAGAACGCGGCCAGTCCCTCCATGGCCAGCGGCGCGCCGAAGACGTTGCCGACCAGCCGCGAGTACGCCGACCAGTTCATCCCGAACTGGAATTCCTGGACCAGGCCGGTCACCACGCCGATGGCCACGTTGATGACCAGCAGGACGCCGAAGAACCGGGTCAGCCGCAGGTACTCGTCGCGCTTGGTGCGGAACCAGGCCGTCTGCAGCAGCGCGGTCAGGAAGGCCAGGCCGATCGTGACCGGGACGAAGAAGAAGTGATTGATCGTCACAAACGCGAACTGCCATCGCGCAAGATCAACGTTCGTCATCTACTCCCCCGGTCCGGATTGGCTCGGAGCGGCTGCCGGCCGAGGGCACGGCCAGGCAGCCCGAGAACTCAGGTCTGAGCGCCCTCGCGAGCCGAGGTGCTGTTCTGCCAGGCGGCGGTACCGGCGGCCGCGGCCGTCTTGGCCTGCGCCCACTTGAGCCTGGCCTGCTCGCTGGGCGGCACTTCCATCGCCCGGATCCACTGGCGGGTGGCCGAGAACAGATGCGTGCCGGCGACCGCCAGGCCGGCCAGGGCGATCAGGGCGCCGGCGCCGAAGAGCGCGGCGCCGGTGATGATCGGGCCCGTTCTCACTTCTGGCCAGCTGCTGTTGCGCTGCGTGCTAATAGACATGGCACCGTCCCGGTCACTAGTCGTTGGCCGTTACTCTCACCCGTCCGGAGATAACCGGGCATCCCCCTTCGTGGGTGGTTACGCCATCAAGGGTGCCGGAGCCCCGGCCAGTCAGCCGGCTGGACCGCGGGCGGGTCGATCACTGACCAGTCCGGGGCCATGCCGGTCATGGTCTATTTGTGCTCACCTGATCAAACGCAGACGGGTTATCCTGCAGCAGGAGTCACCCGGTTCGGGTGTTCGCCTGCCCGCAGGCGGGCGATCCCGGGTAATGCCGGGGTAATGCCGGCGAGCAGGCAGATTTCGGCGTAGTCACCCTGCAGGTGTGATGTGCGGCCCGGCCCAAACCGGCACATTCAGTGATGTGGCTGAACACTATGACGTGATCATTGTTGGCAGCGGTGCGGGCGGCGGGACGCTGGCGCACACCCTGGCCCCCTCGGGCAAGCGGATTCTGCTGCTCGAACGGGGCAACTTCCTGCCCCGGGAGGTCGAGAACTGGGATCCCGGGCCGGTGTTCGTGGACGGCAGATACATCTCGCCCGACGCGTGGTTCGACGCCGACGGCAAGCAATTCCAGCCCCAGGTCCATTACTACGTCGGCGGGGCCACCAAGCTGTACGGCGCGGCGCTGTACCGGTTGCGTCCCGAGGATTTCGGCGAGATCAAGCACGCCGACGGCCTGTCGCCGGCCTGGCCGCTGGGCTACGACGATTTCGAGCCCTGGTACACGAAGGCCGAATGGCTGTACCAGGTCCACGGAGCCCACGGCGAAGATCCCACCGAGGGCCACTGCTCGAAGGATTACCCATGGCCCGCGGTCTCGCACGAGCCGCGGGTCCAGCAGATCTCCGACGCGCTGGCGGGAGGCGGTTACCATCCGTTCCACGCGCCGGTGGGCATCCTGCTGAACGAGGCCGACCGGGCGCTCAGTGCGTGCGTCCGCTGCGCCACGTGTGACGGCTACCCGTGCCTGGTGCACGCCAAATCAGACGCCGACATCATCGCCGTCCGCCCGCTGCTCGACCAGCCGAACGTGACCCTGCTGGTGAACGCGGAGGTGGAGCGCCTCGACACGGACGCGTCCGGCCGGACAGTGACCCGGGTGCAGGTCAACCGTAATGGCAGCCAGGAGTTTTACGAGGGCGACATCGTGGTGGTCTCGGCCGGGGCAGCCAACAGCGCCAAGGTCCTGCTCCGGTCGGTCTCCGACCAGCACCCGGGCGGCCTGGCCAACGGGTCGGACCAGGTCGGCCGCAATTACATGTACCACAACAGCAAGGCCATCGTGGCGCTCGACAAGGAGCGCAACGACACGGTGTTCCAGAAGACGCTCGGCCTGAACGACTTCTACCTCGCGGGCAACGGCCGGGAGTGGCCGCTCGGCAACATCCAGATGCTCGGAAAGTCCAACGCGATGGCGATGAAGGGCGAGGAGCCCAAGCTCACCAAACTGGCCCCGAAGTGGAGCCTGGAGGAGGTCGCCCGGCATGCCGTCAACTTCTGGCTGACCACCGAGGACGTGCCCAAACCGGGCAACCGGGTGACGGTAGACCGCGACGGTCACATCCACCTCGCCTACCAGGCGACCAACGACACCGAGGCGGACGGGCTGTACCACGAGCTCCGGAAGGTGCTCAACCACATCGGGATCGCCGCCCATCACGTGCTGAGCAAGAACTTCTACGCCAGCATGGACGTCCCCGTGGCCGGCGTCGCCCACCAGTCGGGCACCTGCCGGTTCGGCACCGATCCGGCCACATCCGTACTCGACGTGAACTGCAAAGCACACGAGGTCAACAACCTCTACGTCGTGGACACCAGCTTTTTCCCGAGCATCGGGGCCGTGAACCCCGCGCTCACCGCCATGGCGAACGCGATCCGCGTCGGCGAGCACCTGCTGAGCCGGATGGCCTGAATGGCCGGGTATTCCTATCCTGACTGCGAAAGGTGACTTACCGATGAGCACATTCCCGCCTATTGCCGATTACGGGTTCCTGTCGAATTGCGAGCAGAGCTGCCTGGTTGCCCCGGACGGGGCGGTCGAGTGGCTGTGCCTGCCCCGGCCTGACTCCCCGAGTGTCTTCGGGGCACTGCTGGACCGCTCGGCCGGGATGTTCCGGTTCGGTCCCGGCAATACGCACGTCCCGCAGCACCGCAGATACGTGCCGGGCACCATGGTGCTGGAAACGACCTGGCAGACCCCGACCGGATGGATGGTCATCCAGGACTTCCTGGCCATAGGCCCGGTCCAGCACGAGGGACGGCGGCCGGACTACCACCGGGCGCCGGCTGACTTCGGCGCCGTCGGCGCGCTGGTCCGGATCGCCACCTGCATCAGCGGCCGGGTCGAGGTCACGGTGAACTGCGGTCCGCTGTTCGATTACGGCCAGACCGGTGGTACGTGGAGCTACCAGGGCGACAGCTATGACGCGATGACCATCACCGCCTCGGAAGGGGACATGCGGCTTGAGCTGAACGGCACCGTCCCGCTCGGCGTCCTCGGCGCCCGCTGTTACGGCCGCACCACCCTCACCCCAGGAGAGTCGGCCTACGTCGCGCTGTCCTGGGGCGGCGGCCAGGTCCCGGCTGACCTGGACGCCGCACGCGCCACGCTGGACTGCACGGTCAACTTCTGGCGTGACTGGCTCAGCTCAGCCAAGATCCCCGACCACCCGTGGAAGACCTACCTCGACCGCAGCGCGCTGACCCTGAAGGCGCTCAGCTACGCCCCCACCGGCGCCATCATGGCCGCGGCGACGACCTCGCTGCCGGAAACCTGGGGCGGGGCCCGCAACTGGGACTACCGCTTCACCTGGATCCGCGACTCGGCGTTCATGCTCCGCTCGCTCTACCGCCTCGGCTTCGACTGGGAAGCGATCGAGTACTGGGGTTTCGTCATCGATGCGGTCAGCGGGGGCGACCTGCACAGCAAGTTCGCGCTTCAGATCATGTACGGCATCGACGGGCGACGCGACCTGACCGAGAAGACTCTCGACCATCTGTCCGGGTACCGCGGCGCGCGCCCGGTCCGCGTCGGAAACGGTGCCTGGAACCAGCAGCAGCACGACGTCTGGGGAATGATCATCGACGCGGTGGATGTCCAGTTCCACCGGGGAGCCGCCACGATCGTGCCACCAGTGTGGGAAGGCCTGGCCGGGTTCGTGGACGACGCCCTGGCGCACTGGCAAGAGCCAGACCAGGGCATCTGGGAAGTCCGGGGCGACCCCAAGCACTTCACGGCGTCGAAGGTGATGTGCTGGGTGGCGGCCTCGCGCGGCGCCGATCTCGCCGAGCAACGCGGCGATGACGAACGCGCCAAGCGCTGGCGGGCCGGCGCCGACGAGATCAAGGCCGATGTCCTGGCCAAGGACGTGTCCAAGCGGGGCGTGTTCCGCCAGCACGACGAGACCGATGGCCTCGACGCCTCGCTCCTGCTCCTGCCCATCATGGGATTCCTGCCCCCTGACGACAAGCGCATCAAGGCCACCGTGCTGGCCATCGCCGACGAGCTGACCGAGGACGGCCTGGTCCTGCGCTACAAGGTCGAGGGAACCGACACCGGGTTCGAGGGCAAGGAAGGAACCTTCACCATCTGCTCCTTCTGGCTGGTGAGCACGCTGGCCATGATCGGCGAAACTGAGCGCGCCCACGCCCTGTGCCAGAAGTTGCTGTCGTTCGCCGGGCCCCTGCAGCTTTACGCCGAGGAGATCGACACCAGCACCGGCGAGCACATGGGCAATTTCCCGCAGGCGTTCACCCATCTGGCCCTGATCGAAGCCGTATCGCTGCTCATCGATTCCGAGCAGAAAGCCAACACTGCCGGCTCCTTCGGGTAGACGGCGGAAACCCGTAAGTCCTGCTCTGGCCGATGGGGCGCCTTTGGCGAGGGCGCCCCGCCGGCCGGGGTGGGCCTTCGGGGAAAGGCGCAGCCGACGGGGCGCTCTCGGGCGCCCCGCGGCCGCGGGCCTCGGGGAAGGCGCAGCCGGCGGGGCGCACTCGGCCCCTCCCGGGCGTGCCTTACCGGCACCAGCGCGGGAGGAACCATCTGAAGTATCACCAATAAGCCTGACCATCTGCTGAACTCTACCTCTAGGTAACCTGAGTGCGCGGTGAAGGTAGGGGGGCCCGGCGCGGGTCGCGCAGCACGACGATGGACCGGGAGCCGACGGTGACGCAATCACCCGCGGCCCGCGGTGCGGCCGCGGAACCTGAGGCTACGGCCGGGGCATAGGTGTCTATGGCGGTCTGCCAGGCGGCGTCCTGCCTGGTGACCGGCAGGACGAAGTCCAGCGGCTCCCACCAGGCGTTGACCAGGACCAGGAAGTCGTCGTCGAGCAGGAGCGAGCCGTCGGCCGCCCGGTCGGGTTCATCGGATCCGTCGAGGTAGATGGCCACGGCGAGAGCGCTGCTGTCGGACCAGTCGCTGCCGGTCATCGCGGTACCGGCCGGCGTGAACCAGCCCAGCTCCCCGGCGCCGGCGGCGCCGGCCAGGAACCGCTGCCGGCGGAACACCGGGTGAGCGCGCCGGAGGGCCACCAGCTGCCTGGTGAACGCGAGCAGGTCGGTGTCGGCCGCGGCCCAGTCGTACCAGGCGATCTCGTTGTCCTGGCAGTAGGCGTTGTTGTTGCCCCGCTGGGTGCGGCCCATCTCGTCGCCGCCGAGCAGCATCGGGATCCCGAAGGAAAGCAGCAGGGTGGTGAGGATCGCGCGGGACTGGCGCGCGCGCAGAACCAGCACCGTGGGGTCAGCGGTCGGGCCCTCAGTGCCGCAGTTCCACGAGCGGTTGTCGCTGGTCCCGTCGCGGTTGGACTCCCCGTTGGCCTCGTTGTGCTTGCCGTCGTAGGACACCAGGTCCCGCAGGGTGAACCCGTCGTGCACGGTGATCAGGTTCACCGAGGCCGTCGGCCGCCGACGCGCGCCGCCGTACAAGTCAGCCGACCCGCAGAACCGGTTGGCGAACTCGCCGAGGCCGACGTGGTGGCTCCGCCAGAAGTCCCGCATGCTGTCGCGGTACTTGCCGTTCCACTCCCGCCAGCCCGCCGGAAACCCGCCCAGGTCGTAGCTGTCCATCTGCCCGACGTCCCACGGTTCGGCGATCAGCTTTACCCGCGACACCACCGGATCTTGCGCGGCCATGTCCAGGAACGCTGACCTCTTCTCGAACTCGCCCTCCTGGCGGGCCAGGGTGGGAGCGAGGTCGAACCGGAACCCGTCGACGTGCATATCCGTCACCCAGTAGCGCAGCGAGTCCATGATCAGCTGCAAGGTCAGGGGGTCGCCGGCGTTGAGCGAGTTGCCGCAGCCCGTCGTGTCGAAGTAATCGCGCGGGTCACCAGGGTCCAGCCGGTAGTAGGCCGGGTTGTCCAGGCCCCGGTAACAGAGCGTAGGCCCGAGCTGGTTTCCCTCCGCGCTGTGGTTGAAGACCACATCGAGCAGCACCTCGAGCCCGGCCCGGTGCAAGGCGTCGACCATGGCCTTGAACTCGGTGACCTGCCCGCCGGGGCGCCCGGCCCGCACCGCGGCGGAGTATCCCTGGTGCGGCGCGAAATACCCGATCGTGTTGTACCCCCAGTAGTTGGTCAACCCTCGCTGCAGCAGGAACGCCTCGGGCACGCTTTCATGCACCGGCAGCAGTTCGACGGTGGTCACGCCGAGGTCAAGCAGATGCCCGATGGCCGCCTCGTGCCCGAGCCCGGCGTAGGTGCCGCGCAGCCCGGGCGGGATTCCCGGGTGGCGCATGGTGAAGCCCTTGACGTGCACCTCGTAGATGATGGTGTCCGCGTAGGAGGCCCGGGGCCGGTCGCTGTCGCTCCAGCGATGCGTCTCGTCCACGACCAGGCTGCGCGGCACGTGCGCCGCCGAGTCGAGCGTGCTCGGTGCGTCGGGGTTGCCGCCGGCCGGGTACCCGAGCACCTCGGGCCCGAACGTGACGGTCCCGTGCAGCGCCCGGGCGTAGGGGTCGAGCAAGAGCTTGGCCGGGTTGCAGCGCACTCCCTGGGCCGGGTCGTAGGGACCCGTCGCCCGGTACCCGTACGCTTGCCCCGGTCCGACGCCCAGCACGAAGGCATGCCACACACCAGCGTCGTAATCCAGCAGTGGGACCTGCGTCTCGTTACCCGCCTCATCGAACAGGCAGAGCATCATCCCGTCGGCGACGCCGGAGGCCACCGCGAAGTTCACGCCACCGTCACCGACGGTGGCCCCGAGCGGGAACTGGCTTCCCGGCCGCGCGGTAACGGCCTGCCCGGCCACGGCGGTCATTGCCCGGCCTCCCGTCCCAGGGCCCGGATGACGTCCCCGATGGGATCAACCGCCCCATGGCGGCGGCGGATCACGTCGGCGATCAGCCCGGTCCAGCCGGTCTGGTGAAAGGCGCCGATCGCGGCGCCGTTGTCGCCGTGGAAGTACTCGCTGAAGATCAGGTTGTCATGCCAGGCCGGATCGTGCTGCATGCGTTCGGTCCCGCCGAAACAGGGCCGGCGGCCTTCGGGCCCGCGGGTGAAGGTGGAGATGAGCCGGTCCTGCAGGTCGGCGGCGACCTTGTCCAGGGTGAGCCGCACGCCCGACCCGGTCGGGTACTCGATGGTGAACTCGTCGCCGAAGAACCGGTGATAGCGCTCGAGGGCGCTGATGACCAGGTAGTTCAGCGGGAACCAGAGCGGGCCGCGCCAGTTGGAGTTCCCGCCGAACATGGCGGTGGTGGATTCGGCCGGCTCGTAGTCGATGCTGGCCTGGATGCCTTCGACGTCCAGGACGTACGGATGGTCGCGGTGGTGGGCCGACAGGGCCCGCAGGCCATGCGGGGACAGGAACTCGTCGGGATCGAACAGCTTCGCGAACAGCTTCTCGAGCCGGTCGACGCCCGCCAGGCTGAGCAGCAGGCGCTGCTGGCCCTGCTCTCCGCGCACCAGGCCGCTCTTGGTGAGTTTTTCCCGGTCGGCCAGGCTGTGGCGGTCCATGAACTCCGCGAACCGCTTGCCCACCGTGAGCGCCGTCTGGAGGTCACCTTCCTCGATGACCGCCGCCGCCAGGATCGGGATGATGCCCACCATCGACCGGACCTTCACCGAGACGGCGTCCCCGCTGGGGGTCAGCAGCCGGTCGTAGAAGAGCCCGTCGGTCTCATCCCACAGTCCGAGGCCTTCGAGGGCCTCGCTGATGGCGGCGAAGTGCTCGAGGAACTTGAGCACCAGGTCAATGCCCGGCCGCTGGCCGGACCGGTTCAGGATTATGGCCAGCGAGGCCATGGCGATCGCGTAGAAGCCCATCCAGCCGGTGGCGTCGGACTGCTCCAGGATGCCGCCCACCGGGAGATGCGAGCGGTCGATCGGGCCGATGTTGTCCAGGCCGAGGAAGCCGCCCTCGAACAGGTTGTTGCCCTCGGCGTCTTCCCGGTTCACCCACCAGGTGAAGTTGACCAGCAGCTTGTCGAAGATCCGGCTGACGAAGTCGATGTCGCGGGCGCCGTCGATCGCGAACACCTCCGCGGCCGCCCACGCCTGCACCGGCGGGTTGACGTCGCCGAAGTCCCACTCGTAGGCGGGCAGTGCGCCGTTGGGATGCTGGAACCACTCCCGGCAGAGCAGGATCAGCTGGTACTTGGCGAACGCCGGGTCCACGTGCGCCAGCGCGACGCAGTGGAAGGCCAGGTCCCAGGCCGCGAACCAGGGGTACTCCCACTTGTCCGGCATCGACATGATGTCGAACGCGTCGAAGTTGCGCCACCGGGAGTTCCGGCCCGTCAGCCGCTGCGCCGGGGGAACCGGCTGGGTCGGGTCCCCGTCCAGCCAGCGGGCGACGTCGTAGTAGAACAGCTGCTTGCTCCACAGCAGGCCGCCAAACGCCTGGCGCATCACCAGCGCCTCGTCGGCGCTCGCCCCGGCCGGGGTGAGCTCGGCGTAGAACTCGTCCGCCTCGGCCTGCCGTTGCGCGATGACCTGGGCGTACTGGGTGCCAAGCGGGTCGGCCGCTGCCCCGCGGGGCGCTTGGGCGGGCGGCGTCCGCAGCCGCAGCCGCACCTCGGCCGTCTGGCCGGGCTGGACGGTCAGCCGGTACCAGAACGAGCACTTGGTGCCGGTGCGCTCGGGATTGACGGTGGCCGCCCCGCTGACCACGTGGTCGTTGATGCCGTCCTTCGGATAGGGCGTGAGCGGGGCAGCGCCGAACAGCCGCTCGTCGTTGGTCTCGTTCTCGCAGAACACCGCGGTCGGCAGCGTCCCGTCCGGCCCGGGGCCGGCCAGCAGCTCCATCGGGCCGGCGAACGGATGATCGATACCCACCTCCGAGTCACCCACCGCCCGCATCTCCGGCTTGGGCGCGTCGACGTCCCAGGACCAGGTGTTGCGGAACCACGCGGTCGGCAGCACGTGCAGGGTCGCCGTCTCCGGTCCGGCGTTGGTCACCTGCACCGTCATCAGCAGGTCATCGGCGCTGGCCTTGGCGTAATGCACCTCGGTGATCCAGTACCGGTCATCGTCGAACGCCCCGGTATCCAGCAGCTCGTACTCAGGCTCCTCGCGGTTACGCGCCCCGTTCGTGTCGATGAGGTCCTGATAGGGGAACGGGCCTTGAGGATAGTGATAACGCCACCGGTTCCACGCGTGGCTCGGCAGCGCGTCCAGGTACCACCAGTACTCCTTCACGTCCTCGCCGTGATTGCCCTGCGCCCCGGTCAGCCCGAATGCCCGCTCCTTCAGAATGGGGTCCTTGCCGTTCCACAGGGCCAGCCCCAGGCACAGCCGCTGCTCCACATCACAGAACCCGGCCAGCCCGTCTTCCCCCCAGCGGTAGGCCCGGGACCGCGCGTGATCATGCGGCAGGTAATCCCACGCCTCGCCGTCTGCGCTGTAGTCCTCGCGCACCGTGCCCCACTGCCGCTCGCTGACATACGGTCCCCACCGGTACCACTCGCCCGCCTGGAGCAGCCCGTCCTCCAGCCGCCCGAATCCAGCCACGCGATCCCGCTCAGCACTCACGGCCGTCCCCTGTCGCCTCGATGCACCGCAGCACTTGTTATCCGGCCCCGGCCCTGACCCGAAGCGGGATTGCGAATACCGCAATCCGCGCCAGTCCCAGTGCCTTTCTAACCGCCCGAAAGGACAAGCTCATCACCTAGCACGGGTGATGACACCCCCCTCCCCCGCCGGGACGGTGGGACCACGGAAAATTTGCCCGAACGTGCATTTGCTGTGACCAACGGGGCAGCGCCGGCCACGGCATAGTAAACGGCCGGCGAACAAAAGATGGACCGGGCACTATAGGAGGCTGGGGTGACCACTAACCAGATCCTGATCGGCGTCGGCCTCATCCTCGTGCTCGCGGTCGGCGCCCAGATACTGGCCAGCAGGCTGCGCATCCCGGCGATCATCGTGCTGCTGCCAGCCGGCTTCATCGCCGGTGCCCTGACGACCGACGTCAACCCGGCCAAGCTGCTCGGGCCCGCGTTCGAGCCGCTCGTGTCGTTGTCCGTGGCGGTCATCCTTTATGACGCGGGCCTGGGCCTCGACATGCGGAAGCTCAAAGGCCACGTCCGCAAGATAGTGATCCGCCTGATCATCCTGGGCGTGCTGATCACCTGGCTGCTCGCCGCAGCCGTCGCCGCGCCCCTGCTCGGCATGTCGCGCGGGGCAGCGGTGATGCTCGGCATCATCCTGGTCGTGTCCGGGCCGACGGTCGTGGGCCCGCTGCTCCGTTTCGTCCGGCCGACGGACCGCCTGCAGCAGGTCCTGATCTGGGAAGGGTCACTGATCGACCCGGTCGGCGGAATACTCGGCGCGCTGGTCTTCCACGCCGTCATCTCGAGCACCCATAAGGGACTGGGCAGCCAGCTCGGGCAGTTCGCGGTCAGCGTCGCGGCCGGCCTGGCCGGGGGCATCATCGGCACCGCGGTGCTCTGGCTGCTGCTGCGCAAGCTGCGGCTCGGTGAGCTGCTCGGCACCACCGCGCAGCTCGCCGCGGTCATCGGGGTGGCCGCCGGGTGCGACGCTGTCCGGGCGGACACCGGGCTCATCGCGGCGATTTTCATGGGCCTGGCCCTGGCCAATCAGCGGGGCTTCGACCTCCCGGCCCGCCAGCCATTCTTCGAGACGCTGGTGCAGCTGATCATCGGCGTCTTGTTCGTTTCCATCTCGGCCACCGTGACCCCGCAGTCGCTCCGGCACCTGGTCCTGCCCACGCTCGGCCTGGTTGCTGTGCTGGTCGTCGTGGCCCGCCCCCTGGCCGCGTTCGCGTCCACGCTCCGGACAGACCTGGGGAAAGGTGAGCGCGCCTTTACCGGCTGGATGGCCCCGCGCGGGATCGTCGCCGCCGCCACCGCCTCCACATTCACGGCGGGCCTGGTGGCCAAGGGCATCGGCGGCGCGGCCAAGATCCTGCCGGTCACGTTCCTCGTGATCGTGGCCACGGTCGTCCTGTACGGCCTGACCGCAGCGCCGGTGGCCCGGCGACTGCACGTCACGCGCCCGGCCCGGACCCGCCCGCTGCTGGTCGGCGGCGAGCGCTGGGTCATCGACCTCGGCCGGGCGCTGCGGTCGGCCGGCCTGGACGTGCTGATGTGGGCGGGCCTGGATCAGCAGCGGGAGCAGGTGCGGCAGGCCGGGCTCGAGCTGGCCCCGGGTGAGCTGCTCGCGGCCGCCACCGGCCGGGGCGCGCGGCTCGAGGAGATCACGGCCGTGCTCCTGCTCACGGACGAGGACGACTTCAACGCGCTGGCCTCGGTGCTGCTGACCGGCAACGTCGAGGGCCGCGTGTACCGGCTCGCCCCGCCGCTGCGCAGCCACGGGGTCGTCGCTCCCTACACCTCCGGGGAGATCCTGTTCAGTGACGGCATGACCAGAGGGGCGTTCAGCGGCCGGTACGACGACGGTGCCCGGATCGTCGCGCAGCCCGCCAACGGCCCGCTCCCCGCCGGGCACGACCTCCTGTTCCTGGTCCGCGCGGATGGTCAGCTCGCGGCCGTCACGCACACCGGCACCCCGGCGCCGGAGGCGGGCGACACGATCGTGTCCCTGGGGCCAGCGCTCGTAGCCCAGGCCGCGGACGGGCTGGAACGATCATGACTTTTCACGTGCGGCTGGTCAGCGCGCCCGAGCGGACCGACGTCCTGCTCGAGGCACTCGCCTGCGACCCCGGCGTCTCGAGCCTGGTGGTTCTCCCCGGCGCCGCCCGGCGGCCAGGCGGCGACGCCGTGCAGTTCGACGTGCGGCCCGGGTCCGCTAACTCCGTATTCCGGCAGCTGAGGACCTTCCAGGACGGCCACAGCAACGCGGTGGCCATCGAGTACGTGGACGCGACCCTCGGGGAACAGCCGGCGCCTGCCTCAAAGCATTTCCTGCTCCAGCCAGACCTTGCGCCCGTGTGGGAACTCGTCGAGGCCAGGATCCGCTCGGACGCGGTCTACGCACCCAGTTTCTACGTCCTCCTGGCTATCGCGGGGCTGATCGGCGCGGTCGGCATCCTCACCAACTCGCAGATCCTGATCGTCGGGGCCATGGTGGTGGGGCCGGAATACAACGCGATCATGGGTGTGGCACTCGGCATAGACAGGCGGGCCCGGCGGCCAGTACTGCGCGGCCTCCTCGCCCTGCTCGCCGGATTCTCCGCCGCCGTGGTCGTCACCCTGCTGTTTGGCCTGGCGATCCGCTGGTCCGGGCACACGCCGAGGCTGTACTCGCTCGGAATCCGGCCGGTCTCCGATCTGATCAACAACCCGAATTTCTTCTCGGTGGTGGTCGCCGTGCTGGCCGGGATCGTCGGGGTCGTGTCGCTGACCGAAGCCCGGGCCAGCGCCCTCATCGGCGTTTTCATCTCGGTGACGACCATTCCCGCCGCCGCCGACCTGGGCTTGTCCCTGGCGTATTCCAGCTGGGGTGAGGCGCGGGGGTCGGCATTCCAGCTGCTTCTCAACGTCGTACTGCTGATCGCGGTGGGCGCCGCGGCCCTGCGCGTCCAGCGGATCATCTGGCGTGCGCGCGAACGGCCGGACCTGTCGCCGGATCGTCCAGGGCCCGGCTAACCGGCACCTGCCGTGCAATCCGTTCCTTCCGTCCTTTCCGCTGGCCCCGCAGTCAGGCGGGGCCGCGGCCAGGCCCGTAGACGTCCCAGAGCTGGCCGGCGAAGAACCGGCCGAACCGCTCCAGCCCGGCGGCGCAGTGCGGCCCCTCCACGCGGATGGTCGCGAGCTGGCGCGCGAAGTCGGTGATGTGCAGGTGCAGCGTGCCGGCCGCGAGGATCCGGGCCTGGTCGTCCTCTTCTGGGACCACATGGCCGGCCAGGAGCCGGAAGTACAGGGTTGACGTGTCCGGCCAGATACGGGTCAGCGCGCCGTGCCAGACGTTTTTCCAGCCGATAAGGGTGCGGGGCTGGCCCAACGCGCTCTCGAACTGGAGCCGGTACCACATAAGGCGGCGGTCCGGCACCCCAGCCGGGGCGAACAAGTTGAACCAGCCCCGCTGGATTTGACGCCGGCCCCCGATACTCGCGGCGTCAATCCACCCTTCAGCCCGGGCGGAGTGCTCGGGCTCATCCAGGAAAAGCTCTAGGTCGCTGGCCGTGATGGTGAGCCGGAAAGCCATCGGCTCCTGCGCCAGCCGGGCGGCCGCGCCGGGCCCGCTGTTACCCGCCCCCGGGTAGCAGATCCCGCTCATTTCCTCACTGAACGACAGCGAGGTACGGTCCAGCCGGCACCCGTTGGTAGCGGGCCCGGGATCAGCCGCCGCCGATCCGGCGCGCACCAGGTCTGCCCCGCCCACGGCCGTGGCCGGGGGCTTGTCCAGCAGCCGGGTGCACATGCGGTCGGCCAGCGCGGCGATCGTCAGCGACGGGTTGGGGCCCACCGGCCCCGGCATGGCCGCGCCGTCGGCGATGTACAACCCCGGGTACCCGAACACCTCGCCGTACGGGTCGCACACCCCCACGCTGGAGTCGCGCCCCATGGGCGCGCCGCCCACCGGGTGCGCCGTGATGACCCGCTTGCGCAGCCACATGGGGTTGTTCACGCATCGCGCGCCGAGCACGGCGCCGATACGCCGCATGGTCGCCAGCACCCGCTCGAAATACGCCTCGCTGCTGGCCGTCGTCCAGTCCAGGTCCAGCCGGTCGCCGCGCAGCCGCAGCACGCCGTCGGGGACGTCGCGGCCCATGCCGAGGAGCGGCAGCGAGCTCACCGAGAGCGAGTCGGTGCCGATCAGGCCGGAGATCTCCCGCGACATGCTGGGGCCGGGCGTGTGCCCTGCCAGGGCGTGGAAGCGCTGGAACACGACCTGGGCCAGCCGCCGCGTGTCCCCCGGCAGGTCCGCCGCCTCGACTAGCCAATCGACGAAGGCCGGGTATCCGCCGTCCTCGAGGTAGGCGCCGCGGCCGGTCCCGGCGGGCTCGTCATGCCGGTCGCCCAGCCGGATGGCGCTGGTGATCACCGGCCCGTGGCTGGCGTCGAGGGGCCGGGTCCGGGTGCGGTCCCTGGCGTGCAGGAGGAAGCTCAGCACGTCCCCGTTGCCGCTGAACCGGGTGCCCAGGGCGGGGCTCAGGCCGGGAAAGCTCGCCCGGTTGCGCAAGAGCAGGTACGACGTGCCGTAGGTGCCCGCGGCCAGTACCAGCCGCTGGCACACGATGGTCCCGGAGGGCCGCGCCGCTGCGCCGGGCGGGCTGGTCTCGTCCGCAGGGACATGCCGGATGTAGTCCACTTCGTACCCGCTGGCCGGCCGCGGGCGGATGGCCCGGACCTCGTGGCCGGTGCGCAGGTCAGCGCCATGGTGCCGGGCGGCGGACAGGTACGTGTAGTCGAGGCTGTTCTTGGCCCCGATGTTGCAGCCGATGTCGCACTCGCCGCACAGGCGGCAGGTGGTGCGCTGGCGCCCGTGCAGGTTGCCGTAGTCCGGGTCCACGATCGGCAGCCCGGGCCCGGGCGCGGCCCCGGGCGCGGGCGCGAAGCTGACCGCGAGCGGCGGCAGCTGCCAGGGCAGGCCGAGTTCCGCCGCGGCGTCCTGCATCGCGCGCGTCTTGGGCGTCGCGGCGTACGGGGCCACGTCCAGCGGGTACGGGGTGGCACCCAGCATGCGCTCGACGTCGTCATAATGCGGGTCGAGGTCAGCCCGGGTGACCGGCCAGGATTCGAACCCGCCGTCCGGCAGCGGATCGTCCTGGACGAACCAGTGCTCGTCCTTGCGCAGCAGCACGTTCGCGTAGATGAGCGAGCCGCCGCCGAGCCCGCTGGCCACGACCGAATCGCAGCCGCTGAAGTGCCAGACATCGAACAGCCCGTGCAGCCCCGCCGCCGGGTCCCAGAACGCGCGGCTCATCTGCGCGGGCGTCCGCGGGAAGCTGTCCGGCGGATACGCCTGACCCCGCTCGAGCAGGATCACCGACAGTCCCGCCTGGGCCAGCCGGTACGCGGCCACCGCGCCGCCGAAGCCCGACCCGATCACTACCGCGTCGGCCTGCTCGGCCGCCGGGGCCGCCCCCGTGCCGGCCCTCACCGTGCCGGCCCTCGCTTCGCCGGTCATGTCAGGCGGCCTGCCGCTTCAGGAACTGGGCTATCCGCGGGAACACGTCGACGTGGGCGTCCTTCCCCACGATCGGGTCCACGTGGCCGTAGCCAGGCAGGATCTCCAGTTCGGCGCGGCCGGGCGCGATGCCGGTCAGCAGCCGGTGGCAGACGATGTTCGAGTCGGTGAAGACGCGGTTACGGTCGCCGGCCAGCAGCAGGATCGGCGTGGTGACCTCGGCGGCCTTCTCCAGGTAGTCATCGGGCAGGTCGCGGTACCGGGGGTCGCCCGGACTGCATTTCACCGCGTGCCCGGCCCGGACCATCCTGCTGACGTGCCGGTAGTAGTACATCCCGCCGGCGCCGCACAGATCGCCCATCCGCTGATGGGTGACCGGCAGCAGGTTCGCGTGCTCGTACATGGCGGGGTGGCCGCTGCCCCACATGAAGCTGAGCATGTGGCACGCGCTCACGTCGCATTCGCGGTGCGCCAGCGAAACCAGGCGGGCCAGCGCCCATCCGCGGGTCAGCGCCGGGCTGCTGGCGAACGCCGGATCGAGAGACCCGATCCCGGTGAGGTATTCCAGCAGCGGCGGCCCGTAGCGGAGTTTCGTGCGTGACCAGGACGGCACCCGCGGGGTGAGCGCCACGCTGTTGCAGGTCACACTGGCCAGGCCGGGGAGCTGGCCGGCGAACAGGCTCATCATCACCGACAGCGAGCCGAGGCAGTGGGCCACGACGTGGACCCGGCGGTCCCCGACGTGCCGGCGGAGCTCGCGCAGTGCGGCGGGATGATCCTGGGCCGCGATGTCGTCCAGGGTGTAGCGGTGGGTTTCGCTGTCGTAGGGGAAGCGGTTGCTCATCCGGAAGTCGACCGCCCAGACGTCGGTGAATCCGGTATCCAGCAGGTAGCTGGCCAGATTGCGGTGCTCCGGCATGATGAACAGGTCGCTGGAGGAGGTCAGGCCGTGGACGAGCAGGACCACGTCGTCGCAGTCGCCCCGCCGGAATCGCGTCAGGTTCAGTCCGAGGTCGTCCCCGGTCGCGAACGGATGCACGGATACCTCGGCGTCCTTCACCCCGTCGAGCGTGTATCGCGGGATACGGGTGGTCATCTGCGCTCCCCAGGGGATCCGCTGCTGCTCGCTGACTCCCACGGTGCCGCCTCGGGCGGCCCGCGCGCATCGGGGTAAACCCTGACTCATCTCCGCGTCGCAGGCAGCTCACGATCAGTGGCCGCCGGGCTGGGGGGCTACCGGGCGTCGCTGAGCGCTTTCAGCAGGCCGGTCCGGGAGGTGACGCCGAACTTGGTGAAGGCGTGGGAAAGGTGAGTCTCGACGGTCCGGATGCTGACGAACAGCGATTCGGCGATCTGCTGGTTGGTGCAGCCCTCGCGGACCAGGGTGACCACATCGAGTTCCCGCTGGGTGAGGCCGTGGGGGCCGCCGGGCCGCCCCGCCAAGCCGGGCCGGCCCGCCGCGGCGGGCACGGCGACCCGGACGCCGAGCCTGCGCTGCTCACGCACGGCCGCCGCGTGCAGGGCGGCTGCGCCGCACCCGGCGAGCGCCTGGGCCGCCGTGGCCAGTTCGGCGCGCGCCTGGCCGTCATCGCCCGCCGCGGCGTAGGCCTGCCCGGCGAACAGCCAGGCCCGGCCCGCGTCTATGACCAGGCCCGCGTCCGCAAATGACCGCGCCGCCTGGCCCGCCTGCCCGGCCGCGGCCCGGGGCTGCGTGCCCCGCAGCGTGCGCGCGCGGGCCAGCGCCGCGCCCGCTTCCTGGCCGGGGCGCGCCACCTTGGCCGCGTGATCAGCCCACCGGCTGGCTTCGCCGTGGTGGCCACCCTCGGCCTCCACGCCGGCCATCACCTCGCAGGCCGCCAGCAGGCTGCGCTGATCGAGCATGGGACGCTTGAGGTTGTTACAGGCCCGGGTCATGGTGTCCCGGCCGGCCTCACGCCGCCCCGCGTTGATCAGGGCCACGGCCAGCGCGTACTGCGCCTGCGCGCCGGACCATTCGCCGTTGCCCTTGCCGGTGCGGGCCGCCTCCTCACCCAGCCGCACGGCGGCCTGATCCTCACCGGACCAGCTGGCCGCGAGGCACTGCTGGGTGAGCGCGAAGACAAGCTGGTGGCCGGAGCCGAGCAACCGGGCCACCTCGGTAGCTTCTTCCGCCGCGGCGGCCGCCTCGGCCAGCCGGCCGAACAGCGTCAGGACCCGGGCCTGCCCGGCCAGCAGGTTACTGATGATGTAGCCCTGCCCGGTCGCGCGGGCGATGGCGGCCGCGCGCTCGAAGTGAGCCAGCGCGCTGTGGTCCCGGCCCATCATCGTTTCGGTCCAGCAGAGCCAGGCCACCGCGTCCAGCCATTCGGCCAGATGGTCGTCCGGTGCGGCGGCGACGAGCTGGCCGGCCGCCTCGATGAAGCGGGCCGCGTCGGCGACCTGGCCCAGGGCGTAGGCGGGCAGCGGCCGCAGCGCCGCGATCGCCACCGCCACGCTCGGTTCGTGCGCGCCCGGGTCTTCCGGGATAAGGTCCAGGACCGCCTGCGCGGCCCGGACGTCCCCGCGCATCAGGCTCTCGGCCACCAGCCTGGTCCGCAGCGGGACCGCCGTCGCCGACTGGGGGTCGGGGATCCGGCGCAGCTCGTCGAGCAGCACCGCCCGGGCCTCCTGCGGCCGGTCGAGCTGGCGTTCCATCAGGGCGCAGAACCGGGCCGCCTTCGCCCGCCTCGCGTGGTCACCGAGCGGCAGGCGCCGCAGCACCTCCCGCGCCGTCTCCCGGCCTTCGGCGAGCTGGCCGCTCACCGCGCGGAGCCCGGCCACCTCGAGGAGCAGCTCGAGCTGGCCGCCCGGGCCTGCGGCCTCAGCGGGCATGATGACCAGCGCCGCTTCCAGCCAGTGCGCGGCCGTGGCAGGCGCGTGCGCGGCGACCTCGCGGGCCGCCTCGAGCAAGGTGGCGACCGCCGCCTGATCACCGAACGAGGCTGACCGCTCCACATGGTGGGCCCGCAGCGCCGCGGGCGCAGCGACCTCGGCCAGGTGCGCCGCGATCCGGGCGTGCGCACCGAGCCGCCAGCCCGCGGCCGCGCAGTCGTAGATGGCCCGGCGCACCAGCGGGTGACGGAACCGCAGCCGTCCCGCCGAACCGGGCCGGATGATGTCCCGCAGGGCCATCTCGTTCAGCGCGGCCAGCGCCTCGTCCTCGCCGACTTCGGCGGCCACCGCGGCCAGGGCCGGCTCGAATTCATCCGCCGCTACCGCCGCCGCCTGCGCCACCGGCAGCGCCGTGGGAGGAAGGCCGGCCAGCTCGAGCTGGAGCGCGGCCCGGACCGCGGGCGGCAGCTCGCTGCCATCAGCATCGTCGATCCTGAGCTGGGCGGGATGGTCCATGCGGGCCAGCGCTTCCAGGTAGAAAGGGTTGCCGCCGCTGGCCTGGTGCAAAGCCTGGCAGCGCGGCCGGCTCAGGCCCGGGCCGAGCAGTTGCTCGGTCTCGGGGAGCGTGAGCGAGCCCACCGGCACATGACGCCCGCGGACGGTGGCCGAGGCGAGCAGCGCCGCGAGCCTCGCCGACGCCTGCGCCGGGCGGTAGGCGATGGCCACCAGGATCCGTCCGAGGGGCGGGTGGCGGACCAGATGATCGAGCAGTTCGATGGACGCGCTGTCGGCCCAGTGCACGTCGTCGAGGATCAGGACCAGGCCGTGCGGGCGGGCCAGATCCTCCAGCAGCCGCCGCATGCCGCGGTATGTCCGGTACCGGCCCGTCAGGTCGCGGCCAGGACCGGGCCGGCCGGCCCGGTCCGGGGCGGGCGCTACGGCCCGCAGGGACGGCAGGACCGTAGCGAGCAAGCCGCACGTGTCCGCACCCAGCCGCTCGGTCAGGTCGGGCCGGCAGGCCTCGACCTGGTCGTCGAGGGCGTCCACGATGACGCCGAAGGGCATCTCCTGCTCGAACTCGGCGGCCCTGCCCCCCAGGACGGCCAGTCCCCGGCGTCCCGCGTCGCCAGCCAGCTCACTGAGCAGCCGCGTCTTGCCCGCACCCGGCTCACCGACCAGGCCGAGGAACGAGCAGGAACCCGCTTCGCACGCGTCGAGTGCTTCGCCGAAGGCGCGCAGCGCGTCCTGCCGGCCGACTAACGGGGCCGCGCCGTACTGATGACCGGGGGCTCCGGCGGTGCCCAGCACCCCGGCCGCCCGGTCGGACCCACCGTCCATCCCTGTGCTCCCCAGCGACCCGCGCTCACATCCGGTGACCGCGTATGGCGCCGATGTTCTACAGGCTGTACGCCACTCTACCGAGCCAGCCCGGCCCCGCCGGAGTGCATACCAGCCGCAAAAGGTCTGGAAACAGGGCGGATGTGCCTGGCCGCTGCCCCCGGGGGCTCACCCCGCGCGGGTGAGGTAGATGCCGTGGCGCCCAGGCATGGTCAGGGGCAGGGGTGGTGTCGATGAGGAGAGCTGGGCCGGGTGGTACTTGACCTGCTCCTGATCGGCCTGGGTATCACGCTTGAGCCATTCCCGCTCATCGCGTTCCTGCTGATCCTGAGCTCCGAGAAGGGCACCCGGAAAGGCCTGGCCTTCATCCTGGGCTGGCTGGCCTGCCTGGTCGTCGTGATCGGCGCCGTGGTCCTGCTCACCGGGGGCAACCCGCCCGCGCCGGCCACCGCGCCGTCGACCCTTGTCCTGGCCATCAAGCTCACCCTGGGCGTCGTGCTGATTCTCTACGCCGTCCGGCAGGAGCGCCGACGGGGCCGCCCGCGCAAGCCCCCGGCCTGGATGGGCCGGCTGGACGAGGCCTCGGCGTGGGCCGCCGCCGGACTGGCCGCCTTCCTCCAGCCGTGGGCCCTCGTTGCCGCCGGCGCGGCCACGGTCAGCCAGGCCAAGCTCTCGAACGTGTGGGAGTGGCTGATCCTGGTGCTGTTCTGCCTGCTGGCCACCTCGAGCTTCCTGTACCTGGAGCTGTCCGCGGCGTTCCGGCCGGAGGCCGCCGAGCGCTCTCATCCAGAAGCTGCGGACCTGGCTGGACACCCATCAGGACCTGGTGATCATCGTGATTTCGCTGCTGCTGGGGCTCTGGCTGGCCGGCAAGAGCATCTACCTGCTCGTCACATGACCAGCGATCTAGCCGTTGAGGAGGACATGCGGTGACCATGCCATCCGACCCGCTGGCGCTAATCCGGTCCCGGAGCTACGTGGGCCTGCTGGTGCTGGCCGCGATCATCGGGGCGCCAGTCTCGGCCGTGGCCTACTTCTTCCTCGCGCTGGTCACCAAGATGCAGGGCTGGGTCTTCACCGACCTGCCCAAAGGCCTGGGCTTCCACGCCGAGCCGCTGTGGTGGCCCCTGCTGCCGCTGGCGGTGGCGGGGGTGCTGGTCGCCCTCACCCTGAAGTACCTGCCCGGGACCGGCGGTCACTCCCCCGCCGACGGGTTCAAGATGGGCGGCGGCCAGCCAGCCCCATCGACCTTCCCGGCATCGTGCTCGCCGCCTTCGCGACCCTGAGCCTCGGCGTGGTCCTCGGCCCCGAGGCCCCGCTGATCGCTATCGGCGGGGGGCTCGGGGTCATCGCCGTCCGGCTGGTCAGGCGGGACGCCCCGGCCCGCACCCAGACCGTGGTCGCGGCGGCGGGCAGCTTCGCCGCCATCGCCACCCTGCTCGGCTCGCCCCTGACCGGAGCCTTCCTGCTGATGGAGGCCACCGGGCTGGGCGGGGCCATGATGGAGCTCGTGCTGATCCCCGGCCTGCTGGCCGCGGGCATCGGTTCCCTCGTGTTCATCGGGCTCGACGCGTGGACCGGGCTGGGCACCTTCTCGCTGGCCATCCCGGGCCTGCCGCACTTCGGATCGCCCACAGCGGCCGAGTTCGCCTGGGCACTGGCCATCGGCGTGCTGGCGGTCCCGGTCGGCAGCGCCATCCGCTGGCTGGGCCTGTTCCTCCGGCCTTACGCCGAGCGCCGGATCCTGGTCATCACCCCGCTGATCGGCCTGGCCGTCGCGGGCCTGGCCATCGCGTTCGCGGCCGCGACCGGCAAGGGCTCGCAGGAGGTGCTGTTCTCGGGGCAGGACCAGCTGGGCCCGTTCATCGCGCACAGCGCCAGCTACACGGTCGGGGCGTTGCTGCTGCTCATCGCCTGCAAGGGCCTGGCCTACGGGATCTCGCTGAGCGGTTTCCGCGGCGGCCCCACGTTCCCGGCCCTGTTCATCGGCGGGGTGGGCGGCGTCGCGCTGTCACACCTGCCGGGGCTGCCGCTGGTCGCGGGCGTGGCCATGGGCATCGGCGCGATGTCCGTCGTGATGCTGAGGCTCCCGCTGACCTCTGTCCTGCTGGCTTCCCTGCTGCTGGCCTCCGACGGCCTGGCCGTCATGCCGCTGGTCATCGTGGCCGTGGTGGTGGCCTACGTGCTCTCGGCCCGCCTGGCCCCGACACCGGCGGCAGCCGGTGCCCCGGATCCGGCTACGGCTGGCCACCCGGAGCCCCAGCCCGTGGGCCCGTCCAGCGCTCCCGGCAGTCACCCCGCCGCGTAGATCGCCGCTCGCCGGTGTCGCGGCCCGGACCGTTAGCTCGCCCGCGCGGTCAGCTGCCGGCACCGTCCGGGGCGCCCTGCGCGGGGCTGTCGTCCTCGACGTCGAACTCGCCGTCCTGGACGCCGAGGGTGAACGCCTTCCACTCGTCCGGGGTGAAGGTCAGCACCGGCCCGTCGGGGTCCTTGGAATCGCGCATGGTGATGACGTAGTCGCTGCCCTCCTTGGAGCCGGGCACGACCGCGACCTCCACGCAGGCACCGCCGTTACCGCTGCTGTACGTGGACTTGCGCCATCGGGCGCCGGTCAGGTCCATCTCTCGATCGCCTTCCTCGCCAGGTCTATCGAGGCGCGCGGGGACAGCGCCTCGGCCTTCAGTATGTCGTAGAGCAACGCCACCCGGGCGACGTCACCGGGACGCTCCACCACTTGCCCGGCCAGCGCATTATCGAGGTACACGACATCAGGCGGCCCATCGAAACCGGCGATCGCGAACTGGCCCGCCAGCCCGGCGTGCGCGCCCACACCGGCCGGTACCACCTGGAGCACGATCCGGGGCTGGCGGGCCGCCTTGACCAGCCGCTCGATCTGGTCCCGCATCACGGCCGGGCCGCCCACTGGCCGGGTCAGCACGCCCTCGTCCAGGATCAGCCACAGCAGCGGCGGCTCCGCCTGGTCCAGGATGGCCTGCCGGTCCATCCGGGCGCTGACCAGCCGCTCCACCTCGGCCTCCGGGGACGCCGGATGGGCCGCGGCCAGGACCGCCCGGGCGTACTCCTCGGTCTGCAGCAGCCCCGGGATCAGCAGCGGCTCGAACCACCGCAGCGAGATCGCCTCGCGCTCGATCTCCACCCAGTCCCGGAACCAGGCCGGGTAGGCCTCGCTGCGCACGAACGGCTGGAGCCGGGCCAGTAACCCGCCGGTGCCGAGCGCCTCGTCGCCGCGCCGGGCGAAGTCCAGGCTGGGCGCCCGGCTGCCGGTCTCCACGTGCGCGACCAGCGACGGGCTGTACCCGACCCGCTCGGCCAGCTGGTCCTGGGTCAGCCCGGCGGCCGCCCGGGCCCGCCGCAGTTCCTCGGAGAATAAGGCCAGCGCGCTGACCTGGCCGTCCCGGCCCATGGCTCGTCCTTACCTCGTCCCGGCGTCCCTGACCCGGCCCCCGCATCCCTGACACGGCTCCCGCGTCCCTGACAGTGTCCCACCGCCCGCGGACAAAACGGCGGTGCGTGCTGCCGTGCTTCCAGAGCGTAGGCCCGCGCGCGACTCTTGAAACCTCAATTCCCGCAACGAAACCCTGGAGCGTCCCCATGTCCTGCCCCCACCCTGGTGGCCCCGCCGTGCACCTGGAAGCCCTCCGCCGCGAGCTGGCCGGCCGGGGCTGGATCACCAGCCTGCTCGAGCCCCCCGGCCGGCCAGCCAGCCTGTTCGTCCAGAACCCCGATCCGGGGGCGGCCGCGCTGAACGACCACGTCCTGGTCGCCGCGGACGGCGGGGGCAGCTGCTGGTACTGGTGGCCCTGGGCCACCCGCATCGCCCCGGTCGGCGACGCCGCCCTGGCCGCCGACCGCGTCACCAGCGTGCTGCGGGGCAGTGACCTGGACCCCCGGTTCTTCGAGTGAGATCACGGACTTTCGCCCGGGGTCACGCTGAGTCACCGCTGAGGGGGGTTGCGCCGGACCACCGGGGGAACGAAACCGGACCAGGGGGATCACCGTGGCCACTAGGGGCGTGGCCGCAGGGCCCGGACCGCTGAGCGGGGAACCGGGCCGGGCACGCTGGCGACGGCACGCATCCTCATCCCCCTCGGCTGAGGGCACGGCCGGAACCGGCCGGCCCAGGGGGAAGGAGCCAACCGATGTCCACCACAGCATGGCGGTTCAGCGGCACCGAAGGAGCCGATACCGCCGTCCTCAGGCTCAAGCAGCTCGCCACCCAGGATCTCATCGACGTGCAGGACGTCACCGTGATCCGGTGGCCCCACTACGCGCCGTCGCCCCAGGCGCAGGAGCACGTGACCGCCGACGGCAGTAAGGCCTCCTCGTTCGCGAAGAAGCTCACCAAGGCCGGCATCGACGGCACCATGCTCGAGGCGGTGAAGGGGGACATGACACCGGGGACCTCCGCGCTGGTCCTGCTCAGCGCCGACGCCGCGGTCGACACGGTCGGCCAGGCCTTCGAGGGAAACGCGATGGAGCTGATGCGCTCGGACCTGTCCGTCCAGCAGGAGGACCAGCTGAGGGCCGCCTTTGCCGGGTCGGCTCCCCCGGACGCCGGCCACTGACCCCCCTGGTGGTTATTCTGGCTCTCCGGGTTCGGCCGCGTCTGCATCGAGGAGACGCGTGAGGAGCCCGGTGAGCTGCCCGAGGTCGCCGGCTGGGAGGTTTCTGATCGCCGGGGGCGGGCGCAGCAGGATGGCGTCGGCGGTCGCGATGGCGTCGTGCCCGGCGGCCGTGAGCGTGACCAGCTTGCGGCGCCGGTCATCGGGGTGCGGGCGGCGTTCGACCAGGCCGTGAGCTTCCAGCTTGTCGACGATCAGGGTTGCGTAGGGGGCGTTCGACGCCGTTGGCCTCCGCGAGCTGGCCCAGGGTCAGCGGTCCGTCGCGGAGCTGGAACAGGATCTTTCCCCGGCCGCCGCCCAGGCGGAATCCGAGCGCCTCGGCGAGCTCGCCCCGGCGGTTGTGAGCCTCGACGAACCCGTGCATGAGGGCCCAGGCCTGCTGGACGGGATCGGCTGATCGTCTCGCGTTCACCACGCTACCGTCCGGCCGAGATAGTCGACATAGTGCAGACCGGGTCTGCCCTGGAGGGCGTCGAGCGTCCTGACGACGTTCGGGATGCTCTCGTCGATGCTGAGCCGGGCGTCCGGGCCGCCGAGTCCGGTGCGCACCCAGCCGGGGGCCATGAGGACCAGGGTCCGGCGCTCGCCGTCGTGCCGGGCCGCGTAGCTGCGCATGAACGTGTTGAGCGCGGCCTTGCTGCCGCGGTACACCTCGTGGCCGCCGCGCTCGTTGTTGGCCACGCTGCCCTGGCCCGAAGACATCACCCCGATCGTGCCCGCAGGTTCGACGTGGTCCTGGAGAGCCTCGATGACGCGCAGCGGGCCCAGCGCGTTGGTGACCATGACCCGGGTGAACTCATCGGCCGGGGTCTGCGCCACGGTGCCCTCGGGCTGGTTCGTGACCCCGGCGTTCACGAACAGCAGGTCGAACATCCGGTCCGCTAGACGATCGTGCAGCGCCGCGATCTGCACGGGCTCGGTAATGTCGACGGTTTCGGTCTCGATGTGCTCAGCGCAGCTATCGGCGAGGTCATGCAAAGGCGTCCGGCCCGGGCCGCGCGCGGTGGCTACGACATGCCGGCCGCCCCGCGCCCACCCAGTTTCACCGCCATCGAGATGGGCCTGCCCGGGTTCGGCCTGGAGAGGCTGGCCGACGTCACCCACGGGGGTACTTGGCACATCGGCGTTCTCGCTGTGCCCGGCATCCCCGAGATGCTGCTCGCCGGCCGCGAGCGCGAGTTCCTGGGAGGATTCGCGTTCCCGGCCATGAGCGCGACCCCAGGAGCGATCACTGGCGCCGACATCGACGAGTTCGTCCGCACCTACTCCCGCCCTAACGGCTGGCGTGGAGCGATCGGCCTCTACCAGTCGATGCTGCAGGAGGGCCCCGAAATCAGGACACTCGCGCAGACGTACGGGCTAACTGTGCCCATACTGGCGGTCGGCGCAGGTGGAGGCCCTTTCACGGCCGGCACCATGTCCCAGGCCGCGCCAGGCGAAGTCACCTCAGTGTCACTCGACGGCGTGGGCCACTACGCCGCCATGGAAGCGCCCGGCGAGCTGGCCAAGGCCATTTTCGACTTCACCGGAAGCGTCAACGCCACCTAACCGTCCTCAGTACGCAGCAGCCTGGCCGCGGCGCCACCCGCGCTGCGCCTGATCGGCGGGCGATGGGCGGCGGCTGAGCGTCGGCCATCGCCGGTCACCGCGACGACCCGGCTAGCTACCGGTGCATCCCGGGCTGCTGTAGACGATGTCCTGCCTCACGATGAACTTCCCGCCGGAACCGGAATCGCTGAGCACGGCGATCGCCGCTCCGGCGCCGCTGGGCAGCGCGGACGGGTCGATGTCGAAGACATAGGCACCGGCCGGGCCCTGGTACTGGCCCGGTGGTGGGACGCCGAGAGCCTGCTTCAGCTGCCAGGGGCTGGACTGCGGGTAGTGCCGGCAGGCAGGGTTCTGCTGGCCGAAGGTCACGCTGGCGGGCACGCCATCGGCGCGGAGTGTGCTCTGCAGCCCGGATGGGTCCTGGAGCTGGTTGATGGTTACCTGGATGGTGCCGTTGGCCTGCCTGCTGACCGTCCATGCGTCCAGCCGGACCTGCGGCGGGTGGCTGGCGGGCATCGCCAAGGTCACGGCCGCCGCCGCCGCGCCCGCCGTCACCAGCGCTCCAGCCGCCGGGAGCAGCCACCGGCGCCGCTGGGCCCGGATCCTGTGCCTGATCTGCGCTACCGGCGGCCGGCTGGCCGTGGGTATCGCGGACACCGAATCCCTCACCACCCCCAGTACGTCGTTGTCGCTCATCGCATCGTTGCCAATCATTGGTCGACCTCCTGGGTCCTGGGCGGGCTGAGTTCCTGACGCAGTGCCGCGGTTGCCCTGGCCAGGTGGACCCGTACCGTCGCGGACGCGATGCCCAGGTGCGCCGCGATCTCGTCGGTGTCCATGTCCAGGAAGACCCGCAGCGCGATTACCTCGCGCTGCCGGGACGGCAGGCTCCGCAGCGCGCCGAGGACGGAGCCGTCGAGGCCACCGTCCTGGTGGCCGGGAACCAGGGCGTCGTGGTCAGCCAGGGGCAGCTCGCGAGCGCGGCGGCGCCACCACGTTGTCCCGGTGTTGAGCGCGGTCCGGACCACCCACGCACGCGGGGCGGGATGGCGGCTGACCCTCCGCCATGCCCGCCAGGCACGTGCGAACGCCTCGGCCACCTGATCCTCGGCCTGCTGCGGGCTGCCGACCACGGCGAGCACCGCCCGCAGGCAGGCATCCCAGCTGGACTCGAAGAACTCGGCGAACTCCGTCTGCTCCTGGCTCACACCTGGTTAACCCCGTGTGCCCCTCACTCTGCTTACCGGCGACCCCGGAAATTCACGGCTAATCAATAAGGCACCAGCCTCGCCTGCCGCACCAGAGCCCACCTCGACGGGGTTCCCCTCGAACTCAACGAGGACGGGATGCCCTGGTCCGGGGACGGAACGGTCGCCGGAACAGCCCTTTCCGGGCCCATCACAGATGAGGGTGCAGCGGTCGGCGGCGCGTTCGGCAGCGACACGCCAACCGGCATGATGCCGGTTGGCGTACCGCGTCGCCGGCGTGCTAACGTCCTGGCGATCGTGATCCATCGGCAGGAGGTGAGTCCCATGAACGCAGTATCCGCAGTGGGTGCTCCCCTGCAGTCCACGATCGCGCGGCTGAGGTAGCCGCCACCGGGAGCGCCCGCCAGGTAATTCGCGAAAGGCGGCTCCCATGAACACAACACCTTCGACAACCCCGCACTTCACCTCCACGACGGCCTCCGACCGGCCGGGCTCCGGCCAGGATCAGCCGCAGGTCGACGCCACCGGGCGGGTGCGCGTTGCGGGTGAGCGAGCGTTGGTCCTCGGTGGTGGCGGATCGGCAGGCAATGCGTGGTTGATCGGTGTCATCGCCGGCCTGTTTGATGCCGGGCTGGATGTGACCGAGGCCGATCTGATCATCGGGACATCGGCCGGGTCGACGGCCGCGGCCCAGATAACCAGCGCGACCCCGGCCGAACTGCTGGCCGGCATCCTTTCCGCTGCGCCCCAGCAACGGACTGGTCCGGTCGGATCCGACGGTGGACGCGTTCCGAATAGGCCAGCGGCCGACCATATGGAGAGAACGAGCGGAATCATCGGCGCCGCTGAGGATGCGGCCGACATGCGACGCAGAATGGGTGCGGCGGCGCTCGAAATGGATGCGGCGCCGGACGGCTCCGGGCAAACGCAGTGGCGCGCTACCGTCGCCGCCCGGCTGCCCAGTCAGCGCTGGCCGGAACGAACGGTGCTGATCGTGGCGGTCAATGCCCATACCGGTGAACCGGCCGTGTTCGACCGCCACAGCGGAGTCCACCTGGCGGACGCCGTCGCCGCCAGCTGTGCCAATGGCTTCGGTGTCCCGCCCTACGGTATCGGCGGCAACTGGTACATCGACGGTGGGTACCGACGCAACGAGAATGCCGATCTGGCCGCCGGATACGGGCGGGTGCTGGTGCTGTCACCACTTGGCGGCAGAACACGGACACCGCTGGAGTGGGGCATGCATCTTGCCGCACAGGCCGACGAACTACGCGCACGCGGCAGCAGAGTCGAAACCGTCTTGCCGGATAGCAACTCCCGCAACGCATTCGGCAGCAATCTGATGGATCCGTCAACGCGTCCGCCCGCCGCTCGAGCTGGTTGCAACCAAGGCAGAGCCCTTGCCGGGCAGCTCACCGAATTCTGGCGCTGACGCCCACGAAACCAGTCGACTCGATAGGCGGCCTCGATGGAAGCGAACCGGGCAGGGAACCCGGGACGGTATTTCAGGGTCTTGAACTGCGCTTCTGAGTCATTAGGATTGGTACAGCGCTGGATCATGTGCTCCCACGAATGATATTCGGGAGTCCCGGTCATTCCATGGGTCACACCACCAGGCGTCAGCACCTTATGGGGATCTGCGTGCCGCCGCACGCGGTCATAGTGTTTTCCGCAGTAGCCGCGCTTTAACCGGCCAGTCTCGGAGCACTCGGAATTATTGATCTTGCAAAGATTAGGCATTCGTTTTTACTTCTCATTCGTGGCCCCTTTTCCTCCACCAGGGCCGGGTGGGTCATGCAATCTGCACTTCCATCTTATCAAAATTAAGCCGCACGGTCTTTCGCGTAAAATAGGACTACGGGACGTTTCCTCCGCGTTCCTATAGTGGGTGTTCATCCATCTGCAAAAGATCCCGGTCGAGCATTGCCTTCCCTTCTCAAAGGCTCTAGCTCCCGGGATTTTTCTTGTCCGCATGCCCAACGCGTCCCTGAGCCTGCCTCTGCCGTCCGGGGGATCAGGTTCCCGGGGAATTACATCCGGGCTGCCAGCGTGGACCTGGAGGCTGCTGAGCAGGAATCCGGGGCTGGACGGTCGGTCGTGGCCGGGTTACGTTCCGTGCATGCCGCAACTGATACAGATCTTCCTGCGATTCTGGGGCTACCTCGCCCTCGGCTTAGCCATCTTCGGCCTGGTGGCCCATCACTTCGGCTTCGTGGCCATCCTGATCCTGTCTGCTGGCGCGCTGGCCTACTTCCTGGTCCAGGCCCCGGTGTGGTGCTGCGCCAAGACCAGGGATGGACTGCCCTGCCGCCGCAACTCCCACGGCCTTCTGCGGGGCTGCTCGCTGCGGGAGCACAAGTGGCAGAGGGTCAAGACGACGTTCACGCCAACCGGGGGCCGGGCCGTGCTGGCTACCGCGAAATCTGCGGGAGGTGCGGTGGCTCTCCTGGGTGGTGTCGTGGCTGGCGTCCAGGTGCTCATCGCGGCTGGCGGCTTAGCCTTCCACTGATAAGGGGGACCGGCGCAGAAGTCAGACATGCTCTGGTCCACGTCGAACAGCTTCTCCTCGCGGGCTAAGAGCACCGGCCCCTGCCAACAGACCGGCCACGGCGTCAACCTTGCCTGATCCGCCGACGACCACGTTCAGCCTCCAGCTCCGCAACACGAGCCTCCAGCGCCTTCTGCCTAGCCTTGGCTTCCCCGGACGCCTCCCCACGCCGGTACGCCCACCACCCGTAGCCAGCCATCGCGCTCACAACGGCTGCCAAGCTGCCCATGAGGGCCGTCACGCTCACCATCACGACCTATGTACCTTCCGCCCGTCTGGTCCTACCGCTGGAGGATCGCACGAAGGTTCGACAGTTTGAGGGGGCCGCGCCCGGGCGTGGCGCAACGATCATGGTCACGGTCACGGCGGTTCCCGGGAGCCCGGCAACGTCTGCCCAGGTCACCGCACCCTTGGAGTCCCTGACACGGCCACAACCGCCGTTCAGGCGCACTGCCTCAAGACAACCTCCGTTGTACCTGCTGCCTGAACTTGTCTTCCAGCCAGCGCCTACGCCGCCCACGGGGCCGGTCTGGGGGCGGGCGGTCCTCAAGCTTGCGCTCCAGCCGTTCCAGCCGTTCCTCCAGCAAGGTCTCCTTGCGTCCGGCGATCCTGCCGCGCCGGTATATCCACAAGTGACTCCCGGTCAGGCCGGTCAGGACCGTGACCGCGCTAGCCACGTCTTCCACCGTGATCACGATCATGAACCGGACCTCCTTCCCCGGGTGGTGGACCTCGCATCAGGGGCATCGTGTCACCCGCATTCCTCGCATATGTGAACTAAGGTCGCCGACCTGACGCTGCAGGACGGCCTCGTCCAGAAGCACGCGGAGACACGGCGCTTCAGCCTGAAGCAGCAGCTCTTGTTGTCTGATCCGCTTCTCCATGCGTTGCTCAACGATTGCGGACTCAATCTCGCGTGCAATACCTGTGATGACTGCCTGCGCGTAATCCTCAGTTTGCAGCAGGGCCCAGGCCTGAATTACGACTCAAGAATCATTGGCCGCTATTATTGATTTACGGAGGGAGGCATAACCACTTAAACGAAAGAGCACTCACTGATGGCAGTCATCGTTCAACGTCGCAAGACCTGTAAGTTATGCGGGGAACGGAAGATCCTCTCCCCCGGGAACTTCCATCGCCAGAAATCCAGCAAGGACGGGTACCAGGCCCGGTGCAAGAGCTGCAACCAGGCGTCTGTACTGAAGTGGCAGGCTGAAAACCGGGAACAATACCTCGCTGCCCAGCGCGCGAAAACTAGGAAGCAGCGCGAGGAATTAATCGAGTTCAAGGAAAACAACCCATGCACCGACTGCGGGATCTACCTTCCGTTCTACGCCATGAACTTCGACCATCTGCCCGGAACTGACAAGCGCTATGACGTCAGCAGACTGGCCACGTCCCATGCATCGGGCTTACTCTCCGCAGAGTTGTCGAAATGTGAGCTGGTCTGTGCGAGTTGCCACCGCATCCGGACGTACCTCCGCCACTACGGAGATCCCCGGGCTGCCTGACGTCATCACAGCCTCTGGTAGGAAGTGGTTTGCCGGAAGCCGTGCTAGTGTCAGGTATTCAGAATCAATGTCGCACCTCGTTTATCACATTTCCCAAGTCCCGGAGCACAGCAGTGAGTGATTTCACCGTGGGACTCATTACTACAACAGCAGGGGCCATCTTCGCCGCCGTCATTGCAGCATTTGTCTCATATTACCTGGGCAAGAAGGCTGGCAAAACACAGTTTGGTGATGCAGTCAAGTTGCAGAACCTTGCGCGCAAGTCGCAACTAATAGAAGACGTTCAAGAGGGCATTGTAGGCCTGCTAAGCCCCTTCCCCATTGACGACTCCGAAGAAATGCGAGTGCAGGAGCTAAGGCTGGCAGAATGCGCCGTGAAGAGTCTCTATATACGTGGGGCAACCCTAAGAAGTGACGGTCTCAAAAGCTTGGCTGATCAACTTGCCGAACTACTGCGTGGCTACTACAAGGCGCTCAGCCAGTATTCAGACGGCGAACCCAGCATGAAGAAATTGAGTCGCTTCGCCAGAGCAGCAAAAATGACGTTGCGGAAATTTTGCGACAGGCGGACGATAGGCTTACAACACTGGCATGAGAATGCGCTGGCACGCCGTGGCTGGCGACTGCGCTTCGAAGAAGAACTCTTCAAAGTGCCGCTGTAGCGTAGCGAGCTGGTGACGTCCCATGCAGCAGGCCTGCTGGCTGCCGAGCTTTTAAAGTGCAATTTGGTGTGCTCGTGCTGCCACAGGGTTCGCACTCATCTTCGCCAGCATGCCTGATGCATGAGGCCAGTTCTGGCTAAATCTTTATTATCAGGATATGGATTAAGTCAACCCCCTTGTCATCTGGGGGGAGCAGACTCTTCAGGGCCTCGTACAGACGTCGCAGCTTCCGCCACGTTTCTCTGAATTTCCGGCAGATTCTTTTAAACTCTCGCATCCCCCAGGCCAGAGCGGTTGCGGCTGCGACCACGCCCGCCATGATTCCGCCAAACTGTGCATATACATCCAGATGGCTCATGTTTTGCTCCGCGTACTAAATTTGTGAAAATCATTGTTTTCCTCCCCATTCGAAGTGGTGAAGCCTACGCGCGCGACGCTACTCTCACACCTGACGGTTACGCAGGCGAATAGCAAATCACACATGAAACGAGCCCGTATCATGTGTTCTGCCAGGCTCTGACCCCGAAACTCCTGATTCTTGATTTTAGCATCCGACACTGCCACTGTTTCCAGAATCGGACACGGGAATTTTTCCCGACTTCCCTGGGTCAACTGATTCAATGGGTCCCATAAACTAATGGTGGGTAGGGGCCTTTTTTGAATTACCATTGTCCAGGCGCATCATTGGCTGGCTGACCATATGCCCAAGCCCATTCCTCGCCCCGAAAATGCAATTAACGCCAGAATAATCTGCGGGCACAGTAAAAGAACCCGCCCTAAATGAATTAGGGCGGGCTCTCTTCGGTAACGCCGTGCTGGTTACTTCGCATCTGCCAGCGCGCGGTACATCGTGGCCCTGCTTACTCCCACCGCCCGCGCAATATTCGCCGGGCTCTCTCCCTTGGCCCGTCGATCCTTCGCTATAGCCAGCTTGTCCGCATCCATCACGGTTGGCCTGCCACCTACGCGGCCCTGTGCCTTCGCTGCCTTCAGCCCGGCAATCGTGCGCTCGTGGATGATGTCCCGCTCTAGCTCCGCAAAGGCAGCCATCATGGTGAAGAAAAACTTGCCCTCACCAGTGGGCATGTAGGTACCGGACAGCTTGCCGGTCAGGATGCGCACACCGATGCCGCGTGAGTGCAGATCCTCAGCGATGGTCAGCACCTCGCGCGTTGACCGGCCCAGCCTGTCGAGCTTCCAGACGCACAGGGTGTCCCCAGCGCGCAGGTAGTCGAGTGCTGCCACCAGGCCGGGACGCTCTGAGGCATCCTTCCGGCTGGATATCTTGTCCGTGAAGATCCGGACACAACCGGCCTCTTCCAGCGCATCGGTCTGAGCTGATCGCTCTCAGGCATCGGATTCAGCCCGTTCTTGTGGCACGCTCAACTGATGATAGAGCTGAACATGGACACGGTGCTCGCAACGGTGAACGACCTGCGTGCCAGTACGGGCAACCGGGTCTTCACCCTCATCGAAATAGCAGAGGCGATCGACGGCCAGCGGGTCACCCCGCCACCAGGCATGCGTGTGACAACCGATGAAGACGGCAATCCTCACCCCGAACTGAACCCGCCGGTCCCGCGCTGGGTCAGGACGCTCAACAACATCCTGCTGCAGCTCGGAGCGGAAGGGAAGCTTCCTGTCGAGCCGATCGCTATGGTGGCGTTTCCGCCCTTCCCGCCAGAATGAGTCCCCACTGCAGGCGACCGTTAGCACTCGTGTCCTGCTAAGAGCTAAAAGCCTGTACTTCGAAAGGATTTAGCGGAGCCAATAGGGGCCTTTACGGGCCACCCTCCTCGGGCGTACGTTAGGCGCGGCCGGATCGAATGGATCACCGCAACGATGCGACGGGAGGCAGTAAAAAGGTGGGAAGACTCTTAAGGTTCTTAGAACGCAGCAGGTGGCTAGCTATCTGCACGGGAGTGCTGGCCTTACTCGGCTTGACACTCGGAACAAGTGCCGCAGCGTCCCCTCACACAGCGACCACGCACGTGGGGTCGGCACAGACCCCCTGTGTGCCGACGGAACAACTGAATGGCAAGGAGCTGGCCGCCCGGCTGGCGTGGATGAAGGCGCACAACGGCGTCTTCCAGTGCACGCCTTCGTCCACGATTCGGCATGCCGGGGCGAACGTCACGGCCATCCCTCAGGCAACCTCGCCTGACAGCGACTTCTACAAGTGCAACAAGCCCACGGGCGGCGCGACCATCGCCTGCTTTGCCGCGCATAACCACTTCGCGGGGATGAAGACCTTCAAGCTGAGTTCCATCCAGCTTCAGGACACGCTGGACGATAGCCGCAGCGCCTTCACCGACATCTACGACGACTGGGGATGGACCGGCATCGAGTTTGAAAACAGCGACGGCCCCAATACTACCAAGGACTTTCCTGACAAAAGCTTCACAGCGCAGCAAGCGCATGTGCAGTTCGTATATGTCAGGGTATTCGCCTGCAACTCCTTCGGTTGCAGCACTGGCCAAAACAGCTTGAAACACTACAACCCCTTCTAAGATCGTCTGCGGCGGTGCTGCATCACCGCATGGCGTAGAGCCCCACACCGGAAGGCGTGGGGCTCTGTGTCTCTGCTGGGGCTCTCTTGCGGGCTGATGACCTTCAGCAACCGTGTCGGGCGTGTAGCCTCCCGTGCCTGTCCCGGCCGGTGATTCGTCACCAAGTTTGGGCTCACGATCCTGCTCCGGATCTGCTCGGCGTCCTCGTCAGACCTCACCTTCACCGACGCCAACGGCCGCACCTGGACCCTGACCGGCTCCGGCCAGTTGCTTCGACAACGGAGCCCAAAGCCTGGAACAGAAGGCTGGTCCGCCTCAGCTAAGGTACAGCGCGCCAACGACTGCTCTTAATTAAGCGACAGCGCCAATATCGAAGGTATCTTCGTCCCTCGATAGCCAGCCAGTGGCCAGCTTTGCCCCATCACGCCGAACCCAGAGCTTTACTCTCCAGTCCCGCAGAAACTGGCCCTTGCCTTCACTGTCCAGTGTCTCCCAGTACGCGGCCACCGTCTGGCCGGTCTGGATCCACTCCCAGCGGTCGGGAATATGTGGCAGAGCCTTCAACTCGGACAACTTTTCCTCTACCGGACTGGCGTCAACTTCCGGAATATCGCGGAGGGTTTCCAGCTTGATTTCCAGCGCCGCGATTTCCTGGCCGTGGTTATCACCCTCCACGAGCTGCCGTCGTCTCAGCTTGCGGTTACCGATATCCTCTGACAGCATGCATTTCTCAGCGAAACCGTCCATCTTGTCCTTATGGATACGCAAGTTGCAACTAAGACAGCGGTAATAGGCGTAGCTTCTGTCCTTCTCTTTCGAGCCATACATAGGCTTATCGCACGCCTGGCAGAAAGCAACCTGCCGCAGCATATGCCCTTGCGCTCCCCCGGAACCTGGGCGCGGGACTTCAGTGCCGCCTGCAGCTGATCATACTGTCCCCGGTCAAGCAATGGTGTTCCTGTAAACAGGATGGGCTCCCCGGACTTATCACGACCAAGCTTGCCGTCCCTGCGCCTGGTCTGCCCGATCAGTGACGGGCTCGACAAGATCCATCGCACAGTGTTGACTATCCATGGCTTGCCACCACGTGGTGATTTCACACCAGTTTCATTTAGCCACGCCGCAATTCTCCTGTTAGATGTTCCAGCGATAGACATCTCCACCATGCGTCGGACAATCGGGGCGGTATCAGGGTCCTGGACGAGAGTCCATCCGGCTGGGGTCTCACAGGCGGCCTCACCGTGACATTGGCAAGCTTTGGCGTAGCCGTACGGGGGATGAGCGCCCGCGTACCGGCCTACAGCTCGCAGCTTGGCCCGGGAATCTATCTGCCGATCCCTGATCATTGCCCGTTCGTACTCAGCAAAGGTGGCAATGATCTGGGACACCATCCGACCGGCCGGGGTACCCAGGTCCAGACCCTCAGCAACGGACACGTAGACCTTGCCATGCTTGTCGCACCAGTCGATCAGGTCCGCGAAGTCACCGACAGACCGGCTAACGCGGTCGATCCTGCTGGTAACCAGGATGTCCCACTGCACGACCTTAGCCGGGTCAGTGAGCCACGGCCCCAGTGCTTCCCGGCGAACGGGGGGACCTTGCCCGAGGTGTCGGTATCAACCGTGACTCGAATCAACTCATGATCATGTAGTGCGGACCACTGACTGATCTGCTCAGACTGCCGGTCTGTACTCGTGCTCTCGTCCGACGTCCGGGACTCCCGGACGGCTCCTAGTACTCGTTTGCTTATGTTGACATTTTATAAGACTGCCGGGCCGGCCGAGCTCACCCGGGACGCCGCTGGCTTGAATTCCATCTGCTCTCCTGTTCGCTGGATGCCCGTCAGTTACCCGGCGGCCGGGGCACGCCTGAGCCGGGCCAGGGCGGCCGGGGGCAGGCCCGCCAGTTCCCGGCTCTCCCGGGTCAGGTGCGCCTGGTCCGCGTAGCCGGCCTCAGCGGCCAGCCCGGCCAAGTCGTCCGCGGCCGGATCGGCGTCGATCCGGGACACGAACCGGCGGAACCGCAGCACACGGCGCAGCAGCACCGGGCCATAGCCGACCGCGGCCACGCACCGCCGGTGCAGCTGCCGCTCGCTGAGGCCGAGGTCCCGGGCCACGGTGCTGACCTGGACCACCGGGCTGACCTGGAGCACGGGGCTGGCCCGGAGCACGGGGGTGGCCCGGACCGCCCGGGTGGCGGGGCGGGCGAGGCGCCGGGCCGCCTCCGCGACCACGGAATCCGGCGGCGCGGAGGTCACCATCTCCCCCGTCAGCCGGACCAGCCGGGCCAGGGCCTCGCCGGCCGCCAGCCCGCCGTGCACCCGGGTCACGAGGTCCGCGCCGTGCCCACCGGGCAGCGCGGTACGCAGGGCGGCGGGATCCAGCTGCTGATCGAGCAAGGTGCTGAGCGGCAGGCCCAGTGCCGGGCCGCCCGCCCCGGGCCGGAACCGGACCCCGGCGATCACCGACCCGGGCGGGGACGAGACGACGACCGGCCCGGTGTCCGGGCCGGCCAGGGATACCCCGGTACCGGCACGCCAGATCAGGTCGGTGCAGGTGTCGGGCAGCACCCGGGTGGGCGGCGCGCCCGCATCCGGGGTCACCGACACCCACACGCAGGACAGGGCGCAGGCCAGGCGGGGCGGGGGCGCGTACTCCCGGTAACCTGGCGACCAGTCCACGGTACGAGTCTGGCACGTGACCGGCCCGCTCCGCCTGCGGTGGGCGGTCATCTCCCCGCCGTGACCGATTCCTTCAAGACGGGCCGCGGGGCCGGGCACCAGGATGGACGCCATGACCTCACCTGACATCGACCTCGCCGCGGCCGGGCAGTTCCTCGCGGGCAGCGGCCGCGTCCTGGACCGGCGGCGCTTCGACCGGCTGCTCGGCAATGGGCCGGCTGAGTACGTGCGGGACGCGGTCGCCGCCTACCGCAACCCCGACGGCGGGTTCGGCCAGGCCCTCGAGCCGGACGGGCGGGGCCCGGGCAGCCAGCCGCTGGCCATCGAGTTCGCCCTGGAAGCCCTGGACGAGGCGGACGCCTGGGACGACGATCTCGTCCTGGGCGCCCTCGGATGGCTCGAGGCCAGCGCACCCCGGGCAGGGGGTGCGGTCTTCGTTGCGGAAAATATCGCCGGATGGCCGCACGCGCCGTGGTGGGTGCCGGAAGACGGCGGCCCGGCGTCCGTCATCACCACCGGGCTGCTGGCCGGGACGCTGCACGGGCGCGGGGTACGGCATCCGTGGCTGGACCGGGCCACCGGGCTGATGTGGGCGCGGATCGGTGAGCTGGAGAAGGCCGGGCCGTATGACCTGCGCGCCGTGGCGCATTTCCTCGATCACGTGCCGGACCGCGCCCGGGCGGCCGCCACGATGGACCGGCTCGCGCCGCTGATCACCAGCCCGGACGTGGTGACGCTAGATCCCGCGGCGCCCGGGGAGATCCACACGCCGCTGGACTTCGCGCCGCGGCCCGGGTCGCTGGCCCGCGGCCTGTTCCAGCCCGCGGTGATCGAGGCCGGCCTGGATCACCTGGCCGGTGCGCAGCGTGACGACGGGGGCTGGACGTTCAACTGGCAGGCCTGGTCCCCGGTGGCCGCGGCCGAGTGGCGCGGCGCGATGACCGTGGGCGCGCTGGCCCGGCTGAAGGCCAACGGCCGGCTGCTCACCTGACGCCCCCGGGCCGACGGCGGAGCAGCCAGCCGCGACGGGTCCAGGTATGCCGCAGGAGCACCGCCAGCAGGATGATGCTGGAGATCGCGTGCCAGCGGATCTTCGTCCGCCCGTCCAGCCAGTCCCACAGTCCCGACGCGGTCACGACCACCGTGAGCACGAGCAGCAGGCTGGCCTGGGACAGGCTCCAGCGCAGCGCCCGGGACAGCGAGCGGCGCCCCCAGAGGCGGCGCAGCGTGCCGCGGATCCAGGCCCGCCGGTTCCACAGGTGCGGGCCGACGAACCCGGCGAACAGCAGCCCGAGGACGCTGTGGATGGCGATCGACATCGGCTCCGTCAGCACCGACACCACGGCCGCCCCGAGCAGGACCAGGTCCACGGCCCAGCGCCAGAGCGGCCGGGCCCGGCGCCGGGCACGGCCGGCCGTGACGGGAGCGGCATCCGCCCCCGGGTCAGCTGGGTCCACGTCCCCACGATGACGCGGCGGCACCGCGCCGCACATCCGCCTGCGGCCCGATCTTGAGTCTGCTACCGGGGGAGGAGACGGGCGGCCGGACCGTACCCCGGGACCGGGCCACGGCCCCGGTGCTCAGCCCGCAGGCTCAGCCCACCGGCCCAGCCAGCGCGCCTGGCCCGGGAGTTCAGCGGGAGTTAACCCGCCGCCCGCTCAGCCGTAGAAGAGGCGCTCCATCACGGCGCGGGCCCGGCGGGCGGTGCGCCGGTAGTCCTCGACCAGGTCCTGGCTGGTGTCCGGGGAGTAGCCGAGGATCCGGGACACCGCGGCCAGCTCGGCCTGCTTCGAGGGCAGCAGGTCGGACGACCGCCCGCGCAGCAGCACCACGGCGTTGCGGATCCGGGTGGCCAGCCGCCACGACGCGGCCAGCGCGGTGGCGTCGTCCCGGCGGATCAGGGCCGCCTCCTGCGCGGCGGCCAGCGCGGTCAGGGTGCGGGTGGTGCGCAGCGCGGGCACCTCATGGGCGTGGGTCAGCTGGAGCAGCTGGACCACCCACTCCACGTCGGACAGCCCGCCCGGGCCCAGCTTCAGGTGCATGGCCGGGTCGGTGCCGCGGGGCATCCGTTCCGCTTCCATCCGCGCCTTCAGCCGCCTGATCTCCAGGACCGACGCGGCGCTGATCCCGCCGGCCGGGTAGCGGAACCCATCGGCCAGGACCCGGAACCGCTCCCCCAGCTCCCGGTCGCCGGCGGCGGGCTCCGCGCGCAGCAGCGCCTGCGCCTCCCACGCCAGTGACCAGCGCTCGTAGTACGCGCGGTACGAGGCGAGGGTGCGCACCAGCGGCCCGGCGCTGCCCTCCGGGCGCAGGCCCGGGTCGACGACCAGCGGCGGATCGGGCGCGGGCTGGGCGAGCAGCCGCCGCATCTCCTCCGCGACCGTGTGGGCGGCCCGCGCCGCCACCTGGTCCTCGGCGCCCGGCAGCGGGTCGTGGACGAACATCACGTCGGCGTCGCTGCCGTAGCCGGTTTCCCGGCCGCCGAACCGCCCCATGCCCACCACGCAGATCCGGGTGGGCAGCGGGCCGGACTCCCGCTCGAACGCGCCGACCGCGGTCTCCAGGGCCCCGCCGATGGTGACGGCCGTGATCACGGTCAGCGCCTCCTCGGTCTCCTCGACCGTGGTCACCCCGAGCAGGTCGGCGGCGGCGGTGCGGAGCAGCTCACGGCGGCGCAGCGCACGGACCGCCTGCGCGGCCTCCTCAGCGCTGGCGTGCCGGCTCACCACCGCGGTGGCCTCGGTGTGCAGCGCCGTCGCGGGGCGCGGCGCGAGCTGCTCATCCGAGCCCAGCAGGGCCACGGTCTCCGGCGCGCGCATCAGCAGGTCCGTCGCGTACCGGCTGGACGCCAGCAGCCGGGCCATCCGGCGCGCCACGTTGGTGTCGTCCCGGAGCAGCCGCAGGTACCAGGGCGAGTTCCCCAGAGCGTCGCTGACCTGCCGGAAGGCCAGCAGCCCGGCGTCCGGCTGCGCGGCGTCGGCGAACCAGCCCAGCATCACCGGCAGCAGCGTGCGCTGGATGGAGGCCCGGCGGGACACCCCCGAGGTCAGCGCCTCGATATGGCGCAGCGCGCCGGCCGGGTCGTCGTAGCCGAGAGCCTCCAGCCGGGCCCGGGCTTCCTCCCGGGTCAGCCGCACCGCGTCGGTGGGCAGCCGCGCCACCGCATCCAGCAGCGGCCGGTAGAACAGCTTCTCGTGCAGGCGGCGGGCCTCGCGGGCGTGCTGACGCCACTGGGCCATCAGCTCGGCGGCCGGGTCGGCCCGGGACGGCGGGGCCGGGGCCGCCGCGCCGTTGCGGGTCCGGGCCCGGCGCAGCGCCCGGCCCAGCCGGCGCAGCGCGGCCGGGTCCTCGGGCAGGGTGTGGGTCCGGCGCAGCTGGCGGAGCTGGAGCAGGTGCTCGACGGTGCGCAGGAACCGGTAGGCCGCGGCCATGCTGGCCGCGTCCTCCCGCCCCACATAGCCGCCCCGGGCCAGCGCGGCCAGGGCGGGCAGCGTGCCCGTCTCGCGGAGCGACTCGTCGGTCCGCCCGTGCACCAGCTGGAGCAGCTGCACCGCGAACTCGATGTCGCGCAGCCCGCCGGGGCCCAGCTTGAGCTGGCGGGCGGCTTCGCCGGGGGCCAGGTTGCCGATCACCCGGCGCCGCATGGCCTGCACGTCCGCCACGAAGTTGGGGCGCCGGGAGGCCTGCCAGATCATCGGGCCCAGCGCGTCGAGGTAAGCCTGGCCCAGCTCACGCTCGCCGGCCACCGGGCGGGCCTTCAGCAGCGCCTGGAACTCCCACGTCTTGGCCCAGCGCTGGTAGTACGCGATGTGGCTGGCCAGGGTGCGGACCAGCGGGCCGTCGCGGCCTTCCGGGCGGAGGTTGGCGTCCACGGGGAACAGGGCACCCTCGGCGGTGCTCTGCGAGCAGGTCCGGACCAGGCCGGCGGCCAGCTGGGTCGCGGTGCGCAGTACGGCTGTCTCGGCGTCCGCGGTGCCGCGGGCGGGCGCGCCGGGTTCCGCGGGCCCGGCGGAGTCGGCAGGCCCGGCCGGTGCGGCGACGAAGATGACGTCCACGTCGCTGGCGTAGTTGAGCTCACGGCCGCCGCACTTGCCCATGGCGATCACGGCCAGCCGGGCGGGGGCCGAGCCCGGGGGCAACTGTGAGCGGGCGATGGCCAGCGCCGCCTCCAGCGCGGCGGCGGCCAGGTCGGCGAGCTCGGCCGCGGTCTCGTCCACGGTGACGGCGCCGGTCAGGTCCCGGGCGGCCAGGTGCAGCAGCCGCCGCCGGTAGGCAGCGGCCAGTGATATGACCGGCGCCGTGGGCGGGTCCCCGTCCTGCGCCCCGGCCGGGCCGGCCACCGGCTCCGGGTCGCCGGGCTTGGCGCCCACCGCCATCAGCAGGTCCGCCCGCAACTCGGCCGCCCCTGGGCTGCGCAGCGCGTCCGGGCCGCTCAGAACCTGCCAGTCCTCCGGGTGGCGGGCCAGGTGATCGCCGAGCGCGGCGCTGGCGCCGAGCACCGCGGTGAGCCGGCTCCGCAGCCCGGCGTCGGCGCGCAGCGCGGCGAGCAGGTGCCCGCTGAGCGGCATCCGGGCCAGTGTGGTCAGGGCCAGGTCAGGGTCGGCGGCGGTGGCCAGCGAGGCCAGCAGGTCAGCGTCGGCGCCCTCGGGATCGAGGGCCAGATCTTCGCTGAGCAGCCGTTCCGCCCGGTCCGCGTCAGCGAATCCCATCCGGGCCAGCTCCCCGGCCGGGGTCGTCCTTCGGCGCGCACTCACCCCTGCACCGTAACGGCCGGATGCCGGGTTGGCTTCCCCTGGCCGGGGTCAGCGGGGCTGGGGGCATGTGACGGGCGCGGATCCTGCGGCCAGCGGGCTGCGGCGGCGCCCGGAGCCTGAAACCGGGGGGCCAGGGCCAGGGGGGATGGCCGGGCCCCCCGGTTCCGAGCGGGGTTAAAAAGTCCGGCGCCGGGGCCGTCCGTGGACGGCCCCGGCAGGGGGGTGCACCGGGGGGGGTAGGTGCACTCTTAAAGTATGCGACCGGCCGGTAACGTCCCGGTAGCGCGGTTTAGCGGCGGTATGTCAGGCGCCGACCGCGTGGTCCTCGCGCAGCCGGCCGCCCAGCGCGGCCTCGGCCGACGCCACGGCCGCGCCCGGCACCGGCGGTTCCTCGCCGGCCAGCCGGGCCCGGACCTGGTCGGCATCGGAGTGCTCCAGATCCTCCAGGATGGCCAGGGCCTCCCGCCACGACTGGCGCGCCTGGCCCAGCTCACCGGCGGCGTGGTAGGCGTCGCCCAGGTGCACCAGCATGGTCGTCAGGTAGTAGCCGGTCCGGAGGCCCTCGATGAGACCCACCGCGGTGCGCAGGCAGCTGATCGCCTCATCCAGCCGGCCCAGGTGCAGCAGGGCATAGCCGACGCTGTCCCAGGTCGCCGCCTCGTTCAGCGGGTCACCCCGGCCCCGGTACATGCCCAGGGCCTGCTCGCAGAACTCCAGCGCCTGCTCGTAGTCCCCCAGCAGGCCATGCATCCAGCCGACGCCGTTGAGCATCTTCGCCAGCCCGGGCTCGTAACCCTCCTCGCGGTACAGCGCCAGGGACAGCTGCGCATGACCCAGGGCCTCCGCGATCCGGCCCTGCTGCTCGGCGAGCATCGCTATCTCGTTGTGTGCGCGGGCCTCCCCCAGCCGGTCCCCGACCTCGCGGTGCAGGTCGAGAGCCTGGCAGCACAGGTCACGTGCCTCGGCCAGCTGGCCCAGCCGCCCGTAGGTGCAGCCCAGGTCGCGGTAGGCGTGCGCCTGCCGGGCCCGGTCGCCCAGCCGCCCCGCCGCCACGATCGCCATCCGCTGGATCGCCACCTGGTCGTGCCAGTAGCCCTGGCGGTCGAAGAACAGCCAGACCGCCCAGGGCAGCTGCCACGCGTGCGCATCGAGCCCCGCGTCCGCGGCCTGGGTGATCGCGGCGATCAGCACCTGCCGCTCGGCCTCGAACCACACCAGCGCGTCACTGACCGTCCCGAGCGGCTCGGGGGTGGTCCCGGCACTGGGCGTGGCCTGGGGCAGCTGCGGGCGGGCCGGGTTGAGCAGGCCACCGCCGGCCAAGGCGGTGTGCAGGTAGTGATCCAGCACCCGGTGCACGGCCGCGCGCCGCTCCGCGTCACCGTCGGTGGTCCGGGCCAGGTACGCCGCATACGCCCGGAGCAGGTCATGGAACGCGTACCGGCCCGGGGCGTGCTCGGCGATCAGGTGGGCGTCGGCCAGCTCCGCGACCGCCGCCGCCGCCTGCCCGCGGTCCACCCCGGCCAGGCTGGCCGCGGCCGCGATCGTCACATCCGGCCCCGCGTGCAACCCCAGCAGCCGGAACATCCGGGCCGCCGGGCCGCTCAGCTGCTCGCATGACCAGGAGAACACGGCCCGGATGCTGGCCACCGGATCCCCGGCGTCCAGCGCTTCCAGCCGTCCCTGCGCGTCGGCCAGCTCCCGGGCCAGGTCGGCCAGCGGCAGGTAGGGCCGGGCCGCCACCCTGGCGGCCACGATGCTCAGCGCCAGCGGCAGCCGTGAGCACGCCTCGGTCAGCTGCCGGGCCGCGTCCGCTTCCGTGCGGGCCCGCTCCCCCAGCCGGCTGGCCAGCAGTTCATGCGCGTCTCCGGCGGTCAGCACGTCCAGCGGGACCAGCCGGGCACCTTCCGTCGCGGCCAGCCCCGGCAGCCGGGCCCGGCTGGTCACCAGGGCCAGGCAGGACCGGCTGCCGGGCAGCAGCGGCCGTACCTGGGCGGCGTCACGCGCGTTATCCAGGATGACCAGGACCCGCTTGCCGGCCAGCACGCTCCGGTACAGGGCGGACTGCGCGTCGACACTGTCCGGTATCTGCTCCTCGGTCACCCCGAACGCGCCGAGGAACCAGCGCAGGGCGTCCCCCGGGGCCACGGGGGTGCCGGAGGGGTCGAACCCGCGCAGGTTCACGTACAGCTGGCCGTCGGGGAACTCCCCGTCGCTCTGGTGCGCCCAGTGCACCGCCAGGGCGGTCTTGCCTGCCCCGGCTGTGCCCCCGATGACCAGGACCTTTGCGGCCCCGGCGGCGGAGGCCGCCTCCTGCTGCCAGGCCTTCAGCTCGGACAGCTCCGCGGTCCGCCCCGCGAAGTGCGCCACCCCGGCGGGCAGCTGCCGGGGCACCACGCTGGCCTGACCGGCGGGGGCGGCTCCGGTCCGTCCGGGACGGGATGGGCCCGCTCCCACCGTCGGGTTGCCTTTGGCCGCGGCGCGGCCGCCCGGCTGGCCGGGCGGCCAGCGGCCGCGACGCGCGCCCCGGTGCCCGTGGTTCCGGTGCCCGTGGTTCCGGTGCCCGTGGTTCCGGCGGCTGCGAGGGGGGCGGCCCCGACGGGGCGGGACGGCACACTGGCCCCCGGGCGAGCGTTCACATGGCCGCCTGGCGCGCGGCCCGCCAGGGTGGCCGGGGCACGCCGGGTGTCACCGGACGCTTGCCCGCCTGGGGCCCGTGTTCCGGGCAATCCGGGCTCCGGCGCGGGCGGGGCAGTCAGGAACCTGGCCAGCGCGGGGCCCGGGGCCGCCAGGTCAGGGGCGGCGTCCAGGATGCCGGCCTGAAGGTCGCGCAGTTCGCGGCCGGGTTCGACGCCCAGCTCGTCCACGAGCATCCGACGGGTGCGCTGGTAGGCGGCCAGCGCCTCGGCCTGCCGGCCGCAGCGGTACAGGGCCAGCATCAGCTGGGCGTGGAACCGCTCACGCCACGGGTGATCACGCGCCAGCTGGGTCAGCTCCCCGACCAGTTCCGCGTGCAGCCCGCGGGCCAGCCCGGCGTCCATCCGCCATTCCTGGGCCTGCATCCGCAGCGCGTCCAGCCGCGGTACCTCGGCGGTGATGAGCACGTTGGAGGGCACATCCACGAGCGGGTTCCCGCGCCACAGGCCGATCGCCTCGCCCAGGAGTTCCCAGGCGCCCGGTTCGGGGCCGGCAGGCGCATCGCGGCGGACGGCCTCGCCACCCCGGCCGCACAGGGCGGTGAAGCGCAGCACGTCAACCTCGTCAGGCTCCGCCTCGAGGGCGTAGCCCGGGTCACGGGTGACGATGCGGCGCCCCGCGACGGGGCCGAGAATCTGCCGCAGGCGCTTGACGTAGTTGCGGATGGCGACCCGGGCGCCGGACGGCGGCATGCCGTCCCAGACGATCTCGGCCAGCTCGTCGTAGGAGGCGACCTGGCCGGCACGCAGCGCCAGCGCGGCCAGGATCACCCGCTGTTTCGGCGCGGGCACGGGCACCGGCTCGCCGCCGCTCCGGACCAGTAATGGCCCGAGTACGCCCACCCAGAACACTGTGCCCTGACCCCGATCCCTGATCGCGCCGCCCACCCCGGCCCCGCTCGCTGCCTCAGCACTGCCCGATGACACGGCCCCGGCTCACACAGTCATAGCACGGGCAAGTAACGGTCCAGCTCAAACTGGGTGACCTGGTGCCGGTACTCGCGCCATTCGGCGCGCTTGTTGCGCAGGAAGAAATCAAAGACGTGCTCGCCGAGGGCCTGGGCCACCAGTTCGCTGTCCTGCATCACCGTGATCGCCTCATCCAGGCTCTGCGGCAGCGGTGAGATGCCCAGTGCCCGTCGCTCGGCCGAGGTGAGCGCCCATACGTCGTCCTCCGCGCCGGGCGGCAGCTCGTAACCGGCCTCAATGCCCTTCAGGCCGGCTTCCAGGATCACCGCGAACGCAAGGTAGGGGTTGCAGGCCGAGTCTACCGAGCGGAACTCGACTCGGGTGGCATTTCCCTTGTGCGGCTTGTACATGGGAATCCGCACCAGCGCCGAGCGGTTGTTGTGGCCCCAGCAGATGTAGGCGGGGGCCTCACCGCCAGCGCCGGCCGCGCTTTCCGCCGCGCCCCACAGGCGCTTATAGGAGTTGACCCACTGGTTGCAGACCGCGGTGATCTCGGCGGCGTGCCGGAGCACCCCGGCGATGAACGCCCGGCCGAGCTTGGACAGCTGGAATTCGGCGCCCGGCTCGTAGAAGACGTTACGGTCGCCCTCGAACAGCGACATGTGAGTGTGCATACCGGAGCCCGGGTACTCGGTGAAGGGCTTGGGCATGAAGGATGCGAACACGCCCTGCTGGAGGGCGACCTCCTTCATGACCAGCCGGAACGACATGATGTTGTCCGCCGTGGTCAGGGCGTCCGCGTAGCGCAGGTCGATCTCCTGCTGGCCCGGCGCGCCCTCGTGGTGGCTGAACTCCACCGAGATGCCCATGCTCTCCAGCATCTGGATCGACTCGTGCCGGAAATCGTGCGCGACGCTGTGCGGGGTGTGGTCGAAGTAGCCGCCGGTGTCGATCGGCTCCGGCTTGGCGCCCGCCGCGGGCTTCTCCTTCAGCAGGAAGAACTCCACCTCGGGATGGGTGTAGAAGGTGAAGCCGAGATCGGCGGCGTGCCCGAGCGCCCGCTTCAGCACGTACCGGGGATCCGCGTAGGAGGGCGAGCCGTCCGGCATCCGGATGTCGCAGAACATCCGGCCCACCCCGGAGGCCTCACCGCGCCAGGGCAGCAGCTGGAACGTGGACGGGTCCGGCTTGGCGATCATGTCCGCCTCGTAGACGCGGGCGAACCCCTCGATCGCCGAGCCATCGAACCCGATGCCCTCGGCGAACGCCCCCTCGAGCTCGGCGGGGGCCACCGCGACCGATTTCAGGTAGCCAAGAACGTCGGTGAACCACAGCCGGACAAAACGGATATCCCGCTCCTCCAGAGTACGGAGGACGAATTCTTCCTGCCTGTCCATGACGGCCTGTCCTTGCTGGTCAGCGGCGTTTGCCTGCGTGGATGGCGGGCAGCACAGCATATCGGCTGACCGAGCCTGCCCTGGCGCACAGTCTCTCGCGGTCGTGTTACCGGGGCGTTACAAACCTGCGGCGAGTCTACCCGCTGAACGTGGACCAGCCCGACCTACCAGGCCGAAACCTACCGCGCGTAACTGGCGGCCCCCGGCCCAGCCGATCATGACGGCCGCTCCTCGCCCGCGACCCGCGCATCACGCCCCGGGCGAGCCCGCGCAGTGCGGTCCGCACCCGGTGGACGGGCTGGGCGCCCGATTAGAGTGACAGGGTGACCAGGCTGCGGATCGCCCTTGCCCAGGTGAACTCGACCGTCGGCGACCTGGCGGGGAACGCCGCCACGGTGGCGGAATGGACCCGCCGCGCCGCGGACGCCGGCGCTGACCTCGTCGTGTTCCCGGAGATGATGCTGACCGGCTACCCGGTCGAGGACCTGGCGCTGCGGGACTCGTTCGTGCAGGCCTCGATGGCCACGCTGGAGGCGACGGCGCAGCAGCTGGACGCGGCCGGGCTCGGCGGACATCGCCGTCGTCACCGGCTACCTGGGCCGGCGGGCGGGCGGGACGCCGCGGGCCGGTGAGCCGGTCAGCTCGGCCCAGAACGCGGCCGCGCTGCTGCACGGCGGGACGGTCGTGGTGACCACGGCCAAGCATCATCTGCCTAACTACGGGGTGTTCGACGAGTACCGCTACTTCGTGCCCGGCAACCGGCTGCCGGTGGTCCGGGTCCCGGTTCCAGGACGGGACGCAGTGGACGTGGCCATCGCCATCTGCGAGGACCTGTGGCAGGACGGCGGCCCGGTCGCGGTGACCCGGCAGGCGGGCGCGGGGCTGCTGGTGGTGCCGAACGCGTCCCCGTACGAGCGCGGCAAGGACCAGGCCCGGCTGGAACTGGTGGCCCGGCGGGCCCGCGAGGCGGGCGCGGCCCTGGCGTACGTGAACATGATGTGCGGCCAGGACGAGCTGGTCTTCGACGGGGATTCGATCGTCGTGGACGCCGAGGGCGGGCTGATCACCCGGGGACCCCAGTTCCAGGAGACGCTGCTGGTCGCCGACCTCGACCTGCCCCCGGCCCGGCCGGTCCAGGACAGCGTCCCGCCGGCCGATACCCCCGCCGAGGCCAGCGACGGCACCGTGATGAGCATCCATCGGGTGGCCCTGCCCGCGCCGTCCGCGCGATCGTCCCCGTCCCCGCCCCCGCTTCCGGAGCCCGCCATCAGCCCGCGGCTGGCCCCGCGCGCGGAGGTCTACTCCGCCCTGGTCACCGGCGTGCGTGACTACGTGCGCAAGAACGGCTTCCGCTCCGTCATCCTCGGCCTGTCCGGCGGCATCGATTCCGCGCTGGTCGCCACGATCGCGGCCGACGCGCTCGGGGCGGACCAGGTGCACGTGGTGCTGATGCCCAGCCGGTACTCCTCGGATCATTCGGTGAGCGACGCGGAGGACCTGGCCAAGCGCCAGGGCCTGCACGTCCGGACCGTCCCGATCGCCCCGATGGTCGACGCCTTCCAGGCTGAGCTGCACCTCGAAGGGCTGGCCGCGGAGAACCTCCAGTCACGGATCCGCGGCGTGATCCTGATGGGGCTGAGCAACGCCGAGGGCCACCTGGTCCTGACCACCGGCAACAAGAGCGAGATCGCGACCGGGTACTCCACCCTGTACGGCGACTCGGCTGGCGGGTTCGGCCCGATCAAGGACGTGCTCAAGACGCTGGTCTGGGAGCTGGCCCGGTGGCGGAACGGGCAGGCGGTGGAGCGCGGCGAGACCCCGCCGATCCCGGAGAACTCCATCACCAAGCCGCCGAGCGCGGAGCTGGCCCCGGGACAGCTCGACACCGATTCCCTGCCGGACTACTCGGTGCTCGACGCGCTGCTGGACGACTACGTGGAGAAGGACATGGGCGCGACCGAGCTGGTCGCGGCCGGGTATGACCCGGAGCTGGTGGACCGGGTCATCCAGCTGGTGGACCGGGCCGAGTACAAGCGGCGCCAGTACCCGCCGGGCCCGAAGATCACGCCCCGTAACTTCGGCCGCGACCGGCGCCTGCCGATCACCAACCGCTGGCGCGAGCCCCGCCCGGACCGCCCGCCTGGCTGATATCCCGGGGGTCCAGGGGGGTCGTCCCCGGGCTTGTTTCGTCGGGGAGGCGGGGCGCGCCGGAGGCGTGTTCCCTGCGGCGATGCCGGGGGTCCGGGCGGTCGCCCGGGGCGTCGTGCGCAGGGCGGTCGGTCCCCCCCGGACTAAGAGAGCATGAGCACCGCGTAGCCGGCCAGCCAGTGCTCCAGCCGGTAGTCGCCGCCGACCACGTACGGCAGCACCGCCTTGGCATGCTGCCGGGCGGCCGCTACCACGGGCTCGGCCCGGGGGTCGCCGGGCGGCAAGGCGGCCGCGATCTGCCGCCAGCACCACGCCCGGGTCGCGTTCAGGCCGTGCAGGCGGCTGCCCGGCGCCTCGCCCCCTACCCTCCACGGGATCGCCGGCCATCGCCGGGGTGAACAAGGTGGACGGCCGGCCCCACTCGAGGCCGGGCAGGAACATGGCCAGCCAGTCGGCGAACTCCTGCGGCGGGAGCACGCGGGCCATCAGCTCCGCCTCGGTCAGGGCCGGTGAGACGCAGTCGTCCCCCGACGGCTCCCAGTCGGCCGGGTACATGCTGTCCGCGCTGAACCAGGCGAGCGCCCGGGCCGCGATCGCGTCGCGGAGCGCCGGGTCGCCCGCCTGCGCCCGGGCTTCCGCGAAGGGCCAGGCCAGGGAGAGCCCGAAGGCGCTTCCCTGCTCCGTGCCGTAACGGATGGGGTACGACTGCCCCGGCAGCCAGCCGAGGAACGCGAGGGTCAGGGCCTCGGCCAGCGGGGCCATGGCCTCCCCCCACTTGCGGGCGTCCGGGGTGTCCCAGCTCTGCGTCTCGTGCACGAGGGCGAGGGCCCAGCCCCAGCCCTGCGGCCGCTCGGCCCGCGCGTCGGCACTGCCCACGAACTCGGCCTCGGCTGCGAGCGCCACCGGGGTGAACTGGGCGCCGAGCGCGGACCGGATCCCGCTCCCGGGCACCTCGCCGGGCACGGTGCGCAGCAGCCGCAGCAGGGTCCAGTGCATCTGGACCGAGGAGTGCCAGTCGAAGCTGCCGTAGAACACCGGCGTACGCGCCCGGGGCCGGTAGGGAAAATCGCCCGGCGCGGTCATCGTGTGCTGCATCGCCGCCGGGAACTCATGCCTGATGTTGGCCAGCGCCGCCGCCGCGTATCCGGCTGCCTCGGTGCGCAGCAGCTCGGCGGACTCCTGCCTTAGGTCCACGCTGTGCAAACCTTCCTGCCGAGGGTCTGGCGTGCAGGAGATGGATTCCCCGGGACCAGGCTCTCGTACCCCCTACAGTTCCGCGTACCCCGACACGCAGGTCAGGGCGCCGCCGCCGACCCAGATCTGCCCGTCGGCCTCGCGGAAGATGTGCACCCGCCCGGACCGGCCGAGGGCCGTGCCCTGGATCGCCACATAGGGCGCGCTGACCCGCCCGGTGTCCAGCAGCCACTGCGCCAGCGAGGCGTTGAGGCTGCCCGTCACCGGGTCCTCGATCGTCGCGTCACCGCTGCGGAAGAAGGCCCGGACCTCGACGGCCTCCGGTGAGCCGGCCGGGTAGCAGGCCGCCACCCCGATGTCCATGTCCACGGCCCCCGGGCGCAGCGCGAGCACGGCCTCCACGCTGGGCAGCAGGACGGCGACCCAGCCCGGCCCGTTGTCGGCCCAGGCGAGGTCGGTGATGTCGTCCCGGCTGAGGCCAAGCAGGGTGGCGATGTGCCCGGCGAGCGGCTCCTCCACCGGCCCGGACCGGATCAGCGGCGGCGCGGCGAAGGCCAGCCCCGCCGGAACCTGGCGGATCTCGACCAGGCCCGCCCCGCATTCCTGCACGAACACCTCGGGGAGGGCCGGCTTACCGCCGGCTTCGAGCCACGCGTGGCAGGTGCCCAGGGTGGGGTGGCCGGCGAAGGGCAGCTCCCGGCTGGGGGTGAAGATCCGGACCTGGTAGTCGGCCTGCTCACTGGACGGCGGGAGCACGAACGTGGTCTCCGACAGGTTGGTCCAGTTGGCGAAGCGCTGCATGTCGCTGGTGCTCAGCCCGTCCGAGTCGAGGACGACGGCGACGGGATTGCCCCCGAACGGCGTGGCGGTGAACACATCGACCGTGCGGTACCGGCGTTGCATACCTCTGAGTGTCCCACCGCCCGCAACCCCTTCCCGCCGCCCGCCGTGACCCCCATCGTGATCGAATTGAGGCTGAGGCTGGTCAGGCCAGCCGGAGCGGCAGGACCAGCGGGGCCAAGGGGCCGCGCGGGTCAGCGCGGGGTCAGGCCGGTGAGGAGCTCGTCCACCACGCGCTGCGCGTAGCCGGCCGAGATCCCCTCGGGCTGGTGCTTGCCCCGGCCGATGATCGCGCCGGTCAGCATGAACAGCGCCACCTCGACGTCGATGTCCGGCCGCAGTTCCCCGGTCCCGACCCCGCGGCGCAGCACCGACCGGATGACGTCCCGGCGCGGCTCGACCACGGTTTCGGTGTACCTGGCCATGAGCCGGGGGAACTTCGCGCCCTCGCCCAGCAGCAGGGCGAACTCCCGGGCCCGGCGCGGGTCCTCGTACATGGCCGCCATGGCCTGCATCAGCGCGACCAGGTCATCGCGGACCGACTCGCCGCGCGGCTCGGGCATCGGGCTCTTCAGCGCGGCCAGAGCGTCCAGCAGCAGGTCTTCCTTGCCGGGCCAGCGCCGGTAGATGGTGGCCTTGCCGACGCCGGCCAGGGCCGCCACCTTCTCGATGCACAGTCCCTCGACACCGTGCTCGGCAAACACGCAGAGCGCGGCGTCGATGATGGCGCGGTCGGCCTCCTCGCTGCGCGGCCGGCCGGGACGGCGCGGCCGGGCCGCGGGAGCCGGGCTGCCGGGCCCGGTCCCCGCGGCCTGCTCGGCGGGGTTCTGCTCAACGACGGTGTTGGCATTCGCTGCGGACATGGCCTTAGCTTTCCACTCCGGCCTCGACCGTGACACCAGCCGGGATCTCCCCGGGCGCCTCAGCCTGTGCCGCCTCAGCCTGCACAGCCTCAGCCTGCACAGCCTCAGCTTGCGCGGGCCCGGTCTGGGCCGCGGCGCGGCCCGGCATCCAGATCAGCACCACCAGGGCGCCCACCAGCGTGATCACCGCGGAGATGCCCGTGGTGACATGCATCGCGTGCACGAAGGCGGCGTCACCGAACTGGTCGAGGCGCAGTCCCGCGTGACCCAGCTTGGCGGCCACGGTGTCAGTTGCCGTGATCGAGCCCGTTGCGGCGCTCTGAGCGGAAGCGGGCAGGGCGGTCAGGTGCGGGCTGAGCTGGCCACGGTAGACCTGGGCCAGGATGGAGCCCAGCACTGCGACGCCAAGTGCCCCTGCGACCTGGCGGGCGGTGTTGGTCAGCGCCGAGCCGGAGCCGGCCCGTTCCCGGGGCACCACGGACATGACGGCCTCGGTGGCCGGGGGCATCACGCTGCCCATGCCCGCGCCCTGCACGAAGAAGATCACGCCCAGCACCCAGATCGGGGTGCTCAGCCCGAGCAGCAGGTAACCGCCCAGCGCCACCGCCACGGTGATCAGCCCGGTCGCGGCGACGGCCTTGGTGCCGTACCGCCTGACCAGCCGGGAACTGCGCGGCGCCATCAGCATCTGGCCCGCCGCGAACGGCAGGGTGAGCACGCCCGCGTACAGCGGGCTGTACCCGCGCACGCTCTGCAGGTAGAAGCTGAGGAAGAACAGCGCGCCCATCATGCCGAAGAAGACCAGGCCGAGCGCGCCGACCGCGGAGGACAGCCGCGGGTCGCGGAACAGCTTCACGTCGAGCGACGGGTGCGACAGCCGGGTCTCATACCAGCCGAACAGGACCAGCACCGCGAGTCCGGCCACGGTGATGCCGAGCACGTCCCAGTGGATCCAGGAGCCCTTCTCGCCGCCCTGGATGATGCCGTACACCACGAGCACCAGGCCGACGATGGACATCAGCACGCCCAGGTAGTCGATCCGGCCCGGGTTGGGGTTCCGGGACTCCGGGACGAGCAGCAGGATGGCCACCACGCCGGCCGCGGTGAGCGGGACGTTGATCAGGAAAACGCTGCCCCACCAGAAGTGGGCCAGCAGCAGGCCGCCCACGATCGGGCCGATGGCCACGCCGATGCCGACGGCGGTGGCCCAGATGCCGATGGCCTTGGCGCGCTCGCGCGGGTCGAAGACGTTGGAGATGATGGACAGCGTCTGCGGCATGACGGCCGCCGCGCCGAGGCCCATGGCGGCCCGCGCGAAGATCAGCTGATCCGGGTTGCGTGAGTAGGCGGTGATCAGCGAGAACACGCCGAACGCCGCCATGCCGAACATCAGCATCTTCTTGCGGCCGATCCGGTCGCCGATCACCCCGAAGGTGAACAGCAGGCCGGCGAAGACCAGCGTGTAGGAGTTGATGCCCCACTCGAGCTGGCTCTGGCTGGCGCCCAGGCCGGCGGGCTTGGGCTCGGCGATGGTCTTCAGCGCGACGTTCAGCACCGTGTTGTCGAGCACGATGGCGATGAGGCTGATGACCAGCACGCTGAGGATGGCCCAGCGGCGGCGGTAGATCCGGTCAGCGACTGCGTCGGAGGCCCGGTCGAGCGCCGCTGAGGCGCCAGTGCCTGACCGGCCTGCGGCAGGTCCTGCGTTGCGGTGATCCATAACGTCCTTCTGGTCAGGGGAAGGCCGTCGCGGGTGGCGGCGTTACCCATGTTGCGTATGGTCCGGGCGGCTGCCCCGCCGCCCGGGAGCCCCGGCGGCGGCAAACCGCACAGGGAAGCTATCGATACGGAACTAGACCGTATCGTAAAAGATTCCCGGCCCCCGAAAGATTTTCCGGCCGGCCCGGGGCGGCCGGCTCTCCGGCGGGCCGCCCCCCGGCACGGTCCCCCCACGGGCCCCGCATGGGCCCTGCACGGGCCCCGCATGGGCAGGCCCGGCCGCGAACACGCACGTAACAGGGGCTATCTCCGGCGCCCCGCACATGTCATGATCGAACGGTCCGGGGACGCCGCAACGGCGCCACGAGACTGGAGGATCCCAGGATGAACGATTTCCCTGGGGGCGCAGGCACGGCCGCTACCGAGATGCGGACCAGTGCACCAGCCCCTGCCGTCTCTCCCGCGGCGGCCACCAGTACCCCAGCCAGCGCTTCCCCGCCTGGCCCTCCCTCATCCAGCACTCCCTCATCCAGCACTCCCTCATCCAGCACGGGCCGGAGCGAGCCGCTCTATGGCGGCCGCGCCACCCGCCGGGTGACCGTCAGCGACCTGGCCAAGGCCAAGGCCCGCGGCGAGAAGTGGCCCATGCTCACCGCGTACGACGCGCTGACCGCGCGCGTCTTCGACGAGGCGGGCATCCCCGTGCTCCTGGTCGGTGACTCGGCCAGCATGGTCGTCTTCGGTCACGACTCGACGATCCCGGTCACCCTGGACGAGCTCATCCCGCTGACCGCGGCGGTGGTCCGGGGCACCAGCCGGGCCCTCATCGTCGCCGACCTCCCGTTCGGCTCCTACCAGGCGTCGCCCGGGGCGGCGCTCGCGGCCGGGATCAGGTTCCTGAAGGAGGCCGGCGCGCACGCGGTCAAGCTGGAAGGCGGCCGCCGGATCCTCCCGCAGGCCGAGGAGCTGGTCGCGGCCGGCATCCCGGTCATGGGGCACCTGGGGCTCACCCCGCAGTCGGTCAACGTGTTCGGCGGCTACCGGGTGCAGGGCCGGGGCGAGGACGGCGAGCAGCTGCTGCAGGACGCGAAGGCGCTGGAGGCGGCGGGCGCGTTCGCGGTCGTGCTGGAGTGCGTGCCCGCGGAACTTGCCACCCGGGTCACCGGGGCGGTGTCGATCCCCACTATCGGCATCGGCGCCGGCCCGGACTGCGACGCGCAGGTGCTGGTCTGGCAGGACATGGCCGGGCTGTCACCGCGGACCCCGAAGTTCGTCAAGCGCTACGCGGACGTGGCCGGGGTGCTCGGCCGGGCCGCGCAGTCCTTCGCCGAGGAGGTCGCCGGCGGGCAGTTCCCGACCGAGGAGTACTCCTACCGTTGACCCGCCGCCGCTGAACCGCCCGCTCGCCCGCCGAGGCCCCGGCTGGCCGCTTGGCCGCCGGGGCCCGGCAACACGTGCCCGAATGACCCATTCAGGCACATATTTCCTTTCAGCCGACTTAGACTTCTGGCGCCAGCTTGGTGCGCGGAATTCCCCGGGGGTCTGCGCGGCATCCCCCCGGAGGATCAGTGATGAGGCGCATACCGGCCCTGCTCCCGGTATCGGCGTGCGCGGCGGCCCTCGTCCTGGCCGTCACCGGCTGCTCCAGCGGGGGAAGCCGGTCCACCCAGGCGGAGCAGGCCATGTACGCCTCGGTCAGCAAGCCTCTCGCCGCCGCCCCCTCGCTCCCGGCCGGGCAGAAGTGGGCCGGCGGCCCGGCCCAGGGCGTGCGGATCGCGGTCCCGGAGCGCTGGGTCACCCTGCCCGCCGCGGCCCGTCCTGGCGCGCTGCACGCGGTCGGGCTCGGCCGGCTCAAGCCGTCGGTCCTGAACGCGGTCATGCCGGGCTGGGGCCGCACCGGCTCGGTGACCCTGGCCGACCCCGGATCCTCCGGCGGGAACTCCGGCTACCAGGCCGTCATGTCGCTGAGCTGCGCGGCGGCCGGTCTCCCCGCCGGCACCAACGCGCTGACCGGCCTGAACACACTGGCCGAGCTGGAGTTCACGGCCATCAACTCCAGCAACGCCCAGCTCGGCCAGACCACCGTGGACGGCCGCACCGCGGTGCTCGTCTACAACCAGATGAGCGTGGGCACTGCCTCGGTCACCGCGCTGCAGTATGCGATCGCGGCGCCGGCCGGCCGGACCTGCTATGTGACGCTGGCCACCGAGAAGGAAGTGCCCTACGAGCCGGTGTTCTCCCGGCTGCGGCCCGGGATCCAGGTGCTAGGCGCCGCCTGAGCCGGACCGGCTGGCCGCGACCTCCGCGAACAGCAGCGTGATCTGCTCGTGTGTCCCGGCCTTGGTGACGCCGAGGCCCTCCAGAGTGGCCGCGGTGGCGTCCTCCTCGTCCACCAGGCCGAGCAGGATGTGCTCGGTGCCGATGTAGTTGTGCCCCAGGTGCAGCGCCGACCGCAGCGCCCCCTTCAGCGTCGCGATCGCGCCGGGCCCGAGCGGCACTCGCGCGGCGGCCGGGCCGCCCCCGGCCGGCTTCCCGGCTGGCGCGTCCCCCGTCCCCGCCAGGTCCGGCAGCCCGAATGCGGAGCGCAGCTGCCCGGTGCTGACGCCGAGGCCGGCCAGGGCCTTGGCGGCGATCCCTTCCGGTTCCGCCAGCAACCCGACGGCGAGGTGCTCCGGGCCGATCACGGCCACGTCCGCGGCCTGCGCCAGGTCCTCGGCTGCGGCGAGGACGTTGCGGGCCCGCAGGGTGAACCGGGAGAAGTCGCCCGGAACGTGCGGCATCTGCTGGCCCTGGACCGGGCCGCGCGGCACGAACCGCTGCTGAGCCGCCTGCTTGCTGACGCCCATGCTGGCGCCGATCTGGCTCCACGACGCGCCGGAGCGCCGGGCCTGGTCCACGAAATGGCCGATCAGCGAGTCGGCCTGGTCCGTGAGCTCGCCCGACACCGTCACGGCGTCGGCGAGGTTGTCCAGCGGCGTGCCGCCAGGCCGCTGCACCTTGACGTAGGTGATCAGCGTGTCGAGGGAAACGGGCGAGGATGATGTCATGCGTCAAGACTAGATTGACGCCACCGTGTCGTCAAGGCCGCATTGACGGCTGCGACCCACACAGCACCTCTTGTCTCCGCAACGAAAACCGTCCCGCCCCGGTCCCTCCGGTCACCCCACGCCCCACGCTCGGCGGCCGCCGACCACATTTCCCGCGAAGCATTCGTCTCAATCGGGCAAATCACCCGCCATCGCGCACGTCACGCGGGAAATGTGCCCCGGCCCAGGCCGGATGGGCCGGCTATATGTCGGTGACGCGCAGGCCCGCGTGGGCCTTGTACCGGCGGTTGACGGAAACGAAGTTGCAGGTCAGCGCCTCGACCTGGCCGCAGTTGCGCAGCCGCCCGGCGTACACCCCGCGGACCCCGGGGATGCGCGCGGCCAGCGCCTGCACGAGGTCGGTGGCCTCGCGGTCGTCCCCCAGCACCATGACGTCGAGATCGACCGTCTCGATCTCCGGGTCCAGCAGCACGACCGAAGACACGTGATGGAACGCCCCCACCACGCGGCTGTCCGGGAGCACCCCGGCGGCCTGCTGCGCGGCGCTGCCCTCGGGGACCGGGAGCGGGAACGCCCCGCGCTTATCGAAGCCCATCGGGTTGACGCAGTCGATCACGATCTTGCCCGCCAGCGGCCCGGCCAGGGAGGCAAGCAGGTCCCGGTGGCCTTCCCAGGGCACCGCCACGATAACGACGTCGGCCTCGCGCGCCGCGTCGTGGTTGGACAGCCCGCGGATCCCGCCGCCGCCCAGTTCCGCCGCAGCCGCCTGGGCACGCTCCGCGCTCCGCGAGCCGATAATCACCGGGTTGCCGGCGGCAGCCAGCCGGAGCGCGAGCCCGCGGCCCTGATCGCCGGTGCCGCCCAGCACCCCCACGATCAGGCCAGCGACATTTTTGTCCACAGTGGTAGATCCTTGCTCCGCGGCCATGTCCTGATCCTGCCAGACCGCGACAGCAGCGTGGCACGATGGGCCGGTGGACGCGGACCAGGTGGCTGAGCTGCGGGCCGTGCTCGCGCCGAGCGGCTGGCTGGAGCGGACCGCCGTGCTCGCCCGGGCCCTGCGCCGGTCCCGGACCCCTGGCGGGCTGCTGGTGGTCGGGACGCCCGGGGACGAGCCGTGGCACCTGACCGCGCACCTGGCGGAGGAGAGCCGGCTGTCGGACGCGCCCGGGCTCTCCCCCACCCTGGTCCGCTGGACGGCGCCGCCCGACGCCCCGCCGCACCTGCGGGTCACCATGCGCCGGCTGGAGCAGGCGGAGCGCGGCGAGACGGTGCTGGTGGTGGGCACCGGGCTGGCTCCTGCCCCGCTGCTCGAGCGGGTCAGCGACGCCCGTAAACGCGCCACGGTGCTGGCCCTCGACCAGGGTGACCCGGAGCTGGAGCAGCTGGCCCACGAGGTCGCTCACGGTCGAGCCCGGGACCGCCCCGGTGTCCTTCGACGGGGCGCAGCATCTGGTCAGCTCGGCGGCGGGCGATCCGGGCGAGCTGACCCCGCGCGGGCTCCGGCACTGGCTCAGCCGGGTGCTCGACACCGTGAGCGGTCCGGCCCCCGGCCGCCCCGGCACGTAACCGGCCTCCCCCCGCCGGCACCCGGCATTTTCCCGGCCTGACGCTGGCCCCGGCCGTCCCGGACCGAGGGCACCCGGCCACCCCCGCCTGGCCCTGGCCCCAGGTCCCGTCGGGCTGGGCTGGCGGCACCGGGCGGGACGGTCCTCGTTGCGGAGAAAGCGGATGCTGCGCGGCCCGCAGCGTCAATCCGGCCACCGCCCGCAACCACTCAGGAAACGCCGTCCCCACCAGCGTTCGCGCTCATCTCGATTTTCCCTATTGACATTATAGGGATTCGGCTTCCACCATGGGGACATGGCTGCAACCCACCACTGGTCTCGCGCCGCTCTGCCGCTCTGCGCAGGCTTGCCCGGGCGATGCGCCCGGCCTCCTGCCTGGCTCCCCGGCTGAGCAGGCGTAACCCGTCCGGATCAGTCGGCCGCCCGCGGGGTCAGCCGCCCCCGGCGTGCGGCCGGCGGCACTCCTGCCGTCACGAACGAGGTCTGTCTATGCCTGGAAACCCACCCACCGGCCTGCTCCCCACCGGCCTGGACCGGGGCACCCCCGCCCCCGGGGGGAACGCCACCGACGCCCCCGGGCCGGAGGCGGCGCGCACCGCCCCCGGCCCGGGCGGCCAGAACGGCACGGCGACCGCGCCGCACCTGAGCGTGGTCCCCGCCGGCCTGGCGGAATCAGTCCCGGGCGCGCGGGACTCCGCGCCCGGCGCGCCGCGCGGGAAGCCTGCCGCCCGGCGCCGCAACCGGACCTGGTTCCGGATCATCAGCCCGCTGGCGGTCCTCATCGGCTGGCAGCTGGTGAGCATGTCGGGACTGATCTCCCAGCAGAAGCTTCCCCCGCCCAGCGCGGTGTTCCACACCGCGCTCACCCTGATCACCACGAGCAATCCCGCGTACGGCACGCTGCAGGGCGCCATGCTGGTGTCGCTGGAGCGGGTGGCGATCGGCTTCGCGGTCGGCGGGGCGGCCGGCCTGGTGCTCGGCGTGGTCGCCGGGCTGAGCAGGCTCGGCGAGAACTCGGTGGACCCGCTGATGCAGATGCTCCGGACGCTCCCGCTGTTCGGCCTGATCCCGGTGTTCATCGTCTGGTTCGGCATCGGCCAGCTGCCCAAGATCCTGCTGATCGCGCTGGGCGCCGCGATCCCGCTCTACCTGAACACCTTCTCCGGCATCCGCAACGTGGACGCCAAGCTGGCCGAGGCGGGCCAGTCCCTGGGCCTGCGCCGCGGCGAGACGATCCGGCACATCATCCTGCCCGGCGCGCTGCCGCAGATCCTGGTCGGCCTGCGGCAGAGCCTCGGCATCGCCTGGCTCGCCCTGGTGGTCGCGGAGCAGATCAACGCCAACGCCGGGCTCGGCTACATCATCAACCAGGGCCAGGCCTTCCTGAACAACAGCGTGATCTTCGTGGCGCTGCTCGTGTACTGCGTGCTGGGCCTGCTCACCGACGCACTGGTCCGGCTGCTGGAGAGGAGGGCGCTGGCATGGCGTCACGGACTGCTGGATCACTGAGCGCAAGCCCGGCCCGGACGGGCGCCGCACCGGCGGGCACCGCACCGGCAGGCACCGCACCGGCAGGCACCGCACCCCAGCCGGCGGCCTGGGTGCGCGGGCTGAGCCGGGAGTTCGCGGGCCAGCGCGTGCTGGACCAGCTGGACCTGGACATCGCCCCGGGCGAATTCGTGGCCCTGATCGGGCGCAGCGGCAGCGGGAAGTCCACCCTGCTCCGCGCGCTGGCCGGCCTGGACCGCGGGGTCACCGGCGACCTGGGCGTGGCAGGCACCGCGGCGGTGGCGTTCCAGGAGCCGCGGCTGCTGCCCTGGCGCCGGGTCTGGGCCAACGTGGGCCTCGGGCTGCGCACCGCGGACTCCAAGACGGTCGCCCTGGACGCCCTGGAGGAAGTCGGGCTGGGGGCCCGGGCCAACGCCTGGCCGCTGACCCTGTCCGGCGGGGAGGCCCAGCGCGCGGCCCTGGCCCGGGCCCTGGTCCGCGAGCCCAGCCTGCTCCTGCTGGATGAGCCGTTCAGCGCGCTGGACGCGCTGACCACGATCACCATGCACCGCCTGGTGCTCCGGCTGTGGGCGCATCACCAGCCGGCGGTCCTGCTCGTCACGCACGACGTGGACGAGGCCCTCTCCCTCTCCGACCGGGTGCTCGTGCTGGCCGGCGGCCAGATCGCGTTCAGCGAGCGCATCGACGTCCCGCGGCCGCGGGAGCGTGACCACCCGGAACTCACCGCCCTGAGAACCCGCCTGCTGATCGAGCTCGGCGTCGTCACGGAAGGATGATCATGATAGGTAAATTCCGCGGCCCTGCGCGCACCCGCCCCCGCGTCACGGCGGCCGTCGCCATCGCGCTCCTCGCGCTCATCGCGGCGGGCTGCTCCTCGTCGCCGTCCAGTACCAGCTCGGGCCCGTCGTCCACCGCGAGCGCCAAGACCGCCAACGTGTCCAGCGTCGTCCTGCACGTCGGAGACCAGGCGGGGTCGGGCGCCCAGGCGCTGCTCACCGCGGCCGGCCTGATCAGCAAGCTGCCGTTCAAGGTGGAATGGTCGGACTTCACCTCCGGGCCGCCGATGCTCCAGGCCATGGGCTCGGGCGCGGTCGACATCGGCAGCGTCGGCGACGCCCCGCCAGTATTCGCGGCCGCGGGCGGGGAGAAGGTGGCCATCGTCGGCGCGGTGACGGCCGGTCCGGGCGCCTCGGCGATCGTGGTGCCGGACAACTCGCCGATCCACTCGGTCGCCCAGCTCAAGGGCAAGCGGATCGCGGTCGCTCAGGGCAGCTCGGCCGACTATCACCTGCTCACCGTCCTGAGCAAGGCCGGCCTGCTCGGTGCACGACGTGACCCTGGACTACCTCCAGCCCGCGGACGGCCTGGCTGCCCTGACGTCCGGCCACGTGGACGCGTGGGACATCTGGTCGCCGTACATCGAGCAGGTCGTGGGCCAGGACCACGCCCGCATCCTGGTCAACGGGACCGGGTACGGCGCCCCGTACTCGTTCGCGGTCGCGTCCCGCGCCGCGCTGGCCGACCCGGCCAAGGCCACGGCGATCCGCGACTACCTGAAGCTGCTGAACCAGGCCTACGCGTGGGGTGGCTCGCACGTGTCGGCCTGGGCCTCGGTCTGGGCCAAGGCCACCGGTCTGCCGGACAGCGTCATGCTCAAGGCGGCCAAGGACGACGTGCGGACCCCGGTCCAGATCACCCCGGCCGTGGTCAGCGCGGAGCAGTCGGTCTCCAACGCGTTCACCACCGCCGGGCTGATCCCCGGCCACGTGGACTTCAAGAACTTCTCGGACTCCGGCTTCAACGACACCGTCGGGGGGGCTTGATGACGCTGACATTCCACTGGTTCCTGCCGACCACCGGCGACGGCCGGTCGATCATGGGCCGGGGGCACAGCCTGCCCCCGGCCGGGGCCGCGGGCGGCCCGGCCGGGGGCCCGGACGCCCCGCACATCCGGGGCGCCGCCACGCAGGAGCGGCCGCCGGACATCGAGTACCTGACCCAGGTGGCCCGCTCGGCAGAACAGCTGGGCTTCGAGGCGGTGCTGACCCCGACCGGCACCTGGTGCGAGGACGCGTGGCTGGTCACCGCCGCGCTGACCCGGGAGACCAGCCGGCTCAAGTTCCTGGTCGCGTTCCGGCCCGGGCTGACCTCGCCGACCCTGGCCGCCCAGATGGCCGCCACCTACCAGCGGCTGTCCGGCGGCCGGCTGCTGCTCAACGTGGTGACGGGGGGCCAGGCCGACGAGCAGCGGCGGTTCGGCGACTACCTGTCCCACGACGAGCGGTACGCCCGGACCGCGGAGTTCCTGGCCATCGCCCGGGGCGCGTGGACCGGCGAGCCGTTCGACTTCCACGGTGAGCACTACCAGGTGGAAGGGGCCACCGTGCTCCGGCCGCCGGAGCCGGTGCCCGGGGTGTACTTCGGTGGCTCCTCCCCCGCCGCGGGCCGCGTGGCGGCCTCCTCCGCGGACGTCTACCTGACCTGGGGCGAGCCCCCCGCGCAGGTGGCGGAGAAGCTCACCTGGATCCGGGAGCTGGCCGCGGCGCAGGGCCGCACGCTGCGTTTCGGCATCCGGCTGCACGTGATCACCCGGGACACCGAGGCCGACGCGTGGGCCGAGGCCAGCCGGCTGCTCGACTACATCGACCCCGCCGAGATCGCCAAGGCCCAGCAGGTCCTGGGGGCCAGCGAGTCGGTCGGCCAGGACCGGATGCGGGCCCTGCACGCCGCCTACCGGCACGGCGGGTCTGCCCAGGACCTGGAGATCTACCCGAACCTGTGGTCCGGCGTGGGCCTGGTCCGCGGCGGGGCCGGGACCGCCCTGGTCGGCAGCCACGAGAAGGTGGCCGACCTCATCGAGGAGTACGCCTCGCTCGGCATCAGCGAGTTCATCCTGTCCGGCTACCCGCACCTGGAGGAGGCCTACTGGTTCGGTGAGGGCGTCCTGCCCGAGATCCGCCGGCGGGAGGCGGCCGCCTCCAACTCGGGGCGGCCCCACCTGCGTGCCAGTGCCTGGAAGGCCAGTGCTTAACCGTGATCGCTGCTGAGGAGGACTCGTGAGCTTCGTCGTGCTGGTGGCCAACCCCCGCCCGCAGTCCCGGACCCTGCAGATCGCGCGACTGGCCGCGGACGCGGTCAGCCGCGCCGCGGCGCTGCCCGGCGAGCATCAGGTCATCGACCTGTCCACGCTGGCCAGGCGGCTGCTGGACGAGCCGTCGCCCGCGGTCGAGGACGCGCTGGAGCAGGTCAGGCAGGCGGACCTGCTGCTCGTGGCCAGCCCCACCTACAAGGGCACCTACACCGGGCTGCTGAAGGTCTTCCTGGACCGGCTGGACTACCAGGCCCTGTCCTCGGTGGTCGCCCTGCCCATGCTGGTCCTGCGGCTGCCCCACCATGCGCTCGCGGTCGATCTGCATCTGCGCCCGCTGCTGCTGGAGCTGGGCGCCGCCACCCCCGCCCCCGGCCTGGCCTTCCTCGAACCGGACCTGGCCGAGCCCGGCGCGGTGCTGGATTCGTGGGCGGCCCGGGTGGCCGCGGCCCTCGGCCGCTGCGCCGCACTGGCCCCGAAGGAAATCGCGGTATGAGCGGCCCGCAGCGGCAGCTGCACTTCAACGCGTTCCTGA
>CAVRRQ010000011.1:0-10437 GCA_963723595.1 uncultured Actinomycetes bacterium
CCTGGCTCAGCTGCGGGCCAACGTGGACGCGCTGGCCATCCAGTTCCACAAAAAGATCGTTATCGCGGAAACGCAGTACCCGTGGACGCTGGCTAACGGGGACCGCACTGCGAACTCGGTCTCGCAGCCCAGCCAGCTGCCGGCCGGCTACCCGGCCAGCGCCGGGGGCCAGCTGAGCCTGGTGTCCGACGAGCTGTCGATCGTGGCCCAGATCCCGGACCGGCTCGGCGCCGGGCTGTCCTACCGGGCACCGGACTGGATTCCCGGGGTGGGTGCCACCTCGGCCACCGGTGACACGGACGACAACCTCACGCTGTTCACCTTTCACGGGGCGGCGCTGCCGTCGATCGGGATCTTCCGGAACCCGGCCGCGGTGTGCGCGAGTGACCACCCCGGCCAGGTGCCGTGCGTCCTCGGTTCCTGACCCGCCGGTCCCCGGCTGCGGGACCCGCGGCTTTCCCGCCAGCCGGGACCGCGGCTACTTGACCGTGTTGGTGTCGATCTGGTCGAAGTCGCCGATGCCGTTGGTGACCCCGCCGCCGCCGGACCACTGCCACATCACGGCCTGCTTGGCGGAGCGGCTCACGCCGCCGAAGAACCGGGCGCAGGTGGACGTGCCCAGGACGCACCACTTGACCGGCGGCTGGGAGAGCTTGCTGGTGGCGTCGGTGTACGTCCACTCGTAGGTCCCGGAAATATTTGAGGCGCTCCCGGTACCGAAGATGGAGCCCCAGATCGCCGGGGACGAGTACACGCCCGGAAGGTACGAGGAGTGCGCGGTCAGGTAGGCCTCGTAGCCGTTGACCTCAGCCCGGTCCACCGACGCGGAGATCCCGGCCGACTTGATCTTGCCGCTGCAGGGGGACGTGTAGACGTTGTTCCAGCCGTTGTCCAGGGCGGGCTTGATGCCGGGCAGCTCGATGTCCAGCCACACGATCTTGTAGGTGACGTGCAGGCCGCCCATCGCGCGCAGCGTCTTGGCCGCCTGTGCGGCGCCCCACGAGGTTGCCTCGCTGGTGGTCCCGTTGTAGTGCGGATCGACGCCGGGGCCGCCCATGAACCAGTAGACGCCGGTGCCGATGCCCTTGCCGTACGTGGTGTAGTTCGTGTTGGCCGCCGCGCTGTTCGCGGACGACCAGGCGATGTTGCCGCCGCAGCCGGACCAGCGGGCCCAGTTCCCGGCCATGCCGATGTACCCGCCGTAGACCGGGTTACCGGGCAGGACCGGCTCCCGGTACGGCGGTGAGCTGTTGATCGCGATGGGCCAGCTGTCCGTGCCGTAATAGAAGCCGGCCGGGCTGTCCGCGTCCGGGACGGCTGCGGTCAGGCGGGCCTGCGCCGCGTTCGCCGGGCGCGGGCCGGACGCGGTCAGGGCCAGCGGCAGGACCACCGCCACCGCGGCGGCCAGCGCCAGGGCGGGCAGCAGCCGGGCAGGGCGGAGCATCCGGCGACGAGCAGGCTGGGGGCGGTTCATCCGGGGGCCTTCCAGTGCGCGGCTCCGGCGGGGCCGCTGGGCGGGTCGGGCGGACCACGCCGGCCGCGGGGCCGGGGGCTCGCCAGCGGGACTGACGGGCTGACGTGATCAAGGTCCGTGAGGGGCTTTGTGATCTTCTGTGAGATTTCGCCCGATACCGTCATACTAGGCACGTCAGCGCGGTCCGCCAGATAATTCGCGGTGAACGAGGCCACGCCGGCGCGGCGCCCAGCGGCGCTGAGCGGCACGGGAGGGACGCATGGACCGTCAGGTCAAATATCTGCTCGATGAATCCGAACTGCCCGAGCAGTGGTACAACGTGGTGGCTGACCTGCCCTCTCCCCCGCCGCCGCCGCTGCACCCCGGGACCCGCGAGCCGGTCGGCCCGGACGATCTCGCCCCGCTGTTCCCGGCCGCGCTGATCGGCCAGGAGGTGTCCGCGGAGCGGTACATCCCGATCCCCGAGGACGTCCGCGACGTGTACCGGCTGTGGCGGCCGACCCCGCTGCTGCGCGCCCGGCGGCTGGAGAAGGAGCTGGGCACCCCGGCCCGGATCTATTACAAGTACGAGGGCGGCAGCCCGGCCGGCTCGCACAAGCCCAACACCGCGGTCCCGCAGGCGTACTACAACGCGGCTGAGGGGGTGTCCCGGCTGATCACTGAGACCGGGGCCGGCCAGTGGGGCAGCGCCCTGGCCTTCGCCTCAGCCGTGTTCGGCCTGCAGTGCGAGGTCTGGCAGGTCCGCGCCTCCTACGACCAGAAGCCCTACCGCAGGCTGCTGATGGAGACCTACGGGGCCACCGTGCACCCGAGTCCCTCGGACCTGACCCAGTCGGGCAAGGCGATCCTGGCCGCCAACCCCGACTCCCCGGGCAGCCTGGGCATCGCGATCAGCGAGGCCGTGGAGGTCGCCGCCGGTGACCCGTCGGCCCGGTACGCCCTGGGCAGCGTGCTGAACCACGTGCTGCTGCACCAGACCGTGATCGGCGAGGAGGCCATCAAGCAGCTGGAGCAGGCCGGTGATGTGCCCGACCTGATCATCGGCTGCACGGGGGGCGGCTCCAACTTCTCCGGGCTGATGTTCCCGTTCCTGCGGGAGAAGCTGGCCGGGCGGATGAACCCCGTGCTGCGCGCGGTCGAGCCGGCCGCCTGCCCCTCCTTCACGCGTGGCGTGTACGCCTACGACTTCGGGGACACGGCCGGCTTCACCCCGCTGCTGAAGATGCACACGCTGGGCCACGACTTCATCCCGGACCCGATCCACGCGGGCGGGCTGCGCTACCACGGCATGTCGCCGCTGCTCTCGCACATGTACGAGCTGGGACTGTTCGAGGCGGTGGCCAAGCCGCAGTCGGAATGCTTCGCCGCGGGCCTGCGCTTCGCCCGGGCCGAGGGCATCGTGCCCGCGCCGGAGCCCACCCACGCGCTCGCTTCGTGCATCGAGGAGGCGCTGCGCTGCAAGGAGACCGGCGAGGAGAAGGTCATCCTGACCGCGTTGTGCGGCCACGGCCTGCTGGACCTGACCGCGTACGAGAGCTTCCTGGCGGGCCAGGTCACCGACTTCGACTTGCCCGCCCAGGCCCTGCAGGACGCGCTCAACGGACTCCCGGCCGGCGTCTGAGCCGTCCCCGGGCCCGGGCCTGAGCGGTCATTCGGCGCGCAGGGCGGTGGTGGTCCTGGTGGCTGCTGCCCAGCCGGCGGGCAGTAGCGCGCCTGCCCCGGCGACGGCCAGCGCGCCCAGGGCGAGCAGGACCAGTTCGGCCGGGCCGTAGACGTCGATGACGTTGGCGGGCACTCCGGTTCCGGCCGCGCTGCCGATGGCGGACACGGTGGCCGCGTGGATGGCGATCGCGACCGGCAGGCCGAGGATCGCGGCACCGATCGCCGGGGCGATAACCCAGCACAGGACCATCGCGATGGTCTGGCGCGGGGTCATCCCCAGCGCCCTGAAGACACCGAGATCGTAGACGTGCTCCCGCGTCATCATCAGGAGCGAGTTGAGGACGCCCAGGGCGGCCAGCACGGTGACCATCAGCGTCAGGATGCGGATGAGCGAGGTATCCACACGACCCGTGCCGCCTCCCGCGAGTTGGGGCCGGAAGACGCTGAAGCCGGGACCGAGGGCGCGGCTGAGACCGGCTGCGTAGGCCCGCGTGCTGACACCGGGCCTGAGCCCGACGTCGTATTGCGAGGCCGGGAACGCGGCGGCGTGACCGAGGGTCTGTGCGGTGGTGAGAACTTCCGGCAGGCCCGGGTCGTAGACCTGGCCGATGATGCGGGTCCGGATGAGGCGCCCATCGACGCTGAGGGTCACCCGGTCGCCCACGGCCAGGCCGGTGTCGGTGAGGAAGGCGGTATTGACGTCGACCTCGCCCGCCCGGTCATACCAGTGCCCGCTGATCATGTCCCAGCCGAGCCAGGCCGAGCGGCCGCCGTAGGCCGTGATGGATAGCGGGATCTGCAGACCGGCCACGCCGACGCTCGACGAGGTGAGGTTGAAGATACCGCCGCTCAGGGTGACGACCCCTGCCTCGTGCGCTGTCCCGGGCTGAGCCTGCAGCGCCCTGGTGACGGCCTGATCCTGGCCGGGCGTAAGGATCGCGCCCGGCCCGGCGGGCGTGACCTGGACCGCGCCCTGCCCGCGGCTTGCGCTCGCGCTGGCCTGGGCGAGCGAGGAGTTCAGGCCAACGGCGAGGATGACGGCGGTGAGCCCGAAGAAGATGGCCGCGAGCGTGAGCGCGGACCTGCCCGGACGCGAGAACGGCGCGGACAGGCCGGCGGTCACCGGGCGGGGCAGCGGCAGGGCGGACAGGAGCCGGTGCACCGCGAAGCCGTGCCCCTGCCGGGGGGCCTGCCCGCGGGCCATCGCCGCGACGGTGCTGAGGCGCCCGGCCCGCAGCGCGGGCAACAGCGCCGCGACACCGACAATCGCGCATATCCCCAGCGGGGCTGCGACGTCGATCCAGGCCGGAATCGTGTTGGCGAGCTGGAAAACGCCGGCTCCTTGTCCGAGCATCGGCAGCACCCAGTCGTTGCCGAGCACGACTCCCAGCGCGCAGCCGGCCAGGGCCGGGACCGCGGCCTGGGTGACGTAGGTGACCGCGATCTGGAACGGGGTGAAGCCGATGCCCTTCAGCACCCCGATGCGCCGGTAGCCGGCGACCACCAGCGCACTGACGACGCTGCCCACGATGAGGGCGGCCAGGGCCAGGCCCAGGAGGGCGAAGGCGACCGCGAAGGGCGTGTTGAGGTCCTGCTCGCTCCCGGTCTGGTTCGCCGACAGCAGCCACGACACGCTCGACACCACCGCTCCCCGGGGGAGCGCGGCACGGATCTGATGGAGATCAGCATTGATCTGGACCGCCGTCGCGGCGTGCTGGAAGCGGTAGAGCATCTCCTCCTCAGCCGGCGCCCCGGCCTTCTCCAGCGCGGCAATCTCAGCCGGCGTCGTCCAGGCGTCCTCGTCACGGGCCTCCGACCCGCCATAGCCGGCCACCGTCAGCTGCGGGTGGGCCGCCAGGCTGGTCACGGTGACCTTGCCGCCGACCGGCACGCGGAGCGGGATGTAGACGCCGATCGCGATCTGGCCCAGACTGACCGGCCACTGGCCGCCGTTCAGCGTCAGATCGTCGAGCGGACCGCCCCTCGATGACCGGCCGACCACCGTGTACGACAGCGGCGGACCGGCCGGGGCTTCCGGCCCATGCGGCGCCTCCGCGGCTTGCAGGCTCAACCCTGTCTCGGGATACGGCCCGGCGGCCTGCGTCACGCCGGTCAGTGACGAGGTCCGGGCGAGCTGCGGGCGTGTCACCCGCGCGGCGTTGACGGTCACCGCGAGGTCGGGGCCGTGGTAGACCGCGAACGCGTTCAGGAACCCCTCGTTGGCGCTGGTGTACAGAGTCAGGCCGAGCGTCGCCGCGGCGCTCGCCGCGGCGACGACGGCGAAGACCACGATGGTTTGCACACGGTGCCGGATTAGGCCCCCCGACGCTGCCCTCAGCGCCGGGCCGACACTCATGACAGCACCGGCCCGGGCGTGTCGGTGGTGACCTGGCCGTCGACAAGCCGGATCACCCGCTTGGCATACCGTGCCGCCAGCTCCGGGCTGTGGGTGACAACGACCAGGGTCTGTCCTGACTGGTTGAGCCCGACGAGCAGCCTGCCGATCGCCTCGCCGTTCGCTGAGTCGAGCGCGCCGGTGGGCTCATCGGCGAGCAGCAGCGCGGGCGCGTTGATCAGCGCCCGCGCGATGGCCACCCGCTGCCGCTCGCCCCCGGAAAGGCGGCCGGGGTAGGTGTCGCGATACTGCCCGATCCCCAGCTCGGTCATCAGCCGGGACGCCCGGGAGCGGGCCATGCTCCGGCGCGTGCCGGCCAGCTGGGCGGGGAGCAGCACGTTGTCGGCGACGGTCAGGTCCTCCAGCAGGTTGAAGAACTGGAAGATCATCCCCACCTGCTGCCGCCGGAACCTGGCCAGCCCGGTCTCGCTGAGGGTGTCCACCCGCCGCCCGGCCACCGTCACCGTGCCGCTGGTCGGCTTGTCCAGTCCCGCGATCAGGTTCAGCAGCGTGGACTTCCCGCTCCCCGACGGCCCCATCACCGCCACCGCCTCACCCGGCGCGATCTGCAGGCTCACGCCATCCAGCGCGGCCTGACCGCTGCCCGCATAGCGCTTGGTGACGTCGCTGACCTGGACCAGGGTCCCGGCCCGCTGCGGCACGCTCCGCTGCGCGCCGACGTTGATCTCCTCGGTCATGTGCTGATCCCCTGATTCATGGGTCCTGGCTGGCGCCGGTGCACCGCGGATAGGCCTGGGCACGGCTCAGCCGGCCGAGAACAGGGCCGCCGTGGCCACCGCGGTCGGCGAGCAGCCTTGCCGGTGCAGGCGGGCGATGCCACTTCCGCCCGGCTGGATCTGCGGCAGCTGGTTTCCCTGGTCCACCGAGGCGGCCGCGAGCGTCCCGTGTGGTCCCGCGGTGCCGAAAGCGAGGGTGCGCTCACCGGCCCTGAGCTGGCTCACGCTGCTGCGGGCCAGCCTGAACACGATCGTCGATCCGGAGGTGGTCACCGGCACGTCAATGCCGCCGGCCATGACCACGGTGAAGCCGCCCGCGCGGGCGCCGGTGACCGTCCCGATCGCGAAACCCTGCGGGATAGCTGGCCGGCGCAGTCGCGACGGGTGAGGACGGAAACCAGGCGGCACGAGCAGGCTGGCGCCGATGATCACTTGGGTGGCGGCAAGCCTCCCGCGCGCGGTGGCGCCGTGCACGATGACGCGGCCACCATCGGTGATCTCGCCGGCCGATCCGGCCACCTGACGGTATACCGCAGACGACGCCCGCGTGGTGACCGTGACCAGCCGGCCGCCCCGCGTCTTGAGCACGACACCGCTGCCCTGGACCCGCACCGCGGACCCCGACGTCGCCTCCAGGCCCGGGCAGCCGTCCACCGCGGTTAGCCCGGCCGCGAGCCCGGACCCGGTCCGCGAATCCGGCGCCCCGCCCGCGGCAGCGAGCCCGGCCCACGTACCGCCGGCCACCACCAGGATCCCCGCCACCGCGGCCGCGATCCAGAGGGACGGGCGACGGCGAGGATCCCGCTCATGCTGCCGCCCCGGCTGGCCTTCCGCTGACCTGGCGGCCTCGATCGCCGTCCGGGCGCGAGCCCAGGCTCCGGCCGATGGCGCCGGCATCTCGTCGCGGAAGCGCCGCAGCACGTCGATCTCGTCAGTCATGACCCAGCCCTCCTCGGGCCGGATCGGTACCCGGCCGGAATGTCCACAGGTCCGCGTCGAAGTCCCCGAGTTGCTCACGCAGCAGCCCGCGAGCCCTCGACAGCCGGGAACGCGCTGTGCCCGGCGCTATGCCCAGCGCCGCCGCGATCTCCTCGTGGCTCAGCTCACCCCAGGCATACAGCAGCAGCACATCCCGCTGGTCCCGGGTCAGCAGCGCAAGCGCCGCGGCCAGCTGCGGGGCAAGCCAGGCCGCGGCGAGCCGCCGATCCACCGCATCGGAGGCGTCTGCGAGGTCAGCCTCTGGTACCAGCCGGGCGTCCAGGGCGAGCAGGTGCTGTTCGGCGCGCCAGTGGCTGCGCACGAGATTGGTCGCGATGCCGAACAGCCAGGAACGCAGCGAGCCCCGCTCCGGGTCGAAAGACGCGCGCCGGCGGTAGGCGGTCGCGAACGTCTCGGCCGCCAGATCCTCGGCAATGGCCGGGCCGACCCGGCGGCCGAGGAACCGGAACACCAGCACGAAATACTGCTGGAAGGCGGCTTCGAAATCCTCGGGGTCGGCAATGCGCCCCGTAGCCGCGTGCTCTTGCTCGCCTCTCACGTCTATGTATTGTCCGGTCAGCCGAACTCGTTCCGGGGCAGGCGCCAGCTGGCCGGCGGAGGAACGCCTCAGGTGCGCTTGGCCGCTGGCTGCATGGCGGGGTCCGGACGGGCCGGGCGGGTCGCGGGGGGCTGGCGCCGGGGTGCGCGAGACGACCGGCTGATGGCCGAGGACGACCAGGAACTCACGTCACGCGGAGTAGAACGGCTCATCTTCTTCTCCGACGCCGTGGTCGCCATCGCGATCACGTTGCTCGCCATCGACCTGCCCGTGCCGGCCGGGCACACCCTGAGCGCGTTTTGGTCCTCGGTCCAGAACAACGAGGACCGTTACCTGGCCTTCCTGGTCAGCTTCGGCGCCATCGCCGCGGCGTGGGGCGATCATCACGACGCCTTCCGCTACACCCGCCGGATGGACCGGCGGCTGCGCACGCTCAACATGGGCTGGCTGCTGATGATCGTGATCACCCCGTTCGCGACCAGGCTGCTCACCGTGGGCTCGAACGAGGACGCCGGGGTGCACGCCGTGCGGTGGGGCTTCTACGCGCTGGTCCAAGCGCTCACGTCGGTGATCATGATCGTCATCCTGCGCCACATGGCCTCACACCAGCTGGCGCCGGGCGTGACGTCCTCGACGCTCACCAGCATGAGCTGGCGGTCCTACAGCCTGGCGCTCGGCTTCGGGATCTCCATCCCGGTCTTCTTCGCCACGAGTTACGCCTGGGTGCTCTGGATCGTGATCCCGTTTCTGTGCGGATCGTGCATCGCCTCCGCGACCGGCATCCCCCCGGCACCGCGGCCCATACGCGATCATGAGAGCCTGGCCGCCCAGCCAGTCCAGCGATCAACGTGGATGCTGATCACCGGGCCGGCCGGCGGATGCTCGCGGTACTGCGGGTAGCGGCCGGCCAGCAGCGCGAGGGCCGGGGCCATCGCGGCCGGGTCATCCAGGATGGCAGCCCGGCCGTCGGCCCGGACCCACCACAGCCCGTCCCAGTCGTCCTCGTAGTGATCGGCCAGCACGGCGACCCGGGGGCTGGCCCTGATGTTCCGCAACCGGCGCAGGTCGGTGCTGCTCTTCGGCTTGGCGTCCACCGCGCTGTAGATGCGGTCCCCCGGGCCGGAGGCCGCCTTGCCGTCGCGGCTGCCGAGGACGAACGTGAACGGCACCAGGTGCGGGCGGCCGGCCGGGCTGACCGTGGCCAGCCGGGCCACCCGGACGTCGGCGAACCGCCGCCGGGCGTCGGTTACGTCCAGCCTCATGCCCCCATCCTGCCCCGCGCTGCTGGCTCCGCCGGTACGGGATACTTATCCGTCGGGCGTCACGCCCGACGGGGCACCCGTAATCTACCGACGCTTGAAGGGCCAGCGCAGAGTGTCAGGCGAGGACAGCACGAGCAGCGCGACCAGCAGCCCGGCGGCGGACGCTGAGTCCCCGGGACCGGGTGTCCCGGCCAGCCGGAGCGACGTGCTGAGCGAGATCCGGCAGCAGCGGATCGGCAAGGTTCACCAGCTCCGCGAGCAGGGCATCGACCCGTACCCGCCCGACGCGGTGGAGCGGGTCAGCATCGCCGCGCCCGCGAGAAGAGATCCAGGAAATGATCTACGCCAAGGCCCGGTTCTGGCGTTCCATGCGACGGTTCCTGGAAGACCGCGACTTCACCGAGGTGCAGACCCCGGCGCTGGAGCTGACCACCGGCGGCGCGGACGCCCGCCCCTTCGTCGCGCACCACAACTACCTGGACGCCGACGTCTGCCTGCGCATCTCCATGGGCGAGCTGTGGCAGAAGCGGCTGCTGGTCGGCGGGCTGGAGCGCACCTTCGAGATCGGCCGCCAGTTCCGCAACGAGAACCAGAGCCGCGAGCACCTCAACGACTACGACCAGATGGAGTTCTACTGGGCGTACGCCAACTACGAGACCGGGATGCGGCTGGTTGAGGACCTGTTCCGGCACGTGATCAGCGAGACCTTCGGGACCTTGTCCTTCACCCTGCACCGCAACGGCCGGGAGTACCAGGTCGACCTGGGCCAGGGCTGGGCCCGATACGACTACTACGAGACGATCAGCCAGATCCTCGGCTTCGACGTCCAGTCGGCCACCATGGACAAGCTGGTCGCCACCATCGACGACGTGGGCCTCGTGGTGGACCGGCAGGGCCTGAACCGGGCCCGGGCCATGGACACGCTGTGGAAGCACCGCCGCCGCAGCCTGTCCGGCCCGGGTTTCCTGGTCAACGAGCCGATCGAGGTCTCGCCGCTGGCCAAGGGGCGGCCCGACCGGCCCGGCATCGTGGAGCGGTTCCACGTCATCGTGGCGGGGAGCGAGCTGGGCAACGGCTACAGCGAGCTGAACGACCCGCTGGAACAGGCCCGGCGGTTCGAGGAGCAGCAGCGGATGCGGGAGGCGGGGGACGCAGAGGCGCAGATGCCCGACCCGGAGTTCGTCGAGGCGCTCGAGTACGGCATGCCTCCGGCCTGCGGGTTCGGGCTGAGCGAGCGGGTATTCGCGTTCTTCATGGACAAGAGCGTCCGGGAGTGCCAGATCTTCCCGCTGCTGCGCCCCCTGGATCGCGACCCGGGCTGACCCGCGGGACCTGCCTCGCCCGCCCGGTGTCGATTCCGGTGCTCCCCG
>CAVRRQ010000012.1:0-76906 GCA_963723595.1 uncultured Actinomycetes bacterium
TCACCATTTTCGGGCGCCGTGGGGTTGCAGGTCGGTAACGACTCTCCTCCGTCGCCGGTTGGCGCAACGGCGTTCATCCCGGCGTCAACGGACACCGTGAGAGCGCGGACCCTGACGGTTCACGCGCCCCGCGGGTAAGCGACCGTCAGGCGCCGAAACCACCCCGCGACTGGTACGGATCAGCCGCGGGGCGCCGCGGACCTTGAGCTGCTGCACGGCCCAGGTGTTGCCGTCCGGGTCGGCGAACCCGAAGAACGTGCCACCGTCCCGCTCGTCGAAGGCCCGGATCTCGCTGCACTCGACGCCGCGACCGACGAGCTGCTCGCGCGCCGCGGTGGCGTCGGCGACGCACGAGCTGCAGCCCCTCATCGAGCCCGGGCGCCATCTCGTTCTGCGAGGGCAGGTTCCCGAAGACGATCGAGCAGCCCGAGCCGCGAGGCGTCAGCTGGGCGACGTCCATGAACTCGTTGGTGGTGTGGTGGTCCAGGTCGAACCCGACCTGGTCGCGGTAAAAGGCGATGGCGCGCTCGAGGTCGCTCACCGGCAGGATGACGACCTCGAGGGTCCAGTCCATCGGGCGCCCGGTGCCGGTCACGCCTGCCCCTCGAGGACAGTGTCGAGCTTGTCGTAGCCAGCGCTCAGGCCGGCCTCCATGCCGCTGCCGACCATGCCGTCGCGGGCCTCCATCGTCGGGTAGACGGCGTGACCGCGCAGCCGGGTCCGGTCGCCCTCGAGGCGCTCGAAGTGAGCGACTGATGCTCGACGACGTCCGGGTAGCCCTCGAACTCGAAGGTCTGGATGGCGAACTCGTTCTCGCGGACGACGTGGTAGACGCCGTTGAACGCATACTCGATGTCGTCCTCCCCCCTCTGGACGAACCGGTAGCGGCCGCCGGTGGGTGAAGCTGAACGGGTCGAGCTGGCACGTCGTCGCGGCCGGCGCCGATCCACTGCCGGAACAAATCGGGGTCCTGGTGCGCTCGGAAGACCTTCTCGACCGGGTGGTCGAACTCACGCTGGAAGTCGATGAACGGCAGCCCCTTCGGGTGCCGCGACGGTGAGGGCGTTGGTGGTGCGGCTGGTGCTCATGGCTGGTGTTCTCTCCTGGTTCTGGTGCAGTGTGGATGCGGTCAGGCGTTCGGGTATGCGGTCGAGCAGGGCGTCGAGGGACCGGAACCGCCGCTCGTGGACGAGGCGGTAGTGGTCGATCCACGCGGTGAGCTCCTTGAGCGCGGTGGGGTTGAGGTGAACCGGGCGACGCTGGGCGTCCCGGCTTCGGGTTACGAGGTCGGCCTGCTCCAGCACCTGGATGTGTTTGGAGACGGCCTGCTTCGACATGGCGAACGGTTCGGCAAGGTCGTTGACGGTGAGCGGACCGGTGCTGAGGCGCGCCATGATGGCCCGTCGGACCGGGTCACCCAGAGCGGTAAACGCCCGGTCCAACCGCTCCTCGTCCATCTCGTGTCCAACCCTTCACTTGATCAACTGATGAATTGATTACAGGCGTGGACCGAGATCGTTTGTCAAGGACTGGGACGGCGAGAACGCCGGCGAGTACGCGGAAGCGATTTGGCCGGCGTTGTCGTCAAGCAGAAGAGGCCAGAGGGTGGGCCCACCAGGCTCCACCACGACAAGTGGTGGCCACGCCGCGGAGCGGCCTGGCCACCACTGATTGGTGGAGTCGAGGGGACTCGAACCCCTGACCCCCTCCATGCCATGGAGGTGCGCTACCAGCTGCGCCACAGCCCCTAATGGGAACGCGGAAGTCAAGCGGCCGGCAGGACCGGCCCAAATCTCGTGGGTCGTGCGGCCGGGGTACTGGAATTCGGTGCCGTTCAGAGCACGAACCTGGGGGTGGAGGCGGGGTCAGGCGGAGGAGGTTCCACGCGTCGAGCCGCCAGCGCGCCGTCACCGGTGCGCCCGAAACCAGCGAGGCCTCGGCCACGACCGCCCAGTGGCAGTTGCCCAGACCGACCAGCGCGTTCCACGCCTGTCCCTGCTCCATCCCGACCAGGGAGGCGACAGCGGCGCGCCCGGAGACGCCGTGGGTGGGCCACGACGGCGTCTGCCCCTCGGGCAGCTCGGTGATGACCTGGTCCAGCGCCGCTCGCGCGCGCAGCCACCTGCGCCATCGTCTCGCCGTCGACACCGCGCGGGATGTCCTCGCCGCGGGCCAGGGCTGCGTGCTCCTCCGGGTACTCGCTCTCGGCCTCGGCAGTGGTCCGGCCCTGCCAACGGCCGACATGGATCTCACGCAGCCGCTCGTCGTACCGGACGGGCAGGTGCACCACCTCCGCCAGCGTGCGCGCGGTGTCACCGGCGCGGGCGAGGTCGCTGCTCACGAGGTCCGACGGCCGGTATGTCGCGAGGATGCGACGCCGCGGCGCGCGCCTGCTCCCGCCCGATGTCCGACAGCGGCGTGTCGAGCTGCCCCTGCCAGATGCCGGCGGCGTTCTGCGGCGTCTGGCCGTGCCGGATCGCACGCCGAGCCGGTCCGCATGGCGCTCGTGCCGGTCGGCCGTCCGGCTGCCGGTCGTGCGGTCGGGGCGGTCGTGCCACTCGCGCAGGTCGATCGCGCGGGCAGTCCTTCCAGAGCCGCTCGAGGGCGTAGAACGTCGCGCTCCTCGGCGTGCTGGACGTGGACGACGATGTCGCCGAAGTCGAGCAGCACCCAGCGGCCCTCGCGCTGCGCCCTCGCGGCGCACCGGCTTGACCCTGAGGTCCGCAGCCGCTCCTCCACGCCGTCCACGATGGGCTGGACCTGGCGGTCGTTCGGGGCCGAGGCGATCAGGAAGATGTCGGTGAGCGCCAGCTGGTCGCTCACGTCGATGGCCATGACGTCGGTGCGCGAGCTTGTCCGTCGGCGGCGAGCGGCGGCCGCGCGGGCGAGGCCGCGGGCGGGGCGTGGCGGTCACTGGGGTCTCCAGTACTGGTGACACGAGCGGCGGACGGTGACGCGGCTGCCGGTGGCCGACTGGACCGGCACGACGCGACGGGCATACAGGCGGTGCTTGCTGATGTACTGGACGACCCCGTCGGGGACGAGGTACCAGACCGGCTGCCCGGTGTCACCCGCGCCGGCAGTCGGTGGAGCTGATCGCCATGGCGGGCACCTCCAGCAGGGTGATCGGTCGTGCGGCAGCCCCTCGTCCGACAGCTCGTGCCCGGGCCGGGTCACGCCGACGAAGTGCGCGAGCTCCCAGAGCTCGTCGGCGTCCTTCCACGAAGGATCTGGGCGAGCGCGTCGGCGCCGGTGATGAAGAACAGCTCGGCGTCGGGACGCTGCGCGTGCAGGTCCCGCAGGGTGTCGATCGTGTAGTCGGGCCGGCGCGGTCGATGTCGACGCGGCTGACCGTGAAGCTCGGGTTCGACGCGGTGGCGATGACCGTCATGAGGTAGCGGTGCTCGGCCGGGCTGACCTGCGCGGTCGTCCTTCTGCCACGGCCGGCCGGTCGGGACGAAGACCACCTCGTCCAGCCCGAAGCCGCGCTGCACCTCGCTCGCGGCGACGAGGTGGCCGTGGTGGATGGGGTCGAAGGTCCCACCCATGACGCCGAGGCGGCGGCTCAGCGGGTCACCTCAGGTCCTCGAAGGTCACCCGTGCATCTCGGCGTCGTTGCTGCGGCCCTTGGCGGCCACCTTGGCGGCCTGGTTGCGGAACATCCACAGCACCCCCAGACCGAGGAGGAAGGCGCAGAACGCGATGATGCCGAAGGCGATCGGCGGCATCGGGAGCGAGTTGTGCTGCTCCTCGGCGCTGACGAGGCCGGTGACGACGACAGGCAGGGCGCTCGCGGGCATGGGCACAGCCTAACCCGCCGCCCACGCCGGCAACGGCGCCAGCGGCTGGGTCGCGCCGAGCGCCGCCCAGGCGTGCCCGACGCTCACCCACGGCTCCTCCCCGCCGACGATCGACGCCACCAGCGCATCGCAGGACCGTTGCGCGGCGTCGACCACTTCCGCGGGATAGCCGTACTGGACCTGGTGCTCAGCGAACTCATCTTCATCGTCGACGAGGAGCGTCCCGTCCCACCGCTTGATGACGTCAAGGTCGAGGTCGACCGCACGAACCGTGTTCCCGTCCCACCGCGGGCAGTCGGTCACGTCGACGTAGATCGCCGTCGGCACGTCCCGACCGTTGAACGACGCCACGAAGTGGCCCCGACTCGCGGGAATCGAGGAAGGCGCACTCCGCGTCGGTGCGGGTGGCCCAGCCGGGCCGGCGCATCGGCATACCGGCCGGGCGAACCGAGCCAGTCCCCAAAGTCGTCCGACCCGAGGTAGCGCAGGTCCATTTCCCAGTGCGGGCGGCCACCCCACTTGCCGAACCGCACCGGGACGACGTCACCCCGTTCCATCCGGCCAACGTATCCAACGCTTCGGGTAACACAATGAGCACGTTCATGCGCACCGGACATCTGACGCACAGCGGACGGCTGGCAGCCGCCGTAACCTGGCAGACATGCATCCGGTGCTGTCGGTGGTCATCCCCATGTACAACGAGGAGGACGTCCTGCCCCTCCTCGTCGACCGGCTGCGTCCCGTCCTGGAGGGCCTCGACTGCAGCTACGAGGTCGTAGGCGTCGACGACGGCAGCACCGACCTGACCCCCGCCATCCTCCAGCGTCTGCACCGTGAGTGGGACCAGCTGCGGGTCATTCGGCTGCGCGCCAACGCGGGGCACCAGGCGGCGATCTCGGCGGGGCTGAAGAGCGCACGCGGCGACTTCATCGTCACCATCGACGCCGACCTCCAGGACCCGCCCGAGGTCATCGGCGAGTTCCGGGCACCACGAGGCCGCGTGGCGGCTGCCGGAGAGCAACGCGTTCGCCAATACCGACCTCGGCCACTGGCGTGAGCTGGCCCAGATCGCCGAGCGGGGCACGTTCGACTCGCTGTTCCTGGCCGACGGGCCCGCGGTGCGCGCCAACCCGGAGTTCCGCCCGGCCAGCGCGCTGGAGCCGACGATCCTGCTCACCGCGCTGGCCGCGGCGACCAGCCACATCGGGCTCATCGCCACCGCGTCGACCACCTACAACGAGCCGTACAACCTGGCCCGGCGGTTCGCCTCCCTCGATCACGTCAGCGGCGGCCGGGCCGGATGGAACATCGTGACCACCGCCGACACGGCCTCCGCGCAGAACTTCGGGCTGGACGACCGGCCCGGTCACCAGGAGCGGTACGCGCGGGCCGCCGAGTTCGTCGACGTGTCGGTCCGGCTCTGGGACAGCTGGGAAGACGGCGCCGAACTGGGCGACAAGGCCGCAGGAATCTACGCCGACGTGGCCCGGATCCACCGGGTGGACTACGACGGCCGCTACTTCCGGGTCCGCGGCCCGCTGAACGTGCCCCGCTCGCCGCAGGGCCGCCCGCTGCTCGTGCAGGCCGGGTCGTCGCAGGACGGCCGGGAGTTCGCGGCCCGCTACGCCGAGGCGATCTTCACCGCGCAGCAGACCCTGGCCGACGGCCAGGAGTTCTACGCGGACATGAAGCGGCGGGCCCGCAGGCTCGGCCGGGATCCGGACCAGCTGAAGATCCTGCCCGGCATCGTGCCGGTGATCGGCTCGACCGAGGCTGAAGCCCGCGCGCTCAGCGACGAGCTGGAAGAGCTGATCACCCCGGCCTACGGCCTCGCCCAGCTGGCCAAGACGCTGGAAGTGCCGCCGGGCCTGCTGGAGCTGGACCGGCCGCTGCCCGCCGAGGTGTTCGGCCGGCCGCTGGTCGAGGGGGCGCAGAGCCGCGCGCAGCTGATCACCGACCTGGCCCGGCGGGAGAACCTCACCGTCCGCGAGCTGATCGGCCGGCTTGGCGGCGGCCGCGGGCACCGCACCTTCAGCGGCACCCCGGAGCAGGTCGCGGACACCATCCAGGACTGGTTCGACGAGGGCGCCGCCGACGGCTTCAACGTGATGCCCGCCGCGCTGCCCTCCGGCCTCCAGGCCTTTGCCGACCACGTGATCCCGATCTTCCGGCGGCGCGGGCTGTTCCGCACCGAATACACCGGCCAGACCCTGCGGGAGCACTACGGGCTCCCCCGGCCGGGCAACCAGTTCACCGCGACCCGGCCCCGCGGCGTGCCGGAACCAGTCGCCTGACCATGGGTCCTGCGGGCTGCACCCGGCCCGCAGGACCGCCGAATCCCCCGCTGCCGGGCCGTCACGGCAGCGACCGCTAGCCGAAGGCAGGTCCTGTGACTGCACCCCCACCCGCCGCCCTCCGCTCCCTGTGCGCCCCCGCCCCTGGTGCTGCCTCTGGTGGCTCGCGCTCCCTGCCCAGCGTGGACGCGGCCGTCTTCCGCCAGGCCATGGCCCGGCATCCCGCGGGCGTGGCCATCGTGACGCTGCGCGGCCGGCCGGCCTGACCGTGACGTCGTTCAGCTCGGCCAGCCTGGACCCGCCGCTGGTGTCCTTCTACATCGGGCACGGATCCTCCAACTGGCCCGCGGTCCGCGCGGCGGAGCACTTCGCGGTCAACCTGATGGATCACGGCCAGGAGGCGGTGGCGGCGAGATTCGCCCGCAAAGGGGCGGACCGCTTCGGGCCGCAGACCCGGTGGAACCCGGGGCCCGGGGACCTCCCCCTGCTGGCCGGGGCCACCACCCACCTGATCTGCGCCACCCACGCGATGCTGACCGTGGGTGATCACGAGCTCGTGGTGGGGCGGGTCGACCAGGCCATCATCGGCTCCGGGGAACCGCCGCTGCTGCACCACCAGGGCCGGTTCACCCGCCCGGAGCCCGGGATCCACGATGACCACTAGGACGCAGAGCCTGCCCGGGGGCCCCGGCCTGGCGCCAGGCCGCGGGCCGGTGATCGCGATCATCGGCGGGGGTGCCAGCGGCACGCTGGCCGCCATCCACCTGCTCCGCACGGCCACCGCGCGGCAGTACCCGCTGCGGATCGCGCTGATCGACCGGCTGGGCCGGCACGGGCGGGGTGAGGCCTACTCGACGGCCAACCCGGCGCACTTGCTGAACGCGCTGACGGCCCGGATGAGCGGGGTGGCCGGGGACCCTGACCACCTGCTCCGCTGGGCCGCCGCGGCCGGGCTCGGCGGCCTGGAGTTCCTGCCCAGGCAGGCCTTCGGCCGCTATCTCCAGGACACGCTGGCGGACGCGCAGCGCCGGGCCGCGCCGCTGTCCCGGCTCAGCCCGGTCACCTCGGATGTCCTGGGCATCCGGCCCGGTTCCGGGGGCGGCCCGCTGCGGCTGCTGCTGGCTGACGGCGCCACCCTCGAGGCCGACGCCGCGATCCTGGCCACCGGCAACCCGCCGCCGTCCCCGCCGCTGCCGTTCCCGGACAGCCCCTGGTGCATCGCGAACCCCTGGGCCCCCGGTGCCCTGGACGCGGTCCAGGACGGCCGTCCGGTGGTCATCCTGGGCACCGGGCTGACCATGCTGGACGTGGCCACGGCGGTGACCGCCGATCCGCGGACCACGGTCCGGGCCGTCTCCCGGCACGGGATGCTCCCCCAGGTGCACCGGGGCAGCGGCGGCCCGGCCGACGCCATCTGGCTGCCCGCCCTGTCGGATACGGGCGGCCCGGTCCGGCTGCCGGAACTCGTCTGGCAGGTCAGGTCGGCCATGGCCAGCCGGCCCAACCACTGGCAGGACGTGGTCAACGCGGTGCGGCCGCACGTGCCCAGCCTCTGGCGGCGGCTGCCGGACCGGGACAAGCGGCTGTTCGTGCGCCACGTGGCCCGCTACTGGGAGGTGCACCGGCACCGGATGCCGCCCGCGACCGCCCGGCGGATCACCGAGCTGCGCTGCACCGGGCGGCTGTCGGTGCTGCGCGGCCGGGTCACCGGGATCACCGAGGCCCAGGACGGCCCCGAGGGCTCCTTCCCGGGCGGTGCTGCGGGCACGGCCCCGGCCGCCACGGTCCCAGCGGGGCAGCCGCCGGAACGGCTGCGCATCCGGCTGGAGCAGGACGGGTCCGTCACGGACCTGGCCGCGGGCTGGCTGATCAACGCGACCGGGCCGGGCACCGACCTCACCCGGACGGCCGACCCCCTGCTGCGGGACCTGGTCGGCCAGGGCCTGGCCCGGCCGGACCCGCTCCGGCTCGGCCTGGACGCCGCCCTGGACGGCGCCGTGCTGGACGCCGCGGGGATTCCGAGCGCCACCCTGTTCACGCTCGGCCCGACGCTGCGCGGGGTGCGCTACGAGACGACCGCCATCCCGGAGATCCGGGACCAGGCGGCGGCCCTGGCCGGGCTGCTGACCGCGGCGCCCTGGGCCCGCGAGCACCCGGGCAGCGCCGCCTGAATCAGTCGGCGGCGGATGCGGGGACCCTTAGAGTGACGCCATGACGATCCCGGCGGCCCGTGCCGATCAGACCAGTGCAGCCCAGATGCAGGCCGAGCGGGCGCGGGCCTTCCGCGCCCTGCATGAGGGCCCCGAGCCGCTGCTGCTCCCTAATCCGTGGGACGCCGGATCGGCCCGGCTGCTGGCCTCGCTGGGCTTCGCCGCGCTGGCCACGACGAGCGGCGGCTTCGCGGCCACGCTGGGGCGCATGGACGGTGAGGTGACCCGGGACGAGGTGCTCGGGCACGCCGCCGCCATCGTCGCGGCGACCCCGCTGCCGGTCTCGGCCGACCTGGAGAACGCCTTCGCCGACGAGCCGGCCGGCGTGGCCGAGACGATCGGGCTGGCCGCCGGGGCCGGGCTGGCCGGCTGCTCAGTCGAGGACTTCACCCGCCGCCCCGGCGAGCCCATCTACGACCTGGGGCTGGCCCGCGAGCGGGTGGCCGCGGCCGCGTCAGCGGCCCAGGCGGCCCCCGGGCCGCTGGTGCTCACCGCCCGCGCCGAGAACTACCTGCACGGCCGGCCGGACCTGGCCGACACCATCCGCCGCCTGCAGGCGTACCAGGAGGCGGGCGCGGATGTGCTGTACGCACCCGGGCTGACCAGCCTGGCCGACATCCGGGCCGTGGTCAGCTCGGTGGACCGGCCGGTGAACGTGCTCGCCCTCGCGGGCGCCCCGGCCGTGCCGCAACTGGCCGCGGCGGGCGTGCGGCGGATCTCGGTGGGCTCGGCCTTCTCCAACGCCGCCTTCGGCGCGCTGGTGTCGTCCGCCCGCGAACTGCGCGAGGAGGGCACGTACGGATTCCTGGACCTGGCCGCCACCGGCCGCGCGCAGACCTCCGCCGCGTTCCGCGATCAATAGCCCGGCCCCTGCCCCGGCCCCTGCCCCGGCCCCTGCCGTGCCCGGACCCGGCCCCTGCCCCTGCTGTGCCCCGGACCTGGACCCCGGACCTGGACCCGGGGGAGCCTTCCGCCTGGGTCTGCCCACCCGCTCCCGCGGGCTGGCCCGCACCACCGGCATCATGGGTCACGTCGATCATGGCCAGCGCCGACCTTTCCCGCGAACGGTGCGCCTTCCCGGGGTTTTTTGCCCGTTCCGGCGCACGGTCCGCGGGAAACGTGGGCGGGAGGGGTCAGTGTGACTCGGGGCACGGGGCATTTGAAGGCCCGGGCCGCGGGAAAATGGGCTGCGCTTGGTATCGCCGCTGGGCATGCTGCGGTGATGGATTTCAACGACACCGCGCAGGACTGGCAGACGCATGGATTTGCCGTACTTCCGGGACTTATCCCGATCCGCGAGCTGGCCCCGGCCGTGAGTGAGCTGCAGCTCATGTTTCCCTCCGCCGAGGGGTTCCACGGTCGCAGTGACGCCAGGTACGTCCGGTACCTGGATGATGAGTTCGCGGGTATCGACAGCTTCCCGTTCCGCAGCGTGCAGGTCAGCCTCCTGGCCGTGCACGTCCGCCTCGTGCAACTCGCCGAGCTGCTGCTTCAGGATGATGACATCCGCATCTACTCAGCTGAGGCCTGGGCCAAATACACCGGTGCCGCTGAGTACGACCAGGCCCTGCATCGCGACTACCTGAACCACACCACCCTGGTCCCGGCGGCTGGGCCTGCTTATCAGCAGCTGGAGATGTTCCTCTACCTGGCCGACGTGCCCGAGGAGCTAGGGCCCCCGCATCTCGTGTCCTCCACCCGCACTGCTGATTTCCCGGTCCGGCCTAACTGGTACCCGCGAGCCGCCGGAGCTGATAGCGAGGGTGGTTTCGTGTCCAGCACCGGGAGTCCGGGCTTGTACGGAGCGGAAGTATCCGCCGCGGGCCCGGCAGGCACGGTGGTCGCCTTCCAGCCGGGCACCTTCCACCGGGGTACCGCCATGTCCGCCGCCGGAGGCGCCCGGTACACCATGCATCTCGGCTACCGTCCGGCCAGCGCGGAGTGGGCTCAGCGCCAGGCCTGGGCCAGCTGCAGTCATGACCCCGCCTGGTATCAGTTCGTTGAACACGCCTCACCGCGCCAGCTTGAGCTATTTGGTTTCCCGCCGCCCGGTCACCCCTTCTGGACAGCTGAGACCCTGAGCGGAATGGCGCTGCGATACCCCGGCATTGATCTGTCGGCCTGGTCAGTGCAGTGCGACGGGTGAAAGCCCGGTGCGCTACCGGGCGGGTCAGCTGTCGAGGCTGAGGACCATGGTGGGGCGCTCGATGACATGGTCCTCACGCAGCGGGCGGACCGCCGTGCCGATGGCGAAGAACTCCGTGGTGTGCGAGCCCCATGTGTGGCTGTGCTGGCGGAGCTGCACCCCGACGATGCCCTCGGCGTGGAGCTCTTCCGCTTCCGCCTGCATCCGGCTCATGGCCAGCTCACGCGCGTCGTACAGGGCCTGGGTGAACTGCTCCAGCTCCACATTCCGGCCGATGTTGCCGATCTTCCCGCTCATCCGCTGGTGCGCGATGTGATACACGCACGAGCCCATCGTCATGCCGAGCGGCGCGTACCCGGCCCGGATCAGCGTCCAGAAGTCCTGCCCGGACAGGTCCGAGGTGAATGGCTGCCGCTTATTGTTGCGCCAGTCCGAGACGCCGCCGCCGCCTGCGCCCGGCTCGGCCTTGACCGCGGTGCCGACCGCGATGAACTCGGCGATGTCGTTGCCGAATTCCTTCATCTCCACGTCCAGCCGGACCCCGACGATGCCGTCCGCGCCGAGCGCGTCCGCCTCCGCCTCCATCCGGGTCATGGCCAGCTCCCGGGCGTGGTACATGGCCTGGGAGAGCACGTCGAGTTCCTGGTTCTTGCCCCAGCGGCCGACCTGCAGCCCCACGTGGTAGATGGAACTGCCCAGCACCAGCCCCAGCGGGCGGAACCCCACCTCGCGGACCAGCAGGAACTCGTTCACCGACAGGTCAGAAGTAAACAGGCCACCCGGGCGGCCCGGGCGGAGCTCCGCCAGGCGGCGCAGGGCATCCTGCGGGACGCCCTCCACCCTCAGCTCAGTGCTCTGCTTATCGCTCAGCTCGGAGCTCTGCTGGTCGGTCATGTCTTCCCCTCACCCCTGCTCATACTGCCAGTCCGGCCCAATACTGCCCGTCAGCGTCACAGCCGTACCCGGGCGGCCTGGCGGCGCTGCGGGTCGAGCGACAGGATCGCCAGCGGCGGTGGCGGCTTGGCCACCGACGCGAACCGGACCATGGCGGTGCCCACGATCGTCGCCTCCACAATGTGATCTTTACCGTGCTCCTGGATCGGGCACTCGCGCTCGTGGACCCGCATGTCCATCTGCCGGACCACGACACCTTCCCCGCCCAGGCGGCGCACGTCCTTCTCCAGCTGCTGGCGGGCGTCGTGCCGGGTGTCGTTCACCAGCTCGGTGTAGCCGACCACCTCGGCGTTGCCCGCGCCCCAGCGGGTCTGGCCCACGGTCAGCCAGTCGTCGTGCCGGGCTCCCACCGAGATGCCCAGCGCCAGCCCGGCCGGCACCCAGCCCGACGAGAGCATCTTGGCAAAGTCTTGCCCGGACAGGTCGGAGCTGAACGGCCTGGGGAGCGGCGGCGATCCCGCCGCGCGCACCGCGGTGCCGATCGCCTTGAACTCCAGGCCGCCGGCCGGGAATGAGCCGATCGTCAGGGACACCCCGACGATGCCGTGCCCGCCCAGTTCGGAGCACTCGGTGGTCATCCGCGTGATGGCCAGGTGCCGCGCGTCGTACATGGCCTGGGTGAGCGGCCCGAACGAGCCATAACCGCCCCGCCCGGACACCTGGGTCACGCTGCGGTACGCCTGCGTGTATGAGCCGAAACCGGACCACGCCCCCGGGCAGTTGTAGCCGCCCGAGAACCCGATGTTGTAGACGGCGGCCCCGAGCACCTGGCCGACGGGCTCGAAGCCCGCCGACCGGATCGCGGCGAACTCCTCGGTGCTGAGCGCCGAACTCCAGGTCCCGCTGCTGCGGATCTCTGCCATCCGGGCCTGGGCAGCCGTGGGAAGGTCATCACCCGCCCGGTCATCCGCCACCGTGCGCCCCTTCCGGCATCGTCGCAGACCCCACGATACCTGCCGGCGCCGTGATCACCCCCGCCCGCGGCGTCAATCCTCGTCAGCCTTATCCCATTCCTCATTGCGGCGCCGGACGGTGTCCAGCGCGTGGGCCGCTTCGTCCTGGGTGGCGAACGGGCCCAGGCGCTCCTTGTCCGGGCAGCCCGGGCCGTGCTCCACGGTCTGATGGGTCAGGCAGTACCACCAACTCTGGTCTTCGTTCATGCGCACTAGAATCCCAGACCATGGCGACCTTGCTCCATCCCGGCCGGATTTCCCCGCAACGGCAGGTGCCGGCCAGCATCCCGCGGCCCGAGTACGTCGGCCGCAAGTACCCGCGGACCGGCGAGCCGGACGTCAAGGACGCGGAGACCATCGGGCGCATGCGCGTCGCCGGGCGGCTGGCCGCCCAGGCGCTCGAAGAGGTCGGCAGGCATGTCGCGCCCGGGGTCACCACCGACGAACTGGACCGGGTCGGCCACGACTTCCTCGTCGATCACGGCGCCTACCCCAGCACCCTGGGCTACCGCGGTTACCCGAAGTCGCTGTGCACCTCACTAAATGAGGCCATCTGCCACGGCATCCCGGACGACACGGTGATCGCGGACGGCGACATCGTGAACGTGGACATCACCGCCTATATCGGCGGCGTGCACGGCGACACCAACGCGACCTTCCTGGCCGGCCAGGTGGATGAGGAGTCGCGGCTACTGGTGGAGCGCACCTACGAGGCCATGATGCGGGGCATCCGGGCCGTCGCCCCCGGGCGCCCGCTCAACGCCGTCGGCCGGGTGATCGAGTCCTACGCCCGCCGGTTCGGCTACGGCGTCGTCCGCGACTTCACCGGCCACGGCATCGGCACCACGTTCCATTCCGGCCTGATCGTGCCCCACTTCGACGACCCAGCGGTCAACGTGGTGATGGAAGAGGGCATGACGTTCACGATCGAGCCCATGCTGACCCTGGGCACAATCGCCTACGACGTCTGGGACGACGGCTGGACCGCGGTCACCAAGGACCACAAGCGCACCGCGCAGTTCGAGCACACACTGCTGGTCACCGTCAACGGCTACGAGATCCTGACCCTCCCCTAGAGCCGGCTCGCCCGTTCAGCTCGCCGGGCGCCGCCCGCGCAGGCGGCGCGCGGTGAGCACGGCGAACACGGCCAGTGCGGCCAGGAATCCGGCCGCGCCGGCCGCGCCGATGCCGCCGAGCACGGCGATCCGCGCCTCATCCCGGTGCGTGACCTGGATCGGCCCGGGCCTGGCCCCGCCGAAGTGACGGCCCGCCGCCAGCCCGGCTGAAGGCTTGTCCCGGGCGAGCCGGCCCGCTGCCCGCAGCGCCGCGGCCGCGTCGACCTCCCCGAATCCGGTAGCGGGGCTGTACCCGGCCGCCGGGCGGCGTGCCGCCGAGCTGATCATCGCCTGCTCGACCTGGGCCGGGGAGAGTCCCGGGTACGCCGACCGGATCAGGGTGGCGACCCCAGCCACGAAGGCCGACGCCGGGCTGGTCCCGCTGGCCTGCAGGTAGGTCCCGCCCGGCCCGGCCCCGATGACGTTGACGCCGGGCGCGGAGAGCACCACGGAGGAGTTGCGGTCGGAGAACGGGGCCCGGGCCCCGGAACCGTTCAGCGCCGCCACCGACACCACTCCGGTGAACGATGCGGGGTAGGAGTACGGCGTGTACTCGGGCCCCGTCGCGCCGCTGTTGCCGGCCGACGCCACCACCACGATGCCCCGGGACACCGCGTAGGCCAGGGCCGCCTGCATCGCCCGGCTGGGCTCGACGGAACCCAGGGACATGTTGATGACACCGGCTCCGTGGCTCGCGGCGTACCGGATGCCCTGGCCGATCGCATCCGCGAACCGGGGGTCGGTGTTGTACGGCCCCACGCCGGGTTCCTGGTCGTCGAGGATGACCCGGACGGAGAGCACCCGGGCGGCGGGCGCGACGCCGATGATCCCTCCGTCCCGGCCCGGCCCGCTGCCGTGCCCGGCGATCAGCGAGGCGATGAACGTCCCGTGCAGATGCGGCGGCTGGTAGCCAGGCGGGTCCGCGCCCAGGGTGTAGTCCGGCCCGGTGCTGACCGATCCGGACAGGTCGGCCGCGCCGGTGTCGACCCCGGTGTCCAGCACGCCGACGGTCACCCCGCGACCCTGGCTCAGCCGCCAGGCGGCCGGGACGTCGATGGCGTTGAGCTGGGCCTGCTCGGCCGTGCGGACGGGGCCCCCGCCGCCCGGGCTCAGGCCGGGTGAGGACCCGCGCGCCGCGACCGCGGCGCCGTGGTGCCCGCCGAGCCACGGCAGCACCGCCGCGGCCACGGCCGCCAGCGTGGCCCGGACCCGGGCCGGGCCGGTCAGCACGACCACTGCCGGCGGGCGCAGTTGACCACGGCGGGCTGGTTCAGCGGGGCCAGGATCTGGCGGGCCAGCTGCTGGGCGGCGTTGAACGCCGCGGCGTTGAACTCCCCCGTCGCGGCGGCCGGGCGGCCGTCCGCGTACCCGGCCACGGTGAGCAGGACGTAGGGACCGTCCTGACGTGCGGTCGCCGCCTGGCGGGCCGCAGCGGTGAATCGCGCGCTGGCCGTCCCGGGCAGCGCCAGGGCGCGGAGCGCGGCGGCCGGCGGGTGCCCTGGCCGCAGGCGCCCCGCCGGGAGACGGCGGGTGAACGCGGCGGCCCGGGCCCGGTCGGGGAACGCGAGCACGCCGGTGGTGTAGACGACACCGTCCAGCTGATCGACGTAGCTGGCCCGGATCCCGGCCCGGCAGCCGTCCTGGCGGGCCGGGCGGGCCAGCGCGGCGTCCACCGCCGCCGCGCAGCCGTAGCCCGGCGAGATCCCCACGCGGTGCGCGGTCTCGCGGCCGCGCAGCATGGTGGTGTACCCGAGGTCCGCAGGGAAGATCCGGCCCGCGGGCCAGGATCGCCACCGCCCGGCGACGGCCGCGGCCGCGGCCGCGGCCCGTTCCGCCGGGGTTGGCGGGCGGGTCTGCCCGGCGACGGCTGCGTGGCCCGCCAGCACCGCCACCGCGAGGCAGCCCGGCCGCGGCCAGGGCCGTGAGGGCCCTCAGTCCCCTGCGGCGCCCGCGGCCGCCCGCAGGCGGCTGAGGCGGAAGGAAAGCCGGCATCGGAGCGGCCGGTGCCTGCCCTGGGGGTGGTGAGGTGGGGGGAACCGCCGGATCCGGGCCGCGCTCCGGGGCCTCGATGCCCGGGATCAGGGGAAAAAGGTCAGGCGCCGCCGGCGGATCGCTCACGGGGCAGGCGTGAACCTCCGGCGCGGGACCGGCCACTGTGTCCTCGGGGGCCGCGGAGGTGGCCGGGGCCGGCGCTAAGCCGGGAGCGGCGGGTGACGGGGGGCCCTCAGGCCGCGCCCTCCCGGGACCCGGTTCGCTCACCAGCCAAGAGTACCCCTGGCTCCCGCCGGGAGAGCGCCACGGCGGGAGGCGCCGGCTGCGCCAGCGGGGCGGCCGGGCCGCTGGCCAGCGGGTCCGGGCCGGACGGTTCGAGCCGCCAGCCGGGCACCCACTCCAGCCAGCGAGGGAAGTACCAGCTGCGCTCGCCCAGCAGGGCCAGCGCGGCCGGCACCAGGATGCCCCGCACGATGGTCGCGTCGATCAGCACCGCGGACGCCAGGCCGACACCGATCATCTTCAGCTCGATGAGGGATAGCGTGGCGAAGATCGAGAAGACCGCAACCATGATGACCGCGGCGCTGGTCACCACGCCGGAACAGGCGGACACCCCGCCGACCACGGCCTCCTCGTTGGTTCGGCCCCGGGAGCGCAGCTCGCGGATCCGGCTCAGGATGAACACGTGGTAGTCCATGCTCAGCCCGAACAGGAACACGAACATGAATAGCGGTACCCACGGGATGATGCCGCCGAACGAGGTGAAGCCGAGCGGCCCCTGCAGATGCCCGTCCTGGAAGATCAGCGTGATCAGGCCGTACGCCGCGCCGACTGAGAGCAGGTTCAGCCCGATCGAGATCAGCGGGATGGCCAGCGAGCGGAACGCCACCATCAGCAGGAGCAGCGCCAGTCCCGCCACCACGGCGAACACGATCGGCGTGCGGGAGCGCAGCGCGGCGTCGAAGTCGTAGCCGCTGGCCGTGTTCCCGGTAACGGCGTAGCTGGCTCCGTGCACGGTCCCGACCGTGGCGGGCAGGATCTGATCACGCAGGTCGAGCAGGGCGTGGCGGGACACCGAGTCGGTGCCGTCGCCGGCCAGCGGGACGGAGATCACCAGCCCGCGCCCGCCCCCGACCACCTGGGCCGTGACCGGCCGGTGGATCACCCCGTGGGCGGACGCCCTGGCCTGGAGCGACGCCACCGCGGCCCGCATGCGCGGCCCCGACACGTCCCAGCCCGTCACCACCACCTGGGCCGGGCTCGGCCGGCCGGGGAATGCGCGCTGGATCTGGTCGAGGGTCTGCACCACGGGAAGCCTGGCGGGCAGGTCGATGGCCGGGGTGCCGGTGCGCATGCCGAGCGCAGGCGCGGCCAGCGCGAGCAGGCCCAGCGCGGCAGCCCCGCCCCACAGCAGCGGCCGGCGTACCACGCGGCGCACCAGCGCGGCCCACAGCCGGGACGGGCGGGCCTGGGTCCGGTGCCGGCCCAGGAACGGGATCCGGCCCCGGTCGGCCCACGGCCCGAGCAGTGACAGCACGGCCGGCAGGAACGTGAGCGAGCCGATGACCGCCACGCCGACGACCATGATGGTGCCGACCGCGATGCCGGTGAACAGGTCGATCCCGGTCAGCAGCAGCCCGGCCAGCGACACCATCACGGTCAGCCCGGAGACCACGATGGCCCGTCCGGAGGTGTGCGCCGCCGTGGCCAGGGCGTCGGCGAAGGATGCGCCCGCGGCCCGTTCCTCCCGTTCCCGGCGCAGGTAGAAGAGGGAGTAGTCGACGCCGACCGCCATCCCGATGATCAGCACCACCTCGGAGGTGCTCGACCCGATGGGGAGCCACCGGCTGGGTACCGCGAGCAGGGAGACCGCGACCACGACGGCACTCCCGGCCAGGAGCACCGGGATACCCGCCGCGATCAGCGCGCCGAACACCGCCAGCAGCAGGATCAGCGTGATCGGCACCGAGGTGAGCTCGGCCTTGTGGAAGTCCTTGCCCATCATCGTGTTGGCGGCCTGGTCGGTGCTCGCGTCCCCCGCCTCGGACACGGTCAGGCCGGGATGGGCGGCCTGGACCCGGGCTACCGCCGCCTGGTCGGCGCTGACGGTCGCGTCCGCGCTGGCATGCGGGCCGGCCACGTCAAACGTCACCAGCGCGCTGCGGCCGTCGGCCGAGACGAGGGCCTGCCCCCCCGGACTCAGCGGCGACCGGATGTCCCGGGCCGCACCGGGCAGCCCCTCGAGCGCCCTGACCACGCCGGCGACCGCGCCGCGCAGCTGCGGGCTGTGCGCGTAGGTGCCGCCCGCTGCGGTGCCCTGGGCCTGGACAAGGACGGACTCCTGGGGCGGGCTGACCACGTTCAGCTGGTGGAGCATCTGCTCGGCCTGGCCGGCCTGCCCCGGGTCGTACTGCTGCTGGCTCTGCGTGCCCAGCAGCTGCCCGGCGAGCAGGGCCGTCCCGGCCAGCACCAGCCAGCCCACGACCACCGCGATCCGGTGCCGCGCGCTCCAGCAGGCGATCCGCTCGACCATCGGGGCCCGGTGGCGCCGCGGCGCCGGGACCGGCGGCGGGAGTGGGGACGCCTCGGGGGCGTCCTGCACCGGACGGTGCAGCTCCGGCAGCGGCGTTCGCACAGCGGGCAGGGCTGGGTTGAGCGTGTCGCGCATCGGGCCTCAGGGGATCGGGGTCGGCTGGCGCGCGGCAGGCTTAACTGACACGCGTGTCATGGATCCCCTTCAGCATGCCAGAAGTTTGGTGACACTGACGTCAGTGTCCAGGGAATTATGCGGAACGTCACAGTAAAAGCTCAGGGAGCCACCGGGCCGGGCCGGCGAGGGCGGGCCCCGCCCACCGGGCCGGGCGGCGAGGGCGGGCCCCCGCCGACATATCACGGATCTGGTGCGCCGAACCGGACAAAACACCCCGCAAAAGTGCACCACATACGTGAAATGTCACTCGTGACCTACGCGCAACGTGACTGGTGGTCCTGGTGCTGCGCCAGGGGCTGCGCCTGGGTCGCGCAGCGCGGCCGCCGTGGTGAGCACGCTGCCCAGCACCGCACCCGCCAGGCAGACCAGGCCGATGGCGGCCAGCGGCGTCCACGGCACCGTCACCCCCGCCGCCGGGGCCACGCCGGCCGGTCCGCGGCGGACCACCGCGACCGTGACCGCGGTGACCACCGCGGCGAGGCCGGTCCCCAGCGCCGCGACCATCGCCGCCTCGGTGCCGGCCAGCCGCAGCACCCGTTCCCGCGCCGCGCCGGCCAGCCGCAGCGCGGCCAGACGCAGCCCGGCCAGCTCAGCGAGGCGGCTCGCGGTGGCGACGACCAGGGTGCTGGCGATGGCGATGACCGTGCAGGCCAGGGCCAGGCCGAGCACCGCAGCAGCCGGGGCGGGGGCGGGGTCCCGCCCCCGCCGGGTGGCCGGAGCGGGACGCGCCACGGGAGCCGCATGGGCATCCGGAACGCCAGGGACATAGTCAGCGGCCCGGGCCGGGTTCAGCGCCCGGGACATCATGATCCGTCCCTCGTGGCCGCCACCGGGATGGGGGCGGGACCTGCGGGGACCATGACGCCGTCCCGCGCTCCGCCGCCCGGCAGCCAGCCCAGCCACCGCGGCAGGGACCAGCTGCGCTCACCGAGCAGGGCCAGGCAGGCGGGCAGCAGGATGCCGCGCACCACGGTGGCATCGATCAGGACCGCGACCGCCAGGCCCAGGCCGAGCATCTTCAGCTGGATCAGGGACAGCGTCGCGAAGATCGAGAACACCGCGACCATGATCACCGCCGCGCTGGTCACTACGCCGGCGCTGCTGGCGACGCCGCCGACGACCGCGTCGGACGCGCTGGCACCACCCTCGCGCAGCTCCCGGATCCGGCTCAGGATGAACACGTGGTAGTCCATGCTCAGCCCGAACAGGAAGACGAAGATGAACAGCGGGATCCAGGGAACGATCGCGCCGTACGCGGTGAAGCCGAGCGGCCCCTGCAGGTGCCCGTCCTGGAAGATCAGCGTGATCACGCCGTAGGCCGCGCCGACTGACAGCAGGTTCAGCGAGATCGAGACCAGCGGGATCGCCACCGACCGGAACGCCACCAGCAGCAGGACGAAGGCCAGCACGGCCACGACCGCCAGCACCAGCGGCGTCCGGCTGCGCAGCGCCGCGACGTCGTCGTAGTTGCCGGCCGTGTTCCCCGTCACCGCGTAGCTGACCCCCGGCACCTGGCCGAGCGTCCGCGGCAGCACCCGCCCGCGCAGGGCAAGCAGGGCATGATCCGAAACGGGACCGTTCCCGGTGCCCGCCAGCGGGACGCTGACGAGCAGTGCGCGGCCATGAGCCACCGGGGCGGCGGTGACCGGCCCGCGGATCGGGCCTCCGGCCGAGGCCCGGGCCCGCAGCGCGGCCAGCGCGGCGGCCATCTGGTGGCCGCCCAGGTCGTGGCCGGTCACCACGACCTCGGCGGGCGCGGGACGCCCGGGGAAGGCCTGGTCGATCCGGTTCATGGCCGCCACCACCGGCACGTGGCCGGAGAACCCGCCATCGGGCGGGTTGCCCAGCCGCAGGCCCAGGCCGGGAGCGGCGAGCGCGATCATGGCCAGCGCCGCCACCGAACCCCACGCCGCGGGGTGGGCCACCACCCGGCGGACCAGCGCGGCCCACAGCCTCGACGGGCGGGCCGCGGTCCGCCGGCGGCCCAGGAACGGGATCCGGCCCCGGTCCGCCCACGGGCCCAGCCAGGACAGCAGCGCGGGCAGGACGGTCAGCGAGCCGGCCACGGCCACGCCGACCACGGCGATGGTACCGATCGCGACCCCGGTGAAGACCGAGAGCCCGGCCAGGAACAACCCGGCCAGCGCGATCATCACGGTGAGCCCGGAGACCACGATGGCCCGCCCCGAGGTGGCCGCGGCCCGGCGCAGCGCTTCCGCGGTGCTCGCTCCCCGGGCCCGTTCCTCACGCTCCCGGCGCAGGTAGAACAGGGAGTAGTCGATGCCGACCGCCATCCCGATGAGCAGCACCACCTCCGACGTGCTGGAGCCGACCGGCAGCCACTGGCCCGGTATGGCCAGCAGCGATATCGCGGCGGTCACCGCGGTGGCGGCGAGCAGCAGCGGGATGCCCGCTGCGATCAGCGCCCCGAACACCGCGATCAGCAGGATCAGCGTGATGGGGACCGAGGTCACCTCGGCCTTGCGGAAGTCCCGGCTGATCAGGGCGTTCGCGGCCCGGTCGGTGCTCGCGTCCCCGGCCTCCTGGATCCGCAGGCCCGGATGAGCCGCCTGGATCCTGGTCACCGCGCGGAGCGCAGGAGCCACCGCCTGGTCCTCGTTAGCTGCCTTTCCGGGGACGTGGAAGGTCACCAGGGCGCTCTGGCCATCCCCGGCCACCAGCCCAGTGTGGCCGGGACTGAGGGGGGAGACGATATCCCGCGCGGAGTGCGGGAGGGCGGACAGCGCGGTCACGACCTGCCGGACGGCCTGGCGCATCTGCGGGTCCGAGCCGAGCCGGCCGGTCCCCCGCGACTGGATCAGCACGTTCTCCTGCGGCGGGGCGGCCACCCCGAGCCGCTGCAGGGTCTGCTCGGCCTGGCCGGACTGGCCGGCGTCGTTGGAGGGCAGGTTCTTCGCGGGCACCAGGTGCCCGAGCACGACCACCGCGGCGACCAGGACGAGCCAGCCGAGTACGGCGGTCTTGCGGTGCCGGGTGCTCCAGCCCGCCACGCGCTCGACGACCGGGGCGCGGGATCGGCGGGGCTGTTCGCGGTGCGGTTCGGTTTCTGGCCATACTGAACTGGACAGCTGGCGCATTAGAGCCTTCTCTCGAGGACGGTGCGTGAGTCTGTGAGCCCTCGCCCGTGAGCTGATCCCTCGCGGGCGGGGGCGCGGCCTGGCCTGGCCGCCTGACCTGGCTCGTCTTACCGAGCGGTCGTACCGGGCCGGTCTTACCGGGCTGCGTGCAGCGGGCCCAGCGGGCCCGGTCGCGTGAGCACCTCCTTCGCTGGCGCGAGCGGGTCGGCGGGCGCGCGCAGCAGGGCGCTCGCGATGCGGGCATGAGCGCGGGCCGTGAGCACGAGTACGTAGTTGAACAGCAGGAACGCGACCAGGAAGCAGGCCGCGGCGAGGAGGGCCCGGGGCAGGGTGTCCACGTAGAGACCCCACGAGCCTGGCCCGTCCGGGCCGTGCGGGAAGTAGCCCAGCGTCACGCCGTGCACCGGCGTGCCGGCGGCGTAGCCCAGGCCGACGTTGCCCCGGGGCGCCCAGTACCACGCGGGCAGGGTCACCCCGGCGAGAAGGGTGAGCCAGACGGTCAGCACGAGGGTGTCCAGGCCGAACAGCAGCGGCCACAGCCCGATCATGTAGGCGGCCTCCCGCCAGGTGGCCGGGTCCCGCCACCGGGTCCTGACCTGCGCCATGATGCCCGGCCGGGTGGCCTGGCGGTAGCCACCGTGGACTGGCCCGGCCAGCACCGGCCGCAGCCGGGCACGCTCGGCGCTCGCGCAGCCGTGCAGCACCCCGGACGCTGCGACCAGCAGCGGGATCCCGGCCAGCGTGATCAGGAAGACGGCGGCGGTCACCGTTGCGGTGAAGGCGACGGCGAACAGCAGCCAGCCCGCGACGAAGATGTAGCCGGCCAGGAAGGCGGCGGCACGCCAGGTGCTGCCCGACACGACCTGGTGCAGCGGGTTCCAGTAGAGCCTCAGCCGGGCCGGCGGCCCGCCATCGCCGGTGCTCATCCCACGTCCCGCATCAGCTGCTCGACCGCCTGGACGTGCTCGGTCAGCTTGGCCAGTTCGGTCCGCAGCTCCTGCTGGTTGGCCACGGCTTCCTCGGCGAGCTTGCGGTACTCGGCCATCGCCACCGCGTCGGCGCGGTGACTCTGCAGCCGGAAGTAGGCCCAGACGATGATGGCGGCCGCCGCGCAGATGCAGAACGGGATGCCCAGGCCGATAAGGATGCCTGCTTCCGCGCTGCTGGTCAGTGCGGCCACGTGCGCCGCGGCCACGTGCGTCGCGGTCATCGGACGTGTCCTTCCGGGCTGGTCTCTTGGGTGTCCACGTCGTCCCCTTCCGCGCCGCTGCCGTTACGCAGGGCCGAGATGATCGTTTCGGCGTTGAGGTGCAGGTCGAACGGGGCCAGCTCGAAGTACTTCATGGCCTTGCCGTCCTCCGACAACTCCAGCTGGCCGGCCACCAGGCCCGCCTTCTCCAGCTTGTCCAGGTGCATGTACAGCAGCGGCCGGGACATGCCGAGCCGCCGGGCCAGCTCGCTGACGTGCACCCGGCCGTCCCGCAGCTCGGCGACGATCCGCATCCGGTGCGGGTTCGCCACCGCCGTGAGCACGGTAAGCAGCTCGTCACTGGTAAGCGTCACTCCTGGCCCTTCTTCTTTCACCTGTCAGAAAAAACTTACACGTGGAAGGGAGACGAGTCAACTGGTTGCGGCCGTGGCCCGATCAGGCGGCGGATACCCGGCGCGCCGCCGGGTCAGCGAAGATGTCCCTATGGGAGAACTGATCCTGCTCCGGCACGGCCAGACGGAGTGGAGCAAGGCCGGGCGGCACACCGGGCGGACGGACATCCCGCTCACGACCGACGGCGAGGCGGCCGCCAAGTCGCTGGCCCCGGCGCTGGCCGGGCGGCAGATCCGGGCCGTGTTCAGCAGCCCGGCCCAGCGGGCGATGCGGACCGCGGAACTGGCCGGGCTGGCCCCTGTGCCCGACCCCGATCTGCTGGAGTGGGACTACGGCGGCTACGAGGGCATGACCACGCCCCAGATCAGGGAGCAGCGCCCCGGCTGGTACCTGTGGCGGGACGGGGTGATCCCCGGCGACGCCGATCACCCGGGCGAAACCGTCGAGCAGGTCGGGGCGCGCGCGGACGCGGCACTGGCCCGGGTGCGGCCGCTGCTGGCCGGGGGGGACGTGGTGCTGGTGGCCCACGCTCACTTCCTGAGGATCCTGACCGCCCGCTGGCTGGGCCTGGAGCCGGCCGGGGGCCGCCTGTTCCGCCTGGACACGGGGACCCTGTCCAGCCTGGGCACGGAGCACGGCCAGCCGGTCATGCTGACGTGGAACACCCCGCCGGGCCCGGGCCCTGAGCTGGCCGGGCCCTGAGCTGGCCGGGCCTTAAGCAGCGGGCCTGAGCAAGGCCCCGGGCAGCCGGGTCATCCCCTCGTGGAAGGCGCGCAGCGCCGCCGTGGCGGCCAGGTCCGTCACCACGACGCCCGGTGTCCCGTACATCCGGCGCGCCCAGCGCGGCAGGGACGCGAAGGCCAGGGCGCCGACCGAGGGCATGGCCAGCTTGACCGGCAGCTGGGCGGCGGGCACGCGCAGGTTGACCGAGCGCACCATGGCCTGCCTGGCCTCCGGCGTGACGCGCAGGCCCGGGCGGGCCGCGGTGATGTACGCCTCCAGGTCCGCGGCGGAGCCGGGCACCTGGGCCGGGTCCAGGCCGACCACCGCGGCCGCGCGCCGCTGCTCGGCCACGAAGGCGTCGGCGTCCGCCCCGGACAGCGGCGTGCCGCTGCGCCGGGCCACGTCCAGATAGGACGAGACCTCGCCGCAGTGCACCCACAGGAGCAGCTCGGGGTCGTCCAGGCGGAACCGGGTGCCGTCCGCGTCCACCCCGGTCAGCGTGGCGTGGATCTTCCGGATCCGTCGCCCGGCCCGCTCGACCTCGGCCCGGCTGCCGTAAGTCCGGATCCGGACGAACTCGGCCGTGCGCAGGAACCGGCCCCACGCCTCGTGCCGGTCGGCGAACGCCGTGTTCTGCCAGGTGCCGCGCATCACCCGGGGGTGCAGGGCCTGCAGGTACGCGGCCCGGAAGCCGCCCACCCAGACCTCCGGCCGTTCCATGATCCGCCAGGTCACCGAGCCGGGACCGAAGAGCCCGTCCTCGCCAGGAGTGCGCACGGCAGTCCTTCCACGGTCACTGCGGCTGAGTTACTTCCCTGATCCAGCTTAGATAGGCCGCGGATCCCGCCACGATCGGCGTCGCGACGATCTCCGGCTCGTCGTAGCTGTGCCGCTGGGCGAGGAAGTCCGCGAGCTCCTGGTAACGGGCGGCGGGCAGCTTCAGCAGCAGCGCCCACTCCTCGGCCCGCTCGAGATCGCCTTCCCACCAGTAGCTGCTCAGCACCGGGCCGGTCACCTGCGCGCAGGCCGCCAGCCGGGCCTGCACCGCATCGCGTCCCAGCTCGACGGCCTCGGCCCGGGAGTCGGTGGTCGTCTGGACCTGGAGGTACTGCACGGGTGGCCACCCAGCATCCGCACCGCGCTGGCGTCTCGCCGGGACCAGCGTGATCCGTGCCGCCGTGATCCGCCATGTCACCCGATGCTACGCCTGGCCGGCTCAGGCGTCCCCGGACGGCGCGGCCGCCGCTCCCCGGCCGCCGAGGAACGAGTCCACGAAGTCCGGGCGGCCGGACAGCTCGGCGGGAGTGCCCTGCATCCGCACCTCGCCGCCACCGAGCACATACGAGCGGTCCGAGATGGCCAGCACCGCCTTGGCACGCTGCTCGACGATGAGCACCGCGGCCCCGCTCTCGGCCAGCTGGCGGACGTGCTCGGTGAGCAGCGCGGTAGCGACGATGGGGGCGAGGTTGGCGGTCGGCTCGTCGAGCAGGAACAGGCCCGGGTCGAGCATGAGCACGCGGCCCATGGCCAGCATCTTGCGCTCGCCGCCGCTGAGCTTCCCGGCGCTGCGGCCGAGCATGGCGCCGAGCCGGGGGAAGATGGCCAGCACCCGCTCGACACGGCCCGCTACCTGCGACCGGCGCAGCAGGTAGCCGCCCATCTCGAGGTTCTCCTTGACGCTGAGCGGGCTGAATATGTCGTCCACCTGGGGCACGTACCCGACGGCGGCCCGGGCGATCTCTTCGGGTGCGCGAGTTGGTGAGGTCCCGGTCCCCGACCCTCACCGTGCCGGACGACACGTGCACCACGCCGGCCAGGCTCTTGAGCAGCGTGCTCTTACCTGACCCGTTGGGGCCGACGAGGGAGACCACCTCTCCCGGGTCGGCGCTCAGCGTGATGTCCCGGATCACCGGGTCGCCGCCGTAGCCGGCGGTGACCTTCTCGGCCCGCAGCGGGAGGCCGGGCAGGGCGAGCTCAGCCGACAAGGTAGGCCTCCACGACCTCGCTGCGGCCCCGCAGCTGTTCCATCGTTCCCTCGGCCAGGACCGCGCCCTCGGCCATCACCACGACCGGGTCGCAGAACTCGTCCATGATGGCCAGCTCGTGCTCCACCATGAGGATCGTCATCCCCTCCCCGCAGAGCGCCACCAGCTCGTTGCCGATGCGCCGGGCCAGGTTCGGGTGCACGCCCGCCATCGGCTCATCGAGGAGCAGCGTGGCCGGCTCGGCCATCAGCGCCCGCATGATCTCGACCAGCCTGCGCTGGCCGCCGCTCAGGTCACCGGCGTAGTGGTTGGCGAACTGCTCCAGGCCGAACCGCTCGAGGATGGCTTCGGCCCGGTCGATCGCCGCTGTCTCATCCGCCTGCCAGTAACGCTTGCCGAGCAGGGAACCGCGGAAGGTGTCCCCCCGGTTGCCGGGGACCGCGGACAGCAGGTTTTCCATCACGGTGAGCCGCTTGAACTCGCTGGCCAGCTGGAAGGTCCGGACCAGCCCCAGCCGGGCCCGCCGGAAGGCCGGCACCCCGGTGATGTCGCGGCCCTCGTAGATGATCTTCCCGGACGTCACCGGGAGGGTCCCGGCCAGCATGGCCAGCAGGGTGGACTTCCCGGCCCCGTTCGGCCCGATCAGCCCGGTCAGCGTGCCCTTCCGGACCTGGATCGACACCCCGGCCACCGCCCGCACCCCGCCGAACTCCCGGGCCACGTCCACCGTTTCCAGCATCACCGGCCGGTCCTGCGCCGCGGCCGGCAGCTGGTCGTGAGCCCCCGGTGCCGGCCCGCGGAGTGCCGCCGGGCGGGATGCCGCCGGGCGGGGCGAAGGCACGGCCGCCGCTGCCGGGCCGCCGGGCGGCGCGCCGCCCGGCGGCGCTGACGTCCTGGCGGCCGCCCGGGTCGGGGGCGCGTGGATGACCCGCTTGCGCTCCGGCAGGATGCCCTGCGGCCGCACCCACAGGAAGATCACGATGAGCAGGCCGATCGCCACCCACTGCAGTGAGGGGATCAGGTTGGGCGGCAGGCTGTTCGAGGTGGGGATGAACCGGGTGATCTCCTCGAAACCCACAGGGACCAGGATGGCCCCGAGGATCGCGCCGAGGTGGTTGCCGGCTCCGCCGATGATGACCGCGGCGAACAGGACAACGGTTTCCGCGTAGCCCCACGCGGCCGGGGACCACGTGGTGATGTACGTGACCAGGATCCCGCCGCTCAGCCCGGCGATAGCCCCGCCGGTGACCAGCATCGCGGTGCGCAGCGAGAGCAGGTTCTTGCCCAGCGAGTCCGCGACCACGTCGTTGTCCCGCATGGCGCGCAGGCTGCGGCCGTACGGGGAACCGGTGATCCGGCGGACGAGCAGGTAGACCGCCAGGGCCAGGACGATGGCCGCCACGGTGAACACCCACTGGTACCCGGCCGTCTGCACGCTGAACACGTTGTCGCCGTGCAGCGGCGTGGGAATGAGCGACAGGCCCGCGTCGCCGTTCAGCAGCGGCCGGTAGTTCGTCACCAGCAGGTTCAGCAGGACCGCGGTCACCAGGAGCCCCACCGCGGCGAAGTCACCGCGGAGCCTGCGGCCCACCAGGAACGTGAACGGCACCGCGATCAGGCCGCCGACCACCGCCGCGCCGATCCACGGCAGCGGGAACGGCAGGTTCAGCCCGCCGATGTACGACTGGAACCCGCCGTTGGCTGAGTCATGCGGCAGGGCCAGGACCGCCGCGGCGTACCCGCCCGCGGCCTGGAAGATGATGAAGCCGAAGTTGGTGACGCCCGCCACCCCGAACTGCTGGCTGAGGCCCAGGCAGGCCATGGCGTCCACCGCGGCGTAGACCAGCAGGTTGATGAGATAGAAGGCGTTCATCCGGCTCCCCGCCTGACCCTCATACGGCTCCCCGCCTGATCGTCATGTCCCGGGCCTGATTCTCATGCCCGGGCCCCGAGCAGCCCGGTCGGGCGCACCCCGAGCACGATGAGCAGCGCCACGAACGCGACGACGTACTTGTAGTCGGCCGTGATGTAGGCCGCGCTGACCTCGGTGGCCAGCCCGATGATCACGGCGCCGAGCATCGCGCCGTAGGCCTGGCCGGGGCCGCCCAGGAAGACGGCGGCCAGGATGAGCACGAGGAACAGGTCGGTCGCGGTGGCGTCGAAGCTGCCCGAGTCCATGGCGAACACCACGCCGGCCAGCCCGCACAGCCCGCCGGTCAGCGCCCAGGTCACGGTGATGACCCGGTTGGTCCGGATGCCGCAGTTGCGGGCCAGCGACTTGTTGGCCGCCGTCGCGCGCATGGCCTTGCCCAGCCGCGTGTAGCGCAGCAGCCCGTGCACGCCGATCATGACCACCAGGCTCAGCGCGATGACGACCACCTGGACGACGCTCAGGATCAGGCCGCCCAGGTGTCAGCGTCGGCCCCTGGCTCATGGTGTAGGAGACCGCGGTCCCGCCCGCCAGTGCCTGGACGCCGAACTCGACGATGAGGGTCATCCCGAGCGACACGATCACCATCGTGATCGGCGACGTGCCGCGCCGCTGGAACGGCGTGTACACGCCGGAGTTGAGCAGCACCGAGCCGAGCGAGCATGCGATCACCGCCGCCACCAGGCCGACCCAGACCGACAGCCCGGCCTGATTCACCACGTAGGCCACGAACGCCCCGGCGATCATGATGGCGCCGAACGCCAGGTTGAGCACGTCGGTGACGCCGAACTGGAGGGTGAAGCCGACCGACGCGATGGCCAGCACCGAGGCGGTGACCAGCCCGAAGCCGAGCGCGGAGAGGAAGATCGTCACGGGCCGCCCGTCCCTGCGCCGTCCCTGCGCCGCCCGGGCTCCCCCGGGGGGACGCGGGAGCCTGGGCGGCGGGGTGGCGTGGTGCCGGCGGTCATCCGGCCAGGGCCCTCAGCTGGGCAGCGGTCAGGTTGCCGACCACCTTGACCGCGCCGGAGGAGGTGTAGGTATCGACCTGGAAGATGCCGGTCGAGTCGTGGTAGCTGTCGAAGTTGGTCGGCCCGCCCGGCCCTTCGTACCGGATCGCCTTCCCGGCCTTGAGCGAGGTGGCGCACTGGGCGAACGAGTAGCACACCGTGGCGCCGGGTACCCCGTTCCCGATCTTGATGATGTCCGGGCCGTAGACGCTCGGGGAGGTGCTCTTCGACATGAGCATGGCCAGCGCGGCCAGGTTGATCCCGTCGTAGAGATGCACACCGCCCGGGGCGCTCAGGTAGGTGGTGAAGTCACCGGTGGCTCCCGGCACCTTGCCCTGCTGGGACAGCAGCGCCTTGGAGAAGGCCTGGTAAGCAGGCCCGCTGGACTCCACGACCAGGTTGTCCGCGTGGAACCCGGACACGAAGGCCGAGGCGCCGACCGCGGCCGCCGCGGACTTGAAGAACGCCGGGGAGATGGCTGCGGACGTGCCGATCACCGGGATCATCTTGCCGCCGTTGAGCTGCTTGATCTCGGAGAAGAGGGTGGGATCGGCGGCCCCGAGTGCCTCGGTCATGATCGCGTCGGGATGCGAATGGACGATCGCCTCGGCCTCACTGCGGAACGTGGTCGCCTTGAGATCGAGCGTCTGGTTGGTCGTCAGCGTGATCCCGGCCTTCTTCAGCGCGCTGACCGCGGGCTGGATGAAGGTCTGGGACCCGATGTCGTTACCGAACGCCAGGGCGATCCGCTTGTAGTGCAGCTGCTGGGCGATGGCGACCATGGCGTAGGACTCCTCCAGGTCGGGAGGAACCAGCCGGTAGAAGTACGGGTAGTGGACGCTGTCGAACTCGGACTGCCCGGTCATGCAGAACATGGCCATCTTGTGCGCGTTGATGACCGGGGCGACCGAGGCCGCCTCGTCGGAGGTGCAGCCGATGACCAGGGCCAGGCCGGGGTGGAGGCGAACATCTGGTTCACCGCCGGGACGGCGTCGGCCGGGATCGCCGCGGGTGTCCACGCTCTTGCAGGTCAGCGTGTGCCCGAGCACGCCGCCGGCCTGGTTGATGGCCGCGGTCGCGCCGTAGCAGGAGGCCAGGTACGTCGGGCCCAGCGCGGCGTCGGCGCCGCTGAACGGCGCGACGTCGGCCACGGTGAGCTTGCTGCCGGACGGCTGCTGCTGGGGCTGCCGCCCGCTGAGCTGCCGCCGCTGGAACTGCTGCAGGCGGCCAGGCCGTGGCCAGGACGCCGGCGGCCAGCATCGCTCCGCCGCGCACGGCCGACGGGTCGTGAACTGCATCGTGCCCCTCCGGTACCCGGTGGAGCGGACGTGCCTCGGGTCGTGATACGGCGCTGTCCGGCTCCGGACTTCGGGATCGGAGTGACGTGCTCAGAAGCCGGTCTTGAGCGGGGTGCCGGGACGCCAGCGCCAGTCCTGCGGGGCGTCTTCCTCGGCGACCACGCGGTTGCGGATGGTGCCGAGTCCTTCGACGGAGATCTCGATGACGTCGCCCGGGATGCATCCAGACCGGTGGGGTGCGGGCGAAGCCCACGCCGCCCGGGGTGCCGGTGGCGATGACGTCGCCGGGGACCAGCCGGGTGAACGAGGAGAAGAACTCGACGGCACTGGGCACGTCGACGAGCATCAGTGACGTCCGGGCCGACTGCATGACCTGCCCGTTCAGCGTGGAACTGATGGCCAGGTCGGAGACGTCCAGCTCGTCGGTGGTGACCACCTCGGGCCCGAGGGGCATGCTGCCCTCGAAGTTCTTGCCCGCCGTCCACTGGCTGGCGGCCCGCTGCCAGTCGCGGGCGGAGGCGTCGTTGAGCACCACGTAGCCCGCGATCGCGTCCAGGGCCTTGTCGGCGGTGATGTAACGGCCGCCCGCGCCGATCACGATGCCGAGTTCGGCCTCGTAGTCGAACTTCTCGGTGAGGGCCGGCTTGACCAGGTCGGCGTACGGGCCCAGGACGCTGTCCGCGCCCCGCACGAACGCATCGGGCCAGGTGGGGACCTCGCGCCCGCCTTCCAGCGCGTGCTCGCTGTAGTTCAGGCCGAGGCAGAGGATGCGCGGCGGGGCCGGCACGGCCGGGCCGAAGTCGGCCTCCGCCACCTCGCGCCCGTCAGCGTCGGTGAGCGCCTGGATCGCATCCATGGCCGGGAGGCCCGGCCTCCAGGACATAGTGCAGCGAGGCGAAGCGCGGGTCGCCCGTGGCCTCGGCGACGTCGACATAGCCGGAACGGCCCCGGACATGCAGTCGCAGCCCGTCGGGGGTGGCAATGGTGGCGAGCCTCACGTGCCCGATCTCCTTCGCTGGGTGATGGCTGGGGCGGGCATCGGGCGGGGGCCGTCTGGCCGCCCTGGATTGGCGCGGATGCCCAGATTGGTTGTATACAGTCGGATTGGTCGGAGCATAGGTCGCGTTTCTCGTAGGCAGGTCAATAGGGTTAAGAGAAATTAACGCCCTAAGCAGGGGTCACGTTCTGGTCTCGATTGGTAGCATTGGTTGCCTGCGGTCGGCCGGTGCCCGGCAGCGGGCGCACGGCGCGGCCACGCAGCCGCGGGCGGGCAGCCCGGGCCAGCACAGGCGGAGAGAGCAACGGGGATGCAGAACGCAGCAGGGGCCGGGACCCCGATGCCGGCCGATCTGAGATACCGGCTGGCCGAGCTGATCCTGGCCGAGTCGGCGCGGGCCGGCCTGGGGCCGGGCTCACGGCTGCCCACCGAGCGCAAGCTCGCGGCGGACATGGGCGCGACCCGCACGTCGATCCGGCACGCACTGGCCGTGCTGCAGGCCCAGGGGCACATCTCCCGAGAGGTCGGGCGCGGCACCTTCCTGCGGCATGACCCGGGAGCGGATGGGCACGACGCGGGGACAGCGGACGCGGGCCGGGCGGCGGCCGCGCGGACACGCTGCCGCCGGCCGACGGCGCGGTCGCCCGGCCCCGGTCGGCGGGCCCGGCCAGCGAGGCCTCCGCCGGCTTCGCGCCCGCCGACGTCATGACGATCCGGCGGCTGCTGGAGCCGCTCGCGATGCCGCTCGTCGTGGCCTGGGCGACCGCCAGCGATTTCCGGGAGATGGACCGCTGCCTGGCCGGCGGGGACCGGGCGGCCAGCTACGACGAGTTCGAGACCTGGGACCTGGCCCTGCACCGCACGATCATGGCGGCCAGCCACAGCCCCCTGCTCGGGCAGCTGTACGCGGTCATCGAGACCGCCCGGCACGGCCACTCCTGGGGCGACCTCAAGCGGCGCAGCGCGTCACGCGAGCGCCGCGAAAAATACCAGGCAGACCACGCCGAACTCGTCGCCGCGCTGCGGGCCCGGGACAGCGACCGCGCCACCGAGGCGATGCGCACGCACCTGTCCCGCGTCAATAACGATCTGTTCGGCGAGACCGCCTGCGCCGGCCCGGCCCCCCGGCCGGCCGCCGCCGGGGGGCCGGGCCGGTTGCGGCCGGGCGGGCGGCTCAGTACCCGCCACCCCCGTAGCCGCCACCGGAGCCGCCGCTCGACTTGGACGCTGACGGGCTGGGCGAGCTCGAGGACATCATCCCGCCTGGCGAGACGGCACTGACCGCGGTGACCTTGAGCGCGTGCCACACCCCGCCGAGCCCGTTGCCCTTGACCTGGCCCGGGGCACTGTCACCGGCGTACCTGTACAGCGGGTGCCCCTTGTAGGTCGCCTGGATCACGCCGTTGGCCCGGGTGATCGTGCCGAACTTGCCGACCAGCCGGAAGCCCATGGCCGCCGCGGGCTTGCCGGTGACGGGCGGCCAGGCGGTCGCGCAGGAGCCCGTGCAGGCCGAGGACATCGCGGTGTCCTTGGCGTACCAGTACAGGGTGAGGCCCTTGGCGTCGGCCAGCACCGGCCCGATGCTGGTCTTGATCTTCTCCAGCGAGGCCGCGCCCGCCGAGCTCATCCCGGAACTGCCCATCGAGCTGGAGGGGCTGGGCATGGACTTGGTGGACATGGCTGAGGCGGACTTGGTGCCGCTCGCGGTGCTCGGTGAGGTGCTGCTGCCGCACGCGGCCAGCAGCAGGGCGGGAATGGCGAGGACCGCCGGCGCCCATCTGCGGTAATGCATCGTGTCTCTCCGCTCATGAGGAGGGGCGGACATATAAACCCGAGCACGTACTATCCCGCGCCGTCGTTCACCAGCGGAGCCCTTTTTCGGCTTACGACTTTATTACCGCGCCGGCGGACCGTTTCCGGGACCGGCCGCCGCGAGACCCGCGGCTACGCCGCGATGCGCGTGGCCAGCCAGGCCAGCGACAGCGGGTAGCGGTAGTCGATGCTCATGTGGGTGCCCTCGAACAGCTCGAAGTGGATCACCTCGTCCGGCACCCCGGCCTCGTCCAGGGCGGCCCGGAACGCCGTCGCCCCCAGATCGAGGAACCACTCGTCGTGGGTCCCGGCGTCGATCCAGATGCCGCGCAGCCCGCGGAGCGCCTCCGCGTACTGCGGTGCCATCCGGACCGGATCCCAGTCCAGCCAGCGCTGCCACACCTCCGGCCGGAGCCGGCCGGTCCGCGGCTCGAACGGCAGCTCCACCCGGCCGTCCGGGGTGGCGGAGAAGCAGGCCGACACGCCCAGCAGCATCAGCAGGTCGTGATCGGCCTCCTTGGTGAAGGACACCCGGGAGCGGAAGTCGTCCCACCAGCGCCAGATGTCCCCGTCGTAGTCGCGCAGGTGCCGCACGGACTTGCCGAACTCGGGGATGTAGCACAGCTCGTAGAGCGAGTCCCCGGCGTGCGTGGCCAGGGCCCCGAAGAGGTCGGGCCGGAGCATCGGGGTGATCATCGCGCCGAAGCCGCCGCTGGACTTGCCCATGATGCGCCCGGTGTGCGGCGTCCGGCTGCGTGCGGTAGTGCGCGTCCACCCAGGGCACCACCTCCTCGCACAGGTAGGAGTGGTACCGGCCGGTGCCCGGGGAGTCCACGAACTGGCTGCCCCCGTAGCGCGGTCCAGGCGTCGACGTAGACCACGATGGTCCCGGGCGCCTGACCGGACGCGAACACCGCGTCGGCGGTCTCGGTAAACGGCTGCCGGTACGGCGAGCGGTTCTGCCACATGGCCAGGTGCCCGGTGTAGCCCTGGATGACGTACACCGTCGCGTACCGCCGGGCCGGGTCGTCGTCGTAGCCGGGCGGGACGTAGACCCACAGCGGTCGCTCGTACGGATCGCCCAGCGGGTTGTCGCGCAGCAGCTCACTGGTGATCACGTGCTCGTCGATCCGGCCGGCCAGCTCGGCGGACCAGGGCAGCATGAGGCCTCCTCGGATCGTCAGCAACGGTGCCGCCCCTACCGTAGAGCAACCGGCCCTACCGTAGAGGAATGAGCCCTGGCCAGGCGGAACGAGACGCGGTGGAGCGCCATTTCGGCGAGGTGATCGGCGCGCTGGGCGGTCATCCCCCGGACCGGCCCGGGGAGCCTCCCGCCGGGCAGCGACCCCATCCGGGACGGCTCGGCCCTGACCGGCCAGCGCGGCCTGGAGCTCTTCGACGCCCAGCTGGGCAGCCGCCACCTCGATCTGGCCGCGCGCTGGCTGCGGGCCCGGGGCGCCGGGTACTACACGATCGGGTCCTCCGGGCACGAGGGCAACGCCGGCGTCGCCGCGGCGCTGCGGATCACCGACCCGGCCCTGCTGCACTACCGCTCGGGCGCCTTCTACCTGGCCCGGTGCCAGCAGGCCACACCGCCCCGGGACGGGGTCCTGGATGTCCTGCTCGGGCTGGTGGCCGCGGCGGACGAGCCCATCGCGGGCGGCCGCCACAAGGTGTTCGGCCATCCGCTGCTGCACGTCATCCCGCAGACCTCGACGATCGCCTCGCACCTGCCCCGGGCCCTCGGCCTGGCCTTCGCCCTGGACCGGGCCGCCCGGCTCGGCCGGCCCGCGCAGTGGCCCCCGGATGCGATCGTGGCCGCCAGCCTCGGTGACGCGTCCCTGAACCACTCCACCGCGGCCGGGGCGATCAACGCCGCCGCCTACTGCGCTTACCAGCATCTCCCGCTGCCGCTGCTGCTGGTGATCGAGGACAACGGGATCGGCGTCAGCGTGCGGACGCCGCCCGGCTGGGTCCGCGCCGCGACCGGGTCCGTGCCGCGCTTCGGCTATTTCCAGGCGGACGGGTCGGATCTGGCCGCGGTGTACGACGCCGCGCTGGCCGCCTCGGCCTGGGTCCGGGAGCGGCGTTCCCCCGCGTTCCTGCACCTGTCCGTGGTGCGGTTCGGCGGCCACGCGGGCTCGGACGTGGAAACCAGTTACCGGGGAGCGGCTGCGGTGGCCGCGGACCTGGCCGCCGACCCGCTGATCGGCACGGCCCGGCTGCTGGTGAGCGCGGGCATCCTGACCCCGGCGGAGGTGTCCGCCCGGTACGAGGAGTCGCGGGGCCGGATCCTCGGCCTCGCGGCCGAGGTGGCCGGGAGCCCGCGCCTGGCCATGGCGGACCAGGTCATGGCCCCCCTCGCGCCGCATCATCCCGAGCAGGTCTGGGCCGGGGCCTGCCCTGGCCGCGGAACCAGCGCGCCGGGAGGAGGCCTTCGCCGGGCGGCTGCCCGAAGCGGCCGGCGGGCTCACCCTGGCCCAGTCCATCAACGCGGCGCTGGCCGACGCCCTGGCCGCCCGGCCCGGCCTGCTGGTGTTCGGCGAGGACGTGGCCCGCAAGGGCGGCGTGTACGGGGTGACCCGCGGGCTGGCCCAGCGGTTCGGCTCCGCCCGGGTGTTCGACACCCTGCTCGACGAGCAGTCCATCCTGGGGCTGGCCCTGGGGGCCGGCATGGCCGGCCTGCTGCCGGTCCCGGAGATCCAGTACCTGGCTTACCTGCACAACGCGGCCGATCAGATCCGCGGTGAGGCCGCGACCCTGTCGTTCTTCTCCCAGGCGCAGTACCGGAATCCGCTGGTGCTGCGCATTGCCTCCCTCGCCTATCAGGAAGGTTTCGGCGGCCATTTCCACAACGACAACGCGCTGGCCAGCCTGCGGGATATCCCTGGCCTGATCGTCGCCTGCCCGGCGCGGCCCGACGACGCGGCCGCCATGCTGCGGACGTGCCTCGCGGCGGCGGAGGCGGACGGCCGGGTCTGCGTCTTCCTCGAGCCCATCGCCCTGTACCACACCAGGGACCTGCACGAGGCCGGTGACGGGGGCTGGCTGGGCAGGTACGACCCGCCGGGGCTGTGGCCGGCTACGTCCCGGCCGGCCGCGGCCGCAGCTACGGCAACGGGCGCGACCTCACGATCATCACGTTCGGCAACGGGCTGCGGATGAGCCTGCGGGTGGCGGCCCGGCTGACCGCGGACGGGATCGGCTGCCGGGTCCTGGATCTGCGCTGGATCGCGCCGCTGCCCGAGGAGGACATCCTGCGCGAGGCCGGGGTCACCGGGCGGGTCCTGGTGGCCGACGAGACCAGGCGCACCGGCGGGGTGTCCGAGGCCGTCATCACCAGCCTGGTGGACGCCGGGTTCACCGGGAGGATCACGCGCGTTAACAGCGAGGACAGCTTCATACCGCTGGGTGACGCCGCGCAGGCCGTGCTGCTGTCCGAGGCGGCCATCGAATCCGGAGCACGCTCCCTGTTGCCCCAATAATCCAGGCTGGCCCTGTCTATGCTGCTCCCGTGGGGATTCCGGGAATACCCAGGGGGCTTCTGGGGATCCGGCCCTGGCCCACGGCGATCCTGGGCCCCCGGCCGGAACTTGCCGACGTGCCCCGGCTGGCCGGGCGGCTACTGAGCGTGGCCGTCTCGGCAGCCCGGGGCCACGATGCTCCCGTCCGGCGGGCCCTGGCCACCCACCTCGGCCCGCGGGCCGGGGGGTGGCCGGTGATCACCGCTTCGTGGCCCGCGTTCGACCAGGTGAACGTCCAGGCGGCCGTGGACGCGTGGCTCGGGGATCCCGGTGTGCGGCACGAACTGCTCGGCCTGACCGGCGTCCGCCACGGCCACGTCGACCTGGCCGACCTGACCGCGGGCGATCTTCCAGGCTCGCCGGGCGGCGTCCCCGGAATCGGCAGCCTGACCACCGTCGCGCGCCCGGCCGGGCCGGGCGGAACGACCCTCGCGTGCGTGACCTGCGGTCTCTACCTGGTGGAGCAGGGCGGCCAGCGCTCGGCTGTGCTGCTGCGCGGCCCCGCGGACGATGACCCGCGCGAGCCGGTCAGCCTGCAGGTCATCGCGGCGGACCAGGCGGCGGCCGGGGAGATCCTGGACCACATCCGCGCCCTGGCCACCACGCACAACGTGTACCGCGGGCAGGTGATCTCGTTCGGTGCGGACGTCCGCGGGCCGGACAGCGGCAGCGTGCTGGGGTTCCTGGACCGGCCCCAGCTCGGCCGGGCCACCGTGATCCTCCCCCCGGACGTGCTGGACGGCATCGAGCGCCAGGTCCTCGGCATCGCCCGGCACTCTGGCCGGCTCAGCGCGAGCGGCCAGCATCTGCGGCGGGGGGTGCTGCTGCACGGGCCCCCGGGCACCGGCAAGACGCACACCGTCCGATACCTGATCGGCCAGCTGCCGCACGTCACGGCGATCGTGATCCCGGGCGGCGCACTGCGGTTCATCGGTGAGGCCTGCGCAATCGCCCGCACCCTGCAGCCCTCGGTGGTGGTCGTGGAGGACGTCGAGCAGGCGGCCGAGTCACGCGGCCCGCACGCGCCCCTCCCCCCGCCGCTGCTCCGCCTGCTCACCGAGATGGAAGGGGTCGGCGGCGACGCCGACGTGACCTTCCTGCTCACCACCAACCGGGCCGACCTGCTCGAGCAGGCTCTGGCCGCGCGGCCGGGCCAGATCGATCACACGGCCCGGCTCCCGCTGCCGGACGCCGCGGCCCGGCGCCGCCTGCTCCGCCTCTACCAGGGCAGCCTGCGCATCAGCCGGTCCAGCGTGAGCGCGGTGGTGACCCGGACCGACGGGGTCAACGCGTCCTTCATCCGGGAACTGCTCCGCCGGGCGTCCGTGTACGCGGCCGACGGCCGCGGCGCCCGGGCCGCGGTGCTGGCTGAGGTCAACGCCCTGGCGCCGGCCGCGGCCAACGGTTCCTCCCCGCTCCGGGCCACCGGCTCCGCTGCCGGCCTGGACCATGGGGTCGTCCAGGTCCCGGGCCACGGGGCCGCCCCGGCAGAGGTCCACGGCGCCGCGGCCAACGGCGCTGTCCCAGCTGACGGCACTCCCCCGGCCAGCGGCACTGCCCCGGCCAGCAGCCCCGCCCCGGACCAGGCTGCGCCGCTGCGGGTCAGTGCCCGGCACCTCAACCTGGCCCTGGACGAGCTGCTGGACAGCCGGCACGACCTGACCCGCGTGCTGCTCGGCAGCCGCCCCATGCGCGGGGCGGACGCGATCATCCGGCCGGTCCTCCCCCGCCTCCGCCCCACCCGCTGACCGCGAGCGCGCCCCCGGCCAGCCTGCGGGGCTGATGCGCTGATCATCGCGGCCACGGCCGAGGAGCACGGCGCGACGGTCCTGCACTACGACACGGACTACGACCGGACCGCCGCGGTCACCGGGCAGCCAGTGGAATGGGTGGCGGCCCGGCGGTCCCTCTAGGAGTTCCGCGCAGCGTGCCCCGGGCTCAGCCCCAGCGAGGTGGCGCCAGCGCGAGCAGGTGCGCGCTGAGCGCCGCGGTCACCTCGGTGGGGGCGGACACGTTGGCCAGGTGCGCGGCACCCCGGATGACGGCCAGCCGGGACCGCGCGATCCCCCGGGCGATCACGGCGCCGTGCCACGGCGGGGTCGACGGGTCGTCCGACCCGGAGATCACCAGCGTGGGCGCGGTGATCCGGGCCAGCGCGGGCCGCAGGTCCATGCCCGCGATGGCGTCGCAGCAGCCCGCGTACCCTTCCGGGTCTATTCCGTCGAGGGTGGCGGTAAACGCGGCCGGGACCGACGGGAACCGCGCCGCGAAGGCGGGGGTGAACCAGCGGCTCACCACCTGGGCGGCGATGGGCGGCAGGCCGCCGCCCCGGACGGCCGCCGCCCGCTCGACCCAGAGACCGGTGTCCGGGAACCAGGCGGTCGTGCAGCACAGCCCGAGGACGTCGATCCGCTCGGGCACGTTCGCGGCCAGCCACATGCCGACCATGCCGCCGAGCGACACGCCGCAGTACGACGCGTGCTCGATCCCGAAGTCGTCGAGCAGCCGCAGCACGTCCGCGCCCAGCCCGGCGAGCGTGTACGGCCCGGGCGGGGCAGGCGAGCCGCCGTGCCCGCGGTGCTCGTAGCGGAGCAGCCGGAAGTGCTCTCCCAGGACGGGGAGCTGCGGTTCCCACAGTTCCCGGGTACTGCCGAGGGAGTTGCCGAGCACCAGGACCGGTGCGTCGCGCGGCCCGTCCAGCGAGGCCGCCAGGCGCACCGGCTGGCGGGCATCCGGCGTCACCCGCCCGGCCGCGCCGACGGCCTGGCCGGCCGCCGGGCCGGCCTCACCCGGCGCCGCGGGAGCCTGCGGGTCAGACATCGAAGAAGACGGTCTCGTGCTCGCCCTGCAGGCGGATGCTGAACTGGAACCGGGTCTGGTCGTCGGCGTCGGCGGTGGCGATGAGCGTGTCCCGCCGGGCCGGGTCGGTGACGGCGGACAGCACCGGGTCTTCCGCGTTCGCCTCCGCCTCGTCGGAGAAGTAGATCCGGGTCACCACCCGGTCCAGCAGGCCGCGGGCGAACACGGACACGTCCAGGTGCGGGGCCTCCCGGCCGCCGTCCGGGCTGGGCAGCGCGCCGGGCCGGAGGGTGACGATCCGGTAGCTGCCGTCCGGGGCGGTCGGGCAGCGGCCGAAGCCGCGGAACGCGGTGCCGTGCGCCGGCGCGCCGCGCGGGTCGCCCGGATGGGCGAAGCGGCCGTCCGGGTCGGCCTGCCACGTCTCGATCAGCCCGTCCGGGATGGGCGCACCCTCGCCGTCCAGCAGCCGCCCGGTGATCGTGATCGCCCCGGGGGTGTCCTCAGGCACCACGGTCGGGCCGTCCGGCCACGGCAGCCCGATCGACAGGTACGGCCCGACGGTCTGCGAGGGGGTCAGCGGCAGCCCGGTCACCGCTGCGCACCTTGGTTCCCGGCCGGCTGGGCCTCGAAGACGGTCGCGGCACTGCCCCGGAGCACGATGTCCCATTCGTAGCCGAGCGCCCAGTCCGGCTCGGTCAGGTTGATGTCGAACCGCGAGATCAGCCGCTGGCGGGCTTTCGGGTCCGGGATCGAGTTGAAGATCGGGTCGTACTCGAAGAGCGGATCGCCAGGGAAGTACATCTGCGTCACCAGGCGCTGCGTGAACGCCTGCCCGAACAGCGAGAAGTGGATGTGCGCGGGGCGCCAGGCGTTGGGATGGTTCCGCCACGGGTAGGCCCCGGGCTTGATGGTCACGAAGCGGTACCGGCCCTCGGAGTCCGTCACGCACCGGCCGACGCCGGAGAAGTTGGGGTCCAGCGGGGCCGGGTGAGTGTCCGTCGCGTGCTGGTAGCGGCCAGCCGCGTTGGCCTGCCACACCTCCACCAGCGTGCCCTGGATGGGCCGGCCGTCGCTGTCCAGCACCCGCCCGGTCACGGTGATCCGCTCGCCGAGCGGCTCGCCCGCATGCTGGGTGGTGAGGTCCGCGTCGGCCGGTGCCACCCGCCCCTCCCCCAGCACCGGGCCGGTGATCTCGGTCAGCCGCTGCGGGATCATCAGCGGCGGCTGGGAGGGCGCCCGCAGTGCGGTGGACCGGTAGCCGGGCGAGTCCAGCGGCGGGTGCAGGCCGCTGGGCCGCTCGTACGCAGGCAGGATCAGCCCGGCGGGCCAGGATGGCAGGTGCGTGGTCATCGGGCTGCTGCTCCTTCTTAGCTCGGCTGGTCCGGCTTACCGTGCAGCTGCCGCAGTGCGGCGAGCTCGGCCGCGGTGGGCGGCTGGAGCACTTCCAGCGAATCCGACACGGCGAGCTCCCAGCCGGTCTTGGCCGCCGCGTCCGCCACCGTCACCCCGGGGTACAGACCGGTGAGCGCGAGCTCGCACGTCGCCGGGTCCGGCTCCAGGATGCCCAGGTCGGTGATGACCTTCCGGGGGCCCGCGCCCGCCAGTCCCAGGCGTTCCCGGGCTCCGGGCCCGTCGCCGAAACCGACCGAGGTCACGAAGTCGACCCGGTCCACGAACGACCGGCGGCTCTGCCGGACCACCACGATCACCTCACGGCATGACGCGGCGATCTCCGGGGCCCCGCCGGCACCGGGCAGCCGGACCGCAGGATGGGCGTACTCGGGGCCGACGACCGTGGTGTTGATGTTCCCGAACTTGTCGATCTGGGCCGCGCCGAGGAAGCCGATCCCGATCCGGCCGGGCTGCAGCCAGTAGTTGAAGATTTCCGGCACGCTCACCACCGCGTCGGCGGTCTCGGCGAGGATCCCGTCACCGATCGAGAGAGGCAGCCGGTCCGGCTTGGCCCCGATCGTGCCCGACTCGTAGATGAGGACCAGGTTCGGCGCGTGCGTGGCCCGGGCCAGGTTAGCCGCCGCGCTGGGCAGCCCGATGCCCACGAAGCAGGTCATGCCGTCGTGCAGGGCGCGGGCTGCGCAGGCCGTCATCATCTCGTCGGAGGTGAAGGCGGCCCGGTCCTCCGTCGCCGGGGCCGCAGCGGGGGTGGCGTTCATGCCCCACATCCTCCCTCGGCGGCCCCGGCCCCGGCCAGGGATCCGGTCTCGCCGTAGACCTCGCCGTCCAGCCAGCGGCTGAACCGCTCCCGGTCCCGGCTGATCGCATCCCAGGCCTGGTAGTAGTCGTTGTCGCGGGCCGAGTAGCCCAGTGCGTAGGAGGGCTGCGCGCCGCCGGGGGCGGCAGCCACGTAGTTGAACGACCCAGGAGGGCAGCACGACCGCCCCGGGCTCGGGCCGCAGCTCGTCCACGATCTCCTCGACCGTGGCGATGGAGCGCCGGGCACTGAGCACGGCTTCCTTCTGCACCCCGGTGATCCCCCACAGCTGGACGTTCCCGGCCCGGTCGGCGCGCTGGGCGTGGATGATGGCCACGTCCGGGTTCAGCGCGGCCACGGCCGTCAGCTGCTCCCCGGTGAACGGGCACGTGACCGACCGGATGGCGGGCTGCCCGTCCAGGCCGGGCAGGCCCTCGAGCCCGGTTCCGCTGTAGCCGCGCATGATCGCGAACGGCACGCCCGAGGCGCCCGCGACGTACCGGTTGGCCATCCCCGCGTGACTGTGCTCCTCCAGCTGGAGCGGCCCTGGCCAGGCATTTTCCACCGCGTCGCGGAACCGGTGCAGCGAGCCCACCCCCGGGTTGCCGCCCCAGGAGAAGATGAGCCGGCTGGCGCAGCCCGCCCCGATGAGCTGGTCGTAGAGCACGTCCGGGGTCATCCGGATCAGGGTCAGGTCCCGCCGCCGCTGCCGGATCACCTCGCGCCCGGCTGCGAACGGGATGAGGTGGGTGAACCCTTCCATCGCGACCGAGTCCCCGTCGTGGACGGCCCGCGCGACGGCATCGGCCAGTGAAACGATCTCCGCCATATCCTCCTGCCCTGTGCAGCAAGCATCAGTACAGCAAGCACCAGTACAGCGAAGCACCAGTACAGCGAGCACCAGTACAGCGAGCACGCCTGCGGCGGACACCCGCGCTTGCCCGACACCATCATGACCATGTGGTCGCGATAAGTACAGCCGTTCGTCATACGGACAATACCGGTGGCCTGCCCGGGCATCCCCGCCCGGTCACCCGGCTTCCGCCAGCACCTCCCGGGCGATCGCGAACGCCCGGTTCGCCGCCGGGACTCCGGCGTAAACCGCGGTGTGCAGCAGCACTTCGCCGATCTGATCGGGGGTCACGCCGTTGCGCAGTGCGGCCCGCAGGTGCATGGCCAGTTCCCCTTCCTGGCGGAGCGTGACGAGGGCGGTGAGCGTGATCATGCTCCGCTCGGCGCGGGACAGCCCCGGCCGGGACCAGACCTCGCCCCACGCGTAGCGGGTGATGAAGTCCTGGAACGGCGCGGTCAGCGGCGTGGTCCCGGCGACCGCGCGGTCCACGTGCTCGTCTCCCAGGACCTCACGGCGCACCGTCATCCCCTGCGCGGCACGCTCGGCATCGTCCATGGTTCCGCCTTTCACGGCTCCGGCAGCAGGTGCTGCGGTCGGGCCAGGAAGATTACCCACTCCCGCGCTCCCGGCACATACCCGCCCGCGCCCGGCGGCCCTTAGCCCGCGGCCTTGGTGTGCGCGGCCAGGGCCGCGTCCACGAACTCCGCGGCCGCGCCCAGGTACCCGGCCGGGTCCAGGGCGGCCGTGATCTGCTCCGGGGTGACCCCGGCCTCGGCCAGCCTGCCGGCTTCCAGGCGGTCCTGCAGCGCCTCCCCCAGTGTCCGGCCGTCCGCCACAGCCGCGGCGGACGCCTCGGCCAGCAGGTCGTGAGCGGCGGTGCGGCCCAGCGCGGGTCCGAGCAGCGCCGCGACGTGCTCGGCCATCGGGAAACCGCCGGCCGCGTCGAGGTTGCGCCGCATCCGGGCCGGGTCCGGTTCCAGGCCGCCGGCCAGCTCCGCGGCCCAGGACGCGGCCGAGCCGGTGAGCCGGAGCAGGTCCGCCAGCGGCTCCCACTCGGCGTGCCACGCCCCGGCGGCCCGCTGGTGCTCCTGTTCCGCGGCGGCAGCGAGGGTGGCGATCAGCCCGGGGACCTGCCGGGTGCAGCCGAGCACGGCGATGGAGGCGACCGGGTTGCGCTTGTGCGGCATGGCGGACGACCCGCCGCGCCCGCCATTCCCGCCACCCTCACTGACCTCGCCCACCTCGGACTGGGCGAGCAGGGTGACGTCCCGGGCGATCTTGCTGAGCGCCCCGGCCGCGCCCGCGCAGGCCCCGGCGATCTCAATGATCCGCAACCGGTCGGTGTGCCACGGAAGGGTGGGTGCCTGCAGGCCCAGCTCCGTGGCCAGCAGCGCCGCGACCTCGGGCCCGCGGTCCCCGAGCGCCGACAGGGTGCCCGCGGCCCCGCCGTACTGGACCGCGAGACGGCTGGCCGCCACCCGGTCCAGCCCGGCCGCCACCTCGTCCAGGCTGGTCAGCCAGCCCGCCGCGACGAGGCCGAAGGTGACCGGCACGGCCTGCTGGAGCAGGGTCCGGCCGATCATGATGGTGTCCCGGTGCACCGCCGCCAGGCGGGCGGCCGCGCCGGACGCGGCGGCCAGGTCGTCCGAGATCACCCCCAGCGACTGGCGGGTGAGCAGCATGGCCGCGGTGTCCACGATGTCCTGGCTGGTCGCGCCCTGGTGCACCGCGCCCGCCGGGCCGGGGGGGAGCCGCCGGGTCAGCTCCCGGACCAGCGCCGGCACGGGGTTGCCGGTCAGCGCGGACTGCCGGCCCAGTTCCGCCGGGTCGAACGCCTCGGCCCGGGCCGCCGCGGTGACCGCCGCGCCCGCTCCAGGCGCGGCCATCCCGGCCTGCTCGAGCGCCCGGGCCAGGGCGGCCTCGGTGTCCAGCATCGCCTGAAGCCAGGCCTGGTCGGAGGTGTCCACGGCCCCACGGCCGAACACCCCGTCGAAGAGCCCCTGGGAAGTGTGCACGCCTGCTCCTGCGAGAGTGCGCGAGTCATCCGGCCGCCTGCCCGGCCCACCCTAGCGGCCGGGCGTCCCCCGCAAAGATCCCGCAAAAATTCCGGCCCCGTCATGCAACGCTGCGTAGGCGACTGGTGCTCGTACGTGATGTGACTCGGGAGGCAGCCATTCTGGACGCAACGACGGATGCGGTGGAGACGACCCGGCAGGAAGAGTTCGGCCAGTTCATGGCCGCTCGCTGGGCGGGCCTGGTGCGGCTGGCCTACGGGCTGACCGGGGACCGATGGCTGGCCGAGGACGTGGCCCAGGCCGCGCTGGCCAGCGCCTACGCCGCCTGGTGGCGGGTGCGCCGGGCCGACGACCCGGACGCCTACGTGCGCCGCATCCTGGTCAACACGAGCAACCGGCGGTTCCGCCGCCGCCGGGTCACGGAGCACGCCCGGGAGCCAGCCGGGCTGCCGGACCGGGCGGTCGCCGACCCATCCGACCTGATCGGCGAGCGCTCGGCGCTGCTGTCGGCGCTCCGGGAACTGCCCGGCCGGCAGCGGGCGATCGTCGTGCTGCGGTACTGGGAGGACCTCAGCGACGCCCAGGTGGCCGCCGCGCTCGGCTGCACCGAGGGCACGGTCCGCAGCCAGGCCTCGCGTGCGCTGGCCAAGCTGCGCGGCAGCGCCGCGCTGGCCGACGGGGTGCCGGGACGGGGAGCAGCATGACGGCCCCCGGCGAACCGCGAAGCCAGCACCCCGGAGAACGGAGCACCAGACCCGTGAGCATCCTCGACGAGCAGGTCCTCAGCCAGCGGCTGCACGAGGATCTTGACGCCCTGGCCGCCCCGCCCGCGCCGGTCGGCTCGGTGCGCCGCCGCGGCCGGGCGATACGGGCCCGGCGCTGGGCCGCGGCCGCGTCCGGGCTGGTGGCCGGGGCGGCCGCCGTCGCCGTCGTGGTGTCGGCCCAGACCGGCGCCCCGGCCCCCCGCCCGGCGGCCGCCCAGACCGGCGCCGCGACCAGCAGCCCGGGCCCGGCCCGGACATCGTCGCCCCCGGGGATCCTGAACTCAGCCCCGCCGCCGGGCGGGGCCATGTTCGCCGCGGGCACGGCCGGCGGCGCGGCCTGGCAGCTGTCGCTGCGCGACATCGCGGGCCCCGGATCCAGCTGCCTGCCCGCGGTCATGCTCAACGGCACCGACGGCGACCTGCTCTCCATCCCGGCGAACGTCACCAACGGCATCATCAGCACCGCGTTCCTTGGCAACGCGCCTGGCCACCTGGGCACCGGCTATGCGGCCCTGCAGGTCGGCCCCGCCGTGACCCGCCTCACCACGACTTTCCGCAACGGAACCACCCTGACCGTGCATCCCGTGCCCCTGCGTGCGTGCGGCCAGCAGCTGCACCTGGCGGGGTTCGCCTACCCGGCCTCCGGGGTGGCCCGGATCACCGCGTACTCCGGCGGCCAGCTGGCGTCGATGGCCCGGGAGACCGTGCCGGCCAGCATGTTCTCCGGCCCGGATTCCGCCGGCTCCGCCACCGGGCAGCCGGCCCTGCGCCTGGTGCCCGGGGTCTGGGAGCACATGGGCGCCACGCCGGCCGCCACGGCTTCCGGCGTGATCGGCTCGGGACAGGCTGGTGGCGGGCGCTGGCGGGTGACGGTGACCCTGGGTGCCGCGGGTGAGTGCTTCGCCGGATCCTCGTTCGGCGCCAGCAGCTACAGCAGCGGCTCCGCCTGCCAGCCGATCGGGCTGCCGCCGGCCACGGCCGTGCTGCGCCCCCTGGTGTTCGCCGCGCAGACCCGCCTGGCCGGCTACGGCGGCCTGGTCAGCCCGCGGACCGCCACCGTGACCGCGACCCTGTCCAGCGGCACGACCGAGCGGATCACCCCGGTCACCGTCGGCGGGCGGCGCTACCTGGCCCTGGCGCTGCCGTCCGGCACCACGCTGACCCGGCTGACGCTGGACGATACGGCCGGGCGCGCGTTCGCCACGCTGACGTCCATCCCGCCGGCCGGCTGAGCCGCGCACCCGCCGATCCGGGCAGGCGGAGAATCCGCTGCCCACCGCGGGGACTTCGTGGCTTATCGTCAGCTGTATGACCGTGCAATCGCCTCTTCCGGGCGGACCGGGCCTGGCCCAGGTGCGCCGCCTCGTCACCGAGATCCCCGGACCGTGCTCACGCGAGCTGCTGGCCCGCCGCGAGGCCACCGTGGCCCGCGGGGTCAGCCACGTCCTCCCCGTGTTCATCAGCGCCGCGGGCGGCGGCGTCCTCATCGACGTCGACGGCAACTCCCTGATCGACTTCGGCTCCGGGATCGCGGTGACGTCGGTGGGCAACAGCGCCCCCCGCGTCGCGGCCGCGATCCGTGAGCAGGCCGAGCGGTTCACCCACACCTGCTTCATGGTCACCCCGTACGAGGAGTACGTGTCGGTCTGCGAGGAACTCACCCGGCTGACCCCCGGCGACCACGACAAGCGTTCCGCGCTGTTCAACTCCGGGGCGGAAGCGGTGGAGAACGCCGTCAAGATCGCCAGGCATGCCACCGGCCGGCCTGCGATCATCGCGTTCGACCACGCCTACCACGGCCGGACCAACCTGACCATGGCGCTGACCGCGAAGAACATGCCGTACAAGGACAAGTTCGGGCCGTTCGCCGGGGAGATCTACCGGATGCCGATGGCCTACCCGCTGCGCTGGCCGGGCGGCCCGGAGGCGTGCGCGGCGAACGCGCTCGACGTGATCACCGGGCTCATTCACACCCAGGTGGGTGAGGACAACGTGGCCGCGGTGCTCATCGAGCCGATCCAGGGCGAGGGCGGCTTCATCGTGCCGCCGGACGGCTTCCTGCCCGGGCTGGCCGAGTTCTGCCGGGAGCACGGCATCCTGCTCATCGCCGACGAGATCCAGAGCGGGTTCTGCCGGACCGGCGACTGGTTCGCCTGCGACCACGAGGGGGTCGTGCCCGACCTGGTCACCATGGCCAAGGGGATCGCCGGCGGCCTGCCGCTGGCGGCCGTCACCGGCCGGGCCGAGATCATGGACTCGGTGCACGTGGGCGGCCTCGGCGGCACCTACGGCGGGAACCCGGTGGCCTGCGCGGCCGCCCTGGGGGCCATCGAGACCATGGCGGCCGAGGACCTGCCCGGCCGCGCCCGCCGGATCGGCGAGATCATGCTGCCCCGCCTGCACAAGCTCGCCGAGGCCTATCCGGTCATCGGTGACGTGCGCGGACGCGGTGCGATGATCGCCATCGAGCTGGTCCGCCCGGGGTCGCTCGAGCCGGCCGCGGATACCGCGGGACAGGTGGCCAAGGCCTGCCACGCCGCGGGCCTGGTCGTGCTGACCTGCGGGACGTTCGGGAACGTGCTGCGGCTCCTGCCCCCGCTGGTCATCGGGGAGCAGTTGCTCGAGGAGGGCCTGTCCATCGTGGAGGACGCCTTCGCCGTGCTCTGACCCGGTTCCCGAACCCGTCAAGCCACCAGGCCCTGGCCTGGTGGCTTGATCGCTATATGACCATTCTGAACGCCATCCGCGCGGACGCCCCGAACGCCCGGGTCGTGGTCATGGACTACCCGGAGCTCTACGACCTGTCCCGCTCCTCGTCCTGCATCGGCCTGAGCACCACCGACCGGACCGATCTCAACCAGGGCGCGGACCAGCTGGACAGCCAGATCCAGGCGGCCGCGGCCCGGCACGGTGACGTGTTCGCCGACGTGCGGGGGGCCTACAGCGGCCACGAGATCTGCGACTCAGGCAGCTGGCTGCACTCGGTCAACGTCCTGGACGTCTCGGAGTCCTACCACCCGACGGCGGCCGGCCAGTCCGGCGGCTACTATCCGGTGTTCAGCGCCGCCGCCGGCTGATCCCGGGCGGCAACCGGGCTGGCTACCAGGTGGGGATGGGCGGGGTTAACGGAATCTCGCCCACCTTGGGGGTGCGGGTCGGGGTCAGGCCGGCCTGCCGGGCCAGGTCGGCGAACTCGGCCGAGTTGACTACGGCGGCCCCGCCCGGGTCGTTGTTGAAGTAGACGTACATGTCGGCCCGGCTGAGGTGTGCCTCCTTGATCCGGTCCACCCACGAGCGGAGCGCCTCCTCGCCGTAGCGGGGCCACGGGTCCGCGGCACCCTCGTGAAACCGCAGGAATCCCCAGCTGGCCGTCCGCCACAGCGGCGTGACGGGCCGCCCGAGCCGGTCCGCCCAGCACAACGCGGCATCATGACCGGCCAGGATCTCCCGCACCTCGTCCGTCCACCACGACTCGTGCCGCGGCTCCACCACGATGCGCAGCACCTCCGGCCCATCCCCCCGGACCGCGGGCCAGGCATCCCGGAATTCCTTCAGGCCCGCATCCAGCAGCCCCGGCTCCGCGGTGAAGGTGGGGGGCAACTGAAGCAGGATCGGCCCCAGCTTCGGGCCCAGCCCCGCAGCCACCCCGAGCAGCCGCGCCACCGGCTCCCCCGGATCGCGCAGCTTCCTGACGTGGGTGAGGTACCGGCTGGCCTTGACCGCCATCACGAAGTCGTCCGGCGTCCTCTCCCGCCACCCCTCGAACGTCTTCCGCGCGGGCAGCCGGTAAAACGTGCCGTTATTTTCCACGGTCATGTACTGCGTGGCGTAGTGCTCCAGCCACCGCCGCTGGGCCACCCCTTTCGGATAGAGGCCGTCCCGCCAGTCGCGGTACTGCCACCCAGAGGTCCCCACGAGAACAGGCATGCCCTGGAAGTACCCCCCGCCCGCAAGACATGCGCCCGGCATCCCCGCCATCAGGACTGCGCGGCTCCTTCGTGCTCCCCCTCGGGGGCGCCGGTGAAGAAGTCGATGAGGCCGAACGGTGCGCGGTCGCCGAGGCAGAGCTCCAGGATCTCGTGTGCGTCCGCGGCCTCGGACTCGCTGCGCGGGAACATTGCCTCTTCGTAGGCGGTGAGGGCCGTTTCGATGTCGCCGGGGTGCGCGGTGATCGCCGTCCCGAGTTCTGCACCATCGAACATCGCCAGGTTCGCGCCCTCGCCGGACGGCGGCATCAGGTGCGCGGCATCACCGAGGAGCGTCACCCCCGGTACGCGGTCCCATCGGTGTCCATCCGGGAGCGCGTAGATCATGCGCGGGATCGGCGCGGTCTCGCCGTCGGTGATCAGCGCGGTGAGCTCCGGCGCCCACCCGTCGAACTCGGCCGCGACCCGGGCAGTCGCGGCGGCGGCGTCGGTGAAGTCGATGCCGGCGATCCACCCGGCGGGGCGGTTCAGCTCGACGTACGTGTGCAGGATGTTCCCCGCCTCGCGGTGTGCGACGATCCCCTTTCCCGGGGCGAGCGCGTACATCGCGCCGCCGCCGACCGTTTCGGCCGCCGCGGGGTGCCGCTCGTCGGCGTCGTCCAGGTAGGTCTCGATGAAGGTGGTGCCGACGTACTGCGGCCTGGCGCCGGAGAGCAGCGGGCGGATCTTCGACCAGGCGCCGTCGGCACCGACGAGGAGGCTGGTGGTCACGGCCGGCCCGTCGGCGAAGGTCAGCTCGTGCCGGCCGTCGCCCAGGGACTGGACACCGGTGACCTTGCGCCCCCACTGGATCATCTCGCCGGGCAGGGAGCCGACCAGGATCCGCCGCAGGTCGCCGCGGAGCACCTCGGGACGCCCGGCCGTGCCGTCGTCGGGATCCTCGAGCAGCACCGCGCCATGCGGATCGAGCATGCGCGTGGCCTCGCCACCCTCGTGGATGATCGCGCGGAACTCGGCGGTAAGGCCGGCCGCTTCGAGCGCGAGCTGCCCGTTGTGCTCGTGGATGTCGAGCTGGCCGCCCTGCGTGCGGGCCTCCGCCGCGGGCTCCGCCTCGTAGATCGTCGCGGGGATGCCGTGGACATGGAGGACGCGGGCGAGGGTGAGGCCGCCCAGGCCCGCACCGACGATCGTGACTGGTGCCGTCATGATGCTCCTTCCACCAGCTGGCTGGAACGCTGTTCCATAAACTTATCTTGGAACATTGTTCCAAGCGTGTCAAGATGTGCTCATGGCGGCCAAGACGCAGCGGACCGAACGGCGCACGGACGCGCTGTCGAAGGAGCGGATCGTCGAGGCCGCGATCGGGATCCTCGACGCCGACGGCGAGAGCGCCCTGACCTTCCGCGCGCTCACGGCGCGCCTGGCCACCGGGAGCGGGGCTATCTACTGGCACGTCGCCAGCAAGGACGATCTGCTCGCGGCGACCACCGACCACGTCATCGCCCGGGTCATGACCGAGGTGGTCAGCGGGGCGGAGCCGCGGGAGGCGATCCGTGCCATTGCCCTGGGGGTGTTCGACGCGATCGACGCCCACCCGTGGGTGGGCGCCCAGCTCTCCCGTGAGCCGTGGCAGTCCGCGGTGCTGCAGATCTTCGAAAGCGTCGGCGGGCAGCTCCAGGCGCTCGGCGTCCCCGCGCGGGCGCAGTTCGACTGCGCGTCCGCGCTCGTGAACTACGTCCTCGGCCTCGCCGGACAGTACGCCGCGGGCGCCCGCCTCCTCGCGCGCGACACGGACCGATCGGCCTTCCTCGCGACCGTCGCCGGACAGTGGGCGCAGCTCGACCCCGCGGAGTACCCATTCATCCGCCAGGTGGCGGCGCAGCTGCCCGGGCACGACGACCGCCAGCAATTCCTGGCCGGCATCGACCTCATCCTGGCTGGCATCAGAACCGTCCGATAGACGGTCCCGCACCGTGCCCGGCTCCCGGGCACGGACACGGAGGACTAGTTATTAACGGGGAACCCCAGGCTGACGCCGCCGTGGCTGGGGTCGAGCCAGCGGGACGTCACCGCCTTGCCCCGGGTGTAGAAGTGCACGCCCTCGGTCCCGTGGACGTGGGTGTCCCCGAACAGGGACGCCTTCCAGCCACCGAACGAGTAGTACGCCATCGGCACCGGGATCGGCACGTTCACTCCCACCATGCCGGCCTCGACGTCGAACACGAACCGCCGGGCCGCCCCGCCGTCGTTGGTGAAGATCGCGGTCCCGTTGCCGTAGGGGTTCTCGCTGACCAGCCGGACCGCGTCCGCGTAGGTCGAGGCGCGGACCACGGACAGCACCGGGCCGAAGATCTCGTCGGTGTAGGCGGCCATGGCTGGTGTGACGTGGTCCAGGACGCTGGGCCCAAGCCAGAACCCCCCCTCGCTGCCGCCGATGACCGGGTGCACCCGCCCGTCCACGGCCAGGGTCGCGCCCTCACGGACCCCCGAGTCCAGGTACGAGGCGACCTTGTCCCGGTGCGCGCCGGTGACCAGCGGTCCCATCTCCGAGCGCTCGTCGGTGCCCGGCCCCACCCGCAGCCGCGCGACCCGCTCGGTGATCTTGGCGACCAGTTCGTCACCCACCGGGCCCACGGCCACCAGGACGGATACGGCCATGCAGCGCTCGCCCGCGGAGCCGAATCCCGCGGACACCGCGGCGTCCGCGGCGAGGTCGAGGTCGGCGTCCGGCAGCACGACCATGTGGTTCTTGGCCCCGCCCAGCGCCTGGACGCGCTTGCCCGCCGCCGTCCCGGTCTCATAGACGTAGCGCGCGATCGGGGTGGACCCGACGAAGCTCACCGCGCGGACTTCCGGGTGCCCCAGCAGCGCGTCGAACGGCTTCCTTGTCTCCCTGGACCACGTTGAACACGCCCTCGGGGAGCCCCGCCTCGGCCCACAGCCGGGCCAGCAGCAGGGAAGCCGAGGGGTCCTTTTCCGAAGGCTTGAGCACGAACGCGTTCCCGCAGGCGATGGCGATGGGGAACATCCACATCGGCACCATGGCCGGGAAGTTGAAGGGGGTGATGCCGGCGACCACGCCGAGCGGCTGCCGGATCGAGTAGGCATCGACGCCGGTAGAAACGTTTTCGGAAAAACCGCCCTTGAGCAGGTGCGGGATTCCGCAGGCGAACTCGACGACCTCCAGGCCGCGGGCCACCTCACCGGCCGCGTCCCCGGCCACCTTGCCGTGCTCCGCGCTGATCAGCGCGGCCAGCTCGCCGGTGCGCCGGGCCAGCAGCTCACGGAACGTGAACAGCACGCCGGCCCGCTTGGCCAGCGACGCGGCCCGCCAGCCGGGGAAGGCCTTGGCCGCGGCGGCGACCGCGTCGTCGACGACCGCGGCCGACGCGAAGTCGACCGTCCCGGTCACCTCGCCGGTCGCCGGGTCGTAGATGTCGCCATGCCGCTCGGCCGCGCCCGCCCAGGGCTGCCCGCCGATCCAGTGGCTGACGTGCTTTCCCGTCACTCTGCCTCCTCGGATATTCGCGCCATCCGGCAGCCAAGACCCCACCGGCCGCTCGGCCGGGCCTGGCGGCCCGGCCTCGTTAGCCGGTGCCGGATGGCACTCACGGGCTGGCCTCCTCGTTTACCGCGCGGAGCGCGTCAGCCAGGATGCCCAGGCCTTCCTTGGCCTCGGCGTCGGACAGGTTCATCGGCGGGGCCATCCGGAGCGTGTGCCCGTACAGGCCCCCCTTGCCGATCAGCAGGCCGCGCTCCCGGGTCTCCTCCAGCATCCGGGTGGCCAGCGCCGGGCTGGGCGCGCCGGTCGCGGGGTCGACCAGGTCCACGGCGAACATCAGGCCCTTGCCCCGGACCTCGCCGACCGCGGCCAGCGGCGCGGCCGCCTCGCGCAGTCCGCTGATGATCATGCCGCCCAGCTCAGCCGCATTCCGCTGCAGGTCGTGGGACAGGACGTAGTCGAGGGTGGCGTTGGCGGCGGCGGTGGACAGCGGGTTGCCGCCGAAGGTGGAGATGCCGTTGCCGGGCAGCCCGTCCATCAGGTCGCCGCGGGCGATCACGCCGCCGATGGCCATCCCGTTGCCGAGGCCCTTGGCGAACGTGATGATGTCCGGGGTGACGCCGTGCGCGCCGATGCCCCAGAAGTGCTCGCCGGTGCGGCCCCAGGCCGTCTGCACCTCGTCGGAGATGAGCAGCGCCCCGCGCTCCCGGAGCACCGCGGCGTAGTCGCCGAGCAGGCCGTCCGGGGGCATGGTGAAGCCGCCGACCCCCTGCACGGGCTCGGCGATCAGGCAGGCCACGTCCCCCGCGGTCGCGGTGGTCAGCACGTGCCGCAGGTCCTGGACGCAGGCTTCGGTGTACGCGGCGTCGTCCATCCCGGCGAAGGCGGGCAGCTGCCGGTCCGTGCCGTGCAGGTAGTGCACGGCGAACGGGGCCAGTGGCGAGCTCTTCCACGCGCCGTTGCCGGTGATGGCGACCGCGCCGAAGGACCGGCCGTGGTAGCTGTTGCGCAGCGCGAGCACCTGGTTGGACCGGCGGGCCGCCGTGGCCAGCATCAGCGCGGTCTCGTTGGCCTCGGTACCGGAGTTGGTGAAGAACACCTTGGCGTTCTCGATCCCGGACAGCCGGGCCAGCTTCTCGGCCAGCTCCACCTGGTTGCGGATCAGGTACAGGGTGGACGTGTGCACCATGCCGGTGTCCAGCTGGCGCTGGACCGCCTCGCGGACCTCGGGCACGCCGTAGCCCAGCATGTTGGTCAGGATGCCGCAGAAGAAGTCCAGGTAGCTGCGGCCGTTGGCGTCCGTGACGCGGCTGCCGCTGCCGCTGGTCAGTTCCAGCGGCTCGGAGTAGTAGAGCCCGAGCCAGTTAGGGATGACGCGGCGGTGCCGCTCGTGGAGTTCCGACATCCTCCCAGTCTGTCCGACGCACCCCGCCCCCCGCCCCGACACCGTGTCACGGATAACCCATAGATCCTGACACTATGTTCATCCTCTCGTACGCTGGTGGCACCGGCCCCAGCCCACGTTTCCCGCGGACGGTGCGCCGAGCCGGGCGATATGACCGTTTTCGGCGAACGATGCGCGGGAACCGTCGCGGGAACAGGCGGGCGGAGGGAGACGGCGGATGCCGACGGTCGCGGAGGTGCTCCGGCTCGATGCGGTGCGGCGCGGGCGCCCGCAGGTGGTGGCGGCGGCCGGCGGGCTGGACCGGACGGTGCGCTGGGTGCACGCGATCGAGTTCGCCGACGCGGCCCGGCTGCTGCGCGGCGGCGAGCTGGTGCTCACCACGGGGATAGCCCTGCCGGACGAGGAACCGCTGCTGGACGCCTACGTGGCCGAACTGGCCGCGGTGGGGGTGAGCGCCCTCGCGGTCGAGCTGGGCCGTAAGTACACCAGCGGCCTCCCCGCCGCGTTCGTCGCGGCCGCCCGGGACCGGGGACTGCCGCTGATCGTGTTCACCCGCGAGGTCCCGTTCATCGAGATCACCGAGGCCGTGCACGCCCTGATCATCGACGACCAGATGGAGCAGCTGCGGGCCTCGGCCCGGCTGCACGAGGTGTTCACCGACCTGGCCGTGGCCGGCGCCGCCCCGGCCGACATCCTCCGGGAGGCCGCGCTGCTCGCGGGGCGGCCGCTGGTCCTGGAGGACCTGTCCCATCATGTGCTGGCCTGCGAGCCGGCCGGGCACCGACCCGGCCGCCCTGCTGGCGGACTTCGGGACCCGCTCCGCCGCGGTGCCGGCCTCGCCGCGCACCGCCTACCACCCCGGCCCCGGCTGGCTGGTCACCACCGTGGGGGCGCGCGGCGAGGACTGGGGCCGGGTCATCCTGGTCTGCGACGGGCCGCCCGCCCCGGTGGACACCGTGCTGGTGGAGCGCGCGGCCACCACGCTCGCGCTGGGGCGGCTGCTGGCCCGCCAGCAGGAAAGCCTGGAACGCCAGGCGCACCGCACCCTGATCAGCATCCTGCTGGCCCAGGCCGATGCCGACACCGGCGAGATGGCCGCGCAGTGCCGGGCGCTGGGCGTGCCGGTCACCGGCCGGCAGCTGATCACCGCGGTGATCAGGTCACCGGACGGCGGGGCTGGCCTGCTGGCCCAGGCCCGGGTCCTGGACCTGGCCGAGGCGTTCGCGGACGCCTGCCGCACCGAGCGGATCCCGGCGCTGGTCGGCTCCCTGGACGACGTGCGGGCCGGCGCGCTGCTGTCGGCCGAGGCCGGCGCTGACCCGGAGCAGGTGCTGGCCGGGGTGTGCGCCGCGGCCCGGCTGGGGGTGGCCCGCCGGGCCAGGCGCCCCTACGGGATGGCCAGCGGGGAGCCGGTGATCGGGGTGGGCACCCCCGCGGGCAGCCTGCGCGAGGTCCGGCGCTCGCTGCTGGAGGCGCGGCAGGTGGCGGACGCAGCCGCGGAGACCGCGGGACCGCTGGACGGCCGGCCCTTCTACCGCCTGGCCGACCTGCGGCTGCGTGGCCTGCTCTCGCTGCTCGGCGCGGACGCCAGGCTGGCGACGTTCGTGGACCGGGAGCTGGGCCCGCTGCGGCGCTACGACGCCGCGCACGGCACCGGCCTGGTCGGCGTGCTGGACGCGTACCTGGCGGCGGGGGGGAACAAGGCGGACGCCGCCGCGCGGGCCCACCTGGCCCGGCCCACCCTGTACGAGCGGCTCCGGCATATCGAGCGGATTCTGGGGGTCAGCCTCGACTCGGCCGAGTCACGCACCTCGCTGCACGTCGCCCTGCTGATCGGGCAAAGGCCGCCTCCTGCGCCGGGCACCGCGAGCGGTTCAGGATAGGCGGCCCTTACCCTCCGGGAAGTCCGCTGCCATTCCTGACAACCGCCGTGCCAGGCTGGCCGTCCACCCAGGGAATCACTTGAGCAGGCCCAGGGAAGGTGGCCCCCCGCTCAGGCCATTCGCGAGAGGGGAATCGCAGCGCCATGGCTAACGGGACCGAACGCAGGCCAGCGCGGGCTGGGACGGGGACGTGCACCAAATGCACCTGCTCCCGATTCGAGGGACAGGGAAGCATCTGCGAGAACTGCAAGCACCATTACGACGAGCACAACGTCGCCTGGCCGCGGGGCCTGGACCTGATCTGGTCGTTAGAGCACGGTGCCCGCGCGAGGCGGCTCCGAATCAGGTGCCGAACCATGTGCCGGACACGCTGGGGGGCCGGAGGTCAGTACATCTCGACGCAGTCGTAGCTGACCGCCGGGCTGAGCCAGTCGCTGAGCGCGCCGGAACCGCTGATCACGGTAGATCGGCCATGGAGACGTTGTTCTGGCCGTTCACGGCCACGTAGTAATGGCGCAGCAGGCCACTGCCGTACCAGGTGCTCGAGGACGCCGTGATGATGATGTAGTTCCCGGTCTGCTGCGCACTCACGGCCGGACTGGGCAGGCCGGACTCGACGTGCGACTCACTGGTCCCGGACGGCTGCAACTCGGTCCCGTTGAGGTTCAGCGATGTCATGCCGCCGGTGGCCTGATGGATCTTGAACACCAGTCCGCCGCCGGTGGTGACCGTGTAGTACCCGCCACTGTCCGTGTAGCCGAACGCTGCCGCTCTGGCCGCGGGGGCCCGGGCCGACACGGTGTCCGCGGCGGCGCCGGCTAACCCGAGGGCCAGGCCGCTGGACGCCGCGCCGGTGAGGAACTGGCGCCGTCCCAGCGGCCGGGGCCCGGACGGGGAGCTGGTTCCCCTCATCTGAGGCTTCTTCACGTCAGCCCCGCTTACAGGCCGGGGTAGCCAGGGAAGGTGCAGGACGGCACGCTGCCGCTGCCGCTGACCGGGGTGACGGTCACGTCCGTGCCCGAGGCGGTGATGTTGCTGTTGTACGTGCCGATGCTGGCGTACTCGGCCGAGGTGCTGGTCGCGTCCAGGCTCACGTTCTCCAGGGTCAGGCCGAGCAGGTGAGCGGAGTTGTAGCCCTCCAGCACCGACTGGGCGCTGGACGCCGAGTTCACCGCTTTCAGCCCGTTGACCACGATGTTCTCGAAGTAGGGGGTCGTGGAACCGTTGCCGGACGAATAGAACGGGTTGAACTCCAGGGCGTGCTTGACCCTGGTCAGGCAGTTGCTGTCGTAGGTGACCTCGTTGACCGTGCCGCCCTCGCTGGATGTGGTCTTGATCCGCAGGCCGTTGTTGTCGGTGCTCACGTTCCCGGAGCTGTCCGTCCCGCTGACCGTGTTGTCCTCGACCAGGATGTTGGTCACGCCGTACTGGGTCTGGCTGCCGACCGAGATCCCGTGCGTGCCGTAGAAGTGGCTGTTCTCGATGGTCATGTTGGACGCGGCGGCGGAATTGGTCTTGATCGCGATGCCGTCATCGCCGTCCTGGATGTAGGAGTCGTTGACGGTGACGTTGGTGGCGCTGTCCGGGTCGATGCCGTCGGTGTTCCGCGCGGTGGCCGGGGTCTTGATCCGCACGCCCCAGACGGTGAGGCCGTTGCCGCCCTCGAAGTAGAGGTGGAACAGCGGCGCGTTGACCAGGTCGACGTCGTAGACGGTGAAGCTGTTCACGTCGTGTGCCTCGATCAGCCGCGGGTTGTTCTGGTCGTCGCCGTCGGACTTCGCCGTGTTGGAGAGCGTCCACCAGCTCCCGCTGGTCCCGAGGATGTCCTGGTCACCCCGGCCGTTGATGGCGCCCTGGCCACCGCCGGATCCCTGCGTGCCCATGATCGCGGCGCTGGACCCGGTGACGTTGATGAACGGCTTGCAGCCGTTCCCGCTCGACGCCGTGGTGCCGCAGGTCGCCTGGCCCGAGACCTGGTAATTGGCCGGGTTGCGCGAGGCGTAGAGCGTGGCGCCGTCGTCGATCAGCAGCGTGACACTGGCGGGCACGGACAGCGGGCCGGCCAGGAACGCGTTGTCGCTGCCGCTGGGGGCCAGCACGACCGCCTTGCCCGTGCCGCTGCAGCTGTTCAGGGCGGCCTGGATCCGCGAGGTGTCCGGCGGTGACGACTCGGCGCTGCTGCTGAACTGCTCGTTGCTGGTGGCGAGCTGGGCGCTGAGCGTGGTGCAGGTGGCGGGCACGCTGGGCTGGGACACGTGGCGGCTGTCCCCGGTGGCCAGCGTCGCGCTGGCCGCGGCGGGCGAGGCGGAGCTGGCCGGGGACGCCGGGGACGCGCTGGCTGCGGGCAGGCTGGCGGCGCCCCCGATGATGAGAGCGCTCACACCTACCAGGCGCGCCAGCACGCTGGACAGCGGACGCGGGCGGTGGATGGGGAGCTTCACGACGTTTCCTCCTTGGCCGCAGGGCAGGAATACCGGGTACGACAGCCGTCACTCGCTGTCCGGCCAGGCCAGCCGGGAGCGCCCGCCCCGAGCGCCGCGCATCAGCCGAACCATAGAACGCCTGGCCCGCGCGGCCAAGGCGCCGGTGGCATCGCGACCGGGCCCTCGTCATCTGGCCTGGTCACCGTGACAGCCGCCGTCTCCCGGCATGAAACCATCGTGAAAGCCCCCGAGGACGCAGCGCATACTTGAGCGCGTCCACGAAAGAGGAGTTCTCATGGATCGCTGGACCGCAGACCGGATCGCCGATCAGTCCGGCCGCACGTTCATCGTGACCGGCGCCAGCAGCGGCCTCGGGTTCGAGACCAGCCGGCAGCTGGCTGGTCATGGCGGCCGGGTGGTGATGGCCTCCCGGAGCCAGCCGAACGGCCGCGACGCGGTGGCCCGGATCAGGGCCGCGCAGCCAGCGGCGGCCGTCGAATTCCGGGCGCTGGATCTCGCCGACCTGGACTCGGTGCGGGCATTCGCCGCGGCGATCCTGGGGGACGGCATCGCGGTGGACGTGCTCGTCAACAACGCCGGGGTGATGTTTCCGCCCCGCCGGCTCAGCCCGCAGGGTTTCGAGTCCCAGTTCGCGACCAACCACCTGGGCCACTTCGCGCTGACCGGGCTGCTGTTCGGGGCGATCCGAACCGGCCAGGACCCGCGCGTCGTCACCGTCAGCTCGGCCGAGCACAAGGGCGGGTCGATCCACTTCGACGACCTGACCGGCGAGCGCTCCTATTCGCCGCGGGCCTTCTACCAGCAGTCCAAATTCGCCAACGTGCTGTTCGGCCTCGAACTGGACCGGCGGTCCCGCGCGGCAGGGGCCGGGGTCCGCTCGATCCTGGCCCACCCCGGGTATGCGGCCACCAACCTGCAGAGCAGCGGCCCCACCGGCTTGGGCAAGCAGCTGATGAAGGTCGGCAACCGGCTCATCGCCCAGAGCGCCGAGATGGGCGCCCTGGGCCAGCTTTACGCCGCCACTGACCCGGCTGCGGAAAGCGGCAAGTTCTACGGTCCCGGCGGGTTCATGGAGCTCCGCGGTTACCCGGCCGAAGTGCAGCCCGTCGCCGCCGCGAAAAACGAGGAGACCGCCCGGCGGCTCTGGGACATATCAGAGCAGCTCACCGGCGCCACCTGGGACCTGCTCCCCGTCCCGCCCGGCAGTGAGTCAGCGCGGCCTGGCCGATAACTATCCGGCTCGCCCGCAGGGGCCCGGCCGCGACTGTGACACGGCGCCACCTGGAGCCGGTACGCGGCACGCCCATAGTCAGCGGAACCAGCGTGCCCGGCACTGCAGGCCGGCGGAGCTGATAGGGATAACGGCATGCAGGCTGGCCGACTCCCCATTGACGAGCAAGTGACGCAGTTCCGGGCGGCGCTGGCCCGCAACGGCACGCTGACCGACGTGCTCGCCCGGGCGGCCGCGTTGCAGCTGCCAGGCTGGTACCTGGTCGCCACCGGGCGGTCTGCCGCCACGGCGGCAGGCTGAGCGCCGGAGCCTACCTGCTGATGGACCCGGCCTGGCAGAGGGCCGCGATGGCGGCCAGGTCGGTCTGGGCGGCCAGGCCGGCGTGGTAGAGGCGGAGCTCGGTGGCGCCCGGCGGCGCGGACCGCCTCGGCCTGCGCGGGCAGGGTCTCCGGGTGACCGCCCAGGCCGGCCACGGCCTGCAGGACGGCGGCGATCCGGGCGCCGGGCGGCGCGGCCGCCGCGGTGCGGGCGACCAGGCCGGGCGCGGTGGCGGGGTTCCCGCAGGCCAGCACGATGCCGTCCGCGCCGCCCGGGCCGACAGGACAGCCGGGTCGTAGCCGGGGTTGGCCCCGGCGGCGCGCGGATCGGGCGCGGAGTGGACCAGGACGGGCTGGCCGGGAGCGGCGGCGCGGACCGCGTCGAGGACCTCGGTGAGCAGCCGCCGGGAGGCGGCTGCCCGGACCTGGTCAAGCACCCCGCGCGGACATCGCCGGGCAGCGCGGGGCCGCCGTCGAGCGGCGGCGCGGACCTGGGCCGCGAGCGTGGCCGGGTCCGCGCCGGCCGCCCGGTACGCCTGCCCGCACTCCGCGCAGAAGCACAGGGACAGGAGCCACAGCCCATCGGCCCCGCGGCCAGGGCCGCCACGTCGCCGGTCTTGTCGTGCGCGCTGCCGTGCTCGAAGCCGTACCAGCCGCACGCCTCCAGCTCGACGGCGTCCACCCCGGCCAGGGCGGCGACCTCCGCGGCCAGCGTCGCCGCGTACCGGCGGACCGCGCCGGAGCCAGCGCACAGGGCCCAGGGATACACGTCCCCGAACGCGTTGCGGACCACGCACTCCCCCGCGTCCGGCGAGCCGGGAGTTGTGCGTGACCACGACCCAGGCGGTGACGGTGATGCCCGCCGCCCGCAGCGCGGCGGCGGCCCGCTCGAACGAGCCCGGCCCTGGTCCCCGGGCGCGGTGCCCGCCGGCCTGCGGGGCGCAGCGGCAGCCCGTCGCCAGCGGGCGGGGTCCGGCCGGTAGTAGATCCCGGCGTCCCGGGTGACGATGCGGTGCCGCGGGTGGATGCGGGGTCACCGCGCGCACCGCGTGGTACGCGGCGGCCAGCGTGACCTCGGTCAGCCCGAGCCCGGCGATGCGGTCCGCGGCGGCGGGTCGCCGTCCACGTCCCAGGGATAGAGGTACGCCCCGGTCGCGCACTGACACCCGATCATCCGGGCCCGCAGCGCCGCGGGCAGCAGCTCATCCGGGAAATCCTGGTAGGTGACCGGGATCAGCCAGCGGCGGATCGCGGTCGCGCCGACCGACGTGTAGTGCGGGCTCGTGGTGGCGGGGAACGGGCCGCCGTGGTGCTGGGCCCAGGTCACGGCGACGCCGGTGGGCCAGCCGTTCCAGATCACCCGGCCCACGGTGCGGGTGAGCACGTCGGCCACCGGCGCGGCGGCGCTCAGGTCGGCGGCGGATCCCGGGTCGGCGTGGATGCTGCCGGCCAGGTTGCCGCCGAGACGGGCCAGCACCGGCAGCAGCGGCGTCCACGGACGGGTAGGTGATGACCAGCCCGGCCGGCCCGAACCGCTCCTCGGCCAGGTCCGGCAGCCCGGCCGCGAAGTCGTCCAGGCTGGTCAGGAACGCCTGCGGGGTGGCGGCCCACGGGCCCTCACCGGGCTGCCCGGTGGCCAGCGGGGTGACCGCGGGGTGGCTGGCCAGCGCCGCCGCCGCCGGCGTCGTACGACTCGTGGATCCGCTCGGACAGCATCGGGGCGCCGGTGGTGGCCTGGACCGCGCCGGCGAGGGCGGTGCGCAGGCCTTCGTCGTCGGGGATGAACAGCAGCCCCGGGTTGGTGCAGAACTGCCCGGCGCCGAGGGTGAGCGACCCGGCGTAGCCGGTGGCGGTCTCGGCGGCACGGGCCGCGGCCGCACCGGGCAGGACCACGGCCGGGTTGACCGAGCCCAGCTCGCCGTAGAAGGGGATCGGGACATCCCGCTCGGCGCAGATCTGCTGCAGCGCGAGGCCGCCCCGGGCGGACCCGGTGAACCCGGCCGCGGTGATCGCCGGATGGCGGAGCAGCCTGACCCCCGCGGGGACGCCATAGATCACCGCGAACGTTCCGTCCGGCGCCCCCGCCCCGGCCAGCGCCTCGTTCACGATGCGGGCGGTCGCGACCGAGGTCTGCGGGTGGCCCTCGTGCGCCTTCACCACCACCGGGCAGCCGGCCGCCAGCGCGGACGCGGTGTCGCCCCCTGCGACCGAGAACGCGAAGGGGAAGTTCGACGCCGAGAAGACCGCGACCGGGCCGACCGGCCGGACCATCCGGCGCAGCCCCGGCACGCCCTGGGCGGGCGGGCTGGTGATCACGTCCAGGTAGCCGCCGTCCTCGAGGACGTCGGCGAACATCCGCAGCTGCCCCGTGGTCCGGGCCACCTCGCCGGTCAGCCGGGTGCTGCCCAGCGCGGTCTCGGTGTCCGCCAGCGCGGCCAGCTCACCCGCCTGGGCGTCCAGCGCACCGGCCACCGCCCTCAGCGCCGCCGCCCGGCCCGCCGGGCCCATGGCCTCCCAGCCTGCCCGGGCCGCGGCCGCCGCCTCGGCGATCGCGTCCACGGCCTGGTCGGTGGTCTCGGCAACCGGCTCCCCGGCCGGCTTGCCGGTGCGCGGGTCATATCCCTGGATCATGAACCATCCGTCCTCTGCGGTTACTTCAGGTGTTCCGCGTCGTAATCGGGGCGGGTGAACTCGCCGCCCAGATAAGCGAACACCGGATCGTCCGGATCTGGTGCCCCGTGCTCCGCGATGACCTCGCCCGCGTAGTCCTCCGCGTCGTCCCGGGGCTCGTAGCCCAGGGCCCGCGCCTCGTCCAGGCTGACCCAGCCACCGCGGGTGTTGGCCGACACGCCGATAGGCCACCCGGAACCCGGGCCGCTCCGCGGTCAGGCACGCCTCGAACAGCCGGCCGGCGTCGTCCGGGGACAGCCAGGTGGACAGCATGCGCGTGGTCGCCCGGGCGCTCGAAGCAGGACAGGATGCGCAGGCAGATCGCGTCCAGGCCGTAACGGTCGTGGTACATCGACGCCAGCGCCTCCCCCGTCACCTTGGACACGCCGTAGTAGGTATCCGGCGCGGGGAACGCGTAGTCCGCGGACGGGGAACTCCGAGCGCGGGGTGAACCCGACGGCATGGTTGGACGAGGCGAAGATCACCCGGGGCACGCCCGCCCGGCGGGCCGCCTCGAACACGGTGTAGGTACCCTGGATGTTGATCTCGATGATCTTGTCCCAGGGGCCCTTCGCCGGACACCCCGCCCAGGTGGATGACGGCGTCCGCCCCGGCGCAGGCCTCGGTCATCGCGGCCATGTCGGTGACCGAGGCGACGACCACCTCTTCGTCCGGGCCCGGGCGAGGCGGGCGGGGTGATGTCCAGCAGGCGCAGGGTCCGGCCGGGCCGGGCCAGCCGCTTGCGCAGCATGGACCCGATCCGGCCGGAACCGCCGGTGATGACGATGATCGGCACGGCAGTCGAGCTTACGCGGCGAGCGCCCTCCTTACACGGGCGGTGCGGTAGCGGGTGATCAGATCGCGTCCCGGTCTCCTTTGACGGCCTCGCCGGCGACAACCGCGGCCGATCCGCGCTCCCCCGGCTGATCCTGCGGCTGCCGCGGCGACCTACCGCGCCTTCCTCCCGGACGCTCTGGCCAAAGGCCGCTACGTCGCCGCCGCGAAGGTCGTCGTCACCCTCCCGTAGCGGCCCGCCGGACCGCGGGGCGGGCGGGTGGCGCCAGCGGGTGAGGACCGGGCCTGCGTAGCCCCTGTTTCCCTCGCTTCGCCCGGCCGCCCAGAGTCTGGCGACACACTCGGCTGATCCGCAGGTCTCCCGGATAGCCGGGGCACCGCACGCGCACTTCCGGATCCGGGCACGGATCCAGGCGTCGTAAAGGAGTAGCTCGGTGCCCACGGTCACCACGCGCCGGATACGGCCATCGGACATGAGCAGCCACTCGGCGGGACGCATCTCCAGATCAGGCATAGCTAGCTTCCTACGAGCGGGGTCAACTCTCCTAGTTTCGCTCTTCCGGGGAACGGAGTACAACCGGTCTACTTCAGCGGCTCGACGCTGAGCACCGCGGGGTCCCCGGCCTGCTCGGTTACCTGGACCGCGCTGCCCACCGGGAACCTCGCGATCGCGGGGACGGCCATCGTGGTCCCGATGACCGCGCTGGGGACGCCCCGGTCCCCGCTGGTGACCCGGACCAGGACCTTCCCGGGCTGGTTGCCGGTCACGGTTCCGGTTAACCGGCGGACAGCATTCGTGCGCGTGGCCTGCCCGGCCGGGTCAGCGTCCCGGCCGAAACTGAACGGGCCGATGCGGAATCCCATTCTCAAGTCACCCCACTGCTGCGGGCCAGGCGTCGCGGACCTTGTCTTCCGGCACGTTTTAGACGGCCAGCAGCGCAAAAACGATTACCCGCAGGCGAAGGCTCCCGGGGGCACCCGGGAGCCTTCGCGCGCTTCCCCACCGGCTACCGGAGCGGCCCGCCCGGGCTAGCCGGGCGGGGGTGCCAGTCACCCAGGTAGGCGGCCACCGTGTAGCTGGCGGCCTGGGCGGCGGTGAGCTGCGGGACGTCGGCGGCGGCCGCCGATCCCGGTCCGGTGTTCTGGTACTCGTAGAACCGGGCGTCCTGCCACGGGAACGGCGGGCTGGACCAGTTCTGCCACTGCCCGGCGTTGATGGCCGCCGGCAGGTAGGTGCCGCGGATGGTGATCTGGCCGACCGGGGTGGTCACCCCGGTGTGCTGCCAGGGCCGGGCCAGGTAGTAGCTGCCCGCGGCCAGGTTCCCGGCGGAGTTGATGATGCGGCTGCCGGTGATCAGGTAACCGTAGGGCTGCTCCAGGCCGGTGTCCGGGGCGCTGACGGTCCCACCGGGGTGGCCGAGGATGTCGATCGTGTCCCGGTCGAACACGGCGGTGCCCGACCCGCACAGGAAGTTGACCTGGCCGCTGATGTAGTCGTCGTAGTAGAGCTGCCGGGCGGGCGGCGGTGCGGCCGAGCCCGGCGGGGACGTGGCGGGCGGCCCCCCGGGGCCGAAGCACTCCGCGGGCGTGAACGGGTCCGCGTAGGAGCTGGCGAACACGGTGTCCTGGATGCCGAGCAGCCGATCGCGGGCGAACACCACCCGGTCGGCCACGGTCTTCACCGCCACCGCCTGCGGGGAGGTGATCTGCGGGTTGGCCGCGGGATCGAAGGAGTTCTGCACCGTGATGCCGTAGGCGGAGAACCCGTCCCCGGCGACCGACAGGGTGGCGCTGCAGTCGGTGCCGTACTGGTTCCCGTTCGGCGCGATCGTGCCGTGCGCGATGTCGTCCACCAGGATGACGTCGGCGGGGCTCCCGGTCGCGCCGGCCAGGGTGATGCCCGGCTTGGAGGCCGGCACGTAGACCTGGCCCCAGTAGGTGCCCGGCTCGATGACGATGGTCACCGGGCCGCGGCCGGGCGGCACCGCGTCCACGGCCGCCTGGACGCTGGCGAAGTGCCCCGGCCGCCCGTCCTGCCCGACGATCAGCACCCTGGGCCGTGAGCCCGGGCGGCCGGTGCCCGCAGCGGCCGCTCCCGGGACGATCAGGGCCGCTAACGCCACTGCGGCGAAAGCAGCCGCCACGGCCCGGGGGGTCAGGCGCCTCATGACGTCACCGGCGTTCCGCCGACGGTGACGTCCTCGACCACGAGGTTGGACACGTACTGCGCGGAGTTGGCGGCGGTCAAGGTGGTAATGGTGAGGTCGTCCAGGGTGACGGTGCCGACCGGGTCGGCCGCGGACGCGCCGATCAGGGACCAGATCCCGGCGCAGGTGTCCACCGTCCAGTCGGCCAGCGTGATGCCGGTGATGTCCGGCGGGAAGTCGCCGGTCTGGGCGTTGTAGTTACCCTGGATCAGCAGCAACGGGCCGCCGACCGTGCCGGCCGTGATCCGGTACACGTTGCTGTTCAGGGCGTAGCCGCCGCGCAGCGTGTTCGTCTTGATCCGGTGCCCGGCCTGCAGGTTGGCGCTGTTCATGGTGAGGTCCCGGGCGTAGACGTTCTTGACCCCGCCGGTCATCTCGCTGCCGATGGTGATGCCGCCATGCCCGTTGGCGAAGGTGCAGTTCTGGATGACCAGGTTCTGGCTGGGCACGTTCACCCGGCGCCCGTCGGCGTCCCGGCCGGACTTGATCGCGATGCAGTCGTCGCCGGTGTTGAACGTGACCCCGTCGATGACCACGCCGTCGCAGGACTCCGGGTCACAGCCGTCGGTGTTCGGGCCGGAGGAGCTGATCGAGACGCCCTCGACGGTGACGTTGTAGCACAGGTTCGGGTTCAGGTGCCAGAACGGCGAGTTGATGATGCTGACACCCTGGATGAGCACGGTGTCGGTGAGGAACGGCTGGATCATCTGCGGCGGCAGGTAGTGCCCGGGGCCGAACACCCGCTGCGCGACCGGGACGTTGTCGTCGGCCATCGTCTCCAGCAGGTCGAAGTCGGGGGTCTCGAGGGTCTTCCAGTTCCACCAGTGGTTCGCGTCGGCCTGGCCGTTGAGCGTGCCCTGCCCGGTGATCGCGATGTTGCGCTGGCCGCAGGAGTAGATGGGCGGCGAGTAGTTCATCAGCTCGATGCCCTGCCACCGGGTGAAGACCACCGGCAGGTAGGCGTTGGGGTCCTGGCTGAACAGGATCGTCGAGCCGGACTCCAGGTGCAGGTCGACGTAGCTGAGCAGGTGGATCGCGCCGGTGAAGAACTGGCCGGGCGGCACGATCACGTGGCCTCCCCCGGCCCGGTTGCAGGCGGCGATGGCGGCGGCGAACGCCTGGGTGCAGTCGGTGGTGCCGTCCCCGACGGCACCGAACCGGGTGACCGGGAAGACCCGGCCCGGGAAGCGGGGCCGCCGCACCGAGGCCACGATGCGGTCGGCGGCCAGGTCAGCGTGCCCGTGCTGACCGGCACCGGACCGCTGGGATCGGCCCGCCGCGCTGGCGGGCAGGGCGCCGGACCAGAGCGGGCTGGTTAAGGCACCTGCCCCGGCGAGGGCTGAGTAGCGGAGCAGGGCACGGCGATTGAACTCGTTCGACATTGAACTACCTCTCTTGTCGGCTGGCGAGGCGGGGCGCGCCGGAGGCGTGTCCCTCCGAGCCAGCGACTCCGGGGGTTCCAGGGGGTCGTCCCCTGGGTCAGCAGGGTGAGTGGGGTTACTCCGGTGGTTAAGGTGGTGCCGATGGTGAGTGTGGTGCTGGTAGGTGGGGTGGGGGTGACGGTGGGTAGTGGGTGACGGTGCGGGGGAGCCGCGTCAGTGCGGATCGGGCTCGGGGTTACGGCCCGGGCGGGCGAGGAACTCGAAGTCGCAGCCCTTGTCCGCCTGGGTGACGTTCTCGGAGTAGAGCGCGCCGTAGCCGCGCTCGAACCGGCGGGGTGGCGGCTGCCAGGCGGCCCGGCGCCGGGCCAGCTCGGCGTCGTCCACCTCCAGCCGGAGCGACCGCTCCGCCACGTCGAGGGTGATCAGGTCGCCGGTCCGGACCAGCGCCAGCGGGCCGCCCACGTAGGACTCGGGGGCGACGTGCAGCACGCAGGCCCCGTAGCTGGTCCCGCTCATCCGGGCATCGGAGATCCGGACCATGTCCCGCACCCCCTGGGCCAGCAGGTAGTCGGGGATGGGCAGCATCCCGTACTCGGGCATGCCCGGGCCGCCGAGCGGGCCCGCGTTGCGGAGCACGAGGACGGAATCGGCGGTCACGGCGAGCGCGGGGTCGTTGATCTGCCGCTGCATCTCCCGGTAACTGTCGAACACGACCGCGGGGCCGGTGTGCTTGAGCAGCGCGGGCTCGGCCGCGATGTGCTTGATCACCGCGCCGTCAGGGGCCAGGTTGCCCCGCAGCACGGACAGCCCGGCCTCGGCGGCCAGCGCGGTGCCCGGATCGCGGATGACGTCGTCGTTGTAGACCTCGGCTCCGGCCAGCTGCTCGGCCAGCGGCCGGCCGGTGACCGTGATCCGGTCCGTGTGCAGGGCACCGGGCACCTCGGCCAGCCGGGCCAGCAGCGCGCGGCAGTCCCCCGGCGTAGTAGAAGTCCTCCATCAGGTACTTCCCGCCGGGGCGGACGTTGGCCAGGACCGGGACCCGGCGCGAGATCTCATCGAAGTCGTCCAGGCTGAGCGGCACCCCGCAGCGGCCCGCCATGGCGATCAGATGGATGACGGCGTTGGTGGAGCCGCCGAGGGCCAGCACGGTGGCCACCGCGTCCTCGAACGCCTCCGCGGTCAGGATCCGGTCCGGGGTCAGGTGCTCCCAGGCCATGTCCACGATCCGGCGGCCGGTCGCGGTGGCCATCCGGTAGTGCGCGGAATCGACCGCCGGGATGGACGCCGCCCCGGGCAGCGTCATGCCCAGCGCCTCGGCCGCGGAGGTCATGGTGGAGGCGGTGCCCATCGTCATGCAGTGGCCGGGTGAGCGGGCGATGCCGCTGGCCAGGTCGGCCAGCTCGCAGTCGCCGATCACCCCGGCCCGCTTATCGTCCCAGTACTTCCACAGATCGGTGCCGCTGCCCAGCGTGGTGCCGCGGTAGTTACCGCGGAGCATCGGCCCGGCGGGCAGGTAGATGGCCGGGATCCCGGCGCTGGCCGCGCCCATGAGCAGCGCCGGCGTGGTCTTGTCGCAGCCGCCCATCAGCACCGCGCCGTCGGCCGGGTAGGACCGGAGCAGTTCCTCGGTGTCCATGGCCAGCAGGTTCCGGTACAGCATGGGGGTCGGCTTCTGGAACGTCTCCGACAGGCTGGCCACCCCGAACTCGGCCGGGAAGCCACCCGCCTCCCAGATGCCCCGCTTGACCTGCTCGGCCCGCTCCCGCAGGTGCATGTGGCAGGGGTTCAGCTCGGACCAGGTGTTCACGATCGCGATGATCGGCTTGCCCAGGTAGTCCTCGGGGCTGGCGCCGAGCTGGCGCATCCGGGTGCCGTGGCTGAACGCGCGCATCCCGTCCCCGCCGAACCAGCCGTAGCTGCGCAGCTGCTCGGGGGCGAGGCGGGGCGCGCCGGAGGCGTGTTCCCTCCGAGCCTCCGACGCGCGGGGGCCGGGGCCGGGGGCTCCGGGGGTTGTCCCCCGGGAAAGCGGAGCGGGGGTAGTCCCCCGGGAAAGCGGAGCGGGGGGTCGCCCCCCCGGGCTAGCAGGGCTCACAGCTGGTCTCCCTGGGCGTCCAGGCCCCAGCTGGCCAGGATCTTGCCAATCTCACCGCGGATCTCGTCGGGCAGCAGGCGGCTGGGCGGCCGGACGTCCCGGCGGGCCAGTCCCAGCTGGGCCAGGGCCTCCTTGACCACGCTCACGTTGTCCGCGGAAGAGTCCGCGGCCCGCAGTTCCTCGAAGGTGCGGCATTCGGCCCACAGCCGCAGGGCCCCCGGGTGGTCACCGGCCTGCAGCGCCTCCAGCATGCCGACCGAGATGCGCGGGGCCACGTTGGCCAGCCCGGAGGTGAAGCCCCGCGCCCCGTATGCCCAGCAGCCGGGCGCGGTCAGCTCGGCCAGCCCGGCCAGCCAGGTGAACCGGGCCAGGCCGGCGTCCCGGGCCACCCCGGCGAATCCCACCATGTCGCGTACCCCGTACTTGACCCCGACGACGTTCGGGCACTGCTTCCCGAGCCTGCGGATGTGCCGCCCGCTGATCTTGGGGTCGCGGATGTACAGCACCACGCCCATGTCGGGCACGGCCTCGGCGATGGCCGCGTGGTAATCCACCCAGCCGTCGGCCGACAGATAGGGGCTGACCGGCTGGTGGATCATGATCATGCGGGCCCCCGCCGCGCGGGCGTGGGTCGCCGAGCTGATCGCGGTGGCGATGTCGTGGCCCACGCCGGCCAGGACCTCCGCGCGGCCCCGGACGGCGCGGATGGCGGACTCGGTGGCGGCCCGGGTCTCCTCGGCCGTCAGGGTGTAGAACTCCCCGGTGTTGCCGTTGGGGGTGACCAGGGTGATCCCGTTCTCGACCAGGCGGCCGATGAGCCGCGCGTGGCAGTCCCAGTCGGGGGCACCGTCCGGGCCGAACGGGGTGACCGGGACGGCGGCCACGGTCGCGAGGATCTCCAGGAACTCGTCGGTGACGGCCGGGTCAATCTGCATCGGTGCTCCATTCGGTGGCGGGCGCCGGGGCGCCGCGGACTGGCTCAGGGAAATGCCGGCCCGCGAAACCGGCGATGTGCGCGTGGAGCAGGGCCGCGGCCTCGTCGGCCGCGCCGCCGCGTGCCGCGGCCAGGATGGCCCGGTGCTCGGCCGCCTCCTGCTGCCATGACGCGCCCTGCTTCCAGGACAGCACGGACACCAGCGCGGTCTGGTCGCGCAGGTCGTCGAGGGTCTTCACCAGCAGGCTGTTGCCGCAGGCCAGGTACAGGGCGCGGTGGAACTCCCGGTTGGCCAGGCTGCGCTGGGCCTGGTCGGCCGCGGCGTCCGAGACGGCCAGGGCGGCCTGGGCGGCCGCCCAGAGACCGGCGGCCGGCCCGGCAGGCCCGGCGGGTCCGTCCGGGCCGCCCTGATCCACGCCCGCCTGCACAGCCCGGCGGACGCCCTCCGGCTCCAGCAGGAGCCGCAGGTCGTAGATCGCGGCCGCGCTGGCCGGGTCGATGGCCCGGACCGTGGCCCCCCGGTAGGCGCTCATCGTGACCAGGCCCGCGCCCGCCAGGGTCTTCAGCGCCTCGCGGACCGGGGTCTTGGACACGCCGAGCAGCTGGGCCAGCTCCGTCTCCACCAGGCCCTGCCCGGGACGCAGTTCACCGGCCAGGATCGCGTGCTTGATGGCGTCCAGGACCGCCTCGGTGCGCGAGGGAGCCGCCCCGGTAGAACCGTTGAGGAAACTGCGGGCCGGCGGGGTCATGGCGGTGCTCACCGGGAACCCCCGCCCGCGCGTGGCCTCGTTCGCATACGGCATCTCATATATGACTGACTCTACGAGGCGGGCCCCGCACCGTCAACGGGACCCCGCCCAGCCCGGACCGGGTCGGGCGGGTCAGCCGGACTTGCGGGCGACCCCGCCCCACATGGCGGCCTTCCGGGAGCCCTCGACCTCGGAATCCTGCCGCCAGTGCTGCACCGGGACGACCCCGGGCTCGACCAGGCCGAGCCCGGCGAAGAAGTCCGCCACCTCGGCCTGGCTGCGGTAGGAGCCCTTCTGGGCGAGCAGCCGGTTGAGCCGCTTGCCCATCTCGGCCATCTTCTCCGGCTCGATGTCCGAGGCCACGTGCGAGAGCAGCAGGTAGCTGCCCGCCGGCACCGCGTCCATCAGCTGGCTCACGATGCTGTACGGGTGGTCTTCGGGCCCGATCAGGTGCAGCACCGCGACCAGCATGACCGCCACCGGCTGGGAGAAATCGAGCAGTTCGCGGGCGTGGTCCAGGATCTTCCCGGTGTCACGCAGGTCGGCGTCGAGGTAGTCGGTCCTGCCCTCCGGGCCGCCGACCAGCAGGGCGCGGGCGTGGGCCAGCACGATGGGGTCGTTGTCCACGTAGACGACGCGGCTCTCCGGCGCGACGGACTGGGCTACCTCGTGGGTGTTGTTGGCGCTGGGGATGCCGGTGCCGATGTCGAGGAACTGGCGGATCCCGGCCTCCCCGGCCAGGAAGCGCACGCCGCGGGCCAGGAACGCCCGGTTGGCGCGGACCGAGGAGACCAGGTCGGGGTAGGCGGCGAGCGCTTCCTCGCCGGCTTGCCGGTCAGCCTCGAAATTGTCCTTGCCGCCCAGCCAGTAGTCGTACACCCGGGCGATGTGCGCCACGCTGGTGTCGAAGTCGACCCGCTCCTCGTCGTCCGCGGGAAGAGGCGCGCCGAGCCATTCGCTTGCCATCATTGCCGCCTTCCGGAGCGCATCGCAGTACCCATCCTGCAGCAGCAGAGACTATCGCGCCCGGCTGAATCAGGAATCAAAGCCCAGCCCGAGCCGGTCCAGGGTGCGCAGCCACAGGTCGCGGCGTCCCTCGTGGCGGTCGGCCCGGGCCAGGGAGGCACGGGTCAGCTGGATCACCGCGGAGCGCAGCGGCTCGGGCGGGAACGGCACCGGCTTGCCGCGCACCATGCCCAGCGCGGTCCGCTCGGTCTGCTGCCCGCCGAGCAGGTCGAGCAGCACGTTGCCGCCGAACCGGGAGGCGCCGACGCCCAGCCCCGTGTACCCGGCGGCGTAGGCCAGCCGCCCGTGGTGGGCGGTGCCGAAGAACACGCAGAACCGCGCGCAGGTGTCGATCACGCCGCCCCAGGTGTGCGTGAAGCGGAGCCCTTCGAGCTGCGGGAAGGTCTCAAAGAACTGCGCGGCCAGCTGGGCGAATGTCGCGGGCCGCTGATCGCGGCCCGCCGTGATCAGGCCGCCGTTGTAGTAGACCGCGTCGTACCCGCCCCACAGGATCCGGCCGTCGGCGGTGAGCCGGTAGTAATGGAACTGGTTGCCCATGTCGCCGACGCCCTGGCGGTGCGGCCAGCCGATGCTGGCCCGCTGGCCGGCGGACAGCGGCTCGGTCATCATCGCGTAGTCGTAGACCGGCACCAGGTACCGCCGCAGGCGGCGCAGCAGCGGGGCGTAGGCGCCGGTGCCCAGCGCGGCGCGCGGCGCGCGCACGCTCCCGTGCGGGACCGACAGCCGCAGGCCCGGGCCCTCGGTGTGGATGGCGCGGACCGGGGTCTGCTCGTAGATCCGGACGCCCGCGTCCAGGCAGGCCCGGCGCAGCCCCCAGGCCAGGCGGGCCGGATCCACCAGCGCGCAGCCGTCGCGGTCCCACAGCCCGCCGTAGTAGCCCGGCGAGGCGACCTCGGCCCGCACCGCCTCGGCGTCCAGCAGCTCCGGGGGCGCCCCGGGGGCGCCCGAGGCGGCGGCGAGGCGGCGCGCGGCGGCAGCGTGATCCCACAGGTCAGCCAGGTGCCAGGGCTCGGTGGCCACGGCCAGCTCGCCGGTGCGCTCGAAGTCGCAGTCGATCCCGTGCCGGGCCACGGTGGCCGCGATCTCGTCCAGGTTCTGCCGGCCGAGCCGGTCCAGCAGGGGCATCTCCGGCCCGAACCGTTCCAGCCCGTTGGCCAGGCCGTGGGTGAGGCTGGCCGAGCAGAAACCGCCGTTGCGGCCCGACGCGGCCCAGCCCGCGGTGCGGCCTTCCAGCAGGACCACGTCGGCGGACGGGTCCCGCTCCTTGGCCAGCAGCGCGGTCCACAGGCCGGTGAACCCCGCGCCGACCACGGCCAGGTCGGCGGTGGTGGCCTCGCGCAGCGGCGGGGCCGGGCTCCGGGGCGTCCGGGCGGTCCAGCCAGAAGCAGGCTGGCCGGGCGTCCCGGAGGGCGGCCTCCCCGGGCCAGGTCACGCCCGGATCAGGGGGTTGAAGATCGCCTCGTACCCGGCCTGGAGCTTGCCGCTGACGTCCGGGTAGTTATGCAGTCGCTGGTAATCCGTGGGGGTGGGCCAGACCAGCTCGCTGGTGGCCACCTCGCGCAGCAGCTTCCGGCTGCTGCCGCTGGCCTTATCCGCGGCGCGGGCGATGATCGGCTGGGCGGCGGGGACGGCACTGATGTAGTTGATCGACTCCGTGAGCTGGGCGGCGATCTGCGGCTGGTAGTACCAGTCCATCAGCATCATGGCGTCCACGGGGTTCTGGGCGTACCTGGGGATCAGCATGTTGTCGGTCCACAGCGTGCCGCCCTCGTCCGGGATGACGAACCTCAGGTCCGTCCCCGAGCTCAGGTTCTGCTGGAAGATGTCCCCCGACCAGGCCATCGAGATCCAGGTGTTCCCGCTGGTCAGCTCGTCGATGTAGGACTGCCCGTAGTAACCGCGGACCAGGCCCGCATCGCGCTGGCGGGTCAGCGCCTTCCCCGCCGCCTGCCAGTCGGCCAGGGTGGATGTCTCCGGGGTAATGCCCAGCTTGAGCAGGCCGAAGTTGCCCAGGTCCTGGATGTCGGCCAGCATCCCGACCCGGCCCTTGTAGGCCGGGTTCCACAGCTCGTTGAGGCTGGTCACCGGGGTCTGGATGAACTTCGGGTTCCACGCGATGCCGGTGGTCCCGGACGCCCACGGGACGCTATAGGCGTTCCCCGGGTCGAAGGAGCGGTGCTGGAACTTGGCCGCCGCGTACTTGCGGAAGTTCGGCAGCAGGCTCTGGTCCAGCGGGATCAGCTCGCTGCCGGTGAGCAGCTGGGAGAACCAGAACCCGTTGGTGACCACCATCAGGTCGTAGCCGATGGACTCCCCGGCCTGGATGATCGGGCTGACCTTGCTGACCCAGGATGGTGCGCTCTGGATGACCTCGGCGTAGCTGACCGTGATCCCGGTGGTGGCGGTGAACTCCTGCAGCGTCTTGTGGCCGGTGTCGATGTACAGCGGCCAGTTGGCGAAGTTCACGTGCCCGTGCCGCTTCTGGGCCGCCCAGAACTTCTGCACCGTGTTCAGCGAATCAACCTGGTGCGCCGGAGGGGCCGCCCCGCTGCCGCCGCCGCTGCACGCGGCCAGGGCGAGCCCGGCCGCGGCCAGGCCGCCGAGGCCGAGCACGTCGCGGCGGCGAGGCCGGGTCAGCCCGCGCGCCAGCACCGGGTCGTCGTGACGTCCGGGATCACTCATCGCTCACCGCCAGGTCATGTCTGCCTTCTGGCTACCACGATGCTGGTCAGTGCGCACAGGATACCGACCGCGAAGATGGCGCTGCCGAACACGAAGACCTGGGGCGGGATGCCGATCCGGGTCGCCCCGTACACCCAGACCGGGAACGGGACCGCGGATCCGCTGACGAAATTCGAGGTCACGAAGTCGTCGATGGACAGGGCGAACGCCATCAGGGCGCCGGCCAGGATGCCCGGCATGATCAGCGGGAAGGTGATCTTCCGGAAGGTGACCCAGGCGTTCGCGCCCAGGTCGGCGGCGGCCTCCTCCAGCGTCCGGTCGAAGCCTGCCATCCGCGCCCGGACGGTCACCGTCACGTAGGCGATGCTGAACGCCACGTGGGCCAGCAGCAGCGTCAGGAAGCCGCGGGCCACGTTGATGGTGACGAACAGGCCCAGCAGCGAGGCGCCGAGCACGATCTCGGGCGCGGCGATGTTAAGGAACAAGACTTGCTCCACCAGGCTCCGGCCGCGGAAGCGGGGCGGCCGGTAGCGGACCAGGGCCAGCGCCAGCAGGGTGCCGATCACCGTGGCGAACAGGGTGGCGACGAGCGCTAGCCGGATGGACAGCCAGAACGCCGAGGTGAGCTGGGGGATGTCCTTCCACTGCTGGTACCACTGGGTGGTGAACCCGTTCCAGCCGAAGCTGACCTGCGGCAGGCCGGTGGTGACCTTGTTGAAGCTGTAGAGAACCATCACCGCGATGGGGAAGACCAGGTACGCGATGATCAGCCAGGAGTAGGCGGGCAGCACGAACCGGGTCCACCGGCGGCGCCGCCGCCGGGCCGGCCGGGCCGGGCCCGTCTCGGTGCCCGCGGGCGCCGTCACCACCGCGCTCATATGTAGTCCTCGATGGTCCGTGAGCCCAGCAGCCGGGCGTAAGCGAAGATGCCGACCAGCGCGATGGCCATCAGCACCGCCGACAGCGCCGAACCGCCCGCGTAGTCCAGGTTGACCAGGAACGCGTTCTGGATCACGGTGCCGATCATCGTGTTGCTGGTCCCCCCGAGGATCTGCTGGTTCACGTAGTCGCCGAGGGCCGGGACGAACGTGAGCAGGAACGCGGCGAACAGCCCGGGCACGGTGAGGGGCAGGATCACCCGCAAGAAGGCCTGCCGCCGGGTCGCGTAGAGGTCGTAGGCGGCGTCCAGCACCCGCTTGTCGATCCGCTCGATCGCCACGTACAGCGGCAGCGCGGTGAACGGCAGGTAGTTGTAGGCCAGCCCGGCCACCACCGCGTACCCGGTGGCGAGCACGTGGAAGTTCTGCGGCAGCAGGTGCGCGTTCTTCAGGCTGCCCAGGACGATGCCCTGGTCGGAGAGGATGAACTCCCAGACCACGGTGCGGATCACGAACGAGACGAAGAACGGCACCAGCAGCATGAGCAGGAAGAAGTTCTTCTTGTTGCCGCCGTGGAACGCGATCCAGTAGGCGATCGGGAACGACACGATCAGGTCGATGATGGTCGCCGCGCCCGCGAAGTAGAAGCTGGTGACGAACTGGGAGTGATACAGGCTGAGCTGCTGGCCGAACTCGCCCCAGTGCCAGGTCATGACGCAGGCGCCAGTGGCCTCGTTGCATGACTGCAGGGACAGCGACAGCATCACGACCAGCGGGACCAGGAACAGCGCCAGCAGCCACAGCCCGGCTGGCAGGCTCAGCAGGTACGGCGCGAGCGCCTTGCCGAGCCTGCGCCGCGGGCGGCGGGTTACGAGCCCTGGGTGATCGGCAAGAACAGGTTGTTCCACGCGGTCAGCTCTTCCTGGTTCTTGTACTGGTAATAGTTGCGCGAGTTCTTGATGTAGGCCGCGGTGGGGAACACGGTGGGGGCGTTCGCGGTGGTCGAGGTGGGCAGGCCGATCTCCGGCTTCATCTGGGTCAGCGCCGGTCTTGGCCCAGCCGGTGGGGTTGAGCAGCACCTCCTTGGCCGCCGGAACCGGGCAGACGTAGTCGTCGTAGTACTCCACCAGGGCCTCGACCTGCGGCTCGTAGAAGTAATCCATCAGCGTCATGGCGTCCTTGGGGTTCTGGGCGTACATGGGGATGCACATGTTGTCGGTCCAGAACATGCCGCCCTCGCTGGGGATCAGCAGTTTCAGGTCGCGATACTTGCTGTTCAGGTCGGCCTGGAAGATGTCACCCGACCAGGCCTGGGAGACGACGATGTCGCCGTTCTTGAGGTGGTCGATGTAGCTCTGGTCGTAGTAGGAGCGGACCAGCCCGTCGCTCTTCTGCTGCTGCAGCTTCTTGGCCGCCTTGGCCCAGTCGGACTCCTTCGACGTGGCCGGGTCGACCCCGATGGCCAGCAGCCCCACGCTGCCGAGTTCCTGGGGGTCGGACATCATGCCGATCTTGCCCGAGTACTTCTTGTCGAACAGGATGCCGACGCTGGTGCCCGGGTCCTTGATGATCGAGGAGTTGTACCCGATCGCGGTCCAGCCGGACTGCCAGGCCATCGTGTACTTGTTGCCCGGGTCCCAGGACGGGTTCTTGATCAGCGGGCCCGCGTACTTCTCGAAGTTGGTCATCATGCTGCGGTCGAGCGGGGTCAGCCAGCCGAAGCTGATCAGGTACCCGAGCGGCGGGCTGCTGTTCGTCATCACGATGATGTCGTAGCCGGTGGGCTGCTTGGCCTTCAGCGACGGCCGGATCTTGGCGTAGAACGGCAGGTTGTCGTTGATCGGCTCGGTGTAGGTGACCTGGATGCCGGTGTGCTGGGTGAAGTGCTCCAGGGACAGGTGCTTGCCCTTGAGCACGTCGATGTAATACGGCCAGTTGGCGAAGTTCACCGTGTGGTGCAGCTTCTGCTTGGCCCACCAGGCGGCCGTGCCG
>CAVRRQ010000013.1:0-30990 GCA_963723595.1 uncultured Actinomycetes bacterium
CCCCACCCGGGGCGGCCTCAACTGCGTTGTCCGGGCTTCCGGAGTTTTCCGGGGGCGGATGTCCCCGGCGGGGGCGTGGAGCCATGATAGCCATCAGGTAGAGCGGAGAACAGAGCGTGGCAGGCGAGCAGGGCCAGAGCGGCGGCCGATCCGGCGGCGCAGGGCGCGGTCAGAACCGGGCCTCCGGGGCACCGCGGAGCCAGGGCCGCTCCAGCGGCGGCGCTGATCGTGGCCGTGCGGGCGCCCCGGGCCGCGGGCGCGCTGGCAGCACTGGGACGGGCCGGGCCGGCGGTAGTGACGCAGGCCGGGCCGGTACCGGGCGGGCCGGGGGCGCCGGAAGCAGGGCCCGCCGCGCCAGCACGTCGGGCACCCCGCGCGACGGGGCGCCCGGGCGGCGTGGCCAGGGAGCGTCCAGTCCGCAGGCCCAGGGCCCCGGCGGCGCTCGCTACGGCAGCCCGGGTGGAAGCCGCCCCGACCGGGGTGCCTCAGGAGGTGCCCCACGGGGGACAGGTACGTCCCGCGGAACTGGTGCCTCCCGGGGAACTGGTGCTTCGCGTGGGCCCGGAGCCTCACGGGACGCGGCTGACTCCCGGGGATCTGGAGCTCCCCGCGGAACTGGTGCCCCGCGGGGAACGGGAGCTCCCCGGGCGGCCAGGCCGGGCGCGTCCCGCAGCGACTCCTCCCGGGGCGGCCCGGATGCGTCACGCAGGTCATCGGCGGGCGGGCCGCCAGAAGGCAGAACCGGGCGCGCGGGGGGCTACAGCGCCCGGCCCGCCCGCGATCGCGCCCCCGGCGGCGGCCCGCGCTCCGGCGGTCCCCGCGCGACTGGCGGCCGTCCGACTGGCAGCCGTGCCGCAGGTCCCGGCGCGGAAGGTTTCCGCGGGCGTCCGGACGGCCCCTCCCAGGGCGCCCGGCCGCCGGGTCCCGGTGGGCGGGGTGCCCCCTACCGTGCAGGACGGGACGGTGACGCCGAGCGGGGTGAGCGGCCGGGGGCCCGTGGCCCGTTCCGGGCTGGCCTGCCGTGTCCGGCCGGCCGACTTCGGGACGGCCTGCCTCGGGCCGGCCTGCCTCAGGACGGCCATCCTCTGGCCGCCCCGCGTCCGGACGTGCCGGAGGCCGCCCGTTCGCTGACCGCGACGCCACCGACCGGCAGCCACGCAGCGCGGGCTCCCGCTCCGGGCCGGCCAGGACGGGCAGCCTGCCGGATATCCCGGCCAACCTCACCGAGAGCCAGCTCGACCCTGCGGCCGCGGCGGAACTGCGGACCCTGCCCGGCGACCTCGCCTCGGCCGTGGGACGGCGGCTCCTCGCCGCCAGCCTGGCCGACGACCCCGAGGCCGGCTACCAGCACGCGCTGGAAGCCCGGCGGCTGGCCGCCCGGGTGGGCATCGTGCGCGAGACCACCGGCATCGCCGCCTACCGGGCCGGGCACTGGGCCGAGGCGCTCGCCGAGCTACGCGCCGCGCGCCGGCTCACCGGCCGGACCAGCTACCTTCCGCTGATAGCGGACTCCGAGCGGGCCCTGGGCCGGATAGACCGGGCCCTGGGCGTGATCGCCCAGTCCGCGAAGCTCAAGCTCGACCGGGCGACCGAGGTCGAGCTGCGCATCGTGGAGTCGGGTATCCGCCGGGACCAGGGCCTGGCTGAGGCCGCCGTGGTGGTCCTCCAGCTGCCCGAGCTCAAAGAGCGGCGGGTGCGGCCCTGGTCGGCCCGGCTGTTCTACGCGTACGCGGACGCCCTGCTGGACGCGGGCCGGACCGAGCAGGCCCGGGAGTGGTTCGCCCGTGCCGCAGCCGCGGATCCCGACGAGCTGACCGACGCCGCGGAGCGCTTCGACGACCTGGACGACGTCGTCATCGACGACCTGGGCGGCGAAGACCGCGACGAGGATCAGGACGACGGCGGGGACGTAGCTGACCGGGGTGACGACGACGTGGCGGATGACTGACGATCAGGGCGCCTGGCCTGTGCTCCCGAGCCAGGCCGCGATCCCGGCCACGCTCGAGGCGGTACTGCTCAGCGTCTCGAACTTGGCCGCGATCGCCGGGTCGGCGTCCGGGCCCAGGGCCGCGTAACGTTCCCGCGTCCGCTCGTGCACCATCGCGACCGCATGGTCGAAGTCCAGCCCGGCGCCCCGGGCCGCCCTGGTTTCCTCCACCCACAGCCGGATCTCCTCGGCCGACCGGGCCAGGGTCTCCGCCACGTCCGCCACCGGCCCGTAGTGGCTGAACAGCAGGCGCTGGGGGCGCAGCGAGGCGAACATGCGGACCGAGCCCAGCGCCGTGTCCAGGTCGAAGTCGGGCGGCGGGGTGGCCGGCCGCAGGTCCCCGGTCTCCGGGATGTACACGCCGGCGGCGTCGCCCACGTACAGGTCACCGCTCACCGAGTCGATCAGCCCGACATGATGCTTGGCGTGCCCGGGGGAGTAGTGGCTGTCCAGCCGCCGCCCGCCACCCAGATCCACGGTCCCGCGTTCCCCGACGGTGCGGATCCGCCCAGCCGGGGTCGGGTTCATGGTTCCGAACAGCGTGTCCAGCGCGTCCCCGTACACCATCCGGGCGCTGCTCATCAGCCGGGCCGGGTCGGCCAGGTGCCGGGCGCCGCGCTCGTGCACCACGACCTCCGCGTCCGGGAACATGGCGGCGATGTCCCCGGCGCCGCCGGCGTGGTCGAGGTGGATGTGGGTCACCACCACCGTGGCCAGGTCGTGCGGCCCCACTCCCAGGGCGGCCAGTGCGTCCCGCACGACCGGGGCCGAGGGCGCGGTACCCGTCTCCACCAGGCAGGGCCGGTCACCGAGGATCAGGTAGGCCGCCGTGAGGCCGGGGTACCCGGCCATCCGGGTATCGATCTCGTACACGTCGTGCCCAAGCTCGGTGATGCCCGGGGACCGCACCGTGTCCTCCGGCATGCCCTCTGCCGTGTCCATCCGCCCATGGTCCCAGATGGCCCGCTGGCGGCCGGTCCGTGGCTGACGGCCGCCCGGATCAACCTGGTCACCGGCGGCCGGTACCGCGTCGCCGCCACGCCGCTGTTCGCCGTCTGGGGACACCCATCCGGCCGGCGTGGAAGACGTCGTCGCGACACCGTAAAGCCCGCGGCCCTTCCCGGCGGGTATCCGGTGCCGGCGCTCCGCCCGCGAGTAGTATCAGAACGCGGTCGGATCGTGCCCCTATGCGACCTGGGCGGGGCGCCGGCCGGGGGGATTGTTCGTGTCGTTAGTGGCCTGAGTCCTGCGTGGCTACAGTGTCTGTCGTCACCGGCTCCCGGCCGCGCCCGGTGCCGGGTTGTCAGGAAACGTGCGTGTCACCAACTGTGAGCGGATTACCTGTGAGAATGCCAGCCGCCAGGTCGCAAGTGCCGCCGGCGGAATCGAGCCGGCCGGTCCGCTGGACGCGTCCCGACCCGGTGACCGCGGCCATCGTGATCATGACCGCGCTCGGCCTAGCGCTCCGGCTCTACCAGCTGAGCCGCCCTGACTACCTGATTGGCGTCACCGAGTACGACGACGGGACGGACTTCGGCAGCGCGATCCTGCTCATCCACGGTGACCTCCCGTACCGGGACTTCATCATGGTCCAGCCGCCTGGCATCACGCTGCTGATGGCCCCGGTCGCGCTGGTGACCAAGGGGATAGGCACCGCCTGGGGGATGGGCGTGGGCCGGATCCTCACCGCGCTGGCCGGCGTGGCCGCGGTGGCCATGGGCGGCCTGCTCGTCCGCCACCGGGGCCTCCTGGCCGTGATCCTGACCTGCGGGATCCTGGCCGTCTACCCGGCCGCGGTGCAGGCCGCGCACACCGTGCTGCTGGAGCCCTGGCTGGTGCTGTTCTGCCTGGCCGGAATGCTGGCTGTGTTCGACCGTGACGGGCTGGCCAGTACCCGCCGGCTGGTCTGGGGCGGCGTCGCGTTCGGCTTCGCGGGGGCCATCAAGGTCTGGGCCATCCTGCCGGTGCTGGTCATCCTGGTGCTCATCCTGGCCGCCCGGCAGCCCCGGCGGGCCGCGGCCTATGCCGCCGGGGTGGTGGCGGGCTTCGCCGTCCCGGTGCTGCCGTTCGCGGCGCTGGCGCCCGGGACCTTCTACCGCAGCGTGATCGTGGCGCAGCTGGTCCGGGTGGACTCGGTGCGGATCCCGCTCGGCTACCGGCTGCACGAGATGAGTGGCCTGACCGACATCACCGGCCTGACCTCCACGCTGGCGCTGTCCCTGATCTCGCTGCTCATCGTGGCCCTGATCGTGGGGTGCAGTGTGGCCGCGTCGCGGCTGACGGGGGAGCGGCCGCGGCGGCTGGAGCAGTTCGCGCTCGCGGCCACGGCCCTGACCATCATCGCGTTCCTGTGGCCGGCCGACTTCTACTACCACTACGCCGGGTTCCTGGCGCCGTTCCTGGCCCCGGCCGTCGGGCTGCCCGTGGCCCGGTTCGTCGATGCCCTCCGCGCCACCCGGGCCGGTGACCCGGCCGCCCCGCGGCGCCCGGCCGCCCGGCTCGTGGTCCGCTACGCGACTCCCGCGGCCATCGTGGCCGTGATCGTCATGGGCGTCGCCCAGTTCGGCTTCGAGAGCAGCCTGCAGCCCCCGCTCGCGCCGACTACTCCCGGCCTCACCTCCGACGTCGTGTCCGCGGTCGGCGACGTGGTCCCGTCCGGCTCGTGTGTCCTGACCGACCAGGCCTCGTACACGATCGCCGCGAACCGGTTCGTGTCCTCGCGGCCCGGGTGCGTGCCCATGGTGGACGGCGTGGGCAGTGACTACTCGCTGTCCCGGGGCCGGAGCGCGGCCACCGGCGCGCAGCGTGTCCCCGCGGTCCGGGCGCTGTGGATGTCGGCGCTGCGCGGCGCCCAGTACGTCTGGCTGTCCCCGCTGTCCTACAAGCGCATTCCCTGGGCCGCCCGGGAGATCTCGGTCTACTTCGACCAGAACTTCGTGCCCGTGCCGCACGGCCCCTTCGGCCTCTACATGCGCAAGGGCTAGCCCCCCGCTGACCCGTAGCTGCGGGCCGAGCCCGGCACGATCACGTGACGGATGGAGCCGGTAGTGCGGTGAGCCAGAGAACCCGGACACTGGCGATGTGCAGGCCCGCCCAGCTGGCTTCTCGGCCCGTAGGCCGGGAACCGGGAGCAGAGTCGGCCCGTAGGCCGGGAACTGGGAGCAGAGTCGGCCCGTAGGCCGGGAACTGGGAGCAGAGTCGGCCCGTAGGCCGGGAACTGGGAGCACAGTCAGTCCACGAAGGACCGCATGATCAGCCCGGTCCTCGGCTTGGGCGCGAACGAGGTGGACTTGCGGGGCAGCCGTTCCCCGCCGGCCGCGACCGCGTACACGTCCGCGGCATGCAGCGGGTTGCCGATGACCGCCGTGCCGCCCGGCGCCGCGTCGGCCTGCGCGATCGCCCGGTCCGCGTCGTGGTGCACCACCCGCACGCCCTGCTCGTCGTCCTGGATGCCCCACAACGCCGCCAGCAGGAACTCCTGCAGCACCGCGGTGGACAGCCGGCGCCAGGCCGCGGAGCGGCCCGCAGGCATGGCCGCCTCGAGCTGCACCGGATCCGGGTCGGTGAGCAGGTGGACCTGGCCCTGACCGGCCACCAGGAAAGCCGGGCCGTCCTGGCCCGCCGCCGCCAGCGCCTCGAGCGCCGCCGGCAGCCCGCCCGTCCCGCCGGGCAGGGCCCGCACCGAGAAACCGGCCTTGGCCCGCTCCACCGCCTCGGCTGGCGGCAGCCCGGGCAGCACCCGGTGGATCGCCCCGATCTCGGGCGGGAACGCGTCCCCGTCCACCAGCAGCGCGAGCCCGTAGTCCCATGGGCCCGGGCCGTCGCCGGCCGCCCGCCGGTCCGCCTGCATCTGCAGGTACGCGGCGTAGCGGTGGTTCCCGTCGGCGATCAGGGCCTGCCGGGGGGCCAGATCGGCCGCGATCCGCGCCAGCGTGGCGGGATCGGTGACCTCCCACAGGGTGTGCCGGATGCCGTCGCCGGTGCCGGTGCTCAGCACGGGCGTCCCCGTGTCCGCGACCTCGGCGGCCACCTGGGTGGCGAGGCTGGCCGGGCCGCGCTCAGCCCCCCGGTCCTCAGCGAGCCCGCCCTCGTACAGCAGGAAGATGGGCTCCAGATTGGCCTGGGTCGCTTCCATCAGCTGCCGGCGTCCCCGGACCGGGCCGGGCATGACGTCCTCATGGGGGAGCACGATCCGGGCCGTGTCCGGGGCCAGGCGCACCGCCCCGATCAGCCCGCGCTGCAGGACACCCTCGTGGCCTGCCGTCCCGGTCACCCGCTGCTCGTACACGTAGAGGGCGGGCTCGCCGCCGGCGACGAGGATCCCCTCCCGCCGCCAGTCAGCCAGCAGCCGGGCGGCGTCGTGGTACTCCTCGCCTGGCCGGGACGGGTCCTGGCCGGGCAGGATCAGCCGGACCACATTGTGCGGGTCCGCGTCGCGCAACTGCTGGGCGGTGTCCTGGGCGATGACGTCGTACGGTGGAGAGGTGACCTCCGCGAGTCCGCTGACCCGTTCCTGGGCATAACGGACTCCACGGAACGGCGCGAGCTCGAGCCCGGCTGGTCCCGGCGACACCTGTTCCCCGCCGGACGGAAGGATCTGCACATATGACAGAAGCACCATGGGGCGGCCAGGATTCCCGCCCGGCCGAAAATCCGCCGCCGCAGGACGGCGCTCCCGGCGTTCCGGCCCCGCATGGTGACGTGTACACGTGGTACCAGCGGGGGCTGGAATTGCTCGGCCGGGGCAGCCCGGCGGCCGCCGCCCAGCTGCTGGAGCGGGCCGCTGAGGCCGAGCCAGGCTCCCGCAGCGTGCTGGAGGCCCTGGCCCGGGCCCAGTTCGACACCCGCCGCTACGACGAGGCGGCCGCGACCTTCCGGCGCATCGTCGAGGCCAGCCCGAGCGACGACTACGCCCAGTTCGGGCTGGGCCTGGCCCTGGCCCGGAGCGGGGACCCGCAGGCCGCCGCCGAGCACCTGGCGCTGGCCGCCGCGATGCGGCCCGAGCTGAGGCACTACACCGAGGCCCTGCGCGGCGTGCGGGCCACCCTGAAGGCCCGGTCCAAGGCGGCCGGGGAGCCGCCCGGCGCCCCCGCCTGATCGCCCCGCGACGGAGCCGCTGGCCCAGGGGGACCGGACCGGGCAGTCCGTTAGTGCTAATTTGAAGGACTTTCACGGGAACCAGGAACTGAGGACGTCCATGCCTGCTGACGCCGCTGAGCGTGATCACGACACCGGACTGGCAGCCTTCCTGCGGGGCTGCCCGGATCCGCTCGCCCAGGTCTACGACGTGGCCCTGCTGGACCTGGACGGGGTGGTCTACCTCGGCGACGCCGCGGTGCCCGGCGCCCCGCAGGCGCTGGCCAAGGCGGCGGAGGCCGGCATGCGGCTGGCGTTCGTGACCAACAACTCCTCCCGCACGCCCGCGGCGATCGCCGCGCAGGTCGCCGGCTTCGGGGTGCCCGCCACGGCCGGCGACGTGGTCACCTCGGCCCAGGCCGCCGCGACCCTGCTGGCCGGGCGGCTGCCCTCCGGCTCGGCGGTGCTCGTGGTGGGCGGCAACGGGCTGCGCGCCGCGGTCCGGGAACGGGGTTTCCGGCCGGTCAGCACGGCGCTGGACCGGCCCGCGGCCGTCGTCCAGGGCTTCGCGCCCGGCATCGACTACTCGCTGCTGTGCGAGGGAGCGCTCGCGGTCCAGGCCGGGGCCTGGTACGTGGCCTCGAACGCGGACGCGACCATGCCCACCGGCCGCGGGCGGCAGCCCGGCAACGGCGCGCTCTGCCAGGTGATCGTCCACTCGGCCGGGCAGCAGCCGGTCGTGGCGGGCAAGCCCGAGCCGCCGCTGCACGCCGAGGCGGTGGCCCGGACCGGCGCGCGGCACCCGCTGGTGATCGGGGACCGGCTGGACACCGACATCGAGGGCGCGGTCCGGGCCGGGGCCCCCAGCCTGCTGGTGCTTACCGGGGTCACCCGCCCTGAGGATGCGGTGCTGGCCGTCGCGGACCAGCGGCCCACCTACCTGGCGGCCGACCTGGCCGGCCTGCTCGCCCCGCACCCGCCCATCCCCGCTGAGCACGGGGTCTTCCGCTGCGGCGGGTGGACGGCGCGGTGCCCGGGCGGGGATTCCCCGCTGGTCCTGGAGGGCTCGGGGGACGCCATCGACGGGCTCCGCGCGCTGTGCGCCGCGGCCTGGTCCGCCGATCACGTCACCCCGGAGCTGATCCGGCCCGCGCTGGCTGCACTGCCAGGGTGACGCCCGGCATACTCCCACAGGGGGATGCGGGCCGGCCGTGCGGGCGATGCGCGGACCCTCGCGCGCCCGGAAGACTGTCCTTGCGCGGAAGGCGGGCACCCGGCCCGGGGGGCGCGAAGCGGAGAGGACAACTCAATGATCGAGGCCCGGAGCCTCACGAAACGCTACGGGGACAAGGTCGCGGTGGACGACCTGTCATTCAGCGTGGAGCCAGGCAAGATCACCGGCTTCCTCGGCCCGAACGGGGCGGGCAAGACCACCACCATGCGGCTCATTCTCGGCCTGGACCGCCCGACCAAGGGCACCGTCACCGTGCACGGCAAGGACTTCCGCGACCTGGGCCAGCCGATGCGCGAGGTGGGTGCGCTGCTGGACGCCAAGGCGGTGCACGGCGGGCGCAGCGCCTACAACCACCTGCTCTGCCTGGCCCAGACCAACAACCTGCCCGCCCGCCGGGTGGGCGAGGTGCTCGAGCTCGTCGGCCTGAGCGAGGTGGCCAGGAAGCGGTCCCGGGGATACTCCCTCGGCATGGGCCAGCGGCTCGGCATCGCCGGCGCACTGCTCGGCGACCCGGCCATCCTCATGTTCGACGAGCCGGTCAACGGGCTGGACCCCGAGGGCATCCTGTGGATCAGGAACCTGATGAAGGCGCTCGCCGCCGAGGGCCGCACCGTGTTCGTGTCCAGCCATCTCATGTCCGAGATGGAGAACACCGCGGATCATCTGCTGGTCATCGGCCGGGGGCGGCTCATCGCCGACTGCACCGTGGCCGAGTTCATCGCCCGTAACTCGGTGCAGACCGTCCGGGTCCGCACCCCCCAGGCCGAGGAGCTGCGCAGCGTGGTCGCACTGGCCGGCGGGCACGTCGCCGACGCCGCGGACGGCGCGTTCGTGGTCCAGGGCCTGGCCCCGGACCAGATCGGGGACCTGGCCTTCGAGCGCGGCATCCGGCTGCACGAGCTGGCCCAGGCACACGCCTCGCTGGAGGAGGCGTTCATGGAGCTCACCGCGTCGAGCGTGGAGTTCCACGCGCACGCCGGCATCGACGGATCCGGGACGGGTGCCGCCGGGCCGGGCAGCGCCGGGTCTGGTCCCGCAGTCCAGCCGGTGACCACGGGAGAGGTGCTCTGACATGGCCACGACGACACAGCTGCCGGGAAGTTCCGCGCCGGCCCTGCGGCCCGCTGCGTCCGGCCGGGCCGGATTCGCCGGCGCGCTCCGCTCGGAGTTCACCAAGATCCGCTCGGTCCGGTCCACCTACTGGACGCTCATCGCCCTGGTCGTGATCACGATCGGGATCGGCACGCTGGCCTGCCTGGGAGCGGTCTCGCGCGGTGCTGACCACGGGCCGTTCTTCGACGCGACCCAGCGCAGCCTGGCCGGCCTGATCCTGGGCCAGCTCATCATCACGGTCCTTGGCGCGCTGACCGTGACCTCGGAGTACTCCACCGGGATGATCCGCACCTCGCTGACCGTCCAGCCGCGCCGCGGCACGGTGCTCGCGGCCAAGGGCGTGGTCTTTTTCCTGGTCAGCTTCATCACGGGGCTGGTCGCGTCGTTCGTGTCGTTCTTCATCGGGCAGGCCATCCTGTCCTCGAAGCACCTGAACGTGACCCTCGGTGACCCCAACGTGCTGCGTGCGGTCATCGGGGGCGCCCTGTTCCTGGCCGTCTGCGGGATGCTGGCCTTCGGGCTGGGCACGCTGCTGCGGCACACCGCGGGGGCGATCACGGCCTCCATCGGGCTGCTGTTCGTGCTGTTCGTGCTGATCAACTTCCTGCCGTCGAACTGGCAGGACCACGTGGACAAGTGGATCCCGTTCAACGCGGGCAGCCAGATCTGGTCCACGATCGCCCCGCAGGGCAATCCGCCGATGTTCTCGCCCTGGGCCGGGTTCGCGGTGTTCACCGCCTACGCGGTGATCGCGATCGGCGCGGGGGCGTTCGTCTTCCTGAAGCGGGACGCGTAGGACCGCGCGTCCCACGGACACTCGCCTGGCGGCCCGGGGCTGCCGCCAGGCGAGTGCTCCTTTTACGGAGCTGGCTGGCAGTGACGGGCACCAGAACGTGATCCGTGCCTCCGGGTTCGCGCCCTGGCCGGAGGCCGGGCCCGGGCCGTGGTCGGCCCGGAGGATGAGGGTCCCGCAGCGGCGGCAGCGGCGCCCGCCCCGCCCGTAGACCCAGTGCTCCTCGCCGCGCTGCCGCGATCCGGTCGTGATGTGCCCGATCCGGTCCTTGTTCGCATCCAGCATCCGGTGCGCCAGCCGCACCATCCCGGCCGGGTCGCGGATCTCGCCGACCGGCCGCCACGGGTGGACGCCGCGCAGGAACAGCAGCTCGCACTGGTACACGTTGCCGATGCCGGCCAGGTTCCGCTGGTCCAGCAGCGCCTCCGCCGCTGGGCGGTCCGGATCGGCCAGGAGCCGGCGCACCGCCTCGTCCGCCTGGCCCGCGTCCCAGTCCGGGCCGAGCAGGTCCGGGCCGAGGTGGCCGACCACGTCCTGTTCCCTTTCGGTGGGCAGCACCTCGACCACGCCGAGCTGGTAGCCGACCGCCTGCCAGGTGTCGTTGGCCAGGATCAGCCGGGCCTTGTGACCCTCGGCCGGCCGGGCCGCGGCCGGGCGGACCCGCCACGCACCGTCCATCTTCAGGTGGGTGTGCACGGTGACGCCGCCCTCGACCCGGGTCAGCAGGTGCTTGCCGCGGGACAGCGACTCCGTCACCTGGCGGCCGGTCAGGTCGGTGGTGGCGTATCGCGGGACCCGGAAGTCACTGCGGGTCAGCACCCGCCCGGCCAGCGCCTCCCGGAGCCGCTTCGCGGCGTGCCAGACCGAGTCCCCCTCAGGCACCGCTCACCCCCGCCCCCCGGTCACAGCAGCTTGCGGAGGCGGAGGATGTCGGTGAGGCTGGCGTCGACCTTTACCTTGCCGGTCAGCCAGGAGCGGACAAAGCGCTTCGGATCTCCCGATATCGCTATCAGCTCGTCGCTCAGAGTGGAGAACCGGACCTGGGCCGGCGGGTCGCCCGGCCCCGCCTCGCTCACCGGGCCGGCGCCGTCCGGGCCGAGCTTCGTGACGAATGTGACGCCCAGGTCGGTCACCGTGGCACTGAGGGAGCGGTCGGCCAGGAGAGCGGACCGCTTCTGCGGGTCAACCTCGGTGAGACGGCCCGCCAGCGCTTCCAGCGCTGTCCGGCACTCCTCAGCAGTCGCCATGTCTCCTCGCTTCCCAGGGAGTGTCCATTGTGCAACTCCCTGCCCGTTGATGACGCCATGGGCGTGGCGCCAGGCGTTGGTGGCGCCTGCGGAGGTCCCCGGACGGTAGCGTTCGTCGGAGAACCGCCCCGCAGCCCGCACGCAACCCTGCCGAGGAGCGCGACGTGACGCAGAACGACCCGGGGGCGCCGGGCCCGGCCGCCCCCGGAAGTACCCCCGGGCGGGACGCCGCCACCGCGGACATCCCGGCCACCGGGGACGACCGGGTGGATCAGGCCCTGTACCGGCTCGGCGAGCTGGCGGACCTGCCGCTGCCCGGGCACGCGGCGGTCTTCGAGCACATTCACGCGGAGCTGACCGGAGCGCTGGGTACCCTTGATCCAGGAAACGACCAGTTTCCGTCCAAGCCCATCGCGTCCGCCCAGATCCCGCCCGCAGCGGCTGCTCATGGAACTCCCGCGACCCCGGACAGCTGAACGGCGAGGCAGCCCTGCATGAGTACCCGGAGACGGCTCGACGCCGAACTGGTACGCCGTGGGCTGGCCCGGTCCCGCGAGCACGCCGCCGAGCTGGTGACCGCCGGCCGGGTGGTGGTGGCAGGCCAGTCCGCCGGCAAGACGGCCACGCAGGTCACCGCGGATGACCCGATCGCGGTCCAGGACACCGGCGGCGATCCTGAGTACGCGTCCCGGGGCGGCCGCAAGCTCGCCGGCGCGCTGGATGCTTTTCCCGGCCTGTCCGTGGCGGGCCGCCGCTGCCTGGACGCGGGCGCGTCTACCGGCGGCTTCACCGACGTGCTGCTGCGCGCCGGAGCGGCGCAGGTGGTGGCGGTGGACGTGGGCTACGGCCAGCTCGCGTGGGCGCTGCGGATCGACCACCGGGTCACCGTGCTCGACCGGGTGAACGTGCGGCACCTGGAACCGGCGCAGGTGGCCCCGCCGCCGACCCTGGTCACCGCGGACCTCTCGTTCATCTCGCTCAGCCTGGTCCTGCCCGCTCTGGTCCGCTGCGCGGCGCCGGACGCCGACTTCCTGCTCCTGGTGAAGCCCCAGTTTGAGGTGGGCAAGGGACACGTCGGCGCGGGTGGGGTGGTGCGTGACCCCGGCTTGCGGGCCTCGGCCGTGACCGCGGTGGCCACGGCCGCCGCGGGCAGCGGCCTGGGCGTGGCGGGAGTCACCTCCAGCCCGCTGCCCGGCCCCGCCGGGAACGTGGAGTATTTCCTCTGGCTGCGCCGCGGGGCGCCTCCGATGGAAGCGGACCGGCTCGCCCAGGTCATCGCGGAAGGACCCCAGTGAGCCCCCACCGGACGGTGCTCGTCACGGCGCACACGGGCCGGAGCGCGGCGGTGACCAGCGCCCGGCTCGTGGTGGAGATGCTGCTTGCCGCCGGGATAACGGTGCGTGTCGTGGACACCGAGGCCGCCGAGCTCCAGTGCCCGGGCGCCGAGGTGCTCCCGGCCACCCCCGACGCGGCCCGCGGCGCCGAGATGGTCCTCGTCCTCGGCGGGGACGGGACCTTGCTGCGGGTGGCCGAGATGACCCGGCCGGCCGGGGTGCCGCTGCTGGGGGTGAACCTCGGCCATGTCGGCTTCCTGGCCGAGGCCGAATACGACGACCTGCCCAACGTGATCGACCGGGTGATCACCCGCCAGTACACGGTCGAGCAGCGGATGACGGTCGACGTGACCGTGCGGCAGAACGGCACCGTGCTCGCCCGGACCTGGGCGCTGAACGAGGCCAGTGTGGAGAAGGTCGCGCGGGAGCGGATGATCGAGGTGATCACCGAGATCGACGGGCGGCCGCTGTCCCGGTGGGGATGCGACGGAGTGGTCTGCGCCACGCCGACCGGCTCCACGGCGTACGCGTTCTCCGCGGGCGGCCCGGTCGTGTGGCCGGAGGTCGAGGCGCTGCTGATGGTGCCGATCAGCGCGCACGCGCTGTTCGCCGGCCCGCTGGTCATCTCGCCCAGTTCCCTGCTCGCGATCGAGATCCTCGGGGGACCCGCCGTCGGCCAGTCGTTCGCGGGCGTGCTGTGGTGTGACGGGCGCCGCCGGGTGGATCTGCCGGCCGGCGCGCGGATCGAGGTCCGGCGCGGCGCCACCCCGGTGCTGCTGGCCCGGCTCCGCGGCGGGGACGACGCCGCGGCGGGCGGCGCGCCGTTCACGGACCGGCTGGTCGCGAAGTTCGGCCTGCCGGTCGCCGGCTGGCGGGGGCGCCCCGGCGCCCGCCACATCGAACAGGAGCCACGCGCTCATGCTTGAGGAAGTACGCATTACCGCGCTCGGCGTGATCGAGGACGCCGTGCTGGAGCTCTCCCCGGGGTTCACCGTGGTCACCGGGGAGACCGGCGCGGGCAAGACGATGGTCGTGACCGGCCTGGGCCTCATGTTCGGCGGCCGGGCCGACCCGGCCCGGGTGCGCCCCGGATCGGACCGGGCCATGGTCGAGGGCCGGCTGCGCATCGATCCCGCCGGGCGGGTCGCCGAGCAGGTGGCGGAGGCGGGCGGCGAGCTCGACGACGACGGGGCCACCCTGATCGTCAGCCGCTCGGTGTCCGCGGAGGGCCGCTCACGCGCCTACGCCGGCGGCCATTCCGTGCCCGTGTCGCTGCTCACCTACCTGTCCGATGACCTGGTCGCGGTGCACGGGCAGGCCGACCAGCAGCAGCTGCTGCGGCCGGGGCGGCAGCGGGAGTCGCTGGACCGCTTCGCCGGGCCGGCGCTGGCCGCGGTGGCCGGCGATTACCACCGGGCCTACCAGCGGCACCGCGAAGTCCGCGCCCAGCTGGAGGAGCTGACCGGGCGGGCGCGCGAGCGAGCCCAGGAAGCGGAGGACCTGCGCCGCGGGCTGTCCGAGATCGAGCGGCTGGAGCCGGTCGCGGGGGAGGACGTGGAGCTGCGGGCCGAGGAGGAGCGGCTGGCCAACGCGGACGGGCTGCACACCGCGGCCAGCGCCGCCCACGACGCACTGCTCGGCGATCCGTCCAGCGGGTCCTACGACCTGCCGGACGCGGTCAGCCTGCTGGCCACCGCCACCCAGGCGCTGGAAGGGGTCGCCGTCCACGACGCGGCGCTGGGCGGGCTGTCGGCCCGGCTGTCCGAAGCGGCCTACCTGGTCTCCGACATCGGCGCCGAACTCGCCTCGTACGTGGAGTCGGTCGAGGCGGACCCGGCCCGGCTGGCCGTCGTGCAGCAGCGGCGCGCCGATCTGACCCGGCTGATCCGAAGCTACGGGGATGCCGGCGCGCCCACCGGCAGCGAGGGCGGGGACGTGGGCACCGTGCTGGACTGGGCCCGGCAGGCGGCCGCCCGGCTGGGGGAGCTGGACGGCGACGACGACCGGATCACCGGCCTGGCCGGGGAGGCCGACCAACTCGGCGTGAACGTCGCCGAGCTGGCAGCCCAGCTCACCGCGCTGCGCAAGGAGGCTGCCGCGCGCTTCTCCGCCGAGGTGACCGCCGAGCTGGCCGCGCTGGCCATGCCGCACGCTTCGCTCACGGTGGCGGTCACCCCGCAGGAGGAGTTCGGCCCGCACGGCGCGGACGAGGTGGAGATCCGGCTGGCCGCGCATCCCGGGGCGCCGGCCCTGCCGCTGGCCAAGGGCGCGTCGGGCGGCGAGCTGTCCCGGGTCATGCTCGCGATCGAGGTGGTGTTCGCCGGCGCGGACCCGGTGCCGACCTTCGTGTTCGACGAGGTCGACGCGGGCGTCGGCGGCAAGGCCGCGGTGGAGATCGGGCGGCGGCTGGCCCGGCTGGCCCGGCTGGCCCAGGTCATCGTCGTCACCCACCTGCCCCAGGTCGCCGCCTTCGCGGACACGCACCTGGTGGTGGAGAAGGCGGGCGACGGCAGCGTGACACGCAGCGGAGTGACCCGGCTCGACGACTCCGGGCGGGTCACGGAGCTGTCCCGGATGCTGGCCGGCCTCGAGGACTCCGAGTTTGGCCGGGCGCACGCGGGCGAGCTGCTCACCGCCGCCGCGGCGGAACGGGCGGCGGCCGCCGAGCTGCCGGGGCGCAGTGCAGGCTGAGGCGGGGCTGGCTGAGGGCCGGGCCGGCTGAGGCAGGGCCGGCTGCGTGATGCGGTGTGTGGCCTCGTCTGCTCCGCCGGTCTGGCAGGATGGAACGCAATGATGGCCCCGTTCCTGAGACTCCCGATCAAGCACCGGAGCAGGCCAGACGACCTGCCGGGTGTAATCGGGCCTGCCCGGCTGGACCGGCGGACCAAAAACCTCACCAAGCGGCTGCGGATGGGCGAGGTCGCCATCATCGACCACGCGGACCTGGACCGGCTGGGCGCGGAGGCGCTGCTGCGGCAGCAGGTCGCGGCGGTGGTGAACGTCGCGCCCAGTATCACCGGCCGGTACCCCAACCTCGGTCCCCAGCTGTTGATCGAGGCCGGGGTGCCGCTGGTGGATGATGTCGGGCCGGACGTGTTCACCAAGGTCAGCGAGGGCGCTCTGGTCCGGTTGCAGGGCGACACGGTGTACCTCGGCGACGAGGTGGTGGCCAAGGGACGGGTGCAGACGGCTGAGACGGTGGCCGAGGCGATGACTGCGGCCAAGGACGGGATCGCGGCCCAGCTCCAAGACTTCGTGACCAACACGCTGGAGTACGTGAAAGGCGAGGGCGGCCTGCTGGTCAACGGCATCGCCGCCCCCGAGCTCCGGACCAAGATCGAAGGGCGGCACGTGCTGGTGGTGGTGCGGGGCAACCGCTTCCGCGAGGACCTCGCGGTGCTGCGGCCCTACATCCGCGAGTTCAAGCCCGTCATGATGGGCGTGGACGGCGGGGCCGACGCGCTGCTGGAGGCCGGCTACCTGCCTGACGTGATCGTCGGCGACATGGACTCGGTGACCGACGAGGGGCTGCACTGCGGGGCGGAGCTGGTGGTGCACGCCTACCCCATCGACGGCCGGGCCCCCGGGCAGGAGCGGGTCGAGCAGCTGGGGCTGCCGTCGTTGGTGTGCGCCGCGGGCGGAACCAGCGAGGACGTGGCCCTGCTGATGGCGGACGCCAAGGGCGCCAGCCTGATCGTGGCGGTCGGCACGCACAACACCCTGGACGAGTTCCTCGACAAGGGCCGGGCCGGGTACGCGAGCACCTGGCTGACCAGGCTCCGGGTCGGCAGCAAGCTGGTGGACGCCAAAGGCGTCAGCCGGCTCTACCGCCAGCGCATCTCGGGCTGGGCCCTGCTGGTGCTGGTGCTGGCTGCCCTCATCACCATGCTGGTGGTCATCCACGCCACTCCTGCGGGCCAGATCTTCTTCACGTACCTCGGCGCCCAGTGGGACGGCGTGCGGTACTGGCTCAGCGGATTGTTCTAGGCCAGCCTCCCGTGATCGACTTCCGCTACCACCTGGTGTCCATCGTCGCCGTCTTCCTGGCGCTCGCGATCGGGATCGTGGTCGGGTCCACCGCCCTGAAGCCGGCCGTGCTGAGCGGGCTGCAGAAGACCGCGACCGCGGAGAAGAAGCGGATCGACGCGCTGTACGCGCAGAACAACCTGAATAAGCAGCAGATCGCCGCGGACCAGGCGTACGCCCAGGCGGGCGAGCACCAGATGCTCCACGGCCTGCTGGACGGGCAGCGGGTGGTCCTGGTCACCGCGCCCGGCTTCCCGGGCGGCGTGGTCACGGGGGTCACCTCGGCGGTCGCTGAGGCCGGCGCGACCGTGAGCGGCCAGGTGCAGCTGCAGAGCCAGTTCTTCGCGACGGGCACCCAGTCCGACCTGGACACCCTGAACCGCCAGCAGACGCCGGCCGGCGTCACCCTGAGCGCCGGCACACCGCAGGCCCAGGCCGCCGAGCTGATCGCCAGCGCCATCCTGACCAAGAACGGCCCTGCCGATCCGCCGGCCGGGGTGGCCGACGCCGCCGGCAAAGCGCTCCTCAGCGGCTACGCGTCTGGAGGTTTCCTGAGTACCAGCGGGAATCCGGCCGCCCGTGCCACCCTGGCTGTCGTGATAATCCCGGGCACCCCGCCCGCGAACGGCGGCCCCAGCAGCGCGAGCCAGACCCTGGTGTCCGTGGCGCAGCAGCTGAACCTGGCCGGCAACGGCACCGTGATGGCCGGGCAGGTCGCCGGCTCCGGGCCGGGCAGCGCCATCGACGTGCTCCGGTCGAATGGGCGGACGGACCACTTCAGCAGCGTGGACGATGCGGACATCGCGATCGGCCAGATCATCGTGGCGCAGGCCCTCTACGAGCAGGCCACCGCCGGCCGTTCCGGCAACTACGGGTCACTGGCCAGCGCGACGGCGGCCGCCCCGAGCCCCGCCCCTACCCCCTCGCCGTCCACCACCCCGACCGCGACCGCCAGGCAGTCCGCGAATACGAAGCACACCGCCCAGCGGTCCGCCCACCCCGACGCCACCGCTCCGGCGAGCGCGCGGTGAGCCGCGGGCAGGGCACCGGGCACATCGCCGGGATCCTGATCGGCGCCGCCCTGGCCGCCGGTGCGGCCCGGGGCGCGTACGCGCTCCTGCGGGCGCGCCCGCCCGGCGGGTCTGCGGCCTGGACCCGGACCAACCACCGCGGTGAGCCGGTCACCTTGCTGGAAGGGCCGGCCGCGGCCGCCGGTGCGGCGCTGGCGGCCGCGCTCACCCCGGGCCTCCCGCGCCGGGCTCGCGCCGGGCTGGTCGTCGCCGCCGCCGGGGCCGGCGCCTTCGGTGGCTACGACGATCTCGCGGGCAGCGGTGGCCGCCGGGGCTTCCGCGGCCACCTGGGCGCCCTGGCGCACGGCGAGGTGACCACCGGCGCCGTCAAGCTCGGCGGCATCGGCGCGACCGGGCTGGCCGCGAGTGCGCTGCTCGGCGGGGGTGCGCTGGACGTGACGGTCAACGCGGGCCTGATCGCGGGGGGCGCCAACCTGCTGAACCTGTTCGACCTGCGGCCCGGGCGCGCCATCAAGGTCGCGGCCCTGGCGGGCGGGCTGCTGGCCGCCGCGGGCCGGCCCTGGAGGGCCGGAGGCGTCCCAGCGTCAGCTGGCCCGGTGTCCAGTAACCCGGTGTCCGGTAACCCGGTGCTGGCCAGGCCGGTTCCGGGAGCCACGCTGGCGGGGATTCCGCTGGGTGCGGCGCTTGCGCTGGCGGGCGAGGACCTGGGCGAGCGGGCCATGCTCGGCGACGCCGGGGCCAACGCGCTCGGGGCCGTGCTCGGCGCCGCGGCGGCCGCGAGCCTGCCGCGGCCCGGCCGGGTCACCGTGCTGGCCGGGATCGTCGCGCTCACCGCGGCCAGCGAGAAGGTGAGCTTCACCAAGGTCATCCAGCGGACACCGCCGCTGCACTGGGTCGACATGCTCGGCCGTCGGCCCGGGCCGGCCCCCGCCAGTTCAGCGGCGGACAGCCCGCATCAGCCTGTCGCCCCGGGGACGACTGCCAGCCCCCCGTGACCGAAGCGCAGGAAACGGCGACCGAGGCCGGCCGGGCGCACGACACAGGCACGGTGCCACGGGCAGGCAGCGGGATCGGCCGGGCCGCCGTCCTCATCGGCGCGATCACGATCGTGTCGAACATCGTGGGCTTCGGCCGCCAGCTGGTCTTCGCGCACACCGTGTCGGTGACCTGCCTGGGCACCGCGTATGCCACCGCGAACCAGGTGCCGAACATCATCTACGACGTCGTCCTGGGCGGCGCCCTGACCAGCGTGCTGATCCCGGTGCTGGCCGGCCCCGCGGCCCGGCGGCTGGGCCAGGCCCCGGCCACCGGGCCGGCCGTGGCGGCCGGCAGCCTCCCGGCCGGGAGGCTGCCGGCCGGGAGCGCGGCGGCGGCACCCGGCGGTGCCGAAGGCCAGGCCAGCCAGATCGCCTCCGCGATGCTGTCCTGGGTGGTCCTGGTGCTCACCCCGGTGAGCGTGATCATCGCCGTGGCGGCGACCCCGCTGGCCTCGCTGCTGCTCGCAGGCGCACCGCGCTGCGCGCACGCGGCCATCGTCGCGGTCAGCAGCCGGATGCTGGTCGTCTTCGCCCCGCAGATCCTGCTGTACGGGCTGGCCGTCGTGCTGTACGGGATCCTGCAGGCGCACCGGCGGTTCACCGCTCCCGCCCTCGCCCCGGTGCTGTCCAGCGTCGTCGTGATCTCCGCCTATCTCGCGTTCGTGCCGCTCAGCCAGGGATACGGCCGGCTGGCCACGCTGCCCCGGTCGGCCGAGCTGATGCTGTCCCTGGGCACCACGGCGGGAGTGGCGGCGCTGGCCCTTACCGCGCTGGTCCCGGCGCTGCGGCTGCGGCTGCGGCTGCGGCCCACGCTGCGTTTCCCGGCGGGCATGGCCCCGCGGATCCGCGGCCTTGCCGCGGTGGGGCTGATCGCCCTGATCGCCCAGGACGCGTCGGTGGTCGCGGTGATGGTGCTCGCCAACGGCCAGGAGGGTCAGGGCGCGCTGGTCCTGTACAACTTCGGCTGGCAGATGTTCTTCGTGCCGTACGCGGTGCTCGCGGTGCCCATCGCCACCACCGCGTTCCCGCTCCTGGCTGCGGCCCAGGGAGCCCGCTTCGATGAGACCTCGGCCGCCTCCACCCGTGCGGTCATGCTGGTGACCTGGCTGGGGGCGGCGCTCCTGGCCGGCGCGGCGGTGCCAGCCTCGCGGCTGTTCACGCACCATCCGGGGGACGCCCGGCAGCTGGCTTACACGGTCGCCGCGTTCGCGCCCGGCCTGGTCGGCTACGGCCTGTCCACCCACCTGTCCCGGGTGCTGTTCGCCGACGCCCGGGCGCGGGTGGCGGCTGCGGCCCTGGTGGCCGGCTGGCTGCTGGTCATCGTCGCCGACGTGGTCGCGGTGGCCCTGGTGCCGGACTGGTGGGTGGTGCCCGTCCTGGGCCTGGGCAACACTATCGGCCTGACCGTGAGCGGCCTCGCACTGCTCGGCGCGGTACGCCGGGCGCGGGGCCGGGCCGCGCTGCACGGGACGGCCCGGGCGGCTCTGGCCGGGCTGGCCGGGGCGGTGGCCGGGGCTGCGGCCGGCGGGGCGCTGTCCTCCGCCGTGCCAGCCAGGGGCTTCATCCCCAACGCGGGCGTCACGATCCTGGCCTGCGGCTGCGTGACCGTGGTGTTCGGCGGAGCGGCGCTGGCCTTCGACGGCGGGGACCTGCGCGCGGTGCTGGCCCGCGGCCGGGACATGCTGCGGGGCTTCCGGCTGGCCGGAAGGAGGCTGCCGCCGTGAGCGGGGCCGCTGGCCAGGCCGGGACCGGAGACCCGGCCGGGCTGACGCGTCAGCTACCTGGTCGCCTCGACCGCCGGGGGGACCGGGCGGCACGTGGCCATGCTGGCCGGGGGGTGCGCCGCCCGTGGCGCCACGGTCCACGTGTACGGCCCGGCCGCTCCCGCCCCTGCCCGCTCCGGCCCGGCCACTCCCGGCCCCGTTCCGCCGCGGCCGGGCTGGCAATTCCGTGAGGTGGACATCGCCGGGCAGCCCCGCCCCACCCGCGACGTCGCGGCTGTGCTGCGGCTCCGGCGGCTAGTGGCCCGCGACCATCCCGACGTGCTGCACGCACACGGACTCCGGGCGGGCGCGCTGGCCGCGCTGGCCCTGGCCATACCTGGCACCCCGCACACCGCGCTGGCGGTCACCGTGCACAACGCCCCGCCCGCAGCCGGCCCGGCCGCCGCGGTGTATGCCGCGCTGGAGATGATCGTCGCCCGCCGGGCGGACGCGGTGCTCACCGTGTCCGGGGATCTGGACGCCCGCATGCGCCGCCGGGGAGCCCGGATGGCCGGGCGGGCACTCGTGCCCGCGCCGGCCGCGGCCAGCGCCTCCCCCGCCGAGATAGCCGTGCTCCGCCGTGAGCTCGCGGAAGATGAGCCGGGAGAGCGGGAGATCGTGGCCGGGATTCGGCCGGCTGGCGGCCCAGAAGGGTTTCGGCACCCTGATCCAGGCGGCGGCGCGGTGGCAGCGGCGCGCGGTGGTCCCGCTGCTGCTCATCGCGGGGGAAGGGCCGCTGGGTGCGGAACTTCGCCGCCAGGCGGCGACGGCCGGGGTAGCGGTCCGGTTCCTCGGCCCGCGGCGCGACGTGCCCGTGCTGCTGGCCGCCGCCGACGTGGTGGTCGTGCCGAGCGTCTGGGAGGGCCAGCCGCTCATCGTGCAGGAGACGCTGCGCGCGGGCCTGCCGCTGGTCGCTACGAGAGTCGGCGGGATCGCCGAGCTGACCGGCGACGACGGGGCCGTGCTCGTCCCGCCCGGCGACCCGGGGGCGCTGGCCGCCGCGGTCACCCGGCTCCTGGACGACCCGGAGGCGGCGGCCCGCCTGGCGGCGGCGGCGCGGGCCAGGGCGGCCCTGCTGCCCGGCGAGACGGCCGCGGTGGACCAAGCGCTCAGCCTCTATCAGCGTGTCCGTAGGCCCTGAATCGGGCGGCCGTAACTGTGCGCGGCGATATCCGGGCGTTACCCCCGGCCGGGCTATACGGACCGTGATCAGATTGAGGTCTACTCAACAGTACGTATTACTTCTGTGACATCCTGCTATTTCGGTTGAAATGGCCTTCCGTAGTGTGCTCGGCTGTGTCACTTGGGCTTGGTTTCACTCCTTGCGGGCCCGGTGGGGGACGCGCGTGCAACCGCAAATCCGGCGGCTGAAATCACCCGGGCCAGCGCCCGGGGATCCTGGCGTGCGCTCGCAGGCTGACGGTCTCCCGTCGCGGCCTGGCGGCCGGCTGGCGCGCGACTTCAGCGCGGACGCCGCCCAGGACGCCGTGATCCTGTCCGTGCGGGATCTCGCCGCCGCGCAGGAGGCGGTCCGAGCTGGACCGGCAGGCCCGGGAGGATGAGCACCGCACCAGGGAAGCGGCGGGCGCCGGGGACCGCCCGGATCACGGGGCAGGCTCAGCCGGGCGCGGTACACCCGGGCCCGGGGCACCTCCCCCCGCGCCGCCCGCCAGCCCGCCAGCCGGCCGCATTCCGCCCGAGACCCCGCCGGCCGGAGATCCGGCCGCCCGGGGCCCCGCTCCGGCACCGGCTGAACCTGGGGGCCTGGCCCGCCGTGACCCCGGCTCCGGTGGCCTGCAGCGCCCGTCGGCGCCCCCGCCGCCCTGGGGCACGGTGCTGTTCACGACCGTACGGCTGTGGGTGCAGCGCCGCTGCACCTCCGCTGGCCCGCCCAGGCCCGGTGGCGGGTGCTCACCGTGCTCGTCCTGGCCGCGGTGCTGTTCGCCCGGGCGCGATCACCATCGCGCTGACCCGCAGCCCGGCCCCGGCCGGGCACAGTCGCGGCGGGACCCAGGCCGCGACCGGCCGGGCGCCCACTCCCGCCGCCATCCGGGCGGCCGCGGCGGCCCGCACGGCCGCGGCGCGCTGGATCGCCGGCCAGGCATCCGCGGACGCGATCGTGTCCTGCGACCCGCAGATGTGCGCGGTACTGCAGGCCCACGGGGTCCCGGCGGCGCGGCTGCTCACCCTCGGCGGGAGCAATCCCGCCCCGCTGGGCAGCGACTTGATCGTCTCCACGGCGGCCGTGCGCGGCGAGTTCGGCGGCCGGCTGACCAGCGTGTACGCGCCAGTCGTGCTGGCCAGCTTCGGGATGGGCAGCGCGCAGACCGCGATCCGGGTGGTGGCGTCGGACGGCGGCGCAGCCTACCTGCGCGGCCTGCGGGCCGACGTGGCCGCGCGGGCCTCAGCGGGCTCGCCAGCTGCTGCGCAACCCCCGGCTGCACTCCCCGGCCTCCGCGCGCCGGGCGCTGGCCACCGGCCAGGTCGATTCGCGGCTGCTGACCGCGTTCGCCGCGCTGGCCACCATGCACGTGGTGGAGGTGGTCGATTTCCCTGCGCCCGCCGCCGGGGCGAGCGCGGGCATGCCGCTGCGGGTCGCGGACATCGCGCCGGCCGGGCCGGGGACCCGGCAGCGGCCCAACACGATCGCCTCGCTGGCCAGCTACCTGCGGGCCCAGCTGTCCCCGTACCGGCCCGCGCACATCACCGTCGTCCGGCTGGCCAGTGGCCGGCCGGTACTGCGCGTCGAATACGGCGCGCCCAGCCCGCTCGGACTGCTCGGGAAGGGCTGACCGAGGCCGGACAGACCTCAACACACATATAGATCATCGAACACTGGATGAACTCATCCTGGGAGTGGGAGTGCATGATGGTACGGAGTTCATTGTGAGCCGGGCCGGTGGCCCGGTTCGCGCGCCGGCTGCGGCGGGCTGGCCCTGCTGGCCAGCGGGGCCCTGGTCGCAGCGACCGCGGCGGCCGGTCCGGCGGGCGCGGCCACCACCCACGCCCCGGCCTCGTCGGGATACGGCTGGGTCAGGCTGGCGCACCTGTCCCCGAACACCCCGCCGGTCAACGTCTACCTGTACAGCTACGGCAAGCCCAACGCGATGATCGTCCTGCATCACGTCAGCTACGGCACCGTCTCGCCGTACGAGCGGGTTCCGCACGGGGAGTACACGGTGGCCATGCGCGGGGTCGGCGCGTCGCCCTCCTCCACCCCCGTGCTGTCCAACAACCTGATGGTGCATCCCGGGCACGCCTACACCGTGGCCGGGATGGGGCCGAACAAGGCGCTGCGGCTCCAGGTCCTCGATGACCGGCTGACCACGCCCAAGGGCAAGTCGCTGGTCCGGGTCATCCAGGCGTCGCTGAAGGAGCATCACGTCACCGTCACGGCCGGCCGTGCCACGCTGGCCAGCAACCTCGCGTTCGCCAACATCACCGGCTACGGGACGGACCGGCCCGGCACCTGGATGGTGCACGCCAAGGGGGGCACCGAGGCGTGGTCCGGCCAGGTCAAGCTGACCCCGGGCACGATCCACACCCTGGTCGTGCTGGATTCGTCCAGCGGCCTGTCGGTCACCGACCTGATGGACGCCGCGGGCAGCTCGGTCATGCCCAACGGCGGCGCGGCGACCGGACTCGGCGGCACGGCCCCGGCGCCGGGGTCCTCGCCGCTGCCCTGGCTGGCCGCGCTGGTGGCGGGCGCGCTGCTCACCCTGGCCGGTGGTTACCGGCTCCGCCGGGTCAGGGCCGTGGCCCGGCACGCCCGTTGAGGGGGGCGGGCCGCCCCGCACCCGCGACGACCCCGGCAGGCGGGCCACGGCACGGGCACCGTGGTCCGCCTCAGCGAGGCCAGGCACCGGGGGAGTCGTCCCGGTACGTGCCGTCGCCGCGCACCCCGGCTCCTGGCGGGCCGCCTCCGGGCGGCCCGCCAGGCCGGCGTCGGCGCCGGCCGTTCGCGGTGGCCGCGGTGGTCATCGGGCTGCTCGTGCTGGCGCTCGGCGCGGCCGGGCTGGTCATGCTGACCGGCCACCCGGGGCAGGCCCCTGACCGGGAGACCAGGGCATCCGTCCCGGCTCCGTCCGGATCCGCCGCGCCGGCCCCGGACCCCTCGCCGGCTGCGGCCGCCCCGGCGCCGGTGTCCCTGACCATCCCGGCCATCGGCGTGCACTCCAGGCTGATCAGGCTGGGCATCACCGCCCAGGGCACCCTTCAGGTGCCCACCTCCACCTCGGTGGCGGGCTGGTACACGGGCAGCCCGCGGCCCGGGGAGATGGGTTCCTCGGTGATCGCCGGGCACATCGACTCCTACCTCGGCCCGGGTATCTTTTACCGGCTCAGTGACATGCGGCCTGGCCAGCGCATCTACGTCCGGCGAGCCAACGGCAGCCTGGCCGTGTTCAGCGTGTACGCGGTCCGGCAGTACCCGAAGGACCACTTCCCCACCGGGAAGGTGTACGGCCCGGCCCCCGACGCCGAACTGCAACCTCATCACGTGCGGCGGCACGTTCGACTACGCCACCCGCAGTTATCTCAGCAACACCGTGGTCTACAGCACCGAGATCCACTGACCCCAGTTACCAGCCGCGGGCCCGCCACTCGCCGAGATGCGGCCGCTCGGCGCCGAGCGTGGTGTCCGTCCCGTGCCCCGGGTACACCCAGGTGGGGTCGGGCAGCGGGGCGAAGACCCGCTCCTCCAGGTCGTCCATCAGCTGGGTGAACCGTTTCGCGTCGCCCTGCGTGTTGCCCGGGCCGCCGGGGAACAGCGAGTCGCCCGGTGAACAGGTGGGGCTCGCCGGCCAGCTGCCCGCCCGCGTCGTAGCAGAGCGCGATGCTGCCCGGGGTGTGCCCGCGCAGGTGGATGACGGACAGCGTGGCCGTCCCGACCGGGATCGTGCCGCCGTTCTCCACCAGCGTGGTCACCGGGACCGGCAGCTCCACCGCGTCGTCCGGGTGCGCGATCACGTCCGCGCCGGTGGCCTCCTGCACCTCGGCGAGCGCCTGCCAGTGGTCGAAGTGCCGGTGCGTGGTGATGATCCGGCGCAGCGGCCGGTCACCGATCAGCTCGAGCAGGCGCCCGGCCTCGTTGGCCGCGTCGATCAGCGCGGCCTCGCCGGTCTCGGTGCAGGTGAGCAGGTAGGCGTTGTTGTCCATCGGCCCGACCGCGAGCTTGGTCACGGTCAGTCCCGGCAATTCCCGCGTCTCGGGCGGGCCGCCCACGGTCACGTCCCCGGTGTAGGCCACCGCTGCCTCCTTGCGTTGCGTTGCTGTCTTTCTACACCGAACCAGCCCCCGGCTAGCGCCAGGGTGGCAGCACCGGCACGGTAGCGGCCCCCGAGACCTCGAGCCCGGCGCCGGTGTCCCGGCCGGTCAGCCAGGCCAGCAGGGCCGCGGGCGGCCCGGACACGGTCACCCTGGCTGGCCCGGGCTGGCCGCCCGGGCCCGTGCTGGCTGGGCCCGGGCTGGCGGTGCCCGGCGTGGCCGGGCCGATCGGGAAGGCGGCATCCTGGCCATCCGCACGGGCCAGGCACGGGGGTGCGTCAGCCCGCCCGGCGAAGTCACGGGCCACCCGGGCCAGCGCCGCCTGGACGAAGTCGGCGGGCCAGTCGCCCGGCTGGTACCCCGCGCCCAGGTCCACGTGATGGATCTCCAGCTCGGACCGCCGGCGGGGCAGGATGCCGCGCGCCGGGAACGTGGCGCCGCGCCTGGCCACCGGCACGTCCCAGGCGCTCGCCGGCAGGTCCGCCGCCGCCGCGGCGAACGCGGCGGCGCTCGCGCGCAGGTCCGCCGCGAGCTCCGCCGCGGACCGCCCGGCACCCGCCTCGACTCCGCGGGCGCGGGCCTCTTCACTCGGGTACATCGGGGTCTCGATCCCGGTGCGGGCCCAGGCGAGCAGGTTCCGGAAGCCGTCGGCGTTGCGGGCGAGGTGGGTCAGCACGTGCCCGCGGGTCCAGCCGGGCAGCCGGGACGCCTCGGCGGCCTGGGCGTCGGTCAGCCCGTCCGCGGTGGCCAGCAGGCGATCCGTCGATTCGCCGAGCCGGGCCAGGGCCAGGGGGATTTCGGTGTCCACGGGGCTCCTTTGCCGGGGTTCGGGACCATCATCTCGTGCGGAATGGCACCCTGGTAAGGAAGCGGGGGCGGGTGGTGCCGCCCGGGCCGCCTGGCCCGGATGGAACAGCCCGGCGGCCACAGGCTGGGCGGCGTGGTCCGGCGGTATGGGCCCGGGTCAGCGTGGTCCGCGGCGGGAAGCTCTCCCGCCTCGGCGGTGTTTTGTCAGTGGTCCCGAATACCATGACGTGTCCCTGTCGGCGAAGCGTCCTGCCCATCCTGACCTGGAGATCCGTCATCATGAGTCGGAGAACCCTCACCCCTGACTCGGAGAATTGAGCGCAGTGGCTGATCATCTCGTCGTCCGTGGGGCCCGTGAGCACAATCTGAAGGATGTGTCGCTGGAGCTGCCGCGGGATTCCATGATCGTGTTTACCGGGTTGTCGGGGTCGGGGAAGTCGAGCCTGGCGTTTGACACGATTTTCGCGGAGGGGCAGCGGCGGTATGTGGAGTCGCTGTCGGCGTATGCGCGGCAGTTCCTGGGCCAGATGGATAAGCCGGATGTGGATTTCATCGACGGGCTGAGCCCGGCGGTGTCGATTGACCAGAAGGCGGCGAGCCGGAATCCGCGGTCAACGGTGGGGACGATCACGGAGGTGTATGACTATCTGCGGTTGCTGTATGCGCGGGTGGGGCGGCCGCATTGCCCGGTGTGCGGGCGGCCGATCGCGCGGCAGGCGCCGCAGCAGATTGTGGACCGGGTGCTGGAGCTGGAGGAGGGGGCCCGGTTCCAGGTGCTGGCGCCGGTGATCCGGGGCCGTAAGGGCGAGTACACCGAACTGCTCCGCGAACTGCAGGTGAAGGGGTACTCGCGGGCGCGGGTGGACGGCACGGTGATCCGGCTGGACAGCGTGGCCAGCGGGGAGGCGGGGGAGCTTCCGGCGCTGAAGAAGTATGAGAAGCACACCATCGAGGTGGTGGTGGACCGGCTGGCGGTCAAGGCTGATGCGCGGCGGCGGCTGACGGACTCGGTGGAGACGGCGCTGGGGCTCTCGGGCGGGGTGGTGCTGCTGGAGTTCGTGGACCTGGCTGAGGATGACCCGCACCGGGAGCGGATGTATTCGGAGCATCTGGCGTGCCTGTATGACGATTTGTCGTTTGAGGAGCTGGAGCCGCGGTCGTTCTCGTTCAACTCCCCGTGGGGGGCGTGCCCGGACTGCACGGGCCTGGGGACCCGGATGGAGGTCGACCCTGAGCTGGTCGTCTCGGACCCGGATAAGACCCTGGCCGACGGCGCGATCGGCCCCTGGAGCGGCGGCCACGTCAGCGACTACTTCATCCGGCTGATCGAGGCCCTCGGGGCCTCGCTCGGGTTCAGTGTCGACACGCCCTGGGCCCGGCTGCCCGGCCGCCGCCCGCAAAGCCCTGCTGAACGGCTACGACAAGCAGGTCCATGTCCGGTACAAGAACCGCTACGGCCGGGAACGCTCCTACTACACCTCCTTCGAGGGGGCGATCCCGTACATCGAGCGGCGGCACTCGGAGGCCGAGTCGGACTCCAGCCGGGAGCGGTACGCCGGGTTCATGCGTGAGGTGCCCTGCCCGACCTGCCACGGGTCGCGGCTCAAGCCGGTCGCGCTCGCGGTGACCGTGGACGGCCGGTCCATCGCCGACATCTGCGCGCAGCCCATCGGTGAGCTGGCCAAGCTGCTCCGCAGCCTGGAGCTGTCCGACCGGGACATGCAGATCGCCGGCCGGATCCTCAAGGAAGTCAACGCCCGCCTCGGCTTCCTGCTGGACGTGGGCCTGGACTACCTGGCCCTGGACCGGGCCTCGGCCACGCTGGCGGGCGGGGAGGCGCAGCGGATCCGGCTGGCTACCCAGATCGGGTCGGGGCTGGTCGGGGTGCTGTATGTGCTGGATGAGCCGTCGATCGGGTTGCATCAGCGGGATAACCACCGGCTGCTGGAGACCCTGATCCGGCTGCGGGACCTGGGCAACACGCTGATCGTGGTCGAGCATGACGAGGACACCATCCGGGCCGCGGACTGGGTGGTGGACATCGGCCCCGGCGCCGGTGAGCACGGCGGCAGCGTCGTGGTCTCCGGCCCGGTGGAAGAACTGCTGGCCAGCCAGGAATCACTGACCGGGGCCTACCTCACCGGACGGCAGTCGATCCCGGTGCCGCCCACCCGGCGCAAGCGGTCGAAGTCCCGCGAGCTGGTGGTCAAGGGAGCCCATGAGCACAACCTGAAGAACGTGGATGCGGCGTTCCCGCTGGGGTTGTTCATCGCGGTCACCGGGGTGTCGGGGTCGGGGAAGTCCACCCTGGTCAACGACATCCTCTACCACGCCCTGGCCCGCGAGCTGCACGGCGCCCGGACCGTCCCGGGCCGCCACGTCCGGGTCACCGGCATGAGCCACCTGGACAAGGTGGTGCACGTGGACCAGGGCCCGATCGGGCGGACCCCGCGGTCCAACCCGGCCACCTACACCGGCGTGTTCGACCACGTCCGGAAGCTGTTCGCGGCCACCACCGAGGCCAAGGTCCGCGGCTACCAGCCCGGCCGGTTCTCCTTCAACGTCAAAGGCGGCCGCTGCGAAGCCTGCTCCGGCGATGGCACCATCAAGATCGAGATGCAGTTCCTGCCCGATGTGTACGTGCCCTGCGAGGTGTGCCACGGCGCCCGGTACAACACCGACACCCTGGCCGTGCACTACAAAGGCAAAACCATCGCCGACGTGCTGGACATGCCCATCGAGGAAGCCGCCGCCTTCTTCGCCGCGATCCCCGCCATCCACCGCCACCTGCAAACCCTCACCGACGTCGGGCTGGGCTACGTCCGCCTCGGCCAGCCCGCCCCCACCCTGTCCGGCGGCGAAGCCCAGCGAGTCAAACTCGCCTCCGAACTGCAGCGCCGCTCCACCGGCCGGACCATCTACGTCCTGGACGAGCCCACCACCGGGCTGCACTTCGAAGACATCCGCAAACTGCTGGGCGTCCTGGGCCGCCTCGTCGACGGCGGCAACACCGTCATCGTCATCGAGCACAACCTCGACGTCATCAAAACCGCCGACCACGTCATCGACCTCGGCCCCGACGGCGGCTCCCGCGGCGGCCACATCATCGCCACCGGCACCCCCGAACAGATCGCCAGCCACCGAAACCAGCCACACCGGCCAGTACCTGCGCAAGCTCCTCAACGTCTGACCCCCCAGGACCGCCGCCGGGTGGAACGACGCAGGTCATGACCGCGTCCGGCGGGGTGCAGGCTACGCTTCCCGGCGTGGAGATCATGACCGGCGAGGGCGCTGGGCGGGCCGACATTGCCTGGCCGCCCGGAGCTGGCCGCCGGGCGCTGGATCCTGCGTTCCTCCTGGTGCTCACGCACGGCTCGGGAGGCGGACCTGGCTCCGCCGACCTGCTGGCCGTGCGGGACGCGGTGCTGCCCCTCGGCGCGGCGGTGGCGATGGTCACCCAGCCGTACCGGGTTAAGGGGCTTCGTGCGCCCGGTTCACCCGCCCGGCAGGATGCCGCCTGGATCGAGGTCGTCCACGCGGTCCGTGATGCGGCCGGGCCGGGCCTGCCGCTGGTTCAGGGGGGCCGCAGCAACGGCGCCCGGGTGGCCTGCCGGACCGCCCGCGCCACCGGCGCCCGGGCCGTGCTCGCGCTGGCCTTCCCGCTCCATCCGCCCGGGCATCCCGAGAAGTCGCGCGCGGGGGAGTTGTCCCTGGCGGGGACGGATGTCCTGGTCGTCAGCGGGAGCCGTGACCCGTTCGGCATCCCGGACCAGGCGCCCGCGATCCGGGTGGTGGTGCTGGATGGTGAAACGCACGCCTTGTCGAGAAAGCCGCAGGTGGCTGGCGCGACCGCAGCGGCCTGGCTGGCCAGCCTGCCGCGGCTCGCGCGTCCCTGAACCGCGGCAACGGGGGCTGCGGCAACGGGGACTGGGGCAACGGGGACTGGGGCAACGGGGACTGGGGCAACGGGGACTGGGGCGACGGGGACTGGGGCAAGGGGGGGGAGGGGACGGGGAAGGGGACGGGGCAACGGGGACTGGGGCAACGGGGGCCTGCAGCGTTCAGCAGCGGGGGAACTGCAGCGCCCGGCCGGCGGGGGGACACGCCGGGGGGCTGGCTAGGCGGCAGGCTCAGCGGGCGCGGCCACCTGCGCCGCGCGGCGCTGGGTCGCGGGGATTATACCGCTGTGTGCGCTCACAGTCGGCCGGTGGGGAGGGACTGTATTCCCGCCCGGAAGCAGTTCGCAGGTGTCCTCGAACACGACGATGCCATTGCAG
>CAVRRQ010000014.1:0-663342 GCA_963723595.1 uncultured Actinomycetes bacterium
ATACGGGTCAATTCGACAGTGGGCACGAGGGCAGCACTGTCCTCCGGCGACTGACGTGCGACATTCCTCCGCCATGTGATCTGCGACAGTGGCGTGTTTCGGCCACTCTGGTGCGACGTTTTCCGCGGTGCGTCGGACTGGGGAGGCCGGGATTGGCACTGGTTGTCTTGTCGGTTGTCGAGCAGCGCCTGGATGCGGTTCGCGCGGTCCTGGATGGCGCTGACGTGGTAGAGGTGGCGGCCCGGCTGGGAGTGCACCGGGCGACGTTGCACCGGTGGGTGGCGCGGTATCTGACCGGGCAGCTTGCCGGGCTGGCCGACAGGTCCCACCGCCCGCATTCTTGCCCGCGTCAAGTTGATGATGCGGTTGAGGTCGCGGTTGCGGAGATGCGGCGGGAGCATCCGCGGTGGGGATCACGGCGGATCCGGCTGGAGATGCTCCGCAAACCCGGCCCCTGGTCTGCCGGGGATCTGACGGTGCCGTCGGAACGCACCATCGACCGGATCTTGCACCGGCAGGGGCTGCTGCGCGCCCGGCCGCGGAAACGGCCGAGGGAGTCGTATGTGCGGTTCGAGCGACCGGGCCCGATGCAACTGTGGCAGATGGACATTGTCGGCGGGATCAGGCTGGTCAGCCCGGTGACCGGGGAGTTGCGGGAGGCGAAGGTGGTCACCGCGGTCGATGACCATTCCCGCTACTGCGTGATCGCCAGGGTCGTGGAGCGTGCGACTGGCCGGGCGGTGTGCCTGGCGCTGGCCGAGGCGCTGGTGCGGTTCGGGGTGCCGGAGGAGATCAACTCTGACAACGGCAAGCAGTTCACTGATCGTTTCGGCAGGCATGGCGGCCGGAACGGGGAGGTGCTGTTCGACAAGATCTGCCGCAAGAATGGGATCACCCACCGGCTGACCGCCCCGGCCTCCCCGAACCAGAACGGGAAGGTGGAGCGTTTCCACGGCACCTTCCGCCCGGACTTCCTCGACGTCGCAGGCCCGTTTACGTCCGTGGCCGAGGCGCAGGCGGCGGTCGATGCCTGGGTCAGGCACTACAACGCCGAGCGGCCCCACCAGGCGCTCGATGAGAAGGTTCCGGTCACTCCCGCTGACCGGTTCTTCCCGGTGCCCGCCGCGCAGCGTGATCTGGTCGCCCTGTGGCTCCCGCCGGCCCTGGACAGTGCCAGCACCCCCGGGTCCGGGTCTCAGGCTCCGGGCGCAGACGGCTCTGCGGTGCCTGCCGCGGGCGCGGGCCAGGGCGGCGGGCCGGTCGAGTTCGACCGGGTAGTGCCCCCGAGCGGGAACATGATCGTGTGCCAGCGGCAGTTCTGGATGGGCCCCCAGCGGGCCGGGATGGTGGCGCGGATCTGGGCCGACTGCGACCTGATCCACGTCCTGATCAGCGGAACCAGGATTAAGACCGTCCGCTCCCACTTGTCCGTCAACGACCTCGCCCGGCTCATCGCCCAGGGAGCAATCCCGGCCGGGGCCTCTCCGCTGCCGCCAGTCGAGGACGGGGACGCCGTGGAGGTGGAACGCTGCGTGTCCCGTATCGGCCTGGTCTCGCTGGCCGGGCACCAGCTGCTCGCCGCGGAGATCCTCGGCGGCCGGCGGGTCGGCATCCGGATCGAGCCCGCGACGCTGATGTTCTATGACCTCGCCACCCGCGAGCTGCTCCGCACTCGCAAGAACCCGCTGACCCCCGGGCAGGTCAAAGGCCTGCGCGGCGTCCGCCCCGCTGGGCCCCCGCCACGCCCTTCAGCCGAGCCGGTCCGGGTCCAGCGGCGGGCCAGCAACACCGGGGTGATCATGGTCGTCGGGCAGAAGATCGCCCTCGGCCGTATCCACAAGCATCAGACCGTCACGGTGCTGGTCTCCGAGACCACTCTCGCCGTCGAGTTCGATGACGGCGACGTCCGCGTCATCCGCCGCACCACCACTCAGCCGGTGCGTAGCATCAAAGGCCAGCGGCCGCGGACCGCTACCTCAATTTCCTAGACCATGTGTCGCACATCAGCTGGCAGAGATGTGTCGCACATCAGCCGGCGGCCCACAGCACGAGGGTAGCACGTGTCCTGTCCCGGTAGATGCTTGACACTCGCAGTCCCACCAGATGGCTTACAGGTGCCTGTGAGTCGGCTTTCCTGTCGCTTGTTGCTTGCGGGCGTCATGGGGCGGGAGGCCGGGATTGGCACTGGTCGAGTTGTCGGTGGTGGAGCAGCGGTACCGGGCGGTCCTGGAGGCCGCGCCGGGGTTCCGGTGATCGAGGTCGCGGCGCGGTATGGGGTGTCGCGGCAGAGCGTGCATGCCTGGGTCCGCCGTTATGAGCAGGGTGGCCTGGGCGGGCTGATGGACCGGTCGCGGCGGCCGGAGTCGTGCCCGCACCAGGTCAGCGCGGAGGTCGAGGCGGTGGTGTGCGAGCTGCGGCGGGAGCATCCGCGGTGGGGTCCGCTGCGGCTGGCTCACGAGCTGGGCCGGGCAGGTATGACGCCGGTGCCGTCGCGGATGAGCGTCTACCGGGTCCTGGTCCGCCACGGGCTGATCGAGCCGCAGCCCCGCAAGCGGCCGACGGGACAGTTATGTGCGGTGGGAGCGGGACGCCCCGATGGCGCTATGGCAGATGGACCTCGTCGGCGGGATCTTCCTGGCCGACGGGACCGAGGCGAAGCTGGTGACCGGGGTGGATGACCATTCCCGGTTCTGCGTGATCTGCCAGGTCGTGGTCCGGGCGACCGGCCGGGCGGTGTGCCTGGCGTTCGCCGCCGCGCTGCGCCAGTTCGGGGTCCCCGGCGAGGTGCTCACTGACAACGGCAAGCAATTTACTGATCGTTTCGGGAAGGGCGGGGAGGTGCTGTTCGACCGGATCTGCCGCGACAACGGCATCGTCCACCGGCTGACCCAGCCCCGCCACCCCACCACCACCGGGAAGATCGAGCGGTTCCACGGCAGCCTGCGCCGGGAGCTGCTCAACGACGCGGTCCCGTTCGCGGACCTGGCCGCCGCCCAGGCCGCGATCGACGGCTGGGTGAGCGAGTACAACACCACCCGGCCGCATCAGGCGCATCGGGATGGCCACCCCGGCGGAACGGTTCAGCACCGCGGCGGCGCAGGCTGAGCAGCAGTTGCTGCCGCTGCGGCTGCCCGCCGTGATCGCCCTGGCCCCGGTCCCGTCACCGTCCGCAGAGCCCGAATCCGGCTGACCCGGCGCCCGCTGTCGCCAGAGCTGGGCCAGCCATGGGCGGTCCGGTGGAGTTCGACCGGGTGGTCCCGCCAGCGGGAACATGGAGGTCCGGGGCAAGCAGTTCTGGCTCGGCACCACCCGCTCGGGGATGACCGTCACCTTCTGGGCCAGCACGGACGTCATCCACCTGACCATCGCCGGTGGCGCGGGTCAAGTCCGTCCGCTCGCACCTGTCCGACGGCCGACCTGGCCCGGCTGGCGGCCAGCGGCGGGCCGGGCAGCAGGACCACCGCCGCTGCCCCCGGCCGAGCCCGGGTCGGCGATCGAGGTGGACCGCGTGGTCAGCAAGGACGGCCAGGTCAGCCTGGGCGGCCGCTACTTCATCGCGGCGGAGATCCTCGGCGGGCGGCTGGTCAGCATCCGCATCGAGGAGAACACGCTGATGTTCTTCGACCCCGACACCCGCGTGCTGCTGCGCACCACGGCCCAGCCCGCTGACCTGGGACCAGGCCCGGCGGCTCCGCGGTGCCCGCCCCGCCGGGCCGCCACCGCGCCCCTCCGCCGAGCCGGTCACCGTCCAGCGCCGGGCCAGCAACACCGGCGTCATCATGGTCGTCGGGCAGAAGATCGCCCTCGGCCGGATCCACGCCGGGCAGCATCGTCACCGTCCACGTCGCCCAGGACACCATGACCATCGACCTGGGCGGCGACGACACCCGCACCATCCGGCGGACCACCACCCAGCCGGTCCGCAGCAACAAAGCCCACCGGCCCCGCAAGGCCGCCCATGTTTCCTAGGCAATCTGGAAAGCATGTGGTGGGACTGATCCGTCAATCATCTGGTGGGACTAGACAGCACGAGGGCAGCACGAGGCATCGACCGACAGTGCCCGACACCGGCGCAGGTCCAATCCAGCGGGGGTGGCACTTCGTCCCCGCGCGAGGAACCTCCCCGCCCGAAGCTGGGCGGTGTCCGGGCTGAAACCAGCCCGCCCCGCAGAACAGACAGCGTTCCCAATGCCACGGAAGTCGGAAAGTGTTGTCTTCGACAAGACACTGACCTTCCGCGAGCACTTCGGCGACTACCAGCGGCAGCTGTTCCTGATGGACCACGCCGGCCTGCCGCTGGCGACCGTGCTGGAGCAGCTCGACCTGCTCGGGGAGGTGGTGCCGGTGCTGCGCCGGGAACTCGACGCGCTGCGCCCGGCCGACGTGCCCGACGGCCCGACCCACGCGGCCCTGCGTGGCGGCCTCCGTGGCCGACGCTGAACCCGCCCAGGCCGGCGAGGCCGGTTCCGAGCTCGAGGGGAGCCGCCGGTGACCGCCCGGACCATCGCCGTCGTCTCGGCTGGACTCAGCCAGCCCTCGTCCACCCGGCTGCTGGCGGACAAGCTGGCCGACGCCACCGCCGCGCACCTGCCGCCCGAGACCGAGGTGATCACGATCGAGCTGCGCGATCTGGCCCATGACATCGTCAACGCCCTGCTGACCGGATTCCCGGCCCCGGCGCTGCGTGAGGCCATCGACCAGGTGCTCGGCGCAGACGCCCTGATCGCCGTGACCCCGCTGTACAGCGGCTCGTACAACGGGCTGTTCAAGTCGTTCTTCGACGTACTGGACCCAGGGGCGCTGGCGGGCAAGGCGGTCCTGATCGCGGCGACCGGCGGCACGGCCCGGCATTCTCTCGCGCTGGAGCACGCGATCCGCCCGCTGTTCAGCTACCTGCGCGCCGTCACCGTGCCCACCGCGGTCTTCGCGGCGACCGAGGACTGGGGCGCGGCGGGCGGCACCGGCGAGGCGCTCACCGAGCGGATCGAGCGGGCCGGTGCCGAGCTGGCCGCCCTGGCCGCCCGGCGAGAGCCGCCCGCCCAGGCCGACCCGTATGCGTCCGTGACCCCGTTCGACCAGCTCATGCGGGGTCGTTGAGCGGCGCCTGGTTCCCGGCCGGGACCGTGCCCGGCGGCCTGCCGCCGCCTCACTCGCCGCTCACCCAAACGCCTGCCCCTCCGCCATGTTTCAGGACTTTATTTAAAAGTCATAAAAACGGTAATCGGCATCTTGGAGCTCCGTCTCCTCTAGGAGATGCTGTCGGACGGAGCACGGTAGCAGCGGTGCTACCGGCAGAAACGGACCGCTGATGAACCTGAGATCCCCCACAGACCACCGGCCGCCTGCGCCGCGGCGCAGTCCTCGATGGCAGCGCTGCTCGGCCGCCGGCGCGGCGGGACTGTCCGCCGCCCCGGCCTGGGCGGCTCCCGCGCGGGCGGCCGCTCCGGCCAGCGTCAGCCCCGCCGTGCACCTGGCCGGCGAGCCGGACCTGGGCCCGAACGTGTACGTGTTCACCCCGAGCATGCCGCAGAGCCAGATCCAGGCCACGGTGGACTCGATCGCCAGCCAGCAGGTCTCCAACCAGTTCGGCACCCAGCGGTACGCGCTGCTGTTCGAGCCGGGCACCTACGGCTCGGCCGCGGATCCGCTGACCTTCCAGGTGGGGTACTACACCGAGGTCGCGGGCCTGGGCGGCTCGCCGGGAGACGTCACCATCAACGGCTCCATCGACGTGTACAACCAGTGCCTCCCGGCCGCCGACGGCACCGACACCAACTGCATCGCGCTGGACAACTTCTGGCGCTCGATGTCCAACCTGACCATCAACGTCACCGGCGGGACGGGCTGCCAGGCGGCCACCGACTTCTGGGCCGTGTCCCAGGCCGCCCCGATGCGCCGGGTCAGCATCAACGGCAAGCTGTCCCTGATGGACTACTGCAATGGCGGCCCGGACTACGCCAGCGGCGGGTTCATCGCCGACTCGGCCTTCTCCGGCGGCACCGTGGTCAACGGCTCGCAGCAGCAGTTCATCGTCCGCAACAGCAACCTGGACGGCTGGAGCAACGGCGTCTGGAACCAGGTCTTCTCCGGGGACATCGGCGCCCCGCCGACCATGTTCCCGCCGACGGCCGCAGGCGGCCCCTACACCACGCTGGCCACCAGCCCGGTGACCCAGGAGGAGCCGTTCCTGCAGACCGATGCGGCCGGTAACTACAGCGTGTTCGTGCCGGCCCTGCAGCACAACTCCTCGGGCACCAGCTGGCAGGGCGGCCCCGCGGCGGGCACGTCCGTCCCGATCAGCAAGTTCTTCATCGCCACGCCGTCCACGCCGGTGCTGGCCATCGACGCCGCGCTGGCCCTGGGCCGGAACCTGCTCCTGACCCCCGGTGTCTACGACCTGAAGGCACCGATCCTGGTCAGCCGCCCGAACACGATCGTGCTCGGCCTGGGCTTCCCCACCCTGGTCCCGCAGAACGGCACCGCGGCCATGCAGGTGCTGGGCGTGCCAGGCGTCAAGCTCTCCGGCATGATCTTCGACGCCGGGCCCGAAGAACTCCCCGGTGCTGCTGCAGGTCGGCGGGCCGCTGGCCGCCGCGACCGGCAGCGCGTCCGATCCCTCGCTGGTACAGGACGTGTTCTTCCGCATCGGCGGGGCGACGGCGGGCTCGGCCACCGACAGCCTGGTGGTGAACAGCTCCCACGTCATCCTGGACGACATCTGGGCCTGGCGCGCGGATCACGGCGCCGGCGTGGGGTGGACCAGCAATACCGCCGATAACGGCCTGACCGTCAACGGCAACGACGTCACGGCCTACGGGCTGGCCGTCGAGCACTACCAGAAGAACGAGGTGATCTGGAACGGCCAGGGCGGCGAGGACATCTTCTTCCAGAACGAGATGCCCTACGACCCGCCCAGCCAGGCGGCCTGGATGTCCAGCCCTACGACGGACGGCTACCCGGCCTTCGTCATCTCCGCCCGGGTGACCAGCTTCTCCGGCTACGGCCTGGGCAGCTACTGCTTCTTCAACCAGGGGATACCGATCCAGTCGGCCACCGCGTTCTCGGTGCCGGACACCTCCGGCGTCCAGCTGCACGACCTGCTCACCCGGTTCCTGAGCGGCTCAGGCAGCATCAATCACGTCGTGAACGACACGGGCGCGGCAGTAGACACCGCCAACCCCGGCCCGACCTACATCGCCAGCTACCCCTGATGAACTGATCCACCACCCTTAGGCAGGCCCCTAAGGCAGGCCCCGTCAGCAGCCAGGACGGGGCCTGCCGCCCGCAGGCGTTCTGATCCGCCGACGATCGATGTAACTTGGGTCTGGGGTGAGTGCACCCTGGGCACAAGCCGTGGGCGGGCGCTATGAAGACAGGTCAGGTTTTCATTAGTCATACCTCCGACATGGCACAGTTTCCTGAGGACCGACCCTTTGTGCAGGCTGCTTTAGACGCAGTGGTCCGGGCCGGGATGGCCCCGGTGGACATGCGGCATTTCGCCGCACGAGATGGCAGTCCGGCCGATTACTGCCAGCAAAGGGTCCGCGAATGCGAGATCTACATAGCCGTGATCGGATTCCAGTATGGCTCGCTGGTACCCGGCGAGGACATCTCCTTCACAGAGCTCGAATTCCGGGCGGCGAGCCTGGCGGGCGTTCCCCGGCTTATTTTTCTGCTGGATGAGATCGCCTGCGCGCAAGATCTTCGCGATGCGGACAGAGGCCCGGTGGACCGGTTTCGGCAGCGGTTGCGTGACGCGGGCCTTATCGTCCGCTCTTTTAGTTCGGCGGCCAGCCTGGAACTCGAGGTGTTTCACGCACTGAGTGAGCGCGCTAGCTCAGCGGTTCCGGAGATCTGGAACGTTCCGAACAGGAACGCCGACTTCACGGGGCGCGAAAACGTCCTGGACCGGCTGCACGACGAGCTGACGGGAGACGGCACAGCCGTCGTCCTGGCCCGGGCCGTCTATGGGCTCGGCGGTGTGGGCAAGACCCAGGTAGCTCTGGAGTACGCCCACCGTTTCAAAGCCGACTATCGCCTGATCTGGTGGATCAACGCGGAACAACCCCTGGAGATCACCCTGGCCCTCGCGGAGTTGACCGGGCAGATGGGCCTCCCGATCGGGGACAACGCCGCTGATGCAGCGACCGCCGCCCTTGAGCAGTTGCGCCGCGACGTCACTGGCCGATGGCTGCTCATCTTCGACAATGCGGAGGAGCCAGAAGATCTCGCTTCTTTCCTCCCCACCGGGTCAGGCCACATTCTCATTACCTCTCGCAATCCAGCGTGGACCCGTCACGCGGAGCCGGTGGAACTGGATGTGTTCAGCCGGCAGGAGAGCCTCGCGCATCTCATCCACCACGTTCCCGGGCTAGCTATGAGCGACGCGACCAGGGTCTCCGTTGCCGTTGGCCATCTGCCTCTGGCTATCGAACAGGCGGCCGCATGGCTGGCCGAGACCGGTATGCCTGCGCCTCTGTACGCCGAATGGCTGGAGACGCAGGCCACCAGTGCCCTGGGGCTGAACAAGCCACTCGACTACGCGAAGCCGGTGGTCGCGGCCTGGAACCTGTCCATCAGCAGGCTCAGGGAGAGGTCTCCCGCATCGGTGCGCCTCCTGCAAATCCTGGCGTTCTGCTCGCCCGGCCCGATCTCTGCGACGCTGCTCTACAGCGACGCCATGATCGACTGCCTGCTGGCCTACGACGAGACGCTCAGCAAGCCGATGCTCAGCCGGGTCATCCGGGAAATCAGCCGTTTCGCCCTGGTCAAGGTCAACCAGAGCAGCCACCCAGTGCAGATCCACCGACTCGTCCAGGCCGTAATCCGGTCGCAGATGACCGAGGAAGAGCAGGGCGGGGCGCGGCATGAAGTTCACAAGATCCTTGCCCGGCGCACGGCCCCGCGAGGCCGAGACGGACGATCCAGCCACATGGTCAACATATGACGTCATCTGGCCGCACCTGGGTCCGTCCGCAGCGGAGGAGTGCGACGAACCGGAGACCCGCCAGTTGCTCATCGACTGGGTGCGCCATCAGTGGAGGCACGGCGAGTTCGGATCTTGCCTGAACCTGGCGCGCCGCCTGGAAGATCTCTGGTGCCACCAGCTCGGGCCGGATCATCCGCAGACTCTGCGCCTGCAGTTCCACATCGCCAACGTCCTGCGCTCTCAGGGCCGGCTCAAAGAGGCCCGCGAACTCGACACATTCGTGCTGGAACGCCAGCGTGCGGTGCTGGGGCCAGCTCATCCCTACACGCTCATGACCGCGAACGGACTGGCCGCCGACCTGCGCGCGCTGGGTGAGTTTCACGAGGCGCTGGCCGCTGACCGGGAGACCTACGAGAGCGTTCAGGGAGCAGTTCGGCCGGGACTATTTGCGCACCATGGTCGCGGCCCACAACCTGGGGTGCTCGCTCCGGCTAGTAGGAGACTCTCGCAGTGCGCGCCGCCTGGACGAGGAGACGATGGCCCGGCAGCGGGAGCTTCTGGGTCGCGCGCATCCGCACACGCTCCTCTCGGCCGCCAGTGTGGCTCTGGACCTGCGGGCGGTGGGAGCGTACCGGGAGTCGGTCAGGCTGCTGCGCGAAACGTGGAAGCTCTGCCGCGAGGTACTCGGGGACGACGTGTTCGACACGCTGCTGACGGCAACCAGCCTGGCCGTCTCCCTGCGCAAGGCCGGGGAGGAGTCCGAGGCGATGAGGCTGTCGCAGGACACCTACGAGCGCTACCTGCGGCGATACGGCCAGGACGTGCCCGAAGCCCAGGTGTGCGCGCTCAACCTGGCCTGGGACTACGCGTCAGCCGGTGAGATGCAGCAAGCCCTGGACCTCGTGAGGGGAGTGAGAGCTGCCTACCAGCGCAGCCTGGGAAACGATCACCCGAATACCCTCGTCGCCTCGAACAACCTGGCCTGCTATCTGCGGCGTACCCGCCAGTTCCCAGAGGCGCTCACCCTCATGGCCGACACGCAGGACCGGATGGCCCGCAAGCTCGGTCGGGGCCACCCACTGACCCTGGCGTGCGTAGTCAACCTAGCCAGTTGCCTCGGCGATTCCGGGGATCCCGAATCGGCGGAGACGCTGGAGAACAAGGCGCTTCCCCTCCTGCGCGGACTACTCGGCAACGACCACCCTGACACCCTGGTTTGCCGGGCGAACCTGCTCGTGACCCAGCATCAGTCCCGGGAGACCGCCGATGCGGAAGAACTCCGCGCCCGGATGCTCGAGCGGCTAGACCAGACCAGGGGCCCTCAGCATTCCTCGACGAGATCTCTGCGGGCCTGGCAGCGTATCGACCTTGACCTCGAAGCACTGCGGATCTGACACGGCTGGGTCGTGCAGGCGAGTCTGGCAGGGAATTCCCGCCTGGCGTCGCCTGGAGCCCGGCTATGCTCCGGCCCATGTGCGCCGACCAGGAGCCACGGTCCGGCCCAGACCGGCTGCGGACGTTCGAGGAGATCTATATCCAGGCGGGCCAGGACTTCACGGCCATCCCGTGGGCTGCGCTGGCCCCGCACCCGGCCCTGGTGACGTGGCTGGACCAGCAGCCGCAGCCAGCCGGTGACCGTGCCCTGATCATCGGGTGCGGCCTGGGCGACGACGCGGAGGAAGCCGCCCGCCGCGGCTACCGGGTCACGGCGTTCGACCTGTCGCCCACGGCAACCGGGCACTGCCGGGACCGGTTCCCCGGGTCAGCCGTGGACTACCAGGTCGCGGACCTGTGCCAGCTGCCTGCCAGCTGGGCGGCCACCTTCGGGCTGGTGGTCGAGATCCGCACGCTGCAGTCCCTGCCGCTGCCGCAGCGGGCGGAGGCAATCGCAGCCATGACGGTGCCGGTACGGCCCGGCGGCCGCGTCTTCGTGCACTGCCTCGCCCGCGGCGACGACGAGGCGCCGGTGTCGCGTCCGTGGCCAGTGAGCCACCGGGAACTGGGCGGCTTCACCGCCGCGGGCCTGCACGAAACCGGGTTCGCAGACCAGCCCGCCAGCCCTTCGCGTGGCCGGGTTTTCACCGCCGTGTACACGCGGCCGGAACAGGCCTGACCCACCCAGCAGGCGGTTCCCTGGCTCGCGGCCGCACCAGGGGCTGGTCCCCCACGGATACCGGATCTAGGGTGAAACCAAGGTCACATCTGCCGGGAGGGTCAATGAAGACCAAGGCCGCGGTGCTGCGCGGAGTAGGCCAGGACTTCGAGATCACCGAACTCGACCTGGATCCCCCCAAGGCCGGTGAGGTGCTCATCCGCTACGTGGCGGCCGGCCTGTGCCACTCTGACGAGCACCTGCGACACGGTGATATCGTGCCCCGGTTCCCGATCGTGGGCGGGCACGAGGGCGCCGGAATCATCGAGGAAGTCGGCGCGGGTGTCACCAGGCTGAAGCCCGGAGACCACGTGATCTGCTCGTTCCTGCCCGTCTGCGGGCACTGCCGGTTCTGCTCGACCGGCCAGTCGAACCTGTGTGACATGGGCGCGACCATCCTGGACGGCGTGCTGCCGGACGGTACCTACCGCTTCCACGAGAACGGCGAGGACCTCGGGGGCATGTGCATGCTGGGCACGTTCTCCGAGCGGGCGACCATCTCCGAGAACTCGGCCATCAAGGTGGACTCTGATCTCCCGCTGGACAAGGTGGTGCTGATCGGCTGCGGGGTGCCGACCGGCTTCGGCTCCGCGGTGCACGCCGCCGCAACCGAGCCCGGCGACACCATCGCCATCTACGGCATCGGCGGCATCGGGATCAACGCCGTCCAGGGCGCGGCCCTGTCCGGCGCGCGCAACGTGGTGGCCATCGACCCGCTGGCCAACAAGCGTGAGGTCGCCGAGCAGCTCGGGGCCACGCACAGCTGCGAGACCGCCGAGCAGGCCCAGGAGATGATCACCCAGCTGACCCGGGGCGTCGGCGCGGACAAGGCGATCGTCACGGTGGGCGTAGTGACGTCCGAGGTTGTGACCAGCGCGTTCAACGCGATCCGCAAGGGCGGCACGGTCGTGGTGACCGGCCTGGCCGACCCCAGCCAGAACACCATCGAGCTGCCCGGCGCGGTCCTGACCCTGTTCGAGAAGCGCATCCAGGGTAGCCTGTTCGGTTCCGGTGACCCCTTCCACGACATCCCGCGGATGGTGGAGCTGTACCAGTCCGGGGACCTGAAGCTGGATGAGCTGATCACGTCCACGTACACGCTGGACCAGGTCAACCAGGGCTACCAGGACCTGCTGGATGGCAAGAACATCCGCGGTGTCATCGTGTATGACTCCTGATCGCCGCCGGACGTGACGCGGGTCAGGGCGGCGCCGCCGACCCGCGTCCTGTCCTGAGCGCCTCGGCTACGGCACCAGGTAGGTGCTGAAGCCGTCGGCGGTGGAGTTCAGCGGCCCGGCGTTCGCTTCGGTCACGCTGCCGGGGCCGGTCATGATCAGCGGCGAGGTGGTGAAGTAGCCCGGAGAACCCGAGCCTGGTGCCCTTGTAGTTGGTCAGCTGGCCCCCGCTGAACGCGGCCACCTTGGTCTGGGAGGCGGGCGCGGTGAAGGCCGGCGCGCTCCAGGGGGTGTCGCCGAACTCGGAGCCGATCCGGACCTCCTTGAAGGAGACACCGGTCCCGACGTTCAGCGTGAACCCGGAGGTGGTGTGCGCGGTCAGGTCGTTCACGGTGAAGGTGAGGTCACCATTGGCCCTGGTTGTAGAAGATCTCCTCCTGCACGGTGTGCCCGACGGGGTAGCTGGTGGACCGCTGAACCCGCCGGACTGCGTCCGGGCATTGGTCCAGCGAGCGGCGCAGACCAGGGCGTGGGTGGAGTTGTTGAACACCGCCACATTGGGCGACCACGGGCTGGCTGGTGGTGGTGTCGGACACGCCCGAGGACGTAGACCTTGCCGCCGCCCCAGAACTGAACCGACTGGCCGAGCCCGCCGACGGAGGCGCTGTACTGGCTGGCGTTGCGCAGGTACACGCTGGCCTGGGCGTAGCGGAACTGCGCCCCCGTAAATTGATATCCGGCTTCTTCCTTGGTGGGACGTGACGGGACCGGTGGCGGCGCTGGCCGCAGTGGCTGTTACGCCGGCCGGCAGAGCCAGCGCCGGACCGCCGCCATGGCAAAAGTAAGGAACTTGCTGAGCCTGCGCATGGGAATCCCCTTTTCCCGGCGACCATTCAGGGTCGTCGTTGACCACTGTCAGGGAAGGCTTACCGCATCGTGGTCAGAAGAAAGAGGGACCAATATCTTTCCTCGGCTGGCCTGGCACGCGGGCGGGGCGGGGCGGGGGCACGCTGTCCAGCAGCTCCTGGGGCCGGCTGAGCCGGTCGGACGCTGCGATCGCATGGGCTCGGCGAGTTCCATGGACGCGAAATCGGCCGGCCAGTCAGCCGGGCTGTAGCCCGCGGCCAGGTCACAATGATGCAGCTCGACCTCGACCAGCCGCCGGGTCAGCAGCTGCCCCGCCGGGGACGGCGCCGGGCCCGGGATCCGGACGGGACGCACCCAGGCCTGACCGGGCAACTGCCGGGCGACAGTGCGCAGCGCCATCGCCGAGTCGGCCACGTCCGTCACGAGATCCTTGGCCTGCTGGGCCGCGCTCCGCTCGATATCGGCCTCGCGGGCCTCGGCACTGGCGTAGGCCGGGCGGTCCTCACCGGACCGGGCCCCGATCAGCATGGTGCGCATCGCGTCGGCGCCGCGGGCCAGGTGGGCCAGGACATGGGCCCGGGTCCAGCCCGGCAGCAGGGACGGCTGCCGCAGGTCCGGCTCGGCGATCACCCGGGCCGTGCCGAGCAGCCGCTGCGTCGCATCATCGATCTGGTCATAAAGCCGGCGTTGCCCAGCGTCCACCCCCTCACCTTAAGCGGAGAAATCATCGTGGTGCGTTGTGTGCCTTGGGCGGCACACAACGCACCACGATCATGGACACCGTCTCCGGATAGCGCGCTGGGGGCGCATGGAGCCGTCGCCCCTTGACTGATTGCAAAGAGCTAGCTTTGAATCAAAGTAATGCGGCATGGGAGGTGGCTGTCGGCTGTCCAAGGCCGCCGAGGAGGCTGGTTGTTAAGAGCTGGCCCGTCGGAGGGCCGTAAGGGGCCGGGCAGGGAGCTGACATGAAAGACGGCGCGGACGCGAGCGAGGGAACACCGATGGACGTCCAGGAAGCAGCGGTCATCATGCAGGACGCGGGTGAGCGGGCCGGCAGGAGTTCCGGTCGGTCACCGGGCCAGCTTCATCGCCTGGGGGATCATCCTGCTCCTCGGCTACGGCACGATGTGGCTGGTAGTCCGGGGCCAGCAGCCGTTTCACGGGCCGAACCCCGGGGCGTTCGCGGCGGTGACGCTGCTCGCCAACGGGGCAGCTCTCGCGGCGATCGCCCAGGCCCGGGCCGAATCGGGCGTCGGCGGCGCGTCGGCGCTGCGGCGGCGCATCCACTCCTGACGCTCATCGCCGGACTCGCCGGGATGTTCGTCCTGGAAGGCGCGCTGTACCGGGCCGGCGCTAGCCGGGCGGTGATCGGCATCTTCGAGGCGGCCGCGCCGATCCTGGTGGCGGGACTGTTCTACCTGGCCAGCAGTGCCCTGCGGCTGGACTGGGCCATGTGCGCCCTGGGCGTCTGGCTGGTAGCCGTGGCGGCCGGCGGCGCGTTCGCCGGCCCGGTGGGGATCTGGGCGGTCGGCGCGCTGGCGGGAGGCCTGGCGTTCGTGCTGGCCGGGGCCATCGAGCCGGTGCTGCATCGCGCATGAGCGACGATGAGCTCGACCCGGTCATCCACGCACCGGCCCGGCTGCGCATCGCGGTGACGCTGGCCGCGCTGGATGACGGCGACAACCTCTCCTTTACCCGCCTGCAGGAACTGATCGGGCTGACGCCAGGCAACCTGATCACCCACCTGCGCAAGCTCGAGGACGCCGGGTACGTCACCACCCACAAGAACGGCAGCGGCGTCACCGCACGGACCTCGGTCGCGCTGACCCACAGCGGGCGGGCCGCGCTGGAGAACTACACCACAGTGCTACGGCAACTGCTCGACTCGGCGGAGAAGCCGTAACCGGGGCCATTCCCAGGCCGCCCGGACGGTACGTTTCCCGGGGAACGGATAGGTTGAGCCCTGGAAACGTCGCTCAGCCGGGCCGGGGGGCCCGCCGCTGACCATCGCAGGGTTCGCCGCCTGGTGACAGCATCCGGAGCGGCTAACGGGAAAGGCGCAAGCCAATGACCAGCCAGGACCTCCCCGGGGGCAGCCAGGACCACGACAACCCGGCCGCGGAGAGCACTACGGGCGAATCGCTGTCCTTCGACACGTCGGTCGCTCATCCGGCCCGGATCTACAACTACTGGCTGGGCGGGAAGGACAACTACGAGGCTGATCGCCAGGCCGCCGAGCAGGCCATCGCGGTCACCCCGGACATCCTGCCCGGGGTCCGCGCCAACCGGGCTTTCCTGCGCCGCGCGGTCGAGTTCGTGGCCGCGCAGGGCATCCGGCAGTTCCTCGACGTCGGTACCGGTCTGCCGACCGCCGACAACACCCACGAAGTCGCCCAGGAGCTCGCACCCGAGTCCCGCATCGTCTACGTGGACAACGACCCCATCGTGCTGGCCCACGCACGGGCCCTGCTGACCAGCACCCCGGAGGGCAAGACCTCCTACGTGGATGCCGACGCCCGGGACACCGCCAAGATCATTGAGCAGGCGGCCCGGGTGCTGGACTTCACCCAGCCGGTGGCGGTCATGGCCCTGATGGTGCTGCAGTACATTCCCGACTCCGATAAGCCGCAGCAGATCGTCTCCGGGCTCATGGATGCGGTGCCGTCCGGGAGTTACCTGGTGATCTCGGACACGACGACCGACATCGGCGACGGGGCCAGCCGCGTCGCCTCGAAGATCAATCCCCGGATGGGCCCCACCCGGCTGACTCCCCGGCCGCGGGCCCAGATCGCCGGGTACTTCGAGGGCCTCGACCTGGTGGAGCCGGGGCTCGTGGCGATGCCGGAGTGGCGGGGCGAGGCCAACCCGCACGTGGTCGTCAACGCGTTCGCCGGCGTGGGCCGGAAGCCGTAGCGCGCCGCCCCCAGGCTGACCGCAAGCCGCCGCGCGCCGCACGCAAGCTGCCGCGCGCTCAGACTCCCATCTCGGCGGGGATGCGGCCCGACTTCACCGCCTGGGCCAGGGCGTCGTAGTCCCGCTCGTTCTGGTCCGCGTAGACCGCGGAGAAGTCGGCGACCGCCCGGTCGAAGACCTCACCCGGGCCCAGGTAGGCCCCGATCGCGATCCGGTCGCCCCAGCGGGCGTGCGCGCGGGCCAGCGTGGCCCCGCACATCCGGGCGTACAGCGTCATCCCCGGCACCCGCATGGTCTCCACCTCGACGGAGCCCTTCCAGTCGTGGAACTGCCGGATGTAGTAGTCCCGGGCCTGGCCGTCGAGGCCGGTGACGCGGAGCCAGCCGAGGAAGATGTCGCTCGCCGCCTGCATCAGGCGCTGGCCCACGACCACCCGCTCGCCGTGGTGGCGCAGCCGGCTGCGGCCGGCGAACGCCTCCAGCACCGACGGCTGGGCCTCTTTGGCCTGCAGGAACAGCGGATCGGTGTGGTCCCGGCCCAGCATGAGGAAGATCCAGCACCGCGTGCCGACGCTGCCCACGCCGACCACTTTGCGGGCCATGTGGACGTACCGGAACTCCTCGATCGGGTGGTGGTCGTGGGCCAGGGTGCGACGGTAGCGGGCGATCAGCTGGCGGATCGACTCCTCCGCCCGCTCGCGGGCTTCGCCGGACACCAGCAGGTCCTCGATCGGCGTGATGATCGGAGGATCGCGGACGATCCGCAGCTCTCCCTCGACCTTCCCGGCCCGCCGGGCCAGCACCCGCACGCTGTCGCGGGTCCGGGCCTTGGCCATGTCCCGCCGGGCCTCCCGGGCCTCTTTCTTGCCTAGCCGATTGCGGCGGACCGCCTGGCGGATGCCCTCGTGGATGGCTTCCTCGTCCAGGTGCGCGTACCACGCGTCGAGGGTCCGCATCCGGGACGCCTCGCGCAGCTGCTCCCGGTACTCGCGGACCCCGGCCAGCACGATGTCGCGCCGGTCGGCCGGGGAGAACCCCAGATCGCGGCCGGCCACCTCAAAGCTGGCCGCCATCCGTTTCACGTCCCACTCCCAGGGACCGGGCAGCGTCTCGTCGAAGTCGTTGATGTCGAAGATCAGCTGCCGTTCCGGCGAGGCGAAGACGCCGAAGTTCGACAGGTGCGCGTCCCCGCAGAGCTGCACCGTGACCCCGCTGCGGGGCGTCGCGGCCAGGTCGGACGCCATGATCAGCGCGCCGCCCCGGTAGAACGTGCCCGGCGAGACCAGCATCCGGCCGTACCGGATCGGCACCAGCTCCGGCACCCGGGTGGCCGCCTGCTCCTGCAGCAGCGTCACCGGGTCCGGGCGGCCCGGCGCGGGTTCCCAGCGGGCGTGACCCGACCGGGGCGACTCGCGCCGGGCCGCCCGTCCCCGGGCGACCCGGTCCTCCGAGCTCAGGTCGGCCAGCCGCCATCCCGGCGCCGTCCGGCCCCGCCGTGCTCTCACCGCCACGCTTCTCGCGCTCCCTGGGTGGTCTCGACAGGAGCAGCGTTCCCGGGCCAGGTCGCGCTAACCGGAACCACGGACCGTTTGAGAAAGAATGGTGGTGATTTGCCCGGCTTTGCGGGGGCCGGATCAGCCGCCGCGGCGCAGCTGGCCCGGGTCAGGTCGCCGGCATCAGCCCGCGCCCCGGACCCGGAAGAACATCGTGGGGTGCCACCACGCGTTCGTTTGATGCCAGCCGATCAGGGTCCCGGAATCCAGGGCACCGAACGTGCGGCCAGGCCGGACGAAGAACTCCACATGTCCGGTGCCGTAGAAGGCCAGGTCACCGCGGCGTGCCTGACGCTGGGTCTCCCGGATCAGGCGCCCCGAGTCGAGCATGGCGGTGGTGGACCGGCCGAAGTGAATGCCTTCCCGGGCGTACGCGGCCATCACCACTCCCGAGCAGTCGTAGCAGCTGGGGCCGGCGCCGCCGTAGCAGTACGCGTGGCCTGCCGTGTGGTGGTAGGCCCATAGATAAGCCGCCAGCCGTGGGGCCCGGGACCCGGCGGAGGCGGCTTGGGGGGCGGTGGCGAGGGGGATCGCCGCCAGGGACGCCGTCGCCATGAAAGTGATCAGAAGACGACGAAAGACGCGATACGTGCCCACAAGGGGCTCCCAGATCGCAGGGTGCTTTCCGCTGCGCTGGCCACGGGTTCACGGTGACGAGCGACACTCAGCCGGAAAGCCCGACAAGCTCAGCACCTTAACCGACGCGGGGCCCTTGGCACGGTATTTGGGCATCATTAACCCCGGCATGCCCCGCAGCCCGGCCCACCGGACTGCGGGACATGTCGGGTCTGACCTGGTCTTATGAGCTGCGCTCCCAGGTGACGGAGAATCCGTTGCCGCTGCCGTTTAGGGCCCCGGGCAGGGCCTTGGTAGCGCCGGAGGAGTTGATCATCGTGATCTCATCGTCGGGGAAGGACGAGATGACCCCGGACGTCGAGCCGGCCTTCACCGTCGCACCCGACTCGGTCCAGCTGTGGAAGTCCGACAGGGGGTACACCCCACTGCTGCCGCTGGGCGCCTCGGCGATCCACTCGGCGCTGGAATTGGCGCACCCTGAGCATGCCTGGGTGGTGGAAAAACTATCCGCCGAGCGACTTGAATCGGTCACCTTCAGCGTATAACTGGTGCCGCTGCGGACCACGGAGGACGTGATGCTGTCGCCCGCATGGAGCGTCGAGCCGACGACCTGAATGGAGTTGGTCGGGTACATTTCCCACCACGTGTAGTAGTAGGGGGTGCCGCCGTAACACTCGGCGAGGGTCCCGTCCTGCTCCACCGAACTACTGTTGTAGCCGTCGATGCCGACCCAGAAGGCCGCGAGGGAGGTCTGCGAGGTACAGCTGACCGAGGGCTCGGTCCAGCTGCCGGTGACGGTGGAGAAACCGCTGCCCGTGTCGGCGTACCCGGACCAGTTCGTGCTCTGGACCTGGGTCAATGCCTTGACCCGGAGCGATGGCCCGGAGACCTGGTGGTCCGCGGCGTGCTGCCCGATGGACAGGTGGGTCAGGGTCTGCCGGGCCACCGCGGCGGCGCGGGCACTGGGCGACGCGGCCGCCGCACCGCCGCGCGCGGTGGTGCTGGCGCCTGCGGCGGGGCCGAAGGCCACCAGCAGGCCGAACGCTGGCACTCCTACCATTAAGAAGCGGGCCAGCAGACCAGGACGAGGATGGCGCATGGTGGGTCACCTCTCGCTTGGGGCGGCCATTGGCGGCCGCTCCTTAACCTGATCTTAAATTTTCCGAATTCGACCTTCAATGACGTGACGAGAAGTTAACAGGATGCGGCCGGCCGTATTGGCGTCAATGGCTCAGTTGCCCCGTGAGAAGATCCGCAGGAAGAACAGGAACACGTTGAGCGCGTCCAGGAAGATCGACGCGGCCAGCAGCGGCGCGGAGACCAGGTCCGAGGACCGCCGCAGCCGCTGGAAGTCGACCATGGTCAGCCCGGCGAACACCACCAGCCCGATCACCGAGTAGATCAGCTCGCCGTGCGGGATGCGCACGAAGATCAGCACGATGCCGAACAGGATGAGCGCGACGAGTGCCCAGAAGCTCACCCGCGCCAGCCCGGACAAGTCCCGCCGGGTCGCATAGCCGGCTGCCCCGAACGCGGCGATGAACAGAGCGGTCGCGCCACCCGCCTGCCAGAGCGCCTGGGGGTTCGTGCTCGCGTAGTAGACCAGCGTGGGCGCCATGGCCAGCCCCAGGCACAGGCCCACGGCCAGCAGCAGCACCGTGGTCAGCGGGCCGGAACGCCGCACGGTGAAGTTCATGCTGATCAGGCAGGCGAAGGCGATGATGAACCAGGCGATGGCCCAGCCCCCGGACAGGGTGCGGCCGAGGTAGGAGCCCAGCGCGAAGAAGCCGGCGGTGACCGCGACGTAGCCCATGGTCTGGCCGAATAGGGCGTGGCCGCGGTCCCGGTCCATCACCCCGGGGGTGCGGAAACTCAGAGCGTCGCTCATGGCCTCAACTGTGGCATCGGGGGCAGCGATTGTCTTCACCAGGTTGGGCAGCGCGGTGGCCCGCGGCCGGCCCTCCCTTCCGTTGCCGGCCCGGCGACGGCATGCTGGGAGCGATGCCGCCACCCGGAGTGAGTGCGGCGGCGCGGACGCGGCAAGGGACAATCTTGAAGCACACGGTGCGAACGGCCGACGGCAGACGACTTTCCACCCAGTCCAGCGGCGACCCCGACGGCAGACCCGTATTTGTCCTGCACGGGACGCCGGGAAGCCGTTTAGGCCCGCACCCGCGGTCCGCGGTCCTGAACCGGCTCGGCGTCCAGCTCATCTCCTTCGACCGTCCGGGCTACGGGGGGTCCGACCGGCGGGCCGGGCGGCGGGTCGCGGAGGCGGCCGGGGACGTGCTGGCCATCGCGGACGCCCACGGCCTGGAACGGTTTTCGGTGGTCGGCCGCTCGGGAGGCGGCCCGCACGCGCTGGCCTGCGCAGCCCTCCTGCCCGAGCGGGTCACGAAGGCCGCCGTCCTGGTCGGCCTCGCCCCCCACGGAGCTGACGGGCTCGACTGGTTCGACGGGATGGCCCAATCCAACGTCATCGAGTTCACTGCGGCAGCCAACGGCTACGAGGACATCGTCGCGCACACCAAGGTGGTGGCCGACGCCGTCCGGGCCAACCCGGCCAGCCTGATCACCAGGCTCCAGGCCGAACTGCCCGACCCCGACCGGCGGGTGGTGGCGGACCGGGGCATCCAGTCGATGCTCATCGAGACCTACGCCGAGGCGCTGCGGACCTCGGACTACGGCTGGATCGACGACGCGCTCGCGTTCTGCTCCCCCTGGGGGTTCGACCCGGCTTCCGTCACGGTGCCCGTCCTGCTGTGGCATGGAGACAGCGACGTCTTCTCCCCGGCCAGCCACGCCCGGTGGCTGGCCGAGCGGATCCCCGGCGCCGCGGTGGTCGTGCAGGCCGGAGCGGCTCACTTCGGCGCGCTGGACGTGCTGCCGGACATCCTCCGGTGGCTATCCGCGGGGCGCCCGGATGAGCACACCCTCTATCACCGGCGGCCCGTTGATCACGGTTTAGTGGGACATGCGAGGTCAGACGGCGCCGGTTAGGGATCAGATCTGCTGCGGTTCCAGGTCGCGGTTGATGCGCTGCCACTTGTGCAATTGCGCCGAGTCCGGATGGCTTGCCCCGAGGACCCGGGTGAAATCGGCGAGGACGCGCGCCCGCAACTCCTCCGCGTCCTGCGCCTGTCCTTCCTGGCGCAGCGATATGGCCAGGTTGGCCTCGCAGACCAGCGTGTCGGGGTGATGGGTGCCCAGCGTTTCCCGCAGGAGCGCGATGGCCGGGCGTTGCAGCGCCTCGGCCGCTTGCGGCTCGTCAGAGTCGCCGCGGCAGTTGGCCAGGTTGACCGTGCAGGACAGGGTGAGCGGGTGCCGGTCGCCGAGATGGCGCCGCATCCGCGCCAGCGTGTCGTCGGCCAGCGCGAGCGCCTCCGGCACCCGCCCCAGGCACCTCAGGTAGCAGGCCAGGTTGTTGGCAGCGACCAGGGTATTGGGATGATCGTCGCCCAGGCTGGCCTGGTGCGCGGATTTCACGCCCGTCACCAGCCCCAGCGCCCGCGGCATATCATCCACCGCCGCGTAATCGCAGGCGAGGTTCAGCGCGCACGACTGCGCGTCAGGAGAGTCGCTGCCGTAGCGGCGCTTGTAGCGCTCGTAGGTGTCCTGCGCCAGCGTCATGGCCTCCGACTGCTCGCCCGCCCTGCGCAGCGACACGGCCAGGCTGGCCGCCGCGAGCAGCGTCTCGGTCATGTCGTCGCCGAGGACCTCCCGGTACTTTTCCCAGGTGTCGCGGAGCAGGTTCACCGACTCCCGGAACGCGCCCGCGGCCCGCAGGTCCAGGGCCAGGCTGGCCACGGACTGGAGGGTGCTGGGGTGCTCGGGGCCGAGCACCTGCCGCTGCCGGTCCAGCGTTTCGTCGTCCAGCCGGCGGGCGGTGAAGCAGTCACCCATCAGGCGCAGGGAACAGCCCAGGTTGTGAGCGGCGAGGAGAGTCCGGGGGTAGTCCTCACCGAACTGCTCCTTGAAGCTCTCGTAGGTTTGCTGGTCCAGGACCAGTGCTGCCTGGTAGTCGCCCAGCGCGCGGAGGTCGGCACCCAGCCCGTTTGCGGTGATGAGCGCGTGCGGGTGATCCGGCCCCAGCACCTCGCGCTGTCGCTCTAGGACGTAGGTGTCCAGGTCGCGGGCGTCGCTGAACCGCCCCTGTGAGCGCAGCACGTTGGCGATGTGGAATTGCAGGGACAGCGTCTGCGGGTCGTCTGACCCGAGCTGGTGGCGCCACAGGGTCTCCAGCCGGCTGGCGAGGGCCAGGCAGGACTCGAACTCACCGTGCTTCCACTGGTAGCGGACCCAGTCGATGAGCAGCTGGCGGGTCCGGGCGTCGTCGCACTCCTCGGCCACAGACGGCCCCAGATGCGGCCAGATGATGTCGTAGGTTGACCAGTTGGCCGGATCATCGGTCTCGCCTTGCCGGGGCCGGGCGCCAACCAGGATCTTGTGCACCTCATGCCGTGCCTCGACCTGCTCCTCCTCGGTCATCTGGGAGCGGATCACCGCCTGCACGAGCCGGTGTATCTGCAGCGAATTGCTGCCCTGATCGACCTTGACCAGAGCGAACCGGCTGATATCCCGGATCACGCGGCCCAGCATCAGTTTCTCGGTCAGCGTCTCGTCGAACGGCAGCAGGGACTGGTTCATCTCGTCGCTGTAGAGCAGGTCCATGGAGATGGGCCCGGGCGAGAAGAACGCGCAGAGCTGGAGGAGCCGCACCGCCGCGGGTGAGCGCTGCTTCAGCCGTTCGAAAGACAGGTTCCAGGTGGCCACGACCGGCATCGGGTAGTCCGGCGGCTGGTTCAGCGCCAGGATCCGGGTCGACTGGGTCGCTAGCTGCTCGACGTACACCCGGGCCGGCATCCCGGTCTGCTCCAGCCAGGCGCTGGCCTGCTCGACCGCCAGCGGCAGGTGACCGAGCGCGTCGGCCACTCTCCTGGCGTCGGCCAGATCGAGGTCGGGCACGTGGCGGAGCAGGTGGCCGACGCTCTCGTCCCGGGTGAAGACGTCCACTTCCAGCGGCTCGGCCGAGTGCGTCCAGGCCTGGTTCCGCGAGGTGATGAGGACATGCCCCGATCCCGTGGGCAGGTACGGTTCGAGCTGCTTGGGGTCGTCAGCGTTGTCGAAGATCAGCAGCCAGTGCGGGGTCGTGTCGCGGCGCAGCTCCTCCAGGGCCGACTCCGCCGCCTCGGCCACGTTGTCACTGACCTTCAGCCCCAGCTTGCGGGCCAGGTCGGCGAGGGCCCCGCTGGTCTCCTCGGCCCGTTCCGACGGCACCCACCAGACCAGGTCGTAGTCGGCCATGAAGCGGTGCGCGTACTCCAGCGCGAGCTGGGTCTTGCCCACTCCGCCCAGTCCGTACAGGGCCTGTGCGACCACGACCGCCCGGCCACCCCCGGCCAGCTTGTCGCGCAGCAACTCCAGCATCCCCCCGCGGCCGGTGAAGTCGGCGTTCCGGGCGGGCACGTTCCAGACCGGCGGGATGGTGCCCGGGAACCTGGGCTCCTCAGCCTGGCCTCCCGTGCGCCCCAGGGGCTGCGCCGGCCGGTCCAGGGCCCACAGAAGCTTCGCGGTCGCCTGGGCCGCGTCCATCCGGGCCAGGTCCACCACCGGATGCTCGTTGAACGGCTCGGTGATCCGCACCTCGCTGATCCGGACGGGGATGAGCTGGCGGTGCGTGTCCGCGGCATCAGCCGACGACAGCGTCTTCCAGATGGACCTGGCGTCGGGCGAATGCAGGTAGGCGGAGGAAAGCACCGCTATGGCGCGGGGCGCTATCTGGAGCTCACGCTCGGCCTGGATGCTGCCGCGGACCTCACCGTCGCCTCCGCCAGCCGTCAGCACCGTGCTGCGCGGCAGGACGCGGAAACCGGCCCGGGTCAGCACGGCCTCGATCCAGTCCGCCCACATCCGGTCCTCGGGCACGTAGCTCAGGTAGACCTGCGTGGAGGATGCGGGCTGCCGCCGGGCGAAGACGTCCTTGTACTGCAGCCGCAGGTCCTCGGGAATCGGCCGCATGCTGCTCACGTGCCCGGCAGTGACGGCGTCGGTAATCCGCTCGAACGAGGCGAGCAGGGAGGCAGGCGAATTCGGGTCGTCCCCGAACGTGGCCAGGGTTTCCTCGAAGGCATAGAAGGGCTTGTACGGGACCTCCACCGAGGCCCAGTACAGCGCCGAACTCTCCGGGGTCATGCCGGCCGGGAACCCCTCGAACTTCATCCGGGCCAGGGCCCGTCCGACGTCCAGCTTCTCCTTTTCCCCGTCCTCGATGCGCATCGGCACCGGCAGCACCCGGATGTTGCGATCCCGGTACCGCCCGCTGATCTGGCGGGCCACGTTGGCCGCGCCCTCGATGCTCTGGTCGCTGAGCGTGAAGCAGATGGTTAAGACGTCGGGGAGCTCGATCGTGCAGATGTCAGCCACATCGCTCAGCCCGGTGCGGCTGTCGATCAGCACATAATCGTATTTCTGCTTCATGTCGTCGCGCATGGCCCGGAAGAAACGCCCGCCGCCGAGCCGGTCGTAGAAATTGTCCCAGTCGAGCGAGCAGACGGCGGCGGAATAGTCACGATTCTGGCGCCCCGCCGAGAGGAAGTCCAGCTTGCCGCCTTCGGGGAATGCCCAGTCGAGCGACACGGCGTGCCGTTCTACCCGGGCGAGCTCCAGATGCCAGTCATCGCTGCGTGGCCCGGGATCAACTGCGGCGGACGCGTAATTATTGATGATTTCGATCACGCCGGGGGTGGCGCTGACCGTTGATTCGTCCAGGAACGGATGGAAGAACTTGTGCAGCCCCGGTGATTCCAGGTCCCAGTCGACGGACAGGACGCGCTTCCCGCTGGTAGCCAGTATCCAGGCCACGTTGGCCAGCGCCATCGTCCGGCCAACGCCGCCCTTGTAGGAATAGAACGTGATGATCTGGCCCTCGTCGGTCTCACTCATCGGGCATCTCCGGGATCGTTAGGGTCGGCTCTCCTCAGCCGCGGGCGCTCGATGACAGGACCTGCGGGTGGACGGGCAGTCGCTTCTTTACGGAATCTCTTCAGCATGATCATCGTCATCTCAGGCAGGATCTGGCCGAAGTCCTGGAGGGTGGGGATTCCGGTGGCTGCCATCTGGCAGCGCCGTGGAACACCGGCCAGCTTGCGCCCCAGGTGCTGCTCCAGATTCGCGCGGAGATCGTCTCGCGCCTCGTGCGTCCCCTGGTCCTGGCTGTTCCACGGAACGAGTACGCTGACCCAGGGCTCCTCGACCTGGTCGAGGCGCCTGAGCTGCTCATGATGCTTGGCCGACACGCTCACCCAGGGATCCACCAGGCAGAGGCTTGGCGGCACTGGGCGTCCGTTACTAGCCCACTTGGCGATGCCGTCTTCGAAGGGACTTACGGACGGCTTGCAGTCCAGGCACTTCTTGGCCAGTTCCTGGGCGTAGTCGGCGACTGGCTGCGGATAGTCCGGCCGGTACGGGCTCCAGGTGTACGGCGTGGGCCCGTAGTATTCCGGGGTCCGCCCGAAGGGGAGCGTCGAGGTGTCATGGGCCAGCACCGCGATCTGGAGCTGAGCCGCTGCGGTACGCCGCGCGCTGGCCGGGCCGAAGGCGCTCGGCAGCGCGTCAAAGTCCGCTGCCGCCCCGTGGGAGGTCTGTCCCTGGTGGGCCACGACCTCGTCGGGAAACACGCCGCTCTCATCGCCAATCGTGATGATCCGTTCTGCGAGCCTGTGCACCGCACGCTGGTAATCGGCGCGGTAATTCTGCAGCTTCATGATCCCGTAGAAGCCCTCGCTGCAGTAGCGCTCGCCCAGGAACTTGTGGTCGAACTGGACGGACTGCGCGACATGAGGCAGCTTCTCACGGTCGAGTCTGGTCCAGAGGGCGGGGACGATGGCGTCGACCACTTCCCGTCCCCGGGCCTTTCGGGTGAGCTCGCGGCGGGCAAACGCGAACCATTCCCGCCCGCAGTTGTCACTTTCGAAGTACCGTGGTGAGTACAGGGGAACGAAGACACGGGAGCGGGCTATAGCAGTAGTAAGTTCTGGTGACCACTGGACACCGATCTTATTTTCCCGGTCCATGAAGCCCGCTTCTTCAGCCCGGGCATCAGTCATTTGTAATATCGCGGAGCAGAGGTCTTTGTAGAGCTTGTACACCCAGCGGTCAGGATCATCACGATCGGATGGATCCCGCTTCGGGGTCCGCGCGTAGCTGAGGAAGAAGTATGGCCTGTCGTTATGCCCTGAAACCATCGGCGCCTTATCCCCCTATCACTCCAGTCCCACCAGCCCCCGCAATGCGACCAGAATCATTCCTCGCTCCAAGCGCCCAGGAGAAATGATGATATAAGAGATTTTGGCAGGTTACCAGGGGGTATCCTCACCGGGCTCTCCCGTCGACCAGGGCGGAGATCGCACGGCCTGCCGCGGCCAGGGCCCGCTTACCGGAGCCCGCACTGGCCGCTAAGGGCGTAGTGAATGGCGCATCTCGCGGACCCACGACGTCCCGAGGGGGGTCAGTGAGCCCGAATCCAGGAGAGTCTCGATAGCCTCGGCGGTGTCTGCGCGCCATTGCAGGAACCGTTGGCCAGCGACCACGGTAGAGCCGACGGACTGCTGGCGTACCCGCCAGAATTCACTAACTGCCAGGTGCGCATATGCACCCCACAGCAGCCCTTCGAGATGGAGTTTATCTTCTCCCCACGGGGCGGGAAAGAGCCGGTCGTCGCCCCGATCGTGCAGATCGTAAAGGTCAAGGATGGCGCCCATCTTCACGTGCTGGAACTCGTGGATTAGCAACCGGGCCAGGGTCACCGGATCAGCAGCCGGGGCCACCGCGACGGCCCCGAACGCGTTTCTGGCGGTCCCGCTCACATCGCGGCCGTCGTGGGTGGCCGCGAGTGGCATGAGCACCGCCAGGCCTGCCGCCAGGGCGGTGGCGTAGGCGCCCTGGTTCCGCTCGATCTCCGGCCATGCCGCACGGAAATCCCGCTGCCAGCGCGCGAACTCCTCGTCCGTCAGCCGGGTCGCGACCTGACGGTGGTAGCAGTCGCGGAAGGGATCGGTGTCTTCAACAGCCACACGGAAGCCCGGCCCCTCCAGGGTCCGCACCGGCTGCCAGTCGGCGGCCCTGGAGGTGCCGACAACCGGCATGGCGCAGGACTGGCCCGCGAGCAGCTCACGCAGGCCGAGTGTCCAGCACGCTTCGCCCACCCTGATGATGACGGCATTACTGATCACGCTGACCGCAGCCGTCTCGAATTCGCCCTTCCAGCCTGCCCGTCCCGGCTCGGTCCCGAGGGCCAGCCGGCCGAGGGTGGGCAGATGGACCGCGCCGTCCAGCACCGGCACGGTGACCGCGGCTCCTACTCCGGCGCGAACCGCGGCCGCCGCCGCGATAGCGGCCAGATGCCTGAGGTCCGCCGTGAGTCTCTGCGGATCGGAGGCCTGCTCGTCCGTAGCGGGGCCGGCTCCGGTCGGTTTAAGCCGTTGCAGGCAGCGCAGCGCCCAGGCGCGGATGTAGGGATGGCTCAGCACCGCGTTCAGCGTCGCGGGCTCGTCGCGGTCGAGCGCAGCCAGGAGGGACCAGGCATCCCGCAGACCGGACTTGGCCTCCCGTGAGATATCGGGCGCAGCCGACCCGGCCTGGTAGACGGCGCTGAGCAGGCCGCGGACCAGGCTGTGCTCGGCCTCGGCGAGCTGAGCTATGTCGGCCGCATCACCGAAGCCCCCGGCGAGGGCCAGGAAGGTCGTATCGCCCAGCGTGTGCGCGGTGATGTCCAGGCCGCCCGCTGGCCCGGCCGGCAGCCGGCTGCTGATGTGCGAGACCAGCTCAAGCAGGTCCGCGCAATAGACCGACGGGTTGTCGAAGCCATGGCCGCTCCGGTAGCGGTGGGGGTAGAGACCCCCGCCGCAGGCGGTGACGACCGGGCATTCCCGGCAGGTCTGGCACAGCCCGGCGGCTCCCTGCTGGCGGGCCTGGATGCCCGGGTGGGTGGCGACGGTATCGAGGGAATGGCGGAAAACATCTGTTCCCGTTTCCGGGGCGCCGTCGAACGCCGCCTTCAGCGAGTCCACCTGCTCGTAGCTGCCGTCGGTCTCGATGACCACGAGACCGGCGGGGTCCAGGCCCAGGGCCTCGGTATAGCTCTCCCCGCCCCGCAAGGTGGACAGGATCGAATCGAAGGTCCGGATCCGCGACGGGCATCCCTCCGCCAGCCACCGGTCGAAGATCTCGATCAGCCACTTCGCGTAGTCGGTGTCGGTGGCCAGGCGGCGGGGAGGGCTGTCCCAGGTCGCGTGGGGCAGCAGAAAATCGATCCGGGGCGGCCGCAGGTCCATCAGTGACTCATAGACCACGAGGGGATCGTTAGCGACATCGATAGTGCACAGCAGCCCGGCGTACAGCTCCTGGAAACGGCGGGTGCGCAGCAGCCCGATAGCCCGGATTACCTGGTCGTAGCTGCTGCGCCCGTCCGCCCAGCGGCGATGCCGGTCATTTGCGATCCGGTCGCCGTCAATCGAAATACCGACCTTGACCCGCTGCTCCGCGAAAAGCACGCAGAATCGCTCATTAAGCAGGACCCCGTTTGTGTGGATCCTCAGGTCGAGGTCGCAGACGCCGTCCGTGGCCGACCGGAGCGTGGTAATGATCTGCCGCAGCCGGGCCGGGCCAGCCAGTAACGGCTCCCCGCCGTGCAGGATGACCCGCACGGCAGGCAGCGCGTGAGCAGCCGCATGGTCCGCGATACGCCGCGCCGCCTGCGCGGTCACCTCGTCGGAGATGACCATGGGCCGTCCGTGCCAGCTCTGGTCGGCAGCCTCATAGACGTAGCAATGATCACACGCCAGATCGCAGCGGCTGTGAACCTTCAGGACGATCTGGCTGAGCGGAACCAGCGGCCTGCTCATGCCGGGCCGTGAAGCTAGATGGACGAGGCGAAGGCTGCGCCGGGCGCCGGGGCGACCGGGGTTCCGGGAAGAACGCGCTGGACTACCTCGTCGAGAGCGGTCGGCGTCAAGGCGGCGAGCTCGTCCAGACGTACCGCGCGGAGGTCTGGCAATGCGGTCGAAACCTCTTTAGTGGGTGTCATAGCCCTTCAATCTGTCAGACCCCGCGCGGGGGGCAAATAAGACCGGTGCTAGCCTACGAATACCCTTAGTGTCCAACAGGAAACGAAGAGTCACCACTAAGCCATGCCAGGCTTGTGGCAAGTAGCTGCGTTATGTGCCGGCCCGTGGTAGGGGCGCCGTCTCGTGGGTTCTACGTCGTGCGTTTCAGACTACGGGAAGAAGGGTAATGCACGCTGGCCTCCCAGGCTTCCCGCGACAGTGTCGATTCTGTAAATTCGTGTCACCCCTCGAGGTGACGCATGCGGAAAGGACCGGCCAAATCGGGCCATCGCCCCGTCCGCCTGAGCAGTGCGTTACGCCTTGGGTAAGCACGAAAACGGCACTGGCCTAGGCGTTTGCTGAACTTTGTGCCAATCTGGCGATAGTAGACCTGCTTGACCGCTTCGTCCCGTGAAACAGGCGGACGGCTGTTATCACAGGTGCGGGATGGGGGCACCGTGGTAACGGCTCGCCGGTTCCGGATCCGCGCAGGCCGCCGGTGGGCCTGGGTGGCCCCGGCCGCCGCGGGCGCCGCCGTTACCGTGTACCTCGCCTGGGGGGCGTGGGTCTCGGCCGGCCACCGGCCCTGGCTCTACCAGAGCCAGGCCTGGTGGCGGGTATGTCTCCGCCCCGGGAACATCGCTGTCCCGCTCGTTTTCGCGGCCCTGTGGCTGGCCGCCCTGCTGTGTTATTGGTATCCGCGCCGCCTCCAGCAGGTGGTTGGCATCACCGTGGTGGTGGCCATGGTGCTGATCGGCGGGGTGCTGACCACCGCCTCCCTGATGCCGTGCCACGGCGGCCAGACGCCGGGCGCGGTGGCCGGCTGGGTGCTCGACCTGTACGTGGGCAACCCGCCGTCCTTTCCCATCGGGGCCTGCACCCTGCCGCCGTCGCTGGCTTACCAGCTCGGCGGCCCCGTCTCCCTGGGTGCGACGCTGATCGGTGCGCTGACCGTGGCGGTGGTCCTGTGGCGCCAGCCGATCGACCAGTTGCGGGCCCGGCTGGTCCGCGACGCGACCATCTTCACCGGGCTCGACAGCATGACGATCCCCCTGCTGCGGCAGCTGACACAGACTTTCCGGCCCGCCAGCATCGTCGTGATCGAGCCCGAGGCCAGCCATCCCCTGCTGGACGAGGCCCGGGCCACCGGGGCTCACGTCATGATCGGGCAGCCCTCGTCCCCACGGGTACTCCTGCCCGTCATCGCGGGCAGACGTGGTTGCGCGCTACGGCGCTTGTACGCGCTGCGGAGCGATGTCGCGGACAATGAAGCCATCCTGGCCGCCGCGCAGGCCGTCCTGCGCCGCTACCACCCCGACCCCGACCGCCAGCCGCATCTGGTCGCCCGCATCGACGACCCACGGCACGCGGATCACTGGCGGGGCTGGCATATCGGCCAGTCGAACCGATGGTTCCAGGACGCACTCAGCGCCCACGAATCGACCGCCTCGGCCCTGCTCGAGCAGGTATTCCGCGTCGCGCCCCGGCAACTGCTGCTCTGCGGGGACAGCACCCTGGCCCTGGCCATCCTCCGCGAGCTGGCCCGGCGCGCCTGGGAACGCCGCCAGCTAGCCGCTGCCGTGGCCGGCGGCAACGGTGGCGGCACAGGCCACGCTGATCCCGCCGACCGCGCCCGGGCCGACCAGCAGCTACTTGCCCCGCTTCCGGTGCGCGGCGTGGTGCTGCTGGACCGCCGGGCCGACGATCTGCGGCGCGAATACGTCGCAACCTGCCCGCCCCCCATGGTCGGCGCGATGTGCGAAGTACACGCCGAAGCCGTCTCCTGGAACGACCGGCTGCTCGGGACCCTCGACGCCATGCCGTCGGCGGAGGCCGCCGGAACCGCGGTGATCGTGGCCGAGACCCTGAGTGAGCGCGGCATGCATGAGGCCGGCCGGGTAGCCCGGCTCCATCCGGGCATTCCGGTGTTCGTGCTGACGTCCGAGGGAGCAGGCACCAGCGGCGCGATCTTCGACCGGCTGCACCCGTTCCAGCGGGCCCTACTCGTGGGCGGTCAGCTCCCCGAGGACACGTGGACCAGGGTGGCCCGCCACTGGCACGAGTGCTACCGCCTCAGTCATCCGCCCGTCCCCGGCAACCCCAGGACAATGACCAGCCGGCCCTGGGCCGGGCTGGACAACTTCATCAGGCAGGACAACATCCTGCAGCTCAGGTCCGTCATGACTGAAGTGGTGGCCCGGGGGCGGAGATGGATACCCAGCCGGGCCGTGGTGCCTGGCAGCTTCATCGAGCTGAGCGAGCCGGACCTGGAAGCCATCGCCGAGGCCGAGCACACTCGCTGGTACCGGCGACGGCTGGCCGCGGGCTGGTCCACGGGCGACGCCGCGACGGGCAGCGCCGCGCGGCCACGGACAGCGTCCCCGGACACCCTCGTGAACAGCAGGGTCGTGCCCTGGGCCGACCTTCCCGCCGAGGAGCGCACAAGTGCCACCGAGCACCTCCGCTCGCAGCTCAAGCAGCTCGAGGACGTGGGTTTCATGCCGGTGGTACCGCCAGGCGGCCCCCCTGAAGCGGCCGAATTCCGGCGCATCGGGACGATCCGGGCCAGGCGGCTGCACGCCCGGCGGCTCTGGACCCGCCGGTCGGGTGAGGAACTGCACGGGGACGCCGGAGACTGGCGGGTGGTCGATGGCGGCGGTGACGAGCGGACCGTGCGGGACACGGAGTTCCGCGAAAGCCATGAGCCGCTGGGTGGTGAGTTCTGGCTGCGCACCGGCAGCCACCGGGCCTGGCGGGTGAGCCAGGCGCTCGTGCTCCGCACCATGGAAGGGCGAGCCATCGCGAAGCCCGGGGACTGGGTCGTCGAAGGAGCCGGGGGCGAACGCTGGCCGGTTACCGACGATCAGTTCCGCCGCAGCTACACCACCCCCAGGGGCGCCACGCTCCACGGTACCGGTCCCGACGGGACGGGTCCCAACGGCACCGGTCCGTCAGTCTCCTGACCAGCCGCCTGCTCGGCCCGTCCGGGCCCCAGGGATCACGACGCCGCGCCGAGCAGCCCCTCGATCCGCTTGAGCTGGTCGCGCAGCGCGGCCACGTCGCCCTTCGTCGCGCCCTGCTCGGAGGGCTTGAGGTTCAGCACGAGCTGCCCGCCGGGCTCGAGGACTCCCTCCTTGACCTCACTGACGTCGTCCCCGTTCTGCACGCGCACCGCATGATCGATCTCGCTGCGCCGCAGGCCCAGGTGCACCAGGGCGCGCTGGATCACGTGCCCGTTGTCGATCACGGTGGTCGGCCGGCCGTCGAAGATCCGCGCCGCGGTGGCGTTGCTGGCCACCACCCGGTTGACGACCGCATTGACCGCCACCAACGTCACGGCGCCGACGATCCCGCCAGTCAGTGAGGTGTCGTTGCCGATGATCGCGTTCTGCACCACGTTGGACAACAGGAAGATGACCACGAAGTCGAACGTGCTCATGTTCGAGAGCCCGCGCTTGCCAGTCACCCGGAACAGCAGGGCGATCAGCGCGTACACCAGGACAGTGCGGATGACCTTCTCCGCGAACGGGATCTGCTCGATGAACATGGCGTGCCACATCCCGGCCTCCAGCTGCTCGGAAACGGACCCGCGACCCGCGCCCGTTCGCTCCGAAGCACCCTAAGGTGATCCGCCCGCCTCGCGCGCCTCTCATGTCCCCCACTGGGCGCGCAGCCACACCGGGTCGACGATCCACACCGCCAGGGCCAGCACCGCACCGGACAGGACCGGGTCGATGATCAGCAATTCCGGCAGGGTGCCGGTGGTGAAGGCGAACGGCTCCGGCAGGAGATGAAAACGGTGCCGGAACCACGGGTAGCCGAGCATGCAGCCGGAGTCGGTCAGCAGGTCTGCACGAGCCGGCGGGGCGGTTCGGCCTGGAGAACCTCACCGTTGATGATCACGCCGTCGATGCCGCACATCCTCATGCTCACGCTGGCGAAGGTGCGGGGCCGGGCGCCGGTCACGGTGGCGGGCCCCGCACGTCAGCTTGCCTCTTCGGCGGATACGGCGTACTTGCCCCGGCGGGATCCGGGTTCGTCGGTCAGCCGGAGAACCGCCTGGGCGGCCGCGATCAGCCCGGCGTCCCCGCCCGCTCCCTCGGCGGCCAACGCCGTGGCCAGCGGGCGGGCCCACCTGGCGGGATCCTCCGCCTGCTGTCTCAGCACCATGGCGCCGTTCGGGCGGCCGCGGAGCCGATGCCCGGCCAGCCTGACCAGCTCGGCGTGCGCGTCCGGTAACTCGGCCGGCGCACCGTCCCGTCGCAGGGCCCGGGCCCCGGCGGACAACGCGGTCACGATGAGCGTGATTGAGTCCATCCCACTCCTCGGTCGCCCACTCCTGGGTTGGCTGTATCCCGGCCAGTATGGCCCACTGCTGGGTGATCTGGGCCAGCTTGATCCAGCGTGGTACCCGGGCCGGGCAGTTCTGCCTGGCCCGGGCCGGGCACGGGACCGCCGGCCCGGCCCGGCAGCCGCACGTCGGCCGGGTCGGGCAGCGGCGCGCTGCTGACCCGGGGCAGGGTAACGATGGCCGGATCGCATTCCACGGACGTGAGCACGGGTCCGCCGGAACCCCGGGTGACGAGCAGCAGCGCCTGGTCGGGCAGGTTCTGCAGCACCGCGGGCTCGACCGCGTACTCATAGACCCGCTGGCTGGCGGCGGCGTTGCTCCAGTTGATGCTCTCCGCCCAGGACCGGGCGGTGGACCAGTTGCGGGACACCGACCGGCTGCGGGAGGGGCCGCGGGACTCCGGGTGGCCCGTGTTCCGCGGAACCCCCGGGTGGAGGCGGCTCTTCCAGCCGGCCTGCCCGCCGGTGTGGATGGTGTCAGTGACGGTCTGGCCCTCGGTCTCGGTGAGCGTGTGCGTGTCGCTGCCGCCTAGGGTGGCGGTGACGTTCGAAAGCACGAACCGGTGCTGCCTGCCGATGTACGCCGCGGCCTGTTCCGCCTCGGCATGATGGCCCAGCCGCATGAACGCGGCGGCGCCCCCGCCGAGCATGCCCAGGCCGGTGTCGCGCAGGTGGCGGAACAGCAGGGTCAGCGGGACACCCCGCCGCTCGCATGCCCCGGCCAGCCGCTCCAGGTGCGGGCGGCTGATCTCGTCCGCGCCCACGATGATGACGGCCGGGGCCGGGTCGTTGCTGCTGGTCACCTGGACAGTCAGCCACTGGACCGCGAGGGCGGCCAGCACCTCGGCGCGAGCGCTCCGGGCTGCGGGCTCCAGGGCCAGGCAGGTGTAGTAGGCCGGCGGCTCGGGGGTGGCGGGGGGCTGGCCGGGCGGCTCCGTCTGCTGGGCGAGCGCGGTCAGGAAGGCCTCGATCCGTACTAAATTCGGCTCGATCTGGCGTCGGTATTCTGCCGGGAACAGCTCAGCCGAGATCAGCGCCTGCTCGGCCGGGCTGAGCACGGAGGGACGGTCGGCGTGGCCCAGGGCCGCCCGGACCGCGGCGGCCAGCCGGACCGGCGTCACGTCACCGCCGAGCGCGCCGTGCAGCTGCTCCAGGACGCGGGTGTCCACGGCCCGCTCGGCGCGGGCCGCGCCCGTCGCGCCGCCCGCGTGCACCGCCTCGGCCAAGGCGTCCGCGAACTGGGCCGCGGATAGCCCGGCGAGCACGCCCGAGGCTCCCAGCTGGGTGGGCAGCAGCCAGACGGAGGCCGGCACGCCCGCGGCGCGGGCGGTGTCGGTGAGCTCCTGGCAGATCACCTCGCCGGTGAGGTCCACGGTCAGCACCGGCTGGCTGGCCAGCAGCGAGGTGCCGTGCGTGGTGAGCAGCGCCTGCCAGCCGCGCAGGCTGCCCCCGAACACGTCGGTCCGGAGTGTGCCCCCGGGCAGCTGGGCGCTGCCCCACTCATCGACCCCGTCCAGCCGGCTCAGCTCAACCCGCTGCCAGGCCTCCTCACCCTGCTGCCAGGACGCGACCGCCCGCTGGTGGTCCTCGGCGACCCGGCCGGCCGCGGCGGCGGCCTGGCGGGCCCTCCGCCACCGCAGGAAGGTGATCGTCATGCCGGGACCGCAGATGACCAGGGCGATCAGGTCGCTGACGACCGGGGGCCCGCTCCCGCTGACATTGGCCGCGCAGCCGTTGGCCAGCAGCAGCACGACGAACAGGAGGGTACTGGGGATCCCCAGGAACTTGCGGATCTTCCGGTACGCCTTCTCGGCCGCTTCGGCCTGCTGGGCGGCGGCGGCCCGCATCGCCTCAAGGTCGGGCCGGGGCTGGGGAAACGGCGCGGCGAGCTGGCGGCGGTCGCGGAACTCCCAGCCCAGCCGGGGTCCCGGGGTGAACAGGCTGGCGCGCCGGTCCGCCGCGTCTGCGACCGGTGCTGGCTGCGTGCTCATACCGATCACTCCCCTGGGCCTGGGCGGCTCCGGCCGGGCTGAACGCGGAGCCATGCGACCCTGGTAGACAAGTCGTGATGCTACCAAATACCCGCTGACGGCTCCTTTTCCCGGCGACGGGCGGGCGCCCGTTTCCTGGCGACGGCCGCCCGCGCGGGCCGCCGGATGTTTCCGCCCGATAAACGACGCCGCACTGAATTACTGCCCGGTTTCATCTGCGGTGCGCCCATTGACCGGGCCGGGCCTCCGTCTTAGCGTCGGTGCTAGCTGATCGTTTCGGTGTGCGAAGTTTCGGTCACACTCATCGCTGGAAGCCAGAGGGGTTGGCCATACGCCTTTATCAGGCAGGCGCGCTGCTGACCGGCGCGCGCGGCGAGCTCATTCTCCGCGCCGGGGTGCTGGCCGATGGCTGCCGGATCGTAGGAGACCACAGGGGATCGCCCAGGCCGTGGCGGCGCGGGTGGACACCATAGAGCAGTGCTCGTTCGCCGGGCCGGACTGGAAGTACGGCCCGGATTCCGACCCGGCCGTGGTGGATGAGATCGCCCCCACGGGCATATACGTGTGCCCGACCATGAACGTGCACGCGCTGACGATGCGCGGCCGCTTCGGCGGCGCGCTGGATAAGGTGATCATGGGACTGTACTCAGGCGGCGCGCAGATCATCGCGGGCCCGGACTCCGCGATCGACAACTGCCCGCACGGCGCCTACGTGTCAGGCCTGGAGGCGCTGGCGATGGTGGGGCTGCCCGCGGCGGAGATCCTCGAGGCGGCCACCCTGCGCGCGGCCCGGGCGCTGGGCGTGGGCGACCGGACCGGGACGATCGAGCCGGACAAGGACGCGGACCTCATCGCGGTCCGCGGCGATCCGAGGTCTGACCTGTCTGTCCTGCATCAGGTCGAGCTGGTCGTGGCCCGCGGCACGGAACACCGTCCAGCACCGCACCGGGGCGGGGCGGGCGCGCTGGCGGCCCCGGCGGGACCCGGCCCCCGGTGACCACGCTCGCCGCGTCGCTCGACCGGATCACCGTCGCCGAGCTGCGCCGCCGGGGCGGCCTGAAATGGACTTACGCCGGGCCGGACGTGCTCGGGGCGTTCGTCGCCGAGATGGACTTCGGCACCGCCCCCGAGGTGGATGCGGCGCTCCGCGAGGTGATCGCGCGGCAGGACTTCGGGTACCTTCCTCCCGCCACCGCCCAGCGGATGGCCGAGGCGTGCGCGGCGTGGCTGGCGGACCGGCACGGCTGGGCCGTGGACCCGGACCGGATCCGGCCGCTGCCCGACGTCATCAAGGGCCTCGAGGCGGCGATCACCCTCTTCTCCCGTCCCGGCAGCCCGGTGATCCTGCCCACCCCGGCCTATATGCCGTTCCTGTCCGTGCCGCCGCTCCTCGGCCGGGAGATCATCCAGGTGCCGATGACGACGGCCGGGAACCGGCCCGTCCTGGACACTGGACGGCATCGACGCGGCGTTCCGCGCGGGCGGCCACCTGCTCATCCTGTGCAACCCCTGCAATCCGGTGGGCCGGGTGTACACCCGGGCCGAGCTGGCCGGGGTCAGCGAGGTCGTGGAGCGGCACGGAGGCCGGGTGTTCGCCGACGAGATCCACGCGCCGCTCATCTACCCCGGGCACCGTCACGTCCCGTATGCCTCGCTGAGCGGGGTCACGGCCGGGCACACCCTGACCGCGACGTCGGCGTCCAAGGGCTGGAACCTGCCCGGCCTCAAGTGCGCCCAGCTCATCCTGAGCAATGACGCGGACCTGGAGCTGTGGGCGGAGGCAGGCCGGATCATCGAGCACGGCGCGAGCACCCCCGGCGTGCATGCCAACATCGCGGCCTTCACCACCGGCCAGGACTGGCTCGACGGGGTGCTGGACTACCTCGACGGGAGCCGGATGATGCTCGGTAACCTGCTCGCCGAGCTCCTCCCGGAGGTCCGCTACCAGGCCCCGGAGGGCACCTACCTGGCCTGGCTGGACTGCCGGGAGCTGGGCCTCGGCGACAACCCCGGCGAGTTTTTCCTGGACAAGGGGTGGGTGCTGGTCAACGACGGGCCCGCGTTCGGGGCAGCAGGCGCGGGGCACGTCCGGCTCAACTTCGCCACCCCCCGCCCGGTCCTGATCCAGATCGTCGGCCAGCTAGCGCGCGCGGTAGCCAACCGCTGACGTGAGCTGGCCGGCTGATCTGGCCCGGGCTGAACGGACCGGGGACAATGGGGCACCAGGACTACCGCCGGAAGGACCGATGCCGTGCCCGCACCCATCCCCGTCATCGACCTGACGCCCTGGTTCGCGGGTGGCCCAGAGGACCGCGCCGGGGTCGCCCGGCAGGTTGACGAGGCCCTGCGCTCATCGGGATTCCTGCTCATCACCGGTCACCGCGTGCCCGGGACGGTACGCGCGCAGACCCGCGCCACGGCCCGCGAGTTCTTCGCCCTGCCCGCCGAGGTCAAGGCCCGTTACGCGATCACGGTGGGCGGCCGCGGCTGGATCCCGCCCGGCGCGGAAGCCAACGGGTACGCGGAGGGCACCGCCACCCCGCCGGATCTGAAGGAATCGTTCTCGCTCGCCGCCGACCAGCCCACGGGCCATGCGGAGATCGACGCCCGCTGGTTCCGGCCCAACGTGTGGCCCGCCGAGGTCCCGCAGCTGCGCCCGGTGGTCACCGACTACGTGAGCAGGATGCACGCGCTGTCGGACGAGCTGATGTCCCTCTGCGCGGCGGCCCTGGGTCTGCCGGCCGCTTCTTCGCGCCGTTCCTCGATCACCCCACCTACGGGGTGAACCTCAACTGGTACCCACCGGCCGACCCGACCCGGCCCCCGGAACCTGGGCAATACCGGATCGGCCCGCACACCGATTTCGGCACGGTCACCGTGCTCGACCGCGAGCCGGGCCGCGGCGGCCTGCAGATCTACATGCCCGACGGGACGTGGATGGACGCCCCGTACGATCCCGCCGCGCTTACCGTCAACATCGGCGATCTGCTCGCCCGCTGGACCGGCGACCGCTGGCGGTCCACCCGGCACCGCGTGCTGCCCCCGCAGGCCGAGGCGCCGGACGAGGACCTGCTCTCGCTGATCTTCTTCTACGAGGCCAACCACGACGCCGTGGTGGAGTCGCTGCCCGCCCCGATCGGCCGCACCACCTTCCCGCCGGTCATCGCGCACGAGTACATCGGGGAGAAGCTGGATGCGATCGGCGTGACCGGAGCCGCGCACTGGCCGCCGGGCTGGGCGCCGCAGCTCAGCCACGGCCCCGGGCCGGATCGGCAGGAGTAACGGTCTGGCTAACGGACCAGCAATTCCCTGAAGCGCGATGACAATTAGTGCTTAATGGCACAAGATAGGGCGCCTACGGTAGCGTCCGGTCGGGTAGTGACGGGATTCCGGGACGGGATCGATCCAGGAGTGACCACATGGGCAAATCCAGCTCGGCGGGCTCCCAGGAGCCGGACGCAGAGCGCCGGACGATCCGGTTCACTTTCGCCGCCACCGTCGCCTTCCCGGCCACCTGCCTGATCTTGCTCTGGGCCCTGGCGGCGGGTGTAGTGCTGGGCAGCTCGATGCACGGGCATGGCTTCTGGTCCCCGGATCATCGCGAAGTCGTCGAATTAACGATCCTGGTCGGCGCGGGACTCCTCATCGGCCTGGTATGCGTCATTCTGATGGGCCGCTTCTCCTACAAGCTGTCGCGCGATATCGCGGGTCTGGCCGCCACGGCCCGCCGTTCCGCGGATGAGCAGCTCCCGCAGTTGCTGGAACGGCTGCGCAGCGGGGGCATCGACACCCCGCCCGCAGCCGAGGTGCCCCAGCCCGGGCTGGGGCGCCAGAACGCGGAGATCGCCCAGGCCTTCGCGGCGGTGGCCAGCCTGGAGCGGACCGCGGTCGGGGCGGCCGCCGCAGAGGCCGGGCTGCGCAACGGACTCCGCCAGGTGTTCGTCAGCCTGGCCCGGCGGAACCAGTCACTGCTGCAGCGGCAACTCCGGCTGATCGATGCGCTGGAGCACAAGGCCTCCGACTCCGCCGCGCTGGCCGACCTGTTCGCGCTGGACCACCTCACCACCCGGATGCGCCGCCACGCGGAAAGCCTGGCCATCCTGTCCGGGGCGGCGCCCGGCCGGTCCTGGACCGAGCCGGTGCCGATCATCGACGTCATCCGGGCAGCCATGGCTGAGGTCGAGGACTACCGCCGGGTCACGGTCCTCACCGCGTCCGAGGACGCGGTGGCGGCCCCTGCGGTCGCCGACATGATCCACCTGCTGGCCGAGCTGATCGAGAACGCGACCATGTTCTCCCCATCGGGAACCCGGGTGGAGGTCCGGGCGGAACGCGTGGCCAACGGCTTCGCCGTCGAGATCGACGACCGCGGGCTCGGCATCGAGCCCGCCCAGCTGGCCGAGCTCAATCAGCAGCTCGCCCAGCCGCCCGACTTCGACCTGGCCAACGCGGACCGGCTCGGCCTGTTCGTCGGCGCGAAGCTGGCCGCCCGGCACGGCGTCCGGGTGTCGCTGCGCCGGTCCCCGTACGGCGGCACCACCGCGATCGTGCTGATGCCCACCAGCATCGTCGTGCTCGTGTCCGGGTCTGCGCTGGCCACCGCGCCCGCGGGCGCGCTGCCCGCGGCGCGCCGGGTGACCGGGCGTGCCCCCGGGCTGGACCTCGGGTCCGGCGCGGCGCTCGCGCTGACCGGCCGGCGCGCGGTCCCGCCGCCGGGCATCACGGCCCAGTCCGGAAGTGCAGCCCAGGCGTGGAGCACAGGCCAGGCCGGGAGCACAGGCCAGCCCGGGAGCACAGGCCAGGCCGGGAGCACAGCCAGGCCCGGAGCACAGGCCAGCCCGGGAGCACCGGCCAGCCGCCCAACATCGTCCGCACGGGCAGCACGGGGCCCACCCACAACACGGTTCCCACAGGTGGCACCGTTCCGGCGGGCACGATGCCCCCGGAGAGGGGTGTGCGGACGGCCGGCATCGTGCCCACCCCGGGCTCCGTGCCTGACGCCAGCTCCGTGCCTGACGCCAGCTCCGTGCCTGACGCCAGCTCCGTGCCTGACGCCAGCTCCGTGCCTGACGCCAGCACGGTGCCCACCGTCAGTACACCGCCCGGCGCCAGCACGGCCCCCGCAGCCGGGACGGTGCCATCCGAGAGCACGGCGCCGGGGAGCAACGGGGAGGCGGCCCCCCGCCGCCTGCTGCCGCACCGCACCCGGCAGGCGAGCCTGTCCCCGCATCTGCGGGACAGCCTCGCGGGCCGCCCGGCGCGGAGCGCGGCACCGGCCGACGGCCGCACTCCGGAGCAGGCCCGCGATCTCGCGGCGTCCTTGCAGACGGGCTGGCGGCGCGGCCGCCAGGACGATCCGGCTGAGCCGCCGGGCACGGCTGCCCCGCCGCTGCCGAGACGGACGAGCTCCCCCGCGCCCGGCAGCGAGGAGGGGTAATGGGCGAGCACGAGGCTTCCGGGACCGGGCAGGACCTGAGCTGGCTGCTCGACGACCTGGCCAGCCGGGTCGAGCATTTCCGCAAGGCCGTCATCCTGTCCCGGGACGGGCTGGCCATCGCGTCCTCCTCCGGGCTGCGCCGGGATGAGGCCGAGCGGCTGTCCGCGCTGGCGGCCGGGGTGCAGAGCCTGGCCAGCGGCGCGGGCCAGCATTTCGGGGTCGGCGAGGTCCGCCAGACCATCATCGAGCTGGAACAGGCCCTGCTGTTCGTCACCGCCGCCGGTCACGGCAGCTGCCTGGCGGTCCTGTGCCCGGCGAGCGCCGACGCAGGCCTGGTCGCCTACGAGATGGCGATGCTGGTGAAACGGGCCGGGCCCCACCTGGCCGCCCGGCCGCGCTTCCCGGCCGGCCAGATCACGGTGGACTGAGCCCCGATGGGTGCGGGCGGCAAGTGGGTTGACCGGGACTCGGACCCAGTCGTGCGCCCCTACGCGCTGACGGGCGGGCGGACCGAGCCGGCGGACGGCGAGGTACTGGACCTGATCGCGATCATCGTGGATTCCGGCCACCCGGCCCAGCCGGCTGACCAGCGTGGGCTCAGTCCTGAGCACCGGCGGATCCTGACGCTGTGCCGGCACCCGGCCACCGTGGCCGACGTCGCCTCCGACACCGGGCTGCCACTCGGAGTGATCCGGGTGCTGCTCGCTGACCTCATCCAGCAGGGCCGCATCAGGGTGATGCAGGGCCGCCCGGCGGGCGAGAAGCCCAGCGCCCAGCTGCTGAGGGAGGTGCTGCATGGCCTCCGGGCTCTCTGACCCCGGCGCCGAGGGCCCCCTCGCGGCATTCAAGATCCTCATCGCGGGCGGATTCGGCGCGGGCAAGACCACGCTGGTCAGCGCGATCAGCGAGGTCCGGCCGCTGCGCACCGAGGAAGCGCTGACCAGCGTGGGCGTCAGCCACGACGACCTGCAGGGCGTGGAGAACAAGGCCACGACCACCGTGGCCATGGACTTCGGCCGCATCACCCTCGGTGGCCGCCGGGTGCTCTACCTCTTCGGCACACCGGGCCAGGAGCGGTTCTGGTTCATGTGGGACGACCTGTCGTACGGGGCGCTCGGCGCCGTGGTCCTGGCGGACACCCGGCGGCTGGCGGACTGCTTTGCCTCCGTGGACTACTTCGAGAAGCGGGGGCTGACGTTCGTCGTCGCCATCAACTGCTTCGACGGCGCGCGCCGCTACGACCCCGCTGAGGTCCGGGCCGCGCTCGACCTCGGCCCGCGGGTCCCGGTGGTGCTCTGCGACGCCCGTCAGCCGGAATCGGTGAAGAACGTCCTGATCACCCTCGTCGAGCACGTCCTGGCGGGCCTGCCCGGCGAGGACTACGGGACTCAGCCTGCTTCCGCCGCCCCACCTCTGGTGTAGGCGTTGCGGGCCGTACTGATATCACAGATGATCGCGTCTAGCGGCCGGGACGGCCGCGGAGCAGGGGTAGCGGGTTGATCAGCCAGGTACCGGCCGGCGGGCCGGCCGAGTCGCCGGACGGCCAGGCACAGTGGCCGGTCCGCATCGGAGTGGTGCCGCCGCTCGCGGACGGGTTCAGCACCAGGCCGGAGAGCGCACCCCGGGTCGGTGCCGCGCTGGTCCCGGGCACCGCGGTCGTGCTGGTGCCAGGCCGCGGCGGGGGGGCGGGTTCGCGGGACTGGCTGGGATCGTGCGGGAAGACCCAGCTGGCGGCGTTCTTCGCCGAGTCGCTCTGGCGGTCGCGTGAAGTGGACCTGCTGGTCTGGGTGCCTGCCACGAGCCGGGCATCGGTGCTGGCCGGGTACGCGGAGGCCGCGGGGGCCGCGCTCGGCACCGATCCCGGCGCCGACGCCGGGGACCTCGCCGGCAAGCTTCGTGAGCTGGCTCGGCGAGACCCGGCGGCGCTGGCTGGTCGTGCTCGACGACCTGTCCGGAGCGGCCGACCTCACCGGGATGTGGCCGGCCGGGCCGGCCGGCCAGGTCCTGATCACGGCGACCAGCCCGGCTGTCCTGCCTGGCGAGCACCGGGCCCTGGTCCTCCCGGTCGGGGCGTTCAGCTCCCGGGAGGCGCTGAGCTACCTGATGGGCCGTCTGACCGCCGACCCGGACCAGCGGCTCGGCGCGATCGACCTCGTCGAGGACCTCGGCTGCGAGCCCATGGCGCTCGCCCAGGCCAGCGGCGTCATCGCCACCTCCTCACTGTCCTGCCGGGACTACCAGGGCTACTTCACCGCCCGGCGGGACCAGCTGGCGACGACCGCGGGAAGCAAGCCGCCCGCCGCCGCGGTCAGCTGGCTGTTCTCCGTCGAGCAGGCCGACCGCCTGGCCCCTGGCGGGGCGGCCCAGCCTGTGCTGGCCCTCGCCGCGCTGCTGGACGGCCACGGGATGCCCGCCACCGTGTTCAGCTCGCCCGCCGTCGGCGCCTACCTCGCCTCGGAGGGCACCCGCGCCGCGGCCGCGCGCGAGCTGGCCTGGAGCATCCTGCCGGTCCTGGAGCGGACCGGCGCTGCTGGGCCTCGACCGGTCGGCGTCCCCGCCAGTGGTGCGGATGAGCCCGGTGATCCAGGCGGCGATCCGCGCGGTGATGCCGGACGCCATGCGTGACCGGGCCGTGCGCGGCCGCGGCCGATGCCCTGATCGAGGTGTGGCCCGCGGATGAGCCGCCCTGGCTCGGTGCCATGCTCCGGTCCTGCACGGCCAGCCTGCAGCAGCATGCCGGCCAGCTGCTGCTCGACGGCGGCTGCCACCCGCTGCTGATGCGCGCCGGGCAGAGCCTCGGCCGGGCCCGGCTGGCCGGCCCGGCCGTCGGGTACTGGCGGGAGCTCGCCGCAGCCAGTGAGGCGATCCTCGGGCCCGGTCATCCGGATACCAAGGTGATCGACCAGCGGCTGGCCGACGCCTACCTCGCGGCCGGCCAGTCCGCGGAGGCCGTGGCCTGGTTCCAGCGGGTGCTGGCGGACCGGGTCTCGGCGCTGGGCGCGGACCATCCCGGCACCGTCGCGGCCGGGCGGGACCTCGGCCACGCCCTGATGGCGTCCGGCCAGCCCGGCGAGGCCGTCACCGTCCTGAACGGCGCGGTGGGCGACTACGACCGGATCCTGGGTCCCGACCATCCCGACACGATCAGCGCCCGTGAGGAACTCGCGGCCGCGTACGGGGCCGCGGGCCGCCTGTCCGACGCGATCCCGCTCTACCGGCGGACGCTGAACGACCGGGAACGGGTGCAGGGCGCCCGGCATCCGGACACGCTGACGACCCGGCAGAAGCTGGCGGACACCTATCTGGCCGATGGACGGCTCAAGGAAGCGACCTCGCACTACAAGAAGGTGCTGGCGGACCGGGAGCGGGTGCTCGGCCCGGACCACCTGGACACGATCGCGGCGCGCGGCAACCTCGGCTCCGCCTACCATTCCGCGGGCAAGATGGCGTCCGCCGTCCAGCTGTACGAGCAGACCTGCGACAGCTACCAGCGCATCGTCGGCCCGGACCATCCCGACACGCTGGCCCGCTGCGCCAACCTGGCCAGCGCCTACTACTCGGTAGGCCGGCTGACCGATGCGCTGACCCTGCTCCGTGACACCGTGTCCCGCTGTGAGCGGGTTCTCCCGCCGGGCGATCCGCTGACGGTGGCCGTCCGGGAGAGCCTGACCAACCTCGCCGGGAGCTTACCTCCCCCGGCCAGCCCCCTGCGAAGGGCCGGCCTCCGCAGCGCAAGGCCGGCCTCCCGCGGGGAATGGAGCCCGGCTCACGCCCGCCCGCGCCGGGTGATCCCCGGCGCCCCGGCCCGGATCGCCGGCCCGGGATCGCCTGCGCCCGCGGCTGCTACTCCGGCCGGCTAAGCAGGTAACGGGCGGTCCCGATGCCCGCTTCAGCCAGGTCGGCCTCGGGGTACGCGGCCCGGCCGTCCAGGAACCCGGCCCGGTCCTCGGAGACGTGCACAATCTGCCAGCCGTCCAGGGACAGCCGGTCGAGGCAGGCCAGGACCTCCTTGATCGGGTAGCCGAACTGGGACACCGGCAGGCCGATGTCCACGGGGACGTGGTCGGCCCCGTTGAACAGCCAGCCGACCCAGGTGTGCAGCTCGGCGATCTGGACGGTCTCCCGCCACTCCGCGAACTGCGCGGCGACGGTCGGCTGGGGTTTGCGGGCCCGGAATTCCTCCGCCACGTAGTCATGGGCGTTCTGGGGATCCACCACCGTCTCCGTGCCATCCGGAAACCGGATCCGGGCCACGTCCACCCGGGGACCGCCGTCGTGCAGGCGCTCCTTGCCCACCGCGACGTCCGTCCCGGCCTGCCAGTCCGCCAGTTCGCGTTCCCAGCCCTCGCTGTTGCGCCCGAACACGTCCGCGGCGACTGCCCGCACCCGCTCGTCCCACCACCGGCGCGCGGCCTCGTCGCCATTGTCCTTGGCCACCACGAGGGGTTCCTGGCCCGGGATCTCCACCATGTCGAACACCGCCCGCGTGATGACCAGCATCGCGTGCCGCACCGGCATACTGCCTCCCCGCCTGATGATCGCCCTCGTGCGCGGCCTGGTGTCACCGCCATCCGCTGGCCCCTGGTACCCAGAGTCGCGGCGATAATCCGCCGGTTTCCGGCGGATGCGTCCTAGGTGCCCGGAACCCCGGAGCCGGGCGGCCAGGCGGGCGAGCACGATGTCGAATGTGACGCTGGTCCACGGCTCGTCGAGGGGCCGCCCATCCGGCCCGGGTCCCGGCGGGTGCTCGGCGAAGTCGGTGATGAGGCTCTCCTTGACGCCGAACACGGCGTCCCGGTCCAGGTAGGGATCCCCCGCGACGAAGATGTGCGTGATCAGCGTGCGGTATCCGGGTGCCTCCACCTTGAAGTGCAGGTGCGCGGGCCGCATCGGGCCCCGGCCCGCCGCCGTGAGCAGGGCGCCGACGGGCCCGTCATCGGGGATCGGATAGGGGGCTGGGCGCACCGACCAGAACCGGTACCCGCCGTCCGGGGCACTGCGCAGCCACCCGCGTCCCCCGACCCGGCCATCGGGGTACTGCACATCGTAGAAGCCGTCCTCGTCGGACTCCCACACCTCGATACGGGCCCCGGGCAGCGGCTCGCCGCCGGTGCCCTGGACCGTACCTGACACGTAACAGGGACGTCCCTTGGCCCCGCCGGCGATGTCGCCGCCCAGCGGCACCTCCGGCGCACCCGCCACGAAGAACGGGCCGACCACCGTCGATTCGGTGGCTCCCGCCGACGCCGGGGCGTTGATGGCCACGGTCAGCATGGACAGCCCCAGCACGTCCGAGAGCAGGATGAACTCCTGCCGCCGGTCGTCGGTGATGTGCCCGGCCCTGGTCAGGAAGTCGATGCCCTGTTCCCACTCGGATTCGGTCAGCCGCACCTCGCGGGCAAACGCGTGCAGGTGCCGCACCAGGCTCTGCATGATCTCCCGGTAGCGGGCCGCGTCCGCGCCTGCGAAGCTGGCCAGGACCTCGGCGGTGACCGCGTCCTCGCGGATGCCCTGCTCTCTGTCCGCCGGGCCAGCCCCGGCCGGTTCGGTACCGACCGGGTCCCCGGCCCAGGCGTGGCGGAGCAGCACCTGGAGGGCCGCGGTGTTCGCGGGCACCGGGTTGTCCGCCGGCACCACCGGCTCGATCAGCCGGGCCGCCTCGGCGAGCTGGTCCTCGCCGAGCCCGATCTCACGGAGCCCGCGGGGCAGCCCGAGCTGGCTGGCGAGCGCCTGCAGGGTGGCCGCCGGCTGCTCGCTGCCGAGGGCCTGCGCGATCCGGCTGGCCGCGTCCGGCGCCCCTGGCGCGTTGAAGGCCAGGACGTACGGCAGCATGATCGCGTGGGTCTGCGCGTGCGGCAGGCCGTAGCGGCCGCCCAGGATGTGGCAGATCTTGTGATGCAGGCCGGATCCGGTCACCGCGAACGCGGTGCCGGCCAGGTAGGCCCCGTACAGCAGATCACCCCGGGCGCCGAGGTCCGTCCCGTCCCGGGCCACCGCAGGCAGCGCTGCGGCCAGGACCCTGATGGCCTCGCCGGCGGCTAGCGCGCTGACCGGGTTACGGCCCGGGGCCCAGAACCCGTCCACGCAGTGCGCCACCGCGTTCAGGCCGCTGGCCGCGGACAACGGCCCGGGCAGCGACACGGTCAGCTCCGGGTCGTAGATCACCAGCCGGGGCAGCACCCGCATGTCCACGCCGGTGGTCTTGCGCTCCCCGTCGCTCAGTCCCCAGACCGGGGTGACTTCCGAGCCTGCGTAGGTGGTCGGCACCGCGATCACCGGCAGCCCGGTGGTCAGCGCGACCGCCTTGGCCGTGCCGGTGGCTGACCCGCCGCCCACGCTGAGCACCGCATCGGCGCCGATCGCGGCGGCCTGCTTGCGCGCCGCGTCCGCGACTTCCACCGGCACGTGCGGCCGGACCCCGGTGAACGTCCCGGCGATCCGGTCCGCCAGCGGCGCGGCCAGGTCCCGCGCGACGGTTTCCCCGCCCCCCGCAGCGATCAGCAGCAGCCGCGATACCCCGAGCCGGGCCACTTCGCCCGCCAGCGCGGTACGCGCAGCACCCGCCCCGAACACCACCCGGCCGGGCAGCGCGTCACGCGCGAATGGCTCCATCAGACCTCCGGGCCTGGACAACGCGGCACAGGCAAGTATCCCTGGCCGCGCTACTAAGCGCCTGGCGGCCCGGCTGCCGAGGGCGGCCCGTCGGGCCGGCGTCCCAGCATGCCCGCCGGGCGCCGGCGCACGCTACCTGCGGGCGCGCCGCCGCCTGCCGCCAGCCAGGCGCATGAGCCCGACCACCACCAGAGCCACGAGGGCCACCACGAACAGGAAGTGGAGGGCGGAAATCACCAGCGAGATGACGAGGAACGCGGCGAACACCACGACCAGGACGAGCAGAAGTTTCCCCATACCCCCACGATATGCCAGCGCCGCGGTCCGGGCACCATCCTGGCGCGGGGAGCTACGGGAATGCAGCCGTCACGCCCCCCGGGGACCCGGCTGCTGCACTTCGGGCACTGGCCCGCGCGCCGGCCGCTGGTCCGTTGGCAAAATAGATATCACCATGCTACGTTTGTGTTATCAACTCCACGATGGAGGAGACCGAGATGGCCACACATAGCGCAGCGGCACCCAGCCCGGAGACCGACAGCCCGGATCGGCGCAGCCCCGGAACACCCACCCCCCAGCAGCCCGGCCCGCAGCCGCCTGCCCGCCGTCTGACCGAGCGGCCCGCGGGTTCCGCGCCGGGCGTGCCCCTTCTCGTCCTCAGCATCGCCGGCCTGCTGGCCGCGGTCGGCCTGCTGGTCCTGGCCAAGTCAGCGGGCGGAGCCGCCACCGTGGCTCTGATCATCCTCGGCGTGGTCCTGCTGGTCGCGAGCGGGCTGGCCCTGCGCGGGCTCTTCGCGGTCGTCCCCGGTGAAGCCCGGGTGGTGCAGCTGTTCGGCCGGTACGCCGGCACGGTCCGGGAACCCGGCCTGCGCTGGGTCAACCCGTTCACCGACCGGCGCAAGGTGTCAACCCGGATCCGCAACCACGAGACCGCGCTGGCCAAGGTCAACGACGCCGACGGCAACCCGATCGAGATAGCGGCCGTGGTCGTGTGGCAGGTCAACGACACCGCCCTGGCCCTCTATGCGGTGGACGACTTCGTCCAGTTCGTGGCGACCCAGACCGAGACCGCGGTCCGGCACATCGCTACCAGCTACCCTTACGACACGTCCGGCACGGGCCAGCTGTCGCTGCGCGGCAACGCGGACGAGGTCACCGAGCGCTTGTCGGCTGAGATCGCCGCCCGCGTCGCCTCGGCCGGCGTCACCATCATCGAATCGCGGCTCACCCGGCTGTCCTACGCGGCCGAGATCGCCCAGGCCATGCTGCGCCGCCAGGCGGCGAGCGCCGTGGTCGCGGCGCGGTCGCGGATCGTCCAGGGGGCCGTCGGCATGGTCCGCCTGGCCTTGCAGCAGCTCGAGGAACAGGATGTCGTGGAACTGGACGAAGAGCGCAAGGCCGCCATGGTTTCCAACCTGCTCGTGGTGCTGTGCAGCGAGCAGGCCACCCAGCAGGTGGTCAACACCGGTTCGCTGTACCAGTGACGGGAGACTCATGACGGGCAGGGGTCCAGTCTGGTGAGCGACCGCAAGGGCATGCTGCTCCGGCTCGATCCGGCGGTGCACGACGCCCTCGCGAAGTGGGCGGCCGATGAGCTGCGCAGCACCAACGCCCAGATCGAGTTCCTGCTGCGCCGGGCGCTGGCCGAGGCTGGCCGGCTGCCCGGGAACGCGGACAGGATGCGCCCACGGGGGCGGCCGCCGGCCGCCTCCCGGGCCGAGCAGGCCAGCGACTAGGCAGCTCCACGGTGCGGCCCGCCGGGCCGCACCGTTCCCGCGCCATGCCGCGGGCTGGCCGGGCGGGCCCGGCCGCCGCTGGTAGCCTTTCGGCCTCGTGAGCACCCCCGCGACCGCACCCCATGAGGATGGCAGCCGCCCGGACGCTCCGGTCCGGCCCGATCTGCTCCTGTCCCTGCGGACCTGGCAAAAGGCAGCGTACTGGGAGTATTTCCGGCTGCCCCGGCGCGATTTCCTGCTCGTCGCCACCCCGGGAGCAGGCAAGACGGCCTGGGCGCTGACTGTCGCCGCCGAGCTGCTGGCCCGCCGGGAGATCGCCTCGGTCACCGTGGTCACGCCCACCGAGCACCTCAAGCACCAGTGGGCGCAGGCCGCGCACTACGTGGGGATCTCCCTCGACTCCTCCTACCGCAACGCGCAGGGCCGGGCCTCGGCCGACTTCACCGGCGTGGCGGTGACCTACGCACAGGTTGCCGCGCACCCGATCCTGCACCGGCAGCGCACGGTGAACCGGCGCACCCTGGTGATCTTCGACGAGATCCACCACGCCGGTGACGCGATGTCCTGGGGTGACGCGGTCCGTGAGGCGTTCGAGCCCGCACGGCGCCGGCTGGCGCTCACCGGCACCCCGTTCCGCAGCGATGCCAACCCGATCCCGTTCGTGAGCTACGCGCCGGATGCCGACGGCAGCCGGCGCAGCGTGTCCGATTACGTCTACGGCTACGGGCCGGCCCTCGACGACGGCGTGGTCCGCCCGGTCATCTTCCTGGCCTACTCCGGTGAGATGCGCTGGCGGACCCGGGCCGGTGACGAGATCACCGGAACCCTGGGCACGCCCATGCTCCCCGAACAGCTCGCCCAGGCCTGGCGGACCGCACTGGACCCGCAGGGCGAATGGGTGCAGCGGGTCCTGGAGGCCGCGGACCGCAGGCTGACCGAGGTGCGCCGGGGCATGCCCGACGCGGGCGGCCTCGTGATCGCCGGTGACCATGCGGACGCCCGGGCCTACGCGGCGCTGCTGCGCCGGCTCAGCGGCACCAGGCCGGTCGTGGTGCTCTCCGACGACCCCACAGCCAGCCGGAAGATCGCCGCGTTCACGGACTCCGGGGACCGCTGGATGGTGGCCGTCCGCATGGTGTCCGAGGGCGTGGACATCCCCCGGCTGGCCGTCGGCGTCTACGCCACCAGCGTGGGCACGGCGCTGTTCTTCGCCCAGGCGGTGGGCCGGTTCGTCCGGGCCCGCCAGCGGGGTGAGACCGCCTCGGTGTTCCTGCCCTCGATCCCGGCCCTGCTCGGTTACGCGGCCGAACTGGAGGCGGCCCGCGACCATGTGCTGGCGGCCCGCCCGGACGACGCCGAAGAGCGCGAGCTGGCCGAGGCGCAGCGCCAGCGGGACACCCCGGACACCGGCGGCGAGCTCCCGTTCGAGGCCCTGCAGGCGTCCGCGCACTTCGACCGGGTTCTCTACGACGGCAGCGAGTTCGGGACCACGGCCGCGGAAGAGGACTTCCTCGGCCTCCCCGGGCTGCTCGAGCCCGAGCAGGTCGCCCTGTTGCTGCGCAGGCGCCAGGCTGACCGGCTCAAGCCAGGATCCGGGGGGTCCGGCGCTGGTGGCACAGCCCCCCAGCCGCTAGGTCCGGGGCGCGGTGCTCCCGCGTGGGCGGCCTTCGTTGCGGCGAATGAACCGGACACCGCGGCGGGCGGGACAGCCGCCCGCGGCGCGGCAGGCGGCGCCGGCCGCGGCGTCCCAGCCGGTCCGCCGGGAAGTGCTGGCCGGCCTGCGCAAGGAGCTGAACGGCCTGATCGGCGCCTGGTACCACCGCACCGGGCAGCCGCACGCGCTGGTGCACGCCGACCTGCGCCGGGCCTGCGGCGGCCCGCCGCTGCCCCAGGCCACCGCGGAGCAGATCCAGGCGCGCATCGACACGATCCGCCGCTGGGCCAGGTCCGGCCGCTGACGCGGGCTGAAGGCCGGCGCGCCCGTCCCGCCGCGGCCTAGCGGGCCGGCGAGCACTGGCCAGGCAGGCCCAGCCGCGCCAGCACCAGCGTGATGTCGTCCTCACCGTGCCGGCCTCATGCTGCGATCATCGATGCGGATCTGCGCCAGCCAGCGCGAGTACTCAGCCATTCCGTGACCTGGCATCTGACCGATCTCACCCAGCCCGTCGGATTCGCTGCTGGTGGCCGGGCCGGGCCGCAAGCCCTGAGCTCCTCGTCCCCGTCGTTGACATGATCCGGCGCGGGGCGGTAGGACCTGGAAACACTGTCTCCCACCACCCTGGATGCCCTGATGCCCTCTGCCGCCGGCCTGCCGCCTGGTGTCGAGTCCCAGCAGATCGAGACGTCGCGGCTGCGCACGCACGTGCTCACGGCGGGGCCGCCGGACGCGCCGGCCCTGATGCTGGTGCACGGCAACGTGTCCGCCGCCCGGTTCTTCGCCGAGACCATGGTGGCGCTGGCCAGCGGTTATAGGTGCGTCGCCCCCGACTTGCGGGGCTTCGGCCGTTCGGAGCGGGCGCCGGTGGACGCGCGCCGCGGCGTCCGGGACTTCGCCGACGACCTCCACGCCCTGCTGACCGAGGGCGGCCTCCGGCCCGCGGCCGGGCCGCTGCACCTGCTCGGCTGGTCCCTGGGCGGTGGCGTCGCCCTCCAGTACGCGGCCGACCACCCGGGCACGGCCGCGTCGGTCATCCTGGAGAGCCCCATGTCCCCGTTCGGCTTCGGGGGGACACGGGACATCCGGGGAACTCCCTGCTGGCCGGACTACGCCGGATCGGGCGGGGGCACCGCCAGCCCCGAGCTGGTCCGCCGGATCGAGGCCGGGGACCGGGGCACTGACGATCAGACCTCGCCCCGGCAGGTCCTCACCCATCTGTACGGCAACCCGGTCGCGCTGCCCCCGGACGTGGAAGACGCGCTGGTGGAGGCGATGCTGGAGATGGCCATCGGCCCCGCCCACTACCCGGGCGACACGGCGGTCTCGCAGAACTGGCCGGGCGCTGCCCCGGGCGAGCGTGGCGTCAACAACGCCATCTCCCCGAAGTACTGCGACCTGTCCGGCTTCGCGGCCCTCGGGGACCGGCCGGAGGTGCTGTGGATCCGCGGCGACGGCGACCAGATCGTCTCGGATACCTCCCTGGTCGACCTGGGCCACCTCGGGGCGCTCGGCGCGATACCGGGCTGGCCCGGCCCGGACGTGTTCCCGCCCCAGCCGATGGTGGGCCAGATGCGCGCGGTCCTCGAGCGCTACCAGGCGGCGGGCGGCCGGTACACCGAGCTGGTGCTGCCCGGCTGCGGGCACTCACCGCACCTGGAGCGCCCCGCGGAGTTCGCTGCGGCCGTCACGGGCTTCCTGGCCCGCGTCCCCGCCCGCTGACGGTCAGCCCCCGGCCTTCCGTCCCGGCCGGCCCCGGCGGCGCCCGGCCAGCCAGGAGGCGAGCGCGAACACCGGAGTGCTGAGCGCGATCAGGAGCGCGCAGCCGGTGAACGCGCCCGTGATGAACCCGCGGCCGACCCGGGACACCCCGTAGTAGTACAGGATCAGCATGGCCATCAGCAGCAGGTAACCGCCGAGGGCGGTGCCCGGCGTAGCGGCGGGCCAGCCCGGCCCAGCCGGCCGCCGGCGGCCCGCCCATCTCCGGCGGCCCGCCGTCCCGCCGCAGCAGCCGCAACCCGGTGGCCAGCGCCCCCATGACCAGCAGGTAGCCGACCGCGACGGGCAGGACATCGTGCCTGAGCAGTGACGACGGCATGTCAGGCGCGGAGCAGGAAGTGCCAGCCGCGGACGAAGACGTGCCAGCCGAACCACAGCCACACCGCGAACAGAGCCCAGCGGCCGACCGGGTAACGCATGATCACCCGGAACGCGTCGCTGAGCGTGGGTACCCCGCTGACGTGGCTGAGCGCCAGGCCCTCCCAGGCGAACAGCGCCCCGAACAGCACCGCCCACACCACATAACCAATGACCGGATGCTCGGCCACATCGACCTCCTCGGCCCGCCGCGGGACGTCTGCCGCGTCCCGGCAACGGTCTATCACTGCCCCCGGGGACGGCTGAATGCTCATAGAATCGCCGCGTGCCCCCTCCCGGATCGGCCCCCGCGATGAGCGGCGGGACCGACGGCGCACTGGACGTGCTGCGCCGGGTCTTCGGGTACGACTCGTTCCGCGGCCCCCAGCAGGAGATCATCGAGCATCTCATCGGGGGCGGCGACGCGCTGGTGCTGATGCCGACCGGCGGCGGCAAGTCACTGTGCTACCAGATTCCCGCGCTGGTCCGCCGCGGCACCGGGGTGGTCATCTCGCCGCTCATCGCGCTGATGCAGGACCAGGTGGACGCCATGCGGGCGCTCGGCGTCCGGGCCGGGTTCCTGAACTCGACCCAGGAACCCGCCGAGCGGCGCGAGATGGAGTCCGCGTTCCTGGCCGGCGACCTGGACCTGCTCTACCTGGCCCCGGAGCGGCTGCGCACCGAGTCCACCGTGGCGCTGCTGGACCGGGGCACGGTGTCGCTGTTCGCCATCGACGAGGCGCACTGCGTGTCCCAGTGGGGGCACGACTTCCGGCCCGACTACCTCACGCTGTCCGGGCTGCACGAGCGCTGGCCCGCGGTGCCCCGCATCGCGCTGACCGCCACCGCCACGCAGGCCACCCGCGCCGAGATCGCGGACCGGCTGGGCTTGCAGGGCGCGCGTCATTTCGTGGCCAGCTTCGACCGCCCCAACATCACCTACCGCATAGTGCCCAAGGCTGAGCCGGGCCGTCAGTTGCTGTCGCTTCTCCGCAACGAACACCCTGGCGCCGCGGGCATCGTCTACTGCCTGTCGAGGGCTTCGGTGGACAAGACAGCGGAGTTCCTGACCGCCAACGGGATCACCGCGCTGCCCTACCACGCCGGGCTGGACGCGTTCACCCGGGCCCGGAACCAGGCCCGGTTCCTGCGGGAGGACGGGCTGGTCATGGTGGCCACGATCGCGTTCGGGATGGGCATCGACAAGCCCGACGTCCGCTTCGTGGCCCATCTGGACCTGCCCCGCTCGGTCGAGGGGTACTACCAGGAGACCGGCCGCGCCGGGCGGGACGGCCTGGCATCCACCGCGTGGCTGGCCTACGGGCTGCAGGACGTGGTCCAGCAGCGCAAGCTGATCGACACCTCCGCCGGCGACCTGGCCCACCGCCGCCGCCAGGCCGCGCACCTGGACGCGATGCTGGCCCTGTGCGAGACGATCGAATGCCGCCGGGCCCAGCTGCTCGGCTACTTCGGCGAGGACGACCGGGGCCTGCGGCAACTGCGACACCTGCCAGTCACCGCCCGAGGCGTGGGACGGGACCATCGCGGCGCAGAAGTTCCTGTCCGCGGTGTACCGGCTCAAGCATGAGCGGGGCCAGCGGTTCGGCGCCGGCCAGGTGATCGACATCCTGCTCGGCCGCGGCACCGCCAAGGTGACCGAGAACGGGCACGACTCGCTGACCGTGTTCGGGATCGGCACGGAGCTGACCGAGTCGCAGTGGCGCGGAGTGGCCCGCCAGCTGCTGGCCCAGGGGCTGCTCACCGTCCAGGGCGACTACGGCACGCTGGAACTCACCGCGGGCAGCGACGACGTGCTCGGCAAGCGGCGCGAGGTGATGCTGCGCCGCGAGCCCGAGCGGCCGCCCCGGACCCGGACCGGCCGGGCGGCGAAGACCGCGGCGGTCCCGGACGACCTGCCCCCGGAGGCCGCGCCGCTGTTCGAGAAGCTCCGCGCCTGGCGCGGGGCCGCCGCCAAGGAGCAGGGCGTCCCCGCATACGTGATCTTCCACGACGCGACGCTCCGGCAGATCGCCGCGCAGGCACCGTTGACTCTGACGGCTTTGTCCACGGTGAGCGGGGTAGGGGAGGCCAAGCTGGCCCGGTACGGCCAGCAGGTCCTGGATGTCCTGGGCGGCGAAGAACCCCTGACCACGGGACCCTAACGCACAGGAGCAGGCATGCAGATCGGTGTCGTCTTCCCGCAGACCGAGATCGGCCCGGACGCCGGTGCGGTGCGGTCCTACGGGCAGCGGGTGGAGGAACTCGGCTTCCGGCACGTGCTGGCCTACGACCACGTGGTCGGGGCGGACCCGGCCGTGCACCAGGGCTGGAACGGCCCCTACGACGTGCACACCACGTTCCACGAGCCCATGGTGATGTTCGGTTACCTGGCCGCCCTGACCTCGCTGGAGCTGGTGACCGGCATCATCATCCTGCCGCAGCGGCAGACCGCGCTGGTGGCCAAGCAGGCCGCCGAGGTGGACCTGCTGTCCGGCGGCCACTTCCGGCTCGGCGTAGGGCTGGGCTGGAACCAGGTGGAGTACGAGGCGCTCGGGCAGGACTTCCGCACCCGGGGCCGGCGCATCGAGGAACAGGTCACGCTGATGCGCCGCCTCTGGACCGAGGAGTCCGTGACCCACGAGGGCGAGTTCGACCGGATCACCGGGGCCGGCCTGGCCCCGCTGCCCGTGCAGCGGCCCATCCCGGTCTGGTTCGGGGCCCAGTCCGAGCGCGCCTACCGCCGGGCCGGCCGCCTCGCCGACGGCTGGTTCCCGCAGGTCAGCCCCGGCCCCGAGCTCGACCAGGCCCGGGACATCGTCCACGCCGCCGCCGTCGAAGCCGGCCGGGACCCGGCGCAGCTCGGCATGGAGGGCCGGGTCAGCTGGCGCGGTGACACCACCAAGCTGGCCGGGCAGGCCGCCGCCTGGCGCGACGCGGGCGCCACCCACCTGGCCGTCAACACCATGGGCGCCGGCCTCGCCAGCCTCGGCGACCACCTCGGCGCCCTGGAACTGGCGGCCGAGGCGCTGGGGGTTCGGGCGGGCTGAATCCGCGCGCGCCCGCACCCGCCCGATTTCACTAGTGCGGTGCGTTGTGCGCGGCCCGCGAGGTAAAAAGCACCGCGCTAATGTGCGAACCGTGCCCGGGCGTCGAGCGGGGGCAGGGTGCCGGCCTCGACGGCCTGAGCGCCGGGTCGCGTCCGCGGCGGGAGCCGGGACGCGGCCAGGGACCGGGCCAGCGGGCATAATGACCTGGGGCTGGTGGAATGCCCCGCTCCGACTTGCCGGCCGTACGGGCCGTGAGGTGATCTGGCGGCGGCCGCCCGGCGGCGGGATGTGCGGCCGGGGGATGGGATGTCGATGGCGGACTCGGCTGGCCAGCACGCTGGAGACCCGGGGGCTCCGGGCCCGGGCACGGGGGACTGGACCGAACCGGGGCTGTTTACCGTGGCTCCCGGCGTGCACAGGATCCCGCTGCCGCTGCCCAACGACGGGCTGCGGGCGGTGAACGTCTACGCCATCGAGTCCGGCGATGACCTGGTGCTGGTCGATGCGGGCTGGGCGCTGGCCGAGACGGGTGGCCTGCTGGACGCGGCCCTGGACCGGATCGGCCGCAACTCCGCGGAGATCACCCGCTGCCTGGTCACGCACGTCCACCGGGACCACTACACGATGGCGGTGATCCTGCGCCGCCGCTTCGGCACTCACGTGGCGCTGGGGATTGGCGACCGCCCCTCGCTGACCGTGGTCGGCGAGGCCGGGCGGGAGAACATGAGCGAGCATGTGCTCCGGTTGAAGCGGGCCGGGGCCGAGCCGGTGATCCGCGCGCTGCGCGCCGCCTTCGGCACCACGCCCCCCGAGCGGGAGGACCTGTGGGAGCAGCCCGACGAGTGGCTCAAGGATCAGGCCACCATCCAGCTGGGTGGCCGTGAGCTGCGGGCGGTGGCGACCCCCGGTCACACCCAGGGGCACACCGTCTTTGCCGACCTCGCGCACAACCTGCTGTTCGCCGGGGACCACGTACTGCCGCGCATCACCCCGTCGGTCGGCTTCGAAGCGGTCATGGCCGAGCTGCCGCTGGGTGACTACCTGCGTTCCCTCCGGCTGATGCTGGACCTGCCGGACATGCGGCTGCTGCCCGCCCACGGCCCGGTGACGGACACCACCCACGCCCGGGTGCACGCGCTGCTCGCTCATCACGAGGACCGGCTGAATGCGTGCCTGGACCGGGTCCAGGCCGGGGCGCATACCGCCTACGAGGCCGCGCTGGCGCTGCCCTGGACCCGGCGCGCCCGCCGGTTCAGCGAGCTCGACCCGTTCAACCAGATGTTCGCGGTCCTGGAAACCGGGGTGCACCTGGACCTGCTGGTGGCGCAGGGGCGGCTGGCCCGCACCACCACCGGCGAGCTGGTGACCTACGCGCTCCCCGGGCCCGCGGCCGGCTGAGGGCCAGCCCACCCCCGCCCCCGCTCGACTCCGGCCACCCCGCCCACTCGCTTCCCGGGGGTGCTACGGTACATACATGCGTATGTATCTAATTGAGTGCCTGACCGCGCGGGCGGCACGATGACGCTGACCGACCAGGGGCGGCCGAATCCGCGGGGCGAGGCCATGGTGGCCGAGCTCAAGTGGGTGCACGACATGATCCGGCACGACCTCGGCGTGATCCGCCAGATGGCCGCGGACACCGAGTCGGGCCGGCCTGCCAGCGTTATCCGCGGCGCGATCCAGTCGCTGGCCTCGGGCAGCGCGGTCTGGCAGCTCAAGGTCAGCTGCCTGCAGCACTGCCGGTTCGTTCATTCCCATCACGCGCACGAGTCGATGCTGCTGTTCCCGGCGCTGCGCGAGGCCAACCCGGTGCTGAACCCCGTGGTGGACAAGCTGGAAGCGGACCACGCGCACGTCTCCGATCTGCTCGACGAGGTCGAGGTCGCCTCCCACCAGCTCGGCGAGGCCGGTGAGCCCGCGGCCCGCGAGCGTCTCGTCACGGCCCTGCGCACGCTGAGCGACGACCTGCTGGCTCACCTTCAGTACGAGGAGGAGCACATCTCCGGCACGCTGCGGACCTGGACCCGCTGGCCCGGCTGGTAGGCGCGGCGGATATGAAGGCTCCGGACACGACGGCGGCGGGCCGGACGGCCCAGCCGCCTGGCCCAGTCCCGGACGAGCACGCCTGCGCACAGGCCTGGGCGGCCCTGACCGCGGCGCACGCTCTGGTAACCGGGCAGCTGGGCGCCGCACTGACCCGGACCTGCGGGCTGAGCATCAACGAGTTCCAGATCCTGCTCCGGGCGGACCGCGCCGCGGAGGCGGGGGTGCGGCTGGGCGAACTTGGCTCCGCGGTGCGGCTGACCCAGCCCTCGCTCAGCCGTGCGGTCGCCCGGCTGGAGCGGCACGGCTGGCTGCGCCGGGCCGGGGCCCCCGGGGATGGGCGCGGCGTGCTGGTCAGCGTGACCGCGTCAGGGCGCGAGGTGCTCGCCCAGGGCAGCGCCGTGCACACCCAGACGATCAGCGAGCTGCTGCTCGACCGCCTCACCCCGGATGAGCAGGACTTGCTCGCCCGGGCCCTGACCCGGGTGGCCGAAGGCGACCCGGGTTCCCCTTCCGGGCCCCCGGCTAGCGGGCCCTCTCCGACCGTGCAGGAGCACTCATGGCGCAGCCAGCCGCATTCGGCCTGAACGTCGACCCCAACGCCGGCGGCCTGGCCATCGCCGGGCGCATCGCCGCCATCGCCGACTCCGCCGGCCTGGAGTTCGTAGGTATCCAGGACCACCCCTACAACGCGGACTTCCTCGACACGTTCACGGTGATCGCCTGGCTGGCCGCCCGGACCAGCCGGGTGCACCTGTTCCCCAACGTGGCCAATCTGCCGTTGCGTCCGCCCGCCATGCTGGCCAAGCAGGCCGCCACCATCGACGTGCTCAGCGGCGGCCGGTTCGAGCTCGGGCTGGGCGCGGGGGCCTTCGCGGACGGCATCGCGGGCATGGGCGGCCCGCGGCGCACGCCCGGTCAGGCCCGCGCGGCGCTCAGCGAGGCGATTGACATCATCCGGGCCAGCTGGGCGGCCGAGCCGTTCAGCTTCGAGGGCACCTACTACCAGGCCCCCGCGGTGCAGCCCGGGCCGCCCCCGGCGCACCTGGTCGGGCTCTGGCTCGGCGTGGCAGGGCCGCGCGCGGCGGCGCTGGTCGGCGCGAAGGCCGACGGCTGGTCGGTGTCGGCGCCGTACGTGCCCCCGGAGCGGCTGCCCGAGCTGAACGACATCATCACCACGGCCGCGCTGGAGGCGAGCCGTGATCCCGACCAGATCACCCGGCTGTACAACGTCATGGGCCTGATCTCCGCGGAGGACCAGGGGCCGTTCCACGGCCCGGCGGAGCGCTGGGTAGAGACGCTGGCCAGCCTGTACACGGACTACCAGATGAACGCGTTCGTGTTCTGGCCGTCCGGGGACCGGGAACGCCAGTCCCGCATCTGGGCCGAGGAGGTCGTCCCGGCGGCCCGCGAGGCACTGAGCCAGACTGGTTGAACGGGCCCCCCGCGGGAAGCCTGATCCCGCGGCAGACTGCCCGCGCGGCGTGAGGTCCGGGTGGATAGGGTTTCTTCCGTGGAATACCGAACGCTGGGCAGATCAGGACTCCGGATCTCCGTGCTGACCATGGGCACGATGACCTTCGGCGGCACCGGCGGGTTCGCGAGCGTCGGCTCGACCGGCGTGGACGAGGCCCGGCGTCAGATGGACCTGTGCCTGGAGGCGGGGGTCAACCTCATCGACACCGCCGACGTTTACTCGGCCGGGCTCTCCGAGGAGATCGTGGGTGAGGTTCTCGCCGGGCGCCGCGATGAGGTGCTGGTCGCCACGAAAGTCCGGATGGCCATGGGTGATGGCCCCAACGACGCCGGCCTGTCGCTGCACCACATCGTGTCCGGCTGCGAGGCCAGCCTGCGCCGCCTGCGCACCGATCACATCGACCTCTACCAGGTGCACGAGTGGGACGGCGTGACGCCGCTGGAGGAGACGCTGGAGGCGCTGGACCGGCTGGTCCGTTCGGGCAAGGTCCGCTACGTCGGCTGTTCCAACTACGCCGGCTGGCAGCTGATGAAGGCCCTCGGCACCGCCAGCCTGCACGGCCTGCCCCGGTTCGTCAGCCAGCAGGTCTACTACTCACTGCAGTCACGCGACGCCGAATACGAGCTGATCCCGGCCGCCGTGGACCAGGGACTCGGTGTCCTGGTCTGGAGCCCGCTCGCGGGCGGACTCCTGTCGGGTAAGTACCGCCGGGACCAGCGGCCTGATTCCGGCTCCCGGCAGCTGACGGACTGGAACGAGCCACCGGTTTACGACCAGGAGAAGCTGTACGACACCGTCGAGGTGCTGATCGGGATCGGCGCCGAGCACGGGGTGTCCGCGGCGCAGGTCGCCCTGGCCTACCTGCTGCGCAAGCCCGCCGTGACGTCGCTGGTGATCGGCGCGCGGACCGCCGGGCAACTGGCCGACAACCTGGCCTCGGCGGAGCTCAAGCTCAGCGACGCGGACCTGGAGCGGCTCGACAAGGTCAGCCAGCCGCCCCTGCTCTACCCGTACTGGCATCAGGCCAAGACGGCCCGTGACCGGCTGTCTCCCGCCGACCTGACCCTGCTCAGACCTCATCTGTAACCGCCGGTACCGTGGAGCGCAGGTATTCGTGACGGACCCGACCCGCAAGCACCAGGACCGCTGATGACCCTGGATGGAGCCCCGCAACCCGCGGGCGGCCCCGCGCCGCAGGCGGTGACCCAGCCGGTCGCCGCACCGCTGACCGCCGCGGCGATCTTCCTTGCCGTCACCGTGCGGCCCGGTCAGGCCAGCGGCGCGGCGGTGCGCGGGCTGTGCGGTGATCTGGGCGGCCTACTGCGGGCGGTCGGGTTCCGCGACCTCGACGCCGCCCTGACCTGCGTGATGGGCTTCGGGTCTGCAGCTGTGGGACCGGCTGGCCGGTCCTGAGCGGCCCGCGGGGCTGCACCCGTTCCGCGAAATCCGGGCCGGCGAGCGGCACGCCGTCGCCACCCAGGCGGACCTCCTGTTCCATATCCGCGCGGACCGGATGGACCTGTGCTTCGAACTGGCCACGCACATCACCGCACGGCTGGGTGAGGCTGTGGAGTCCACCGACGAGGTCCACGGCTTCCGGTACTTCGACGACCGGGACCTGATCGGCTTCGTGGACGGGACGGAGAACCCGACCGGCCAGGACGCGGTGCAGGCGACGGTGATCGGGACCGAGGATCCGGCGTACGCGGGCGGCAGCTACGTGATCGTCCAGAAGTACCTGCACGATCTGCCCAGGTGGAACGCCCTGCCCACCGAGGAGCAGGAGAACATCATCGGCCGCACCAAGCTCGACGACATCGAACTGGCCGACGCGGTGAAGCCCAGCTTCGCGCACAACGCGCTGACCACCGTCGTCGATGAGGACGGCGAGGAAATCGACATCGTCCGGGACAACATGCCCTTCGGCAACGCCGCGAAGGGCGAGTACGGCACCTACTTCATCGGCTACGCCCGCTCGCCGCAGACCATCGAGCTGATGCTCACCAACATGTTCGTCGGCCGGCCGCCTGGCCACTACGACCGGCTGCTCGACGTCAGCCGCGCGGTCACCGGCAGCCTGTTCTTCGTGCCGTCGGTCCCGCTGCTGGAGAGCCTGGCCGATGATCCCGCCGACGGCGGCCCAGACACGGCCGGCCCAGATCAGGGAGGCCCAGACCAGGCCCGCCCCGCCGGCGGCAGCAGCGACGCGGGCGGAGACCGGCCAGCCGGGCCGCCCGCACCATCCGACTCCGCCGGATCACTCGGCATCGGCAGCCTACGAGGAGTGACGCAGCATGGATAACCTGCACCGGGAGCTTGCCCCGATCTCCGACGCAGCCTGGTCCCAGATCGAGGAGGAGGCCACCCGCACCCTCAAGCGAAACCTGGCGGGACGCCGGGTGGTCGACGTGTCCGGGCCCGGGGGCAGCGCGCTGTCCGCCGTCGGCACCGGGCACCTGCGTGACATCGAGACCCCGCACGACGGGGTGCTGGCCCGGCAGCGCGAGGTCAAGCCGGTGAACGAGTTCCGGGTCCCGTTCCGGGTGGACCGGAGCGCGATCGACGACGTACTGCGTGGCGCCCAGGATTCCGACTGGCAGCCGGTCAAGGACGCCGCCCGGCAGATCGCCTTCGCGGAGGACCGGGCGGTGTTCGAGGGGTACGCGGCCGGGGGCATCACGGGAATCAGGCAGGAAACGAGCAACCCGCCCATGACGCTGCCCGGCGACGTGCGCAGCTACCCGGAGGCGATCGCCGAGGCGCTGCGGTACCTGCGGATCGCCGGGGTCAACGGCCCGTACTCGGTCGTGCTCAGCGCCGACGCGTACACCGCGGTGAGCGAGACACGTGACCACGGCTACCCGATCCACGAGCAGATCAAGCGGCTGATCAGCGGGGACATCATCTGGGCCCCGGCCATCGAGGGCGCTTTCGTCCTTACCACCCGCGGCGGGGACTACACCCTGCAGCTCGGCCAGGACATCTCGATCGGCTACCTCAGCCACGACGCGTCCAGCGTGGAGCTGTACCTCCAGGAGACGTTCACCTTCCTGGTCTTCACGTCCGAGGCCTCGGTTGCCCTGGCCACGGCGTCCTGAACCATGGCGTCCTGAAAACCATGGCGTCCTGAACCACGGGACGTCCTGAACCACGGGACGCCCTGGACCCGATGTCCTGATTGGGCGTTCGGCCCCGTTCACAGGAACGTTGTTGCTAGCGTTGTGAGCATGGCCGTGAAGACCTTCAGCATCAGCATGGGTGAGCGCGCCTACCGGCAGGCTCGCGCCGAAGCTGACCGCGCAGGACTGTCCATGTCGGCGTGGATGACCCGGGCCGCGCGGGAGAAGATCCAGCGCGACGCGGCGAGCGTGATCGCCGAGGCCGACCGGCGCACCGGTCACGACTGGGCGGAGTGGACGGAGGCTAACGCAGGCGACTTCCCGCCTAGCGCCGGCAAGGGCGCCGCGTGAACCGCGGTGACATTTTCGCCTACAAGGGAGTAGCCCGGGCCGGGTACGTGGCCATCGTCAGCAACGACGGCTTCAACGCGATCACGGGCCACCCCGTGGTGGTCAAGGTCAGCGACCGGCCTGACCTGACCGAGACTCCGTACGTCGTGGCGCTCAGCCACAACGATCCCGTCCCCGGGCACCTGGAGTCCTACTCGGCGGTCCGGGTGCGCCGGAGCAGGCTGTCCGGTGACCGGATCGGCCAGCTCGCCGACGAGACCATGCGCAAGCTGGACGACGCCCTGGCGCTGATCTTCGACTACGAGGCCTGAGCACCCCCCAGCCCTCGTTCCGGCGAAGAGTCTCCGGCCAGGTCCGGCCGGCCGAACCTCTGGAACGCCGCCTGCCTGGTCGTGCCGAGCACGTCGCCGATCCTGCTCCAGCTCTGCCCGGCGGCCCGGGCCCGGTCCACGGCCGCCCGCAGGGCCGCGTCCGTGGCGCCGGACAGCTCCCGCGCCGCCGTCAGGGCCTCCAGCGGGGATCCGGTCGCGGGGCGGGCCAGCTCCGTCACGAGGCGTCCCGCCGCCCGCTGGATTCTCGCCGCCACCGGGTCCGCTCCGACGGGCCTCTTCCCACCGACGTCAACGCCCGGTTGGCAACCTCCGGGTGTCAAGGGAGCTTTCACTATGTCCGGGTGACGCTGGGACAGGTCGCGCTGCCGCCGCGCGGCGCTGCGGCACGTGGCCCCGCAGAACCTGCGCCGCCGGCCCCGTCCCTGCTGGGCGGGAAGCGGGCGGCCGCACGCCTCACACCGTCCTGGTCCCACCACATTGGCCATGACGTCACCCGGTGTGGTGGAACCCCGCCCAGGGCGCGGCCAGGTGCACTGTCATCGCCGCGATGAGCAGGCCCCCTGCGACCGATGCCGCCAGCAGGATCCAGCGTGCGGTCCGGCCGGCCAGGACACGGCCGGCGCCGGTTGAGGCCGGCCCGGCCGATGAGGTCCGGGCCGATGAGCCTGGGCAGCCGCCAGACGTAGGCGAGCACATGGACCGTCATCACGCCGAACCAGACCACGAAGAACGCCTTGTGCAGGAAGAGCCACGGCCCGGCGGCCGACCTGGCGAAGGCCAGCGCCACCCCGGTGCCGAGCACGCCGACCGACGTGACCAGCACCAAGGGACCCAGCAGGCGCAGCAGCGGCACGGGCGGTCCCTGGCGCCGGTACCCCGGGGAGCCGGCGTAGTAGCGGGCGAACCGGTAGATCACCGAGCCGGTCTTGAGCGCCACCGGGCCGAGCAGCAGCATGCCGAGGAAGAAGTGCAGGGTGATCAGGCGGTGGATGGACAGGATGGTGACGCCCTCGGCGGCGAACAGGACCAGCAGCACGGCGCCGGCTGCCGCGGTGAGCCGCTCATTGCCCTCGGCGCCCCCGGTGTGGTCCCCGGGGATAGCCGGCCGGGCCGGGCCGGGCCGTCCCCGGGGACGTGCGGAAGGTTCCGGCCCGGGGGCAGGGAGAGCCGGCCGGTAGCCCGTCATCCGTCCACTTCCCTCCCGGCCCGCCTCGGGCCACCTGGGGGCGGCCCGGCCGCCGCACCATCACCAGTCCGGCGAAAACATGCGGAGTCACCCGATCCCGCATCTCAAGCCTGCTGGGGAGGCGGCGCGGAACTGGTTCAGGAACTGCTCAGGACCGGTAAGGAAATGCCTGGCCTCAGTCGGCCACCAGGCCAGGGCGGCGGCTGCGGTCCGGATGCTCGGCAGGCAGGGTCACGCTGACGGTAAGCCCGCCGCCGGCGGTATCCGACAGGCCTACCGAACCGCCATTGGAGGTGACCAGGCGGTGCACGATAGCCAGGCCCAGCCCGGCCCCGCCGGGCGTGCTGCTGACGAACCTGCGGAACGCCATCTCCTGCTGGCGCGACGTCATCCCCGGCCCGTCGTCCGCCACCACCACCCGGGCCCCGTCCCCCTCGGCGACCGCGCTGACCTGGACGTGACCGCCCGCCGGGACCGCGTCGAGCGCGTTGGCCAGCAGGTTGTCCAGGACCTGCTCCAGGTGTCCCTCGCCGGCCATGGCCGGCACCGGGCCATGGCACGCCGGGCGCAGCTCGACCCCGCGCTCCTCCGCCACCGGCCGCCAGGCCGCCGCCCGGTCCCGGATCACCTCATCCACCTGGATGCTGACCGGCTCGACCAGCACGCTCTCGGCCCGCGCCACGGCCAGCAGGCCGTCCACCATATGGGAGAGCCGCGCGATCTCGTCCTGGGCCCCGGCGAGTTCCTCCGCCGTGTCCGGGTCGGTGTCCTGGCTGAGCACGTCCAGCCGGAGCCGGAGCGCGGCCAGCGGAGTGCGCAGCTGGTGGGAGACATCCGCCATCGCGGCCCGGTTCCCGTGCACCAGCGATTCCAGGCGGCCTGCCATGCCGTTGAAGTTGCGGGCGAGCCGCCGCACCTCGGGCGGCCCGTACCCGGCGGCCGACCGGGTGTCCAGCGCCCCGCCGCCGAGGCGCTGGGCCGCGGCGTCCAGGGAGCTCAGCGGCCGGCTGACCCACCGGGCCAGCGCAATCGCCGCGACGGCGGCGGCGGCCAGGCCCGCCAGGGCCACGGCAGCCAGCCAGGTCCACAGGACGCCGACCTGTTCCTCCAGTTCCTGCGGACGACCGGGACAGCACCACGGCCCCGACCACGGTGTCACCGTTGTCCCCCAGCACCGGGGCCGTCACCCGCAGCCGGTCATCGACCCTGCTGTCCACGACGATCCGGCCGCGCAGCGCCGACGTCAGCGTGGCGGCGGGCACGGCCCCGGCACCAGCCGTCCCGGTAACCACCCGGCGTGCCGCGCTATACACCCGGACCTGCTCCCCGGCCCGCCGGGACTGTGCCAGGGCCCGGGCCACCGCGGCGATCCCCGGCCGGGGGCCGGTCGGCCAGCCGGTCCTCGGCCAGGCCGGCCAGCGCCCGGGCCGACAGCATGGTGTCCTGGCGGAAGGAACTCCCCTCGTGACTGGTGGTGATCAGCCCGAGCGGTACGACCGTCGTTACCAGCAACGCCCCGATCAGGGCGAGCATCGTGAGTACGATGCGCCGGGCCATCAGACCTCGCCGAGCCGGAAACCCCTGCCGTACGCCGTCTCGATCAGCCCGGGCACGTCGAGCTTGCGGCGCAGCGCCGCCACATGCACGTCCAGCACCTTGGTGGGGCCGTACCAGTGCGCGTCCCAGGCGCTCTCCAGGATCTCCTGGCGGGTCATCACCCGGCCGGGGTCGCTGGCCAGGCACTCGAGGATGTCGAACTCCTTCGGGGTCAGCGCCACCTCGCGGCCGTGCACAGCCACCTTCCGGGTGCGCAGGTCAACCGTGAGCGGGCCGTGCCGCAGTACTTCCCCGCCCGGCCGGACCCGGCGCAGCACGGCCCGGATCCGGGCCAGCAGCTCGGCCAGCCCGAACGGCTTGATCAGGTAGTCGTCGGCGCCCGCGTCCAGGGCCAGGACGCGTTCCGGCTCCTCACCCCGGGCCGTGACGATGATGATGCCGGCGTCCGAGCGCTCACGCAGCCGGCGGCACACCTCGACACCGTCCGCGTCGGGCAGGCCCAGATCGAGCAGCACGACGTCCGGATCACCAGACGCCAGCGCCTCCTGGCCGGTCATCACGTGATCCACCCGGTACCCGCCCCGGCTCAGCCCCCGCACCAGCTGGGTCGCCAGGCTCGGGTCGTCCTCCACCACCAGGACACTGGGGGCGCCCTTCGCGGAGGGCAGCCCGGCGCCGGCGGCACTGCTCGCCACGCTCATAGGGACCACCGTAGAGCCACCCGGGCCACGCCACGACCATCACCACCAGCGCGCTCCGGCCGGTCAGGCCGGCTCCCGGGCCAGGGCTGACCCTAGAGGGGCAGGATCACGATCGGCTTGGTGGTGGGATGGCTGGTGCCGCCGGCCGGCTCGACGGTCAGTGCGACCGCGTCCCCCGTGGCGAGGCCGGACGCCAGCAGCGGCGCCGTACGGCCGCTCGCCGGGGCGGGCAGGAGCCCGGCCCGGCGGGCCGTCTGGCCCGACACGAACCACAGCTCGTAGACCTTGCCCCCGCGCAGCGCGGGCAGCCCGGACGTGCTGACGACCAGCGCGTGCCGGGACTGGGAGGCGACCACCGTGGCCACCCCGCCGGCCGCGGCCCGGCGCACGGCCAGCCGGGCATCGGGAGCGGCCAGCACGGCGGCGACGGACCGGTTCTCGGCCTGGGCCTGATCCAGCCGGTGCTGGGTGGAGGACTGGACCACGCCCAGTGCTACCGCGGCCGCGACGGCGGCCGCCGCGACGGTGGCGGCCAGCCGGGGCAGCCAGGGACTGCGTACCGGCCGCAGCCGGGCCGGCGGGGCCTGCCGTACCTCGGGCGGGAGCTGCCGGGTGATGGAGGCGGCGGTGAGGACCTGCTCGCGCAGCCCCGGGCGGCGGGTTGGCCGCGACGGCCAGGGCCAGCCTCGTCGCGGTCTCCCGGAAGCCGCGGACCTCGTTCTCGCACGGCGCGCACTGGTGGAGATGATGCTCGAACTGGTCCAGCTCCAGCCCGGTCAGAGCGTTCAGCGCATACGCGCCGGTCAGCCCGTGCAGGTCATGGCGGCCCAATCGCACGTGGCGGCCCATTTTCACCAGCTCACCCCCATGCAATCGCGCATCCGGATCAAGCCGTCCCGGACCCTGGTCTTGATCGTCCCGAGGGCCGTGCTGAGCAGCGACGCGACCTCCGGATACGTGTACCCGCCGTAGTAGGCCAGGGTGATCGACTGCCGCTGCAACTCGGTCAGCGAGTCCAGGCAGCGGCGGACCCGCTCCGCGTCCAGCCGCGACTCCACCGTCTCGGCGACCCCGTCCGGCGGCACGGGGGCGACGGTGCTGACCTTGTGCTCCCGCTGGGTCTCCGCGCTCGCCGAGCGGACCCGGTCGATGGCCCGCCGGTGCGCGATCGTCATCACCCAGGTCATCGCGCTGCCCCGGCCGACATCGAAGCGTGACGCGGTGCGCCAGACCTCCAGCAGGACCTCCTGCGCGACCTCCTCGGACTGGGCCGGGTCCCGGACCACCTTGCGGATGAGGCCGTAGACGGGGCGGGCCAGCCGGTCGTAGGCAGCCTCGAAGGCGGCCTCGTCACCCCGGGCCACCAGGGTCAGCAGCTCGGCCAGGTCCACCTCGCGCCCCGGCAGGGACCGGGGACCCGGGCGAGACTCGGGCACGTCCTGTGTGCTCATAGTCAGTATTCGGAGCTTCCGGCCCGCCGGATGGGTCCGGATGCCCCGGGGACCGCGCTGGCGCGCGGACTGCTCAGCCAGCCAGCTGCGCCAGCTTCGGCACGAAGAGCGCCGCGTTGACGGTGCCGACCCCGGAGGCGAGGTCGTAGCCGGTCCGGGCGCTGAAGCCGGTCACGGTGTGCAGCTTGCCGCCCTGGGTGAACGAGACGGTGTTGTCGCCCTTGGTCACGTCCACGATGCCCGCGGCCTGGCCGAGGGCGGACATCTTGTACAGCGCCGGGTTGATCAGGCCCAGCGGGTGCCCGGCGACCTGGTCGGCCAGGGCGACGACGCCGGCGAACAGCGGGGTGGCCTCGCTGGTGCCGCAGGTCGGGTACCAGCCTGCGGCTGGCCCTGGAAACTCTGGAACATGTCCACCGCTCCGTTGCAGGCCCCGCTCATGGAGATGTCGGGGACGCCGCGCGTGGTCGCCGGTCACCGCCGCCACGCCCTTCTGGTAGCGGGGCCGCGAGAAGATCACGGACTTCCCGCCCCCGCCGGCCAGCGGGTTGGGGCCCTTGTTGCCGAAGATGTACTGCTGGGTGGGCACGTTGTAGGTGTCGTTCCACACCACGGAGCGCCACCCGTCCTTGGCCGATGTCACGCAGCTGGGTGCCGCCGACCCCGGTCACCAGCGGGTCGCTGTCCGGCCACGAGGTCACCGGGTGCAGGTAGTAGGTGCTCGCGTTGAACTTGACGTCCGCCGCGCCGCTGTCGCCGGAGGCGGCCAGCACGGTCACGCCCTTCTTCGCCGCGTCCTGGTAGGCGCCGCGCAGGTGCAGCAGCGACTTCTTGGACGGGAACGTCTGCTCGGTCGCGCTGAAGCTCTGGCTGATCACCCCGCCGAGGTGGTGGTTGACCACGTACGTCTCGGCCTTGACGATGGCCGGGAAGCCGGTCGTGCCCTCGTTCTCCGAGGTCGGCGTCTCCACCAGGAGGATGTTGGCGTCCGGGGCCATCGCGTGCGACCACTCGACGTCCAGCTCGGTCTCGCCCGCCCAGCCCTCCCGGTTGGAGGTCGGCCGGTACTTCGCCACCGGGCCGGCCGGCTGGATCACCTTCAGCGACGGCGGGTTGGGCAGGCCGAAGTGCTTGTCGAACACGCCCAGGTCGTGGCGGACGGTCGGGGATCCGTAGGAGTTGACGATGACGATCGTCGCGCCCTTGCCGGTGATGCCCTTGCTTGGCCAGCGGGACCCAGGTTGTAGGCCTGCCGGATCTGGGCGGGCTCGTAGCAGGCGATCTTGTAGTGCGTCTCGCAGAAGGCAGTGGTCGGCGGGGCGGTCCTGGCGTCCCGGATATGAACCGCGGCCGGGGCTGATCGACACCGTGGCGCCGGCGGCCACAGCGGCGGCGCCGCCCGCCGCGGCGGAGGTACTGCCCGCTACCGCAGCGGCCATGGCGGCCGAGCCCACGGCAATGGACAGGGGGCGGCGCACTCGCATCCCATCTCCTGGTTGCTGACGGCCGGGACAGCCCCACCGCCGTCCCGTGGCCCCACCGACACTAACAGCGGCAGGTAGCCGCCGCGAGGGGCCCCGCGCCAAGGGCCGCGGGGCGGCCCGGCCGGCCGCCGGTAGGCTCACGGCCATGATCGTGGTCGTGGCCGGGGTGTCCGGCAGCGGCAAGACAACGGTCGGTTCGCTGCTCGCGAGCAGGCTGGGCTGGCCCTTTACCGATGCGGACGCGCTGCACACGGCGGCGAACATCGCCAAGATGCGGGCGGGCCATCCGCTGACCGATGCCGACCGGCGGCCCTGGCTGGCCGCGGTGGCGGCGCGGATGGACGCCGTACGCGGCCGCGGGCCAGTCCGCCGTCCTGGCCTGCTCCGCGCTGAAACGTTCCTACCGCGAGCAGCTGCTGGCCGGGCGGCCCGAGGCCCGGATGGTCTTCCTGCACGTAAGCCGGGAGGTGCTGGAGGACCGGCTGCGCGCCCGGCACGGGCATTTCTTCCCGGCCGGCGCTGCTGGACAGCCAGCTCGCCGACCTGCAGAGCCCGCGAGCCCGGCGAGCACGTGGTGGTGCTGGACGCCACCACCCCGCCGGATCAGGCCGTGGACGAGATCATCCGGCGCCTCCAGCTACCGCCCGCAGCAGGAGAAGATGAGCCCATGAAGCTGAAACTCGACCTGCACGACATTTACAACCAGGGCCAGGACATCGACCGCGCCCTCCGGGCGATCATCGATGAGGCCGTGGCCAAGAAGGCGCCCATGGTCGAGATCATTCCGGGCAAAGGATCAGGTCAGCTGAAAAAGCACGTCCTGAGGTTCCTTGAGCAGAAAGAAATCAAGCAGCTGTACAGCCGGGTCGAGAAAGACTCAAAGAACTTCGGCCGGATCTTCGTGCATTTCCGGTGGAAATAGCCGTGTCTTCAGCCGGCCCACTGCGGGTGCGGTCGCGCGGGCAATTCTGACCCATCGCGGCGGTTTGCGGTGCCGTGGGGCGAACCGCTGATGTACCCGCGCGTCAGCGAACCGCCCGTCGGGAGGGTACGTCGATTGCCACACACAGCCCACAGTTACTCCCCCCTCGCCACGGTTCGCGGGCCGGGACCCCGGCCATTGCGAGGGCCAGCCATCCCCGGCCCGATTACCGCGTTCCACTCCCCGGGAAGAAGGCACCGAGTCCCTCATCCCCCCCATACGCAGACAAGCAGGGGACTACGACCCGTAGTCTCCCGCATCCGCCGGCGCGTTTGTCATGCTGGCATGAACCGTCTTGGATGTCCAGTGAAAGCGCAAATTGAAGCGCCATTATCAAATTACTAATTTGCTTAGCTGAGTAGATTTATGGCCCTATACCCTCTTCAGCCGGCGCCACACATGACCGACCTCGCTGGGCCCCGGGGGATCGCCCGGGGCTTTCGCCGGGGACGGAGGCGCGCCGCAGGCGTGTCCTCGCCGACCCGGCGAATCGCCCAGCACCCCGCAGCAGACGACGTGCACACCGGAGCGGGCCAGTGGGGGGTCCGTGGGGTGGTCGCCCGGGTAAGCATGCGTCTGCTGATCCGGGCGGTGCTGACCGCGGCGGCGCTCGCCGTGGCCACGGTGCTGGTGCCCGGCATCCAGCTCGGCCACGGGAGCACCGCGTCGAAGCTGCTTCACCCTGCTGGCGGTCGCGGTCATCTTCGGCCTGGTGAACGCCATTATCAAGCCCGTGGTCAAGGCGGTCGGCTGCCTGTTCTACGTGCTGACCCTCGGGCTGATCGCGCTGGTGGTCAACGGCCTGCTGCTCTGGCTGACCAGCTGGGTGGCGGGCAAGCTCACGCTCCCCTTCCACATCACCGGATTCTGGGCCGCGTTCTGGGGCGCGATCATCGTCGGGGTCGTCGGCTGGCTCCTGGGCGTGCTGATCCCGGAGCCGGGCGACCGCGAGTAGCCGCCCGGTCAGCCGGAGACCGGCTCCAGGAACTCCAGCCGGTTGCCCAGGGGATCCTCGCTGTAGAACCGGCGCAGGCCGGGGAAATCGCCGTCCGGCTGCACGGGGTACCCGGCCGCGCGCAGCCGGGCTGCCCAGGCTTCGAGGTCCCGGACGAGCAGGCCGGGGTGAGCCTTGCGGGCCGGGCGGAAGTCCTCCTCCACCCCCAGGTGCAGTTCGATGCCGTGGCCGCGGAACCAGCAGCCACCCCGGGCGGCCAGGGCGGGCGGCTTGGGGATCTCGCCGAGGCCCAGCACGCCGTCGTAGAAGGCGCGCAGCGTGGCTTCGCTCCCCGCCGGGCAGGCCAGCTGAACATGATGGATCATGTGCACCTCCAGGCGGGCAGCACCGGCGCGGCCGGCCCGGTGGTCCCGTCCACCGGGCGCGGCATTTACCTCGATATCAAGATACTAAACCCACGCGGGAGCCGCAGTGCGCGAGACCATCACGGCGAAGTTCGAGATGCTGGACGACCGGTTCCGGGGCGTCCACGGCGACCGGCAGCTCGAGGTGCTGCACACCGGCTGCCGCTGGACCGAGGGGCCCGCGTACTTCCCGGCCGGGCGGTACCTCGTGTTCAGCGACATCCCGAACGACCGGCTGCTGCGCTGGGACGAGACCACCGGGACCGTGGGCGTGTTCCGCCAGCCCTCCCGATTCTCTAACGGTCATACCGTGGACCGTCGGGGCCGCCTGGTCAGCTGCGAGCACGGCGGGCGCCAGGTCAGCCGGACCGAGCCGGACGGGTCGGTCACGGTCCTGGCCGACCGTTACCAGGGCAAGCGCCTCAACAGCCCGAACGACGTCGTCGAACGCGCGGACGGCTCGATCTGGTTCACCGACCCCGCGTACGGCATCGACAGCGACTACGAGGGACACCAGGCGGACAGTGAGATCGGCGCCTGCCACGTGTACCGGATCGATCCGGATTCCGGGGCCTTGCGCATCGTGGCCGGTGACTTCAACCGGCCCAACGGGCTGGCTTTCACCCAGGACGAGCGAAGGCTGTATATCTGCGACAGCGAGGAGCGGCATATCCGGCTGTTCACCGTGACCGACGACGGCACGGGCCTGGCCGGCGGGGAAGTCTTCGCGCGCTGTGAGGCAGGGACCTTCGACGGCATCCGGCTGGACAGCGAGGGCCGGGTCTGGGCGGCCGCGGGCGACGGGCTGCATTGCCTTCGACCCGGACGGCACCCTGCTGGGCAAGCTGCATGTGCCGGAGACCGTGGCCAACCTGACCTTCGGCGGCGCGCAGCGCAACCAGGTCTTCATGTGCGCCACGAGCTCGGTCTACTCGATCCGGCTGACGGCCCGCGGGGCCCGCTACCCGGCTTGAGTCCCGTTCCCGGCCGGGACGGGGCGGCTGGGGTGGGTGGTCAGTACAGGTCGGGGCGCCGGTCGGCGAAGAGGTCGTTGCGGGTATTGATCCGCTTGTCCCGGGCCTGGGGCAGGTCACAGTCGGCGGTCAGCACCTCAGCCCGGTCGGCAATGACGGGCCCGGCCAGCGGGTAGCCGTCCGGGCCGGCGATGAGGCTGCCGCCCACCCAGTTCACCCCGCGCTCCGGGCCACAGCGGTCCGCCACCGCGATGAAGACCCCGTTCGTCGCGGCACCGGCCTGCACCTTCACCACCTCGGACGGCCGCTCGGCGGCCGGGTGGGGCGCGGCCGGCCAGTTCACCGGGGCGGCGATCAGGTCCGCGCCGGCCAGCGCCGTGCCGCCGGACCCACTCGGGGAACTCCAGGTCGTAGCAGATCATCACGCTGACCCGGCCCAGGGACAGCCCTACCACCGGCGGGGCGTCCGCGCCGGGGGTGAAGACGAGCTTCTCGGCGTCCCACAGGTGCGCCTTCCGGTACACCGCGCGGACCCCGGAGTCGTCCACCAGGGCAGCGCTGTTGAACAGCCGGCCGTCCGGGCCGAGTTCGCAGAAGCCGCCCACGATCACGGTGTGATGCCGGGCCGCGAGCGCCTGCCACTGCCGCAGCGCCGCGGAGTCCGCGGCCGGGCTGGCCAGCGGCGCGGGCTTCCGCGGCGTCGCGGAACACGTAGCCGCTGTCGCACAGCTCCGGGAGGACCACCAGGCCGGCCCCGGCGGCGGCGGCCGACTCGACCGCCCCGGCGGCGGCGGCCAGGTTACCGCCGGGATCACCGATCGCCAGGCTGAGCTGGCAGGCCGCGACGACCGTCACCCGGGCCCCCGCGCGGACCGGCCCGACTCCGCAGGGCACGGTGGCTGGCCCTGGGGGTGCTTCACGCCGGGTCCCCGCCCGGCAGGAGCAGCAGTTTGCCGGTCGTGCCCCGGGAGGCCAGGTCCGCCTGGGCCTGCGCGGCCTGCTCCAGCGGATAGCGGCCGCCGACCCGGACCGACAGGCGGCCCTCGGCGATCCAGCGGAACAGGTCACCGGCCCGCCACAGCAGCTCTTCCCGGCTGGCCATGTAGTGGCCCAGCGTCGGCCGGGTGACGAACAGGCTGCCCGCCGGGTTGAGGCGCTGCAGATCGAACGGGGGCACCGGGCCGCTCGCCGCGCCGTACAGGACCATGGACCCGCGGACCCGCAGCGCCGACAGGCTGGCCTCGAACGTGGCCTGGCCGATGCCGTCGTAGACCGCGGCTACCCCGGCGCCGCCGGTGACACGGCGGGCCACCTCGGCGAAGTCGTCGTAGTCCGTGACGAAGTCCGCGCCGGCCTGCTGGGCCAGGACAGCCTTGGCGGTGGTGGAGGTGGTGGCGACGCTGATCGCCGCCGCGCATCGCGATCATCTGGGTGAGCAGCAGCCCGACCCCGCCCGCGGCCGCGTGCACCACGACATGGTCACCCTGGCTCACCGGGTACGTGCTGTGGCACAGGTAGTGCGCGGTCATGCCCTGGAGCATGACCGCCGCGGCGACGCTCAGGTCGACGCCCTCCGGCACCGTGACCGCCAGCGTGGCGGGCACCGCGACCTGCTCCGCGTAGCTGCCCGGAACCTGGGTCCAGGCGACCCGGTCACCGGCGGCGAAGTCGCGCACGCCCGGCCCGACACTGGCGACCGTCCCGGCGCCCTCGGCTCCGGGGACGTAGGGCAGCGTGGCGGAGGCGTAGGGAGGCCGTCCCTCGCGCTGGTAGATGTCCATGTAGTTGACGCCGGCCGCGGCCACGTCCACCAGCAGCTGCCCCGGGCCCGGTTCGGGCGCGGTGACCTCCGCGATCTGCAGGACCTCAGGACCGCCGTGCTGGCTCCCGATCACTGCGCGCATGAGCTCATCCTCTCCATCGAGTCGCCGACAGTAGCCTAGGTGGCAAAGGAGGAGGTTCCGGTGGGGATCGGCGCGCGGGTCCGGGCGGTGCACCTGAGCCAGTACTGCCCGGGAGGCCTGGGCTTCCCGGCGGGTTCACCGGGCACCGGCCGCGCGAGCCGGGACGATACGCCCGGCGGATCCTCCTGCGCGGAGCTGGCCGGGAACGAGGCCCAGGCGGCCGGCCGCCGGTGTGCCCGCTGCGGGCGCGAGATCGCCGCCGGCCAGCCGGCCCGCCGCCGGGCTGATCAGGACTGGGTGCACGGGGACTGCCGCTGACGTCAGCTGGCCCTGATCTGCCCGACCGTGCTGCCTTCGAGCTTGCCCAGCAGCGCGGCAGGACCGGGGTAGCTCGTCCGCCCCCGCGCTGCGCAGTTCTTCCTCGCTGATCCCGCCGGAAAGCAGCCCTATGCAGGGCAGTCCGGCGCCCTGCGTGGCGAGCACATCCCAGATCGTATCGCCGACCATGACGGCCCGGGCCGGGTCGGTCCCGGACTCCTGGAGCGCCCGGTTGACGATCTCGGGGTGTGGCTTGGCCTGCTTCACGTCGCCGGAGCTGATCACGGTATCCAGCGCGTCGCGGGCCCCCAGGGCGTCCAGCATCAGGTCCAGTTCCTCATCCTTCGCGCTGGTCGCCAGGACCACGTTGAGGCCCAGCCCCGCGGTGGCCCGGAGCAGCTCGGGGCCCCGGCCAGCGACCGCATCCGGCCCAGGCAGGGCGCGATGTACCGGCTGTGGGCCTCGCTGACCGACGGGTCCGGCCGGCCAAGCACCCGCGTGATCAGGTCGTCAGATGACAGGCCGATGGCCCGGTGGATGTCGGCGCAGGCCACATCGTGACCCCGTTCCCGGAACGCCTCCCACCAGGCGGTCACGTGCAGGTAGTTGGTGTCCAGCAGGGTGCCGTCCACGTCGAAGATCACGCCGCCGCGGCGCGGCCCATCTCCAGCCGGCGCCTGGTCGTCAGGCACCGGCGGTCCCGGACGCGGCGATGACCTGCTGCGCGGCCCTGACCCGGGCTTCCTCCAGGAAATCGGCCTGCCTGCGGGCCCGGGCCATGAGCTCATCGAGCTCGGCTGCGTCGAGCCGCCCATCACGGTCGGCCAGCTCCCGCAGCGTGCGCCAGCCCGCGGCCTTGCCCTCCACGCCCAGGCGGAGCATCTCCAGCTCCTCGAGGTTGCTGAGCGGGGAGCGCGACGTCAGGCGGCCGTTGGGCTTGAGCCGGCCGGCCTTCTCGCCGGCCCAGGCGGCCCACACCTTGTAGCTGCGGACCGGGACGCCCAGCGTGCCCATGATGCGGAGCAGCGCGGCCCGGTCCTCGGCCACTTCGTCGGCGAACCACTGCAGCTCCGGCCCCGTCGCGGGTACCTGCCGGGCGCCGGCTACCCGGCGGGCGAGTTCCAGCCCGACGGTCGCGCCGGCCAGGTGATCGTTGAGGTAGATGCCCAGCGGATCCTGCGCGGACCGCCTGATGCTGGCCGCCGCGTCCCTGAGCGCCACACTTTTCGTTGTCATGCCATCCTTCTTTCCCCGTTGCGGTGAGCCCCGCTAGGAACCACTGCGGCTGCCGGACGGCTGCGGCAGCTGGTTGAACTGGCGGGCCGCGGTCCGGCCGAGCGCCGTCAGCCGGTTGAAGACCTGCTGGTTCAGGGCCGGCCGCAGCGCGCGGCCCGGCATCGCGCGGCCGGGCTGGCCGGTGGCGGCCGGCAGCAGCTGCTTGGTGAGATGCAGCAGGACGCTGGTGAACTCGGGGAAGATCCCGGCACCCCGCGCGGCCACCTGGGCAAGCGGCGTCAAGATCACTTCCGCCCGGCGCTGGCGCATCGCCTCGACGATCTGGTGCGCCGCGGACCCGGCGTCCATCGACACCACCGGCAGGGTCGCGGCCAGGGAGAACCAGGTGAATTCCTCCTCTGAACGCCCGGCGAACTGGGCGTTCAGCATGCGAGCCGGTCCGCATCAGGCCCGGGACCACGGTGGTCACCGCGACCGGTCCGGGACCGAGCTCGGCCCGCAGGCCCTCCGAGAACCCCACCGCCGCGAACTTGGCGGTGCAGTACGGCAGCAGGTGCGGGACGCTGACCTTGCCGCCGATCGAGGTGATGTTCACGATCCGGCCGTGCGCCTGGCCGCGCATCACCGGCAGCGCGGCCAGCGTGAGCCGCACCGGCGCCAGGGCCATGGTGCGCACGGCCGCCTCGTAGTCGCTGGCCGTGGTGCTCTCCACCGGGCCCGACCTGGATGATGCCCGGCGTTGTTGACCAGGATGTCCAGCCGGCCGTAACGCTCCAGCGCCGTGCCGACCAGCAGCTCCGCGCTCCCCTCGTCGGCAAGGTCGCACCGCACGGCCGTGACCTCGGCGCCGAGCGCCAGCAGGTCGGCCTCGGCCGCTTCGAGCTGGTCCTGGCCGCGGGCGCAGATGACCAGCCGGGCCGAATGCCGGGCCAGCTCGCGGGCGATGGCCAGGCCGAGCCCCCGCGAGGCCCCGGTGATGATCGCCACTTCGCCGGTGATCTCGTCCGGGGTCCGCCGCACGCTGGCCCGGGCCGCGGCCGCGGCGGCCGTGATGGCGGCCGCGGTGAGCAGGATGGGAGTCTTCACGCGGCGTGCTCCTCAGTCCGGGCGGGCTGGTCGTCGTCGCCGGGCCAGGAGCCGGTCAGCTTGCGGGTGCCCTCAGCGGCGCCCCGATCCACCGTGGCCCTGACCAGGGAGAACACCGCGCCCTGGAGGGCTGCGGCGGCCAGCACTTCGACCCAGCTGCGCTGAGCGTCGGTGGCCTGGGGTGCCTCGTCCTGGTGCGCGGCCAGCCGCCACACGCGCTTGAAGATCGCGTCGGCCAGCAGCCCGGCCAGGATGCTGGTTCCGAGGCTGATCGGCTTGTAGATGAGCTTGTTCACTGGCCCGGCCTCTCCGGACTCGTGGCGGGCATTGCGGCCTGCCGGTTTTCGTTGCGGCCCTGGATTGTGACGTTGCGTGCTGGTCCCTTGCCGCGTCCTTCGTGTCCGCGGCGCGGGGACTGCTACCCGGGTAAGCGCGGGCTAACCGGGTGCCGCCCGGATCGGCCCTTCCCGGCGCGGCAGGGACGGCGGTTGCGTCCGGCCTTCGCGGGTAGTGGAGCCCGGCGCTGAGCCGCGCATGATCCGGGAGGAACGAGCATGACCGCCAGATGGGCCCCGCAGCGTGACTGATCTCGTGACCCTGGTGCGCAGCGACCTGAGCGGGCCTGGTATCCGGCGCCGGCGGCACGGCCGGGGGTTCCGCTACCTCGGCCCGCAGGGCACGCCGCTGCGTGACCCGGAGGTCCTGGCCCGGATCAAGGCCCTGGTGATCCCGCCCGCCTGGGAAGACGTGTGGATCTCCGCCGCCCCGGACGGGCACATCCAGGCCGTCGGTACCGACGCCGCGGGCCGGCGGCAGTACCGCTACCACGACCAGTGGCGTGAGCAGCGCGACCGGGAGAAACATGACCGGGTGCTGGAGTTCGGGGCCGTGCTGCCCCGGGTGCGGACGGTCGTCCTGGACCATCTGGACGGCCGCACCCTGTCCAGGGACCGGGTCCTGGCCGCGGCCATCCGCCTGGTCGACCTCGGCTTCTTCCGGCCGGGCGGGGACGAGTACGCGGCGGAGAACGGCAGCTACGGCCTGGCCACCATCCTGCGTGAGCACGTAACGTGCCGCCGCGGCGGCGAGCTGGTCTTCGACTACATCGGCAAGTCGGCGAAGCATCGCGAGCAAGCGGTCGCGGACGAGCGGGTGTGCGCGGTGGTCCGCAGCCTCAAGCGGCGCCGGGACGGCGGGGACGGCCTGCTCGCCTACCGCAGCGGGCCGCGCTGGCACGACGTGACCGCCGCCGACATCAACGACTACCTGCGGGAAGTGTCCGGGGACGACTTCACCGCCAAGGACTTCCGGACCTGGCACGCCACCGTGCTCGCCGCCGTGGGCCTGGCCGTCTCGGTGCAGGCCGCGGGCTCGGAAAGTGCGCGCAAGCGGGCTATCGCCCGGGTGGTCAGGGAGGTCTCCGGCTACCTGGGGAACACCCCGGCGGTCGCCCGGGCGTCCTACATCGACCCGCGGGTGATCGAGTTCTACGAGGAAGGCACCACGATCGCGCCCGCGCTGGGCCGGCTGGGCCAGCAGAGCGAGTTCGGGGAACTGGCCACCCAGGGAGCCGCCGAGGCGGCGGTGCTGAAGCTGCTGTCCGGCCCGGGCCCACGCTGACCAGGCGGCAGCGAACGCCCGGTCCGCCTGGCTTAGGTGGCGAGCTCCAGCCCCGGGGCGGTGTCCCAGCCGACGATGGCCAGCACCGCGCGCAGGTGGGGCGGCACCCGATGGAGCACCACCCGCCGGCGCCCCGCCGACAGCTGGACGATCGACCCGCAGGCCGGCCAGGTCGCTGTAGTCCAGGGCGCCCAGGTCCAGGTGGACCTCGTCGACGTCCGCGGTGAGTTCCGCCAGCTTCCGGGCCAGCCCGCGGACCGTGGACTCGTCGATCTCGCCGGCCAGCGCGTAGCCGGGGCCTGGGCCGGAGACCCCGCTGGGGCTCAGGCCGGGACCCGGGATCCGGGTTATCCGCAACATCCCGTCGTCGTAGACCGGGGATTCGCCGCCGAGCTGCGGGGTTGCGGGGTGCTGGGCGAGATCACCCGGTCGCCGGGGACCTCGGGGCCTGGCCGGGGCGCAGGCGAGCCCGGCGGCGCGGCCTGGCGGCAATGGGTCCCGCAGGACACGGCGCGGGGCACGGCGCGGCGGGGATGCGGGCCGCCGGGCCCGGTTCGACGACGGCATGATCCAGCTCGGTCCGCAACACACGATGCCTCCTGCCAGCAGTGACGGAACTGACCTCGCCGACTGCTGCCAGAGGGGGCCGCGGACCCAGGTCCGGCGGCGCGATGACCAACGTCGAGGTTACGGACGACCGCAGGGTTCTGGGCGGTGTCGTGACGACGATTACGAGTATGCCGGAATCCGGCCGCCAGGCAAAGCCCGGTGACAACAGGGGGTTGACTGTGACAACCCCAGGTTGTCACACTGGCGTCATGGACTCATCCCAGCGCAGCGCCGCCCAGCAGGACACCATCCGCCGCCTCAAAGAGGTCCGCGCCGAGGCCCTCAGGCACTTCCGCATCGCCCAGGACCTGGCGCGGGAGCGCCGCGACCTGATCCGCGGCCTCACCGAGGAGGGTGTCTCGCAGGCCGAGATCGCCCGGGAGCTCGGGGTATCCCGGCAGGCTGTCCAGAAGATGCTGGCCGTCTGACCGGCCCCGGTGGCGACGACGGCGAGGTCCCGGCGGCGCGCGGCCCAGGCTGGGCCATCATGAGGCGATGACAGAGTCCGATCGCCTGGCCCGCCAGGTGTACGTGGGTATCCGGGACGGCGTCCTCGACCCGGAAGCGGCGTTCGACCTGGCCTGTTGCCTCATGGATGAGGGCCTGTCCAGCGACGTGGTCCGCCAGCTGGCCGAGGCGAGCGTGGCCGGCACCGACCCGGCTGCGCTGGCCGGCCCGGCCGGCCTGACCATGCTGGCCGACCTGGCCGGGCGGGTTCTGGAGGAGTCACAATTCGAGCCGGACTTCGAGGTGGAACCCCGTCTCCTCGAGGTGTTCCGGCGCGCCCTGGAAAAGGTGCGGGCGGACATGCGGGCGACCGGGCTCGACGGTCCGGGCGGGCCGGATCTGGGGCTCGATGACACGTACCTGCGGCACAACTTTTCACAGTTCCGCGGCTACTTCAGGTTCACCCGCGGCCTTGCCCCTGGTGAGGGACCTGACCGGGTCACCGCGCTCGTCGCGGTCGCTGACAACGTGCAGGACGCCGTCATGGACGTTCTGAACAGGGTGTGGCCGGTGTGCCCGGCTCATCTGTTCGGCGCGCACGCACGCGAGCACGATGGCCAGGCCGTGTGGTGGTGCAACGGCGGTGGCGGTCATGTCATCGCGCTCATAGGCCGGTGGGACCGGCGTGTCGCTGGACGGCCACACTGAACCGGTCGAGGGACCCGGCTGGCCGCAGCCGCGCAGCTACCCGGTCCGCGCGTGCCTGCTCTGCATCCTCAACGAAGAATGGGAGCACCGGCTCTACGCCAAGCGGGACCTGGATGCCCTGGCGGCGCGCAGCGCGTAGCGGGCGGGCGGCTGGCGATGCGCTCCGGCCCCTACCGTCTGTGGACGATCGACGGCGCCGGCTACGTCCAGGCCGGCCAGATTATCGGTGAGATCTCAGCGAACCAGGCGGACATCGGCGCCCGCAGCGTTCGGCTGCTTCACTCCGGGCTCGCCGCGGACGGCGCATATCTCGGCGTCAGGTACGGCGTCGACGGTGGCGGGGATGGCCGCCTGCCGACGGTGCGAAGCCAGTCCCCCGCCGGCGCGGTCCGCGCGGAACGCGCCGACCTCGATGACGGCGAGGCCTCGGCGACGGTGCGGATGCTCCGTCCCGGAGTCGCGGTGCTCAGCGCCTCCTACGACCCCGGCTGGACGGCAACCGTGAACGGCCGGCGGCGACCGACCCGGATCGTGGCGCCTGCGCTCGTCGCCGTCAACGTCCCCGCGGGCACTGACCACGTCGTGTTCCGCTTCCACGGGTACAGCGACTACCCGGAATTGCTCGCACTGAGCGGCCTCACCCTCGCCATGATCGCCGCCGCGACGGTGTGCGTGCGGCGCGCAACGCGGCACCGCGCTTCAGCGGGCAGCGGGGCCACGACGCGGGCGGCCGCCAAGGCGCGAGCGAGATAACTCGCCTGTAGAGCCGAGAGAGTCCGCCGAGCCGACGCGGTCCACTGAGAGATCCGGTCTTTCGGCTGCGGTCAGGGCGATCTCTCACGAGGCCTGATTACGACCCTGACCTGCGAATATATGCGCGCTCGGAGGGACTCGAACCCCCAACCTTCTGATCCGTAGTCAGATGCTCTATCCGTTGAGCTACGAGCGCTGGATGCCCGGATAGTCTACGGCACCCCGGGGACCGCTGCTGCTCGTCGCGGCCAGGGCTGGGCCGGGTGTCGAGCCGGTCAGGTGTTGAGCCGGTCAGCTGTTGAGCCGCAGTGACCGTTCCAGCCGGTGGCGCAGCAGCCGGGGCCGCACGAGTCCCAGGGTGATCAGGAGCACGCCATACGAGGCCGGTGAGACGAGCCACGGCAGCACATGACCGCTGAGGAGGCAGCGCACACCGGTGATGATCAACTCTGCGGCACCCGCCCCGACCAGGGCGCGGGAGGCCCAGCCGCTGACCTCGGACCTGATCCGGCCCGCGAGTAGATCGGCCGCCAGACGGTGGGCCACGGGCCGCAGGGACTCGTCATCGACGGCGCGGCCGTCGAACACGGCCGACCGGACACTCAGGCGCCGTAAGGCCGGGAGTTCGGCATGGTCAGCGAACCAGGCGTCTACAGCGTCCATGGGGAAACCGAACGTGTCCCTGCGACGGCGCGCGTACGGCGGCCTGGCCGAGGTCATCCTTCTGGTCAGCCACCACAGCAGCGCCGGCAGCGCGACACCGAGCAGGGTCACGATGAGCAAAACGGCCCATAGCATGACTACCGCCGTTCCCACGGAGGCAGTGGTCATTCACTCCGGCGGGATCCTGGCCAGGCCGGAGGGGACGTCGGGCCAGAGCGTGGCCGCGCTGATGGTGCGCGGCGCCGTCCACTCGTAGCTGACGCTCGCCCCCGGGCTGGCCGACTGGACCGGGAGCCAGCTGGACTGGCTGATCCAGATCGTGGCCGGCGGCCCGCCGGAGCCGGTCAGGACGAGTACGTAGACCCACTGGCCGTCGATGGTGGTCGCGCGGGCCACCCGGGCGTGGGTGGCCTGAGCGTGGGTGGCCTGAGCGTGGCTGCCCGCGCCAATCTGGTGGTGCAGTTGACCCTCGATCGCCTCGGCCGGCGTCTCGATCACGGTCCCGCCGGGATTCGCCGGGGCGTCCGCGAGCACGGCCTGGCTCCAGCTGCCTGCCACGAAGTTGACGGTGCGGCTCTCGTACCCGGGTGCCGGGCCAGGGAGCTTCCGGATGGCGCTCTCACTCATGGTCCCGCCCGCACGGTTGTGCACCAGCTCAGTGACCTGGCCCGGGTCGTCGATGATGGCCCGGCTCACCCCGTGCGCTGTCGTCACGATCATCTGCAGGACCGAGCCTTTCGCGGCCGCCGAGACCGCCGCCGCGGTCCGCGCCAGGATCACCGCCGCCGATGGCCGGGATGAGGCACTGTCCCGGGCCTGAGTGCTAGCGTCCCGCGCCGAACCGATCACCAGGCCGAGGACCGTCACGCCCACCGCTACTCCGAGCCACGCCGACGAGCGATGTCTCATACCCCCTAGACGTCGTCCCGGCGTGATGAAGTTGTCGTACCGGGATGCCCGGTTTTTAGTGGGTCATGCCCGGGCGCTGACCCCCGGCCGGGCCGGGGTTCCTGCCCCGGCGGCTGGCCCCACTCTTCGTCGGTGTCCAGCTCGTGCCGCCACGGCGGCTCGGCGCCGGCCCTGGCGCAGGTCAGCGACGCGACCCGGGCCGCCGCGGTGACGGCGGCCAGCAGCTGTGGCGAGTGCTCCAGATTCTCCCGGGCCAGCCCTTGTTCGGCCCACCAGGCCAGGAACGCCCCGCCGAAGGCGTCGCCCGCGCCCACGGTGTCCACCACATCGACCGGCGGCACCTGGATGGCGAGCTGGTCATCCCCGGTGAACGCGCGCACCGATGACGGGCCGTCGGTGAGCAGGACACAGTGCGCGCCCCAGCCGAGGAGGATCCGCGCGGCGTCTGCGGGACCACGGCCCGGCACCAGGAAGGACAGGTCCTCAGTGCTCGTCTTCAGGATGTCGGTCCGGCGCAGGATGCGGCGGATCCGGGCCCGGTGCGCGTCCGCATCGGGGATGGCCTGGGGACGCCAGTTCGGGTCGAGCAGCAGCAGGACCTCCGGGGGGAGGTCCTGCACCAGGCGCTCGAGTTCGGCCGCCATCGGGTCCACGACGAGCCCGAGGGAGCCGATGTGCACGGCGGTGACGTCGGCCTGCAACGCCTGCCGCGCGGCCGGCTGGTCCAGCACGAAGCCCGCCGTCTGGGCGACGTGGAACCAGTACTCCGGTACGCCCAGGCCGCCGAGCGCGACGATGGCCAGCGCCGTCGGTTCCGGGACGCGGCCGGGGACGGCCAGCTCCACCCCGTCCTGAACCAGCTTCCCGGTGAGCAGGTCACCGAACGGGTCGGCGGAGAAACGGCCCAGGAAGCGTGCGGACTGACCCAGGCGGGCGATGGTCCGGGCGGCGTTGAACGGGCCCCCGCCGGGGCTGGCGTGCACCCCCTCATCCGGTCCGACGATCAGATCGATGAGACTCTCACCAGCGACCAGGATCATCGACCCGCTCCCGACTCACGCACCCGGACTGGCGGACACGGTGTTGTGCCAGCCTGTGAGATCAGTTTCCTACGGGTTGAGGCTGAGCCACACTCCCCGCTTGCTCATCCGGGAAAGCAACCTCGGCTCGCCGCTCGAGAGCCCGTAGCGACAGTCGCGCCGCCACGATCGTGGCGACGGTCAGGACTCCGGCGATCACATACCCGATGAGGGTGATCGTGCTGCCCACGCTCGATGCAGCGCTTCCTAGCGCGTAGGCACCGAAGGCGTAGAAGCCGGCCCACAACAGGCCGCCGGCCGCGTTGGCCGTGAGGAACCGGGACCAGCGCATCCTGCTGACCCCGGCGAAAAACGCTGCGAAGGTCCGGAGCACGGCGACGAATCGGCCGAAGAAGACGACCCTGACGCCGTACCTCACGAACAGGTACCGGCCGACCTTGAGCTTTGCGCGGTCCAGGCCTGCAAAGCGTCCGTAACGTTCAGCCAGACGCTGGCCGCCTGTCCTGCCGATCCAGTACCCGGCGTTATCACCGACGATTGCTGCGGAGGCTGCGACGGCCACCAGAACCACGATGCTGAGATGATGAGTCGCGCCCGCGTAGACCGCGGCGGCGATGAGGGCGGTCTCGCCCGGCAGCGGAATTCCCATGCTCTCCAGGGCGATGAGCGCGAACACCCCGTAGTAGCCGTATGACTGGACCAGGTGCGTGACGAAGCTCGAAGTCATACCGTCCCCAGAGTGCCCGTGTCGGTGAAGCCCGGTTAGTCGATGTGGGCTTCGCCGCGTCACGCGGAGACATCGCCTCGGGGAGTTGCCCCACCAACGCTAGGGACCCCCCGCCCCGAGGCGCGTCGCCCGCGCGGCTGAAACTTCACCGGCTACGTAGGCCTCAAGGCCTACGCCCAAACCGTCACTTCGGGGGTTTGCCCAGGTCGCGCTGGCCAGGTGGACCTCTGGTGGTCAGGACATGGACGGGAGTCAGTGGTGGCCCCGCATGATCGCGCGCGGCAGTCATGTCTGCGCTGCGCGTTTGGCGTCCGGGCCTGGGGCGGCAGCGAGGACGCAGATCACTGGCGGGCTGAGGGGGAGGGTCTCGGTGCTCATCTGCGTGAAGCCGGCGCTCCGCAGCAGGTTCTCGACCTCATCGGCGGCGCTGCGGGACGTGGCCGCCGTGGCGCCGGGACAGCGGGGCTGGGATGCGATGGCAATGCGCCCGCCGGGTGCGAGCCGCCGGCGCAGTTCGGCGAGCCGTTCGGCAGGCGCGGGCCAGAACCCGAGGGAGTTGACGGCGAGGATGGCGTCGAAGGGGCCGTCCAGGCTGGCCGGAAGCTGATCGACCGATGCAGTGATCAGGGTGACCCGGCCCGCCCGGATGGCGGCGGCGTTGCGCCTGGACGCCTGCCGGTGCATGACCTCGGAATGGTCGATGCCATACACGTGACCTGCGCCGGCGCGGGCCAGTTCCGCGACCGCGAGGCCTGGGCCGAAGCCGATCTCAAGCACCCGTTCGGCGGGCTGCACGTCGAGCAGCGAGACCACCCAGCCGTTGCGCTGCCGGTTGGACGGGCGGTGGGCAAACATCCAGCCGGTCACGCTCCCGGCCGCGCCCCGAGGATGATGACCCTGGCCGATGACGTCGCGGTCCAGGGCGCGCACGGCGGCTATCCCGGCACTCGCGACCCCGCGCTCGACGGCGGCGGTCACCACCCGCCTCACTGCCCGTGGCATGCTTCCCTCATGTCGTGTTCCCATGGCCGGCAGTCAACGCCTTCAAGCGCACCTGAAGTCAACACGGCCGGCTGCCTGCTCACCATCGGCGAACTGGCCCGCCGCTCCGGCGTCACGACCTCGGCCCTGCGCTACTACGAAGAACTCGGCCTGCTCCCCGCGCCCGCCAGGATCTCCGGGCAGCGCCGCTATCCCGCATCGGCGGCCAGGCTCGTGGCCGCCGTCCTGCTTTACAGCGAGGCAGGGTTCACCCTCGCCGAGCAGAAAGCCCTCATGGCACCGCACGACGGCGCGCCTGGCTGGAGGCAGCTCGCGCAGCGCAAGCTCGCGGAACTTGATGAGCAGATCGCCACGGCGCAGGCCGCCCGCGAGGCCATCAGGCACGGGCTGCGCTGCCCCCACGAGGACATCACGCAATGCCCCAACTTCAACGCCGGCATTACCGCCCGGCTCGCCGGCCAGCCACTGTCACGATCCCACCAGCAGTTGCACGGCCAGCGGTTCCACGAGGTGCCAGACAGCTTCTAGCGAGTGACGGCTATCTCAGCCCGGGGCCATGTCCACGAACCGGCTGTAGTGCCCCTGGAAAGCCACGGTCACGGTGGCGGTCGGCCCGTTGCGGTGCTTAGCCACGATCAGGTCCGCTTCCCCGGCCCGGGGTGACTCCCGCTCGTATGCGTCCTCGCGGTGCAGCAAGATCACGACGTCCGAATCCTGCTCGATGCTGTTGTGCAGGCTGATCCCATTGGCCACGAAGTTGTGCGTGCCCGGGACGGCCGCGTCGTAGACCGGCTGCTCACCGAGGCTCTCCACGGACGCGATCTCGTCCCAGAACACATCGTTGGTGGCCACCATCTCAAGGTCGGCGTCATCGAGGACCGTGGCCACCCGGGCCAGCCGCTCCCGGCTCGGCGCATGCTTCAGAGTGCCGCGGCCGGACCCACCACCATCTGATCCGTAGTCAGATGCCCTATCCGCGAAGGCGCAGTCCGCTAGTTCCGTGTCACGCAGCCGGGCTGGCCGGCCCTCCATGGCGCCCCGCAGTCGCTCCCACACCACATCCGGAACCGGCCCCGTGCGCGCTACGTCCCTGGCCTCCCTGAGCCTCTCCCGAGCGAGCTCGGCCATGCGGCCGCCTGCACCGGGAATCTCGATTCCGTCGAGGAACCGGAACTGGTCCTCGGGGCTTTCCACGATCAGGCGGTAGCAGCACCGCGGACGGCCGCTCCGGACTTGGGCAATCCTGGTCATCACGTTGAACCGCAGCAGCAGCCGGGCGAGATCATCAATCAGCCGGCGGTTCGCGGTGACGTAGTAAACACACGACTCCCCATCGACATCCCAGGAGATACGGCCCCCCGCACCCCAGAGATGACGCAGGAATAGCCCGACCTGAGACCGTGGAGCAGAGAACAGCGCCGCGGGCAGCGGCGTGCCGGCCGGGTCATGGCTCAGCCGGCGAGCCAGGGCGATGACGTCCGATTCCGGCATCGAGCGCAGGTCGATCGGTCCGGGTGTGTGCCGTGGCACAGCCACGCGGGCCCCAGCAGCCAGTTCGCCCAGCGGGTGCCAGCCGCCGTAGGTGAGGAACGGGTGGTTGGCCGTGGCCTGCACCTCGCGGCCCGAGCGCAGGCGAACCTGGAATACCTCCTTGACCCCGCTGGGGAAGGCGTGGGTCATCGTCCGCGGGATCAGCCGCAACCTCTCATCCAGCGACCAGACCGCAACGTCGCGCTCTCCGCTGGCCACCAGTTCGCCAAGCGTCACCTCAGCGCCGGTGTCCGCACGCAAGATGCGGGTGCCCGCGGTCAGGCAGCCGGATTCGCGCAGGTCAGAGAGGAGTGGCTTCTTGTCGTTGCGCTGCTCGGGACCTCGGTTGAGCTGGGAGAGCGCAATCACCGGGACGTCGATCTCCTTGGCCAGCAGCTTGAGCGACCGGGACATCTCCGACACTTCCTGCTGCCGGTTCTCCACCCGCTTGGGGGAGCTCATCAGCTGCAGGTAGTCGATGATCACGAGCTTGAGGCCCTGGCGCTGCTTCAGCCGCCGGCACTTGGCCCGGATCTCCATCATCGACATGTTCGGTGAGTCGTCGATGTACAGCGGCGCGTCCACCACTTCGCTCATCCGGCGGGCGAGCGTGGCCCAGTCCTCCTCGCCCATCTGCCCGGTCCGCATGCTGTGCAGGGACACCCGGGCTTCCGCGGACAGCAGCCGCATGGTGATCTCGTTGCGGCTCATCTCCAGGCTGAAGATCACCGTCGGCAGATCATGCTTAATGGCCGCTGACCTGGCAAGATCCAAAGCCAGCGTGGATTTCCCAATGGCAGGGCGTGCCGCAATGACGACCATCTGGCCGGCGTGCAGGCCGTTGGTCAGCGAGTCCAGGTCCGCGAAACCGGTGGGTACCCCGGTCATCTTGCCGCCGTGACTGCCGATCGCCTCGATCTCGTCCAGGGCGCCGGGCATGATGTCGGACAGCGCCAGGTAGTCCTCGCTGACCCGGCGCTCGGTGACCCCGTAGACCTCGGCCTGCGCCCGGTCCACCAGTTCGTCGGCCTCACCGTCGCCGGAGTAGCCGAGCTGGACGATGCGGGTGCCGACCTCGACCAGGCGGCGGAGGATCGCCCGCTCCCGGACGATCCGGGCGTAGTACCCGGCGTTGGCCGCGGTGGGCACGGACGCGATGAGCGTGTGCAGGTAGCTGGGGCCGCCGACGCGGGTCAGCTCGCCCCGCTTGTTCAGCAGGTCGGAGATGGTGACCGGGTCGGCCGGCTCGCCCCGTCCGTACAGCTCGAGGATGGCTTCGTGGATGATCTGGTGCGCGGGCCGGTAATGATCATCTGGACGGATGGTCTCCATCACGTCCGAGATGGCGTCCTTGGACAGCAGCATGCCACCGAGGACGCACTGCTCCGCGGCCACATCGTGCGGCGGGGTCCGATCGAAGCTCTCCCCCCGGGGAGCGATTTCGGCCACGCTCACCAGCCATCACCTCCCCGTGGATCAGAGCGCCCCTGGCCACCGCCGATGCGGGGGCCTCACCCTGTTGTAGTCGCAAGGTCTGACAGTTTGGTTCGGCCCCGTAGCGGCGTCCAATCGTGCTGTGCACAGGTCTGTGGACAGCCTGTGCAGACACGCCGCCGGCGCTGTGCGCAGCCTGGGGATACAGCTGGGGACGACGGTGCGGCCCGTGCCTCGCATGCGGTCACTGCCTGCGGTTATGCCATCCACCGGATGTGTGCGGAAAAAACATGACGGCCATTTTCCGTGGACGCGCGGCGCCGAGTTATCCACATACGGAGGGTGACGTCAAACGTGAGATCTGGTGTCGCGGCGCACCCCGGCCGCGCCCACCTCCGGAGCACCGGCGGGGGCCACTCCGGCAAACACCCGGCGATCATGACAATCGCTCCCCTAAGATTCGAGCATGAGTTCGACAAACGATTCGCGGCTGGCCATGATCGGAGCTGCGATCGACGAGCTCGCCGAGGCCTCCCGGGCCGCCAGCCGCGCCCCCGGCGCCAGCGGCACCCCGGGCGCCACCGGCGCTAGCGGACTCCCTGGCCCCGACAGCCCCGGCAGCCCCCCGGACGACCCGGGCCCGTCCGGAACCCTGGCCGAGCGGGTGGCCCGCATCTGGGCGATGGTCGCGGACCTCGACCCGGGCCTCGCCCAGCGGCTGTCCGGGTACACCGGCCAGGACGCACAGAACCTCCGGGACCCACACCACCCGCGACCCGCCACGCACGAATGACCGCCGCGAGCCGTCAGCGACGGCCCACGGCGGTCACCGGTCACCCGCGCGAGCAGAACCTGGGTAAGGCCGGATCAGGCCTCGGCGACGTCCACCTCGAGGGTGGCCGTCACCTCGGGGTGCAGCCGCACCGTGACCTGGTGGCGTCCCACGGTCCGGATCGGGGTGGCGATCTCGATACGCCGCCGGTCCAGCTCGGGGCCGCCGGCCGCGCTGACCGCGTCGGCGATGTCCGAGGCGCTGACGGAGCCGAACAGCCGCCCGGCGGCGCCCGCCCGGACCCTGATCTGCACGGGGACCTTAGCCAGGGTCCCGGCCGCGGACTTGGCGTCGTCCTGGGTGCGGATGGCGCGGGCGGAGCGGGCCCGGCGGATCAGGTCGATCTGCTTCTCGGCCCCCCGGGTCCAGCGCATGGCCAGGCCCCGCGGGATCAGGTAGTTGCGCCCGTAGCCGCCCTTGACCTCGACCACGTCACCTGGCTCGCCAAGGCCGGTGACCTCGTTGGTGAGGATCAGTTTCATCGGTGTGCCACTCATCAGCTTGCCCCCGTCCTCAACGTGCCGTGCTGGTGTACGGCAGCAGGGCCATCTCGCGGGCGTTCTTGATCGCCTTGGCCACGTCACGCTGGTGCTGGGTGCAGTTTCCGGTGACCCTGCGGGCCCGGATCTTGCCCCGGTCGGAAATGAACTTCCGCAGCAGCCCGGTGTCCTTGTAGTCCACGTAGGAGATCTTCTCCTGGCAGAACAGGCAGACTTTCTTCCTGGGCTTGCGGATAGGTGCTTTCGCCATCATGGTGCTCCTGTAGAGAGCCCCGCTCGCCGCGGGGATGGTTTGGTTTGCTTAAAAGGTGCCGGGGATCAGAACGGCGGCTCGTCGGACGATCCCTCGCCGCCGAACCCGGAGTCCGAGGCCCAGGGGTCATCGCCGCTCCGGCCACCACCGGACGCTCCACCATACCCGCCGGATCCGCCCTGGCCGCCGCCACTGCCACTGCCCTGGCCGCCACTGCCCTGGCCGCCACTGGCCTGGCCGCCGCCCTGGCTGCCGCCGCCGAAGCCGCCGCCCCCACCACCGCCGCCGAAGCCGCCACCGCTCCCACCGCCGGAGCGGTTGGACTTGGTGACCTTGGCTGAGGCGTTGCGCAGGGAGGGACCGACGTCGTCCACCTCGACCTCGAAGACGGTGCGCTTCTCGCCTTCCCGGGTCTCATAGGAGCGCTGGTGCAGCCGCCCCTGGACGACGACCCGCATGCCGCGCTGCAATGACTCGGCCACGTTCTCCGCGGCCTGCCGCCACACGTTGCAGGTGAGGAACAGCGAGTCGCCGTCCTTCCACTCGTTGGCCTGCCGGTCGAAGGTCCGCGGCGTGGACGCGATGCGGAAGTTCGCCACGGCCACCCCGGTCGGGGTGTAGCGGAGTTCTGGGTCGCTGACTAGATTGCCGACCACCGTGATCTGGGTATCGCCTGCCATGGGGGCCACTCCCGGTCGTTCAGAGGGTTCTGGTGCCGCAACCGCGCGGCCTGCGGCCAGTGCTCCTCAGGTCTCAGGGCTGCTTAGGTCTCAGTGACTGCCTGCGGTCGGTGCTGCGTGCGTTCAGTGCATCTCGGGGCGAAGGATCTTGGTCCGCAGGACCGCCTCGTTGAGGCTGAGCTGGCGGTCGAGCTCGTGGACCGTGTCCGGCTCCGCGACCATGTCGACGACGGCGTAGATGCCGTCCGACTTCTTCTCGATCTCGTAGGCGAGCCGCCGCCGGCCCCATACGTCGATCTTGTCCACCGAGCCGCCCCCGGTCTTGACGACCGACAGGAACTGGTCGAGGGAGGGCTGGACGGTCTGCTCTTCGAGAGACGGATCGAGGATGATCATCATCTCATAACGGCGCATGCTGGAACATGCCTCCTCTGGACTGATGCGGCCACGGTCTCTCCGTGGCAGGAGGGGCCGCGGCGCCACCGGTGCGAAATCCCCGGTACCCGTTGCGGCTGCGTCAGCTTACCAGGGCGGACCGACAGGCTGGCTCAGGATTCTGCCGCCCCCGGAACGGGAAAGACCAACACGACCAGGTAGATCCCGGGCTGATGTCCCGAGGAGGTGGCCGCAGTGCCCGACGCTGCCAGAGCCGGAATGACCCAGGCGGCTGGATCTAGCGTGCCCGGAGCCGCCCCCCGGGGCCGGGCCCGTCCGCGCCTCCCGCACGTAACGCTGAACGACGACGGCCAGCGGCATCCGACGGAGAACTTCCTGAGTGCCTTCACCCTGGTGGCAGGCCTCGTCGCATGCGTTCTGGGGTTCCTCGCGGATAAGGCAGGCGCCGGGACCTGGGCCGGGGTCACTGCGACTGGCTCGGGCTGATCACGCTGGTCGTGGGGCTGCCCGCGCAGTTGTTCTCGGCCACCAGGACGGAACGGATGCTCATCGTGACCGGGCTGGTGGCCGCCTTCGTCGGCGGGGCTCTCGGCCTGGCCCACGGCGGCCTGTTCCCCTGATCTGGCCAGCCCGGGCCCGGCCAGCACCGCGGTCCGGGCCCTGCAACGGTGGCGGGGCGGCGTTCTCCCGCGCGCGCCGCGCTCCCTCCGCACCAGACGCCGCAACGAAAACCGCAACGCGGCTAGTCTCATGGCATGGTGAGCATCGGACCCCACGTCCATGATGAGGACCCTCTGCCCGCGGCGGTCGCCGCGAAGTCCCACGTGGTCCAGTTCTTCCTGGGCGACCCGCAGGGCTGGGCGGACCCGAAGTTCCCGGGCGGCGACGCGGACGCCCTGCGCGACGCGCTGACCGCCGCGGATGTGCGGGCCTTCATCCACGCCCCGTACCGGATCAACGTGGCCAGCACCAACAACCGGATCCGGATCCCCAGCCGCAAACTGCTCGGCCAGTACCTCAAGGCGGCAGAAGGCATCGGGGCGCAGGGGGTGATCGTGCACGGCGGCCATGTCACCGCCGATGCGGACGTGGCCGAGGGGTATGAGAACTGGGCCAAGGCGGTCGCCCGGATCGACCGGCCGGTGCCGATGCTGATCGAGAACACGGCGGGCGGCGATCAGGCCATGGCCCGCGGCCTGGACGGGGTGGCCCGGCTGTGGGACGCGATCGGTGACGCGGGCGGATCGGGCGAGGTGGGGTTCTGCCTGGACACCTGCCACGCGTTCGCGAGCGGGGAAGACCTGTCCGGGATCGTGGACCGGGTGAAGGCGATCACCGGCCGGATCGACCTGGTGCACTGCAACAACTCGCGCGACGAGTTCGGCTCGGGCCGGGACCGGCACGCCGGGATGGAGAAGGGCACCATCGACCCGGCGGTGCTGGCCGGCCTGGTCCAGGCGGCCGGGGCGCCGGTCATCTGCGAGACACCCGACCCGGCCGCCGACATCGACTGGCTCCGCGCCCACGTCCCCGGCGCCGCCTGACCAGCCCCGGCCGGCTCCCGTCGCGCGATAAGACCGTTATCGTGGTGGATTTTGTGCTGCCCGCGGCGCAGGACGCACCACGATCATGGGGGCCTCAGCGGGCGGAGGCCGGGGCGGCGGGCTGGGTACTGCGGCGCGGGCCGAGCTTCAGCACGACGCGGTCGGGAGCCCCGGACAGCACTCCGCCCGCGGGGTCGTCGGCCCCGTCCGCGCGCACCACGTCGTGGGCGGGCTGCAAGATGTCCCGCACCACCAGGCCGCACAGCAGCAGCACGGAGGCGAACCGGGCGATGAGGGCCGCGAAGTACAGCCCGGTGCCGATGCCGCCGACCCCGATGAACGAGGGTCCGGCCACCGACACCGTGATCAGGTAGGCCCAGATCGCGAAGAAGTAGCCCACCTCCGCCACCTGCCACACCAGGTAGGCCCCGAGCCGCGGCCGGGCCAGCACGACCAGGGGGGCCAGCCAGACCACGTACTGGGGTGACCAGACCTTGTTGGACAGCAGGAACGTGGCCAGGGTCAGGAAGAACAGCTGCGCCACCCGCGGCCGCCGCGCAGCGCCCAGGGTCAGCAGCACGATGAGCGCGCAGGCGACCACGAACACGCCCGCGGAAATGACGTTGAGGGTGCTCACGCTGGTCGTGCCCACCCCCGGCCAGTGCTCGGTCTGGAAGAAGTACCAGATCGAGCCCCAGTCAGCCGAGCGCGTGTCGCTGAGCCGGTAGAAGCGGGCCCAGCCGGCCGGGGCCACGATCATCACCGGCAGGTCGACCACCAGCCACGCCAGCGCGGCGGACCCGAACGTGACCCAGAACTCGCGCATCCGGGCCGCCCGCAGGCAGAGCAGCAGCAGCGGCCCGAAGAACAGCAGCGGGTAGAACTTGGTCGCCACGGCGAGGCCGAGGAGCACCCCGGCCAGCACCCCGCGGCGCGCCGCCCAGGCCGCCATCCCCGCCATGGCCAGGCCCATCGCGATCAGGTCCCAGTTGATGAACGCGGACAGGATGACCGCCGGGGCCAGCGCGACACCCAGCGCGGTCCACCGGCGCGAGCGGCCCGCGAGGTAGGCGGTGGCCAGCACGCCGACGAGGGCGAACACGGTCAGCAGGACCAGGGTGAGGTCGAAGAACTCCCGGCCCCGGATGAAGGGGTTGCTGATCGGATGGACCAGCCAGGCCACCAGCTGCATGGCGCCGCCGATGAGCACCGGGTACTCCACCGGGTGCCCGACGTAGGGCACCTTCCCCGCCGACAGTCCCTCCCCGAAATACAGCGGGTAGATGTCGGTATAACAGTGCGCCTGGAACTGTGAGAGGTACCCGTTCCAGGCTCCGGCCCGGCACGCCCACTTGTTGGTCAGCCCCAGCCCCGCGCCGAGCAGCACGGCCGTGACCAGAGCCGTGACCGACCCCGCGAGCAGCGCGAGGCGTGCTGTCCCGGGCCGTTGCCCGGCCTCAGGGAGTCGCCCTCCCGGTCCATGGGCCGCCGGTTCCTGGCCAGGCCGGCCGGTGTCTCCGTCTGTCACCCACGCTCCGTCATCGGCTATCGGGTTCCGGTAATTGTGCCCTCGCCCGGGCCCCGGCTACCCGATCGACGATTGCTGCTTCCCGAACCCCGTGGGCGGGGCGGATGGGAACGTCGAGGTGGGGACGGGGTTGGTCGGCGTCGGCGGAGTCGGCGTGGGGCTCGCGGAGTGATTCCCGAAGCAGTGCCCGGCGAAGGAGATGCCGTTGCAGGTGGTGGTCGGCGTCGGGGTCGGCGCCGTAGACGCCTTCGGCTTCGGCGTGTAAGGCCCGAGCATGTTCCACGCGGTGCCGCCGAAGTCCGGGGTGGGGAAGCTCTGCACCGGCATGCTGCCGAACATCTTCTGGGCGTACGCGTGCCAGATCGTGGCCGGCCACTCACCGCCGTAGCCCGGCAGGTTACCCACGCCGTACAGGGTCTGCAGGCCGGCCGGCGGTGCGCTCTCCTGGTTCGCCGCGGCCGCGCAGCCGGCGATGCTGGACGGGCAGCCCTGCTCGTTGGTGAACATGCCGATCGCCAGGCTGAACTGCGGGATCGCGCCGATGAAGAACGCCGACTGGGACAGGTTCGTGGTGCCGGTCTTGGCGATCAGCTCCCGGCCGTCGGCGAGTCCCGCGTTCGGGGCGGTGCCGCCCGGCTTGTCGTCGAAGGACAGCGCGTAATCCACGTCGGAGTCCTGGTCCGGGGTCAGCACCGGGTGGTGGGCCACCTTGGCCTGGATGGTCTGCATCGCCTGGCCGGGCAGCTGCTGCTGGATCTCCAGGATCACGTGCGGGGCCTCGTACTGGCCGTTGTTGGCCAGGGTGGCGAACGTGCTGGCCTGCTCCTCGACCGTGAGGGAGGCCTGGCCCAGCGCGGTGCCGACCTCGTCCCGCTGGGTGTACAGGCCGGACGCGGAGGACGAGACGTTGACGCCGAACGACTTCGCCATGTTGATCATGTTCATGCCGTCGGTCCCCGCGACGCGGTGGTACAGGTCGGTGTACGCGGTGTTGAGCGATTCCGCGGACGCGGTGACCACGCTGACCCCGGCGGCCTGCGCGTCACCCGCGTCGTTCCCGACCTCGTACCACTGGGACGTGTCGGCGGGCGTGCTCTGGCTCGCGTAGGTGTTCGGCTCCGAGACAGGCGGGATCCACAGCGGCGAGTGACCATCCAGGGTGCTGGTCTTGACGCTCATCCCCTGGGACCGGGCCAGGGCGAGCACGTAGGGCTTCATCGAGGAACCCACCTGCTCACGGTTCTGCAGCGCCATGTCCCACTGGCAGCGGATCCTGGCGCAGTTCTTGGCGTCGAAGTTCGGCCCGCTGTACATGGCCCAGATCTCGCCGGTGCCCGGCTGCTCCAGCACCGCGCCGACGTGCGCGTAGCTGGGCAGCGCCTTGCCGTCCAGCCTCATCTGGCGCTTTTCCTGGTCCACGGTCGCGTAGAGCTGGTTCATCATCGGCTTGCTGAACGTGGTGACGATGCGCAGCCCGCCGTCGTCGATCTGGGTCTGCGTGTAGTGGTACGTGGTCTCCAGCTCGTTGAGCACGGCGGTCATGATGTAGCCCCGGTAGCCAGACCAGCTGTTGTTGAACGCCTTCGCGAGCGCGGGGAACTTCTGCGCGTTGGCCTGGGCCTGGCGTCAGCGTGCCCATCTGGACCATGGTCCGCAGCACGTAGTGCCAGCGGAAGACCAGGGCCTGGTAGCCCGCGCCCGCCTTCGGGTCAGGGTCGTAGTAACTGGGCGACTGCGGCATGGCCGCGATCATGGCGGCCTGCGCGACGGTCAGCTTGCTGACCGGCTTGCCGAAGTACGCCTCGGCGGCCGCGCCGAAGCCGTACATGTTGACGCCGGTCGGGACCGTGTTCATGTAGTTGGTGAGGATCCACGCCTTGGATTCCTGCGAGGCCAGCTTCTCCGCGACGAAGATCTCCTTGATCTTCCGGCTGAACGTCTGCGCGGTGCCGATGCCGTCGTAGTAGTTCCGGACCAGCTGCTGGGTGATGGTGGAGCCGCCCTGCTGGACCGACCCGCTGGTCAGGTCCGCGATGGCCGCGCGCATGATGCCGGTCGGCGAGACGCCGCCCTCGTTGTAGAAGTGCTTGTCCTCCGAGGCGACCATGGCGTTGCGGACCATGGCCGGGATCTGGTTCGGCTGCAGGGTCTGCCGGTCGCTCTGGCCGAACATGCCGACCAGCGTGTGCCCGTCACGGAAGTAGACCCGGGACGCCTGGCCGGTGGCCAACTCCGACGCGGCCGGGATGGGGGTCTCTGAGTAGGTGTAGAAGATCCCGATAAGCACCAGGATCATGAAGGCGACACCAGTCAGCGCGGACGCCGCGAGGGCTTTCTTCCAGGTCCAGCGACGCCACCAGTCACCTTTACGGCGCGGCCGCCCCGGGCCCCGGCCATTCCCGCCGCCGTTCCCGCCATTCCCGCCGCGGCCACCGCGGCCGTTCCCGTCGTGCATCTCCGCCGCACCGCCGCGGCCCCGGCCGGACCGCCGCGGGCCGGAATCCCGGGGGCCACCGCCGCGGGGGTCGTTCGAGCCGGGGTAACCGGACGTCATCGCGTGCGCGGCGGCCGGGCCTGCCCCGGCGGCGTAGTCAGCGGCGCCCGCGGCGCCCGCGGCGCTGAAGCCGGCCACGGCGCGGTCCGTGCCGAGCTTGGCCGCCAGCCGGTCCTTCGTGCTCATCCCGCTCGCGGCCCGGTCCGCGCCTGCGGCACCGCGCCGGCCCTTGCCCGCGCGGCGGCTGCCCCGCACCGGGCGCCCCTGATCTTCCCGGCCCTGGCCGGCCCGGCCCTGGTCTGCACGCTGCTGGCCGGCCCACTGCTGGTCAGCACCGCGCTGGTCAGCACCGCGCTGATCGGCCCAGCGCTGATCGGCACGGCTGCCGCCATTACGGCCGCCCGCCCCCCGGCCGTTGCCCGCCCGCGGACTGTCAGCACGGGGACTGCCAGCATGGGCGCCGTCAGCACGGGCGTAACCCGGGTCAGCCCCGGGGCCCCGGTCCCACTCGTAGTCCCGCTCGCGCCGGTAGCCGCGGTCCCCCGCATCCCGGGTGCCGCGCGCGCGGCGGCTGTCGCCGTAGCGCTCCCCGCGCTGGCCGTCACGGGAGCTGTCCCAGCGGCCAGGCTCAGCGGGATCCGGAGGGTAGGAACCGGAAAAGTCTGGGTTACTCACGCGTCCTCGCTGGTTGGGTGAGGCAGTCGTGGGCGAGCATTGGCCGACCGCCGGGCCTCACGGTATCCGGTGGCGCGAGCCATTCGGCGCAGGTTAGAAATTCGTCACATCTGCATGGCGCACGCTTGGCTCTCCGGCCTGTTCCTGCCTTAAGGCCGGCTCAGTGGGCTAGCTCCTGGTGCCGGCCCAGCGATGCCGGACCCGGTAGTGGCCCGGTGCTGCTGGCCCGGAGATGCTGATTCCGTGGTGCTGGCTCGCTGGTACTGGCTCAGCCGTCCGCCCTGGGTGGGCGGCAGCTTCCTGCCCCGCCGTTATTCGCCGGCCCGGGCCCGCCTGCTGCGCCGGGCGCGTGGCTCGCCCGTGCCGAGAACGTAGGACGAGGCAAGGTGGTTCCAGGCACAACTTTGGCAGACCTCGACCACATATACCCGGAACTCACCGTATTCGGACGCCATCTCGGCCAGTTCCGGGCCTCGCTTAACCCGTCCCGCATATTGGCCCAGTTCGTCCCCATACACGTAGGTGACGTGGGTCAGCTTGGCCCGGCGGCAGATGGGGCAGGCCGTGTCGGTGGCCTCACCATGAAACTTGGCCGCCCGGAGCAGGTAAGGGTGCGCATCGCAGACATCCGAGACCGTGGTGTGCCCGGCCAGCACGGACGCGAGCGTTGCCCGCCGGGCAAGCCCGTAATCCACGACCGATCGCCGAACTCCCATCCCCGACAGCGTACGACGGAAGGCTCAGCGCTCCGAGCCCCGGCTGGGCTCCTCTGCGGGGTATTCGCGGCCGGTGCGGGGGAACGCGGCCGCTGCCCGGGAAACGTCCGGTGAACGGGGAGTTGCGCATACTTCGCCCGGCGCATATCTTGGCGATGTATCGGTTCGATACATCGCTTTGGCACAATGCGGGCATACTGTCCTCGCGGTCCGGGCTTCGCGGCCCGGGCGGACAGCCCGGCTCGCAGCAGGCCACATGGACGGGAGGTGCGGCAGGCATGGTCGGTCAACGGTCACGCGTGCTGGAGCTCGCGGTGCTGGGGCTGCTGCACGAGACCCCGATGCACGGATACGAGCTGCGCAAGCGGCTCAACTCCATGCTCGGCGCGTTCCGCGCGTTCGGGTACGGGTCGCTGTACCCCTGCCTGAAGCTCCTCCTGGCCCAGGGGCTCATCGCGGAGGATGTCCCGGAAGGCCCGCCCAAGCCGCTGGCCGGCCGCCGGTCGAAGATCGTCTACCGGCTCACCGCGGACGGCAAGGAGCGGCTGCAGCAGCTGCTTACCGAGGCCGGCCCGGCGGCCTGGGACGACGACGGGTTCGGCGTGCACTTCGCGTTCTTCGGCCAGACGCAGGCCGACATCCGGCTGCGCATCCTCGAAGGACGCCGCAGCCGGCTGGAAGAGCGGCTGGACGGGGTGCGCGGGGCCATGGCCCGGACCCGGGAGCGGATGGACAGCTACACGCTCGAACTGCACCGGCATGGCCTGGAATCAGTCGAGCGGGAGGTCCGCTGGCTGAACGAACTGATCGCCTCCGAGCGCCAGGCGGACGCGGACCAGACCGGTCCGCGCCGGGCGGACGGAACTGACACAGCTGACTGACCACGGCTGGCTGAAAGAGAAACCTGACGCCACCATCGCGCGGCGAGAGAAGGAGTGTGTCCCCATGGGTTCGGTTCGGGTGGCCATCGTTGGCGTGGGTAACTGTGCCAGCTCCCTGATCCAGGGCGTGGAGTACTACAAGGATGCCGATCCCCAGGTCCGGGTGCCTGGGCTCATGCACGTGAGCTTCGGGCCCTACCACGTGCGGGACGTGGAATTCGTCGCCGCCTTCGACGTGGACGCGAAGAAGGTGGGCCGTGATCTCGCCGAGGCCATCCTGGCCAGCGAGAACAACACCATCAAGATCTGCGATGTGGCGCCCACCGGGATCACCGTGCAGCGCGGCCCCACCCTGGACGGGCTGGGCGAGTACTACCAGGAGATGATTTCCGAGTCCGCCGACCCGGCGGTGGACGTGGTGCAGGCCCTCCGCACCTCCCAGGCGGACGTCCTGGTGTCCTATCTCCCGGTCGGGTCCGAGGAGGCCGACCGCTTCTACGCCCAGTGCGCCATCGACGCCGGGGTGGCGTTCGTGAACGCGCTGCCGGTTTTCATCGCATCTGACCCCGTGTGGGCCGGGAAGTTCACCGCGGCGGGTGTGCCGATCATCGGTGACGACATCAAGTCCCAGGTCGGGGCGACCATCACGCACCGGGTGCTGGCGAAGCTCTTCGAGGACCGGGGCGTCGAGCTGCTGCGCACGTACCAGCTCAACTTCGGCGGGAACATGGACTTCATGAACATGCTGGAGCGCAAGCGCCTCGTGTCCAAGAAGGTGTCCAAGACCCAGTCGGTCACCTCGCAGATCCCGCACGAGATGGAGAAGGCCGCCGTGCACATCGGCCCCTCCGACCACGTGCCCTGGCTGGACGACCGCAAGTGGGCCTACATCCGGCTGGAAGGGCGGGCCTTCGGCGATGTCCCGCTGAACCTGGAGTACAAGCTGGAGGTCTGGGACTCGCCGAACTCGGCGGGCGTGATCATCGACGCGATCCGGGCGGCGAAGATCGCCAAGGACCGCGGCATCGGCGGCCCCATCCTCTCCGCGGCGTCGTACTTCATGAAGTCCCCCCCGGAGCAGTACGGCGACGAGACCGCCCGGGACCTGGTGGAGCAGTTCATCCGGGGCGACATCGAGCGCTGACCGACCCGGTTCCCCGAACGGCACGTGCCCCCCGCCTGGTGGGCACGTGCCGTTTCTATGCCCTGGTCATGCGGAAACATTGCCTATCGCGTTATTGGCGGCGGCTACCGGGAGGAAAGCCGCCCGTAGTCTGTGCGGGTGACCGTCCTGGCCGCCGTCAAGGCGATGCTGCGCGGCCGGCGAACCGGCTCGTCCTTCCTCGCTGATCTGCGGAGTGTCCTGCGCGAGCGGGATTTCCGGCGGCTGTTCGCGACCCGGCTGATCTCGCAGGCCGGCGACGGGGTGTTCACCGCCGGGCTGGGCTCCTACGTCTTCTTCAACAGCACGAGTTTCCCCAACCCGGCTTCGGCGGCGGGCGCTTTCGCGGTGCTGTACCTGCCCTACTCGCTGATTGGCCCGTTCGCGGGCGTGTTCATCGACCGCTGGTCGCGCCGCCAGATCCTGGTCTGGTCCGCGCTGCTGCGCTCGGTATTCGTCGTGCTCACGGCGGGCCTGGTCGTGTCGGGCAATCTGGGCCTGCCGCTGTACGCGGGCGTGCTGCTGGTCCTGGGCGTCAACCGCTTCTTCCTCTCCTCGCTGTCCGCCGCGCTGCCGCATGTCGTAGCGGGCGACGAACTGGTGATGGCCAATTCGGTCACCCCGACGGCCGGCGGGATCATGACCGCGATCGGCGGCCTGGCCGGCCTGGGCGTCCACGTGGCGACCGGCGGCGGCCGCGCCGGGTCGGCGTTCACGCTGCTGGCCGCCGGGTGCTGTTATGTGCTGGCCAGCCTGGTGGCCCGGACCATGCACCGGGATCTGCTCGGGCCGTCCCGTGCGGCAGGCGAGCCGCAGGCTGGGCGGCTGCTGAGTGAGATGGCCAACGTGGCCGCGAGCCTGGCCGCTGGCGCGCGGTACGTCGTACGGCGGCGCGAACCCGCCGCCGCCCTGGGCGCCACCGGGGCTAACCGGCTGCTGTTCGGCGTGTTGTTCCTGATGTCGATCCTGCTGTACCGCAACTACTTCTACCGCTCGGCCGGCGCCAACACGGCGCTCAGCCACTACACGGTCCTGGTCCTGGTGTCTGCGGTCGGCTATGGCTGCGCGGCGCTGATCACGCCCCAGATGACGAGGCGGATGGGCAAACCGGCCTGGATAGCACTGCTGCTGGTCAGCGGCGCGGTGGTCACGGCCCTGGGCGGGACGTTCAGCCAGCCCGTCTTCCTGCTGATCGGGTTCTGGCTGAACCTGGTCGGTCAGGGGGTGGCGATCTGCAGCACCACCATCCTGCAGGAGCAGGTGGACGACGACTACCGGGGCCGGGTCTTCTCGTTCTACGACATGATGTTCAACGTCACGTTCGTGGCCGGGGCCGGGCTCGGCGCGGCGTTCATGCCGGTCACCGGCCGCTCGCGGACGCTGGTGGAAGTGGTCGCGGCCGGCTACGCGGTGGCCGCGGCCGGCTACTGGGCCGCCGGGCGGCTGGCCTCGCCGGAGGGCGGGGACGGTCAGCCCCCCGCGGGTTCGGGGGGCGCCCCGAGTCCCTCGCCCTCCGCCCAGAGCAGCAGTTCATGAGTGGCCCGCACAGTGCCCAGCGGGCCATGCTCCATGCGCAGTTCCAGCAGGTACTGGTAGGCCCGGCCGACCTCGGGGCCGGGCGGCAGGCCCAGGATGGTCATGATCTGGTTGCCGTCCAGGTCAGGCCGGATCTTCTTGAGCTCCTCCTGGGCACTGAGCGTCACGATCCGCTCCTCCAGGCCGTCCTGGGCCCGGGCCAGGCGGGCGGCCTTGGCCTTGTTCCGGGTGGTGCAGTCGGCCCGGGTGAGCACGTGCAGCCGGGTCAGCAGCGGCCCCGCGTCCCGCACGTAACGGCGGACCGCCGAGTCCGTCCACTCTCCCGGCCCGTACCCGTGGAACCGCAGGTGCAGAGCGATCAGGGTGGTCACGTCAGCCACCACCGAGGACGGGAAACGCAGCGCCTTGAGCCGGGACCGGGCCATGGCCGCGCCGACCACCTCGTGATGGTGGAAGGCCACCCGCCCGTCCGGCAGCCTCGAGCGCGTCCTGGGCTTGCCGATGTCGTGCAGCAGTGCCGCCAGCCGGACCACCAGGTCAGGCTCGAGGCCGTAGCGCTCCTCCAGCTCGATGGACTGCTCCAGCACGGTCAGCGAATGCTGGTACACGTCCTTGTGCCGCATGTGCTCATCGGTTTCCAGCCGCAGCTTGGGCACCTCAGGCAGCACCACGTCCGCCACCCCGGTGTCCACCATCAGCTCGATCCCGCGGACCGGGCCGCGAGGGCCCGGGGCGAGCAGCAGCTTGGTGAGCTCATCGCGGATCCGCTCGGCGGACACGACCGCCAGCCGCGGGGCCAGCTGCCGCATGGCCGCGGCCACCTCCGGGGCCACGGTAAAGCCGAGTTGCGCGGTGAACCGGGCCGCACGCATTATCCGCAGCGGGTCGTCGGTGAACGAATCCTCAGGGCTCCCCGGCGTGCGGAGCACCTTGTCCCTCAGGTCGCGCAGGCCGCCGAACGGGTCCACCAGTTCCATGGACGGCAGCCGGGCCGCCATCGCGTTCACCGTGAAGTCCCGCCGGCGCAGGTCGGCTTCCAGGGAGGTGCCGTACCGGATGCCGGCCGGCTTGCGTGAGTCAGGCACATACGTCTCGCTGCGGTACGTGGTGATCTCGAATATGGTGTCGCCCTTGCGCAGCCCGACCGTGCCGAACTCGATGCCGGTTTCCCAGACCTTGTCCGCCCAGTCCCGCGCGATGGCCAGGACCTGCGGCGGTGTCGCGTCCGTGGCCAGGTCCAGGTCCCTGACCGGCCGGCCGAGGAACACATCCCGGACCGGGCCGCCCACCAGGGCGAGCCCGTGCCCGTCCCGGGCGAAAATGCGGCTCAGCTCCGCAGCGGGCGCGGCCGTGGTGCGCAGCAGCGCCGCGGCAGCCTTACGCTGCTGCGGACTGATGGGCGTGGTATCCGGCACGGGCATTGAGGGTAGGGGGTAGTGGCAGGCCGGGGGAAATCAAGGGAGCCCGGACTCATCTTGGAAGAGCACTCAGGGAACGGCAATAGCATTTCCGGCATGCCGCGTCAGTGCCAAACGCAGCGCGACCAGGGGCCTGCCAGGACGGCGTGGCCCAGGCTGGCCCGGCGCTGCGTGCTGGCCTGCGCGTTCGCCGCGCTCATGGCCGCGGGTCCCGCCCTGGCCAGCAGCACCGCGGCTGCCGCAGCTACCTCACGCTCGACCGGGGTCACCTCACGCACGGCGCCCGCGGTGACTTCCCGGGCCGCGATCTCACGGACAGCCACCGCGGCACCGCAGCAGGTGGCGGTGGGTATCACCGCGGTCAGCCCGCAAGTCGCCCGGCCCGGGCGCCCCGTGACCGTCCAGGGCACGGTCAGCAACGCGACCCGGACCGCGGTGTCCGGCCTCACGATCCAGATCCGGTCGTCCACCATCCGGCTCACCAGCCGCAACGCGCTCAGCGAGTACGCGGCCGGGAACCTGGCGGCGGACTTCCCGGTCGCCGGCGCGACGGCCCGGCTGCCCGGAACCCTGGCGCCGGGAGCGGTCCGGCACTGGTCGATCAGGATCCCCGCCAGCAGCCTGGCCCTGACCTCGTTCGGCGTCTACCCGCTCGCGGCCGAGGCGGACGCGGCCGGCGCCACGCTGAGCACAGACCACACGTTCCTGCCGTTCTGGCCGGGATCTAAGGCGGCGGCCGGGCTGAGCCAGCGGATGAAAATCGCCTGGGTCTGGCCGGTCTTCAGCGCACCCGAGCAAGCCGCCTGCCCGGCCCTGCGCAACAATGACCTGGCCCGCAGCCTGGACGGCGGGCGGCTGGCCGGGCTCCTCGCGGCCGGCAGCACAACGGAAGCCGTCCGCGCCGACCTGACCTGGGCCATCGACCCCAGCGTGCTGGCCAACGCCGGTGTCATGCGCACCACCTACCGGGTGGGCGGGACGTCCAGCTGTTCCGGTGCCGTCGTCAAGCGGGCCAGCCTGGCCGCCCGCAACTGGCTGACCCAGCTCCGCTCGGTGACGGCGCAGCAGGATTACTTCGTCACCCCGTACGCGGACGTGGACGTGTCAGCACTCACGCACGCCGCCATGCGAAGCGACCTGCAGCGGGCGCAGCTCAAGGGGTACAGCGTGGCGCGCCAGTACCTGGGCGGCATCCAGCGGCCGGCCTCGCCGGGCGTCGGCGCGATCGCGTGGCCGGCCGGCGGTTTCGCCGACTACGGGGTCCTCGGCAACCTCGGGCCGGCTGGCTGGCGCACGGTGATCCTGAACAGCTCCCTGATGCCGCCTTCGACCCCGGCGGCATATACGCCCAGCGCCATCACCAGCGCCCTCGACGGGGTGGACGGCCGCCTGCACGTGGCGCTGGCCGACAACACCCTCAGCCAGGTCCTGGCCGACGGCCCGACGGCGGCCCAGGCCCGCGCGGGCGGGTCCTCATCCGGCCGCCGCCAGTCCGGCAGCAGCCAGTCGGCCAGTGTCGCGGCGGCCAGCACGGCGGCCGGTTCGTCCGCGACCGGGCAGCGCTTCCTGGCGGAGACGGCGATGATCGTCTCGGAGGCGCCGGCCACCCCCCGCTCCGTGGTCGTCACCCCGCCCCGCCAGTGGAATCCCGCCCCGGGCCTGGCCCAGGCTCTGCTGACCGAGAGCAACGATGCTCCCTGGCTGCGCCCCACCACCCTGTCCGACCTGGTCAGCGCGAACTCCTCCGCCGGGCAGGTGCCGCGGATGCCGCCGCCGGTGGAAAAGTTCGCCCCCGGGGAGCTGCACCGGTCCCTGCTCCGCAAGGTCAAGGGCCTGGAGGCTGCTATCCGGCTGCAGGCCAGCATGTTCGGGCTGCCGCCGTCCACCTACCTGGCCGGCGCGGTGGCCGCGGTGGAGTCGTCGGCCTGGCGGGACAACCAGGCCGAGGCCAAGGCCGTGCTCGCCTCGGTGTCCGGGTATCTGGCCACGCTGAACCGGCAGGTCCGCATCATCGACACCGGCCAGGACACGCTGACCGGGAAATCCGGCCCCGTGCCGGTGTCGATCAACAACCGGCTCGGCCGGCCGGTCACCGTGCTGCTGCAGGTGCATGCTCCGCCGGGCCGGATGACTGTGCACCCCGCCGTCACCACCGTCACCATCGGCCCGCACCAGCAGCGGACTGTGGTGATCAAGGTCCGGTCCGTGGCGGCCGGCTCCACTGTGCTCCGGCTGAGCCTGGCCGCACCGAACAGGGCACCGCTGCCCGGGACCGAGGCCCAGCTCACGGTGGATGCCACTCATTTCGGCACCACGGCCATGGTCATCGTGGCCATCGCCATCGCCGTGTTCGTGGTCACCGCGATCGCCCGGGCGATCCGCCGCGGTGGCGGCGTCAGCGGCGCCTTCCTGCCGTCCCACCCGACTCCCGACCCAGGTCAGGACGCGAACGGCGCGGAACCCACCGGATCGCCCGGCGAAACGGATACCGTCGTCAACGAGCCCGCCCGTGATCACGATGCACCCGAGGAGCCGGATGAGTACGCCAGCGCCCCAGGCCGGGTGGACCGCCCCTGAGGGCGGCCGCGGGCACCGTCGTGCTCCCGGCCGGCATCAGGGCGCGGCCCATGCGGGCAGTGCGGGCAGCGGCGTGATCTCCGGCGGCGACCCCGGCCCCGGTGCCCCGGGAGAGGCGCTGCCTGGCGACCCCGGGCGGCCCGCATCCTCTGGCGGACCGGGCCAGGCACCTCCCGCCGGCCCGGCCCCGGCCGCGCCACCCCGGACGGGTCTGCTCCCGGCCCGGAGGGTGGCAGCCTGCTCCGCTCCAGCTCGATGATGGCCGTGGGCACGCTGGCGTCGCGCGGCACCGGCTTCCTGCGCACGCTGATGCTGGTCTACGCGCTGGGCGTGGTCGGGGTGGCCAACGCGTACAACAACGCCAACACGCTGCCCAACGCGGTGTACGACCTCATGCTCGGCGGCGTCCTGACCAGCGTGGTCGTGCCGCTGCTGGTCAGCGCGGCCAAACGGGACGCCGACGGCGGCGAGGCCTACGACCAGCGGATGTTCACCCTGGCCACCAGCAGCCTGTTCGTTCTCACCGTGGTGGCCACGCTCGCCGCGAGCCTGCTGGTTGACCTGTACGCCCACGCGATCACCGGGGCCGAACACCACCTGATGGTGATCTTCGCCTTTTTCTTCATCCCGCAGATCTTCTTCTACGGGGTGAGCTCCCTAGCCGGCGGGATCCTCAACGCGCGTGGTCACTTCGCCGCGCCCATGTGGACCCCCGTCCTCAACAACCTCGTCGTGATCTGCGTCCTGCTGCTGTTCATCGCGACCGGGGGCATCGGCACCACGCCCTCCACGATCTCCGGGAGCCAGGTCGAACTGCTCGGCTTCGGCACCACGCTGGGCATCGTCGTGCAGACCGCAGCCCTGATCCCGTTCCTGCGCCGGGTCGGCTTCCGGTGGCGGCCCCGCTTCGACTTCCGGCGCCCCGAGGTCACCGAAATCCGCCGGATGGCTGCCCCGCTGTTCGGCTACGTGCTGACCACCCAGGCCTCCTTCCTGGTGGTGCAGAACGTGGCCAACGCGGCCTCCACCAGGCCCGGGGCGACGTACGACTCGTTTTCCACCTACAGCTACGCCTGGCAGCTGTTCCAGTTGCCGTACGCGATCATCGGGGTCTCGGTGATCACTGCCCTGCTACCCCGGATGAGCGCACACGCCGCGGAGCGCCGCTACCCGCTGGTCCGGGACGACTTCTCCACCGGGGTCCGGCTGTCCTCGGTCATCGTGGTCCCGGCCGCGCTGCTGCTCCTCGTGCTCGGGGTGCCGCTGGCTGAGTTCCTCATCGCGCACGGCAGCACGAGCGTGGCCGAAGCCCGCTACATCGGCGAAGTGTTCGCTATCTTCTCCCTCGGGCTCGTGCCCTACATGGTGTTCCAGTTGCTGCTGCGGGTGTTCTACGCGCTGCACGACAGCCGCACACCCATGTTCATCGGGGTCGCGGTGATGGCGGCCAACATCGGGATCAGCCTCCTGGTGCTGAACGTGGTTCCCACCGGCCACGTGGTGGAAGGCCTGAGCGTCTCGTTCGGCGTGTCCAACGTGGTGGGCGCGGTGGTGTCCTGGCTCATCCTCAGCCGGCGCCTCGGCGGCCTGGCCGGCCGCCAGATCGCGGACAGCGTCGGGCGGATGCACGTCGCCGCCATCCCGGCCCTGCTGTTCGCGTGGGCGGTCACGTTCATGGTCGGCGTGATCATCTCGCCCGGGCCCGTCTACGGATTCGTCACCGTGTTCCTGGGCGGCAGCGGCGGTCTCCTCCTCTACCTGCTGTTTTCCCGCGCGCTCGGGATCGGCGAGGTGACCACGCTGACGTCCACGCTGAAGACCCGGCTGCACCGGTGAACGGGGCCGCGGGGACGCGGCCGGGTAACGCCGGTCACACCTGTACCGATGGCCTCAGGCGGGGCTATCCGGAGGCGGAGCTGGTGTCTCTCACGTGTAACGGTTTTCGGTGGCGGGGCATGCGGGAGGCACCCCGGATGCCCGAGCGGCTTAGCATGGTGTCCAGCACCACGAATACGCGCTCGTCAACGTCCGCAGATCCGGGGGCTCGGAAGGAGGGTCGAGGGCCTGCCCCGCTCTTGACTTCAGGCCTATGAGCACCTTCATTTCTGAACCGGGGACCCGGCTCGGCGGCCGTTACCGGCTTGAGGACCGCGTCAGCGACGCGAGCGGCTGGGCCGCCTGGAAGGCCATCGACGAAATTCTGGCCCGGCCGGTGGGCGTGCTGACGTTCGCCCCGGGTTTCCCGCGGATCAGCGAGGTGCTGACTGCGGCCCGGGCGGCCAGCAGGCTCACCGACGCGCGGCTGGCCCAGGTCTTCGACGTGGAGGACGACTGGGACCAGGCCTACGTGGTCATGGAGTGGGTAGCCGGTGACTCGCTGGACGACCTGCTCGCCGACGGCCCCCTCGATCCGGCCCGGGGCGCCGAGATCGTGGCCGAGGCCGCCGAGGCACTCGCCGCCGCGCACCGGACCGGGGTGGCCCACCTCTGCCTGACCCCGCAGTCACTGCGCTGGACGCCGGGCGGCGGGGTGAAGGTGCTGGGCTGCGGCATCGACGCCGCCCTGTCCGACACGTCCGCGGACGACCCGGCCCTCGCCGACACCCGTGGGCTGGCCATGCTGCTCTACGCGGCGCTGACCCGCTACTGGCCCGGTCCCGGGATGGGCACGCTGCCCCCCGCCCCGCTGGCCGACGGCAGGCCGTGCAGCCCGCGCCAGGTCTGCGCGGGCGTGCCCGCGTCCATCGACGAGGTGACCACGCAGGCGCTGTTCCAGCGGGACCGGCGCCGCGGCCCGCCGCTGACCACCCCGGCACTGTTCGCCGAAGCGCTGGCCGAGGTGATCCCGGCCCCGCTCGCCCCGCCGCCAGCGGCGCCCCCGCCCCCGGGCCCCCGCACGGGCGGTTTCGCCCGGACCGGGGAGTACGGCCCGGCTGCGCCGTACACCCCGGAACCGTCGTCGGACTACCCCGGCACCGCGGGCTGGACGCCGTCCGGCGGCGGTGGCGGCTACTCACCACCCCGGCAGCCCGGGGGCCGGCCGATGTTCACCCGGCTGGCCATCGTCCTGGTCGTGCTGCTCGTCCTCGCGGCCATCGGGACCGGGGTGTACAGCCTGACCCGCTCGCACGGCGGCGCCGGCGCGGGCGCGGGCAATTCGGACCGCGGCTCAGCCTCGCCATCGGTAGCGGCCAGCACCGTGCTCACCCCGGCGAGCGCGGAGGGATACGACGCGCTGGGCCTGGCCAATGACCCGGGTGACGAGGACAACTCCGGAGCCAAGCTGGCCATCGACGGCAACGCGTCCACAGCCTGGCACACCCAGTTCTACGACGGCAGCCCGCTGTTCGGCGGCCTGAAGCAGGGCACCGGACTGCTCCTGGACATGGGCAAGGAGGTAAGCCTGCACTCGGTGCAGGTCACCTTCGGCCCCGAGGCCGGAGCCAACGTGGCCATCATGGTTGGCAACAGCAGCGCCATCTCCCCCTCCGGGCTCGCCTCGTTCACCAAGGTGGCCAAGCTCAAGCACCTCGGCGGGGGCACTCAGACTTTCCAGACCAGCAGCGCCACCAAGGGCCGCTACGTGCTGATCTGGTTCACCAAGCTGCCCCCCCAGCCCGGCAGCACCTCCGTGTTCCAGGCCTTCATCTACAACGTCGTCGTGCGGGGATCGGGCTGACCCGTGCCAGGCCAGCCCGGGCAGGCCTGGCCTGACCCTCGCGGGATGCCGCAGGCCGAGCCCTCCGACCGCGACCTGCTGCGACGGCACGTCCAGGGCGACACCGACGCGTTCGGCGCGCTGTTCCTCCGGCACCGCGAGCGGCTGTGGGCCGTGGCCCTGCGCACGCTGGGCGACCAGGAAGAGGCCGCGGACGCACTCCAGGACGCGATGATCTCCGCGTTCCGGCGGGCCGCTGACTTCCGGGGCGACTCAGCCGTCACCACCTGGCTGCACCGCATCGTGGTCAACGCCTGCCTGGACCGGATCCGCCGCCGGGCCGCGCGCCCGGCGGCCAGCGGGATGGACGAGCAGACGCTGGACGTGCTGGCCCAGGGCTCGGCGCTGGCCGACCCGGGGATCGATAAGGACACCGCGCTGGACGTGCTGGCCGCGCTGCGGACGCTGGCCCCGGAACAGCGGGCCGCTCTGGTCCTGGTGGACATGCTCGGCTACCCGGTGGCCGACACCGCCGAGATCCTGGGCATTTCCCCGGGCACGGTGAAAAGCCGCTGTGCCCGCGGCCGGGCCCGGCTGCTGCCGCTGCTGGCGCACCTGCGCGGGGGCGGAGCGGCCGCCGGCCAGCCGGCCCCGGCCAGCCCGGGGGCGGCCGGGCGGAACCAGCCAGCCGCACCGCGCGTCTCACCACCCGAGGGAACGGGTGAGAACCAGCCATGAGAGGGCACGTGGACGCTGAGTCCCTGGCGCTGTGCGCCGAGGGGCTGCTGAGCAGGCGCCGGAGCGAGCGGATCCGTTCCCACGTGGCCAGTTGCCCCGAGTGTGCCGTCGCGTCCGCCCGGTTGACCGAGGTGCCCGTGCTGCTCGCCCAGGTCCCCCCGCCAGCGTTGCCGCCGGGAATCGCGGCCCGGCTGGACGCGGCGCTGAGCGCGGAAGTGGCCCGCCGCGCCGCACCGGATCCGGGGACCGTTCCGGAGCAGGCGGCCCCCGCTCCGCCCCTGGGCACCGCCTCACGCGCCCGGGCCGGCCGGCCGCACGGCCCGCGGCTGCGCATGCCGGTCGCGGCGCGGATCCTGGCCGCTGCAGGCGTGCTGGTCGTCGCGGGTGGCGTCGGCTACGCCGTGAGCCAGTCGCCCTCGCCCTCGCCCTCGCCGTCGGCGGGCCCGGCAGCGGGCTCGGCGGTGGTGCCCAGCACCGTGGCCGGCCCGGATTCACGCTCTGCGGCGAGCGGCGGCGCGCCCGCACGGGGCCAGGGCGGCGGCGTTCAGTTCACCGTGCACCACAGCGGGATCCTGTACCGCAAGACAACGCTCGCCGCCCAGGCCGCTGCGCTGCTGGCCACGCCGTCCGCGGGCCTGAACAGTCCCGCTAAGGCCACCGGTGGCCTGTCCCTGCAGGCCCCCAAACCCTCCCTGGCCGCGTGCGTGGACAAGGTCGCGGGTCTGGCCGCGGTGGACGCGGGCGAGGTGAAGCTGGTGGACCAGGCCCGGTTCCAGGGGCGGCCGGCCACGGTCATCGTGGTGCAGGCCACCCCGGCCCAGCCCGGCACCGTCTACGTGGCCGGGGCCCGCTGTTCCGCGTCCGGCGCCGACATCCTGGCCAGGGCGGCATTCCCGCCGTCCCGCTGACCTTCCGGGCCGCGCGGCCCGCGCGCCCTGGATCCGCACGTCGGGAACACGCGAGCCCTAGGATCGGTTGAGGGCGTAGCAAGTTCAGCGAAGGGCAAGCAGACGTGACCGATGTTCGGGATGTCATCATTATCGGCTCGGGTCCTGCCGGGTACACGGCAGCGATCTACGCAGCGCGGGCGCGGCTCGCGCCGCTGGTGTTCGAGGGATCGGTCACTGCGGGTGGTGCGCTCATGCAGACCACCGAGGTGGAGAACTTTCCCGGCTTCCCGGACGGCGTGCTCGGCCCGGACCTGATGGACTCGCTGCGTAAGCAGGCGGAACGGTTCGGCGCTGAGCTCGTGCCTGACGACGTGATCGAGGTCAACCTGGCCGCCACCCCCAAGGTGGTGAAGACCCACAGCGAGACCTACCAGGCGCACAGCGTGATCGTGGCCACCGGGTCCCGGTACCGCGAGCTGGCCGCCGAGGGCGAGAAGCGGCTGTCCGGCCACGGTGTCTCCTGGTGTGCCACCTGTGACGGGTTCTTCTTCCGTGAGCTCGACATCGCGGTGATCGGCGGCGGCGACTCGGCTATGGAAGAGGCCACGTTCCTGACCCGGTTCGCTAAGTCGGTGACCGTGGTGCACCGCCGGGACCGGCTGCGGGCTTCCAAGATCATGCAGGACCGCGCCTTCGCCAACCCGAAGATCACTTTCCGCTGGGACAGCGAGGTGACCGAGGTCCTCGGTGAGGGCAAGGTCACCGGCCTGCGGCTGCGGAACACCAAGACCGGCGAGGAGGACACCCTCCAGGTCAACGGGGTGTTCGTGGCCATCGGCCACGACCCGCGGAGCGAGCTGTTCACCGGCCAGCTGCAGACGGACAGCGAGGGCTATCTCCAGGTCGAGCATCCGTCCACCCGGACCGGCGTGGATGGCGTATTCGCCTGCGGTGATGTGGTGGACCACACGTACCGCCAGGCGGTGACCGCGGCGGGCACCGGATGTGCCGCCGCGATCGACGCCGAGCGGTGGCTGGCGGACCAGGCGGACCGCAAGTCCTGACTCTGCCGCGAACCCCAGCAGCCTCAACCCAACCCGAAAGAGCGGAAGGAGCACCCACCGTGGGCGCAACCAAGGTCGTGACCGACGCGAACTTCGAGACTGAGGTGGTGAAGAACGCGAAGCCGGTCATCGTCAACTACTGGGCCGAGTGGTGTGGCCCGTGCCGTCAGGTCGCGCCGGTGCTCGAGGAGATTGCCCAGGAGCACGGCGACAAGGTTGACGTGGTCAAGCTGAACATCGAGGAGAACCCGCAGACCGCGCAGAAGTACGGGATCATGCTGATCCCGACGCTGAACGTGTTCTCCGGCGGCGAGGTCGTCAAGCAGGTGGTGGGGGCCAAGTCGAAGTCCGCGCTGCTCAAGGAGCTCGCCGACTTCATCTGACCCGCCACGTTCCCGGGCCCGCCAGCCCCCGTGCCTGTCCACCCGGCGCGCCGCAGCGGGCCCGGGATTGTCATGTGGGGGGCGGCCCGGGGTGTCAGCCGAGGGGAACCGGTCCAGCCATGAGTCACGACGGGGTACCCGATATTCGTACGGTCACGACCAGCGTGATCTACGAGGATTCGTGGATGTCGCTGCGCCGCGATGAGATCGAGCGGCGGGACGGCAGCCGCGGCTTCTACGCGGTCGTCGATAAACCGCATTTCGCCCTGGTCATCCCCGCCGACGCGGGCCGGTTCTGCCTGGTCGAGGAGTACCGCTACCCGGTGCGCCGCCGGGCCTGGGCCTTCCCGCAGGGCGGCTGGCCTGGCGGGCGCACCGGCGCACCGGAGGACCTGGCCCGGCTCGAACTGGCCCAGGAGACCGGGCTGCGCACCCGTGACCTGGTCCTGCTGGGCTTTCTGCACAGCTCGCACGGCACCTCCAGCCAGGGCTTCCACGTGTACCTGGCCACCGGGCTGACCGAGGGGGATCCCGACCGGGAACCCGAGGAGCAGGACATGCGGCAGCGGTGGGTACCGCGGGGGGAATTCAAGAACATGATCCGCAACGGGACCATCACGGACGACTCGACCGTCGCCGCCTACTCACTCCTGATGCTGCACGAGGAGTCGTCCCGCAATCCCTCCTGAACGGTCCCGTGCTGACCGCTGGCGGGCTGAGGCCCGTCAGGCCAGGCGCAGGGAGCGTTCCGGGCTGACCGAGCCCAGCAGGCGTTCCAGCGCCACTTCCACATCCTCTCGCCAGGACACCGCGGTCTTCAGCTCGAGGCGGAGCCGCGGGTAATGCAGGTGAGGCCGGACCGTCTTGAACCCCACCGCCAGCAGGTAGTCGGCGGGCAGCACGCAGGACAGGCCTTCCGAGCGCAGGTCACCGAACGCCTCGATCGCCTTGACGCCGCGCCGGGTGAGGTCCTTCGCGACCGACTGGACCAGCATCCGGCCGAGGCCACCGCCGGTGAACTCGCTGAGGATGTTCGCGGTCATCAGGAGGACCGCGTCCGCGCTGACCGGGCTGGTCGGGAAGGCCAGCGAGCGGGGCACGTACATGGGCGGCGCGTAGAGCACGTAGCCGGCCGGGACCCCGTCCACGTACACGATCTTCCCGCAGCTGCCCCAGTCCAGCAGGGTCGAGGAGATCCAGGCTTCCTTTTCCAGCGCGGGGTCGCCGACTTCCTGGGCCCGGGCGTGACCCACCGGGTCGAGTTCCCAGAACACGCACCGCCGGCACCGGTGCGGAAGATCGGCCAGGTTGTCCAGGGTGACACTGACGACTCGGCGCGGCACGGGCACCCCTGGGGTGAGAACGCTGTGGCTGCCGGGCTTCCGGGGCCCGTGCCCTGCCATGGTAACCACCTGGGGGGGTTACTGACGGGACATTTATCCGTTGACGGCGGGCCGGGCGGATCATCTTGTCGCGGCAAAATAAACGCCGCGGCCAAGATGACCGGCCCGGGCCGCCTGCCGAACCTGGGCTGTTACTCTCCGCCGGCTTAGTCACTACATTGCGTCGTTTACTTCCAGGTCTCCCGGCCGCCACGCTGAAAGAGCACGGTTGGTGGCTGGTGCTGCTGGGTGGGGCTTCAGGAGAGATGCTGGCGTAGGAGCGCCAATTGGGTGGCCAGGTCGTCTGGTGAGAGTTCTAGGGGGCCGGCGAAGACATGATCGGGGAGGGGGCGGCAGGGGGCGGGGTCGTCGGGGTAGCGGGGGACGATGTGGGTGTGGACGTGGGGGACGGCGTTGCCGAAGGTCATGTAGTTGAGCTGGCAGGGTTCGTAGACCCCCAGGATCGCCTTCGCGACAGTCCGCACGTCGCTCCAGTAGCCGGCGAGCTCCTCGTCGGTGAAGTCCGCGGGATCTGCGACATGCCGGCTGCCCCGGAAGACAACCACCGTCGTCCCCGCCTGAGGCGGCTGCCTTTGCAGGTACGCGTCCGCCCAGTCCCCAGCGAAGAACCGCACTCCCCACGGGTCCTCCTCCACCCGCCCCTCCGCACACTTCGCGCAGTCCCGCCCCGCCTGCCGCTCCGCCCAGTCCCCCGGCCACGTCCGCACCTTCACCATCCCGCCAGCATCTCCCACAACCCCCTCGGCGTCACCACCCCACCCACCCCCACCCCCACCCCCACGCCATCCCAGCCCGAGCCCCACGACCGTGATCTAAGCCAAGCCCAAGGCGGCCGGTCACCGATGCGCGGGTGTGGGCGCCTTACGCCAGGCCTTGCGAGCCTCCCGGGGGCATGGTGGCGGGGTTCGGCCATCTTGCTCGCGACGTTTATTTTGTCGCGACAAGATGGCCGCCCCGCCACCCACCAGCCGGGCACACCCGTCCGCGAAGCGGTGCCAAACCCCCCCACTAAGCTCTCCACCCGTGACCCAACGGAAGAGCTTTGGCAGCGACAACCACGCAGGCGCCCACGAGGCGGTCCTCCGCAAGATGGCGAACGCGAACCAGGGGGATGCCCACGCCTACGGCGACGATCCCTGGACCGAGCGGGTGTCCCGCGAACTTTGCGACCTGTCCGGCGCCCGCGCCGCCTACTTCGTGTTCAACGGGACCGCGGCGAACGTCCTAGGCCTCAGCCTGATGTTGCATCCCTACGAGGCAGTGATCTGCGCGGAGACCGCCCACCTGAACGTGGATGAATGCGGGGCGGCCGAGCGGTTGCTGGGTAGCAAGCTGCTCACCGTGCCGACCCTGGACGGCAAGCTGACCCCCGACCTGGTGGCTACCCGCCTCGGCGGCCGCCACGATGAGCACCGCGCCCAGCCCCGGGCCGTGTGCATTACCCAGGTCACAGAGCTGGGCACCTGTTATTCGCTTCCGGAATTGCGAGCCCTCGGAGAATTTTGCCGTAGCCAGGATCTCCGCCTGTACATCGACGGCGCCAGGCTGGCGAACGCGGTAGCGTACCTCGGCTGCACCGTGGCCGACATTGCCGCCGAGGCGGACGCGCTCAGCTTTGGCGGCACCAAGAACGGGGCGGCAGCCGCGGAGGTGGTTCTGGTGATGGCCGGGGAGTTGCTGGACTCCGTCCCCTTCCAGCGCAAGCAGCTCCTGCAGCTGGCCTCGAAGATGCGATTCCTGGCCGCGCAGTTCGACGGGTTGCTGGACCACGGGATCTGGCTGCAGAACGCGCTGCATTCCAACGCGATGGCCCAGCGGCTCGCGGAAGGTCTCCGGGGAGTCCCCGGCGTCTCTGTGCGCCAGGCCGTGCAGTCCAACGCGGTATTCGCCGATCTCGACCCTCGCATCATCGAGCCTTTGCAGCGGGACTGGGGGTTTTACGTGTGGGACGATCAGCAGCACACCGTCCGCCTCATGGCCGCGTTCGATATGGCGCCCGGCGACGTCGATGCGTTCCTGGCCGCCGTCCGCGAAGCCAGCCCTTCCCGGGTCTGAAGCGGCCGCACTGTTTCACGTGAAACAGTGGGGCTGAAGCCGGCCGGAATTAGCTGCCGCTCGCGGGCGGCCCATGTTTCACGTGAAACACAGACGCATTTAAGCGCTGAGCGACCCGCTCCAGTCCGGCGACATGGTGCTGACGATGCGCTCCAGGTCTTCCAGGGAGCCGAACTCCACCACGATTTTACCTTTGCGCTTGCCGAGCTCCACCTTGACCCGGGTGTCGAAGGCATCGGAGAGCCGGTCAGCCAGATCGTTCAGTTCGGGCGGCGATGGCTGCTTCGCGACCGGGCGGCGCTCCTTGGCCGGCCGGACCCCCATAGTGACAATCTCTTCGACCGCCCGGACGGATAGCCCCTCCGCCACAATCCGGTGCGCCAGATGGTCCTGGGCTTGGGGATCCTCCACCGCCAACAGCGCCCGCGCGTGGCCCGCGGTCAGCACACCCGCCGCGACCCTGCGCTGAACCCCACCGGGGAGGTTCAGCAAGCGGAGCGTGTTGGAAATGTGCGGGCGCGATCGTCCTATCCGCCGGGCGAGTTCTTCATGGGTGGCCCCGAAGTCATCCAGCAACTGCTGGTACGCGGCCGCCTCTTCCAGCGGGTTGAGCTGCTGCCGGTGGAGGTTCTCCATGAGGGCGTCACGCAGCAGGTCATCGTCGGCCGTGGCCCGGACGATGGCCGGGATCTGCGTGAGACCCGCGCGCTGCGAAGCGCGCCAGCGCCGCTCACCCATGACCAGCTCATACCGGCCGGGTCCTGCCTCGCGGACTACGACCGGCTGCAGCAGTCCCACTTCCTGGATCGAGGCCACCAGCTCGTCCAAGGCGTCCTCGTCGAACTCCTGCCGCGGCTGGCGGGGGTTCGGCGTGACGGAACTGATGGGCAGTTCCTGGAAGTAGGCGCCGCCGACGGTCGCGGGCTGCTGCTCCCTGACCGACGCGGCCAGGCCGCCGTCCCCGGCAGTGGTCGCACCGCCGGCCCGGCCCCGCTGACCGCAGCGCCGGGGACAGCACCGCCGGGCGGGGTGACCGGACCGGTCGGGATAAGAGCACCGAGCCCCTTACCGAGCCCCCGCTTCTGCTGAGCCATCGCCTCTCCTTGCCGCTACATTTCGTGTCACAGGCCATACGTCTGGCTGAGTCCGGTGTGCCGTCTCATCGAGCATCGCGGCTAGCGTCATCGGCGTCCAGGTGACCCGCGCCCGCACAAGAGCATGCCATCCCGGGAGGCCGCCCGGGACATCCGGCGGCAATGACCTGCTGCCGCCGCGCGGGTGCGTGCAGCCTGGCGGCCAGGAGGATTCCTTTCCTGGATCCTGGCCCGTACCGTGCGGCGTTGTGAACGGACGCCCCCGGCCGCCGGGCAGGCGCCGCAGGCGCGGGTGGTTGGAGGGGTGACCACCGGGTGGCGGTGGCCCCCGCTGGTGTTCCTGTCCGGCCAGGCGGTGTCGGTGCTCGGCGACGGCCTGGCCGTGCTGGCCATCCCGTTGCTGGTCCTGGCCCTGACCCGTAACCCGCTCGTCTCAGCCCTGTCGGCGGCCTCCCTGACCGTGGGCTATCTGCTGGTGGGACTGCCCGCCGGCGTGCTGGTGGACCGGCTCGACCCGTGGCGCGTGCTGATGGCGATGAACGCGGTCCGCGCACTGCTGTTCGCAGTGCTGTACACGCTCGGCGGCAGGCCTGCGCGCCGCGGCGTCCGGTGACCCGGGCCGGCGAACCCGGGGTGGCAGTCACCCGGGCCGGCGACCGGGACCGGCTAGGCCGGGGCCGGCTGGCCCGGTGCGGAGCGGTGAGCCATTTCGCGGGCGGCCTCGAGGTAGGCGACCGCCCCGCTCGAGGCGGGGTCGTACGTCATGACCGACTGCCCGTAGCTGGGCGCCTCGGAGACCCGGACGTTCCGTGGGACGATCGACTCGAGGACCACCTCACCGAAGTGCTCCCGGACCTCGTCCGCGACCTGCGTGGCCAGCCGGGTCCGCCCGTCGAACATGGTGAGCAGGATGGTGGAGACGGTCAGGTCCGGGTTCAGGTGGCTCTTGACCAGGTCCACCGTGCGCAGCAGCTGCTCGAGTCCCTCTAGTGCGTAGTACTCACACTGGATGGGGATGAGCACCTCCGCCGCGGCCACCAGGGCATTTACGGTCAGCAACCCCAGGGACGGCGGGCAATCTATCAGGATGTAGTCAAGCTGTGACTCGTCGTAGGCGCGCAGGGCGCGTGAGAGCCGGCCCTCCCGGGCCACCATGGGCACGAGCTCGATCTCCGCGCCGGCCAGGTCGATGGTTGCGGGGGCGCAGTAGAGCAGGGGGATGTCCTCGACCGCGTGAATGATCCCGACCAGCGGCTGGTCCTCGACCAGCACGTGGTAGATCGAGGTGGTCCCCACCCGGTGCTCCACGTCCAGCGCCGTGGACGCGTTGCCCTGCGGATCAAGGTCGATGACCAGCACCCGCGAACCGTGCTGGGCCAGGGCCGCCGCGAGGTTGACCGCCGTGGTGGTCTTCCCGACGCCACCCTTCTGGTTGGCGATGGTGATCACCCGGCAGGAGCCCGGCCGGGGCCACGCGCGCTCCGGCCGGTTGCCGGCCGCGGCAGGCCCGCGGGCCTGCCCGGCCACGAGCTCCTCGTCGGGCTGCCTTGCTGCGGGAACTACCAATTCATGCCTTCCGCCGCCGGTGGCCACGGCCGCCCCTGCGTCGCCCGTGCCTGAGTCCCCCGGGCCCGGCTTCCCGGTGTCCGGGCCTGAGCCGCCGGGGCCTGAGCCGCCTGCACCTGCCTGGCCCTCATGTCGGCCGCCCGCCCGCGGTACGCCCGCGGGCACGGTCGCCTGCGCCTCGGTTTTCCCACCCGGCCGCACCGCGGCCCGCCGGCGCCTTCGCATATCCCCCTCGTTTCCATCGGGATAGACGCCGGCCCCGACCGGGACCGGCACCTGTGCTTCACGTGAAACCGCGGGCCAGCCCAGCCCCAGGGCCCGGGATGGCCGCGGTACCCCCCCGCCCGTGCCATCCCCGGAGCCAGCCCCGGCTTCGCCTGGCCATCCCAGGCCCGCTGCGGAAGCCACCGCCGCGCTCCTCTCCCTGCCCGATGCCCGCGCGCTCCGGCCCCGCTACCGGCCAGCGACCATCCGCACGACTGTCGCGGCCCGATCGACCTTACCGTCCCCGGCCCGCACTACGGCCACGTCTCGCATACCCAGCCGGCGCAACACCGGCCGGGCCTGGGCGACCTCCTCCTCGGCGGCCGCACCCTTGACGGCCAGTATCAGCCCGCCGGGCCGGACCAGGCCGGCCGCCAGGCCAGCGAGACGTTCCAGCGGCGCCACCGCGCGGGCGGTCAGCACGTCCGCGGCCAGTTTCCCGGCCACCTCCTCCGCGGTGGCCCGGTAGACCTGCGCATTCCGCAAGCCCAGCTCCTGGACGCACTCGCCGAGAAACAGGGAGCGGCGCTCCATCCGCTCGAGCAGGGTGACCTGGACATCGGGGAGCAGCAGGGCCAGGACGATTCCCGGCAGCCCCGCCCCGGAGCCCAGGTCGATGAGCGTCGCTGGCCTGGGCACCAGGTCCGCGACCGCCGCGCAGTTCAGCACGTGGCGCGTCCACAGCCGGGGTACTTCCCGTGACCCCAGCAGTCCCCGGGTGACCCCGGGCCCGGCCAGCATCTGGACATACCGCTCGGCGAGCGGGAGCGTGGCTCCGAACACGTCCGCTGCCTCCGTCGGAGGAGGCGGCACCTCACCCGGGAGCACGACGGGGGTCAGCCCACGGGGAAGACGACCACCCGGCGGTTCGGCTCCTCGCCCTCAGACTCGCTGCGCAGCCCTGCGGCCGCGATCGCATCGTGCACGACCTTGCGCTCGAACGGCGTCATGGCGTCCAGGCGCTGAGGCACTCCGCTGGTCTTGACCTCGTCAGCCGCGTCGCGGCCCAGCTCGGTGAGCTCGACCCGGCGGCGGGCCCGGTATCCGCCCACGTCCAGCATGATCCGGGTGCGGGCCCCGGTCTGCCGGTGCACCGCGAGGCGGGTCAGCTCCTGCAGAGCCTCCAGGACCTCGCCGTGGGTGCCGATGAGCTCCTGCAGGGTCGCGCCGACCACGGAGACCAGGGCGCGGTCGCCCTCGACGTCCATGTCGATGTCGCCGTCGAGGTCGGCCACATCGAGGAGGCCCTCGACGTAGTCGGCGGCGATCTCGCTTTCCTGCTCCAGGTCGGCCGGGTCAACCTCGGCGGGAGCCTCGGCGGCGCCGGACGGCGCGGAGTCCTCGTCCTCCCCGTCGCCCTCGTTCTCGCTGTCGGTGTCGCCGTCAGCCATCACGTCCAGGTCATCGGGCCCCTGCTCGTCCAGGCCCGTCGCCCCGGTGCCCGCCGGTGCGCCGGCGCTCTCACCCGCCAGTGCCTGGCCTGCAGTCTCACCGCTGGCAACGGTGCCCGCGTTCTCCGCTTGGCTCACCACCGGGTTCCTCCTCGTTCCAGGTGCTCATGTACCGCCACGACGCCCGTGGGTCGTGGCTGGATTGGGCTCTTATCGCTTGCCCGAGCGCCGGCTGCGGGGCTGCCGCACCGGCTGCTGCCTGACGATCTTAGTCTCGGGCTCGGGCTCGGGTGGCTCGGGTTCGGTGCGGCCCTTGACGAGCCTGCGCAGCCCGCCGCCGCTGCCGTTCGAGCCGGTTCCGGCCCCCTTGGCGGCCGCCGGGCTGGCGGGCTTGGCCGCCCCGTTACCGGCCTGCTTACCCGAGGCTGGTTTGCCGGGCGCCGACTTGCCCGGCGACTTGCGCAGCTGGTTGATCGGCCGGCCGGACTGGGTCGCGGCCGGCTTGGCCTGCTGGGCCGGGTCGCCGTTCGCTGTCTGGGTTCCGTCAGTCTTCGCCGACTGGGCGGCCTTGGCCGCGGCCTGCTGGCGTGCGGCGGCCCGGCCAGCGGCGGTCACGTTCGGGGCCGGCTGGCCGGCGCACCCTTGCCCGCTGGCCTGGCCGCGGCCTTGCCTCCGGTGGCTGCTGGGGCCCCGGCGGCGCCGGCGATGGCCGTGGCCGTGGCCGGCGGCGGGAACCTCCTGAACAGCACGTACTGCTGGCCGAGAGTCCACAGGTTCGTCGTGACCCAGTACAGGACCAGGCCGTACTGCCAGTACAGGCCGGACAGGGCGAAGACCGGCACGATGTACTGCATCATCTTCTGCGATGACGCCATCGGGTTGTTCGGGTCCATCTGCGGGGTCATGCCGCGCTTCATGCTCTGCCGCACGGTCATGAACGTGGTCGTCGCGCTGACCACGACGGTCAGCAGGATGACGATCTTCGGGCCCGCCCCGATCGACGAGAACGTGGGCGGGAGTATCGACGTCAGCAGCCGGTCCGCCACGGTGACGACGCCGAAGATCTTGGCGTGCTGGGCACTGGCCACCACCGCGGGGGTCAGGCCGTACTTCGGCTGGTCCTCGGCGATCGCCCGGAGCACACCGAACAGCGCGAAGAAGACGGGCAGCTGCGCGACCACGGGGAGACAGCCGGCGAGGGGGTTCGCGCCGTTCTCCTTGTACAGCTTCATGGTCTCTTCGTTGAGCTTCTGCTTGTCGCCCTTGTACTTCTTCTTCAGGTCAGCGACCTGCGGCGCGAGAGCGGTCATCTTCCTGGTCGCGTGCATCTGCTTGATGAACAGCGGCACCAGGATCAGCCGCATCAGCACGACGAGGATGACGATCGAGAGCGCCCATGCCGCCCCACTGGAGTCGCCGAAGATGGCACCCAGCCCCGCGTGCAGGCGCATGATCACCCACGCGACCGCGTCGTACAGTGGGGTAAGCGGGTTGGTCACGACCTCGCTCCTTGTGCTGGGGGCGTCAGCCGCCCTGCGCGGCGGGGCGGCACTGGATCAAAGCCGCCCCGGTTGAAGGGATGGCAGCGGCCAATCCGGCGGACCGCCAGCCAGGAACCTCGCAGCGCCCCATGCACTCTGATTGCCTCCAGGGCGTAGGCACTGCACGAGGGCTCGAACCGGCACCGCGGCCCGAGCATCGGGCTGATGAAACGCCGGTAGGTACCAATCACCAGCAGCAGGAACCGGGCGCCGGGCGACGGCGGAGCCGCCGGACGGCCTGGGCCGGTCTCGGGTGAGCTGATCATCGGCTCAGCGCCCCAACCTGCCGCCGCAGCAAAGTGTTGATCACCAGGTCGAGTTCAGCGGCAAGATCCGACTGGCGTGCGGTTGCGGCCCGCGGATTGGCGCGAACCACAAGCAGGCTACCTTGCGGCAGGGACTCCATATGTCCGCCCATCAGCGCACGCAGCCTCCGGCGTACCTTGTTCCGCACCACCGCGCCGCCCACCGCCCGGCTCACCACGAATCCCGCCCGGGCCGGTTCCTGCGAACCGGGACGTACCAGCAGGTGCCCAGTCAGTAGCGGACGGCCGGTCCGGCCGCCGCCCCGTACCGCGGCGGAGAAATCCTCACGCCGCCGCATCCGAGCCGCCGCGGGAAGCACAGTGACCTCCCTGGTCCTACGCCGGGAAAGGCAGGTCAGACACTGATCCGCGCGCGGCCCTTGCGCCGCCGCGCGGACAGGATCGCGCGGCCCGCCCTGGTCCGCATGCGCAGCCTGAACCCGTGCGTCTTGGCACGCCGTCGGTTGTTCGGCTGGAACGTACGCTTGCTCACAGGAACTCCAGGTACCGATCTGGGCTTGGGACCCGCGGGGGCGATAAGCGCGCATGCGGGATTGGCCACCGTGGAAGTGGCTGGGTCTGCTCACGTTACGCGCACCCATAGCCACTGGTCAAACTAGCGGGGGCCCACGCATCCGTCAGAACCCACGGTTTGCTTACGCTCGCCACCCTCGGCCCCTAGGCTGTGGACAACGCTCCGGCCGGGGGTGGCCGGAGCCGGGCACGCGGGTCCCATCCACAGGCACCCTTCCCGCGCGATCCGTGCACACCGTGATATCCGGCGTGCACAACCTGTGGACAAAGCTGTTGATCACACTGGTTTGATCAGACTGGGGGGGCGCGAGGGGTGGACGACCGATGAGTGAAACTGACCTCGCGGAAGTATGGGCCAGGTCGCTGGACGAGCTCGCGACCATGCAGATAGAGCCGCACCAGCGGGCGTGGCTGAAACTGACCCGCCCGCTCGGGCTGGTCGAGAACACGGCGCTCATCGCCACGCCCAACGAGTTCGTCAAGGAGCAGCTGGAGACCCGGCTGCGGGCGCTGATCACCCACGCACTGTCCCGGGAACTGGGGCGCAGCATCCAGCTGGCCGTGACGGTCGACCCCACCGCGATCACCGCGGCGTCGGCCTTTCCCGCCGCCCCGGCCGATCCCGGCCTGACGGCCGGCCAGGAGGGCCAGGCCGAAATGCCCGGCATACTGGGCGGCCCGATGGATGGCAGGGTCCCGCGGGCCGCGGACCCCATGGACGATCGCAGTTCTCCCGGCACCACCGGTTCATCCGGCGGCATGGGGGCCGGGAACGGGCCGGCGGATGGGCAGCTGGGCCTCCCCGGGCACCCGGGCCTGGACACGCCTGCGGCCCAGGCGCCGGGATACCCGCCGGACCGGCCGGGCCTGGCCCCGGTGGACGGGGCGCCTCTGGGCGGGCCGTTCGACGCGCTGGCCGGCCGCCGCAGCACCCCGGGCCGCTGCCCGGGGCGCCCCGGCCCACGCAGGCCCGGCTTAATCCCAAGTACACGTTCGAGACCTTCGTGATCGGCTCGAGTAACCGCTTCGCCCACGCTGCGGCGGTCGCGGTCGCCGAGGCGCCTGCCAAGGCCTACAACCCGCTCTTCGTGTACGGCGACTCCGGCCTCGGCAAGACGCATCTGCTGCACGCGATCGGCCACTACGCGCAAAGCCTCTACCACGGCGTGAAGGTCCGGTACGTGAGCTCCGAAGAGTTCACGAACGATTTCATCAACATGATCAGGGACGGCAAGCAGGACGGGTTCCGCCGCCGGTACCGCGACGTGGACGTGCTCCTGGTGGACGACATCCAGTTCCTGGAGAACAAGGAAGGCACCCAGGAGGAGTTCTTCCACACCTTTAATACGCTGCACAACGCGAGCAAGCAGATCGTGATCTCCAGCGACCGGGCCCCCAAGCGGCTGGTCACTCTGGAAGACCGGCTGCGCAGCCGGTTCGAGTGGGGACTGATCACCGACGTCCAGCCGCCCGAGCTGGAAACGCGCATCGCGATCCTGCGGAAGAAGGCGGTCCAGGAAGGGCTGAACGCGCCGCCGGAGGCCCTGGAGTACATCGCCAGCCGCATCTCGACCAACATCCGGGAGCTGGAAGGCGCGCTGATCCGGGTGACCGCGTTCGCCAGCCTGAACCGCCAGTCGGTCGACCTCCAGCTCGCGGAGATCGTGCTCAAGGACCTCATTCCCGAGGCTCAGGGCCCGGAGATCACGGCGGCCACGATCATGGGGCAGACCGCCTCGTATTTCGGGCTGTCCATCGATGACCTGTGCGGGACCTCACGGTCCCGGGTGCTGGTCACCGCCCGGCAGATTGCCATGTACCTGTGCCGCGAGCTCACCGACCTCTCGCTGCCCAAGATCGGCCAGCAGTTCGGCGGCCGCGACCACACGACCGTGATGCACGCAGACCGGAAAATCCGGAATCTGATGGCGGAACGGCGGTCCATCTACAACCAGGTGACGGAACTCACTAACCGAATCAAACAGCAGGCACGGTCGGGGTGAACAACCACAGAACAGCGCTGTCCGTCACAATAAGTACACACAGGCTGTGGAAATCTCTGTGGACAGCCTTGGGACGAACAGAGGACAACGCGGGGAAAGCGGTGGGAAGCCGCCGGGGAATCTGCTGGAAACGGCCCGCCGTCCCCAGCGCGTCCCCCGCCGCGGCCCCGCCAGGCACAGCTACTGTGGACGCGCATTCCGGCCCTGAGCTGGGGAGACTTCGTTTGTCCCCAGCGTCCACCGACCCTATTGCGACTACGTACTTCTATCCATCAATGAAATCAACAACGCAACAGGCAAGTCCTGGGCCTCTCACGCCAACGCGTCCGCCGAAGCCCTTCCGACCCAGTCGCCGGGACAGATACCCACGAGGTGGGCAGATCCAAACCGGCGCCCGAGCCTGAGCAGACAAATCTCCAGAAGGGGAGGCAGCTTCCGGTGAAGATCCAGGTAGAACGCGATGTACTGGCCGAAGCCGTGGCGTGGACGGCCCGTGCCCTGCCGGCCCGGCCCGCAGTCCCGGTCCTGGCGGGCATCCGCCTGCAGGCCGCCGGGGACCTGACCCTGTCCAGCTTCGACTACGACGTCTCGGCGCAGGCCCGGGTGCCGGTCGAGGCGGAGGAGGAAGGCGAGGCCCTGGTCTCCGGCCGCCTGCTCGCGGAGATCACCCGGAGCCTGCCCGCCCGCCCGGTGGAGATCATCACCGACGGCTCACGGGCCACGCTCACCTGTGGCAGCGCCACGTTCACCCTGCTGACCATGCCGACCGAGGACTACCCGACCCTGCCGGAGATGCCCCCTCCGGCAGGGTCCATCGGGAGTGACGCGTTCGCGTCCGCGGTGAGCCAGTCCGCCACCGCGGCCGGGCGGGACGACACGCTGCCCGCGCTGACCGGCGTCCGGATCGAGATCGAGGGCGAGACCCTCACCCTGGTCTCCACCGACCGCTACCGGCTCGCGGTCCGCGAGCTGCGCTGGACCCCGGCCCGCCCCGACCTGTCCGCGGCGGTGCTGGTCCCGGCCCGGGCGCTGGCCGACACAGCCCGCGCGCTGACCGCCGGCGCGGAAGTGTCCATCGCGCTGGCGCTGCCCGGCGAGGAAGGCGCCGGCGGTGAAGGGATGATCGGGTTCGAGGGCGGCGGCCGCCGGACCACCACCCGGCTGCTCGGCGGCGACTTCCCGCGCTACGAGTCCCTGCTGCCCAAGCAGGTGAACGCGGTGGCCGAACTCGCGACCGGCCCGTTTGCGGAGGCCGTCAAGCGGGTCGCCCTGGTCGCCGAGCGCAACACGGCGGTCCGGCTGTCGTTCTCCCCGGGGCAGCTCGTGCTCGAGGCCGGGACGGGGGACGAGGCGCAGGCCGAGGAAGTCATCGACGCGAGCTTCGAGGGCGACGATATCCAGATCGCGTTCAACCCGCAGTACCTGCTGGACGGGCTGATCGCGCTGGACTCCGACACCGCCCGGATCTCGTTCACCGAGTCAGGCAAGCCTGCCCTGCTCACCGGCAAGCCCGCACCGGACGAGCAGCCTGACTTCCGCTACCTCCTGATGCCCATCCGCCTCGGCTAAGTGAGTCGTGCTACCCCGGGGGGCGCCCCCGGGAACCACCGTCCTCGTTGGCGCTGAGAAAGGCCGTCCCGGTCGGCGTTCGCCCGCGAAGAGCGGTGGACCGGGCGAGGCCCTAGGAGCCTGGGGAATCCCGACTAGGCCCGCATGCCCGACTCGCGTCACAGGCTCGGAGGGACACGCCTGCGGCGCGCCCCGCCTCCCCCGCGACCAGCCGGGGGGTCGCCCCCCGGATTAGCACAGTAGCCTGCTCCTTGTGCACCTGACCCGCCTCGCGCTGACCGACTTCCGGTCTTACGCGGCGGCGGATCTGGTCCTGGGCCCGGGTGTGAGCACCCTGCTGGGCGCGAACGGCCAGGGCAAGACGAACGTGGTCGAGGCCGCGGGGTACGTCTCCACTCTCGGCAGCCACCGGGTCGGCACCGATGCGCCGCTGGTGCGGCGCGGCGCCGAGCGGGCCATCCTGCGGGCCGCCATCACCTCGGCCGAGCGGGACAGCCTGGTGGAGATCGAGATCAACCCGGGACGCGCTAACCGGGCCCGGGTGAACCGGGTCGCGGTGCCGCGGCCCCGCCAGGTGCTCGGGATCCTGCGCACCGTGCTCTTCGCCCCCGAGGACCTGGCCCTCGTCAAGGGGGACCCCGACCAGCGCCGCCGCTACCTCGATGAGCTCCTGGTCGCCCGCGCGCCCCGGTACGCCGGCGTGCGCAGCGACTACGAGCGGGTGGTCAAGCAGCGCACCGCCCTGCTCAAGTCGGCCCGGTCCCGGATGGGGTCACGGGGGTTCGGCCGCCCGGCCCGGACGTCCGCGCCGGAGCTGTCCGGCGATCCCCAGGCTGACGAGGCCGCCAGCCCGGCGGGGATGGGCCTGGAGGGTGCGCTCGACGCGTGGGACGAGCACCTCGCGGTCAAGGGCGCCGAGCTGCTGGCCGGCCGCCTGGAGCTGACCACGGCGCTTCGGCCCCTGCTGACCAGGAGCTACGCCGACGTATCCGGCGATGAGGTGGCCGCCGTCATCACCTACCGCCAGCGGGCCAGCCTGAAGAGCGAGGCCACCGCGGGCGAGTCGGCCAGCCAGCCCGAAAGCGGCGAGCCGACCGCCGACCGTGCGCAGCTGGCGCAAAGCCTGCGCGAGGCGCTGGCCCGGTCCCGGCCGGATGAGCTGGAGCGCGGGGTCTGCCTGGTCGGCCCGCACCGGGACGACTTGGAGCTGGGTATCGGCGATCTGCCCGCCCGCGGCTACGCGAGCCACGGCGAGTCCTGGTCCATGGCCCTGGCGCTGCGCCTGTCGGGGTTTGAGCTGCTCCGGGCGGACGGCGACGACCCGGTTCTCCTGCTCGACGACGTGTTCGCCGAACTGGACACCGGCCGCCGGGACCGGCTGGCCAGCCTGGTGGCCGGCGCGGAGCAGGTCCTGGTCACCGCCGCAGTCCCTGAGGACGTCCCGGCGGCGCTGCGCGGGACGACGTTTTCCGTCGCGGAGGGTGCGGTGACCCGTGCCAGCTGAGGACCCCGGCGGTCCAACCCCGGCCCGCTCAGGTCAGCCAGAGCAGGCCGGCGCCACTCCCGCCACTCCCGCCACTCCCGCCACTCCCGCCGGTTCCGCCGGGCCCGCGCCCGCCCAGCCCGCGCCCGCCGAGCCCGCGCCCGCCGCCCTCACCCCGGCTCAACTGGCCCGGGAAGCCCTCGCCCGGGCGAAGGCCGCGGCCCGGGAGCGCGGTGACGCTCCCGTCGCGGGGATGTCACGGCGGGCCCCGGCCCGGGGAGGCGCCGCGGGCCAGGGCGGCCGCCCGCGCCGGCCCCGGCGCGACGACCCGCAGCCCCTGACGATGGCCATCCGCGGCCTCATCGGGGACCAGGACTGGCAGACTGCGGCCGCGGTCGGCTCGGTCTTCGGCCGGTGGCCGCAGATCGTCGGCGCTGACCTCGCCGCGCACACCCGCCCGGACAAGTTCACCGACGGCGAGCTCCTGGTGATCGCCGATTCCACCGCCTGGGCCACCCAGGTACGGCTGCTGGCCGGCACCCTGGTGCGCAGGCTCAACAGCGAGCTGGGTGACGGCACGGTGACCAGGGTCAAGGTCCGCGGCCCCGAGCAGCCCCGGCGGCCTGGTGAGTGGCGGGTGCGAGGTGGCCGGGGGCCACGCGACACGTACGGCTGAGACTGAAGGTTCTCCCAGGTAAAATAAGTCTGTGCTGCTGGGCAGCAACGCGGGTCAGGCCTGCCGTCGCCCCGGTAGCGCGTTATTTATTCCAAGAGGAGCTTGCTCTTGTCCTACGACGCACGTTCGATCACGGTCTTGGAGGGCCTTGAGGCAGTACGCAAGCGTCCCGGTATGTACATCGGCTCTACCGGCGAGCGCGGCCTCCACCACCTCGTGTATGAGGTCGTGGACAACGCCGTGGACGAGGCCCTGGCCGGCTACTGCGACCGCATCGACGGTACTCTCCTCGCCGACGGCGGGGTCCGGGTCACCGACAACGGCCGCGGTATTCCTGTCAACGAGCACCCGGTGGAACACCGGCCGGCCGTCGAGGTGGTGCTGACCACCCTGCACGCGGGCGGGAAGTTCGACGGGAAGTCCTACGCCGTCTCGGGCGGCCTGCACGGGGTGGGCGTCTCCGTTGTGAACGCCCTGTCCATCCGGCTGGACGTCGAGATCCGCCGGGACGGGTACGTGTGGCGGCAGCGCTACGAGCGCAGCCACCCGGTCACGCCGTTGACCCGGGACGAGGCCACCGACGAGACCGGCACCACGATCACGTTCTGGCCGGACCCAGCCATCTTCGAGACCACGGACTGGGACTACGAGACGCTGTCCCGGCGGCTCCAGGAGATGGCCTTCCTCAACCGGAGCCTGGCCATCAACCTCACCGACGAGCGGCCCGATCACGCCGCGCTCGAGGGCGAGGACGGCGAGCCGGGCCAGCCACGGACGGTCCGCTACTGCTACGAGGGCGGAATCGCCGATTTCGTGCGGTACCTCAACGCGTCCAAGGAGCCGGTGCACTCGACCGTCATCGACTTCGGTGATGAGGGCACCGGGATCTCGGCCGAGATCGCCATGCAGTGGAACAGTTCTTACGCGGAGTCGGTGCATACCTTCGCCAATACGATCAACACGGCCGAAGGCGGCACCCACGAAGAGGGGTTCCGCTCCGCGCTGACCTCGATCGTCAACCGGTACGCCAAGGAGCAGAAGCTGCTCCGGGAGAAGGACGACAACCTCACCGGGGAGGACGTGCGCGAGGGACTCGCCGCGATCATCCACGTCAAGCTGGCCAACCCGCAGTTCGAGGGGCAGACCAAGACCAAACTCGGCAACACCGAGGCCAAGTCGTTCGTCCAGAAGGCCGTCAACGACCACCTGCGGGACTGGTTCGACCGCAACCCCGGCGAGGCCAAGGACATCATCACCAAGGCCACCCAGGCGGCCCGGGCCCGGATCGCGGCCCGCCAGGCCCGTGACCTGACCCGGCGCAAGGGCCTGCTGGAGTCGTCCTCACTGCCCGGCAAGCTGTCCGACTGCCAGTCCGGCGACCCGGAGCGCTGTGAGATCTACGTGGTCGAGGGCGACTCGGCCGGCGGCTCGGCCAAGCAGGGCCGGAACCCGGAGTTCCAGGCGATCCTGCCGCTCCGCGGGAAGATCCTCAACGTGGAGAAGTCCCGGATCGACCGGGTGCTCAAGAACAACGAGGTCCAGGCGATGATCACCGCCCTGGGCACGGGCATCCACGACGACTTCGACATCACCAAACTCCGCTACTACAAGATCGTCCTGATGGCCGACGCGGATGTGGACGGCCAGCACATCACCACGCTGCTGCTCACCCTGTTGTTCAGGTTCATGAAGCCGCTGATCGAGGCGGGCCACGTGTACCTGGCGCAGCCACCGCTCTACAAGATCAAGTGGGAGGGACGCGGAGCTCATCCCGACTACGCCTACTCCGACCGCGAGCGCGACGCGCTCATCCAGGCTGGCATGGCCGCCGGCCGGCGGGACCCCCGCCCACGGGACGGCATCCAGCGGTACAAGGGCCTCGGTGAGATGAACGCGACCGAGCTGTGGGAGACCACCATGAACCCGGCGAACCGGGTGCTCCGGCAGGTGACGGTGGATGACGCGGCCCAGGCAGATGAGCTGTTCAGCGTGCTGATGGGCGAGGACGTGGAGGCACGCCGGGCGTTCATCCAGCGCAATGCCAAGGACGTCAGGTTCCTCGACATCTAGGCGCCCGGGCGGGCCGCACCGCGCGGGCCGCACCGCGGGCCCCGGTGACCTGGAGGACCTGGCGATTGCGAATGACGGAAGAGGTTTGATACGTGACCGACGTGGACTCGGGAGACGCTCCGCCGCCGCAGCATGACCGGACCGAGCCGGTCAACATCCAGGTCGAGATGCAGCGCAGTTACATCGACTACGCGATGTCGGTCATCGTCGGGCGGGCGCTGCCGGACGTCAGGGACGGTCTCAAGCCGGTGCACACCCGCGTGCTGTGGGCGATGTATGACGGCGGTTACCGGCCCGAGCGCGGCTACTCCAAGTGCGCGCGGGTGGTCGGCGAGGTGATGGGCAACTACCACCCGCACGGCGACTCGTCTATCTACGACGCACTGGTCCGGCTGGCCCAGCCGTGGTCGATGCGGATGCCCCTGATCGACAGCCAGGGCAACTTCGGCTCGCCGGGTAACGACCCGCCCGCGGCCATGCGATACACCGAGTGCCGCCTGGCCCCGCTGGCCATGGAGATGCTCCGGGACATCGACAAGGACACCGTCAACTTCCGGCCCAGCTACGACGGGCGCGGCGGCGAGCCCGTGGTGCTGCCGAGCCGGTTCCCCAACCTGCTGATCAACGGGTCGCAGGGCATCGCGGTCGGGATGGCGACCAACATCCCCACGCACAACCTGCGCGAGGTGGCCGCGGGCGTCCAGTGGTACCTGGACAACTTCGAGACCACCGATGAGGAACTGCTGGAAGCGCTGGTCGAGCGGGTCAAGGGACCCGACTTCCCGACCAGCGGGCTGATCGTGGGACGCCGTGGCATCGAGGACGCCTACCGGACCGGCCGGGGCTCGATCACCATGCGCGCCGTGGTGGATATCGACGAGGATGCCCGCGGCCGCCCCTGCCTGATCGTCACCGAGCTGCCCTATCAGGTCAACCCGGACAACCTGGCCCTGAAGATCGCCGAGCTGGTGCGGGAGGGCCGGGTCAGCGGCATCGCCGACGTGCGGGACGAGAGTAGCGGCCGGACCGGCCAGCGGCTGATCATCGTGCTGAAGCGGGACGCGGTCGCCAAGGTCGTGCTGAACAACCTGTACAAGCACACCCAGCTGCAGGACACGTTCGGTGCCAACATGCTCGCCCTGGTCAACGGGGTCCCCCGCACGCTCCGCCTGGACCAGATGATCCGCTACTGGGTCGCGCACCAGATCGAGGTCATCCTCCGGCGCACCCGGTACCTGCTCCGCCAGGCGCAGCAGCGGGCCCACATCGTCAGCGCGCTGCTCAAGGCGATCGACCGGATCGACGAGGTCATCGCGCTCATCCGCGGCAGCGAATCCGCGAACGCCGCCATGCAGGGCCTGATGGACCTGCTGGAGATCGACGAGGATCAGGCCCGGGCCATCCTCGACATGCAGCTGCGCAGGCTCGCCGCCCTCGAGCGCCAGGCGCTCACGGACGAGTACGAGGACCTGATGGCGAAGATCGCCGACTACGAGGCGATCCTGGCCTCGCCCGAGCGGCAGCGCCAGATCATCAGCGACGAGCTCGGCGAGATCGTGACCAAGTACGGCGACGAGCGGCGCACCCGCATCATCCCCTTCGACGGCGACGTGACCGACGAGGACCTCATCGCCGAGGAGGATGTGGTCGTCACCATCACCCGCGGCGGCTACGCCAAGCGCACCAGGACGGACCTGTACCGGGCGCAGCGGCGGGGCGGCAAGGGGGTACGCGGCGCGGCGCTCCGGACCGACGACATCGTGGACCACTTCTTCGTGACCACGACCCACCGCTGGATCCTGTTCTTCACCAACAAGGGCCGGGTCTACCGGGCCAAGGCCTACGAGCTGCCGGACACGGCCCGGGACGCGCGCGGCCAGCACGTGGCCAACCTGCTCGCGTTCCAGCCGGACGAGCGCATCGCCGAGGTCCTCGCGATCCCTGATTACTCGGTCGCGCCCTACCTGGTCATCGCCACCCGCTCCGGGCTGGTCAAGAAGTCGCTGCTGACCGACTACGACTCGCCCCGGTCCGGCGGCATCATCGCGATCAACCTGCGCGAGGACGACGAGGTCATCGCGGCCAGCCTGGTCTCCCCCGAGGACGACCTGCTGCTGGTCAGCCGGAGGGCCCAGGCCATCCGGTTCCACGCCACCGACGACACCATGCGGCCGATGGGCCGGGCCACCTCCGGCGTGATCGGCATGCGGTTCACCGACGGCGACGAGCTGCTCGACATGCACGTGGTCCGGGAGGGCGCGGACGTGCTGGTGGCTACCGGCCTCGGGTACGCCAAGCGGACCCCCTCGGATCAGTACCCCCTCCAGGGCCGGGGCGGCCGCGGCGTGCTGACCGCGCGGATCGTCGACTCCCGGGGCGAGCTGGTCGGGGCGCTGATGGTGCACCCCGATGACGAGGTGTTCGCGATCACCTCCTCCGGGGGGGTGATCCGGACTTCGGCCGACGAGGTCAAGCTGTCCGGCCGGCAGACCATGGGTGTCCGGCTGATGAACCTGGCGTCCGGGGACAGCGTGGTGGCCATCGCCCGCAACGCCGAGTCGATGGCCGACTCCGAGGATGAGGATGAAGATGAGGACGGGAACGGGTCCGGGCCTGCGGCTGAGGCCGGGACCGGGCCGGGCGATCCGGACGTAACGGACGATCCAGGCGGCGCGGTGCCGGACAATGGTCCGGGGAACGCCGGTCCCGAGGGGCCCGCGGATGATTCCGGGGCGTCCGGGTAAGGATCCGGTCACCGGGCGTCATCGCACGGAAGGTCACGGTGCGATGACGGACGGGCTATTGGAGGCAACGTGGGGAGGGTCGGTGACGTCTAATGAGTATCCACTCAGACGACAGTCACAAAACCGAATGAGGACGTACCCTCCATACGGGGATAACCTCGAAGGAAAGCTTCCCGAGGAGGACGGGGTGGAACAACGCGCGGAACCGCCATCGTGGCTGCCTGAGGGCGGGCAGCCACGGACCGGCGCGGCTGCCGACTTGCGAAACCCCGAGGCCGACGAGGCCACGGCGGGGACTGCAGACGGCGATACGGGATACAACTTCTCCGGCAGCCCGTCGTATCCGGAGAGTGAGGACACCACGTTCGGCCAGACGGGGACGACGGTCGGCGGGTACAGCTACGACGTGAGCCCGGCCACGGACGCCACGTCGGCCGTCCCGCCGTACCCGGCTTCGCTCACCGAGCCGGCCGGGAGCACGTCCGGCACGAGTTCGCCGGGCACGGGATCGTCGGGCACGGGCCGGGCCTGGCACGTCCAAGAGCCTGGGGTCCGCGGACAGCCCGTCGGCCGTGAAGGACGACGGCCGTAACCGCACCTCGACGTTCTCGGCGGTGTCACGCGGCCGGTACAAGGCAGGCTCGGGCCCGGCGGCGGGGACGGCGGCAGGCAGTGCGGCGCTGGGTGGCGCCGCCGCGTCCGCGCGTCCGGGTACCCAGGCCCCGGCCCGGCGGGCCGACCTGGTCGTCTCGCGGCTCGAGCCGTGGTCGGTGATGAAGTTCAGCTTCCTCATGTCGCTGGTCGCCTGGGTCGTGCTGTTCGTCGCCGTGGCCTTCCTGTACTTCGTGCTGTCCAGCCTGGGCGTGTTCACGTCCATCCAGCACACGCTCACCAGTGTCACCTCCAGTTCGGGCTCGTCCGGGACCCAGCTCAGTCACTGGTTCTCGGCCTCCCGGGTGCTGGGCTACACGATGCTGCTCGGCGCGGTGAACATCGTCCTGATCACGGCCCTGTCCACGGTCGGTGCCATGATCTACAACCTGGTCACCCATCTCGGCGGCGGCATCGAGGTCACCCTCCGGGAGACCGACTGACGCGGGTCACCCGCAAAATGCGATAGCCTTACGCGGCGGCAATTCCCGGGGTGTGCGGCGCGTAAGCCACGCCCCGGGCGCCGCAGGCAAGGGCCTATAGCTCAGCCGGTTAGAGCGCCGCCCTGATAAGGCGGAGGTCGATGGTTCAAGTCCATCTAGGCCCACCCACGTCGCAGCGTTGCCCGCTTCCCTGACCCGGGCCGGAAACTGACCCTGACCGCAGAAGTGACGGACAGGACGAGGACAGGCCCAGGACAGGGGCAGTCGCCAAACTCCGCTACCGCAGCTCGCCGGGAAGCAGGCTGTAGATCACGCTGTCGCGGCGGGCTCCCTTGAATGGCACGTGGGAACGAAGCAGGCCCTCGCGGGAAAACCCGCAACGGTCGGCGACATGCTGCGACGCCTCATTGCCGGGACCGCACGTCAGCTCCAGCCGGGCCAGTCCCAGCTCGGCGAACGCCCACCGGGCGAGCAGGCGGACCGCATCTGTGGCAGCACCCCGGCCACGGGCCCCGGGGGCGAGCCAGTACCCAACTGCCGCGCAGCCCCGATCCAGGCGGACCTCAGACAGCGAGACGCTGCCCAGCAGCGCGTCTTGGTCGTGCGGTCCGGCCAGCGCGAAGTTCAGCTCATCGCCGCGCAGGCGGGCCTCTTCCTGCTCAGCGAGGAAGTCGCGCGCGTCAGTCTCGGTGTACGCAGTAGTACGCCACGAGAACCGCTGCATCACCGGATCACTGAACGCCGCCGCGATGCCCGGCACGTCGGCCTCGCGCCAAGGACGCAGCAGCACAACCTCACCAGCCAGCGGCGGTACCGGGAACCAAAGCTCGGCCATGTCGAGATGATCTCCCTTCGCAGCACGCGAGGCTGGCGGATTCTGGACCGTGTGCCCGGCCGGTCACCAGCCGAGTTCGGACAGGCGCGCGTCGTCGATGCCGAAGTGGTGCCCGACCTCGTGGACCACCGTCCGCCGGACCTGGTCCACCACCTCGTCCTCGGACGAGCAGATCGCGCAGATGGCCCGCCGGTAGATCGTGATCCGGTCCGGCAGTACCCCGGCGTACTGTGACGTCCGGCTGGTCAGCGGGATGCCCTGGTAGAGCCCCAGCAGGCCCGGGGGTCCGGGGCCGTGCTCGACGGTCACCGCCACGTTGCGCATCAGCCGGCCAAGATCCTCGGGCAGGCTGTCCAGCGCGGACGCGACCATGTCCTCGAACTGGGCCGGCTCGACGTCGATCACCCTCCCATTGTCTGCCCCCGGGCTGAACCCCGGCTATGGATTGCTTCTGTAACGGCCGCCCGCTGGCGAGCCTCTCCGCCTGGGACGTAGCCTGTTTCCTGACCAGATCTCCTCTTTCGCCTTCCCCGCACGAGGGCTGCCTGTGCTTGTGAAGAAACCGTGCTGACCAACGAAGTCCCGGATGCCTCGGCCGGGACGGTGGACGATCGTGCCCCGCGGCGCCGGAAGCGGCGCGTGATCGTGATCGGGGTCATCGCGGCCGTGTTCCTGGCGTTCTGCGGCCTGACCGCGCGCCTGTTCATCGTCCCCGTCTCCGGGATGCCCGCCCGCGTGGACGCGATCGTGATGATGGCCGGCCCGGTGACCGCTACTCCACCGCGCTGAGCCTGGCCGAGCAGCACCGGGCGCCGGTCCTGGTCATATCCCGGGGTTCTGATCTGGTCGGCGGTGGTCCCTGCGCGCCGCCGATCCAGGGGGTCAGGGAGATCTGCTTCGACCCCAGCCCGGACACCACGCAGGGCGAGGCGGAGTACGCGGCCCGGCTGGCCCGGCAGTACCACTGGCACTCCATCGCCCTGGTCACCATCACGCCGCAGGACTCCCGGGCCCGGCTGCGGATGGAGCGCTGCTTCAGCGGCCAGGTGTACGTGATGACCGCGCCGATCCGGGCCGCGTTCTGGCCCTACGAGCTGGCCTACGAGTGGGCCGCGACGGTCAAGGCGGTCACCATCAACCGCAGCTGCTGAACCCGCCCGGCCGGCGGGCCCCGCCCGGCGGGCCCCGGCCGGGACGGCCCGCCGGATAAGAGAACGCTTAATCAGCGGTCGCCCGAACCGGGCCCGCGGATTAGAGTCAGCCCTAGGACACCGGGAAGGTACCTGACTATGAACGATCAGCCGGGCGAAGCCCTCGAGGTGCTGCGCGGGGTGTGGAGCGCACAGGAGCAGACCGCTGCCGACCTCGATGACTGCGGCGACACCAAGGGGTGCAAGAGGATGGCCGACGTTGGCTTCGGCGGCATGGCCGGCCCCGACGAGGACCTGCGGACCGCGTGGCGGAACCGGCTGGCCCGTGAGGGCAAGCTGAGCGCCGACGGCGGCAGCGTCGCCGACCTGGTCCTCGGCCCGGCCGAGGGTCACTGACCGCTGCATGGAGTATCCGGGCACCGTCAGCGAGCTCACCGGCATCTTGCGCCAGGGCGGTTACCTGGCCGACCGCGGCCTGGCCACCGCCCTGTTCGTCGGTCTCTCGCTGAACCGTCCCGTCCTGCTGGAGGGCGAGGTCGGGGTGGGCAAGACCGAGGTCGCCAAGGTCCTGGCGGACACGTTCGGGCGCCGGCTGATCCGGCTGCAGTGCTACGAGGGCATCGACACCAACCAGGCCCTCTACGAGTGGGACTACGCCCGCCAGATGCTCTATATCCGGGCCCTGTCCGAGCGTCAGGTGACCGGGGACGACGCGGTCGATCAGGTCTTCGGCCCGCGGTTCCTGCTGGAGCGGCCGCTGCTGGACGCGGTGCGGGCCGGTGACCAGGCGGTGCTGCTCATCGACGAGGTGGACCGGGCCGACGACGAGTTCGAGGCGTTCCTGCTCGAGGTGCTCTCCGACTTCCAGATCAGCATCCCCGAGATCGGCACGATCAAGGCGGAACGGCCGCCCCTGGTCGTGCTGACCTCGAACCGGACCCGTGAACTGCACGATGCGCTGAAGCGGCGCTGCCTCTACCACTGGATCGGCTACCCGTCTCCGGAGCGTGAGGTGGAAATCGTCCTGGTCCGCGCGCCGGGCGTGTCCGAGGCACTGGCGGCCAAGGTGGTCGCGGCGGTCAACCGGCTCCGGGAGATGGAGCTGGCCAAACCGCCCGGCGTGGCCGAGACCATCGACTGGGTGCGGACGCTGGACTTCCTGGGCGAGACCGGGCTGGGCACCGAGGTCGCCGGGGACACCCTGGGCGCGGTGGTCAAGGAACGGGACGACCTCGAGCTGGTCCGGGACAACCTGGAAGAGATCACGTCCGGTGCCTGAGCGCGCGCCCGCCGCCGAGGGTGCGCCCGCGGCTGCGGACCTGCCCGCGGCTGCGGACCCGCCGGCGGCCGAGCGCGCCCCCTTCGTCGCGCTGCTGGTGAACTTCACGGCGGAACTGCGCACGGCCGGCCTGCCGGCCGGTTCCGGGGACGTGCTGGCCTACTGCGCCGCCATGGGCGCGCTGGACCCGACCGACCTGCTGGACCTGTACTGGGGCGGCCGGACCACGCTGGTCACCCGGCGGGAGAACATCCCCGTGTACGACCGGGTGTTCCGGCGGTTCTTCCTGGATAGCCGGGACCCGGTCCGGGAACTTCTCAACCTGCAGCATCCCGAGCACACCCGGGCCGACGGGGTGCTTCAGATCCCGGCCACCGATCCCGGCGACGACCTCCAGGAGCAGGTGAGCCTGGGGCTGATGGCGTCGGACGCCGAGACGCTCCGGCACAAGTCGTTTCCCGCCTGCACCCCGGAGGAACTCGCCGCGCTGCGGCGGATCATGGCCCGGATCCGGCTCACCCCGCCCCGGCGGCGGACCCGGCGCACCACGGCGGCGGCCGCCGGCCGCTCTCCGGACCTGCGCCAGATGGTGCGGGAGTCGCTGCGCATGCAGGGCGAGCCCGGCCCGCTGGCCTGGCGCCAGCGCAAGGTCCGGCTCCGGCCGCTGATCCTCATCCTCGACGTGTCCGGCTCGATGGCCGACTACTCGCGGCACCTGCTCCAGTTCGCCTACTCGGCGAAACGCGCCACCGCCCGGGTCGAGGTGTTCTGCTTCGGGACCCGGCTTACCCGGATCACCCGGGCCCTGGACCACCGCAAGCCCGACGACGCCCTGGAGCGGGCGGCCAGCGCGGTGTTCGACTGGGAGGGCGGCACCAGGATCGGGGAGAGCCTGGACGCCTTCGTCCGCAACTGGGGCCGCCGCGGGCTGTGCCGCGGCGGGATCGTGGTCATCTGCTCCGACGGCCTGGACCGCGGTGACCCGGAGACGCTGGCCACGGCGATGGAACGGCTCGCCCGGCTCAGTTACCGGGTGGTGTGGATGAACCCGCACAAGGGCAGCGAGCCGCACTTCCGGCCGAGCACGCTCGGCATGCTGGCCGCCGCCCCGAGCGTCGACCTGATCCTGTCCGGCCACGACCTGAGCAGCCTGGAGGAACTCGCTACGCTGCTGCCAACCCTGAATTAGGAGGCCGCGGTGCGGTGGAGCGTGGGCGTCGAGGCCCAGGGTGACCGGGTGCTGACCCGTGAGGAAGTGGTCGAGCTGGCCGACGCCGTCGCGGCCAGCAACGGCATCGCCACCGGGATCGGGACCGACCGCTACGGCGCGCAGCTGGTCGTGGAGGCCAGCACCCGCGAGGAAGCGATCGAGAAGGCCACCGGGGAACTGCGCCAGGCCGCGTCCCGGGCCGGCCTGCCGCCCGGCCCGGTGATCCGGGCCGAGGCGGTCAGCGAGGACGAGGACGCGGCCGGATGATCCGGCTCGGGTCGCTGGCCGGGTACCCGTTCGAGGGGCCGCGGGTGCTGGCCGGGTGGACACCGCCGCCGGTGGCCGCCGTGTACGCGATCCTCTGCAAGCCCGACCCGGAGAACAAGCCGGAGAAGTACGCGGTCATCTATGTAGGGCACGGCGACGACCTGTCCGCCGAGCGCTTCCCGTTCCGGCACCCGAGCGCGCCGTGCTGGGTCCGCCGCGCCGGGTCCCGGTGGAAGGTGTACATCGCGACCTACGAGGTGCCCGGCGGCACCCCCGCCCACCGGGAGCAGATCAGCCGCGAGCTGACCGCCATCTACCACCCCGGCTGCAACACCCAGCAGTACGACCAGTCCTGGCGCGAGGAGTGGATCGGCGGCCCTGGCACCTGACTTTCCGCTTACGGGCGGGGGCTGAACCCCACCGCGTCGTGCAGCCGGGACCGGCGCCGGCCGGACGCCGGGCGCGCGGGCTCGGGGACCGCGGGGCGCTCGGGGGCCGGGGTGACGTCCACGACGATCTCCTCGGCCATCCCGTACAGCAGCGGCAGCGCCCCGGCGACCACGCCACCGGTCCGGTTGATGTGCTCGACCCCGGGCCCGATGAGCCGGGCGTGGCCCACGATGGTGCGCACGATGTCCACCGCGCCCTCGAGGTTCCCGGCGATCCGGGTCAGCAGCGTGCCCACCCAGAACAGGTAGAACGCCAGGCCCGCGATGAGCAGGGCGGTCACGATGACGGTCAGGACGACCAGCACGGTCATGATTTGACCTTCCCGAGCACCCGGCCGAGGAACAGGTGATGCTGGAGGCCCTCAGCCAGGACCGCCTCCACACCGTCGGCGACCTGCGGGATGAGCACGGTGTCCGCGGTGTTGTCCGCGGCCGCCTGCAGCGTCCCGCCGATCTGGACCACCCGGCGGTCAATGATCTTGACCAGCCAGACCAGGATGCTGAGCAGCGCCGCGACGGCCAGCACCACGACGAAGCCGAGGATGATCGCCCAGACCCACAAGGTGTGCTCGGTGCCGGACATGGCCAGCACATGTGGCTGCACGTCAGCCTCCCAGCCGTGCGCGGCCGCGCTGCAGGCCGCCGATGATGATGGTGGCGTGCTCGATCGTGGTGCGCAGCGCACCCAATGGCGCGGTGTTGTTGACCGCCTCGGCCAGCGCGTCATTGATCTTGGGTGCCTCGTTGCCGATCGACCGGGCCAGCAGCAGGATCGGCACGACCAGCGCCACGACCACCAGGACGATCACGATGCCGATGGTGTAGCCCACCACCCAGCCGGTCGTGGACGTCCCGGCCGCCAGGACGGTGCCGTGTACTTCCATCAGTGACTCCTTCGCAGGGGCTGCGTCGCCCGCTTGAGCTGGAATGGCATCCGGGTCAGACCGTCTCGCAGAAGTCACGGACCGGCTTGAGGCTGGCGTTGACCGAGGTCAGCCGGGGTGGCACCGGGGCGGTGAGCGCGGCCACGGCCTGCACCCCGCCGGTGGTGGCCACGAGCGTGGCCCGGATGGCCCGCAGGTGGAAGATCACCCTCAGGAGGCCGACCGCGGTGACCGCGATGATCAGCGCCGCGACGATGATGGTCATCCAGGCCGCTGCTGGCATGGGCTGTCTCCTTAACCGAGAAGTTTCGCGACGGAGCCGGCGTACCGGACGGCCCCCACGGAGACCGCGCCGACCGTGGCGTCGGTCTGGGCCAGGCCGTCAGGGACGCACTGCAGTTCGCCGACGAGCTCGACGCCGCCGGCCAGGATCTGGTCGGCGGCGGCCCGGATCCGCTCCAGCGCGGCGAGCACCCGGTTCAGCAGGAAGATCACGACCGGCAGCACCACGACCAGCAGCACTACGTTGCCGATCCACCACAAGACCATGACGGCTCCTTCTCAGCTCGCGGGGGCGCGGTAGGGAACGAAGAAACGGCGGAAGACCCGGGTCAGCGCCATGACCATGGCCCGCATGCCGAGGGCGAGGCCGCTGGCCGGGCTGCTGCCGGCCGCGGCGATCTGCTCGGCTGACTCACCGCGCTCGACCCGCTCGATCCGGTCCTGCATGGTGGTGGCGAAGTCCCGCATCAGCACCGACGAGACGTCGGAGATCATGCCCCGGCCGTACTGCGCGGCCGCGCCGGACAGCTGGATATCCTGCCCCACGTTGACCCTGGTGCCACGACCGGAGCGGACCAGTGTCGCGGTAACCACCATGCTGGCCTGGCCGCGGCCCTTCTCCTCGGCGCCGGCCGCGTTGAGGACCAGCCGCTTGGCGGCCTCGTCGCGCTCGGCGATCTCCGCGGTGCCGGCGAACTGCAGCCGCACCGGGCCCATCCGGATCGCCACCCGGCCCTTGTACTTCTCGCCGCCCAGGTCCTCGGTCAGTTCCGCGCCGGGCAGGCAGGTCGCCACCTGGGGGATGTCCCCGAAGAACTTCCAGACCTTCTCGATCGGCTGCGCGACCTCGAAGTCGTTGGCGATCAGCATCGGCTCTCCTTCAGGTATGCCGCCGGGTCCTCCTGGAACGACCGGCGGCAGCCAGCGCAGCAGAAGTAGTACGTCTCGCCGCCGTGCTCCAGCGGGTAACTGGACGCGCCCGCGGTCACGGTCATCCCGCACACCGGATCTCTGCTTTCCCGGGGGGGCGACCCCCCGTTCTGCCCGCCCGGGGGACTACCCCCGGAACCCCCGGCCCCCGTAAGTCCCCTGCTCGGCGGGGACACGCCTTCGGCGCGCCCCTCCTCGCCGGGGACCGCTGCCGCACCGCTGCCCGTTCCGGCAAGACCCCCCGACGCGCGTAGCTGGACCAGCTCGGCCAGGATGGCGACCGCGATCTCGCGGTGCGACGTCCGGCCCAGGTCCAGCCCGGCCGGCACCCGGACCCGGTCCAGCTGGTCCTGTGGCACGCCCCGGTCCGTGAGGTAGCCGAGCACCGCCGCGCCCCGCTTAGCCGACCCGACCAGGCCCAGGTAGGCGGGCCGGGCCTCGACGGCCTGCTCGACGGCCTCCTCGTCCCCGTGGCCCTGGGTAGCCACCACCACCATCGAGCCCTCGTCCGCGTCGGCGGCCGAGAACGCCCCGCGGTCCAGCACCGTGGTGCGCCAGCCCAGCACCCGGGACAGGTCGGCCAGCGTCGCCACCATCGGCGAGCGGCCCACGATGACCAGGTGCGGCGCGGGCAGCACCGGCTCGATGTAGACCTCCAGCGCCCCCTCGCTCTGGCAGGCGATGGGCACCACGGTCATCCCGTCCGGCACGGCCGCGCCGAACTGGTCGCGCGTCCCGAGCAGCAGCAGCCGCGGCACGCCCTCGGTGATCACCTGCTGGGCCTCGCGGATCACCACCGGCTCGGCGCAGGCCCCGCCGATCCAGCCGTGCAGGTCACCCGAGGCCGTGATGATCGCCCGGGAGCCCTGCTGGCCCGAGGACGGGCCCTGCCGCCAGACCACGGTGGCCAGCGCGAACGGCTGGCCCCGGCGGGTCAGCTCGCCGGCCTCCTCCAGCACATCGAAGCTGTGCATCAGCAATTCTCCTCAGTACTCCCGCACTGGCTGTCCGGTACTCAGTCGGTGCGTACGGGGGGCGCACCGGAGACGTCGTGGCGCTGGGTGATCGCCTCCCACACCCGGTCGGGGAGCAGCGGCATGTCGATATTGCGGACCCCGGTCTGGGACAGCGCGTCGAGCACCGCGTTCACGAACGCGGCCGGGCCGCCGACCGCCGCGCACTCCCCGATGCCCTTGGCGCCGATCGGGTGGTGCGGGCAGGGGGTAACCACCTCGCTGTGCAGCTCGAAGCCCGGCGTCTCCCAGGCGCTCGGCAGCATGTAGTCCATGTAGTTCGACCCGACGCAGTTCCCCTCCGCATCGAACGTGATGAACTGCATGTTGGCCATGGCGTACGCCTCGGCCAGGCCGCCCATGATCTGGCCCTCGACGATCATCGGGTTGATCCGGATCCCGCAGTCGTCCACCGCGACCGTGTTCAGCACGTCCCAGACCCCGGTCTCGGGGTTAACCTCGACCGTCACGATGTACACCGCGAACGGCCAGGTCAGGTTGGGCGGGTCGTAGTAGGCCGTGTTCTCCAGGCCAGGCTCCATGCCGTCTGGCATGTTGCTGTACGCGGCCATCGCGCATTCCTGGATGGTCACCCCGTGGTCCGGCGCGCTGCGCACGTAGAACCGGCCCAGCTCCCACTCGATGTCCTCCTCGGACACCTCGAGGAGATGGGCGGCCAGCTTGCGCGCCTTGGCCCGGATCTTGCGGGACACCATGGAGACCGCCGCCCCGGCCACCGGCGTGCTGCGGGAGGCGTAGGTGCCCATCCCGAACGGCGCGGTGTCGGTGTCGCCCTCCTCGACGACGATGTCCTCGGCCGGGATGCCCAGCTCGTGGCTGACGATCTGGGCCCAGGTGGTCTCGTGGCCCTGGCCCTGGCCCCGCGCCCCGGTGCGGACGATGGCCTTGCCCGTCATGTGGATCTTGAGCTCGGCGGAGTCGAACATCTTGATGCCGAGGATGTCGTATTCGCGGCTGTTGCCCGCGCCGAGCGGCTCGGTCATGGTGGAGATGCCCAGGCCGAGCAGCCGGCCCCGGGCCCGCGCCTCTTCCTGCCTGGCCCGGAAGTCCTCGTAGCCGATGGCCCGCAGCCCGACGTCCAGGCACTTGCCGTACTGGCCCGAGTCGGTCAGGAAGCCGAACGGGGTGCGGTGCGGGAAGTCGTCGTCGCGCACGAAGTTCATCCGCCGGAACGCGGCCTGGTCCAGGCCCAGGTCCTGGGCGGCGGCCTGCATCATGCGTTCCTGGAAGAACATGGCCTCGGTGACCCGGAACGAGCACCGGTAGGCGACCCCGCCGGGCGCCTTGTTGGTGTAGGTGCCGCGCGTCGTCATGTGCGCCACCGGGATGTCGTAGGCGGCGAAGGCCGAGTGCATCAGCCCGATCTTGAACTTGCTGGGCTGGGCGTCGGAGAAGAACGCGCCGTGGTCGGCCTGGGTGCGCATCCGGACGGCCAGGATCTTGCCGTCCCGGCGCAGCGCCATCTCGCCGTCCAGGTACACGTCCCGGGCGAAGTGGGTGGAGATCAGGTTGCCGGACTTGTCCTCGATCCACTTGACCGGCCGTTCCAGCAGGATGGAAGCCAGGATCGAGCAGACGTAGCCGGGGTAGACCGGCACCTTGTTGCCGAACCCGCCGCCGATGTCCGGCGAGATGATCCGGATCATGTGCTCGGGCAGCTCGGCGACCATCGCGACCGCGGCCCGGATGATGTGCGGTGCCTGGGTGGTCATGTACACGGTCAGCTTGGAGGTGGCCCGGTCGAAGTCCGCGACCGACCCGCAGCACTCGATCGGGGACGGGTGCGAGCGCGGGTAGTGCAGCTGCAGCCGGGAGACCACGTCCGCGTCCGCGAACGCCCGCTCGGTGCCCTCGGCGTCGCCTACTTCCCAGTCGTAGATGACGTTGCCGGCCTGGCCCGTCTTGTCGTCCCGGATGACCGGGGCGCCCTCGGCCACGGCCTGCGCCGGGTTGACGATCGCCGGCAGCGGCTCGTACTCGACGTCGATGACCTCGCACGCGTCCTTGGCGATGTACGGGTCGTCGGCGATGACGCAGGCCACCTCCTGGCCCTGGAACCGGACCTTGTCGGTGGCCAGCACCGCCTGGGTGTCGTAGGACAGCGTCGGCATCCAGGCCAGGTTGCGGGTGGCCATCATCTCGCCGGTGAGCACCAGGCCGCACCCCGGGGATCTCCCACGCCCGGCTGGCGTCGATGGACTTGATCCGGGCGTGGGCCAGCGGGCTGCGCAGGATCTCCATGTGCAGCATGCCCGGCAGGGTGATGTCGTCGGTGTAGTTGCCCTTGCCCCTGATGAAGCGGTTGTCCTCGACGCGCTTGCGGCTGGCGCCGAGCCCGCCGATCTTGATCTCGTCCAGTGCCTGCTCACGGCGTCAGCCCTCTTTCTGGAGCTTGTCGGCGGCCCACAGCACCGACTTCACGATGTTCTGGTAGCCGGTGCACCGGCACAGGTTGCCGGACAGGGCCCAGCGGACGTCTTCCTCGCTCGGATCGGGGTTCTCGTCCAGCAGGGCCTTGGCGGCCATCAGCATCCCGGGGGTGCAGAACCCGCACTGCAGGCCGTGCTCCTCCTTGAAGCCCTCCTGCAGCGGGTGCAGCTCGCTCGCGGTAGCCAGCCCTTCCACGGTGCTGATCTCGCGCCCGTCCACCTGCACGGCCAGCATGGTGCAGGACTTGACCGGGCGGCTGTCCACCAGCACCGTGCATGCGCCGCAGTTCGTGGTGTCGCAGCCCACGTGCGCGCCGGTCAGCCCGAGCCCGCGGCGGATCAGGTGAATCAGCAGCAGCCGGGTTTCCACCTCCGCGATCTTCTTCTGCCCGTTGACCGTGAACCGGATCCGGCGCATCGGGACGTCACTGGTCTCGTCGCCGTGATCCTCGTACACCATCGTCATGTCAGGCTGCCCTTTCCGCCGTGCCGCCTAGGCCCGTGCCGCCTGCGCCCGTGCCACCGGCCCGTTCCAGGATGCGGGTCACGAACGTGTGCACCATGTGCCGCTTGTAGTCCGCGCTGCCGCGGTGATCGGTCCGGGGCCGCGACACGTCCGCGGCCAGCCCGGCCGCCATCTCGATGGTCTGGGCGGTCAGCGGCTGGCCGGTCAGGGCGCTGGCGGCCTCGGTGGCCCCGATCGTGGATCCCCCCACCCCGGTCAGGGAGATCCCGGCCCGGGTCACGGTGCCGCCCGACATCTCCAGGGCCACCGCCACCCCGACCGTGGCGAAGTCGCCGACCCGGCGCTCCAGCTTGAGGTACCCACCCGCCCGGGCCCCTGTGGCGGGCGGGATCACCGCCTCCACCGCGACCTCGTCGGGTTCCAGGACGTTCTCGAACGGCCCGGTGACGAACTCGGCCATCGGCACGCTGCGCCGGCCGCGCGGGCCCTGGGCCACCACCGACCCGCCCAGCGCCAGCACCACCGACGCCCAGTCACCCTGCGGGTCGGCGTGGCAGAGCGAGCCGACCAGGGTGCCCCGGTTGCGCACGATGGGGTCGGCGATCAGCGGTGCCGCCTCGGCCATGGTCGGCTGCGAGGACTTCAGCAGCGACGAGCGCTCCAGGTCGGCGTGCCGGCACAGGGCCCCGATCCGCAGCGTCCCGTCCGGGTCGGCGCGGTGGTAGTCGAGGCCGGGCACGTTGTTGATGTCCACCACCAGTTCCGGCGAGGCGAAGCGCAGCTTCATCAGCGGGACCAGGCTCTGGCCGCCGGCCAGCACCTTGGCGTAGTCCCCGCCGTCCCGCAGTGTGGCGATGGCCTCATCCAGGGAGCGCGGTGCCTCGTAGCGGAACCGGGACGGGTACATGCGGTCCTCCAGTGTCCTATCCGGACGGCACTGTCGCGCCGGACGCCGGATGGTGAGTCAGTCGTCGTCGCCAGGGCCCGCGGTACCGCTGTCTGCGGCACTGGTGCTCGCGGCACTGTCGGCCCCGGTACCGGCGCTGACTGTGCCGCCATCCGTGTCACCGATGGTGGGCACACCGGGCCGGGACGGGCTTCGTTGCGGAGAATTTTCCGGATCAGCCACCGCGACGGGCAGCGTGTCCTCCTCCGGATCGGGGCGCGGCTCCTGATGGGGCGGCCAGGGCCCGGCGACGGGCTGGCCGGCGACCTTCAGGTAATCGATGAGCTGCGGCCAGGCCCACACCGTGGGGCTCTTGCCCTCTTTCGGGGCGTTCTCGATCAGCTCGTAGAGGCGCGGGTTGCCGCGGCTGTGCCCATCGGATTCGATCCGCATCGACCCACTCCTACCCAAGATCAGACGGCATCCATGCCTCTGTGAGGTGAGGCACATGATCCGTCAGCGAGCAGAGGTGCGCAATACGTGAATAAGTGCTTGCTTAACTGCCCGTGCGGTTCCGGGTCAGGGCTGTCCGGACAGGCGGGCTAGCTCCAGATGGTCACGTAGACCGGCGGCCGGAACCGGGACGGCGGGACACCGGCCGTGGGGGCCCGCATCAGCTGCATGGCCTCCGGCGTGGTCAGGAAGCGGCGCAGCGCGCTGGCCACCGTGCTCCGGCTCTGGCGTTCCAGCATCGTCACGTGCCAGCACCCGTCCACCGGCGCGCCCGGCACGTCCACCAGGGACAGCTCCCCGCGGCGCAGCTGCTGAATGACGAGATGCTCGACGGCCGGCGCGACCCCGGCCCCGTCGGCGGCCGCGGCCCAGGCGGCGGTCTGGTTGGGGAACACCCCGATCTTGTCCTCGGGGATCCGCAGCGCCGCCAGCAACTGCCCCGTGTCGCTGCCCGGGTCGGTGCCGGACGGGTCGACCAGCCACCGCCACTGCTGCGGGCTGCCGCGCAGCCGCGACTGCCCGGCCGTGACCACCACCAGGCGGTACCGGAAGATCGGCTCGCTCACCACCGGCAGTTCCGGGTCGCTGGCCACGCTGGGGCCGATGGCCACGTCGGCCAGCCGGTTGCCGACCAGCACCGCCATCTCGTGGGACACGGCCACCCCGGAGGACACCTCGAGCGGCCCGGCGAAGCGCCGCCGGAACGCCTCGGTCAGCGGGCTGGCCACGAACTCGGCGAAGGTGGGCGAGGCCACCAGGCGCAGCTGCTCCGGGGCGCCCTGGGCGGCCCGGACCGCGGCGTGCGCCTCGGCGCCGAGGACCACGATCTGCGACGCGGTGGCCAGCAGGCGGGACCCGCCCGCGGTCAGCGTCATCCCGCTGGGCCCGCGGCTGACCAGCTGGTCGCCGAGATGCTGGCGGAGGGCGGTCAGTGCCTGCGAGACCGCGGACTCGCTGACACCGAGCGCGTTCGCGGCGGAGGTCACCGAGCCCAGCCGGGCGACCAGCACGAATGCGTTCAGCTGGGTAAGCGTCATAACAGTGTCTTATCCGAATTCGCGCTATCCAGATGCGACCCGCACCGACCGCTCGCCCGGGCCTGGCGGCCCGGGCTCGCTGGCCGGTTCTGGATATCACTCATGGGCTGATTATTACCGCTGGCGGGACGCACTCGTACACTGCGCAGACAGCGGGTCTATCCCGAGGGAGAGCGTATGCAGGTTCCGGCCTACGTCGAGTACGAGAAGGCCACCAGCGTCGCGCACGCCCTCACCCTGCTGGCCCGGTTCGGGCCGGAGTCGCGCATCCTGGCGGGCGGGCACAGCCTGATCCCGATGATGAAGCTGCGGCTGGTGCAGCCCGAGACGCTGATCGACATCAACGGGCTCAGCGAGCTGTCCTACCTCACGGTGACCGGCGACGAGCTGCGGATCGGCGCGCTGACCCGGCACGCGCAGCTGCTCGACTCGGCGGAGGCGGCCCGCCACTTCGCGGTGCTGCACGATGCGGAGCAGGTGATCGCGGACCCGGTGGTGCGGAACTGGGGAACGGTCGGCGGCTCGCTCTGCCAGGCCGACCCGTCCGAGGACCTGTCGGCGGCGTTCGCGGCGCTCAAGGCGACGATGATCATCGCGCACCCCGGCGGCACCCGGACGGTGCCGGTCCGGGACTTCCACACCGGCCCCTACGAGACCGTGGTCGCGCCGGGCGAGATCCTGACGGAGATCCGGATCGCGATCCGGCCGGGCGGCGGCAGTGCGTACGAGAAGGTCGGGCGGCGGGCCGGCGACTGGCCGGTGGGCGCGGCCGGCGTCGGCCCTGTGGCTGGAGCGGCGGCGGGGCGTGGACGGCGGCGGGCTTGAGGATGCCACGATCGCCGACGCGGGCATCGGGCTGACCGCGGTGGGCTCGCCGCACTTCTCCGCGGCCGGGGCCGAGGACTTCCTGCGCGGCGCGCCGGCCACCGAGGAGAGCTTCGCCCGGGCCGGCGAGCTGGCCGCCGCGTCCTGCCGGCCCGTGTCCGACCAGCGCGGCCCGGCCGACTACAAGCGCCACCTGGCCCGCGAGCTCACCATCCGGTCGCTGCGCCGGGCCCTCCAGCGCGCCCGCCCGGACGGGCAGCGCCCCGCGCAGCCGGGAGCCGGCCGGCGCCGCGCACGGCAGGACGCGGGCTGAGCACCGTCGATATGCAGATAACGATGACCGTGAACGGGGTCAGCCACACCAGGGACGTGGAGGCCCGGCTGCTGCTCATCCATTTCCTCCGCGATGACCTGGGGCTGACCGGGTCACACTGGGGGTGCGACACCTCCAACTGCGGCGCGTGCGTGGTGTGGCTGGACGAGACGCCGGTGAAGTCGTGCACGGTGCTGGCGGCCATGGCCGACGGGCGCCGGGTGCGCACCGTCGAGGACCTGGCCCGCGGCGGCCGGCTGGACCCGGTGCAGCAGGGGTTCGCGGAGTGCCACGGGCTGCAGTGCGGGTTCTGCACGCCGGGCATGATGATGACCGCCCGGTGGCTGCTCGACCACCACCCGGATCCGTCCGCGGGAGGAGATCCGCGAGGCGCTGTCCGGCCAGCTGTGCCGGTGCACCGGGTACGAGAACATCGTGCGGTCGGTCCAGTGGGCCAGCGAGCACGAGGCCGGCCAGCGGGCGGAGGGACGATGAGCGCAGCTCCTGATCCGGCCCTGGACGGGGCCTACGGCCCGGTCCGGCGCAAGGAGGACGCCCGGTTCCTGCGCGGCCAGGGCACGTTCGTGGACGACATCCAGCGGCCCGGGATGCTGCACGGCGCGATCCTGCGCAGCCCGCTGGCGCACGCCCGGATCGTGAGCGTGGACACCGCCGCGGCCGAGGCGCATCCCCGGGTGCGGGCCGTCATCACCGGCGAGCTGCTGGAGCAGCGCAAGCTGGCCTGGATGCCCACCCTGTCCCGCGACGTGCAGGCCGTGCTGGCCACCGACAAGGTCCGGTTCCAGGGCCAGGAGGTGGCGTTCGTCGTGGCCGAGGACCGCTACTCCGCGCGGGACGCGCTGGAGCTGATCCAGGTGGAGTACGAGCCGCTGCCGGTGGTGGTGGACGCGACCCGGGCGCTCGACCCGGGCGCCCCGCTGATCCGCGACGACGTGGCCGGCCAGCAGGACAACCACATCTTCGACTGGGACGGCCGGCGACCGGGCCGCCACCGACGCGGCCTTCGCCGCCGCGGACGTGGTCGTCACCCAGGACATGCTGTACCCGCGCTCGCACCCCGCGCCGCTGGAGACCTGCGGCGCGGTGGCCGAGATGGACCCGGTCACCGGGAAGCTCACGGTGTGGGCCACCACGCAGGCGCCGCACGCGCACCGCACCCTGTACGCGCTGATCGCCGGGCTGCCCGAGCACAAGATCCGGATCGTGTCCCCGGACATCGGCGGCGGGTTCGGCAACAAGGTCCCGGTGTACCCGGGCTACCTGTGTGCCGTGGTCGGCACCATGCTGACCGGCCAGCCGGTGAAGTGGGTCGAGGACCGGTCGGAGAACCTGATGTCCACCGCGTTCGCCCGGGACTACCACATGCACGGCGAGATCGCCGCGACCCGGGACGGGCGGATCCTCGCCCTGCGGGCCCGGGTGCTGGCCGACCACGGCGCGTTCAACGGGTCCGCCCAGCCCAGCAAGTACCCGGCCGGGTTCTTCCACATCTTCACCGGCTCCTACGACCTGCAGGCGGCCCACTGCGAGGTCACCGGCGTCTACACCAACAAGGCCCCCGGCGGGGTGGCCTACTCCTGCTCGTTCCGGATCGCCGAGGGCGTGTACCTGGTCGAGCGGATGGTCAACCTGCTGGCCGCCGAGCTCGGCCTGGACCCGGCCGAGCTGCGGATGCGGAACCTGCTGCGGCCCGAGCAGTTCCCCTACACCTGCCCGACCGGGTGGGAGTACGACTCCGGCGACTACCCCCGGGCCCTGCAGGTCGCGATGGACCTGGCCGGGTACCCGGAACTGCGGCGGGAGCAGGCGGAGAAGCGGGCCCGCGGCGAGTACATGGGCATCGGGCTGAGCTTCTTCACCGAGGGGGTCGGCGCCGGGCCGCGCAAGGACATGGACATCCTCGGCCTGGGCATGGCCGACGGCGCGGACCTGCGGATCTACCCGACCGGCGCGGCGGTGCTGAGCATTTCCTGCCAGACCCAGGGCCAGGGGCACGAGACCACCTTCGCCCAGATCGTCGCGCATGAGCTGGGGCTGAGCCCGGACGACGTCGAGGTGGTGCACGGCGACACCGACCGCACCCCGTTCGGCCTGGGGACCTACGGTTCGCGGTCCACGCCGGTGTCCGGCGCCGCGGCCGTGGTGGTGGCCCGCAAGGTGCGCGAGCGCGCCCGGGTGGTGGCCGCGGCCATGCTGGAGGCCGCGCCGGACGACCTGGAGTGGGCGCGACGGCCGGTGGCAGGTCCGCGGCGACCCCGAGCAGGGCCGCACCATCGCCGAGATCGCGATGGCCGCGCACTCCTCGCTGGAGCTGCCCGACGGGGTCGAGGGTCACCTGGACGCCGAGACCGTGTACAACCCGCCGAACCTGACCTATCCCTACGGCGCGTACATCTGCGTGGTGGACGTGGACCCGGGCACCGGCGCGGTCGCCCTGCGCCGGTTCATCGCGGTGGACGACTGCGGGGTCCGGATCAACCCGATGATCGTGGAGGGGCAGGTGCACGGCGGCCTGGCCGACGGGGTCGGCATGGCGCTGATGCAGGTCATCACGCTACGACCAGGACGGTAACTGCCTCGGCGGCTCGTTCATGGACTACCTGCTGCCCACCTCGCTGGAATGCCCGTCGTGGGAGCTGGGCCAGACCGTCACCCCGTGCCCGCACCACCCGATCGGCGCCAAGGGCGTGGGCGAGTCGGCCACGGTGGGCTCGCCGGTCGCGGTGGTCAACGCCGTGGTCGACGCGCTGCGCCCGCTGGGCCTGCGGCACGCGGACATGCCGCTCACCCCGGCCAGCGTGTGGTGCGCGCTCCAGGGCCGCCCGGTCCGGGCCGACCTCGCTCCATGACCCCGGGAGGACGACCCCGCTGGTTCGGGGAGGGGAGGTGCGCCGGAGGCGTGTCCTCGCCGAGCCGGCCAGCTCGGGGGGTCCGGGGGTCGTCCCCCGGGTAACAGAGAGCTGGCCGGTGAAGGCGCCTCATGACCGATGATGGAGCTATGCCCTTGAGTGACCTTTCCGGGCGGCTGCCGGACGTCGCCACGCTCGTCGCTGAGCTGGACGCCGCCGGGTACCTGACCGACCAGCCGCTGGGCGTGGCGCTGTTCCTGGCCGTCCGGATGGGCCAGCCGATCCTCCTCGAGGGCGAGCCCGGGGTGGGGAAGACCGAGGCGGCCAAGGCCCTCGCGGCCGTCCTGGACACGCCGCTGATCCGGCTGCAGTGCTACGAGGGCCTGACCGCCGCCGAGGCCCTGTACGAGTGGAACTACCCGCGCCAGCTGCTGGCCATCCGGCTGGCCGAGTCCCGCGGCGAGACGCTCCGCGACGCCGACCTGTTCAGCGCCGACTACCTGCTGGCCCGGCCGCTGCTGGCCGCGCTGGACCACCCCGGCCCGCGGCCGGCCGTGCTGCTGATCGACGAGGTGGACCGGGGCGACGACGAGTTCGAGGCGTTCCTGTTCGAGCTGCTGGCCGAGTCCGCGGTCACGATCCCGGAGCTCGGCACCCGGCGGGCCGCGGTGCCGCCGGTCGTCGTGCTCACCTCCAACCGGACCCGGGACCTGCACGACGCGCTGAAGCGGCGCTGCCTCTACCACTGGATCGAGTACCCGGACACCGAACGCGTCGCGGCCATCATCCGCCGCCGGGTGCCCGCCGCGGCGGAACCGCTGGCCGGCCAGGTGGCCCGGGGAGTCGCCCGGCTCCGGGACCTCGACCTGGCCAAGCCGCCGGGCGTGGCCGAGGCGATCAGCTGGGCCGAGGCCCTGGTCGTGCTCGGTGCGGACCGGCTGGACGAGGCGGTGGCCGCCCAGACCGCGGGCGTGGTGCTGAAGTACTCCGAGGACCTGCAGGTGCTCCGGGCGGCCGGGTTCGCGGCGGCGGCAGCGGTGATGAGCGTGCCAGCGGCCTGACCGCGTGACTGACCGCGGACCCGAACGGGGACCGCGTCCCGGCCGACCTGGCGCTGATCGCCGCCCGGCTCGGCGCGGAGCTGCGGGACGCGGGGGTGCCGGCCGACCCGGGCCGCTGTGAGCGGTTCGCCCGGGCCGTGCCGCTGGCCCGCCCGGCCACCCAGGTACGAGCTCTACCTGTGCGCCCTGGCCACGTTCGCCTCCGGCCCGGAGCAGACCGAGACCGTGCGGCGGGTGTTCAGCGACCTGTTCGGCGGGGTGGACGGCCGCGCCCCCGGGCCGAGCGGGCCCGAGGCGGCGGATCTGCCCGGGCCCCCACCCCGGCCGGTCCCGGATGACCTGCTGGCCGAGGCCGCGCGGGCCGCGCAGGAGCACCCGGCTCCGCCGCCGGTTCCTCCGCCGCCGGTTCCGGCGCCGGGCCCGGACGGGGCGGGCGACGCCGCGAGCCTGGGCGCCCGATCGCCGGGCGGTGCGCTGGGTGACGCCGCTGATGTGGCGGAGCCGGACGAGGATCAGGCGGAGACCGCCCGCCACGCCCTGGCCAGCCGGGTCGAGCGGCTGGCGGGCACCGACTTCGCCGAGCTGACCCCGGCCGAGCTCCAGGACCTGGCGGGCCTGATGAGCGAGCTGACCCTGGCCGTCCCGCTCCGCCGCTCCCGCCGCGAGCATCCCTCGGCCCGGGGCCGCCGGACCGACCTGCGCAGCACGCTGCGGCACGCCCGGCGCACCGGAGGTCACCCACTGCGGCTGGCCCGCCGCGCCCCGGCGCTGCGGCCGCGCCAGCTCATCGTGCTGTGCGACATCTCGGGGTCGATGGAGCCTTACGCCCGGGCCATGCTCCAGCTGCTCTACTGCGCGGCGGGCGGCGCCGAGGCCGAGGTGTTCACCTTCGCCACCCGCCTCACCCGGCTGACCGGGGCGCTGGCGCACATGGCGCCCGAGCAGGCCCTGCGGCGGGCCGGCCAGGCCGCGCCGGACTGGATGGGCGGGACCCGCATCGGGGCGTCGCTGAAGGAGTTCAACGACACCGTGGGCCGTCCCGGCCTGGCCCGCGGAGCCGTCGTCGTGATCATCTCGGACGGCTGGGACACCGGGGAGCCGGCCGTGCTCCGCCGCGAGATGCAGCGGCTGTCCCGGGTCGCGCACCACATCATCTGGGTCAACCCGCGGACCAAGAGCGAGCAGTACCGCCCGCTGGCCGGCGGCATGGCCGCAGCGTGGCCATACTGCGACGCGGTGCTGAGCGCGCACTCGGTGGACGCGCTGCACGAGCTGACCGCGGCGCTGGCCCGGCCGGGGCGGCACCGCCCCTGGGCCCAGGATGGCACCCGGGGGCACCCTGCCCCCCCGGCCGCGTCCGGCGGTCTGCCCCGCCCGCCCAGCCGCTCCGGGCTGTCCGCGCCGACCGGCAGCAGGCAGGCCACGATGAGCACCACGAGCAAGACCACCGTGAGGGCAAAGACCAAAATATCCATTAGGTACCTGCACTAAAGCGTGTACGCGGATCCCATGGGCTGGGCAAGCATTTGGTGCCGTTGCCCAGTGTCTTCCCGGCGCCGGTGCTTTACCTAGGTAGAACGGGAAATAACCCGACGGGGCTCATTGCCGCAAAGCGCTGTGATAACTTCGTTATCCCCGTAGCCATTGGAGTGAACCGACGTGTCCCTCCTCATCGGGGACGACTACCCCGAGGCAGTCGAACCCCACGACCGGGAGAACCCGGTGCCCGCGGAGGGCCCGCGGAACCGCCCGGCGCCAGGCGGGAAGCGGCGTGACTGGTCACGCTGGCGGGGCCACCGCTCGCGGAGCATGCTGATCCAGGACGCCCCGGATCCGGCGGGGGACGATGCGGAGTACGGCGCCGAGGATGACGACGGCGGGCCGCCTTACCCAGGGAACGGATTCTTCCTGGACGCCGGCCCGGGTGCGGGCGGTTATCCCCACGGCCGCAATCCCGATGACCGCTACCCCCCGGACCGTTATCCCGAGGACTTTTATCTTCAAGACCGCTACCCCCCGGACCGTTATCCCGACGACCGAATTACCGAGGTTCGTTATCCCGGGGACCGTATTGCCCAGGACCGTTATCCAGGATCTGGTTACGCCGATTCCCGGGATCACTGGGCCGGCGCGCCCGGCCCCGGCGCCCCCGGTTATCTAGAGCCTGGCCAGGACGACCTGGCTTATGCCCGAGCGGACGACCCGGACCCCGGTGATCCAGATTCCGGTTACCCAGGCTCGCGGTCTCCCGGTTCCGGTCGGCTCGATTCTGGTCACCCCGGTTCCAGCCATCCCGGTTCCGGCCATCCCGGTCCTGGCTACCCGGTCCTGGCTACCCCGGTTCCGGCCATCCCGGTTCTGACCGCCCCGGCCGTGGTGGCCCGGACTCCGGCTCCGCAGGCTGGCTAGATGAGGAGAGCTGGTACCGGGCCGAGGGCGACGGTTTCCGCCTGCCGCCGGCCCCGGAGGACGACCCCTGGGACACCGGCGACGAGTACGACCCCGATCTGGATGAGGAGCGCCGGCCGGTCCCCCCTGCTGCTGGGCGTTCTCTCGCTGCGCCGCGGGTTCGGCGCCGGTGACCCAGACGGCTCGCGGAGGTTCGCCGGCCGCGCCCAGCGCCTGGGCGGCATCCTGCTGGCCGCCGCCTCGGTGGTCGGGGTCGCGCTCTACGTGCCGTCGATCCTGGCCGCCGACAGCCGCTCGTTCACCGGCGTGGTCAGCAGCAGCGGCATCGCCAGCCTCAACTTCGCGGCCTCAGGCCGGGTCGGCAGCGTCCGGGTCCACCTCGGGCAGGCGGTGCGCCGGGGGGAACTGCTGGCCACCGAGACCGGCGCGGCGAGGACCGCAGCCGTCCGGGCCGACCGGGCAGCGATCACGGCCGACAAGGCCAACCTGGCGGCGCTGCAGGCCGACGGGTCCGCGGCCGCCAGCATCACCGCGGCCCAGGCCCAGCTGGCCAAGGACCGGGCCCGGCGGGCCGCGGACCGGATGAAGCTGGTCGCCACCCAGATCGTGGCGCCCAGGGGCGGGACCGTCGTCGCCATCTTCGGGCAGCCCGGCGAGACGGTCAGCCCGGCCGGGCTGCGCAATTCCGCCGCGCACGCTCAGGCCTCCCCCGGCCAGCAGCCGAGGTTCTCGCTCCTGCCCAGCGGGCCGATGGCCAGCCTGCGCGCCGCGGGGATGGCGCTGCCGGTGATCGCGCTGCGCACCGGCGGCGGCTGGCAGGTCAGGCTGCTGATCCCGCAGACCGACACGTCGGCGGTGAAGGTCGGGGGGAACATGACGATCTCAGTTCCCGCTGCGCAGCTCACCGGGATCAAGGGCACGATCACGGAACTGTCCCCGATGCCGGTGGCCAGCTCGGGCAGCGCCTCCTACGAGGCCGTGGTGCAGGTGCCCGGCCGGACACGGATCACCCCGCTCACCGGCATGACCGCGAACGTCCAGCTCGGCTCGTTACGGCTGCGCGGGCAGGCGGCTCCGGCCCCCGCTCCCCAGGCTGCCGCGCACCCGTCCCGCACGCACCCGTCCCCCGCGCACCCGTCCCCCACCCACGGAGCTGGCGTCAGGCGCAGTGGGTAACAGCACAGCGGGTAATCTGCGAACGCGGGGCCCTGGCCCGGCAGGCTGCCCGGCCCCGTGCGTGAGAGACCGGTGCCGGCCAGAAAGGCCCGGCCAGACACGTACTAAGGAGCCATGATCGCCTCCTGGCCGGCCCGGCTGATGGCGGCGGCGGCCCGCGAAGTGTGCGGGGCCGCCGTGCTCACCGTGGTCACCTGCGCGCTCGCCAGCTGCACGGCGTCCTCACCAGCCCGTGGCCACGCGTCCTCGCCCGGGCGCACGCCCTCCGGGGCCCTGACCCCCGCGTCGCTGACGCCGGATGGCCGGCCGGCCTGGATGCTGACCCGGGCCGCGCTCGCGCAGGTGGCGACGGAACCCGCGGTGCTCGCCGGCCTGCAGCGGTCCCGGGTCCTGGAGATCCTTCACCCCGGCCAGCAGCCTCTCCCCGTGGCTGGCGCTCAGCCGGTCGTGACGTTCTCGTCGGCTGGCGAGCTCAGCCAGGCGGTGTCCGGCGGCCAGTTGCCTGCCGGCACGCGCGCGCTCCTGTACGACCCGGAGGCCTGGTCGTTCACGCCGCGTGCGGAACAGCTCAACCCGGCCAGCGCCGCGCAGCGGGCCCGGGACATCGCGCATGCGCACGGCCTGTCGCTCATCGTGGCGCCCGCGCTCAACCTCACCACGCTCCGCCCGGACCCGACCAGGGGCCCCCGGTGGAAGCAGTTTCTCCGGCTGGGGCTGGCCGGGTCGATCGCGAAGGTGACAGACGTGCTCGAGCTTCAGGGGCAGAGCCTGGAGCGGAGCACCAGCACGTACGCGGAGTTCGTACGCGAGGCGGCGGCGCAGGCCCGGGCGGCCAATCCCCGGGTGGCCATCCTGGCCGGACTGTCCACGAACCCGCCGGGTGCCCCGGTCACCAGCCAGCAGCTCACCGCCGCGATCCACGCCACCCGCGGGATCGTGGATGGCTACTGGCTGAACATCCCCGGCCGCGGGCCGCGCTGCCCGACGTGCAACTCCCCCCGGCCGGACGTGGGCCGGGCCGCGCTGCGGGCCGCGTTGTGAGCCAGCCGCTCCCAGACCACTGACTTGAGGGCGGGATCCTCCCCGGCGGGATAGGCGGGATGATCGGCGGCCCGGAGGGCGGGGTGCGCGCTGGCGTCACGGACGGGCAGCGGGCCGGAGGGGTGGCCGGGATACGCGCTGGCGTCACGGACGGGCAGCGGGCCGGAGGGGTGGCCGGGATACGCGCTGGCGTCACGGACGGGCAGCGGGCCGGAGGGGTGGCCGGGATACGCGCTGGCGTCACGGACCGGGCAGCGGGCCGGAGGGGTGGCCGGGATACGCGCTGGCGTCACGGACCGGGAGCGGGCCGGAGGGGTAAACCGGGGCCGCAGCCGCCAGGGGCGGGTGGACCGCGTTGACGGGCAGGCGCTCCGCGACCTGGCCCCGAGCGTGGCGCCCGGGGCGGCGGGCCACCCACCAGCCGGGGATACCCAGGACCATCACGGGCACGCCGATGGCGAAGACGAGCCGCAGTATCCCGAGCTGATGCAGGCTGAACGGGATCAGCGCGTGGGTGAACCGGGCGGCGTACAGCAGCAGCGCTGCGGTCGCGGTGGCCCACGGCAGCCGCCAGCGCGTCACCACCAGGTCGACCACGACCGTGCCGAGCAGCGCGCCCGACGTGTAGTAGGCGTACACGCCCGGGTCGAGCAGGATCCGGGCGGCCACGGCGACCAGCAGCACCGCGGGCCACCGTCCGCGCCGGACCGCGACCGCGCCGCCGGCCATCCCCAGGAGCAGCTGGGCGGAGCGGTCCCACCAGGGCGTTCGGGGGTCCATGACGCCGAGCACGCGCAGCGCGGAGGAGTGGTCGTTGGGGATGGTGAACCGGGTGACGGCAGAAATGGTCCGGGGGTCGGCCAGGAGGAACGGCAGCCAGATGACCGCGATCCCCCCGGTGAACGCGCCCAGCGCGGCCAGCCACTGCCGCCGCGGCAGGGCGAACAGCAGCACCACGAACGCGGCGGCCCAGGGCTTGGAGTCCACCGCGGCCGCCAGGGCCAGGCCCGCCCAGACCGGGTGACGGCGGGCCACCGCGTGCAGCGCGGCCACCGAGAACCCGAGCGCGAGCAGGTCGTCGAGGTGCGCGAAGTGCGTGGTCAGCTCGGTCCACACGGGCAGGAACAGCAGGCCCGCGAACAGCAGCCGGGAGCGGCGCCGGCGCTCACCAGCCGGGCAGCAGCCGCCATACCGCGGCCAGCATCAGCGGGCCGGTCAGTGACATCACGGCGACCGCGGTGGCCTCGCCGTTGCCGGGCCCAAGGGCCCTGAGGGCGCCGGACACGGCCAGGGTCAGCGGGCCGATCTGCAGGTCCGGGTGAGTGGCGTACAACTGCAGGCCGGCGCCGGGGGCGTTGGCGAACAGGAGCCGCCCGCCCTGGGCGAAGAAGTGCCACGACTGGCCGGCCATGCCCGCCTGGAAAGCCACCCAGGCCAGCGCCCACGGCCACAGCACCCACCACGGCCAGGTCGCCCGGATCCACAGCGCCAGCCGGCCCCGCGGAGCCAGCCTGGCCCGCGGAGCGGCGGCACCGGCGGTGATGTCCCCGGCGGACCGGTCCGCAGGGGAAGGAGTCATCCAGCCTCGCGCGGGCGTGTCGCGGTCCGGCTTCCTGAACCAGTCCGGCGATGGCCACGCCTCCGCGGCGTCCCCGGCACCCAGGGCCGCCCCGGCGTCGGCGAGAGGCCGCGCAGTCATCGACCGGCCGCCGCCCGTGGGGCCACGGCCGGTGAGCACGGCGGTCAAGCCAGGACCATCGCTACTCCGGTGCTACACGTCACGGCGGGGGGCGCGCCCCGGCGGGGAGCGGAATCGCGGGGAATCACGCCGATTAGTATGGCCGTCGCCGCGAAAGGGGATAGGCCGAACATACGACTTATTAACTGTTCCAGGACTTTCTTTATTGGGCGGTAAGGAATCCGTAAGGCCTGGGACCGGGGCGGCTCGGCTGGTATATCCGTTGCGGGCCGGGACGCCGGCCTGGTTACCTCGGCTGAGGACAGCATCGGCCGCCGGAAGGAGACCAGGGTGGGACACGTCGAGGTGGCGCACGTGCAGCACGCGCTGCCGGACGGGCGGGTGCTGCTCGATGACGCCTCCTTCCGGGTCGGCGAGGGCACGGTCGCCGCCCTGGTCGGCCCGAACGGCGCGGGGAAGACGACGCTGATCCGGCTCATCGCCGGGGATGTGACCCCGCAGTCCGGCACCGTCACCACCAGCGGCGGGCTGGGGGTGATGCGGCAGTTCATCGGGGGGATCCGGGGGACTCACGGGGACGGCGGCCAGGTTGAGCACGCCCTCGGGCGACCGGGCTCGGAACCAGTGGTTCGCGACCTGATGGTTTTCGTTGCGGAAAACAGGGTGCGCGAGGCCGCAGCGCGGCTGGACGCGGCGGAAGACGCGATGCTGGCGCGGGGTAACGAGGCGGCCCAGCTTCGGTACGCGGCCGCGCTGGCCGACTGGGGCGACGCCGGCGGCTACGAGGCCGAGGTGCTGTGGGACGCGTGCACGGTCGCGGCGCTCGGCCTCGGCTACGAGCAGTGCCGGGACCGGGGCGTGGGCACGCTGTCCGGCGGCGAGCAGAAGCGGCTCGTGCTGGAGGCGCTGCTGCGCGGCCCGGCGGAGGTCCTGCTGCTCGACGAGCCGGACAACTACCTGGACGTGCCGGGCAAGCTCTGGCTGGAAGAGCAGCTGGCCCAGACGCGCAAGACCGTCCTGCTGGTCAGTCACGACCGGGAGCTGCTGGCCAACGCCGCCCAGCGGATCATCACCGTCGAGGACGGCAGCGTCTGGGTGCACGGTGGCGGGTTCGCTAGCTATCCGCAGGCCCGGCGGGACCGCAATGAGCGGCTCGACGAGTTGCGGCGGCGGTGGGACGAGGAGCACGAGAAGCTCAAGCAGCTGGTCCGCACCTTGCGCCAGAAGGCCTCCTACAACGACGGCATGGCCTCCCGGTACCAGGCGGCGGTGACCCGGCTGCGCCGGTTCGAGGACGAGGGACCGCCCGAACTGGCGCCCCGCGAGCAGAACGTGCGGATGAGGCTGCGCGGTGGCCGCACTGGCAAGCGGGCGGTGATCTGCGAGGACCTGGAGCTGACCGGGCTCATGCGCGCGTTCAGTACCGAGGTCTGGTACGGCGACCGGGTGGCCGTGCTCGGCTCCAACGGATCAGGCAAGTCCAGTTTCCTGCGGCTGCTCGGCGGGGCCGACGTCGCGCACGAGGGGGTCGCCCGGCTCGGCGCCCGGGTCGTCCCGGGATTGTTCGCGCAGACCCACGCCCGTCCCGACCTGGCCGGGCGCCGTCCCGCCGAGATCCTGATGACCGAGCACGCGATGCAGCGTAACGAGGCCATGGCCGCGCTGGCCCGGTACGAGCTGCAGCACTGCGCGGAGCAGCCGTTCGGCACCCTGTCCGGCGGCCAGCAGGCCCGGCTGCAGATCCTGCTGCTCGAGCTGAGCGGGGTGACCCTGCTCCTCCTCGACGAGCCGACCGACAACCTCGACCTGGCCAGCGCGGAGGCACTTCAGACGGGGCTGGAGTCCTATCAGGGCACGGTCCTGGCGGTCACGCACGACCGCTGGTTCGCGCGGTCTTTCGACCGTTTTCTGGTGTTCGGGGCGGCTGGGGACGTGTACGAATCAGGCGATCCGGTATGGGACGAGACTCGTGTGGCCAGGCCCCGGTAACGGAAACGCTTGCTAGTCTGCATGGAGCGTAAGGAGCCTGGCCGCCCCTTCCCGGGCCGGCTCCGCGATGTTGCCGAGGTGAAGGGGTCCGCACCGTGAAGAAGTTGCTGCTGCTGGTCGTTCTGGCGGGGGCTGGCGTGTTCGCCGTCTGGCGGAAGGTCCAGGCCGACCGTGCCGAGCTCGATCTGTGGACCGAGGCGACGACCAGCGACGACTAGGCCAGGCCGCGCCCGGGCCGTGGTGGCCGCGCGGAGTGGCCGGGCTGAAGACGGGGGTTCCAGGTGAGCAGCGCGACACCGGTGACCCTGTTGTGTTGCGGCCTGCTGGGGGTCACCGCGGACGACGGCGGCATCCTGGAACGCGCGTTCACCGAGGCGTTCGCCACCCAGGGCATCGTCCCCGGGACCGCGGCCTACGCCCGGAGCATGGTGCACGTGCACCAGACCCGCGGCCAGTCCGCGGTGGACGTGTTCCGCGCCCTGTTCCCCGACGCCCCGGGCCGCGCCGAAGCCGCCACGCTCGCTTTCGACCGCTCCTACCGGCTGGCCGTCGACCGGTCCGGCCTGGCCCCCATGCCCGGGGCGTCCGAGGCGCTGCAGCAGATCCGCGGGTCCGGTGTCCGGGTCTGTTTCATCACCGGGCTGTCCCGGGGCCTGCTCGGCCTGGTGCTGGACACCCTCGGCTGGTGGCGGCAGGTCGACCTGGTGCTGTGCCCCGAGGACGCACCGCGCGGCTACCCGTGGCCCGACCCCATGCTGTGCGCCATGCTCCGGCTCGGGGTGACCGATGTCCGCGAGACCGCCTATGCGGGGGGCACCGAAAGCGGCATCCTGTGCGGGCGGCGGGCTGGCGCCCAGATCGTGGCGGGCATCCTGACCGGAGGGCACACCCGGGACCGGCTGCAGCGGGCGGGCGCGACCCATCTGCTCGGCAGCTTTGCTGAGTTTCCGGAGGTGCTGGCCGCCGAGGGGGCCGGGCCGGTCATCGACCCGGTCGCGGGCCCGGTTGCGGGTCCGGTAGCAGGCCCGGTTCCGGGCCCGGTTCCGGGTCTCGCCGGGGGCGCGGGGCCAGGTCCGGTGCTTCCGGGTCAGCCGGGCGGCCCGGGGACTGGTGTGGTTACGGGTCCGGCGGGCGGCCCGGGAGCTGGTGCGGGGCCGGGGACCGGGAAGGCAGCTGGCAGGAAAGCTGCCGATCCTGCGCTGGGGTCGGGTGGTTCAGCACCTGGGTCCGCGCCAGGGAGGCAGCGGCCCGGGCCCCCGCCGACCACGGCCGCGCCGCTGGCGCCGCCCCCCTGACGGGGCAGGCTGACCGGGTACCCTAGGACCGCCGTCGCGCGGGGCTATAGCTCAGCTGGAAGAGCACCTGGTTTGCAACCAGGGGGTCAGGGGTTCGAGTCCCCTTAGCTCCACTGCTCAGAAACATAATTCGAACAGCCGGGGCCGACAGTACAGCAGCAAAGTACAGCAACTGGGACCGCGTGAGATGCCGTACACGAGTTCGAGTAGGGCGTCGCCCTCGCGGGCGGCGGCACGCAGATCCAGGGCCGGGCCGAGTTCCGGGCCACTGAACAGGAAGAACGCCATGGTAGAATCCTGCGCTGCCTGCCCAGGGGTCAGGGGCAACGTGCTGAATCTGCCCTTTCAAGGCTGGCTCTTGCCGCTCCTGCAGAGGGTCAATGAGTGGCAAGCAATTTCCGTCACCAGGGTGGGACTTCTCGTGACGCTTCATAAGTTCGCGACGCGCATTTCGCCGAATAGGAGCGGGTGGCCTGCTGACTGGTTGTGTCGTGGAGCGGGTAGCCAGATCCACCAGTTCTGGGCGTCCTCAGCCCTCTCCTTGCCAGGCGTTTGACCGCACTTGCCTTCGGCTACATGCTGGCGGCGCCTTGGGTTTTCGCTGTGTCAGCGCCGGCAAGCAGCATTGATCGCTACTGGGGCGACGCCCGCGCCCGTTAATGGCCGGGATACCGGGCGGCCGCCGCCACCCTGGCGCTACTGGAACGCGCTGCCAACGGCAATTGAGGACGTCAGCGGAGTGAGTGATGCTCGGCACGGCCGTCGTGTCTTGCTTGATGATCGGCGGGTCCTGGAGTGCTGGTGTCGGGTTCGGTGAGGCGGAAGGCCCGGCGGTATTGGTCTGGTGTGACTCCCCGCGCCTGGGTGAAGTGGCGCCGCAGGGTGTCGGGACTGCCGAATCCGCTGCGGGTCGATACCGAGGCGATGGTGTCGTTGCCGCGTTCGAGGAGGCGTGCGGCGAGCAGGACGCGTTGCCGGTTCACCCACGAGGCAGGGGTGGCGCCGGTGCGTTGCCGGAAGCGGCGGGCGAAGGTGCGCGGGGACATGGATGCGCGGGCCGCGAGGGCGTCGACGGTCAGCGGCTGGTCGAGGTGCAGCAGCGCCCACTGCAGGACCTCGGCTAGCTCGTCTGCGGTGTCCGGTTCGGGGACCGGCATCTCGATGTACTGCGACTGTCCGCCGTCGCGGTGCGGCGGGACCACCATGTGCCGGGCGATGCGGTTGGTGATTTCAGCGCCGTGCTCGCGGCGCATCAGATGCAGGCACAGGTCGATCACGGCTGCCGACCCGGCGCTGGTGACAATGGGCCCGTCCTGGATGTAGAGCTGATCGGCCTCGACCGTCAGCTGCGGGTAGAGGCTGGCGAGCAGCGGCGCGTACAGCCAGTGGGTGGTGGCCCGGCGGCCGTCCAGCAGGCCGGCCGCGGCCAGCACGAACGCGCCGGTGCAGGCGCTGGCGATGGTGGCGCCGCGCGCGACGGCGTCGTGCAGCTGGCGCACCAGCGCGGCCGGCGGCGGCGGCGTCGGCGGCGCCGCGCCCAAGACGATGATCAGGTCCGCCTCGGCGAGACGGCTCAGGTCGTGCCCGGGCAGCACGGCGAAGCCGGACGTCGTGGGCACCGGGGTGACCTGCTCGCCGCAGACGGCGAAGTCATAGGCGGGCAGCCCCGGCGGCGTGCGGTCCAGGCCGAACGCTTCGCAGACCACGCCGAGCTCGAAGGCCGGCACCGGCGCCAGGACCGGGACGGCGACATTGCGCAGCACCGTCTCAGTCTGGCAGAAACTGCGGTACCTGTGTCTGTTCTGCCATGCAGCTGTGGCCGGTGCGGCCTGGGAGGCTGAACGAAGAGAATCACGACCGGGGAGGTGCTCCGGCATGTCCACGCCATCGGTGACGCCGCGCGGCGGCGTGGCCGCGGCCCTGACCGTCGTCTACATAGCGTGGGGCTCGACGTTTGTCGCGATGCGGGTCGCCGTTCGCAGCCTGCCGCCGCTGACGATGAGCGGTGTGCGGTTCCTGGCCGCCGGCCTCCTGCTTTACGGCTGGTGCCTGTGGCAGCGGCATCGGCACCCGGAAGCGGGCTGGCGGCGCTCCGACTCGCCGCGAGTGGCGCGCCAGCGCCATCCTCGGCATCGCGCTGCCCGCCGCCGGCACGGGCGGCGCGGCCTGGGCGGAGCAGAAGATCCCGGCCGGGACCGCCGCGCTGCTGCTGGCCACCGTTCCCGTGTGGATGATCATCACCAGCCGCGTCGTCGACAACGAACGCATCACGGTCCTCACCGCGGGCGGCCTGGTCCTGGGCCTGGCCGGGGTCGGGGTACTGGTCAATCCGCTCGCTGGCGGTGCTCCGGATCTGCTTCCATCGGCCGTCGCGCTCGGCGGTGCGCTGTGCTGGGGCTGCGGGTCGGTCTACGCCAAGCGAGCCCCGCACCCCGGCCAGCCGCTGCTTGCCAGCGGCATGGAGATGATCTGCGCGGGCGTGGCACTGTGCCTGATCGGCGCCGCCGGCGGAGAACTCGGCCGCATCAGCGCTGCCTCGCTCGTCTCAGCATCTGGGCTGGCGCTTGGGTATCTCATCGTCTTCGGCAGCCTGCTGGGCTACAGCACCTACGAATGGCTGCTCCACCATGCATCCAGCCAGCTCGCCGGCACCTATGCGTTCGTCAGCCCGCTCGTCGCCGTCATCCTGGGCTGGTGGCTGCTCGGCGAACAGGTCAGCGGGCACACCCTGCTGGCCGCCGCCGCCATCAGCGTCGGTGTCGCCCTCATCATGCTGCACCCCGAGAAAAGAACCAGAACCAGGCCGGGACGAAACAGGTGACCGGCCCCGGAAACCACCAGCAGCGCGAGTACCCGCCACTAGCAGGCGTCAGCGCAAACACCCGGCCGCGCGACGCGCCCAGCGGCAGCGAAACATGAACCAGGCCCGATCTGCTGCTGTGACACCCCCGCGCCATGAGTCCCCCAGGGCGGGATTCCGCACCTTCCAACGTCCGGTCACCGTAAGTCGGCTCCGACCGCCGCAACGCTGACCCGGACGGCCGAGCCGATAATCTGCAGGAACACGGAAGTTACCAGCCTGGGGTCATTGTGCAGCCGCGGCGGCCAGAACGCGTGGCTGCCGGTGCGCTCTAGGTCAAACCAGGCCGACGAGGCCGATGGGGTGGAAGATCTCCTGGAACGCAGGAACGACGCTGTCGGCGTCGGCAGGAGCGGGAGGGCGAGGGCCTCGCCGGGACCGGCAGGTGCCTGAGGCGGAAGAGGATGAGCGCGGTCTCGTGACTATGCCCGCGGTTACTTCCGCGGGACTGGCGGCGTACAGGACCAGGGAAGCCGTCTCGGTCACGACGCCGATCAGGCAACAGCCGCTGCCCCAGGCGAGCGGACCAGAACGAGCGCGCATCAGATCGTGTCCGCCACCAGGCCACTAGCCACACAATCAGCGGAAGTGTGTGCGCCGCTCCGGTCTGGTGCTGAGGGCAGGTGGGCTGGTGGCACTGGGATGATGCGGTTATGGCGGATCGGATCGAGCCGTTCACGATCACCGTGGACAGCACGGCGCTGGATGACCTGCGTGACCGGCTGCGGCGGGCACGGTGGCCCGAGCGCGAGACGGTGGACGACTGGTCGCAGGGCGTCCCCCTGGGCTACCTGCAGGATCTGTGCGGCTACTGGGCCAGCCGTTACGACTGGCGGGCCACGGAGGCGCGCATTAACAAGATCCCGCAGTTCACCACAAGGATCGACGGCCTGGATATGCACTTCCTGCACCTCCGCTCCCCGCACCCCGGCGCGACGCCGCTGGTCATGACTCATGGCTGGCCCGGATCGTTCTTTGAGTTCGAGCGGGTGCTCGGGCCGCTGACCGACCCGCCCGCGCACGGCGGCGATCCTGGCGATGCGTTCGATGTGGTTGTGCCATCGCTTCCTGGTTACGGGTTCAGCGGCAAGCCAGACAGCACCGGCTGGGACATCCATCGCATCGCCCATGCCTGGGCCGAGCTGATGACCCGGCTGGGCTACGACCGGTTCCTGGCCGAGGGCAGCGACTGGGGCACTAGCGTGTCCACCAGCCTGGCGCTGCACCAGCCCGGCCTGCTGCTGGGCATCCACCTCATTCCGCCGCTGGCGCCACCTGACCGCAACGCCGGCGACCTGACCGGCCGGGAACAGGTCGCGCTGGCCGACCTCGACGAACGCACCAACACCGGATCGGGCTACTCAGCCGAGCACGGCACCCGTCCCCAAACCATCGGCTATTCCCTGACCGACTCTCCGGCCGGGCTGTGCGCCTGGATTGTGGAGAAACTGTGGGCCTGGACCGATCACCCCGGCGACCTCAGCCAGGTTCTCACCGCGGACCAGGTGCTGGACAACATCACCTTGTACTGGCTGACCGGCACCGGCGCCTCCTCCGCCCGGCTGTACTGGGAGAGCATCGCTGAGGTCACTGAATGGTTCACCACCGCCACCAGCGACACCGTCACCGTCCCGGCCGGATGCAGCATCTTCCCCAAAGAAGTACCCCGGCCCTCCCGCCGCCAGGCCCAGCGGCGCTTCACCAACATCGTGCACTGGAACGAACCCGGCCGCGGCGGCCACTTCGCCGCATGGGAACAGCCCGCCCTCTTCATCGACGAAATCCGCGCCGTCGCCCGAAGCTGCCACCACCATCCACGCCAGCCCGCCTGAGCGGCCTGCATCGCGCGCGAAGGCTCTGAAAGGCATCACTAAATTCAGAACTCCCCGTTCTTTGTGCCTTAGCGGAGGAGTGCCGAGGCTGCCTTGGCCACCCAGATTGGCGGATACTTGCGCGTGATTTTGGTGCCTTATCGTAACGGAGTGTGGACCTCTGCAGCAGAGTTTGGGCAAGTCTTGGGCACGGGCGCTGGTCAGTTTCCCGGCTAGCTCAGTGCAGGCCGCGGCCCGGGTGGGTCAGGCGGCGTGGGTTTCGAACCAGACGGAGCCGAGGTCGTGGCCAGCGGTCAGGCGGACGTCGGCGTCGAGCGCGGCAGCCAGGCGCCGTAGCAGGGCAACTGTGGGCTCGGTGCCGCCTTCTTCGATGCACTCGATCTCGTCGGCGGTCATGCCTGCGCGCCCGGCCAGGTCGGTGACGCTCAGGCCGAGGGCGGTGCGCCGCTCATAGAGTGCCTTGCCGAAGGCCAGGGACTCCCGGATGGCGAGCCGCTCAGGATCGTCAGCCTCGGTCTCGGGGCGAACCCAGCGGGTGTGGTAGCCAGTCATCACACCTGCCTCTCGTAGATCCCGGCAGCCGGTCCGTGGTGGTCGCTCTCGCACAGTTTCTGAGCCCGGACCGCCCGGTCGATCTGCCTTTGGTCATGCTGCCTGGTCTTGCGGAACACGGTGAGGAGCACGATCTTCCCATCAGGAGTACACCAGTACGTTACCCGGGCTGCAACATCGCGAAGCCGGATCCGCAGCTCCCAGACCGCCCCCTCCAGGTGATCTGACCAGGGGCCACCGAGTTCGGTTCCCCTCTGCGCCAGCATCCCGCAGACCTCATCGACCCGCTTGAAGTCGCTGTCGCTGAGACTGTCCAGCCAGTCACGGACCTCAGGCTCAAGCTCGAAGTCACATAAGTCACGTGTGCTTCTCACGTCGGGTCAAGATACTCGTGTCGGCGGACACTACGGGCCCACCCTGGGCGTTGCCCTGGCACACAAAGGGCGCAGGCACACCCAAGCCCTCCCGCTGAGGCTTGTACATGTACAGCACGAAAGTACCGCAACAGGTCCGGACGCCAGCGGATGGCCAGAAACGGGCACGGACGCTGACCTGCGGCGGTAGACGCGGGTGGACGTGCTGCCTGTTGTGTGCAACCAGGGGGTCAGGGGTTCGAGTCCCCTTAGCTCCACTTCCCGTTTTCAGGTATCTGGCCAGGTCAGACGTCGTTAATTCCGGTTCTCCCCGTATCGCGAGGGTGGCTCGCGCGGACCGCCTGGGGCGGTTGGGAGGAATTTGGAAGATCATCTTCTCCCTGTCTCCCGGTGCCACCTTATTGCGTAGTCAGCGGACGCGCCTGCGGGTGGCCAGGCGGCGATGGGCACGCCGGGCCAGGTGGTGGCGTCGGCGATGACGAGCTTGCCGGGCTGGGCGCTGGCTGCTTCGTGGCGTCCATCGCAGGCCGGCCGGAAGACACGGCGGGCGTAGTTGCTGCGCCGGTAGTGGCCGCCGTCGGGCCCGAGGAAGACGTAGCGGCCGCTGCCGCCGTGCCGGGCGGCGCAGCCGCACGGCAGATGCGGATCGTCCTGGATCTGGCGGGCGAGCAGGCCGGTGAGGAAAGGCGGCAAGTCGACAGGGAGACACGGCTCCCAGGCGGGGCTGCGGTAGGAGTCGTCCTTGGGTGGGAGCCGGTGGAACCGGTCGTTGAGTTCGCGGAGCTGCCACTCGACGTGGATCTCGCCGGGGTGGAGGTAGCCGCGTTCGAGGCCGATCACCTCGCCCCAGCGCAGCCCGGTGTACCCGATGTTATGCCGATCCGCGTCAGCCGAGTCAAATGGCATTAGGCGCACCGGATACGGGACGCTGGACTGCCTGCTCACACTAGGCCGAGAGGATTGGCGTTGGCTACGGAAGAGTGCTCAGCGGTTCGAGGTCGCAGGGATGGGCGTGATGGTGGCCTGCGCTGCGGATGCGCGTGCGCTGCGGCGCAGGTTCAAGGAGGCTGAGCGGTGAGTGAGCGCACGGGCTGCACCTTTGTCGAGCTGGCGGTTCTGGAGTCGCTCGACGCAGCGACTGGCGGACGCCCCCGTGCGCATGCGCGTTCTGCGAAGGTCCTGGCCGGGATCGAGGAACGCAGCGGGCTCGGCCCCATCTACTCCTATGAGCTCCTGCTTGACCTGGCCCGCCCGTGGATCATCCCGGTCGCGACGGTCGCTGTACAGGGCAACAAAGGGGACCGGAGCTTTCCCATGGCCGCCGGGCCCGGGTACACCGAGTGCCGCCCCTCGCAGGTGGGCCAGCTGGTACTGGCCGCCGAGGCTGGTCATCTGGCGCCGGTTCCGGTCGGCCTGATCAACGGCACTACCAACCGGGGCGGCACCCAACCCTCATTGGAGCCGTTCGCGGTCCTCACCGCGCTACGGCGGCTTCTGGACGACCCGCGTGTCCCCGACCGTGAGGTGACCGGCATCATCGGCGGTCCGTACTCCGTGACCGGCTGCACCGTCACCGGGAATATCGCTGCGCTCGCCAGAGGCCGCCGGGTCGTGCTCCGAGAGACCGGGCAGATCACCATCACCGGCGTTCCCGCCCCGCAGGCCCCGGCCGGTCCTCCGGTGCCAGCCCGCGGCGTCATGGTGGCGCACGGCGGGATCGGTCCCGGGCCTGAAATCCCCGCCCACCTGGTCATCGAGTCGCTGCCGGCCCGCACTGTCGCGTCGGAGGTAGCGCAGGAGATCGCCCGGCGGGCGGCATCCCGCCCGTGGTCAGCCTCGCACCCCGAGCTGGCGCGGCGAACCGAGCTCCCCGTCGCCGAGGTGGACGACCAGTCAGACTATGAGGTCCGGATCCCGATCAGGCTGCGCCCAGGCTCAGACCCGGGCGCCGTGCGGGACCAGATCGCGACGATCGAAGGGGTCTCGGTCGAGGTGTCCTGCGCCTTCCCTGCCCCGCTGGCCAGCGTGCTCCGGTCCTGGGTAGACCGCTACCGCAGTGAGGACATCGCCGCCAGCCTTAACGAACTGGAAAACGCCATCCACTACGACCGGCAACGCGAGCGACGCAACCGCTGACCCGGGAAGGCCGGGATTCCTGGGTCAGCGGCAACGAGGACAGGCGTTGCGGGGCCTACAGATCCAGGCCCCGGTACACCTCGCGGCGGTGCCCGACCAGGGCGATGGTGACCGTGCGGGTGGTGTCGTCCACGTCGTCGATGATCCGGTAGTCACCCACCCGGGCCCGCAACCAGGGCCGGTGTCCCTTAACGACTTGACGCCTGCGGGTCTGGGGTCCATCCCAAGGGCGCGCATGGCATCGAGAATGTCTTTGCGGGCGGCCGGGTTGAGCTGACGCAAGGTCTTTCAGACACGAGGGCGTGCCTCAACCGTATACGCGGTCACTGATCAGCGCCCGAACTCGGCGTCAAGCTCGTCGAGCGGGATCGACTCGCCGGGCTCGTCCCAGGCGGCGTCGGCCTCAGCAGCGTCTTCGGCGACCTCCGCGGCGCGTAGGGCCTCGATCACGGACTCAGGGACGATGGCCGCGACACGCTCACCGGCGACCGTCAGGTGAGTAATGACGCCCCGGCGCGCGTTCGCCACCGCAGCGCGTACGGCGTCACTGTCGGCGGAAACATCACGGACGGGCTCACTCACCGCATCCAGTGTACAAAGGGCGGCATCGGGTTGCCGGCCTGTAGCTCCACCACTGCCCGATGCACAGTCGCCGGTTACGATCCACGCCTGTGACCGCCCTCGCTCGCAGCGACCCCAAGGTCCGGTGCCTGCAGAACGAGTTTGCGGTCGAGACCAAGCTGTTCGAAAAACTCCTCTGACGTAAGCCGCAAGACGGCCTGCCCGCCGGTGAGGCAGCCCAGCTCACCATCACACGCAGTGATCGGGTTCGCTGGGCGGCGGCCGTGCAGTATGCCACGGCTTGGGCTGCATCCAGCACCGGACTTCTCTGAGCAACGGCTGTCCCGCAGGCACAGGCTCCGTCTACAGGTGGTGCCGCGGCCCGCGTGAATTCGTCCTGACCTGGCTGCTGTGCCGTATCGCGAGTGATCGGCTTGCGCCCGCAAATCATTCAGTGTTATACAAGACCATAACAATCTTTCGGCCGGTCCAGTCCGGGAAGGGACGTGCAGTGTGATCGACTTCCATGTCGATAAGGCGGGCAGCGTGCCCGTCTATGCGCAGCTGGTGCGCCAGGTGCGGGAGGCGATGCGGCTGGGTCTGCTGCATCCCGGTGACCGGCTGCCAACCGTGCGAGAGGTCGTCACCTCGTGCACAGTGAATGCGGCCACCGTGCTCAAGGCGTATCGCGAGCTGGAGATGTCCGGGCTCGCCGAGTCCCGGCAGGGTTCTGGGACGTTCGTCACCGGCACTCTGGGATCTGCAGATCCCCACGTCATGGCCCGGCTGCGGGGCGGCTTGTCACGCTGGCTGGATCAGGCGCGCGAGGCAGGACTCGAAGACGAGGACGTCCAGGCGCTTGTGGCCTCCGTGCTCGCCCAGCAGGCAGCGGGCGCGCCACGAGCCGGAGATCCCGGTCCGGCACGGCGGGCCGCCGGTGCAGAAGTGGCACCGCGTGCCGCCGGGATCGGAGGTGCGGCGTGAGCGAGGAGCCGAGCGCCCTGGAGGCCAGGGGCCTGACCAAGCGCTACCGCGACGTGGTGGCGCTGAGCGAGTGCAGCTTCCAGCTGCCCGCGCACCGCATCATCGCGCTGGTCGGGGCCAACGGCGCGGGCAAGTCCACGCTGATGAGCATCGCCGCCGGGCTGCTGCCGGCCACCAGCGGTGAGGTCCTGGCCGGCGGGCAACGCGTTGACCCGCACCGCCGGCCCCGCCCGGCCGACACCGCGCACCGGGTCGCCATCCTCGCCCAGGACAAGCCGCTCTACCGCGACTTCACCGTCGCCGACATGCTGAAGTTCGGGCAGCACACCAACCGCGTCTGGGACCAGCAGCGGGCGGTGAACTGGCTGGATCGCTTCGAGGTGCCGCTCCAGCGGCGCTGCGGCCGGCTGTCCGGCGGGCAGCGCGCCCAGGTCGCCCTCGCGGTCGCGCTCGGCGGCTGCCCCGATGTGCTGCTGCTGGATGAGCCGCTGGCGAACCTGGACCCCGTCGCCCGCAGCGAGGTCACCGGGGAGCTGATAGCCGAGGTCGCCGACAGCGGCATGACCGTGATCCTCTCCACCCACATCGTGGCCGAGCTCGCCGGGGTCGGCGAGTATCTGCTGCTGCTGGCCGCTGGCCGGCCGGTGCTGGCCGGTGACATCGAGGAACTGCTCGCCGGCCATGTGCGGCTGACCGGCCCCCGCGCGGACCTGCCACCGTGCCCCGGCCAGATCGTCCGGGCCCAGCACACCGAGCGCCAGTCCACCTTCATCGTCCGGCTGCCCAGCCAGGCCGTGCCCTCCGCTGTCGCCCCGGGGTGGAGCAGCGGGCCGGTGACCCTCGAGCAACTGACCATCACCTACCTCAAGACGTCCGCGAAGCCGCCCCGAGTCCTGGAGGCCACCTTATGAGCGCACTGAGCACCCCCGGTTCTACCACCCCTGCGGCGTATCGCGGCCGGGGACGCGGCGGCGCGCGCCTGGCCGACCTGATCTGGCTCACCTGGCGTCAGCACCGCGCGGTCATCGTCGCGGGCCTGGCAGTCGCCGGGGTGGTCACCGGTTCCATGCTCTACGTCGCTGCGCGCATCGCGACGATCAACCAGGAGTGCAAGAACACGGCCTGCCCGCCCGGCTCGGCCCAGGCCGCGCCCCTCACAGGCCTCTTCGGACTCACCAATCTGTCGCTCTACCTCATCATCATCGTGCTGTTCCTGCCGTTGCTGACCGGCGTGTTCATCGGCGCCCCGCTACTGGCCCGCGAACACGAGCAGCGCACCCTGCTGCTGGCCTGGAGCCAGGACATCACCCCGCAGCGCTGGCTGTGGACCAAGTTCGCGCTGCTCGGCGTCCTGACCGCAGCGGCGGGAGCGGCGGTGTCCGCCGCTGCCGGGCACCTGGCCCACATGGTGAGCATCGCGACCGGGAAGAGCTTGTTCTCCCTGGGCTCCGGCGCCGGGTTCCTGGTCACCGGCATGCTGCCGCTGGCGGTGCAGACCGTGGCGTGGCTCGCCGTCGGCGTGGCGCTGGGCGCCGCGTACCGCCGCACCCTGCCCGCCATCTTCACCGCGCTCACCGGGTACATCGCCGTCCTCTTCCTTGTCGTGTGGCGGTATCCGTCCCTCATGACGCCGCTGACAGCCGTGGTCCCCTTCAGCGGCAACCAGGACTTTACCTCCCGGCTGGGCGCCAACATCCTGGTCATCTACCGGGGCATGAACACGATCTACGACGCGTCCGGCCACGCCATGAACCGCGCCGCCGTGCAGTCGCTGTGCCCGTCAGGGGGCAGCGACTGCATGGCGCAACACCACCTTATGGAAGCCTTGCGTTACCAGCCAGGGAGCCGGATTCCCGACTTCCACCTCCTCCTGGCCTGCGGCTATTTCGCCCTCGGCGCGATCGCCGTCGCCGTCGTGTGGTGGCTGGCCCGGCGCACCAGCCTGAGCGCTGGCTAACGAACCCAAACCTTGATCCCAGCCCGAGCCCGGCAATCGAGCTCGCCTGGCATAGCGCAGTAGCTTGAGGACCAAGGAACCGCCACCTGCCGGAAGCCCTCAGAGCTGCGAAGGCGAATACGACACAGTTGGATTCGGCAGTGCACCAGTATGCCTGTCACCTATGTGCTGAGGCCGCGGTGCTCTGCGCGCGTACACGTACGCTGGTGGAGGCTTTCCAGGTGCCGGAACTCAGGCGAGTGGCCGGTGTCGGCGTCTCGGGTTGTCCGGCAATGAGGTTTTCTTAGCGACTTTCAGCTGATCATCTTGTGCTCGAATTGCGTGAGGACGAGGACTGACTTGGCGATGTCGCAGATCTGTGATGGGTCGGCGGAGACGTGGCGGATGGCGCGCCATCGCTGGGACATGAGGGCGAAGGCGCGTTCTCCCTGGTAGCGGGCTCCGCGGAGCAGCATGTTGCGGGTTTTCGTGTTGATGTCGAGTTCGCCGTTGCGGGGTTTTTTCACGGGCACGAGGACTCCGGCGCCAGCGCCTTCGTAGCCGGAGTCGGCGAGGATCGGGACCTTTTTCAGGTAGGGGCGGCCCTCGGGGAGGACGAGCTGGCGGGCGGCGGTGATGTCGTGGGTGCTGCCGGGCAGCGCGGCGGAGACCCACGGCGGGATGCCGGAGGGACCGGTGAGGGCCTGGACGAGGCCGGCGTGGTGGTGCGCCTTCCCCGAGTACCATTTGTCTATTTCTGTGCCCTTCTCGCTGGTTTTCTTGTCAGAGCAGCGGTCGGAGGCGATGAGGGTGCCGTCGAGGATCAGGTAGGGAAGTCCCTGGTCAGCGGCTTTCTCCAGGGTGTCGTGCAGGGTGGGGGGCCAGTGCCCTGAGGACTTCGACGCCCTCGTCCTTGTCCGGTAGGCGGCGGCCTGCGAGATCCCGAAGCCCTGGCCGAGGCGGGAGAGGCCCGGCCTGTCGCGGAACCAGGCGAGGATGAAGACGGCCTGCTGGTAGCAGGTCAGGGCGCGGGTTCCGTTCCTGGTGCCGAGTTCCTTCCGGCGTTTCCTCAGGAGGTTCGAAACCTTGATCACGAGTTGGAGTGGGACGTCAAGAGTGACACGATAGGTGATCACGCGGAGCCTTCGCAGGGGCGGGAGCGTTGCCTGCGGCTTATGCATCTCGCCAGGCGAGGATCAGCGCGCCCAGGACCATGGCGATGGCTGCGTAGATGGCGAGCATTCCGAGTCCGCTCCAGGCTGACAGCCAGCATGACGCCGCGCCGGGGCGGCATAGCGGCGTCGTAGCGCTGAGCGAGTGGCTGACTATGTAAATCGGCAGGTAGGGCCGGATAGCGAGGTTCAGCGGCCCGCCGGCGCAGACGATTCCGACTACCACGGTGATCGCCGCGGCGGTGTGCCGGATGATCGCTCCGAGGCCGAGTCCGAACAGGCCGATCAGGCTGAGGCTGGCTCCGGTGAGTACGATCGCCCGCAGGACACCGGGCTGGCTGAGGGCTGGCGCGGTGATGCCGTGGCGCAGGGTCATGCAGCCTGCGAAGAAGGACAGAAATGCTGCTGCCTCGCCGGTGATCAGCGCCACCGCACCAACGACCGCGGCCTTGGCCGCCAGGACCCTGAGCCGGCGTGGCGCGGCGGCGAATGTGGCGCGGATGGTCCCGGAGGTGTACTCGCTGGTCATGGCCAGTACGCCGACTACCCCGATGAGCAGCACGCCGATGAGCATGCCGACCAGCGTGTTGCCGACGAACATGCCGCCGCTTGTCGTGCTGCTGCTGCCTGTTGCGAGGGCGATGCCCGCTGACGCGGCGACGGCAATGGCCAGGGTGAGCCAGGTGGAGCGCAGGCTGCGCAGCTTGATCCATTCCATCCGGGCCAGCTGCCGGAATCGGTATCTGCCGGGTGGCTGGTGGCTGGCGTGGGCGGTCATGACATGTTCCTTGCCTGGTACTGGGCACTATCGCCGGTGAGTTGCAGGAAGGCCTCTTCGAGGCTGGGGGCCCGGCTGGACAGCTCAGCCGCCGTGGTGTCGGCCAGGAGCCGTCCCTGGCCGATCACGACCAGCCGGTCGGCCATCAGGGCCATTTCGCTGATCAGGTGGCTGGAGACCAGGACTGCCCGGCCTTCGGCGGCCAGTGACCGGAGCAGGCCGCGTATCCAGCGGATTCCCTCCGGGTCCAGGCCGTTCACCGGCTCGTCGAGCAGCAGCACGGCCGGGTCTCCCAGCAGCGCCGCGGCGATGCCGAGACGCTGCGCCATGCCGAGCGAGAACTTCCCGGCCCGTTTGCGCGCCACGGATCCCAGTCCGGCTATCTCCAGGACCTCGGCGACCCTGGACTGGCTGATGGAGTTGCTGGCCGCCAGCGCGGCCAGGTGCGCGCGGGCAGACCGGCCCGGGTGGAAGGCCCTGGATTCCAGCAGTGCCTCCGGCCTCGCGCAGCGGCCAGCGAAGTTGACGGTAGGCCTGGCCGCCGATGCGGGCGTGCCCGGCGTCCGGGGCGTCCAGGCCGAGGATCATGCGCATGGTGGTGGACTTGCCTGATCCGTTCAGGCCCAGGAAACCGGTCACGGCACCCGGTGGCACGTCGAAGCTGAGCCGGTCGACAGCGACCGTTGAGCCGTAGCGCTTGGTCAGCCCGCGGACCTCGATCACCGGCCTGCCTCCTTTCGGCCCTGGCTCGCGCGCAGCGCGGCGGCCAGCCATTCAAGGGCGCGCTGCACCGACGGGAACGGGCCGCGGCCGCTGATGACGGCCGTCAGCTCCCAGTAACGTTCGATCCGGGGATCAGTGGCGGCTTCCAGCTGAGCCAGCAACTCAGCACGGCGCTGGCCGCCGGGGGTGCCCGCCAGGATCTGCGCCACGATCCGGGCCGCTTCGGCAGACTCAGGCGGCACTCCCCGCTGACAGGCCGCTTCGGCCTCGTCCTGCGCCCGCTCGACGTCGACCAGCCAGCGGCCGGACTGGATCTGGACGCCGATGCCAGCGACCTGCCGGACCTGCTCGCGGAAACCCCTGTCTGCTACCAGCTCAGCGAGATCGACCCAGGCCTCGACCTGCTCGGCCGAAGGATCGTCCGGCAGATCCGGCGCCGCGGCCCAGCGCGCAAACCTCGCCGGGCTGGGATCCAGCCCGCGGAAAACCTCCGCCGTGAAGTCATCGATGATCTGGCGCCGCTCGGCCGCGGACAGGCGCGCCAGTTTGTTGATCATGCCCATCTCCTCGCCGTCGGCAGAGCGCTTCACCACGGCGGCCACGACTGCCCGGCGCAGCCGCAGGGCCCGGATCTCGGTGTCCAGCGCCTCCAGGTGGATAGCGGCCACCTCCGCGGCGGTGACCTGGCCGCCCAGTACGCGCCGGACATTGGCCAGGCTCACGCCCAGCTCTCGCAAGGTCGTCACCAGTTCCAGCCGGGCCACGCACGCCGCGTCGTACAGCCTGCGATCGCCGTCAGTCCGCGAGGCCGGCGGCACCAGCCCGCTATCCGACCAGAACCGGATAGTGCGCACCGGCACTCCGGCACGTCTGGCCAGCTCACCGATCGTCAGAAGAGGTCCGTCGTTCTCCATGGCGTCAGTCTGGCTCCTCCAGTAACTGGAGAAGCAAATCCCCAGCACCCGGTAGCCGCGGTCCAGGGAATCCAGCAGGCAGCCCATCCGCGAGGACGTAATCGGCAGCACCCGGACCTGCCGGCCGGCGACAGCGCGCCTCCGCCCTAGTCCAATACCCGTACAAGATGATCACGTAAAGTCGCTGAGAAAACCTCAATGTGTTCTGAGATTAGACCTGATGAACATGGGCTGCGCCAGCGAACGGTTATTAGGAAATAAGCCGTGTTGATTTAAGTTCCTCTTAGTTCACCAATCTTCGGTGCTTTCTCGTCATGCCGCGGGGAATGCGATAGCGCGCGGGGGGGTCATTCGCGTAGCCTAGTCCGCGAGCGAGGTTCCCGGGTGGGCTGGCTTTATGGTGACCGTGCCGGAGCTGGCGGGATCAGATTCCAGCGACGGTGCTGCGGCGTTCGAGGATGGTGACGTCGCGCCAGCGGCCGTGATGACGGCCGATGCGCTGGCGGGTGCCGACGCGGCGGAATCCGGCTCGCTGGTGGAGTCGGAGGCTGGGGGTGTTTTCGGGGAAGATTCCGGTCTGGATGGTCCAGATTCCGGTCGGCTTCAGTCGAGCCGGTGAAGGCATCGAGCAGCGCGGCCCCGATGCCTTGCCCGCGTGCGTCCGGGTGCACGTAGATCGAGTGCTCGATGACGCCGCGGTACACCGGCCGCGGTGACACGGCGCTGGCGGCAATCCAGCCGAGCACCTCTCCGGTGACGGCCGCGGCCACATGCCGGTGCAGGGACAGTTTCCCGTGGTCGAAGGCGTCCCAGGCAGGGGCGGTGGTCTCGAAGCTGGCGTCTCCGTTGTCCAGCCCGGCCTGGTAGATGGCGAGCACCTGGTCAGCGTCGCAGGGCCTCATAGGCCGGATGAGGATCCCGGGAGGTGCGGCCGGCCGGGCGGCCTGGATGATGGCTGAGCGCAGGCCCGGCTCAGTGTCCTGCGTGGCGGTGATCTGGATGCTGGTGAACCCGCTGGCCAGCAGCAGGGCCCGGTACCCAGCGGCGGTGACGGTCCCGGTGGTACAGCCAGTCCGCTGCTCGGCTTCGGCCCGCTGTGCGGGGTCGAGGCCGTCGTCGGCGATGACGTCGCTTATGCCGAGTCGGCCGCCTGGGCGCAGCACCCGGAACGTTTCGGCCAGGACGCTGGGCTTGTCGGCGGACAGGTTGATCACGCAGTTGGAGATGACGACGTCGACGTGCCCGTCGGGGAGTGGGATGTCCTCGATGTGGCCGTGCAGGAACTTCGCGTTGGTCACTCCAGCCTGGGTGCTGTTCTCGCGAGCCAGGATGATCATGTCCGGGGAGCCGTCCAGGCCATAGGCTTTCCGCCGGGGGCGACGCGGCGGGCGGACAGCAGCACGTCGATCCCGCCGCCGGAACCGAGGTCCAGCACGGTTTCTCCTGGGCGCAGCTGGGCGATGGCGACGGGGTTGCCGCAGCCGAGGCTGGCCCGCAGCGCACCCTCGGGCAGTTCGCCGGTGTCGCCGTATCCGGCGGCGCCGAAGCATCCGGCTGCGAAGGGGCCGGGATCACAATCGGTGATCTGCTGCCCGGCGCGTTCGGCCCGGGCGAGGCCCGAGTACCGGGCGGTGACGGCCGTCCGGATCTGCTCGGGATCGGGGGTATGACCGGGTGCCATGGATTCCTCCGTGAGGCGGGTCAGCGCGCGGCGGCCGGCGGCGCGGGTGAGGGCCGCCCCATGACCAGGTCCGCGGCGGTGGGGAAGCATTCCACGCAGTTGCCGTTGATCCGGTACAGCCGGACGGTGCCGTGGTCCTCGGCGAGGACGAACCCGATCGCGGCGAGCTGCTTGAGGTGGGCCGACACGGTGGACTGCCCCACGGTCACCGCCGCGACGATCTGCCCGACGGTCATCGGCTCACCCACGCGGGCCAGCAGCGACACGAGCTGCACTCGGGTACCGTCGGCCAACGCCTTGAACCAGGACGCATAGGTCTCGGCGTCTGCACGGTCGAGCGGCTCTGCACTCTTCATCGTTAATCGACGATAAGCGATGAAGGTGTCCAGCGCAATGGATGAACGCCCGGCGCTCAGCCCGGGAGAGTCAGGCCGGGGAAGCAGCCGGGGAGCCGATCAGGGCACCGAGGCCGGCCAGGGCCTGGGCGCGGGCCCGGTAGTAGACCCAGACGCCGCGCTTCTCGCGGTCCAGCAGGCCGCTCTCGTGCAGCACCTTGAGGTGGTGGCTGATGGTCGGCTGGGACAGGTCGAAGGCATCAGTCAGGTCGCACACGCAGGCCTCGCCGCCGGGGTGGGAGGCGACCAAGGACATCAGCCGGAGCCGGACCGGGTCGGCGAGCGCCTTGAGCAGCGGCGCGACCTGCTCGGCCTGCTCAGCCGAAAGTGCCCCTGGGACAGCGGAGAGCAGCACGCCACCGGGTCGCCCTGCCCGGCGGGCAGGAGCAGCTGCGACCCGGGGTCGCAGCACGCGGCCGTCTCGGCGGGCTGAGCAGCAGATCAGACTTCGGCATACGTCTATATTGACAGATCCCGATGTCCCATGGCAAGCTCAGCCTCAGCGCAAGACATAGATGCTCATCGAAGTCTTACTCCTGGAGGTTCCCATGTCCCGCCTGCAACTCGCCCTCAACGTCAACGACATCGACGAAGCGGTCGCGTTCTACAGCAAGCTGTTCGGCACCGGGCCGGCGAAGACCCGGCCCGGGTACGCCAACTTCGCCATCGCCGAGCCGCCGCTCAAGCTCGTCCTGATGGAGAACCCCGGCCAGGGCGGCACCCTCAACCACCTCGGTATCGAGGTCCCCGACATCGACGCCGTGGACGAGGTGCAGGCCCGGCTGACCGGGACCGGCGTGGCCTCGGTCGATGAGCGGGACACGACCTGCTGCTACGCCCGGCAGGACAAGTTCTGGGTCGAGGGGGTACCGGACGGCGCGTCCTGGGAGGTCTACACGGTTCTGGAAGACAGCCAGACGTTCTTCAGCAAGGAGGAGAACGGCCCGGCCTGCTGCGGCGGTGACGCCAGCGCGGAGCGGTTTGCGGGCCCGGCTGCGGCCGGGCCCAAGTGCTGCTAGCTGGCCGCCACCCATGAGGTGCCTAGCTGCTGCCTGACCAGGGAAAGAGCCTTTGATGCTCGGGCCCCGGCGGGCATGCCCGCCGGGGCCCGCGGGCTGGGCCGTGTCCAACTCTTGCCGTGGATGGAGTGGTCCTATGGCGACGAGCATGACAGGTGTACGGCCGGCCGGGCGCAGGCCGGTGCGCCGCCGTGATTGCCCGGGCTGGCGGATGGTCTGGGCCCTGGCGGTCACCGAGACCATCTCCTACGGCGTCCTGTACTACTCTTTCGCAGCGTTCTTGCTGCCGATGCAGCACAGCCTGGGATACGGCCAGGCCACTCTGACCGGGGCATTCTCACTCAGCGTGCTGCTGACCGGGGCGGGCGCGATCCCGGCCGGGGCGTGGCTGGACTGCTGCGGCGCGCGGGGCCTGATGACCGCCGGGTCGCTGTTCGCCGCCGGGTGCGTGCTGCTGTGGGCACAGCCCGGCAGTGTCTTAGGGCTGTACCTGGCCTTCGCGGGGATCGGTGTGACGGGCGCGGCGGTGCTGTATGAGCCTGCGTTCGCCACCGTCAACGCCTACTTCCACGTCCAGCGGCGCCACGCGCTGCTGACCCTGACCATGGTCGCCGGGCTGGCCTCGACGATCTTCCTGCCCGGGGCTGCACTGCTGATCAGCCCGCTCGGCTGGCGCCATGCCCTGCTCATCCTGCCGGGGTGCAGGCCGCCACGGTCATCCCGCATGCGCTGCTGCTGCGCCGGCGCCCGGCCGACCACGGCTGGCAGCGCGACGGCGTCCCCGGGCCGCGGGCAGACTCATGCGCGCCTGCGCCTGCGGTGCTGCCAGACCCTACGGAGAGGGCGGAACTCGCGGCGGCGGTCCGGTCGCGGCCGGTAATGCTGCTCACCGCGGGTGCCGTGCTGGGCAGTGCCGCGATCGCTGCCGTGGCCGTGCTACTGCTGGCCTACCTGCGCCTGGACGGCTACAGCCTCGGCGTCGCGGCGGTGGCTGCGGGCGCGCTGGGAGTGGTCCAGTTCGCCGGCCGGATCGTGCTCAGGGTCTCCGCCCACCGCCTGCCCGCAGCCACCGCGGCGGCGCTGCTGCTCGGCGGCCAGGCCACCGGCGTCGCCGCGCTGCTGCTGATCAGCGGTCCTGCCGGGGTCGTCCTGTTCGTGGTCTTGTTCGGCGCGGGCTTCGGCGTCCTCAGCATCGCCCGGCCGGACCTCCTTGCCCGCTATGTCCCGCGCCACCTGTATGCGCGGCTGAGCGGCGTCCAGGCCTGCTCGTGATCACCGGCGAGGCAGCCGGGCCAACCGCCGCAGCGGCCCTGCGCGCCGCCACCGGCAGCTACACGCCCGTGTTCCTCGCCGTCGCCGCATGCTCGCTCAGCGCCGCGCTGCTGCTCCTGGCGGCCGACCGCGCCCACCGCCAGACGGCAGCCACCTAGCAGGCGGACCGCGAGGGCAGCGCGGACATGCGTTCCAGCGCAGCGGCCACGAGCGCGTAGCAGACCCCGGTGCCGCGCCGCCTGGAGCCAATGATCCCGGCCTCGCGCAGCACCTTCAGATGATGGCTGATGGTGGGCAGCGTCAGGTCGAACGCGGCGGCCAGGTCGCAGACGCACACCTCACCACCCTGCCTCACAGAATCGCCCGCCAGGGTGGGGACAGCGCCCGGCCAACATGCCGGGTCAAGGAGCAGCCGCGAGGGTCGGCGCGAACCGCTCGATGCGATGACCCAGCTCAGCTAGGGCCGCGTCGAAGCTGCCGGAGTCGTCGGCCGGTACCGGGTCGGGGACTGACCAGTGCACCGCCGCCAGCGGACCGAGTTCCTCATGGGCCCGGTCGCACACCGTGACGACGAGGTCGCCGTCCTCGCGTACCCCGCTGATATGCCGCGGCTGCTGGCGACGCAGCGGCAAGTGATGACGCCCCGCCGCGGCGATCGCGCCCGGCGCGATCGCCGCCGCGGGGTGGGTTCCGGCCGATGCCGCCGGGACCTTACTGGCCCGGTGCCACAGCGCGGCCGCCAGGTGCGATCGCGCCGAGTTAGCGGTGCACACGAACAACACCCGCCGCGCCCTGCGCGACGGCGGTCGGCTGAGCGGATCGAGCGTGCCCGGTACCAAGCTCACGTAACTGCGGCGGCGGTCTCCCTCGGAACGCCGGCGCGTGAGCAATCCGGCCTGCTCGAGCACGTGCAGATGGTGGGCGAGCAGGTTGGACGGCATCCCGAGCATGGCCGCGAGTTCCGACGGGGAGACGTCACCGACGGCGAGGGTGTCGGTGATCAGCAGCCGGGCCGGGTCGGCCAGCGCCGCATGCACGGCGGCCCGGGCCGCCACGTCCGTCATTTGCTCAGTAGTCATTGACTCAATCTTGACTGAGCTATCTTGGTCCGTCAAGATGGGTGCTGTGACCAGGACACCGCCACCGGAACCCGTCGCGCTGTGGCGCCGGCTGGCTGCCGAGTTCCTCGGCAGCGGCTTCCTGGCCGCGATCGTGATCGGCTCGGGCATCGCCGCGCAGCGCCTGTCCCCGGGCGCTACTGGCCTGGAGCTGCTGGAGAACGCGGCCGCGACGGCGGCCGGGCTGTTCGCCATCATCCTGATGTTCGGGCCGGTATCGGGCGGCCATTTCAACCCGGTGGTGTCCTTCGTCGATGCGGCATTCGGCGGGCTGCGCTGGCGCGACGCCGCGGCCTACCTGCCCGCGCAGGTGGCCGGGTGCATCGGCGGTGCGGTGGCGGCCAACCTGATGTTTGCCCAGGTGGCGGTCAGCATTTCCGCGAAGCACCGGGCCACGCCTGCGCATTTCCTGTCCGAGGTGATTGCCACCCTCGGGCTGATCCTGGTCATCTTCGCGCTGGCCCGCTCCGGCCGCTCGCGGTCCGCTCCGGCGGCGGTGGGCGCGTATATCGGCGCGGCGTACTTCTTCACGTCCTCGACCAGCTTTGCCAACCCGGCGATCACCATCGGCCGGATGTTCTCGGACACCTTCGCCGGTATCGCCCCGTCCTCCGTGCCGGCGTTCATCGCCGCCCAGATCATCGGCGGCGCTCTCGCCGTGGTGGTGATCAGGGCCTTGTATCCCCGCTTCACCCCGGCGCAGGCCGCCGACATCCTGTTCCCCCACCACGCCAGCCAGGGCGACCCGGAACAGGCCCGCGCCGCCCACGACGGCGCATCGGCGCACCCCAGCCCGCCGCCTGGCCAGAGCCAGCCGCACTGAGCAGCCATCCGGGAGGGACCCAGTCATGCACCTGGTCATGATCGGCGGCAGCGACGCCGGAATCAGCGCCGCGCTGCGGGCCCGCGAGCTCGACCCCGGCGCCGAGGTCAGCGTGGTCGTCGCGGACGCCTACCCGAACTTCTCGATCTGCGGCATCCCCTACTACGTCTCCGGCGAGGTGACCCACTGGCGCAACCTGGCCCACCGCACCGCCGCCGACCTGGAAGCCACCGGGATGAGCCTGCGGCTGGACACCACCGCCCGCCGGATCGACGTCGGGCGGCCGCAAGCTCCTGGTCACCTCCGCCGGCGGCACCGAGGAACTGATCAGCTACGACAAGCTCGTCATTGGCACTGGCGCGGTCCCTGTCCGGCCGCCCATCACCGGCCTGCACGATCCGGACATCCTGGGGGCCGCCGACGGGGTGCACGTGCTGCACTCGATTGGCGATACGTTCGCGCTGATGCGCACGCTTGAGCAGGCCAGCCCGGCCAGCGCGGTGATCGTCGGCGCTGGGTACATCGGCCTGGAGATGGCCGACGCCCTCACCACCCGCGGCCTGCAAGTCGTCCAGATGGAGCAGCTGCCCGAAGTGCTGCCCACGGTTGACCCCGCGCTCGGCCAGCTCGTTCACGCCCAGCTCGCCACCCGTGGCGTCGAGGTCCTGACCGGCACCACCGTCCGCCAGATCACCCGGGCCACCGCGGGCGAGGGCGGACGGCTGCGAGTCGACGCGGAAACAGCCGACGGCACGCCTGTGTCACGGCTAGCCGATACGGTCCTGGTCGTCGTCGGCGTCCGCCCCGACACTGCCCTCGCCGCCGACGCCGGAGCAGCGCTAGGCGTCCGGGGCGCGATCGCCGTGGACCGGAGCATGCGGACCAATCTCCCCGACGTGTACGCGGCGGGCGACTGCGTGGTCACCTATCACCGGCTGCTCGGCGAGACCTACCTGCCACTCGGCACCACCGCCCACAAGCAGGGCCGCGTTGCAGGCGAGAACGCCCTCGGCGGGAACCGAGAATTCGCCGGGAGCCTGGGCACCCAGGTCGTGAAGATCTTCGACCAGGCCGCCACGCGGACCGGACTGCGCGACCATGAGGCCGCCGCTGCCGGGTACGACCCGGTCACCGTCCAGTCCGAAGCCGACGACCACAAGGCCTACTACCCGGGCAGCCACCGCATCACGATGCGGTTCACCGGCGACCGCGCCAGCGGCCTGCTGCTCGGCGTCCAGTTGTTCGGCCACCGGCACGCCGAGATTGCCAAACGCGTTGACATCGCGGCCACCGCCATCTTCCACTCCATGACCGTCGATGGGCTCAGCGACCTCGACCTGTCCTACACCCCACCCCTCGGCAGTCCCTGGGACGCCATCCAGATGGGCGCCCACGCCTGGCTCCGCGAAGCCAGCCACCCCTAACCGCTCTCACTTTCAGCAGGGGACACCATGCCAGCCAACGACGGACGGCATCACCACACCACTCAGCGCACACGCAGAACTACCCTCAGCGCAGGCGCCGCCGCGCAGGCGCAGGCTGGGCAGCCGCCGGGACGGGGCAGGCATGGTGCGCTGGCGTCGCAGGCGCGGGGAAGGCCGGGCCTCGGCGGCGCGCCGGCCGCGGGTGGCGGTCCGCAGCAGTTCTTCCTGACGGGCTTTCATCAGGGCGTAGTGGACGTACATGACTGGTTTCCTTCCGGCTGATGGGCCGGGCGTGCCAATCGCGCCCGGGGGCCCCCGGCGAAACTGGGGCAGTAGTGGGAGGAAGCGCATCGGAAAATGCCGATGCCACCTGGTTCACCGACCGAAGCGGATAGTGACCAGTCGTGGCTGTCTCATGACTGCGCCGTGGCCTTGGGCTCCGCGCCCGCGCATGGGCAGCTTCACCAACCCATTCGGCGACAGCGGCCAGCCAGGACGTATATCCGGATGACCATCTAACAGATATACTGAATGCGGAGGAGGTGGAGATGGCCAAGACCTTGATTGACGTAGATGAGCAGTACCTTGCCGCGGCCCAGGAGGCGCTGCACACCGAGACGAAGAAAGACACCGTGAACGCGGCCCTGCGTGAGGTGGCGGCTCTGGCAGCGCGGCGGCGGGATCTGCGGCGGCTGGCTTCCGGCGCCCTGGCTGATCTGGAGGACGAGGAGGTCATGCGCGCGGCATGGCGGCAGTAGCCAGCTACCTGGCCGACACCAGCGCCCTGGGCCGGCTGCGGCATCGCCCGGTCGCTGCGGCGCTGGGCCCCTTGATCGAGGCAGGGCTGGTCGCCACATGCGGAGTGATCGAATTCGAGCTTGGCTGGGCTACCAGGAGCAGCAAGGAGCTCGACGAGCTGCGCGCCGACCGGGACGCCGGTTACGAATGGCTGCCCACCCACGATGAGGACTGGCGGCACGCCCTGGCCGTGCAGGCGGCACTGTGGCGGGGAGGACAAATCAGAGCGGTTGGCTTCCCGGATTTGCTGATCGCCGCGGTGGCGGAGCGGGAGCGGGTGAGCGTGCTCCATTACGACAGTGACTACGACCTCATCGCAGAAGTCACCGGTCAGCCGGTCCAGTGGGTGGTGCCCCGCGGGAGCGTCCCCTGACCCTGTGCCGGTACAGCACAGAAGTACCGCAACAGGCCGGGACGCTAGCGGACTACCGGACACCCGCACGGACGCTGACCTGCGGCGGTGTACGAAAACATGAGCCCCGAATACGGGGTAAGCCCAGCAGTAAAGTACAGCAGCAGTGAGCTCATGAGATGCCGCACACGCATTCGAGCCGGACTTCGCGCTCGCGGCGGCTGCAGCCTGCGGTAAGCAGATCCCAGGTCCTGGCCGCGATCCCGAGCCACTGACCAGGAAGAACGCCTTCGGGAACCCCCAGCCTCACATCAGGCAGTCAGCGGTCCACGGGCCTGAATCTGCCGTTTCGGGGCCCGCTCTTGCCGGCTGATACAAGGGGTCAGCTCAGCCGCCCGGGCCGCCGGGCCGAGGGATGTCCGCTACTTAGGCGAGCGTTGTGATGGCGTTTCATGCGGTCGGCGTGGCGCCGGCCGATGTCTCGGGGCGGCAGGCATCTTGTATCGGCCGGGTGGCCGCAGCGCGCAGATCACACTGTTCTGTATGGATTTCGCATTGGATGAGCGGATGGGTGGTGTTCCCCGGGTGGTCGGTGATGGGTTAGTGGCCGGCGGCGGTGGGTGCCGGCGGCAGGTTGATCTCCACGATCAGGCCAGAACCAAGTGGATATCCGTTTAACCTTAGTCCGGATATACTTGGTGCCGGTGGAGGTGGAGATGGCGAAGACCTTGATCGACGTGAATGAGGAGTACCTCGCAGCGGCTCAGGAGGTGCTGCACACGGACACGAAGAAGGACACCGTGAACGCGGCCCTGCGTGAAGTGGCCGCGCTGGCGGCCAGGCGGCGGGATCTGCAACGGCTGGAGTCCGACGGCCTGCCGGACCTGGAGGACGAGGAGGTGATGCGCGGGGCATGGCGGCGGTAGCCCGCTACCTCGCCGATACCAGCGCGCTGGCCCGGCTGCGGCACCGCCAGGTCGTTGCAGTGCTGGGCCCACTGATCGAGGCTGGGCTTGTCGCTACCTGCGGGGTGATCGAATTCGAACTGGGCTGGGCGGCCAGGAGCGGCAAGGACTTCGATGAATTGCGCGCCGACCGGGACAGTGGCTATGAGTGGCTGCCCATCCATGACGAGGACTGGCGCCGGGCCCTGGATGTGCAGGCAGCGCTGTGGCGCAGCGGCCAGGTCCGGGCGGTCGGCTTCCCGGATCTGCTGATCGCCGCCGTAGCGGAGCGGGAACGCGTCACCGTGCTCCATTACGACAGCGACTATGAGCTCATCGCTCACGTCACCGGCCAGCCGGTGACGTGGATAGTGCCCCGGGGCAGCGTCCCCTGATCCTTCGCCCGGGCACAGGACAGAAGTACCGCAACAGGTGCAGACGCGAGCAGCCCCGCTGGGACGCGGGAGGACGATGACCTGCAGAGAAGTACGCACAGGGATGCCCTGCCTGTTGTTTGCAACCAGTGAGGCCGTGGACAGTCAGGCCCGGCTTGATGGGAAGCCAGCAGGCGAGGATGTGTCGTCGCGGATGGCTGGCAGCAAGGTGTGGGCTACGCGTCGCGCATGCGCAGCAGCAGGCCGCCGGCCAGGAGCGCCGCAGCGGCCCATCCGGCGGTCACGCCAAGGCCGGGCCAGGGGCTGATGGGCAGGTTACGGAGATCGGTGGTGGCCTGGATGGCGAGCCCGGCGCTCATCGGCCCGATCTGTTCGAGCAGGCGCTGCCAGTGCGGATTGCCGATTACCTGGGAGAGGATGGGGACGAGGTAGAGCAGGCCGAGGACGACCCCGATGCTGGTCGCGGAGTCTCGTAGGACGGTGGCGACGCCGAGGCTAAGCAGGGCGATCAGGGCCAGGTAGAGGATCGACCCGACGGCCGCACGGAGCGTAGGCCCGTCGGCCAGTGACAGGGCCGGGTAGCCGCGGGCAGCCGTGAAGCCATGACCGGGCAGGATGAGCCGCCCGGTAAGTAGCGACCCGAGAACCGCGACAGTCCCGGCCGCGGCCACGATGCCGATAAGGGTGAGGGCCTTGGCCGCGAGGACGGTGACCCGGTGCGGCATCGCCGCCAGGGTGGTGCGGATCATGCCGGAGCTGTACTCGCCGCTGACGATCAGCACGGCCAGGCTGGCAACCAGCGCTTGGCCAAGTTCAACGCCGGTGAGGCTGAGCTTGGTCGTGTCGTCGCCGCTGCACCCGGCGGCGCCGCATCTCATCACCGAGGTCACCGCGACGCTCATGGCCACGGTCGCCGCGACGGTGCCGAGCGGCAGCCACAGGGGGCTGGCGACGGTCCGTATCTTCGTCCACTCGGCGTGCAGGGCCAGTCTCATGCGTCCCTCCGGCGGAGAAGGACGGCTGCTACGGCCAGGCTCACCACCGCGTAGCCGCACAGCACCGCGAGCCCGGTCCACGGCGCCAGCGGGTAATAGCCGTTGTATGGCGTGTAAATGCTCGTGACCTGGTGATATGGCACAAGCGTTTGCTGGACGGCGAAGGCCGCGGCTGGTGTCACCCGGGTGAGCCAGCCTGCCACGCTGTCGGGCATGAACGGATTGGCAACCAGGAGGTAGGGCAGCACGATTGCCGCGGGCCTGGAATGCGTGCTTGAGGTCGTCCCGCATCCGGCCGGAGGTGTGGGCGTACAGGCCCGGGGACATGGTGGCCGAGGCGCTGCTCGGCGAGGATCTCTTACTGCCATTTCTTGGCTGTCATCATTACGCGGGAACCTGAATATGGCAGCTGGCACGGCCATCGTGCAATGACGTACCCTCCCGACGGCTGGCTCGCCGTGCTGGGAGGTCGGCAGGGCTTGGAGGTCTCGGCGCCGTTGCTATCAGGGAAGTCAGGTCCGGGGCCGCCGCGCGGGTCAACGTGGCCTGGTGGGCTGCGGCGGCGTCCACACGTACGCGGTGGTGGTGCTCACGGCACGGAACCCCAGGCGGCGCAAGATAGGGGCACTGTCGTTAGAGGCGTCGGCGTGCAGGTACTTGACGCTGCGTGCAGCAGCGCGCTGAGCGCGGGCAGCTGGTCATAGACGGCCAGCAAGGCGTCGAACGGTCGCCACAAGGGTGATTTTACGGCCTATGGAGCTGGGTTTCCCGCCGCACCGGTTGGAGTAACGTCTGACAAGCTCCACAGGTCAGAAGCGGATTGGAACAGCCGGGCGGATCGTACAGCCTCCGGCGGCCGGTTCAGGGACCAGGTGGGAGTGCTGCCCAGGGCTGGTGATACGCCCCCCCTGGGTGGCTGGCTCTGGTGCGGCCGGGTGCGGCCGGGGTGGCTTGCGGCCTGGCCCGCAAGCCCTGCCCGCGCGTGGTCTCCGTCTGGTGAGGAGGACCGATGGGGCGGGTGGAGGTCGGCGGGGTCGGGATCGAGTACGAGGTGGCCGGGGCGGGACGTCCGGTCCTTCTGCTGCATGGCTTTCCTGACTCTGGCCGGGTATGGCGTTATCAGGTACCGGCGCTGGCCGGAGCCGGGTTCCAGGTGATCATCCCTGACTTGCGCGGCTACGGGCGCTCTGACAAGCCCGAGCCCGTTGATGCGTACTCGCTTCCGTTGCTGGCCGGGGATGTCCTGGCAATCCTTACCGAGCTTGGGATCGGCCGGGCCCATGTGGTGGGCCACGACTGGGGCGCCGCCCTGGCGTGGGGACTGGCCGCCCTGTCGCCCGGCCATGCCGACCATCTCGTCGCTTTGTCGGTCGGCAACCCGGTCACCTTCCTGCGCACGTTGGAGCAGCGCCAAAAGTCGTGGTACATGCTGCTGTTCCAGTTCCCCGTGATTGCCGAACGCTGGCTGACCGAGAACGACTGGGCCAATTTCCGAAGCTGGGGAGGGCACCCCGACACCGACCAGGTGATCGCTGAGCTGGAAGCAAACGGTTCGCTCACGCCGGCCCTCAACTGGTACCGGGCCAACGTCTCGCCCGGGTCCTGGGTGGGGCCGCCGTTGCAGCTCCCACCGGTGCAGGCCCCGACCATGGGTGTATGGAGCACGGGGGATTTCGCCCTCTCCGAGATACAGATGACCGACTCTGCCGCCCACGTAACGGGCCCGTGGCGCTATGAGCGGCTGAACGGCCCCGGCCACTGGATGCAATTGGACGCCCCGGAACAGGTGAACGCACTGCTCCTCGACTTTCTGCCCCGCTAACCCGCCGGTCGTTTCCCAGCCAGCTCCGGCCGGATTCTCAGGCAGCGAAGTTAACGTGGCCGGGTGGATGATCTGGCGGACTCCCGCGGCCTGGCCGGTGACCCGGCGGCGCTGACCGCCCAGCTCGCCGCCGACGGGTACCTGCTGCTGCGCGGCCTGCTGCCCGCGGAGCGAGTCCGCGCCGCCGGCCATCTGGTCGCCGCGAAGCTGCGGGCGGGCGGCTGGACCGCGGCTGGGTCACCGCGTCTGCGCCCGGCCGCCGGGCCACGTGAGGCGGTGGCCGATCCGGCGTACCGGGCGGCGGTGATGAGCCCGGCGTTCCATGAGCTGCCGTATCTGGCGCCGTTGCGGCGGGTGGTCCGCCAGATCCTCGGCCCGGCAGCTTTCTCATACCCGGTGAAGGTGCTGCGCGCGGTGCCGCCGGATCCCCCGGCGGAGCGGACCCGCGGCCGGTACGTGCACTGCGACTACGCGGTCTCAGGGGTGCAGGACATGCTGACCACCTGGATCCCGCTGACCGACGTCCCGGCCGCGCTGGGCGGCCTCGCGGTCCGGCCCGGCGGCCACCGGGACCGGCCCCGGCGGCCACGCCCGCTGGCCGGTACCGAGCGCGGCTGGGCCACCACGGACTACCGCGCCGGGGATGTGATTATTTTTCACTGCCTGACCCCGCACGCGGCGATGCCGAACACCACGCACGAACTGCGACTGTCCGCCGATTTCCGCTGGCAGCGGCCGGGCTGCCCAGCGCCGGCGGAGATGGTTCTCGGGCCTGCTGGCCGGCCGCCCGAACTATTCAGCCGGCTGCTGGGCCACGAGCCATGGTGGGAGCCAGTCCCGGCCGGGCTGACCCTGCGGCCCCGCTCGGAACTCACCGCCCGGCCGCCGGGACCGTCCCTGCTGTTCGCCGTCCACCCGGCCTGGCAGCGCTGGCGTCCTCCACCCGGACCTGTCCACTAGCCCAGAAACCGTTGCCCGTACAGCACAGAAGTACCGCAACGGGCCAGGGCCGCGGGTGGCGGCGCCCAGCCGCTGAGCCCGGGGGCCGCGGGCCGGCCTGCTTGAACCTGCCGATGATGGGCGAGGTCTCCTGTACCTGGTGATCTACCTGCAGGACATCCTCGGGTACTCGGAGCTGGGCGCAGGCCTGCGGGTGTCTATCATCACCTTGGCCACGCTGGTCACCGCGACCGCGGCCGGGCGGCTGAAGCCCACGGTCCTGTGGGCCATGATCGTCCTCATGGCCCAGCGCCTCGCTACCCCGATCAATCACACCTGCACTAGGTCGTCGCATCGGCCCTGTGCTGCTCGCTACCACCACGGATGACGGGGTAGGGTCCCGGTTCGGAGCCAGGACCGATAGGCTTACATCCGGCGCGGCGACGTCGTGTCATAGATTGAATGAGGATTTGGACTGATGGCAACAGGCACAGTGAAGTGGTTCAACGCCGATAAGGGCTTCGGCTTCATCGCCCCCGATGACGGGACAGCGGACGTGTTCGTCCACTTCTCGGCGATCGCGAGCAGCGGCTACCGGTCTCTGGATGAGAACCAGAAGGTCGAGTTCGACACGACCCAGGGACAAAAGGGACCGCAGGCGGAGAACGTCCGCCCGCTCTGACGCATCACACCCGCGTCCTCCCACGACGCGCTGGTTAACACTCGGACGCTTCCTGAAGGCCCCCGGGCATCTCGTTATGTGACCCTGGGTGGTGCATGAGGGCAGGCCGGTGGTGGCCGACTACCCGTTATGGGGATGTGAGCCACCACCGGCTCCGTCAGGCTGCAGGAATGTCTGACTACCTCAGCGCCGCGCACCTGAAGTACCCGGAGACGACGTGCGCCTGGACTTCACGGACCTGTTCGTGTTCCGGTCGCCCGACGACCCGGCCAGGACCGTGCTGATCATCGACGCCAACCCGCTCTAGCTGGCGTCCGCAATTCCTACTTCGCGTCCGACCTCGCACCGCACGACGACCCCTGACCGAGTTCCGGTTCCTCCGCCCGCCAAATCCCTGACGATCCTGTAGGGGAGCCAGAGCGCAGGTCACGGGCTGGGAGTGGCCTGCGCGGCCCAGTGGTGGCCATTCCAGCGCTCCGCGGCGGTCAGGATGTCCTTGGCCCGGCTCACGGTCACATCCTTGGACCCGACAGCGGTGCACCGCGTGGCCGATGAGCACGAGACGGCCGTCAGGCTGAGACCGTGTGCCCCGGCCGGCACGTGGATATTTTGCAAAGCCCACCTCCGGCCATTCCAGCGCTCCCCTGCGCTGCTGCCGATGGCGATGCATGCCGTAGCGGAGGCGCACGAGACCGCGTTGAGGCCGTATCCGCCTCCGGCGGCCTGGCTACGCCAGGTCGTGCCGTTCCAGTGCAGCACGAGCGGGCCGCCGGAGTCGCTGACTCCCACCGCGGTGCAGGCCCGCGCCGAGGGGCACGAAACCCCGGTCAGTGCGCTGATGTCATTCTGTGTCGCGTCGCCCGGGGTGGGCTGGACCGCCCATGCCGCAGCGTTCCAGCGCAGCGCCAGCGGCGCCGTGCCGGGTCCCTCGTCGCTCTGACCGAAGTAGTAGCCAGCGGCGGTGCAGGCCGCATGCTGGCACGAAATGCTGGTCAGATCGCCGCCAGGGTCCCCGAACGGTGGCAGCGGCTGACTGGTCCAGCTATGGCCATCCCAGTGGTCGGCCAGCGCGCTGGTGGCAAATCCGGGGTCATTGAAGTCGTAGTACCCCACCGCGGTGCACGACGTTGCCGACTCGCACGATACCGCCGCATAGGGAATTCCCTCGGTCCCGTAACTCGGCGTGGGCTGGATGCTCCACTTGCTGCCATTCCAGCGTTCGGCCAGCGTTCCGCTGGTGCCAGAGCCGTAGTCCCATCCCACCGCGGTGCAGGCCCGGGACGATGTGCACGACACCCCGGTCAGGCCGTCACTGAGGGCGCCCGCGGGGCCTGCCAGGTGCATGACCGCCCAGCTGCGGCCGTTCCAGCGTTCGGCCAGCATCTCCGAACCGTTGCCCGCTGTCCCTACCGCAACGCACATCTGCCCGGACGGACAGGAAATAGCGGCCAGCAGATCTACCTTCGCGGCCTTGGCCAGTCCCGCAGACGGCCGCGCCCCGGCCTGCGAGAAAGCGGCCGCCGGCGGGGCCGCCTGCATGAGCAGCAGGCCGAGGGTCGCGCACAGGCAGGCGGAAGCAGCCACGGGCAGGCATCTTCAGTCCGGGCGGCCGCCGCGTTCCATCATCGCGGTAAACCAGTCCGAGGTTTTGCGCCAGCCGCCGTAAGGCTCCCATGCCCGAAGCCTATGCCTCAGGGCGTAGGCCGAGGGGAAGTGTGGTCTCAGGGCAGATGCCCCCTGGAAGGGGGCTCCGTAGCGTTCGGGTTGTCAGTAACTGCTCTCTACCCGACTGGAGAAGTCAATGGACAACGCCGCCCGGATACGTCAACGGGTGCTCGCTCTTTTCCTCCCCGTCGCCGCCGTGCTGTATATCGGGGGTGAGGCGCTCAGCCCCAAAGGGACCGACCAGGTGCTCACCACCACGGCCACAGCGTTCAAGGTGCTGCCCATTGCCGCGCAGCACCCGGGCCAGCTCTATCTGGCTAGCTCCCTGGTCCTGCTCGGGCTCGGAGCACTGGCCGTGTCGTACGGTGCGATCGCCACCCTGGTCAGGGACCGTGGTTCGGCACTGGCTACCGTCGCCGCGCTGCTCGGGGGACTCGGCGCCTTCTGCGGAGCCATCGTCAACGTCGTGGTCTATCCCAGCCTCGCCGCTGCTGCCACGGCGCATGTATCACGAGGCGCGGCCGCGAAGCTGCTGGTGACGGCCTTCAATTCCGAGTTCGGCCACGTCTTCCTTTACGTGTACGTCGCCAGCGAATATCTCGCACCGCTGCTCATGGCGATTGCCCTGTGGCGAAGCCGCACTGTCCCGCGCTGGCTCGCGGCCCTGTTCTTCGTCGGCCTGCAAGTCGCCGAGGCGATGGGCTCGATCGGACCGATCGTCGTCCTGTACATGCTGCCGTTCGCGGCAGCGATGGTCTTGCTGGCCGCCCGGATCTGGCACCGGCGCCACCGTGCCGGACGACCGGAGCCGCACCGTGGAACCGGCCACCGTACCGGCGGCCTGAGAATCTCTTCCGCCGGGAGTGCTCCCCAGCAACTGAACTGCGAGGATAAGACGTGGCCTTCTGGAAGCCGGCCGAGGACCCGGGAACGCGGTCACCGCGTTCCTGGGCCTTCGACATCGGGTGTGCCATCCTCGCAGGCGCGGCATCCCTGGCGCGCTTCTCCGCCGGCCAGACGGCGCCCTCTGCTCACCTGGCCCTGGCGGCCGGCCTGACCGTCGCGGTCCTGACGGCCGCGGCGCTGCCGCTGCGCCGGGTGTGGCCCGGCCCGGTGTTCCTCTGGACTCTCCTGGCCGCGGCTGTGCTGGCCCAGTGGCCGGCTCACGGGGTACTCTTCCCCGTCCCGCTGGCCATCGCCCTCTACACGGTCGCTGCCACGATGCGACGGGCGGAGGCGCTGGCCGCGGCGGCGCTCGTGGCTGGTGTGGTGGTCCTCGTGGTCGCGCAGGATGGCACGCGTCACTGGGCGCTCGCGATCACGGACGCTGCCGCCTTCGCAGGTGCTGTCCTGCTCGTGGGCCTGTACGTGGGGACCCGGCGGGCCTACCTGGCCGAGCTGCGTGACCGGGCGCAGCGGCTGGAACGCGAACGCGACGCCAGCAGCGCACTGGCGGCAGCGGAGGAACGCGCCCGTATCGCCCGGGAGATGCACGACAGCGTGGCCCATCACCTCACGGTCATCGTGGCGCTCTCTGACGGCGCCCTCCGCGCCGTCACCCGCTCACCCGCCGAGGCCTGCGATGCGATCCGGGACGTGTCGGGCACCGCCCGGCAGGCACTGGCCGAGACCCGCCGCCTGCTCGGCGTGCTGCGGGCCGGCTCCGGCCAGGAGTCCCGGCAGCCGCTGCCCGGCCTGGCCGAGCTGGACGATCTCGTCGCCCGGGTCCGTGCCGCCGGCCTGCCGGTCCGCTATGAATGCACCGGCGCCGCTGCGGACCTGCCCACCGGCGTCCAGCTGGCCGTGTTCCGGCTCGTCCAGGAAGCCCTGACGAACACGATGAAGCACGCCGGCCCCCGCGCGAGCGCGGCTGTCCGGCTGCAGGTGTCAGCGGGCGAAGTCCGTGTGGACGTCGAGGACGACGGCGCCGGTGGCACCGCCGAGCCCGGCTCCGCAGGCGGGGGCCTGACCGGGATGCACGAGCGGATCAGAGCGTTCGGCGGTGAGCTGGACTGCGGTCCCCGGGACCCGCGGGGCTGGCGGGTCAGTGCCCGGCTCCGCCCGGACACGGTGGCCACATCATGATCACTGTGCTGCTGGCGGACGACCATCCCTTGATCAGGAAAGGTTTCCGGCTGATCCTCGACGCCGAAAGCGATATCGCGGTGGCCGGTGAGGCGGCCGACGGGGCCACCGCGGTTTCCATGTGCTCCGCGCTGCGTCCCGACGTGGTGCTCATGGACGTCCGGATGCCCGGCCGGGACGGCATCGAGGCGACCCGCGACATCGTGGCCGCCGGGCTGCCGTCGAAGGTGCTGATCTTGACCACCTTCGACCTGGACGACTACGTCTACGCCGGGCTGCGCGCGGGGGCCAGCGGTTTCCTGCTCAAAGACACGCAACCTGACGACCTGGCCGACGCGATCCGCACCATCGCCGCCGGCGACGCGGTCCTCGCGCCGGCCGCCACCAGGCGCCTGATCCACCAGTTCACTAGCCAGGCGCCCCCGCCACCCGGCAGCCGCCGGGCCGACCAGATCCGGCAGGCTCTCACCGGCCGTGAGCAGGACGTCTTCGCCCGCATCGCCACGGGCATGTCCAACGGCGAGATCGCGGCCAGCCTGCACCTGTCCGAGGGCACCGTGAAGGTCCACGTCGGCAGGATATTCGCCAAGCTCGGCCTGCGTGATCGCGTTCAGGCCGTCGTACTCGCCTACGAATCCACGCTGGTCACCCCGGGGGCGACTCCGCCAGACCGGCCAGGCGGCCCGCGCTGAAGGGCAACCGGCCGCCGGCCCGGTCTCCGGGGGGCTACTGGCGGGCGCGGGGACTTCGCCGTCGCTGGCCTGCGCACTGGATGCGGTTAGCCTGGATCAGTCCACTGTCGATCGCGGCCTGCTCATCGGCTTCGCTGGTGCTGGCGAGATCCGGGAAGAAGTAAGGCCCGTACGTGACAGGCTGCGCGTCGAACCGCGCGGTGAACTCGTCCACGATGTCCTGCCCGGGGTGCAGGGCCTTGGCTTGCGCCCAGGACGGGAAGTAGATCTCCCAGGGCTGACCGGACTCAGTCCATCCGGCCTGCCTCCGGTGCAGCCAGTCCGGGGCGCCTTCAGGCGGGGATAGCCGGGCGAAGCACCAGCGGGCGGTGGCCTCATCGAACCGCTCCCGGGCCCATTCCACGATCACCGCTACGCCACCAGGCGCCAGACGGGCATGGATCAGATCGATCACCTCAGCCAGGTCCGCAACATGGTGCAGCGACGTGCAGGCCACGATCGCATCCAGCTGGCCAGGCAGATCACAGTGCTCAAACTCGACCTGGCGGTACGAGGGTTCCGCCGGAGCCTCCGGGTCCACGCCCGTTGCCTCGTACCCCGCCTGCTCCATCAGGGGGACGAAGCCGCCCAGCGGCCCGCAGCCGATCTCCACGACCCGGCCCGGCGTGGCCGGGAGCGAGTCGCGCACGAACGGCCAGACCGCAGCCAGCCATCGCTCATCGGGCGTCACACGGGCCGAGCCTACGCGTCATCCCAGCCCCCCGTGGTGCAGGCCATTGTCTGCCGAGTGGCCGGCCTGGCTGAACCGGCGGCCCCAGTCGCGGACCCGGTCGAGCAGTTCAGGCGGCGAGACCACCTGGAAGTCCGCCCCGGCCACGCCCAGCGCCATGGCGGGCCAGTCCAGTGAGTCGCCGGTCATGCGCACCCGGCAACGGGTGGCGCCGACGTCCTCGACCGTGCACCACTGGCCGATCCGCCGGCGCACGTCCGCGGCCGGAGCCTCGACGAGGACCTCGACGTCGTAAGCCGGGGTGACGTTGGTGACGCCGGCCCGGACGAAAGCGGCGGCGTCGGCCGCGGGCAGCGTGCGTGGCCGGAACGGTGCCCCGGTGCCGCGGGGCGCGGTGAGCCGGTTGACGCGGAAGCTCCGCCAGTCGTGGCGGGTGAGGTCGTAGGCGACCAGGTACCAGCGGCGGCCGAGCAGGACCATCCGGTGCGGTTCCACGTGCCGGCCGGTGTGCTGGCCTGCGGCCGAGGTGTAGGAGAAGCGCAGCCGTTCGCTGTCCCGGCAGGCCAGGGCGACGCTGGTGAGGATGCCCGGATCCACGGTCGCCTGGGCCCCGCCTCCCCAGCTGGCAGGGACCGTCATCGCGCTCAGTGCCTCGACCCGGCGCCGCAGCCGGGCCGGCATGACCTGGACCACTTTGGCCAGAGCGCGCATCGAGGACTCCGCGATGCCCTCCACCGCGCCCTGCGCGGCCGCTTGCAGGCCTACGGCCAGGGCGACGGCCTCCTCATCGTCGACCACCAGCGGCGGCAGCGCCGTTCCCGCGGCCAGCTGGTAGCCGCCCTCCACACCCCGCTGGGCCTGGATCGGGTACCCGAGCTCCCGCAGCCGGTCGATGTCCCGGCGCAGCGTGCGCGGTGAGATCTGCAGCTGCCCGGCCAGTTCCCCGCCGGGCCAGTACCGGCGAGCCTCCAGCAACGACAGCAGCCGCAAGGTGCGCGTGCTGGTGTTCGCCATCTCTCCATCTTCGCCGAATTTAGGTCAGAAAGTGGCCGCTATGCCTCGTAGCGTGGGCGTAGACGGCATAGACCGGGAACGGAATCCCACCTCGACACCACGAAAGGCCATGACCATGACAAACAGCCCGATCACCAGCGACCTGGCCGCCAGCGAGCAGGCCGGCGCATCCACCGCCGGCCGCGAGCGGGCCGACCTCCTGGCCACGCTGGCGCACCAGCGGCACTTCCTGCGCTTCACCACCCGCGGCCTCACCGACGATCAGGCCCGGCAGGCCACCACCGTGAGTGAGCTCTGCCTGGGCGGCCTGATCAAGCACGTTCAAGCCGTTGAGGAGGGGTGGGTGAATTTCATCCTGGAAGGCCCGTCGGTGCTGGGTGACTTCACCTCGATGACCGAGGACGACTTTGCGCAGCGCGCGGCCCAGTTCCGGCTGCTGCCCGGCGAGACGCTGGACGGTGTGCTGGCCGACTACGAGGAGGTGGCCCGCCGGACCGACGAGCTGGTGACCAGCCTGCCCGACCTGAACACCGCGCACCCACTGCCCAAGGCGCCCTGGTACGAGCCGGGCGCTGAGTGGTCGGCCCGCCGGGTGATCCTGCACATCATCGCCGAGACCGCGCAGCACGCCGGGCACGCGGACATCATCCGCGAAGCCCTGGACGGCGCCAAGTCCATGGGCTGACCCCCGCGTGCCGTACCCGGCCGCGGCCCCGGGAGGTGTTCACGGTTCCGCGGACCGTCGACGCGCGCGATCACGCGGGTCTGGATCGACCCCGCCGACCTCAGCCGTCACTACGAGCCGGAGCCGGGCAGCTGAAGCCGTGCCGCCCGGCCCTGGTGGCGCTTACTGCTGGAGTACGGCGGCGGCTGCGGTTTCGATGAGGTGCGTGACCTCGTCGGGGTGGGACACCATCGCCACGTGACCGCACGGGACCTCAATGGTGGTGGCGTCCATCCGGGCCGCGAACTGCCGCTCTGCGTCGGGCGGGACGGCCTCGTCGTGCTCAGCGACCAGATACCAGGACGGCTGTGACTTCCACGCGGGAACACCCATCACGTCCTCGAGCGTCGAGGCGGCCAGGGCCTGCTGCACGGCGTACATGACCCGGGCCTTGACCGGGTCGATGTCGCCCGCGAAGTGCTTGATGAAGTCGTCCTCGGGTATCCAGGCGAAGCCCTGCTTGTCGATGTCCAGGTGCGCGAGCGCGGGGGTGGGGGGTCCCTGCGCCAGCAGCCCGCCGATCGTCTCGCCCTGGTCGAGCCCGAAGGCCGCGATGTACACCAGGCCGACGACATGGGGGGCGTCCGTGCCGAGCGCCGTCATGATCTGCCCCCCGTAGGAATGGCCGGTCACGACGGTCGGGCCGTCTTGGCGGTCCAGCACCTGGCGCAGCCGGGCGACGTCAGCCGCCAGCGACGACTCCGGGAATTGCGGCGCGGTGACGTTGTAGCCGTCAGCCTGCAACCGCTCGATGACGCCGCTCCAGCACGAGCCGTCGGCCCACGCGCCGTGCACCAGAACAATGTTCGGTCGGGCAGTCATCTCGGGGTTCCTTTCGCTGGTGGCCACCCCCGCAGGGGCAGTAAGGCATAGCAAATGGCCTGGCCATTCGGCGTCGCCGGGAGGAGTTAATCCGCGCTTCAGTGTGAGGCGAATATGTGTGCCACGAAAGCACTGGTGAGCTGGCGTCCTGTCGAGAGTCACGGGCAAATGAGATGGCGCCGTGCCTAAGATCCCCCAGCTATAGTTTTGGTCGCCCGAATCTGAGCGATATCATCCCGGTTGCTCTTCCACTGTCGCACCACAATTACCTAATAGCAAGGTCACCTGCGCGCTGGCGGAATTTCGCACGGCTGGGGAAATCTCACCTCGGACTCTCTAGGCCGCCGCCGCAATCCGGCCGCGGAGCTCTTTGAGTGCGGCCACGTAGATCTCGGAGAAGGTGGGGAAGGGCTGGATGACATCGCGCAGCACCGCGAGCGGCACCCGGGCGCGGATGGCCAGCGTGGCCTGCTGGAGCCACTCGCCGGCCTCGGGACCGAGCGCGGACGCCCCGGTCAGCCGCTCGCCGTCGCTGAGCAGGGTCAGGAAGCCCTTGGACTCGGCGTAGTTGCGCGTGTAGGTCGCCGTCTTGGCCACGTCGGACACCGGGATGGTGGCGGTGAACGCGGCCTCAGTGGCCCCCACCGAGGCCGCCTGCGGGTCGGTGTAGACCACGTCCGGTATCGCCTCGTAGTGGGCTTCGCGGGGCTCGCCGAGGATGTTCGAGGCGACCACCTCGCCCTGGTACTTGCCGACGTGAGTCAGCAGCCGTACGCCGGTGACGTCCCCGACGGCCCACAGCCGCTCACCCGCCCGCAGGTGAGCGTCGACGGGAATGCCGTGGCCGGTCGCGGTCACGCCCACCGTTTCCAGGCCGATCCCGCTGGTGCGCGGGCGCCGCCCGGTGGCCAGGAGCAGATGGTCGCCGCGCAGTTCACGGCCGTTCTCGAGGGCCAGGACGTAATCCTCGCCGTCGCGTGCCGCCTTGATCGCGCGCACCCCGAGGTGCAACTCGATGCCGTCGGCCCGCAGCACCTCGCCCAGTGCCTCGCCCAGCGGCGCGGGCTCCCGGCCGAGGACGTGCGCGGCCCCTTCAGCCAGGGCCACCTCGCCGCCCAGGCGGCGCACGGCCTGCGCCATCTCAGCACCGACCGGCCCCCCGCCGAGGATGACCAGGCGCCGGGGGACGGCCTTCATGCCGGTCACCTCGCGATTCGTCCACACGCCCGCCAGCTCGCGCAGGCCCGGCACGGGCGGCGTGACCGGATCGGCGCCGGTCGCCAGCACGACGTGCCGGGCGGTGTGGCGGACGCCGGCGACTTCCACCACGCCCACGCCGGCCAGCCTGCCGGTGCCGCGCAGCAGGTCGATGCCCTTGGACGCCAGCCAGCGCTCCTGGCCGGCGTCGGAGTAGTCCGAGACCATGAAGTCCCGCCAGGCCAGGGCCGCGGCCGGATCGGCCTGGGCGCTGCACGCTGCCTCGCGGGCGCCGTGCGCCGCCTCTCCCGGGCGCAGCAGGGTCTTGGACGGGATGCAGGCCCAGTAGGAGCACTCGCCCCCGACCAGCTCGCGTTCGACCAGGGCCACCCGCAGTCCACCGTCGGCCAGTTCCCCGGCACAGTGCTCGCCCGGTGAGCCACCGCCCACGACGATGACGTCGTAGTCGCCGTTCATGCCCCCGCCCCCGTCCCGGCCTGCCCGGCCGTCCCGGCCTGCCCGATTTCCTGCTCATGCCGCCCGTGGGCCGCCGAGGCGCTGCGCAGCGCCCCGGCGAGGCCGGCCGCGGAAGCATAGGTCACTGCCATGGATCTCTCCTTCAGCACGCCGAGCCGGGGGGTGTCACCTGGACCACGCGGAACCCCGCCTCGCCGGCGAAGTCGGCATCCTCCCGCCAGCCGAGCGCCTTGGAGAAGTCCTTTGCCCGGCCCACGTCGGCCACCGGGATGACAACGACCTCGAGCCTCATATCCACGACTTCTGCTCCTCTGCCTGTTATCCGTGGGCGTACTGGTACCACCGGGGCTGGCGCTGTTCTCCAGACTCATGCCCCGCCCCGCTAAAGTCCAGACGTAGCGGCGACAGCCCGGCCCGCCGATGACCAGCCTCGCTCTCCGGAGGAACAATGAGGCAGAGTGCGGAGGGATAGCGGCCACCATGGAATATCTCGTCACCATGACCACCCACGTCCCGGAAGGAACCCCCGCGGCGGCGGTCGATGACGTCCGCGCCCGCGAGGCCGCGCATTCGCGTGGCCTGGCGGCCCAGCGGCACCTGCTCCGCCTGTGGCGCCCGCCGCTGGAACCAGGCGAGTGGCGGTCGCTCGGCCTCTTCTCGGCCGGCGACGGCGACGAGCTTGAGACGGTCCTGGCCTCGATGCCGCTGCGCGTGTGGCGCACCGACGAGGTCACGCCGCTCTCCCCGCACCCGAACGACCCGCACGCCGAACGACCCGCCGCCGGAGACCGGCGACCCGCCGCCGGGACCTGGCCTCGATGACCCGCCCGCCGCGGCCGGAGACGAAGCCGCGGAGTTCCTGACCACCTTCACGCTCACCATTCCCGGGGGCACGCCCGCCGGGGCGGTCGCGGACGCCGAGGAGCGGGAGGCCGGCCGCGCGCGTGAACTCGCCGGGCAGGGCCATCTCGAACGGCTCTGGCGGCTGCCGGGCCAGGGACGGTCCCTGGGCCTGTGGCGGGCCGGCGACCGCGCCGGGATGCAGGCCATCCTGGCTTCGCTGCCGCTGGGCGCCTGGCTGAGCATTCAGACCACGCCGCTCACCGCCCACCCCAGCGACCCGGGCATCACCAGAAGCTGACGACGGGAAACGCCGGGTTCGCGGTCGCGGTGTTCACCGGGACACTCCCGCCTGCTGGGCGCCGGGCCGCCCGGCCGGGGCCTGGACGTCGTCGTAGACGCGGGCCGCGGCCAGCAGCCCGTCCGGCCCCCGCTCGTAGACCGCGATGCCGGCCTGGGGCGGCAGGTCGTGGCGGCCCCAGCGGACGCAGTTGTACTCCACGGCGCAGCGCACGCCATCGTCGGTCACGGCGCAGTCCTGGAGGCCGATGCCGCCGCGCTGAAGCACTCGGTGAAGAACGAGCGGAGCTCGGGGGTGCCGCGGTGCGCGTAGTGCGGGCCGATGGGCTCGTGGTAGTACCCGTCGGGGGCGAAGGTGCCCACGATCGCCTCGGCGTCACCGGCGGCCAGCGCGGCCTGGTAGCGGCCGACGACATCGCCGGGACGGGCCGCCCCGGGCTCGAGGACCGGAGGCCTGACGTGGCGCCGTCCGTCAACCGGCCACTGGCTGCAGTAGGTGCGGAACACCACCGACCGCTCGTCGGGGGATTCGGCGACGACCGCTATCGGCCAGGCCACTTCCTGCCCGTCGTGGGCCAGGTGGGCCAGCAGTTCCACCACCGCCCGGCCGCCGGAGACGGTGGAAGCCACCGTCTCGATCCGGGCGTGCACCTGGGCCAGCCAGGTCTTGTTCTGGCTGACGAACTGCCGCAGGTGCCTGTGGCCGCGGACCTCGCCGGCCCGGGGGTCGTGGATGACCACCTCCCCGGGCCACACGGTCTCCAGCGCGCGGGGGTCACCGTGGTTCAGCGCGTGAAGTACTGCCCGACCGGGTCAGCCTGGCCTGCGGCGCGGGTCTGCCTGCGGAAAAGCTCCACGGCACTGGCGAAGTCCGGAAACCACGGCATTCCCAACCTCCGAGTTCCAGGTGGGACGGTTCGTTTTCGCTAACGGTTTTACCGTCCCCGGTCCTTCCGGCAACGTACTGGAGTCCGGGCCGCCCTGAGGCCATCCGCCTCGCCCGAGCACGGCGAGATGGAAGGCGACCAGGGTGTCTTCCAGGTCACGCACGGTCTGGATCTGGCCCCGGCGGACCTGCGCGCGGACCAGCTCGGCGGTGGCGCCGGCCAGCCCGTAGTAGGCCGGGGCGGGAACCGCGGGCCAGTCCGGATGGTCGCGGCGGGCCCGGGTGTGCCAGGCCTGGTTCAGCTGCGCGAACGTGTGCAGCGCGGCCTCGATCCTCTCGACCGCGCGGGGCCCGACCGCGGGCATGTCCACGTAGAAGGCGCGGGCGAAGGCAGGCTCCCGGGCCAGGAACTCCAGGAAGGCCGCGATACCCGCCCGCAGCGCGTCCTCGGCGCTCGTCCCGGCGGGCAGTCGCCGGGCCGCGTCGGTGACCTGGTCGACCATCAGCCGGCCGCCCTCACGGGTCGCGGCGAGGAAGCAGTCTTCCTTGCCGGCGAAGTGGATGTAGAACGCGGCCTTCGACACCCGGGCGCCGCGCACGATGTCCGCGACGGTCAGGTCGGCGAACCCGGTCTGGGCCACCGCGGCGATGACCGCCCTCAGCAGCCGCTCGCGCTGCGCCGCGCGGACCGTCTCGGTGGGCAGCCCGTTACGCCCGCGGGGCAGGCCTGGCTCACCCTCGTGCGTGCGGGCCAGCGCACCCTCTTGTCTCACGGCGGTCATGCTCCTAAGCTAGCTTAACGCATTAAAGTACACCGTCGTACTTATGTGATACCCGGGCGCCCGGGGATCACGCCGAGCAGAGAAGGCCGCCATGAGCGTGGTAAACAGCCCGTGGTTAACGATCATGGACGTCCTGGTCACGCCCGGCACGTCCAGCACCGTGGTCTATGACTACGGCATCCTCCATCCGGCCGAGCCACGCGCCCTGCACTGCCCCTGCGGGCGCACCGACGACGCCGGGCATGCCGAGGACATGATCACCGCGCATCTGGCCAGCGCGCCCGCGGGCACCCGGGCCGCGATCCTCGTGCGGGTCATGGCCAGCGACGGCGTGACCGGGGCCGCCCACCTCTACGCGGTGGCTGAGCGCGGCCCGCACAGCATCACCTGGCCTGTCTACCAGGGCATCCAGGCCGAACCCCCCGGCGTGGTCAGCGATGCCCGCAGCGATGAAGCAGCACCGCCGGCCCGAGCGGGGCGGCCTCCGGACCCAGGATCGACGACGATTGCGAGGACGCATGAGTGCGACTGCTACCGATTTGGCCCCTAGCCGCCGCGGAAGGGGGAGCTGGCTCTGGCGCCGCCAGCTCGATACCTACCCCAGCACGGGACCGCGCGTTTTCTACCTGGCCATCACGGTGCTGGCCACGGTCACGCTGTACTACGAGCTCTACGTCGGCGGCTCGGTGGCCACCCTGCTGCTGACCAACCTGCACATGAGCTTCACGTTTTACGTGGTGATCCTGGCCTTCGGGAACCTGGTCGGGGCGTTCGGCTCGCTGTTCGCCGGGCTCGCCGACCGCTGGGGCCGGGCCAACCTGGTGGTCGGCGGGCTGCTGCTCACCGGGGTGTTCACCGCCTTCATCATTCCTGCCGCCACCACCAAATGGGCCTTCGGCATCGAGTTCTTCGTCCTCGGCCTGATCGAGGGAGTCTGCCTGGTCGCCACCCCCGCGCTGATCCGGGACTTCTCCCCGCAGGTCGGCCGGGCTACGGCCATGGGCTTCTGGACCACCGGCCCGGTGCTGGGCAGCCTGATCGTCGCGGTCGTGGCCAGCCACACCGTCCCCGCCGTGGTGCGTGACCCCAGGTTCTGGACGCACGAGTTCCGTATCTGCGGCATCGCCGGGCTGGTGATGTTCGTGATCGCCCTGGTCGGGCTCAAGGAGCTGGCCCCGCGACTGCGCGACCAGCTGATGGTGACGATGCGCGACCGGGCGCTGATCGAGGCCCGGGCGAAGGGGATCGACATCGAGGCCGCGCTGCGCCACCCGTTCCGCCAGCTGCTCAAGCCCGACGTGGTGGTCTCCGCCATCGCGGTCTCGGTGATGCTGCTGATCTACTACACCGCCGTCGGGTTCAGCGTCATCTACCTGTCCACCATGTTCGGCTTCTCCGTCAAGGACGCCAACGGGCTGGGCAACTGGAACTGGGGATTCAACGTCATCGCGGTGGTCCTGATCGGCGTGATCTCCGACCGGGTCCGGGTGCGCAAGCCGTTCATGGTGCTCGGCGGGGTGCTGGCCGCGGTGATGACCGTGGTGTACCTGGAGCAGGCGGGTCATCATCCCAGCTACTACGAGCTCGCCACCATCCTGGCCATCGGGGCGTTCTTCCTGGGCGTGGCCTACGCACCCTGGATGGCGAGCTACACCGAGACTGTCGAGGCCCGCAACCCCGCGCTCATCGCCACCGGCCTGGCCATCTGGGGCTGGATCGTCCGCGTGGTGATCTTCATCGCGTTCCTGATCATCCCGGCGGTGATCAACTCGGTCACCCCGCTGGTCAGCTACGGATCCACCGTGATCCGCGTATACGACCCAGTACAAGAGCCAGATCGCGTTCGCGCAGAGCCACCCGCAGGTCGTCGCCACCGCCACGCGGTACAAGACGCAGCTGGCCAACGCGCAGAAGTTCGCCCCCGAGCTGGCGGTGATCCAGGCCAACCCGGCCCTGTTCGCCAAGCTGGCCGCCTACCCGAACCCGGCCGCCATCCCCCCGAAGCTGGCCGCGCAGGCCGTCACCGCCGCGGGCGGGGGCGCCAAGGGGACCGGCGTCCTCACCACCATCAGCGCCAACAGCGCCGCCATCCAGGGCGTCATCGCCGTCGCCCCCAAGCTGGCCACGGTCGCGCCGTACGCGGCCCAGCTGACCGCGTTGTCCAAGGTCCCGCCGCAGGTGTTCCCGTATCTGAAGGCGCACGGCGCCTCGGTCCAGACGGCCGCCTCCCAGGAGGCCGGCCAGTGGAAGGACTGGTACTGGGTGTGCTTCGGCGGGATCATCGTCTTCCTGCTCAGCATCCCGCTGCTTCGGGGCCGTTGGAGGCCCTCCAGCGCGCGGCGGGACGAGGAGGAGCACGAGGCGATGGTGACGGCCGAGCTGGCCAAGCTCGGCACCTGACCCGCGCCGGTGACGGCCGGCGGGTGAGAGCCGCGGGAAGCTCCGGGTGACCGGCGCCAGCGCTCTTACCCGCCGGCCGGCCCGGGCGGGCCGTCCGGCCGGGGCGGCTCGCCTGGCCAGGGCCTGGCCAGCGGAACTGGCTCGCCAGAACGCCAGGTCGGGATCCAGGCCTCCTCGTCCCGGGTCACGGTCGCGCCGCATCCGGCACACGAGCGGTCCGCGGGCCTCGCGAAATCCAGCACCGCCTTCCTGGCGATGGGCTCCGTCGGGATCGAGGCGAACCTGCAGCGGGTCGCCATCCAGGCCGCCGCGTCCGCGCCGGATCTCCGGCAGCTCGTGCGCCTGTCCGTGCTGAACGCGGGTCCGGGCTCCCTGGGCATCAACCAGCGCGGCCACTGGAGCATCGACTTCGCGGCCCAGGTAGCCAGCCTTCCGTACACCACGATCCGCCCCGCCATCTTCTCGGCGTCCCTGCTCGCCGGGGCACCGGAGATCAAGGCCACCCGGACCTGGACCGGCCTGGCCGCCACCGGGCGGGTCGCCCTCAGCGACCCCCGCGACGTGGCCGACGCCGCCGTCCGCATCCTCGGCGACCCCTCGACCTGGGGCCAGCACCATGACCTCACTGGTCCCCGGCAGGTCAGCTGGCCCGAGGCCTTGCAGGTCCTCTCCGAGGAGCTGGGCGAGACGGTGACCTTCCGCACTACCGGCGCGTTCGAGCTGGTCCGGCGGCTGACCAGCGCGGGCGTGGCCGCCGGGCAGGCAGAACTGCTCGTCACGCGCGAATGGGCCATCATGGCGGGCGAGAACGAGCGCGTCACCACCGCCGTGCGCGACCTGACCGGGCACGAGCCGCGGACCATCGAGGACTTCCTGCACGAGAACCGCGAGCTGTTCCGCTGACCGGGTGCCGCACCGACCCGGAAGCCTGGCCCGCGCCGCGTTCCCGTTATTGACCTGGTCCTGAGCGAACGCGTCGGAGCCCTGGTTCAGCCCCTCGTCGTCACCCGTTTCCGCCATGAGCCGCGATTAGTCCGTCCGTCTCACCGGCCCGGAGGTCCCCGGCGGGCAGCACTCCATCGCCGCACGAGGTCAGGAAGGCCGCGATCGCGGCCTCGGTCTCGGCGGAAGCGGGGAGCCCGGCCGGCTGCGCGGGGATCCCGGCCAGTTCGCCCTCCGCCTCGTAGTGGGTGACCAGCCGGGGATCGATGTACGACGCCCGGGCGACCGCCGGCGTGTCTCCCAGCGCCCGGGCCACCTCGCGGACGCTGGCGGTGATGACGCGCTTGCGGCTCTGCTGGGTCGCCGAGGGTTCCGCGTTCGCCAGGACCAGTGCCATCAGCACGGTGGCGTTCCAGGTCCGGAATTCCTTGGCCGTGAAGTGGCCGCCGGACTGCGTGGCGATGTAGCTGCCCACCTCGCGGGAGCGGAGCGGGTGCCAGGCGTCGCCGTCCTGGTAGCAGAACAGGGCCTCATGGCCGTTGTCGGCGCGGGCCAGGGCGCGGACGGTGGGCTGGACCACCCGGTCCGTGACCTCGATGGTCCGGTGCTTGCCGGCCTTCGCGATGTAGTCGAACATGACGCTGTCCCGGGTGAGCCGCACGTGCCGCTTCTCCAGCGTCGTGATGCCGTAGTGGTGGTCCAGCTCGGCGTACCTCTCCCCGCCGACACGGAACAGGCCCAGGTCGATCAGCCGGACCATGCCGGCGCAGGACCCGGTCACGGGTCAGGCCCCGGCGTCTCAGGTCCTGCTGGGCGGCGGTCCGCAGCGCAGGCAGTGCGCCGGCGAACCGGACCATGTGGGCGAACTTCTGCGTGTCACGCTGCTCACGCCACAGCCGGTGGTAGAGGTACTGCAGCCGGTCCCGGCTGTCCACGCCCGTGGCCTGGATGTGGCCGAGCGGCTCCGGTGAGATCCAGACGTTCTCCCAGGCCGGGGGGATCCTGAGCGCACGGATGCGCTCCAGGGTCTGCTCGTCCGTGATTTCCGAGCCCGGCCGGTCGAGATACCGGAACCCTCCCGGGATCCGCGCCCGGGTGATCCCGGGGCCGTGCGGGTCTGTGCGCACCAGCCCGGGCACCGCGGCCCCCTGCGACAGGCCATCGAGGGTCATGCCACCGAGCGTATGCGGCGCTGGCTGCCCGCAGATCAGCAGGGCGGGTAACGAAGCATGCCGGCCGCACCCAGCACCGGCGGATCAGTCAACTTTTCAGTTAGCTTCGTCGTGCAATAACTATGTGGGAAGTACTGCGTGGTGGGTGATGAGCGAGGACGAGCCGCCCGACGTCATCGGGAACGACGATTCATCCTTCGAGGATTTCGTCGCAGGCTCGTCGGCCCGCCTGTTCACCATGGCCAGGCTGCTGACCGGCGGGAACCGAGCTGAGGCCGAGGATCTGCTGCAGGGAGCGTACGAACGTGCCTACCGGCGCTGGGGGCGGATCACCCGGCGGGCTGACCCGGAACGTTACGTGCGCCAGATCCTCGTCAACGCGTCCATCGATCGCTGGCGCAGGATCCGGCGCCACCCGGAGATCCCGCTGGCCGTCAGCGGGGCTGACCCGCGCACCGCGGACACGGCCGCCGCGGTCGCGGACCGGGACCTGCTGCTGCGCGGTCTCGCGGCGCTTCCGCCCCGGCAGCGAGCCGTGCTGGTGCTGCGCTATTTCGAGGACCTGTCCGAGGCCGAGACGGCGACCATGCTCGGCTGCAGCGTAGGGACGGTCAAGAGCCAGTCCGCGCGGGGGCTGGCGCGGCTGCGCGACGGTCACGAGTGAAGCAGGCGCCCGGTACAGCGGTGCCCGGGAAGGCGACGGTGCACCATGACCGATCTCGAACGCAGGCTGCGGGCAGCCATGGCGGCGTCCGCCGGGCCGGCCCCGCCGGGCTGCTGGACGGCATCCACCGCCGGCACCGGCGCCACGCACCGGCGGATCGTCGCGGCCTGCGCCGCGGTCCTGGCCGTTCGGGGTCGCGGGAACGCTGATCACGCGAGGGGTCCTCGCCGCCGGCCCGGCGGGCACCGGCCCGGCGTCGGGCGGCCCGGCGGCCACCGGGCCCGCCGTCATCCCGTCGGCCGCGCCGTCCGCCGCCGCCACCGGCGCGCCGGGCACCGTGCTCCGCGACTGCCAGTCCAACAACAACGGCACCCTGGGGTCGGACTGGAAAGCGCTCAGCGTGCATGCGGGCCCGGTGTGGTTCATCTACGCGCGGCCCCGGGGCACCGTGTCGCCCGGGCGCCGGCTGTCCGCCGGGAAGGTGGTCGCCTCGGCCATGGTCATCGCGGTCGAGAACGGGCGGACGGCCGTGGTCAGGGCCGCCCCTGAGCTGGGCGGGCGGTTCCGGTTCCTGGCCGCCTTCCACTCCGGCGACCAGCCGTACACCCTGGCTGAGGGGGCTCCGGGCCTGACGCTGGCCGGCTGCCCGGCCGTCCCGCCCGGCGACCAGGATCCCGGTGAGCTACGGAGCCGGGGCTGACCATGTTCTGGGAGGGCTACGTCACTGATCTGCGGGGCTGCATTCCCGTGGAGGTGCGCGCCTCACCTGCCAGCCAGCCGATCCGGGTCACGCTGGCCGCCGGCCATGGGGGCTGCGGCTCTTGACCGCCTGGGCCGCGGCGTCCGTCGGCAATCAGATTGCCGCGGCAGCGTCCGGTCCGGTAGGAACAACCCATGCTGCGCGGAGAAGTGGCCGGGTTGCGGGCCCGGGAGGACAGGGATGTCCCGATCCTGCATGCGGAGCTGTACGACGACGTAACGACCAGGGTCCAGGCCGATTCGCGGCCCTGGCGGCCGATCCCGGCCGGCGCGGCCGGGTCCCCGTACCGGGTGGAAGGCCGGGACGAGGACAGTGCCGCCTTCTCAGTGATGCATCTGGCCAGTGGCGAACTGGCCGGCGAGGCGCTGCTGTGGGGCATCGACCGGCATAACCGCTCAGCCCACGTGGGGATCTCGCTGCGGCCGGCCTTCCGCCGCCGGGGCCTGGGTACGGACACCGTCCGGGTGCTGTGCGGTTACGGCTTCGCCATTCTGGGCCTGCAACGGCTCCAGGCGGAGACGCTGGCCGATAACGCCGCGATGATCGCGGTGGCGACCCGGGCCGGATTCGTGCTGGAAGGCACCCTGCGCCGAGCGGCGTGGGTCAACGGGCGCTTCGCCGACGAGGTCCTCCTGGGCATGCTCGCCGCCGACTGGCATCCGGCCCGGTCGCCGTCTCCAGGTTCCTGAGGCCAGCTGCCTGCCGGCGATCCCGGCGGGTCGCCCAGCGGGCCGACGGGTCAGGCGTTGGTGCGCTCGCTCTTCGCTGACTCACCCAGCGGGCCGGCCACGTCCTGCCCCAGCTCGGACCGGCGGCGGGCGGCGTGGCCGGGGCGGTTGGTGATGAGGACATCGATCCGCTGGTCCCGGAGAAACTGGTCGATCAGGACGTCATGGTCAACCGTCCACACCATGATGCCGATGCCGCTGCGGTGGCAGGTCCTGGCCACACCCAGCCGCGCGAGGCGGTAGTTCACCGCTACCCAGTCGGCGCCGCAGGCACGGATCCGGGCGAGGGGAAACAGTTCGCCGTGCCGGACGGCCGCCCAGTGGCGGCGTGGCACGCCCTGCAGGCTGCGTCCCAGCGAGAGTGCGGTCCGGACCCGCGGGAAACCCCGCTTGATCGTGGCGACCGAGGCATCTTCCAGGGTCGTGACCACGAAGTTCTCCGGGCCCAGGATCGAGGAGGCCAGCTCGACCACGCGCTCCTCGTACCCGATCTCTTTGAGGTCGAGATGGCCGATGAGACGGCCCGCCAGGAGGGCCATCACCTCGTCCACCCGGGGGACTGCATATCCCAGCCGCTCGCAGAATTCCTGGTACCCGAGCTGCGCCACCAGCGGGCCGCCGCGCCCGGCGTGTCCATCGTGATAAACGACCAGGACATTATCGGCCGTCTTGCGGATATCAAACTCGGCGTACTCTGCGCTGCTGGTCAGCGTATTCAAGTACGTTTCGTAGGTGACGGGTGCCGCGTCTTTTGAGTGGTCACAATGGGCGGAGATATGTACCACTTCGCTGGACTCTCCGGTGGGTGGCAAAACAGCGGGCACTCTCTTGACCAGTTCATATCTTGAACTGGGCAGGCGGCCAGAAGGTGAACCCCAGCCCTCCGGCGAGAGGCATTAGCAGGAATCTCCGCTCCGCTGCCTGCGCTAACTAATGCGGCACTGGTGTGCCGGGGGTACCGGGGCCGATCATCTGCAGCTGGCTGCCGGTCCGGCCGGCGACGAACAGGCGGCCGGTGGCCTCGTTAACGGCCACACTGTTGGGCTGGCGGACGGTGGGCCATGTCTGGTCCGGCACGAGGCCGCCGCCTGAGATCCGGAAAGATTCCAGCCGGTTGGTCGCGGTCAGCGTCACGTACACCAGCCCGCGGCGGCGACCGCAGCCCGCGCCTGCGGCCAGCACAGCAACGATCATGGCGGTCGGGCCGAGCCGCGGATGCAGCACGGCCGACAGCGTACGCATCCGTCTCAGAGGCGTCCGTGGACGCCGCCCGGCATAAGAAAGCTTTAATGCCCCGCCCGCGTGTCACGTCCGGCGCGGGCCCGGTGTCAAGGTGGTGAGACTGGCGTCGAGGGAATGTGACCGATGAGCGACAGTGACTGGCTGGCCGCGGCGTTCGAGGAGCACCGCGCTCACCTGAGGGCCGTGGCGTACCGGCTGCTCGGCTCGGCGAGCGACGCGGACGACGCGGTCCAGGACACCTGGCTGCGGCTGACCGGCGCGGACACCGGCGAGGTGAAGAACCTCGGCGGCTGGCTGACCACCGTCGTCGCCCGGGTCTCCCTCAACATGCTCCGGTCACGCCGGCGTGAGGAATCGGTCGGCGGCGATTGGCCCGATGCCATGGAGCCGGCGGCCGGGGGAAGCGCCAGCGCGGCCGCCGGGGGCGTCGCGGCCCCGGCCGGGCCGGCGGGTGATCCGGAGGACGAGGCGGTGCTCGCGGACTCGGTCGGCCTGGCCCTGCTGGTCGTGCTCGACACCCTCAACCCGGCCGAGCGGCTCGCGTTCGTGCTGCACGACATGTTCGCCATGCCGTTCACCGAGGTGGCGGCGGTGCTCGGGCGCTCGCCGGAGGCCACGCGGCAGCTGGCCAGCCGGGCGCGGCGCCGGATCCGCGGCGCGTCCAGCCCGGACCGGGCCGCCGACCTGGGCCGCCAGCGGGAGGTGGCCACCGCGTTCCTCGCCGCATCGCGCGGCGGCGACCTCGCAGCCCTGGTCGCGCTGCTGGACTCCGACGTCACGCTGGCCGCTGACGCCGCGGTGGCCCCTGCTGGCCAGCCGGTGCTGCTCCGTGGCGCGGACACGGTGGCCCGCGGCGCGGTCGCGGCCGCGGCCCGATCCGGGCAGTCCCGGCTGGCCCTGGTGGACGGTTCGGTGGGCATCGTGTTCGCGCCCGCAGGCCGGCTGCAGGTCGTGCTGGTCTTGAGGTCAGCGCCGGCCGCCGGATCACGGCGATCGAGGTCATCGGCGATCCCCGGCGCCTGCGGCAGCTTCGCCTGGCCCTGTTGCCGGATTAGGCACCCGGCCCAGGCGCAGGGCGGCTCAGTCCCGGGCCGGCGCACTTCCGGCGTGGGGAGCGGGAGCACCGAGGGCCGCGTCGAGCAGGGCCTCGGCCGCGACGCCGGCCGCCACGGCCGCCGACGGGTCGTGGTCCATCCGGGCGGACAGCCCGCTGCCGTCGTAGAGCAGGTGGAGCTGGCGGGCCAGGCCCGGGGCGTCGGGGACGCCGGCCTCCCCGGCGAGACGGGTGAACAGGGACCGCACCCAGGCGCGATAATCCGCCGCGGCCTGCTCCACCAGGTCGCCGGGATGGGATTCGGCGCTGGCCCGGGCGAACGCGCAGCCGCGGTAGCCCGGCTCACTGAACAGCTCGGCCTGGGCCTCGAAGACGCCCAGCAGGCGATCGCGCGGGCTGTCGTAACGCTCGAGTGCGCGGGTGATGCGCTGCTCCATGCTGGCGTGCCGGGCTTCCAGGTAGGCGCGGATCAGCTCGTCCTTGCTGCCGAACGTGTTGTACAGCGATCCCTTGGCCACGCCCGCGTGCTCGATGACACGGTCGATGCCCACCGTGTGCACGCCTTCTTCATAGAACAGCTCGTTGGCGGAGGCCAGCAGGCGCTCCCGCGCTGACGGTCTGGCCGCGTTCCGCACAGCCATGTCGGTCATCTCCTTAGACAGCTCTGTCTAGTTTATCGCTTCGGGGCTGCGCGGGCGGGCGCCCAGCAGGCCGGGCAGCGCGAGCCCGGCGAGCAGGATAACGGCGCCGCCGTAGTACAGGGCGGTGTCCGTCAGGCCGAGGCCGTGCACGATGAGGAATCCAGCGGCCACGGCGGGCACACCCAGCCCCAGGTAGGACACGATGTACAGCAGGGACAGGACCCCGGCCCGCTCGTGGGCCGCGGCCTGGGGGACCACGGTCCGGATGCCGCCCTGGAAGCCGCTGCCGAACCCGACCCCGCTGATCGCCGTGCCCGGCGAAGAACAAGAGCGTGGACGTGATGCTCAGGGCGACCATGGTGACGGCGACCCCGATGATCAGCGCGAGGATCCCGGTCAGCATCACGGTGCGGGCGTCCGTGCCGCGCAGCACGATGATGGCGAGCACGGCGGTCAGGGTGAGCACGAACAGGCTCAGCCCGCCCAGCACCACGTCATCGGACCCGGTCAGGGCGTGCACCAGCGAGGGGCCGAGCGCGGCGTAGAGGGCGGCCAGCGCCCAGACCGCGAACAGCACCGGGACGGCGGTCAGCACCGGCCCGCGCAAGGTCCGCGGCAGCCGGATCTCCGGCCGCAGCGAGGCGATCGCCCCCGGCTTCCTGGTCACGGTCTCCCGCATCAGGGCGACGCCGGCGGCCTGGAGCACGATCACGCCCGCCAGGGCCAGGTAGATGAGGTGCGTAGGGGCGGGCAGGTACCGCACCGCCAGGGCGGACAGCAGCACGCCGGACCCCGTCCCATGCCCGGGGCGACCGCGTTGGCGAACGTGCCGCGCTCGCGGTCCACGTCCAGCAGGCCCGCGCCGATCGCGCCGAGCGCCGCGCCGGTGGCCAGGCCCTGCACGACCCGGGCGATCAGCAGTTCGGGCACCCCGCCGGCGGTGGCGAACACGAGCAGCGAGGCGGCCTGGACCGCCAGCGCGGACAGCAGCACCGGCCGCCGCCCGATGTGGTCGGAGAGCTTGCCCAGGGTCAGCAGGGACGCGAGCACCGCCACCGCGTACACCCCGAACACGACCGTGGTGGTGATCGGGGTGAAGTGCCAGCGGGCCTGGTAGATCGCGTACAACGGCGTCGGGGCGGCCGAGGCGGCCAGTAGCGCCACGATCAGGGACGCCAGCAGGTACAACGCGGGCCGCCCGGTCACCCGCCACGGTCCGGGCGCGGCCACGGAGGGCCGCGGCCGCACCAGGCCGGGGTCGGCCACGCGGACTGGGCGGGCCGCGACGGTAACCGCGCCTCGCGACCGGGTATCCGCTGCCGGTGCGACGGCCGTGCTGCTGCCGGTGCCGTCATGCTGAGCCATGATCAGTCCTCATGTCGATTGAGTAGACAGGTCTGTTCAAAGAACAATAGACAGACTGGTCTAATCAGTCAAGTCCGCCTGAGCGTCCAGGGGCTGAGCCTGCTCCCGGGCTCGGCTCCCGGGGTGGTTGGAGCCTCCGGCCCGGGGTGGTTGGGGTCTCCGCCCGGGGGTGGTTGGGGCCTCCGGCCAGGGTTGGCGGGGCCTCGGGCCCGCGGTGGTTGGGGTCTCCGCCCGGGGGTGGTTGGGGCCTCCGGCCAGGGTTGGCGGGGCGCTTGGAGCCTCCGCCCTCAGGGGTGGCGGGGTGGTTGAGGCCTCCGGCCCAGGGGTGGCGGGTGCCTGGAGCCTCCGGCCCCGGAGACTGTGGGCGAGCTCCTCGCGGGCGCAGGGGACGCGCCGGACCGGCGTCATGGGTATGGCCGCCGGGTTCGGCCAGAAGGCCGCAGGCCGGGACTGGACTTGGGCCGCCCGGCACCAGGAAGTTTCGGCCAAGACCTATTGTGCTTTTAGGCCATAATGGCCGGGATACCTGGTTCCAGGGCCGGGCGCGACGGTCGCCAGGGCGTCCCGGGCCGCCTGGCCGCCCGGGAAGGCGAGGGGCCGCGATCGGCAGCGCAGACCATGTATTTGCTGGTCACGGGGGAATACCAGGTGCGGGGCGCGCCGCAGGGCGCCCGTGGTGAGCGCCGGATAGTGACCCTGACCGGCGCTGGATCACCCTGATCCGGTGCGCGCCGGGCTGGCACGACGGTTGTGGTCCATTAAGGCGCTATTTCGGCGTTTTCCTGCGCTGCCCTTCAGGTCCCAGTAAGTTCCCCCGGGACAGGCGTTCACCCTGCCATCTGACGTCGGCCCTCGCGGCTGGCGTCGCTCGCGGGGTGAATGCGAAGCCTCGCGGACAGGAGTGGGATGCCCGCAGCGCCCCGTCATTCCAGGCCCAGAACCACCAGGAAGCCCGCCCTCCGCGTCGGCGTACCGGTATTGGCCGCAGCGACGCTGGCAGGCATCGCGGCGGCCTTCGTGTTCTTTTCGGGTGGGCCGGCCGGGAACGCCGCGGCGCACACTTCGCACAGCGATCTCGGTGACGATCGAGACGTCGAGTCTGACCAGCGACGACGCCATGATGAACATGCACCATGTGGTCGCCGCCCGGACCGTCCGTGACAACGCCCGGACCATCCGGCGCAAGTACCTCGCCCGGCTCACCGCGGCCAGGCTGGCGAAGAAGCAGGCCGCCCAGCAGGCCGCCCAGCAGGCAGCCAACCAAGCTGCCAAGCAGGCAGCGAAGCAGGCGGCCGCCCAGCCGACCCCGGCTCCCAGCCCGGCGGCCGGCTCCACCAGCAGCGGCTCGGATCCCGCCCATTCATCGCTCGGAGACTGCATCCGCAACGCCGAAGAGGGCGGCAGCTACGCCTGGGGACCCGGTAACGGCGGCGGGGCCTACCAGTTCCAGATCGGCACCTGGGAAAAGTACGGCGGTGCGGCCGGCGAGTTCGGCGTGGCGGGAGCGTCGTACCAGGACCAGATCTTCGACAACGCCATCAACGCCGGCGGCGCCTCGAACTGGACCGCTTACGACGGCTGCTGACGGCGCCCGCTAGGGTGGCCCGGCGTGACTGTGTGATGCTGGCAGGAGCGCCAGACCGCCGATCATGCCGGAGGGGCCCATGACCGATCTGCCCACGCCGAGTCGCGTCCCGGCCGGTGCCACGCCGGAGGGCGACGGGATCGTCCTCGGGGATGGCCCGGTCCGGGTGGACGCCTACATCGACTTCCTCTGCCCGTACTGCCGGCGCTTCGAGCTGGATTCCGGCCCGGCGCTGGCCGGCCTGGTGGCCCGGCAGCAGATCAGCCTGGTCTACCATCCGATGAACTTCCTCGACGAGGCCTCGACCACGGGCTACTCCACCCGCGCCACCGCGGCCTCGGGCTGCGCCTCCGACTTCGGCCGGTTCCTGGAGTACGCACACGCGCTGTTCGTGAACCAGCCGCCCGAGGGCGGCCCCGGGCTGAGCGACGACGAGCTCGCCGCCCTCGGCGACGCGGCGGGCCTGCCCGGCCCGGGCTTTGCCGCCCGCCTGGCCGACGGGCCCTACCTGGACTGGCCGCCGTACGTGACCGCGCGCGCCGCCGCCGCCGGGGTCAGCGGCACCCCGACCGTCCTGGTCACGGGGACGGCTGTCCCGCCGGACAGCGAGGCCATCGCCGTCGCCGTCGACCAGGCCAGCGCCCGCCTCTGACCCGGGGATTTCAGAGCGGGAACTCCTGCAGCTCCCGCGGTACGGGCGGGGCACGACCGGCCGGCCGGAGCTGCGGCTGCTGATCGGCGCGAACCCGACGGTGGCCGTGGCCAGGACCATGCACTCCACCTGGGTCCAGTTCGGGGCCACCGGCGACCCCGGCTGGGCGGCGGGCGCGACCGCGTACCTGGCCGACGGCGTCCGGGCGTCCAGCCGCTGACCGGTGATCGCCCGCCGTCATCCGAGGGCATCGGCATGCTGACCGGGGTGGGTCCATTACGCTGGTGATCGTCAGATGATGCCCTGACGCGGAGGTCGTGGCCTCCCGAACCGCCCCGGCTGATGGCTTCTACTCAGACCGCTGCGCAGGGAGGCCCTGAGCGTTGCCTGGCCATACCGCTGACGATGCCGCGCCGCCGGGCCCCGACGGGGCCGGGTCACCGGGCCCCGACGGGGCCGGGTCACCGGGCGCGGACCTGGCCCTCGCCCCGGCCCCCGGGCCCCTTGAGGCGCGGACTGGGCGGCGCAGGCTCCCCCGGATCGACCGCCGCGAGGTCGCGGCCATCTTCGTGGGCGGCGCTCTCGGCACCCTGCTGCGGGCCGCGCTGGCCGAGGCGTTCCCGCACCCGGCGACGGCGTGGCCGTGGCCGACGTTCGTGGTCAACATCGCCGCGGCGTTCCTGCTCGGCTACTTCGTCACCCGCCTGCAGGAGCGGCTGCCCCTGTCCAGCTACCGCCGGCCGCTGCTGGGCACCGGGCTGTGCGGCGGCCTGTCCACGTTCTCCACGATGCAGGTGGAGATCCTCAACATGCTCGACGCCCACGCCTGGGGCCTGGCCATCGGCTACATCGCGGCCAGTGTGGCGGCCGGTTACGCCGCGATCTACCTGGCCACCGCCCTGGTCCGCCGGGTACGGGTGCTGCGGTGAGGAGCCGGCCATGACCATGCTGCTGTGGGCTTGTGTCATCGTCATCGGCGGGGCCGGGTCGGTCGTCCGCTTCCTGGCCGATGGCGTGGTGGCGTCGGCGGCCGGCCGTGACTTCCCCTTCGGGACGCTCGCCATCAACGTGTCCGGCGCGATGATCCTCGGCTTCCTTACCGGGCTGGCGCTGGGTCACGACCAGGCGCTGCTCGCGGGCACGGCCGCGGTCGGCTCCTATACGACGTTCTCGACGTGGATGTTCGAGACCGACCGGCTGGCCGAGGAACGCCAGTACCGCCGGGCGGCGGCGAACGTGATCGTCAGCCTGGTCCTCGGCGTCGCCGCGGCCGCGCTGGGCCGGCTGATCGGGACGCACCTGTGAGGGCCGGCGGAGCCGGTGGGGTCCATCCGTCCGGACGGCGCGAAGGAGCACTGTGAACGGGGACTGCATCAAGCTGACCAGTTACTTCGGCGAACGCCAGCGCACCGGCGGCCGGTTCGTCGCGGATGCCCTGATCGACCTGTACGGACGGCACGAGATCGCGGCAAGCATCCTGCTGCGGGGCACCGAGGGGTTCGGGCTCAAACAGCATCTGCGCACCGACCGGTCGCTGACCCTGTCCGAGGACCTGCCGCTCACCGCGATCGCCGTGGACACCCGGCCGCGCATCGACACGGTGCTGGCCCCGACGCTCGAACTCAACCACACGGGGCTGGTCACCCTGGAGCGGGCCCGGCTGCTGTCCGGCGGGGCCGACGGGGCCGCCCTGGCCACCGCTCCCGGGGACCTACCCGCTTCGAGCAAGCTCACCATCTACCTCGGCCGGCAGGAACGGATCTACCGGGTCCCCGCCTTCGTGGCCGTCTGTGACCTGCTGCACCGCCGCGGCGTGGACGGGGCGACGGCGCTGCTCGGCGTGGACGGCACGGCCCACGGCCGCCGGGAACGGGCCAGGTTCTTCAGCCGCAACGCCGAGGTGCCCATGATGGTCATCGCGGTGGGTTCCGGCGACCGGATCGGGCGGGTCCTGCCCGAACTCGGCGCGCTGCTCCGCCGCCCGCTGGCGACCCTGGAACGGGTCCAGGTGTGCAAGCGTGACGGGCAGCTCCTCGCCCCGGCCGGCCCCGCTGCCGGGCGCCGGCGAAGATGGCATGGCGCTATGGCAGAAGCTCATGGTGTTCACCTCCGAGGACGCCCTGCACGCCGGCCAGCCGGTGCACCGCGCCATCGTCGCGCGGCTGCGGTCCGCCGGGCTGAGCGGCGCGACCACGCTGCGCGGGATCTGGGGATTCCACGGCGACCGGGCACCGCACGGCGACCGGGTTCTCCAGCTGGGCCGCCATGTGCCCGCGGTCACGATCGTGATCGACAGCCCGGAGCGGATCGCGGCGGCGTTCCCCATCGTCGACGAGCTCACCGCCGAGCACGGGCTGGTCACCGCGGAGACCATCCCCGCCATGCGGGCGGCCGCGGGTGACCGCCGCCGCGGCGGCCCGAGGCTCGCCACCCACCACCTCTAAATCGAGCGCCGCTACAGTACGGTCGCAGGTGCGGTAGCCGAAGGAGGTCGAGGCCATGGCCGGTCTCCCGCCCATCGACGAGCGGACCATGCGTGCGACCTACGACCGGGTCCTGGCCGCGCGCCCGGACGATCTCGCGCAGACCGGCGCGGCCGGCCCGGTGACGTTCGCGGAGAGCTACTCGCGCGCGCTGCGGCTGGCGGCCGGCTTCGCCGCGGCCGTGAGGCAAGCACAGTGAGGCTGCTCGTCGCCAACCGGGCGGAGATCGCGGTCCGCATCATGTCCACCGGGGCGGTGCTCGGCATCGAGACCGTCGCCGTGTACCCGGACGACGACGCCGCCTGCGCCCACGTGGCCCGGGCCGGCGCCGCGGTCCGCCTGCCGGGCGCGGGTCCCGCCGCCTACCTCGACCCCGGCGCGATCGTCGGGGCCGCCAGCGCGTCCGGGTGTGACACCCTGCACCCGGGCTACGGCTTCCTGGCCGAGAACAGTGACCTCGCGCGGCGGTGCGCCGCGGCCGGTATCCGGTTCGTGGGGCCCGCCCCGGAGGTGCTCGACCTGTTCGGGGACAAGACCGCGGCGCGGGCCCGGGCCGCGAGCCTCGGGATCCCGCTGGCCCGGGCCACGGACGGCCCGGCAAGCCCAGAGGAGGCGCGGGCCTTCCTGGACAGCCTCGGCCCTGGGGCGGCGGTGATGGTGAAGGCGGTCGCCGGGGGCGGGGGCCGCGGCCTGCGGCCGGTGGCCGGCCCGGCCGGGCTGGACGAGGCCCTGCGGCGCAGCTCCTCGGAAGCGGCCGCCGCCTTCGGTGACCCCGCGGTTTACCTGGAGGAACTGCTCACCGGGGCCCGGCACGTCGAGGTGCAGCTGATCGGGGACGCCACCCGGGTGGCCGTGCTGGGTGACCGTGACTGCAGCCTGCAGCGGCGGCGGCAGAAGCTGATCGAGATCGCCCCGGCTGACCTGGGGGAGGACCTGCGAGCCCGGCTGCACGGGGCGGCCCGGCGGCTCGTCGGGTTGACAGCCTGCACCGGGCTGGCCACGGCCGAGTTTCTCGTCACCGGCGACAGGTTCGTGTTCCTGGAGGTGAATCCGCGCATCCAGGTCGAGCACACCGTGACCGAGGAGGTCACCGGCCTCGACCTGGTCGAGCTCATGCTGCGCATCACCGGCGGCGAGACCCTGGCCGAGCTGGGCCTGGCGGATCCGGGCCTGCCTGACTGGGGCCTGCCTGACTGGGGCCTGCCTGACCGGGGCGTGCCTGACCTGGACCGCCCCGGCGTTCCTCCCCCGGCCCGGGTCTGCGCCATCCAGGCCCGGGTCAACACCGAGACCCTTCAGCCCGACGGCACCGTGCTCCCGGCCAGTGGGACTCTGACCCGGTTCCAGCCCCCGGCAGGCCGCGGGGTGCGGGTCGACACCCACGGCTACCCCGGGTACGCGGTCAGCCCGCGCTACGACCCGCTGCTGGCCAAGGTGATCACCACCGGCACCGACCGCCGCTCGGCCGCGGCCCGGCTGCGGCGGGCCCTGGACGAGTTCGGGCTCGCGGGCGTAGCGTGCAACCTGGACCTGCTGAGCGCGCTGGCCGGGCACCTCGAGGACGAGGACCTCGATACGACCTGGGTTAACCGGCATCCTGGCCTGCTGCCCGCCGCGGCCGGGGCCGCAGCTGCGGCGGCGGACGGGGACGAAACCGCCATCCGCGCCCCGCTGCACGGGACGGTCGTGGCGGTGGCGGTCAGCCCGGGCGACGAGGTCACGCCGGGCCGCGAACTCCTCGTCCTCGAGGCCATGAAGATGGAGCATGTCGTCGCGGCGCCCGGCGCCGGGGTCATCACGAGCCTGGCCGTGCGGGCCGGGGACACGGTCGCCGCCGGGGCCCTCCTCGCCACCCTCGACCCGCGGGACCACGACGGGCCTGGTGGCCCGGGACCGGAAGCCGGCGACCCCGACCGGATCCGCCCCGACCTGGACGAGACGATCCGGCGGCACCACATCGGCTCGGACGCTCACCGCCGGGACACGACCGCCCGGCGTCACCGGGATGGCCGCCGCACCGCCCGCGAGAACGTCGCTGACCTGGTCGACGAGGGCACCTTCGTGGAGTACGGGTCGCTGGTCATCGCCGCCCAGCGGCGCCGCCGGACGCTCGAGGACCTGATTGAGCGGACCCCGGCCGACGGCCTGGTGATGGGCACGGCGGCGGTGGACGGCCGGCCGGTCGCGGTGATGTCCTACGACTACACGGTGCTGGCCGGCACGCAGGGCATCCAGAACCACCGCAAGACCGACCGGCTGCTCGAGCTGGCCCGGCGGGAGCGGCTGCCGGTGGTGATCTTCGCCGAAGGCGGCGGCGGCCGGCCGGGGGACACCGACACCGCCGCGGTCGCCCAGCTGGACGTGCCCACGTTCCGGCTGCTCGCCGAGCTGAGCGGGCAGGTGCCGCTGGTCGCCGTGGTCTCCGGGTACTGCTTCGCGGGCAACGCGGCGCTGGCCGGGGCGTGTGACGTGATCATCGCGACCGAGGGCAGCAGCCTCGGCATGGGCGGCCCGGCCATGATCGAGGGCGGCGGGCTCGGCGTGGTCGCGCCCGGCGATGTGGGGCCGATGTCGGTGCAGGTGCCCAACGGCGTGGTCGATGTGCTCGTCCCCGGCGACGCCGCCGCGGTCGCGGCGGCCCGCGTGTACCTGGGTTACGTCGCCGGTCCCGGCGCCCCGTCCGCGCAGAGCCCGCCTGCGCAGAGCCCGCCCGCCCAGAGCCCGCCCGCCGGCCATGCCGATCAGCGGGAACTGCGCCACCTGGTGCCGGAGAACCGGGTCCGCGCCTACGACGTCCGGCCCGTCATCGACGCCCTCTTCGACCGGGACTCGGTGCTGGAGCTGCGTCCGCAGTTCGGGGTCGGCATCATCACCGCGCTGGCCCGGCTGGCCGGCCGCCCGGTCGGGGTCCTCGCCAGCAACCCGCGTCACCTCGGCGGCGCCATCGACGGGGACGCGGCCGACAAGGCGACCCGGTTCCTCCAGCTCTGCCAGGCCCACGGGATCGCCGTCGTGTCCCTGTGCGACACCCCCGGCTTCATGGTCGGGCCGGAGGCCGAGCGGACCGCGACCGTGCGGCGCTTCGGCGCGATGTTCATCGCCGGGGCCCGGCTGACCGTCCCCCTGTGCACCGTGGTCCTGCGCAAGGGCTACGGCCTGGGCGCGATGGCCATGGCCGGCGGGGATCTCAAGGCACCGCTGCTCTGCGTGGCCTGGCCGACCGGCGAGTTCGGCGGGATGGGCCTGGAAGGGGCGGTCCGGCTGGGCTTCCGCAAGGAACTGGCCGCGATCACCGATCCGGCCGCCCGGCAGCAGCGCTACGAGCAGCTGGTCGCCGACTACTACGAGAAGGGCAAGGCGCTCAGCACCGCGGCCGCCTTCGAGATCGATGACGTCATCGATCCGGCCCAGACCCGTCACGTACTGATCGAGACCCTGGCCCGGACGAGGTCATGACCGGTTCCGGCTGGGTGCCGGCGGGGGCCTGACCGAGCGGCAGGATCAGCTCGAACGCCGAGCCGCGGCCCGGCGCGCTCTGCACCTGGACCGAGCCGCGGTGGGCCTTGGCGATGGCCTGCACGATGGCCAGGCCGAGCCCGAAACCGCCCGCCTCGCTGCTGCGCTGGGGGTTGGCCCGGGCGAACCGCTGGAAGATCCGGTCCAGGTCGGCGGGGGCGATGCCGCTGCCGGAGTCCGCCACCGTCAGCACCACATGCTCGTCCTCGTGCCGGGCGCTGACCTCGATCTCGTCGCCGCTGCCCGTGTGGGCGATGGCGTTCTCCAGCAGCGCGTCGAGGGCCAGCGCGAGGCGGTCCCGGTCAGCCACGACCGTCACGTCGGTGGCCGCCCCGAGCCGCCACTGGCGGGACAGGTAACCCCAGCGTTCCAGCGCGTCGCCGAGGACCGATTCGACGGCGACGGGTTCCGGGTGCAGGAAGCCGGGACTGCCGGCCGAGGCCAGCAGCAGGATCCGGCTGGCCAGCCGGCCCAGCCGCCTCAGCTCCCCGGCGACGACCCGGGCGTCGTCGGCCAGCACCGTCTCGGTGGCGGCGCGCTCCATCAGCTCGGCGTGCCCGAGCGCCACCGTGATCGGGGTGCCCAGCTCATGCGACGCGTCCTGCAGGAAACGGTGTTGCTGCTCCAGCAGCCGCAGGTTCTCCTGGGAGACCCGCTGGACCTCCTCCATCGCGGCGAGCCGCTCCTCCATCGCCGCGATCCGCCGCCGGCCATGCCACACCATGACCAGGAACATCAGCGCGATCAGCGGGACTTCGGCCAGGTAGTCGGCGTCTTGCTGGCCCTTGAGGACCTGCACCACGATGATGCCGCCGGTAGCCAGCGTGACCGCCGCCCAGGTCAGGATGGTGGGCTGCAGCCGCCAGAGCCGCAGCCCGTAGATAGCGGTCAGGCTCACCCAGATGGCCAGGAACGGCACCGTTCCCCAGGAGGGCAGCAGCCGCATCGCGGCCAGGTTGATCCCGACGAACGCCACCCAGATGATGTCGAGCCGGTAGGCGAGACCCCACCGGGCCGCCCGGCTCCACCACGACATGGTTCCTCCACGAAGGCCCGGCGGGCAACGGCCCACCCGGTTCCCGCGCCGGGTGGACGCCAGAGCCAGCTGGCCAGGCGGGTCCCAGCCTGCCGCTCCGGTCATACCGAGTCAAACGCCACACTTGTGCGGAAGGTTCAGTCCCGGCCGCCGGACAGGGTTCAGCCGTGACCGCCGGTCCCGCGGCCGCCGGCCGTCGGCCGGCCCGGACAGCCAGGGTGACTGGTGAGGATTGAGGAGGTCAAGGTGGTCCGGGTGTGGCTGATCCGCCATGGGCAGAGCGAATCCAACGCCGGGCTGCCGTCGCTCGACTGGCGGAACATCCCGCTGACCGAGCTCGGCCGACGGCAGGCGGATCGGGTCGCGGAGGTGTTCTCAGATCCGCCGCGGCTCATCGTCACCTCGCCCTACCTGCGGGCCCGGCAGACGGCGCAGCCCACGATCGACCGCTACCCGGAGGCGGCCGGTGCGGAGTGGCCGGTCCAGGAGTTCTCGTACCTGGGGCCCCTCGGCCGGCCGCCACCGCGCACGAGCGCGCACCCGAGGTCCGGGCGTACTGGGGGCGGGCCGATCCGCGGCTCGCCGAGCCCGGCGCGGAGTCGTTCGCCGGGCTGATCGGCCGGGTCACCAGCTTCCTCGGCCGCCTCGGCGCACAGGACGACGGGCCCGTGGCCGTGTTCAGCCACGGCATCTTCATGCGGGCCGTGGCCTGGTACCTGCTCACCGGCGTGTCCGCTCCCAGCCCGGAGGACATGCGCAGCTTCCGTACCTTCACCAGCCTGTACCCGGTACCGAACTGCGGGGTGCTCGAGCTGCGCTACTACCCGGGCGAGTCGGCCCCGTCGCTCATGGGCGGATCCACGATCCACCTGCCCGCCAGCCTGGCGCCGCAGGATCCCGACGAGCGCCGGTCCGCCTCGCTGACCTGACCGGCGGCGCCCGGCGGCCGGGAGCGACTGCCGGGCGGCCGGGAGCGACTGCCGGGCGGCCGGGAGCGACTGCCGGGCGGCCCGGGAGCGACTGCCGGGCGGCCGGGAGCGACTGCCGGGCGGCCGGGAGCGACTGCCGGGCGGCCGGGAGCGACTGCCGGGCGGCCGGGAGCGACTGCCGGGCGGCCCGGAGCGACCGGCCGGTAGGGTCGGTCCTCATGAGCAGCCCGGCCACCAGTATCCGGCTCATCAGCACCGGCGACGCCGACGCGATCACCGAGCACATCGTCCGCGACCGCGAGACCAAAGGCCTCTGGGAACCGGCCTGGTCCCCGGACTACTACACCCTGGACGGGCAGCGCCGACGCATCGAGCGGATGCTGGCCGTGCACCGTAGCGGCCAGTCCTGGCCGGCGGTGATTCTCGCCGGCCAGACCGTTATCGGGCAGATAACCGTGCAGGAGATCCTGCAGCGGGCCTGGCGGAAGGCGTCCATCGGCTACTGGGTCGGGACGCCGCATCAGGGGCAGGGTCACGCCACCCGCGCGGTCGGCCTCGTGGTCCGGCTGATGACCGAGGACCTCGGCCTGCACCGCGCGGAGGCGCACACCCAGATCGAGAACACCGCCTCCCAGAGCGTGCTGCGCAAGAACCGGTTCCTGCCGATCGGCATCGCCCGGTCGCACATCTTCACCGTCGGGACCTGGCACGACGAGATCATCTGGGAGCGCCTGCTCGAGGAGTGATGTGATGCCCCGCACGCTGTGTGTCCTGCTCTGGGCGCAACCCGGGGCGCAGGCGGCCCTCACCGCGTACGAGGACCGGGTGCTGCGCCTCGTCCCCGATCATGCCGGGCGGGTGCTGCAGCGCGCCCGGGGCCGTGGCGCCGAGGGGCAGCCGGCCGAGGTCCAGTTCCTGGAGTTTCCCTCGGAAGCCGCGCTGGGCGACTACATGGGTGATCCCCGCCGGACCGCGCTGGCGGCCGACCGGGACCGGGCCGTCGCCCGGACCGAGATCATCGACGTCGAACTGGTCCCGCTCCCGCCGCCGGCCTGAACCGGTGCGGCCGGCTCCGTCGGCGGCCCGCTCCGTCGGCGGGCCGGGCCGTTCCCCGGGGCGGTGCCCGGGTTCGAGGTGCTGGGCCTGAGACAGCCGGAGCGGCTCGAACGGCCCGCTGCTCTCCGCGGCCAGCGGCTCGCCGGTCACGCACACGTGGTCGCCACCCTCGTCGAGCAGCACGACCCGCCGCAGGATCAGCCGGTGCGGGCAGTCCTCCAGGACCGGCACCCCGCCGGCGCCGGGACTTGCCAGCAGCCCCGCGAACTTGTCGGTCGCGTCCCCGGTCAGGGTCCCGAACCGCTCAGCCAGCGCGAGATCGTCAGACGTCAGGAAGTGGATGGCCAGGTGCGTCGCGCGCAGTCCGACCCGGTAGGTGTGGTTCGCCTTGGACAGCCACACGACGTAGCGGTCCGGGTTGATGCTGGACTGGGCGTGGAACCCCACCAGGCACCCGGCCCGTTCGCGGCCCTCGGCCGTGGTGACCACGACCAGCGGGTTGTCCAGGGACGACATGATGGTGGTGAACGCGTCACGGGGCATCGGGACCTCGCTCGTAGCGGAGGAACAGCGTGTCATCGTCGCGCAGCACGTGCCGCAGGGCGAAGTGGGCCAGCGGGGCGCCCGGCGGGGCGACCGCGACCGGCAGCGGGTCCCCGCCCATTAGCGGGGCGACGGTCAGGCACAGCTCGTCCACCAGTCCGGCCGCGACGAGTTCGCCGAGCCAGGTGGGGCCGCCTTCGCAGAGGACCACGCGGTAACCCCGCTCGGCCAGCCGGCGCAGGGCCAGGCCCGGATCGACCCGGTCCCCGCCGGCCACGATGACGTCGGCCACCTGGCGGGCCTGCTCCAGCCGGTGCGGATCGGCGGCGGCGCAGGTGATCACCAGGGTGCGGGCGTCCGGCGGCGCGTCCGCGAAGGCCCGCGCCGACCAGTCCAGCTTCAGCGACCGGGTCACCACGGCCAGCGGGGGCGTGGCCGGCCGCCCGGCCGCCACCCGCGCCGCGGCCCGTTCGGGCGGCAGCCGCACCACCCCGTAGCCTTCCGCGCGCACCGTCTCGGCGCCGACCAGCACCACGTCGGCCAGCGCCCGCATCAGCCGGAACAGCTCCGCGTCTGGGGCCGTGGACAGGTCACCGACCCGTCCGCCGATCGCCGCCGAGCCGTCCAGGCCGCCGACCATGTGGGCCATGACCCAGCAGCGGCCGTCGGCCCGCGTGCGCGTGACCTGGGCGTACGGTTCCAGCGGGTCCGTGATCCGCGGGCCGGGCTCCAGCATCCGCATTCCGGCACCGTACCGCGGGCGGCCCGGGGTGGTCTGCCGAGGGCCGGGCTACACTGGGCGTATGACGCGATGCATGGGGTGGTGGCGGCCGCAGTAAGGCGGCAGCTATCTCATGTCCCGATGGCCCGCCTCTGGCGGGCCAGTTTCGTCTCACCGGCTGGTCGCGGCCGGAGGCCTGTTTCCCAGGAGGCCCCCGTGCCCACCAGTGCCCTCCCTCCCGCCCCACCAGTGCCCTCCCCACCAGTGCCCTGCCCGCCAGTGCCCCGCCCGGCGAACCGGACGGATCCTCGCTCCAGGCGGCCCGCCGCCGCAGCGCTGCCCTCGAAGACGCCATCGCTGAGGATCCTGGCCGGTTCCGGGTTCTCACCGGCGACCGTCCCACCGGCCGGCTGCACGTCGGCCACCTGTTCGGCACCCTGCTCAACCGGGTCCGGCTCCAGGATCTCGGGGTGCAGGTCATGGTGCTCATCGCGGACTACCAGACGATCACCGACCGGGACGCTCCCGGCTCCCTGCCTGGCGACGTGCTCGGCCAGGTCGCGGACTACCTCGCGGTCGGCATCGACCCGCGGCGGGCCACCATCTTCGCGCACAGCCAGATCGAGCCGCTGAACCAGCTGCTGCTCCCGTTCCTCAGCCTGGTCAGCACGGCGGAGGTGGGCCGCAACCCCACCGTGAAGGAGGAATTCGCGGCGACCGGCGGCTCGGCGATGAGCGCGCTGATGTTCATCTACCCGGTCCATCAGGCAGCCGACATCCTGTTCGGCCACGCCAACCTGGTCCCGGTCGGCAAGGACCAGCTTCCCCACCTGGAACTCACCCGGACCATCGCCCGGCGCTTCAACGACCGCTACTCCCCGGGGCAGCCGTACTTCACCGCCCCGGACGCCCTGCTCAGCGACGCCCCGCTGCTGCTCGGGACCGACGGCCAGAAGATGAGCAAGAGCCGGGGCAACGCGATCGCGCTGGCCGCGGGCGACGACGAGACGGCCCGGCTCATCCGCGGGGCCCGCACCGACGGCCAGCGCACCATCACCTACGACCCGCAGTCGCGCCCGGCCGTGTCGAACCTCGTCCAGCTCGCGGCGCTGTGCCTGGAAACCAGCCCGGAGCAGGTCGCGGCGGAGGTGGGTGACGGCGGGGCCGCCGCGCTGAAGCGGCTGCTCACCGACGCGCTCAACGAGCGGCTGCGGCCGATCCGGGGCCGCCGGCGTGAGGTCGCGGCCGATCCCGGCTACCTGCGCCAGGTCCTGGCGGACGGCAACGAGCGGGCCCGGGCCCTGGCCGGCCAGACCCTCTCCGACGTCCAGGCCCTGATGCACACGCGCTACTGACGCACGCGCCGGGGTGGGCCCCCGGGTAGGCGCGTCAGGAGGGGAGGAGGCGGGTGGGGAGGACGGTTTCCTGGGCGGTCCCGTCGGGGCGGCGGGTGATGTGCCAGGTCTGCGCGCCGTCCACCTCGGTGATGCAGTCCACCAGCTCAGTGCCCTCGAAGACCAGCCCGGTGCCGTCGTCGGAGGCGTAGCCCTCGGGGAGGGTGCCGTCCCCGATGAGCCGGTGGATGGCCGGCCGCCGCTGCTCCTCGGAGTCGTGGTGCGGGCTGTTGGAGTAGGGCAGGAAGCCGAGACCGTTGGTCACCGGGTGCAGCGGCAGCCCGAACGAGTCCGTGGTGCCGCCCTCGAACCAGCAGATCGACCCGGCGGACACGCCCATCAGCACCACACCCGCGTCCCACGCGGCGCGCATGGCCTGGTCCACCCCGTGCAGCCGCCACAACGCCAGCAGGTTGGCCACGCTGCCCCCCATCACCCACACCACGTCCTGGGCCAGCAGGTGCCCGGTGATGTCGGGCACGTTGGGCTCGGCGAACAGGGCCAGGTGGCTGGGCCGCCAGCCCGCGCGGCCGAACGCGGCGTACAAGCGCGGTCAGGGACTCGGCCGCGTCACCCACGGCCGTCGCCACGATGCAGACCCGGGGGCTGTCGCCCGCCCGGGCCAGGGAGGCGGCGTGCCCGTAGGCGGGCCCGAGCCGGTAATCGCGGGGCCCGTGCCCGGCGGCCCGGAAGCCGATGCTGGTGGCGATGATGGTGGGGGTGCGCGCGGTCATCCGGTGATTATGGCAACTGATCGCCCGGTTCGCGGCGGCCCAGCAGGTTCATGGCCACCAGGGACAGCACGGTCTGGTCGCCGGAGTTGAGCAGTTCACCCTGGGTGCGCACCAGTCCCCGGTCGGGCTTGGAGCGCGACAGGCGGGCCTCCACGATCGTGGTCCGCAGCCGCAGCTGGTCACCGGGCCGCACCGGCGCGGGCCAGCGCAGCTCGTCGATGCCGGGCGACGCGAGGCTGGCCACCCGGGACAGGTAATGGTCCGTGAACAGCCGCATCATCATGCTCGCCGTGTGCCAGCCGCTGGCGATCAGGCCACCGAACGGCCCCGTGGCGGCGAACCCGGGATCGCTGTGGATGGGCTGCGGGTCGAACCGCCGGGCGAATTCGAGGATCTCCGCCTCGGTGACGGCCAGGTAGCCGTACTCGTAGACCGCGCCCGGCAGGTAGTCCTCAAAATAACGGTCTTCTCGCGGGACCCGGAAGTCGCTGGTGCTCAGGGTCGTGGTGGGCACGGAACGGACGTCAGGCTGGGACATGCTGGCCAGCATGGCATGCGGCGCCGCGCCTCACGAACGGCCGGCCCCGCGGCTCCCAGGGCCAGCCGCTACGGGGCCGGCCCCGCTCCCGGGCCAGCCCCTAGGGGGGCCGGCCCTACGATGGGCGTCATGCCGAGGACGCCATGAGCCCCCAGATAGCCACCGCCGACACCGTCGGGCGCGAGGAGCTGCTCGACTTTGTCCGCAGCCGGCACCACATAGTGCTGGTCACCACGAAACGGGATGGGAGCGCCCAGCTCTCCCCGGTCACGGCGGGCCTGGACGGCGAGGGCCGGGTGGTGATCGCGACCTACCCGGAGCGGGCCAAGACCCACAACGCCCGCCGCCACCCCCCGGTGGACGTGCTGGTCCTGTCGGACGATTTCGGCGGGGCCTGGGTGCAGATCAGCGGCACCGCCGAGGTCCTCGACCTGCCCGAGGCGATCGAGCCGCTGGTGGAGTACTTCCGCTCGATCGCGGGCGAGCACGACGACTGGGACGAGTACCGGGCGGCCATGCAACGCCAGGGCAAGTCGCTGATCCGGGTCACTATCGACCGGTGGGGCCCCATCGCCACCGGCGGCTTCCCGGCCCGCCTCGCCTGACCCCGCTGATGCTGACTTTTCGCGGATTCCGTTTGCCGGAACCGGACAAAACGCCCACTCTGGCGCACGTCGCACGGGAAATGTCGCCGGAGACCCGATAACCCTTGGACCGGCGGCGCGGCCGGTGCCTACTGTGCTGGGCGTGGGTGACGACCCGGAGTTCGAGAGGCTGGTCGCCGAGGGCGAGGCGGTCCCCGTCGAGGGCTGGGATTTCTCCTGGTTCGACGGCCGGGCCACGGAGGAACGCCCGTCCTGGGGCTACGCCCGGATGATGGCGGAGCGGATGGCGCTCGCCCGCGCGGCGCTCGACATCCAGACCGGAGGCGGCGAGGTGCTGGCCGCGATCCCGCAGCCGCCGCCCATCCTGGCCGCCACCGAGTCCTGGCCGCCCAACGCCGAGCTGGCCCGGCGGAACCTGGCCCCGCTCGGCGCCCGGGTGGTGCAGGTTGCCGACGACGCCGGGCTCCCGTTCCCCGCCGAGTCCTTCGACCTGGTGGTGAGCAGGCACCCGGTGGAACTGGTGTGGCCGGAGGTCGCCCGGGTGCTCCGCCCGGGCGGCACCTTCTTCTCCCAACTGGTCGGGGCGGGCTCGAACCGGGAGCTGACCGAGTTCCTGATGGGCCCGCAGCCCGTCAGGCCGGGGCGCAGCACGGCCTGGGCCCGGGCCCAGGCCGAGGCGGCCGGCCTGGTGGTCACTGACTTGCGCGAACAATCGTTGCGGACGGTCTTCAACGACGTCGGCGCGGTCGTGTACTTCCTGCGGAAGGTGCTGTGGACGGTGCCGGGGTTCTCGGTGGCCCGGTACCGGGACCCCTTGCGCCGGCTGTACGAGAAGATCCGCTCCGACGGGCCGTTCGTGGCGCACGCCCAGCGGGTCCTCATCGAGGCCCGCAAACCCTGAGGTCCCGGGAACGTCGCAGCCTGAGACGGTGGCTTATCCGGCCGTTTGTAGGATCAGCCTGACCGGTTGCGATCGATGCCGAAGGGGACATCCATGATCTTCATCGTCGTCAAGTGGATCATCAGGCCCGAGCGCAGCGGCAGCTGGCTGGCCGAGGTGGAGGAGTTCACTCAGGGCACCCGGTCCGAGCCGGGCAACATCTTCTTCGAGTGGTCCCGGAGCGTGGACAATCCGGACCAGTTCGTGCTGGTCGAGGCCTTCCAGGACGATGCGGCCGCCGCCCACGTGAACTCGGATCACTTCAAGAAGTTCGTGGCCTGGGCACCCGACGCCGTGGACGAGTCGCCGCAGATCATCAACGCCACGATCCCGGGCACCGACTGGTCCAGGATGGCGGAAGTTACTCCACGGTAATCCCGGCGTGCTCGGCGAGCAGCGGGGCCAGCTCGGCCAGCTGGGCGGCGGTGATCGTGGCCCCCTTCAGCGCGCCCGGGGTGATGATGATGCCCAGCTCCGCGCCGCGCAGGTCCACTTTGTCCAGGGTGACCTGGCTGAAGTCCGTCTCGTGGAGCTGTGAGCCGGGGAACCGGCAGCGCCGCAGGGTGGCCCCGCCGAAGTCCACCTCGCGCAGCGTGCAGTCCTCGAACGCGACCTCGGTGAGGGTGGCCGCCCGGAAGTTCACCCCGTGCAGCTTGCAGCCGCGGAAGGTGACCTGGCGCAGCCGCGACCCGTGCGCGATCACCCCGGCGGCCACCGACCCGATGATGGTGGCGTCGATCCAGGTGCTGTCGCTGAGCTCGATGGCGGTCAGCCGTACGCCGCGGAGCCACACGTCGTTGAACCGGGCCCGTCGCAGCCGTCCGTCCTGCATGGTGACCTGGGTGAACGCGCATTCCATGAACCGGCTGCCGCCGGCCTGCGGGGCGTCGAGGTCCAGCCCGTCGAAATGGGCACCCTCGTAGTCCTCGTCGGGCACCAGGTCACCCTGGTGCCGGCTGCGAGCCGGCGTAAGGCAGGTCAGCCAGCCGGTCGGGCAGGCGGTCAGGGGGCACCCGACCACCCTACGGACGCCCGGCCCGGAGGGCACGGCGTACCCTGGGCCTTAGGGCGGCAGGGGCCGGGGGGCTCCTGCGGGACGTCCGGGGGGACAAATCGCATGGGCACACTTTCGCCTGGGGTACTGTCCGACGCACACGAGATCTTCTCGCCGGAAGAGTGGCGGCAGCTGGGCCGGGAGCGGCGCAAGTTCGTGCCGAGGTCCAGCCACGCGGAGTGGTCGCCGCCACCGGACCGGCCGGATCCCGTCTCGATCCTCGAGGAGCAGGCCAGGAGCCGGGTAGCGGACCTGGTGCCCATCCGGCACGGCCGGATGGCGGCCTCCCCGTTCGCGTACTTCCGTGGTGCGGCCGCGCCGATGGCCTGGGACCTGGCGCACCTGCCCACCACGGACATCCGGGTGCAGGCCTGCGGGGACGCGCACCTGCTGAACTTCGGCATGTTCGCCGCGCCGGACCGGCAGCTGGTCTTCGACGTGAACGACTTCGACGAGACGCTGCCCGCCTCGTTCGACTGGGACGTGAAGCGGCTCGCCGCCAGCGTGGCGGTCGCGGCCCGGGAGAACGGGTTCGGGACCCGGTCGGTCCGGACCGCGGTCCGCCGGTGCGCGCACATGTACCGCACCGAGATGGAGAACTTCGCCCAGATGCGGTTCATGGACGTCTGGTACTCCCGGATCGACGTGGACCAGGTCTCCCAGCTCTTCGACGCGGTCCAGTCGAGCAAGGCGATCCGGCGCCGCAACGAGGACATGCACCGGGCCTACCGGCACACCAGCGTCCAGGCCCTGGGCAAGCTCTGCCATCTGGTGGACGGCCAGTACCGGATCAGGCCGGTGCCGCCGGTCGTGGTCCGCTTCGATGTCGAGCAGGAACCGGCGCTGGTGGCGGAGCTCCGCAGCGCGATCCAGCTGTACCAGGAGACGCTGCAGGCCGACCGCCGCGAGGTGCTGCGCCGGCACTACTTCGGTGATTTCGCCCGCAAGGTGGTCGGGGTCGGCTCGGTGGGCACCGAGGCCTTCGTGTTCCTGCTGCTCGGCGACCGGCCGGACGAGCCGCTGTTCCTCCAGCTCAAGGAGGCCCAGGAGTCGGTGCTGGCCCCGTTCGCCGGGCCCAGCGAGTACAAGCACCAGGGCGAGCGGGTGGTCCGCGGCGAGCGGATGATGCAGGCCGCCGCGGACCCGTTCCTGGGCTGGACCAGCGGGCTCCAGGTGGACGGGGCCGAGCCCAAGGAGTACTACGTCCGGCAGCTGCGCGACATGAAGGGCGCGATGAACGTGCCGGCCATGGACCCGCCGCAGCTCACCTACTACGCGGGCTGTGCGGCTGGGCGCTGGCCCGGGCGCATGCCCGGACCGGCCGGGCCGCGATGATCTCCGGCTACCTGGGCTCCAGCGACCGGTTCGACCGGGCCATCGAGGAGTTCGGGGTGGCCTACGCGGAGCAGAACGAGCTGGATTACCAGCGGCTGCTGAACGCGATCGAGGCGCGGCGGCTGCCGGCGATCGAGGGGCTCTGAGGCCTTCCGGCCGGGCGGGGCTGGAATGCCCCCTGCCGGGCGGGTGTCGGGGGTGAGCCCGCCCGGTCAGGGGGCCCGGTTAGCTGCCCGGGATGGTGGGTATCCCGCGCTCCGGTTCAGCGGAACCGGGGATCGCTAACCGGGGTTTCGTCAGCCCTGCGCCATGCTGCGGTGTGTGCTGCGGCCACCGGCCATCCCGGGGCACTTGTGACCGCTGCCCTTGGCGGGCTTGGCCGCCGGGCTGGACGTGGCCGTCCTGACGGCCGAGTGCGACGTCACCGTGGATGAGGCAGCGCCGGTGGACGCGCTGGCCATGGTCAGGCCCAGGGCCAGCGAGGCCCCGAGGACGCCGGCACCGAGGGCGGTACCGATGAGCGGTCGGCTGATTCTCACGGTCTTCTCCCTGGGATCTGGCGTCCGGGCTTCGTCGCCCGGCGACGGAACCTGACGGCCCGTCGTCTCAATTAGGGCCGCCGAAACTCGGCGCGCAATCGGATTAACCTCTCAGGTTCCGCTGAGAAGTGCGGGCTAGCCTCCGTGGCGCCGCAACACGAGCTACTTTTCAGCCGCCCGAAACCCGCCCGTCCCAGATGGCACGGACCGCGTCGATCGGTGTCGGCCTCGGCCGCCCGCTTGTCCGGCCGGTACCGGAGGACCCGGGCGAAGCGCAGCGCCAGGCCCCCCGGGTACCGGGGACTGGCCTGCACGCCGTCGAACGCGATCTCCACCACCATCTCCGGGCGGACCCGCAGCACGCCCCGGGCCTCGGTGAGGTCGCCCCCGGGACGCTGGCCGGGCGGCTCGGCGAGGTCCAGGAACCGCTCCGTCTGCCAGCGGAGCATCTCGTCGGTCAGCCCCTTGAACGTCTTGCCGAGCATGACGAAGCCCCCGGCCGGATCGCGGGCCCCCAGGTGCAGGTTGGACAGCCAGCCGCGGCGGCGGCCGTGACCCCACTCGGCGGCCAGGACCACCAGGTCCAGCGTGTGCCGGGGCTTGACCTTGATCCACTCACCGCCCCGGCGGCCGGCCGCGTACGGGGCGTCCAGCGACTTCACCACCGCGCCTTCGTGCCCGCGGCCCACCGCGTCCGCGAAGAACGCCTCGGCCTCAGCCACCTCGCCGGTCACCAGGCGCGGCACCCGGAACTCCGCCGGGAGAACCTCGGCCATCAGCGCCTGCCGGACGGTGGCGGGCTCATCGATGAGGTCCCGCCCGTCCAGGTGCAGCAGGTCGAAGAAGAAGGGGGTCAGCGGGACGTCCGGACCCTCCTGGCCGGGTGCGGCCTGGGTACCGGCCCGGCTGGCGGTGACCTGGAAGGGCCGGGCCCGGCCGTCCGGGCCCAGCGCGATGGCCTCACCGTCCAGGACCAGCGCCTCGGCGGGGCTGGCCAGCACCGCGCGGGTGATCTCGGGCAGCCGGGCGGTGATGTCGTCCAGGGTCCGGGTGAACACCCTGACCACCGGGCCCTGCCGGTGCACCTGGATCCGGATCCCGTCGATCTTCCACTCGACCGCGGCCGGGGACATCCGCTCGAAGGCGGCGGCCATCGTCGGCGCGGAGGCAGCCAGCATGGGCCGCAACGGCCGGCCCACCTCCAGCCGGAAGGCCCGGAGGGCCGCGAGGGCGGCCGCCGCGGCGTCGTCGTTGCCTTCCCCGCCGTCGCTGGCCCCGTCTCCGCTGGCCCCGCCGCCGGCGGCCCCGTCTCCGCGGGCCGCGCTGGCCGCGGACAAGGCCGCCTCCGCCACGGCGGGCAGCGAGCCGCCGAGCAGGTGCGCCCGGCGTACCTCCCCGGCGTCCACCCCGGCGGCCCGCGCGACGGCCTCGATCATCACGCCTTCCAGCGCGCCCTGGTGCAGTTCTCCCGCCAGCAGCCGGGTCAGGAAGGACTGCTCGGCCGGGGTGGCCCGGGCGAACAGGGTGCCGAGCAGCCTGCGCCGCCCGGCCTGGGACCCGGGGCCCACGGTGGCCCCGATCTCCGCGAACACCGCATCGGTCTCAGCCAGGGTGAGGGGCTGGACCCCCGGGTCCGGCCGCCGGGGGCCGCCGCGTGGCGGGCAGCAGGCCGCCCAGCGCCGCGTATCCCACCCCGATCTGCCGCTGGCGCAGTTCGCCCGAGAGGAACGCGACCGCCACCGGAATCTCTGCCGGCGCCGCCCGGCGCAGCAGCCCGGCGATCTCGTCGATCTTGACCCGGCGGCCGGACGTCAGCGATACCGCCTCTGACGTGCGCACCAAATCTTTTAGTAGCACATACGCATTGTGCCCGACGCTGCCGACAAGCCCCAGGTCAGGGAAACGCTCCACGAGCGAGCAGGCTGTGACCCAGATTTGTTATCGAATGCGGCTTGACCGCCGTTGCTACCAAGCGGTAACTTCCATCAGATCGCCTCGCTGTGGCGTATCTCACCCGACGCAGCCGCGATCCGACAACGGTGCCGGTACGCAAACCCCGCAGTGTGTCTGGCACCCCTGACACCAGGGCCAGGAGCTGCCATGCCCCCCTCCACCAGCACGTCTGCGGACCCCGCCGAGCCGGCCCCCGAGGGCCGGGTGCGCTGGCGACGGTTCGCCATCTTGTTCGTTCCCGCCATGGTCGTCGCGGCCGTCCTGGTCGCATTAACCACTGAAGGCGTACTCGCCGCCTCCATCTCCGTGTCCGGCAGTGCCTTCGAGGTCAGCTCCAGCCAGCTGAAAGGGACTGGCTTCGAGCAGTTCGGCGGCGTGGTCACGGATAGCAAGGGAACGCAGCACCCGGTGGCCATTTCGGCCATCAAGTCCGCCTCCCTGGCCAATTTGTGCCAGAGCGTCAGCGTGGGCCCGCTCACGCTGCGGATCACCGCCGGGGGCGGTAGCAGCCCGGCCCAGGCCAGCAACCTGATCGTCGACTCCGACAGCCTGTCCGGCGACGCGACGTTCGGCAACATCGTCATCGGCCAGGACGCCGGCACGCTGAACGAGGTGCCCGGGGTCACCGGGCCTTCGGGCGGGTTCGGCCAGCAGGCCGACACGGTCACCATCGACAATCTCCGGCAGAACACCTGGCTGACCACGGCCGGCTCGTTCACCCTGCCCGGCTTCGGCCTCAAATTCGGAAGCCCCTGCTGGTAGATGGATATGCCCGAGGACGGTACGGGCTCCGCCGGATCCAGCCCGGCGGAGCCCCCAACCCGCCAGATCAGGCCGGACCCGCGGGCCGCCGAGCCATGGGCCGCCGCAGCACGGTCTGACGAAACACGGTCTGCCGAAACACGGTCTGACGGAGCACGGGCCCGGGCGGCCAGCGCGTGGCAGGCGTTCCGGGACTGGCGCCGCAGCCGCCCGTTCTGGGGCGGGCTGCTGCTTCTGCTGGCGGGCCTGGAACTCATCGCCATCCCCCTGCTGAGCGTGCTGGCCCACGGATCGGTGAAGGTCGTCATCTACATCGGCATCGGCGGCGTGTTCGGCGTGCTGATCGGCGGCCTGCTGGTGGCCTGCGGTCTGCTGACCTGGTTTCACCCGGTCCAGCGGGTCTTCTACGCGATCGCCGGGGTGCTGCTGGCCCTCGGGTCGTTCGTCGCCACCAACCTGGGCGGGTTTTTCGTCGGCATGCTGCTCGGCGTGATCGGCGCCTCGCTCAGCTTCGGGTGGACTCCCGGAGTGGGCCGGCTGACCGGCCAGCACCGTCCCCGGCCGCGGCGCACCGGTCCCCCCTCCGAGGGCCTGGGGCTCCTGACGGGTCCCCGGCCTGCCGCGGAAAACCCGGCTGACCCCGCGTATCCCGTGGTGCAGGAGGGAGCAGGCACGCCGGAGATAGACCACGAGGCACGGTGGATGCCGTGAGCCGGAGACTGGCCCTCGCCGTCATGCCGCTCGCCCTGACCGTCCTGCTGCTGCCCGGCCACGCGGCCGGCGCGGCGCGGCCCGCGGCCGCCAGCCAGCCTGGCTGCCTGATCCCGGTACCCATCCTGTGCCCGTCGCCCAGCCCGACGCCGTCCCCGGGCAGCCCGTCCCCGGATCCCACGGCGGACCCGACCGCCCCGGCCAGCCCGGACCCCTCGGCCAGTGCGTCGCCCACTGGCAGCCCGGCGCCGGACCCGTCCGCCAGCCCCGGGCCGTCGGGTAAGGGCCGGAAGGCTTCCGCGGTCAAGGCCCAGGCCGCCGCGGGCCTGGAGGTCAGCGAGGCTCAGTTCACCCTGGTCACTGGCTCGGCGCTGCTGCTCGGCGCGTCGTACAAGGGCGTGGCGCAGGTGCCCACGGCGAGCGGGAAGACCGTGCCGATGATGGAGTTCACCATGAGCTCGCTGACCCTCGACGGTGCGCCCACGCTGACCGTCACCCAGGGCGGGGTGTCCTCGGTGACCAGCGGCTCCTCGATGCAGTTCACCGGGAACGTGGTGCTCTACGCGACCCAGCTGTCCGGCAGCCTGCTCGGCGTCCCGGTCACGCTCACCCCCGGCAGCCCGCTGGCCACGATCCTGCAGCTGCTCAACTCGGTGACCCCGCTGGTCCCGCTGAAGCTCACGAACGTGACCACGAACCAGCCCTACATCTCATCGAACTCGCTGCAGATCCCTGGGCTCTCGATAGGGACCTAGCCAGGAGCTGGCCCAGACGGCAACGGGCGGCCAGCCTCGCTGACCACCCGCTGCCGTTCAGGAACCCCGGTCAGGGGGTTCTGACTTGCCCGTTCACGTCCGCGACAGCGGGGTCGGCCATCTCCTGGCGCTTCCGCCGGAGTGGCCGGCGGCATGGGCGGCGGCATCGCCGGGTCCGATGCTGCCATGGCCGCGGCGTTCCGCCTGCTCCGGAGCACCTGGGCCGCGGCGGCGCAGCCCGCGCCCAGCACCACGACCCCGGCCACGATGAGCGGCCAGCGACGGCGCCTGGCCTTCGGCGGCTCGATACGCCGCGCGGCGGTCACCATCGCCGCCGAAACCGCCGGGGCGAGCCGCTCCTGCACGGCTACCCCGCCCGCCTCGACACGCGGGGCCGTCCAGGCCCGGGCTTCGAGCAGGCCGCGGCCCGCCTACTCCTGGGCGCTCTTCGCCAGCGGCGCGACCTGGGTGCGTCGGCCTGGCGGGCAAGCTCCTGGGCGCGCACCGCGCTGGCCTTAGCCTGGTAGGCGCGGCTCTGCGCGAGCGCCGCCCCGGCCTTGGCCCGGGACTTTACGTCCTGACTGCTACTTCTTGAGAACACAATTAACCTCCGAAACCTCCCCGGACAGCTCCCCCGCCCGGTCACTTCCCTGGGCGGCAGCACTCAACCCTGCCTTCCCCCTGTGGTTGACCTAAACCGAACCCGAGGCAAACCGTTCCCGAGCGTAACCTCGCGGGCATCGCCTGATTCGCCGGCGCGCCAGGAGCGCCGTAAGGTCGGGAGGGGACGACCCGGCGGCAAAAGCCGACCGGCAGGAAGCGTCCGGCGGGAAAGGGCTAATGACCGGGCGCCCCGTGCAAGGATTCCACTTATGACAAACTCGCTCACCGCGACTCTGCGGACGAATCAGGGGACGATTGTGGTCCGGCTTTTCCCTGATCAGGCACCGAAGACGGTGCGGAACTTCGTCGAGCTCGCCGAGGGATCCCGGGACTGGACCGATCCGCGGACCCGGAAGCCCAGCCAGGCCAGTCTGTACAACGGGACGATCTTCCACCGGGTGATCCCGGACTTCATGATCCAGGGCGGGGACCCGCTCGGCACCGGGACCGGCGGCCCGGGGTACCAGTTCGGCGACGAGTTCCACCCGGACCTGTCCTTCAACCGGCCTTACCTGCTGGCGATGGCCAACTCGGGCCCCGGCACGAACGGCTCCCAGTTCTTCATCACGACCGTGCCCACCCCCTGGCTGACCGGCAAGCACACCATTTTCGGTGAGGTCATCGAGGGCAGCGACGTGGTGGACGCCATCACCCACGTGGATCGCGACCGCCGGGACCGCCCGGCCAAGGACGTGGTGCTCGAGTCGGTCGAGATCAGCGGCCCCGGCGGCGACGCACCGGAATCCGCGGGCTAGCCAGAGCCGCAGGCTGAGAAGAAGTGGACGAGCTTCCGGCGCCTGGCCCCGAGGCGCCCGCACCGGTTCCTACCTGTTTCCGGCATCCGGACCGGGAGACCTACCTGTCCTGCAGCCGGTGCGGGCGTCCGGCCTGCCCTGACTGCCTGCGCGCCGCGCCGGTCGGCCAGCACTGCGTCGAATGCGTGCACGAGGGCAACCGCGGAGTCCGGCAGCCGACCGCGGTGTTCGGCGGCCGGGTGACCTGCCGGGGCCACCGTCACCTGGGTGCTCGTCGGGCTGAACGTCCTGGGTTACCTGGCGGAGTGGGTGTACCCGCGGGTCGTCAACTACTTCGACATGATCGGCGCGGGCTACGACCCGACCATCAACCAGACGGTGGGCGTGGCCCACGACCAGTGGTACCGGCTGCTCACGTCGGCGTTCCTGCACGAGCCGGGGCTGAGCGGCTTCGGGCCCGGCGCACATCATCTTCAACATGTGGGCGCTGATCCTGGTCGGCCCGGCACTGGAGCGGATGCTGGGGCGGCTGCGCTTCCTGGCCGTCTACCTGCTCAGCGCGCTGGGCGGCTCGGTGCTCTTCTACTTCTTCGCGCCGCCGACCCAGTCCGCGCTGGGCGCGTCGGGCGCCATCTTCGGGCTGTTCGGGGCCTGGTTCGTCCTGTCCAGGCGGCTGCGGCTGGACAGCCGGGCGATCGTGTTCCTGATCGTTCTCAACCTGGCCATCAGCTTCGCGGTTCCGTCCATAGCCTGGCAGGATCACGTCGGCGGGCTGGTCACCGGGGCGCTGCTCACCGCGGCCTACGCGTACGCGCCGCGCAAGCAGCGGGCGCTGGTCCAGCTGGGCGCCACGGTCGTGATCGTGGTGGCGGTGCTGGTCATCGCCATAGTCATACGCAACGGCCAGCTGACCTGATCGCCGCCAACTAACGTAATCGTCGGCAGTCGGCCGCTGCCCACGCGCGGCGTGCCGCGCTCGGCCCGAAGGGCCGATCGGGGGTTCCGGGGTCGCCCCCTCGGGCTAGCAGAGCTACCGCCACTTGGTGGACAGGACCACGCCCCCGATGATGAAGGCGAATCCGACCACCAGGTTCCAGTCCGCCAGGGCCCCGATCGGCAGGCTGCCCTGGGTCACGTAGAACACCGCGATCCAGGCCAGCCCGATCAGCAGGCAGGCCAGCATGGCCGGCACCAGCCAGCGCGGGCTGACCTTCTTCGACGCCGATCGCTTCGGCGGCGGCGTGTACACCGCCTTGGTTCTCACGCGGGACTTCGGCACGGTCGTCTCCTGGTCAGTAGCTCTGCCGAGTGTAACGCCGGGGCACCACCTAGAGACGCGGCGTGCGCGAGGCCGGGGCCCCGGACGTCGCGGTGCCGGTCGGCGTGGGGGTCGGGGTGGTGGCGCTCGGCGTCGGCGTCGGCGGGGCGGTGGTGGGGGTCAGCGTCGGAGTCGGCGTCGAGGCCACGTAGATGGTCACCGTCGAACCCTGCGGGCAGGGTCCCGTTGGCCGGGTTCTGCTGGAACACGTTGCCCGGGGTGGCGCTGGACCGGGCCGGCCGTGGTGATGACGTGCACCTTGAATCCCTGGTTCTGCAGGATCGAGACGGCGGTGGTCTGCGGGTCGCCGACCGCGTTCTGCACCTGGGTGCCGCCCCCGGAGACGTAGATGGTCACCGTGCTGTCCGGGAGCAGCAGCGTGCCGGGGTCGGGGACTGCCGCACCACGGTGCCCGCCGGCTGGGTGGAGTTCGCGAGCGGTCTTGGTCACCACGTGGAAATTCTGCAGCTTGTTCTGGGCCGTGGCCTCCGATTCGCCGGTCACCTTCGGCATCGCGATCTTTTTCGGCCCGGCGGAGACGTTCAGCGTGACCACGCTGCTCGGCGCCACCTTGGTCCCGAAGGGCGGATTGGATGTGATGACCTGGCCCTTCTTGTACGTCGTCGACGGCGTCTGGACGACCGTCGACTTCAGCCCGGCCTTGGCCACGGCCTTCTCGGCGGCCGACTGGGTCATGGCCGACCACGGAGGGCACCGCGGCGGTCTTCCCGCCGCTCCCGCTGAGCAGCAGGTAGCCGATCACGATGATCAGGATCGCGGCGATGATGCCCAGGATCCACCACAGCGCCTTCCGCCGCCCGTTCCCGCCGCCTCGCCGTACCCGTCCTCGTCGGGCCCGTACGGGGAGATGGTGCCGGTCGGGGCGGCCCCGGCCATCATCGTGTCGGGCCCATCTGCCGGGTTCCGGGGGAGTACATCTCGGTCGCCTGCGGAGGCGCGGCGACCGGCACGCCGGACAGGGCGCGCTGGATGTCGGTGCGCATCTCGGCGGCGGACTGGTAGCGCTCGGCCGGGTCCTTGGCCATCGCCTTCAGCACGATGGAGTCGGCCCAGGCCGGGATCTCCGGGTCGACGCGGGACGGCGGGATCGGGTTCTCCCGGACGTGCTGGTAGGCGATGGCCACCGGGGAGTCCCCGGTGAACGGCGGCCTGCCGGTCAGCAGTTCGTACAGCAGGCACCCGGTCGAGTACAGGTCGCTGCGCGCGTCCACCCGCTCACCGCGGGCCTGCTCAGGCGACAGGTACTGCGCGGTCCCGATCACCTGGGCGGTCTGGGTCATGGTGGCCTGGGCGTCGCTGACCGCGCGGGCGATGCCGAAGTCCATCACCTTGACCTCGGCGGCCCGGGTGAGCATCACGTTGCCCGGCTTGATGTCCCGGTGCACGATCCCGTTCCGGTGGCTGTAGTCCAGCGCCCGCAGGACCCCGTCGGTGATCTCCAGGGCCCGCTCGGGGAGCAGGCGCCGGTCGTCGCGGAGCAGTTCGCGCAGGGTCCGGCCGTCCACGTACTCCATCACGATGTACGGGACGTGCGTCGGGCCGGCCATGTCCTCGCCGGTGTCGTAGACGGCGACGATGGACGGATGGTTCAGCGAGGCCGCGGACTGGGCCTCCCGCCGGAACCGGGCCTGGAAGGTCTGGTCCCGGGCCAGGTCCTCACGGAGCGTCTTCACCGCGACGATGCGGTCCAGGCGGATGTCCCGGGCCCGGTACACCTCGGCCATGCCGCCCCGCCCGACAACGCCGTCGAGTTCGTAGCGGCCGCCAAGGAGCCGTGGCTGTGTCATGTCTCGCACGTCAGTAACCGTCCTGCATCGTTGTCCGTCCATCGGGCACCGCGGTGGCGCGCGCCCGATGCCGCTGCCGCGGGCGGGGGGCCGGTCATCCGCATCCCGGCGTCTGCCGTGATCACGGGCCTCACCCCTTCCCCTGGGAGTGGAGGTAGGCCTCGATGATTTTCACTGCGATCGGGGCGGCGGCGTCGGCACCGAAGCCGCCGCCCTTTACTACGACGCCGACCGCGATCTGCGGGTTGGAGGTCGGCGCGTAGCACGTGAACACCGCGTCATCCAGCCCGGAGTTGTTGATGCCGTTCTGGGCCGTCCCGGTCTTGCCGGCGATCTCGATCCCGCCGGTGACCTGGGTGCCGGCGGTGGAGATGCGCGGTGCCCAGCAGGCGACTGGACCACGCTGGTCATCATCGCCTGGAGGTGCTGGCGCCTGGGTGGGGGTCAGCGGGGTGCCCAGCGTGGAGGGGGTGGTGGTCTGGATCGCGGACAGGTCCGGCGCCGTCACCTTCTGCACCAGGTAGGGCTTCATCAGCATGCCGTTGTTGGCCACCGTGGCCGACAGCATCGCCTCCTGCAGCGGGGTCACCGTGTCGCTCTGCTGGCCGATGGCCCCGCCGGCCCGCTGGGCCGGGTCCGAGTACAGCGGGAGGTTGCTCGTGCGCGGCCTGCATCCCCGGGGCGAGGGTCAGGTTGGGGTTGTTGAAGTCCGTATTTTGTTGGCCTCCGCCTCGCAGGGCGGATCCGCTGAGCTTCTCGCCCAGGGCGCCGAACACGGTGTTGCAGGACACGGTGAACGCGAAGATGAGCGGCACCTTGCCGGTGCCGGACGGGTTGCCGCCGTTGTTGCACGCCGAGCCGTTGTCGTTGATCAGCTGGACGGAGGTACCCGGCAGGGTGAGCTTGGTCGGCGCGTAGACCGGGGTGTTCTCGTCGGCGACCTTCCCGGTCACGAACGCCGTCGAGCTGGTCACGATCTTGAAGGTCGAGCCGGGCGGGAACGTGGTGCCGATGGCGTTGTTGATCAGCGGGTGCGCCGGGTCGGCCAGGAGCCGCTTGTCGTTGGCGTTCAGCTTGTTGCCGTCCAGCGTGGCCAGCAGTTCCGGGTCGAACGTGGGGTAGGACGCCAGGGCGAGGATCGCTCCCGTCTGCGGGTTGATCGCCACCACCCCGCCTCCCGTCCCGTGGCCTTGAGCGCGGCGTACGCCGCCTGCTGGGCTGCCGAGTTGACGGTCAGCTCGACCGTCGCGCCCTTCTTCGGCTTCCCGCTGATCAGGTCGATGAGGTTGTGCACCTCGAGCGCGGGGTCGGTCCCGGAAAGCTCCTTGTTCTCGGCCTGCTCGATCCCGGTCTGGCTGAACAGCGTGTCGTAGCCGGTGACCGGCGCGTAGATCGGGCCGCCGGGGTAATGCCGCTGGTACTCGCCGAAGTTCTTGTTCATCTTGGAGTAGGCGATGGTCTTCTGGTCGGAGGTCACGATCGAGCCGCGCTGGAACTGCAGGGTCGAGGAGAACTGTCCGGCCGTTGCCCGGCTCGTTGGCCAGGCTGCTGGCGTCGAAGCCCTGGACCTAGTTGACGTTGACCAGCAGCGCCACGAACAGCACCAGGCAGATCAGCGAGACACGGCGTAGCGCGCGGTTCATCCGGCCCGCACCACCTGGGTCATGCCCTCGTCCTGGATCGGCTGCGGGGCCGGCCGCCGGGCCGTGTCGCTGATCCGCATCAGCAGGGCGATCCCCATCCAGCTGGCGATCAGCGAGGAGCCGCCCTGGGACAGGAACGGCGTGGTGATCCCGGTCAGCGGGATGAGCCGGCTGACCCCGCCGACGATCACGAACACCTGCAGGGCGATCACGAAGGCGAGGCCGCCGGCCAGCAGCTTGGAGAACGGGTCGCGCACGGCGATCGCCGCGCGCAGCCCACGCTGCACGATCAGCCCGTAGATGAGCAGCAGGGCCATCATCCCGGCCAGGCCGAGTTCCTCACCGAACGCGGTCGATGATGAAGTCGCTCTGCACGAGCGGGGTGAGGTAGGGCTGGCCCTGGCCCAGCCCCCGGCCGAGCACGCCGCCGTAGCCCAGCCCGTACAGGCCCTGGACCGTCTGGTAGGAACTCGGCACCACCGTGTGCACGTACTTGAACGGGTCCAGCCAGATGACAAAGCGGTCCCGCACATGCTGGAACAGTTCGGCGGTCACCAGCGAGCCGAACACGAACAGCAGGAACCCGATGATCAGCCAGGAGCTGCGCTGCGTGGCGACATACATCATGACCACGAACAGGCCGAAGAACAGCGCCGAGGTGCCGATGTCGCTCTCGAAGACCAGCACGACCAGGCTGACGCCCCAGGCGATGAGCACCGGGCCCAGGTCGCGGGCCCGGGGGAGGTCGATGCCCAGGCACGTGCCGGCCGGCCAGCGCGAGCACGTCCCGCTTGGCCACCAGGTAACCCGCGAAGAACACGGCCAGGGCCAGCTTGGCGAACTCCTCGGGCTGGACGGTGAAGCCGCCGACCGAGATCTGGATCTTGGCGAGGGTACCCGGGACCTCGCTGATGCTGTCGGGCAGCACCGCGGGCAGGGCGACGAGCACCAGGCCGATCGCCCCGAGCGTGTAGGTGTACCGCTGCAGGGTTCGCGGCTGCCGGATGAACGCGAGCACGGCCACGAACGCCGCCATCCCGATCGCGGTGTAGAACACCTGGAACGTCGTGGTGGAGCTGCTCATGGTGCTGATCACGATGCCGGGGTTGCCGGCCCGGCCCGCCTCCTGCAGGCGGTAGATCATCACGATCCCCAGGCCGTTCAGCAGCGCGGCCAGCGGCAGCAGCAGCGGGTCGGCGTAGGGCGCCAGCCAGCGCACCGCCACGTGGGCCGCGGCGACGAGGATCGCGAACGCCAGGCCGTACTCGAACATGCCCGCCGGGATCTTGCCGTTCAGGCCGAGCCCGACGTTGGCGTAGGCCAGCAGGACCACGCCCACCACGAAGATGAGCAAGAGCAGCTCGGTCCGGCGCCGTCCCCGGGGCGCGGGGACCGGGTCCACCTGGCTGCCCTGCCCGGCTCCGGCATCGGTACCCAGGGGCTGGCCTGACGGAGTGGCGATCGCGCTCAAGAAGTACCTCCCGTTCCGGTGGCGGTGCTCCCCGGGGCCGGGCAGTCCGCCGGGAAGGGCGGCTTCGGCTGCCTGACGTGCGTGGTGATGGTCTTGTTCTTGACCTTCTTCTTGACCGTCTTCGGCGGGGTCGTCTCCCACGTGTGCAGGGCCACGACGGCGTTATGGCACCGCACGTAGTTCGTCCTGAGGTTGGTCACGATGCTCTGGGCGCCGGCCAGGCCGTTATCCGACGTGATCGTGGCCCGCACGTCTGCGGCCATGGCGGCGGGGAGCGCGGCCACCGGGATGCCGGACCGGCTGGCCACGCTGGAGAGGCTGACCCCGGCGGCGCTCTGATTGATGCCGCGGTAGATGACGACCTGGCCGCCGTCCGAGGCCACGTAGTACTGCGTCTGGGTGTACCGCCAGCCCGCGTAGGCTCCGCCGACCACCAGGACGACCAGGATGACCAGGGCCGACTTGACCAGCGGCAGCCGGCGCCGCCGGTGGTGGTAGTCGTCCTCGGGTTCCTCAGGCACCTGGGGGGCGGGATCGTCGTGGGCGATCGCCACCGCGGCCTGCGGGGCGGTGCGGGTGAGCAGGTGGGCGCGCCCGGCCGGGCTGTCGGTACGGAAGTGGGGGCCGCCGCTGCCGTTGGAGGCGGCGCCGACCATCACCGAGGCGTCGCTCGGCGGCAGGCCCGTGGCGCTGTCCACCACGTCCGCGACGATGCAGGTGATGTTGTCCGGGCCGCCGCCCCGGATGGCCAGCTCCACCAGCTGCAGCACGACCTCGTCGAGGTTGGCCACCCTGGCCAGCGTCTTGTACAGGGTTTCCTCGCTGACCACCCCGGACAGCCCGTCCGAGCACAGCAGGTAGCGGTCCCCGAGCTGGGCCTCGAGCAGGGTCAGGTCCGGCTCCACGTCGGCCCGGCCGTCCAGGGCCCGCAGCAGCATCGAGCGCTGCGGATGGGTGGCCACGTCGTCCGGGCTGATCCGGCCCTCGTCCACCAGCGTCTGGACCAGCGTGTGGTCGTGGGTGATCTGGTGGAACTGGCCGTCCCGCAGCAGGTAGGCGCGGGAATCGCCGATGTGGCAGAGGGCCATCCGGCCGTCGGACCACAGCATCGCGGTGAGCGTGGTGCCCATGCCCTCGAACGAGGGGTCGGCCACGACCATGCTGTGCAGCGTGTGGTTGGCGTCGGTGACCGCGTCCGCGAGCGCGTCAAGCAGGTCGGTGCCGGGCACGTCGTCGTCGAGCCGGGAGAGGGCCGAGATCGCCGCGGCGCTGGCGACCTCGCCGGCGGCATGACCGCCCATGCCGTCGGCCACGGCCAGCAGGCGCGGCCCAGCGTACGCCGCGTCCTCATTCCCCTCGCGGAGAAGGCCGACGTCGGAGCGGATCGCGTACCGCAGTGCAAGTGTCATCTGCGCAATTCCAGAACGGTCTTGCCGATGCGGATCGGCACGCCTGTCGGCACCGGGGTCGGCTGGGTCACCTTCTGCCGGTCGAGGTAGGTGCCGTTGGTTGACCCGAGATCCTCAACGATCCATTGACCGTCTTGAGGGAACAGCCGGGCATGTCGGCTCGAAGCGTAGTCATCGTTGAGGACCAGCGTGGCGTCATTTGACCGACCGATGGTGATTTGCTGCTCCGTGAGCGGCAGGGTCGTTCCCGACAGCGGGCCGCCGGTGACCAGGAGCCGCTGCGGTTCACCACGGGCCGTGCGGGCGGGGCGGGCGGGCCGGGCCTGGCTGGGGCGGGCATTCTGCCGCTGCCGCTTCTGCTTGCGGCTGGACGGGGACTGGCCGAATAGGTCCGTGCGGACCACACCCACCGCCGTGATCACGAAAAGCCACAGGACCGCCAGGAATGCGAGCCTGATCAGGAGGAGGGTCAGCGTGCTCATCGGCTTATGTGTCCTTGGGTGCCTCGCCGTTGCGGCCTTTTCGGGGAGAGTACGGAGTCGGGGCCTGGGCCCGAGCGGGGAGCTGGATCAGTCGCGGGACGGTGGCCATTGCCGGGGCTGCGTCAATAGATACCGTCCCGGCGGAAAACCAGTGTGGTCCGGCCGAGGGTCACCTGCGTGCCGTCCGCCAGTGTGACGCGCCGCACCGGCTGGCCGTTCACGAAGGTCCCGTTGGTGGAACCCAGGTCGACGAGGACCACTTCGCCGTCCTCCACCCGCAGCTCGGCGTGGTGCCGGGAGACGCCCGGATCGACCAGCCGCAGGTCGCAGTCGGTACCGCGGCCCAGCATGGTGACCGGCGCGTTCAGTTCGTAGGTCCGCTGGCTGCTGCCGTCCGGTCCGGGCTCGGGGCCCGAGACCAGCAGCCTGGGCCGGCCGCCGAACGAGCCCGGCATGTGCGGCAGGTCGCTGGCTGGCCTGCGGATCTCGCCTCCCTCGACCGTGGTGCCCCGGATAACGCCCGAGCGGATCCGGAAGGTTCCCGTGGTGAGGTCCGGAACCCCCTCGAAGCGCATCCGCACCGGTCCCACGAACGAGTAGCCCTGCTCCCGGGCGTGCTCGCGGGCCAGTGTGGCCAGTTCCACACCGAGACTGTCCGCGTAGACCTCGAGGCGGTCGAAGTCGGTCTCGGCGATCTCCACCACGAAATCGTTCGGCACCAGGGTCCGCCCCTGCGCCACGATCGCGGCCCGGTCATCCATTTCGCGCTGTACCGCGCTGGCAACCTCCACTGGCTGCAGCTCGGATTTGAACGCCCGCGCGAAGGCACCCTCGACCATGCCCTCGAGCCTGCGCTCGAAGCGACTCAGAACTCCCACCGGGGTACCTCCTTCCCCTATCCGCATCCGATGGTATCGGCGCTCAGGGTGGTGTTGCGGACGTGCTAACGTGACTCACTGCGTAGGGCGGGTGGCGGAACGGCAGACGCGCACGGTTCAGGTCCGTGTGTCCGAAAGGACGTGAGGGTTCAAATCCCTCCTCGCCCACTGGTAGTGCTGACTTTCTGGTTGTGCCCGAGCAGGTGGTACGCGCACTGGGCAGAGCTTATGCGCCGCGGCGCCGTGCCGGGGGCGATCCGGGCAGGTCAGGCGACCGCACTGTCACCTTGAGGCAATCGGTATCTCACAGGTGGCCGGCTGCCGTGGCGTGAGGCCAGGTCATGAAGGCGGATGTCGTTGTCGTCGGGGCGGGTGCCCTGGGACTGAGCACGGCGCTGCACTGCGCTCTGCTGGGCCGCTCCGTCGTGGTGCTGGACCGCCGGGCCCCCGGGTCGCAGGCGTCCGGCCGGGCGGCCGGCCTGTTCAAATCCGTGCAGGGCGACAAGGTCCGCACCTTCCTGGCCCGGCGCAGCATCGACCTCGTCCGGCACTTCGGCGAGTGGGCGGGCGTGCCGCTGGACGTGGCGGCCTCGGGCAGCCTGCTGGTGGCGCGCAGCGGCGGCCACCGGAAACTGCTGGCCGCCGAGCTGGCCCAGTCCCTCCGCTGGGGAGTGGACCTGGCCGCCATCAGCCCCGCGGAGGCGGCCGGGCGCACGGGCGGGTACTACCACGCCGCCGGGGACGAGGATGTGGTCTGGTGCCCGGAGGACGTCTACATCGAGGAGCCCGGCGCCCTCATCGACGCCTACCTGGCTGCCGCCCGGCGGGCCGGCGTCCAGGTGCTGGCGGACGAGCCGGTCACCGCCGTGACCAGCAGCGCGGGTGCGATCACCGGCGTGGCGACCGCTGCCCGCGGCATCGGGACCGAGGTGGTCGTGGATGCCGCGGGTGCCTGGGTCCGCCTGGTCGGCGAGCTGGCCGGCGCCTGGGTGGCCGCCGCGCCCGTCCGGCACCAGCTGCTGGTGACCGGGCCCCTTCCCGAGGTGCCCGCCGGGGCGCCGATCACCAGGATCCTGGACTGCGCGGTGTACCTGCGGCCCGCCCGCGGGGGCCTGATGCTCGGCGGGTTCGAGGCGGCGCCGCTCCCGGTCGACCCGCGGGCACAGCCGCCCGGGTTCGACACCGACGACGTCCCGCTGGACCGGGGCGTGCTGGACACGATGGCGGGGCAGGTCGCCGGCCTGGTTCCGGCGGCGCAGGCCGCGGTGCTCCAGGGAACGGTGGCCGAGCACCGCGGCGGGCTGTTCACGATGAGCCCCGACGGCCGCTTCCTGGCCGGCCCGGTGCCCCAGGTGCCGGGGCTGTGGGTGGCCAGCGGCTGCAACGGATCAGGGTTCTCGTCGTCCCCGGCGATCGGTGAGGTCCTGGCCCGGTGGATCACCGGCGGCCACCCGGAAGTGGATCTATCTCCGCTGTCCCCGGCCCGGTTCGGCAGTGCCCTGACCGACGAGGCCCTCGTCGAGCGCGGTACCTGGCAGTACGCGCACTACTACGACCCCCTAACGGTCTGACCGGCCGGGTGGCCAGGGCCAGGGTCTGGGATGGGGCGCCGGCGCCAGGTCCGCCGGGCCCGGGCCGCCTGCGCTCAGGGCACCACGATGACCGGGCAGTGCGCGTGCCGGGCCAGCCAGCCCGGCACCGAGCCCGCGACATGATGCCAGGCGCGGGCGGGGGCCCCGATGACCAGCGCGTCCGCGCTGAACTCGTCGGCGGCCGCGGCAAGTTCCCGGGCCGGGCTGCCCTGGCGGGTGACGATCCGCACGTCCAGCCCTTCCCGGTCGCATACCTCTTCCAGTTCGGCCAGCAGCCAGCGGTGTGTCTCGTTGGAGTCCCGGACCGGGGCGATCACCTGGCCGCTGAGCGGCTCGCAGAAGATGCTCGGGCTCGTGATGTAGGCCAGGAGCAGCGGGCGGCCGAGCCTGCGGGCCATCCCGGCACCGTAGGCGAGCGCGTGCCTGCTCGACCCGGATCCGTCGTAGCCGACCACCACAGGATGGGCCAGGTCGATGGTGAGACCGGCGTCGGCCTGAGGTTCCTCCCGCGGGTCGGTCCCGGCCGTCCCGCGGGCCGTCCCGGCCGGGAGGCCCGGGCCTTCACCACTCCGGGGGCCCGGTGAGGGCAGGCCGGCAGGCCGGTGCGGCTCGGGGCCGTCAGGCTGGGCGCCGCCCGGCTCGGCGGTGCCAGGGGGCCGCTCGGGCTGGCCCGGGAGGGGCTGGGGCTCTGCCTGGTCCATGGCTTCTCATCCTTGTGAATCCATGCTCCGCTCACCGGCGGCACACCGCAAGCTACGTTAGTTTCCATTAAACAAGTAACTAGCCGTGTTCCATACCGGCAAGGCCTTCCGGCGTCTTGCCGCCATACTTCCCCGGCTCCCGCCGCCAAACTTCCGGGTTCCCGCCGCCGTGCGTCCTGCTCTCCCGGCGCCCCCCGCCCGGCGGCGCCCGGGCCGGATCTGGCCCGTGCGGTCCATAATCACGGAGTCAGTGTTACACGACCACGGACGTGCCGTTATCGGTGTGATAACGATCCGCGTGCTGGCGTGGCGCGAACACGTGAGAGCACGAGGCAGAATCGTTATCGTGCCGGAACTTCCCGAGGTCGAGTCGCTCGCGCGCTTCTTGCGCCAGCGGGCGGACGGTCATGTCATCGACCGCGCTGACAGCGCGGCTATCTCGGTCCTGAAGACCTACCGCCCCGACCTGAGCGCCCTGCACGGCCGGGTCATCAGCGACACCCAGCGGCACGGCAAGTTCCTGGACCTGGTGGCGGCCGTGCCGGCCCCCGGGGGCGCGGGCGACGGCCCGCTGCACCTGGTGATCCACCTGGCCCGGGCCGGATGGCTGCGCTGGCGGGACGAGCTTCCCCCGGAACCGCCGAAGCCCGGCAAGGGCCCGCTCGGCTTCCGGCTGCGGTTCACCGACGGCGCCGGGTTCGACCTGACCGAGGCGGGCACGAAGAAGCGCCTGGCCGTCTACCTCGTCGCCGATCCGGCCGAGGTGCCCGGGGTGGCCGCTCTCGGCCCGGACCCGATGGCGGACTCGTTCACGGTCGAGGCGCTGGCCGGGATGCTCGCCGGCCGCCGCATGCAGATCAAGGGCGTGCTCCGGGACCAGAAGATCATCGCCGGGATCGGCAACGCCTACTCCGACGAGGTCCTGCACGTGGCCCGGATGTCGCCGTTCAAGCTGGCCAGCAGCCTCACCGACGACGAGGTGGCCGGCCTGCACGCTGCCATCACCACCACGCTCCGGGAGGCCGTGGAACGGTCGGCCGGGCTGGCCGCCGGCGACCTGAAGGCCGAGAAGAAGTCGGGGCTGCGCGTGCACGGCCGGGCCGGGGAACCCTGCCCGGTGTGCGGGGACACGGTGCGGGAAGTCTCGTTCGCGGACTCCGCGCTGCAGTACTGCCCGACCTGCCAGACGGGCGGCAAGCCGCTGGCTGACCGGCGGATGTCCCGGCTGCTGCGCTGACCGGCGGGTCAGTGCCGGCCGGTCAGCGCTGGCCATCCCTGCTGGCCAATCGGTGCTAGCTGATCTGGCATCGGTGCTGGCTAATCAGTGCTGGCTAATCAGTGCACGGGTGACCCGGACTCGGCGCCGGAGCCGGAGCCCGGGCCGGAGCCGGTGGACCCGAAGACCGCGCCCAGCTCGGCCCACCGGGCCCCCTCGCAGCCGGTCTTGGAGAAGTCCGACGCCACATGCTGCCCGAAGAAGGTTCCGCTGATCGTGGCCTTCTGCGGGCCGGCCACGATCATCGGGCACATGATCCCGCGCGGGATCGGCGCGAACGGGTTCTTGGCGTCCAGCAGCTGGCGGCAGGCGGCCCGGGCGTCAGGGTGCGTTCCGCCGGTCGGGTCGCAGCGCAGCGTCCACCGCTTCGGGGTGGCCCCGGGGGTGGGCGTGACTACCACGGTGAGGGAGACCTTGGCCGCGGGCTTGGCAGGCTTGGCGGGCGAGCTCGTGCTGGTGGCACTGCCGCAGGCCGCCGCCGTGACCGCGCAGAGGATGGCGGGCAGGAGGTACCTGGCGCCAGATCGTGCGGGCCGCAAAGAGGATTTCATGCCCATGTGACGCTCCCGGGCGCCCGCCGGTTCCCGCGGTCTCCGGCCGTGCGGCGACCGGTCCTCGTGTTACGTACGGGCTTTGTGGCCATTGTCGTTGCGAGGCTACCGCCCGGCCGATAAGAAAGGGGTCGCCGCTGGTGGATGCCTGCACAAGGTCGGCCGCCACGCTCGCCAGCACCACAGTCGCCAGCACCACAGTCGCCAGCACCACAGTCGCCAGCACCAGCCGCCGCCACGCTCGCCGCGATCACCCTCAGCCTGATCGGCCTGGCCGCCCCGGCCGCTGCCCCGCCCGCCTGGTGGAAGATCTGCACCCACGGATCAGCGGAACTCCCGTACTCGCGTGGAACAGTGGACTGGTCGAATGACGGAACGCCCTGATGACCCTTGACGATCTGGCCGGCGTTCCTTGAGGAGCAGCACATGAACCAGGCAGGAAGGCTTCCAGTTAGATTGCTCATGGCGGGGGTCTGCACCTTCGCGCTGGCGGGCGGCGTGCTCACCGGGCAGGCTCCCGCCTACGCGGAAAATTGCGCGCCTTACCAGCACATCACCGTGCACGGGACAGACTGGATCAGGAGCCCCGACAACTTCGGCGGCGGCAACGCCTGCCTCAACCAGCCCAACGGCACGGTCAGCTTCACCGTCAAGTCGCAGACCGCACCCCCGCCGGCCGGGAACCGGGTGGCGGCCTACCCGCACCTGACCCGCGGCTGCGAGTTTCCCGACCCTAACGCTCTCGGGGACTGCACCAAAGACTGGACCGCGAAACCGGTCACCCAGATGACCGGCTCGACGATCACCTGGACCACCAGCCACACCGGGGTGGCTAAGACCGCCCGGTACAACACCGGCGCTGACCTGTGGTTCTCCGCCACCCCCCAGTTCAGTGCCCCGGTCACCGAGGTCATGTTCTGGCAGAACGTCCAGGGCCTGAACCCCTCACCACGCGCCGTGAAGGTCCGTGAGGACGGGCACAACTGGTGGTACTGGACTGAGGCCGCTGCCAGCGGCCCATTCACCTGGACCGAGGTCATCTTCATGCGCACCCGCAACATCACCAGCTGGAACAAGATGCCCATCCAGCCGCTGCTCAACTACGCCGTCCAGCACGCAGCCTTGAACCCCGCCTCGTACTGGGAAAGCGCCGCCCTCGGGTTCGAGCTGTGGAACGGCGGCGGTGGCCTCGAGACAACGTCCGGCTGGATCCACCAGTGAGCTAGAGCGGCGGGCAACCGCTCCGCCCCCGGCACGGTGCCGCGCAGTGGTGGATGGTCCAGTCTGGCGGGCGCAGTGACGTGCATCAGCTGAGCTGTATCTGCTGAGTTGGGTCCACTGAGCTGTACCTGCTCAAGCCCGGCCAGGGGAGCGTTAGTCAATGACGGGCCAGGAACGTCCCGGGATGGCACCATGATGTCGTGGGCCTGGAACAGGCGACCGGGCAGAACCGGGTAGACGCGACAGCGTGGGCGGTCATCGAGAGTGCCGCCGACGCTATCGTCGCGTTCTCTACCGACCGCAGTGTCCTGCTGTGGAACCCGGCCGCCGAGCGGATGTTCGGCTGGCCCGCCGGCGAGGTCATCGGCCTGGAGCCGCCGACCATTCCCGAGGAACTGCAGTCCGAGCACAACGCGGTGCTGGAGCGGGTGCGCAGTGGCGGCCAGATCTCGTTCGCGACCCGCCGGGCCTGCAAGGACGGCACCCTGATCGACCTGCGCATCGACATCAGCGCGCTGACCGGCCGCGACGGCGAGATGCTCGGCTGGGTGAACGTCTGCCACCGCGACGGCGACGATGACGCGGCCAAGTACCAGATCGCGCAGCGCGCGCGGGTGATCCGCCGGCTCGGCGACGTGGTGGCCGACATGAACGCCCAGCGGGACCTGGAAGCGGTGCTGGACCGGATCGCGGCCAGCCTGCGCGAGCTGACCACCGCCGACGCCGGCGGCTTCGTGCTGATCGAGGACGGCAAGCTGCGCCTGGTGAGCATGGACGGCCTGCCGGCCAGCCTGCGCGGCCGCGGCGCCGACCTGGAGACCAGCCTGGTCGGCAAGCTGATGCGATCCGGCCAGACCGTGATGATGGCCACCGGCGAATCCACTGACTTCGACGACCTGATCTGGTCCGCGCTGCCCGGCCTGCACACGATCGCGCTCAGCCTGTCGCACGTGGGCGGCCGGCCGTACGGTGCGCTCTACGCCCTGTACAGCGGGCGGGAGGTCGGCCACGTCGAGCTGGAACTGCTCGAGCTGATGGCCGGCCACGCCAGCGTCGCGCTGAGCAACGCGATGGCGTTCGAAGAGGTGGTCCGGCAGCGGGCCCATGAGCGCGCGGTCATCGACGCCAGCGCGGACGGCATCGCCGTGCTGGACACCGACGGCCTCATCCGGCAGTGGAACCCGGCCGCGCACGAGCTCACCGGCCTGTCCGCCGAGGAGGTCACCGGCCGGCCGCCGCCGTTCCCGGTCCCGGAACCGGCCGACGGCAAGCTGACCCACCGCCTGCCCAACGGCCGCTGGCTCGATGTGCTCTGCAACGCGCTGGACGGGCGGGACGAGCGGGTCATCGACTTCCGCGACGTGACCGCGGCCAAGGAGCTGGAGGAGGCCAAGGACCTGTTCCTGGCCACCACGAGCCACGAGCTGCGCACCCCCATCACCGTGGTGCAGGGCTTCGCGAGCACGCTAGCGAGCCGGTGGGACAAGCTGACCGACCCGGAGCGGCGCGCGGCGGTGCAGACCATCGCCGACCGGGCCGGCTCCTGGGCCGGCTGGTGGAACAGCTGCTGCTCGGCTCGCGGGCGGGTGCGGACCAGCTGACCGTGACCAACGGGCCGTTCGACCTGGCCGCGCTGCTGCGCGGGACCGCGGTGGCGTTCCGTCCCCTGTCGGAGGCGCACACGCTGGCCGCGGACATCCCGGACAGCCTGCCGCACGCCTACGGCGACCCGATGGCCACCGACATCATCGTGGGCCAGCTGCTGGAGAACGCGTTCAAGTATTCCCCGGGCGGCGGCACGGTCACCGTGGCCGCCCGGCTCGACGGTGACTGGATCGAGGTCACGGTCGAGGACGAGGGCATCGGCATTGCCCCCGGGGACCACGAGCGGATCTTCGAGCGGTTCGTCCAGGGTGAGACCGGCGACCGCCGCCGGTTCGGCGGCATCGGCCTCGGGCTCTACATCGTGCGCCAGCTGGCCCGGGCACAGGGCGGTGAGGTCGCGGCCTCCTCCCGCGCGGACGGCGGCACCCGCATGCTGCTCCAGCTGCGTCCCGCGTCTCGCTGACCCCCCGGCGCCCTCCCGCACCGCCCGCCCGCACGTGGGCGCACCGCCTGCACCGTGCGCACCGTGCGCACCGCCTGCACCGTGGGTCCCTCTGGCCCGCCGGGCAGATGTCCTCCCGCGCCCTGAACAGTGCGCGTCCCTCTGGCCAAGCCAACCGGGTGCAATCCGGAAAAGTGGTATGAATCTACGGTGCCTTCGCGGAGCGGACCTGCCTTGGCTCCCGGCCCGAGTCCCCGCCACTCCCGCCTTCCCGGCCCCATCACGGGGCGCGTGCCCGCGTTCCCTCTGGAGGATCCATGCCAGTAGTCGTGCTCCCGCGGTGGGCAGGAGCGCTCGCGGCCGCCGCCGGCCTGACCGTGGCCGGCCTGGCCACGGTGCCGGCCGCCGCGTCGTCTCACGCCGCCGCGTCCTCCCAGGCCGTTTCCTCGGGGCCGTCGGCAACTCCGAGGTTCGTCCACGCCTTTCACGCGGCCCGGCTGCCCAGCGGCTTCACCCAGGTCTGCCCGCAACCTTCCACGCCGGGCCTGATGCAGTGCTCCATCGTGGTGCATTCGGCGGCGTCTGCGGCGGCACCCGCTAGCCGGGCCGCCTCGGGGACCCTGTCGCCGGGCCAGCTGCAGGCCGCATACGGGCTGAGCCAGGCCGCCCAGGCGTCCAACAAGAGCACGATCGCGATCGTGGACGCTTACAACGACTGGCACGCCACTGGGGACCTGGCCACGTACCGGAGCTACTACGGGCTCCCGGCCTGCAAGATGTCCACCAAGTGCCTGCGCGTGGTCAACCAGAAGGGCACGACCGCGTGGTTCCCGAAGGGCAACTCCGGCTGGGCCGAGGAGGAGTCGCTGGACCTGGACATGGTCTCCGCGATCTGCCCTAAGTGCAAGATCATTCTGGTCGAGGCGAACAGCACGTCGATCGGCGCCCTGAGCGCCGCCGAGGACACCGCGGTGCGGCTGGGGGCCAAATTCGTCTCCAACAGCTGGGACGGAGGCGAGTTCACCACCGAGGCCAGCTACGACAGTCACTTCGACCACCTGGGCGTGGCGATCACCGCGTCGGCGGGCGACTACGGGTACGGAACCCTGTATCCGGCGGTCTCGCCGTACGTGACCGCGGTCGGCGGGACCACGCTGTGGATGAAGGGCAAGACCCGGACCGAGGAGAAGGTCTGGAGCCAGGATGCCACCGACGGGACCGGCTCGGGATGCTCCTCATACCTGGAGCCCCAGCAGAGCTGGCAGTCCGCGTACAACAGCGACTGCGGGTACCGGATCGACAACGACGTGGCGGCGGACGCCGACCCGCGGACCGGGCCGGCCGTCTACGACTCCTACCCCCCGTCCGGTGAGGGCCTGCCGAAGGGCTGGCAGCAGCTGGGCGGGACCAGCGTCTCGGCCCCGATCATCGCGGCTGTGTACGCGCTGGCCAATCCGGGCGGCAAGCCTCCCACCGGAACCCTGGCGACCGAGTTCCCCTATCAGGCCTCCTCGGGCCTGCGCGATATCACGATCGGCTCGACCGCCAGCTGCGGCTCATACCTGTGCACCGCCGGGACCGGCTACGACGGCCCGACCGGGCTGGGCGTCCCCAGCGGCGTGAACGCCTTCAAGTAGTCGGGTCCGCAGACCGCACGCCAGGCTGAGGCGGGCCGCGTAGGGGACTACGCGGCCCGCCTCAGCTGCTGGACGAGGGGTAGTTGGCGGTCGCGGCGGCCTCGCGGAAGCGGGGCTGGCCGCCCGAGGCGACCAGGTACTCGTCGAGGATGCCCGGCACGTCCTCGCCGGCCTTGACGATCTGGCCCTTCTCCAGCCAGATGATCCGGTTGCAGGTCTCGGCGATCTCGGCCAGGTTGTGCGCGACCAGGAACACCGTGCCGGCCTGCGCGCGGAGCTCGTCGATGCGGGCGTGGCTCTTGCGCTGGAACTCGGCGTCGCCAGTGGCCAGCGCCTCGTCCACAAGCAGGATGTCGTGGCTCTTGGCCGAGGCGATCGCGAAGCGCAGCCGGGCGCCCATCCCGGTGGAGTAGGCCTTCATGGGCAGGTTGACGAAGTCACCCACCCCCGAGAACTCCACGATCCGGGGCTTGGCGTCCTTGGTCTCCTGGGTGGTCATGCCCATGGCCAGGCAGCCGAGGACCACGTTCCGCTCGCCGGTGAGGTCCTCGAGCAGCGCCGCGTTCACCCCGAGCAGCGCCCCATGCCCGTCGGTGTACACCGCGCCCTGCTCGGCGGGCAGCAGCCCGGCGATCGCGCGCAGCAGCGTCGACTTGCCTGAGCCGTTGCGCCCGATGACGCCGACCGCGTCGCCGCGGTAGGCCACGAAGGACATCCCGCGGATCGCGTGCACCTCGCGGATGGATGGGCGCCGCTGACGCTTGATGAGGCGGAGCAACGCGGTGGCCGCGGTGCCCTTGTCCGCGTTGCTGCCGTACACGCGGTAGACCACGTGCAGGTCGTCCACGACCACCATGGGGCGTTCAGCCACGGCCATACCTCGCCTCCGCGCGCCAGAAGAAAAGGAAGCCGATGACAGCCGCTGCGACCGCCCAGAATATGCCCCACATCCACAGGGAGGTCTGGCTCACCACCGCGTGACAGTAGGCGCTGTCGTACACGAAGTGCTTGTTGTTCAGGTGCGCGTAGTACAGGCTGCACATCAGCTTGCTGTAGGGCTTGGAGCCGGGCATCGCCTGCCGCTGCGACGCGAGCAGCGTGTTGCGGATCAGCGAGATGTACACCGCGGCCGGGTTGATCTGCAGCAGATAGGTGATCTTCGGGTGCGGCCGCAGGCTGGCCAGGGTCTGGATGCTGAACAGCACGCCCGAGACGTACATCCAGGTGCGGACCAGGAACGGCAGGAGCTGGCTGACATCGTCGATGCTCGCTCCCCAGCGGGCCAGGATCAGGCCGCCGCCGACGTTGAACAGCGATTGCAGGATCAGGGCGGGGATGATGAGCAGCCAGTACCAGGTGATCGGTTCGCCGGTGATCACCACGATGACGAACAGCACGGCGAAGGAGAGCATGAGCTGCTGCAGTTCGATCAGCACGTAGCCGAGCGGCAGGCAGGCGCGCGGGAAGTACAGCGCTCTGATCAGCGGGAGCGTATCCCTGATCACCTGAGACGAGGTGATGAACGCTCGCTGCGTGAAGTTGAACACGAACACGCCGGTGACCAGGAAGGACAGGTAGTTCGGGACACCGCGGCTAGCGTGCAGCAGCACGCCGAAGATGAAAAAGTACACGCCCGCGTTGAGCAGCGGGGTGAGCACCTGCCACAGCTGGCCGAGCCGCGCCTCGGTGTACATGGCGATGTTCCGCGCGGTGGCGAAGCCAGTGATGAAGTGGCGCCGCTGCCACAGCTCGCCGGCGTAGCCCCGCAACGGCGGCCGGACCGCGGTCTGCTTGAGCCCGTAGCGGAGGGCCAGATCACGCAGCGGCTCGTCGGGCAGCAGCGTGTTCTCCGGCTCGGCGGTCACGATGGCAGCGCTGTCGCCCCCCGCGACCGGCCCGCTCAGCCCGCCCGGTGCACTTACCCGGCCCTGTTTTGTCACGACCGTGAGCCTACGGCGCAATCGGGGTACTGCGGGCCGGCTGCGGCCGATCCGGCGGCCCGCCAGGTCGCCCGCCAGGCGCCGGGTCCTGAGTTGTAGGGAGCAACTATCACGTTTGAAAACGTACCAGGCGGCCAGTTGTGCGGTACAACTGTTACGTGAACTTGTCGGCTGATGACGCGGAGCTGGTCCAGCTGCTCGGCCAGCTGCTCCGCGTGGTGAGCCCGGAAGGCGCAGGCCCAGGCAATGGGGAGCCGGGTTCCCGGGAGCCGGACCGCCCATCCGGCGACCCGGCGGAGCCCCCGATCCCGGCCCTGTCGGCGTCTGAGGCCCGGGCCCTGATCGAGCTGGTCGCCGCGCGCGGTATCGCCCAGGGGCAGCTCGGCACCCTGCTCGGGCTGGAAAAGAGCACGGTGAGCCGGCTGGCGGTCGGCCTGGAGCGCAAGGGATGGGTCCGGCGCGGCCGGGATGAGGCCAACCAGCGTTACATCCGGCTCTACCTCACCCCCGAAGGCAGCCGGGTCGCGGGGCGGGTGTGGAGCGCGTGGCAGACCCGGCAGGCCCGGATCCTGGCCGGGCTGACCGGCGAGGAGCGGGCCGGCCTGGCCTCGGGCCTGCGCGGCCTGATCCGCGGGCTGGCCGCGCAGGGCCTGGTGGCCGACATCCCGGCCGCCGCCGAGGACGATGCCCCTCAGGGTTCCGGGTCCGCCCCGGCCCGCCGCGGCTGACCCGGATCAGCCGCCGGCCAGCGGCCGGGGCCCGTGCCCGGCCCGCGTCATGTCCCGGGCCGGGCGGTACACCAGCACGCCGTCGGCCTGGTAGGCCTCACGGAAGCCGCTCAGCCGGAGCAGCCGCAGCAGGGCGGGTTCCCGGCGCCAGACCAGCACCCAGCCGATGTTCATCTGCCGCGCGCTGAGCTTGGCCGCCCGGAACTGTGCGCTCGTGTTCCGGTGCTTGCCGCCCTGGGCGTTGAGCAGGGCCGCGTAGAAGCCGCTTCCCTCGATTCCCTTCAGCGTGCCGGCCGGGATCCGCGAGATGAGCGCGTTGGCCAGTGGGTGCCCGTCCGCCGTGGCCAGCACCATCGACTCCGGCGCGAACCCGTCCCCGATCACGGGCAGGCCGCCCCGGATGCCGAACGGGACGTCCACCACGATCGACTGGGTGTGCTGCGCGGCGATCGGGCCGTCCAGCGCGGGCAGGGAGGTGGGCATGCTGCCGATGCCCGGGTTCCCGGACCAGCCCGTCTCCAGGAGGGCCAGGACCAGCACCGGGATCACCCCAGCCCCGGTGTGCTTGCGGAGCCACTCCACCGCCGTTCCGGCCAGCAGCACCATCGGAACCAGGGCCAGCTCGGTGAACCGGTTGGCCTCCCGGAAGGTGGAGAGCCCGGGGATCCGCGTGAACCAGGTGAACGGCATGATCATCGAGAGCCGGACCCCATGCACCACCGAGGCCAGCGGCACGTAGTGATGGCTGCCGACCCACGCCACCGAGCCCATCGACAGGACGACGCAGGCCACCCAGAGCAGGGCGAGCGAGCGCGCGTGGCGCCGCCGCCACGACACCACGATGCCGAACAGGGCCAGCGCGGTCAGCACGATGCCGAACGAGGCGATCACGATGCTGTACGGGCCATGGTAGTAGTACCGGCTCACTGCGGTCAGGCCGTAGTCGGCCACCCGGGGCGACGGTGCGAACATTTCCTGCAGCGAGGCGCCCGAGAGCACGTAGTTCACGTCGAGCAGCCCTGGCCGGCTGGTGGGCGTCCGGCTGGCCGAGGCCTGCTGGAACATCACGATGAGCTGCGGGCTGGCCACGATCAGGCCGGTCACCGCGGCCAGGGCGGCGGCCCGCAGCCGGGCCGCCGAGGGGTGCCGGGCCAGCCACGGAACCAGGACCAGGCCCGCGACGATGGCCGCCAGCACCGCGGATTCCTGGTCGGTGAGGATGGCCGCGCCCATCACGACGCCCAGGATGATGGCCTGCTTCCGGCCAGGCCGGCGGGTGAGCCGCACCGCCGCCTCCAGCGCCATCGGGAGGAACAGCGCCCCGAGCGCCAGATTCAGCTCGTACCAGCTGCGCCAGGTGAGGATCGCGGACAGGCCGAAGAATCCGCCGGCGGTGATGGCGCCGAGCTGGGTAGGCAGCCAGAGCCGGGCCGCCCGGTACATCACGTAGCACAGCAGGCCCGGGCACAGGATGGAAAGCAGGTTGTAGGACAAGCTTGGCCCGAACGCCAGCGTGACGGGAGTCATCAGCAGGCCGGGCAGCGGCATCAGGGTGTGGTAGCCGAGATCCGAACCGACCGGGGCGGCCAGGTACCGGGTGGACCACGGGCTGGACAGGTGCGTCACCTGGCGGGCCACCCACCAGAAATCCCAGACGTAGCTGCCGGCGTCCCGCAGCGACGGCAGTCGCCCGGCCAGGTAGGTAACCCGCGGCCAGGTGACCGCGAGCCCGGTGACCAGGTAACCGGCCAGCAGGAGCAGATGCGCGGCCAGCGGGTGCCGCCTGAATCGGGTGTGCCACGGAGGGGGCGGGCCAGGGATGCCATCCGGGCCTGGTGCTGACTCGACTGGTGCTGTCCGCGGCAGCCCCGTTGCTCCGGCCGGTCCTGCGGCAGGGGGACGTTCACCCGTCTCCGGGGCCAGGGACGTGAGTCCGTCCCGCCGCAGGGTCCTGATCTGACCGGAGGCCGGCTGGTCCGGCGGGTCCTCGCCCGCGTGGGCCATCGTCACCCCGTTCTTGTTGTCCACCAACTAACCGTGCCGACGGATTGATTATGGGAGCATGCTGGCCAGGTAGAAGACCAATTGTGCTTACGAAGATAGAAGAGATTTATTACGAAGCGAGAAAGTTCCGGTAAAGCGCGTGGAATAAGCAAGTAATCTTTACTAAATGCCCCATGTGTTGCGCTAACTGCAGTAAAAGTCCGGAATAGAACGCGGAAGGCGGGCCCCTACAGGGACCGCCGGGCTCGCGAGGGCCGGCCCCGGCGTTGAGCGGGCGAGGTGACTAGAGCTCACGAGGCCCGGGCCTGGGCATGGCGGTCAGCGGGCGGCAGGGCTCACCAGGGTCCGGGGCCGGGGGGGTCAGCGGGCGGGGCGGTAAACCGACACGTTGTCCGCCCGGTAGGCAAAGCCGAAGCCGGTCTGGTGCAAATATTGCACAATGGCGGGATTTGAGTACCACACCACGACCCAGCCGATATGCATCCGCCGGGCGTCCCGCCGCCCGGCCGCGACCTCGGCTGCGGACAGGGGCGAATAGGACGAAGTTTTCCTGGCCCACACGGGCTGTGACTGCTGGGCCGCCACGGTGAGCGGCGGACCGTAGGCGGGAAACGTGAAATGCTGCGTCTTGATCAGATGCGAGTAGAACGGGTGGTGCTCGATCGCGGTGAGGGTGGCTGCGGGGATCCGGGAGACGTAGGCGACGGCGCGCCGGTGTCCGTCGGCGGTCGCCATGACCAGCGCCTGGGCCGCGAAGCGCCCGCCGTACTCGGGGATCCCGCCGCGCATCCCGTACGGGACGTCCACCACCAGCGATTCGGAGTGGTCGGCGGCGATAGGCGCGTCCAGCCGGGGGTACGCGGTGGACATCACGCCGATTTTCGCGCTCCCGGAGTACCCCAGTTCCAGGACCCCCAGCGCGACCACCAAGGCGATCAGCGGCCGGGCGTGATAGCGCATCCAGTTCACCGCCGCGCCAGCCAGCAGGGCCGCCGGGACCAGGCCGAGGATGGCCATCCGGTCCGCCTCGCGGAAGGCGGACAGGCCCGGGATGCGGACGAACCATGTGAACGGCAGGAGCGGCGAGACGTGCACCCCCTGCCAGGCCTGCGTCCAGGGGATGAACTGCCGGTTGCCCACCCACAGCGACATGCCCAGCGCCAGTGCCGCACAGCCGATCCAGAGCAGCGCGAGCTGCCGGGCCCGGCGCTGCCGCCAGGCGACGACCAGGCCCATCAGGGCCAGCGCGGTCAGGGTCACGCCGAACATCGGCAGTCCCTCATTGTCCCGGCTGTGCAGGAACGGCTGGGCGAAGGCGGTCAGGCCGAAATCCGCCACCCGCGGAGTGGGCGCGAACATGCCGGGCAGGCCCATGCCGTAGAGCTTGTCCGTCACCCCGAGCAGTTCGGGCTTAATGAGCAGGCCCCCGCGCACCTGTTCATGGATCATCGCCGCGAGCTGCGGGCCGGCCACGATCGCCGCGATCACGGCGCCCAGCGCGACGGGCCACAGCCGGGTCACTGAGGGCCGCCACAGTAGCCAGGGCAGCAGGACCAGCCCGGCCAGGATGCCGGTCAGGACGGCCGACTCCGGGTCGGTGAGCACGGCCGCGCCCACCACCACGCCGAGGATGAGAGCCTGGCGCCAGCCCGGGGACCGGCGCAGCCGCACCGAGGCCTCGAGGGCCAGCGGGAGGAACAGCGCTCCCACGGCGATGTTGATGTGGTACCAGTCCTCCTGGGCCAGCATCGCGGACAGGCCGAAGAAGGCGCCGGCCGCGATCGCGCCGGTCTGGCTGGGCAGCCACAGCCGTGCGGCCCGGTACATCGCGTAGCACAGCAGGCCGGGCACCACGATGACCAGCAGGTTGTACGAGGCACTGGGCCCGAAGATCAGCGTGACCGGGGTCAGCAGCAGGCCCGGCAGCGGCATCAGCGTGTGGTAGCCGAGCAGCACGCCCGCGGGCGCGGCCATGTGGTTGGTGGTCCAGGGGTTGGCCAGGTGGCTCACCCGTCGCGCCATCCACCAGAAGCCCCAGACGTACGCGGCCGAATCCCGCATGGACGGCAGCTTGCCGGTGATGTAGGTCGCCCGCGGCCAGGTCACCGCCACGCCCGCGGCCAGGTAGCAGAGGAGCAGACTGAGCTGCCCGGCGACCGGGTGGGTGGTGAAGACCCGCAGCACCCGCGGCCCGGTGTCGGCGCCGCGCGTCGTGGTATCCGCCGGTGCGCTGCCCGTGGCCGCGCTGCCCGCTGCCGTGCTTCCCTGTCCCGCCATGTCCGCTGGCTGCGCCGTATCCGCTGACCGCTCCGCATCTCCTGGCGGCGCGGCCTCAGCCGGCTGCGCCGCGCCACCTGGCCTCGCCGGGGCGGGCGACTGCATCGCGCTTCGGGCGGGGATCAGCGAAAGCCGCGGGTCGCGACCCGCTCGGTCCATCGGTTCACCCCGTCCAGCGTCCCGTCCGGCGAGCCAGCCTCGCTGGCCCGCGCCGTCGCAGGACGCAGGTACCCGGCCGCCCCCCCGCGACCACTTTGCTTGCGACGACAGTAGTGCCACTCATGCTAAACGGGATCACGAGTGCCCCGGGCCGGATTCATCCGCTGCCCCCGTCCCCGGTTTCCCGGGGCCGCTGGCGGGGCATTCCCGCTCGCAGGAGGAAGGCGACTATCGCGGCCACGGGCGGGGGCGCGCGGGGAGGTGAGGGCGGCGAGCGTCGTTCTGCTCCCCTGTGTACCGTCCAGCGTCGCCGTCGCCCGCGGCCGCATCGCCGCCGAGCTGCGCGAGGCCGGTCTGTTTCCTGCCGCCGTGGCGGACGCCGCCCTGGTGACGAGCGAGCTGCTGAGCAACGCGATCCTGCACGCCCGTCCGCTGCCTGATTCCTGTATCCGGGTCTCCTGGATCCTGACGCCCACCTCGGTGGAGGTCATCGTCAGCGACGGCGGAAGCGCCACCCGGCCCCATGCCTCCCGCCCGTCGCTGTCCTCGATCGGGGGACGTGGCCTGGGCATCGTGGAGCATCTGTGCTCCAGCTGGGGAGTGCGCGCGGACGAGCGGGGCACCACCGTATGGGCGGTCCTGCCTGCCACGCGGGGCGGGGCCGGGCCGGACGGCGACGGTCGCGGCGGGGCGGCCGCGGGCGGTTTCGGCCGCCGCCCCGATGGTGCTTCCCCCCGGGCCGACGCGGGCGCCCGCACGGCCTGAGGCGCTACCCACCAGGGTGAACGCGACGGAGCGATGAACACGATTGGTGATCATTGCCTGAGCAGGCGTAATCGGGCACGGAAATGGTGATACTCCCTCCGAGAGGTCGTGCGTGCGCGGGGGCGCGGCGGGACGGGCGGGGGAAAACTTGAACTACACCCATGGTGCGGACAGTGAGGCCGGCCGGCTGCGCACCGTTCTCGTCCACCGCCCGGGCGCCGAGCTGAAACGGATTTCCCCGCGCAGCCGCGGCCGCCTCCTGTTCGACCGGCTGCCCTGGGTGAGCCGCGCCCAGGAGGAACACGACGCGTTCACGCAGATCCTCCGGGACCGCGGTGTCGAGGTGCTCTACGTCACCGAGCTGCTGCAGGACGCGCTCGAATACGTGCCCGCCCGGGACGCCGCGATCAGCTCGGCGCTGGACGACCGGTGGCTCGGCGACGATCTCCGCGGCGTCGTCCGCGACCATCTCGCGGGCCTGGACTCGGAGATGCTGGCCCAGGCGCTCATCGCCGGGATAACTCCCGCCGAGCTCAGGGCCGGGCGCGGGGTGGTCTACGAGCTCCTCGACCGGCACGACTTCGTCCTCGACCCCGTGCCCAACCTGGTCTTCACCCGGGATTCGAGCGTGTGGATCGGGGACCGGGTCGCGGTGTCCAGTCTGGGCGCGCGGGGCCGGGAGGCCCACCTGCTGGCCGTGCTCTACGCGCATCACCCCCGGTTCGCCGGGACCAAGATGCTCTACGGCCCGCATCTGGAACCAGTCGCCGGCGGGGACATCGTGCTGCTGGCCCCAGGCGTGATCGCGGTCGGGGTCAGCGAGCAGACCAGCCCGGCGGGAGTGGAGCGGCTCGCCCGGCAGGCCTTCCTGGCCGGGCTCGCGCACACCGTGCTGGCGGTGCCGATCCAGCGGACCGGGGCCCCCGGCCTGGACACGATCTGCACCGTGATCGGCGGCGGGGTCATCGTGATGCACCCGGCGCTCGCCTACACCCTGACCGTGCACACCATCACGCCACGCGGCGACGAGCTGCGGGTCTCCCGGCCCCAGCCGTTCATGGCCGCCGCCGCCCAGGCCATGGGCGTCGACCGGCTCACCGTCATCGACACCGGCCTGGACCCGCTCACCGCCCCGCGCGGCCAGTGGGATGGTGGCCAGCGGGACGGCGGCCAGTGGGACGACGGCGGCAACGCGCTGTCCCTCGGCCGCGGGCTGGTCGTCTGCGACGAGCGGAACCTGGAGACCAACGCCAGGCTCACCGCCGCCGGAGTCGAGGTCATCCCGGTGCCCGCGAGCGAGCTGGGCAGCGGGCGCGGCGGCCCGCGCTGCATGTCGTGCGCGGTGACCCGGGACCCGGCTGCCGAGGCTCCCCAGCCCGCCGGACCGGGGACGCCGCCCGCCCGGGTCACCCGTCCCGACCTGGCGCCGTTCCCGCGTTCCGCGCCCGCGGTGAGCAACCCGCACGGCCTGGGTGCCGGCACCCAGCAACTGGTCCAGGCCCAGTAACCCCGGACTGCCGGGGTCGGGACCACCGGGCCAGGACCACCGGGCCAGGACCACCGGGCCAGGACCACCGGGCCAGGACCGCCGATCAGGCGGACGGCGGCCGGTCCACCACCTCGGCCAGGATGCTGAACGTCGGGCACGGCCAGCGCCACATGCAGCTCCGGCAGCGCCGGATGGGGCTGCTCGGGTCGGTGGTGATGCCACCCGCGTCGAGCGGCTGGTGCAGGTCGATCAGGCGGCCGGCCAGCTCGGTGAACTGCAGGAGCTGCTCGCGGGCCTCAGCCAGGAACGCCAGGTCCCCCGGCGTCATCCGCGCGTTCACCGGGACCACGCCCTCGCGGTTGATCAGGCGGCTGTAGTGCCGGCTGCTCTCCAGCCAGGACGACGCCAATTCGGCCCGGGACCGGAGTCCTTCCATCTCGGCCCGGATCCGGGCCCGCTGCTGATCCACGTCAGGCGCCCAGGACACCGCGCCCCCAGCCTGATCCGGGTAGGCCGGGCCGGGAGCACCAGGCCGCGCGCCGGGCACGGTCGGCAGCATGTCCTCCGCGAGCGGCGCAGACAGCGGCCCCGTGGTTGGCGGGCCTGTGGTCAGCGGCACAGCGGGGAGGGGGGCGGACAGCATGTCGGGCAGGGGGGCGGACAGCGGTATGGGGCCCGCCGCGTCCAGATTCGGTAGCGGTCGCAGGGTCGCTGTCTTCGGTTCTGGCTGCTCTGGCAAGGGGTACATCCCGGGGGCTCCGCCTCGCTGGTGCCGGCATCAGGTCGGTCACCCTCCAGCTTGGCGCAGAAATGCCCGGTCCGCCTGCGATTTAACCGTGTGCTCTCCGTAAGCATCTGGTCCTGGACGCACAGCGGCGGTAGGGTGCCGCTCGTGGAACTAAAGGTATCGACTCGCAATGAGGGTGACCGCGTCGTTGTAGCCCTGTCCGGTGAGATCGACCTTTACACCGCCCCGCGGCTGCAGAGCCAGCTGACCTCGGAGCTGAACGTGGACCACCCGGTGCTGCTCGTGGTGGACATGTCCGGGGTGGACTTCTGCGACTCCACCGGCATGAACGTGCTGCTCGCCGCCCAGCGGATGGCCCGTGAGCACGGCGGGAACGTCGAGCTCAGCGGCCCCCGGCCGGCGGTGCGCAAGATCCTCCAGGTGACCGGGCTGGAGTCGGTGTTCACGGTGACCGGCGACGGCGCGGCGGTTCCCGGCCAGTAGACCACGCCCCGTTTCGCGCGGCTAGCAAGCCACCATTCCGCTTCGCCCGGCCAGCAGGCCACACTTCGCTTCCCCCGGCCGGTCTCCCACTAGGATCTGCGCATGCCGCCGAGCGGTGACGTCGCCATCGTCATTCCAGCCAGGAACGAGTCCGACCGCATCCAGGCGACCGTGAAAGCGGCCGCAGGCGTGCCCGGAGCGGACATGCTCGTCGTCGTGGACGACGGTTCCGGCGACGGCACGGGTTTCGTTGCGGAAAAGGCGGGAGCGATAGTCCTGCGGCACGGGCGCACCCGCGGTAAGGGCGCGGCGATGGAAACCGGCGCCGAGGCGGTCGGGCTGCTGGAGCGCAGCGAGGACCGCGCGGTGCCCCGGCATCTGCTCTTTCTCGACGCTGACCTGGCCGAATCCGCGGCGTACGGGGCGGCACTCGTGCAGCCGGTCCGCGACGGCCTGGCGGACATGACCATCGCGGTGTTCAGCGAGCGGGTCCGGGCGGGCGGGCACGGCTTCGTGGTCGCGCTGTCCGGGTCGGGGATCCGCCGCGCCACCGGCTGGCTGCCCGCCCAGCCGCTGAACGGGCAGCGCTGCCTGACCCGCGCCGCGTTCGAGGCCGCCCGCCCGCTGGCCCCCGGCTGGGGTGCGGAGACGGGCATGACCATCGACCTGCACCGCCTGGGCCTGCGGATCACCGAGGTCGAGGTGCCCATGGCCCACCGCGCCACCGGCGGCGACTGGCGGTCCCAGGTGCACCGCGGCCGGCAGTTCGCGGGCGTGGCCTGGGCCCTGGCCGCCCGGGAGGCCGCCCTGCGGACCGCCGGGCAGAGGCTGCGCCGGGTCCGGTGACCCGCGCCGCTCAGGCGGACCGCTGGGTGGGGTCTCCGGGGTCCCGGTCTCCGGGGACCGGGTCTCCCGGGAACCGGTCTCCGGGCTGGGACGGCAGGCCGGGCTCGATTCCGTTCTGCAGCAGCAGGCCCTGCAGCCGGTTCACCTCGTCCCGCAGCCAGTCGAGCTCGCGGCCGAGGGTGGCCACGTCCACGCCGGCCGACCACTGCGCGATCAGGCGGTCCCGCTCCGCCAGCAACTCCTTCTCGCTCTCCCGCGCGGCGGCGGCCCGGTCGAAGTCCTTCGCGTCCACGGCGGCGTCCTTGGCCTGCCGGGCCAGCTCGATCCGGGTGTCGTAGTCGCGGATCCCAGGCGGGGCGATGATCTCGCTCGGCTTCCGCCGGTCCTGGCTGACCAGCTCGAGGACCTGCTCACGGACCTTCGGGACGCTGACGCCGAGCCGGCTGAGGACATGCCAGCCGACCCCGTCTCCCTCACGCACCAGGCCGAGCAGGATGTGCTCGGTGCCGACGTAGAGGTGACCGAACTGGGCCGCCTCACGGACCGCGAGCTCCATGACCCGCTTGGCCCGCGGCGTGAACGGAATGTGCCCGGCCGGTTCCTGATTCCCCTCGCCGATGATGTCCAGGATCTGCTCCCGCACGGTCTCCGGGCTGATTCCGAGCCCTTGCAGGGCCCGTCCCGCCACGCCTTCCCGGTCGTGGAGCAGTCCGAGCAGGACGTGCTCGGTGCCGATGTAGTTGTGGTGCAGCGCACGGGCTTCCTGCTGGGCCGAGATGATCACCTCGCGCGCCCTCGGGCTGAACCGCCGGAACGTCTGGTCTCCCTTGCGCCGGGCGGTCCGCCGGAGATTCGGCAGCCATCCATGCATCGGTGCCTCCTTGGCCGGTGACGGCGTCCTTGCTTCGTGCGCTGGTGCTTCTGGCGCGATCTGTGGTGCGGCGGAACCGGAGATCCGCGGCGACAGCCACGTGGTCAGGTCGGCGGCGGACCATCGCCCGGCGGCCAGGCCGGCCACCACGGCGGCGGTGTCCCCGGCCGGCTCGAGATCCACCTGCCAGCCGTTGACCGCGAGGAACGTGACCGTCGCGAGCACGGCGACCTGCTCGTTACCCCGGGCCAGCGGGCGGTGCCCGACGAGCGCGCTGAGCAGGGCAGCCGCGCAGGCCGTGGCGCGAGCTTCGGGGGCGCCGGCCTTCGCGAGGGCCGCCTCGGTGAGGGCGGCTTCGGTCGCAGGGCGGCTTCGGCGGCAGCCACATCCAGCAGGTCGAGCACGACCGGGACGTCCTCGTCCAGGACCCGCGCGGCGATGACGACCAGGGCACCCAGGTCGATGGGCGTCATCACTTCTCGTCCCGCAGCATCTGGAGGAGCCGCTGGTGCCGCGCCACGTTGTCCTCGAGGAGCCGGATGAACCGCTCGTCCTGCTGCCGGGCTTCCACCAGTGAGGCGATCGCCTCGCGCACCACGTCGGACACCGACCGGCCCTCGACCTCGGCCACCGCCTCCAGCCGCTCAGCCAGACCGGGATCCAGCCGCAACACCATGTTCTTGGTCCGCATCAGGCCGCCTCTCTGATATCGAGATATCACGATACCACAGCGTGCCGAGGAGTGCACCTGTACCCGGCTGGCCCGCCCCGCGGGCGCCGCCTCCGGGGCCACCTGCCCCACGTCTCCCACGGAACGCGCGTCGTGGCGGGTGGCGCTCCACGTATCACGTATCTGGTGCACTTTGGCGGGGTGTTATGTCCTTTTTGGTGCACCAGATACGTGATATGTGGTCCGCTCGGGGCCGGGGGCTCCCGGCAGCCGCTGGTATTCTCACGCACTGTTACGGGACGCCGGTTGGCAGGCGCAGCCCGCGAAGCCCTCCCGCGTGAGCGGCCATCCAGCGAAGGCGACGTGATCGCACTGTCCCGCACCGACTCAGGCTCCCCAGCCCAGCCCGGCTCCCCGGACCCGAGCGGCCCGAGCGACAAGAGCAACCCGAGCGATAAGCCAGTGCAGTACGCCTACCTGGGACCCGAGGGGACCTTCACCGAGGCGGCGCTGCTCGCGTTCGATCCCGGGGCCGCCGACCACGCGATGCCCTGCGTGACCATCCAGGCCACCCTCGACGCGGTGCGCACCGGCGCGGCGGAGCAGGGCATCGTGCCCATCGAGAACTCGGTGGAGGGCGCGGTCACCGCCACGCTCGACGAGCTCGCCACCGGCCAGGACCTGGTGATCAGCGCGGAGGTGCCGCTGCCGGTGGCGTTCGCGCTGCTGGGACGCCCGGGTACGCAACTCGCTGACGTCGCGACGGTGGGCGGCCACCCTCAGGCGCAGGCCCAGTGCCGGCACTGGCTGGAGGAACACCTGCCGCAGGCGGCGTGGCGCCCCGCATCGTCCAATGCCGAGGCCGCCCGCCAGGCGGCGGACGGGGAGCTCGACGCGGCTCTGGCCGGGGCGTTCGCGGCGAAGATGTACGGCCTCGCGGTGCTGGTCGCCGACACGCACGATCACGCGAACGCGGTGACCCGCTTCGTCGTGGTGAACCGGCCGGGCCCGCTGCCCGCGGCGACCGGGTCGGACCGGACCTCGCTGGTGGCGTTCCTGCGTGAGGACCATCCGGGTGCCCTGATGGAGCTCCTCACCGAGTTCGCGGTGCGCGGCGTCAACCTGGTCCGCATCGAGTCCCGGCCCACCGGCGACGGGCTGGGCAAGTACTACTTCTCCATCGACTGCGAAGGGCACGTGGACGACGCCCGGGTGGGTGAGGCGCTGATGGGCCTGCGCCGGGTCTGCGCCGACGTCAGGTTCCTGGGCAGCTACCCCCGGCATGACGGCGGTCCCACCCACGTCCGGCGCGGGACCTCCGACACGGAATTCGCGCAGGCCGCCGCCTGGCTGGGGCGGCTGCGGTACGGCCGCGTCTGACCCGGCCCTGTCCGCCGGGCTACAGGTAGGGGCCTGAGCCCCGGGCCGCCTGCTGCTGGCCGGCGTCCTCGCCCGGCATCATGCCCGGGGGCAGGGCGCGGCGCATCTGCTCCAGCTGCGCCCGCGCGGCCATCTGCTGCGCGAACAGCGTGGTCTGGATGCCGTGGAACAGGCCTTCCAGCCAGCCCACCAGCTGGGCCTGGGCCACCCTCAGCTCGGCCTCGCTCGGCACCGAGTCGTCGGCGAAGGGCAGGGACAGCCGCTCCAGCTCGTCGACCAGCTCGGGAGCGAGACCATCCTCGAGTTCCTTGATCGAGCTCTGGTGGATCTCGCGCAGCCGTGGCCCGGCTCTTCTCGTCCAGCGGCGCGGCCCGGACCTCCTCCAGCAACTGCCGGATCATGCTCCCGATCCGCATGACCTTGGCGGGCTGCTCGACCATCTCCATGACCGGCCGCTCGCCCGTGCTCTCGCCCTCGCTGCCGTCGGCGTCCACCGTGATGCCGTCCGGGCCGACCACCACAACTTTGGCGGCCTGGCCGGTCTCGGGGTTGCGTTCGCTCATGGTCCTAGTCTTGCGCCTTCCGCGGAGTGGCTGCGCCCGGGGGCCGCGAACCAGGCCGTAATTTTCCGCAGGTGCTCAGTTGGCCAGCAGGATTTTTCCTATGTGCGTGCCGTCGTCGAGCATCCGGTGCGCCTGGGCCGCCTCGGACATCGGCAGGACGGCGTGGAGGACCGGGACCACCTCCCCGGCGCTGACCGAGGGGCCAGATGTGCTCCCGGGTAGCCGCCACCACCTCGGCCTTTTCCGCGGCGGTCCGGGTGCGCAGCGTGGCGGCCACGATCGTGGCCCGCTTCTGCATCATCAGCCCCAGGTCAACCTCCCCGCGGCTGCCGCCCCGGGTGGCGATGACCACCAGGCGCCCCCAGGTGGCCAGCGCGTCGAGGTTCCGGGCCAGGTAGGACGCGCCCATGATGTCGAGGATGACGTCGGCGCCGTGCCCGCCGGTGAACTCCAGCACGGCGGCGGTGAAGTCCTCGTCCCGGTAGGAGACGGCCAGGTCGGCCCCGAGTTCCCGGCAGCGGGCCAGCTTCTCCGGCGACCCGGCGGTGCACGCCACCGTGCAGCCCTCGGCCTTCGCGATCTGGATGGCGAAGGTCCCGATGCCGCCGGCCCCGCCGTGGACCAGGAATGTCTCGCCCGGGGCCAGGTGGGCCATCTGGTACACGGTCCCCTGGATCGTGCACGCCGCTTCCGGCAGGGCGGCCGCGTCCACCAGGGACACCTCGTCCGGAACGGGCAGCAGCTGGCCCTGCGGCACGGCGACCTTCTCCGCATAGGCGCCGCCGGCCAGCAGGGCGCACACCTCGTCGCCGACCTGCCACCCGGTGACTTCCGGGCCCAGCTCGATGATCCGGCCGGAGCATTCCATGCCGGGATAAGGGGGCGACCCCGGCGGCGGGGGATAGTGGCCCTGCCGCTGCAGGACGTCCGCGCGGTTGAGCCCGGCCGCCGCGACCTCCACGAGCACCTCGCCAGGGCCGGGCACCGGATCGGGGACCTCCTCCAGGTGCAGGACCTCGGGTCCGCCGGGGTGGGTGATGACAACCGCTCGCATGAGGTTTCTCCTGATCGCCGTGGTCGAGGGGTGCTGCGGCGAGCTAGGTAGCTTAGGCTTCGGTGAAAGTGCTCATCCGGACCCCTGCCGGCACGTCATTCTCCTACACCGATGAGAGCTGAGGGGAACGACCTTGGCTGATCAGGACCTGGACCGCAATGAGGCGGCAGGGACGAGTGAGGATGACGCCCCCGCCGCTGGCCAGAACGCCCCGCCGCGGCTGTTCGGCCAGCAGCCGCCATCCGGGACCCGGGGCGCCTTAGGCCCCGAGGCGACCGCCCCGGATCCGGAACTGCCGGATGCGTTCGCACCCGGCGTGGCCCTGGGCGGGGCCGGCGACGGTGGCCCGGGCCCCGCGGGCCTGGAGCCGGGTGATGCCGATGATCCGTACGGGCCGCCGGACGACTATGACACCGCGGAGGCGTACGACACTGCGGAGGCGTATGGGGGCGCTGATGCTTACGGTGCGGATGCTTACGGCGGGGATGCTTACGGCGGGGATGCTTACGGCGCGGTGGGCGGATATGACACCGCTGATCCCGGCCTCCCGGGCGGCTACGGTCACCTCGGCGCGTCCGGGCTGGCGGATCAGGATTATGACGCCGGAGATGAATACCGGCCGCCAGGCCACTCCGACCCTCCCGGCCGGGACTCGCCCCTGTCGCTGATCCTGAACTCCGACGCGCCGCCCGGGCAGTTCGGGTCCGCCGCACCGCCGGCGCCCGAGGCCTGGCCAGACGCTTTCGGCGCGCCGGCCGAGCCTTCCGCACCGCCCGCACCTCCCCAGCCCATGCCCACGCCTCAACCCACACCCCAGCCCGCGCCCCGGCCCCAGCCCACGCCCCGGCCTCAGCCCCAGCCCCGTCCCGGCCCCCAATCCGAGCCCGGACCGCCACTGCCCCCCCGTCCCGAGCCGCCGCCGGCCTCCGGCCCGCACCCAAGTCCCCGGCCCGGACCGCTGCCCCCGCCCTCAACCCCGCGAACGGTCTCGGCGGACAGCCTCACCGCCGACCTGCTCCTGCCCGGGCGGCACAAAGCCCCCTCCAGCGGATGGCGCCGCGCCATCTTCGAGGTGACCGGCGGCCTGGTCCGCGCGCCGGAGTCCACAGCGGAGCGGCACCGCCGGGACCTGGTCGCCCGGGCCCGCACCCCGGTCACCGGCGGCCATCACCGGGTCGCGGTGCTGAGCCTAAAGGGCGGGGTGGGCAAGACCACGACCACCATGGGCCTGGGCTCGACGCTGGCCTCGCTGCGCGGGGACCGGGTCATCGCGGTGGACGCGAACCCCGACCGGGGCACGCTGTCCGACAAGCTCCGGCTCGAGACCGCCGCCACGGTCCGCGACCTGCTGAACGAGCGGGACCAGATCCAGCGGTACGCCGACGTCCGGGCCTACACCACGCAGGCCCCGAGCCGGCTCGAGGTGCTGGCCTCCGATCGTGATCCCTCCGTGTCGGTGGCGTTCAGCGAGCAGGACTACTGCGACGTGTCCCAGGTGCTGGAGCACTATTACTCGATCTGCCTCACCGACTGCGGGACCGGCCTGCTGCACTCGGCCATGACCGGGGTGCTCCGCGTGGCTGACCAGATCGTGCTGGTCAGCTCGCCGTCGGTGGACGGGGCGCGGAGCGCGAGTGCCACGCTGGACTGGCTCCAGGCCCACGGCTACGGCGACCTGGTGCGGCACGCGGTGGTGGTGCTCGCCATGATCCGCCCGCGGGGCAAGAGCGCGGTGGACACCGGCCGCCTGGAGCAGCATTTCGCGGCGCGCTGCCGGGCCGTGGTCAGGGTCCCGTACGACGCGTACCTGGATGAGGGGGCGGAGGTGGAACTGGCCCGGCTGAGCCGGGCCACGGCCGACGCCTACCTGATGCTGGCCGCGGAGATCGGCGACGCCTTCGCCAGATAACAGAGCGCTGCGCCACCGCGGGCCGGCCGGCCGCGCTGAGCGCCGCGCCGCGACCGCTCATTCGCCGCAACGAGGACCATCGCCCCCGGTGCCCCGCGTCAGAGACGGGGGTCGACGGGCTCGGATTCCAGCGCGAGCACCCCGAACACGGCCTCGTGGATCCGCCACAACGGGTCGCCCCGCGCACAACGTTCCAGGGCCTCGAGTCCCAGCGCGTACTCCCGCAACGCCAGCGAGCGCTTGCGGCCCAGGTGGCGGTCCCGGAGCCGGGCCAGGTTGGCGGGCTCGGTGTAGTCGGGACCGTAGATGATCCGCAGGTACTCCCGGCCGCGGACCTTGATCCCGGGCTGGGCCAGCCCGCGTCCATCCCGGCTCAGGGCGGCCCGGGTCAGGTTGGCGTGCGGCTTGACCACCATGCCCTCGCCGCCGCGGCCGGTCAGCTCCTCCCACCACGCGATCCCGGCGGTCACCGAGTCCGGGTCCGTGGTGTCCACCCGGAGCCGCCGGGTCCCGGTGATCAGCCCCGGGACGGCATGGGCCAGCCGGTCGGCCAGGCCGAGATGCCAGCTGTGATCACGTTCGGAGTAGACGGCGCCCTCGGTGGCCAGCACCTGGAACGGGGCCAGCCGCACCCCGTCCAGCCCGTCCACCGGCCAGCAGTAGTGCCGGTACGCGGCGGTGAAGGCCCCGGCGTTGGCGGCCCGGGCCGTGGTCCGCCCGGCGAGCGCGGCCACGTCGACTCCCCGCGCGGCCGCCTCCTCAAGCTGGCGGACGGCCTCCGGCAGCGCGGCCCGCGCCGCGGCGCCGACCGCGGCGTACTGGTGCCGCAGCAGGTCCGCCGCCTTGACCGACCAGGGCATGAGCTCGCAGTCGAGCAGCACCCACCCGGTACCGAGCTCGTCCCACAGCCCGGCCGTGCCGAGCCCGGCCCGCACCGCGTCGAGCAGCTGCCGGGTGGTCGCGGCCGGGCTCTGTTCCCGTCCGGCCTACGGCCCGGGCCGCTCTGCTCCCCGTCCGGCCTACGGCCCGCCCCGAAGAACGGCCGCCCCGTCCGGGTGTACACCGCGCCGGGCATCCCGTCTGGCACCCCGAAGCGGGCCCGGGCCGTGTCCTCGTCACGGCAGGCGAGGACCACGGCCCGCGAGCCCATGTGCTTTTCCTCGCAGATCACGTCGGTGACGCCCTCGGCCCCGTAGGCCGCGAACGCCTCGGCCGGGTGCTCCAGCAGGCCCGGCCGGCCGGACGTCGGAGAGGGGGCCATGGTGGGCGGCAGGTAGAGGAGCCACCGGGGGTCAACCGCGAACCGGCTCATCACCTCGAGCGCGCCTGCGGCGTTCTCCTCCCGGACGGTGATCCGCCCGTGGTGCGCGGTCTCGATCACCCGCTTGCCGAGCACGTCGGTGATGTCCAGCACTCCGGGGTCACGCCGGGCCGGCGCGGTGATCTCCGTCGCGCCCCCGGTCCCGCTCCCGCCCCCGGTCCCGCGGAGGCGGCCATCCCCACCAGCACCATCTACACCATCAACCCCACCGGTCCCACCGTCACCGCGGGCACCGCGGCTGGATGGTGCCGCCGGGGGGAAGGGTCGGGCGGGCTCGTACCAGACCCGCTCGGCCGCGACCGACACGATCTCCTTCTCCGGGGTAGCGCAGCGCGGTCAGCCGGCCGCCGAACACGCAGCCGGTGTCCAGGCACATCGTGTTGTTGACCCACTCCGGGTCCGGCATGGGAGTGTGCCCGTACAGCACCATGGCCCGGCCCCGGTAGTCGTTGGCCCACGGATAGCGGACCGGCAGCCCGAACTCGTCGGTCTCCCCGGTGGTGTCCCCGTACAGCGCGAAGCTGCGCACCCGGGCGGACGCGCGGCCCTGGTAAGCCTCTTTCAGCCCGGCGTGCGCCACCACCAGCCGGCCGCCGTCCAGCACCAGGTGCGAGACCAGTCCGCGGCAGAACTCAGCGACGTCCTTGCGGAACCGCCTCGTCCTCGGCGGCCAGCTGGCTGAGCGTCTCGGCCAGGCCGTGACTGACCTGCACGTTCCGCCCGGACAGGGCCCGGGTCAGCTTGTTCTCGTGGTTGCCGGGCACGGCCAGCGCGTGGCCCGCGGCCACCATGCCCATGACCAGCCGGAGCACCCCGGGCGAGTCCGGTCCCCGGTCCACCAGGTCGCCCAGGAACACCGCGGTCCGGCCGTCCGGCGGAACCGCATCGACGGCCCGCGCGGAAGCGTCCCGGGTGACCAGGTATCCGAGCTTCGCCAGCAGCGCCTCCAGTTCGGCGCGGCAGCCGTGCACATCGCCGATCACGTCGAAGGGCCCGGTCCGGTCGCGGTAGTCGGTGAGCAGCCGCTCGCGGACCACCACGGCCGCCTCGACCTGGGCGGGGCTGCGCAGCACGTGAACTTTGCGGAACCCCTCCCGGCTCAGTCCGCGCAGCGACCGGCGCAGCTGGTCATGCTGGCGGTGAATGACCGGCGTCCCGAACGTGCGGTCCGCGCGGCCGGAATTTCGTTGCGTACAAAGGTTTTTCGGCAGGTCCAGCACGATCGCGACGGGCAGCACGTCGTGCGCGCGGGCGAGTTCCACGAACTGCTTGCGCGCGGCGGGCTGCACATTGGTCGCGTCCACGACCGTCAGCCGGCCGGCGGCCAGCCGCTTGCCCGCGATATAGGCGAGCACGTCGAACGCGTCGGCGGTGGCGGCCTGGTCGTTCTCGTCGTCGGCGACCAGTCCGCGGCAGAAGTCGCTGGAGATCACCTCGAACGGGCCGAAGTGCTGGCGGGCGAACGTGGTCTTGCCCGAGCCCGACACGCCGATGAGGACGACCAGGGACAGCTCCGGGATGCCGAGCTCCCGGCGCCCGGTGCTGTCTGGTGCCGTGCTGTCTGGTGCGGTGCTGTCTGATTCAGGCACGGGTGAACACCGCCAGCTGGGTGGGCGGGCCGACCTCGGGGTCGTCGGCGCCGATGGGCAGGAAGCGCACCTGGTAGCCGCGGCGGCCGGCCACCCCGGCCGACCAGTCGCGGAACTGGGGCCGGGTCCACTCGAAGCGGTGATCCGGGTGCCGCATCGCGCCGGGGGGCAGATCGGGGAATCGCACGTTGTGCTCGGCGTTCGGCGTGGTGACCACGACGGTGCCGGGCCGGGCCACGCCGAACACGGTCTGCTCCAGCGCGCCGAGCCGGGGCGGGTCCACGTGCTCGATGACCTCCATGAGCACGGCCGCGTCCAGGCCGGCCAGCCGTGCGTCGGCATAGGTGAGCGAGGACTGCAGCAGGTCCACCCGGTCCCGCTGCCGTTCCGGCATCGTGTCCAGGTGCAGCCGCTGGGCGGTGCGTTCCAGGGCCCGGTGGGAGACGTCGACGCCGAGGACCCGGGCCACGGACGGTTCGCGGAGCAGCATGGCGACCAGGCGGCCCTCGCCGCAGCCGAGGTCGGCGACGCGGGCGGCCCCGGAATTGCGCGGTACTGAGTCACGCAGCACCGTGTCACGCAGCACCGTGTCACGCAGCACCGTGTCACGCAGGACGGTGTCACGCAGCACGGCGAGTACGCCCTCCCGGCGTTCCTGGGCCAGCGTGACCCGGGGCGGTGTGGGGCCGGCGGCCTCAGCCGCCCCGTCAGGCACGGCGTTGTCCAGCGCCTCCGGCTCCGTATCGTCCACCTCGGCGAGGCGGGCCACCGCGCTGGCCGTGAGGGTCCGCTGGTGAGCCAGGTAGCGATGGGTGATCAGGTCCCGCTCGGGGTGCGCGGCCAGCCAGCCTCCGGCCGCCCGGATCAGCTTGTCGATCTCGGCATCATCGACCCAGTAGTGCTTGCTGTCGTCCAGCACCGGCAGCAGCACGTACAGGTGGCTGAGCGCGTCGGCCAGCCGGGCCTGGCCGGTCAGCCGGACCGTGAGGTACCGCGAGTCGCCCCACTCCGGCAGTTCCGGGTCGAGCGGGATCCGTGCGGCCTGGACATCCCAGCCCAGCGGCCGCAGCAGCCGGCCCGCCAGGTCGGTGCCCCCGCGGCAGGACAGTGCCGGGATGCTGATCTCCAGGGGGAGTGCCCGGGCGGCCAGGTCGGGGCGGGCGTCACAGCGGCCGGTCATCGCGGTACGGAAGACCTTGCCCAGCGCGACGGCCAGCATCGAGGAGGCGGCGTAGGGCCGGTCGTTGACGTACTCGGCGAGCGAGAACGCCTCCGCGCTGCCTGACCCGGCCCGCCGGCGGCCGCGGACCAGTGTGATCGGGTCGATCTCCAGCAGCAGCGTCGCGGTGCAGCGCTGCCCGGACGCCTCGGGATAGAACACGTGTGCCTGGCCCGCGGACACGGCGAAGCTCTGCAGCCGGTCCGGGTGCTTGTGCAGCAGGTAGCCCAGATCCGTGGCCGGCGGCTCGGTCAGCGTGATGCTCAGCAGCATGGCTGGCAGTCTGGCCGCTCTGAGCAGCGTTAGCCAACGATTTGGCTCCCCGCGCAGCCCGGGCGTGGCCCGGCCCGGTGCGGTGCTCCGCGGGTCAGACCGGCGCGGGCAGTGCCGCGCGGGCCGGGGCGCCTGCCTCGATCCAGCGGTACACGTCCCTGATCCCGTCGGCCAGCCCCGTTTCCGCCGTCCAGCCCAGATCCCGCGCGGCCCGGCCGACGTCCAGCACGCTGCGCTGCAGTTCACCCGCACGCGGCGGCCTGAACTCCGGGCGCACGGGGCGGCCCGCTGCCCCCGCGATGATCTGCACGAGGTCCAGCACACTGACCTCCGTGCCGGTCCCGATGTTCCAGGTGCCGGGGAGGGGGTCGGCCGCGGCGGCGAGGAACCCCCGGACCACGTCGCGGACGTGGACGTAGTCCCGGGTCTGGGTTCCGTCGCCGTAGACCGTGGGAGGCCTCCCGGTCAGCACGGCCCGGCAGAAGATCGGGATCACGCCCGCTTCGCCGCCGGGATCCTGCCGGGGTCCGTACACGTTGGCGAGCCGCATGATCGAGTGCCTGCTGTGGTGCAGCCGGTTGTACACGCCCACGTACTGCTCAGCGCAGTACTTGGCCGCACCGTACGGAGACTCCGGCAGCGGCAGGAAGTCCTCGGGCGACGGGATGGGCGCGTCCCGCCCGGAGATGGCCCCGCCTGAGGACGCGAACAGCACGCGGGCGTCCACGGCGCGCGCCGCTTCGAGCACATTGACGGTCCCCAGGACGTTGATCTCGGTGTCGCGGGCCGGGGAATCTACCGAGAGCCGGACGTCGATCTGGGCCGCCAGGTGGCAGATCAGTTCCGGCCGGGTCTGCGTCACGACCGTGGCCAGCGAAGCCACGTCGCAGATTCCCACTTTGTGCAGGACCACCCGGTCGTCCAGGCGTTCGGGCCGGCCGGCCGACAAGTCGTCGGCCACGTTCACCTCGTCCCCCCTGGCCAGGAACGCATCGGCGAGGTGTGAACCGATGAAACCGGCCCCGCCCGTCACGAGTACGCGCATTTCTGTCCCCCCTTGCTGGTAATACCGGCGTTTCAGGCTTTGCGGGGCGCGCTGGCCCGCCGGGTTAGCCGTACCTTCGGCTGGTGATCCCACGGGTCGTGCCAGTCATCGAGCACCTGCGCATTGAGACCGTGCCGCTCGGCCAGCGCGAACAGGGTTTCCGGGCGGTAATAGAAGTCCTCCCGGTGCACCTGGTAGTCCTGGCCGTCGCTCGCGTAGAAGGTGAAATCGAAGAACCCGTCCGGAGCCATTACCCGGCCCACGTTCGCCAGGCACTGGTCGATAATCTCGACCGGGCAATGCGTGAACACGCTGTTGGCGTGGACAACGTTGAAGTAATCAGAGGGCAGGAAGCTGAGGGTCAGGTCTTCGGTCAGTGTCAGCCGGGGCAGCTTGTCTTGCAGCCCTGCTTCACTGAGCACCTTCAGGGCCTCGGCCAGGATCTCTGCCGAGATATCGATTCCGTAGTAATTCCCGGCGTCCAGGTAATCGATCAGGAGGCGGCCTGCGCGCAGATTACCGCAGCCTATCTCCAGGATCCGGTCCGCCGGCTTCAGCCCGTGCCCGACCAGGTAGTCGAACTGCATCTGGCCGAACTCGAGCCATTGGGAGTAGCTCCGGCTGCCCACCGCCACCTCGACGCCGTGCGTCGCGGCCTTGTACTTCATAATCTTGCGGTAGTAGCCGACGTGGTCATCGGTTTTCGATCGCAGCCACGTATCGACGCAGACGCGACGTATGTACGGCGGGATCTGGTCCGGGTGCCGCGCCGCGAACGCTAGTTTGTAGGACAGGCTGGACCGATTTTGATTCTCCATGATTTCCATTTGGCACCTACCACCGGCTAAGCCGGTATCGTGTAACGGTGAACTCGGTCTGGATGAGGCACGGTGGGGACTTGCCGGCGGCCCAGACCCAGCGGGGCGCGAACCGCGGGAGCCAGCGCTTCGTACCGTCGGCGTGGGCCATGGGGTGCCCCGGGTGAGGGGACGCCGGGCCGCGATGTTCCTGGCTGCTATTTCCCTGTCGGCGGCCAGCTGCAGTGCGCCGACGGCAAGCGTCGCCCAGAGGCCGGGCGGATCCCACGTCACCTGCGCCGATACGGCATCCGATGCCGGCCGCCTGCAGCACGCCATCGACGCCAGCGGACCTCATGCAGTGATCGAAATTAGCGGGATCTGCCTCCTTAACCACGGCATCGTGTTGCTGGCCGGCCGCACCTATACGGGCGATGGCCGTACCGCCACCGTGCTCCGGCAGAATGCGCCGATGCCCTATGTAATGGCTTCGGCTGGCTACGTGCGTAATGGCTCCACGACGGGGGCGCCGATCACTATCGAGCAGCTGACCGTTTCCTGCACAGGACAGGGCCGGACGAACGGGATCGTCGTCCTGAACTGGCAGGTTGATGTGCAGCAGGCTGATGTCACGAGCTGCGGCGGTTCCGGGATTATCGACACCGGCCAGACGGCCGATGGCAGGAGCATTACGAACACCAGCGTCAACAGCCGGTTCTCGGATAACTTCATCACTGGCAGCGGGGTTAACGGTTTCGAGGTCATCGACAGCCGCAACGCCGTGACCGACGGATACCTGACGGACAATCAGATCGCCTCGTCCGGGCAGGCGGCCGTGGCCATGGAGAACGCGGCCGGATGGAATATATCCGGTAACCATCTTTACGACGACGCACGTGACGGGATCGTGGCTGGGCGCATGTTCGGCACCACCATCAGTGGTAACTTCATCGAAGACTTCGGGAGCAGGCAGGCCTCGGGCACCTGGTATGGCATTGCCGGCTCCGTGCAGGATGGCGACGGTTCCACGATCTTCGGCAACAGCGTGTTCAACGACCTGGGTGAGCGTGGTGATGCCAGGCACGTCTACATCGCGATCCTCAAAACCAATTCCGGCACGGGCCGCGTATCCGTTACCGGAAACGTGATCGGCGGGGCCGCCCATACCGATGCCGGGCTTTCTTTCAACGCAGGCGCTCATCGCCTGGTGATCGCATCGTCCGGCAACGTGATTACCGGCGTAGGGACGCTCACCCAGCATTTTGGTGCCGTCCAGATTTCGTCAGGGAATTGACCCGGGCCAGCTGGGATGACGCCGAGGTGCGGGCCTGGCCGTACCGCTTGAGCAGTTCGTCGGCCGACCCGTAAAGGGCGGGGTGGGCCCGGATCGTGCGCACCGCCCACTGGCTCGGCGTGATGCGGGCCCGGTGGGCCAGGGCCAGCGGCGAGTGCCCGGTCACTGCTCCCTCGCAGACGAACAGGTCGCTGGTCTTGAGCGTTTCCTTGTAGCGCTTCTCGCCTTTGCCCATGTCGATCAGGGTGATCCCGGTCGATGCCGAGTCCTCGATCATCCGGACGTGCTGGATCAGGCCCGGCGAGCACTTGCCGAACTCGGGGGCGTATGCGGGGAACCAGTGCGCGAGGTGGTGGCCGGACCGGAGGCCGAAGTGCGCCGCGACCGGGTCGTCCCCGGCGTACAGCACCGAGAGGCGCCCGCTGAAGTGACTTCCGCGGGCCTCGAACAGGTCATTGATGAGCCCGACGATCCACGGCCGGGCGAAGCGGTCAGCACGCCCCGTCCGCCGGTACTGATCCGACTTCCAGCCCATGAGGGCGCGCAGCGCCGCCGGGTCCCGCGAGTCGGCGACGTGGCGCAGCGGGCCCGCCTGGCGGCTCAGTTTCCGGCCCCGGCGGGCCAGGTCCTTCAGGAACTGGGGGGACTTCGTGCTCAGCTTGGCCTGGTAGGCGGCGAACCCGTCGGCCAGGTCAATCACCGGGGATGGCGCGGTGGCCGCGACCCAGTTCCCGAAGGGACGCTGCTCCTGGGCCAGGTGATCGAAGTAGAACGCGGAGACGCCGCATCCCCGCAGCAGGTCCCGCGCGTTCCACTCGAACCCCGGCGCATGCACCAGGCCCTGGCAGTCGGTGAGCCCCGCGCCGATCGGCACGCCCACCCCCAGCCGGCGCTTCTCGAACGGGAAGAACCCGGTGACGCAGCCTCCGTCGGACAGGACGGCCACCCTCGCACCCGGCCGGAAGCGGGCGATCGCGGCCGTGAATTCCGGGCTGAGGAACGGGTTCCCCTGCGCCGGGTCGCGGTGCTGCATGTCCTGCCACGCCTCGACCTCGGCCGGGCCCAGCTCCTCTGGGCGAACCACGGATATCTGCACGGTCAGGCCCCTTCCTCTCGCTGCGGCGTCCGGTACTCCGGCGTCCGTTACTCCGGGGCGGCGGACGCGCTGACCCGCCGCGCCGCGAACTGGGCGCCGCAGACGAAGCGCATGAGCGGCCCGAAGGTGGCGGCGGCGGGCAGGCCGACGAAGTACAGGCCGGGCACCGAGGACTCGAAGGAGCCGGACAGCTGCGGGAAGGTGCCGGTCAGCCGGATCTGCTGGCGCAGCTCGGGCCCGAGGAAACCCAGCTTGGTGAGGTCCACCCGGTAGCCGGTGGCGGCCAGGACGTGATCGACCCGCAGCGTGGCGTGCTGGCCGTCGGCGCAGGAGGTGGCCAGCGCTATTCCGTCGGCGTCCCGGGTCGCGCCGCGCACGGCGTGCTCGTTGAGGATCGGGATCCGGCCGGCCACGCGATCGGCCAGCCACCAGGCCCCCAGCGGTCCGAGGACTCGTTTCACCAGGCGGAGGCGGGTCTCGGCGGGCAAGTACGGGAACAGCCCCGGGGCATGGCTGAACGGATAGATCCGCCATGTCGGCCCGAGCGGCGAGTGTGGCTGCGGCAGCTTCTCCAGGAAGGGGTTCGTCGGTGTCGTGGGCGGGGTGCCGAACCGCGCGGTGCCGCGGGCCAGCACCGTAGTGACGGCGCCGGCCTCGTGCAGCAGGGCCGCGCTCTCTAGCGCCGACTGGCCCGCCCCGATGACCGCCACCCGGGCACCACGGAAGCCCGCCAGGTTGTCGTGCTGGGAGCTGTGCGACACGGGGCCGCCGGCGGACGGGCCGCCTGGCGCGATGGCTGCGAGTTCCCCCGGCACGTACGCGAGGCCGGTGATCCCGGTCGCGACCACCACGCGCCGGGTCAGGAGCTCCTCACCCGAGCTGAGAACCAGGTGGAAGCCGTGGCCGGTGCGCCTGAGCTCGCGGATGGTCTCGTCCTCGACCTCCGGCACCAGGCGCTGCTGGAACCACTGGCCGTACCGGGTGAACAGCTGGATCGGCACCACCTGGTCGCCTTCCAGGGGACGGATCCCCTCGCTGAGGCAGTAGTCCGTCAGGCTGAAACCCGGAGCCGGGGCGCCCAGGCTTGAGGCGTCGGGCGTGGACTTGAGGCACATGCCCGCGGGCATGTTGGTGCGCCAGCTCGACATGACGTCGCCGAAGACGCGGGTACCGATCCCCCGGGCCCGGAGGTGGGCCGCGACCGACAGCCCGTACGGGCCGGCCCCGATGACCACGGCGGGAGTGCTGCTGGTCCCCGTGCTGCTGGTCCCCGTGCTGCTGGTTCCGGTGCTGTTGTTCCTGGTGCTGTTGTTCCCTGTGCTGTTAGACATTGTGTGCTCCGTTCTTCGCTTGCTTACGCCGCCAGGCGCCTCGCTGGCGGCGGCTGATATCGGACACGGCGAGGGTGGCGAACCGCGGCAGCATGGCCACGAACGGGAGGGGGTCATCGGCTGCCAGCCACGCGTACTCGGTGCTGCTCGCCCGGGCCGGGGCCGACGAGGGCGCGTAGCCGCTGCCGCGCTGGCCGATCCGGGCGAGCAGGTCAATGTGCTCGACCACGATCCGGCGCCCGTTGACCTGGTCACCCGGGGGCACGTCCTGGCCGGTCATGTCGAGGTACAGGGCCCGCAGGACATCGATGCCCGCGGCCGTCTGGAACAGGCGGAACTGGTTCCCCATCCGCGGGTTGAAGTCGACGAGCTTGTACTGGCCGTCCCGCCGGTCGTAGCGCACGTCGAGGTCCGCCACCCCGTGAAAGCCCACCGCTTTGCAGAAACGCCCGGCCAGCTCGGCCAGCGCCGGATTAGGGACCGCGATACCGCAGGCCGTGGCGCCGGTGTTCGGCGGCCAGGACCGGAGTTTGACCCCGGTGAAGAGCACGAGGCAGTTGGACCCGGCGTCGCAGTACAGGTGCACGATCCAGTCCTCGGCCTGGTCGTGCGGGACATAGTCCTGCAGGATGAACGTCGCGGAGCCACCCGCGGCCGCCGTCAGCGCGGTCAGCTCCTCCGCGGACCGGAGCACGGTCGTGCCCGGCACCGCGGGAGCCCGGCGGCGGACCCACGGTTCCGCGTTCTTGGCCACCACCGGGAAGGTCGCCGTCCGGGCGAAGGCCGCGGCCGCCTCTGCCGAGGAGACGTAGACCGACTCCGGCGCAGGCATCCCGTGCTGGCGGCACAGGCGCAGCAGCTCGTGCTTGCTGGCCAGCTCGCGGGACAGCCCCGGCCGGATCCGCGGGAACAGGAAGTGGCCGGACAGCTCGTCGGCGTGCTCGGCGATGAGCACCGCCGCCTCGTCGTCGACGGGAACGAGGACCGAGGGCTCGCCGATCTGCCGCCCGACGGCGGTCAGCCCGTTCACCAGGTCGGCCGGGTCCTCGTGCCCGGTCGTCCGCCAGCGGAAGTGGCCCGCCGCGTAGCGGGACAGCGCGGCCGGGGTCAGCGGGTCCTCGCTCGTCACGTAGACGGGGACGCCGAGCCGGCCCAGGGTGCGCACCGCGGCGACCCCGCCGGAATGCAACGGGTACTGGCCCACCTTGAGGATCAGCGCAGGAACCCGGCGTTGCTCTTTGGATTTCATGTCACCCCCGCGAATCGCAAGACCACGTCACCGAGCACGAGCACCAGCAATGGCACGGAGGCCACGGTGAGCGGGCGGATGAGCCGGGTGGCCCGCGGCTGGGCGACCCGGAGGAACTCGCGGGCCGTGAGCACGGCGATGAGCGTGAACAGCAGGACCAGGCCGAGCTCGCTCACGATCGTGGTCGGGGAGCCCCGTCCCCCGGCGGCCGGCAGCGGCCGCGGGTGGGTGCCGGGCGGCCACCGGACCGTGTACACGGTGGCCGCGCTGTTGGTGAACGCCACCCGCACACCGGGCTGCGCGCGCATCAGCTGGCTGAAGCGGCTGCCCCACCCGGCGGGATACCCGGCGGCCTGCTCCAGGTAGGTCTCCTGGGTACGGGTGGCGATCAGGTAGGTGCCCGGGCCGGAGCTGCGCAGGCCGTGCACCAGGCCGGAGACGCTCGCCGGGTGCAGCGGTGCCTGCACGGGCAGGTAGAGAACCTTATTGATGTCCTTGTAGGACCAGGGCATCTCCGGCGTGTTGTCGATCGTGGGCGAGGAACTCAGCCACTGGATCCGGGCCCCCTGCGCGTCATGGGCGTAGATCCAGTTGCTGGCGGCCACTTCACCGGTCGGGATCTGCTCGAAGGCGTCGTTGCCGTAGCGCACCAGGATGAAGGCCACCGGGAGGATCGCGGCGCACAGGGCCAGCACCGGTATGGCGCGCCAGTTGGCCCGGCCGGCCTTCGGGTCGGCGAAGAAGAAGCAGCCCGCCAGGATGCAGGCGGCCGGGAGCAGGAAGAGATAGATCCGCAGCGCCATCTCGCCGCCGTAGCTCTGCAGCCCGATCGAGAGAATGGGCATGCAGAACAGGGCGATCAGGACACGGTCGTCGGACCCCTTCCGCCTCCGGCGGAGCAGCCCGAGGATGGCCATCCCCACGATCACCGCGGCCACGCCTTCCCGGGCGTGCAGCGTGACCAGGTGGACGGAGGTACTGCCCATCAGCCGGCCGCCGACGCTGCTGGTCAGGTTGCCACCGAGGTTGCCGAAGCCGCCGAAGATGTTGGACATGTGGCCGGACCAGTAGTCCACGGCTGCGAAGCTGACCCAGCCGATCAGGATGACCCCGAGCAGGACCGGCAGCCCGGGCAGGGTGCTGCGCCGCACGAGGACCAGCGCCGTGCAGGCGCCCACCAGGTAGAACGGGGTCAGCTGGTGGCTCATGGTGGACACGGCGAAGATGGCGATCAGGAGGGCCAGCAGGAAGGCGCGCTGGCCGGTGCTGGCGGGCCGGGGTGCGAGTTCGCCAGGACGGAGGATCCCGAAGATGCGGCGGTGCAGCCTGGTCAGCCCCGAGACGATGACGTGCGGGTCGGCACTGAGCCCCGGCTGGGTGAACCAGTTCACCAGGATGGCCAGGAACACCAGGTAGAGGACGTAATTGAAGGATTGCGGGGAGAGGTAGTCCTGTCCCACCCAGTTCCCCAGCGTGAACAGGAGCCCGGCCACCCACTGGGCCCGCCACGGGATCCGCAGGTTGCGCATGATCAGGAAGAACGGCGGCAGGCAGGCCAGGTCGATCATCATCGGCCACACCCGCATCAGCCCCAGCAGGCCGTGCGTGCCCGCTGCCCCGGTCACCATCGACACCAGCGCGAAGAAACCGGGCCAGCTGAAGTAGGCGGCCAGGCCCGGGGTCGCGTGCCCGGTGCTGCTGATGTACTGGATGAACCCGGCGATCTGGAACGCCGTCGGGAACCGCGGCTGGGGCTCGATGAAGGTGGTCACCCCGTCGAGGCAGATGACCAGGGCCACCAGACCTGCTGCCAGCCCCAGCGGATGGGGCCGGGGCAGGGCGACCCCGAGGACGAACGCGAGAGCCAGGATGACCACCCCGGCGATCGCGCCGTGCGGCAGCACGGACAGCAGTCCCAGCCCGTTCATCTGGCTGAGGCGGACATGGCGCAGCGAGGCGAAGAACACCGCGATGCCAGCCAGGCCCAGTGCGCCGATGGCCGCGGCCGGGAGAGTGGGCCAGCGGATGGGCCCCGTGGAGAGCAGGCCAGGCCGCCCGAGGGTGATGGTCTTCTCGGTCTGGCTGGTCATGGCCCGCTGACCTCCGGGACACCCGTCTCCGGCGCCGGCCCAGCGGCCGGCCCCCGGCTGCCCGCCAGGATGCGCCAGAGGCCCGGGATGATCAGCAGGGCCACCGTGCCCTGGCTGATGACCGCGGCCAGCCCCGCGCCGACTGGCCCCATGGCACCGACCAGCACGACGGTGAGCCCCAGCATCAGGACACAGCGGGTCCCCTGGATGATCGCGACCAGGGAGGTCCGGCTCTGGGCACGGAGCGCGCCCAGGTAGACCTCGGTCAGCGCGCGGGGCAGCGTGGCCACGGCGAGCAGTTCGAGGACCGGCGCACCGTACTCCGCATAACCCGGCCCGAACAGGCGCAGTCCCGGGTGCGCGAGCAGGGCGACCAGCGCCGCGCACGGAAGCAGGATCGAGGCTATCTTCCGGAGTGCCTTGCGGCAGTTCGCCGCGAGGGTGGACGCGTCGAATGCCCCTTCGACGGTCAGCGACATGGACATGTTGACGCCGACGAGGTCCAGGACCCCGCCGACCAGCCAGGCCATGTAGAAGTACGCGCTGAAGCGCACGTCGGCGATCCGCACCGCGACCAGGACCGGCACCAGGTTGGTCGTGGCGAGCAGGAACGCCGATCCAGAATAGTCACCGGCCAGGAACCGGCCCATCTGGCGGTTCGTGGGCGGGACGCAGTCGAGGGTCGCCTCGGCGTGCCGCGGCACCAGGCGTCGGTAGATCAGCGCATTGACCAGCGGCACGGCCACCAGCGCCGGGAGCATCCAGGACAGGTAGATCCCCAGGTGCGTCAGGCTCGCCGCGAACAGCACCAGCAGGGCGATCTTGACCACACCGAACAGACCGTTTTCGAAAAGAACCCAGACCGCGTTGCGCAGCCCGGTGAGCACGCTGTCCTGCAGGGTGAACACCGCCCAGACGACCACGGCGCCGATGAAGAACAGGCCGATGATGGGGCTGCCGAGTTCCGCATACGCCGGACCCCACCGGTGGATCGTGAGCAGGAAGGGGATGGCCACGGCGACCGAAGCCGCGGCGCTGACCAGGTAGGCCTGGGTGACGAGCCTTTTGGTGTTCGATCCGGACTGCGGGATGAACCGGGTGAGCAGGCCGTTGAAGTTGAGTGCGGTGAAACCGGCCAGCAGGTTCATGGCCGCGTACGCCGCCGCGGCCCGGCCCACCACGTCCGTCGGGTACAAGCGGGCCACGAGGATCCAGTAGGCGAGTCCGAAAATCCCGGTGAGCCCGCTGTTGGCGACCAGCGCGTACCCGTTGCGGGAGAGGGGATCGGCCATCTGCCGGCGCACTGTCGCCAGGTGCCGTGCCGCGAAGGGCACCGGCCTGGTGCCGGTCTCCAGGGCCAGGCCCGGGCCGGAGGCCGGCGGGCCCGTCCCGCCGGGCCGCGCGGTGTCGCGGTGCCGGGGGGCGGCCGTGACCTGGCGCGCCGCCCCCCAGGCCCGGGCGGGCCGGCGCGCGGCGTCCCGGTGCCTGGCCGGCTGCCTGTCCTGGCTGGGCGGGCCCGGGTCGCCGGGCGTTCCCGCGGGAGGCGCGGTGCTACTGGTCACGCGAGACGCCGCCCACTGCGGCCCGGGCCCGGCGGGCTATCGCATAGCCCTTGGTGAGAGCACGGTCCTTGAGGAAGATCCCCCGGACGTTCCGGCCGTGCGCGACGTCCTGGAAGGTCCACCGGCTGGTGGACCGGCGGACCGTGAGCCGGGGCAGGGCCAGCAGGTCAGCCCGGCCATTCAGCATGGTGTTGGTGACCGCGCAGGCGTAGCCGTAGCCGGCCTCGCGGGCCACCCGCCGGACTCTGGCGCTGGAGTACCCGAAGGGATACGCCAGACCGGGCACGGACCTGCCGAGCCGGTCCTCGAGGTGCGCCTTGCTCGCGTACAGCTCCTCGCGCAGGACGCTCCCGCGCAGCTGGTCCAGCTGAGGATGCTGCCAGCTGTGCGCGCCGACCTCCACGCCGGCCTGCGCGATCTCCGCGATCTGGCTCCAGCTCAGCATCTGGCCGGGCCGCCGCCCGGCCGCGTGCGGCCCGGCGTCCTGGACCCAGCCGGTGGTGACGAACACTGTGGCGGTGTAGCCGTACGCGTCCAGCACGGGCATGGCCCGGCGGTGGAAGTCCTCGAACCCGTCGTCGAAGGTCAGGACGACCAGCCGGTCGGGAAGCCGGCCGGGCTGGCCGGCCATGATCTCCGCCACGCGGGCCGCCGTCACCGTCTCGAAACCGGCGTTGTGCAGGTAGGCGATCTGCTCGGCGAAGGCGTCCGGGGAGACAGCCAATGGGCTGCTGGTCTCCGAGGGCGGGGCAATCTCGTGGTACATGAGGACCGGCACGCGCGGCCGCAGGGCCGGTGTCAGGCTGGTCCCGGCGGTCATGCCGCACTCCGCGTGGCGCCCGGGCGGCCCGGCCCGTGGCCAGCCTGCCGGCCGCGAACGCGACGCTGTATCCAGCCCGCCGCGTATCCGGCCGCCGTGGCCCCGGCGCCGGTCACGATCGCCCCGGACCGGCCCAGCCCAGGCAGGTCGCCACGCAGCGCATCGGCCACGCCGTGCGCCACGCCGGACGGCAGCACCCGGGTCGTGTACCGCCGCTCGGCCGACAGCCCGTCGGCGGCACCCACACTGGCCGTGACCAGGGCCTTGGACAGGCCTTCGGCGTAGCAGCGGGACCGGAAATAGGAAAAGCGGCACCGTTCGGGGGTCACCAGGTGCCAGATCGTCGCGCGGTGGTCGAAGAGGAAGACCGCTCCCGGGGACTGCTGGCTGACCCTGATGCAGAACTCGGTCTCTTCGCAGCCGAGGGGCCGCTTGCCCGCGGACCGGCCGATCCCGTTCTGGAACCCGCCCGCGATCCCGAAGGCCTCCCGGCGGAACGACGCGTTACCGCCGAGCAAGTTGCGGACCGGGGCCCGGACCACCGGCATCCCGCGGTAGGTGCAGCCCACGACCCAGGCGAACTCCTCCGGGAACCACGCCGGGCGGGGCGCCCGCCAGTTGGGCAGGGTGAGGCCGCCCACTCCCATGACGGCAGGATCACCGTAGGAGTCAGCGAAGTACTTCAGCCAGTCCTCGTCGGCGACCGCGTCGTCGTCGAGGAACGCCACGATGTCCCCGACCGCCGCCGCGACGCCGGTGTTCTTCCCGCCCGATAGGCCCCGGGCCTCACGGTTCCCGATCACCGTGACGTCAGGCAGTTCGGCCGCCAGAGCGGTCAGCAGAGCCGGATTATGATCGACGACGACAATGATTTCCAGGCAGGGCATGCTTTGGGCCCGGACCGACTCCACGGCGGCGCACGTTTCGTGCCACCGCTTCTCGGTATGAGCGCAGATTACGACCGAAATGCTGCGGGCGGAGGACACGTCAGTCCTGGCTCGCGTCGGCGGCTACCGGCCCCGTGGGCACAGGACTGACGATCTCTGTTACGGCCGGCGTATTCACCGGCTTGCGGGTCTGCCGTTGCCGTATGCGGTAACGGAATGCCTCCGCGGTAATGACCTTCAGAATCCGCCAGCCGTCGAAGAAGACGCGCAGGTTGCTCACTCCGTGGATGCGCCGGAACTCGTAGCTCGGCACTTCCTGGACGCGCAGGCCCGCTTTGGCGACCCGGATATTCATCATGGTCTCGATCTCGAATCCGATGCAATCGAGACCGAGGGCAGGCAAATGCCGGGCCCAGAACGCGTTATAGCCGTAACACAGGTCGGTGTACCGGGTCCGGAAGGCCAGGTTCACCATGCCGCACAAGACCCGGTTGCCCAGCCGGCGGGGCAGGTTGATGTCGTCGCTGCCGCCGCTGTTGGCGAAGCGTGATCCCTTGGCGTAGTCAGCCCCGGCGACGAGGGCGGCGACGAAACGGACGATCTCGGCACCGTCGGTCGAGCCATCGCCGTCGATCATGACGATAATGTCGCCTGAACAGGCGTCGAACCCGGCCAGCAGGGCGTCACCCTTGCCTTTTCCGGTCTGGTTGACGATTTTGACATCCGGGCGGCACCGGCGCGCGACGGCCAGGGTGTCGTCTACCGAGCGCCCGTCGACGAGGACTACCTCGTCGACCCAGGCGGGCAGCGTCCGGAAGACGATCGGCAGATTCCGGGCTTCGTTCTTGACCGGAATGACGACACTGACGGTCGGGGCAATGGCGAATGCCTCGCCTACCGGCTGGTATCGGCCCTGACGGGGCCGCGATTGCTGATATTCGGTCCCGTTCACGATCCCGGAGAGCTCCGCAGTACGCTTTCCGTTTGCGACAGCTGGGTCGCCGTCCGGGAACATGGCAACACCCATATTTGTAGGTCCCCCCCACCATGCAGCCGTTCTCTTCGGCGCCAGGACGTGCGCTTCTGATAACCTCTCGCATGCAAGTGATTACTTTTAGTTACAGGCAATGAGGTCCCGATACCGCCCCGTGGAAAACACTTGCCGTCCCGACCCCGTTGTCCCGCTGATAACGCACACAGAACGTTCCCGTTTCCGGGCCCGCCGCGACACCCTTGTCACAGTGCCGTATGCCACCTACCGCTGGATCATCTATATGGGTGAGATTCCGGCGTAAATGAGGGAGACGGGGGATGAATGGCACCCGCGGGCCGGGTTGGCGCAGGGGCGGGTATCACTGCCCCGGAATCTGGCCCCGGGCCCTGCCCCGGACTCTGGCCCCGGGTGGAGTCGGTCCAGGGTGGCCCGGAGTCGGTCCAGGGTGGCCTGGAGTCGGTCCAGGGTGGCCTGAGGCCGTACTCCCCGGAGCCTCAGGCGCTATCGCGGACGCTGGACGGCTTCCCGGCCACGGAATCGGCCGCCAGGAGTCGCTGCTCGATAGTCAGGTCACTGGTGAGGCCGTCGCTCGCGGGCGTTTTCCCTGGCGCTGCGCTGGTTCCGCGCCCGGCAGGGCCGGGGCTGCTCCTGGCCGGCCGGGCACCGTTCCCGGCGGTCACCGGCGCATGACCGTCCTGACCGGCGGCCCTATCCGGCTCCGCCGCAGAGTCGGCTTCCGCCATGGCGCGTGCAGATGCGGTCACCTGGCCTGCGGTGCGTTCCCCGCCGGCCGTCACCCAGTAGTCAGCCAGTGCTGTCCGCACCGTCCGGGCGCGCCCAGCGAGCCTGGCCCTGACGGGACCGCTGTGCCGCGCTAGCACGCAAGCCCCACTGGCCAGCGCAATCGCTACCAGACCCCCCTGGGGGGACCAGATCCCCGTGGCCAGCATGATCATCGCGATCAAGGTGATGACGACGATGGACGTGACGCAGGCGATGACCAGGCGCGCGAACACATCGAACCCGCGGAGCAGTCCGGCGATAGCTGCTGTCGGCGCCACGGCGATGAACACGAGCACCAGCACCGTCACCAGCAGCGACCTCGCACCAGCGAGGTCCGCCACCATTCCCGCCATGCCTGCCCCCACGGCAGCACGCACGGACCATCTGGCCAGCCTGGCGTACATCGGTGTCATCCGCCGCCCGCGGTCCTAACTTAGGGTGATGGGGGTACACCAGTCACGATACCGGGGCCCGCAATTTCCTTGGCCGCCTGCCAGGGCCCCGGGAACCCCCGGGAGCGGTACACGGCGGGCCCGCACGTATACGCTGCAGCGTTGGCGATCACCGCCGCGACTGAAAGCGGGGGATGAACGTGGTCATCCCGGGCGAAAGTCACCGGGCCTGGGCAATGCGGTCGCCAGGTGACGGGCTCACGTGCGTGGCTGGACAAGCTGAGACGGGTACGGGATGAAACCGAAGCGTCACCCTGGCGTATGCCGATGCGGTCATGACCACGAGGCACACGAGCACTACCGCCCGGGCAGCGAGTGCGTTCTCTGCGGGTGCGAGCGCTGGAATCCGCCGCACGGTCTGTGGCACCGGCTCCGCCGGGCCTTCTGAAACCTGCCCGCGTGACCGGATTCAAGACCGGCCGCCCGGGTGGCCCGATTCGCACGGATAGTCCAGTACCAGCCAAGTCGCCCACACTGAGCACTGCTCACAGCTACCCTCATGGCCATGACGGAGGAACTGGCGCCGCATTATGACGGCACCTTCTTCGAGCGCCTGGCCCATGGGGCACGACCGTCCGCCGCGGCGGTCATCCCGCACGTCATCAAGCTGGCCAGCCCCACGTCGGTGCTGGACGTCGGGTGCGGGGTGGGCTCCTGGCTCGCCGAATGGATCAGCGCCGGGGTCCCGGACGTCGTCGGCCTGGACGGCGACTACGTCGACCGGTCCGCGCTCGAAATCAGCGCGGCCAGCTTCCAGTCCGCGGACCTCAGCCAGCCGTTCTCGCTGGGCCGCCGCTTTGATCTGGTGCAGTCCCTCGAGGTCGCGGAGCATCTCGACCAGAGCTGCGCCGACGGATTCGTGAAGTGCCTGACCGCGCACGCGGACACGGTCCTGTTCTCCGCGGCCATCCCGGGCCAGGGCGGCACGCATCACGTCAACGAGCAGTGGCCCTCCTACTGGATAGCGAAGTTCGCGCGGCACGGGTTCCGGGCTTTCGACGTCATCCGGCCTGCCATCTGGACCGATCCGGCCATCGAGTACTGGTACCGGCAGAACACGATGCTGTTCTCCCGGACGCTGTCCTTCGAGGCGGGACCGACGTGCACCGACGTCGTGCACCCTGACTTCTGGGCCGCGCACCAGGAGGCGGACCGGGACACCCATCCGCCGCTGTCCCGGCTGCTCCGTCACCTGCCCGGCTCGGCCAAGGCCGCCGCCAGCAGCCGGCTCCGCCCGCTGCTGGGAAAGCACTGACTGGCTGGCCCGGCCGCTGCGGTCCGGGTCGGCGTCGTCAAACGTAATCCCCAGGTAAACCCGCCGGTAACGTGGCGCGTCCACCAGTGCGTACGAGTGGTGTTACCCGCGCTGGTCTTTCCGGACTGTGCGCGGCATGGATGTGCCTGCCCAGATAGGGGCGGTCCCGGGATGAGCCTTCCCCGACCGATGGGCCGGCCACGTCAGGGGAGGGGAGTCGCCTGTGGGCGGGGATACAGGTCAGCCGGAACCCCCAGGGCCGCCGTCAGATGACACCGACCCGGATCCTTACGGGCCGCGACGGCCCAGGAGCCAGCGGCTGCCGGGGGGCGACGGACGGTACCGGGACGGGCCGCGGCCTGCGGGTGGCCGGCGTCCCGCGGGCCGGGAGTGGTACCCGGGGACGGACTGGTATCCAGGGGAGGAGTACCGGCCGCCGCGGTACGGGCAGCCGCGTACTCCCAGGTCGCCCTCTCCGCCCGGACCATATCCGCCCGCGGGCGGTCACCGGGTCCCAGGGCCCGGGGAAAATGGTCACCGGGTCAACGGCCAGGGCCTGAACGGTCACGCAACCGGCGGGCGCCCGCTGAACGGGCGCCCCCTGAACGGGCGCCCGCTGAACGATGCCGCCCAGCCTCCCTCTGGCGATTACCTGGAGGGCTGGTTCCGGGAGAAGCGGGACCACCAGCCGCGGCCCCGGGAGTACCAGCCGCCGGGCGGGGAGTATTCGTCGCGGGAGCGGGAGTACCGGCCTCCGGGAGCCGGGGATCCGGTGCCGGGCCACTCCATCCTGGGGCTCAATCCACCGCCGGGGCGCCGGCCCGGCCGGCGTCACCGGGTCCGGAACGGGATGCTGATCGGGCTCGGCTGCCTGATCGTCATCGTCGGTGTCGGGACCGGCCTCACCAGCGGAAAATTCCCGTCTTCCCCGGCCGGATCCAAGGCGGCGATCGGCGGCGCAGGCGCCACGGCGGCTACGGCCGCCCGGCCGAAGGCCAGGACGCTCCCGAAAAGCCGGCCAGCGGCCGCCCTCACCTACCGCGTCACTGGCACGCCGGATGCGGCGGTGACCTACGGTCCGGAGGGCAGCACCGTCACCGGCCAGGGGCCGCTCCACGTCACCACCACGCTGGGCAGTGCCCTGTACTACTCCATCACCGCCCAGTTGCAAGGCAGTGGCTCGGTCACGTGCGAGATCCTCATCGGCTCGACGCTGATGTCCAGGTCGGTCGCCACCGGCGGCCACAGCCTGGCGTCCTGCGGGATCAGCCAGAACCCGTTGAGCGGAAAGTGGCAGGACGCGGACGGCGGCTGACGCGCCGCCCGGGCTGCGGCGCGGCCAGCCCTCTGGTGGAATACCTGTCCAGCGGTTACAAATCAGTCATGACCGCTGAAGCCGGCCGGGGGACGCATCGAGCGCCGAGCCGTCCGAGCCGTCCGAGCCGGACGGGGAGACGCCTACCGCAGCCGACGGGCCGCGGCGGATCCTTGTCACCGGGGACTGGCACGGCAACGAGGAGTGGGCGGTCAGCGTCATCCGGCGCATCCCGGCCCTGCTCGCGGGGGAGAGCCAGCGGCTCATCCTGCACCTCGGGGACTTCGGCATCTGGCCGGACAAGGCCGGGCAGGCCTATCTGGATCAGGTGAGCAAGGCCCTGGCCGAAGCGGATGCCGAGCTGTGGTTCGTGGACGGCAACCACGAGGACTTCTCCCGGCTCGGCCAGCTGGACCGCAAGCCCGGCCCGGACGGGCGCGTGATCGTGGTCCCGCGGATCATGCACCTGCCCCGCGGCTACCGCTGGAACTGGCACGGCCTCACATGGCTCGCCTGCGGGGGGGCGGTGAGCCTGGACCGCGCGGTCCGCACCGAGGGCGTGGACTGGTGGCCGCAGGAGGAGATCACCGCGGAGCAGGAGATGGCCATCTCCGCCAGCGGTCACGCCGACGTGATGGTCTGCCACGACTGCCCGTCCGGCGTGGCCCACACCTTCGCCCACCCGCCCCCCGAGTGGGCACCGGAGGACCTGGCCCGCAGCGACGCCCACCGCCGGCGCCTGCAGCGCATCGTCGACGCGGTCATGCCCGCCTACCTCATGCACGGCCACCTGCACCGCGCCTACCAGCGCACGTGTGACTTCGGCTACGGGCCGGTGAGGGTGACGGGCCTGGACGCGGACAACCGGCTGCGGAACTATGCGGCCCTGGACCTCACCTCCATGCAGTGGGACGTGCGCCCCAGCTGGTTCAGCCGCTTCCGCCGGAGCCCCGTCGTCGGCTGAGGCCGGCCGCCGTCTGGTGCCCGTGCCGGGACCCATCTGATTTCAGGATTCTGTGCACCCAGAGCGACAGTTGCGCGTCTCTCTGTTAGAAGTGGGGCACGGCTGGGGGGGAAGCCTGGCCGGGCCAACGACCGACCCCGCTAACGAAAGAAGGCCAGGCATGTTAGATGTGCGCGACAGCGTGAGGGGACGCCATCGCCGCCAGTGGATCACCCGACGAGCCCGCGGTCTCAAGGGCCGCGTCATGCGAGCCGTACTCACCAGGGTGGCGACATCCGAGATGCGTCACGCTGCCCTCCTGCTCGGGTACGACATCGCACTAGGCCATGGGCGTGAGGGCATCTTCCGCTACATGGACGAGTTCAGCGTAGGGACCGAGATCGGCCGCACGGTCCGGTACGGGCAGCCCGGGGAGCGCGAAGGAGCCGTCGAGGCCCTCATCCTGGAACTCTGCCTCTTCAGCTAGCCCAGCGTCAGACACGGCGCCGGAGATTGGCCGCCGCGGTGGTTGCGTCGCCGTACCTGCCGAGCGTTCCACGAACCCGCCCGGATAGAACACCCCTCCGGGCGGGTTCAGCCGTTTAAGATGCCGTTCGCCCGGGCCGGGGTAAGAACGCTGCGGGCGCTCGCTGCAACGAGCAGATGCAGCCAGGAGGCGTCAACCGGAGGATGCTCCGCTTACACTGCGGTAACGGAGGATCCTCCAGTTAGTCTTCCCGGCTCCGCGCTGGATGACGCAGTGTGGCGGCGGGGACGTCGACCGCCCCGGCTTTGAGGAGCTCAGTCATGCCCGCCTTCTTCGACCAGGCAGCGCCCGCAGCGAGCCGGGGGCGGACGACGCCGGACCGGCTGGATGGCACGGTGGCGCTGGTGACCGGCGCATCGAGCGGCATCGGAGCGGCCACAGCCATGGCGCTCGCATCTGAGGGGGCGGCGGTCGCGGTCGCGGCCCGGCGCAAGGACCGGCTGGAGGAGGTGGCCGCGGGCATCCGGGAGCAGGGCGGGACGGTGCTCGTCCTGGAGTCGGACATCGCCGATGAGCAGCAGGCCACGGACGCGGTCGAGCGGACGGTCGCCGAGCTGGGCCGCCTCGACACGCTCGTCAACAACGCGGGCGTAATGCTGCTGGGCCCGGCGGTGGGGGCACCGTTGCCGGAGTGGCAGCGGATGGTTGACCTCAACGTGATGGGCCTGCTCTACTGCGCGCACGCCGCCTTGCCGCATCTGCTCCGTGCGGCCGGGGATGGGCCGCGCCAGGTCGCCGACATGGTGAACATCAGCTCGACCGCGGGCCGCATCGCCCGCAATGGAAGCGCCGTCTACACGCTGACCAAGCACGGCATCGGCGCGTTCAGTGAGGCGCTGCGCCTTGAGGTCACCCAGCGGCACGTGCGCGTCTCGCTGGTCGAGCCCGGTGCGACCGTCACGGAGCTGGCCGGTCACAACCGGCCCGAGGTGCTCCAGGCCATGCGGGGCCAGGTCAGCGGTATGCAGCCGATGGGGGCCGAAGACATCGCGGACGCGGTCGCCTACATCGTGACCAGGCCACGGCACGTCGCCGTCAACGAGATACTGGTCCGCCCCACCGAGCAAGCCTGACGCCGCAGCCTCACCGCAGCGCCAGGATGAGCACGACCGCCAGCAGGATAAGCAGTGCGATCACGATCACGCCCACGACCGCGCTAGCGTTTCCGCTGGAGTTCTTCGTTCCCGCGTGGTGCTGCCCGCGCATGCTCCCCCTCAGATAGATGGGCCGCCGCGCGCGCCCAGGCGGCACATCTACCCACAGAAGCCCACTCTGCACGTCTCAGACCTGAGCACTCGGCCAGCGCTGTCCGGGAGGCCCGGCCCGGCGGGCTGGGTCCATCCGAAAACATTCGCGAAAAAAATCCCAAACGTGCGCTAGAGCGCACGAGCCGAAGCGCATCCTGGCCAGATGGCCGCTTCGGATCCTGCCCGTGAGCCGACGCTGGAGCGGGCCATGCCCGCCGACGCCGTGCCCGGCTCCACCATCCCGGAGGACACGGAGGCCGAGATCCTGCTTCAGGATGGCACATGGGCCTGGGCCCAGGTCACGGGTCAGCGTAAGGACCGGCACGGCCGCTGGTGCGTCGGGCTCCGCTGGTACGCCAGCCCCGCGGTGGGCGGCCGGGAAGGCTGGTACCTCTACGACCCGGCCTTCATCCGCCGCCCGTCCTAGCGCCCCGTTCATCCGGGGTCCTCGTCCCCGGGGCGGCTGGTGAGTGGCGCGGGCCGGTGCTACGTTGCGCGCGGTTGACGAAACAGCCGCCATGCCCTGCGGTCCGCGTGCCCTCACACGACGGCAGAGATTACGGCAAGCCAAGCTGGCCAGGCGGAAAGCATGAGACGTTGCCCGACGACCCCCTCGAGCCCGACGTCCGGGTCCGGTCGGAGGGTGGGCTGGCGGTCGTGACGCCGCTGGCTCAGATTGGCGCCGGGAACGCGCAGCAGTTCTGGGCCGCACTCGCGTCCGTGAGCCGGGATCACACGGTCATCGTGGCGGACCTGTCCGCCCAGCAGGACTGCGACTGGCATGCGATGAGCGCCCTGATCATGGCGCTGAGATACACCGACGTCGGCGGCGGGGAGTTGCGCGTCGCGGCGGGCCCATGGATCCGGCAGGTCCTGGCCGATGCGGGGGTGGACCGGCTGGTCGCGGTCTTCGGGAGCCTGGCCGAGGCGCTGCCCGACAGTGACCCGCCCCTGGAACCCGGGCGGTCCGGGCTGGCGCTGGCCTAGCCGCCTTCAGCGGCTCCCTCAGGCGGCGGGACTCCAGTCCGGGTCCCGGCCGGTCCAGGCGATAAACGCCTGAGAATCAGAGGCGCCGGCCGGAGCTGTCTTCTCGGCCGCGAAAACCCGGGGGTTGCGCACCTGCCCGGCGGAGAGGGGTTCGAGGACGCGGCGGGCGAACTCGATCGCCCCGGCGGGCAGCTCCAGGGTCACTCCCGCGATCCTGCCGAGGTCCCATCCGTGGACGAACAGGTCCAGGGCCGGAAAGCTCAGGCCCTCCCCGATGCTGCGCTGGCCCACGGGCGAGTCAACGACCTCGGAGAGGTCCGCGCCCGTCACGGCGGTGCGGGCCTGGTCGGCGAGTTCCTGCCACCACTCGCTGGGGCTTCCCTCCACTGCAGTGCCAGGCGGCTCGACCGGCGCCCAGGCCGGCTGAGCGCCCTGGAGGAGCAGAGTTCCGAAGCGCGTGGCCTGGCCGACGTGGCCGAGGACGTCGAGTGCCCGCCAGCCCTCACAGGGGGAAGCTCCCTCCCAGGTGGCATCGCCGAGTTCGCCTGCCGCGCCGCTGAAGAAGTCCAGGCCCCGCAGAAATGCCGTATCAGGCTCCCACTGCATCCACCCAGCTTGGCACGGGGCGCCGGTACTGCTGCGCCTTCATGGGTCGCGCACCGGCCCCGGAAGCGGCCGGACGCCGCGATCCCGAGCGGGCGGGCCATGACGTCTGCCTTGAGCGCAGCGGTCGTTGTCAGCGTCCCTTTGTGCGGCGTAAGCTGCGGATACATGCCTTACCCCACGCTGACGTGGCGAGCATCGCAGAGCCGGGGGGCGGCCTGGTGGGCGGGGCGGCCAGGCTCCGAGTTGGCATGTTCGTCTCGGAGGTCAAAGAGGTGGAGTGGTGAAGACTAAGATCACCCGCTGGGTTGGCCGCTGGCGTGAGCGCCGCCTCGTTCGTGAGCAGGCACGCCAGACATCGGCGGGACGTCAGGCGAAACGTGCGACAGAGGGCGGGCGATCGCACCCCATGGGTCAGGGCGGTTCAGGGGGCGGCTGACTTGGGCCCTCCTCCGGCCGCTGTCTTGATGGCTTCCCTGGCCCGGCCGCCGGCCGAGCCACGTCATCGACGGGCGCAGCGGCAGGCAGGGTAAGCGTTCAGGCTGGTCAAGTGCCGTGTTGGCTGGCTGGGCGGAGGGTGTGGGATTCGAACCCACGAGGAAGCTCGCGCCCCCTAGCGGTTTTCAAGACCGCCGCCATCGGCCACTAGGCGAACCCTCCGCCGACAACGATAGCGCTGCGACTGTTGGGGTCACGCAACGATCGTCCCGCCCTCCGCGGGAAGCCGCCTCCTCGGCCGGGCAGCCGCAGGCAGCGGCGGGCACCTGCGGGGCAGCCGTGCGGATCTCCCCGGGTACCGGTCACGCCTCAGGCCACAGATCCTCCGGCTCACGCCCCCGGGTCTCGGGGAGCAGCCAGAACAGCACCATGACCAGTGCGGCGGGCAGGAAAGTGACGACCCCCGCCACCCCGAACTGGTGCTCGCCGCCGGCCACCGCCCCGAAGATGACCAGCCCGGCCACCGCGCCCAGCACCCCCGCCGCCACCGACCAGCCGACCACGGAGGCCCGGACCGAGGTCGGGAACAACTCGTTGACCAGCGCCCCGGCCGCCGGGGCGAAGACCGACGCGGCGAACACGCCGAGCACGTAGCCCACCAGCAACGCCGGCGCGGAACCGCTGTACGTCAGGACAGCGAGCAGGGCCACGGCCACCATGGCCAGCGCGCCGGTCAGGCGCCGGCCCACCTGGTCCGCCAGCCAGCGGCCGACCAGGAGCCCCGCCAGCCCGGCGACACCGGCGCCCACCACCATGCCCGCCGTGACAATGCCCCGCTGATGCAGGAAGTTCTGCGCAAACAGGAACACGAAGCTGTTGGCCGGCCCGGTGATGACCGAGATGGCGAAGGCCAGGACCACGATCACCAGCAGGCGGCGCCGGAACGGGCGGGCCACGGCGTCGAGCACCGGGATCGGATGCCCGGAGCCCGGCTGCGGCCAGGGTGAACCGGTCCGGCTCCTGCACCCAGCGCCCGATCAGGGGCAGCAGGGCCAGGGGGATGAGCGCCAGGATGAATACGCCCCGGAATCCGATCGCGTGCGAGGCCAGGCTGTGTACGACCGCGATGACCCCGGCCCCCAGGCCGTAGCCGGCGGCGATGAGGGCCAGGGCCTTGGCCCGGTCCGCCGCCGCGGTCTGCTCGGCCGCGGTGACCTGCGCCAGCCCGTTCGTGGCGCTGAGCAGGGGACGCCCGCAGGCGAAGATGGCCACGAACCACCAGTAGCTGGGGCTGGCCGCCGCCAGCACGGTCAGGGCCAGCCCCGCGCCGACCGTGATGAGCAGCATCTTCCGGCGGCCGAAGTCGTCGGCCAGCCCGGTGATGGGCAGCGCGCCCAGCGAGGCCAGGCGCATGATCGCCAGCCCGATCCCCAGGGCGGTGCCGGACAGCCCGGCCTGGTCGGAAAGGGTGGCGCCGTGGCTCACCTGGCCGAATCCCCGGGCTACGTCGCCGAGCGCGGCGACCACGCCGAACTGCCCGAAGCCCGAGGCGAAGGCGGCGACGGCCACCCCTACCACCGCCCGGTCGTTCCAGCGGTGCAGATGCAGGCCCGCGAGTCCCGGTGCTCCTGCTCCGGGGACCCGGACCGCGCCTGGATCACTGTTCAACGTCATGTGCCTCTGTCTGTCGCGTATGCCGGGTGTGCCGTGTGTCCGGCGGCCCCTTCACGTCCCGGGCAGCCAGCCTGATCGGCGGACCCTGCCGAGCGCAAGGGGCCGGGGACTTCGCCTACACGCGGTAGTGAGTAGGCTCAAGCCAGCAAGAGGGAGGTTCCATGCTGCCCCGGTTCGGCTGGCAGGCGGTCCTGGAACGCTGGGAGTTCGCGCCTGTCGTCACGGCCATCGTCGTCGTCTTCGCTGCCTTGTACCTGTGGGGCGCGTGGCGAGTTGGCCGGCGTCATCCCGCCCGGCCCTGGCCGTGGTGGCGTACCGGCCTGTTCCTGGGCGGGCTGCTGGTCGTGGTGCTGGCCACCGAGAGCGGCATCGGCGCGTACGACGACGTCCTGTTCTGGGACCACATGATCCAGCACCTGATGCTGATCATGATCGCGCCGCCCCTGCTGGTGCTGGGCCAGCCGGTCACGCTGCTGCTGCACTCCAGCCGGAACCCGCTGCACACCTGGGCCAAGCGGGTGGTGCGGTCCCGGGTGGCCACCTTCCTCACCTGCCCGCCGTTCGTGCTGGTCCTGTACGCGGCGACCATCGCCGTCACGCACCTGACCGGCCTGATGGGCGTGGTCATGACCAACCCCGCGCTGCACAACGCGGAGCATGCGCTCTACCTGATCGTCGGGTACCTGTTCTTCCTGCCGATCCTGGGCAGCGAACCGATCCGCTGGCGGCTGTCCTACCCGATCCGGTTCGTGATGCTGGTCGTGGCCATGCCGGTGGACACGTTCACCGGCCTGGTCCTCGGCACGGAGAACACCCCGGCGCAGGGAATGACCGGGATGCGCCCGCCCGGGTCGCTCAGTCCCGTGGCCGACCTGCACGCGGGCGGCGCCGTCATGTGGATCGGCGGCGACGCGATCATGCTCGGCTTCATGATGCTGGTCTTCCTGATGTGGGCGCACGCGGACCGGGTCGGCACGGCCAGCCGGGGCTGGCTGGAAACCGTGCGCACGGCGAGCTTCGAGACCCTGGTCGCCCCGCCCGCATCACCCCCCACCGGGTCGGCCCCGCAATCCCCGTCCGCCCCGGCCCCGGGACCCGCGCGGGATCTGGAACCCGCGCCGGAGCCCGTGGCCGCTGGGCCGGGCGCCGGGCCGGCCGTTCCGGGGGCGCGGGGCACCATCGACGACGACGAGCATCTCGACGCGTACAACGCCTACCTGGCCCGGCTGAACCAGCCCGGGCACCGGCCGGGCCGGTAACCGGGCATCGGCCGGGCCGCTGGTCCCGGCCCTGCCACCGGCCGGGCCGGTAACCAGACCACAGGCCGCCCCTGCGTTGACCCCATCATTACTTTCTGCAAATTCGCTGGAACAATCTTGTCCGTAACCTGAACCCCCCGCGCGCCCTTCCCGTGACAAGGGTGCGGCGCGCGAGCGGGGCGTTAGCTGCATGGTGCCAACCGGCCCGGTGCCGGCCAGAGAGCCAGCCGCACGGTGCTCACTCGCGCCGTCGGCGGAGCTTGATGGTGCCCGTCACCGGCCGGCTGGCCCGTGCGGTTTCCTGGTGCGCGTTTGATCCCCGCCCTTGCGCCGTGCCCGGGCCCACCGACGGTCCCGTGCATCCAGGGGAAAGGGGAGCGGGGAATGTCCTTCATCCATCGTGTCGCCCTCGCGTCAGCCGCATCAGTGGCAACCGTCGCGGCCGCGGCTCTTGCCATGGCGCCTGCCGCGGGGGCGCAGGCGCGGGCCACGGCCAGTCCGCACGGGCAGCAGTCCTTCATCAGCCACTTTCACAAGCTCTCTACCATCGCGTCCACGGTGCCGGGCAACGGCGACGTCAACCCGTACGGCGTGGCGGTGGTCGGCCGCAGTCAGGGCAACCTGAACCGCGGCAGCGTCCTGATCAGCAACTTCAACAACAAGGCTAACCTCCAGGGCACCGGGACCACGATCGTCCAGGTGTCGCCCGGCGGCACGCGGACGACGTTCGCCCGGATCAGCGCCAAGCACCTGCCCGGGGCGTGCCCCGGCGGGATCGGCCTGACCACGGCCCTCTCGATCCTGCACGGCGGCTGGGTCGTGGTCGGCAGCCTGCCCACCTCGAACGGCATGTCCCCGACCGCCAAGGCCGGCTGCCTGCTGGTGCTGGACCGGTGGGGCCACGTCCGGGAGACCCTCTCCGGCAACGGCATCAACGGCCCGTGGGACATGACGGCGATCAGCAACAGCCACTTCGCTGAACTGTTCGTCACCAACGTCCTCAACGGCACCGTCGCCGCGAACGGCAGCGTCGTGAACCAGGGCACCGTGCTCCGGCTCGGCCTGGCCCTGTACCGTCACCACGCCCCGCACCTCGTGGGCGTGACGACCATCGGCTCCGGGTTCGGGGAGCGTACCGACCCGGCCGCCCTGGTCGTCGGGCCCACCGGCGTGGGGCTCAACTCCCACGGCACCCTGTACGTCGCGGACAGCCTGGGTAACCGGGTCACCGCGATCCCGGGCGCCCCGTTCCGGCACACCAGCGCCGGTACCGGGTTCGTGGTCACCTCGGGCGGCGCGCTGAACACGCCGCTGGGCCTCACCGTGGCCCCGGGCGGGGACGTCCTCACCGTCAACGGCGGTGACGGCAGGCTGGTCGAGACCACCCCGATGGGCATGCAGGTCGCCACCCGGTTCCTCGACAAGTCCGGCAGCCCGAAGGGTGCGGGCGCACTGTTCGGCCTGGCCGTCGCGCCGTACGCGTCCGGCCTGTACTACGTGGACGACGCGGTCAACACACTGCGTTTGCTTCACTAACGGTCTGTTCGGGCTAATCAGCCCGGTCAAGCCAGCCGGGGCGCGGTGCCAGGGGAGAGGCGCCGCGCCCCGGCCTCTTTGCCCTACGCCCACCCCTCACCCCCTCGCGCGCGGCCCACCCTCACCCCCTACCCCCGCCTCGATGATCAGCGCGGTGCATCGTGTGCGTCAGAGCGCGCACAATGCACCGCACTGATGCGGTTGGGCCCGATCGGCGACACGCCGTCAGGGCTTTCTACGTCAATCTAGGGTTCCGGCTAGAGCCGCCCATAGGCTGCTAGCCGTGGACCCTGTACGCAACCCCTACGCGCCGGGCGCCGGCCAGCGACCGCCGGAACTGGCCGGCCGGGACCGCGAACTCAGCCAGTTCGAGGTCGTGCTGGAGCGGATCGCCCGCGGCCGGCCGGAACGCAGCATGGTGCTCACCGGGTTGCGCGGGGTGGGCAAGACCGTGCTGCTCAACTCGTTCCGCTCGATGGCCCTGCAGCGGCTGTGGGGCACCGGCAAGATCGAGGCGCGGCCGGACCAGTCCATCCGCAGGCCGGTCGCGGGCGCCCTGCACATGGCCGTCCGCGAGCTTGCCCCGCGGCACCGGGCCCCGGACCGCATCGAGGAGTTCCTGGGGGTGCTGAAGGCGTTCGCGGCCCGGGATCCGAAGGCGCCCAAGGGCAGCTTCACGCCGCACCTGGGCATCGACGTGCCCGCGGTGCGCGGCCGGGCCGACTCCGGTGACCTGGAGATCGACCTGATGGAGCTGTTCGGCGACGCCGCCTCGGTGGCCGGTGACCTCAGCGTCGGCATCGCCCTGTTCATCGACGAGATGCAGGACGTGCCCGCACCCGACATTTCCGCGCTGTGCGCCGCCACCCACGAGCTGTCCCAGACCGGCGGCCCGCTGATCGTGGTCGGTGCGGGCCTTCCGCACCTCCCCGCGGTCCTGTCCGCGAGCAAGAGCTACTCCGAACGCCTGTTCCGGTACGTGTCCATCGACCGGCTGGACCGCGCCGCCGCGGACCAGGCGCTGCTCGCGCCGGCCCAGCGGGAGGGTGCCGATTTCGAGCAGGATGCGCTGGACGCGCTGTACGAGGCGGCGGACGGATACCCCTACTTCGTGCAGGCCTACGGCAAGGTGACTTGGGATGTGGCCACGGCCAGCCCCGTCACCGCGCAGGATGTCGCGGTGGCCAGCCCGCAGGCCGAGGGTGAGCTGGCCGTCGGCTTCTTCGGCAGCCGGTATGAGCGGGCCACCCCCGCGGAACGCAAGTACATGCGCATGATGGCCCAACTCGGCGACGATCCCGTGCCGACCGCCCAGGTGGCTGAAGAACTGGGCGTCAAGCCGTCCAGCGTGTCCCCGGCCCGGGACGGGCTGATCAAGAAGGGGCTGATTTACAGCTCCGAGCGCGGCCTGATCGCGTTCACCGTGCCGCACTTCGGCCGCTTCCTGCGCGCCCAGCCCGTGTGACCCATGGCCCCTTCTGGCCGAGTATCCAGCTTTCTAGCGCCTCAGCTAGACGCGGGTAGATAACTGCATAGCTCCGCGGCGGTCCTGGTCCTGTGTGGTGGAAGGGCTGGCCGCCGGGCCGCCGGGCCAGTCCGGGGACAGGGGGAGGATGGCCGCCTGGACCGCCGGGCGGCGCCGCTTGAGCTGCACCGCGAACACCACTTCCGCGTGCCCCCCGCCCTGGCGGCACGGGAAGACCACGTAACGCCAGCACAGCTCCCGCCACATGTCGATGGGCATCTCGGTGGTGATCGCCCGGGCGTGCTTGCGCCACTGACGGCTGCGCCGCAGCGCCGTCAGGGTCCGGTCAGCCGGGCAGCTGGCGCAGCTCGCACGGGTCCGTATAGCCCAGCCGGACCAGCGCCTCGCCGACCTCTGGCGACAGGGCGGCGACCAGGGCCAGCTCGGCACAGACGATCCCGAGGAACAGCAGCGCCCCGTGGCCCCAGGGCGGCAGGTACAGGGCCGGGGTCTCGATGGAGATCAGCGCCGCCCCGGTGAGCAGCAGGGCCCGGGCCAGCGACCGCCAGCCCGCCGGCTGGGAACTGAGGTCGCCGAAGCAGCCACAGCCCAGATCGGGGCGCCGTCCCCGCAGCTCGACCAGCGCGGCCGCGGCCACCAGGAAGAACGCGGCCGCCGCGATCCGGGCGCCGGTTGCCGCGCGCGGCGCGTGCAGCGCCGTCCCGGCATGTGTTCCCACCGGCAGCACGGTCGCCAGCAGCGCGAGCCCCAGGCACATCTCGAACGTGCCCATGCTCATGGCCAGCGGGCGGCGCAGCCGGAGCGGGAACAGCTGAGTGGGGCCCAGGCCAGCGTCGAGTGCCGTCCCGGGTGGGCGACCCCCCGTACCCCCCGCGATCGCTGACTCGGAGGGAACACGCCTTCGGCGCGCCCCGCCTCGCCAGCCGATGCTGCGGACCACCCGGCTGAGCTTGGCCAGGCACCCGCCGATCAGGAGGCCCGCGATGATGGGCGGCTGGACGTCCCGCAGGTCGGCCAGGAGGGTGGCCGGCAGATCCGGGGCCGTCATGGCTGTCCTGCCGGCGCTGAGCCGGTGGGGCGAGACCCGGAATCCCCTGGCGAGAGGGTCCCGAGTGAGACTGTGGCGTTGAAGCAGCCCTTCTCCAGGTCGCCGCCCATAGCCACGAAGCTGGCCAGCGGCAGGTCCGCGATCCGCCCGCGGGGCGAGGTGCCGCAGGTCACGCACCGGTCACAGAAGATCTGCGCGGTCGCGGCGCAGCCGGACACCGGCAGAATCCGCGTCGCGCCGGTGCACTCGTTGCGTACCTTCAGCAGGCTGCCGACCGACAGGTACGGGAGCGGCGGGCAGCCGGCCCGGCCAGCGGCTGCTCCCGGCAGGCGGTCTCCGGGTCGAGGGCCGGGTACCGCACGCCGTCCGCGTCTGCGGCACCGGCAGGCTCGTGCCAGACGGCCGACCCCGCGATGCGGTCCCGGGGATGGCCGCGCAGCGGCGACCGGGCGGGCGCCTCACTGGCCCGGTAGGCCGGCTGCGAGGTGGCGGGGACGAGCGCCTCCAGGTACCCGCGGCCGCGCAGCCCGATGAAGTCCACCAGGTACCCGGGCTCCAGCCGGGGGAACCGGACCTGGAGCCGGGCCATGACGTGCGGCGGGATCAGCACGGCCTGCCGCCGGGTGGTCCGGCCCTCGTCGATGAGCATGCTCTCCCGGTCGAGCTCCATGATCACGCCGGTCACCCGGCCTGCGTTGGCCCAGATCCGGTCGGCAACGCTGCGCTGGTCCGGGAGCATCCGGATCACGACGCTGTCCCCGGTCTCCAGGGCGGTGGGATCGACCCGGCGGCCTTTCCACACGCCGGCCCGGGGGGGCAGTGCGATCCGCCGTTCGCCCTCCGGGCAGTAGAGGGTGACGATCTGCGGGCTGGTGTCCAGCACCGTCCCGGTGAGCACGCCCGGATGACCGGCCCGCCCGGCGGCCCGCACCACGCCACCGCCGGTGCCGCCGCCGGTGCCGGTTGCGACCGCCACCTGGGGCGCGGCTGCCCCCGCTCGTGTGGAGGAGTCAGCGGCCAGCGGGTGGACCGCCGCCTTGAGCAGATGACGGCGGCCGAGGCGCCCCGCGGCGGTTGGTCCTGCGCAACGGACACAGCACGCTAAGTCACCACGTTGGACCAGCATCGACCCTCCCCAGGCAAACGTCCCAGGTCATGACGATGGGGGCGGGAGAAGCGTGCGTCAAGCGATTCCGGCACGTTGCCCGTGAGGCGCCGCCTCGCCGGCACACGGCGGAACCGTGGGGACAGCGTGTTAGCTGGGTACGGTTGGGGTGTGAGCGTCGGGGGCGATCACGTCGTGGCCGGGGCGCGGGGGAACGGGGCCACACCGCGCAGCAGGCACGCCGAGACTGAGGGTCAGGGCGATTCCGCGCGAAGAGTTGCCGCGGGCGCGCAGGTGACGCGCGCCGTCACGTCACATGATCCCTCCCAGGGGGCACCCCCGGGGCGGCCGCACGCGCCGTCGCCCAGGCCGCCGCAGGACCCGCCAGAGGCCGGTGACCCGGCGTTCCGCGAGTACGTCACCTCCCGGAGCGGGTCGCTACTGCGGATGGCCTACCTGCTCACCCGCAACCGGGCGGACGCCGAGGATCTCGTCCAGGCGGCGCTGGCCAAGACGTACCAGGCCTGGGACCGGATCGAGGACCGCGGCGCCGTGGACGGCTACGTGCGCCGGGCCATGGTGAACACGCACATCTCCTGGTGGCGGCGGCGCCGTGTCGAGGAGTACCCGACGGACGACATCCCCGACCAGCCGGTCGTCGACCACGCGGGCGACAGCGAGGTGCAGGACGCGCTGCGCCGGGCGATCGAGCGGCTGCCGCAGCGGATGCGGGCCGCCGTGGTGCTGCGCTACTACGAGGACATGAGCGAGGCGGAGATCGCGAACGTCCTCGGCGTGAGCCTGGGCACGGTCAAGAGCACGGTGTCCCGGGCGGTGGCCAAGCTCCGCATCGACGCCGACCTGCTCGAAGGCTGAGGGGGGGTATTCCCGGCCCGGAGGGTGACGTTTGCGCCTCACGGCATGACACGATCCGACGAGAACGACGTGGGACCGGTGCCTTCTCGCGCCGGAGGTGACTCACCAGGAGGTGGCCCGTGCTCAGCACGATGATGGACGTGCCCCTGACCGTGGCCGGGCTGATGCGGTACGGCACCACGGTCTACGGCGACAGCGAAGTCGTCACGTGCACGACGGACGGCGTCCGCCGCCAGTCCTACGCCCAGACCGGGGCCCGGGCGGCGCAGCTCGCGGGCGCGCTGCGCGAAGCTCGGCGTGGACGGGGACCAGCGGGTCGCCACCCTGATGTGGAACAACTCCGAGCACCTGGAGGCCTACCTGGCCGTCCCCTCCATGGGCGCGGTGCTGCACACGCTGAACCTGCGGCTCGACCCGAAGCAGCTCAGCTACATCGCCAACCATGCCGGCGACCATGTGATCATCACCGAGCCCACCCTGGTGCCGCTGCTGGCCGCGATCCTGCCCAGCCTGGAAACGGTCCGGCACATCGTGCTGGCCGGGCCGGCCTCGGGCGAGGGTGCCGCGGACGCCGGGGCGCTGGCCGGGTCACGGCCACGAGGTGCACTACTACGAGGACCTGCTCGCCGCCGAGCCGGACACGTTCAGCTGGCCCGACCTGGACGAGCGGTCCGCGGCGGCCATGTGCTACACCAGCGGCACCACCGGCATGCCCAAGGGCGTGGTGTACAGCCACCGGTCCACGTACCTGCACGCGATGGGCGCCTGCCTGGGCAACGCCTTCGCGGTGAGCGACAGCGACCGGATCCTGCCGGTGGTGCCCATGTTCCACGCCAACGCCTGGGGACTGGCCTACGCGGCGGTGCTCAGCCGGCGCGGACCTGATCATGCCCGACCGGTTCCTGCAGCCCGAGCCGCTGATCCGGCTGATCGAGGCGGAGCGGCCGACCATCGCCGGGGCGGTCCCGACCATCTGGAACGGCCTGCTCCAGCACATCCGCGCGCACGGCGGCGACGTGTCCTCGCTGCGCCTGGTGCCCGTGCGGCGGCTCGGCGGTCCCGCACGCGCTGATGGAAGCCTTCCAGAAGGAACTCGGCGTGGAGATCCTGCAAGCCTGGGGAATGACCGAGACCTCGCCGCTGGCCAGCGTCGCCCGGCCGCCGCGCGGGGTGAGCGAGGACGAGGGCTGGGCCTACCGGGACACCCAGGGCCGTCTGTTCTGCACCGTCGAAGGGCGGCTGGTCGGCGACGGCGGCGAGGTGATGCCGAACGACGGCGCGGCGGTCGGCGAGGTCGAGGTCCGCGGGCCCTGGATCACCGGGTCGTACTACAAGGACGACGATCCGGGGAAGTTCCACGACGGCTGGCTGCGCACCGGCGACGTCGGGACCATCGACCGGCTCGGCTATATCACGCTCACCGACCGGGCCAAGGACGTGATCAAGTCCGGCGGCGAGTGGATCTCGTCCATGGAGCTGGAGAACATCCTCATGGGCCACCCCGAGGTGGCCGAGGCCGCGGTCATCGGGGTGCCCGACGAGAAGTGGGGCGAGCGCCCGCTCGCCACGGTGGTGATCAAGGGCGGCGCCACGATCACGCCGAAGGAGCTCAAGGCGTACCTGGCCGACCGGATACCCCGCTGGCAGCTTCCTGAGCGCTGGTCGTTCATCGACGAGGTACCGAAGACCAGTGTCGGGAAGTTCGCCAAGACCCGGATCCGGGAGGCCTACGCAGCCGGCGACTACGACGTGGTCGAGGTGTAGTAACGATCCCGGCCGCCTGCGGCCAGGAGCCCGGTTGTTTCTGGACGCAGTGCCCCGACTGCTTTGGCACGTCTGGCGGCATCCCGGTACGCTGATGCGGACCGCTTGGTCGTCGGGAGGCTTCGCCTAGTCCGGTCTATGGCGCCGCACTGCTAATGCGGTTTGGGTTTACCGCCCATCCGGGGTTCAAATCCCCGAGCCTCCGCTCCCTGGACAGCAGCCCCCGGTGGATGATCCACCGGGGGCTGCTGCGTTGCGCGGGACTGCTTCAGGCGCTGGATCGAAGCAGTGGAATGTGTATGACAAACTCAATACATGGCTAAGGGAACTCCGCGGGAAGCACCGAAGTTGACGGACCTGACCAGGCGCGGGCCGGCTGCCGTGGCCAGCACGCGGAAGTCAGCGAGGCCGGGCCGGGTAACCCCGGCGCGGGTGCGGCTTGATGCAGCCGGACTGCGAGCGAAGGCTGCTTCGGAAGCACCCGGGAAGTCCAGGCCGCGCCGGAAAGCGGTCCCGGGCGGCTCCGTGATCATGCAGGCCCGGGTCGATGCGGACTTCGCCCGCGAGCTGGTCGAGGCGGATGCCCCGGTACTCGGGCTGGACGGTACGTCGGCCCTGGTACGTGAAGGCTTGCGCCTGGTTCACCAGCGCGCCCGTGAGTTGGCCATGGCCGAGGAGTACGACCGGTTTTACGGCGGCGAGGCAGCCCCTGTGCCAGAAGGTGTTGCGGCACTCTGGGCCGAGTAGCCGGTGGACCCCATGAGGGGCGAGGTCTGGGACGCCCAGTTGCCTCACGGAATCGGCCCGCACCCGGTACTGATACTGACGGCCAATGCGGTCGGTACGAAGCTGAGTGCGCTGACGGTGGCCATGATCACCGGGACAGAGGGACCATCCCCCACGCATGTGCGCCTGGATCATGACGCAGGACTCACCGGCCACGATGTGAGCTATGTGAACGCGACCGATTTGCACACGCTGCCCAAGGTGAAGCTCAGGAAGCAGCGCGGGCGGCTCAGCCTCGTCGAGCTGAGCCAGGTTGAGGAGGCTATCCGCGGTTACCTCGGCCTGTGAGCCCGCCGGGCGGGACGCCGGTGTGCGCACGCGAGGGGCGGACCTCGCCAGGAGCCGAGCCGCGCCTTTTGCCGTCCCCAGGCCGCCGGCGAACGGCGGCGGTCGGTGGCGCTGGCCGCGTTCGCGATGATCGCCGCGAACGGCGGGATGGCCAGGGCCACGGCCGAGAGGACGATCGCCCAGAGGACTGAGTAGCGGTCCACCACCGCCCAGGAGATGACGAACAAGCCGATGCAGATCGACATCAGCGCGAAGTAGAACCGCTTGTCCCTCAGGGACGGCGGCGGCCCGGGCGGGCCGCCCCGCCCCTGCCCGGGCGGCGCGCCGCCATCCTGCCCATTCTCCGCCACGATGACTCCAGTATGGCTAGGGCACTCGTGCAGCACACCACTGGCGCACGCGGCCGCGGCCGCCCGTGCCCTCGCCACCCGCCTGCGCGCCGCTCCCCGGTAACCGGCCTGCCTCTCGCTACCGTGCGGGTATTTCCAGCCCTAACGGTTTGTCCGGCCCGGTGACGTCCGGATCGACTGAGTTCGCGGGAGCGTCACGGCGCGGCATCACGCTGCCCGGGTCCCCGACGTAAATGCCTCCCCGGACATCCCCCGCCCGGTGGTCGATCCGCCGGTGCTTGAACGATCCACGACCCCCCACGACGAAGATCCAGAGGATCATCGCCATGGCCCCCACCAGGACCACGGCCATGATCAGGATGATTCCGCCGGCTGAAGTACCAGTCATTCTGGTTCACCTCCAGCCTTAGTCCTACCCGCTATGAATAACTAATGCATAAGTTTTGAGGTGAGCCGCGCCACAGCCGGCCGGGCTGTGCCGTGGGGATCGAGATCGACCAGCCCGGCCCGGTCCCGGAGTTGCCGCCACCGCCGGAGTCCCCGGCCCGGCTCGAGTTCCCGGGTGTCCGGCCCGGCCGCAGTTCCCGGCTCGGTAGAATCCCCGGCCCGGCCAGAATCCCGGCACAGCGGGTTCCCCGGCACAGGGGTTTCCCCCGGCACGGATGGGCCGCCCGGTGCCATAATCTGGCCCGGGCCGGACCCGGGTGACCGCACTAACGTGCTCCCCCGCTGGCCGGCCGACGCGATCAGCCTGACCCAAACTGACCGGCGCGGACGTGCACCGCCGGGGCCCGGCGGGCGTCTGTTATGCGTCACCTCCGAGAGGAAGCGCACCCATGCGAATTCAGGCGATTGGGATAGTCCCCGCCGTGGTGGCCGCCGGGCTGGCCTTAGCGGCGTGCTCAGCGGCAAGTTCCGGGAGTTCCGCCGGAGCGCCCGCGACAGCGCACAGCCCGGCGCCCGGCGCCCACGCGTCCTCGCCGGTGGAACCGCAGACGGCCGCGGCGGTGCGGTCCGACGCCGATGACTACCTCACGCTCTACAGCGCCGGCCAGTTCGCGATCATTTACCAGATGCTGAGTGCCCCCGCCCGGCAGGCCATCAAGGAGCAGGCCTGGGTGGCGGTACACCGCGGCTGCCCGGGCGCCACCGCCGGGATGTCGTACAAGATCCGCCACGTGGCGGTCACCGGCACGTCCGCGGTGGTGACGGCGGCCCTGACTGGTGCCGCGAAATCGGAGAGCGCCACCGAGACCCTGGTGTACTCGAACGGGCACTGGGGATTCTCCCCCCGGGACCTGGCGCTGTACCAGCACGGGAGCGTGTCCGCGGACGTCGCCGCGGCCAGGGCGGCGGGCGGCTGCGCGAGCTGACCGCTCCGGGTGGCCGCCAGGGTCCGTTCCCGGACTGCCCTGCCGGTGGACTGCCCTGCCAGTGGACTGCCTGCGGGCGGCCGGCTGCCCCAGCGTGGGGCCGCCGGTCGGCTCAGCCGGTCACGCCCGGAGCCGGCGCGCTGGCCGGCAGCTCCAGCCGCCCCAGGATCTCCAGCGCCTCGTCACGCTGCTGCCCAGCCAGGCTGGGCAGCACCGTGTCGCGGAAGATCCGCGGCAGCACGGTCTCGCGGAAGATAGCCGGGTAGGGCCGGTAGTCTCCGGCCGCCCCGGTCTGCGGGGCGGTTTCCCCGGCCGCGCCGGTTCCGCCCGTGGCCGGCTCCCCGCCGCCCGCGCCCGGCTCCCCGCCCGGGCCCAGCACGTCCCGGGCCTGGCAGCCGGCGAAGTGCGCGAGCACCGCCTCGTTGAAGCCGTCCGGCGCCGGGCCAGGTGCCCCGGCCACGATCGTGGTCAGCCGGCGCACGTCGGCCCGGGGCTCGGCGGCGGCACCCGGGGCCTCATCGGTGGTGATGGTCCACGCCCACAGCTCGTGCGGCGTGGCCGCGTCGCATCGCGCGGTCTCCTCCTCGTCGAATGCGACCCCGTCCCAGGTCAGGTACGTGCCCGCGGCATGGCTGGCCGCCGGGTCGATGGTCAGCAGGACGTTGACCACCCCGGCCTGCATCGGCTCGGGCTCTGCGTCCGCCATCACATCTACCTCCCAGGCACCGGCACGCACTGTCCCGTGGACGTTACCGGCCGCCCAGCGGGCCGGCGTCAGCGGGGATCGGGCCGGTCCAGGTTCCAGTGATGCGAGACCGACACGAGCCAGGGCCCGGAGTCACCGCGGGGCTGCAGCAGGAACCGGCTGATCAGCCGCTGGCCCCCCTCGTAGTCGCCGTACAGCACGTCCACCGTCACCGGCTGGCGGGACTTGACCGCCTGCGTCACCCCGGCCCGCTGGGGGTCGTCCGGGTCACGGAACGCCGCCTGCCAGAACCCCACGTCGGAGGGGGCCACGTACAGGTCGCGGGTCTGCCGCCGGAAGCCGTCCAGTCCCGGCCGGTCCTGGGTGGTCAGCTGTTCCGGCCACACCCGCCAGGACCGCATCACCGCGATGCCGTTTCCCGCGTTGCGCACCGACATGGCCAGGTACACCGTGTCGCTCTCGCCATCGACCTCGGCAAAGCCGGTGCCACCGGGCAGGAGCACGTGCTTGTGGTCGATCCACGAGACCTTCTGCTCCGGATCGTGCAGCCGGGACGGGACCAGCAGTGGCTGCAGTCCCACCATGAGCGACCGCTCGGCGGCCCGGGCGGCCCGGTTGGCCGAACGCACCGACGCGAACGTGGAGACGGCGAGCACCAGGGTCCCGCCCGCGGTCGCCAGCGACGCGATCGTCGCCCAGTCCGCAGCCATGGGCCGAGCCTAAGCCAGGCCGTCAGGGCCGTGTCGCCCTCAGGAGGACAGTCCCTCGCCGGAGGCCGCGCCGCCCTCGCTGAGAAGTTCAGGCACCCCCGGCAGCACCGTCTGGAAGTAGGACCGGGCAGCGGCGGCGGTTCCCACGTCGAAGCCCGCTTCCTCGGACATGTACCAGCGGTGCTCGAGGATCTCGTGGAAGATCTCCGCGGGTGGCAGGCGGCCGCGCAAGCCCTCCGGGATCGCCGCGACCACCGGATCGTAGACGTCGTTGAGCCACTGGCTGGCCGCGACTATCTCGGGCACCGGGCGGCCCTGCTTCTGCTCCAGGTAGGCGCGGAAGCTGGCGACGTCGTTGAGCAGCCGGCGGGCCTGGTTCTCCTCGACGACGAGCCCGGTGCGCAGGAACAGCTTGCGCGCGTGATGCCCGGACTCGGAGACCTTGGTCCGCAGCTTGAGCCGGTTCCCGTCCGGCGTGCTGATCAGCTCCACCTCGTCGGCGTCGAAGCCGAGCTCGTTGAGCCGGCGCAGCCGCTGCGCGATCCGGTAACGCTGGTCATCCGGGCGGAGCAGCTCTTCGCGGGTCAGCTCGTCCCACAGCCGCTCGTAGCGCCGGGGCAGCTCGGCGGCGATCTGCAGCGGATCCAGCTCCGGGCTGAGCAGCTCGCCGGCCTGGAGGTCGAGGAGCTCGCCGTAGATCCGCTCCTCGGCCAGGTCCACGTCGTAATGCCGCTGGCCGGGGGTCAGCGTGGGATGGCGCTCACTGGTCTCCGCGTTGACCAGGTACGCCTCGAGGGTGCCCGCGTCGTAGCGGAACAGGGTGTTGGACAGCGAGCAGTCCCCCCAGAAGAAGCCGGACAGGTGCAGCCGCACCAGGAGCTCGACCAGGGCGTCGAGCAGCCGGTCCGTCGGCTGGCCGCCCCGCGGGCTGGAGAAGACGGCCCGGTAGGTGGTCGAGTAGTCCAGGAACCGGGTAACCAGGATCGCGTCCAGATCCGGCCCGCGGTCCACCACGACGCCCACCACATGCACCGCGGGCACGTTGAGCTCGGCCAGCTCGCGCAGCAGCCGGTATTCACGCCGGGCCAGGTTCTCGTGGATCGCCTTGAGCGCGTACAGCTCACCGTCGTCGGCGACGAAGCGGACGATGTGCCGGGAGATGCCGCGCTGCCGGATCTCGACCAGCCGGGGATCCTGCCACTGTTCCAGGGGTTCGGTCCAGGGCAGGCTCAGCAGGCCGGCCGCCTCTTCCGTCGGCGGGCTGAAGACGAAGCGCACGGCCTGGTTTCGCCTCCTAAGCCTCGTCTGACCTGGCACAATTACACCGCATAGCGGGGCTGATGTACCCATTGGGCATGGCTCGCCCAGATTAGCCTGTAAACCTCTTACTAACTTGATGCGTCTTTTGCATTGAACAACTTCACCACGTCAGTGGCGGAAGCGAACGTAGCGCCAGCGTCGGTGTCGCGTTCTCCACAGGATTTTGCCTGTCTGGAGGGGCACCCGGCTTATGGCAGATGTCCGGCCCGGCGCGGCCCTGGCCCGTCCCGCGCGCTGGCCAGTCGAGCCAGGACAGGAGGACCAGGCTGTCGCCCTGGACAAGCTCATAGCCCTGGCCCAGGAGACGCCCGCCGGATCGCAGGCTCCGGCGGCTGGACCAGAGAGTCAGCCCGGGCCATCGGACACCTGGCGGCCCCCGCCCCGTGCGGCTGAACGGCGGCGGGTGGGCGAAGAACGCCGCGCGGCTGAGGGCCGCCCGGTGCCAGCCCGGCCGGTCCCACCCCGGCCGGTCCCAGCCGAGCCAGCCCGGCCTGCTGCCTCCCCGCGGCCGGGGCCGGCCCAGTCCGCCCGGCCTGCCGCGCCGCTGCCGCGCCCCGCTCCCTCCGGGCTTGCCGCGCCCCCGCTGCCGCGGCGCGCTCCCTCCCGGCCCGCGGTGACGTCCGGCCGCCCGCGGCCGGCCCAGTCGTCTCGCCCCGCTGCCGCTGCCGCTGCCGCTGCCGCGCCCCAGCGCACCCGCCGCGGCGCCGCCTGGGCCCTCAACGACGTGGCCGCCGCCCGGACCGATGGGCCGGAAGCCTGGCTCGCCGGTCCCGGTGCCGCCGACCCGGCTGGGCAGCACCGCGAACTGGCCCGGGGCGGCCCGGTAGACACCGCGTTCGCCCGGGCGGTGGTGGACATCCGCCGCATCTCAGGCGGGATGGTCGAGAAGGTCCTGCCGATCGGCCCGGTGATCGCGCCCGACCCGCAGCGCCGCAAGCTGCGCAAGAGCACGTTCGGCTATGTCCTCAGCCCGGCGACCAGGGTGCTCGTCGCCGTCCTGTCGCTCGGCTGGGCGGCCTGCATGGTCAGCTTCTGGCTCTGGTGGCTGCAGCCGTCGCACCGGATCACCCTGATGGGCCAGCTGCTCAACAGCGTGCTGCTGGTCTACGTGCTGTGCTACCCGGTCTTCTTCATTATCGCGGCCAACCGGCTGAGGAACATCAGACCCTCTGTCGCGGTCCCCCTGCTGCGGACCGCGTTCGTGGTGACCCGCGCTCCGTCGGAGCCGTGGGACGTGGCGTGCGCGACGCTGAGCGCGATGCTGGGCCAGGACTTCCCGCTGCCCTACGACGTCTGGCTGTGCGACGAACGGCCCACTGCGGAGATCGTCGAGTGGTGCAACGGGCACGGGGTCATGCTGGCCAGCCGCAACGGGGTGGAGCAGTACCACCGCGAGACCTGGCCGCGCCGGAGCAAGTGCAAGGAAGGCAACCTCGCCTACTTCTACGACTACTGGGGCTACCGCTACTACGACGTGGTCGCGCAGCTCGACTGTGATCACCGGCCGTCGCGCACGTACCTGGCCGAGATGGTCCGCCCGTTCTCGGATCCGGCGATCGGCTACGTGGCGGCACCCAGCGTGTGTGACGCGAACGCATCCGAATCGTGGTCGGCGCGCGGGCGGCTGTACCGCGAGGCGTCTTTCCACGGCGCATTCCAGCTGGGCCACAGTGACGGGTGGGGCCCGACCTGCATCGGCTCCCACTACGCGGTGCGGACCCGGGCCCTGCGGGACATCGGCGGCATCGGCCCGGAGCTGGCCGAGGACTTTTCCACCAGCTTCCTGCTCAACACCGCGGGCTGGCACGGCGCCTTCGCCATCGACGCCGAAGCCCACGGAGACGGCCCGAACACCTTCCCGGCCATGCTCGTCCAGGAATTCCAGTGGTCCAGGAGCCTGACCGTCGTCCTGCTCGAGCTGGTGCCGCGGAACATCTCGCGGCTTTCCTGGGGGCTTCGTTTCCGGTTCTTCTACTCGCTGGTCTTCTATTTCCTCCTGGTGCTGAGCACCGCCGGGGGCCTGGTCCTCGCCCCGATAGCCGCCGCGACCGGGCGGCCCTGGATGAACGTCAACTATGCGGTGTTCCTGGCCCACTGGTGGTCGATCTCGATCTGGCTCATCCTGCTGACGCTCCTCCTCCGGCGGAAGGGCCTGCTCCGTCCCCGGAATGCGCCGATTCTCAGCTGGGAGAACTGGCTGTACACGCTGACCCGCTGGCCGTACATAGCGTGGGGCATCTGCGCGGCCTTCCTCCAGGTCATGCGGCCGCGGCCGGTCACGTTCAAGGTCACGCCGAAGGCGGCCGGCCGCCTGGAGCGGTTCCCGCTCCGGCTGATCGTGCCGTACCTGCTGCTCTGCGCGCTGTCATCCGCGGCCGCCGTGATCGGCGAGGCGACCAACAACGCCGCCGGTTACGTCTTCCTGTGCATCGCGGCGGCCACCACATACGCGGTGGTGTCGATCTTGGTCCCCCTGCTGCACGCGGCGGAGGCCGGCGCGAACGCGGGTGAGCAGTTCGGGTCCGCGCTGTGGAAGACCGCGCGCCTGCCGCTGTTCATGGCCTTGCTCGGCCTGCTCCCGGTGGTGCTGGCCGCCATGCGCTACCCCGTCTACCTCAATCACGTGTTCCCCGCGTGGTCGTTCTGGCTGTAGCTCCGTCTGCCCGCCGTGAACTCGATTGATACCGCGAAAGGTTTTTTCCTATGGCCGTCGTACTCGTCACCGGTGGGGCGGGCTTCATCGGCAGCCACACCTGTGCCGAGTTGCTGTCACGGGGCCATGACGTGGTGGTCATCGACAATTACTCGAATAGCTCCCCCGCCGCGCTGGACTCGGTGCGAGCCCTGGCGGGGCGGCCGGTCACGGCGTACGAACTGGATCTCCGCGATCATCAGGCGCTGGGCCGGGTGTTCGCCAGCCACCCGATCGAGGCGGTGATCCATTTCGCGGCCAAGAAGGCCGTCGGCGAGTCCATGCGGATCCCCCTGGAGTACTTCGACATCAACCTGGCCGGGACCACGAACCTGCTCCGCACGATGCACGCCCACGACGTGCATAAGCTGGTGTTCTCCTCTTCCTGCTCCATCTACGGCGACCAGTACGCGGAGCCGATCACCGAGGCGGACCAGCCGTTCCCGACCAATCCGTACGCGCGCTCGAAGCTGATCTGCGAGCAGATCCTCGCCGACGCCTGCGCTCGCTACGCCGAGCTCTCGATGGTCGCGCTCAGGTACTTCAACCCGGCGGGCGGCCATCCCAGCGGGATGCTCGGCGAGGATCCGCGCGGCGTGCCCAACAACGTGATGCCGTACATGATGCAGGTCGCGGTCGGGCGGCTGGAGAAGCTCACCGTGTTCGGCACGGACTACGACACCCCGGACGGCAGCGGGGTCCGTGACTACCTCCACGTCATGGACGTGGCCGAGGCGCACTGCGTGGCCCTGGACCACCTGGACGACGAGAACGGACTGCGCACGCTGAACATCGGCACCGGGACCGGGGTGTCCGTGCTGCAATTGCTCGCGACGTTCCAGGAGGCCTGCGGCGTCACCGTGCCGTACGAGATCGCCGGGCGCCGGGCGGGGGACGCGGCCAGCGCCATCGCCGACCCCAGCCGGGTGGACAAGGAATGGGGCTGGCGGACCAGGCGTGACCTGCGGGCCATGTGCGCGGACGCCTGGCGTTTCCAGAGCCTTCACCCGCAGGGGTACAACGCATAGCTATTTTCAGTTTTGAATACTGCATGGTTAAGGAGTGACCCGTATGCGCATGACCGTCATTGGGACCGGCTACCTGGGTGCCGTGCACGCCGCCTGCATGGCGGATCTCGGCCACGAGGTCCTCGGCGTGGACACCGATACCCAGAAGATCGCCGCGCTCCAGGAAGGCCGCGCGCCCTTCTTCGAGCCGGGGCTCGAGGAGATCCTGGTCCGGGTGGTGGCCTCCGGCAAGCTCCGCTTCAGCACCTCCCTGCAGGAGGCCGCCGAGTTCGGGGACGCCCACTTCATCTGCGTCGGGACCCCGCAGCTGCCCGGCGGGACCGGAGCCGACCTGAGCCACATCGAGGCCGTGGTGGACGGGCTGGCCCCGTACCTGACGCGGGACTGCCTGGTGATCGGCAAGTCCACGGTGCCGGTCGGCACCGCGGCCCGGCTGGCGGAGCGGATCGCCCGGCTGGCCCCGGCGGGTGCCGCCGCGGGACTGGCCTGGAACCCGGAGTTCCTCCGCGAGGGCTTCGCGGTCCAGGACACGCTGCGCCCGGACCGGATCGTGGTCGGCGTGACGTCAGACGCCGCCGCAGCGACACTGCGCCAGATCTACGCCAGCATCCTCGAGCTGGGCACCCCCTACATCACCACGGACCTGGCCACGGCGGAGCTGGTGAAGGTCGCGGCGAACGCCTTCCTGGCCACCAAGATTTCCTTCATCAACGCGGTCGCGAACGTCTGCGACGCCGCGGGCGCGGACGTGATGACGCTCGCGGACGCGCTCGGCCACGACACCCGCATCGGGCGCCGCTTCCTGTCCGCCGGGCTCGGCTTCGGCGGGGGCTGCCTGTCCAAGGACATCCGGGCATTCATGGCCCGCGCCGACGAGCTGGGCGTGGGTGACTCGCTCCAGTTCCTGCGCGAGGTGGACCAGATCAATACGGGCCGGCGCGCCCTGGCCATCGAGGTGGCCCGCGAGCTCGCCGGCGGGTCCTTTGCCGGGCGGAACGTGGCCGTGCTGGGAGCCGCCTTCAAGCCCGACACCGACGACGTGCGGGACTCACCCGCCCTGGAGGTGGCCCGGGCCATCCACTCCGAGGGCGCGGTGGTGCGGGTGCACGACCCCCGGGCCACTTACAACGCACGCCGCGCCTGGCCGGCCCTGGACTACGTCGAGGAAGCGGTCAAGGCCTGCGAGGCGGCGGACGTGGTGCTGCACCTCACCGAATGGCGCGAGTACCGCGAGATCGACCCGGCCGAGCTGGCGTCGGTGGTCCGGACCCCGTGCCTGCTCGACGGGCGCAACGTGCTCCCCCTGGGCGAGTGGCAGTCGGCCGGGTGGACCGTGCGGTCGCTGGGTGGCGCAATCCGGTTAGCCGGGGTGCTTGATGTGGCCCGTGCCTGAGGTGGCCCATGCTTAGGAAGTCGCGGCGCCCCCTGGCCGGGATGCCCCTGATCCTGCTGCTGACGGTGGCCCTGACTTCCTGCGCGCAGATCATGCGGGACGACTCTGGTGGCCAGCCGGCCGTTCCCGCTCCCAGCGCGCCCGGGTCGTCGCCGCCGCCGGTGTACTACTACACCTATTACGTCAGCCCGTCCGGGAGCAACTCCGCGGCCGGCACCTCGCCGTCACGCGCGTGGCGGACGCTCAGCAAGGCCAGCTCGGTGATCCTGCGCCCCGGCACCAGGGTGCTGCTCCAGGGCGGCCAGAAGTTCACCGGGGAACTGCAGCTCAGCCGGCACGACGCAGGCAGTGCTTCGCACCCGGTCCTGATCGGGTCCTACGGCCGGGGCCGCGCCACGATCGTCGAGCGGAAGTCCAACGCCATCAGCATCAACAACACCGCGGGCGTGGTCATCCAGGACCTGTCCATCGTGGGCCGGGGCCAGGCCTTCACCTACGGCCTCGGCATCGGCGCCTACAGCTCCATGACCGGGACCAGCAGGCTGGACGGCCTGGTGATCCAGGACGTCAGCATCAGCGGGTTCGTGGATGGCATCTCCATCGGCGGGACCGGCCCGGCCGGCTTCGCCAATGTCCTGGTCAGTGACTCGAGGCTGTCCGGCAACCTGGACAACGGCCTGATGACCTGGGGTCCCACGTTCGATCCGGCGAAGCAGAACTACGCCAACGAGAACGTCCGCGTGCAACACGTCACGGCGACCGGCAACCGGGGCGACCCCCACCTCCTCGCGCACAACACCGGCAGCGGCATCGTGCTGGGCAGCGTCCGGGACGGCGACATCACCTGGTCCACCGCGTACGCCAACGGCGGCCATGAGGGCTCACACCAGGGTCCCGACGGGATCTGGGCCTACGACTCGGCCCACATCGCCATCGAGCACAACGTGTCCTACCAGAACCACACCAACGACGCGACCGACGGGGACGGCTTCGGCCTGGACCAGAACACGTCCGATTCCGTCATGCAGTACAACCTGTCCTACCGCAACGACGGCGCCGGCTACCTGCTCTACACGAGCCTGGACAACGGGGGGCAAATTCACAACGTGGTGCGCTTCAACATCAGCAGCGCCGACGTGCACGACGGGAACGGATACTACGGCGGTATCTCGGTCCTCGGCTTCGTCCAGAACTCCGCGGTTTACCAGAACACGGTCATAATGGCGCCCCAGGCGGCCATGGCCCCGGCCCTCCAGCTGAGCAAGTACGTCAAGGGCGACACCGTGCACAACAACGTGTTCGCGGTGCACAGCGGGGCGGTTGTCGCGGCGAAGGCCTACCTCCGGCCCGGCCAGGCGGAATTGCAGGGCAACGACTACTACTCGGCCTATCCGCTGAGCATCAACTGGGATGGTTCGCTGTACTCGTCGCTGGGCACCTGGCGGTCAGCCAGCGGCCAGGAAATGCTGAAGGGCCGCCCGGTCGGCCTGGACGCGAACCCCGACCTGGCCGGCCCGTACCTCGGGCTGCGGGTCAAGGCGCCCGGCGGGACGGGGCCGGCTTCGCCCCGCGTCCCCGCTCACCGGTCGTGCGGGCCGGGATGAACCTGCCGCGCCTGTTCGGGCTGGATCCGGGGCCGGGCAACTACGCGGGCACCCCGATATCGCCGCAGCACCTGAACATAGGCGCCCTCTAACGGTCTTATCGTGGCGGTGCTGTCCGGGGGGGCGACCCTCGGGACCCCGCCCCCGCCGGCGATTACCGGGAACCGGCCGTCGAGGCCAGCTTTACCTCCTCGGGGCGCGAGCGGAACCACTCGACCGTGCGGCGGACGCCGTCCTCCACGCGGATCTGCGGCTGCCAGCCCAGCACCTGGCTGGCCCGGGTGATGACGGGGCAGCGGCGGGTCGGGTCGTCCACCGGCAGCGGCAGGTGCTCCACCGGCGAGTCAGAGCCGGTCAGCCGGAGCACCAGCTGCGCGAAGTCGGCCACGGTGAACTCTTCCGGGTTCCCGAGGTTCACCGGGCCGTTCTCCGCCGAGTCGATCATCCCCACGATGCCGCGGATCAGGTCGTCGACGTAGCAGAAGCTGCGGGTCTGGCTGCCGTCGCCGTAAATAGTCAGCGGGTCGCCGTTCAGGGCCTGGGTGATGAAGTTCGTCACAATGCGGCCGTCCCGCGCGCTCATCCGGGGACCGTACGTATTGAAGATGCGGATTATGCCGGCATTGACGCTGTGCGTGTCGCGGTAGGCACGGGTCAGGGCCTCTGCGAACCTCTTGGCCTCGTCATAAACGCTTCGCGGCCCGACCGGGTTGACGTTCCCCCAGTATTCCTCGGATTGCGGGTGCACGGCCGGGTCGCCATAGACCTCACTGGTGGAGGCGAGCACGAAACGCGCGCCGTGCTGGTGGGCCAGCCGGAGCGCGTTCTCGGTCCCGCGGCTGCCGACGGCCAGGGTCTCGAGGGGCAGCCGCAGGTACTCCGGCGGGGAAGCGGGGCTGGCCAGATGCGCGACGGCATCGACCGGGCCGGGCACGTCGAGCGCCGTACTGACGTCGGCCTCCACGAACGTGAACCCGGGGGTGTCCATCAGGTGGGCGACGTTATCCGGACGCCCGGTGGCCAGGTTGTCAACGCATACGGCGCTGTCACCCCGGGCAATTATCGCGTCACACAGATGGGATCCGAGGAAACCGGCGCCACCTGTCACCACGACTCGCATTACTTTCTCCTATCGAGGATATTGGCCGGGGCACAGCCCATCATCGCGGCCGCGCGGGATCACGCGGCAGCAATCTGCGCCGGAGTAATCCGCCGGTAAATCGACGCCGGCAAGGCCCGCGCTAATGATGCTCAGAATGTACCAGCGCCCGGCCGCGCCTGGGCCGCTTCGGACCCTGATGCCCGTCTTGACCAGGGATTGAGAGGCCCGGCCGGGGGCCCTTCACTCCGGGGCGGGCGGCACCACGACGATCATGGTCAGGGAGACCGGCGCGCTGCCGTCGTTGCGGTACGCGTGCGGGACGCCGCCCGGGAACCGGACTGACTGCCCGGCGGTCACCTGGTACTGCTCGCCGGCCACGGTCAGCGTGAGCGTGCCCTCCTCCACCCAGGCCAGCTCCCGGGTGGCGGGCGTGTGCGCGTCGCCGCCGAAACCCTCACCCGGCTGGAGTGTCCAGCGCCACAGCTCCGCCGCCCAGGGCGGCTCGGTGGCGGCGATGATGGTGCCCGTTCCCCCGGCGCGGCCCCGCCAGAGCACGCGCGCCTCGTCCGGCCCGCTGATCCGCACGGCGGACGCGCCGGTGACCTCCACCAGGCGGGTCATCGGCACGCCGAACGCGTCGCCGACCCGGGCCAGGGTGCCCAGGTTCGGGTTGCCCCGCCCCTGCTCCAGGGAGACCAGGACCCCCTTGCTCACCCCGGACCGCGCGGCCAGCTGGTCCAGTGACCAGCCCCGCTCGGCCCGCAGCGCTTGCACGGTCCGGCCCAGTGCGGCCGGGATGTCGGCAGCAGCCATGGTTATCCGTTCGCCTCCGTGCTCAGCGGTCGGTATAGTGAACCACGTAGTTCATTTAACCGACCGATCCCTCTGGTTCGGGTGCTCGTCCGGGAGTCATCGTGACCATTGTCTTCGCTCTGGCGGCCGCCGTGCTCTACGGCAGCGCCGACTTCCTCGGCGGTGCGGTGTCCCGGCGCACCCATGTCCTCTCGGTACTCATGGTGTCCGCCCCCGCGGGGGCCGTGGTGCTGCTGGCCGTGGCCATGGTCGCGGGCGGCCCGGTCGGCACGGCCGGCCTGCCCTGGGCCGCGGCCGCCGGCGCGGCGGGCGGCGCCGGGCTCATCCTGTTCTATGCCGGCCTCGCCGCGGGGCCCATGCAGGTCGTCGCCCCGGTGTCCGCGCTGGTGTCCACCGTGCTCCCGGTCGGCGTGGCGATCGCGTCCGGGGAGCGCCCCGGGCCCCTGGTGTACCTCGGCGGCGCCGTGTGCCTGGTGGCCACGGTCCTGGTGAGCTCGGAAGGGATCGGCCGCGGCCGGCCCGCATCCCGGCCGGGAGGCCACGGGCTGCTGCTCGGCATCGCAGGCGGCCTGGCCTTCGGCCTGTTCTTCCTCTTCCTCCGGTACGCGGGCGCCTCGGGCGTGCTGTGGCCCAGCGCCGTGGCCCGCATCGCCGGGGCCCTGGTCGTGACCGGGGCGGTGGCGTGGCTGGGCGGCCGGGCCTGGCCATCGGCCAGCTCCTGGCTGCTGGCCGCGGCGGTCGTCTCCGGGGTACTCGATGCGGGGGCCAACGTCTGTTACGTGGCTGCCACCCGGGACGGGCTGTTCGGCATCGCCGTGGTGCTGACCTCGCTGTACCCGGGGATCACGGTCCTGCTGGCCCGGGTCGTGCTGCGGGAGCGGATCCGGCTGCCGCAACTGGCCGGGCTGCTGCTCGCGGTGGCCGGCATCGCGCTGGTCAGCGTCTGAGCAGGCTCCCTGTGCCCGGGGAGACCGTGCCCGGGGCAGACTCGTGCTGCCGGACGCTCCCGCGGACCGTCCGGCAGCACGAACCCGGGGAAGGGAAATGAGCTGCTGGCGACTCAGTCGTCGCTGAGGTCTCTATTCTCAGCGAAGAGGTTGTCCGCCGACACCGTCTTGCGCCCCTTGCACAGCGGGCAGAGATACGTGGTCTCCTCGCCGTCCTCGTTCTGCTGGATGAGCACGCCCTGGCCGTCGCACTGCGGGCAGGGGATCTTCTCGGCCGGGAAGATCAGAGCGCAGATCTCCAGGTACAGCTGCTCGGGATACGGCACGTGGTCGATCCTGCGCAGGGCCTGGTCCTGGCCGGCTGATTCCAGGATGAACTCCCCGAAGCCCAGGAGGCGGCCGAGGGATGAGCGCTGGAAGCTCATGTCCGTGACCTTGACCAGCGGCATCATCGCTATCTTGCGGGTCCAGACCCCGCTGGCCTGCAGCATCCGGTCCGACGTCACCACGAAGTAGTCCTCGGACCACTCCCAGGTCTTGAAGCCCAGGTAGAGCAGCAGGCAGAGGACGGCAATCACCAGGATGATGATCCCGTCGTGGGAGTGGTGCAGCACCGTGGTGCCCAGCACCAGGGCGATGAGCACCCCGGCCAGCGTGATCGAGATGGGGACGATGAGCACCGCGGGGTGTTTGCGGACCGTGATGACCTGGTGCTCGTGGGGCAGCAGGTACTTGTTGACCGCGGCCGGACCCGAGTTGCGCGGGGCGATCAACCTCATCTTTGGCTCACAGTGAGTTCACGAACGTCGCCAGGGAATTGCCGGCGTTCTTGAGGAGGTTCAGCAGGCCATCGATGGCACGGGCCGCCCCTTGGGGCTGCGTGAGCAGGTAAAAGGCAATGAAGATGACGATCGCCCAGGTGATGATCTTCCTCAGCATGATCAGCTCCGCGGTCGTCGGCTGCGTCAGCCCGTTAACTAAGTTTAGCCCAGCGTAATTGGATTACCAAGACTACCGAATCCAGCAGGCAGCCACCGTACCTTGATCCCCCGCCAGGACGAGCATCACTCGCCGCCCAGGACGGAAATTGGCGGATTGCCGTCCTGTGAGTCCCGCGTCCCGACGCTGGTAACAATAGGTGCACATCTCACTGCCTTAGGTAGTGAAATCTCCCCGCGGGCAGCCGGCCCCTGACGAGCCTGGGGATTGACCTACGGGCTGGCCGCCGATCTGACACCATTCCCTTGCTCGGAAGACAGCCCTGGTGAGGTGGCGATGACGGATGTGAATGGCGGCAACGTCGCCGTGATCGTCTACCGGGAGGATGACACCTGGGACACCGAAGTCCTGCCCGTCGCCCTCACCGGGGACCTGAAGGGCCTGATCCACGCGCTCCGGCAGCAGCCCAGCCTGGGGGGCACGATTGGGCTGGTCGCGGTCGGGGATGACTTCTTCGTGGCACTACGGGTGCTCGGCGGCGAGGTCTCGGTGTTCCTGTCCGACCTGACGGCCGCCGTGGACTGGCCGCTGGCCAGCCAGGTGCTGGAGTACCTCGAGATCCCGGTCCCCGGCGGCGACGACCTGGACCAGGTGCTGCCCGCGGGGGAGATGTCCATCTTCGCCGACCTCGGCGTGGACGAGATGGATCTCGGCGCGCTGTCGGGCGACCTGGACCTGTTCCCTGACGAGGCCCTGGCCAGCATCGCCCGCCGGCTCGGCTTCGGCCAGGCGCTGGACCGGGCCCTGGACGCCGCCCTCGGCCCGTGAGACCAACCCCGTGAGCCAGGCGGCGGGCACGGGGTACGCGGCCTCCTTCGAGCCCGCCATGCGTGCCGCGCTCGCGGAAGCGTCGGCGGCCCTGGCCCGGCGACCTCCCGAGGTCCCGGTGGGCGCCGTGGTCCTGGACGCCGCGGGCACGATCACCGGCCGGGCGCACAACCGGCGCGAGGCGGACGCGGATCCCACGGCCCATGCCGAAATCGTGGCCATCCGCGCGGCGGCCGCCGCGGCCGGCGACTGGCGGCTGACGGGCGGCACCCTGGTGGTCACCCTGGAACCGTGCACCATGTGCGCCGGGGCGGTCTCCGCGGCGCGCATGGCGCGGCTCGTCTACGGGGCACCGGACCCGCGCGCCGGGGCGGCCGGCTCGCTGTGGGACGTGCTCCGCGATCGGAGGCTGGACCAGCAGACCGAGGTCATCCCCGGCGTGCTCGAAGACGAGTGCTCCGGCCTGCTCCGGGACTTCTTCGCCGGCCGCCGGCACCCGGACGGCTGAGGCCGCCGCGACCGCCCGTCACGTCAGGTAGGCTCAGCGGCGGTGGAGTCGCCTAGTGGCCGAGGGCGCACGCCTCGAAAGCGTGTGAGGGGGCAACCCCTCCGTGGGTTCAAATCCCACCTCCACCGCCACTGACCTGGGAGAACACCGATCCTGGCAGCCGATAGGCGGGCCCCGAACGGCCCTGAACACAAGCACGCACGCCGCCGAAGCGTGCTTGCGGCCACCCCTCGTGCGTTCGGACCCCGCATCCTCCACCCCACGCGGCCGACTGCCACACCCGCAGCCGACAGTATCTGGCAGCTGCAGTTGCGCCTTGGCCGCAGCCGGGCCGGCAACTCCGGACAGATTCGCCGTTATACGGGTGATCGCCAACCATAGGCTGCCCATCAATGGCGCGCCGGATGGTGATCATGGCGCTCGGTAGCCCCGGTGCTGGGCCAGCTGCTGGCATGCCTGGCGCAGGGGTCCAGCCAACGGCGTCCGGTTGAGCCCCGTTCCGATACCTCCGCTCTGGGGAGCTGACCGCGGATGCTCCAGCGTCCCCAGCAGGCAGTCCATCCGCGACGCGGTGATCGGCAGCGGCCCGCCGCCCTTCCCGCCGGACTCCAGGCCAAGATCAAGCACGCCCTGCCCGGCTGCGAGCCGCTGCCGCGCCGGCGCCTTCAGCAACTCCAGCTCTACCTCATCGTGAGCCAAGCCCAGATGCTCGATATCCCGCGACCCACGGCGGCAGGCGTACACGCTCTGCACGGCCGCGGCGCCTGACGCTGTCTTCACCGTCCGCACATACGGCACCGGGCCAGCCTACGGCCCCGATTAGTGCGCAACCTCGCCCTTCCCAACCACGGTTACGCAGGTCAGCGGCCCGCCGAACCGCTCAGAACCAAAATGTGGCCAGCTCGGGTTTTACGGGGGCTGGCAAGGATCAGATCGCGCAGACGCACAGGATTCGCCGTTGACGGCGGGGAGTTCGAGCCTCGTCTTCCCTACTACATTCCGCCAGGTCAAACCGTCAATGGCGGCTGCCGTACTAGGCTTAAGCGCGGTGACATGTCTGCCGGTTACGTCCGTCCGGTGGCCGCCACTGACCCGTCCCTCACCAGCGACTACGAGTGGATGCCGGACGACTACGGAAGTGGCTCACCGAGCAGCTCGTCGGGGCCCCTGCCTGGCGACCCCGGACGGCGTAATCCAGGCTGAGTGACCTGATCTCCATGCCCGTGCGCCACAAGCGCTGAGCATGTGACTGGGCAGGCCGGAACCAGGAGGAGTGCATCGGAAATACGGCGGGCGGGCCGCCGTACGTCAGCCGCTTGCCAGGTGCTGAAAGAACGAGATGATGCCCGTGATCCAGCCGTGCACGGTGCTGCCCGCGCCCGAGGGGTTGGACAGAATCCAGACGACGATCAGGATGATGATGACCCAACCTATGATCTTCGGTACCAAGTGATCTGCCTCCTGCCAGCCAACGGGCACCTTACCCGGACAACGCGGCTACGAATCACCACTAGATGGGTCACTCAGAATGAGCGGCGAAACCGCGAAGCTGTCCCCCGGGGGTCCCGTTTCACCGGGAATCCCCTGACCTGCCCATAGCCGTCTCAGCCTTCCACGATCAGCGATGAGTTACCTCCCGGCGCGCCGCCCATTCGTTATGAAAAGGCACCGGCCGAGGAGGCCACGATGAACCTTAGCGGGATCAGGAGCCACCGCGAGGCGTATGTGCTCAGCGTCGAGCCGGCCGGCCACGCGCCGGGGACGGTCAGCCCAGCAGGCGCGCGCGGCAGGCGAGCTGAAGGGCGAGCCGCTGGTCGGGGTCCTCGAAGTCCACGTCCAGCAGTTCGGTGATGCCGCGGATCCGGTTAGCCACCGCGTTGCGGTGCAGGGCAGCCGCTGCGCGGTCTTGATGATGGCTCCCTGCTCGTGGAAGTAGGCCGCGAAGGTCCTGATCGCCGTGTCCGCCCGAGCCTGGCCCAGATTCTCCGGCGGCGCGAGCTGATCACGCACCGAGGCCCGGGCGGTGTCGGAGGCGTACCATCCCCTCAGCATCCGCTGCACGCCGACCACGTCGAGCGCGGCGACCCCCGACGGCCTACGGGCCGCCCGCGCGGCGAGGAACGCCGCCCGGGCCGCCGGCGCCCAGAGCCCTGTCGGCCCCTGGGGGCACGTGGCCGAGTCCGACCAACCGTCGTCTCGGCGTCGAGCGGTAGCCAGGATCTTGCGTTGATCTCGATAGACCCAGGTGGCCCCACTCCTGCTCGAAGAGGACCACGGGAGCCACAACGGGGAGCCAACGTGCTCCGCTCCCGCGACCAGCTCAGACCCCCTCCAGGGCGTTCCTACAGGTGAGAGGCTCCCCGCTCGTCCCCTTCCGCCGTAGGTCTACAGGCCTGACTTTCTTCGGGACGAAGAGGCCGCCGGTTCATGTCCCAGCCTTGCGGGCGGCGGTCGGCTCGCTTGATCCGGGCTGCGACGATGTCCGGATCGCAGGGCGAGATGATGCCCTCGGCCTCCAGTCGGTCCAGGCAGGTGCGTACCGTCCGTTCCGACAGCCCGGTGTAGCGGACCAGCGTGGCTACCGATGGGAATGCGCCTGCGCCGTCCGGCCCGGCATGGTGGGCCAGGCCGACCAGCACGAACTTGCACGCGCTGGACGGCTTGGCCGCGGTCGGCCGGGACGGGTGCCAAGGTTGAGCGCCCACGAGATCGCCTCGACGCTCACCGGCCACCGCCGGCTGCCGCCAAGCCCGCCAGGACCCGGTCTCAGTTTTGGTCTCATTCACCCCGGTCCAGAGCCGTTCACGGGCGAACGCGGGGTGCCTGTCCGCCGAGGTCAGGTATGCTCGCGGCCGGTAGCGGATGGAGCTGCGCAGTCCTCGAAAGCGTGGGAGGGGGCAACCACTCCGTGGGTTCAAATCCCACCTCCACCGCCCAGACGGATCGCCGTGGTCCGCTTCTGCGCACCCGCGGCGCTCCCCGACCATGCACCGCCGGCACGACCCCTGCCGGCGGGCCGCCCAGCTCGAGGGGACGGAGTGCTAGAGCCGCAAAGCACCGCGCTGTTCATCCTCCTGATGGTGGTGTTCTGCGCCCTGGTCTGCTGGATGGCTCTGGCCCGGCAGATGGTGCTCCGCGTGTTCGCGGCCTGCCTGGCCTTCATCCCCGCGATGCTTTTCGGGGTGGCCGCGGTCAACAAGTACTACGACTACTACCAGACCTGGGGTGCGGCCGCCTCGGACCTGGGCGGCCAGGGCGCCAACCAGGTGACGTCGGCCACCAACGTGAACCACGCGTCGGCCAAGCAGGTCAGCGCGATCCTGGGCCGCCGGGTGAACCTCCGCGCCGCCGCCCTGCACGGGCAGACGATCCGGCTCACCGTGCCAGGCCAGGTCAGTCATCTGCGCCGGTCGGCGTTCGTGTACCTGCCGCCCCAGTACTTCCGCTCCTCGTACAGCGGGTACCGGTTCCCGGTCATCGAGCTGCTGCCGGGGTTCCCGGGCGCCCCGGCGGACTGGATCAACGTCATGGGCATCACCTCGGCGTACAGCACGCTGCTGACCGACGGGGCGGCGGTGAAGCCCGCGGTGCTGGTGATGCCGGACGCCAACGGGGGGCGGCGGATCTCCCTGCAGTGCCTCAACGTCCGGCACGGGCCCCAGGACGCCACCTACCTGGCCCAGGACCTCCCCGCGTACCTGCCGCGCATCCTGCGGGTCCAGCCGCAGGGGCCGGCCTGGGGCATCGCGGGGTACTCCGAGGGCGGTTTCTGCTCCGCCAACCTGGCCCTGGTGTACCGGCTCCGGTACGGTGCGGCCGGCGTGATGAGCGGCTACTTCACCCCGAGCGATGACCAGCTGGGCAACCCGGTGCACACCGTCAACCCGTTCGGCTCGGACCGGCACATGCGCCGGACCAACACCCCCCGGCTGCGGATCACCCGGCTCCCGGTGAGCGCGCGGATCCCCGAGTTCTGGCTGGGCGTGGGGGGCAAGGACCTGCCGGGTCTCCGCGCGTCACGGCAGTTCCAGCGGCTGGTCCTGGCCCGGCAGCCGTCGGTCCAGCTGAACGTGGTGCCGGGCGGCGGCCACACGATGGCGACCTGGCGCGCGCTGGTCCCCTCGATGCTGGAGTGGATGACCCCGCTGCTGACCGCGGCGGCGGAGCACCCCGCCCCGGTCAGCCCGGTCGGCAAGGTTCACGTCCCGCGCAAGGACCGGCACCACCGGGCCCGGGTCAGCCAGGCGTCCCGCGGTTCAGTCCGTGATACTGCTTCCCCGCCTGCGTGAGTGCCGCGGCTGGTGGGCCCCGGCGTCGAGGTCGAGCACCCGGGCGTGCAGCACGGACCGCTGGTGCAGCGCCGCGCCGAGCGCGCGGTGCAGGCCGTCTTCCAGGTAGAGCTCGCCGCGCCAGTGGATGACGTGCGGGAACAGGTCCCCGTAGAAGGTGGAGTCCTTCGATAGCAGCAGCCGGAGATCCAGTACCGCCTTGGTGGTGATCAGCTGGTCCAGCCGGACCGGGCGCGGCGGCACCTCCGCCCACTCCCGCGTGGTCCGGGCATGGTCGGGATAGGGTCTCCCGTCCCCGACCTGCTTGAAGATCACGGCACGAGTCTAGTTGAGCGCAGCGCGACACGGGAGACGCCCGCATCCCGCGGCCCCGTCCCCCCGCCGTACCCCCCGGCCGCGGGCAGACGGCCGTCGCGGAGGTCCTCGTTATCTGGCCGGCAGCGGGATGTTCGGCATCTTCCTGTTCATCACCTATTACCTGCAGCAGACCCTGGGCTTCTCGCCGGTGACCACCGGGCTGGCCTTCCTGCCCATGATCGCGATGGTCATGATCTCGTCGAACGTGTCCAACATCGTGCTGATGCCGCGCTTCGGGCCGAGGCCCCTGGTCACCACCGCATGCTGCTCGCCGCGGGCGGCATGGCCTGGCTGACCAGGATCGGCGTGCACTCCAGCTACGCGACCGACATCCTGCCGCCCCTGCTGGTCAACGGCTTCGCGCTGGGCATGGTGATCGCGCCGTCGATCAACACCGGGACGTTCGGTGTCGATCCGGCGGACGCCGGGGTCGCCTCGGCCAGCGTCAACACGGGGCAGCAGCTCGGCGGCTCGATCGGCACCTCGCTGCTTAACACCGTGGCCGCCAGCGCGACCGCGGCCTACCTGACCGCGCATCTCAGCCCGCGCACCCTGGCCGGCGGCAAGCCGAGCTTCTCGCTGGTCAGGGTGGCTCAGGTGCACGGGTACACCACCGCGTTCTGGTGGGCCTCCGCCATCTTCTGCTTCGGTACGGTGGTGGCCGCCGTGCTGTTCCGGTGGGGCCCGCTGGCCACCGCGGGCCAGCCGGTCGCGGCGGAGCCCGTCAGTGCCGGGGCGCAGGGTTCTCCCGAGCCGGGCGCGGTCCCGGGCTGAGCTCCTGGGGACCACGCCCGGCCGATTCCGGCGTGCGGGCTAGCAGCGCCCGGCGTACGCCCCGCTGGTGTACGTGGTCCAGGGGGACCAGTTGGCGCCGTCGGCGGACATGATGACCGCCGCGCGGGCGTTGCCGTACGGGTCGTAGGTGGACAGGGACCCGTTGACCGGGTTGATCTGCCAGTAACCCCGCTCGCCCACGGTCCCGGTGGCGAACTGGTTGCCGCCGGACTCGGCCATCGCGATGGACGCGGCGGTGACCTCGACCGCGGCGGACCCGCCCGCCGAGACCCACAGAGCTTCCAGGCCGCCGCAGCTCAGTGTGCCCGACAGGTTCGTCGTGGTCGTCGTCGAGGCCTCGCTGCTGGTCGCGGAGGCTGCGGCGGAGGACGCGGCGTGCCGGGGGGCGTACGCCGTCGTGTGCGTGCTGCCCCCGGAGGCCGGCGCCGCGGCGGGCACGGCCGCGGGTGCGGGCAGGTGCCGGGGCAGGCGGAGTTCTTCACCGACGTAGATCATGTTCGGGTCGCTGATCGCCGCCTCGTTGGCCGCGTAGAGCGAGCGCCAGTTGGCGTCTTTGCCGTAGAAGCGCTGGGTGATGCCGGACAGTGTGTTCCCGGACTGCACGGTGTACCTGCCCCCGACGGCCGCCTGGGTGCGGGCCGCGTGGGCGCTGACGGCCTCGGTGGTGGCGGCGTGGGTGGTGGCGGCGTGGGTGGTGGCGGCGTGGGCCTGGCCCGCGGGAAGGGCCGCGGCATCCAGGTGGGCGCGGACCACGTGGGGGGCCGTAGCGGCGGGTGAGGCCGTGACCACTCCGCCGATGTGCGGGGCCGTGGTGGCCAGCGTTCCCACCACCACGACGGCGGGGGCGGCCTTTCCGGCCGTTTGGGCGACCTTTTCCACCTGCGAGGGTGTCGTGTGCTGGCCGGTCCGCCTGATCTTCCGTTTCCTGCGATGCCTGGGTACTGAAGTCACAAGGCTCCTCATGCCGGAATTCGCCCGGTTACTTGGCCAGAGATGCCGTTCCGCGGGCCTGACGGTCGCTGACTTCACGCATGCTGCCAGGGTGCCGGGGGTGCGCGCAGTCAAACCGTGCACTGAGCGCTCGGGGGCCACCCGATGCATAAAACGGTATGAAACACGCACACCATGAGGAGTCACCCTCACCAAATGGCCCACCTGATCGGGGCCGCCGCGGTCTGGATGACCGGCCCTATCGGACACAATGGGCGTGATGGAATTTCCCGGCCCGCCGCCCGTTCCGACCAGGTCGTCCTTGGTGTCAGCCCGGCTGATTGTGCGGCCGCTGCCCTGGGACGCGGTGCTCGCCATCACGTCGGGCGAGCGGCTGGACGACTGGGCCCCTGACTACCCGGACGACGGCGACGTGCTGATCGCCGGGCTGTTGCGGAATGTGGGGCCTGAGCTGGCCCCGGCCGGGCGGGCGGGGGATGAGGGCTGGGGTCACCGGCAGGTGGTCGAGCGGGCCAGTGGCCGGGTGGTCGGGGGCATCGGGTTCTTCGGGCCGCCGCGGGACGCTGAGGTGGAGATCGGATACGGAATTGTGCCCTCCCGGCAAGGTCGCGGCTACGCCACCGAGGCTCTCCGGGCGATGATCGCGATGGCGTGGGCGGATCCCCGCGTGAGGACCGTGGTCGCCGGCACCGATCCGGGCAACGTCGCGTCCCAGCGGGTGCTCGGGAAAGCCGGCTTCCACCGGATCGCGGGCCGCATCGCGGCCACCGGCGAGTTCCGCTACGAGCTCACCCGGCCCGCGCGCGGCGCCGGATAAGGCCCTGGCGGGCCCGCCCAGTTCATCCCCGTGCGCCGCCAGCACCTGCGCCAGCGCTTCCCGGGAGTGGATGCCCAGCTTCTGGTAGACGTGGCGGAGGTGGTACTCGACGGTCTTCGGGCTCAGGAACAGCGCGGCGGCGGCTTCCCGGGTGGTCCTCCCCCCGGTGAGCAGGACCGCGATCTGCAGCTCCTGGGGGGTGAGCTCCTCGAGAGTGCTCGGATCCCGCTCCCGCCGGGTCTCGCCGGTCGCGGCGAGCTCGGCCCGGGCGCGGTCGGTCCAGGGCCGTGCGTCGAGACGCTCGAAGATCTCCGCCGCGGCCCGGAGCTGCTCGCGGGCCAGGACCCGGTTCCGGGCCCGTCGCAGGCGCTCGCCATAGGCCAGCCTGGTCCGGGCGGTCTCAAAGCCGTCCGGGGTCATCGCATGCTGGGCCAGCGCCAGCTCGAAAGCCCTGGCGAAGCCGCTGGGGCTGCCGGCCAGCAGTCCCTGGCAGCGCAGGGACCGGGCCAGAGACCAGGGCTGGCCCTTGGCGCTCGCCGCGGCCGCGAAGTGGGCAGCGGACTGCTGAGCCTCGTCCTGGCGCCCCAGCCGCAGGTAGGCATCGACGAGATCGGCCCCGGGTGACAGGTCGGCATCGGTGATCCGCAGCTCAGCCAGCAGCTGCTGCTGCCGCTCGAAGTGGCCGGCCGCCTGCGCGGCGTCACCCAAGCCGAGTTCGAGTTCTCCCAGGGCGGCCGTCGCCCAGATCTCGTGCAGCCCCATCCCGAGTTCGGCGGACAGCTCGAGCGCTTCGGCCGCGCAGTGGCGGCACTCCTGCTCCCGTCCCCGGCGGGCGTGCAGCCAAGCCAGCCCAGCCAGGCCGAAGGTCAGCTCGGCCCGCTGCCCGCTCTCCCGGGCCAGGTCGATGGCTTCCTGATAGCTGGCCTCGGCGACTGCCCACCGGTCGGTGGTCGCCTGATCGCGGGCGATCAGGTTGAGCATGAAGGGCAGCGCGCCGACCGCCGTGCGGGCCCGGGCGGTGCGCAGCACCGGTTCCAGCAGCGAGCGCTCGGTGCCGGCCTCGCGAAGGAACAGCGGTCCGACCGCCAGCCACGGCATCACCTGCAGATCCTCACGGAGCCCGGCCGAGCTCTCGGCGAGCTCCGTCGCCTGGTGCAGGGCTTCCGCGCCGGCGGCCGCGTCACCGCCGAGGACCCGGGCCATCCCGGCGGCCATGGCGGCCAGGAACCGGGCCCGCACCGAGGCGCCGGCGGGCAGTATGGCGCGGGCCCGCTCGGCGACCACCAGCATTTCGGCCGGATTGCCCGCGTAGAAGCAGGCGTTGGCGGCCTCGGCGAGCATGGTCACCGCCCGCTCGGGATCGGCCCGCCCGGCCGCCTCGGTCAGGATCGCGTGGCCCAGCATGACCGGGCCGCGGCGGGCCGCGATGTGGCCCGCCAGCCCGTCGATCTCGACCAGCTCCGCCGGGTCACTGGTGAGCGCGCGGGCCTCGTCCAGGAGGGAGACCGCCCGGTCGGCGAGCCCGGCGAGCCAGCCCGCCTCGGCGGCTTCCCGCAGCAGCCGGGCGCGCCGCTCGGGCAGCGCGGCGAGCCGCCCGGCCCGCTCGTAGGCGGCCGCGGCGGTGGCGTATGCGCTGCGGTCGCGGCCGCGTGCCCCGGCCTGCTCGAGGGCGGACGACGCTGACTCGTCCGGCCCGGTCGCCGCGGCGGCCAGGTGCCAGGCGCGGCGGTCCACGTCGCGGTCGGGCAGGGCCGCGGCCAGGGCCCGGTGTGCGTCGCGGCGCGCCCCGGCGGGCGCGTCGGCGTAGACCGCCGAGCGCGCGAGCGGATGGCGGAACTCCACCGTGCCTGCCTCGAACCTGACCAGCCCGGCGCTCTCCGCGGCGGCCAGCGCGGACATATCCGCGCCGAGCTGGGCCGCGGCCCGTTCGAGCGTAGGCAGGTCGCCGCGGTCACTGCTCGCGGCCAGGATCAGGGCGCGCCGGGTGGCCTCGTCGAGCGTGCCCACCCGGCGCAGGAAGGCCCGGGAGATCGTGGCGGAGACCAGGACGGGGGCGCCCTCCGGGGCCAGCGCGAGGTCCAGTGCGAGGTTCTGCGCGTCCGGCGCGAGTTCCAGCAGCGCGAGCGGGTTGCCGGCGGTCGCGCCGTACAGCCGGGCCGCAGTCTCCGGGACCAGTCCCCCGGGGGCCAGCCCGCGGACCAGCGTCGCGGCTTCCTCGCTGCTCAGGCCACCCAGCCGCAAGGTGGGCAGGTCAGCGCCGTCGAGCAGGGAAGGCTCGCCCTCCCGCACCGCGATGAGCACCGCGATGGGGTCGGCCACCAGGCGGCGGAAGGCGAACAGCAGCGCCTGCGCGCTCGAACCGTCCAGCCAGTGCGCGTCGTCGATCATCACCGCCACCGGCGCGTCCTCGGCGTAGGCCGCGAGCAGGCTGAGCGTGGCCGCGCCGACCGCGAACCGTTCCTGGCCCATCCCCGGCCGCAGCGCCAGCGCGCTCTCCATCGCGGCCGCCTGGGGTCCTGGGATCTTCCCGAGCAGGGGCAGCGCCGGGCGGATCAGCTCCAGCAGGGAACCGAACGGTATCTGGGCCTCCGACTCCACGCCGCGGGCCCGCAGCAGCCGCATCCCGGCCGCCTCCTGGCCTGCGTAGTCGAGCAGGGCGGTCTTGCCGATCCCCGGCTCGCCGGCCAGGACGAGCGTCGCGCTCGCCCCCGATCGGGCCCGCGCGAGCGCGCGCCCGATTTCCTGCCGCTCACGAGCCCGCCCCAGCAGCATGGCGTGATTGTAAGCACCTGGTGCCAGGCGGAACAGGGGCACTCAGGACTAGGTGGGCCCCGGAAGCGGGGCCGGCCACCCCGAACCTACGCTCGCTCAAAACCGATCAGGGGAGGGCATCGTGAGCACCATCGAACAGCCCGTCGAGGTCAACGGGGACAAGCTCATGCAGTTCGTGTTCCGCGCCGTGGACGAAGTCGGCGCCACCTTGAACGCGGCGCTGGTCGTGCTGGGCGACAAGCTGGGGCTGTACCGGGCGATGGCCGGCGCGGGCCCGCTGGCGCCGGCCGAACTGGCGGACCGCACCGGCACCGCCGAGCGTTACGTCCGCGAGTGGCTGAACGCCCAGGCCGCGGGCGGCTACGTCAACTACGACCCGGCCAGCGGCCGGTACACCCTGCCGCCGGAGCAGACGGTCGCGCTCACCGACCCGGACAGCCCGGCCTACCTGCCCGGCTTCTTCCAGGTCGCGGTGGGCTCGGTGCTCGACTACCCGCGGATCGTCGAGGCGGCCCGCACGGGGGCCGGGCTGGGCTGGCACGAGCACGTGTCCGACGTCTTCGACGGCTGCGAGCGGTTCTTCCGTCCCGGCTACAACGCGAATCTCGTGTCGGGCTGGCTGCCCGCGCTGGAGGGCGTAATCGGGAAATTGGAGGCGGGAGCGCTCGTCGCCGACATCGGCTGCGGGCACGGCTCATCCACGATCCTGATGGCCCAGGCCTTCCCGGAGTCCAGCTTCGTCGGGTCGGACTATCACGAAGGGTCCATCCAGACGGCCCGGCAGCGGGCGGAGAGCGCGGGGGTGTCGGACCGGGTCCGCTTCGAGGTGGCCCCGGCCGCGGCCTACAGCGGGACCGGGTACGACCTGGTGACGATGTTCGACTGCCTGCACGACATGGGCGACCCGGTCGGGGCCGCGCGCCACGTCCGCGGGACGCTCAAGCCGGATGGCACCTGGATGATCGTCGAGCCCCGGGCCGGCGACCGGGTCGAGGAGAACCTGAATCCGGTGGGGCGTGCCTATTACGGGTTTTCCACCCTGCTGTGCACGCCCGCCTCACTCTCCCAGGACGTCGGCCTGGCCCTCGGCGCGCAGGCCGGGGAGGCGAGGATCGGGGACGTCATCGGCGCGGGCGGCTTCACGCGGTTCCGCCGCGCCGCGGAGACACCGTTCAACCTCGTGTTCGAGGCGCGGCCGTGACCAGCTGGCCGCAGCCGATGGTGGTGTCCCCGGGCCCGGCCGGGCCCGGGGACGCGGCGACGCGGCCGGGCCCGGGGACCCCCGGGGTGATGATGTGTCTGTGCGGGGCGAGCAGACGCGGGCGCGCTATCCCGACGCCCAGGGCTACCTGGAGCGGGACGGCGTCCGCGTGTTCTACGAGGTGTACGGCACCGGCGAGCCCACCATCCTGCTGCTTCCCTCCTGGGAGATCACCCACTCCCGGGCCTGGAAAGCCCAGATTCCGTACTTCGCCCGGCACGCCCGGGTGATCACCTTCGACCGGCGCGGCAACGGGCGCTCGGACCGGCCCCGCGAAGTGCCCGCGTACGACCGGCGGGCCACCGCCGACGACGCCCGGGCCATCCTGGACCACGTGGGCGTCGAGCAGGCGGTCGTCGTGTCCTGGTGCGGCGCCGGGGAAGACGTGCTCCTGGCCGCCGAGCACCCGGAGCTGGTCAGCGGGCTCGTGCTGATCGCGCCCGACCTGCTGCTGACCGCGGACCCCGCTGAGGAGGAGGGCCCTTTCTCCTTCGAGGGGGAACCGGAGACTCTCGCCGGATGGGCCAAGTGGAACCGCCGCTACTGGCTCCGCGACTGGGCGGGATTCCTGGACTTCTTCGTCTCCGAGATGTTCACCGAGCCGCACTCGACCAAGCAGATTGAGGACGGGATCGGCTGGGGCCTGGAGACCACCCCCGAGGTCATCCTCCGCGGCATGGACGCAGCCTGGCTGAACGACCCGGACACCGTGCTCCGCCTCTGCGCCCAGGTGCGCTGCCCGACCCTGGTCCTGCAGGGCTCCGCGGACGCCATCGTCGGGCCAGCCCGCGGGGCGGCCGTCGCCGATGCCATCCCGCAGGCCCGGCTGGTCACCCTCGAAGGCTCCGGTCACGCGCCGCACCTGCGCGACCCGGTCGCGACCAACCTGGTGATCCGGGACTTCGCCTGCCCGGCCGGCCCCGCCCCGCTGGCGCCGGGGCCGGTCGCGCCCCAAGCGCGCGCTGTACATCTCCTCGCCGATCGGTCTCGGCCACGCCCTGCGGGACGTCGCGATCGCCGGGGAACTGCGCGCGCTTCACCCCGGCCTCGAGATCGACTGGCTGGCCCAGCATCCGGTGACCCGCGTGCTGGAGGCCCGCGGCGAGCGGGTCCACCCGGCCAGCGCCTACCTGGCCAGCGAGTCCGGCCACATCGAGTCCGAGTCCGCCGGCCACGACCTGCACTCGTTCCAGGCCATCCGGCGGATGGACGAGATCCTGCTCGCGAACTTCATGGTCTTTCACGACCTGGCCCGCGAGGAGGACTACGACCTGTGGATCGGCGACGAGGCCTGGGACCTGGACTACTACCTGCACGAGAACCCGGAGCTCAAGTCGGCCGGCTACGCCTGGCTGACCGACTTCGTCGGCTGGCTGCCGATGGCCGACGGCGGGGAGCGCGAGGCGTACCTGACCGCTGACTACAACGCCGAGATGATCGAGCACATCGCGCGGTTCCCGCGGGTCCGTGACCGGGCGATCTTCGTGGGCGACCCGGATGACATCGTCCCGGACTCCTTCGGGCCCGGGCTGCCGTCCATCCGGGACTGGACCGAGCAGCACTACGACTTCGCGGGCTACGTCACCGGCTTCGACTCCCGCGAGCTCCAGGACCGGGCGGCGGTCGGCTACGGCGACAGCGAGCGGGTCTGCATCGTGACCGTCGGCGGTTCCGGGGTGGGGGTGCCTCTGCTGAAGCGGGTGATCGCGGCGTTCCCCCAGGCCAAGGAGCAGGTGCCTGATCTGCGGATGATCATCGTGGCCGGTCCGCGGATCGATCCGGGGGTCCTGTCGGAGGCAGGCGGCTGGGCTGGGGCGGGCGGCTTTGGTGGCCTGGACGGCCCGGGCGGGCTGGCCAGCCGGGGCGCCCTGGAGGGGCTGGAGATCCGGCCGTACGTGCCCGACCTCTACCGGCACCTGGCCGTCTGCGACCTGGCCGTCGTCCAGGGTGGCCTGACCACCACCATGGAGCTGACCGCCAACCGGCGGCCGTTCCTGTATTTCCCGCTCGGCCATCACTTCGAGCAGACCATTCACGTGCGCCACCGGCTCGACCGCTACCGGGCGGGCCGGTGCATGGATTACGAGACGTCCGGACCGGCTGAGATCGCCGCCGCGATCGCGAGCGAGATCGGCCGCGAGGTGAATTACCGTCCGGTCGCGCCCGGCGGCGCCGCCCGCGCTGCCGCGCTTCTCGCCGACCTGCTGTAGTGCGGGGCGGGGCCGCGAGCGCCCGTTCTTCGAGGCTGCCTCACAGGGTCCAGAGTGCCTGCGTAGGTGACATCCGGGCGGCGCGGATGGCGGGCAGGAGCCCGGCGAGGGCGCCGATGAGGAGAGCGGCGCCGAGGCCGCCGAGCCATGCGCCGGGCGGGATGACGACGGCCCAGCCTTTGGCGTGGGCGTAAACGGCGGTGGCGGCGGCGCCGGCGATGTCCCCGGCGGCGCCGCCGGCCAGGGTCAGCAGGATGGCCTCGGCCAGGAACTGGATCCGGATCTGGCCTTTCGTGGCGCCCAGCGCGCGGCGCAGCCCGATTTCCTGGCGGCGCTCCAGCACCGAGATGATCATGATGTTGGCCACGCCGACCGTGCCGACCAGCAGCGCGACCGCGCCCAGGCCGAGGAACAGGGTGTCGAACGCGCCGGCGGCGTCGGCTTGCGCCGTCAGGGCTTGCGACGGCTGGGAAACGGTGACCTCGTTCGGGTACTCCGGGTTGGCCTGCGCGGCGAGCAGGTTATCCACCCTGGTGGTGGCGGCCGGGGTGTTGACGGTGCGGACGTAAAGCCCGGAGGGATGCCCGTCGAAGCCGAGGTAGGTCTGCGCGGCGGGGAAGCCGACCAGGATGGAGGTGTCGATCTGCGTGGCGAGGGTGGCCGGGTGGAGGATGCCCACGAGGTAGAACCACTGGCCGCCGACCCAGATCCGCTCGCCGGGCCAGATCCGGTCGATGCCCATCAGCTGGGCGGCCTCCGCGCCGAGCACGGCGACCGGCTCTTTGGCGGTGGCGGCGTTCAGGTAGCTGCCCTGGGCGACCGAGGTGCCCGCCACGGCGGGCAGGCCCAGGCTGGCGGCAGCCACGCCGAGCCCGTCGGTGTCGATCGAGGGGATCAGCGGGCTGCGGTAGACAGCGGCGCTGACGGTGCCGGTGTACTGAACGGCGGTGACGCCGGGCAGCTGGCCGACCATCCCCGGCGCGGCGTCGGGCAGCTCGGCGGGCTGGCCGGTGATAGTTCTTCCCGTTGGTAACGGTCAGCAGGTTGGTGCCCAGCTGCGCGATCTCGGCCAGCAGCCCGGCCTGGGAGGAGCTGGCCAGGCCCAGGACGGCCACGATCGCGGCCACCCCGATCGCGATGCCCAGCGCCGACAGCGTCGCGCGCAGCTTGCGGGTCCGCAGCCCCACGCTGGCCAGCCCGGCCAGGTCGTCCGGGCGCAGCCGGGCCGGGGCCGGGGCGGCCGGCCCTGGCGTGCTGGTCATGATCGGCTCTCCTGCGCCGGCCAGCCCCGGGTCGCGGCGGGGGCGGGGCCGGTGTCGCTGATGATGCGCCCGTCGAGCATCTCGATGCGGCGCCGCATCCGGGCGGCGACCGCGTGGTCGTGGGTGATCACGATGATCGTGGCGCCGTCGGCGTTGAGCTCTTCCAGCAGGTCAAGCACGGCCGCGCCGGTCGCGGAGTCCAGGTTGCCGGTCGGCTCGTCGGCCAGCACCACCGGCGGGCGGCCGGCGATCGCCCGGGCGATCGCCACCCGCTGCCGCTCCCCGCCCGACAGCTGGGTCGGCCGGGCGCCGGCCCGGTGTCCCAGGCCGACCCGCTCGAGCGCGGCGGCCGCCAGGCGACGCCGCGCGGCGCGCGGCACGCCCGCGTACAGCAGCCCGTCGGCCACATTGGCCAGCACGGTCTGGTGCTCGGCCAGGAAGAACTGCTGGAACACGAAGCCGATCCGGGCCGCCCGCAGCGCGGACACCTGCCGGTCGGTCATCCGGGCCACGTCCAGCCCGGTGACCCGCACCGTCCCGCTGCTCGGCCGGTCCAGGGTGCCCATCAGGTGCAGCAGCGTGCTCTTGCCCGACCCGGACGGGCCGACCACCGCGGCCAGCTCCCCGGCCGCCACCGTGACGCTCACCTCGATCAAGCGCCCGCACCGGCGGCGACCCCGGATACTCCTTCGTCACCCGCTCCAGCTCCAGGACAGTGCCTTCTTCTCGCCTCCGGGACTCGCTGGCGCTCATGTGGCCGGCACCACGACGTGCTGGCCGGGCGTCAGCGCCCCGGTCACCTGGACCAGGCCGGAGGTGTCGTCGAAGATCCCGGCCGTCACCGGCACCAGCCGCCGGGTGTTACCCGCGCCGGTCACCTCGACCGCGTACCCGCCCGAAGACTGGGCCAGCAGCGCCGCCACCGGCACCGCCAGCGCGTGGCTGACGCTGGCGGTGGTGATGTACACCGTCACCGGCGCCTGCTCCAGGGTCCCGGCTGCCGACGGGTGGGTCAGCGTGACCGTCACCTGGATCGTCGCGTTGCTGGCGGTCCCGGACGCCACCGTGCCCACCGAGGAGATCTGTCCCGGGCGTGCTGGCACTGTCCGGCAGCGTGACCGTGACCGCGTCCCCCACCGCCACCTCCGACTCCTGGGAGGTGCTCAGCTGGATCGTCACCACGTGCTGGTCGGAGGTCGCCGCCAGCACCGGCCCAGCCGCCGGGCCGCCCAGGCTGCCCAGCACGTCGCTGACCCGGATCGCGGTCGGCTCGAACACCACCGAACCCAGCGGCAGCGACCCCGGCGGACTGGAAACCCCCAGCGCCGACTCCATCTGCTGCACCCCGTACGCGGTCTCCCACGAGAAATAATCCCAGCCCAGCGCGCTGATACCCGAGCTGGTCGGCATAGCCCAGCGTCACCAGGTCATGATTCAGCTGGGTCACGTCCGCCCCGGTCAGCCCCTCATCCAGGGTCCGCCAGGCAGGCACCGACCCGTGCAGCAGCACCACCGGGGTGCCGTTATCCACCTGGTACAGCACCTGCCCCTGACCGATCACCTGCCCCGCCGAAGGCAGCCAGGTCAGCGTCCCCCCGCCCGGCCCCCGCACCGTGTACGAGTCGGCGTACCCCAACGTCGCGGTCACCGGCACCTGCGCCGACAGATTCTCCCGGACCACCGGCTGCGTCGCCGGCGGCGGCGCCCCCTGCCCGGTCCCGGACGAGTTTCGGGACCGGAACGCCCCGGCCGCCCACGCGATCCCCGTCGCCGCCCCGAGCACCACCACCAGCGCCAGCACCAGCGAGACCGCCCGTCGGCGCCGGACGCGCGGCCGCGCTTGGCCGGTCTTGCCGGCCGCCACGGCACCCTCGCGCTGGCCGGCCTCCCCGCCACGGGAAACGGTCCTGCTCATGAGGCTGATGCGCCCGCGTGTACCGATACGTGCGCGCCTGGGGGCAGCAGATGCTGACAGGCAGTCAACGCGGCCTGGAACTGCGGCGAGTTGGGGTTGAAGGCACCACTCTTACCCGCCGGGCTCTGGCCGCCCAGTCCGAGGCTGAAGTTCGGCACGCCGTGGCTGCGCACGCACTGCTCCCACTTCAGCAACTCGGGGAGCGCCCGCGCCCGCCGTTCCTGCTCTTGCTGCTCCAGCTGCTGCAACTGTGAGATAGACGGGGCGCCGGGCAGCCGATGGCGGCAATGGCCATAAGCCGCCTGGGCCTGGCTGCTGTCGATGTCAATTGATGACCCCCCGGCGCCCTCAATTGACCCGCTTGACGTCAAGGTGTAGCCCCCGGATGCCTTGGGGTCGGGGAAGTTCGGCACGCCGTGGCCGCGCATGCACTGCGCGAGGACAATCTCCTGCGCGTAGGTCGGCGCGCTGACGGAAGACGGGGCGCTGCCGCCACACGCCGTGGCCGCCGCGGCGACGGCTGCGCCGACAGCCAGGGCGCCCGCGCACCGCGGGCCCCGGTTACTGCCGGTCTTGTCGTTCATCGCGACCTCCTCATAGAGCCGGGACGGGACATCGTGTCCTTACTGCTGAGGCCTGTTGTAGAGAATGAGCGGTGACAGCACGGTCACCGGAAATGTGACCTGGCTGTCACCTGCCGGCTGCGATCCTGGGCAGCAGGCGGCTGACGTGCCGTGGGGCACACGAGGCGGCGGGCTGGCGATGCGGGTTCTGGTGACCGAGGACGATGAGATCCTGGCCACGACGCTGGCGGCCGGGCTGCGCCGGGAGGGGATGGCCGTCGATGTGGCCCTGGACGGCGCCGCGGCCCTGGAGCATGTGGCGGTCAACCGGTACGACGTGGTGGTGCTGGACCGGGACCTGCCCGGCGTGCACGGCGATGACGTCTGCCGGGCCCTGGCCGCGGGCAGATCCGGGACCCGGGTGCTGATGCTCACCGCGGCGAGGTCGGTCAGGGAACGGGTCGAGGGCCTCGGGCTGGGCGCCGATGATTACCTGCCCAAGCCCTTTGACTTCGCCGAACTCGTGGCCCGCATCCGGGCCCTGGGCCGGCGGGCCGCCGCCGCGCTGCCCGCCAGCCTCGAACATGGGGACCTGAGCCTGGACCCGGCCCGCCGGGTCGCGGTCCGCGCCGGGCGTCGCCTGCCGCTCACCGCCAAGGAGCTCGCCGTGCTGGAATGCCTGCTCGCCGCGGACGGGCGGCCGGTCCCGGCCGAGGAACTGCTCGAACGGGTCTGGGACGAAGCGGCCGACCCGTTCACCAGCACCGTGAAGACCACCATCGGCCGGCTCCGGGCCAAGCTCGGCGACCCGCCGGTGATCCAGACCATCCGGGAGAGCGGCTACCGCATCGGAGAACCATAATGCCCACCCACCGCCCGCGCCCCGGCCGCCCACGCTGGCTGCGGCTGCCCCGCCGCACCGCCCGGCTGCGCCTTACCGTCCTGTACGGCGCGGCGTTCATGGCCTGCAGCGCGGCCGTGGTCTCCTTTATCTACTTGTTCTACGGGCACCTGGTGCACTTCTCCCACGGGCTGCAGACGATCCACGTCTCCGGGCGGACGAGCCACGTCTCCGGGCAGCCGGGCAGCGTCAGTCCCGCCCGGAAGGCGGCTGCTGCCAACGCCGCCGCCGTTCGGGCGCAGGTCAACGCCGCCCTTCGGGAAGCTTCCAAGAACCCGGCGGTCCGCGCTGTCCTTCAGCAGGCCAAGAGCGCGGCTGACCACGCGGCTCTTGGGCAGATCCACTACGCCATGGCGCAGCTGCTGATCAGCTGCGCCATCGCCCTCGCGGTCATCGCGGTGGCCGCCGCCACGATCGGCTGGATCATCGCCGGCCGGGTGCTGCGCCCGCTCAGCGCGATCACCGCCGCCGCCCGGCGGATCTCCGCCAGCAGCCTGCACGAGCGGCTGGCCCTGCACGGACCCGACGACGAGCTCAAGGAACTCGGCGACACCCTCGACGGCCTGTTCGCGCGGCTGGAAGCCTCCTTCGACGCCCAGCGGCGGTTCGCGGCCAACGCATCACACGAGCTGCGCACCCCGCTGACCCGGGAACGTACCCTGCTCCAGGTCACCCTCGCCGACCCGGCCGCCACCACCGACACCTGGCAGGCCGTCAGCCGGGAACTGCTCACCTCGAACGCCGAGCAGGAACGCCTCATCGAGGCGCTGCTCACCCTGGCCAGCAGCGAAGCCGGCAACGGCGAGAGTGAGCCCCTGGACCTAGCGGTCATCAGCAGTGAAGCCCTGGCCGCCGCCCGCCCCGCGATCAGCCGCCTGGGCCTGGACGTCCAGACCGACATCCTGCCCGCCATCCTCGACGGTGACCCGCTCCTGATCCAGCAGCTAGTGACCAACCTGATCGACAACGCCGTCCGGCACAACATCCCCGGCGGCGACATCCAGATCGGCACCAGGACCAGCGGCGACCGCGCCATCCTGTCGGTGACCAGCTCCGGGCAGGTCATCCCGGCCGCCGACGTCGACCGCCTGTTCCAGCCCTTCCAGCGGCTCGGCCCGCGCCCAGCCCGCCGCGACGGCGGCCACGGCCTCGGCCTGTCCATCGTCAGGGCTATCGCCACCGCCCAGGGCGCCACTATCACCGCGGAACCCCGGCCCGGCGGGGGCCTGGCCATCGAGGTCGTCTTCCCCCCGCCAGTCCTGCCGCAGACCGATCGGCCGCATGCCGGACGCGCGGACCGCGTACAGATCCGCGGCTAAACGCAAGGCCAGCCTCATCAAGCAGATTCCGCCGTGGGATGGCCAGCAACGCAAGATCGTCGAGGTGACGGTGACCAGGTGCCCTTTCCGGCGTGCCAGAAAATCCTGGAAAGAAATCCGGGAGGCGGTGTCGGATCGGGGCGGAGGTGTTCGTAGCAGGTATGAGCGGCCGCCCACGAGGGGCGCCGGCCAACACAGGAGATGATCCGAGATGCAGTACCTGGTTTCCGTGATCCACGACTCGGCCGAGCTCGCCACCCCGGACGAGATGGCGGCCATCGACGCGTTCAACGACCGGCTCCAGGCGGAGGGCCACTGGGTCTTCGCCGGTGGCCTCGGGTTCCCCGACACGGCCACCGTCATCGACAACCGAGGTGAAGAAGCGATGTTCACTGACGGGCCCTTCCTGGAGTCGAAGGAGTATCTCGCCGGCTTCTGGATCATGGAGGCCGCCGACCTCGACGTGGCGCTCAAGCTCGCCGCCGAGGGGTCGAAGGCCTGCAACCGGAAGATCGAGGTGCGGCCGTTCCTGGAAGCTTGACCGACGTCCGGGAGGCGATCACCCGGGCCCACCATGAGGAGTGGGCGCGGGTGATCGCCGCCCTGACCAGCCGTTTCGGTGACCTCGACATCGCGGAGGAGGCGGCGGCTGAGGCGTTCGCGACCGCCGTCGGGCGGTGGCCGGCTGACGGCGTGCCACCCAACCCCGGCGCCTGGCTGACCACCACCGCCAACCGCAAGGCCATCGACCGGATCCGGCGCGAGAACAAGCGCGACGGCAAGCAGAAGGAGGCTCAGATGCTGTCCGGCGACGACCCGCCCGAGCCTCTCGGCGCCATCGAGGACGAGCGGCTCCGGCTGGTCTTCACCTGCTGTCACCCGGCGCTCGCGATGGAGACCCGGGTGGCGCTGACGCTGCGCATGGTCGCCGGTCTGACCATGCCCGAGATCGCCCGTGCCTTCCTGGTGCAGGAGACCACCGTGGGGCAGCGGATCACCCGCGCGAAGGCCAAGATCAAGGCGGCTCGCATCCCTTACCGGGTGCCGTCCGCGGAGGATCTCCCGGGACGCGTCTCCGGCGTGCTCGCCGTCCTCTTCCTCGTCTTCAACGAGGGCTACCTCGCGACCGGCCCCGGCACCGATCCCGTACGTCACGACCTGACCGCCGAGGCGATCCGGCTCACTCGCCTGATCCGTGCCCTCATGCCGGAGGATGGTGAGGTGGCCGGGCTGCTGGCGCTGATGCTCCTCACCGAGGCCCGCCGCACCGCCCGGGTTTCGGCGAGCGGCGAACTGGTCACCCTCGACGAGCAGGACCGTGGGACCTGGGACGCCGCGCTGATCGCCGAGGGTCAGCGGCTGGTGCGCGAGCGCCTGGCCGCCCGGGTGGCTCCAGGTCGCTACCAGATTCTCGCCGCGATCAGCGCCGTGCACACCTTCGCCCGCGACGTCCGCGACACCGACTGGTCGCAGGTCGTCGCCCTCTACGACCAGCTCGTCCGCCTCGACCCCTCGCCGATCATCGCCCTCAACCGGGCCATCGCGGTGGCCGAGCTTGACGGCCCGGAAGTGGCGCTGGCGGCCGTCAACCGTCTCGAGGACAAGCTGGCCGGCTATCACGCCTACCATGCGACCCGCGCCGACCTGCTGCGCCGGCTGGGCCGCAGTCAGCAGTCGCGCGCGGCGTACGGCAAAGCCATCGAGCTGGCGGGCAACACCGCCGAGATCGCCTACCTGACCCGCCGCCGCGGCCAGCTGGGGCTGGCGGGCTGGCAGGCCAAGTCTCCCGGCGAAGCGGGATAACTGACTGAAATGAGGCTAGCGACGGGCGCAGGGACGGCCGCTGCCGGCTCGCACTCTGAAACCTGCTGGTCACGATGGCGGAGGATAGGAGATTCGAACTCCTGAGGGGTTGCCCCCAACACGCTTTCCAAGCGTGCGCCCTAGGCCACTAGGCGAATCCTCCGCGGGCAAGCTTACCGGGGTCGCGGACCGGCCGGACGCGGCATGACGGACGAGTTCGCCGGGCCGGGCCCCCGGCCGGTGCCGTGGGCCCGGGCCGCCGGGATGCGGCGCGACCTGTCCCCGCCCGTGGCTAGACTGGTCCGCGACCCCCCGCACGGCGCTTATCCCGCCAACTCCCCCAGGGCCGGAAGGCAGCAAGGGTACGCGGGCTCTGGCGGGTGTGCGGGGGGTCCTTACCGGCACCGCGAGGGTGAGGTCATGACAGGCGACGTGCCCAGCACCGTTCCTGTGGACCCGGACCGGCCCGGTGGCCCCCCGCCGCGCCTGGCGCTGTACCGCCGCTACCGGCCGGCGACGTTCGCCGAGGTCAAAGGCCAGGACCACGTCACAGAGCCGCTCCGGCAGGCGCTCCGCACGGGGCGGGTGAATCATGCCTACCTGTTCAGCGGGCCGCGTGGCTGCGGCAAGACGACCAGCGCGCGCATCCTGGCCCGGTCACTGAACTGCGCGGAAGGACCGACCCCGGACCCGTGCGGCAAATGCGAGTCGTGCCTGGCCCTCGCCCCCGACGGCCCCGGCAGTCTCGACGTGATCGAGATCGACGCGGCCTCACACGGCGGCGTGGATGACGCCCGGGACCTGCGCGAGCGGGCCTTCTACTCGCCAGTGTCCGGCCGCTTCAAGATCTACATCATCGACGAAGCGCACATGGTGACCCGGGAGGGGTTCAACGCGCTCCTCAAGCTCGTCGAGGAACCCCCGCCCCACCTGAAGTTCGTGTTCGCGACCACCGAACCGGAAAAGGTCATCGCCACCATCCGGTCGCGCACCCACCACTACCCGTTCCGCCTGGTGCCGCCGGCCATCCTGCGGGAGCTGCTGGAGGAGATCCTCAGCGCCGAGCAGATCGGTTACGAGCCCGCGGTGCTGCCGCTGGTGGTCCGGGCGGGTGCCGGCTCGGCCCGTGACTCCCTCTCGGTGCTGGATCAGCTGCTGGCCGGGGCCGGTGAGGAGGGCCTGCGCTACGACCGGACGGTCGCCCTGCTCGGCTACACCGACGAGAACCTCCTGGACGAGGTCGCGGACGCGTTCGCGAACGAGGACGGCGCGGCCGTGTTCCGCGCCGTGAACCGGGTGATGGAAGGCGGCCACGACCCCCGCCGGTTCGCGGCGGACCTGCTCGACCGCTTCCGCGACCTGATCGTGCTGGCCGCCGTGCCCGGCGCGGGCCAGACCGGGCTGCTGGACATGCCCGCGGACCGGCTCGACCGGATGACCGCGCAGGCGGGCCGGTTCGGCCAGGCTGAGCTGACCCGGGCGGCGGAAATCATCAGCGAGGGGCTGATCCAGATGCGCGGGGCGACCTCGCCCCGGCTGCTGCTGGAGCTGGTATGCGCCCAGATCCTGCTGCCCGCCGCATCGTCCGGTGACAAGGCCCTGCTGGTGCGGCTGGAACGGCTGGAGCGCAGGCTTGAGGGCGCACCGGCCGGGGCGTCCGGCCGAGTGGCCGCGGACGCGGGAGGCGGCCCAGCCCCAGTGCCAGCAGCCCCGGTGCCAGCAGCCCCGGTGCCAGGAGCCCTAGTGCCAGCAGCCCCAGTGCCGGCAGCCTCAGCACCCGTGAGCCCGGCCGCCTCCGCGTCCCCGGCAGCGGCCGCACCCTCGGCGGCAAGATCGCGCCCGGCAGCGTCCCCAGACATTGCGGCCTCCCCAGGTACGACGGCCAGCCCCAGTCCGGCAGTTTCACCGGACCCGGCTGCCCCTCCGGCAGGAGCTGCGGCCTCCGTCTCCCCGGCCGCGCAGGGTGCTCCCTCGCCGGACGATGCGCCCGCTCCGTCCCGGCCGGGCCGGACGGGACGGCCAGGACGGCCCGAGTCCACCCCCGCGGGAGCGTCCGCTACCCCCGGGGCGGCGTCCTCTCCTTCCGCCCCTTCCGCGCCCGCGCCCGCCGCGTCCTCCCCGAATGGGGCGCCCGCCTCCTCCGCGGCCGGCGCCGCCCCCCCGGACCCCGCCCCGCCGACCCGCGCCCCCGGGAGCCCCTCGCCCGCGGCGGCGGCCCCGGCTGCGCCCGGCGGCCACTCAGCCCCCGGCGCGTCCTCCGAGGTCGATGCCCTCCGGCAGCGCTGGCCGGAGATCCTCGAAGCGGTCAAGGGCAAGCGCCGGGTGGCCTGGATGCTGCTCAGCAACGCCACCGTGCACTCGGTCGAGGGTGGCGTCCTGACCATGCTGTTCCCGCGCGAGGGCGACGCCAAGGGGTTCGCGACCAGCGGCGCCGACCGCGATCTGACCAGCGTGCTGACCTCGGTCATGGGCCTGGCCCTGCGGATCAGGGCGATGTCCGCGGCGCAGCTGGCCAGCACCCCCGGCGCCCCGCGCAGCCCCCACGGCGGCCCCGACGGCCTGAGCGCCAAGGCCCCGGCGGCGGTGCAGATGCCGTCCGCGCCCGCAGAGGATCCCGGGCCGCCGCACTCCTTGCCGGACACCCTCTCGGCCGAGGCGCAGCACGACAGCGCGCCCGCACAGCCGGCCGCCGGGGACCTGACCGGCATGGACCTCATCAAGCGGGAACTCGGCGGCCATGTCATCGCCGAGATCGACGAACCCTGACGCCACTCCGGACGGACTCCGGGACTGGTGTGGGCCGTGGGACCAGTGGGACCGGTGTGGAACAGCGGCGGGACTGTGAGGCCTGCCAATCTCACGGCCCAGTGCCATTCGCGAGGCGATGCGCCCGCCCCGCCCCGCAGGCCTTAGGCTCGAACCGACAGGCCCGTCGGGCGGTCCGGACCGGGCCGGCGCGGCGGGCGTCCCAGTCGCCGTGCGAAGGCGCGGGCTGACGGTACCGAGTGAGGGCACAGTGGATCCTGGCGGCCAGATCGATATGCAGCAACTGCTCGCGGCAGCGCAGCAGATGCAGGACCAGCTGATGAACGCTCAGCAGGAACTCGCCGACACGGTAGTCGAGGGCAGCGCGGGTGGCGGGCTGGTGAAGGCCAAGGTCAACGGACAGGGCGACCTGGTGGACCTGGCGATCAGCCCGGGAGCCATCGACGCCTCTGACCCTGCGGAGACGGCCCAGACCATCGCCGACCTGGTCCTCGCGGCGGTGCGGGACGCCAACCGGGCCGCGGGCGAACTGCAGCAGGAAAAGATGGGGCCGCTCGCATCCGGCATCGGAGCGCTCGGCGGTGCGGGCGATGCGCCCGGCCTGTCCGGCATCCCGGGCCTCGGCGACGTCCCCGGCCAGCCCTACGGTGGCGAGCCGCGCGGCGACGGCGACCTCGGCGACCTGCGCGGCTGAGCGGCTGAGACCCAGGTGTACGAAGGCGTCGTCCAGAATCTCATCGACGAACTCGGCAGGCTGCCGGGCGTCGGTCCCAAGGGCGCGCAGCGCATCGCGTTCCATCTGCTGGCCACGGACGCCACGGACGTCCGGCGGCTGGCGTCGGTGCTGGTCGAGGTGACCGAGCGGGTCCGGTTCTGCCGGATATGCGGCAACGTGGCCGAGGAAGAAGAGTGCCGGATCTGCCGTGACGTGCGCCGTGACCCGTCGGTCATCTGCGTGGTCGAGGAGCCCAAGGACGTCGCGGCGATCGAGAAGATCCGTGAGTTCCGCGGCCGCTACCACGTGCTGGGCGGGGCGATCAGCCCTATCGACGGGATCGGCCCGGAGGATCTGAGCACCCGGGAGCTCATGGCGCGGCTGGCCGACGGCGCGGTCACCGAGGTGATCCTGGCCATGGACCCCAACCTGGAAGGCGAGGCGACCGCGACCTACCTGGCCCGGCTGCTCAAGCCGCTGGGCATGCGGGTGACCAGGCCGGCCAGCGGGCTGCCCGTCGGAGGCGACCTGGAGTACGCGGACGAGGTCACGCTGGGACGGGCGTTCGAGGGGCGGCGGCTGCTCGATGTCTGACCCGCGCGCTGCGACGTCTCGCATGTCGGACATGCAGACCTGCCAGGGAGCCGTGATGCTCAACGCGCCCCCGGCGGCACGGCGTGTCCCATGAAACCAGACCGGAGGACGGGCAGGCTGGGGACTCGAGCGAGGCCCAGTAACCCGCAGGACCGCACCCTGGCTGCGAGGAACCCATGAGCACTGCTGACCAAAGACCACCGGCCGCGCCCGCGGGCGAGGGCTGGCACCCGCTGGCCGACCGGATCGCCGGGCAGGCGCGCGACTTCCTGGACGGGGTCGCGGCCCTGGCCCATGGTGAGGGAGGCGACGAGGCGGTCCCGCTGCTGCTCCTGGAGATCTCGCAGATCCTGCTGGCCGGCGCGCAGCTGGGCGCGAGCAAGGACGTCATCCTCCCGGACAACTGGGAGCCCGACGTGGGCGCCGACCCGGACCTGGACTCGCTGAGGTCAGGGCTGGCCCGGCGGCTGGACGGCTACGACGAGTACGCCGAGCTGTTCGACCCGTACTCCGACACCGGGCTGACCGCTTTCCGCCTGTCCGACGACCTGGCCGCGGTCGCGGCGGACCTGATCCACGGGCTGCAGCACTACGAGGCGGGCCGCTCCCTCGAAGCCCTCTGGTGGTGGCAGTACTCCTACGTCAACCACTGGGGAACGCACGGCAGCGCGGCACTGCGGGCGCTGCACGCGGTGCTCGCCCACGCCATGCTGGACGTGTCCGAGGAATCCTCCCTCGCCTGACCCCCTCTGTCCCGCACCGCCCAAAAACCGGGCGGGAGTTGCAGCGAGGGTAGGTACACTCAAGCCGCCAGCAGCCGGAGCGGGAGGAGCGGCTCACCTGTGGCGCTTGTCGTGCAGAAGTACGGTGGATCCTCGGTGGCCGACGCCGACGGCATTAAGCGGGTGGCGCAGCGTATCGTCGCGACCCGTAAGGCCGGGCATGCTGTCGTCGTGGTGGTGTCCGCCATGGGGGACACCACCGACGAACTCCAGGACCTGGCTGACCAGGTCAGCCCCCTGCCGCCTGGCCGCGAACTAGACATGCTGCTCACCGCGGGCGAGCGCATCTCGATGGCGCTGCTGGCCATGGCGATCGCCAACCTGGGCCTGGAAGGACGCTCGTTCACCGGGTCCCAGGCCGGCGTGATCACCGACTCGGCGCACGGCAAGGCCCGGATCATCGACGTCACCCCGGGCCGGATCTCCACCGCGCTGAGCGAGGGCGCGATCCCCATCGTGGCCGGGTTCCAGGGCGTGTCGCAGAACGGCAAGGACATCACCACGCTCGGCCGGGGTGGCTCGGACACCACTGCGGTCGCGCTCGCTGCCGCCCTCGAGGCGGACGTGTGCGAGATCTACACCGACGTGGACGGGGTGTTCACCGCGGACCCGCGGATCGTCCGGACCGCCCGCCGGATCCCCTGGATCAGCTACGAGGAGATGCTGGAGATGGCCGCGTGCGGGGCCAAGATCCTCCAGCTGCGGTGCGTGGAGTACGCCCGGCGCTACAGCATGCCGATCCACGTCAGGTCGTCGTTCAGCAACCGCACGGGCACCACGATCAGCGAAGCCAACCAGGGAACGGAGGCGGCCGGGGTGGAGCAGGCGATCATCTCCGGAGTCGCGCACGACCGGAGCGAGGCGAAGATCACCGTGGCCGCCGTGCCGGACAAGGTGGGCGTGGCCGCGCAGATCTTCCGCATCGTGGCCGCGGCCGGCATCAACATCGACATGATCGTCCAGAACGTCTCCGCCGCCACCACCGGGCGCACCGACATCTCGTTCACGCTGCCCCGCGACGACGGGCAGGCCGCGATGGCCGCGCTGAACGGTGCCCAGCCGGACATCGGCTTCGAGACGCTGCTCTATGACGACCGGATCGGCAAGGTGTCGCTGATCGGGGCGGGGATGCGGTCCCACCCCGGGGTGAGCGCCACATTCTTCGGCGCGCTCGCCGACGCCGCGGTCAACATCGAGATGATCTCCACCTCGGAGATCAGGATCTCGGTGGTGGTGGACCAGAAGGACGTGGACATCGCGGTCACCGCCGCGCACCGGGCCTTCGACCTGGACGCCAGCGAGGTCGAGGCCGTGGTGTACGGGGGGACGGGCCGGTGAGCGGCCGGCCCGGGACGGCCAAGCCGACGCTGGCCGTGGTGGGCGCGACCGGCGCGGTCGGCACGGTCATGCTCGACCTGCTGTCCACCCGCGACGACGTGTGGGGTGAGGTCCGGCTGATCGCCTCGCCCCGGTCCGCGGGCCGGCACCTGCGGGTCCGCGGGGCCGAGCTCGAGGTCCTGGCGCTGGCCCCCGAGGTGTTCGACGGGGTGGACGTGGCCATGTTCGACGTCCCCGACGAGGTTTCCGCGGAGTGGGCCCCGGTCGCGGCGGCCCGTGGCGTGGTGGTGGTGGACAACTCGGGAGCGTTCCGGATGGACCCGGCGGTCCCGCTGGTCGTGCCCGAGGTCAACCCCCAGGAGGCGGCCAACCGGCCCAAGGGCATCATCGCCAACCCGAACTGCACCACGCTGTCGCTGATCGTCGCGATGGGCGCGCTGCACCGTGCGTTCGGACTGGAAGAGATGGTGGTGAGCTCCTACCAGGCCGCCTCGGGCGCGGGCCAGGCCGGGATCGACACGCTCTACGCCCAGATGGACAAGACCGCCGGGTCGCGGATGCTCGGGCAGCGGGCCGGTGACCTGCGCGCCGCGGTCGGCGACTTCGGCCCGTTCCCCGCCCCGCTCGCCCTCAACGTGGTGCCCTGGGCCGGCTCGGTCAAGGCGGACGGCTGGTCCTCCGAAGAGCTCAAGATCCGCAACGAGTCCCGCAAGATCCTCGGCATGCCCGATCTCCGGGTCACGGCCACCTGCGTCCGGGTGCCCGTGGTGACCACCCACTCGGTGGCCGTCCACGCGGTGTTCAGCCGGGAGGTCACCCGGTCGGGCGCCCAGCGGGTCCTCAGCGAGGCACCGGGCGTGGTGCTCAACGACGACCCGGAACGCGGTGAGTTCCCCACCCCGGCCGACGTGGTGGGCACCGACCCGACCTGGGTGGGCCGGGTCCGCCGGTCCCTGGACGACCCGTGCGCGGTGGACTTGTTCGTCTGCGGCGACAACCTGCGCAAGGGCGCCGCCCTGAACACCGCGCAGATCGCCGAGCTGGTCGCCGCCGCGCTCTGAGCGCCAAAGATCAAGATCAAAGGCCCGCAACGAGGACCGTCCGCCCCCAGCCCGCCCGCTAGCCGGCGCCGTCGCCCGCCGCTGAACGGTGGAACGACCAGACAGCCCGGTCTTCCACGGGCTCGTAGCCGAGTCGCTGGTAGAGGGCGTTGCTGGTCGGGTTGGCCAGGTCAGTGAACAGCAGGACCCGGTCGGCCCCGGCGTCCCGGGCCGCCTGGCTCACCACGCAGGTCACGGCGCCTGCGTAGCCCCGGCCCCGCAGCCCCGGCGGGGTGTACACCGGACCGACCCGCACCTGCCCGGCCGCCGGCCGGGTCAGCCCGGCCATCGACACCGGCTGGCCCGCGAGTTCCCACAGGGTCAGCCCCCGGTAGGAGAGCCGCTCACCGACCATCGACTCCGGGTCCTCCGGGCCCGACTGTGCTTCCCGGTGGAACGCCTCCGACCAGGCGATCAGCAGGCCGCGGTCCGACGGGCCCGCCAGCCGCGGCTGCCCGGGCGGCCGCGGGTCGGGCCAGCGCAGGCCGCCGAGTTCGTACAGCCGGGACCGCATGTGCAGTTCGACGGGGTCGCCGGTCACCTCGTGCCACGCGCGGGCGAAGGCTTCCGCGCCGGCGGGATCCGCGTGCACCCCGCCCACCGTGCGGGCCCGCACGGCCAGCACCTGGGCCAGTGCCGCTGCGGCGGGCGCGGGCACGCTGGTCAGCGCCACGGGGAACGGCGGCGTGTGCAGGAACGCGCCGCTGACCTGGCCGCCGGCTTCCTGCCACCAGCCGAAGAGGGGGGCGATGGAGCCGAAAGCCTGGGTCCCCGCGGCTCGCAGGGTCTCGATCGCGCCGAGCAGGACGGTGTGCTGCGCGGGGCGCCGGGACAGCAGGCCCCCCACGGTGGCCGAGTAGTCGGGCAGGCTGTCGCTGAGGAACCAGGGCATGCGCCCATCGTGACCGCCCCGGCCCCCCTCATGCAGCCCATTTTCCTTCCTGGGAGCTCACCCGGAGGCACCCTCCGCGCCCCTCCGGGAGCGCCCGCACGGGGTGCCACCGCGCCGTCCGTGTGCCCTTCGAAACCCTGCGCTGACGTGCGGTAACAGCGCCCTACGTCACTTTCTATATCGTTTCGTTGCGAAGCTGGAATCACCCGCGATAGCATCCTCTTCAGCCCGGTAGAGATGCGGGATCTCCCGGGGTTGGCGAAGTTGCCAATGCACGAGCTATTCAGTGTCAAGTAACCAGACAATGGTAGGTAGCTGAGCAGCTCCTCCCGGGAGGCAATCTTGTCGGCGAAGGGTGACGGTTCGGCTGGGCGGTCACGCGGTCCCGCTCCACGGAGCGGGAGGCGTGGCTACACGGTGGCCAGGCCCAGGTCAGACGCATGGTTGTGGATCCTCAACGCCGTCGTCATAGGCACTGTGGTGCTCGCGGCCGCCGCCGCCGCCACCTCGACCGGGCGCACCGTCGCCGCGGCCAGCGATCATTTCCTGCTTTACTATGCCGGCGTTCTCGCGCTTATTGCGCTTACCGCAGAAGTGGGAATTGGGCTGGTCGCTTCTGACCGTATCTTTATGAAGCCCAGTGCCCGGGTCACGGCGCAGGCACTCCACCGCGCTATGGGATTCGGCGCGATAGCTTTCCTGGTTATTCACATCGTGCTCGAGATAATCGCGGGCCGGTCGCAGCCCGCCGACGCCGTGATCCCTTTTCTCGATAAAGGGAAGACTTTTTATCTTGGCCTCGGGACCGTCGCGTCGGACATATTCATCGTGATCATGATGACCGGCATCTACCGGGCGCGCCTGGCCGAGAAGATGTCGCCCAAGGCGTGGCGGGTCATCCACGCGTCGGCCTACGCGGCGTGGATCTTCGGGCTGGTGCACGGCCTGCTGGCCGGCCGCCCGGCCAAGTCGTTCTTCGGCTTCTCGGGCTTCGTCGCCTGGTCCTACGGCGCGTGCGTGGTGGCGGTCGCTGCCGCCCTGATGGTGCGGCTCGTGGCCAGGAACCGGGCCGGCAACGAACTGGCCAGCCACCCCGTGTCCGACTCCGGGGGCACCGGCGGCTGGGCCGCCGCGGCCGCCGCCCTGACCGGGGCCGGCGCGATCCCCGGGGCCGCGGCCCTGACCGCTACCGCCATGCCTGCCCCGGCGCTGGCCGCGGGTGCACCGGGGGCGCTGGACGGCTCCCGGCCCAGGTCCCGCCAGCCTGGGCGGGCCCCGCTGGCCCTCCCGGCGGGTGCGTCAGCAGGGCAGCAGCGTGGCCGCCAGGTGCGCAGTGCCCCCTACGACGAGCGGGCCGCGTATCTCGCGGACACCCGCCGGATCGGGGCCACGGGCCCGATCGGGGCGGGCGCGACTGGGTCGTTCGACCAGGCCGGCCGGTTCGGGGCCGCGCTGGACCCCCGGGAGCGCGCGGGCCAGTACGAGCAGACCGGTCCCTTGCAGCGGGTCGGGCCGTACCAGCAGACCGGCCCGATGCCGGGCGTCCGCCAGTACCAGCCTTCTGTCTACCAGTCCGAGCGGACCGGGCAGATCGACCGCCCGGCCCAGTACGGGCAGCTCCAGCGCGACCAGATGCGCGTCGGCCAGATGCCGACCAGCCAGATGCCCGGTGACCAGATGCACGGTGACCACCAGTTGCACGGTGACCAGATGCACGGTGACCCGGCCCCGTTTGGGCAGATGCCGGGTGGCCAGGTCCCCGGTGGCCAGGTCCCCGGTGGCCGGATCCCCCGTGGCCGGATGCCGGGCGGCCAGGGTGGCTACCGGCCGCCGTCCGGATCGCCTCAGCCGGGGCCAGCTCGGTACGGGACGCCCGGGCAGCCGATGATGCCGCGCCAGCAGGACCAGTCCGGTTCCTATCAGCCCGACCAGACCGGGCCCTATGAGCGGCCGCACGATGACTGGTCCGGCCCGTTGCCGCAGGTCGGCCCGCCCGCGGCGGCTCCCAGGTACGCGGCGGGCAACTATAACGACTGGTCCGGCCCGCTGGAGCGGATCGACCCGGCCGCCCCGCCGTCCCGCTACGGCGCGCCTGCCCAGTACGGCGCGCCTGCGAGGGCCCCCAGTACGGCGACACCGGCCAGTACGGCGACACCGGCCAGTACGAGCGCCCCCGCCCCCAGCCGCGCTACGAGCGGACCGGCGAGATCGACCGCTCAGCCCCGTACGCTCAGCCCCAGTACGGTGCGCCGGCCGGGCAGCCTTCGTATGGTGCCGCGGTACCGCAGTACGGGCCGCCCGGGTACGGGCCCCCGGCGTACGGCCGCGAGGATCAGTCCGGGCCGCCGGTGCCGGCCCAGCCGCAGTCCGGCCAGTACGAGCGGCCGCGTCCGGCCCCGTACCAGCCAGCCTCGTACCAGCAGGCCCAGTACCAGTCAGGCCCTTATCGGGCGGCCCAGCATCGCCGGCCCCGTATCAGCCGGCCCAGCATGAGGCGGCCCAGCATCAATCGGCCCAGCATCAGACAGCCTCGTATCAGTCAGGCCCGTATCAGCCGGCTCTATCAGCCGGCCAGCATCAGCCGGCCCAGCAGCAGCGGGACCACTACCAGTCGGCGCAGCACCAGCCGCCTGCGGGATACGAGCGGGGCGGGCAGCCCGGCCAGTACCAGGCGCCGCTGCGGTACGAGGAGCCCGTGCAGTACGACCAGTATCAGCGTGGGCCCGGCGGCCCGGAGGGTCCGTCCGGACAGTACGGCCGGCCGGACCCGGACCCCCAGGAGAGGGCCGCGCATTACGCTACATTCGCTGACCAGGATGCCTCCTACACACGGCCGCGGCCGTCTGGCGCCCGCGATCAGTTCAGCCCGCAAGACGAGACTGACCCGCTGAACATCGTGCCGCTGAATATCGGGAATTACACGTGAACCCACTTGCACCACCCCAGGCGATGCGGATTGGCCGGGCCCGGCTAACCGCCGGCCTGGATCGCTTTGAGCGCATTGATCTCACGACGCATCAGGAGATCTTTGGGCCCATGCGCCGTGTGACCGCGCGCCAGTTGATCGAAATGGTGGAAAGCGTCAACTTGCGGGGCCGTGGCGGGGCCGCGTTCCCTTTCGCCCGCAAGATGCGTGCGGTGGTCAACAACGCGGCCGCCCGCAAGTGCAAACCGATGATCCTGGTCAACGGCACCGAGGGCGAGCCGGGCAGCGCCAAGGACAAGATGCTGCTGCTCCGTTCGCCCTACCTGGTGCTGGGTGGTGCGCTGCTGGCCGCGCGGGCCCTGACCGCCAAGATGATCATCATCGGGGTGACGGACAGCGCCGTGGCGGCCTCGGTGGCCGAGGCGGCCCGGGCTGAACCGGACCTCAAGAAGATCGTCCGCGTGGTCGAGGTGCCCGACCGGTTCGTATCGGGTGAGGGGGGCGCCCTGGTCAACGCCGTGAACGGCAAGATCGCACTGCCGCCGGGCAAGAAGCGCCGGGCCGCGGAGAGCGGAGTGGACGGGCTGCCCACGCTGCTGTCCAACGCCGAGACGTTCGCCCAGCTGGCCGTCCTCGCCATGCTGGGGCAGGAAGGCTACGCCTCCGACGGCACCCCGGACGAGCCGGGCACCGTCCTGCTGACCGTCGGCGGCTCCGCCGGCCGCCCCTCCGTGGTGGAAGTGCCCACCGGCATCCCGCTCGGCACGGTACTGGATATCTGCGAGGCGACCGCGTACGACGGCGTGCTGGTCGGCGGCTACCACGGGATGTGGCTGCCCGCCGAGCTCGCCGACGACGTGCCGGTCTCCCGGGCCGGACTGGACACGGCGGGCGGCATGCTGGGGGCCGGCATCGTGATGCCGCTCGGCGGCACCTGCCCGCTCGGCGAGGTGGCCCGGGTCGTGCGCTACCTGGCCAAGGAGTCGTCCGGGCAGTGCGGCCCGTGCAAGCTCGGCCTGCCCGGCCTGGCCCGCTCGATGACCGCGCTGGCGGACGGCTCCGGGGGCATGGACACCCTCGACACGGCGCGCCGGACCGCCGCGGTTGTCCGCGGCCGTGGGGCCTGCTCCCACCCGGACGGTGTCTCCCGCTTCGTGCTCTCCGCGCTGGACGTGTTCAGTGACGACCTCACCACGCACCTGTTCCGCGGCTCGTGTGGCCGCAAGACCCGCGGCATCCTGCCGCTCGGGCCCGAAGAGTCCGAGGTGCGGCTGAAGGTGGACTGGGCGCGGTGCGACGGGCACGGGCTGTGCGCCAAGATCGCGCCGGAGATGGTCCAGCTGGACAGCCAGGGCTACCCGGCGTTCCTGGACATGCCGGTACCGTTCTGGCTGGAACGCGAGGCGCAGCAGGCGGTCGAGATGTGCCCCGCCATGGCGCTCAGCCTGGGCTCGGCGGCCACGTGGGAGCGCGACGTCCCGCGGTCCAGCCCGGCCATCAGCGCCTCGCAGCCGACCGGGCTGCTGCTGTCCAGCTCAAGCCGGGAGCAGCGTCAGCTTCCGGGTGCGCCCCGCCAGCTGCCGGGCGCGCCCCCGCCAGCTGCCGGGCGCCACCGCCAGCTGCCGGGCCGGCGGCCGCTAACCCTCCCGTTTCGCAGCGCCGCCCGGCCGCGCAGTAGCCTCGGGCTCCGGACACCACCCGATAACGGCGGGAACGGAGAACCAGATGAGGGCTGCCCGGTTGCACGCGGTCGGAGACCTGCGCCTGGCCGACGAGCCGGTGCCGGTAGCCGGGCCGGGCGAGAGCCTGGTGCGGGTCACGGCCGTCGGCATCTGCGGCTCGGACCTGCACTGGTGGGACCAGGGCGGGATCGGCGACGCGGCCCTGGATCACCCGCTGGTGCTGGGCCACGAAGCCGCGGGCGTGATCGAGGAAGGCCCGCGGCGTGGTCAGCGGGTGGCCATCGACCCGGCCATCCCGGACGGGACCTGCCGGCTCTGCCGCGAGGGCTACTACAACCTGTGCCTGAACATCCGGTTCGCGGGGCACGGGAAGCAGGACGGCGCCATGCGGGAGTTCATGACCTGGCCGGACGAGCTCCTGCACCCGCTCCCGGACGAGGTCAGCGACACCGGCGGTGCGGTGCTGGAACCCCTCGGCGTCGCTATCCACGCGTTCGACCTGGGTCATGTGCGCCTCGGCGCGCCGGTCGTGGTGGTCGGGGCCGGCCCGATCGGGTTGCTGCTCGTGCAGCTGCTGCAGGTGGGGGGTGCGGGCCCGGTCACCGTGTTCGAGCCGCTGCCGCACCGCCGGGCGGCTGCCGCCGCCCTGGGGGTGGCCGTGGCGGACCCCGCCGAGGCCGCCGATCCCGCCGCCCTGCGCGCGCTGGTCGGCGAGGGCGGGGCCGTGGCCTTCGAGATCGCGGGCAGCAGCGAGGCGGTGCAGCTGGCCATGGCCGCCACGTGGGCGGGCGGCCGGGTGGTGCTGGGCGGAATCCCCGATGACGACACGACCACCTTCCGGGCCGCCGTGGCCCGCCGCAAGGGGCTTACGATCGCCATGGTGCGCCGGATGAACGAGGTCTACCCCCGGGCCATCGCGCTGGCCGCCAGCAAGAAGGTCGACCTGGCCTCGCTGGTCACCGACCGCTACCCGCTGGAGGACGCGGCCACCGGCTTCACCAGCGCGGCCCGCCGCACCGGCCTCAAAGTCGTTATCGACCCCACCACCTGACCTCGTCGCCCGGGGATAAGTCCGGTCCGCCGTGTGAGGCCGGCCCGCCACATGAGGCCGCCCGCCACATGAGGCCGCCCGCCACGTGGGGCCGGTCCACCGCGCTGGCTCCCACCACTAGCACCATGGGTCACAGCGATCATGGAAGGCGACCCAGTTTTCCCGCGAATCGTGCGTGTTTCCGGGGTGTTCTGGCCGATTCGGCGCACGGTGCGCGGGAAACGTGGACGGGTGGGGCCAGTGTGACTGGAGCGATGAGGCTCGGAAGGGCCACGACGGCGGTCATTCCTGGTCCGCCGGGCGCCGCTGGGCGACTGGGTCCCGGGCGGTTCCCCGGGCGCCGCTGGGGACTGGCACCCGGGCGGTTCCCCGGGCGCCGCTGGGCGAGTGGGTCCCGGGCCAGTTCCCCGGGGGCGGCGACTGGTGAGTAACATTCCGCAGGTGGCCGATAGCTTCTACGTTCCCGCAGGGAACGGCACCTGGCGGGCGACTGCGCACACCACTGGCCCCTGGGATGAGCGGGCCCAGCACGGCGGGCCGCCGAGCGCCCTGCTGGGCCGGGCCATCCAGCGCTGCGCCCCCCGCGACGACATGATCGTGACCCGGTTCACCTGCGAGATCCTGGGTGCCATCCCGGTGGGTGACCTGGATGTCCAGGCCCGGCTGGTCCGCCCGGGACGCAGCGTGGAATTCCTCGAAGCGGTGGCCAGCGCCGGCGGCCGCGACGTGGCCCGGGCCAGCGCCTGGCGGGTGCTGCGCACCACCAGCGAGACGGTGCTGCCACCGTCAGGACCCCCCACCCTCCCTGCCGGCCCATATCGCCGGCGCACCGCCGGCGGGCTGGATCGATGGGTACCTGTCCGCGGTCGAGTGGCGGCCGGTCCGCGGGCACTTCGGTGAGCGGGGACCGGCTACGGTCTGGGCCCGGCTGCGCTACCCCCTGGTCCCGGACGAGGAGACCGGCCCGCTGGAGCGGGTGCTCGCCGTCGCGGACAGCGGTAACGGCCTGTCCGGCGAGCTCGACATCACCCAGTGGCAGTTCATCAACCCGGAACTCACCGTCCACCTGCACCGGGAAGCGGCGGGCGAGTGGGTCTGCCTGGACGCGCAGACCGCTATCTCCGCGGGCGGGGCGGGCCTGGCCACGTCCGTCCTGTCGGACACGCAGGGGCGGCTGGGCGTGGGCGCCCAGTCGCTGCTGATCAGCCGCCGGCGGCCAGCGCCGTCCCCAGCCGGGTCTGCTGGTACATAACCGCGTGCCGGTGCCGCCTGCTGGTGACCAGCCGGGTGTCCCGCAACGCCGCGAGGTGCTCGGACACGGTGCTCGCGGCCAGGCCGTGCCGCCGGGCCAGCGTGTGGGTCGAGGCAGGCTCCGCGAGCGACTCCAGCAGTGCGGCCCGGGTCCGGCCCAGCAGCCGGGCCAGCGCGTCCGACTGCGGGGTCCGGGCCGGCTGCCACAGCTCGGCGATGCCCCGGGCGGGGTAGGACAAGGCCGGCCGGGACGGCGGGTCGATCACCGGGGCCAGGCTCGGCCAGCCGAACGCGCTGGGGATGAGCAGCAGCCCGGCCCCGCCGAGGTGGCGCCGGGCCGGCTCGGTGCCCGAGATGACCAGCGACCGCCCGGTCCAGCGCACCCGCGGATGCAGGTCGCCGAGCATGCGCTCCAGCCCGTAGTCCGCGAGCATCCGGGTCCGGTAGGCCACGTCGGCCTCGATCCGGTCCCGCAGCCGCGGCCAGTGCGGCTCGACCAGCAGCTGCCAGCACTGCTCGAGCAGGCCCGCGACCAGGTCGCGGGTGGAGGCGGGATCGTCCAGCAGCTGCCAGGCGCCCGCCGGGACCGGGGCCCCGTACCGCTCGGTCAGTGACCGGCGTACCTCGTGGGCCACCTGCTCCGGTGGCGTGGCCCGGACCCGGGCGACCTCGCCGGCCATGTCCGCGTGCGGGGTTTCCGGGACGGGACTGAGGAAGTCCGGGGTCCAGCCCCTCCGGGGGGTGAGCATCAGCAGGGGGCGCAAGTCCAGCCGCTCCGCCTGCGGCCGCACGGCCTCGAGCCAGGGCAGGTGGTAGTGGTGCCGCTGCGGTTCGGCGATCACCCGGATCGCGTGCATGGTCTCCCAGGCCGGCGAGACCACGAACCGGGTGCGGGCCGGGTCGTCCGGCCCGAACACCATGGTCACGCTCATCGCACCGTCCCGCCGATTGTGATTCGGCACGGGCCGAATCCCTGGCCCCCATGCTAGCCGCCGGCCACTCTCGATCTCGTGACCTCTACCGCCCCGATGAGCAAGCCGTCCCCCGTCCCGGACCCTGAAGTCGTGATCCCCGGCCGGGCCCGGTACCGTGACGTGCTCGGATCGGCCGAGTTCCGCGCCCTGTTCGTGGCCGACATCGTGTCCATGCTCGGCAACGTGGTGGCCGCGGTCGCCCTGACCGTGCTGGTCTACGAGCAGACCCGGTCGCCAGCCCTGGCCGCCTCGGTGATGGCCCTGGCCTTCCTGCCCTACCTGTTCGGCGGGGTGCTGGCGGGCGCGGCCGCCGACCGGCTGCCCGCGCGCCGGGTCCTGGTGCTGTGTGACCTGCTCAGCGCGGGGCTGGTGGCGGCCATGGTGATCCGCGGGATGCCGGTCGCCGCGCTGCTCGGGCTCCTGTTCACCAACGGCCTGCTCGCGCCGGTGTACGGGGGCGTGCGGGCCGCCGTCCTGCCGGACGTCCTGCCGCCGGGCCCCGGCTACATCCTCGGCCGGTCCATGATGCGGATGGTCGCCCAGTCCGCGCAGATCGTCGGCTACGGCGCCGGTGGCCTGCTGCTCACGGTGGTCTCCCCGCGCGGCGCCCTGGCCTTCGACGCGGCCTCGTTCCTCGCCTCGGCCATGCTGGTGCGCGCCGGCATGGCCTGGCGCCCCGCCCGGCGCGGCCGGGCCGGGGCCGGCTCGATGACCGGGGACTCGCTGCGCGGGATCCGCCGCGTGCTCGCCGACCACCGGATCAGGCGCCTGCTGCTGTTCAGCTGGCTCGTCCCCGTCTGCGCGGTCGCGCCGGAGGCCCTCGCCGCCCCGTACGCCAGCCACATCGGCCAGCCCGCCCGGGTGACGGGCTTCCTGCTCATGGGCATCCCGGCCGGGACCGTCCTGGCCGACCTGGTCGTGGCGCGACTGCTCTCCGGCCGCCTGCAGCGCCGGCTCATCGTCCCGGCCGGGCTGCTGACCTTCGTGCCGCTGACCGGGTTCGCGGCCAGTCCCCGGCTGGCCCTGGCCCTGGTGCTGCTGGTGACGTGCGGCCTGGGCAGCGCCTGGGGCGCCGGGCTGGACGGGCTGATGATCAGCGCGGCCCCGGAGGAACTGCGCGGCCGCGTCCTGGCCCTGGCCAGCGCGGGCCTGATGTTCCTCCAGGGCGCCGGGTTCGCGCTGTGGGGGATCGCGGGGCAGTACGCGCCGGTGACCGTGGTGATCCCCGGCGCAGCCGTGGCGGGCGTCCTCGTGGTGCTGCTGCTGCGCCCGCGGCGCCCCGGGCAGGCCGCCGCCCGCTGATCCATGGGCGGCCGGCGTACCCGCCGCCCGCTGATCCCTGGCGGCCGGCGTACCCGCCGCCCGCTGATTGCGGGTGATCCGTCACGGGCACGATGACCTGCGTGTTTGCTGATCCGTTGCGTGAGCCGACGCTGGAGCGGGCCATGCCCGCCGACGCCGTGCCAGGCTCCACGATCCCCGAGGACAGCGAGGCGGAGATCCTGCTCCGCGACGGGACGTGGGCCTGGGCGCAGGTGATCGGGCAGCGCAAGGACCGGCACGGCCGCTGGTGCGTCGGCGTCCGCTGGTACGCCAGCCCCACCGTGGGTGGCCGCGAAGGCTGGTACCTCTACGATCCCCGGCTGATCCGCCGGCCCCCGTTAACGCGGGCCGCTGCTAGCGCGGCCTGCCCGGCCGCTGCACCCCGCCCGCATCCCGGCCGCGCCGTCCCGGCCCGTATAGCCCGTACTGAGCACCGCCGTACTGAGCACCGCCGTACTGAGCGGTCCCCACCTCAGGCGTCCCGTACTCCGGCGTCCCGTATTGTGCGGCCCCGTACCCAGCGGCCCCGTACTCAGGCGTCCCGTACCCCGGCCCCTCGTAGTCCGGGATCCCGAACCCACTCGCCCCCGAACCACCCGCCCGGAAACCAGGCGCCCCGGAACCGGAGTCGCCGTAACCGGGACCGCGGTAGCGCCCGTCCCCATAGCCGCCCGCGCCGTAGCCGGGCAGGCCCATGCGGGGAAGATCGCGTTGCGGGGAGTTCCCGGCCTGCTGCTCGAACAAATGCCAGGCCCTGAACTCCTCGACCAGCCCGTCAAAGATCGTCCGCATGGGGTGACTCTTCCACTTAGCCCGCGCGAAATCCAGGCAATGACCGATCTAGGCGAGCCCGGCTAAAATTACCCTGATATCCCCTGTTAACGGTAGAAACCCTAATGAAAACCCAAATTCTCCGCAACGAAAACCGTGCCGTCCCCCGGCCCGGGGCCACGCGCATGTGCCTGCGGGCCAGGGGAAAGCCTGGTCAGTACGCTGATGTCAGTGCACGGGGCCTAGCGTCACGGTGAGCAGCGAAGGAGCCGGATCGGACACCGCGCCGGACTGATCGGCCCCCCCGGCCGGGGCCACGTCGTCGTATGGGAATGCGTACCCGCGGCCGCCGGTCGTCGTGGCATGAACGATCCGCGCGTAGTGATTGGTAATCGCGTTGGTGTAGTAATCGGCCGGGTCTTCGCCGTCTGGCTGACTGGCGTCGATAAGCAGCGTGCTCCGGTTGAAGGCGGCGGCCAGGCGGGGCAGGATCGCGAGCATTTCGGCACTCATCCCGGCCGGGCTGAATGGGCCGCTGTTGCAGCTGAAGATGTCAGCGGCCGAAGGCTGGGCGAAGGACCCGACGCCGGCGAACGTCAGCAGGCCGCCCGACACCTCGCCGGTGACCGTGCCGAACGACGCCTGGGTGTCCACGCTCAGTGGGGTCGTGGCGTACTTCTGCCAGACCTGGCTCACGTAGCTGTCGTAGTACCCCGCCAGCAGCCCGGAGTTGAGCACCATCGCGTTGACCGGGCTGAGTGCCCGGAGATGGTTTTCGTTGCGGCTGATTATCAGGTCATTCCAGCCGTTCCCGTCCGCCGCGGCCTGCGCGGCCAGCCCCGCGCAGACGGTGTCCAGGCCCCCGCCGGGCAGGCCCGGAACGGTCTGGGTCCCCGCGGAACCGGTCAGCACCAGCGCGACCGGGATGCACACGAAGTCGACGAAGCTGATGTTGGCGAACAACTGGGCGTCGTTGTACGTCAGCTCGCAGAAGTCCCACTGCAGGTCGATGTTGGGGTCGGACGGGTTGGTGACCGACGGCTCGACCAGGGCGGGGCCGGGGTTGAGCAGGAATTCCAGCGGGCTGCCGATGGAGAACCAGATCCGGGCGCCGGCCAGGTGCGGGATCGTGACGGGGGTCGGGGCGCCGCCCGAGACGCCCAGCGGGATCGCGCAGTCCACCGCGAGGGAGCTGCCGGCCGCCGCCGGGGAGGCCGGGTAGTACGGCGTCTGCCCGTCCGACTCCAGCAATGTCAGCGCGTTGCCGTTGTCGGGCGCCTGCCCGGTGACGTAGGCGTAGACGGTGTCTGAGCCGGTGTTGTTCTGCAGGTTCACGGCGAGCGTGGCCGCAGTGGCGGCCGCGGTGCCCGCCTGTGTGCCCGCGGCGGGCCGGGTCCGCGTCGCGGCGGAGGCGCGCGGCGCGCGCAGCCCTCCGGCCAGCGGCACGGCGAGAGCCGCGGCGGACGCACCGATGAAGCGACGGCGGGAAATCATGACTGCCTCCAGGTCCCGCGGCTGACCCGCGGTAGGGGAAGGAGCAGGCGCCCGCCTCGCTTGCCTGCACTGTGTCTTGTGCAGAATGGTAATCCGCAATCCCCCGATACTGGACTAAATGGCGGTAACGAGGCGGCGGCGGGTCGATGGTACTGGTGGCCTTCGAGTCTCCGGGGGCCGCGCGTCCCGCCGCGACGGCATGTCCCGGCCCTGGTCAGGGCCATCTGATCAGCTAATCCGGGTGCCGTGTCATCCAACGGGGTGGCCTGGACGTCTTGTACACAGAAACATGCCGGTCATACGCAGATCTCCGCCGCCATGAAGCGGGATTGTGCAGGTAATGCGGAACTGCGGGACAAAGGGAAGATCGGCCCTATGCGATCTTCACGGTTCAGGCCAGCCGGGTCATGCGTTTTGTTTCCCTGCTACCGCGTGAACCGCAGCCACTAGAGGGGGATCCTGGTGTTGCGAGGACCTCGGCCACGACGTTCTGTCATTGCCGCAGCCACGGTGCTGGGGGTCAGCCTCGGCTGGGTGGTTGCCGGTGCGGCCGCGCCAGCCATGGCCTCGGCCTGCGGGAATGGCGGCACCACGTGGAAGCAGGTCCACCTGGGCTTGTTCAACGACGGCACCGGCGGCCAGCAGGCCGTGGACATGGCCGACTCGTGGGGCGGCGCGAACACCTGCCTGTACGTGCCCGGGCTCACCAGCGACTTCTTGGGGGCCTTCGCGGTGCAGAACCAGACCGCGAATCCCACCGGGGGCGTGCTCGGTTACCCCAGCACGGAGATCGGCTGCTCCAGCGGCTACTGCACGACCGGCAGCGGCCTGCCCGCCCCCGTGTCCGCTAGCCCCGACCCCGCCATCACCTGGGGCTACGACACGGTCGACCCGGTGGCCGGCAGCAAGTACGACGCCTTGATCGACAACGAGTTCTCGGCCGCGTGCTCCGGCACGGCTCCGGCGATGAACGCGGCCGTGGCGGTCTACACCTACGGGTCCCCCAGCTACCCCTCCATCGGCGTGCCCAACTCCGGGCCCACGGTCAGCATCGATGGCTACGACTGGTACACCGGCCACTTCCTGGACGGCAGTAAGTACGTCAGCCAGTTCGTCCTGGCCGAGCCCTCCTCCGTCGGGGTGACCGATCTCACCATGGGGGACTTCTACCAGTGGGTGCAGGCCAACCTGAACCCGAACTACATGCCGTCCGGTGACTGCCTGCAGACGGTGAGCCTGGGCTTCGAGCTCTGGAGCGGTGGCCAGGGACTGGCCACCTACGACGCCTTCATCGGCGGTCTCCCAGCCTCGTCGTCGGCTTCGCCCTCGCCCTCGCCGTCCGCGTCGTCGTCGCCCACGGCCTCGCCGTCCGCGTCGCCCACGGCCTCGTCTTCAGCGTCGCCCACATCTTCGCCGTCGCCCTCGTCCTCGGCTTCACCCACGCCTTCGCCCTCGTCCTCGTAAACGGCAAGGAGCTAGCGGGACGGCGGGCGGCCCAGCCAGATGCTCCAGCGCTCTAGCGTGCCAATCCGGAGCACCCCCGTCGCCGCCCAGGGATCCTGACCCATCCGGTCCGCGACCTCCTGCTCGTCTGTGGCCTGGATCATGTGCAGCGTGTGCTCGCCGTCGCCGAGTGGGCCGCCTGCGAGGATGAAGCCCTCGTCCGCCAGGCCGTCCATGAACGACGCGTGCTCGTCCCAGGCCGTCTGCTCCCGGATACCCCGGCTGTCGTCCCAGCGCGGTCCATGGTCGGTGGTGAGCGCGAAGATGACCATAGCCCGACGCTACGGGCAGGCACCGACAAAGCCCGGAGCCCTGCGGTCCCGCTGGCTGCGGGTCCAGCCGCGCTGGGTCCGGGTGAGCTCGCTGAAGCCGGACGCGGCCAGGAACGCCCGGTAGCCGGCGCCGTCCCGCCCGTCCGGGCCCGGCTCCAGCGGGGCGTAGTCCAGCAGCCGGGTGACCTGGGCCAGCCGCAGCCACGTGGCCGCCTGCCCGAGCAGCCAGGTGGCCACTCCTCGCCGCCGGTACTCCCCGGTGACGTGAAGGTTGCCGATGTCGGCCCACCCGCCGTGACGGGGGAGCCGCTCGCCGTCCTCGAAGATCTCCACCTCGATGTAGCCGACCGCCTGCTCGCCCAGGACGGCCGATAGCCGGGTGCCGTTCATCCCGACCGACCGCCGGGTGGCCAGCCCGGCCACTGGCGGGGCGCCCGCGCGCGGCAGCTCGTCCACCTGGGCCAGGTACACCACCTCGGTGGATCCGGCGGGCGCGAACCCGGCCCGCTGGTACAGGGCACGGACGTGCGGCCATTGCTCCGGGACGCCGTACACGCCGCGGACTGGCAGCTCACCGCCCGCGTCCGGGCTGGTGACACCCCATTCCTCCAGCTGGTGCAGGCACGCGGTGATCAGCGCTTCCGCCGCCTCCGTGGCGTCGCTCCAGTAGGGACTGCCTTCCGGGGCGACCGGCCAGAACAGCAGCCAATGGATGTCCCCGGAACCCCGGTAGGACGCGCCCGCGCGCTCATCGGCGAAGTAGCGCAGCAGGTGGGCGGCGGCCACCACGGCGTGCTGCTGCTCGGCAACGAGCGTGGCGCGCTCGGCGACCCACGGGTCGATGATGGTCTCACCCGGCTGCCGCTCCAGGTGACTGAGCACGGCGGCGACTGAGACCCCGGCGCCCGGTACGACCGCTGCGGCGTGCGCGTTGACCAGCGCGGCCAGCTGGGTCCGGTCTCCGCGGCGGAATGGGCGCACCTCGATGGATGGCATGGCCGATCCCCTCGATCAGACAGGATGACTTCGGGAAAGGAGCCGCTACCAGTGCGGTACGGCCAGCACTCTAGCACCGGTCAGCCCAGGCTTCCCAGCGCCGGGAGTCCTGGCGGCGGGACTCCCGGCGGGGGTAAGCCCGCGGCGGGCTGAATTCCCGCTGCCGTCCCGGCCAGTACCTCCCCGGCGCGGTGGCAGGCGGCCCGGCGGCCCGGCGCTACCGTCCGCAGCTGCGGAGCCTCGGTGCGGCAGCGGTCGATAGCCAGCGGGCAGCGCGGATGGAACACGCATCCCGGCGGCGGGCTGGTCGCGTCGGGGGGATCGCCGGGCAGCACGACCCGGGTCCGCCGGGCCAGCCGGTCGACCTCGGGCACGGCGGAGCGCAGGGCCTGGGTGTACGGGTGCGCGGGAGACTGCAGCAGTGCGCCGGTCGGGCCGCTCTCCGCGATCCGGCCCAGGTACAGCACGGCGGTCTGCTCGCACAGCTCGCTCACGATCGCGAAGTTGTGGGTGATGAGCAGGTAGGACAGTTTCCGCTCGGGCCGCAGCCGGGCGATCAGCCCGAGCACCCGGGCCTGGGCCCGGACGTCCAGCGCGCTGGTCGGCTCGTCCAGGACCAGCAGGCGCGGCTGCACGCTGAGCGCGCGGGCTATGGCCACCCGCTGGCGCTGCCCGCCGGACAGCTGATGCGGGTAGCGGGACACGAAATCCGGGTCCAGGCCCACCTCGGCGAGCAGGCCCCGGGCCCGTTCCGCGGACTGGCGGCGCGGCACCACATGGTGCGCGGCCAGGGCCTCGCGCAGGGAGCTGCCGACCCGCATCCGCGGATCGAGGCTGCTGTCCGGGTCCTGGAACACGATCTGCGCGGCGCGCCGGTAATCCTGCAGCGCGCGGTGGCGCAGGGAGGTGATGTCCCTCCCCTCGAACCGGATCTGCCCGCTGCTGATCCGGGCCAGCCGGAGCACGGCCCGGCCGATCGTCGTCTTGCCGGAGCCGCTCTCCCCGACCAGGCCCAGGCCGAACGGACCCGAGGCCAGTTCCAGGCTCACCCCGTCCACCGCGCGGACCGGGCCGAACCGCACCGACAGGGCGTCGATCTCCAGCAGCGGGCTCATCCGGCCAGGCCGTTCTGGGCGGGCCTGGCCTGGACTGTGTCGTCTTGGGCTGTGTCGTTCTGAGCCGCCTCGTCCTGGGCTGCGACGTCCTGCGCGGGGGCGGCGATCCGGGGCACCGCGGCCAGCAGCTCGGCGGTGTACGGGTGCTGCGGGGCGGCTAGCACCTGGGCGGCCGGGCCCTGCTCGACGATCCGCCCGGCCTGCATGATCCCCACCCGGTCACACACCTCGGCCACCACCGCGAGGTCGTGGCTGATCAGCAGGACGGACATGCCCTCGCGCTCGCGCAGGCCGCGGAGCAGGTCCAGCACCTCCGCCTGGACCGTCACGTCGAGCGCGCTGGTCGGCTCGTCGGCCAGCAGCACCGCGGCCCGCAGCGCCAGCGCCAGCGCGATCGCGACCCGCTGCAGCTGCCCGCCGGACAGCTGGCTGGGATAACGGTCCAGCAGGTCAGGCGGGAGCAGCACCTGCCGCATCGCCCGGGCCGCCGCTTCCGCCGCTTCCGCCCTGCTCATCCCGTGCAGCCGCAGCGCGCCCAGGACCACCCGGCCCACCTTGAAGACCGGGCTGAACGCGCTGGCCGGACTCTGGAAGATCGCCGCGATCTGCCGTCCGCGCCGGTCACGCAGGTCCCGCTGGGACAGCGTGGTCAGTTCGGTTCCGTCCAGCCGGATGCTGCCGCTGACGGTTGCGCCCACGGTGTGCGCGAGGCCGAGGATGGCCAGCGTGGTGATGGATTTCCCCGACCCGCTCTCCCCGGCGAGCCCGACGATCTCGGCCTCCCCGAGGGTGAACTCGTCGATCTGCACCACCAGCCGGGAGCCGAACCGCACCTCGAGGCCGCTGATCGCCAGCCTCACGGGGCCGGGCCTCACCGGACCGGGCGTCACGGGAGCAGGCTCCGTTTCGGGTCCATCAGGTCACGCAGGCCGTCACCGATCAGGTTGAAGGCGAACGCGGTAACCAGGATCGCGATGCCGGGGAAGGTCACCACCCACCAGTCGGTCGTGAAGTAATTCTGCCCTTCGGCGACCATCAGCCCCCAGTCCGGCGTGGGGTCCTGCGCCCCCAGGCCGAGGAAGGACAGGGCCGACGCGGTCAGGATCACCCCGCCCACGTCCAGCGACACCTGCACGATAAGCGGCGTGACCGAGTTCGGCAGCACGTGCCGCAGGATGATCCGCCAGGGACGGATGCCCAGCACCCGGCAGCTGTCGATGTACGCCCGCCCGGCGACCGACGCGGCCTGGCCCCGGACGAGGCGGGCGTACCAGGGCCACCAGGTGGCGGCGATCGCGATGGTCAGGCTGGTCAGGCTGGGCGGCAGCACCGCGGCCAGGGCCAGCGCCAGCAGCAGCGACGGGAAGGCCAGGAAGACGTCGGTCACCCGCATGATGACCTCGTCGACCCAGCCGCCGAAGTAGCCGGCCGCGACGCCCAGCGGGATCCCGATGACGCAGGCGGTCAGCAGCACGATGAGGGCGACCAGCGGGGAGATCCGGGCCCCGTACAGGACCCGGGAGAACACGTCCCGGCCCACCTGGTCGGTGCCGAACAGGTGCCGCGCCGAGGGCGGGCGGAGGACCAGGAAAGGGTGCGTGGCCGTGCTGGCGTCACCGGGAAAAGGCGCGAGCAGCGGGGCCGCCACGGCGACCACGAGGATCGCTGCGGCGGTCACGGCGCCCACAGCCAGCAGGGGATTCGCGCGCAGGCCGCGCCACAGGGCCTGGCCACGAGGGAGCGTGGGGGCCAGGCCGCCCGCGGGTGAGGGGGCTTCGATCATCTCAGCCGGATCCTCGGGTCCAGGGCGGCCTGGATGATGTCCACGGCCAGGTTGGCGGCCACGTACACCAGGGCGATGAACAGCGTCACGCCGAGGATGGCGGGGGTGTCGAGGGTCGCGATCGAGGCCACCGTGTAGCTGCCGAGCCCGGGCCAGTCGAAGATCGCCTCGACCAGGAACGTGTTCACCAGTGAGTAGCCGAACACCAGGGCCACCGCGGCGGCCACCGGGTTCCAGGCCAGTTTCATCGCGAACCTGCTGTACACGGCCCGCTCGCTGAAACCGAGGGCGCGGATCATCTGCACGTGGGTCTCGGTCACCGTGTCCAGGACCTGGGCCCGCACCATACGGGCGATCAGCCCGGCCGGGTAGGCGGCCACGACCACGGCGGGCAGCACGAGATGGGCCAGGATGCTGCCGAGCATCGGCCAGTTCCCGCTGATCGTCGCGTCGATCAGGCTGAACCCGGTGCGCTGGGTGAGCGGGTGGGTGAACAGCAGGCCGGGTGAGTACTCGCCAGCGGCGGGCAGCACGTGCAGCCGCTGGGAGAAGACCAGCTGGAGGATGAGCGCCATCCAGAAGATCGGCATGGACACGCCGAGGATCGACCCCGCCCGGATGGCCTGGTCGGCCAGGCCACCGGGCCAGCGGGCGGACACCAGCCCGAGCGGCACCGCGACGATCAGCGCGAGAATGAGCGCCGCGGTCACCAGTTCCAGCGAGGCGGGGGCGGCCGTCCCGAGGTCGGACAGAACGGGCTGGTGGGTGTGGATCGACAGTCCCCAGTTGCCGGTGAGGATGCCGCCGAAGTAGGCGAGCAGCTGGACCAGCGGCGGCCGGTCCAGGCCCAGGAACCGCCGGGCCGCGGCCACCTGGGCCGCCGACGCGTGCGGGCCGGCCCAGGTGGCCGCCGGATCGCCGGGGATCACGCGGGCGATCACGAACGTCGTGATGATGACGCCCGCGACCACCAGCGCGGCCAGGGCGACCCGGCGCGCCACATAGCGGGTCAACTGCCAGTCGGCCTGAGGTTGTAGGTGAAGACGACGTTCGCGTAGGCCGGGTCGGGCTGGAACCCGGTGAAGGACGTGCGCATCGCGTACTGGTAGTTCATGTTGTAGAGCACATCCAGCGGCGCCTGCTGCAGGACCTCGGTCTGCATGGTGCGGTACAGCTGCTCGCCGGCCGGCCGGTTGGTGGCCAGCAGCGGCTCCACCTGGTTGATCTGCTTGTCCAGCGCCGAGTTGGAGTAGTAGGAGAGGTTGAAGTACGGCGTCTTCTCCGTCTGCAGCAGGTTGCTGAACCAGGTGTACGGGTCGGCGTAGTCCGGCCACCAGTACTCGAGGAAGATGCTCTGGTGACCCGGGCCCGACTTCGCCTTGGCCCACTGAGTCGGCCAGGCCAGTGACTGCGTGGTGAGGTTGATGTTCAGCTTGGCCAGGCTGGACTTCAGCAGCGTCACCACGACCTGCTCGTTCGAGTCACCCTGGGTGTAGGTCAGGGTCAGGTTCAGCGGCTTCTTGCCCGGCCCGTACCCCGCCGTCTTCAGCAACTGGGCGGCCTTGGCCGGGTCGTAATGATAGTTCGGCAGGTCGGTGAAGTGGCCGGGCAGGCCGGCCGGGACCAGGCCGCTGGGCGTGACCGCCGCGCCCTGCAGTGCCGCGACGATCCCCGGGTAGTCGATCCCGTAGGAGATCGCCTGGCGCACCGGCAGGCTCAGCGTGTGCGCGTTGAGCTGGGCCAGCAGGTTCTGGAAGGACGGGATGCTCACCGTCCGGATGCCCGCCTGGCCCTGGAACGACTTCCAGATCGTGGGGCTGATCTGCTCCACGAAGTCCACCTGCCCGGAGCGCAGCAGCTGGGAGGCCGTGGTGTCCTGGGGCACGACCCGGAACACCACCTTCTTGTAGTGCGGTCCTTTCCAGCCGCCCCAGTAGCCGGGGAAAGCCTTGAGTACCACCTCGAACTCCTGGCCCTTGTTCCAGGTCTGGAGGGTGTACGGGCCGGTACCCGCGTCATGCGGCGTGTTGAACCACTTGGTCAGCTTGGCCGGCGATCCCCCGCCGGCGGCCTGGGTGTCGTAGATGTACGCCGAGTAGGAGGCCGAGGCCTCGAGGTCCAGCGGCGAGGGGTACTTCAGGTGGAAGACCATCGTGTAGGTACTGGGTTCGGTGATGCTCTTCACCGCGTCCCAGACGTAGCCGGCCCCCCCGCCCAGCTTCTCCGTGCGGAGGATGGCCGCCGCCGCGGCCTGCGCGGTCATCAGCCGGCCGGTGTGGAAGTGCACCCCCTGACGGAGGTGGAAGGTCCAGGTCAGGCCGTTGGCCGCGGTTGACCAGCTGGTCGCGAGCAGGGGCTTGATCGTGTGCGTCGCGGTGTCGTAGCGCGTGAGCGTCTCGTACATGTTGCTCATCGCGAGGATGCCGTCGGAGTACTCGGTCGCGGGGTCCCAGCCGTCGACCATCACCGGGGCGGAGGTGTCGTAGGTGAACACCTGGTTGGTGGCCTGCTGCTGGCTCGCCGGGTGCGACGAGCCGCCGCAGGCGGCCAGCAGCACCAGCAGGGCGGAGCCGGTTGCCAGCAGCCCGGCGCGGTGGGGCTTCATGCCTTTCCTCCGTGATCCTTATGGTTTTGGTACACCGTGTTGAGGTCCTGCCGTCCAGGTCGTTACGGGGCCGTGGGCCCGGCCCGGCGCGCCTGCCCCGCCAGGTGCGCCTGAACTGGATCGTCGGGCAGCCCGCCGAGAGCGCCGGCCGCCTTCGCCCGGATCCGGATGGCCGGTGAGGTGAGGTAGGCCAGCGGGATCTCTTCCCGCTCGACGATCCGCACCGTCGCGGGGTCCGCCCCGGCCGCCACGGCTCGCTCGCGTGCCTCGTCGCATGCCTCGTCGAGCGCGGCCTGCCTGCCGCCCGTTCCGACGTGGAAGATCCGGTCCACCTGGCCGCTGACGGAGGCGATCGCCGCGCCCACGGCGTTGGCCGTGTCGAAATGCTCGGGCCGGATGATCTCGCCGACGCCCGGTATCCGGTCCGGGAGCAGGATGCTGCCGCCGCCGACCGCGACGAGCACGCAGTCTTCCCGGGACGTCTTCATCCGGTCGATCGCGTCGGCCAGCATCACGTCCGCCTGGGCCAGGGCGCTGGCCAGCATCCCGCGGTGGCGGCCGGCCAGCCGGGGGTCGCCGAGCAGCGCCCGCCCGGCCGCCACCGCGCTGTCGGTGAGCGTCGGGGTCGCCCCGCCGAAGACCAGCCCCTCCTGCGGCAGCCGGTAGCCGACGCTGTGCGGGCCGACCCGGACCCCGGCGCCGGCCGCCGAGATCACCGTGCCGCCCCCGAGGGCGATGGTGACCAGGTCGGGCATGCGGAAGTTGGTGCGGATGCCGCCGATCTCGACTCCCTGCGACGACTCCCGCGGGAACCCGTTGACCAGCACGCCCACATCGGTCGAGGTGCCGCCCACGTCGGCGACCAGCGAGTCGCCGGTCCCGGTGAGGAAGGCCGCGCCGCGGACGCTGTTGGCCGGCCCGCTGCCAATCGTGAGGACCGGGTAACGCAGGGCCTGATCGAGGCCCATCAGGGTGCCATCGTTCTGCGCGAAGAAGGTGGTCGGCCGCAGCTGGTGGGCGGCCAGCGAGTCGTGCATCGCGATCGCCACGTCGCGGGCCACCCCGGCCAGCGCCCCGTTCAGGATGGTGGCGTTCTCCCGCTCCAGCAGGCCGAGGGAGCCGATCTCGTGGCTGAGCGACACGTGGACCTCGCCCAGCTCACGCTTGACGATCTCGCTGGTCTCCAGCTCGTGCCGGGGCGAGACGGGGGCGAAGACGCTGGTGATCGCGACCCCGTCGGCGGTGCCCGCCACCTGGCCGAGGAACCGGGCGATGGCGTCGGTGTCCAGCGGGGCCAGGTCCCGGCCGTCGAACTCGATGCCGCCGTCCACGATCACCGCACCGGCCGAGACCGCGGCGGTGAGGTCGGGGGGCCAGCCGAACATGGGCCGGATGCTGTGCGTGGCCGGGCCGCCGATCCGGATCACCGCGACCCGGCGCAGCTTGCTGCGCTCCAGCACGGCGTTCGTGGCGTGGGTGGTGCCCAGCATGACGTGGGTGATCCGCTGCCGGTCCACCTCCGGGGCCCGGAGCACGGTCTCGATCGCGGTCGTGATCCCGCCGGTGATGTCCGCGGTGCCGGGCACCTTGGCCTTGGCGATCACCCGGTCGGCGCCGTCCATGATCACCGCGTCGGTATTGGTGCCGCCGACGTCGATGCCGAGGCGGCAGTCAGGCGCGGGCACCGGCGAGCTCCTCAACGGACCGGTAGTCGAAGTCATAGCCGAACGCCCGCGGCCCGGTGATCGCGATCCCGCGTTCGGTCCGCCACACCTGGTCGCAGGCAAAGGCGATCACGACCACCCGCTGCCCGTACTTGATCCGCTCGGTCGCGATCGCGTCCGCGGTCTCGCTGTCCAGCACCGAGATCAGGTCCGGCACGGAGGCCAGCACCCGGCCTCGCTCCAGTGCGACCAGGTTCTCGTTCTGCAGTTCCAGCCGGATAAGGCGGCCAGCATCCTCACCGAGTCCCTCGATCACCACGGAGCCGCGGACGAAGCCGCTCGTAGTGTGCCGCTCAACGTCCGAGACCTTCCCCGTGACCAGCCGGAACGCCCCTATCTCGGCGATCAGCGCGGCGACAGGGCTGCCGGGCGCACTGGAGACGGCCTGGCCGATCCGGATCGCGAGCGACACCGAGTTCCGGACCGTCGCCTCGCGAGCCTGCGCGGCGGTGAGTGAGAACTCGGTGGACGATGCGGCCCCGCCGAACTCCACGGCCGCCGCGCGTTCCAGGCGCTCCATCCAGTGTCCCGAAATGGCCTGGAAGATGATCAGGTTGCCACGCTCGTCGGTCATCACCGCCGGGCTCGGCGAGATGCCGGCGAGCTGCATGGTGACCTGCGGCACCTCCGGGAAGGCGCGTCCCATCCCGTCGGCGTCGACCACGGGAAGCCCCATCCGCGCCGCCCAGGTGATCGGCAGGATGCCGTTCCCGCCACCGATCTCGCCGGCCATCAGGGCGGCCACCCGGTGCCCGGTCAGGTGCTCGAGGTGGTCGCGGAGACGTTCCCCTTCGTCGCCGTTCTCGATCTTCTCGATGCTGACGGTCGGGGCGCCGATCCCGCCGCAGGGCATGATCAGTGCCTCATCAGGCAGATCGTCCACGTCTACCAGGCGGGCCGGGCCGAAATCCTCGGTGGCCTGCAGGGCCTGCAGCAGGGCGAGATAGGTGTCACCGCCACCCCCCGCACCCAGCACCGCGCAGCCGCGAGCTAAAGCGTGCAGGGCGTCAGGGTCGAGGAGTCTCGTCACGGGAGGCCATTACCATCCGGGCAGGCAAATGTAGCGGTGCGTTAAGCATCATAGTTCCCGATCTAAGGGCACAACGGGACTATTTCCACCGATCAGCCAGCTGGAGCTCGGTCTCCCTGATCAGGTCACGCAGTTCCGCCGGATCCTGGCCCCGGACCACCCGCGGCGGGCTCGACATGAGCCGGCGGGCGTACAGCAGGCCGGCGATCCCCCGCCAGACGTGCCAGCGCGGGAACTCGTGCCCGTAACTCCACCAGTCCGGGTCGTCAGTGGCAGCAGTCATTAAATCGGTCGCGGCTTCCTTCTCCATCGGCTCGGCTCTCTCCTGGTGCACCAGGATCACAGCGCGTGTCCGGCGTTGCCGGCACGGAACCCTGAATGCAAATGATTGCAGCCGGGGTGTCAGGACAGGAATGGGCGGAGTGCACTCTGATCGTGACGGATGTGTGCACTACGCATAAAGTGCCACCTGTGTACACGGTGGACGAGATCCTGGACAGCTCTCCTTTGTCCGGGCTGCAGCGGGTCAGCGGCGGCGGCGGCGACCGGCGGGTGGCCCTGGTGCGGCTCGCCGAACGGTTCGCCGACCTGGACGGCGCCCCGCCCGGCAGCCTCGTCGTGCTGTCCCGGGCGGCGTCCGCGGAAGTTACCGACTACCGCCTGGACATGGGGCTGCGCTGGGCGGCGGTCAACCGGGTGGCCGCGGTGGCGGCCTTCCGTGCCGAGCAGTGGCGCCCGACGGTCACCGCGATGGACATCGCCGGGCGGGCTGACATCGCCCTGATCTCGATCCCGGCCGGAGCCGAGCTGGCCGGGCTGGTCCAGGCGATCGCCCGGGAGATCGGCGGGGGCGCGCAGCGGGCCCTCGGCCGGGCGGAAGAAGGGCTGAACGCGGTGCTCTGCGCCGAGTCCGCCGGGGCCGGCCTCGACGAACTCCGCGCCGCGGTGAGCGAGGCGCTCGGCACCAGCGTGGAATTCCGCTCCCGCGGTCCAGGGCGTCATGACCCGGGTGACGGCGGTCCGGGTCATGACGGCACCGGTCATGACGATCATGACGGCCCGGGCAATGGCCAGTTCGGCTCCCCGTCCCCCGTTGCTGGCCCGGCGGCCCCGGGCGCTCCGGTACGGGCCCTGGAGGGGGGTCTCACCGGCGAGGTCAGCGTGCCGGTCATCGTGGGCGAGGCAGTGCTCGGCGACCTGGTCGCCCCGGACGCCCACGGGGACCTCGCCATCGCCGCGCGGCTGGTCCTGCACAGCGCGGCCGCCTCCGCCGGGCGGCTTCTCGACCTGGCCAGGCGGGCCCGCGAGGTTCCGGCCCGGTCGCGCAGCGAACTACTGGCCGAGCTGCTGATCTCAGAGTCGGCGGTGAACGACGATCTGCTCGACCGGGCCCGGCAGCTGAACGTCGCGCTGAGCGGCTGGCACGTCGCGGTCCGGATCGAGGCCGACGATCTCGACGGTCCGGGCCTGGACGGATCCGCCCCCGGCGAAGCAGCCCGCGACGAGGTGCGCCGGTACGAGCTGCTGGAGGCGGCCGGGCAGATCGCCCTGCAGGCCGCCGCGGCGGCCGGTGGCACCTGGTACCTGTCCCGGGTGGCGCGCGCCATCGTGCTGATCAAGATGACCACGTCCGATCCGGGCCCGCAGGCCGGCGCCCAAGCCGCCCGGTCCGCCGCCCGCGCGCTGCAGGCCCTGCAGGAACGGCTGCCCGCTCTCCCGTTCCGCGCCGGGGTGGGGTCGGCGCACGAGGGACCGACCGGGCTGCGCGCCTCCGCGGCCGAGGCCCGGGCGGCGCTCTTCGCCGCGCGGGCGGCCCGCAAGCCGTCCGGGGTCGCCGCTCACGACGTGGTCGGCGTGCAGCGCATGCTGATGGAGTGGTACGCCTCCGACACCGCCCGGGCCTCAGTGCGTGACCAGCTCGCGCCGCTGGAGAAGCTGGGCCAGGCCCGGGCCGACACGGCGATCAGGACGCTCGCGGCCTACCTCGACGAGCAGGGGTCGATCATCAAGACCGCCCAGCGGCTGCATCTGCACCGTAACGCGGTGGCCAACCGGATCCGCGGCATCACCGAGTTGCTGGACGTGGACTTCGAGGACCCGGACCAGCGCCTGGCGCTCCAGCTCGCCTGCCGTGCGCGGCTGCTCGGCTGACGACCGCCGGGCCGAGGCTGAGCCTGCCCGGGACTCAGCCCGGCTGCGGCAGCACGGTCGGCAGGCCGAATCGGGTAAAGTCCCCGGCCGTAAAGCGGCCGTCATAACCGGGCTGCTGAACGTGCTCAGCGACGATGAACGCGTGGACCCCGGCGAGCTGCCCGCCGTCCAGGGTCAGCACGTCCAGCACCGAGGCCTCGTACATGCCCCGGCCGGTGGCCCAGGTGTAGCAGCCGATGGCGAGCAGCCCGTTCGCCCGGGTGGCGCGGTGCTGCCACCGTTGCGAGCCCACGTCATTGCGGATGAACTCCCTGATGGCCATGGCCCCGCGGATGCACTCGCGCTCAGGCGGCATGGTCCACGTGGCGTCGCGGGTGAGCATGCTTACCAGCAGGTCCGCGTCGCCCCGCTCGATCGCATCGGCGTAGCGACCGGCGAGGGCCCTGGTCTGCACGTCGCCGAGCGAGCGCAACGCTGCCTGCTGGCTGTGGCCGGGCAGGCGCCCGGCCACGGAGGCGCGGGCGCGCTGCAGTGCGCTGGTGATCGCGGGCACCGTCATGCCGAGCTGGCCGGCCATCTCGGCGGCGGACAGGCCCACGACGTCCCGCGGGATGAGGACGGCGCGCTGGGCGGGCGGCAGATGCTGCAGCGCGATGACGAACGCCAGCTCCAGGCTTTCCCGCAGCTCGTACCGCGCCTCCGGCGAGGACACCCGCGCGTCCCCCAGCGCACCGTCGGGGTAGGGCTCCAGCCAGGCCGGCTCGGCTAGCTGGCCAGCTGAGCTGAACCCGGCCGGCACCTCGCGGCGGGCCCGGCGCCGGGCGAGGTCCAGGGCGGCGTTGCTGAGGATGGTGTGCAGCCAGGAACGCACCGAGCTGCGGCCCTCGAAGCCGGGCAGGCCACGCCAGGCTCGCAGCAGTGCGTCCTGGAGCGCGTCCTCGGCGTCGTGCACCGAGCCGAGCATGCGGTAGGCGTGGGCCTGCAGGTACAGACCGGCTGCGGCCACCGAAGTAATCGGCCTGCGACCCCATTCCCCCAGCAGGCTTGTCATCCGGTCTAGCTGGCGCACAGCCGCAAGAGGATTCACCGCTGGCCGAGACGCCGATACCGTTGGGCAGAGAGAAGGCCACTCTCCCGATAGGCGAGTGGCCTTAAACTTGGGCCGGGGTGGCCGATTTGAGCTGGCGGCCTCTTCGTCCGAACTAGCGGCAATGCTGGCAGGCTGCTGCTGCCTCAGCCAGTTGCTGGTGATGGCTCGGACCAGCAAACTCTGACGGCTGTTGCCCTACTTCAGCGCGGTACGCTCCGGTTCTGGCTCCCTAGCTGGCAAAGACCATCGCTCAGGCAGCGTGACCTGGCCTTCTGTGGTGATGCTGCTCGGATTCACTGCCCTCAGGCAAGCCCGAAGAACAGCAGCAGACCGATGATGATCGCGGCGGCAGCACCGGTAAGGGCCAGGATGCGCAAATTCTTCGAAGGGGCTCTGGTGTATGCGATTGTCAGGCCGCCAGAAATAACCAGCACGATCCCCATCACGGTGTCATGACCGAACTTCATAGCGTCGCCCTCCGTATTCTGGTGCAAGCCGCACCAAACCTACCGTGGGGACGTGCTCCTGACTCCTTTTCCCGGTGATTACCTTAATTTTTTCTGAAGATTATCTTGATCATGGGGACGTGGGCTGCCCGACTGCGCCACCGTCGGCCGCACGGCGGCTATTCGGTGTGCAGTACTGCGGCGGTCCTGGTCTGGGCGGCCCAGCTGGGCGGGCCGAACGCGCCGGCTATGGCGATGGCCAGCCCGGCGGCGCACGGGATGAGGATCTGGCCGGTGTGGCGGGACAGCCGGGCCACGATCTGGGCCGGCAAAGGGAAACAACTTCTCGTTCCGCGGCTGCATCCGTAGGGCCGATGGGACCTCCTCCTGGGCCAACGCCGTGTACCGCCGTACGTGGCGCGCCGCCGCTTCGCAAGAAGGTTGTCAGTTCCCAGCAGACGACAAAGGCAAGGAGATCTCACTCCTTGCCACTTCTAACGTATAGCTGGCTGGGGGGCTTGCGGCAAGACCCGGGTCGTGCTGCAGAATCGGCGGCCGGACCAAGAACGGACGAAGATGCGGGTGTGTGCGCCGCCCGGCGGGGCGGAGCCGGCCGGCTCCTCAAAGGGAAGGCAACGAGAGATGAGGACGTGCCCAGCACGAGGTTCGACGGAGCTGGAGGCGCCGGTGATTCGATCGGCCAGTGCAGTGCGACGGAGCACAGCTGCCTCGGAGGTATCGCGGTGAGCGAGCAGTACGTGCTGGGTCTTCAAGAGGTTGACGAGATGCAGGTCGCGGTCGTTGGCGGCAAGGGCGCGCACCTGGGGGCGCTGTCGCGGATCGACGGCATCCGCGTGCCGGCTGGCTTTTGCGTGACGACGGACTCCTTCCGTCGGATCATGGCGGAAGCGCCCTCGATCGACGATCGGCTCGATCAGCTGTCGCGCCTGAGTCCGGACGACCGGGAGGCGATCCGCACGCTCAGCGCGGAGATCCGCCGGACCATCGAAGGGATCGCCATCCCGGACGATCTCGCGGCGGCGGTCACCCGCGCTCTCGCCCAGCTCGGCGAGCAAGCCGCCTACGCCGTCCGATCCAGCGCGACGGCAGAGGACCTGCCGACGGCCTCCTTCGCCGGCCAGCAGGACACGTACCTGAACGTCGTGGGGCCGGCGGCGATCCTCCAGCACGTCAGCCGGTGCTGGGCGTCGCTGTTCACCGAGCGGGCCGTGACCTATCGCCTGCGGAACGGCTTCGACCACCGGAAGGTCCACATGGCCGTGGTCGTGCAGCAGATGGTCTTCCCGGATGCGGCCGGCATCCTGTTCACGGCCGACCCTGTCACGGGCAACCGGAAGGTCGCCTCCGTGGAGGCCAGCTTCGGCCTCGGTGAGGCGCTGGTCTCCGGCCTGGTGAACCCGGATGTCTTCAAGGTGCGCGACGGCGAGGTCGTCGCCAAGGCGATCGCCGCCAAGCAGCGTGCGGTTCACGCCTCGCCGGCGGGCGGGACGCAGGAACAGGCGATCGATCCGCAGCGGCAGGAGCAGCCGGCGTTGACGGATGCGCAGGTTGTGCGGCTCGTGCGGCTCGGCCGGCGGATCGAAGCGCACTTCGGCCGCCCGCAGGACATCGAATGGTGCCTGGTCGATGATGGCTTCCAGATCGTCCAGAGCCGGCCGATCACCACGCTGTTCCCCATCCCGGAGTCCGGCGACCGGGAGAACCACGTCTATGTCTCCGTCGGTCATCAGCAGATGATGACCGACGCCATGAAGCCCCTCGGGCTGTCCTTCTGGCAGATGACGACCCCCGCGCCCATGGCTGAGGCCGGCGGCCGCCTGTTCGTCGACGTCACCCAAAGGCTGGCCTCGCCGGCGAGCCGCGATGGCCTCATGGAGGCCCTGGGGAGATCCGATCCGCTGACCGGGGACGCGCTGCAGACCATCATCGAGCGCGACGGCTTCATCCGGCCGCTGCCTGACGAGGGTCCCCCCCGGCCACTGTTTGGCGGCGCGCCAGCTCCGATCGAGACCGATCCGGCCATCGTCACCGAGCTGATCGGGCGCAGCCAGGCATCAATCGCCGCCTCGGAACGCGACATCCGGACGAAGTCCGGAGAGGCACTGCTCGACTTCATCCAGGCGGACATCCAGGAGCTGAGGCGGATCTTGTTCGATCCGCAGAGCCATCAGGTGTTCATGTCGGCGATGGAGGCCGCGTGGTGGCTCAACGATCAGCTGCAGGCATGGCTGGGCGAGAAGAACGCGGCTGACACGCTCACGCAGTCCGTTCCCCATAACGTCACATCGGAGATGGGGCTGGCGCTCTTGGACGTCGCGGACGTGATCCGCCCGCATCCGGACGTGGTGGCGTTTCTGCACCACGTCGAGGACGAGGGTTTCCTGGACGAGCTGGCCAAACTCCCGGGCGGGCGGGAAGCGCGAGACGCCATCGAGGCGTGGCTCGAAAAGTACGGCATGCGCTGCGTCGGCGAGATCGACATCACGCGGCCGCGCTGGAGCGAGCGCCCCTCCACGCTCGTGCCCGTGATCCTCGGCAACATCAAGAACTTCGAGCCGGGCGCCGGCTCGCGGCGCTTCGAGCAAGGGCGGCAGGAGGCATGGGCGAAGGAACAGGACGTGCTGGAGCGCTTGCGGGCCTTGCCGGACGGGGAGCGGAAGGCCGAAGAGGCCAAGCGGATGATCGACCGGGTGCGGACCTTCATCGGGTACCGGGAGTACCCGAAGTACGGCATGGTCAGCCGCTACTTCGTGTACAAGCAGGCCCTGCTGAAAGAGGCCGAGCGCCTCGTCCAGGCCCACGTGCTTCGTGAGAAGGAAGACATCTTCTACCTGAGGTTCCCAGAGCTCTACGACGTCGCGCGCGCGAACCACGTGGATGACCAGCTCATCTGCCGGCGCAAGGACGCGTTCAGGTCGTATCAAGCGCTCACGCCGCCCCGGGTGCTCACATCGGACGGCGAGGTCATCACCGGGGCGTACCGACGCGACGACGTGCCGACCGGTGCCCTGGTCGGCCTGCCGGTCTCCGCCGGGGTCATCGAAGGGCGGGCCCGCGTCATCCTGGATATGGCGCAGGCCGATCTCGAAGCGGGCGACATCCTGGTCACGGCCTACACGGACCCCAGCTGGACGCCGCTGTTCGTGGCGATCACGGGCCTGGTCACGGAGGTGGGAGGCCTGATGACGCACGGCGCAGTGATCGCGCGGGAGTACGGCCTGCCGGCTGTCGTCGGTGTGGTAGATGCCACCCGGCTGATCCTCGATGGGCAGCGGATCCGCGTGCACGGAACTGACGGGTACGTCGAGATTCTGCCTTGACCTTCTGCCGCATGCCCGTCTTGGCCTCATGTACCAGCAGGGAGGGGTGCCTCGGTCAGGGCGATAGAACCAGCAGCGCATCGGTCAGCAATGCGACCAGCGCCTCGAGCTGCACGTCGGCCGAGGAGACCTCTTGGTCCGACCCGTCCAGCGCCCGGGCAGCGAGCCCCGCCTTGCTATCGATCAGCCCGGCGATCCGGGCGTCGATGGTCTGCGCGGCGATGATGCGCCACGCGGTCACTGGTTCCGCCTGCCCGATGCGGTGGCAACGGTCGATGGCCTGGGTCTGCTCCGCGTCGGTCCAGGACAGCTCGGCCAGCACGATATTCGAGGCGACCTGCAGATTCAGGCCGTGGCCAGCCGCGGTCAGCGAGCACACCGCGACCGCGACGTCCGGGTCGTTCACGAAGGCTTCGATGTTCGCCTGCCGCGCTGTGGGCGTCTGGCCGCCACGGATCGACGAGAAGCGCACCCCCTGCCGGGCGAAGATCTCTTCGGCGGCGTCCATCACGTCGACATGCTTGGCGAACAAGACGACCTTGCCAGCGCTGCGGGCCAGCTGAGCCGCGTAGTCCGCGGCCAGTTCGGCCTTCGCCTGGCCGATGCGCCGCATCATCGTGAACACGTTCTCGCCGGACTGCGCGCCCGTCGCCTCCTTCAGCTCCGACTGGGCCACCCGGCGGACGAGGTCGTGGTCGATGCGCTCGGCGCCGACGTCGGAGGATCGGTTCGCGAGCGCGGTCTTGTACCGCGCCACCATCCGGCCAGCGAGGTCCTGTTCTGCCTCCCGGATCGACCGGCCGACCCGTTCGTCCAGCTCAACGGGGAGGTCAGCGATACGGCGGGCGGGGATGTCGGCGGCCACGTCGAGCTTGCGCCGGCGCACGATGCCCAGGTCGATCACGCACTGGCGCGCCGCGGCGTAGAAGCTTCGGTCGGCAGGCGTCAGGCCAGTGTCCTCAAGCGCGTCCATTAGCTCGTCGAGGGGCTTGCTGTCGTCGATCCAGCCGAGGAACTGCCAGATTGCCCGGAAGTCCTCGATATCGTTGATCAGCGGGGTGCCGGTCAGCGCCATCAGCAGGGGCCGGTCCGTCCGGGACCTGATGCGGCCGGAGAGCGCGAGGACGTTCTGCGAGCGCTGCGAGGACTTGTTCTTCATGAAGTGAGCCTCGTCCACGACCATGCCGCGGAAGCCGAAGTCACCGAGCCAGCCCATGTGGCGGTCGAGAACCTCGTAGTTGAGCACGACGATATCGGCGAATCCGTTGACAGCCTCGCCGTCGCCCTGCACCACCGTGGCCGGGCGGTGGGGAACCCAGCAGGCCGCCTCACGGGCCCAGTTGGTCTTGACGACATTCGGCACGACGACGAGCAGCGGATAAGCATTCGCTGCCTCCGCGGCGAGCAGCGCCTGGGCCGTCTTGCCCAGACCCGGCTCATCGGCGAGCAGGAATGTCCGGTGACCGGCAGCGGCCGCGGCGACCAGCTGCCCCTGGTGCGGCATCAGTTCCAGGGCCGCCGGGGTGAACCGTTCCGCCGGCGCCGGGAGCGCCATGCACGCCGGGGCTCCCCCGCCGGCACGTTCGAAGGAACTCAGCAGCGGGCCGAGCAGCTCCCAGCCGGCCAGGCGGCGCAGACGGGAGGTGCTCTGCGGAACGGCGGAGAAGTCGGGGGCGAGAAAGGGGTTCGCCAGTTGCCGGGAGATCACCGGCTGCGGCACGACTCGCCGCTCCGAGCCGGCGGATGCTGTAGCGGTCTCCGTAGGCGTGATCTCCTCGGGCGCCGGCTCGATCCCGAGGTCCCGCAGCATCTCCCGCTTGAGCGACCGGGCCGCCTCAGAGACGCCGGAGCCCTCGGCCAGCAGCGCCAATAGCCCCGCGTCCTGGACTGCGGTCGCCGCGAGGATGGCCGCGACACCGTCCAGGCGCTTGAGCTGCTCGGCCCGATGACTGTCGCTTCCAGCCGCCGCCCGGACGCGGGCCCGCTCGTCCCGCAGCAGCAGGGCGACGGCCTGGAACTTCGTGCGCACGGCAGGCGTCACGCGGCCGCGCCGGGCAGCCGCCTCGACCTCACGGACGGTTCGGGTGAGCACCGGGACGACATCGCCGCGGTGGTGGACGCGTCGCTGCTTCCGCGGGGCGGTACGGCGAGCGCCAGCCTGGCGCTGGCCTGGTCGAGCCACAGACTTCTCCTCTGGAATGCCGGGACACGGTGGTCACGGCAGCGTGCAGCACAGTCCCGCGGCCGGGGCGACAACCTCCCGGCAGAGGGCCTGGTGCTTTGAACGCCGAGCCGACTTGCGGACCTCCGACGATCGACGCAGGCCCGGCAGGCCGCTTACACGAACCCTCAGCCGCCGGTGGGTGAGCTGGTGAACACGGCGCGGGGAAAGTCGTCGTCGGACGACGGGCTCAGTTCTCTGCTACTGCTCATGTCAACGCGCGTGAGAGCGCATAATTCCCGGCCGCACTGTGGGTGAACGTCGTCAATTGCCGCTGAACCGGGCTCCTTTCTGCGAAAACCTGGTCGGGGTGGCCGGATTTGAACCGGCGGCCTCTTCGTCCCGAACTAGCGGCAGCGCTGGCACGCTGGCTGCCGTTCCAGCCCAGATAGCGTGCTGGCGGTCGCTGGTGGGAGTACTGGTGAGGCATCGTTGCTTCACTTTACTGCTGGCATGTGATCTGGTTCCCACAGGGGACATGGTCGGGCAGCTCGTACCGCTGGAACGGATCACCGCGATGAAGGCCACACCGGGCCGTAAGCGGCAGCAGCTGTCGATCGCGTTCGCCGGTGGCCAGGAAATCCAGCTCGAAGCACGCGGCGCAAGCCATGCCCTCGTCGCTGCCTATGAGCGGGGGACGCCTCCAGAGCAGCTCGATCTGCCGACCGGATAGCAACAGCCGTTCTGATCCTTATTCTCGGCCTGCGGAAGGGTGAGGTCGTTGGCCGGCCAAGACACTCGAGGCGCTCAAGCGCCTCGGCAGGCAGCTCGCCTTCGGGTGCCTAACCTTGCGCCGCACCTCGTGTCGACAGTCATCGGGGAGCTGGCCCCCGGCCGGCTCGTAGGACGATCAGGTCGAGGGTATCGATGACCGGGCCTGCCTGGGTGGCGGCGGCTGCGCGGAGCCTGGCCAGGCCTGCTTCGTAGGCATCGTCGGAGATGAGCATGAGCGGGGTGTGCGCCTCACGCTGCGCGGTGGCGGCGATGGCGGCGAGGGAGGGGGCGGTCACCTGGCGGACCTGTTCCAGGGTCACGTAGCTGAAGCCTGCTGCCGCGAAGGCCGTGTGCACACTGGTGACGCTGGGGAAGGTGTCCAGGGCGGCGATGGCCTCGGGCCAGTAGCGGAACAGCCCGATGCCGTGGTGACGTCCGGGGAATGCGCTGCGGATGAGCACCGGAGCGCCGGGCCGCAGTACCCGGCGGAGCTCGAGGGCGGCGGCGGGAAGATCGGGCAGGTGGTGGATGACGGTAGATAGCCAGGCGCCGTCCATGGTCGCGGAGGCGAGCGGCAGCGCGGAGGCGTGCCCGGCGAGCATGTCCGGCCAGCGGGAGCGGGCACGCATGGCGGGAGAGGGCTCGACCGCCACGACGCTGATGCCGTACCAGCTGGCCAGGGCGGCGGCCCAGGTGCCGGTACCCGCGCCGAGGTCGAGCGCCCGCATACCGGGCCGGGGAACCAGGTGACGGGCGATCGCGGCGCGCCATTCGCTGAGCGCGCCTGGCGGGAGTTCGCGGGAGGCATGGAATGCCTCGGCCACGGCATCGCTGTAGTCGATCCGCGCCATGGCCTAGCTGCCCTGCCCGGCGGCGTAGCTGGCGATCTCGATGAGGTTCCCGTCGGGGTCGCGGATGTAGATGCTGGTGATCGAGCCCCGGGCGCCGGTGCGCGGTACCGGGCCGTCCTCGACCGCCACGTGCTGGGCATCGAGATGGTTGAGTACTTCCCTGGGCGGGGTCGTGGTGACCAGGCACAGGTCCGCGCTGCCCCGCGTGGGCCGGGCAGCGTGCGGGGTGATCTCCTGCCCGGCCTGGTGCAGGTTGATCTTGCTGGTGCCGAATTCCAGGGCGCGGCGCCCGGCGCCGAAGGTGACCGGGCGCATGCCCAGGACCCGCTGGTAGAAGCCAGCGGTCTGGTCCAGGTCGGTGACGGTCAGGACCAGGTGGTCCAGGCCGGTGATGTCAACAGGTGACATCTGCTCTCCAGGCTCGATCTGCCCGCTGGGGTCGGTGCCGGGCTGCTGGCTCCAGGCCTGCCAGGCAGCGCTGGTGAGCCACTGCCTGGCGCCGGCGAAGAACTGCCGTAGCGCCGCGCCATGCCGGGTGGCTATGGCCGGGTTGTGCCGGATCACATCAAGCTCGTTAGCGGCGGTCAGCTCGGTGAAGGCCCGGATATCCGGCTCTGGCGGCAGATGCGTGCGGCCGGTGAACCGGTCCCGGAACGGGACCGGTCCGGGCTCCTTGAGGGCTGGGTGGACGGCAGTCCGGTCGCAGCTGCCGTACAGGTAGACCAGTGACTCAGCCCGGGCGCCGGCGATCGCTCTGAGGACGGGGCGCTCGTCTGGCCCGAGCAGCGGGTGAGGGTAACCGGACGTGCCGTAGCAGGCATGGCACAGTCCGGCCACCTGCAGGTCCTCGCCAGCTCCCCAGTCCGTGAGCAACGCGGCGACGCGGACCAGATGCTCATACAGGCTTCCGCCGGGGTGGGGCAGCTGGCCGGCTCCGTGGTCCAGCAGGAACTCCTGGATCTGCCGTGTTTCGGACCTCACGTCACTAGTTATACTCGTGACGTGAGGTTCCCGGCAATCCCTGGCAGTGAGCCGTTGGCGGAGGAGTTGCGGTTCGTCTTCCGGTCCGGGCGGTTGAGCCTGGCGTTCTGCGCGACCGTGGGCGAGCGGTGGCGCCGCGGCTTCGAGCGGTTGCTTACCCCCGGCGACCTCACCCGCTGGTATGCCGAGGCTTCGGTGGCCGGCGTTCCCGTCCCGGTGACCGGACCGGACCTGGCTGAAGCGCGGGCAGTGCGCGAAGCGGTCTACCGCACTGCCAAGGCGCTCCTCGGCGGTCAGCCGCCGGCCGGCGCCGACGAGGAGGTCATCAACCGGGCAGCAGCGGCACCGCCGCCGGTGCCCCGCATGGACCGGGACGCGGTGCTGCTGGCCGCGGCCAGGCCGGATCCGGCGGCTAGCGCCCTGAGCGCTGTGGCCCGTGACGCCATCGGCCTGTTCACCAGCGCGGACGCCCGGCGGATGCGCGAGTGCGCCAGCCCCGAGTGCGGCCTGCTGTTCCTGGACCTCAGCCGCCCCGGGCGTCGCCGCTGGTGTTCCAGCAACGCCTGCGGTGGCAAGGCACGCGCCGCCGCCTACCGCCAGCGCCGACTGCCCCGCGCCGAAACCCGCTGACCGTCACGACTGCAGAACTGGCCTTTCTGCGAACGGAACTCACTGCGGGTCGGCCTGATCTCGTCGGGCACGCCAGCACGGCTGTCACCGAGGAGGTCTACCGGCACCACACCTACGTCATGGTCAGCCTGTTGACCGGAATCCGTACCGAAAAGGCCGCGTCCTGCGGTGGTCCCACGCTGTGGCATGGTCAGCGACGAGTCCGGGTGGCGGCCGGTCACCCAGGCCGGATTCGATCAGGAGCGGTTCGCGATCTACGTCTGGCGTTCGGTGCGGGCCGACGGCGACACCGGGACCGAGAAGTCCCGCAGGACGCTGGAACTTCCCGGCCAGGCCGCCGACGCGCTCCGCGGCAAGCGAAGGAGAGGCTGGCCGCGGGACCGCTGTGGTCTGGGGATCGCGGGTTGAGGACCGCTAGGGGACGCCGCCGCGGCGGCGGCCGGCTCGTCGTACTCGCTCAGCATCCGCAGGACAGTCGCCGCTGATGGGTGCTGACCCTTCTTGCCCTTGGTGATGACCAGCCGCGCGGCGAATCGCGCAGGCTCTAGGGCTGTCAACCGTATGGTCGCTGCTTGGGCCGGGCTGCCTAGTGGGAGCCGTTGCGTCATACCAAAGCATCATTCGCGGAGGCGACCGGCGGACGACGACCAGGGGGTTGCTGCGGCGGAGGCTTACTGCATGCAAGCCAACTACCACTCAGACAGGGAGAACGTCATGACTAACACGACCACGCGCGGCCCGCGGCGGACGTCCACCACCGCTCCTACCGGCACTCAGGCAGGCACAGCCGTCTCGCCCCGAACCAGCGGCGTGGTGGCTGGCCTGCTGATGGTGACCGGGATTGGGTGGAACGCCGGGCTGCAGGCGCAGCCTTTTCACCCCGCGACGACGGGGATCACCGCGCTCGTGATCCACATCCTCCCGCTGGTCGCCCTGATGGTCTTCCTCGTGCCAGCACTGGCAAGTTCCCGCCGACGGCGCAGCGTGTCGGTCGCAGCGGTTATCGCGCTGGCGTTCGGCCTCTTCTCAGCCGTGTTCGCCATCACTCATCCGAACGCCACGATGGGAATCCATGACCTCAACGATGTCCTGCCAATTGCGATCCTGGACGCCGGCGCGCTGTTGTGGCTGGTGCGGGGACGCCGGCCCACCAGCAAGATCGCCTGAACGACGACATGACGCACCGCAGCGCGCGAGATTTCGGCCACCAGGACAGGACATGCCAGGCTGGCAGGATGCACCACATCTCAGTCGGCACGGCGACCGCCGCTGAAGCGGCAGAACCATCGCCTCGTGGTGTGCTAGCTCTCGCTCGTGCGCACCCGGTTGCGACCGACCGCGTGCTCACGGCCGTCCTGGCGGCCGTGAGCCTCGTCGGCCTGTGGCTGGTGAGCTGGTCGAAGAGCGCGCACTACCGAGCACCGGATGTCGGCGGGGTCTTGCTGACGCTGGCTATCGTGGTGCCACTGCTGTGGCGGCGTCAGCACCCGGGCCTGGTCCTGGTGATCAGCGGCACGGCGCTGCTCGGTTACGACGCCATCGGGTACCCGTCGGGTCTGGCGTGGCTGGCTTGTTACTGGGCCGTCTACTCCCTGGCCGTTCACAGGCGCCGCCGCGACGCCTACGGGCCGCTGGTCGTCTGGGTCGTGGTCATCCTCGCCCACCTGGCCCTGGCCGCCCGGGGCAGCAACACCGCGCAGACGGCGCTGATCTTCCTCGGTATCACCGCCGTGGTCTGGCTCCGGGGCGACGCCGTGAGAACCGGCGCGATCGAGGCCGAGCGTGAGCGGCAGCTGCGGGCACGGCAGGCCGTCGCCGACGAGCGCACGCGGATCGCCCGCGAGCTGCACGACGTCGTGTCCCAGGCACTCGGGGTGATCGTCATGCAGGCCGGCGGCGCCGGCAGCGTGCCCGTGCTCGAAGAGCCGGACGCCAAGGCCGTGCTGGCCACCATCGAGCAGACCGGCCGCCAGGCGTTCGCGGAGATGCGCCGTCTTGTCGGCGTGCTGCGCGACGAAGACGAAGCTGCCGCGCTCGCGCCGCAGCCGACCGTCGGTGAGATCCCCGCCCTCCTGGCGAGGCTCGCCAGTGCCGGGCTGAATGTCGACCTGGAGATAGAAGGAACCCGCCGCGAGGCCTCGGCCGGGGTCGAGCTGTCGGCTTACCGCATCGTCCAGGAGGCTCTGACCAACACGCTGAAACATTCCGGCGCAGGGCATGCCACGGTCCGCCTGTCCTGGTCACAGGACCACCTGGATGTGGAGGTCAGCGACGACGGGCCGGTCGCAGAGGCCGCCGTTCCACCGCCAGTACGCCCCGATAGCGGCGGAAAGGGACTGGTCGGCATGCGCGAGCGAGTAATGCTGTTCGGCGGTGAACTGGAAGCCGGGCCCCGCCCGCGCGGCGGCTACCGGGTGGCCGCGCGGCTTCCCCTGGAAGGCCTGACATGACCAAGTCACGGGTGCTGCTCGCCGATGACCAGTCGCTGCTGCGCCACGGCCTGCAGATGATGGTCGACGCTCAGCCTGACCTGCAGGTGGTGGGCCAGGCAGGCGACGGCGCCGAGGCGGTCGAGCTGGCCGCACGGCTCAGCCCCGACGTCGTTCTCATGGACATCCGCATGCCGCGGATGGACGGCGTTGAGGCCACCCGCCGCATCTGCGGATCCGCCGGGTCAGCAGGCGGGCCCAAGGTTATCGTGCTGACCACCTTCGACCTGGACGAGTACGTCGTCGGCGCGCTGTCTGCGGGGGCCAGCGGGTTCCTGCTCAAAGACGCGGCGCCGGCCGACATTATCGCGGGCATCCGCGTGGTCATCGCGGGCGACGCACTGCTGGCCCCCTCGGTGACCAGGCGGCTGCTTGACCGCTTCGCGACCCGCCCGCAGATCACCAACATGGCGCCGCCCGCCGGGCTTAACCTGCTCACCGAGCGCGAGCGCGAGGTCATGGGGCTGGTCGTACGCGGCCTGTCCAACGCCGAGATACGCAACGAGCTCTACCTCAGCGAGCCCACCGTCAAGACTCACGTCGGACGGATACTCATGAAGCTTGGGGTCAGGGACCGGGTCCAGCTCGTCGTGCTGGCCTACGAGCGCGGCCTGGTGCAGCCAGGCCAGGGCTGACCAGGCACTACGTCATACCTTCGGATGATCCCAGGACGACACCGACAGACGACGACCGGGACGGCCTATCCAGCGCAGGCTTTCACCATAGAAGCCACTACTGCTCGCGCAGGGGGAACGCTATGAACCCGCTCGCCATCCACCCCGGCACCGCCCATCAGCTGCTGCAAGCCACACTGACCAGCTGGGCCGCCATCGAGGTCATGCTCCGGTTGCGCAACACGGGCGGACGGACCACCTTGGACTGGACGTTCGGACTGGTCATCGCCGCGGTCGCGGCCGGCCTCAACCTCGGGTTCCGCGCCGCGCATGTGCACTCGACGGTCCTCGGCGGCGGCTGGGCGCCAGTGGCGGCCGGGCTGGCTGTGCTGGCCGCGGGCGTGGCTCTGCGGACCTGGGCCATCCTGACCCTAGGCCGCCTGTTCAAGTTCGTCGTCGTCATCCAGGATGGCCACCGGGTAGTCACATCGGGCCCGTACCGGCTGCTCCGGCACCCCAGCTACACCGGCGGGCTCCTCGCCTTCCTCGGCGCCGGCATCGCCCTCGACAGCTGGCTGAGCGTCCTCGCCCTCGTCCTCCTCCCGTTGCTGGCGGTCCTGGTCCGCATCCACGCCGAGGAGGCGGAGCTCGCCACCGCCCTCGGGCAGGAATACCGGGCATACGCCAGCCGTACCCGCCGCCTCGTTCCCGGGATCTGGTAACAGAACGCAACACCCGCACGGCGTGCCGGACAGCTTTCACCGCTTCAGCTCTTAACCAGATCACTACCACGGGAGACACCATGAAGGCTGAGACCTGGGCCACCGGACGCTCTGTCGATTCGCTGCTCAGACGGCTCGGACTTCGGCGAGCCGCTTGACTGCGAACTGGTCGGTCCCGCTGGGGTCCCAGCAGACGGCGGCTGCCCATGCGGCCCGCGCTTGCGCGGCGATGTCGTACGCGTCGTCGTCGAGACCGGCGGCGTTGTGCGGCAGTGCCAGGTCGAGGTCGGGGACGTTGACGTGCGACTCGTCCCAGTCAATCATCGCGACGCGATCCGCGGTCATGCGGATGTTGCCCGGGTTGGGGTCACCGTGGACGACGCACGTCGTGCGACCGGTGAGTCGGGCCCACGCTGCTCGGCATCGAACGACACCCTCGGGCGGCATCGCGCCGAGGTTGACCCTCGTCCCGGTCTCGGCGTGCAGAAGGTCGGCCGACGATCGCCAGCCCGGGCGCTGGGGCCAGCCGTGCGTGAACCGATGCAGCTGGCGGAGTGTGCCGGCGACGCGACGCCAGTCGGCTTCGGTCTCGGGCGGTCCGCCCTCCACGTAGGTCATCACCACCAGGCCGTCGGCGAAGTGCCGGCCGTCCGTGGTTGGGATCGGCGCCGGCACCGACATCCCTTCATGGTCGAGGTGTCGCAACAGGCCGGTCTCCCACGCGAGATCAGCGTCGCTGCGCTGGCCGAGACGACCGACCGCGAGGTGCCCGTTGACGCGCACGCTCCACACCTCGTTGACGCCAACTCCGCCAGTGAGCGGTTCGATGCGAACGACGTCGTCACCCCACTGCTCAAGTGCCTCCCATCCCACCGGCCACATCTTCGCAGAGGGTCATGAAGCGCTCGACGAAATTACGAACCCGTGTTCAAGGCCCGTCCCAACCGGCCCGCCGGGCCGGGACGGTCCGCATTGAGTCCGCACAACAGCCCGAGACAGCGCGAGCCAGGAGAAGACGAGAACGGCCTGGTGTTCCATCGCGGGTCGGCACACCTGCTGATGCCTCTCGTCCGGCGCTCATTCCGTAAGGTGGTCGCGGCGGGGCTGACTCCGGGGGAGTGGACGCCGCGCGAGCTGCGGCACAGCTTCGTCTCGCTGCTTTCCGACGCTGGCGTAATAACTGAGCAGATCTCCCGCCTCGTTGGGCACAGCGGGACCACGACCACGGAGACGATCTGCCGGAAGCAGATCCGACCGGTGATCGTGCACGGCGCTGACGCCATGGACCGGATCTTCCCGCATGAGGGCGACCAGGATGCCTAGTTACTTACCTGGTTACTCACCGCACAGGAAAGACCACCTGCCAAGATCGCAAGTGGCCTCTGAACTGGTCGGGGTGGCCGGATTTGAACCGGCGGCCTCTTCGTCCCGAACGAAGCGCGCTGCCAAGCTGCGCCACACCCCGCCGGCCAGTTCGGGGCCTAGGCCCCCGGGGCGGCCGATTTCCCCGGAACCTCCGGCAGTCTAGCCGATCCGCGGCACCAGCGTGAGCAGCGTGGCTTCTGGGCGGCAGGCGAACCGCACCGGTGCCCACGGTGAGGTGCCGAGCCCCGCCGACACGTGCAGCCACGGCCGGGTATCAGGTTCCCCGGGACGGGGCTGACCGGCCGGGTAGCGGTGCAGTCCGCTGACTCGCTCCCGGTCGATCCCGCAGTTGGTGACCAGGGCCCCGTACAGCGGGATCCGGAGCTGGCCGCCGTGTGTGTGGCCGGCCAGCAGGAGGTCATAGCCGTCCGCGGTGAACTGGTCGAGGACCCGGGGCTCCGGTGAGTGCATCACGCCCAGCCGCAGGTCCGCGGCAGGATCCGCGGTCCCGGCGATCTCCTGGTAGCGGTCCCGCTTGGTGTGCGAATCGTGGACCCCGCCTACCTCGATGTCGAGGTCGCCGGCCTTGACCCGGCCGTGGCGGTTGTTCGCGTCGAGCCATCCGCCCGCGGCCATCCCCGCCCCCAGCTCGGCCCAGGGCAGGTCCGGGATGTGCCGCAGGTGCTCATGGCTACTGTCCCGCCACAGGTACCGCAGCGGGTTCTTGGGCGCCGGGGAGTACAGGTCGTTGGACCCGTAGACGAACACGCCGGGCCGGTCCAGCAGCGGGCCGAGGGCGTCCAGGACAGGCTGCACGGCGTGCGCGTGGGCGATCGAGTCGCCGGTGTTGACCACCAGGTCCGGCGCGAGCGCGTCCAGCGACCTGACCCACGACATCAGCCGGTGGCGGCCGGGAGTCAGGTGCATGTCAGAGATGTGCAGCAGCCGCACTGGGGCCGCGCCGGCCGGGAGGACCGGAACGTCGGACCGGCGCAGGACGAACCAGTTCCGCTCGGCGACCGAGCCGTAGGCAAAGGCTGCCCCGCCCAGCACGGCCGCGGTCCCGAGGGCCTGGAGGGCTCGTGATCGCATCCCACTATGGTGCCATGTCCGCACTGTGCCCGGTCCGTGACTGAGCAGGCCGGCCGACCCCGGGTTCCGCGAACGGTCCGTTATATGGACCGGAGGGCCTGGAGCGGGCGAGCGGCGGCCGGGCGGACAGGGCAGGATGGGCCTATGGCAGCACTCAAGGATCAGCTCCGGGCCGACCTCACCACCGCGATGAAGGCGCGGGACGACGTCCGGACCCGCACCATCCGCAGCGCCCTGACCGCCGTGTCCACCGCGGAGGTCGCCGGGCGTACCTCCCGCGAGCTCAGTGACGACGAGGTGGTCACGGTGCTGACCAAAGAAGCTAAGCGGCGCCGGGAAGCCGCGGAAGCGTTCGCCGCGGCCGGGCGCGCCGAGCAGGCCTCCGCCGAGCGCGCCGAGGGGGAGATCCTGGGCACCTACCTCCCGGCCCAGCTGGGCGACGATGAGATCGCCGCGCTCGTGACGGCCGGGATCGAGCAGACCGGGGCCACCGGCATGGGGGCCATGGGCCAGGTCATGAAGGTGGTCACGCCGCAGACCGCCGGCCGTGCGGACGGTGGCCGGGTGGCTGCCGAGGTCCGCCGCCAGCTGAGTGCTCAGGACTGAGCACCGCCCACCCTGAGGCGGCCGGTCCGGCCGCAACTGTGGGGTACGCCGTTACCTCGCAGGACAGGTACTTAGCCCAGGCACTGTGCGGCAACGGAAAATGAGAGCCGCTCTCAACGAGCTTAGTGGGTGGGCGGCCCTCCGCCCGTGCCGCCCCCGCCAGGGCCGCCCCCGCCAGGGCCGTTCCCGCCGCCGTTCCCGTTCCCGTTCCCGTTCCCGCCCTTGCCCTTCTTCGGCGGGGCGGGGTTGTTCACGCCGGTGCCCTCCGACCAGAGCCCACCGGGGATGTCGGACGTGATGAAGCCCGGCGCCGGGTTGGCCAGGTTCGCGTGCAGGAACGTCATCTGCCAGGTGTGCGCGGGCGCGTCGGCACCGAACATCTCGCCGGGGCAGCCGAGCCGGTAGCAGGAGCCAGTGCCGGACATCGGGTGCGAGACCTCGCCCGCCGGGTTGAACACCGACACGTAGCCGGCCAGGTCGGGGGTGTAGCCGCCGAACGCGGCGAAGTCGAAGTTGTCCGACGTGCCCGTCTTGCCCGCCGCCGGGCGGCCGATGCCCAGGCCCCCCGCGGTGCCGATCGTCAGCACGCTCTGCAGGACGTAACTGGCCGCGTCGGCGACACCGGCAGGTATCGCCTGGTGGCAGTGCGGCTTTTCGACCGGCAGCCGGGCCCCGGTGTGGGTGATGATCCTGGCCACGGAGGTCGGCGTGCAGTACACCCCGCGGGCCGCCACGGTCGCGTAGGCCGCGGCCATGCTCATCGGGGACACATTGACCGAGCCGAGGGTGAATGACGGGAGGTCATCAGCGGGCGGCTGGCCATGGTCCCACTTCAGCAGCGACCTGCCGTCCGCCCGGGTCACGCCCAGCGCGGCCGCGGTCTTCACCACGTTGCAGAGGCCGACCTTGCGCTCGAGCATGGCGAAGTAGACGTTCACTGACTGAGCCGTGGCGTTGTACAGGGTGAACGCGCCCTTTTCCCCGCTCGAGTCGTTGACCAGCGTGTAGGGGTTGACGATCGGCTGGCCCTTGCAGTTGGTGTACCCGGTCAGCGTGGCCGGGGTCTGCACGGTCTGGGCAAAACCAAACGGCACGCCCTGCTCCAGGGCGGTGAGCAGGGTGAACAGCTTGGACGAGGAGCCGGTCTGCACCCCCACGCCGCCGTCGTACGTGGAGTTCACCGCGTAGTCCTCGGTGGTCTGATTCGTCCCGGTCCCGTAGGAGCGGTCATTGGCGAGGGCCAGGATGTGACCGCTGCCGGGCTGGATGAGGACTTCGGAGTCCGCGTTGCTGGCCGGGTTGGCCCCGTTGGGGGGCTGCGGCATCATGTAGTTCACCGCCAGCTTGGCGGCCCGCTCGTCCTGCGCGCTGAGCGTGGTGTAGATCTGCAGGCCGCCGCTGGTGTTCAGGATGTTCCAGGCCTTGGAGAAGGCGTTGTCCTGCTTCATCAGCGACACGACATAGTCACAGAAGAACGCGGCGCTCTTGGCCGACCCGCTGGTGCAGCCCGTCTGCAGCGGGGACAGATGCAGCCCGAGCGGCCTCTTGCCGACGGCCACCGCGTGGGCCTGGGTGATGATGCGCAGCTGGGCCATCCGGGCCAGCACCACGTTGCGCCGCTTCAGCGCGGTCTGTGGCTCGGTAACGGGATTGTCGGCGTCGGGGTTCTCCACCATCCCGGCCAGCAGGGCCGCCTGGGGCAGGGTCAGCCTGGCCGCGGTCGTGTCGAAGTACCGCTCGGCGGCGGCGCCCACCCCCACCGCCTGGTTGCCGTAGAACGTGCCGAAGAACGCCGCGTTGAGGTAGCCCGCCAGGATCTGGTCCTTGGACATCTTGTTCTCGACCTGGATGGCCAGGCGCAGTTCCTTGATCTTGCGGCTCAGCGTGTCCGAGGCGGCCTGCTGGGCCATCTGGGTGTTCGGAGCGGTGAGGATCAGGGCGTTCTTGACGTACTGCTGGGTGAGGCTGGAGCCGCCCTGGACCGGCCGGTGCTCGAGGTCGTTGACCAGCGCCCGCAGGGTGCCCCGGAGGTCGATGGCCCCGTGCTGGTAGAACCGCGAGTCCTCGATGGCCACGATGGCCTTGCGCATGATGGGGGAGATCTGGTTGTAGCTGACCGGCTCCCGGTCGATGCCGCGGGGGTAGAAGTAGGCCAGCAGGCGGCCCTTGCTGTCGAGGATCTCCGAGCGCACCGGCAGCTGGCCGATGACCCCGCTCTTCATGTTGTTGAACTTGTCCGCGGTGTTCCGGGTCACGAGCCCGACCGCGCCTACCGCGGGCACGACCAGGGCCCCGCCGAGCAGCCCGGCGACCACGGCCAGCAGCGCGATCCGGCCGACAATACCGGCTCGTCCGATCAGTCCACGTGTCAGCACGGTCATCAGAGTACGCCCTGCCGCTTGCGTAACATGTCCGGTCGCGAGAGGCTAGTTTGCCGCACGGGACGGTAACCACTCGGTAGGCATGGCATGGCCCAGGCGGGCTATGCGCGAAATGGGCCCAACGGGCTCTGGCGCTAACCCCCTGGTCTTCCGTAAGTTACTTTTCCGCAACACCGACAACGGAAACAGGCGTGAAAACGTCTGCCCCTGGTACCGCAGGTGAACGCCATCCGGCGTGACGACCTCCCGGGCCGTGACGATCAGGAGGAGTGGGCCACATGTGGATCACAGACTGGACCGCCCGCGCCGCATGCAAGGGAACGGACCCCGACGAGCTTTTCGTCCAGGGTGCGGCGCAGAACCGGGCCAAGCTGATCTGCCGCGGCTGCACCGTCCGCACCGAATGCCTCGCCGATGCACTGGACAACCGCATCGAGTTCGGCGTCTGGGGCGGCATGACCGAACGTGAGCGCCGGGCACTGCTCCGCCGCCGCCCCGACGTGACGTCGTGGCGGGAACTGCTGGAGCACGCCCGCAACCAGTACGAGCGCACCGACGAGCGCAGCTCGGACGACGAACTGGTTGCTAGCTGACAAGCCGGATGGAATCGCTCAGCGAGCAGCGTCGCTAGCTGAGCCTCACCCCCCGGGCGAGTTCCTTCCCTACCGAGCGCAGGCCATCGAGGTCATGGACGTCCTCTGGCTGCGCAAGGACCTCGGCCATCGGGATCACCGGGTGAGCTGCTGAGAAGCTTTCTTCCAGCCGACGCTCCCGCTCAGCCAGCTGCATCCGCTCCGCGTGCAACCGCAGCGCGGTCGCGGTGAGCGGATGACGTGACATGGTCGCAGCCGCAGCGGGCTTCCCGCCCAGTTCAGGGGAGCCCGCAGCGGGGTAAGGCAGCTCGTCATCCTTGTCATGCCCGTTTTCCGCCAGGTCGAAGGGGCTTTCCCCGGACCCGGGGACGGGCTGGAGCACCTCCGCCGCGGCCAGGCTGCGCGCGGCCGACAGGTGGGCTGCGGGCGAGCGGTGCACCCGGTTGACGATCAGGCCAGCCAGCGGCATCTGGTCCGAGGAGAGCCGGTCCACGAAATACGACGCCTCACGCAGGGCGTCCGGCTCCGGGGTGGCGATGACCAGGAACGCGGTGCCGGGGGCCTGCAGCAGCCGGTAGGTGTCCTCAGCCCGCTCACGGAAACCGCCGAACATGGTGTCGAACGCCGCGATGAACGTCTGCACGTCGCGGAGCATCTGGACACCGATGATCTTGGTGATCACGCCGGTCACCATGGTGAAGCCGGCCGTCATGAATTTCAGGTACGCGCGGCCACCCGCCTTGGTCGGCGCGGTCAGCAGCCGGATCAGCCGCCCGTCGAGGAACCGGCCCAGGCGCTGCGGGGCGTCCAGGAAATCGAGTGCCGACCGGCTCGGCGGGGTGTCCACCACGATCAGGTCCCACTCGTCCGCCCGGCGCAGCTGGCCCAGCTTTTCCATGGCCATGTACTCCTGCGTGCCGGCGAAGCTCGACGACAGCGACTGGTAGAACGGGTTGGCCAGGATCTGCGCGGCCCGGTCCGGATCGGAGTGCGCCTCGACGATCTCGTCGAAGGTCCGCTTCATGTCCAGCATCATCGCGTGCAGGGTGCCGCCCGCGTCCTCGGCCGCGGCGCCCGGGACCGGCCGCGGCGTGTTGTCCAGGGACGACAGCCCCATTGACTGCGCGAGGCGCCGGGCGGGATCGACGGTCAGCACGACCACGTGCCTGCCCCGCTCGGCGGCGCGCAGGCCCAGGGCCGCGGCGGTCGTGGTCTTGCCCACCCCGCCCGAGCCGCAGCACACGATGATCCTGGTCCGCGGATCATCGAGCAGCCGGTCCACCTCGAGGGCTGGCCCCGCCCGCATCAGGCCGCTCCCTGGTCGCGCAGCGCCGCCGCCAGCCGGTACAGCCCGGCCAGGTCCATCTGGTCCGTGATCAGCGGGAGGTCGTAGCACGGCTGCCCGGCGTCGGCCAGCCGGGCCCGTTGGGCCCGCTGGGCCAGCTCCTCGCGGGCGTGCTCGGTCAGCTCTGCGGCCAGGCTGGCGGCCAGCCCTCGGCGGTCCTCAAGGCCGGCCGCCTTCAGGCCAGTGTCCAGCTCGTGCTGGTCCAGGGTCCCGTCCGCCGCCGCCAGCAGCTGATCCTCCGCCAGGTCCACGGGGCGCACCATGTTGATCATGATGCCGCCGAGCTGGAGGCCGCCCTGGGCCAGCCCGCGCAGCTCCGCGACGCCGTCCAGGGTCTCCTGCACCGGCATTTCCTCCAGGACTGTGACGAAATGCACGGCGGTCTGCGGGGACTTGATGACGCTCTGCACGGTATCGGCGTGCCCGCGGACCGGGCCCACCTTGGCCAGGCCTGACACCTCGGTCGCCACGTTGAGGTACTTGCCGATCCGGCCGGTCGGCGGGGCGTCCATGACCACCGCGTCGTAGTAGAGGCGGCCGCCGGACCGGCGGCGGGTGGCCTCCACCGCCTTGCCGGTCAGCAGCACGTCCCGCAGGCCCGGGGCGATCGTGGTCGCGAAGTCCACCACGCCCAGGCGGGTCAGCGCGGTCCCGGCGTGCCGGAGGTTGTAGAACATCTCCAGGTACTCGAGCAGAGCGGCCTCGGGATCGGCGGCGAGCGCGTACACCTCGCCGCCGGGAAGGGTGGGCGTGGCCGGGGCGACCGCGACCCGCCGCTCGGCGTAGGGCAAAGGGGGGGAATCGAAGAGGCGGGCGATGCCCTGGCGTCCCTCGACTTCCATGAGCAGCACCCGGCGGCCGCCGGCCGCGAGCGCGATGGCCAGTGCCCCGGCTACCGTCGTCTTGCCTGTCCCGCCCTTGCCGGTGACGACGTGTAGCCGGACACCCTCCCAGTCCGTGTCACGCGGTCTCACCCGAAGCAGGCTATCGCCGGCCGGCCACCACATCCTCCCGAGAGGCAGGGGCTAGGCCGCCCCGGCCGCGTAGTGGTGGGCCTCCCGTTTGTCACTAGGCTGGAGTACAAAGGGCCTGACGGCGGGGGACCTCAGCGATGAGAAGAGGTGTGTCCGATGGTCGCAGCCCTGATTGTCATCCTCGTGCTGATCATCGTGGCCGGTGCGACGGTGGTGGGCCGGTCACTCCGTGTGGTACAGCAGTTCGAGCAGGGCATCGTGTTCCGGTTCGGCCGGGTCATGCCCGGGACCCGCGGTCCGGGGCTGACCATCCTGCGGCCGGTCGGCGACCGGATGCAGAAGGTCAACATGCAGATCATCGCCATGGCGGTGCCTGCCCAGGAGGGCATCACCCGGGACAACGTCAGTGTCCGGGTGGACGCGGTGGTCTACTTCCGGGTCATCGACCCGATCAAGGCGGTCGTGAACGTCCAGAACTACATGTTCGCCGTCTCCCAGCAGGCCCAGACGTCGCTGCGGTCCATCATCGGCCAGTCTGAGATGGACCAGCTGCTCGCCGAGCGGGACACCGTCAACCGCGAGCTGCGCCGGATCATCGATGAGCCGACCGAGGGCCCGTGGGGCATCCGGGTGGAGCGGGTCGAGCTCAAGGACGTGAACCTCCCCGAGGGGATGAAGCGGTCCATGTCCCGCCAGGCCGAGGCCGAGCGGGAACGGCGGGCCAGGATCATCTCCGCCGACGGCGAGTACCAGGCCTCCAAGCGGCTGGCGGCGGCGGCCAACGTGATGGCCCGCGACCCGGCCGCCCTGCAGCTCCGGCTGCTGCAGACGGTGGTCGAGGTCGCCGCGGAGAAGAACAGCACGCTGGTCATGCCGGTGCCCGTCGAGCTCCTGCGGTTCTTCGACCGGGTGGCGCCCTCACCGGCCGAGTCGCAGGACGTGGCGCCGCCGCCGGCGGACACCGGCGATGCCGAGCTCGCGGCGGCCGAGGCCGCGTCTGAGGTGGGCGGGGCCCCGGAGGTGCCCGAAATCGCGGACGCCCCGCTGCCGGAGATACCCGAGGCGCCCGCGGACGCCCCGCTGCCGGAGATACCCGAGGCGCCCGTGCCGGAGCTGGACGAGTCGGCCATCCCGCCGGTCGACGAGGCCCTGGCCGTCCCGGCCGACACCGACGCCACGGCGACCAGCGCGTTCACCCTCCCTCCCGGGCTCGAGGACGCTCCCGGCAGCACGGCTGCTCCGGGCACCACGGATGCCCCCGAGGTCCCCGGCATCCCTCCTGCGGACGGGCAGGAAACCCCGAACGGCCACCGGCCATAGTTCCTGCCTGGCGTCAGCCTGAGGGCGCCACCCCAGCCCGCTAGGGTGGCGCCATGCAGAAATGGGAGTACTCGACAGTGCCGTTGCTGGTACACGCGACAAAGCAGATCCTGGACAACTGGGGCGACGACGGCTGGGAGCTCGTGGCGCTGGTGCCGGGGCCCAACCCCGAGCAGCTGGTGGCCTACATGAAGCGGGCCAAGGGCGAGTCATGACGCCCGGTCCGGCTGCGGCGGGCAGCTCCCCTGAGGAGCGGCTCACCGCCCTGGGTCTGGAGCTCCCGGTGGTGACCCCGCCGCTGGCGGCCTACGTGCCTGCCGTGCGCACCGGCCCGTACGTCTACACCGCAGGCCAGCTCCCGCTGGTCAACGGAGCGCTGCTGATGACCGGCAAGGTCGGCGCCGAGGTGGGTGTGGCGGAAGCCGCCGCGCTCGCCCGGGTGTGCGCGCTGAACGCCCTGGCCGCGGTGGCGTCGGTGTCCGGCGGCCTGTCCGCCGTGGTGCGGGTGGTCAAGGTGACCGGGTTCGTGGCCAGCACCCCGGACTTCACCCAGCAGGCCCAGGTCATCAACGGCGCCAGCGAGCTGCTCCTGGAGGTGTTCGGTGAGGCGGGCCGCCACGCCCGCAGCGCGGTGGGGATGGCGGTCCTCCCGCTCGACGCTCCCGTCGAGGTCGAGCTGATCGCCGAGGTGGTTGAGGGGCCGCGTGACTGACCCGGCCAGCACTGACCCGGCCAGGCCGGATAACGCGCTCCTGCGCCTGCCCGCCGCCCTGGCCGGCCAGGCCCGCGAGGTCCTGAGCGGCCGGAAGGCCCCGGTGACCCCTCGGGATGCCGCCTCGGTGCTGCTGCTGCGGCCGTCCGCCGAGGACCCGGCCCGGCCCGGCATCGAGGTCTACATGCTCCGCCGGGCCCGCTCGATGGCCTTCGCCGCCGGGGTGTTCGCGTTCCCCGGCGGCTCGGTGGACCCGCGTGACTCCGAGGAGGGCCTGGCCTGGGCCGGCCCGGACTCGCAGGAGTGGGGCCGGGCCCTGGACGCGCCCGCCGCCCTGGCGCGGGCACTGGTGTGCGCCGCCGTCCGGGAGACGTTCGAGGAGTCCGGCGTGCTGCTGGCAGGCCCGGACGCCACCAGCGTGGTCGGGGACACCAGCGGCCCGGACTGGGAGGCGGACCGGCAGGCCCTGCTGGATCATTCACTGTCCCTGGCCGGCTTCCTCGGCCGCCGCGGCCTGGTGCTGCGCTCCGATCTGCTGCGCCCCTGGGCTCGCTGGATCACCCCCGTCGTCGAGGCCCGCCGGTACGACACCAGGTTCTTCATCGCCGCCATCCCACCAGGCCAGCGGACCAGGCACGTCGGCGGCGAGGCCGACCAGGTGGCCTGGTGGCAGCCGGGTGCCGCGATCCGGGCTGCCCGCCAGCATGAGCTGCGGCTCATGCCGCCGACTGCGGTATGCCTGGCCCAGGTGGGGGCCTGCGGGCAGGTGGACGCGGCACTGCAGGCCCGGCCTGACCTACAGCCGGTGATTCCCGTGGTAGCCGACACCGGGGACGCCCTGTGGCTGACCGCCCCGCTGGACCTGGAGTACCCCCTATGACCGCGGCCGACGGCCCTGCGCCGGTCGAACGGGTCAGGCACCGCACGGGCCCGCTGCGTGCTCGCCCCGAACCCCGGACCCATGACCCTCAACGGAACCAACACCTGGCTGATCGCCGAGCCGGGCTCTGCGGTGGCGGTAGTGGTGGACCCGGGGCCTGACGACGAGGCGCACCTGGGACGGGTCCGGGATCTGGCCGCTGCGGCCGGTCAGCGGATCAGCCGGATCCTGCTCACCCACGGGCACCTGGACCACTCGGCGGGGGCGGCCCGGCTGGCCGCCCTGACCGGGGCGCCGGTCCTGGCCGCGGACCCGGCGCTGCGGCGGGCTCCGGGCGAGGGCGGCGGCCCGGTGCACAGCACCGCGGGGGACGGCGGCCTGGGGCCGGGAGACGTGCTCACCGAAGCGGGCTGTGAGCTGTATGTGGTCGCTTCACCCGGGCACACCGGCGACTCGGTCTGCCTGCTGCTGCCCGCCGACGGCGCCCTGCTGACCGGGGACACCGTGCTGGGCCGGGGCACCACCGTGATCGCCGGGGACGGCAACCTGGCCGACTACCTGGCCACCCTGGACCGGCTGCGGGCGCTCGCCGACGAGCAGGAACTGGGCACGCTGCTGCCGGGCCACGGGCCGTTGCTCGCTGACCCGGCTGGGGTACTCGACTTTTATATCGCGCATCGCCGGGAGCGGCTCGCTGAGATCCGCGCCGCGCTCGCTGCCGGGGACCGGACCGGTGAGGAGATCGTCGCGCGCGTCTACGCCGATGTGGACCGGAGCCTCTGGCCCTTTGCCCGGTGGTCGGTGCGGGCCCAGCTCGACTACCTGGGCAGCCAGGGGGAACTACCCCCCGGAGTCAGCGCCTGACGCTATCGCCGAGGTCAGTGGGCGCGCTTGGCCAGCCGCTCCGCGTCGATGATCAGCACGGACTTGGCGGACAGGGTCAGCCAGCCCCGGGCGGCGAAGTCGGCCAGCGCCTTGTTCACCGTCTCCCTGGACGCCCCGACCAGCTGGGCCAGTTCCTCCTGGGTCAGATCGTGATGGACCTGGAGCCCCTCCGCCGTCTGCTCGCCGAAGCGGTCCGCCAGGTCGAGCAGGGCCTTGGCCACCCGGCCCGGCACGTCGGTGAAGACCAGGTCGGCCATGACGTCGTTGGCCCGGCGGAGCCGCTGGGCCAGGGCCCGGAGCAGGTGCAGGGACACCTCGGGGCGTCCGGTCAGCCAGTCCCGCAGCTCGTCATGGGCCAGCGCGGCGAGCCGGGTGTCGGTGACCGCGACCGCGCTGGAGGTCCGGGGGCGGGGGTCGAACAGTGAGAGCTCGCCGAACATCTCACCCGGGCCGAGCACGCTGAGCAGGTTCTCCCGGCCGTCCGGGGCCGCGCGAGTCAGTTTGATCTTCCCTTCGAGCACCACGTAGAGCCGGTCGCCGGCATCGCCCTCGTCGAATAGCCGTTCCGCCCGGACGAGATCGACGTCTGTCACCAGGGACCGCAGTGCTTTGGCGCCCTCATCGTCGAGTGCCTCAAACAGCGGCGCCCGGCTGAGCACGTCCTCCGCGTGTTCCACGGGTGCCTCCTTGCGCATGGTATATGCACAGTGTCGCGCATCTTCGGGCCTGCTCGCGAACGGGCCCGGCCAGGTCATGCCCGGTTAGGCGGAGACCGGGACGTGAGCAGCCCCGGGGCGGGCCGCGGGTTTACTCCGCGGACTCCAGCAGCCGAAGGCGGCAGATCTCGATTTCCTTCTCCGCCTGCGCCCGGCCGACCCAGCCGCCGATCTCGACCTCCTTGCCCGGTTCCAGGGCCTTGTAGACCTCGAAGAAGTGCTGGATCTCCAGCCGGTCGAACTCGGCCACGTCGTCGATATCGGCGAGTTTGGACATCCGGGGGTCGGTGGACGCCACGCACAGGACCTTGTCGTCCAGGCCCTTCTCGTCCCGCATCCGGAACATGCCGATGGCCCGGCAGCGGATCAGGCAGCCCGGGAACGTGGGCTCCTCCAGGAGGACCAGTGCGTCGAGTGGGTCCCCGTCGTCGGCCAGTGTGTCCTCCACGTAGCCGTAGTCCGAGGGGTACCGGGTCGAGGTGAACAGCATCCGGTCCAGCCGGATGCGCCCGCTCTCGTGGTCCATCTCATACTTGTTGCGTTGCCCTTTGGGGATCTCGATGAGTACATCGAATTCCACGATGTCGCTCCCTGGCCGCGAAGGTGATTGACTCCGGGGCCTGGACGTGTACCAGGCCGCCATTCTGGTTCACGGGGCCTGGCGGCGTCGGCTGGGCCCCGCTTCCGGAGTCTAAGCATCTCGTGAGGGGATCGGCGTTGGTGAACCGGCCTGTGGTGAATCGACCATTGCCGAACCGGCTCCAGGCCATCATGGTGATCACGCTCGCCATGATCAGCGTCTTCACCCTCGGCGCCGGGGCGGCCGTCGCCACCCTGATGCCGGCCCGGCTGGCCCTGTGGAACATCCCGCGGGTCGCCACCCGGCCGGCCGCGGCGGCGAGCCAGGTGCTGGCGGGGGCCCCGTCCTCGGCCCCGGTGCCCACCAGCCGCGGCCTGGCCGCCGCCCTGTCCGGGGTGCTGGGCTCCGGGACGCTCGGCAAGCAGGCCGGAGCGGAGGTCATCGATCCCGCGACGGGCCGCGTGCTGTACACCCAGGGGGGCTCGACCCTGATCCAGCCGGCGTCCACGACCAAGCTGGCCACCGCGGTCGCCGCGCTGGACGTGCTCGGGCCCTCGGCCCGGTTCACCACCCGGGTGGTCACGGGAGCCTCGCCCGGGTCGATCGTGCTGGTCGGCGGCGGGGATCCGACCCTGGCCGCGGGCCCCGCCCCTGCCTCCGACTACCCCCAGCCGGCCACGCTCAAGGCGCTGGCCGCCGCCACCGCCCGGGCGCTGCGTGCCCAGGGCCGCCGCACGGTCCAGCTCGGCTACGACACCTCGCTGTACAGCGGGCCGCCGCTGGCGCCAGGGTGGCCGGTGTCCTACATCACCACCGGCAACGTCACCGCGATCACCCCGCTCGAGGTCGACCAGGGCCGGCTGACCCTGGGGGGCGCGCCCGCAGGACGCGGACGACCCGGGCAACTTCCGGCCCCGGTCGGCCGACCCGGCCGGGCAGGCGGCGGGCGCCTTCGCGGCGTTCCTCGGCGCCGACGGGATCCGCGTCACCGGCCAGGCCGTCCAGCAGAAGGCGGCCGCGCACGCGGCCGCCCTCGCCGCGGTCTCCTCGCCACCGCTGTCGGCGATCGTGGGCTGGATGCTGCGCGAGAGCAACAACGTGATCGCCGAGAACCTGGCCCGCCAGGTGGCACTGCGCGAAGGACGGCCGGCTTCGTTCAGCGGCGCGGCCGCGGCGGTCACCGCCGTCCTGCGCCGGCTCGGCGTGCCCGGCGGGATCCGCCTGGTCGACGGCTCCGGCCTGTCACCGCGGGACCGGATCGCCCCGGCTGTGCTGGCCCACCTGGTCAGCCTGGCCTCGACAGGTGCCCAGGGGCGCCTGCGGGCCGCCATCACCGGCGTGCCGGTCGCCGGATTCTCCGGCACGCTCGCCCCGGGCGGCAGCGTCTTCAGTGGTTTCAGCACCCGGTCCCGGGGCCTGATCCGGGCCAAGACCGGCAACCTGAGCAGGGTGGCCACCCTCGCGGGCCTGGTCTACGACGCCAGCGGGCGGGTGCTGGCCTTCGCGTTCATGACCGACCAGGTGCGGCCCGCGAACCTCGGCAAGGCCGCGGACCGGGCTCGATCGGATGGCCTCCGCACTCGCCGGCTGCGGGTGCCGGAGCCGGTGAACCGGGCCGGAGCCGGTGAACCGGGGCCGGCAGGCCCCCCGGGGGCTGCCGAGCACGTACGGTGGAGGGGTGAGCAGCGGGCAGATGATCGATTGGGACGTGGCCATCTCGACCGGAGTCAGGTGGGCCCGGCCGGGACCCCAGGTCAGCCTGGGTGAGGCGCGGGCGGTGGTCGCGGAACTCCGCGCCCTCGCCGATCACGGTGTCCGAGCCGGTCCGGGCGGTGACCGGCATGTCCGGCCCTGGCGACGACGGCGGCTGGGTCGCGGTCGTGGACCGGCCGGGGTGGATCCGGGCCAACGTGGACGGGTTCCGGGTCGTGCTCGACCCGCTCGCCGAGCACCTGCGGGAGCGGGGCGCACGCGCCGGGCGGGTCGGTAGTGACGGCCGTGGGATCCCGGGTCACCGGGGTCCAGGCCGGGCTGATCCTCGCCTACCTGGCCAGCCGGGTACTCGGCCAGTACGAGCTATTCCTGCCGCCGGACCCGAGTGCCCCCAACGGCGTCGCGCCGGCCGGACGGCTGACCCTGGTCGCGCCGAACATCGTGATGGTCGAGCGCGAACTGGGTGTCAACCCCCATGACTTCCGCCGCTGGGTGTGCCTGCACGAGGAGACGCACCGGACCCAGTTCACCTCGGTGCCCTGGCTGCGCGGGTACGTCCAGGAGCAGATGACCGAGTTCCTGCTCGCCTCCGATCTGGACCCGGCGACGATCCTCGGACGGCTCCGCTCCGCAGCCGACGCCGTGGCCGGCGCGGTGCGCGACGGCGGCGGGGACAGCGTCCTCGAGGCCATCCAGACCCCCCGGCAGCGCGAGATCCTGGACCGCCTGACCAGCGTGATGACCCTGGTCGAGGGGCACGGTGACTACGTGATGGACGCCGTCGGCCCCCAGGTCGTGCCCTCGGTCGAGCAGATCAGGCAGCGGTTCAACGAGCGCCGCGGCACGGCCGGGCGGATGGAGCGCACCCTGCGCCGGATCCTCGGCATCGACCTGAAGATGAAGCAGTACGCGCAGGGCTCACGATTCGTCAAGGCGGTCGTGGAAGAGGCGGGGATGGCCACCTTCAACAAGGTGTGGACGTCGCCGCAGACCCTGCCGACCAAGGACGAGTTCGATCGGCCGGAACTGTGGCTCGACCGGGTGGGGCGCGGGGGCGCGCTGGCCGCGGGCGGCTGACCGGCCATGGGCCCGCACCCCGCCGTAGCTCAGGCGCGGGCCGGCGTCCGGCGCTGCCTCGGTGACCTGGAGCCCGGGGACCTGATCCTGGCCGCCTGCTCGGGGGGCGCGGATTCGCTGGCCCTGGCTGCTGCGCTGGCCCATGAGGCGCCCCGGCTGGGGCTGCGCGGCGGCGGCGTGACCATAGACCACGGACTGCAGGAGGGCTCGGCGGCCCAGGCCGCCCGGGTCGTGGCGGCCCTCGGCGCTCTGGGGCTCGACCCGGTGCGGCAGGCCCGGGTGACCGTGGACGCGCTGCCCGGGGCCGGCGGCCCGGAAGCGGCCGCGCGCCGCGCCCGCTACACCGCGCTGGAGCAGGTGGCGGCCCAGACCGGCGCTGCGGCAGTGCTGCTCGGCCACAGCCGGGACGACCAGGCCGAGACCGTGCTGCTCGGGCTGGCCCGCGGCTCCGGTGCGCGGGCCCTGGCGGGGATGCCTGCGCGCCGTGGCCGCTTCCGCCGCCCCTTGCTCGCCCTGAGCCGGGCCACGCTGCGTGAAGCCTGCCTGGCCCAGGGGCTCGACCCCTGGGACGACCCGCACAACTGCGACCCGTCCTACGCGCGGGTCCGGGTCCGCCGCCACGTCCTGCCCGCCCTGGAGGAGGCGCTCGGACCGGGGATCGCCGAGGCCCTGGCCCGCAGCGCGGCTCAGCTCAGCGCCGACTGTGAGGCCCTGGACGTCATCGCCCGCGCCGAGGAGTGGCGGATCCAGCCGGCTGCTCCGCCGGAGTCTGCTCCGCCGGAGGCTGGCCCGCCGGAGTCTGGCCCGGCAACCCAGGCCCGCGCCGCGGCCCCGGCCGCGATCCTGTCCGTTGTGGATATTGAGGGACTGGGCGCGCTGGCCCCGGCGATCCGGACCCGGGTCCTGCGCCAGGCGGCTCTGCGGGCGGGGTGCCCCGGCGGATCGCTGACCGCCGTCCATGTCGCCGCCCTGGACGCGCTGGTGACCGGGTGGCACGGCCAGCGCGGGGCGGACCTGCCCGGGGCCGTCCGCGTCCAGCGGCGGTATGGGAGGCTGCTGTTCAGTACTAGTTTGGCCTCCCTTCGGGAGCGCGAAGTCAGTCCGGCCTCCCTGCGGGAGAGGGAGGGCCGGCTAGTCAGAGGTGGGCCAGCGAGGGTGGGGCCGCCGGAACGGACCGAGGCGGAGGCTACCGGTGGACGCGAGTGATATAGGTGCGGACCTGAAGGATGTGCTGATCCCGGAGGACCAGCTGCAGTCCCGGGTGGCCGAGCTGGCCGCGCAGATCGACGCTGATTACGCCGGCCGCGAACTCCTGCTGGTCGGTGTGCTGAAGGGCGCGGTCATGGTGATGGCCGACCTGGCCCGGTCGATGCACATGCCGGTCGAGATGGACTGGATGGCCGTCTCCTCCTACGGATCGGGGACCCGTTCGTCCGGGGTGGTGCGGATCCTCAAGGATCTCGACACCGACATCAGCGGCAAGGACGTGCTGGTGGTCGAGGACATCGTGGACTCCGGGCTCACGCTGTCCTGGCTGGTCGGCAACCTGCGCTCGCGCGGCCCGGCCTCGGTGCGGGTGTGCGTCATGCTGCGCAAGCCCGCGGCCGTGCGGATGGACGTGGACGTCGCCTACACCGGCTTCGACATCGAGAACGAGTTCGTCATCGGGTACGGTCTGGACTACGCCGAGAAGTACCGGAATCTTCCGTTCATCGGCACTCTCGCGCCGCACGTATACAAAGGTGAGGACTCGTCCGGAGCCGCCGCGGAACCTCGCGGCGGAGCACCCCGCCGATCCGGCGCCGGAGGGCGGGGCGGAGCCGGGGAACAGGAACGGCGGACAGGAGCGTTGAGGTCTGCGAAGGCTCGCTGAGTGCCTGCGGCAGCTTCTCTGTGCCGGTGGCGCTGGCCGGGGTGTAGCGTCGGGTATTCCGGCAGCGCAGCCGGGAATGACAAGCGTGGCCGGCTGTGACAAGGGAGCCAGGCATGCTCACTCAGGCGGAAGGCAGTCCAGCCGGGATCGGCAGGACATGAAGCTGGTCAGGAGGAACCCGCGCAAAGCTGGCGGGGCCGGTCATCGATGGATCTGAAGCGCTATTTCCGCGGGCCGTTCGTTGCGGTCCTTGTGATGCTGCTGGTCTTCTTCGTCGTCTACGAATACGCCAGCTCAGGTAACGCCTACTCCCAGACGGACACGTCCCGGGTGGTCTCCCTCATCGAGAAGGGCGACGTCAAGTCGGCGCTGCTCACCGACAAAGAGCAGACGATCCAGATCACCACCAAGTCAGGCCAGAAGTACGAGGCCTCGTGGGTGGGTAACGAGGGCCAGCAGCTCGCGCAGCTGCTCCAGACGAAGCAGCCGCCGCAGGGCTGGAACGTCAACGTGCCCAAGAGCAGCTCGGTGTGGAGCCTTATCTTCAGCTGGCTGCCGTTCCTCCTAGTCATCCTCATCTTCTTCTTCATGCTGAACCAGATGCAGGGTGGCGGCTCCCGGGTAATGAACTTCGGCAAGTCCAAGGCCAAACTCATTACCAAGGACACTCCGAAGACCACTTTTGCTGATGTGGCCGGCGCGGACGAGGCCATCGAGGAACTGCAGGAAATCAAGGACTTCCTGCAGAGCCCGGCCAAGTTCCAGGCCATCGGGGCCAAGATCCCCAAGGGCGTGCTGCTCTACGGGCCGCCCGGTACCGGCAAGACGCTGCTGGCCCGCGCGGTGGCCGGCGAGGCCGGGGTGCCCTTCTACTCCATCTCCGGTTCTGACTTCGTCGAGATGTTCGTCGGTGTCGGCGCCTCCCGGGTCCGCGACCTGTTCGAGCAGGCCAAGGCCAACGCGCCCGCGATCGTCTTCGTGGACGAGATCGACGCCGTGGGCCGGCACCGTGGTGCGGGCTTCGGCGGCGGCCACGACGAGCGGGAGCAGACGCTGAACCAGCTGCTGGTCGAGCTGGACGGCTTCGACGTCAAGGGCGGCGTGATCGTGATCGCGGCGACCAACCGGCCAGACATCCTGGACCCGGCGCTGCTGCGCCCGGGCCGGTTCGACCGGCAGATCGTGGTGGCCCAGCCAGACCTGGCCGGCCGCCGCGGCATCCTCAAGGTGCACGCGCGCGGCAAGCCGTTCGGCCCCGACGTGGATCTCGACATCATCGCCCGCCGCACGGCCGGCTTCACCGGCGCTGACCTGGCCAACGTGATCAACGAAGGCGCCCTGCTGACCGCGCGGCACAACGGCACGCTGATCACCATGGCCGCGCTGGAGGAGTCCATCGACCGGGTCATGGCGGGCCCGGAGCGCAAGAGCGTGCTGCTGTCCGAGAAAGAGCGCAAGATCATCGCCTACCACGAGGGCGGGCACGCGCTGGTCGGACACGCGCTGCCGAACGCCGACCCGGTGCACAAGATCACGATCATCCCGCGCGGCCGGGCGCTCGGCTACACCGCGTCCGCCCCGCAGGAGGACAAGTTCCTGGTCACCCGCTCCGAGATGATGGACCAGCTGGCCATGCTGCTTGGCGGCCGGACCGCCGAGGAGCTGGTCTTCCACGAGCCGACCACCGGTGCGGCCAACGACATCGAGAAGGCGAGCTCGGTCGCCCGCGGCATGGTCACCGAGTACGGGATGAGCGAGCGGCTCGGGGCGCGCAAGTTCGGGACCGGGGACGGCGAGCCGTTCCTCGGCCGGGAGATGTCGCACACCCGGGACTACTCCGAGGAGATCGCCTCCACGATCGACGAGGAAGTCCGCCGGCTCATCGAGTCCGCGCACGACGAGGCCTGGGAGATCCTGGTCACCTACCGTGAGGTCCTGGACGACCTGGTCCTGAACCTGATGGACAAGGAGACGCTGAGCCGCAACGAGGTGCTGCGGATCTTCGCCCCGATCAAGACCCGCCCGACCCGCGGCTCCTACACCGGCTACGGCAAGCGGCTCCCGTCCGACCGACCGCCGGTGCTGACCCCCAAGGAACTGGCCCTCACGGCCGCAGCGGAGGTCAACGACCACCCGTCCGCGGGCAACGGGCAGGCCGGTCCGATCGGCGGCCAGGGCTCGTCCGGCCAGCCGCCGAACGGCGGTCAGGGCCAGGGCGGCGCATCCGGCGAAAGCCAGTGAGTACCGACTTCGACGCACCGCGTATCGAACGGGCGGTGCAGGAGATCCTGCTCGCCATCGGTGAGGACCCGGAGCGGGACGGGCTCCAGGACACCCCGGCGCGGGTCGCCCGGGCCTACGCGGAGCAGTTCTCCGGTCTCGGCCAGCGCGCCGAGGACGTACTGACTACGGTGTTCGACGCCAACCACGACGAGCTCGTGCTGGTCAGGGACATCGAGGTATACAGCACATGCGAGCATCATTTGGTGCCGTTTTTTCGGGCTGCACATATCGGCTACATACCAAACGAAAAGGGCCAGATTACCGGGCTGTCCAAGCTCGCCCGGCTCGTCGATGTTTACGCCCGCCGTCCGCAGGTACAGGAACGCATGACCACGCAGATCGCGGACGGGCTGATGAACGTCCTCGAGCCGCGGGGTGTCCTGGTGGTGATCGAGGCGGAGCATCTATGCATGTCAATGCGGGGGGTGCGCAAGCCGGGCGCGAGGACCGTGACCTCCGCGGTCCGCGGGATCATCAGGGAGAGCCAAAGCACCCGAATGGAAGCGATGAGCTTGCTATTCGGGCGCCGTGCCAGCGGGTAGCGTTCCCCTTGGGCGCAATGCCCGCGGTTTTTGTGGCGCATGGCTACCCTTGTGGCTTGTGATTCAGGGCGTGACACAGATGTCTGACACTGACGAACAGCCTGCGGGCGGGGGCAAGACTTTGAGTGTTGCCGACTCGCCAGATCCGGGTTCCCCGGCCGCGGGCCCGGCTGCCGCGGACCGGGCTGGCCCGCCTGCCGCCCCGCCGCGGACTGCGGTCCGGGCGGCTGAGGTTACGGCGCCGGACAGCCAGGCCACGGACGGCCAGGCCACGGACAGCCAGGCCACGGACGGCCAGGCCACGGACAGCCGGCCGGGTCCCAGGCCCCCCGACCGCCGGAGCCAGCGCCGCTGGGTGCCCGTCACGGCGGGCTGGCTGTGCCTGCTGATCGGCCTGGCCGACATCATCGAGGTGGTCCGGCCGGGCCTGATCTACTCCACCCGGCTGTCCAAGATCCACCAGTTCGTGCCCGGCACGCTGGTCAACGTCACGCACACCGTCACGGTCATCATCGGCCTGCTGCTCCTCATGCTCTCGCACGGCCTGAAGCGGCGGAAGCGGCGCGCCTGGGAGGCGGTGACCGTGCTGCTCGCGGTCAGCGCCGTGGTGCACGTGATCCCGTTCCGGCACGACCGGATCATCACCGCGGTCATCTCCGCGCTGCTGGTCGCGGCCCTGCTCTACTTCCGGGCGCGAGTTCTACGCGGTGGGCGACCCGCGGACCCGGTGGCGGGCCCTGTGGGTCTTCCTCGGGCTGGTCGTGGCGGACGTGGCCATCGGGCTCACCTACATCCTGCTGGCCCGCGGGCTGGCCCAGGACTACTCGCTCTGGCAGCGCGCGGTGCACGTGGTGTACGGCCTGGTGGGCGTGTCCGGCCCGGTCCACTTCGTGCCCGAGGCGCGCAGCGACCTGTTCGCCCTGCTGACCGGGACGCTCGGCCTGTTCACCCTGATCGTCACCGGGTATCTGTTCTTCCGGCCTGCCCGGCCCGCAGGCCGGCTGGGCCAGCAGGACTCGGAGCGGGTCCGGGAACTGCTCAAGAAGCAGGGCGACCGCGACTCCCTGGGTTACTTCACGCTGCGCAGTGACAAGAGCATCATCTGGTCGCCGACCGGGAAGTCCTGCATCGGCTACCGGGTGGTGTCCGGCGTGATGCTGGCCGGCGGCGACCCGCTCGGCGACCCGGAGGCCTGGCCGGGGGCCATTCACGCGTTCCTGGATGAGGCCGCCCGGCACGCCTGGGTTCCCGCGGTGATGGGCTGCGGCGAGCTCGCCGCCGAGGTGTGGTGCCGGGAAGGCGAGCTGACCGCGCTCGAGCTCGGCGACGAGGCCATCGTGGAGGTGGCGGACTTCAGCCTCAAGGGCCGGTCCATGCGCAACGTCCGGCAGATGGTGAGCCGGGTCGAGCGCAGCGGTTACGTGGCCGAGGTGCACCGGGCCGGCGACGTCGGCTGCGAGAAGATCGCCGAGCTGGCCCGCCAGGCGGGGTCGTGGCGCGGCAACCCCACTGAGCGCGGCTTCTCCATGGCCCTGGGCCGGGTAGGCGCTCTCGGCGACGAGAACTGCGTGATCGCCACCGCCACCGAGAACGGGGTCCTGCGCGGCATCCTGCACTTCGTGCCCTGGGGTTCGGACGGGCTTTCCCTGGACCTCATGCGCCGCGACCGCTCCGCCCAGCCGGGGGTCAACGATTTCCTTATCGTGGAGACGATCAAGGCCGCGGAGTCGCTGGGGATCAAGCGCATCTCGCTGAACTTCGCCGTGTTCCGGTCCGCGCTGGAGCGCGGCGAGCGGATCGGCGCCGGGCCCGTGCTCCGGCTCTGGCGCGGGATCCTGCTGTTCGCGTCCCGCTGGTTCCAGATCGAGTCGCTGTACAAGTTCAACGCCAAGTTCGCCCCGGTCTGGGTGCCCCGGTTCTTCGTCTTTCCCGGCGCCTCAGACGCACCGCGGGTCGGCCTCGCCGCCCTGGAGGCCGAGGCCTTCCTGGTGTGGCCGAAGCTGGAGATGCGCCGCCTGGGCCGGCGGCTCGGGCTAGGCAAGGTGCGGCGCCGGCTGGCCGCGTTAAACGCGTCCCGCCCCCCCACCTGACCGGGGGCCCAGGCCGCCCGGTCACCCGAGTCCTCCCCGTCCCGCACCTGTCAGCGGCACCAGCCCTCCGGCCACACTTCACGCGCAACGTGCGCGGTGACGGGTGAATTGTCCCGTTCCGGCGAACGTTGCGCGTGAAGTGTGCGGCGCCCCACCCTTTCCGGCAATAACGGTCCGTCCGGGCGACTCTTCCCGCGCGACGTGCGCGGTCCGGCGCGATTTGCCCCATTCCGGCGGGCTGTTCGCGGGATAGGTCGAGGCGGGCGCGTGGGCGGGTGTGCGCCGGGCGCGGGGGGCGCCGGAGGCGAGGCTGGAGGCGAGGCTGGAGGCGAGGCTGGAGGCGAGGCTGGAGCGGGCGAGGGCGGGGCGCGAGGCGGGCCAGGGCGGCGGGCGAGGGCGGGCGGGACCGGCAGGTGGCCGCGTAGGGTTACCCCGTGATCATCGACGCGGCCCGGGCAGCCAGCCCGCCGGGGCTTCCCGACCCGGGACGGTGCCTGGTCATGGGCGTGGTGAACGTTACCCCCGACTCATTCTCCGATGGGGGTGAGTGGTTCGGGGCGGAGGCCGGGGTTGGCCATGGCCTGGAACTCCAGGCCCAGGGTGCGGACATCGTGGACGTGGGCGGGGAATCCACCCGCCCGGGTGCGCAGCGCATCACCGCGGAGGAGGAACTGCGCCGGGTCGGGCCGGTCATCCAGGGCCTGGTCGCGGCGGGCGTCCCGGTGAGCGTGGACACGATGCGGGCCGAGGTGGCCGAGCGGGCCCTGGAGGCGGGGGCCCGGCTGGTCAACGACGTGAGCGGCGGGCTGGCCGATCCCCAGATGCCCCGGCTCGTCGCGGCCGCGGGGGTTCCCTACGTCGTGATGCACTGGCGGGGGCACAGCCACAGCATGGATTCCAGGGCCGTCTACCAGGACGTGGTGGCGGAGGTGAGCGAGGAACTGTGCCGCCGGGTCGACGGGGTGACCCAGGCCGGGGTGGACCCGGCCATGATCGTTCTCGATCCCGGCCTGGGCTTCGCCAAGCGGGCCGAGCACAACTGGGCCCTGCTCACCCACCTGGACGAGGTCAGCTCGCTCGGCGGCCGGGCGCGGCCGTTCCCGGTGCTGATCGGCGCGTCCCGGAAACGGTTCCTCGGCCGGCTGCTGCCCGCCCCGGACGGGACGCCGCGCCCGTTCGCCGGATCCGATGACGCCACCGTGTCGGTGACCGCCCTGGCCGCCGCGGCCGGGGCCTGGTGTGCCCGGGTGCACCGGGTGCCGGGGAACGCTGACGCGGTGCGGGTCGCCGAGGCGTGGCGCCAGGCCGCAGCCGGGCACCGGGCCCGGCCCGGGAGGCAGAGTGAGCCTGGACCAGATCGCCCTGCGGGGGCTGCGCGTGTTCGGCTACCACGGGGTCCTGGACAGCGAACGCCGCGATGGCCAGGAGTTCGCCATCGACGCGCTGCTGTGGCTGGACACCTCGGCCGCCGCGGCCAGCGACGACCTCTCCCTGACCGTGGACTACGCGGCGCTGGCCGACCGGCTCGCGGCCATCGTGGCCGGCCCGCCGGTCCGGCTCATCGAGACGCTCGCCCACCGCCTGGCCGAGGCGGCCCTGGCCGAGCCGCTGGTCCGCGAGGTGGAGATCACCGTGCACAAGCCGCACGCGCCCGTCGGCCACCCGTTCGAGGACATCGCGGTGACGATCCGGCGGCCGCGCCCGTGAGCGACACCGGGCCGGCCGCGTCCCGGCGCGCCGTCCTCGCCCTCGGCAGCAACCTGGGGGACCGGCTGGCCACCTTGCAGGGCGGGGTGGACGCCTGCTCAGCCCGCCCGGACTGGCCCTGGTCGCGCTGTCGCCGGTGTACGAGACCGTGCCGGTGGGCGGGCCTGCGCAGCCGGAATACCTCAACGCGGTGCTCATCGCGGACACCACGCTGCCGCCCGCGGACCTTCTGCTCCGCTGCCAGGCGGCGGAAGCGGCGTTCGGGCGCGTCCGCCAGGAGGTCTGGGGTCCGCGGACCCTCGATGTGGATGTCATCGTTTACGGTGACGTGGTGAGCGACGATCCGGAGCTGACGCTCCCGCACCCGAGGGCGCAGGAGCGCGCCTTCGTGCTGGCCCCCTGGCGCGACGCTGACCCGGACGCGGAGATCCCGGGGCAGGGCCGGGTGACCGCGCTGCTGGACGCCGTGGTGGCCAGGAGCGGCGGCCAGCCGGGCGTACGGCGGCTCGACGACGCGCAGTTGCGGGCGCCGGCATGAGGCCGACCCGGATCTGGGTGCTGGTCGTCACCGCCGTGGCCAGCCTGCTGGTGTCCTGGCTCGTGCTGCGCATCGTGTACGCGTCGCTTCCGCCGCTGCCCTGGACCGCGGCGGTGGCCATGCTGCTGCTGGCCATCGCCGAGGCCTTCAGCGGCCGCAACCTGCGGGCCCGGATCCGCGGCGGCCCGGGCATGAAGCCCATCGCCCCGCTGGCCGCCGTCCGGATGGCCGCCCTGGCCAAGGCCAGCTCGCACGCGGCCGCGGTCATCGGTGGGCTGGCGGCGGGGGCCCTGGTCTACCTGACCAGCTCGCTCAGCAAGTCTGCGCCGCGCAGTGACGCGATCACCTCGGGCGGCACGTTCGTGGCCGCGGTGCTGCTGGTGCTCGCCGCGCTCTACCTGGAGAACAGCTGCCGGGTCCCCTCGGACGACGACCAGGAGGCCGACTGGCAGCGCGCTCCCCGCTGAGTAGCCGCCCGCCAGCCCGCCGGCCAGGCCACCGGCCGCCTTACGCGCTGTTCCTGGACCACCCGTCCGGCTCTGGGCCCGGGCCTGCCTGGCAGGAGCGGAGGAACTCCTCGCGGCGGATCTGGTCGCGCAGATCCACGGCGTCCTCGCCGCGGACGACGAGCGGCGGGGAACTGCCCCGCTTGCGCGCCGTACAGCAGCCCGCTGATCCCCCGCCAGACGTACCACGCGGGCAGTTCCGTGGCGTAGGGCCACCACGACGGCGGCTGGCCGTTTAACTCATCCTCATCCATGAGAGCAATGTATAGCACTGAGAGCACTAGTGCTAGCAGGGGTTTAGATAGCTTCCAGGTGGTACATACCTTGATCACGTGGGTGTGTCACCGGTGGATCCGCTCGGCGCGGAATTCACGTATGTGCAGGTCGCGAACAATATTGCCGTGCGCATCGAGACCGGGGAGATCACCCATAAGCTGCCGTCGGAGCGCAGCCTGGCCGAGGAATACGGGGTGGCGTACCAGACGGTGCGGCACGCCATGAAGGTGCTGCGGGAGCGCGGGCTGATCATCACCCGGCAGGGCCGCGGCACGTTCGTCGCGCCCCGGCCCGGCCCCGCGCCCGGCTGAGCTCGTCCGGCCCCGCCCCCGGCTGAGCTCGTTCAAGGCCCGGCCCACTACGGCGACCGGCTAGCGGTCCATGTCTCCCACCACGAAGAACATCGAGCCCAGGATCGGGCTGAGGTCAGCCACCCGGTGACCGGGCAGCAGCTCGCTGAGGACCTGGACGTTGCTGAACGACGCAGAACGCACCTTCAGCCGCCACGGCGTCTTCCCGCCCCGGGACACCAGGTAGTAGCCGTTCAGGCCGAGCGGGCCCTCGGTCCAGGCGTACGTGTGCCCCTCCGGGATCTTCAGCACCTTGGGGATCCGGGCACTGAGCGGGCCCGGCGGCAGGCTGGCCAGCCGGCTGGCGCACGCGTCCACCAGGTCCAGGGACACCGCGACCTGGTCGAGCAGGCACTCGAACCGGGCCAGGCAGTCACCGTCGCCGCGGACGACCACCCGCAACGTCCCGGCCAGCTCACCGTAGGCCAGGTAGGGCTCGTCGCGGCGCAGGTCGAAGTCCACCCCCGAGGCCCGCGCCGCCGGGCCGCTCACCCCGAACTGGCCCACCTGCTCGCCGGTGAGCACGCCGACGTCCCGGGTCCGGCTGCGGAACAGCTCGTTGTCCCGCACGATCGCGCCGATCCGGGGCAGGTCCGCGCGCACCCTGGCGGCGGCCGCGCCGACCCGGCCGAGCCAGCCCTCGGGCAGTTCCTCCTTCAGCCCGCCGACCCGGTTGAACATGTAGTGCATCCGGCCGCCGGAGATCTCTTCCATGATCGACTGAACAGCTCCCGGGCCTGGCCTGCCGCTCCCGCCGCCTCCGCCGCGGCGCCTGCCCCGTCCGCGCCTGCCCCGTCCGCGCCCGCCCCGTCCGAACCGCCCGCCAGCTCCGGCGGGTACGAGCCCAGGAACGCGAGGTGGCTCAGCACCCGGTTCAGCTCGGCCAGCAGGGTCCGCGCCCACACCCCCCGGGGCGGCACCTCGATACCCGCCAGCCGCTCGGCGGCCAGCACCACGCCGAGTTCGCTCGCGAACGCGCCCAGCCAGTCATGCCGGTTGGCCAGGACGATGATCTGCCGGTAGTCCCGGGCCTCGAACAGCTTCTCGGCCCCCCGGTGCACGTAGCCGATGACCGGGTCGGCCGTCACGATCCGGTCGCCCTCCAGGGTCAGCCGCAGCCGGAGCATCCCGTGCCCCGATGGGTGCCCCGCACCCAGGTTGATCAGCAGGTCACCGTCGGCGGGCTGATCATCGCCGGGTCCCGCCGCCCAGCTGCTGGTGACCGCCTCGGCCTGACGCTGCGCCATGCGCTCCATCGTGGCAGAACTCAGCCAGCGCCCAGGCCCGCGAGCGGCCCGGGCAGCGGCACGCCCACCGCCTGGATCAGCCACCCGAACCCGCCGAGCCCGGCCGGATCGGTCAGCTCCGCCTCCTCGGCGGCCCGCCGCAGCCCGGCCAGGTACCCGGCCGGGTCATGGCCGGCCTGGCTGGGCGGCGGCCGCCGCCCGGACAGCCCCAGCGCCCGCAGCGCCGTCCGCTGCGTGGTGAGCACCGTCTGCGTGGCCCCGGCCGCGCTCCCGGCCGCCGCGCAGGCGTCCAGGGCCACGTGCGCGGTGATGTCCCGGGAACCGTCCGGGATCGGCCGCACCGCCCGGCCGTCCCGGAACCCGGCCAACGTCCCGGCCTGCGGCCTGCTGGCCCGGGAGTGCGCGTAGTCCGCCGCCAGGGCCAGGCCGCCGTCGAGCCGGCCGATCGACCTCCGCCCAGGCCGCGCACCGCGGATGCCCCAGCTCGGCGCGGTCGCCTGGATGCCGCAGCGGCCACCACCGCTGCAGCCAATCCTGCTCGGCCGCCCCCGCGGGCGGCCCGGGCTGCTCCGCGCCGCTGCCGGGATCGACGAGCACGATCCGCGGGCCGTCCAGGGTCAGCTCGGCCACGTCCAGCGGGATGTTGTCCAGCCACTCGCTGGCGATGGCCAGGCCGCGGATCCGGTCAGGCAGCGCTGCCGACCAGCGGATCCGGCCGTCGACGCCGGAGGAGTGCGGGGCGATCTCGACCGCGCGCGGAACGATCCGTTGGGGAAAAGAAAGCCCCGTGCGGGCCGGGCCGGGGCGGCGGGCAGGTGCTGCGCGAGCTCCAGGACCTGGCCCAGCAGCTCGCCCTGGCCGGCGCCGATGTCCACCAGGTCGAGCCGCTCCGGGTGCCCGAGGGCCGCGTCCGCGTAGCTGAGCAGCGCGAGGACGGCCCATGCGTAGCGCGGCGAGGTGTGCACCGAGGTGCGGAAGTGCGCCGCGGGGCGTTCCCCGCGGGCGTAGAAGCCGTCCCGCCCGTACAGCGCGTCCTGGGTGGCGGCCCGCCATGTCGTCCACACCGGGCCGACTCTAGTGGCCGCCTGGCCGCGCCCGTCCCCGGCTGGGCATCGGCTGGGCCGGCATCGCGGGGGTGGCAGCCCGGTCCGCGGATATGCTGATCGTTGCCGTTCTGGCACCCGCGGCGAAGGCCAGCGAGAGGAACCCAGCGAGAGGAACGCCGAGGCGATGGGGGACCCTCCCGCCGCGAGCGCCCGGCCCGGCTCAAGGTCGGCGTGATCGGCGCGGGCCGGGTCGGCACCGTCCTGGGCGCCGCGCTGGCGCGGGCCGGTCACCAGGTGGTCGCCGTCTCCGCCGTGTCCGACCGGTCGCTGGAGCGGGCGGAGCGGATGCTGCCGGGCGCGGCCGTCATGCGGCCGCCGGAGCTGCTGGCCGCGGTGGACCTCGCCCTGCTCACCGTCCCCGACGACGCGCTGCCCGCCCTGGTCTCGGGCCTGGCGGCGACGGACGCGCCGCTGGCCGGGCGGCTGATGGCGCACACCAGCGGCCGGCACGGCATCGCCGTCCTGGAGGCCGCCACCGCGCGCGGTGCCCTCCCGCTGGCCCTGCACCCGGTCATGACGTTCACCGGGCGCCCGGACGACCTCGACCGGCTGACCGGGGTCTGCTTCGGGGTGACCGCCCCGGAACCGTTGCGGCCCGCGGCCGAGGCGCTGGTCATCGAGATGGGCGGGGAGCCCGTGCTCATCGACGAGGCGGCCCGCCCGCTCTACCACGCGGGGCTGGCCAGCGCGGCCAACCATCTCGTCGCGCTGGTCGCGCAGTCCGCCGACGTGCTCCGCGCGGCCGGGGTGAGTGATCCGGCCCGGATGCTCGCGCCGCTGCTGTCCGCCGCCCTGGACAACGCGCTGCGGCTCGGGGACGCGGGCCTGACCGGCCCGGTGGCGCGCGGCGACGCGGACACCGTGGCTGAGCACGTGCGGGCGCTGGCCAGCGCCTCGCCCGAGGCGCTGCGGGCCTACGTGGCCCTGGCCCGGCTGACCGCCGACCGCGCGCTGGCGGCGGGCATCCTCACCGCCGCGGACGCGCAGCGCCTGCTCGACGTGCTGGCCGGGGCCCCGCGGTGATGCCGATCGTGGCGCGCACCCGGCTCGGCCTGGCCGCCGCCCGCCGCGGGCTCGCCGCCCCGGTCGTGCTCGTCCCGACCATGGGCGCGCTGCACGACGGCCACCGCGCCCTCATCCGCCGGGCCCGGGAGATCGCGTCCCCTGACGGTTGCGTTGTGGTGTCCGTGTTCGTCAACCCGCTGCAGTTCGGGGCGGGCGAGGACCTGGACAGTTACCCGCGCACGCTGAGGGACGACGTCCTCATCGTGGCCGAGGAGGGCGGGGACCTGCTGTTCGCGCCGAACGCGGCCCAGATGTACCCGCGGCCCCAGCTGATCACCGTGGATCCCGGGCCGGTGGGCCGGATCCTGGAAGGGGAGTCCCGGCCGGGGCACTTCACCGGCGTGCTGACCGTGGTGGCCAAGCTGCTCCAGCTGGTCCGCCCGGACGTGGCGGTGTTCGGCGAGAAGGATGCGCAGCAGCTCGCGGTGGTCCGCCGGATGGCGGCGGATCTCGACCTGGGCACCGAGATCGCCGGCGTGCCCACCGTGCGCGACCCCGACGGGCTCGCGATCTCCAGCCGCAACCGGTTCCTGTCCCCGGCCGAGCGGCGAACGGCGCTGCTGCTGCCCGCGGCGCTGCGGGCCGGCCAGGACGCGGCCCCGGACGGCCCGGCCGCGGTCCGCAAAGCCGCGGCCGAGGTCCTGGGCGCGCCCGCCGACCCGCCGTTGCGAGCTGGACTACCTGGCGCTCGTGGACCCGGACACGTTCGAGGAGGCCGGTGAGGAGCACGCGGGCCCGGCCCGGCTCCTGGTGGCCGCGCGGATCGGCGCCACCCGGCTGATCGACAACACCCCGCTGAACCTGGAGTCCCATTGAGCCGGGAGTGCCATGCTGCTGACGATTGACGTGGGCAACACCAACACCGTGCTGGGCGTGTTCGACGGCGACGCAGATCGTCGAGCACTGGCGGATCAACACCGATCCGGACCGGACCGCCGACGAGATCGCCGTGCTGCTGCGCGGGCTGCTCGAGCACAGCTCACTGGTCAAGGACGGGGACGTCAGCGGGATCGCGCTGTGCTCCACCGTGCCCTCGGTGCTGCACGAGATGCGGGAGATGTGCCGCCGGTACTACGGCGACATCCCGTCGCTGATCATCGAGCCGGGGGTGCGCACCGGCGTGTCGGTCCGGATGGACAACCCCAAGGAAGTCGGCAGCGACCGGATCATGAACACGGTGGCGGCCGTGCACCTGTACGGCGGTCCGGCCATCGTGGTGGACTTCGGCACCTCCACCAACTTCGACGCGGCCAGCGAGAAAGGCGAGTTCGTCGGCGGCGCGCTCGCCCCCGGCATCGAGATCTCGGTGGACGCGCTGACCCGGCGGGCCGCCCAGCTGCTCAAGGTGGAGCTGACCCGGCCGCACCATGTCATCGGCAAGAACACGGTGGAGGCCCTGCAGTCCGGCATCATCTTCGGGTTCGCGGGCCAGGTCGAGGGCATCGCCCGGCGGATGGCCGCCGAGCTGGCCCCGGAGGATCCCGGAGTCGGTGACCGTGATCGCGACCGGGGGGCTGGCCCCGCTGGTCATCGACGAGGTGAGCGTCATCGACGCGTACGAGCCGTGGCTGACGCTGATCGGGCTGCGCCTGGTGTTCGAGCGCAACAGCCTCAGCGCGTGGCCGGGGGCGTCGCGGGGTACTCCGGCAGCGGGTCCGCCCGGCCGTCCTGTCCCGGGGCCGGGGGCCTCCCGGGGCGCTCCAGGTAAGTCCGGTCCGGCTGGGTGAAGCCGAACCGCTCGTACAGGCTGTGCGCGTCGGAGGTGTGCAGCGTCCACCGGAACGAGGCGCCGGGGCCCCGGTCGATCATCGTGGCCACCAGCTCCACGCCCAGGCCCTGGCCGCGGAACTCCTGGTCGATGTAGACGTCGGCCAGGTAGGCGAACCCGGCCCCGTCCGAGACGGCCCGGGCGAAGCCGATCATCGCGCCGGAGCCCGTGGTGGTGTGCCCTGTCGTAGACGCCGACCACCCGCCAGGCACTGTCGAGTTGCTGCTCGACGACGCTCCGGGTCCGCCAGCGTCCCCAGTACGCCTCGGTGGACAGGAACGCCCACAGCGTGTCCCGGTCCACCCGGCCCGGATCGTCGTCCAGCTCGTACTGCCTGACCGTGATGCGCACGCGAGCGACTGTATCGGCCGTATCCCCCGCCTTCATCCAGGTTTTCCCGTCGTGATCATGGGATTGCTGTTGTCCTGGCCACAGCGATCCCGTGATCACGAGCGGCTGGGTACGCTCGGGCGGGTGGATACCGAGGGAGTGGCCGGCCCGGAAGATGCGAGCGGCCAGGAGGATGCGGGCGGTCCGGAGGATGCGGGCGTTCCGGAGCAGATGCGGGTCCGGCTGGACAAGCGCCAGCGGCTGCTGGACGAGGGCGTGGACCCCTATCCGGTCGGGTTCCCGCGTACCTCGACCATCGCCGGGGTCCGGGCGCGGTACCCGGGGCTGGAGCCGGACACCTACACCGGGGACCGGGTCGGCGTGACCGGCCGGGTGATGCTGTCCCGGTCCGGCGGGAAGCTGTCCTTCGCCACCATCCGGGACGGCACGGGCGATATCCAGGTCATGATCTCCCTGGACCGGGTGGGCGCGGACGCGCTGGCCGCCTGGAAGCGGGACGTGGACCTCGGCGACCATATCGGGGTGGAAGGCGAGGTCATCGCCTCCCGCCGCGGCGAGCTGTCCATTCTCGCCGACCGCTATGCGATCACCGCCAAGGGCCTGCGGCCGCTGCCGGAAAAGCACCAAGGGCTCAGTGACGCGGAGACCCGGGTACGGCACCGTTACGTGGACCTGATCGTGAATCCGGACGCCAGGAGGATGGCCGGGATCCGGGCGGCCGTGATCCAGTCCATCCGCCACGACCTGCACCAGCGGGGCTTCCTCGAGGTGGAGACGCCGGTGCTGCAGGCGGTGCACGGCGGCGCCAACGCGCGCCCGTTCATGACCCGGATCAACGCCTACAACATGGAGCTTTACCTGCGGATCGCGCTGGAACTGTATCTGAAGCGGCTCATCGTCGGCGGCATCGAGAAGGTTTACGAGATTGGCCGGATCTTCCGCAACGAGGGCGTCGATTCCACCCACAATCCCGAGTTCACGATGCTGGAGGCGTACGAGGCCTACGGCGACTACGACACCGTGGCCACCCTGACCCGGGAACTGATCCAGAACGCGGCCGTGGCCGCGTACGGCGCCCCGGTGGCGCACCGGGACGGGCAGGAGTACGACATCAGCGGTGAGTGGGCGTCCAAGACCGTGTACGGCGCGATCTCCGGGATGCTCGGCGACGAGATCGATCCTGGCACCGGCGAGGACCGGCTGCGCAAGCTGTGCGCCCAGGCCGGCGTGCCCGCGGAGCCGGGCTGGGGCCACGGCCAGATCGTCCTGGAGATGTACGAGCGGCTGGTGGAGGAGCGGACCGTCGAGCCCACCTTCTACCGTGACTTCCCGGTGGACGTGTCCCCGCTGACCCGGGCCCACCGGGAGGACCCGCGGCTGGCCGAGCGCTGGGACCTGGTCGCGTTCGGCACCGAGCTCGGCACCGGGTACTCGGAGCTGGTCGACCCGGTCGAGGAACGCCGCAGGCTCACCGCCCAGTCGCTGCTCGCCGCGGGCGGCGACCCGGAGGCCATGCAGCTCGACGAGGACTTCCTGCAGGCGCTGGAGTACGGGATGCCGCCGACCGGCGGCGTCGGGCGTGGGCATCGACCGCGTCATGATCATGCTGACCGGCGAGAGCATCCGGGAGACCACCCTGTTCCCCCTGGTCCGCCCCCAGTAGCCAGGACACTCGTCCCGGCGCGTATTCAGCGGCGCGGCCGGCGCCGGGTGAGCTCCGCCCAGCCTGGCCGGGAACGGCGGCTACGGGCAGGTCCCGCCGTCTGACACGGTGAAGTACCGGAAGCCCAGCTGCCCGTCGCCGTGGTGGTACGTGACCTCGTAGCTCCCGCACGGCAGCGCCCGCCACAGGGTGCCCTGGCCCCCGGAGAGCGCCATCTTCACGAAGTAGAGCTGCTGGTGGTCGGTGCGGTCGTAGATCCGCAGGGCCACGCTGGTCTGGGTGGCCGGGAAGGAGGACGCCCGGAAGGCCACGACGGTGCGGGGCGGGCTGAGGTCCGGATGCCAGTGGGTGGTGACGGACACGCTCGACTTGTCGCCGGTCTGGGACGCCGCTGTGTAGATGAAGGCCGAGCCGTGACCGGGAGAGCCGATCAGCGCCAGCGAGGCGTCGGCGGCCAGCGCGACCGAGTAGCCGAACCGGCTGTTCTTGGTGCCGGCGGCGTTGGTGAGGGTCGCGGTGGGGGTGGAGGTGGTCGTCCAGGCCGCCTCGGAGGAGGCCTGGAAGATGTAGGCGCCGCCAGCGGTGTTGTTCAGGAACCAGGCGCCCGCGAGCGCGGTGGTGCCGTCGCCCGACAGGGCGACCGAGTAGCCAAGACCGCTGCTGGAGCTCGCAGCCCCGTCGGTCAGGGTCGCGGCGGGGGTGGACGTGCTGGCCCAGGAGCCCTCCGCGGTCGCGCGGAAGACGTACGCGGCCCCGTCACCGAATGCGCCGACCAGTGCGGTCGTGCCGTCCGTGGACAGGGCGACCCCGCTGCCGATCGCGTCTTCCGTGCCGCCCGCGCTGGTCAGGGTCGCGGTGGGAGTGGACGCGGTGGCCCACGATCCCTCGCTGGCCGCGTGGAAGATGTAGGCGTTGCCGTGCTCGATCGTGGGCCCGGCCCAGGGGGCCCCGATCAGCGCGGTCGTGCCGTCGGCCGACAGGGCGACCGCCCCGCCGAGTTCCTCCTCACCTCCGCTGGCGTTGGTGAGCGTGGCGGCCGGGCTGGATGTGCTGGCCCAGGAGTTCGCCGCGGGGCGTGGAAGATGTAAGCGGCCCCGGCCGTGCCGCCGCCGCTTACCCCGAGGGATGCCCCGATCAGCGCGGTGGTGCCGTCCGCGGACAGCGCCACCGAGGCGCCGAACGAGCCCGGCCCCGGCCCGGCGGCGCCGCTGGTGAGCGTGCCGGCAGGGCTGGTCATCCTGGTCCAGGAACCCTCGGTGGAAGCGTGGTACACGTACGCGGCCCCGGCGCCACTGCTGGCGTCCAGGTCCCCGATCAGCGCCGTGGTGCCGTCCGCGGACAGCGCCACCGACCAGCCGAAGCCCTGGCCCGTGGGCAGGCTGGCGTTGCTGAGGGTGGCGGTAGGCGCGGACGTGGTCACCCAGTCGCCGTGGGCGGCATGGAAGATATACGCGCTGCCGATGGCCCACGCCCCGACCAGCGCCGTGGTGTCGTCTCTGGACAGCGCGACGGAGAAACCGAGCGTGTTGGCGGTCTTGCCCGCGTTGGTGAGCGTGGCGGCCGGGCTGGACGAACTGGCCCATGTCGCGGCCGGCGCCCGGGCTGGCCCCGGGCCCAGCCGGGCGTGGATCGCCCGGGTGAGAGCAGCCGGGACCACCCCGGTGGGATGGGCCGACGCAGACATGCGGACCTGCTCCGCGGCGGTCGCCTGGGCCCGCGCGGCCGGTGACACCGCGGTGGCCCCGAGGACGGCCAGGAGGGCAGCACCCGAAGTTGCGACCGCGCGCCTTGCTGACGTCATGGCGTCCTCCCCGTACCGCTGGGCCCCTGCCGCAGGTTCAGGCTAGCCCGCGGCCCGGGATGGCGAGGCTCAGACGATGCGGACCGCACCCACGAACACGTTCCACATGACCGGCTGGACCTGGACGACCTGGCCGGTGGAGGGGGCGTCCACCATCAGGCCGCCGCCGAGGTAGATACCGACGTGGTCGATGCCTGGGTAGAAGAACACCAGGTCGCCCGGCTCCAGCTGGCTCCGCGAAATGTGCTCGCCCAGGTTGTACTGCGAGACGGTGTAGTGCGGCAGGCTGATGCCGACCTGCGCGTACGCCCACATCACCAGGCCGGAGCAGTCGAACGTGCTCGGCCCCGCCGCGCCCCACACGTACTCGTCGCCCCGCCGGGTCATCGCGTACCGCAGCGCCTCCGCGCCGACCGTGTTGGCCGTGGGCAGGTTGATGTTCGGGTAGTTCCCGGTGCGCTGGTAAATGCTCATGGCCTGGGAGAACGCCGCGCTGTTGAGCGTGTTCACCTTGCCCTGGATGATCTTCTTCTTGGCCGCCATGGTCTTGGCCAGGGTGGTCACCTTGGTCATCTGCTGCACCGCGGTGTCGTGCGCCCGCCGGGCGGCCGCCTCCGCGGTGGACAGCGCGCTGACCCGGTCGCCGTTCTCCGTCTGCAGCTGCTGCATGATCGCGGCCCGGCTGAGCATCGCGCCGGTGTCAGGCGAGGTGAGGACCTGCAGCGGGGTGGCCAGGCCGCCGTTCATGTAACTTTCCGCGGCGAGCTGGCCGATCGCGGCCTGCCCCGACACGAGCCGGGTGGCGTCCTGCCGGTAGGTGGTCATCGCGGTCTTGGCCTCGGCGCGGGCCTCGGTGAGCTGGATGCGCAGCCCGTCGTACTGCTCGCTCATCACGTCGATCTGGTGCCCCAGGCTCTTGGCCTGAGCCACCAGGCTGGCCAGGCTGGGCTGCGGGCGGCTGACGGCCGCGCTGCCCACCGTGGCGGGCAGCACCAGGCTGGCGGCCGCGGCCACCCCGCCTGCCATGGCTACCTGCCGCCAGAGGCGGCGCCGTGAACCGGCGGCACGCAACCGCCGTGCCCTCGGCGCAAGTCCCGCTGAGGGCCAGCGTTCCACGAGCTCTCCTCTCTCATCCCGCCTGCCGGGTTAGCTGACGGGTTCGGGCCAGAGGAGCCCTACCGCTGGGCGCAGCGTCGCGCCCGCTCGCGGATTCACCCCGGGAACACGGGTCCCCGGCTTTCTGGCCGCGTCCTGCGGCTCAGAAACTCGGCGGCCGTGCCGCCCTCTGGGGGCTGGAGTGCAGCACGGTGACAGCGATGCAGATTAATGGATCACCGGCCCGCTCGGTGGCCCGAACAGCAGAATCCCCGACCCGTGATGGGCTAAGGGGACAAGCCGAAATCAGGACGTGATGGGCCGCGGTAAACCCCGGGCCGGACAGCTAAATCATCTGTGATTGAGCGATTACCTAGAGCCTCAAAGGCGCCTGCGGTGCCAGTGGTTCCGCCGGGGCGGCCGGGCCCGGGCCAGCGGCTAAGGTGTGCGGGCGATGGAGCACATCATCAGGCGGGCCCGCACCCGCGACATCCGGGCCATCGCCGGCCTGGTCGCCGAGAACGTCGCGTCCGGCCGGGTGCTGCGCAAGGCCACCGTCACCCTGTACGAGGACGTCCAGGAGTTCTGGGTGGCCGAGCGGCTCAGCGATCACCAGGTGGTGGGCTGCGGGGCGCTGCACGTGATGTGGGAGGACCTGGCCGAGATCCGCACGGTGGCGGTGGACGCGAGCTGCCAGGGCCACGGCATCGGGCACCGCCTGGTCGAGGCGCTGCTGGACAGCGCCCGGGAGGTGGGCGTCGCGCGGGTCTTCGTGCTCACGTTCGCGCTCGGCTTCTTCGCCCGGCACGGGTTCGAGGAGATCGAGGGGACGCCGGTCTCGCACGAGGTGTACGCGGAACTGCTGCGCTCCTACGACGAGGGCGTGGCGGAGTTCCTCGACCTGGGCCGGGTGAAGCCCAACACGCTCGGCAACAGCCGGATGCTGCTCCGCCTGCCACCGCTCCCCGAGGCCCCGCTGCCCGGGCGTGCCCCCACCCGGCACCCCCCTGTCCGACGCCTCCGCCCCCCGGCAGCAACGCCGGCCCGGCCGGCGCTGCGCCCGGCGGCTAGAGCAGCCGGAGCTGGCGGTCGGCGGGACGGCGGGCCCGCGGCGGCGCGGAGCGCTCCAGCAGGCCCGGGTCGATCGCGGACAGGAACGGCGAGACCCCGGTCTCGGCGCTGCTGCCGTGCCTGCTCCGCCGCGCCGCACAGCTCAGCAGCAGGTGCGTGCGGGCCCGGGTCATGCCCACGAACAGCAGCCGCCGTTCCTCGGCCGGATCCGGGCGGGCTGTCCGGCGCCGCGCCGGGCAGCCACAGCGGCAGCAGCCCCCGCTCGCAACCGGCCAGGAAGACCACCTCGAACTCCAGCCCCTTGGCCGCGTGCAGGGTCAGCAGCGCGATCGCGTCCGCGCGGGGATCGAGGGCATCGACTTCCGCCCCGAGCGCGATCTCGGTCCGGAACCGCTCCATGTCGTCGCCGCAGCGGCGGGCGAGCGGCGCCAGCACTTCACCCGCCGTGCGCAGGTCGGTGCCGGACAGGCCGCCCCGCGCCCCGGCCGCCGTGCGGGCCGCCTCGGCGGCCGCGGCGAGCCGGCCCACCACGCCCGCGCAACTGGGGCGCGACCGCCGTCCCGGCCGCGAGGCCGGGTCGCCGGCCCGGCGCCAGCCCGCCCGGGCCAGCCCGGCCAGGGGCAGCTCCCGGAGGATCTCCGCCACCCCGGGGCGCCGCTCCAGCAGGTCATGGGAGCGCTTCTGGAACGGCAGCCCGGCCCGGGTCAGCCCCTGGCCGAGCGACGCGGCCTGCGCGTCGGTCCGGTACAGCACGGCGATGTCGGCGAGCCCGATGCCGCCGTGGCCGTGGCCGTCGGCCCGCCCGCTGTCCAGCGAGTGGAACGACGACCCGCCGAGCAGGCGGTCGATGGCCTCGGCGATCCAGGCCGCCTCGCCCGCCGGGTCGGCGGCCTCGTGAAACCTGATCTTGGTGCCGGGAACGGCGTGCCTGGCCGCCCGCAGTACCCGGCCGGGCACCAGGGTGGCGGGGGCGATGGCCTGCATGGCCCCGGCCACGATGCCGGGGCCGGAGCGGTAGTTGGCCGAGAGCGCCGCCGTGCCCGCGCCGGGGTAGTCCTGCCCGAAGCGCAGGAAGAAGCCCACGTCCGCACCGCGGAACCGGTAGATGGCCTGATCCGGGTCGCCGATCACGGTGAGGCCGGTCCCGTCCCCGGCGAGCAGCCGCAGCAGCGCGTACTGCGCCGCATCGATGTCCTGGTACTCATCCACGCTGATCCGCGGCCAGCGCGCGCGGAGCCGGGCGGCCACCGCCGGCTCGGCGTCCAGCACCTCGACCGCCAGCTCGACCAGGCCGTCGAAGTCCACCAGATCGCGGGCGGCCAGGCCCCGGCGCAGCAGTTCCCGCCGCTGCGGATCGGCGGCCGCGTCCGCGAGCAGGGCCCGCCCGCCGCGCGATGACCCGGCCAGCTCCGGCCGCCACCTCCAGCGCCGTCTTCTCGTCGGCGACCGTGAAGTCCGCCGTCAGCCCGGCGAGCTCATGATGCTCGCGCAGGATCATCAGCCCGAGCCCGTGGAACGTGGTCACGGTCAGCCCGGCCGCGCGCCGGCCGAGCAGCGCCGCCAGCCGCTCGCGCATCTCCTCCGGCGGCCCGGCGGGTGAACGTGAGGGCCAGGCAGGCCTCGGCGGGCACGCCCTGCTCGGCCACGGCCGCCGCGAGGCGGTGGGTCAGCGTGCGCGTCTTGCCGGTGCCCGGTCCTGCGATGATCATCAGCGGCGCGGCGGCGGCCGCGGCGGCCCGCTGCTCCGGATCGAGCCGGTCCAGCAGCGAGCCGCCCGTGGCTGCTCCCGGGGAATCCCTGTCCGCAACGCCCTCCGGGGGCTTCGCCGCCCCTGGCCCGGCTGAGCCTTCGCGCCACCCGGGGCGGGGGCGCCCGCCGTGGGCCGGTCCCGCTACGGTGCCGCCTGGCGGCCCGGCTGGCCGGGGCGCGGGAACGGCGCCGGCCAGGGAGCCGTGCGCGGCCAGGTCGAACAGCGCGGCCGTGCCCCGGTCGAGTTCGCCCGGCCCGAATAGCCGGATAACCCCGTACTCGCCGTCGTAGCCGGCCTCCTTATGCGCCACCCCGGCCCGCAGCCTGGTGATGGCCTCGGCGAGCAGGCTGCCGCCGGCCCGGCTCAGCTCGCCGGGCGGGACGGCGAGCAGGATGGCCAGTTCCGGGCCCAGCGCGGCGACCAGCCGGCGTCACCTCGGCGTCAACCTTCTTGCTCTTGGGTCCGGTGCCCAGGAGTTCGGCCACCACGTCGGGCAGGGAGACCAGGTTGACCGAGTCCGGCCGCGGCGCCCGGCCGGTAGCCCTCCGCCCGGTCGGCCAGTTCGGTCACCCGGTTGAGCACGCCGATCGTCAGCGGCTTCCCGCACTGCGGGCATATCCCCTCGTGGGCGGCCGACTGGGCGGGTTCCAGCCGGACCCCGCACTTGCGGTGCCCGTCCAAGTGGTAACGGCCGCCCTCGGGGAAGAAATTGACCGTGCCCTGCAGGCCGGCCCCGGTGCGCAAGGCCCGCTCGATCGCAAAATAATCCAGTTCAACGTCAAGTGTTGTCGCCTCACGGCCAAGCATCGGGGGTGAGTGCGCGTCCGAATTACTGACCAGCCGATAACCGTCAAGCGAAGAGCACATCCAGTTCATCGGCGGGTCAGAGGAGAGGCCGGTCTCTACCGCGAACACCTGGCCAGCCAGGTCGCCGTAACAGTCGGCGACCACATCGAAACCGGATTTGGATCCCAGTACCGCGAACCATGGGGTCCAGATATGGGCCGGCACGAGATAGCATCCGGGGCCCGCGTTCAGCGTGATGTCCAGCAGGTGCCGTGAGTCGAGCCCGAGAATGGGGCGTCCGTCAGAGGCGAGGTTGCCGACCTTCGCAAGGGCGGCTGTGATCTTCCCCGCCGCCTCCAGCGTCGGCGCATACAACAGGTGATGGACCTTGCGCGTGCGCTCACCCGCCCGGTAGATCGTGGATATCTCGGTAGAGAGCATGAAACGCACCGGCTGATCACAAGTCGGCGGTGAGTTCCGCCGCAGCTGATCCTCCAGGTCCGGGCGGAGTTGGAGTAAGCCGGGTTCGGCGGGAACCAGCGTCTGGCGGAGTTCTTCCGCCCAGCCGGGATGGGTGAAGTCCCCGGTCCCGACGACCGTCGACGCCCTTGCGCTGCGCCCACCAGGCGAGCCGCGGAATGTCACAGTTCTTGCTGCACGCCCGGGAGAAGCGCGAGTGGATATGCAAGTCGGCGTGAAACATCCTGCGTCGCTGGCTGCTTTCTCCGTAGTCGTGTCGCGGCCCTCGCGAGCTCGTCCGCAGGTGCCTGGTCCCGCGATCCCGCGGCCGGCTTGTGCCCGGTGGACGCCGGCCTGGGGTCCCAGGCTCCAGCCCGGCCGGCTGCCTGAGCCGCCCGCGGGCCGCCCGGCTGGCCTCAGGCTGGCCTGCCCAGGCCCCGTGACCTGGCCTACGAGCGGGCCGGGTTGCTGCTGCTGCCCGCGGATTCGCCTGCTACGTCTGGGATCCTGCCACGGCGGCCAGGGGCTGCGGGCGTGGTTCGGGTCAGCGCGCGCGGACGGCCTGCCTCTCGGCCGGCGAGGCCTGCCTCGCCCGGACGGTCCTCCGGCGGCCCCCCGCCGGGGACCGACCTCCGGGGGGTGCCCGGGTGAGGCTGCGGGGGCGCCCGGGTGAGGCTCGGGCGGGGCCCGGCCGGGGCTGCGGGCGGGCCCCCCGGGCACCCGGGCCTGCGGGGATGCCCCGGGTCGGGCCTGGGCGGCGCCTCGGGTGGGCCCGCGGCCCGTACCCCGGCCCGCCAGGCCGTCGTGCCCCGGCGGCCGGCCCCAGCGCCTCGCGCGTGCCGCCGGGTTCCTGCCGTTTCCAGGCGGCAGGATTGATGGGGCGGGAAGGTCTCCCGCCCCGCCGCCCCGGCTCCAGCTTCCGGCCGCCTGGAGTTGTCCCTCCCCGCAACGGGGAGGGCGCAGCCGGCCTCCGATTGGGTATGAGCAACAATGCATAAGTAGGCCCGCGTGCAGATGACCCAATGTTCATCGGTGGTTACACCGATGAAGGCGGGCTGAGAGGGAGCCGCGGTGCGGGAGGGAAGGCCAGCAGGACGGCCGGAAAGGAGTGTGCCTTGCTCAGTGACCTGGCCGCTCTGACGCCTCCTGCGGTTGTCTGCGTGGCCTTCCTGATCGGGGTGGGACTCTTCCTGCGTCATCAGCTTGGGCCCAAGCGTGAGTCCGCAGAAGACGAGTACCCGGAGGATATTTCCGGCGACGGCGGGATTCCGCACAGTGATGGTCCGCAGAGTGACGCTTCAGAGTCGGCTGCATCACCTGATCGCGGTGAGCGGTAGAGCGCGTTCAGAAGCGAAGCGCCAACCGCCAGTGGAGGCCGGATACATCGGCGCTCCTGTTTGCGGGCACCCTATCCGTGTTTGATTACTCAGAGTTACAGTTATCTTCCAGGTAGTCCGCCCGGTCATGCCGCTCAGAGAACTCTGACCGCGTTTCCAGGAGCATGAATTGGCAAACGCAAGCGGTGCATGGTATATCTTTGGCAACCTAAAAGAGTTGCTCCAGCGGAAGGGCTGGCACCCATGGCACAAAAGGTTCAGGTGCTCCTCGTCGATGACCTCGATGGGGGCGAGGCGACCGAGACCGTGGCCTTCAGTCTCGATGGCACCACCTACGAGATCGACCTCAGTTCAGATAACGCGAGCAAGCTCCGCAAAGAGTTTGGGCCCTACGTTGACCATGCGCGCAAGGCGAGTGGTGGCGCTGCCGCCGGCCGCCGCCGCCGCACCAGGACCGGGCCGGGCCGGGAGCGCAGCTCGGAAATCCGGGCGTGGGCCAAACAGCGCGGCTACAAGGTTAGCGAGCGCGGCCGGATTCCGGCCCAGATCATCTCGGAGTACGACGCAGCCCACTAGGGATTGCGTCGAAGGGGCCCGCAGGTGCCCCGTGGCGTACCAGTTTTCCGTTGGACTCTGGAGCACGCCGCGGGACCCGTGCGGGCCCTGTGCTTTGCGGGCCCGACTGTTATCCGCGCCGTCCTATCGCCCGCATGATCGGTAAGGCTTGATCGTTACTGCGTGATCGCCCGCGTTATCAGCTCCGGGCGCTCTCAGCCCCGGTCCGGCCGGCACCGTGGCTATTTGCCGTGTGCTGCCTGCACTGTGCCATCTGCATCGGGCTGTCCGTCTCTTAGCCGGGCCCTGGCGCACGCCCTTTCGGCCCGTCTCGCGCGGCCCGGGGCCGGCGGAACTCCCAGGGCCAGGGCGGACCCGGCCGATTACCGCCCATCTCGCATGGCCCCGCACGGCGTGCTCCTGTCCCGTCGGCTGGCGTGACTCCACGGGGATCCGTGCGCCCCGTCCGCGAGCGCCGCGTTGCGCCCGCCGGCGTTCTGCCTCTGCACCGGGGCCCGGGCGGCTTCCGGCCGCGGCGGCGGGATTCGGCCCGGCCCGGCTCCCGGTTCGCGCAGGGGGGTTGCCCGGGCCGCCGCGAAGCCGCCCGGGCGGTGAACTTCCGGCCCAGACGGCTCGTTGGTACGGAGTATGAGCCGGTGCTGGTCGCAGCAGGGACGAAGGCGTTCGCTTGCGGCGTACAGGGAACACCTTCGCCCCTCCCGGGGGTTGGATGGGATGAAGGTCCTCCTGCCGGGGAACTGTTTACATAAGTGCCGCATATCGCGCGGTACATCGTCCGGCATGCGGGCTACCATGCGGAAGGGACGGGCCCCGGACATCCGGACATCTGGGTCCCCCCGACCGCTCTGTGAGGAGCGAGGCGATGTTCGAAAGGTTTACCGACCGGGCGCGGAGAGTTGTGGTGCTGGCTCAAGAAGAAGCCAGGATGCTCAACCACAACTACATCGGCACCGAGCACATCCTGCTTGGCCTGATCCACGAGGGTGAAGGCGTGGCGGCCAAGGCGCTGGAATCCCTGGGGATCAGCCTGGAGGCCGTACGCCAGCAGGTTGAAGAGATAATCGGCCAGGGCCAGCAGGCACCTTCCGGGCATATCCCGTTTACGCCGCGCGCGAAGAAGGTGCTTGAGCTCTCGCTGCGCGAGGCGCTGCAGCTCGGGCACAACTACATCGGCACCGAGCACATCCTGCTCGGCCTCATCCGCGAGGGTGAGGGCGTGGCGGCCCAGGTGCTGGTCAAGCTGGGCGCGGACCTGAACCGGGTCCGCCAGCAGGTGATCCAGCTGCTGCACGGCTACCAGGGCAAGGAGCCCGCCGCGGCGGGTGCGCCGTCCGAGTCGGCTCCGTCCACGTCCCTGGTGCTGGACCAGTTCGGCAGGAACCTGACCCAGGGCGCCAGAGAGGGCAAACTCGATCCGGTCATCGGCCGGGAAAAGGAAATCGAGCGAGTCATGCAGGTCCTCTCCCGGCGCACCAAGAACAACCCGGTGCTCGTCGGGCGAGCCCGGCGTAGGCAAGACCGCCGTCGTCGAGGGGCTGGCCCAGAAGATCGTCAAGGGCGAGGTGCCCGAGACGCTGAAGGACAAGCAGCTCTACACGCTGGACCTCGGCGCCCTGGTGGCCGGTTCGCGCTACCGCGGCGACTTCGAGGAGCGGCTGAAGAAGGTCCTGAAGGAGATCCGGACCCGCGGCGACATCATCCTGTTCATCGACGAGCTGCACACGCTGGTCGGGGCGGGCGCTGCCGAGGGAGCGATCGACGCTGCCTCCATCCTGAAGCCGATGCTGGCCCGCGGCGAGCTTCAGACCATTGGCGCCACCACGCTGGACGAGTACCGCAAGCACCTGGAGAAGGACGCCGCGCTTGAGCGCCGGTTCCAGCCGATCCAGGTGGCCGAGCCGACGATCTCGCACACCATCGAGATCCTCAAGGGCCTGCGCGACCGGTACGAGGCGCCACCACCGGGTGTCCATCACCGACGGGGCCCTGGTGGCCTCCGCCCAGCTGGCGGACCGCTACATCAGCGACCGGTTCCTGCCGGACAAGGCGATCGACCTGATCGACGAGGCGGGCTCGCGGATGCGGATCCGCCGGATGACCGCACCGCCGGACCTGCGCGAGTACGACGAGAAGATCGCCCAGGTGCGCCGGGAGAAGGAGTCGGCCATCGACTCCCAGGACTTCGAGAAGGCGGCGGCCCTCCGGGACAACGAGAAGCAGCTGATCGCCAAGAAGGAGACCCGGGAGAAGGAGTGGAAGGCCGGCGACATGGACGTCGTCGCCGAGGTCAACGAGGAGCTCATCGCCGAGGTCCTGGCCACCGCGACCGGCATCCCGGTGTTCAAGCTCACCGAGGAGGAGTCCCAGCGGCTGCTCCGCATGGAGGATGAGCTGCACCGGCGGGTCATCGGGCAGAACGACGCGATCAGGGCGCTGTCCCAGGCGATCCGGCGGACCCGGGCCGGCCTGAAGGACCCCAAGCGTCCCGGCGGGTCGTTCATCTTCGCCGGGCCCTCCGGAGTCGGCAAGACGGAGCTGTCCAAGACGCTGGCGGAGTTCCTGTTCGGCGAGGAAGACGCGCTGATCCAGCTCGACATGAGCGAGTACATGGAGAAGCACACCGTGTCCCGGCTGTTCGGCTCGCCCCCCGGTTACGTGGGGTACGAGGAAGGTGGCCAGCTCACCGAGAAGGTGCGCCGCAGGCCGTTCTCCGTGGTCCTGTTCGACGAGATCGAGAAGGCCCACCCGGACATCTTCAACTCGCTGCTGCAGATCCTGGAAGACGGCCGGCTGACCGACGCCCAGGGCAGGCTGGTGGACTTCAAGAACACGGTCATCATCATGACGACCAACCTGGGCACCAGGGACATCTCGAAGGGGGTGTCCGTGGGCTTCGCCCGGTCGGGTGAGTCGAAGGGCTCTTACGACCGGATGAAGGCCAAGGTGAACGAGGAGCTGAAGCACCACTTCCGCCCCGAGTTCCTGAACCGCGTGGACGACACCATCGTGTTCCACCAGCTGACCGAGGACGAGATCGTCACGATCGTCGATCTGATGATCGCCAAGGTGGACGAGCGGCTCCGGGACCGTGACATGGGCCTGGAACTGCGTCCGGACGCCAAGGCGCTGCTGGCGGTGCGCGGCTACGACCCGGTGCTCGGGGCGCGGCCACTGCGGCGCACCATCCAGCGGTCGATCGAGGACGCCCTGTCCGAGAAGATCCTGTTCGGTGAGCTGAAGGCGGGCCAGATCGTCATCGTGGACGCCGAGGGCACCGGCGAGGAGGCGCAAGTTCACGTTCAAGGGCGTCCCCAAGCCGGACGCCGTGCCGGATGCCGTGCCTGAAGAGGTCGGCAGCGGGGCCGCGGCGGTCGAGCGCGGGGCCACCGCCCCGCCGCAGGACTGACCAGGTCACCGGCACTCGATAGCGAGACCGCTGAGCGGCGGCCCCTCACGGGGCCGCTCGCCGCTCGAGCGCTGTTCCGGGGAGCCAGGGCCGTTCCGGGCAGCGCGAACGTCCCGTCCGGCAGCGGGTCGACCAGGCCGTCCGCCACCAGGCCGTCCAGGGCCCGGCTTGCGCTGCCGCTGATCCGCCCAGGCGGCCTCGAGCCGCGAGCCCGGCACCGGGCCGGAGCAGTCGCGGAGCACCGCCAGCAGCCGCCCGCGGCACTGCCGGTCCGTGCCCGCGTACTTCTGGCTCCGCCGGGGCCCGCCGTCCGCCGGGTGGCCCGCCCGGCGCCACGCGCAACTGGCCGCCACCGGGCAGCGGGGGCACTGCGGCCGGGCGGCCGTGCAGACCAGGGCACCCAGTTCCATGACCGCCACCGACCACCGCGCGGCCACCGCGGGCTGCTCCGGCAGCAGCGCCTCGGCCAGTCTCCGCTCCGCCGCCGACGGGCTGGGTGACGGCAGCTCCCGGCCGCTCGACCAGCCGGGCCAGCACCCTCCGCACGTTGGTGTCCAGCACCGCGTGCCGCTGCCCGAACGCGAAGCTCGCGACCGCGGCGGCCGTGTAGGAGCCGATACCGGGGAGCGCCCGCAGGGCGTCCGCCGACGCCGGAACCTCCCCGCCGTGCCGTTCCACCAGGGCCTGCGCCGTCGCGTGCAGCCGGATCGCCCGCCGCGGGTAGCCGAGCCGCCCCCAGGCCCGCACCGCGTCCCCGGCCGGGGACGCCGCCAGCGACGCGGGCGTCGGCCACCGGGCCAGCCAGGCCGCGTAGACCGGCAGCACCCGGGCCACCGGCGTCTGCTGCAGCATGATCTCGCTGACCAGGACGGCCCACGGGGTGGCCTCGGGCCGGCGCCACGGCAGGTCCCGCTGATGAGCGGCGTACCAGTCCAGGACCGCCCCCGGGTCCGGAGCCGCCCGGTCCGGGGCCGCCCGTTCCGGAATCGCCCTGTCCGGAGTTACTGGGTGCGCAGTCGCCATGACGCCTCGATCCTCGCATGTCCCGCCCCGCTCAGGGGCCGCCGTGCGGCCGGGTTGACGGGCAGGTGCGGGTTTACCGGAGGATCCCGCACGGGTCTGCCCAGAAGCGCTCCGGAATCGCGCCAACGACCTGCAATAATGCGGCGCCCTTCCGGCGGGTCGGCAAGATCAGCGAGGGGTGTGCGGCGCATACTGCTCGCATGCCTCGCGGTTCAGCTGACCAGCCCAAAAGCCCTGGTCAGGTCAATGTCTACTGGCGGCGCAGGGTTATCGCGCTAGCCGCCGGCCTCGGCATGCTCGCGCTCGTCACCTGGACCGTGAACGGTGCGCTGGGCGGGCGGAAGCACCCAGGCGGGCCACCGACCTGTCCCAGACGACCAGCCAGCACTCGCCCCGCCGGCCAGCGCTCCGCCTCCGCCGCGCCCAGCCGGATCCCGCGGCCGCCAGCCCGGACGGCACGGCGAGCGCCACCCCGTCCCCGACGGGCAGGCCCACGCCCCTTCCTCCGTCCGCGACGGGCCACGCGGCCGCGAGCACGGCACCCGGCGGGACACGGCCGGAAGACGGCCGCCGGCGGCCGTCGCGGGCGCCTGCTCCCGCGCGGGCCTGGTCCTCAGCCTGTTCCCGGCCCGGTACAGCTACCCGGCCCACGCCCGGCCGGAGTTCGACGTGGACGTGGTGTCCACCGCTCCCGGCCGGTGCACCGCCGACCTCGGCGCCAGTCCACCTGCACATCGTGATCAGGGCGGACGGGAAGACCAGATCTGGGACTCCGCGGACTGCGCCGGGCTGGCTCCCCGGGCCACCACGCTGGCCCGGGGGGTGCCCGTGATGGTGCAGATCACCTGGAACCGGAAGACCTCGGCCCCAGGCTGCCGGGCCCCGCACCGGGCCGTCCGGGCCGGGACCTACACCGCCACCGCGTACAGCGGGAACCTGAGCAGCCGGGCCATGGCCTTCGTGCTCAGGGCGCGCTGAGGCTTCAGGAGTACTTCTCCAGCAGGGTCACCTCGGCCAGCCGGGATAGCCCCTCCCGGCCGCGCGCGCCTGCGGCTCCGGTCACGCCGTCGAGCGCCTGCAGTTCGTCCACGCTGGCCGCCAGCAGCTTGTGCAGCCCGCCGAAGTGCGCCACCAGCCGCTCCGCCGCCGGCCGGGGCAGCCGCGGGACCCGGGCCAGCAGGCGGTATCCCCGGGGCTCGACCGGCTCGTCCAGCATGCCCGACCCGCCCAGCCCGAGCACGGTCGCCACCGTGGCCATGTCCAGCAGCTCTTCCGGGGACAGCCGGCCAGCTCGTCGAGCACCCGGCCGACCCGGGCGCCCGGGTTCACGCCCGGCTCCGCCGGCAGGTAATCCTGCACCACCAGCTGCCGCTCGAAGTCGCTGCCCGCGATGAGCTCGTCCAGCTGGAGCGCGAGCAGCCGCCCGTCGGTGCCCAGCTCGATCTTGTACCCCTCGATCTCGCCCGCGATGCGCCGGACCATCTCCAGCCGCTGGGCCACCACGGTCACGTCGCGCGCGGTCGCCACGTCCTCGATCTCGTGCGCGGTCAGCGTCCCCGACACCTCATCCAGCCGGTGCTTGTACCGCTCCAGCGTGGCCAGGGCCTGATTGGCCCGGGACAGGATCGCCGCCGAGTCCTCGAGCACGTACCGGGCCCCGTCCAGGTACAGGGCGATGATCCGCATGGACTTGCTGACCGAGATCACCGGGCAGCCCGTCTGCCTGCCGACCCGCTCCGCGGTCCGGTGCCGGGTGCCCGACTCGTCGGTCGGCAGCGTCGGGTCGGGGACCAGGTGCACGGCCGCGCGGACGATGTACCCGGCCCCGGCGTCGAGCACGATCGCGCCGTCCATCTTGGCCAGCTCGCGGAGCCGGGTCGCGGAGAACGGCACCCGCAGCTCGAAACCGCCGCAGCACACCTCGTCCACGGCGGGCCCGTCGCCCAGCACGATCAGCGCGCCGGTGTTCCCGCGCAGGATGCGCTCCAGCCCGTCGCGGAGCATGGTGCCCGGGGCCAGGGCGGCCAGGGCGGCCCAGCGGCGCTCGTCCCTGCTCCTGACGTCCTTGTTCCTGGCGTCCCGGTTCCCCGCGTCCGTGTTCCTGACGTCCGGGCTGCTGACGTCGCTGCTGTTCGCGTCCTGGTTGTGGTCGGCTGGCGGCACAGGACCCCCGGAGGTTGCTGGACCGGCCCAGTGTATCGGCGGCTTCAGGCCGCAGGCCGGCAATTCAGCCGCCGAACGCGGCGGCCATGCGCCTCCCGGATGTCCTCGACCTCCCGCACCTCGATCCCGCCGGCGAGGCCGACGCCCGGGCCCGCCGCCATCGAGCCCGCGGGCACGATGCCAGCCGGAACCCCATCCGTTCCGCCTCGGCCAGCCGGCGCTGCACCCCGGTGACCCGGCGAACCTCGCCGGCCAGGCCCACCTCGCCGATCGCCACCACCGAGCCGGGCACGCTGAGGTTCGCCACCGCGCTGGACAGGGCGAGCGCGACGGCCAGGTCCACGGACGGCTCGCCGAGCCGCACCCCGCCCACCGTGGCCGCGTACACGTCCTGCTTGCCCAGCTTCAGGTCGGTGCGCCGGGACAGCACCGCGAGGACCATGCCGACCCGGGAGGCGTCCAGCCCGGAGGTGACCCGGCGCGGGATGTCCAGGGTGGACGGCGCCACCAGGGTCTGCACCTCGCTGAGCAGCGGGCGGCGGCCCTCCAGGGTGACGGTCACGCAGGTGCCGGGCACCGCTTTGTGCCGGTGGGTGAGGAACAGGCCGCTCGGGTCGGGCAGCTCGGTGATCCCCTGCTCGCCGAGGTCGAAGCAGCCGATCTCGTCGGTCGGGCCGTAACGGTTCTTCACCGCCCGGACCATGCGGAACTGGGCGTGCCGGTCACCCTCGAAGTGCAGCACCACGTCGACCAGGTGCTCCAGCGCGCGCGGCCCGGCGATGGAGCCGTCCTTGGTGACGTGCCCGACCAGCACGGTGGTGATCGCGTGCTGCTTGGCCACCGCGATCAGGGCCGCGGTGACCGCGCGGATCTGGCTGACCCCGCCGGGCGCACCGTCCACCGCGTCCATGCGTGATGGTCTGCACCGAGTTGACGATGAGCAGCTGGGGCCGCACCGCCGCCACGTGGCCGAGCAGCGCGGCCAGGTCGGTCTCGGCGGCCAGGTAGAGGTTCGCGGCCACGGCGCCGATCCGGTCCGCCCGCAGCCGCACCTGCGCGGCGGATTCCTCGCCGGTGATGTACAGGACCGGGGCGGCCGCGGCGGCGTGGGACGCCGCAGCCAGCAGCAGTGTGGACTTGCCCACACCCGGTTCGCCCGCCAGCAGGACCACCGCCCCGGGCACCAGGCCGCCGCCCAGCACCCGGTCCAGCTCGTCCAGCCCGGTCGGGCGGGCCCCGGCGGCGCTGGCGTCCACCTCGGCGATGGGCACCGCGGGGCTGGCCGGCGCGAGGGTGGCGGGCGGCCCTCCCGGGCCGACTCCACCCAGGCTCCCGCCGGCCAGGGCCGCCCTCCTCAGGCCAGCACCGCCCTGTCCTGCCCCGGCCAGGTCAGCGCCGAGACCAGCACCTCCCAGGCCGTCCAGCCCGTCGAGCCCGGCACCCAGGCCCGCCAGGGCGGCGCTGCCGAAGCCCGCCGCCCGGGTCACGGCCAGCTGCTCGACCGTGCCCCAGGCCTGGCACTCGCCGCAGCGCCCCGACCATTTCGTGGTGCGCCATCCGCACTCCGCGCACTGGAACGCCGGCCCGCCGAGGACTTCGCCATGGCCCGGACGCTACCCGCCGGCACCGACAGGCAGGGCCGCCGACACTCCCGGACGCCGACACTCCTGCGCCCCCTGCGGTGAGCAGCTGCGCGCGTCCCGCCGCATAAGCTGGCCAAGGCGGATCGATCGACGCCGGAGGTCCCGGGATACGGTCCGCGCGGAGTGCGGAAGGAGCCCCGGTGAGCCAAGCGGGCACAGCGCCGCGACGCCTGGTGGCGCTATCGACGCGCGTCGGTCTACCCGGACCGGACGCCGGACGCGTTCGACGTCGCGGCGCGCCTCGGTTACGACGGGGTCGAGGTCATGGTCACCCCGGACGCGGTCAGCCAGGACGTGGACGTCCTGCGCCGGCTCGCCGACTATCACGGCGTCCCGGTCCTCGCGGTGCACGCGCCCTGCCTGCTGATCACCCAGCGGGTCTGGGGCCGGGAGCCGTGGGGCAAGCTGATCCGGGCCAAGGACGTGGCCGAGCAGCTGGGCGCGCGGGTGGTCGTGGTGCATCCGCCGTTCCGCTGGCAGCGGGACTACGCCCGCGACTTCGCGGCCGGCGCTGGCCCGGATGCAGGACGAGACCGACGTGGTGTTCGCGGTGGAGAACATGTTCCCGCTGCGGGCGCGGGGCGCCGAGGTCGCGCCGTACGCCCCGTCCTGGAACCCGGTTCCGATGGACTACCCGCACGTCACGCTGGACCTGTCGCACACGGCCGTGTCCGGGTCCAACGCGCTGGAAATGGCCGACGAGCTCGGCGGCCGGCTCGCCCACGTGCACCTGGCCGACGGTACCGGGGTGCCCAACCGCGATGAGCACCTGGTCCCCGGCCGCGGTACGCAGCCGTGCGCGACGCTGCTGCGGCGGCTGGCCGCCGACAACTACCAGGGGCTGGTCGTGCTGGAGGTCAAGACGTTCCGCGCGCCGACCCAGGAGGCCCGGTGGCGGACCTGGCCGAGGCCCTGGAGTTCGCCCGGGCCAACCTGGCCGCCCCGGGGGAGGCGCCCGCGGGCGCGGCCCCGGCCGGGCCGCCTCCGGCCAGCCCTGGCCCGGCCAGCCCTGACCCGGCCAGCCCGTGACCGGCCGCCCGGCCCGCTGACCACCGGCCAGCTCACCGCGGGCCGCGGTCCGCCAGTCACCGCTCAGCGGCTGAGCACCAGCCGCTGACCACCAGCGCTGACCGCCAGCCTGCCGCGCCACAGCGCCCAGCGCTGGACGCGGCCTCAACCGAGGATGCATGCTGCCCGTCATGACTGCTGAACCGTCCGCGCCCGGCCGGGCACCCTGATCACCGTGGCGCCGACCGGCGCGGAATCCGACAAGGCGTCGGTCCCGGCGCTGCCGGTCACCCTGGACGAGCTGACCACGACCGCGGTGGAATGCCGCGCGGCCGGCGCCGCGGTGATCCACGTCCACATCCGGGACGGCCAGGCCCGGCCGACCCTGGACCTGGGCCGGCCTCAAGGACACCGTGCAGGCGCTGCGCGAGAGCACCGACCTGATCATCCAGCTGTCCACCGGCGGCGCCGTCACCGACAGCTTCGACGACCGGCTCGCGGTGCTCGAGCGCGGCGCCCGACGCCTGCTCGCTGACCTGCGGCACGGTCAACTTCGGCGACGAGGTGTTCGCCAACCCGTGGCCGTTCATCCGCGAGCTCTACGCCCGGACCCAGGCGGCCGGGGTGGTGCCCGAGTTCGAGCTGTTCGACCTGGGCCAGGTGGCCACGCTGCACCGGCTGCTGGACGAGCTGGGACCGCCGCACGGCGGGCACGTGCACTGCGACCTGGTGATGGGCGTGCCCGGCGGCATGCCCGGCACCGTGGCGGCGCTGGTCGCGGCGGTGGCCGCGCTGCCCGCCGGCGCGACATGGTCCGCCACCGGGATCGGGCGGACCGCGCTGCCCGTGGCGCTGGGCGCGCTCGGCGCCGGCGGCCACCTGCGGGTCGGCATGGAGGACACCACCTCGTTCGCCCGGGGCCGCCCCGTGGCGCGCAACGCCGAACTCGTCGAGCGCGCGGCCAGCCTGGCCGGGCTGGCCCAGCGGCCGCCGCTGGACCCCGGCGAGGCCCGGGACATGCTGGGGGTGAGCAGCCGTCACTGAACCTCCCGTCCTCGCCGAGGTCGTCCGGTCGGGGTTCGTCGAGTCGCGGCACCGCGTTTCGTTGCGTGGTGATCGGAGCCGACGGGGCGCCGCAGCTGACCACCGGCCAGTGGGACGCGCCGATGTTCCCGCGCTCGGCGAACAAGCCGATGCAGGCGGCCGGGATGCTGCGCTGCGGCCTGGACCTGGACGGCGAGCTGCTCGCGCTGGCCGCGGCCAGCCATTCGGGTGAGGACTTCCACGTCGCCGGGGTGCGGGAGATCCTGGCCCGGGCCGGGCTGACCGAGGACGACCTGCAGTGCCCGCGCGGGCTGCCCCGGGAAGAGGTGTTCCAGCGCGAGTTCCTGCGTGAGGGCGGGGAACCCGACCGGGTGCACATGAACTGCTCCGGCAAGCACGCGGCCATGCTCGCCACCTGCGTGGCGGCCGGCTGGCCCACGAGCACCTACACCGACCCCGCGCACCCGCTCCAGGTGGCCCTCCGCCAGGCCGCTCGAGGACCTGGCCGGGGAGCAGTCCGCGGCGGTCGGCGGTGGACGGGTGCGGTGCCCCGGTGTTCGCCCTGTCCCTGGCCGGCCTGGCCCGGGCGTTCCAGGCGCTGGTCACCGCGCCGCCGGGCGACGCCGGAGCGCCGGGTGGCCGACGCGATGCGGGCGTACCCGGAATGGACGTCGGGGAGCCTGCGCCCGGAGCGGGCGCTGATGGCCTCGGTCCCAGGCCTGCTGGTCAAGGTGGGCGCGGAGGGCGTGCAGGCGTTCGCGCTCGCCGACGGCCGGGCGGCGGCGTTCAAGATCGAGGACGGCTCGGCCCGGGCCCGGGAGCCGGTCACGGTCGCGCTGCTGCGGCGGCTCGGCGTGACCACCGGGCCGGGGGTGCCGGACTCGGCGCTGGACGAGATCGCCGCCGTCCCGGTGCTGGGCGGCGGCCGGTCGGTCGGCGTGGTCCGCGCCACGCTCCCCGGCTGAGGCCGGCCGCCAGACCCTGGGCGGCCCCGTCCCTTGGGCGGCCCCGCCCCCTGGGCGGCACCGGCCCCTGGGCGGCACCGGCCCCCCTGGGCGGTCCGCCCCGCCTGCCCGGCTCCGGGGTGCTTGCTGGGCGTTTGCAAAAGCAAGCACCTTTTGATTCACTGGGTTTGTGAGTCCTATGCGAGTGAGCTCCATCGGTGAATACATCAAGGAGCAACGGGAGCAGGCGAAGATCTCGCTGCGCCAGCTGGCCTCCCAGGCCGGGGTCTCCAACCCGTACCTGAGCCAGATCGAGCGCGGCGTGCGGCGGCCCAGCGCCGAGATCCTGCAGCAGATCGCCAAGGGACTGCGGATCTCCGCCGAGGCCCTGTACGTGCAGGCCGGGATCCTGGAGGACCGGCCGCCGGACTCGGGGATCCGGGCCGCGGTGCTGGCCGCGCCGGAACTGACCGAGCGGCAGAAGCAGGTACTGCTGGAGATCTACGACTCGTTCCGCAGGGAGGCCGCGGCACAGGCGCCGGAGGACCCCGAGGACGCCGCCGTCGCGGCGGAGGCGGCCGCGATCCAGGCGGCCGCCGCCGAGGCCACCGCGGCCCAGGCTGCGGCGGAGGCGGCCCGTGCGCGGGACGCCGGGGCGGCCCGCGCGCACGAACCCGCCCGGGGTGCCTGGAAGCAGGCGACCAGCCCGGGCGGCGCAGGACTCGATGAAGAGGATGACGACCCCCTCGCGGCAGCGGAGCCGCTGGGCACCAACGAGGCGGCCAGCCCGCCTGACTCAGCGGGTCTGCCGGGACGGGCGGACCAGGAAGGATGAATGACCATGAACCGCAGCACCCTTGACGTGAAGACCGAGGTGCGCAAGCTGGCCAGCAGCAAGCCCGTGCAGGCCGCCGCCGGGGCCGGGGTGCTGGCCTCCGAGGCCCTGCGTGAGCTGCCCGCCCGGATCACCCGGTGGCGCAGCGACGGCTCGCTGGCGGCCCTGCCCGGCCCGGGCCACCGAGTACATGACGACCGCGCGGACCAAGGCGGTCCAGGAGTACGACAAGCTCGCCCTGCACGGCGCCCGGGTGCTCAACGGGAAGACCGCCCTGCCCGGCAAGGGCACCCGGGCAAGAAGAGCTGACGATCCGTGCGCAGGCAGCTGCCCCAGGCCGGGCGGGAGACGGGCTTTGGTCCCGGTTCCCGCCCGGACCGGATAGCCTGATGTCGTGTTGCTGAACACAGGAGCGATGAGCCCGCTCTACTGGTTCCTCGAGATACTGGCGATCGCCGCCTTTGTCTGCGAGGTATGGGGCTTCGTGGACGCACTGCGCCGTCCATCCAAAGCGTTCGTGGCGGCCGGCAAGCAGAACAAGCCGCTCTGGCTGATCATCCTCGGCGTGGCCTCGGTGATCGGCCTCTACCTGGGTGTCCTGTCCGGCGGGTTCGGCGCCGTGGGCATCCTGCCGATCGCCGCCTTCGTGGCCTCGGCCATCTACCTGACCGACGTCCGGCCCAAGGTCCGGGAATTCCGCGGCTCCAACGGAAGCAGCCAGGGCCCCTACGGACCCTGGTAAGCCTGGCCCCCGGTCCCTGATCTTCGGGACCGGTGGCGTTTTCCCGGTATCCCGCCCCGGTAAGGTGTCTGACCGTGAGTGATACCCCGTGGCGTACCCACCGGCTCGAACTCGACGACCAGGCGCTCCGGGAATGGGACGCGGTCGTACTGGCGTCCGGCCCGGACGGGATCGTGCTGGACTCCTCGGCCTTCTATCCCGGCGGCGGGGGCCAGCCACCCGACCACGGGGTACTGCTGTGGGGCGGCGTGCAGACCACGGATCGTAGGCGCCCGCAAGGGTGACGATCTCTACCTGATCCCCGCCGAGGACGACCCGCTGCCGCCGCCCGGCACCGCGGTCCGCGGCGCCGTGGAAGACGAGCGGCGCACCGCGCTGATGCGCACCCACACCGCGCTGCACGTGCTCGGCGGCGTGGTCTTCCGGGACTTCGGCGCGCTGGTGACCGGCGGGAACATGGAGCCCCTGACCGCCCGGATGGATTTCAACCTGACCGAGGTGCCGCCCGGGTTCCGGGACGCGGTCGAGGCCGCGTGCAACGCGGAACTCGCCGCGGACCGGCGGATCGACGTCCGGGTGCTGCCCCGGGACCAGGCGTTCGCCATCCCGGACATCATCCGCACCGCCACCAACCTGGTCCCGCCCGAGGTCAAGGAGGTGCGGATCATCGACATCGTCGGCCTCGACCAGCAGGCGGACGGCGGTACGCACGTGGCCTCGACCCGCCAGGTCGGCGGCATCGGGGTCGTCAAGATCGAGAACAAGGGCAAGGGGTTCCGCCGGGTCCGCATCCAGGTCAGCGACCACCCGCCGGGCTGACCTGGCTTGCCCTTCCCGGCATGTGGCCCGCGGTCCGGTCAGAGCGGCATGACCAGGAGCGCGGCCGGGACCACGACCAGGGCGGCGGCCGCCCCGCAGACCAGGACCCGGGCGGCCAGTGAGAGCCCCGGCGCGGGCGTGAGCAGCCGCTCCACCCGGGCCGTCACCCCGCTGTCGCGCTACCTCGTCATCCTCGTCGTCCGCCATGGCGAGCGTGCCGGCCGGGGACCCGGGGGAGCCCGCAGACCCGACCCGGATCAGCGCGGTGACGAGTTCGCGGGCCGGCCGCTGCCGCGCCGCGTGATCGTCCGCGAGCATCTCGACGAGCAGCGCCACCGACGCGTAGGACCGCTGCACCAGCACCGACCAGGGGAAGGCCCGGGCCAGCGCGGTGAACGGGAGCAGCACGAGGTCGTGCCGTTCCCGGAGGTGGGCCCGCTCGTGGGCCAGGACCGCGGCCAGTTCCGCCTGGTCCAGCAGGTCGAGCGCGCCGGCGCTGATCACGATGCGGGAGCGCAGCCCGGGCACGCAGTAGGCGGCCGCAGCGGGATGATCGACGACCAGGGCGCCGGGGACTTTCGGGTCGCCGTGCGCGAGCAGGCTCAGCAGCGCCCGGTGCCGCCGCCGGTCCCGCAGCACCGCCCCGGCCGCGGCGATCAGCACCCAGCACAGCAGGGCGAGCAGCGCCGCCGAGGCGCCCAGGCAGAGCAGCCGCAGCGCCGCGAGGAAACCAGGCGGCCGGACCTCGCGGGCCACATTGCGGGCCGCGTTGTCCAGCACCGCGAACGCGCCGCCCGCCACCCCGGGCCCGACCGGATCCGCGCCGAGCGCCGCCAGGGTCCCGATCGCGGCTACTCCCCAGCCCAGCCCCATGGCCTGCCACAGCATGATGGCCGCCGCCGGTGACCGGCGCGGCCAGCGCGCGGTGGCCAGCTCCGCGGCGGCGGGCACCAGGCCCACCGCGAGCGTAGCCAGAACCAGGACGGGGGAAAGCACGGAAAGTCAGCTCCCGGCGGAGTCTCCGCCTATCTCCAGGGCTCGACGCAGCACCCGTGCTTCGCTTCCCGACACACGGCGGGCGAAACTTGCGAGCGCGGCTGATCGGTCGCCGGTCTGGTCGAGGGCGAAAAGCATAAGCTCGGTGACGTATGCTTCCCGGCTCGCGGCGGCGCGGTACAGCCAGGCCCGTCCGTCCCGCTCTCGCCGGGCGAACCCTTTCTTGGCCAATCGGTCCAGGACGGTCATCACCGTGGTGTGAGCCAGATCCCGGTCGGTAAGCCTACTGCCAACCTGGCGCACTGTGAGCTGAGTCTCGCTTTCCCACAGAACGTCCATGATGGCGCGTTCGAGTTCGCCAAGTCGGTTCACGCAGTCACTCTACCTACCGGCTTTACCCGCCGGGCAGACCCAACCCCGCGTGGACCGGCCGGTCAGGTGAGCCAGTACACGTTGTAATGCTCGTGGTGCATCCGGGCGATCGGGATCAGCGGGACGGGCCGGCCGTCCGCGGCGGCCTGGAACTGCAGCCGCGGCCCGGGGATCCGGGTCACCGATCCGGGGCTGAGCCGGGGCATCGGCATGGATTCGACCCCGCCGTAACCGCCGCTGAGCACGACGGGGCCGTAGGTGACGGCCTGCACCGCGGGCCGGTCCGGGGTCCGGTTCAGCGCGAGCGTCATGGGCAGGCTCACGTCCACCCGGTCGCCGGGCCGCCACTGCCGCTCGATGGCCAGCCAGGTGCCCGGGGTGAGCGGGCCGGCCACCGGCTCGCCGTTGACCCAGGCTGCGGGCGGGCTGGCCAGCCAGCCGGGCAGCCGGACCCGCACGCGTCATCCGGGCCGAGCCGGAGACGACCGTGAGGTGGGTGGCGGGCTCGTCCGGGAACCTGGTGGCCTGCCGGATCGTGATGCCCGGCCGCGTTCCAGCTGACCTCGGACGGGACGAACAGGTTGACGGACAGGCCCCGGGTGTCCCGGGAGTAGATGGTGTCGGCGAACTTGGACTGGGTCTCCAGCCCCGAGCGCGTCGTCGCAGGAGAAATTGCGGTAGTTGGTCGAGTAGATATCCGGGTCGGTGCCCATGAACGGCGGCTGCCGCTTGAACGCGGCCGGTGACAGGCCGGTGTAGTAGATGTTGAACCCGTGCGCGGACCGCGGGTCCTGCTCGCCGAGCATCTGGTTGAACAGCGTCCGCTCGTAGTAGTCGAGCAGGTCCACCCGCTGCGGCTGGTGGAAATGCAGCAGCCGGGTCAGCTTCAGCATGTTGTAGCTGCAGCAGTTCTCGCAGGTGCGGTTGCTCAGCTGGCCGGCGATCACGTCCGGGGCGTGCCAGTGCTCGTAGTTGCTGGTGCCGCCGATGACGTACGCGTGGTGGCCGGTGACGATCCGCCAGAAGTTCGCGCCGATGTCGTGATAGCGGGGGTCCCCGGTTTCCTCCCAGATCCGGATGCAGGCGATCATCTTCGGGATGTTGGTGTTCGCGTGCAGGCCGTGCAGATCGTCCTGGCCGCGGGCCAGCGGGTCGAAGACCCGGGCGTGGTAGAACCGCTCCGCCGTGCGCAGGTAACTCTCGTCCCAGGTCAGCCGGTACAGGTTGGTCAGCGACTCGGCGAGGCCGCCATGCTCGATCTCCAGGATGCGCTGCATGTGCGCGTAGGAGAGCCGGCCGGTGCGCCAGCCGACCCAGTCGCCGAGCCGGGCCGCCACCTCGAGGGCCCGGGTGTTCCCGGCCAGCTCATGCTGGTCGATCAGCCCGGCCATGAGCTTGTGGATCATGTAGTAGGGCGACCAGACCGGCAGGCCTGCCTCCAGCCGGTCGAAGAAGGTCTCCGGGAACGCGGACAGGTAGCCGTCGTGGAACCCGGCCGCACGGTCCCGGGCCTGGAACCGGGCCAGCTGCGTCGAACCAGGTAGGCGCCCTTCTCCGCGGCGGCCTGGTTCCCGGTGTTGGCGTAGGTGAGGGCCAGTCCCGACATCAGGTGCCCCGTGCAGTGCCCGCGGACCAGCGATCCGGGCGCTTCCCAGCCGCCGCACGGCCGGGCCGACGACGGCAGGCCGTAGTTCAGCCGGAACGTGTGCAGCATCCGGTCCGGGTCCACGAACAGCAGGTAGCTCGTGTTCCGTGCCTGGTTGGCCCGCATCGGGCTGTCCAGCAGCCGGACCGCGGACAGCGGGAACGCCGCGCTGAGCCCCGCGTTGCCGTCGGGAATGTACCCGCTCGTCCAGTTGCCCGAGAGGGCGTTCAGCCGGCCGGGAAGGACGCCGCCCAGTACGGCCCCGGCCGCACCGCCGCCGATCGCGGCCAGCACCGCCCTCCTGCTGACCGGATGCGAGGACATGCACCGCCCCCTGAAGGTCTGCCCACCGCGGCTGCTCCCGGGTGACCCTCTTTGATCACAACTCACACCAGTGCAGGCGTCAATCCCAGCCGGGTTACGATCCCCTCTGAGGCAGCGCAGGACGATGGACACCGGGATGCACGCGATCTTCGCGGCCGCGCCGTCCAGCTAGGATGTGCTGGTCGTCGCCGAGGGGAGGACACCGGTGTCCCAGGAAGCGCCCCGGTTCCGCGCGGTGCTGGAGAATTTCGCGCCCTACCAGCCGGGCCGCCGGGTGTCCACGCCGGATGGCCGGTCATACAAGCTGTCCTCGAACGAGTCCCCGTTCGGGCCTCTCCCGTCGGTGGCGCAGGTCATCGCGCACGCGGCGCTGGACGTGAACCGCTACCCGGACAACGGCGCCGCCGCGCTGACCGAGGCGATCGCCCAGCGGTTCGCGGTGCCGCCCGGGCACATCGCGGTGGGCTGCGGCTCGGTCGGGGTGACCCAGCAGCTGCTGGAGGCGGTCGGCGAGCCGGACGCGGAGGTGCTCTACGCCTGGCGGTCCTTCGAGGCCTACCCACCCTGGTCGCCCTGTCATCGGCGGCTGCGGTCACGGTGCCGCTGCGGGCGCAGTCGCACGACCTGCCGGCCATGGCGGACGCGATCACCGGCCGGACCCGGCTCATCTTCGTCTGCAACCCGAACAACCCGACCGGCACCGTGGTGCACGCGGACGAGCTGGCGGAATTCCTGGACCGGGTTCCCGAGGACACCCTCGTCGTGCTGGACGAGGCCTACGCCGAGTACGTCCGGGACCCGCAGGTGCCGGACGGGATGGCCGTGTACCGGGACCGCCCGAACGTGGCCGTGCTGCGCACCTTCTCCAAGGCCTACGGGCTGGCCGGGCTGCGGGTCGGGTTCCTGGTGGCGCACCCCCCGGTGGCCGCGGCGGTGCGCAAGACCATGCTCCCGTTCACGGTCAACGCGCTCGCGCAGGCGGCCGCCATCGCCTCCCTGGCCGCAGAGCCGGAACTGCTCGAGCGGGTGGACGCGGTGGTCAAGGAGCGGGCCAGGGTCCGGGACGAGCTGCTGGCCCAGGACTGGCGGGTGCCGCCGACCGAGGCCAACTTCGTCTGGCTGCCCCTCGGGGAGGACACCCAGGACTTCACGGCCGCGTGCGCGCAGGCGGGGGTGGCGATCCGGCCGTTCGGCGCGGAGGGCGCCCGGATCTCGATCGGTGACCACGACGCGAACGACGCGTTCCTCGCCGTGGCCCGCGCTTATCCGCGACGCCACTGACCAGGGCTGCTCAGCGGGGGGCGCCGCGGCGCTCGAGCTTCTCGGTGACCAGCCGGTAGAACTGGCGTGGCCGGCCCGGCTGCGGGGCGCGGCTCGGCGGCAGCGGCCAGGCCAGCCCCTCCTCGACCAGGCTGTGCAGCAGCCGCCGGGCGGTGCGGGCGGTGACGCCCAGCACCCGGCCCGCGGTTTCCGCGTCCACCACGAGCGCGCTGTCGCTGCCGGCCAGCTTGTCGGCCAGCCGGGACAGGGTCTCCAGCCCGCGGGGCCGGCTGGCCTCAGCGGCCGGGACGGCCGGGTGCCGGGGCGCAGGGACCAGGGCGATCCCTTCGCGGTCCAGGGCGAACCCGCGGGTACCGGCGGCCACGTGCGACCGGGACAGCGCCGCCTGGGCGTGCGTTTCCGCGTCCTGCGCGGTGCGGCCCATGCCGATGCCCACTTCCACCGCGATGCCCAGCTCGGTCCGGGCGCGCTCGCTGAACGGGGGGACCCGGAATCCGTCGGTCGCCGCGGCCAGCGAGCCCCGGGTCGCGGTGACCAGGAAGCAGTGGTCACTGACCGGGCTGACCGAGGCGTGCATCCGCTGGGCCTCCTGGACCAGGAACCGGTGCACGGTGAGCCGCAGCTCCTCGCGGGCGTGCCGCGGGGACGACCGGCGCGAGGTGTCCCGCAGCGTGGGCACCTCCACCAGGGCCACGGCGAGCTGGGCCTCCTCCAGCCGGCGATTCCCGGCCAGCAGGGTCGCCGTGCGCAGGGCGGCCCGGATGGCGCTGCTGGTGGGGCGCAGGATCCGGACGGGCACGTCGGCGGCGGCGAGCCGCTGGGCGACGGACTGGAGGCAGGTGAACGCGACCGTGATCTCGTCCCGCCGCCAGAGCCGCTCGTGGAACGCGGCCAGCGTGGCCGCGTTCGCAGCGTCCTCCCGGACGTGCACGCCGGCCGAGGGCACGCCCAGCTCCGCGAACGCGTCGTCCACGTCGGCGCGGCTGAGCACGTCCACGCTGACCCGGGTCAGGTCCTGGCCCAGTTCCCTGGTCGCGCGGAGCAGGGCGGCGTACAGCGCACTGCCGGACAGCGGCACGTAGGTGGCGGGCACGCGGAGCGCGCCGGCCCTCCGGGCGTACTCGTAGGGCACCTGGCTGGCGAACAGGCAGGCGTCGACGCCCGGCCCGAGGCGCAGCACCTTGTCGGCGGCTTCCTGCTCGCTGCGGTAGGCGGCGGCCACGAGCCTGCGGGCCGGGGAAGCGGAGGTCCCGTTGGCGGTCGCCCCCGGGGGGCTGGCCGCCGGGTGGGCGGGGCCACCGGGCAGCCCGCTCGACTGCGGGCTTCCGGACAGCATGATCCGTTCCACCAGGTCATGCGGCCCGACGATGCCGATGGTCAGCTCGGCCGCAGGTCTGGCGCTGGGCTGGTCATGGCCGGCTACCTCTCGGCCCTGGCCGCCGGCCAGTGGCACCACAGACGACACGTGCCCGGCATGGCGGGCACGCGTCAGATGATCCGGCGACTACTAATGTGCCGCCGACCGCGGGGTATTCCCTGTGCTGTGAAGTCACTGTCAGACCCTTACGCTGCAACGATTGCACGATCGTATATTTCGTAACCTGTCCGCGCCGTCCGGGGAAGAGAATCAGCGGACTGTTTCGTGCAACGTCACATTTTCTGGAGGCGGGACCGCTGCGGGCCCGGAGGCCAGCCATCGGTCAGGCCAGCCGCCCGCCGGGCCGGCTGGTGAGATTCCGGGCAGGCCAGAAGGCGGCCCGGCCAGGTAACCGGCCGGGCCAGCTTCGGGTCAGCTCAGCCGCTTTCCTCGGCCGTGATGTCGGCGCCCAGGGTGGTGAGCCGCTCCGCCACGGCGGCATGGCCGCGGTCGATGAGGTAGCCCGGCGCGACCACGGTCTCGCCTTCCGCGCCCAGCCCGGCCAGGATGAGCGCGATTCCGGTGCGCAGGTCGTGCGCGACGACCTTGGTGCCCTTGAGCGTGGACGGGCCATGCACGATGACCACGTTGCCGCTGTCCACCTCGACCTTGGCGCCCATCTTGTTCAGCTCCCCGACCAGGCCGTACCGGCCGTCGAAGATGGTTTCGCGGATGTAGCTGGTGCCGTCGGCCAGGCAGCTCAGCGCCATGATCGGCGACTGGAGGTCGGTCGCGAAGCCGGGGTACGGGCTGGTGATCACGTTGATCGGGCGCAGCGTGCGCTCCCGGCGGACCTGGAGAACCGCACCCTTCGGGGTGAAGTCCACGCCCATCTGCTCGAGCTTCCAGCGGACCACCCCGAAGTGCTCGAGGGAGGCGCCGACCAGGTTCAGCTCACCGCCGGTGATCGCGGCCGCCATGGCCAGCACGCCCGCGTCGATCCGGTCCGGCATCACCGTGTGCTCGGTCGCGGTCAGCTGGCTGACCCCGCGCACGGTGACAAAGCCGGTGCCGCCGCCGCTGATGTCCGCGCCCATCTTGGTCAGGAACGCGATGACGTCGAGCACTTCCGGCTCGAGGGCGCAGTTGTCGATGATGGTGGTGCCGGGGGCCAGGCAGGCCGCCATGATCAGGTTCTCGGTGCCGGTGTGCGACGGGGTGTCCAGGTACAGGTGGGCGCCCTGCAGCTTGCCCGCCTTGATGTGGATCTTGTCTTCCTGCTCGTCCACGATGGCGCCGAGGCGGGCGAAGCCGCGGTAGTGGAAGTCCAGGTTCCGGCTGCCCAGGTTGCAGCCGCCGATGCCCTCGATGACGGCCTCACCGAACCGGTGCAGCAGGGCCGGCACGAACAGCACCGAGCTGCGGAACCGGCGGGCGATCTCGGCCGGCAGGACGAAGCTGGTCAGGTTGGAGGCGTCCACCACCAGGGTGCGCTCGGCCTCGTGGAACTTGACCACCGCGCCCACGGCCTGCGCCAGTTCGACCGCGCGGCGGACATCCTCGATCGCCGGCACGTTACGCAGTACCGTGCGGCCTTCTCCGGTGAGCAGCGACGCGGCGATCATCTTGAGCGCCGCGTTCTTGGCGCCCTGAACGAAGACCGTGCCCGTGGAGCGGGATCCCGCCTCGTACGCGGTAGCAGGTCTCGGGGCCAATGGTCATGGGGCTGAAGCTCCTGTCCTTCGGAAACGCGAGGTCAAAGGCCTGCCGCAGGTGCGGCGCGGTGCTGCCCTCCGGCGGCCCGCCCAGCGGGATGGCGGGCCGGCGGGAAGCCTGGCACATGTTCCAGGCCAGTATTCCACCGGCCTGGCCCCCCCTTCAGCGGCAGTCAGATCCGGGCCGTCCGCGACCGCGCCCCGTGAGCGGCGCAGAGCGGGCGGCCAGGCTGTCACGGCAGTCATACCCACTGTCGTCCAGTGATGCGCTCATATGCCTCGATGTAGCTCGCACGGGTCTGCTCGACCACGGGCCGGGCAGTGCCGGGGGCGGATCGGTGTCCCGTTTGTCCCAGCCAGCCTCGGGCGAGTCTAGCCAGTCCCGGACAATCTGCTTGTCGAATGAGACTTGTGGCCGGCCCGGGCTGCCACCGGCTCGCGGGCCACAGCCGGGACGAGTCGGGGGTCAGGACCTCGTCGGCCAGCAGCAGCCGCCCGGCGGGATCGAAGCCGAGTTCAATCTTGGTGTCGGCGACCAGGATGCCGCTCCGCGCGGCGATGTCCGCCCCGCGCCGGTACACCTCCAGGGTGATCCGCTCCAGGTCAGCGGCGACGTCGGCACCGACCGACGCGGCCACCGCCGAGAAGCGGGATGTTCTCGTCGTGCTGCCCGCGCGGCGCCTTGGTCGCCGGGGTGAAAATCGGCTCGGGCAGCCGCGACCCTCGGTGAGCCCGGGGAGGCAGCGGCACGCCGCACACCGACCCGGAGGCCCGGTACTCGCGCAGCCCGGACCCGGCCAGGTAGCCGCGGGCCACGCACTCCACCGGCACCATCGACAGCCTGCGGCAGGCCATCGCCCGGCCGGCGAACTGGGCCGGGATCTCCGCGTCGACGAGATGGTTCGGGATCAGGTCGGCGAGTTGCCCGAACCACCACAGCGACAGCTGGGTCAGGATCTTCCCTTTGTCCGGGATCGGGGTGGGCAGCACGTGGTCGTAGGCGGACACCCGGTCGGAGGCGACGAGCAGCAGCAGGTCATCGCCCCAGCCGTAGACGTCGCGGACCTTGCCGGAGTACAGCAGCGTGAGGGGCGCCGCGTCTCGTCGTGCTTGCCCGCGGGCTCATCCACCCCCGGCCTCCCGCGTGTGCCCGGGTTGCTCACGAGAGCCGCTCCAGCCGCTCGAAGACCGGCCCGAGGCGCGCCACGTACCGTTCCGGGCGGCACACCTCGTCCAGCGCGGCCTCGTCCAGGGTGCGGCCGTGCGCGGCGGCCTCCGCCGCGGAGCGATCTCCCGCAGCGGCATCCCGGTCTGCCAGGTGATCATGGCCGCCGCCTGGACCAGCGCATATGCGTCTTCCCGGGACATCCCGGAGTCGACCAGGGCGAGCAGGATGCTCGAGGTGTAGATGAGGCCGCCGGTGGATTCCAGGTTCGCCCTCATCCGGGCCTGGTCGACCACCAGGCCCTCGACCAGCCCGGTCGGTCAGGTTCAGCAGGTAGTCGGTGGCGATCGCCGCGTCCGGCAGCGCGATCCGCTCCACGCTGGAGTGCGAAATGTCACGCTCGTGCCAGAGCGGCATGCCTTCCAGGACCGGGGTGACGTAGCCGCGGACGATCCGGGCGATGCCGCTGATCCGCTCCGAGCGGATCGGGTTCTTCTTGTGCGGCATCGACGAGGAACCCTTCTGGCCGGCCCGGAACGGCTCGGCCAGCTCCCGCACCTCGGTCCGCTGCCCGTGCCGGACCTCCAGCGCGATCGCCTCGCAGACCGTGGCGGTCACCGCGAGCGCGCTGATCCACTCCGAGATGCCGTCCCGGAACACCACCTGGGTGGCCACGTCCGCCGCGCGGAGCCCCAGCTCCGGCAGGACGGTGGCCTCGATGGCCGGGTCGATGTTGGAGTAGGTGCCGACCGGGCCGGACAGCTTGCCGACCGCGACCGCGTCCCGGGCCCGGAGCAGCCGGTCCCGGCTGCGGGCCATGGCGAACGCGAAGTCGGCGACCCGGTGTCCCCAGACGTCCGGCTCGGCATGGATCCCGTGCGTCCGCCCCACCCGCAGCGTGGCCGCGGTGCGCCAGCCCGTGCTCGCGCAGCGCGGCGACCAGCCGGGTCGCCTCCGCCACCAGCAGGTCGGTCGCCTCGGCCAGCTGCAGCGCCAGCGCCGTATCCAGCAGGTCGGAGGAGGTCATCCCGTAGTGCACGTAGGCGGCCGCCTCACGCGGCGTGGTGTTGTCCGCCCAGGCGGTCAGGAACGCGATCACGTCGTGCTCGGTGACCGCTTCCACCTCGGCGACCGCTGCCGGGGTGGGCGGGGCGGCGGCCCGTACCGCCTCCACCGATTCGGCCGGCACCGTCCCGGCCTTGGCGTGCGCCTCGAGGACCAGGGTTTCCACCCGGCACCACAGCTCGTACTTGTGTTCCTCGCTCCAGACCCGGCCCATCGCGGGCCGCGTGTAACGCTCGATCACAGGCTCTATCCTCGCGCATCGCTTACGCAGACCGGGCACGAGCCAGGAACCGGCCGCCGCGACCGGCCGGATCACCGCGGTGACTGTGGTCAGTGCGGTGAGTTCGGGGCGGCCGGCCGCTCGCTTTCGCGCCGCGCTGATGGCGGAAGTGGCCCTGCGGCGCTCGACGGCGAGCATCGCGGCCAGCCCGGCCAGCAGCACGATCAGCTGGGCCTCGATCGCCACGGTGGCCCCCAGCGCCGCCGTGGCCAGCGCGAACAGGGCCGTGACCAGGCGCGGCCGGACCGGGCCGAGCTGCAGCGCCCGGCGGAACGCGGCGTGCCCGGCCAGGAACAGCGCCACCCCGCCGCCGATAGCCAGGGCCTGGCGCGGCCGGGTGGGGCTGGGCGGCGTGCCCGATGGTCAGCTTCACCCCGGCGGCCAGCCCCACCACACCGAGCAGTATCGGGATATGCGGGTAGAAGTACGCGGACAGGGCGAGCGACGGCCGCCGCGTCCGGGGCGCCCGGGTCATGGCCGCTGCGGCCAGCTCGTCGTCCGCGCCGCCGAAGTAGATCCACCACAGCGCCGCCGACACGCCGAGGCCGAGCACGGCGGCCAGCACGATCTGCGCGTCCAGCGGGTGCTCGGCGGCGCCGATGCCGACGGAGGCGACCGACTCGCCCAGCGCCACGATGACCAGCGCACCATGCCGCTCGGCGAAGTGCGCCGGGGCGATCTCGAACCGGCCGCCGACGCGCACTACCAGCGGCGACAGCACCTGGATGGCCAGCGCCGCCGTCCACAGCAGGTAGGCCGCCAGGCCGCTGGTCAGCCCGGCCGCCAGGACCAGCAGCGCCGAGCTGAGGTTGATCGGGACGATCCGGATGATGTTCCGGTTCACCCGGTAATAGAGCCCGCCATGCACGCACACCACGGTCAGGTAACCGAGGCCGAGGTAGAGGCCGCTCGCGCCCGACCTGGAGTCGCCGAACCCGTTCCGGATGGCCAGCCCCACGACCAGGAACCCGGCCATGGCAAGCAGCAGGAGCAGCCGCTCGGGGGTCCGGTCCGGGGTGCGGGTGTTGGTCAGCCAGGCGTATCCGCCGTACATCCACCACAGCACCCCGAACACCAGCAGCACCTGGACGATCGAGGTGGCCGAAATGCCGCTGGCGTCCAGCAGCGTGGACAGCTGGGTGAGGGTGAACGCGAAGACCAGGTCGAAGAACAGTTCCAGGGTGCTGACCCGCAGCGGGGCGTCCGGCCCGGGAACCTGGCCCGCGGGCGGCGGGCCGGTGCCGGGCGGGGGTGGTTCGCTGGTCACGGGCTGGCCTGGGCCGGCCGTCCTGCCGCGTGCCCGGCGATGTCAGTGCGGTACCAGCCACCGCGCATCTCGATCTGCCCCGCGGCCTGGTACGCCGCCGCGCGGGCAGCGGCCACATCGGGGCCGGTACCGACCACGTTGAGCACCCGGCCGCCGGCCGACACGAGGTGACCCGCGTCATCGGTCCGGGTGCCCGCGTGCAGCACGTAGGCGCCCGGGACCCGCCCGGCCGCCGCTAGCCCGGTGATCTCGTCGCCAGCGGCGGGCTGGCCCGGGTAGCCCTCGGCCGCGATGACCACGGTGACCGCCGCGCCCGCCGTCCACCGGAGCGGGGCCACGCCGCCCAGTGACCCGGACGCGGCCGCGGCCAGCAGGCCGCCCAGCGGCGTGGCCAGCCGGTCCAGCACCACCTGGGTCTCCGGGTCACCGAACCGGGCGTTGAACTCCACCACCCGCAGGCCCGCCGCGGTCAGGCTCAGCCCCGCGTACAGCAGGCCGCGGTACGGGGTGCCGCGGCGGCGCAGCTCGTCCACGGCCGGCTGGATCACCGTGGCCATCACCTCGCCGGCGAGGCCAGGGGGCGCCCAGGGCAGCGGGGCGTACGCGCCCATGCCGCCGGTGTTCGGCCCCTGGTCCCCGTCCCCGGCCCGCTTGAAGTCCTGCGCGGCCAGCAACGGGACCGCGGTGACCCCGTCGGCCAGCGCGAACAGGGACACCTCCGGGCCGTCCAGGAACTCCTCGATGACCACGGTGCCGCAGGCTTCCGCGTGCGCCCGCGCGGCGGCCAGGTCGGTGGTGACCACGACGCCCTTTGCCCGCGGCCAGGCCGTCCGCCTTGACCACGTACGGCGGCCCGAGCTCGGCCAGCGCCGCGTCGGCCTGGCCGCTGGTCTGGCAGGTGTACGCCTCGGCGGTAGGGATGCCGGCCGCCTGCATGATCTGCTTGGCGAAGGACTTGGAGCCCTCGATGGCCGCGGCCCGGCGGCTGGGGCCGAAGCACGGGATGCCGGACGCGCGGAGCGCGTCGGCCACCCCGGCGACCAGCGGGGCCTCCGGGCCGACCACGACCAGGTCGGCGCCGATCAGCCCGGGCCAGGCCGGCCACCTGCCCGGTGTCGGTGAGGTCCACCGGATGCTGGTGGGCGAGCCCGGCCATGCCCGGGTTGCCGGGCGCCGCATGCAGGTCGGTGACGTCCGGGTCGGCGGACAGCGCCCGGGCCAGCGCGTGCTCGCGGCCGCCCGAGCCGAGGAGAAGGACTCGCACGGGCGCGAGCCTACCCGTGGCCGGGTCCCGGCCTGCGGCGGAACCGGGCGGACCGCTGGCTGGGTCAGGCACTGGGGGAGACTGCGAGGATGGATGTGGACATCGCCGCACCCCGGAGCTCTGATGCCGGGGAGTTCGTGGCGGCCGTGCGGGAGAGCCGCTCGCTGCACCAGCCCTGGCTCGACCCGCCGGACACTCCCGCGCGCTTCGCGGCCTACCTCGGACGGGGCCGCCCGCGACGATCAGGCCGCCTTCCTGATCCGCCACCACCTCTGCGGGGCTCTGGTCGGGTACGTGAACGTCAACAACATCGTGCGGGGCGGCTTCCAGTCCGGCTACCTGGGCTACGGCGCCTTTGCCTCGCACGCCGGCCAGGGCTTCATGACCCGCGGGACTCGCGGCCGTGCTCGACATCGTGTTCGGCGACCTGGGTCTGCACCGGGTGGAGGCGAATATCCAGCCCGCCAACCGGCGCTCGATCGGCCTGGTCCGGCGGCCTGGGATTCGAGAAGGAAGGCGTCTCGCCCGGCTACCTGATGGTGGCCGGGGAGTGGCGTGACCACGAGCGCTGGGCGATCCGCGCCGAAAGCTGGGCCGGCCGCCGCCGCGTCCCGCGGCTGACCGGCCGGCGGCTGACCCTCTGGGGGCGCCCGCGGTCAGCAGGGGCGCGCCGCGCGGATCCGGCGGCGGTCCCGGCCGCCGCCATGCTCCACCGTCACCTCCCGGAACCGGCCCCCCGCCGGGGCGATCCAGAACGAGCCGGCGATCACGGTGACCTGAGCCGCGCAGCGGGAACGGGCCCGGCCGCGGGTGAACCAGACCGAGAAACCGGGGTGGGCGGGCAGGAAGCCCCAGGCCACGGTGCAGGGCTGGCCCGCCCAGGCCAGCGAGCAGGCGCCGCGCAGGACGCGCGGGGCCAGAGGCGGCGCCACCATCACGTCCACCAGGCACCCGGCGGCGTAGATCTCCGCGGCGGGGCGCCCGGCCGGGCCGGCCGCGGGCCGGACTGACCACGGGGTACCGGGCAGCGGCACCGGATCGCCATCTAGCGGGGCGGCTAACGCGCCGGTCCCGATCGTGTCGGTCCAGAAGGTGCCGGTCCCGACGGTGCTGGTCAGGCGGAGATGGAGGGTGCGTGTCACGGTTGCGGCGGCCATGCCTCCAGACTGCCGCCCGCCCGGCGCCGCAGTCAGTAGCCCGGCCTACCGAAGCGGCAGTGGTGCCAGGTACCGCGTGGCGAGTGGTGACAGTCGCCGGACGGTTCGTTAGGGCTGTTCAGGCGAGCGGGCGCAGCTGCAGGGTCTGGTCGCGGCGGGGCCCGGTGCCGATCGCCGCGACCGGCGCGCCGATCATGTCCTCCAGCGACTTGATGTACACCTGGGCGTTGCGGGGCAGGTCGGCGAACTCCCGGGCCTGCGAGATGTCCTCCCACCAGCCGTCCAGGTACTCATAGACCGGCGTGGCGTGGTGGAAGTCGGTCTGGGTCATCGGGATCTCGTCGTGCCGGGTCCCGCCCACGTCGTAGGCCACGCAGACCGGGACGCGGTCCAGGCCGGACAGCACGTCGAGCTTGGTGATGAAGTAGTCGGTGATCCCGTTGACCCGGGTGGAGTAGCGGGCCACCACCGCGTCGAACCAGCCGGTGCGCCGCGGGCGGCCGGTGGTCACCCCGTACTCGCCGCCGGCCTTGCGCAGCCACTCGCCCTGGTCGCCGGTCAGCTCGGTGGGGAACGGGCCCGCGCCGACCCGGGTGGTGTACGCCTTGAGGATCCCGATCATCTTGGTGATCCGGGTCGGGCCGATGCCCGAGCCCACGCAGGCGCCCCCCGCGGTCGGGTTGGAGGACGTGACGAACGGGTACGTGCCGTGATCCACGTCGAGCATGGTGGCCTGGGCGCCCTCCAGCAGGATCGACTTGCCCTCGTCCAGCGCCTGGTTCAGCACCAGCCCGGTGTCCGCCACGTACGAGCGGATCTGCTCGCCGTACCCCAGGTACTCCTCGGCGACGGCGGCCGCGTCGATGCCGCGGCGGTTGTAGACCTTGGTGAGCACCTGGTTGCGCTCGCGCAGGACCAGTTCCAGCTTCTGGTTCAGGATCCCCGGGTCGAGCAGGTCCTGGATCCGGATCCCGGTCCTGGCTACCTTGTCCGCATAGGCGGGCCCGATGCCCCGGCCGGTGGTGCCGATCCGCGCACTGCCCAGGTAGCGTTCGGTGACCTTATCCAGGGCCCGGTGGTACGGCATGATCAGGTGGGCGTTCGCGGAAATCAGCAGGTCATCGCAGGACACTCCGCGCTTCTGGAGGTCGTCGATCTCCTGGAGCAGCACCTCGGGATCGACCACGACGCCGTTGCCGATGACCGGGACCACCCGGGGCGACAGCACGCCCGAGGGAAGCAGGTGCAGCGCGTAGCTCTCGTCCCCGATGACGACGGTGTGACCGGCGTTGTTGCCGCCCTGGTAGCGGACGACGTAGTCCACCCGGTCGCCCAGGAGGTCGGTCGCCTTGCCCTTGCCCTCGTCGCCCCACTGCGCGCCCACGACCACAATGGCCGGCATCCCACCAGCCCCTTCCAGGCCTCGCCCCGGTTGCGGAGTTGAGGGTACTCCACGTGCTGGCCGGGCGTTACGCCACGTCTCCGGCCAGGAAGCGGCGGGGGCCGTGGGTCAGGGCGCGGCGGGGGGCCGTGGGTCAGGGCGCGGCGGGGGGCCCCCGTCAGGCGTCGAGGGCGGCCACCGCGGCCGCGCTGGAGTCGGCCAGGAAGATCTGGCAGCGCGCCTCTTCCTCGGTCTCGCCGATGGCCCCGGCCGCCCGGCCGAGCGCGTGCAGCGAGCGCAGGAAACCCCGGTTGGGCTCGTGTTCCCAGGGGATCGGCCCGTGGCCCTTCCACCCGGCCCGGCGCAGCTGGTCCAGGCCCCGGTGGTACCCGGTGCGGGCGTAGGCGTACCCGGCGATCAGCTCGCCCCGGTCCAGGGCCTGCTCGGCAAGTTCGGCCCAGGCGGCCAGGCAGGCCGGGTCGCCCGCGGCGACCGTCGCGGGATCGGCGCCCCCGGCCAGTTCAGCAGCACACGGGTCGTCAGGCAGGTAGACCGGGGGCGGCCCGGCGATGAGGTTGCGGTGGTCCATGCCCCCATCCTCCCGCGCCCCGACCCCCGCCGCGCCCACCCCCGCAACTTCCGCCCACTCCCGCCCGCCACTCCGCCCGCCGCGCCCACCCCCCCTCCCGCGCGCCACTCCCGGGCAGGGGCGACATATCACGTATCTGGTGCACTGGAAACGGACAAAACGCCTCTCCTGGTGCACCAGATACGTGATATGTCGGCAGGCAGGGTGAACCTGGAGGGGTGCTAAGCGAGCTGAGCGGAGTACGGACCACTGCGGAGTTGCGCGCAGCTGGATTATCCAGCCGTCAGATCGCGCGCCTGGTCCGCGAGGGTGCCCTGCTCCCCCCGCCAGACCCGCAGGTCTGGGTGGGCGATGATGGTGACGTAATCGGGCGGGTGGACTTCCTGTGGCGGCGGTACAACACGGTCGGCGAGGCCGACGGGGCGCTGAAGTACCAGACCCCGTCCCGGGCCCGGGCCCAGCTGGAGCGCGACGAGCGACTGCGCGCCGCGGGCTACGAGGTCGTGCACTTCACCTGGCCGCAGATCACCCGGGTACCGGGGCAGGTCGTGGACGCGATCCGGCTGGCCTTCACGCGGGGTGCGCGCCCGGGCCCTCCCGGCCGTCCCGCGGGCCCATGACGGCCAGGGCCTCCGCGTCCGTGGCCCGCGCGTTCAGGTAGAAGTCCGCCCATTCCGCGGCATCCGGGTAGGACGATTCCGCGGCGACGCGCGCGCAGGCCGCCCCGGCGTCGAACATGGTGCGCCGTAGCTGCACCCCCGGCCCGAGCAGCGCCCAGTGTGCGCCGGGCCGGCCGTACGGCATCCCGACACTGCCCGGGTTGACCACCAGCCGCCCCCAGGCCAGCCGGCTGAACGGCATGTGAGTGTGCCCGCACACCACGGCGGCCACGTCCGGGGCGACGGAGCCGAGCACCTCGGCCCAGCGCTCCAGCCGGGAATCGGCGAGCACCACTTCCTCGTCGTCGCGCGGGGTGGCGTGACAGAACAGCACGGCGCCCAGGCCAGCGACCTCCAGGGCCGCCGTCAGGGGCAGCCCGGCCAGGAGGGCGACCTGGTCCGCGCGGAGCTGGGCGGCGGCCCACGGTGCGATCGGGTCCGGGACCGAGCTCACCTCACCGCGAGCGAGCTGCACCAGCTCGCGGTCGGCGTTCCCGCGGATCCACAGCGCCCGGTCGCCGAGTGAGGCCAGCAGGTCGAGGGTCTCGCGCGGCTGCGGCCCGGCAGCCATGTCGCCGGTGAGCACGATCCGGTCCGCGCCGGCTACTTCGGGCTCGGCGAGCACGCTCTCCAGCGCGGGCAGCACCCCGTGAATGTCGGAGAGGACGGCGACCCGGCCGGCTGGCGTCTCCATGGGGTCACCCTGCCCGCCGGAGGGTCAGGGCGGACAGGGTTTTCGCGCAGGGCAGACGGGCCCGTGTACCGGGTCAGCCGATCTTGGTGCCCGCGGACATCAGGTCCTCACAGGCCCGGACCACGCGTGCGGCCATGCCCGCCTCGCCGGCCTTGCCCCAGGCCCGGGGGTCGTACTGCTTCTTGTTGCCGACCTCGCCGTCGACCTTCAGCACGCCGTCGTAGTTGCGGAACATGTGATCCGCGACCGGCCGGGTGAACGCGTACTGCGTGTCGGTGTCCACATTCATCTTGACCACGCCGTACGAGATGGCCTCGCGGATCTCTTCCAGCGCGGAGCCGGAACCGCCGTGGAAGACCAGGTAGAACGGCTTCTCCTGGCCGTACTTAGCGCCGACGGCGTCCTGGATCTCCTTCAGGATGGACGGCCGCAGGGTGACATGCCCGGGCTTGTATACCCCGTGCACGTTGCCGAAGGTGGCCGCGAGCAGGTAGCGGCCCCGCTCACCCAGCCCGAGCGCCTCGGCCGCCGCGATGGCGTCCTCCGGTGTGCTGTACAGCTTCTCGTTCATCTCGCCGGTGACGCCGTCCTCCTCGCCGCCGACCACGCCAATCTCCATCTCCATGACCGTGCGGGCCCTGGCGCACTCATCGAGCAGCTCGGAGGCGATGGCGATGTTCTCGTCCAGGGGCACCGCGGACCCGTCCCACATGTGCGAGTTGAACAGCGGCTCCTCGCCCCGGGCCACCCGCTCCTGGGAGATCTTGACCAGCGGGCGCATGAACCCGTCCAGCTTGTTCTTGGGGCAGTGGTCGGTGTGCAGGGCGATCTGCACCGGGTACTGGTCCGCGACCGACCGGGCGAAGCTGGCCAGCGCGACCGAGCCGGTCACCATGTCCTTGACCGCGCCGGACAGGTACTCGGCGCCGCCGGTGGATACCTGGACGATGCCGTCGCTCTCCGCGTCCGCGAAGCCGCGGAGGGCCGCGTTCAGGGTCTGGCTCGAGGTCACGTTGATGGCTGGATAGGCGTAACCACGCTCCTTGGCGCGGTCCAGCATCTGCGCGTAGACCTCTGGGGTGGCGATTGGCATGACGATCGGCTCCCTGTCTCATGGCTTGGGGTCCAGTATCGGGGACGGGCGCCTCCCGCGGACAGCCGACGGGGGGCCCGCCCGGGAAAGCCTCTACCCGCAGGCGCCCGGCCTGCTGCACTGTGCGCTCAAATACGCCGGTTAAAGCTCGCGCAACGTCGCCGGATGCGGACCGGCACGGTGCCCTGCATGCTGTACAACAGTGAGCTATGGAGAGCTTTCTCAGCGAGGCAGGCCTGGCTGCCGTATTTCTCTTCGGCTTTCTCGAGGCCTGCTGCGTCCCGATTCCGTCGGAGATCACGTTCGGGTTCGCGGGGGTCCTGGCCGGCGAGGGGCACTTCAACATCGTGGCGGTGATCATCGTCGGCACGGTGGCGGAACTGATCGGCTCGTTCGTCGCCTACACGGTGGGGCGGGTCGGTGAGCGGCCGCTGGTGCACAAGTTCGGCCGTTATCTGCTGATCACGCACGCCGACATCGACCGGGCGGAGCGGTTCTTCGCCGGCCGGGGAGCATGGGCGGTGCCGGTGGGCCGGTGCCTGCCGGTGGTGCGCACGTTCGTGTCGATCGTGGCCGGCTTCATCGAGATGCCCGCGCTGCTGTTCGGGGTGCTGAGCCTCATCGGCACGGCCGTCTGGGTGACCGCTATCTCCCTGATCGGCTACAGCCTGAGCAGCACCTGGCAGAGCATCGCGCACGGCATCGCGCTGGCCGGGTACGCGATCGCGGTCATCGCGGTCATCGCCATCGCCGCGTTCGTGATGTACCGGCTGCGGGAGTTCCGCAAGGAGGCGGCCGAGGGCCGGCTCGCCACCGCCGGTTCCCTGGCGGACGGTTCCCTGGCGGACGGTTCTCCGGCGGGCGGCCCCGTGACGGGCGGCCCCGTGACGGGCGGCCCCGGACGGGCGGCCGCGGCCGGCGCCCCGGCTGCGGGAGACCCGGCGGCGGGAGCCCGGAGGAGCGGCCCGCGGCACGGGCGAAGCACCCCCCAGGAGGATCAGCCCAGGCCCAGGTCACCCATGTCGTAGGCGGCCAGGTAGGGCAGGCCCCGCGCGGTCACCGGCCCCCGGGCACCGCGTTCCACGATCACGGCCACGCCCACGACCTCGGCCCCGGCCTCTTGCAGCGCGTCCACCGCGGTGAGCACGGACGAGCCGGTGGTCGAGGTGTCCTCCACAGCCAGCACCCGGCGGCCGGCGACGTCCGGTCCCTCGATGCGCCGTTGCAGGCCGTGTGCCTTGCCCTCCTTGCGCACCACGAACGCGTCCAGCGGCTGCCCGGCCGCGCTGGCCGCGTGCATCATCGCGGTGGCCACCGGGTCGGCGCCGAGCGTGAGCCCGCCGACGGCGTCGTAGCCGAGGCCCGCGGTGAGGTCGAGCATCACCCGGCCGGCCAGCGGCGCCGCCTGCCCGCTGAGCAGGATCCGGCGCAGGTCGATGTACCAGGTCGCCCGCTGGCCGGAGGACAGCACGAAGTCGCCGTGCACCACGGCCATGTCCTTGATCATCTGAAGCAGGTCATCGCGGTCGCTCACGAGCGCGAGCCTACCCAGCCGCCCCCGGTGCCAGGGGTGGGCAGGAACGCGGCCGGGTGGGGCCGTCCGGCCGGGCCAGCTGGGCAGGAACGCGGCCGGGTGGGGGCCGTCCGGCGGGGCGGTCGGGCGGCCGGGCAAGGCTGGGCATGAACGCGGCCCGGCTAGGGCTGTCTGGCCAGGCGGCCGCGCCAGCTGCGGCGGGGCCAGCTGCGGCCGGGGCAGGCTGGGGCCGGGCGGTCAGGCTTAATCCAGGCTGTCCAGGATCTGCTGCTCCTTGGCGGGGTCGAGGCCGATGCCCGGGTTGCGCTGGAACGTGTCCTCGCCGCCCCGGGCGGCCGTGTCCCGGCGCAGCCAGGCCCAGGTGTCCCGGACGGTGTCGCTGAGCGGCCGGTAGCGCAGGCCCGTCCGCAGGGCGCGGTCTCCCGTGACGTTCCAGACGGCCGCGAACTCCGGGGTCTCCGGCGCCCACATCGGCAGCTCCGACCAGGGCTGCACCCCGGCCGCCAGCAGCACGCGGTCCGGCACCCAGCGCAGCTGCAGCGGCCCGTCCGGGCCGGGCCCGGTGGCCCGGCCGCAGTCCGTCAGCAGTTCCCCGACCGTGGTTCCCTCCGGCCCGGGCACGTTGACCACGCCCGGGATGCCCCGCCGGGTGTTGTCGACGATCCAGGCGGCGAGGTCCCGGGCGTCCGTCATCCGGATCGGCCGGCCGGGCTCGCCGGGGGCGAGGACCGTCCCGCCGCGTGCGATCCTGGTCAGCCACCAGGGCAGCCGGCCCACGTTCTCGTGCGGGCCGACCAGCAGCCCGGGCCGCACGATCAGGTGCCGCCCCGGCAGTTCCTGCGCGACGGCCCGCTCGCTGCCCGCCTTCAGCTCGCCGTATCCGAGTTCCTCCACGGAACCGTCCGCATCGGGCGGGCAGTCGAGCACCGGGGACTCCTCGCTGACCGGCACCTCACCGAAGCCGGCATAGACCGAGAGCGTGGAGACATAGGTGTAGTGCCGGACCCTCGGGGCCAGCAACCGGGCGGACGCGGCCACGTGCCGGGGAGCGATCACCGAGGTGTCGATGACGAGGTCAAAATCTCGTTCAGCCACCCTGACCAGGTCCGCGGAGTTGGTACGGTCTCCGTGCAGTGCCTCGGCACCCGGCCGGGGTTCGCCGCTCAGCCCCCGCGAGAAGGTCGTGACGTCGTAGCCACGGCGGATCGCTTCGTCCACGATGGCACGCCCCAGGAACCGGGTACCCCCGAGAACAAGAAGTCGCATGGCGGATGATTCTGCCGGGCCAGGTGCAATTGCCGGGGTCGCTTTTGCCGAGAGCGGACGCCTAAAGTCATGGCGGGCGCCTAAGGTCATGGGGATCGTCGCGACCTGCGGGCGATCCCTCACAAGGTCGGCTGGGCGCTGGTAACGTCTCGCGTCGAGGAAAGGACGGTGTCGCGTGGATCGGTGCGCGCTGTTCGTGGACGCGGGCTACGTGCTGGCGGATGGCGCGATGGCCGTCCACGGAACCCGGCACCGAGAGTCCGTATCCTGGGATTACGCCGGGCTGCTGTCGTTCATGGGCAGTATCGCCCGGGAGAGAACCGGCCGCCCGCTGCTGCGCTGCTACTGGTATGAGGCCTCGGTTGAGGGCCGCCGGACTTCCGAGCACGACTCACTGGCCGATCTTCCCGGGCTGAAGCTGCGGCTGGGCCGGACCCGGCCGGGCCGCCGTGAGGGCGTGGAAGGTGACATCCGCCGCGACCTGACCACCCTGGCCCGCAACAACGCGATCAGCGACGCGCTCCTGGTCAGCGCGGAGGAAGATCTGGCCCAGGTCGTCGCCGATGTGCAGGACCTCGGTATCCGGGTGACGATCGTGCACATCACGGTGGGCGGCAACTGGACCATTTCCCGCAGCCTCCGCCAGGAATGCGATGACATCATCGAGATTGGCGAGGGGCATCTCCGGCCCTTTACCCAGCTCGTCGCCGGGACCGAGCCGCTGGGCAGCGACGAGCCGTATCAGCTGGCCGTGTCCGCGGCCCGCGCGCTCACCAACGGGCACGGACCGGTGGTCGGCCCGCTGGGCCAGCCGGCCCTGTCGGCCGGATCGCACCCGGCCCCGCCCGCGATCTACACCGCGCCCGTGGTGGCGGAGTACCAGCGCGCCGCCCAGCCCGGCGCCCAGCCCGCCAGTGTCCAGCTTCCGGGCAGCCAGCCGGGCGCCCCCGCCCCGCTGCCGCGCCGCGAGCCGTCCGGGCCGATCGAGCGCCAGTCCATGGAGGCCGCCCGCGGCGGCCCGTCCCGCGCGCCTGGTCCGCAGGACCCAGGCTCACCGCCGCAGAGTGCACAGAATCTGCCCGGCTGCCTCAGCTCTGCAGGCGCAGCCGGGCGTTTCCGAGCCGCAACGAAACCCCGGTCCGGGCCAGCGCCAGCCGGGCGGGCCGGCGCAGCCGGGCGGGAACGGGCAGCAGACCATGCCGGGGCAGGGCATGCCGGGCCAGCGCAGGGCCAGCCTGGGCCGGGCCAGCCTGGGCCGGGCCAGCCGGGCATGCCAGGCCAGCCCGGTCCAGGGCAGGCCGGTCCGGGTCAGTCCCTGTCCAGCCAGCAGGCCATGGGCGGCGTCCCGGGCCAGGCGGGCCTGGGCGCGATCCCGTCGGCCCCGCCTAGCGCTCCCGGGCAGCAGTCCCTGCCGGGTCAGGGCGTGGGTAACCAGCAGGGCATCCCGGGCCAGCAGGGCATGGGTAACCAGCAGGGCATGGGCGGCGGCCAGCCGAGCATGCCGGGCCAGCCGATGCCCCCGCAGTCCTACGCACCGCAGCCGGTGCCGCCGCAGTCCCCGCCCGCTCCGGGGATGCCGCCCCAGAGCATGCCGCCCTACCAGAACGGCAGCGGCCAGCAGGGCATCTCCGGCCAGCAAGGCGTTTCCGGCCAGCAGGGCATGCCGCCGGGTCCGCCGAGCATGCCGGGCCTGCACGCGGCGCCGCCCCCGTCGCCGTCATCGCCGGGGCTGCCGGACCCGCGGGCGCGCGGGGCCCACGCCCAGACGTCGCCCGCCGCCGACCAGAACCCGTATCAGCCGCCCCCGGCCTCGTTCCGCGGGCCGGCCCAGGACGTGCCGTCGCGGCCGTACCAGCAGGGGCCCTACGGCGCCCAGCCCTCGGAGCAGATGATGCCCGGCCAGCCATTCATCCCGCCCGCGCCGGGCTCCCAGGCTGGATCGGGGCAGTACACGGGCTCGGCGTACGTCCCGCCGCAGAGCCCTTACGGCACGCCGCAGGCCCCGCTGCCACAGTCCTCGCCACCACAGTCGCTGCCGCCGCAGGCCCCGCCACCCCAGCAGGCCCCGCCACCACAGGGCCCGGGACCGCAGCCACCCGGGCCGCCGCCGGTGCAGCAGCCAGGCCCGATCCACCAGGGCCCGCAGCCGCCGCCGACCCCAGGCATGCACACCCCTGCCCCGGGCCAGGAGATGCAACTGGCTGACGCGGTCCAGGCCGCCCACGCCGAGGGCTTCGAATTCGGCCAGTCGGTGGCCCGGGAGGCGCCGGCGCTGTGGCTGGAAGCAGTCCTGGCCCGCAAGCCGCGGATGCCCTCGGACCTGGAAGCGAGGCTGCTCCAGGACTCGGCGCTGCCGATCGATTCGCTGCTGCATGACGAGACCAGGCACGCGCTGCGCCGCGGGTTCTGGGATGCCCTGGAGCGTTCACGCCGATAGCGTCGTTTCCCCGTACTTGAGTTCGTTCGTGGCGTTGGAAGGGGTCCCGGGTTGGGTACGTCCCCGGACGTGGTGGTGCTGACTCGCGACATGTTCGATGAGATCGAGTTCGACGCTGCGGCGAGCGGTGATCACCGCACCGCGGCGGAGCAGATGATCAGTCTGGCCGCCACCGGCACCCAGACTGAGGAATTCCCCCGATCCGAGGCCTTCCTGCGGGCGGGCGAGCAGTGGCTGCTCGCCGATGAGCCGGCCGCGGCGGCCGAGGGCTTCCGGCAGGCGCTGGCGGACGGCGGCCCGTCGTTCGCCGATCCGCGGGTACCGCTGGCCCGGGCCCTGTTCATGATGGACAAAACGGACGAGGCTGAGGCGCTGATCCAGCAGATCGGGCAGGAGGAGCCGGACGACCCGCGGCTCTGTGACCTGGTCGCCGAGCTCCTGGTCGAGCGGTCGGACTTGCGCGGTGCGCTGCGGTGGGCGACCACCGGGGTTGCCCTGTGCCTGGGCCGGCTGGGCGCCGGGTGGAACCCGAACGCCCCGGCCCAGCCCGTCGCCCGCCCGGCCGAGTTCTCCGCGAACGGGGACCCGACCGAGCTCCGGCTCCTGCTCAGCCTGCGCTACCGGATCCGGGTCGACCTCGGGATGGCCGAGGACGACTACGACCGGCTGCTGGACGAGCTCCCGTCCGGCCCGGCCACTGGTCCGGCCACCCCGGCCGCGGACAGCTGAGCCCGCCGCACGATCAGCGCGTCCGACGCCGGGTCCAGGTCCACCTCGACCCGGTCGCCGTCGAGGATCTGGCCGGACAGCAGGGCCCGGGCCAGCTGGTCGCCGATCGCTGACTGGATCAGCCTGCGCAGCGGCCGGGCGCCGTAGATCGGGTCGAACCCGGTCAGCGCCAGCCATTCCCGCGCCCCAGGGGTGACCTGGAGGATTAGCCGCCGGTCGGCCAGCCGCTTGCCCAGCCGCGCCACCTGCAGGTCCACGATCCGGCTGAGTTCCTCGGTGTTCAGCGAGTCGAACAGGATCACGTCGTCCAGCCGGTTCAGGAACTCCGGCTTGAACGTGGCCTGCACCACCTTCATCACCGCGACGCGCTTGGCCTCGTCGCTCAGCGCCGGGTCCGCGATGTACTGGGATCCGAGGTTGGAGGTGAGGACCAGGATCGTGTTCCGGAAGTCCACGGTGCGGCCCTGGCCGTCGGTCAGCCGGCCGTCGTCGAGGACCTGGAGCAGGATGTCGAAGACCTCCGGGTGCGCCTTCTCCACCTCGTCGAGCAGCACCACGGAGTAGGGACGCCGCCGGACCACCTCGGTCAGCTGGCCGCCCTCCTCGTAGCCCACGTAGCCGGGGGGCGCGCCGACCAGCCGGGCCACCGAGTGCTTCTCGCCGTACTCGCTCATGTCGATGCGGACCATGGCCCGCTCGTCGTCGAACAGGAACTCGGCCAGCGCCTTGGCCAGCTCGGTCTTGCCCACGCCGGTGGGCCCGAGGAACAGGAACGACCCCATCGGGCGGTCCGGGTCGGCCACGCCGGCCCGCGACCGGCGCACCGCGTCGGCCACGGCCTGGACGGCCCGGCCCTGGCCGATGATGCGGCCGGCCAGTTCCTCCTCCATCCGCAGCAGCTTGCCGGTCTCACCCTCGAGCAGCCGCCCGGCGGGGATCCCCGTCCAGGAGGCCACCACATCGGCCACGTCGTCCGGGCCGACCTCCTCCTTGACCATCGGCGCCTCGGCGCCGCCGGTGACCGGCGTGTCGTTGCTGGCCGCGGCCGCGGTGGCGGCAGCGATCTCGGCCTCCAGCTTGGGGATCTCCCCGTACCTCAGCCGCGAGGCGGTCTCGAAGTCGGCGTCCCGCTCGGCCCGCTCCGCCTGGCCTTCCAGCTCGTCCAGCTGCTGCTTGAGCTCGCCGACCTTGTTCAGGCTGGACTTCTCCCGCTCCCAGCGGGCCACCAGGGCGGTCAGCTGCTCCTGCCGGTCGGCCAGGTCGGCGCGGAGCCGCTCCAGCCGCTCCTTGCTCGCCGGGTCGGGCTCCTTGGCCAGCGCCATCTCCTGCATCTTCATCCGGTCCACCGACCGCTGCAGCTCGTCGATCTCGACCGGCCGCGAATCGATCTCCATCCGGAGCCGGGACCCGGCCTCGTCGATCAGGTCGATGGCCTTGTCCGGCAGGAACCGGGCGGTGATGTAGCGGTCGGACAGGGCCGCCGCCGCGACCAGGGCCGCGTCGGAGATCTGCACCTTGTGGTGGGCCTCGTAACGGCCCTTCAGCCCGCGCAGGATCGCGATGGTGTCCTCCACCGACGGCTCGCCCACGAACACCTGCTGGAAGCGGCGCTCCAGGGCGGGGTCCTTCTCGATCCGCTCGCGGAACTCGTCCATCGTGGTCGCGCCGACCATGCGCAGCTCGCCGCGGGCCAGCATGGGCTTGAGCATGTTGCCCGCGTCCATCGCGCCCTCGGCAGCACCCGCGCCGACCACCGTGTGCAGCTCGTCGATGAAGGTGATGACCTCACCGGCGCTCTGCTTGATCTCGTTCAGGACCGACTTGAGCCGCTCCTCGAACTCACCGCGGTACTTGGCCCCGGCCACCATCGCGCCCAGGTCCAGGGCGACCAGCCGCTTGCCGCGCAGGGACTCGGGGACGTCCCCGGCCACGATCCGCTGGGCCAGGCCCTCGACGACCGCGGTCTTGCCCACGCCGGGCTCGCCGATCAGCACCGGGTTGTTCTTGGTCCGGCGGGACAGCACCTGGATCACCCGGCGGATCTCGGCGTCCCGGCCGATGACCGGGTCGAGGGCACCGTCGCGGGCCTGCTGGGTCAGGTCGATCCCGTACTTCTCCAGGGCCTGGTAGGTCTCCTCCGGGTTCTCCGTGGTGACCCGGCCGTGCCCGCGGACCTTCTCGAACGCGCCGAGCAGCTCGTCAGGCCCGGCGCCGGCCTTGCGCAGCACGTCCGCGGCCTGGCCGCCGTCGGTGGCCAGCCCGACCAGGAGATGCTCGGTCGAGACGTACTCATCGCCCATCTCCCGGGCCCGCTTGGCCGCGGTGGCCAGGGCCAGGGACAGCGGGCGCGCCGTGTCCGGCGCGCTGACCGTGGTTCCCGCGGCCTTGGGCAGCCGGGCGATCTGGTCCTCCGTGCTGCGGAGCACCGCGGCGGGGTCGGCCCCGGCGGCGCGCAGCAGCGGCGCCGCGATGCCACCCTCCTGGCTGACCAGCGCGGCCAGCAGGTGCAGCGACTCCACGTGCGGGTTGCCGTCGGTGGTCGCCCGCCGGACGGCGTCCGACACGGCCTCTTGGCTCTTTCGCGTGAGCTTGTCGTCCATGGTTGCTTTCTGGACCCCAGTGGGTCCGGTGGTTTTCGTTGCGGATGATTCGGATGGGGGCGCGCGAGTCAGCCGGGCGCGGCGGGAAGCTCGCCCTCGTCTGGGCCGGCCTGCTCGCCCGGCGGGCGCCGGCCGCCGATGGGCAGCGCCCGGCGCTCGGACCGGGCCGCGGGCGCCGCGGAGGGCCCCGGGCGCGGCGTGTGCACCGGGACGAGCTGGCCGCCGCCGGTCCGGGCCCGGAGCAGGCCCGCCAGCCGGGCGGCCACCGACCGGGTGGACTCGAGCTCGATGCGGAGCTGGGTGAGTTCCGCGCTCACGTCGGCCAGGTGCTGCTGGTGCCGGCGCAGCTCACCATCCAGCTCGAGGATGCGCTTGATGCCCGAGAGGTTGACCCCCTCTTCCTGGGACAGGCGCTGGACCTCGCGCAGCGCGAGCACGTCGCGCAGCGAGTACCGGCGGGCCTGCCCCCTGGTCCGGCTGGGGGACACCAGCCCGAGCGAGTCGTAGTACCGGAGCGTCTGGGGGTGCAGGCCGGCCAGCTGGGCGGCGACGGAGATGACGTACACGGGCGAGTCGTCGGACAGGCCGAAGGGGCTGCTCATGCCGTCACCGCCGCTGCTGGTCCGGGGGGGCGACCCCGCGCTCTGCTTTCCCGGGGGAGCACCCCCGGACCCCCCGGCCCCTGCCATCCGCTGGCCCGGAGGGGACACGCGCCCGGCGCGCCCCGCCTGGCCAGCGGATCTTTTCCTGGTCCATGCTCATCTCAGACACTCCGGGCGCGCTGCAGGAGTTCATCGCGCGGGTCCTGCCCGGCGGTGGCCTCACGGAAGTCCTCCAGGGCCTTCCTGGCCGGCCCGTTCACGTGCTGGGGCACCTGAACCTGCACGGTGACCAGGAGGTCCCCGTTGGTCCCGTCGCTGCGGCGCACGCCCTTGCCGCGCACCCGGAAGGTGCGGGCGTTCGGGGTGCCCGCCGGGATGCGGACGCTGACCGGGGCTCCGCGATGTGAGGGCACCTTGATCTCCGCGCCCAGCGTGGCCTCGGGGAACGTGACCGGCACCGTGACCGTGAGGTTGTGCCCGGTCCGGCCGAACACCGGGTGCGGCGTGACGTGCACCCGCACGTACAGGTCCCCGGCGGGGCCGCCGCGCTCGCCGGGCGCGCCCTTGCCCTTGAGCTTGATCCGCTGGCCGTCAGCGACCCCGGCGGGGATGCGCGCCTGGATGGTCCGGGTGCTCATCGCCCGCCCGCTGCCCGAGCACACCGGGCACGGATCATCGACCACCAGCCCGCGGCCACGGCACTCGTGGCACGGCTCCGAGAACGCGAAACTGCCCAGGTTCTTGCTTTCCTGGCCCGTCCCCTCGCAGTTCGGGCAGACCCGGGGCACCGTGCCGGCCTTGGCGCCGGTGCCCTTGCAGGTCGGGCACGGGCCCTCGCCGGCCAGCCGGAGGCTGACCGTGACGCCGTCCAGCGCATCGCTGAACGACAGCGAGGTTTCCGTCTCCACGTCGGCGCCGCGCCGCGGGCGGGTCTGCGCGGTGCGCGCCCCGCCGCGGCCGAACACGCCGCCGAGAATGTCCCCGAGCCCGCCGCTGCCTGCGCCGCCACCGGCCTGGCCGGCGCCGAACAGGTCGCCGAGGTCGAAGTTGAACCCGCCGCCCGCGCCGGCCGGGGCGCCCTGGCCGGCCCCCCGGAACCCGCCGCCGAACAGCGAGCGCGCGTCGTCGTACTCCTTGCGCCGCTTGCTGTCGGACAGCGTGTTGTAGGCCTCGGAGATCTCCTTGAACCGCTCCTCTGCCTTGGGGTCACCCTTGTTGGCATCAGGGTGGTACTTGCGGGCGAGCTTGCGGTACGACTTCTTGATCTCGTCCGCGGTGGAGGTCTTGGTGACGCCCAGGACCTTGTAGTAGTCCTTCTCGAGGAAGTCCTTCGTGCTCACTTACTACCTCTCCCCGGGGATCAGTTGTTTCCCGCCGGAGTTCCCCGTGGCTGGCGCGCCTCCTGGTCGTCCGGGTCTGGCCCGTCGCCGGGTTCGGCGACCGCCACCCGGGCCGGGCGGATGATCCGCTCGCCCACCTTGTAGCCGGGCTGCAGGATCTGGACTGCGGTCGGCTCGGTCACATCCGGTGAATAGGAGTGCATCAGGGCCTCGTGGACCAGCGGGTCGAACGGCTCGCCGGGCTCACCGAAGCTCTCCAGCCCCAGCTTCGCGGCGATGGTCTCCAGCGACTCGCCGACCGACTTGAACGCACCGTTCAGGTCACCGTGCTCGCGGGCGCGGCCGATGTCGTCCAGTACCGGGATCAGCGAGCCCAGCACGTTGGCCAGGGCCTGCTCGCGGACGGCCATCCGGTCACGCTCGACGCGCTTGCGGTAGTTGGCGTACTCCGCGTGCACGCGCTGCAGGTCCGCGGTGCGCTCGGCCAGCTGGGCGGCCAGGGCGCCATCGCCCGGCCCGCCAGGCTGGCCGGCGCCGGGGCTCCCGTCGCCGGGCCGGGGCCCGCCGGACGGTGTCCCGCCGGCCCCCGCGTCCGGTCCCGGGGCGCTGCCCGATCCCGGGGCGCTGGCTGATCCGGGGCGCTGGCTGATCCGGGGGCGCTGGCTGATCCGGGGGTGCTGGCCGCGGACCCGGGCGCACCCTGGTCGCGGCCCCGCGCCGGCTCACCCTGCTGCGGCTGACCGGCCCCGGGCTGGCTCTCCGGCCCGCTCCCAGGCTGGCCCTGGGACCGGCCTGGGCGGCCGCCCGCACCGCCCCCGCCGGGGGGCTGGGACCCCGCGGCACCGCCGGGTGCCGCGGGGCGTGCCCCAGTCCCGCTCGGCTTGGAGGCCGAGTGCCGTCCCGGGCGGGCGGGCTTGCCCGGGGTGCGGGACTCCGCGTCACGGCGTCCCTGCTGCCCAGGATCCCTGACCTCGCCGGTCACCGGGTCGATGCGCCTGAGGTCACGGATCACCGGTCCTGCGTTGGTGTCCTCTGGCGAATTCATCAGGCGGCGCCACCCTCACCCGCGTGCGGCTTGTCCTCGTCCACGATCTCGGCGTCGACGACCTCGTCGTCGTTCGCGGTCTCCTCAGCGGCCCCGGCCGGGGTCTCCTCGGCGGCGCTGGCCTGGGTCTGGGCGTAGATCGCGGTGCCCATCTTCTGGCTGACCGTGGCCGCCTTCTCGGTGGCCTCCTTGATCGTCTCGAGGTCGGTGCCCTCGAGCGCCTTCTTCAGCTCGGCGATGGACTCTTCGACCTCGGACTTGATGTCGTCCGGGACCTTGTCCGCGTTCTCGCCGAGGAACTTCTCCGTCTGGTAGGCGAGGGTGTCCGCGCGGTTGCGCACCTCGGCCTCCTCGCGGCGGGCGGCGTCCTCCGCGGCGAACTGCTCCGCGTCGGCCATCATCCGGTTGATCTCGTCCTTGGACAGTGCGGACCCGCCGGAGATGGTGACCCGCTGCTCCTTGCCGGTGCCCAGGTCCTTGGCGGACACGTTGACGATCCCGTTGGCGTCGATGTCGAAGGCGACCTCGATCTGCGGGATGCCCCGGGGCGCGGGAGCCAGGCCGGACAGCTCGAACATGCCGAGCTTCTTGTTGTACGCGGCGATCTCGCGCTCACCCTGGAACACCTGGATCTGCACGGACGGCTGGTTGTCGTCGGCCGTGGTGAAGATCTCCGACCGCTTGGTCGGGATCGTGGTGTTGCGCTCGATGAGCTTGGTGAAGATGCCGCCCTTGGTCTCGATGCCCAGCGACAGCGGGGTCACGTCCAGCAGCAGCACGTCCTTGACCTCGCCCTTGAGCACGCCGGCCTGCAGGCAGGCGCCCACGGCGACGACCTCGTCCGGGTTGACGCCCTTGTTGGGCTCCTTGCCGCCGAGCAGGTCCTTGACCAGGTCCACGACCGCGGGCATCCGGGTGGAGCCGCCGACCAGCACCACGTGCTGGATGTCGCTCAGCTTGGTGTTCCCGTCCTTGATGACCTGCTGGAACGGGCCCTTGCAGCGGTCGAGCAGGTCCGAGGTCATCTTCTGGAACTCAGCCCGGGTGAGCTTGGTGTCCAGGTGCAGCGGGCCCTGCTCGGAGTGGGTGATGTAGGGCAGGTTGATCGTGGTCTCGGCCGAGCCGGACAGCTCGATCTTGGCCTTCTCCGCGGACTCGCGCAGCCGCTGCAGCGCCATCTTGTCCTTGGACAGGTCCACGCCGTAGCCGTTCTTGAAGTCCTGCACCAGCCAGTCCACGATGCGCTGGTCCCAGTCGTCGCCACCGAGGTGGTTGTCGCCGCTGGTGGCCTTCACCTCGACCACGCCGTCGCCGACTTCCAGCAGCGAGACGTCGAAGGTGCCGCCGCCCAGGTCGAAGACCAGGATGGTGGCCTCGCCCTCCTTCTCCAGGTGGTAGGCGAGGGCCGCGGAGGTGGGCTCGTTGATGATGCGGAGCACGTTCAGGCCCGCGATCTGGCCGGCCTCCTTGGTGGCCTGCCGCTGCGCGTCACTGAAGTACGCCGGGACGGTGATCACCGCGTCGGTGATCGTCTCACCGAGGTAGGACTCGGCGTCCCTCTTGAGCTTCTGCAGGATGAACGCGCTGATCTGCTGCGCGTTGTACTTCTTGTCGTCGATCTTGACGGTCCAGTCGGTGCCCATCTGGCGCTTGACCGAGCGGATCGTGCGGTCGACGTTGGTCACCGCCTGGCGCTTGGCGACCTCGCCGACCAGCACCTCGCCATTCTTGGCGAAGGCCACCACGGACGGGGTGGTCCGCGAGCCTTCTGCGTTGGCGATGACCGTCGGCTCGCCGCCTTCCAGAACCGCGACGACGGAGTTGGTGGTTCCGAGGTCGATACCTACCGCACGTGCCATGTGTAGTCCCTAGTCCCTGTCTGATCGTTACTTACCTTGAGCCTGGTGGGCTCAAGTCTGCCAGGGACACTCACCCCTGGCAAATGAGTTGAGTCTACTGGGCTCAACTTCTGGGCTCACCGGATGATTCCCGGCGGCGGCCCAGATATGACGGTGGATATGACAGTGCGGCGGGGCACGGCCCGGAAGGAGGCCGTGCCCCGCCGCACTGAGTAGGTGCCGCGGGGCTAGCGGTGGGCTAGCGGACGGTCAGCCTGCCGCGGTCTGCAGCGACCAGGTGCTGCCGTTCCAGGTCTCGGCGACCGGCGACACGGTACCCGTCGCCGTCGGGCTACTGGCGCCTACGGCTGAGCAGAAGGTAGCCGAGGTGCACGACACCGAGAGGAGCGCGCTGAAGGTCGCCGGGCTCGGCGTGGCGACGATGGTCCAGGTCGTGCCGTCCCACTGGGCCGCCACCGTCGTGTCCGCGGTGACGGCGGCGTTCTGGTCGTCGCCTACGGCCATGCAGTTCGTGGCCGAGATACACGACACCGAGTTGAGCTCCACCAGATCGCCTGAGGCGCCCGGGTCGGGAACGGTGAGGGCGGTCCAGCTGCCGCCGGTCCACTCCTCGGCCAGGGGGGTCGTGACCAGGGCCGTGCCGGAGTCTGTGCCGGCTGTGCCGACCGCGATGCAGGCGGTGGTGGCCGGGCAGGACACGTCCTCCAGGAAGGTGGCTGGCTGCGGGTTCACCGGGGACTCGTCCGACCAGGCCTTGCCGTTCCAGTGCGCGGCGAGTGCCTTCTCCGCGGCGTTCCAGCCGACGGCCGTGCAATTCCCCGTGGCGGGGCAGGCCACGCCGTCGAGTTCGCCCGAGTGCTTGGTGGCCTCGGCGGACCATCTCCGGCCGTTCCAGTGCTCGGCCAGGGTCGCGCCGGAGTTCCGCTCGCCGACGGCGATGCAGTCCTTAGCCCAGGTGCAGGAGATGTGGTAAGGCTCGCCCGGCACGGCCGGCGTCGAGTCGGGCTGGATGCTCCAACTGCGGCCGTTCCACCCTTCACCCAGCAGCTGGTCCGTCTTGGTGCTGTAGGCGTAGCCCGCGGCCATGCACGCGCTGGACGACGTGCAGGACACTCCGGCGGTGAGTGTGCCGCCCAGCAGGCCGCCCGAGATGGGGATGGGCGTGGTCTGCTTGGCCCAGGTGGTGCCGTTCCACCGCTCGGCCAGGGGCTTGTAGTTCTTCCCGTTGCGGGTGCTGGCCAGCCCGGCGGCGGTGCACTGCTTCCGCCCGGTACAGGACACCCCTTCGAGGGCCGCTCCCGACAAGATACTGCTGCTCGCGGCGGCCGCGCGGTCCTGCGGGGTCATCGCGAGGGCCCGCTTCGCTGCGCTCGCCGTCCCGGGCCGCCCCGGCAGCAGCGTGGCCGCCCAGCCCCGGAGCGGGCGCCCGGCGTCCGGCCGGGCCGCCGCCGTCACTTTCGCCGCGGTGGTCCTGGCTGTCGCGGTCCCGGAGGCCGCGGTCGCGGCCCCCGCCGGTCCCACTGCCAGTGCGGCCGCTGCGGCCACAGCCGCGAGCGAGCTGATGGCTCCTAAGATCCCCGTTATCCCACGCATGACATACCTCCGCGGTGCCAGCCCCCCGGTTTAAGGATGTGCAACATAGACGCCCAAACCGGGCAAATGGTTGACGGGGACGTCCCGGGCGGCGGCAGCGGGTCCCGGGCGCCCCGCTACGACAGCGGACAGTCCGGCTACGACAGTGCGGCTAACGACAGTGCGGCGTGGCCCGGCCCGGAAGGAGGTCGGGCCACGCCGCACTGGGTCTTGCGGGCCGGTGGATGGTCAGCGTGGGGCGGTGACGGCCGTCCAGGCGCTGCCGTTCCAGACCTCGGTCAGCGGGGAGATGGTGCCGGTGGCCGTGGCGCTGCTGGCCCCGACCGCGACGCAGTGCACCGGCGAGCTGCAGGACACCGACCCGAGCGCGCTGAACGTGGCCGCGCTGGGCGTGGTCAGGACCGTCCAGGCCGGGCCGGCCAGCTGCTCGGTGAAGGCCGTGTCGGTCGTGCCTGGCCTGGTCGATGTAGTCCCCCACGGCCATGCAGGTCGTGGCCGAGGTGCAGGACACCGAGTTGAGTTCCGCGAGGTCGCCCGCCGGGGCGGGGTCCGGGACGGTGAGGACCGCCCACTTCCCGCCGGTCCACTGCTCGGCGACGGGGGCCAGGTCCAGGGCCGAACTGGTCACCGTGCCGCCCGTGCCGACCGCCACGCAGTCCTTCGCGGCCGGGCAGGACACGCCCGCCAGCAGGGTGAGCTGGCCCGAGCTGGCCGCGGACTGGTCCGACCAGGCCTTGCCGTTCCAGTGCGCGGCGAGCGCCTTCCCGGCGTTGTTCGAGCCGACGGCCGTGCAGTTCCCGGTGGCCGGGCAGGACACGCTCTCCAGGGCCCCGTCGTGCTTGGTGGTCAGGGCGGACCACTTCCGCCCGTTCCAGTGCTCGGCCAGCGTCATCCCGGACAGCCGGGCGCCGACCGCCATGCAGTCCTTAGCCCAGGTGCACGAGAGGCCCGCCGGATCAGCGGCCACCACCGGCGCCGCGTCGGCCTGGGAGGTCCAGGTGCGGCCGTTCCAGCCCTCTCCCAGCAGCTGGGTGCTCTTCTTGGTGTAGGAGAAGCCGTCCGCCACGCAGGCGGTCGAGGAGGTGCAGGACACGCCGGCGGCCAGGGCGCCGCCGAGCAGGGTGCGCGAGGTGGGGGTAGCTGTCGACTGCACGGCCCAGGTGGTGCCGTTCCAGCGTTCCGCCAGCGTCTTGGTGTTCTTGCCGCTGCGGGTGCTCTCCATCCCGGTCGCGGTGCACTGCGACCGGGAGGTGCAGGAGACCGCGTAGAGGACTCCTCCGCTGAAACCGGCCGAAGTCGCGGCGGCGGCCGTCCGGGCCTGTGCGCTCATCGCGCGGGCTCCCGCGGTCGTGGCCCGGCCCCAGGGGATGACCGGCGGAGGGCCGGGCTGTCCAGCCGGGCCGTGGCGCGGCTCACCGGGGTGCTGGTGGCCAGCGCGGACGTGGCGGCGCGGGCCGCCGTGGCCGCATGGGCCGCGGGTGATGCGGCGGCCGCGGCCGCCGGTCCCGCCGCTATCATCGCGCCGGCCAGGACCGCGGCCGTGATCCCTGCGCGCCTAACTGCCTGCCCTGACATGCCATCCTCCGTTGGATCGGCCCCCCGGGAATCCCGGCAAACACATCAAAGACGCCCAACCCGGCCCTGCGGTTGCCAGCGGGGCGGAGCGACGTCCGCCGTGCGCCACGGCCGTCCCCCGGGTGCTGCGGGGTGCCCTCTGGGGCATCAAGTTACCCATCGGTAGGATGTCGGCGGGGTCACGTGGCCCATCTCTTGATCCCCGGCCGCAGCGCCATGATCATGGGCCTGGGTGGCGCGGCGTACGCTGGCAGCCGGCGCGGCGCCGGCCCGGCCGGGCCGGGTCCGTCTGAGGAGGTTTTCGTGGTCATGCGGATCGTGATCGGCATGGTGCTGACCGTGGCGGCGTTCGCGCTGGCCGGGCGGCGGCTGTGGTGGCTGGCCCAGGTGGGCCGGTCGGGGCAGCCGGCCCCGGAGCGGATCGCGGCGGTGCGCTCGCACCCGGCCCGGGACGCCGGTGTGGAGGCTACCGAGGTGATCGGGCAGCGCAAGCTGCTGAAGTGGACGGTGCCCGGCGCCGCGCACGCGGCCACCTTCTGGGGCTTCATCGTCCTGCTGCTGACCATCATCGAGGCCTACGGCGACCTGTTCGACAAGACCTTCGCGATCCCGGGCATCGGCCACTGGGCCTTCATCGGGTTCATCGAGGACCTGTTCGCCGTCGGTGTCCTGGCGGGCATCATCACGTTCGCGGTCATCCGGCTGCGTCACAATCCGGAACGGGAAGGCCGGGCGTCCCGGTTCGCCGGCAGCCACACCGGCGCCGCGTGGCTGGTGCTGCTGGGCATCTTCGGCGTCATCGCCACGCTGCTGATCTACCGGGGAGCGCAGATCAACACCGGCGACTTCCCGTATCCGCACGGGGCGTTCGCCTCGCAGATCGTCGGGCACTGGCTGGCGCCGCTGGGCCTCGGGACGAACAAGGTGATCGAGACCGTGTTCCTGCTGGCCCAGGTGGCGGTGGTGCTCGGCTTCCTGGTGTTCGTGACCTACTCCAAGCACCTGCACATCATCACCGCGCCCATCAACGTGCTGTTCTCCCGCCGCCCGAACGCACTGCGCGGGCTCGAGCCGATGCGCAGCAACGGCAAGGTGCTGGACTTCGAGGAGGCCGACCCGGACACCGACGTGTTCGGGCTGGGGAAGATCGAGGACTTCACCTGGAAGGGCCTGCTGGACATGGCCACCTGCACCGAGTGCGGGCGCTGCCAGTCCCAGTGCCCGGCGTGGGTCACCGGCAAGCCGCTGTCCCCCAAGCAGGTCATCCTGGACCTGCGCGACCACGCCCTGGCCAAGGCGCCATACCTCCTCGCGGACAGCGACGAGGCCCGGGAGAACCTCCCCGACGCGGTGAAGTTCGAGGCCGGCCTGCCCCTGGTCGGGGGAGCGGACGCCAACGGCGTGATCGATCCGGACGTGCTGTGGTCGTGCACCAACTGCGGGGCCTGCGTCGAGGAATGCCCGGTGGACATCGAGCACATCGACCACATCGACGGGATGCGCCGCCACCAGGTGCTCATCGAGTCGGCGTTCCCGCAGGAAGCCTCCGGGATGCTGAAGAACCTGGAGAACAAGGGCGACCCGTGGGGCATGGGTGCCAACCGCCGCCTGGCCTGGGCGGAGGAGCTCGACTTCGAGGTCCCGGTCGCGGACGGGAAGCTCGCCCCGGAGGTGGAGTACCTGTTCTGGGTGGGCTGCGCCGGGGCGCTGGAGGACCGGGCCAAGAAGACCACCAAGGCCATCGCCACCCTGCTGCACCAGGCCGGGGTGAACTTCGCCATCCTCGGGCCGGCCGAGACCTGCACCGGCGACCCCGCGCGGCGCATCGGCAACGAGTTCGTCTACTCCATGCTGGCCCAGCAGAACATCGAGACCCTGAATGAGACCGCGCCGCGCACGATCGTGGCGTCCTGCCCGCACTGCTTCAACACGATCGCGAACGAGTACCCCCAGCTCGGCGGGAACTATGAGGTGGTCCACCACACCCAGCTGCTCGCGAAGCTGGTGGAGCAGGGGAAGATCACCCCGGTGAACGCGATCGAGGAGAAGATCACCTACCACGACCCGTGCTTCCTCGGCCGCCATAACAAGGTGTTCACCCCGCCCCGGGAGATCATGGAGACCGTCCCCGGCGTCCAGACCCAGGAAATGCACCGGTGCAAGAACCGCGGCTTCTGCTGCGGCGCGGGCGGGGCCCGGATGTGGATGGAAGAGCGGATCGGCAAGCGCATCAACACCGAGCGCATCGACGAGGCGCTCGGCACCGACCCCGACACGATCTCCACCGCCTGCCCCTACTGCCTGGTCATGCTGGGCGACGCCGTCGCCGCCAAGAAAGCCAGCGGCGAAGCCAAGGACACCCTGGAAGTCGTCGACGTCGCCCAGGTGCTGGCCCGCTCCATGCAGCCACCCTCGCCGCCCCCGGGCACCGCACCGCCGGCCGCCCCCGCCGCGCCGGCCCCGGCCGACCAGCCCGCCGGCTGACCCGGCCGGGGCGGGCGGGCGGCCGGGGCCATGGACAGCGGGCGCACCGAGGCGTTCAGCGACGGGGTGTTCGCGATCGCGATCACCCTGCTCGTCCTGAGCCTGCGCCTGCCCGGCTCCAGCCTGGCTCATCCCACGCTCACCGATCAGCTGCTGGCCGCCTGGCCGCAGTACTTCGCCTACGTGGTCAGCTTCCTCACCATCGGGATCATGTGGATGAACCACCACACGATCCTGGCCCACGTCACCCGGGTGGACCGCCCGCTGCTGGTCATCAACCTGCTGCTGCTGATGGCCGTGGTGGCCATCCCGTTCCCGACCTCACTGGTCGCGGACAACCTGGGGCACCCCGGCGGGGTCGCGGCCACGGTCACCTACGGGCTGGTGCTGATCGCGGCCTCCCTCGGCTTCGCGGGCCTGTGGATCTACGTGGTGACGCACGCCGAGCGGCTGGGCGGGCAGGCTCAGCCGGAGGCGTTGCGGCATTCGATCCCGGGTTTCACCGCGGGGCTGCTGGTCTACGTGGGCGGCACGCTGGTCGCAGCCTTCGGTGCGCCGCTGGCCGCGCTGGTCATCTACGGCCTGCTGGGCGTCTACTACCTGTTTGAGCACCTGCCCAGCCCGGAATCCGTCCCGGACCAGCCATGATGGCGAGCGCGTGACGGTCATGGGCCGTCCGGTAAGACCGTTAGAGGGAAGTTCTGCCCGGATCAGGCGGAGGGTGACTCGGACGGGAGCCAGATCCTGACCCGGGTCCCGTAGCCAGGCTGCGACTCCAGGACGGCCTGGCCGCCGTGCGCGGCCGCGATGGCCTGCACGATGGACAGGCCCAGCCCGCTGCCAGCAGCCCGGGAGCCGTCGCCGTCCTCGCTGCCCGGCCGGTCCGTGCCCCGGTGGAAGCGGTCGAAGGCGCGGGCCGCGTCCTCCCCGGACATCCCCGGTCCCGCGTCGGCGACCTCGAGCACCGCGCCCGCGCGGACCGGGGCCAGCCGGACCGCGGCCGGCGTGCCCGGGGGGGTGTGCTCCCGGACGTTGCCGAGCAGGTTGGCCAGGACCTGCCTGATCCGGGCCTCGTCCACCACGGCGATCAGCCGGTCCGGCGCCTCCGCCTTGACCGGGCGTCCCGGCTCCACCGCCGAGGCGTCCGCGGCCGCGTCCCGCACCAGCAGGGCCAGGTCCGTCTCGGCCAGGTCCAATGAGGACGTGCGGTCCAGCCGGGCCAGCTCGAGGAGCTCGGCGACCAGGGTGCTCATCCGCTGGGATTCCTGCTCGATCCGGCGCATCGCGTTCGGCAGCTGATCGGGGCCGAGCGCGCCCTGGCGGTACAGTTCCGCGTAACCCCGGATCGTGGTGAGCGGGGTGCGCAGCTCGTGCGAGGCGTCCGCGGCGAACTGGCGCACCTTCTGCTCGGAGCGCCAGCGCGCGCCGAAGGCCTGCTGGATCCGGTCCAGCATGGCGTTGATGGCCCCGCCGAGCTGGCCCACCTCGGTGCTGTCGTCCGCCTCGGGCATCCGGGCGGTCAGGTCACCGCGCGAGGTGATCTGGTGCGCGGCCGTGGCCATCTGCTGGAGCGGGGACAGGCCCCGGCCGATCAGCCAGCGCCCGCTCACCGCCAGCAGCAGGATCAGCGCGCCTCCCGTGATCAGCTCGGCGATGACGATCCCGCCGACCTGGGCGGTGACGTCGCTGACCGGCCGGGCGATGATCAGGACACCGCGCACCCCGCCGTTGGCCCGGGCCGGGATCACCCGGGCCACCGCGCGCAGCCGGGGGCCGCCGGCCGTCCCGGGGCCCGTGGTCAGGGGCACCGTGAACGGCTGGTCGTGGACGTAGTAGCGGGCGACGTGCCTGGTGAGCAGGTTCTGCACCGCGGCCGCCAGCTCGCGGGTCGCGGCGGTATTGCTGGTCAGCGGCCGGACCTGCACGGGAAAGCCGGTGATCTCGACCGCGACGTAGTCGCCGGGATTGCTGGCGATCTGCTGAGGGCTGCGGCGGGCCGCGGCCACGAGCTGCGTGTTGAACTCGCCGCCGAGCCGTGTGCTCAGCACGATCGTGCTCACCACCCCCATGATCAGCAGGAAGGCCGCGGTCACGCAGATCAGCAGGACGAGCAGGCGGGCGCGCAGCGACAGCATCCCGCTGGCCCGCCGACCCGGCCCGCGCGGTTCCGGCGCCCCGGCCGAGCCCGGCGGCCCGGCCGGCTCCGGCGGAGCGGCGGGCCCGGGCGGCCCGGCGGGCCAGGGCGCGGTCATCCCTCCGGCCGGGCGCCCGGCCGCAGGCTGTACCCCACCCCGCGCTGGGTGTGGATGAGCGGCGGGCCCAGCGGATCGAGCTTGTGCCGCAGGTAGCTAACGTAGGTCTCGACGATCTGGGACTGCCCGGCGTAGTCCCAGCCCCACACGTTCTCCAGCAGCTGGGCCCGGGTCAGCACCCGGCCCTGGTGCCGCATCAGGTACGCGAGCAGCCGGAACTCGGTCGGGGACAGTTCCACCGCCGTGCCCGCACGGTGCACGGTCCAGCGCGACTCGTCGAGCTCCAAGTCCGCGGCGCGCAGGATGCCCTGGTCCGCGGGGGCATCCCCGGCGTTCCGGGCGGCGCGGCGCAGCACGGCCCGGACCCTGGCGACGAGCGCCTCCACGGAGAACGGCTTGGTGACGTAGTCGTCGCCGCCGATGGCCAGGCCGGTCACCGTGTCGGATGAGGTGTCCCGCGCGGTCAGGAAGATCACCGGGACGTCGTTGCCCGCGGCCCGGAGCCGCCGGCACACCTCAAATCCGTCGAGGTCGGGCAGCATGACGTCGAGCACGATCAGGTCCGGGCGGGCCGCCTCCGCCTGCCGCAGCGCGTCTTTCCCGCTGGACGCGGCCGTCACCGCGCAACCGTGGAACTTCAGCGCGACCTGCACCAGCTCACGGATGTTCGGCTCGTCGTCCACGACGAGCACCTGGGGGATCCGGTCGTTGTCTGTCATCACCTGAGAGGGACGGTACGGCGGGCCTGGAAGCCGGCCAGCGAAGCCACCGGGCTGGCCACATCATGGGCGGTCCGCCACGGGCCGCGCCGGGTGTGGCCAGCAAACCTTACCGGCTCCCGCAGGCTGGGCCTGCGGGAGCCGGCCGGTCCCCCCGTCGGTGGGCGGAGGTGGACTGATGAGATGGTCAGCTGCCGGAGGCGGAGCTGCCGGACGCCGAGGGCGTGGGGGACGGGCTGGACGAGGACGAACCGGACGGCGGCTTGATCACGATCAGCCGGGCATCCTTGGCCCCGGAGACCACCGGGCCGCCCACCCAGACCGGCTCGCCCGTGGCCAGCGCGCTGGTGGTGGTCTTCTTCCCGCTCTGCCGGACGACGGTGCTGCTCACCAGGTCCCAGGTCCAGGTGCTGCCGTCGGCAGCGTGCACCACGACGGTGCCGCCGCTGGCGGACTGGACGATGCCGCGCTGGAACGCCACGGTGCGGATGGTGCCGCCCTTACCGCGGAACGCGAACTGCCCGTCGATGCCGCGGCGCAGGGCCGCCCGGAACAGGCGGTGCCGCAGGGCCCGGCAGCGGGCGCCGGCCGCCTTGAGGGCCGCCCGGGCCGCGGCCGGGTGCCCGGCCTTGCGGGCGGCGCGGGCCGTCTTGAGCGCGGCGGCACACGGATGGGCTGCCACTGCGCTCGCCGCGCTGCCACCGGACACGGCCGTGCCGGACGACGACGTCAGCGCGAGGGCGCTGGAGGCGTCAGCCGAGTTGAGGGCGGTGTTCAGGGCGGCGGCCTGGGCGTTCGTCCCCGCGGCGGGGCCGGCCGCCGAGGTGCTCGCGGCGGGTGAGGAGTGCCCGGCCAGCGAGACGCCCGCCACGATGCCACCCGCTCCCAGCGCCACGGCCGCCACCAGCCCGGCCGTCCAGGCCAGCGGGTGCCGCCGGCCTGGGCCAGCGCCCGGGCCGCCCTGCGGCGCCTGGTAGCGCGCGTCCTGAGAGCGGGGGCCCTGGTGACCAGGATCCGGGGACCCCGGTCCGGGGTTAGCGCCGGGTCCCTGGCTCAGCGGCCAGAACTGCTCGGTCGGGCGGGACTGCTCCTTCGGGTCCCCGTCCGGGGGCTCATACGTGTTGTCCATGGCTCTGAGCCTGCCCGGCCCGGCTGTGACATCTGGCGGGGAAGGCTGGGATTTCCCTGGGAGCACGCTCCGGAAATGCCCGGAACGTTCCGCCCCGGCCAGGAGCCAGCGCTCTCTAACGGTCTTTCCGGGCCGGCACGTCCACCGGAACCCGTCACATCCGCTCAGGGACCGGGATGCCGAGCAGGTCGAGTCCGGTCAGCAGGACCCGCAGGGTGAGCGCGGACAGCGCCAGCCGGCTGTCCCGGACCGCTGGCTCGGCCTGGAGGACCGGGCACTGCTCGTAGAACGTGGTGAAGGCGCTCGCCACCTCGAACAGGAAGCCCGCCAGCAGGTGCGGCTGGGTGGTCTCGGCGACCTGCTGCAGCGTGGCCGCGAAGCCGAGCAGGCGCAGTGCGAGGGCCCGCTCGGCCGGCTCGGCCAGCGTGATCGGGGCGCGGGCGCCGTCCGGGTCCAGGCCGGCCCGGCGGAAGATGGACCGGATCCGCGTGGTCGCATACTGGAGGTAGGGGCCGGTGTTCCCCCGGAACGAGATCATCCGGTCCCAGTCGAATACGTACTCGCTGTCCCGTGCGGTGGACAGGTCGGCGTACTTGACCGCGCCGATCCCGACCGCCTCCGCGATGGCGGCGCGCTCGCTCTCGTCGAACTCGGGGCTGGTGTTGACCTCGTCGAACACCTTGCGCGCCCGCTCGACGCCTTCCCGCAGCAGCTCGCTCAGCTTGATCGAGTCGCCGGCCCGGGTGCGCAGCAGCTTCCCGTCAGTCCCGAGCACGTTGCCTATTTGCGCATGCTCGAACCGGGCCCCGTCCGGGATCCACCCCGCCTGCCTGGCCACCGCGAAGACCATCTGGAAGTGCAGGGCCTGGGACGAGCCCACGACGTAGATCGCCCGGTCCGCCTGCAGGTCCCGGATCCGGTACCGGATGGTGGCCAGGTCACTCGTGGAGTAGTTGTAGCCCCCGTCCCGCTTGCGGATGATCACTGGCAGCGGCTCACCGTCCCGCCCGGTGAACCCGGGCGGGAACGCGCACAGCGCACCGTCGCTGATGACCGCGACCCCGCTCGCCTCCAGCTCGGCGCATACCTCGGCCAGCAGGTCGTTATAGAAGCTCTCCCCGCGGATGTCCGCGTCGGTCAGCGTGACGCCGAGCTGGCGGTATATCCGGTGCAGGTAGTCCAGCGACATATCGACCAGGTGCTGCCACAGCTGGAGGGTGCCCTCGTCGCCGCCCTGCAGCAACACCACCCGCTGCCGGGCGCGCCCGGCGAACTCCGGGTCGGAGTCGAACTTGCGCCGCGCCGCCTGATAGAAGGCGTTCGGGTTGCTTCGCAGCTGGTCAGCTTCGGCGGAGTCCTCGCCCACGTCGAGCAGGTGCTCGATCAGCATCCCGAATGGGGTGCCCCAGTCGCCCAGGTGGTTATCCCGGATCACGTCCTGGCCGGCGAACTCAAGGATCCGGGCCAGCGCGTCGCCGACGATGGTCGTGCGCAGGTGGCCGACGTGCATCTCTTTGGCCACGTTGGGTGAGGAGTACTCCACCACCACCCGCGGGGCCGGATCGGCCTGCACCACACCCAGCCGTGGGTCAGCGAGCTGCCCGCTGGCCTGCCCGGCGATCCAGCCCGGCAGGAGCCTGAAGTTGATGAAGCCCGGGCCGCTCACCTCGGGCGGCTCCGCCACCCCGTCCAGGTCCAGGTGGCCGATGATGTCCGTGGCGATGTCGCGCGGTGACCGCCCGAGCTTCTTGGCCAGCGGCAGGGCCGCGTTGGACTGGTAGTCGGCGAACGAGGACGGCCGGATCACCGGGTCGGCAGCCGCGTACCCGGGGCCGAACGCCGCACCGAGCGCAGCCGACACCCGCTGCGCGAGAACGTCCCGTGGATCCGCCATGCCTTAAGCCTAGCGACCACGCCGGGTAGGCCCGCACCAATAAATCCGTGATCGAGACCCGGGCCGGCGCCCGTACCATTCCCCCGGCCCGCCACCCCCGGCGGGCCCGCGCCGCCGTCCCCCGGGCCGCGGACACCTCTGTCACACTGGCCCCTCCCGCCCACGTTTCACGCGGATCGTGCTCCGGAACGGGCAAAACAGCCCGGGAACGCGCACCATCCGCGTGAAACGTCAGCGCTGGCCGTGACCGATGTGCCAGCTCCGGCGGCGACAATGACCGACGGCACCCACCCGCGGTACATGCCGCACACGACAGCCAGGGCGCCCGCGCTTTCACGTCCAGGTCGGCAATGAGGCCGTGCGCAGCGGGGAGGGGTCAGTTCCGGCGGAGGAAGTGGCCACCGCGGCCGTGGCCGAGCCGCTCCCGGATCCGCTCGGTGATCTGGCCCTTGACCAGGTCCGCGGCGAGCAGGCAGGCCGACGTGATGCCCCGCGAGCTGGACGCCCCGTGGGCGATGACGATCGTGCCCTCCAGGCCCAGCAGGGCGGCGCCGCCGTAGGTCTCGGTGTCCATCCGCCCGCGCAGCTCGCGCAGCCCGCGGCGCTGCAGCACCGCGCCGAGCCGCGCAGAGCGGGACCCGCTCAGCACCTCCCTCAGCTGCCCGGCGGCGAACCCGATCGCACCTTCCAGCGTCTTGAGCGCGACGTTGCCGGTGAAGCCGTCGGTCACGATCACGTCCACCGTGCCGGCCAGCAAGTCGGTGCCTTCGACGTTGCCGGTGAACCGGATCGGCGGGGCCCCGTGCGGGGCCGGGGCGGCGAGCAGCTCGTGAGCCCGCCGGGCCAGCTTGTTGCCCTTGCCCGGCTCGGCCCCGATGGTGAGCAGTCCCACCTTGGGATCGGGGATGTTGTGCGCGATCTGTGCGTAGGCCACCCCCAGCTGGGCGAACTGGAGCAGCATCTCCGGCTTGGGATCGGCGATGGCGCCCGCATCGAGCAGGAAGGTGGGCCGGGGCTGGGTGGGCAGCACCACCACCAGGGCCGGGCGGAGCAAACCGGGCACGGAGCGTAGCCGGAGCCGGCCCGTGGCCACCACGCCGGCCGTGGAGCCGGCCGAGACCACGGCCGCGGCCTGGCCCCGCCGGACCAGCTGGCAGGCCACGGCCACGCTGGAGCGCGGCCGGCGCCAGCTGGCCAGTGCCCCCTCGTCCATCGCGATGGTGTCCTCGGCGGGCGCCACCTGCAGCAGCCCGGCCACCTCAGCGTGCTCGGCGACCAATCCCCGCAGCTCAGCGGGCCTTCCCGCCAGGATCACCGGGGTCCGCATCGCGGCCGCGGCGGCCGCCGCGCCAGCCACCACCACGGCCGGGCCGTTGTCACCGCCCATGGCGTTCGACCACGATGGCCTGCTCTCTGGCGGCCTGCGTGGTTTCCTCGAGCACGCGCTCAAGCCTCTCACTTCCGGCGCAGTGCTATGGACCAGGACCATGCGGTGGGCCGCCGCCGGGTGCGAGATGATCATCCCGGGCCCGTCCAGGGTTGATCATCCGCCCACTGGGTAACCATCTGTCACAATCTGGGCCGTGCACCGCCGGTGCCCGGAATAGTGACAAGTCGTGACGAAAGGGTGATTCACACCGTCCTGGTGGGGGCCGCAACGAGGCGGGGACCAGCGATGAGTCGTGGGGGCCTGGCGGCACGTCATGGGTGAAGGCCGGGCCCGGACCGGCGGGTGACCAACGGGGAAGCAGGCGGCGCGGCCGGGTTAGCCGAGGCAACCCTCAACGCTGCTGCAGCGTTTTCTCAGTGTGACCTCTTTTGATAGGTCCGGGACGGGTGTTCGCACCGGGGCCGGACATCATGCCGATGTTGCCGTTATGCCGATGTGGCCTCCGAGCCGCCCGGGGCAGCCGACGCCCAGAGCAGCCGATGCCCAGAGCAGCTGAGGAGAACGCGGCGGGAAGATGGCCAGCCGCGGGCCACAGGGCCTCGCATCCCGGCAGGGCCGCCGGGATGCGTCCGACCGGAGGGAGACCCGTGAGTGGCATCCGGCAGATTGTTCCAGTACCTGATGGTGGCCGGCGTTTCCGTGCCTACACCGCAAAGCATCTGGACGCACTGACCGCGCGGGCCGGCCTCGGCGAAGCCGAGCGGCTGGCCGTCCGGGCGGTCGGGACCGTGCTGCCCTTTCGGGCCAACTCCTACGTCATCGAGGAACTGATCGACTGGACCGCGGCCCCCGACGACCCGGTCTACCGCCTGGTGTTCCCGCAGGCGGACATGCTCCCGGCCGCGGACGTCGCCCGGATCGCCGGGCTGCTGGCCCGGGGCGCGCCCGAGCCGGAGATCACTGCCGTGGCGCACGAGGTGCGGATGCAGCTGAACCCCCACCCGGCCGGCCAGCTGGCGCTGAACATCCCCGACTTCGACGACGAGCCGCTGCCGGGGGTGCAGCACAAGTACCCGGAGACCGTGCTGGTCTTCCCCAAGCAGGGCCAGACCTGCCACGCGTACTGCGCGTACTGCTTTCGCTGGGCCCAGTTCGTGGACGAGCCTGAACTCAAGATGGCCACCGCCGACCTGGGCCGGGTCATGGACTACCTCCGGCAGCACCGCGAGGTGACCAGCGTGCTGATCACCGGCGGCGACCCGATGATCATGGGCGCTCCCGTCCTGCGCCGGTACATCGAGCCGCTGCTGGAACCGGGGCTGGAGCACATCGAGTCGGTCCGGATCGGCAGCAAGTCGCTGGCCTACTGGCCGCAGCGGTTCGTGTCGGACCCGGACGCCGACGACACGCTGCGCCTGTTCGAGCGGGTGGTGGCCTCCGGCCGGTCGCTGGCGTTCATGGCGCACTTCTCCCATCCCCGGGAGCTGGAGTCCGCCCTGGCCGCCGAGGCGGCCGGCCGGATCCGCGCCACCGGGGCCGTGATCCGCACCCAGGCCCCGCTGATCAGGACGATCAACGACGACGCGGCGACCTGGGCCGGGATGTGGCGAACCCAGGTGCGGCTGGGCATGGTGCCGTACTACATGTTCGTGGAGCGGGACACCGGCCCGCAGGATTACTTCGCGGTGCCGCTGGCGGCGGCGTACGGCATCTTCACCGACGCCTACCGGCAGGTGGCGGGCCTGTGCCGCACCGTGCGCGGGCCCTCGATGTCAGCCACCCCCGGCAAGGTGTGCGTGGACGGGATCGCGGACGTGGCCGGCCAGCGGGTCTTCGTCCTGCACATGATCCAGGCCCGCGATCCGGACCTGGTCGGCAGGCCCTTTTTCGCCCGCTACGACCCGGACGCCACCTGGCTCACCGACTTGCAGCCGGCGTTCGCGGACCGCTTCCCGTTCGAGGCTGAGCCCGGGGACCTGCCCGGACTCTGGTCCCCGGAGGTGTTTGAGCCAGCCAGCTGAGCTGGCCGGGTCCAGACCCGGCTCCGGGCCGGGTCCGGCTGGCTCCGGGCCGGACGGCTGGCTCCGGCCGGCCGGAGCGCGGCCGGATCAGGCCGCCGGAGCGGCTTCCTCCGCCGGGACGTCCGGGGCGGCGGGCTCCGCCGTCCGGCGGGGCTCCCTGAGCATCAGGCAGCTGACCGCGCCCACGGCCAGCAGGATGACCGGCAGCAGCATGGTCGACCGCATGGCGTTCACGTAGCCGAAGGCAAACACGTCATGGCCGATCCGGAGCAGTTCGGCCATCAGGCGGGCGGGCAGTCCCGCGGGGAGCTTGATCCCGGAGCCGTTCTGGCCGGCCCCGACCTGGATCCCGTTGCTGGCCGCATGCTTGATCCCGGCCACGAATGGCCCGCGCAGCTGGGGCGGCAGGGCGCCCGCGCGGGTCGCAGCCTGGCTGTTCATGGACGTCACCAGCCGGTTCTGCAGCAGTGCGCCCACGGCCGCGGTGCCGATGACCAGGCCGACCTGCCGGACGGTGTTCAGCACACCGGATGCCGCGCCGGCCATCCTCGGGTCGATGTTCCGCATGGCCACGGTGACCAGGGGCGCGAACACGCAGCCCATCCCGATCCCGGCCACGATCAGCGCGGGCAGGAAGTCGTACCAGACCGAGGTGGTCGTCGCCTCCAGCGCGACCCAGCCCATGCCGCCCGCGAACAAGGTGAGCCCCAGCATCAGGATGTACTTGCCGCCGATCTTGTCGGTGAGCCGGCCGGCGACCGGCGCCACGAACATCGACAGCACCGAGGCCGGCGCCATGGTCAGGCCGGCCCGCAGCGCGGAGAAGCCCAGCACGGACTGCAGGTAGATGGTGAACGGCAGGAAGATCCCCATCATGCCGACCGCCAGCGTCCCCGACACCCAGTTGACCACGGCGTAGTTCCGGTCCCGGAACAGCGCGAACGGGACCAGCGGCTCCCGGTCCTGGGTCAGCCGCTGCTGGACCAGGAACACGATCAGCAGCAGCACGCCCAGCCCGAGCACCAGCGGGATGCTGATGAACGAGGTGATCGTGCCCCAGTTGTACTTCTGGCCCTCGACCAGGCCGTAGCAGATGGCCAGCAGCCCGGCGCTGGCCAGCAGCACGCCGGGGATGTCGATCCGGTGCCGCCGTCCCGGCCGCATGTCCGGGATGATGACGAACGTCAGCACCAGCGCAATCACGCCGAACGGCAGGTTGACGAAGAAGATCCAGCGCCAGTCGAACGCGGTCACCAGCAGGCCGCCCAGGGTCGGCCCCGCGATGGTGGCCACCCCGGCCACCGCGCCCCAGACACCGAACGCGGCGCCGCGGCGCTCAGCGGGGAACGTGTTGGTGATGATGGTCAGCGTCTGCGGCATCAGCATGGCCGCACCCAGCCCCTGGACCGCGCGGAACCCGATCAGCCAGCCCGCGCTGGGGGCTAGGCCGCACGCGGCGGAGGCCACCGTGAACACGGCGATGCCCATGGCGAACATGATCCGTGGCCCGATCAGGTCACCGAGCCGCCCCGCGGTGATCACCAGCACGGCGAGCACCAGGGCGTAGGCGTTGATCACCCACAGGACGTCGTCGAGCGAGGCGTGCAACCTGGTGATGATGTCCGGGATCGCGATGTTCACGATGGTCAGGTCGAGCAGGGTCATGAAGAACCCGAGCGACACGACCAGCAGCACCGCCCACGGGTTCGCGTGGAACTTCCTCACCGCATGCTCCCTGTTTCCCCTGTGCTCGTTTCTCCGGGCCTGTTCCCGCAGGCCCGTTTCCTGGGTCAGCTTCCCCGGTTCCAGGCCTGTGGGCCACCAGATATCCCGGCTCCCTTTCCCCACGATCGTAGACCGGGGTACCGACAGACGGTGGGGTGTCACCGGCGCGCAGGCGAATCCGAACCCCGTTCGGTTGGCGGCCGGGATCGAGAAGTATGCTCCCGGCCATGAAACTCAACGGAACCGCAGCGATCATCTCCGGCGGGGCCAGCGGGCTGGGTGCGGCGGTGGCCCGCAGGCTCGCCGCCGCCGGGGTCACGCCTGTCGTGGCGGACCTCAACGAGGAGCACGGCAAGGCAGTCGCCGCCGAGACCGGCGGCCTGTTCGTGAAGACGGATGTCGCCGACGAGGACTCGGTCACCGCGGCCGTGGAGGCCGCCGTGGCTACCGGGACGCCGCTGCGCACCGTTGTGAGCTGCGCCGGGATCGGCTGGGCGGCGCGGACCGTGGGCCGCGACGGGACCCCGCATGACCTCGCGTCGTACCGCAAGGTCATCGACATCAACCTGATCGGCACCTTCAACCTCATGCGTATCGGGGCCGCGGCCATAGCCCAGACTAGCCGGCCGACGCCGACAACCTCCGCGGCGTGATCATCAACACCGCGTCGGTGGCAGGCCTGGAGGGCCAGACCGGCCAGGTCGCCTACTCGGCGTCCAAGGGCGGCATCATCGGCATGACGGTCCCGGCGGCCCGCGACCTCGCGGCGATCGGCGTGCGGGTGAACACGATCTGCCCCGGCATCATCGATACCCCGATCTACGGGTTCAGCCCGGACAGCGAGGCGTTCAAGGAAAAACTGGCTGCGCCGGTGGTCTTCCCGAAGCGGATGGGCACCGCGGACGAGTTCGCGCACCTGGCCCAGGCGCTCATCGAGAACGACTACATGAACGCGGAGGTCATCCGCTTCGACGGCGGGATCCGGTTCCAGCCCAAGTAGCCACAGCCCAGCGCGGCGGCGCAGCGGGCCCGGCCGTCCGGCGGTGCTGGCGGCTCCGGGCTCGCGGAGGGGGAGGTCACCAGCCGCGGAACTGACCCCGCGCGGTCCAGAAAACAGCCAGGACGGCCAGGCAGGCCAGGGCGGCCACGGCGGCCAGGAGGCGGCGGCCGGGACGGCAGGCGGACCAGCGCAGGCCCGCGGCTGTGAGCCGCCGTGCCAGCCCGGCCACGATGAACAGCGAGCCGGCCAGGGAGAGGGCCAGCAGCGCGAAGCCGATGGCGTCCACGGCGGCCATTGCGTAGCGGTGCCCGCCGAGCGCGGCGGACATAAGGTGTGCCTGGCGGCTGCCGGAGCGCCAGAGCGCCCGGTTGATCTCCGGGAAGGTCAGCAGGAGGTACCCAAGGCCGGCCGCGAGCAGCGGGATGACGCACAGGACCCAGCCCGTCACCAGGATCCGGGCGTGGCGGCGGAGGCCGGTGACGCGCGGATCCCGCCGGCCGCGGGGCACGGTGCTGCGCACGATGGGGACGACGCGGGCGAACAGGTCGGGCACGCCGGCCAGGTCGCTGAGGATGAAGTAACCGTCGAAGCGGACGAACGGCAGCAGCTGCTCCATCATCTCGAGGTGCGTGATCGCGATGGCGAGGAGCAGGATCTCGGCCGAGGTGGCCGCGTAGATACCGGCCAGGGCCAGCATGAAGATCAGGTTGAAGTACAGGCCCCCGAGATCGGTACGCAGCCGGCCAGCGCGGCTGAGCCGGTAGGAGTCGGTGACGTTGGTGAAGAACGAAGGCCAGACCAGGTAGAGGCCGACGCCGATCAGCCCGGGGCGCGCGCCCCCGTAACGGCACCCGGTCGCGTGACCGCACTCGTGGAACGCCGCGGAGATCACGGTCAGGCCGAGCACGACGAGCAGGTCCACCGGGTCGCGCAGAAGCTGCTGGATCCCTCCGCCCAGCCCGTGCACGGCGAACAGCCAGTAGTCCACGGCCAGGACGCAGCCGACCACGGCGATCACCATGGGCAGCCGGAACAGCGGCCGCAGGACAGTCCCCGCGGCGTTCGCCGCGCGCTCGGGCAGCAGCGTGCCCCGCGCCCGGAGCGCGAGCAGCGGGCTGGCCTTCGGCGGGGCCGTTCCGGTTCGGTGGCCGGAAACGATGCCGAGCGGGAGCAGCTTGGCCGTGAGGAGGTAGCGGACCTGGTCGGCGCTGAGTGAGCGGCCGAGGTCCTCGCTGACCAGCGCTGCGATCGCGGCCGGATCGCGGGAGCCGTCGATCCGGCAGCTCACCCGGTACAGCAGCGGGGACATCTGGATGACCTGGCCGTCGGGTCGCCGCACGAGTGACGGCGGCTGGCTGTAGCCGGAGTCCTGGTATTCGCCGAGCAGTTCTACCCCGCTGGCCAGCCGGGGCGGCTCGGCCGGCCCGGACGCGCCTATGGGGGGCCGAACGGGTGCGGTCACGTGTCCTGCGGTCACGGTCATGGTCTGCTCCTCCCTCGAAGGCTCTCCGGGTGAAGATCGAGGCTGAGTGGGGAGGGTAGGGCGGTGCGGTCCCGTAAGCAGGGCCCGTAAGCAGGAGGAAAGGGCCGCCCGGGCCCTTGTTCGGGCGGCCCTTTCCTGGCTGCGCAGCCCCCTCCGCAGTGCACAGCTGGTCAGCACGCGGTACGAGCTGGACGGCTAGCGGTCAGAGGTAGAGGGAGTTCCCGCTGAGGTTGCCGTTCAGGGCGGAGATGTTCAGGAACCCCGCCTGGTTGGTGTTGCCGTTGCCCTGGGCCACCTGGGTGAAGCTGAAGCTCGAGCCGTACTGGCTCGGGTGGTGGCAGACGCAGAGGGTCTCCCGGCTGGGGAGCAGCTCGGCGTGCTCGAGCTCGAGGTCCTCCATGCTCACCGCGGGTACATTCGACATGTTGCCTCCTTTGGCAGTGACCTGCCTCGGCCAGGCAGATCGGGGTAGCCCGCCTTTGCAGGCGGGTCCTTGCGGACCACCCGGCACCCCCATGGCGCCGGGCCCGAAGCTGGTGTACGCTCCGTGGCGTACAAACTGTTCGGCTACCACCGTACAGTATTGATTACTCACGGGTAAGGCAAGGGCTGCGCGCTGCGATCGCAGCCCTTCGGAGCGAGACGGCTGGGCTGCCCTATGACGGCGCATGTGACGGGGGACGAGCGGGAGCCCGCCGAGGACCGGCCGCGTCCCTCCTCCGCCGGCCTCGAGCAGGAGCTCAATCCCCTTCAGGACCTGATCCAGCAGCGGTTGCGTGAGCGGGGCTGGTCCTACGGCGAGGTCGCCCGGCGCGGGGGGCTGCCCCGCTCCACCGTCTACACCCTGGCGATTACCCGGAACCTGGCCCGGCCTCCCCGCCCGGCCACGCTCGATGGGCTCGCCAAGGGCCTGGACGTGCCGGTGTCGGCCGTCCGCGCCGCCGCCGCCGAGTCCACCGGACTCCATTACTACGACGAGGTCCCGGCCGGGCCGCAGCGCCCCGGCGACCGCGAACGGGAACTCCTCATCGCCAGCATCGATGAGCTGACTCCCGATGACCGCAGGCACGTGGCCGCGCTCGTCGAATCGCTGCGGAAGAAACCCGCGCCGGAGCCGACCGGCCAGTAGCACCGCCCCCCGGACCGTGCCTGGGCACGGTCCCGGGACGGGTCCATCACGAGCGGCCGGGACCACCCCACAGGTGACGGCCGCCCGCGGCGAGCGGCCCGTCAGGAGGGCCTGGGACGGCCCGGGACCGGCCGGGACACCTGCTCCGGTCATGTCCGCGGCCACGTCTACTCCACCGGCCCGACGGCGGGCATCCCGAGCTGCTTGGCCAGCTCCCCGTACGGGCCCTCCGGCAGCACCAGCCGGGCCACCCGCAAGATCGCCCTCGGGTCTTCACCCGGCGGCCGCAGGACATAGACCGTGTCATCACGCTTGCTGCAGGTCACGACGAGCCGGTCATGGTCGGCCAGGACGATGGAAGCCCGTTGCACGGCGGGCGGCGGGGAGGCCAGCTCCCGGCCGGACCCGGCCGGGCCGGGCTGGGCCGCCCGGGCAGCGGCTTGCTGTCGCCGGCGGCGGCCCACCAGCAGGGGTTCGGTCAGCAAGGCCACCAGGATGAGCAGGCCCAGCGCCAGCAGCATGGTCTTGAGCCACTGCGGCATGCCGGTGGGAGCCGCCGCGCCTGGCGTCGCCCGCTGGGGGTGAGACCGTGCCGGAGGTGGTGAAGACGGCGGCGGCGCGGGGTGCTGCCGGGGGGCCACGCCTGCCGGGGGCGAGGCCGGCGCCGCCGGATGCGGGAGCCTGAGCACGGTTCCGGGCCGGAGTGCGCCCGGGTCCTGGCCGATGGCCTGCCGGTTGGCGGCGTACAGGGCCGGCCAGCCGCCGCGCACGCCCAGCCCGGCGGCGATACCCGACAGGGTGTCACCGGCGGCGACGGTATAACGCACGCGCGCTGGACCGGGCAGCAGGAGCACGGTTCCGGGCCGCAGGGTGTCCGGGTTCCGGCCGATGGCCTTCAGGTTGGCCGTGTACAGGGCCGGCCAGCCACCACGCATGCCGAACCGGGCCGCGATGCCGGACAAGGTATCGCCGGACTGGACCACGTACTTCGTGGCCGGGCTCGTCGCCGTCACGGACGGTACGGCGACGCTCAGGGTGCTGGTGAGGAGGACCTCAGTACTTCTCGCGGTGCGGGTACTCGCCTGGGCCGGGTGGACGGATCCCGTCATGCCGACCGCCACCGGGGCGATCGACAGAATGCTCCAGGCGAACACCACGCACGCGGACTTCGTCCACGTACGCATAGTGATGTCACTTTCCTTCCGAGGGGATCAGCGCCGGACGCTGCGGCCCGGACGCCGAAGGGATGAGCCAGTCGGGAAGGAAAGGACTTAGGCGGGTGGGACCTCCGGCAGGTACGAACGCCAGATCGGCATCGCGGCGGCGCACCGCGCCAGCCGCAGCAAGACCAGGGTGAGCATTGGGATCAGCGCGGCGGCGACGCCGCCGTACAGCGCCCGCCCACCGTTCCCGCCGGGGCCGCTGCCACTGGTGGCACCGCCGCCGGACCCGGCCGGCAGCCGGGAAGGTGCTGGGACTGACGGCGCTGGAGTGCCGTGGCCGGCTGCTCCCGCAGCCGATGCCCGGAGCGAACGCAGGCTTGCGGCCAGGGGCGGCAGGGCCGCCCCGGTCAGGCCTCCGGCGTGAAGCGACGGGATCGTTCCCCCGGCGGCCGTGACCGACGGTTCCCGCGGACCCGCGGCCGCGACCAGGGTCCCGGTGGCGGCCGCCGGCGTCGGGGACAGGGCGAGGGGCAGCCCGCCGGCCGTGGAGACGAGCGGGAACACCGGGCCGCTGACGGCCGGGAGGACGGTCCCGGCCAGGCCTGTGACAGCGGGGAGGATCGTCCCGGTGAGGCCGGTGACGGCCCGCGTCACGGCCGGGATGACGGTTCCCGTGAGGCCGGTGACGGCCGGGATGACGGTTCCCGTGAGGCCGGTGACGGTCCCCGTGACGGCCGGCAGGAGGGTCCCGGTGGCGCCGGTGACGGTGCCTATGACGCTGGGGAGGACGGTTCCCGTAACACCGGTGACGGCCGGAAGAACGGTTCCCGTGACGCCCGTGACGGCCGGGAGGAGCGTCTGGGTGACGCCGGTGACGGTCCCCGTGACGGCCGGCAGGAGGGTCCCGGTGGCGGTCCGCGTGACGGCCGGGAGCAGCGCCCGCGTGACGGCGGTGACAGCCGGCCGGGCAGTCCCGGTGATGCCGGTGACGGTCTTGGCGGCGGACGGCACGACGGTCCGTGTGACTCCGGCAGCGGCCCTTGTGACGCTGGCGACGGCGGGAAGGGCGGTCCGGGTGACCCCGGTCACTGACCCGGTGAGGCCGCCAGCGCCGGTGTTCGCCCCGCCGGAGGTGCCGCTCAGATCGGTGGCCCGGGTGACAACGCCGGTCACCTTGGTCAGCGGGCCGGCCGTGACGCCGGCCAGGCCGCTGGTGAACTCCGGCACCGCCGCGGACGGCTGGCTGGCGACAGGGGGCCCGGGCGGGACGGCGCCGAGCGCTCCCTGGGCGATGCGCTGGACAGTGCCGCTGACGCGGGAGGCGGTGGTGGCGGGCGGTGCGCTGCTGGTGTGGCCGGTGACGGTGCTGATGACCGTCGGCCCCACGCTGGCGGCGGACGCGACGCTGGCTGGGGCGGACGGGACCGGCTGGCGCGGGGGCTGCGACCCGGCGGGCTGTCCCGGCGCTCCGGGGCCGGGGCCCTGAGCCCGGGCCTGGGTGGCGCTCTGGACCGTATGGCTGACGCTGGCCAGGGCACTGCCCCCCGGCGACTGGTCAGGGCTGCCGCTGGGCGTGCCGCCCGGTGCCTGCCGCGCTGCCTGACCTGGTGGCGTGCGGCCGGCCGCTGCCGCTCCCGCCGCTGGGCCCGTGCTGTGGCCGCCGGAGCCGCCCGGCATGATGTTCTGGGTGACTCCGCTGACGGCGGACGCCGCGGCGCTGGCGGCCGAGGCGGGGACCTGGGTCGTGCCGCCGCCGCTGCTGGATCCAGCCGGCGGGGGAGGAACGCTGGCCGCGGGAGCGGCCTGAGAGGAGGCAGCGCTGGCGCCGGGTGCCTGGCTGGCCGGAACCGGCTGGCCCGCAGAGCTGGGCTGTCCCGCCTGCTGCGGTCCTGAGGGCTGGCCCGGGGAGGCCGGACCCTGGCTGCCGCCGCTGCCCGGCCCCGGCGTGCTGCCCGGCCCTGACGTGCTGGCCGGGCCCGGCGTACCGCCCGGCCCTGATGTGCCGCCCGGCCCGGGGACGAGGCTCTGGGCGGCGCCGGCCACAGAACTGACCGCGGAGGCCGCGCTTCCGGCTGGAAGGGCCGCCGTGAGCCCGTTGGTGCCCGCGGCTGCGGCGGAGCCGGAGGCCTGCGCGGAGCCTGGATTCTGCGCGGAGACGGGGTTCTGGTCCGCTGCCGCCCGTCCGGCCAGGAGCACAGCAAAAACAAGCGCTGCGGCCAACCCCCCGCACGCGTACAGACAAACCCTCAGGGCCAGTAGCAAGGCCCGTGAGAAGGTCGCGGACCCCCTCCACGGCGAATACGTTACCTCTGGATCCCGATAATCATCCATATCTGGGCAGCTACCGGACAGCACCCACCTGCGCACGTGTCCGAGTAAAGGGAGCCTGCCTGCACGAAAACCGCTGTCCGTCCGGGAAAAAAACTGAACCTTCAGGGAGGCAACGCAGTGTCGGACAATACGGAAAGCGCGGTAACGGAAGGCGTTAATCCGGGTAATCCGGATGCGGTCCTGAGTGAGGTGGACGGCCCGGTCGCGGTCGTCACCATCAACCGGCCGGCCGCGCGGAACGCGGTGAACGGGGCGGTGGCCGCCGGGATGGCGGCTGCCCTCGACGACCTGGAGTCCCGCCCGGATGTCCGGGTCATCGTGCTCACCGGGGCAGGCGGCACGTTCTGCGCCGGCATGGACCTGAAGGGATTCCTGGCCGGCGAGAACCCGGGCGCGGGCGGCCGCGGTTTCGCCGGCATCGTGGAGCGGCCGCCCGCCAAGCCGGTGATCGCCGCGGTCGAGGGATACGCGCTGGCCGGCGGGTTCGAGGTGGCGCTCAGCTGCGATCTCATCGTGGCCAGCCAGGAAGCGGTCTTCGGGCTGCCGGAGGTGACCCGGGGCCTGGTCGCAGCGGCCGGCGGCCTGCTGCGGCTGCCCCGCCGGATCCCCTACCACCTGGCCATGGAGGTCGCCCTGACCGGAGACCGCATCCCGGCGCCGCAGCTGCACCGGGCCGGCCTGATCAACCGGCTGGTACCACCCGGCCAGGCCCTGGCCATGGCCACCGAGCTGGCCCGCAGGCTCAGCCAGAACGCGCCGCTCGCCCTGGCCGCCACCAAACGGGTCGTCGTGGAGTCCGCCGACTGGCCCGCGGACGAGCAGTTCGCCAGGCAGAACGAGATCACCGCCCCCGTGTTCGGCTCGGCCGACGCCACCGAGGGCGCGGCCGCGTTCGCCGAGAAGCGCCCCCCGGTCTGGCGTGGCCAGTGAGGCTGCTGAGATAGCCGGGTCAGCCGCGCACCCCCGGGGTACGTGGCCTGGCCCACGCTGGCCCTGTCCGCCCCTTAGGATCGGGGCGCAGAGGACCGGCCCACACCAGCGGCTCACCACCAGACTCTCTCGTTGGGGACATGATGTGCGGAATCGTCGGCTGCCTGGCCCTGGCCCTGGAGGCAGATCCGGACCAGAACTGGGTGCATACCGCCACGGAGCGGATCACCCACCGGGGACCAGATGACGAGGGGTTCTACAACGACCCCGACGTCGCCCTGGGCTTCCGGCGACTGGCGATCATCGACCTGTCCCCGGGAGGCCACCAGCCGATGCGGTCCGCCGACGGCCGCTACTGGATGGTCTACAACGGCGAGATCTACAACTACGTCGAGCTGGCCAAGGAGCTGCGCCAGCAGGGCGTGAGCCTGCGGACCACCTCGGACTCCGAGGTTCTGCTGGAGATGTACGCGCTGCTGGGCAAGGAAGTGGTACACCGGCTGCGCGGCATGTTCGCGTTCGCGATCTGGGACACGTGGACCCGGGAGCTGTTCTGCGCCCGGGACCAGTTCGGCATCAAGCCCTTCTACTACACCGTGGACGAGCCCCGGGAGCACGACTGGCTGGACGGCCAGGCCACGCCCCCGGGGATGAACGGCGGGCAGGCCCCCGGCGGCTCCGCGTGGGACACCCGCCCGGCCGGGCGGCACGCGGCCGGGCCGGCCACCCCGCCGCCCCCGCCGCCCGCCGCGGTCCCGTCGTCCGGGCGGCCGGGCCGGCACGCGGCGGGCCCGGACCAGCTAGCTCAGGATCAGCCAGCCCAGGGCCACCCAGGCGAGGGCGGGCCGGGGGCGGCCGACCCCGGCCGGCTGCTGCGGTTCGCCTCGGAACGTAAGTGCCTGGCCAGCCCGGGTGAGCTGAGCGCCCTCGACCGGGACGCGCTCCGTCACTACCTGGCCTTCCAGTACGTACCGCCGCCGGAGGCGCTGACCCCGCCGATCCGGGTCCTCCCGCCCGGGCACGCGCTCATCGCCCGGCCCGGCGGCAGCGTGGACGTGTTCCGTTACTGGCGGGCCGACCTGCGGCCCGCGCCCGCCCCGAGCGAGGGCACGGCCGCCTCGATCCTGGCCGTGATGCGGGACTCGATCGCCGTGCACCTGCGCAGCGACGCGCCGCTCGGCGCGTTCCTGTCCGGCGGCATCGACTCGGCGGCGATCTGCGCCCTGGCTGCGGAGCACCGCCCGGACCTGCTCACCTTCACCGTCGGGTTCGAGCGCGAGGGCTACAGCGAGATCGACCGTGCGCAGGAGACCGCCGCCGCGCTCGGCGTCAAGTCGATCCCCTACGTGATCAGCGCGGAGGAGTTCTTCACCCACCTGCCGCGGATCATCTGGCACCTGGACGACCCGATGGCCGACGCCGCGGCGGTCCCGCTGTGGTTCGTGGCCCGGGAGGCCAGCAAGCACGTCAAGGTGGTGCTGTCCGGCGAAGGCTCAGACGAGCTGTTCGGCGGCTATGCCATCTACCACCAGCCCGGGATGGTCCGCGCCGGGGAACGGCTGCCCGGGCTGGCCCGGGTGCCGCTGAAGCGGGCGGCCTCGATGATCCCGGCCGGGGTCAAGGGCAAGGGTTTCCTGGAACGGACCTCGACCCCGCTGCGGGACCGCTACATCGGGAACGCGCACGTGTTCGTGGGCAGCCAGGTGGACCTGGTCGCCCGGGGGCCCGGGTCCCCGGCGGCCAGCGCCTACGCCGTCACCGCCCCCGTCTACGATCAGGCCGCCGAGGCCGGCCTGGATGACACGTCCACCATGCAGCTGGTGGACATCAACACCTGGCTGCACGGCGACATCCTGGTCAAGGCGGACCGGATGACCATGGCACACAGCCTGGAGCTGCGGGTGCCGTTCCTGGACCGCGAGGTGATGGCGGTCGCGGCCCGGCTGGCCCGGGAGGAGAAGATCGGCGCAGGTACCACCAAGCTCGCGCTGCGCCAGGCGATGGGCTCTGTGCTGCCGCAGGCTGCGGCGGAACGAGCCAAGCTGGGCTTCCCGGTGCCGATCGGGCACTGGCTCAAGGGCGAGATGTACGGGTGGGCGGACCGCCTGCTGCGTGAGGCCAAGACCGACGAGTGGATCGACAAGGACGCGGCGCTCAGCATGCTGGAGCGGTTCCGGGGGGGCGAGCCCGACGTCAGCTGGCGGCACATCTGGGTGCTGATCGTGTTCTCGCTGTGGCACCAGATCTACGTGGAGCGGGTGTACGACCCGGCCGCGCTGGGCTGGGAGCACGCGCCGCGGCCGGGCAGCGCCTGGTAATCCTGGCGGGGTCAGCCTGTCATCGGGGCCAGGCCCGGGCCGGGGCCGGGACCGTAGGCGGCCAGCTTGTCGCGCAGCCGGCCGCGGCCGCGGTGCAGCCGCGACATCACCGTGCCGATCGGGGTGCCCATGATCTCGGCGATCTCCTTGTAGGCATAGCCCTCGATATCGGCCAGGTACACCGCGACCCGGAACTCCTCGGGCAGGTCCCGCAGCGCACGCAGGATCTCCGAGTCGGCGAGCCGGTCCAGCGCCTCCGCCTCGGCCGAGCGGGCCTGGGCGGCCAGCGGGTCGGCCGGCATCTGCCATTCCTGGAAGTCGCCCCCGGAAGCCTGCCGCGGCTCACGGCGGCGCTTGCGGTAGGTGTTGATGAACGTGTTGGCCAGGATGCGGTGCAGCCAGGCCTTGAGGTTGGTGCCCGGGCGGAACTGGTGGAACGCGGCGTACGCCTTGGCCGAGGTCTCCTGCACGAGGTCCTCGGCGTCCGTCGGGTTGCGGGTCATCCGGAGCGCAGCGGGGTACAGCTGGCCGAGGAACGGCAGGACATCCTGCTCGAACCGCCGGTCCCGGTCCGGTGCCTCTTCGCTAGTCCCCATCGGTCACTCCACTGCTCGATCGAAACCCTTCACCCTAGAGACGTATGGGAGCGCCCATCCGGCTCGGTGAATCGGGTCACTTTTTCCCCGCTGTTCGCGGTCTCTTTACTACCCCCCGAATCTGAGAGATTCCTGAAGGCCCACTGTGGGCTCCGGCTGCGCTCAACCAGGAGGGTGTGCTGCGCTCTACCAGTACTTCGGGGCCGGCCCATCCCCCGGACTGGCCGGCCAGCGCAGAGATCGTCATCGACCCGCGCAGGGGGATCCGCCTCTAGTGTCGCTCAGGTCCGGCCTCGCTGAACAGGCCACCCGCCGTGGGCAGGCGCCCCTGGCCGCTGACCGCGTGCTAAATCCAGCCGTGGTACCACATGTGTGACAGCCAGGACGTATACGGGATGATCTTGGCCGTCAGGATCGGGTACAGGTAGGCGAAGTTCAGCAGCACCCCGAGCAGGTAGGCACCGACCACCGCCGAGCCAACCGTGCGGCGCATCGCGGACGCCCGCGCCGAGCCGATGATCAGCCCGAGGCACAAGGTGATCGACAGGATCAGGTAGGGCTCGAACTCCAGCGCGTAGAAGAAGAACTCGGTCCGGTGGTCGTGCAGCGCGAACCAGAACCAGGGCAGCCAGCCCACGGCCACGGCCAGCAGCAGCGCCCCGGCCCGCCAGTCCCGGCGGGTCAGCCACCAGGCCACGCAGACCAGCAGCGTGGCGATGGACGCCCACCAGATCAGCGGCGTGCCGATGGCCAGCACTTCCTGGGCCTTGGAACTGGCGCAGGCCTCGTGGGTGCCGCCCGCCGGGCACTGCCAGAAGAACGCGACGGGCCGGCTCATCACCAGCCAGGTCCACGGCTGCGACTGGTACGGGTGGTGCGTGGTCAGGCCCAGGTGGAACTGGAGCATCTGCTTCTGGTACTGCACGAACGAGGCCAGCGCGGAGATCACCGGGACGTGGATGTCGTTCTGCGCGGCCCACTGCCGGTCGTATCCGGTGCTGGTGAAGAACCAGCCGGACCAGGTGACCAGGTAGACCCCGACGGGCACCACGCCGAACCAGACCGGCATCCAGCGGTGCCGCCGCAGGGTGCCGGGGAAGTCATTGGGCAGCCCAGCGGCCCGGCGCGCGCCGATGTCCCAGGCGATCACCAGGGCGCCCAGGCCGAGCACGAACCAGATCGCGTCCCACTTCGAGGCCAGGGCCAGGCCGATGCACACCCCGGCGCCCACCCGCCACCAGGGGATGCGCCGCCACCGGCTGCCCGGCCACGGGCTGCCCGGCGACCGGCTGCCCGGCCACCGGCTGCTCGACCACCGGGATCCGGCCGGCCTCCCAGGCCCTGCGCTGCCCAGGTCCGAGCCGGATGAGGGCCCGGACGAAGCCCCGCCGAGCGCGCCGTCCACGATCGCGGCCAGCCGGGCCCGGGTGACGTCGCGGTCCACGACCAGGCAGCCGAACGCGGCCAGCACCCAGAACATCAGGAAGATGTCCAGCAGGGCCGTGCGGCTCATCACGAACTCCAGCCCGTCCAGCGCCAGCAGCAGGCCGGCGATGCAGCCGAGCAGGGTGGACCGGGTCATCCGGCGGGCGATCCGGGCCAGCAGCAGGATGGCCAGTGACCCGATCAGCGCGGCCGCGAACCGCCAGCCGAACGAGTTGACGCCGAACGTCCACTCGCCGAACGCGATGAACAGCTTCCCGACCGGCGGGTGGACCACGAACTCCCCGCCGGTGCTGAAGATGTGCGTGTCCCCGCGCACGAGCATCGAGTTCCGCGCGCTCACGTAGTTGTGCTCGACGCCGTACCGCAGGATGCCCAGCGCATCCGGCACGTAGTACGTCTCGTCGAAGATGACCTTGTCCGGCACGTTCAGCTGGTTGAACCGCAGGAACGCGCCGAACACGGTGACCAGCAGCGGGCCCAGCCAGCCCCACAGCGCACTGCCGGGCATGGGCGGGACCATCCGGGCCATGAGACCGGATGGCTGGTCAGTGGTCGCGGCCGGGTCCGCCGTCGTCCGAGAGGCCATCATCGGACACATGGTATGGGCCGGCCGGGCCGTGCGGGCGCCAGATCACGACGTAGTGGTGTGCCTGCCGCAACGTGGCGGTACCCAGGACATAGCACCGGTACTCAGCACGGGGACTTAGCACGGGGACATAGCGTGGTGCCCGGCATGAACACCAGCGACCCAGCCGCCACGCAGCCGCCGCCCGGCCCGGCCACCAGCGGCCCAGCCGCCACCAGCGGCCCAGCCGCCGCGCAGGGCTTTGGCACCCTCACGGTGGCCGCCGTACCCATCGGACGGCCCGGCGACGCGTCACCGCTGCTCGCGCAGGCCCTGGCCGAGGCACCGCTGGTGGCCGCCGAGGACACCCGGCGGCTGAAGCGGCTGGCCTCCACCCTGGGCGTCGAGGTGACCGGCCGGGTCGTCTCGTACTGGGAGGCGGTCGAGCGGAGCCGGGGCGGCCAGCTGCTCGACTCGCTCCGCCAGGGCCAGGACGTGCTGCTGGTCTCCGACGCGGGCATGCCCACGATCAGCGATCCGGGGTACCGGCTGGTGGCGGCCGCGGCCGAGGCTGGGGCCCCGATCCGGGTGCTGCCCGGGCCGTCCGCGGTGACAGCAGCGCTGGCCGTGTCCGGCCTGCCCACCGACCGGTTCTGCTTCGAGGGCTTCCCGGCCCGCAAGCCCGGCGAGCGGGCCCGCCGTTTCGCCGAGCTGGCCGCCGAGCCCCGCACCCTGGTGTTCTTCGAGGCCGGCAACCGGACCGGGGTCACCCTGGGTGAGCTGGCCGGAGCGTTCGGGCCCGGGCGGCGGGCGGTGGTCTGCCGGGAGCTGACCAAGACGCACGAGGAGATCCGCCGGGGCACGCTGGCCGAGCTGGCCGCCTGGGCCGAGGGTGGCCTGCTGGGTGAGGTCACGCTGGTCGTCGGGGGCAACCCGGGAGGACCCCGGCTCACCCTCGCGGAGGCCGTCGCCGAGGTGGCCCGCCGGGCCGCGGACGGCCAGCCCCGGAGCGAGGCGATCGCCGCCGTGGCCCGGGAATCTGGCTTGCGCCGCCGGGAGCTGTACGACGCCGTGGTGGCGGCCCGGCGGCCCGGTCCGGCCGGCCCGGATGCGCAGGCCGGGCCGCCGCGCGGCTGAGCTCTGCCGGTCGCCGAATCCGTTCAGGACCGGTCCGGGGTTGCCTCTAGGCTGGACCCATGTCCGCGACGACCCGTCACATCCTGACCGCGCCCGCCTGGCCGTACGCCAACGGGCCCCGCCACATCGGCCATGTCTCGGGCTTCGGCCTGCCGTCCGACATGTTCAGCCGGTACCAGCGGATGGCGGGGAACCGGGTGCTGATGGTCAGCGGCACCGACGAGCACGGCACCCCGATCCAGGTGGCCGCCGACGCCGAGGGCGTCACCGCCCGCCAGCTCGCCGACCGCTACAACCGGGTGATCGCGGAGGACCTGCGCGCGCTGGGCCTTTCCTACGACCTGTTCACCCGGACCACGACCCGCAACCACTACGCGGTGGTGCAGGAGATCTTCCTCGGGTTGCTCAAGAACGGCTATATCTTCCCGCAGACCACGCTGGGCGCGATCTCCCCGTCCACCGGCCGGACCCTGCCGGACCGCTACATCGAGGGGACCTGCCCGATCTGCGGGTACGAGCACGCCCGCGGTGACCAGTGCGACAACTGCGGCAACCAGCTCGACCCGGTCGACCTGATCGGCCCCCGCTCCAGGATCAACGGGGAGACGCCCAAGTTCGTCGAGACCGAGCAGTACTTCCTCGACCTGCCCGCGTTCACCGAGGTGCTGCGCAAGTGGCTGGAGAGCAAGACCGGCCAGTGGCGGCCGAACGTGCTCAATTTCTCCCTGAACCTGCTCGACGAGCTGCGCCCCCGGGCCATCACCCGGGACCTGGACTGGGGCGTCCCGGTCCCGCTGGACGGCTGGCGGGACCGCACCGATAAGCGGATCTACGTGTGGTTCGACGCGGTCATCGGCTACCTGTCCGCGTCGATCGAGTGGGCCCGCCGGTCCGGCGAGCCGGACGCCTGGCGCGCGTGGTGGCAGGCACCCGACGCCGAGTCCTACTACTTCATGGGCAAGGACAACATCGTCTTCCACTCGGAGATCTGGCCCGCGATGCTGTTCGGCTACAACGGCCAGGGCAGCAAGGACGGCAGCCCCGGCGCCCTCGGCGCGCTGAACGTGCCGACCGAGGTGGTCTCCAGCGAGTACCTCACGATGGAGGGCCGGAAGTTCTCGTCCTCCCGGTCCGTCGTCATCTACGTCCGGGACTTCCTGGCCCGCTACGACGTGGACGCGCTGCGCTACTACGTCGCGGTAGCCGGGCCGGAGAACCAGGACACCGACTTCACCTGGAGCGAGTTCCTCCGCCGCAACAACGACGAGCTGGTCGCCACCTGGGGCAACCTGGTCAACCGGTCGGTCTCGTTCGCGGCCCGGAACATCGGGTCCGTCCCGGAGCCCGGCCAGCTGACCGACGCGGACCGGGAGATCCTGGAGCGGTCCCGGCAGGCCTTCACCCGGGTCGGCGGCGCGCTGGACCGGTCCCGGTTCAAGGCCGGGGTCAACGACGCCATGCGCGCCGTGGGGGACGCCAACAAGTACATGTCCGACCAGGCCCCGTGGAAGCTGCGCGAGTCCGACCCGGAGCGGATGCGCACGATCCTGCACGTGGTCCTGCAGCTGGTGGACGACGCGAAGACCATGCTCACCCCGTTCCTGCCCGAGTCCTCGGCCAAGGTGTACCGGATGCTGGGCGGCGAGGGCACCTGGACCGGGATGCCCCGGATCGACGAAGTGGACGAGGACGGCGCCCCGTCCTACCCGGTGGTCACCGGGGACTACGACGCCGACGCCGCCCGCTGGGAGTCCCGCCCGGTCACGCCGGGGACCCCGCTCGCCACGCCGGAACCGCTGTTCACCAAGCTGGACTCCTCGATCGTCGCGGAGGAACTGGCCCGGCTTGAGCAGCCGTGACCAGGCCGGCGGGGTGAGCGCGCCAAACTCAGGCCAGCAGGCGCCTAACCAGAACGCCGCTGACCAGTACGGCCGCCCGCCCGCCCCGGACCCGGAGCCGCCTGCCGGCCACCGCGTTCGACAGCCACTGCCACCTGAACCTGCTGCCCGGGAAGGTTCCGGACGTGCTGGCCCGGGCGGCCGCGGCCGGCATTACCCGGGTGGTCACCGTCGGCACCGACCTGCCCTCCTCGTACTGGGCCGTGGCCTGCGCGGCGGACCACGACCCGGTGTACGCCGCGGTCGCGATCCATCCGAACGACACCGTGGCCGTGAGCGGTTCCGTTGCGGAGAAGGAAGCGGCGCGGGAGGAGATCGCCGCGCTCGCGAGCGAGCCGCGGGTGCGGGCGGTGGGCGAGACCGGGCTGGACTACTACTGGGACGATGCGCCGCACGAGCTGCAGCAGGAGTGGTTCCGGGCGCACATCGCGATCGCCAGGCAGGCCGGCAAGGCGCTGATGATCCACGACCGGGACGCGCACGAGGACGTGCTGCGCATCCTGGAGGAGGAGGGGCCGCCGGAGCGGGTCGTGTTCCACTGCTTCTCCGGGGACGCCGCCATGGCCAAGCGCTGCGTGGCCGCGGGCTACGTGCTGAGCTTCGCCGGGACCCTGACGTTCAAGAACGCCCAGCCGCTGCGGGACGCGGCCGCCGCCGTGCCGGCGGACGCGGTGCTGGTCGAGACCGACGCCCCGTTCCTGACCCCGATGCCCAACCGGGGCAGGTCCAACTCCCCGGCGCAGGTCGTGCACACGCTGCGCGCGCTGGCGGAGATCAAGCAGCTGGGCGTGGCGGAGCTGTGCGCGATCATCGAGGCGACCGGCGAGCGGGTCTTCGGCCCGTGGTAGAAAGCGCCACGCTCCTCGGACCGGCCGAGATCCGGGAGCTCGCCCGGAAGCTGGACGTCCGGCCGTCCAAGCGGCTCGGCCAGAATTTCGTCACCGACGCGGGCACCGTCCGGCGCATCGTGTCCCTGGCCGAGCTGCAGCCCGGCGACGTGGTGCTCGAGGTCGGGCCCGGCTTCGGCTCGCTCACCCTGGGCCTGCTCCCGGCCGCCCGCCAGGTCACCGCGATCGAGATCGACCCATCGCTGGCCGCCGCGCTTCCGGTGACCGTCGCCGCCCATGCCCCTTCTTTTCCGCAACGGCTGACCGTAGTCACCGCCGACGCCGCGCGGAGTCGGGGCCGGGGAACTGCCGGGCGACCCCCCGACGGCGCTGGTCGCGAACCTGCCGTACAACGTGGCGGTGCCGGTCGTGCTGCACCTGCTGGCCGAGCTGCCCACGCTGCGCCGGGGGCTGGTCATGGTGCAGGCCGAGGTGGCCGACCGGATGACCGCGCCGCCCGGCGGCCGGATCTACGGCATCCCGTCGGTCAAGCTGGCCTGGTACGCGGACACCAGACGGGCCGGGCCGGTGCCGCGCACGGTGTTCTGGCCGGTGCCCAACGTGGATTCCGGGCTGGTCGCGTTCACCCGCCGGGACCCCCCGGAGGTCGATGTGCCGCGCGCCGACGTGTTCGCGGTGGTGGACGCGGCGTTCTCGCAGCGGCGCAAGACGCTCCGCGCGGCCCTGGCCACCTGGGCCGGGTCGGCCCCGGACGCGGAACGGATCCTGCGCGCCGCCGGGGTGGACCCGGGCGCGCGGGGCGAGTCGCTCGGGGTCGCCGAGTTCGCCCGGATCGCCCGGGCGGCTACGATCGGGGAATCGTGACCGCTGTGACCGCGCGGGTGCCCGCGAAGGTGAATCTCCAGCTCTCTGTGGGCCCGCCCGGTGCGGATGGCTACCACGACCTGGTGACCGTGTTCCATGCCCTGGCGCTGTTCGATGAGGTCACCGTAACCTCCGCGGACACCGACAGCGTGGTGGTCACCGGGGAGGGCGCCCGCAGCGTGCCGCTCGGCCCGGGCAACCTCGCCGCCCGCGCGGTTGCCGCGCTGGTCGACATGGTCGGGCCCGGGGTCCGGGACGCGCCCGGCCTGGCCATCGAGATCAGGAAACGGATTCCGGTCGCGGCCGGCCTGGCCGGCGGCAGCGCCGACGCGGCCGGGGCGCTGGTCGCCTGCAACGAGCTGTGGGGCACCGGGCTGAGCCATCAGGAACTGGCCGAGGTGGCCGCCAGGGTGGGCAGCGACGTCGGGTTCGCGCTGCTCGGCGGGACGGCCGTGGGCCTGGGGCGCGGCGACCGGGTCACCCCGGCCCTGGCCGCCGGGACGTATCACTGGGTGCTCGCGTTCGCGGACGGGCAGCTGTCCACCCCTGCGGTGTACGCGGCCTGTGACCGGCTCCGGGCGCGGGCCGGGCGCGCGGCTTCCGGTGGGGGGGCGGCCTCCGGGCCGGCCTCCGGTGGGCGGGCGGCTTCTGGTGGGCGGGCGGCCTCGGGTGGGAAGCCCGCGTCCGGCGGCCGGGCCGGTTCCCCGGGACCGCCGCAGCTGGATACGGCCCTGATGGCCGCGCTCCGCTCGGGTGACCCGGCCGGGCTGGGCCCGTTGCTGAGCAACGACCTGCAGCCCGCCGCCGTGTCGCTGCTGCCCCGGCTGCGCCAGACGCTGGCCGCGGGCCGCGAGCACGGCGCGCTCGGCGGCATCGTGTCCGGCTCGGGGCCGACCTGCGCGTTCCTGGCCCGGGACGGGGTGCACGCCCGCGACCTGGCCGTCGCGCTGGCCGGGGCCGGGGTGTGCCGGACGGTAGCCAGCGTGACCGGCCCGGCCCCGGGCGCGACCGTGATCAGCGTGCCTGCGGACGGGGGGCCCGGAGGCCTCCTGGGCGGGTCGGAAGCGGCCTGTGGCGGGCTGGCCATGAGGAAGCAGCGACAGCCGGCCGGCAGGCCGGCCATGAGGACGTCCGCACGAGCATGAGCAGTCCCGCGGTGAACCTGGTCAACCTGGAGCGCGCGGTCAAGGCCTATGGCCAGCGGCCGCTGCTCGACGGGGTATCCGCTGGCGTCGCGGCCGGCGACCGGATCGGTATCGTCGGCCGCAACGGCGCGGGCAAGAGCACCTTGCTGTCGGTGCTGGCCGGGACCGAGGCGCTGGACAGCGGCCGGGCCACCCGGACCCGCGGGCTGCGGACGGGGGTGCTGGCCCAGCGCACCGTGCTGACCGGCACCGTGGCCTCGAACGTCGTCGGGGACCTGCCCGAGCATGCCTGGGCGGCGAACCCGCGGACCCGGTCGGTGCTGGCCGCCCTGCTGCCCGGGATCGACCTGGCCGGGCCGGCGGCCGGCTGTCCGGCGGCGAGTCGCGGCGGGTGGCACTGGCCGCGGTGCTGATCGGGGACCACGACCTGCTGCTCCTGGACGAGCCCACCAACCACCTGGACGTCGAGGCCATCGACTGGCTGGCCAAGCACCTGGCCGGGCGGCCGGAGGCGCTGGCCGCGGTGACCCACGATCGGTGGTTCCTGGACGCGGTGTGCAACCGGACCTGGGAACTGGCCGACGGCCGGGTGCACGTCTACGACGGCGGGTATTCCGCGTACGTGCTGGCCCGGGCGGAGCGGGCCCGGGTCGCCGAGGCCACCGACCGCCGCCGCCGCAACCTGCTGCGCAAGGAACTGGCCTGGCTGCGCCGCGGGCCGCCCGCCCGGACCAGCAAGCCCCGGTTCCGGGTGGACGCGGCCAACGCGCTCATCGAGGGTGAGCCGCCGCCGCGGGACGGGGTGGAACTGACCCGGATGGCCACCGCCAGGCTGGGCCGGACCGTGATCGAGGCGGAGGACGTCACCGCGACGGTCCCCACCGGGGCCAGCGGGCCACGGACTCTGCTGCGCGACGTGACCTGGCAGCTCGGCCCGGGCGAGCGGGTCGGCCTGATCGGGCCGAACGGCAGCGGCAAGAGCACGCTGCTCGACCTGCTGGCCGGGGTGCGCGATCCGGGCGAGCTCGCCGGGACGGGCGAGCCCCGGGAGGTGGGGCCGGGACTCGACGTGACTGGCGAGATTATCCGGGGCAAGACGGTCCGGCTCGGCTACCTGCACCAGCGCGATTCCGGGCTGGATCCCGCGCTCACCCCGCGCGAGGCGGTGACCGAGGTGCGCGGCACGCTCGACTCCGCCCAGGGTGCCGCGGCCGCCAGCCAGCTGCTCGACCGGCTCGGCCTGCGCGGCGACACCCAGTGGACCCCCGCCGGGGAGCTGTCCGGCGGGGAGCGGCGGCGGCTGCAGCTGCTCCGGATCCTGATCGACGAGCCGAACGTGCTGTTCCTCGACGAGCCCACCAACGATCTGGACGTGGACACCCTCACCGAGCTCGAGGACCTGCTGGACGGCTGGCCCGGATCCCTGGTCCTGGTCAGCCACGACCGCTACTTCCTGGAACGGGTCACCGATCACGTGGTCGCCCTGCTCGGGGACGGCGACCTGTCCTTCCTGGCGGGCGGGGTCGACGAGTACCTTCGCCGCCGTTCGGGGAGTTCGGGGGGTTCGGGGGCCCGGCCGGCGGGCGCTGCTACCGCGGCTCCGGGTCAGGCCCCCGGCGCGGGACAGCCCGGCGGGGGCCAGCCCGGCGGGGCGGGGACGCAACGGACCGCGCGCAAGGAGATGCAGCGGCTGGAACGCCAGATCGACCGGCTGACCAGCCAGGAAGACAAGCTGACCACCGCGCTGGCCGAGCACGCCACCGACTACGTCCGGCTCACCGAGCTCGGCGCCGAGCTCCGCGCCGTCCAGGACGAGAAGTCGCGCCTCGAAGAGCAGTGGCTCGAAGCCGCCGAAGCCACCTGACCCGGCGGGCAGCATCAGCGCGGTGCATCGTGGGCACCCTGACGCACACGATGCACCGCGCTGATTCGTCAGGGGCTAAGCGTCCAGCGGGGCGAGCAGGATCCGGAGCAGGTCGGCCAGGGTGCGGCGATCGGCCTCGCTGAGTCCGCTGAGCAGCGCGTGCTCGCTGCGCAGGAGATCGGCGAAGGCCGCGTCAACCCGGTCCACCCCGGCCGGGGTCAGGGTGACCAGCACCCCGCGGCGGTCCTGCGGATCGGGCTCCCGGCGGACCAGGCCCGCCTCGGCCAGCCGGTCGACCCGGTTGGTCATCGTGCCCGAGGTGACCAGCGTGGCCCGGAGGAGTGCCCCGGGGGTCAGCTGATACGGGGCTCCTTGCCGGCGCAGGGCGGACAGCACGTCGAACCCCCAGATATCCAGGCCGTGCCGGGCGAACGCCACCCGCCGGGCCCGGTCCAGGTGCCGCGCCAGCCGGGACACGCGGCTGAGCACCTGAAGCGGTTCCACATCCAGGTCGGGCCGCTCGGAGTGCCAGGCGGCCACGAGGTCGTCCACCTCGTCGCGCGCCAGCGCCGCGCGCTGGGCTGGCCCTCCGGGGCGCTCGTCCATGCGGGCAGCATATCTCTTGACATCAAGACTGTGACCCCGGTAGACAGGGGCCGATCAGGTATCTCGACGTCGAGAGAAATGAGCGGGCGCGATGTGGGATCCAGGCAGCTACCTCCGGTTCGGCAGCGAACGGTCCCGGCCGTTCTTCGACTTGCTCAGCCGGGTCCAGGCCGACCAGCCGGACTTCGTGGCCGACCTGGGCTGCGGTCCCGGCCACCTGACCGCCGCGCTGGCCGCGCGCTGGCCGGCCGCCCGGGTGCTGGGCGTGGACAGCTCGCCGGAGATGATCGAGGCTGCCCGGGCGGAGATCGAGCCGGGGCGGGCTGGCCGGCTGGAGTTCCGGCTGGCCGACATCCGGGCCTGGCAGCCGGAGCGGCCCGTCGACGTGATCACCTGTAACGCGGTGCTGCAGTGGATCCCCGGCCACCAGGAGCTGCTGCCCTCGTGGGTGCGCTGGCTGGCGCCGGGCGGCTGGCTGGCCTTCCAGCTCCCCGGCAACTTCGACCAGCCCAGCCACACGATCCTGCGGGACCTGGCCGGCACGCCGCGCTGGCGGCCGCTGCTCGAGGGCGTCCAGCTGAACCGGCAGGCCGGCGACCCCGAGGACTACCTGGCCCTGCTGGCCGGGGCGGGCTGCGAGGTGGACGCGTGGGAGACCACCTACCTGCACGTCCTCCAGGGCGAGGATGCGGTGGTCGGACTGGTACCGGGGCACCGGGCTGCGGCCGGTGCTGGCCGCCCTGGCCCCGGATCAGGCGGAGGACTTCCTGGCCGATTACCGGGACCGGATCCGGGTGGCCTACCCGGCGGCGCCGTACGGCACGGTCCTGCCGTTCCGGCGCGTCTTCGTGGTGGCCCAGGTCAGGGCCTGACGCGCGGCAGGTCTGCCGTCCGGATCAGGACCGGGCGCGCTTGACGACCTCGCTGGAGATCTTCGGTTTGGTCTCCAGCTGTGACAACCCGTTCCAGGCCAGGTTGATGAGGTGGGCGGCGACCTCTTCCATCTTCGGCTTGCGGGCGTCCAGCCACCATTGCCCGGTCATAGCCACCATGCCCACCAGCATCTGCGCGTACATCGGCACTAGCTTCCGGTCATAACCGCGGTCCGCGAAGAAGTCGCTCAGGATGTACTCGACCTGGCTGGCGATATCGCTGATCAGGCTGCCGAAGGTGCCGGAGCCCGACGCCGGGTGCGAGTCGCGGACCAGGATGCGGAAACCGTCGGCGTCGTCCTCGATGTACTTGAGCAGGACGACCGCCGCCGCCTCGAACTTCTCCCTGGTGTGCTCGCCGCCCAGGATCCGGGTGGCCATGGCCAGCAGCCGCTCGACCTCGCGGTCCACCACCACCGCGTACAGGCCTTCCTTGCCGCCGAAGTGCTCGTACACCACGGGCTTGGACACGCCCGCCTGCGCGGCGATCTCCTCGATGGAGGTGCCCTCGAATCCGCGTTCCGCGAACAGCCGCCGGCCAACGTCCAGCAGCTGCTCGCGGCGCTCTTTTCCGGTCATCCGCTTGCGCTGATTCGAGCCTGGGTCCGAATTGGTCACCAGCCCATCATGACGCCATCACGCAGCCTTCCGGTCACCTGACTTCGGGGCCTGGCGGTCGGTCATGGAGCCGAGCGTCTTGCCCCGCACCCCGGTCAGCCGGGCGGACAGCCGCTCCCCGTCCGGCCAGCGGACGTCATAAGCCCAGCCGAGGCGCTCGGCCCAGGCAATGACCCGGGCGCTGAGGTCGATCTGGCCCTTGAGCGCGCCGTGCCGGGCGCAGGTCGGGTCGGAGTGGTGCAGGTTGTGCCAGGACTCCCCGAACGAGGGGATGGCCAGCCAGGCGACGTTACGGGACTTGTCGCGCACCTCGAAGTCCTCGTTGCCGAACGTGTGGCAGACCGAGTTGATCGACCAGGTCACGTGGTGCAGCAGGCAGATCCGGACCAGGCTGGCCCAGAAGAACGCGGTGAGCGCGCCGGCGATGGACATCGACCAGAGGCCGCCGATCAGGGCGGGGGCGAGCAGCGACACAGCGACCAGGCCGGGGAACCAGCGTGAGATGCGGCTGACGTCCTTGTCCGCCAGGAGGTCCGGGCAGAACTTGGCCTGCGACGTCCGGTTCGGGTTGAACAGCCAGCCGATGTGCGCGTAGCCGAAGCCCTTGGTGAGCGCCTTCCAGTCGGTGCCGAACCGCCACGGCGAGTGCGGGTCGCCCTCTTTGTCGCTGTACTTGTGGTGCCTGCGGTGGTCAGCCACCCAGACGAGCACCGGCCCCTCGATGGCCAGGGTGCCCGCGACGGCCAGCGCGATCTTCAATCCCCGGTTCGCCTTGAACGACGAGTGGGTGAAGTAGCGGTGGAAGCCCATGCTGATCCCCATCCCGGAGATCACGTAGAAGACCAGGGCAATCACCACGTCGTGCCAGCCGAGCCAGCCCAGGTTCCAGGCCACAGGGATCGCGGCGAGCACCGCCAGCAGCGGGATCGTGACGAACAAGCCGACCAGGAAGTGGTCCAGCGGGCGGGTCGGCTCGGGCTCTATTTCCGGCAGGGGCGTACGCCGGGTGACCGTGGGGGCTGCAGCCGGGATGGTCCGGTCCGGGATGGTCCGGTCCGGGACGGTCTCGGGGGAGGCAGTCATGGTGAACCTCGCTCTGCTCTCGGGGCCTTGGAAGTAGGTCCTTGCGTCGCTGTTCCCGCACCGCTACCCAGCTTCGCGGAAATCATGACGCTTACGTCACCGTAACCTACGAAACCGTAAGTTGCACAACTGACCCCGGAAGATTTCGCCACGTGGTCACGTGGTCAGCGCAGAGTAGTCGATAGTCCGTCTCAGATACCGAGACGTGATGCCGGGACGGGACGTCGCGGACCGCCGTGCCGAGATCACCACTACCCGGGCAGCGACCGAACCCACATCGCCAGGTACCGCCGCCGCCCGATAAGGCTCAGCACCCAGCTCAGCCGTGGCCCGGTAGAGTTTGCGACGAGACGACGGTCCCGGGTCGTCTAGCGGCAGGACTACGGGTTTTGGTCCCTCAACAGAGGTTCGAATCCTCTCCCGGGAGCTCTGTTGCAGGTGAATCAGGTTCGATACCTAGCTGCATCGACTCCGGCGCATCAGGCCCCGATGGGGCGGCCATGACCGAGCTGGTCCAGCCGTCGATCTGCCGGTAGAGGTCGGCGCTGCGCCGGACTTCGACCCGCAGGCAGCCGTGGTAGTCGTCACCCACGTTCGTGCGGACTGTCCTCGGGTTGTGAGTCTTGAGGACTGTACGGCGAAACTGGCTTGGATCCGCCTGGGTAACCCTCTGCCAGAATCGTTCCGCTGCCGGGAACATCGGCCGCTTCGTGGATGTGCACGCGATAGGTCAGGTCCTCCCGCCCGATACCGACCGTGTCCAGAAACCTGCAGGAAGAACCTGATCAGCGCTGGATCGCTGTTGACGAAGACCACGCGGTCCTGTCTCCTGTGCGGCTTGCTCTTGGCGCCCTCGCACCAGTAGGCGATCGCCCCGGCGATGAGGATCTCCCGCTTGGACAGCGTCCCGATCTGGCCTGCGGCGGCGGCCCGGACCTCCTCGCGCTTGGCCTCGCGGGCAGGCCGCTCGGTCTCCCAGTACAGGCGCGCTCCCTCGGCCGCGCGCTTGCGGCACTCCTCGTAGCTGAGCCGCTCGGGCCGTGGCATGTCCCTGACCCAAAGTGAGACTGAGCTCTTCGACACGCCTAATGCCGCGGCGATCTCCTCGTAGTCGAGGCCCTGCTCCCGCAGTTCGCGGGCCCGGGCGTGCAGGGCGTCCTTGGCCCGCGGGACGCCGGGTCCATTCCGGTGGTGGCTCGCCTCGCAGTGCCTCGCTCAGGGTCTGGTTGCTGCCGATGCCGAGGATCTCCTTGATCTCCCGGCGCGACCGTCCGGCCCGGCGTAACGCGATGGCGCGCTGCCGCAGAACCGCCCGGCCTGACTCGAGGGACTCTGGCCGTTACCATTTAACTGTATCGAATTCATGTTCGAAGTCTAGCGCCGGGTGCCGACAGAATTTCTGTGGCTGGTGACGCTCCGCGCCGGGCCGGCAGCACCCGGCCTGGCGGGCCGTGCGGAGCCCGCTACGTTCCGCTGAGCAGGCGGCTTCACCCCACCCAACCGGCATCGGCCCAGCTGGCCGGACGGTATCCTTCGAGGGTCGGGCGCGTGAACTGATGTGCCAGGTGAGCAGGGCGGATCAGTGCGGGTCACGACGGCGCGACCGGGGAGCGGGATCCCGGACCGGGGAGCAGCAACCGAGGAGCACCGCCACGTGAGTGTGAGCCGTCCGGCTGCGGTCATCATCCTGGCCGCGGGCGAAGGTACGCGGATGAAGTCCGATACCCCCAAGGTGCTGCATCGATCTGCGGCGAGACCCTGCTGGGGCACGTGCTGGCCACCGCGCGCGAGACGGATCCCGTCCGTCTCATCGTGGTGGTGGGCCACCGCCGCCGGGAGGTCACCGAGTACCTGGCCAGCCACGCCCCTGACGTCCAGGCCGTGGTCCAGCACCGCCAGGGTGGCACCGGCCACGCGGTCCGCACCGTGATCGAGGAGGTCGGGCTGGACCACGGGACGATCGTGGTCACCTACGCCGACGCGCCGCTGCTGCGCGGCTCCACGCTGGCCGGCCTGGTCCGTGAGCACCAGGCCCGGGAGGCCGCGGCCACCGTGCTCACCGCCCGCGTCAGCGACCCCTACGGCTACGGCCGCATCATCCGCGATGACTCCGGTGCCTTCCTGAAGATCGTTGAGGAGGCGGACGCGACCCCGGGCCAGCGGGCGGTCGATGAGATCAACTCGGGGGTCTACGCCTTCGAGGCCCATCTGCTCGGCGACGCGGTCAAGCGGGTGCCCACCGATAACGCCAAGGGTGAGGAGTACCTCACCGACGTAATCGCCATCCTCCGTGCCGAAGGTCACCACGTGGCCTCGGTGACCCTGGACGACCCGGACGAGGTCCTGGGCGTGAACGACCGGGCCCAGCTGGCGCGGGCGCGGCACATCTTCAACGCGCGGCTGGTCGGCAGCTGGATGGGTGCCGGGGTGACGATCGTGGACCCGGCGACGACCTGGATTGACACCGGGGTGAGCCTCGCGCGCGACGTCGAGATCGGGCCGGGAACCCAGCTCGAGGGCCGTACCGCGGTCGGGGCGGGGGCCCGGGTCGGCCCCGGGTCGCAGCTGCGTGACACGGCCGTGGGTGAGGGTGCCACCGTCATCCAGTCGTTCTGCCGGGAAGCCGATATCGGCGCCGGCGCGGTCGTGGGTCCCTTTGCGTATCTTCCTCCCGGCAGCAAGGTCGATGCCGGTGGCTCAAAGGGTATGAACACATCAGGAATCGACGCTGACGGGCAGATGACCGGCAGCGGACGGGACCCAGCCCAGCAGGATCCGGATGGCCAGGGTCCTGGCGGACGGGGCCTTCACGAACGGGGCGCCGGGGGGCGCCACGCCGGGGGACAGGACGCCGCAACGAGTGAGGGAGCTCAGGACGCGTGACCGGCATCACCGCGACCGGCGAGAAGAAGCTGATGCTTTTCTCCGGCCGGGCCCACCCGGAACTGACCAACGAGATCGCCGGCTGCCTGGGCATCGAGCCCGCTCCGGCCCGGCTGTTCGACTTCGCCAACGGTGAGATCTTCGTCCGCTTCATGGAGTCGGTACGCGGCAGCGACGCGTTCGTGGTGCAGAGCCACACCGCGCCGATCAATCAGTGGATCATGGAGCAGCTGATCATGGTCGATGCGCTCAAGCGCGCCTCGGCCAAGCGGATCACCGTGGTCGCCCCGTTCTTCGGCTATGCCCGGCAGGACAAGAAGAGCCGTGGCCGGGAGCCCATCTCGGCCCGGCTCATGGCCGACCTGTTCCTGACCGCGGGCGCCGACCGGATCATGGCCGTCAACCTGCACACCGCGCAGATCCAGGGCTTCTTCGACGGCCCGGTGGACCACCTGTTCGCGCTCCCGACCCTGGCCGGCTACATCGAGCGGAACCTGGACATCTCGCAGGTCACGGTCGTGGCCCCGGACGCCGGGCGGGTCCGGGTCTGTGAGCGGTGGACCGACCGGCTCGGCAGCCCGCTGGCCATCATCCACAAGCGCCGCGACCCGGACGTCGCCAACAAGGTGGCCGTGTTCGAGGTGGTCGGGGACGTGGCCGGCCGGACGTGCATCGTCGTGGACGACATGATCGACACCGGCGCCACGATCATCAAGGCGGCCGACGCGCTGTTCGAGAAGGGTGCGGCCAAGGTCATCGTTACCGCCACGCACGGCGTGCTGTCCGGCGGCGCGGTGGACGGGCTGAAGAACTCCCGGGTCAGCGAGGTCATCGTCACCAACACGCTGCCTATCGCAGACGACAGCCGCTTCGACAAGCTGACCGTGCTGTCGATCGCGCCGCTGATCGCCCGGGCCATCACCGAGGTGTTCAGCGACGGCTCCGTGACCAGCCTCTTCGACGGCCAGAGCTGAGCTGCCCGGGGCATTGAGCAGGCCCGGACCTCCGAAGAGGCCCGGGCCGCTCTCCCGCCCCCGGGCCGCAGACCGGCGTGGGTCATCCCCCGGATCCATCACCGGCCTGCGGCGTCTGGCGATCCCGAAGGTGACCGCTGTCTTCGCCCCCGCAAGAGACGAAGACGGCGGCCACCAGCACGGTGCCCGCATCGGGCTGCGGTGCGTGCCGTTTCCCCTCAGTACGGGATCACTGGTTCCCTGGTCAGGGCCGGCGCACGCATACCAGCCCTGACCAGGGGAGTTCGCGGACTGCGCCCCCGCTAGGCGGTCCGTGGTGATCCCGGCCGGCCCCCCGACCTGGTTCCCCTGCCAACGACTTTGTTTCTGCTTGTCGTGGCTGAGTACGACAATGTCAGAGGGTTCTTGCACCACGATTGATCCGTGATTGAGCCCTGAACGTCAGGTAAGCCCGGCAACACCCCGCCTGGAAGCTGCCGTGATGGCCCGATCTGGGCCATCATTAAGTGACGGCTTGGCCAGTTTGGTGACTCACGGTGTCCGGAACGGACGCACCCCCAGCGAACGAGGTGCGATTGATGCGGTTTCGGATACTTGGGCCTCTCGAGGTCCAGGTGGACGGGAACTGGAACAGCCTCAACGCACCTAAGTGGCGCACGGTGCTGGCCGTGCTGCTGTTGCGGGCCGGCGAGGTGGTCTCGACCGACCAGCTGATCACCGAGATGTGGCCGGAGAACTCTCCGGCCCGGGCCACCAACCTGGTCAGCGTCTACGTGCTCCGGCTGCGCAGGCTGATCGGGGACCCTGAGGGCAGGATCCTGGTCACCCGCTCACCCGGTTACCAGTTGCTCGCCCCGGCCGAGGATGTCGATGCGGGGCGGTTCGCCCGGCTGGCCGCCGAGGGCCGGAGCGCCCTGTCCAACGGTCAGGGGGAGCGGGCCGGGGAACTGCTCCGTGAGGCTCTCGGCCTGTGGCAGGGCAGTCGGGCCCTGGCTGACGTGCCCGCCTCGGCCCTGGTAGATGCGGAGGCCAGCCGGGCTGGAAGAAGCCCGGGTCGAGGCCCTCGAGCTGCGTATCCAGGCGGATCTCGCCTGCGGGCGGCAGGCCCAGGTGGTGGCGGAACTGCGCAGGTTGCTCGCCGACCATTCGCTTCGCGAAGGCCTATGGGCGCTGCTCATGCGCGCCCTGCACAGCTCGGGCCGGCAGGCCGAGGCCCTGGAGGCCTACGCCCAGGCTCGTGAGGTGATCGCCGAGGAACTCGGCGCCGACCCCGGCGCCGAGCTGCAGCAGCTGCACGAGCAGATGCTGCGGTCCGGCGCGGGCTCAGCTTCAAGATCTTCCGCAACGAAAACCGCCGCGGCCGACTCCCCCTTCATGACCCAGCCGCCGCCCGAGGCAGGGCAGGCCCCGCCCGGTAACGTGGCTGAACCTGGCTCATCCGTGGCCAGGCCCGGCGCCCCAGGTCACCGGATTCGCTCCCTCGGCCGTCCTGTCCCAGGTCGCACAGCTCCCGGCTGACATCCCGGACTTCACCGGCCGGACCGAGCATGTGCAGAAGCTGCGCGACCTGCTGGCCGGCCCGGGCCGACCAGATAGCCCGGGGGCGGTCGTAGTGGCGGCGGTGATCGGGGCCGGGGGGCTGGGGAAAACCACCCTGGCCGTGCATGCAGCGCATCTGCTGCGCGGGCGGTTTCCCGACGGGCAGTTGTACGCCAACCTCCGCGGCGCCAGCCCGCAGCCGGCTACGCCCAGCGACGTGCTGGCCCGATTCCTCCGGGATCTGGGCATGGACCCGCAGCGCATCCCAGCGGGGGAAGAAGAACGTGCGGCGCAGTTCCGGAGCCGGGTGACCGATCGCAGGGTACTTATCGTCCTTGACGACGCCCGAGACGCCGCCCATGTCCGGCCGCTCCTCCCGGGAAGCGCGTTGTGCGCCGTTCTGGTGACTACCCGCAACCGCATGCCGGACCTGGCCGGAAGCCGTTTCGTCGATCTCGATGTCCTCGAGGACGCTGAAGCCTGGAACATGTTCGCCGGCATCATCGGGCGAGAACGGGCCGAAGCCGAGCCCCAGGCCACCCGGGAGGTCCTGGCCGTCTGCGCCGGGCTGCCTCTGGCGATCAGGATCGCCGGGGCGCGCCTGGCCGCCCGGGGCAGCTGGAACGTGCGCACCATCGCCACCCGCCTAGCTGACCAGCGGCGCCGGCTGGACTGGCTGAGGACTGGTGACCTGGCGGTGCGGGCCTGCTTCGAGGTGAGCTTCTCCAGCCTGCCCGGGCCGGCGGGGGCTCACGCGGTCGACCCGGCGCACGCCTTCCGGCTGCTGGGACTGTGGCAGGGACCTTCCATTAGCCTTCCTGCGGCGGCCGCCCTGATCGGGCAGCCGGACGACACGGTGGCCGACGCGCTTGAGGTGCTGGTCGATGCCCAGTTGCTGCAGGCTCCGGCGCCGGACCGTTATCGCTTCCATGACCTGCTCCGGGCTTATGCCGCCGAGCGCGCCTCGGCGGAAGAGCCGGAGCAGGATTGTGATGCGGCCGTGCAGCGAGTGTTCAGCTGGTACCTGCACAGCGTGGCGGGCATGGCCAGAATCGTGTCTCCGAACCGTGATCAGGTACCGCTCGATCCACCGGACACCACGTTTAAGCCGTTGAGCTTCGCCGCGCCGGACGAGGCCCTGGCCTGGTGCGAGATCGAGCGCGCGAACCTGGTCGCCGCGACCCGGCAGGCAGCCGCCTGCGGCATGGACACGGTCGCGTGGAAACTGCCGGTCGAGGCGCTCAGCTTCTTCAATCGCCGTACCTACCGGGCCGAATGGGTCACGACGCACCGTATCGCCCTGGCCAGCGCCCGCCGGGCCGGGGACCGGGCCGCGGAGGCCTGGGTACTCAACAATCTCGGCATCGTCTACGCCCAGCAGGGTCTGCCCGAGGCTATCGCGTGCTTCGAGCAGGCCCTGGCTTTCCGCCGCGACGCCGGTGACCACCGCGGCGAAGCGCAAGCCGCGAACAACCTGGCCAATAGCTACCTTCTGCTACGCCGGTTCGACGCGCTCGAGCCGTTCCAGCAGGCACTGGCGCTTCAGCGGAGCCTCGGCTACCGCTTCGGCGAGGCGGTCGCGCTCAACAACCTGGGGGAGGCCTACCGTCAGCTCGGGCGTCTCGACGAGTCGATCAGCTGTCTCCAGCAGGCCGGACAGATCTTCAGTGCCGTGGGGGACGCTCACGGTGAGGGATACGCCTCGCACTACCTGGGCCAGGCCTACCTCGAATCCGGCCGCACCGATGAGGCGCTCGATCATCTCACGCGGGCCTTGCGTGTCCGCCGGGCTGGTGGCGAGCGTCTGTCTGAGGCCCAGACCCTGCGGCAGCTTGGCCGGGCCCAGCGCGCCGCAGGCATGCTGGAGGGCGCCCGTCAGTCCTGGATCCATGCGCTGTCTCTCTTCGAGGCCCTGCATGACAACGGCCAGGCCCGGGAAGTGCGCGGGGAATTGGCGGAGATCAGACCGGAGGAGGCCCAGGAGCCCTCGTCGCCGAGGAGCACGACGCCGCCTCCGGCTGGCCACCAGTAACGGGCACAGGGAACAACTGTGTAGCCGTTTCGTCGGTCTATGCCGACGCATAGTAGGACTTTTCCGGCTATCCGGTCGCTACGATGCTGCCGGGAACTCAGCGTCACTCGTCCTGGCCCACGGGGGCTGGCAGAGGGGAGTGCAGTCATGGCAGATTACGAGTCCGGGGAATCGCCGCAGATGGAGCACGAGGGGGAGCCCGCGATGGAGCATGAGTCCAAGCCGGCGATGGAGCACGAGGCGGAGCCGGCGATGGAGCACGAGGCGGAGCCGGCGATGGAGCATGAGTCCAAGCCGGCGATGGAGCATGAGTCCAAGCCGGCCATGGAGCACGAGGCGGAGCCGGCGATGGAGCACGAGTCCAAGCCGGCGATGGAGCACGAGGCGGAGCCGGCCATGGAGCACGAGTCCAAGCCGGCCATGGAGCACGAGGCGGAGCCGGCCATGGAGCACGAGTCCAAGCCGGCCATGGAGCACGAGTCAAATCCGTAGCCGTTCCGGCTAATGCCACCCGGCACGAGGACAGCGGCGACTGAACTCCGCTTCCTTCCGGGCCAAACTGGACCACCGGCCGGGACTCCCCGGACCGAGGGCTCCGCCAGTGTCCCCCCAACGTCGGGGGGACCGGCGGAGCTTCTTTTCTATTTCCACCCACCTCTCTTCACGCTCCCGCGATGCCTTCTAGCTGCGGGACCACGCCGAAGTCCGGGCTGCCCGGGGAAAACCTCCCTGACTGAGGTCACGAATCACCCTGCGGCGCGCACTACGTCATGACAACCGCGCCGGACCCACCGCCAAGCGACGGCGCACGGTTTAAAGAGGCGATCACGTGGAACTTCTCCTGGCCAGGCCGGACGCCCTGATGACCGCTGGCGTAGCGGAGCCCTCAGGCTGCGGACCATGCCCACAGGTGGCCCCGCCCGGGCAATTGGACGGCCCGGTCAGCGGATCCGGCGCAGCAGCCGGGGACTTCGCTGACTGCTACGCCCGCGAGATGCCGGGCCTCATCTGGTTCGTCATGAGCCTCGGTGCCAGCGCCGAAACGGCCGCCGACGTCGCCCAGTCCGCCTTCGCCGACGCGTTCCCGGTGTGGCTGGCGATCCAGTACCCCCGTGCCTGGTTAAGGCGCGTCGCCCAGCGCGGCTATGGCCGGCGCGGATCACGCGAAACTCCCGTCGAGTCGCCCCCGGAGCGGCCCAGTCCGCTGCCCACCGCGAACGCCGTGGAGCTACGGGATGAGGCCCGCACCGTCCTGGCCGCACTGGCCGCCCTCCCGCCCAAGCAGCGTCAGGTGATGGCCTGGTGCATCGACGGCTACAGCCCTGCGGAGATCGCCAGCGAACTCGGCGCCGACCCGGCCGCGGTCCGGCAGAACCTCGCCAAGGCGCGCAAGAACCTCAAGCAGATGCTCGGGATTACCAGGAGCCCCCGGTGAACCCGCCCGATCCCGGCTGGCCGGGGGACGTCGAGCTGGACCTGCTCCTGCTGAGCGCCAAGACCAGCACGCTGGACGTGCTGGACACGGCCCTGGATGTAGAAGCCGGGCTGGCGGCGATCCGGGCCCGGCATGGGCCCGGCACGACCTCACGCCCTCCGCCTGCCCGAGCCGGCCCTGGATCAGCCCCCGAAGCCGCTCATCTCGACCACCGTGACACCCACGACGAACCTGACCACCACGACGAACCTGATCATCACGACAACCATGGCTACGGAATGGAAGGACTTCTCCCATGAACGCAATTACCCGAGGCCGGACCATCGCGGCCGCTGGCTTCCTCGCCGCCTCGACGCTGCTCGGCACCGCATTCGCAGTCGCCTCCGCCATGGAGCACCAGGGGCACGCCGCGATGCAGCAGGACAGCAGGCCAGGCATGCAGCAGGACAGCAGGCCAGGCATGCAGCAGGACAGCAGGCCAGGCATGCAGCAGGACAGCAGGCCAGGCATGCAGCAGGACAGCAGGCCAGGCATGCAGCAGGACAGCAGGCCAGGGATGCAGGGGGAAGGCACGCTGGCGATGCAGCAGGACAGCAAGCCAGGGATGCAGGGGGAAGGCACGCTGGCCGCGCAGTGGCATGAAGCCCGGCCCGCGCCGCAGCACGAGATCATCCTCACCGGGATGGTCAACGAGGCCACGCCGGCGGGGATGCCCTCCGAGTGACCCGGTCCGGGGCTCACACCGGGCGGACCAGGACCGCCCGGTGTGAGCTAGACTCCGACAGGCACGTGCTTTCGCGTGCCTGTCGGTTGTCGTATGCGGCCCCGGTGCCCGAGTGGTTACCCGGAGAGACGCTGCCCCGGCAATCTAGTCCGCTTCATAGGGAGTAAGTACCGTGCCCGAGGTCAGCATCGCCGCAGAGCCGCGCACCGAGTTCGGCAAAGGTGCCGCCCGCCGGGAGCGCCGCGCAGGCCGGGTTCCTGCCGTGCTGTACGGCCACGGCACCGACACCCGGCACCTGACGCTTCCCGGCCACGACGTCATGATGGCGCTGAAGACCGCGAACGTGCTGATCCGCCTGGATGGCCTGCCCGGCGGGAACCAGCTGGTCCTGCCGAAGTCCGTGCAGCGCAACCCGATCCGGGGCTCCGTGGAGCACGTGGACCTGATCCTGGTCCGCCGCGGTGAGAAGGTCACCGTAGACATCCCGATCCAGGTGACCGGCGAGGTCTACTCGGGCGGCCTGCTCGACCAGCAGATGGTCCAGATCGCCATCGAGGCCGAGGCCACCCACATCCCCACCGGCATCGAGATCGACGTGGAAGACATGGAGGTCGGCACGACGGTGCACGCCGGCGACCTGGAACTGCCGGAAGGATCCTCGCTGGCCGTGGAGCCCGACGCGCTGGTCCTGCACGTGATCGCCGCGCCGACCGCCGAGCAGATGGAAGCCGAGATCGGCGCACCCGAGACCGTGGCGGCGACCTCGACCGAGCCCGCTCCCGTCCCCGAGGGCGAGACCCCGGCCGACTCCGCCGCATCGGAGGAATAGCCTGGCCGGCGCGTTCCCGGCTGGGCCGTTCCCAGCCGGGTGGCGGCGAGGCCCGGCCGGATTGCGGAGGGCGCCGTGTGGCCGGTCCTGCGGGCGGCACAAGGTTGGCGAGCACGGACCTGGCCAGCACGGACCTGGCCAGCACGGGGCAGCCGAGGCGAGAAGGACATGGCCGACGAACGCTGGCTGATCATCGGGCTGGGCAACCCCGGCCCCGGCTACGCCGGTAACCGGCACAACGCCGGGTCCATGGTGGCCGACGAGCTCGCCGCCCGGATCGGCGCCCGGTTCCGGGCGGGCAAGTTCCGGTCTGTCATCGCCGAGGGCCGTCTCGACGGGACGCCGGTCACCGTGGCCAAGCCACTGACCTACATGAACGAGTCCGGCGGCCCGGTCGCCGGCCTCCGCGGCTACTACCACCTCGACCCGGGGCACATCGTGGTCATCCACGACGAGCTGGACCTCCCGTTCGGGACGGTGCGGCTCAAACTGGGCGGCGGCGACAACGGCCACAACGGGCTCCGCTCGGTGACCGCGGCCCTGGGCACCCGCGAGTACTACCGGGTACGGGCCGGCATCGGGCGACCGCCGGGCCGGATGGATCCGGCCGCGTTCGTGCTGAAGGACTTCACCGCTGCCGAGCGCAAGGAACTGCCGTTCCTGATCGACCGGGCCGCGGACGCGACCGAGGCGCTGCTCGCTACCGGGCTGGCCGCCACCCAGAACGCCTTCCACGGTGAGGTCCCGGGCGCGACCTGATCTGAACGGCTCCAGGCTCAGTGAACGCGGGCCTCAGTGAACACGGCCTCAGCGAACACGGCCCAAGTGAACACGGGGCGTCACCAGGTCGGCCAGCCTGCGTTTTTTCCCGCTCATAGTGCATTAACCGGCCCGGAAACGCTAGTTTCGCTGCAATGAAGGCCCTGGTCCTGTCGGGGGGCGCGGGAACGCGGCTGCGGCCGATCACCCACACCTCGGCCAAGCAACTGCTTCCCGTGGCGAACAAGCCTGTCCTCTTCTACGGCCTCGAGGCCATCCGGGATGCGGGCATCACCGACGTCGGGCTGGTCGTGGGGGATACCGCGGCCGCCATCGAAGAGGCGGTCGGGGACGGCTCCGCGTTCGGCCTGAACGTCACCTATCTCCGGCAGGAGGCACCGCTCGGCCTGGCCCACGCGGTGCTGATCGCCCGGCCGTTCCTCGGCGACGACGACTTCGTCATGTACCTCGGCGACAATTTCATCGTCGGCGGGATCTCCCCGCTGGTGGATGAGTTCCGCGCGGCGCGGCCGGACGCGCAGATCATGCTCACCCAGGTGCCCGACCCGCGCGAGTTCGGTGTCGCCGAACTGGACGAGACGGGCCAGGTCATCGGGCTGGAGGAGAAGCCGCGCGAGCCGAAGAGCGACCTGGCCCTGGTCGGCGTCTACATGTTCACCGCGTGCGTGCACGAGGCGGTGCGCAACCTGAAGCCCTCGTGGCGCGGGGAACTGGAGATCACCGAGGCCATCCAGTGGCTGATCGACAGCGGCCGGAAGGTCAGCGTCCACGACCATCTCCGGATACTGGAAGGACACCGGGAACGTCGCGGACATGCTCGAGGTCAACCGGCTGGTGCTGGAGACCGTGGAACCGGCCCGCCGCGGTGTCGTGCATCCCGGCTGCGAGCTGATCGGCCGGGTGGTGATCGAGGAAGGCGCCGAGGTGAGCGCGTCCCGCATCGTCGGCCCGGTCATCGTCGGCGCGCGGGCCCGGGTGGCCGATTCCTACCTCGGCCCGTTCACCTCGGTCGCCGAGGACTGCGCGATCACCGACAGCGAGATCGAGTACTCGATCGTGCTGCGCGGCGCGTCTATCAGCGGGGTGCGGCGGATCGAGGCGTCTATCATCGGGCGCGAGGTGGAGGTGACACCCGCGCCGCGGGTGCCCAAGGCCCACCGGCTCATTCTCGGTGATCACAGCAAGGTGCAGATCAGCTCATGAGGATCCTGGTAACTGGCGGGGCCGGGTTCATCGGCTCCCACTACGTCCGCACCCTGCTCTCCGGCGGTTACCCCGGATACGAGCAGGCCGGGGTGACGGTCCTGGACAAGCTCACCTACGCGGGCAACCTGGCCAACCTGGACCCGGTCGCCGGGAACCCCCGGCTGCGCTTCGTCCAGGGTGACATCTGCGATGCCGCCCTGCTCGCGTCCCTGCTCCCCGGGCACGACGCGGTGCTCAACTTCGCCGCCGAGACGCACGTGGACCGGTCCATCGACGGCGCCTCCGGCTTTCGTCGCGGCGAACGTGGTGGGGGTGCAGGTCCTGCTGCAGGCCTGCCTGGACGCGGGGGTGGGCCGGGTGGTGCAGGTCTCCACCGATGAGGTCTACGGCAGCATCGCGGAAGGCTCCTGGACCGAGGACGCGCCGCTCGCGCCGAACTCCCCCTACTCGGCCGCGAAAGCCGGCGGCGACCTCATGGCCCGGGCCTACGCCCGGACCCACGGCCTGAACGTCAGCATCACCCGGTGCTGCAACAACTACGGCCCCTACCAGTTCCCGGAGAAGATCATCCCGCTGTTCGTGACCAACCTCCTGGACGGGCTGAAGGTGCCGCTGTACGGCGACGGCGGCAACGTCCGCGACTGGATTCACGTCGACGATCACTGCCGGGGCATCCAGCTCGTGCTCGAGCAGGGCACCGCGGCCGGCGTGTACCACATCAACGGCGACGCGGAACTGACCAACCTCGAGCTGACCCGCGCCATCCTGGAGCACTGCGGGGCGGGCTGGGACATGGTCACCCCGGTGGCAGGACCGCAAGGGCCATGACCGGCGTTACTCGCTGGACGACCGGGCGCTGCGGGCGCTCGGCTACGCGCCGCGCATCCCGTTCGCCGACGGCCTGGCGGCCACGGTGCGCTGGTACGCGGACCACCGCGCCTGGTGGGAGCCGCTGAAACGGCCCGGGAACGCAGGCGCCCGGGCAGGCGGGCCCCGGGCCGGTGGCCGGGCCCGGCCGCGAGACCGAAACGGCCGGCCAGGGCCGGCCCGGGCCGGTGAGCCGGTGGCTGGTGACCGGGGCCCGGGGGATGCTGGGCCGGGATCTGGTGGCCGTGCTGGAACACCGGGGCGAGGCCGTGACCGGGCTGTCCCGCAGCGATCTCGACATCACCGACGCCGGTGCCGTCCGGGAGGCGCTGGCCCGCTGGCAGCCCGCGGTGGTCGTCAACTGCGCGGCCTGGACCGCGGTGGACGACGCTGAGGCCAGCGAGGACGCCGCGCTCCGGGTCAACGGCGAGGCCGTGGCCGGGCTGGCCGCCTGCTGTGCGTCGCGGGGGGCCGCGCTCGTCCAGGTCTCCACGGACTACGTGTTCGACGGGCGGGGCCGCGAGCCGTATCCGGAGGACGGCCTGCCGGCCCCGCGCACCGCGTACGGCCGCACCAAGCTGGCCGGGGAACGGGCCGTGCTGGAGCAGCCCGGCCTGGCGGGCTACGTGGTCCGCACCGCCTGGCTCTACGGGGCGCACGGGCCGAGCTTCGTCGCCACGATGATCAGGAAGGAACGCGCGCACGGCGCAGGTCCACGTGGTGGACGACCAGCGCGGGCAGCCCACCTGGTCGATGGACGTGGCGGACCGCATCCACGCCCTGGTCGCCTCGGCCGCGGCGCCCGGCATCTACCACGCGACCAGCAGCGGCGAGACGACCTGGTTCGGGCTGGCCCGGGAGGTCTTCCGGCTGCTGGGGGCGGACCCGGCCCGGGTCCGGCCCGCCGCGAGCAGCGCGCTGGCCCGTCCCGCGCCCCGGCCCGGCTACAGCGTGCTCGGCCACGCCGCCTGGGGGCGGGCCGGGCTCAACCCGATCGGCGACTGGCAGCAGGCTCTGCAGCGGGGCCTGCCGGGGCTGGCGGCCGTGACGGCCGCGGCCGAGCCAGCGCCCTGAGCGCATCGCGCCGGGCGGACCGTTAGAGGGCGGGCAGCGGAGCCGCGCAGCTGGGCCGCGTAGCTCAGGCAGGCTGTCGTAGCCGGGCAGGATGCCGCTGCTCTGCGCGGTGCGCAGGGACGGGGCCGCGGCGTCCTTGTCCGACAGGATCGGCTTGACGTCCACCGGCCACTCGATGGCGATGTCCGGGTCGAGCGCGTCCACGCTGTGCTCCCGCGCCGGGGCGTACGGCGTGGAGCACAGGTACAGCACGGTGGCCTGGTCGCTCAGGGCCATGAACGCGTGCCCGAGGCCCTCGGACAGGAACACCGCCCGCCGGTTCTCGTCGTCCAGCTGGACCGCGGCCCACGCCGCGAAGGTGGGCGACCCGAGCCGCAGGTCCACCACCACGTCCAGGATGGCGCCGGCCGCGCAGCTGACGTACTTCGCCTGGCCCGGCGGGACGTCGGCGAAGTGGATGCCGCGGATTACCCCGCGGCGGGATACCGAGCAGTTGGCCTGCGCGATTTCCAATTGGGTAACCGAGTGTGTCCGCGAACTCACCACCACGGAACCACTCGTGAAAGCTGCCCCGGTCGTCCCGGTGGATTGGCGGGGTGAAAGCCCAGGCACCATCGATGCTGAGCGATTCCATCTGAAGCTCCTCTGCCGGGGCTGGGTTGCCGTATGCTCAGGGTGCTGTTTCCTGGCTGCCGGACCCCGCGTGCTGACGCGTACGAACGCTATCGGCTCACGCTAACTTCGCGGAAAGCCAGGGCGAACGCTAACCCTGTCGGCCGGACAAAGGGTAACAAAGGGATAACAGCCTCTGCGGGTCCGTGTCATCGATCCTCGGCGGCTGGGCGTCTTACGGGTAGTCTTGCGCGCTTTGCGCGCCTGCTGGCCGCGGCGGCAATCTCTGCAGAGAGCGTCCGTATCAAGCGGGCAGAACCCGTTCACGGAGGCTGGGGTTGCATGTGAGGCTGACGTTGCAGACGTTGTGTCCGTCCCGGGCTCGCGAACCCAGGCACCCGTCCGGTCCGGACACACTGGCGCTCAGGTGACGCTGCAGTCCGCCCGTCTCGAGTCTCCTGGGCGACGGCGCCCCGGGCGAAGCTGCCCTGCTGGACAGGCTCCTGCGCCTGGCCCAGCTGCGCCTGGCCGAGCAGCATGACAACGGCGAGTTCGTGTTCACCGTGACCGGCGAGACCCAGCCAGACGGTGGCTGGCAGCTGCGCCGGGCCGGGACGAGCCTGCGCTACGGGGCGATCAGCGCGCTCGGCCTGCTGCGGCTGCCCAGCCGGACCAGCGGGCCGTGCTGGCCGGGATGACCGCCGAGGACCTGGTCGGCCACCTGGCCAAGCAGATCGATGAGATCAGCGGGCTCGGCGACGCCGCGCTGGTGTGCTGGGCCGCGGCCGAGAGCGGGCACGCGGATCTGGGACACGCGCTCCAGCGCCTGGCCGCACTGGACCAGCCGGAACGCCCGGTGGATGTCGTGTCCGCGGCCTGGGTGGTCTCGGCGCTGGTCGCCGCCCGCCCCGTGGCCGACGTGGAGCGACACCTGGCTATGGCCCGGCAGCGCCTGCTGGCCGCCCGCGGCCCGGCGATCTACCCGCACACCACCGGCCCGGCCACGCCCTGGTACCGCGCTCACGTCGGCAGCTTCGCCGACCAGGTGTATCCGATCCAGGCGCTCGCGCGGCTGCACCGCAGCGCGGACGACCCGGAGGCGCTGGCCGTCGCGGGCACCGTGGCCAGGGCGATCTGCTCCGCCCAGGGCGCGGGCGGCCAGTGGTGGTGGCACTACGACTCGCGGACCGGCGCGGTCGTGGAGGGCTACCCCGTGTACAGCGTGCACCAGCACGCGATGGGGCCGATGGCGCTGCTGGACCTGGCCGACGCGGGCGGTGACGGGCACCTGGACGCGATCCGGCGCGGCCTGCGCTGGCTGGCCGGCCCGCCCGAGGGCCGGTCGGCCACCGGCGTCCAGCTGGTCCTCGACGAGCCGCCGATCACCTGGCGCAAGGTGGCGCGGGCCGATCACCGGAAGGTCGTCCGCGGGCTGCGGGCCGCGTCCACCCGGATCGTCCCCGGGCGCCCGGGTCGCGGCGCTGGACCGGGTCTATCCCCCGGGCGTAGTCGATCATGAGTGCCGGCCGTACGAGCTCGGCTGGCTGCTCTACACCTGGCTGTCTTGAGGCTGGCGGTCAGAAGCCGGCCGGTACTTCTCGTTGGGGGTGGAATGAGTCACGACACTGGTGACCGGTGCGCAGCGTGAGCTGTTCGGCCTTCCGGTCAACGCGCTCACCATGGACCAGGCCATCGCGCGGTGCACCGACGCGATCGATCATGGCGAGCAGCTGTCCATCGGCGTGATCAATGCGGCCAAGGTCGTGTCCATGCAGCGGAATCCGCAGCTGCGGCAGGCGGTGGCCGACTGTGACATGGTGCTGGCCGACGGCCAGGCCGTGGTCTGGGCGAGCCGGGTCCTCGGCGCGCCGCTGCCCGAGCGGGTGGCCGGGGTTGACCTGTTCATGAACCTCCTGGCGGTGGCCGAGGAGCGCGGTGACCGCGTCTACTTCCTCGGCGCGCGCCCGGACGTGCTGGCCCGGATGCTGGAGCAGGTGGCCCGCCTGTTCCCGCGGCTCCTGGTGGCTGGTTCCCGCGACGGGTACTACCAGGCCGGCCAGGAAGGTGAGATCGCGGAGGACATCCGCCGCTGCCAGACCGACATCCTGTTCGTGGGCATGTCGTCGCCGCGCAAGGAACTCTTCCTGGACGAGTGGGGGACGGCCACCAAGGCGCACGTCGTGCACGGGGTGGGCGGCTCGTTCGACATCCTCGCCGGGCTGACCCGCCGGGCCCCGATCTGGTATCAGGACCACGGCCTGGAGTGGCTGTACCGGGCGTACCAGGAACCGGTGCGGCTCGGCCGGCGGTACCTGACCACCAACTTGTCGTTCATGGCCCTGGTGGGGCGCGAGAAGCTGCGCCGAGGCCGAGGCAGGGACACAGCCAGGCAGGGGAGCGCGCGTGAGCGCCGTCGTCGTCGTCGGACTGGGATACGTGGGGCTGCCGCTCGCCATGCGGGCCTGCGAGGTCGGGCACCGCGTCGCAGGCTTCGACGTGGACGAGGCCCGGGTGAAGCTCGCTGCAGTCGGGCGAGTCCTACATCGAGGACGTGCCCTCCGGCCAGCTGAAGCAGGCCCTGGACAGCGGGCTGTTCCGGGCGTCGGCGGACGCGAGCGTCTGCGCCGGGTTCGACGTGGCCGTGGTGGCGGCGCCGACCCCGCTCCGCGACGGGCTCCCGGATCTCACCTACCTGGAGGACTCGGCCCGTACCCTGGCCCGGTACCTCAGGCCGGGGTCCACGGTCGTCATCGAGTCGACCTCCTACCCGGGCACCACCCAGGAGACGGTGCAGCCGCTGCTGGAAGAGGGATCCGGCCTGGTGGCCGGCCGCGATTTCCACCTCGGCTTCAGCCCCGAGCGCATCGACCCGGGCAACACGACGTGGACCCTGGTCACCACGCCGAAGATCGTTTCCGGCATCGACGAGGCTTCGCTCGAGGTGATCAAGGCCTTCTACGACACGATCGTGGACCGGACCGTGTCCGTGTCCTCGCCGCGCGAGGCCGAGCTGGCCAAGCTGGTCGAGAACACGTTCCGGCACGTCAACATCGCCCTGGTCAACGAGCTGGCCATGTACGCCCACGACCTGGGCATCGACGTGTGGGAAGCGATCGAGGCCGCCTCGACGAAGCCGTTCGGGTTCATGCGGTTCACCCCGGGCCCCGGGGTGGGCGGGCACTGCCTGCCCATCGACCCGTCCTACCTCTCCTGGCGGGTCGAGCGGGCGCTGGGCAAGAGCTTCCGCTTCGTCGACCTGGCCGGCGACATCAACAACCACATGCCGGACTACGTGGTGAACCGGATCATGATGACGTTCAATGACCGGGGCCGCCCGGTCAAGGGCGCACGCATCCTCCTGCTCGGCCTGGCCTACAAGAAGAACACCGGGGACGCGCGGGAATCGCCGGCGGTGCGCGTTTCCCAGTTGCTGGCGGCGATGGGAGCGCAATTGCGGGCCGCCGATCCGCACGTGGTCGAGGGAACCGCCGTGGACGATCTGGTGCCGCGCGTGGAGCCCACTCCCGCTGAACTCGCGGACGCGGATATGGTCGTTCTGCTCACCGATCACGATGCCTTTGATTTCGACGAGATCCGCCAGCATGCGAAGCTCGTCTTCGACTGCCGGCGGCGCCTGTCCGGCGCGAATGTCGAGAGCCTGTAGAGCACGCTGATGCGGATCATCTGCGTGGCCGGTGCGCGGCCAAACTACATGAAGGTCAAGCCGGTCATGGACGCGCTGGAGGAAAGCGCGGCGGACGTCATTCTGGTGCACACCGGCCAGCATTATGACGCGGCCATGAACGACGTTTTCTTCGCCGATCTCGGGATCCGGCCGCCGGATCACCGGCTGCAGGTCGGGTCGGGCAGCCACGCCGTCCAGACGGGCAAGGTCATGGCCGCCTTCGAGCCCCTGGTCGAGCAGTTGCGCCCGGATGTGGTCGTCGTGGTCGGCGACGTCAACTCCACCCTGGCCTGTGCGCTGGTGACCGCCAAGTCCGGGGCCCTGCTGGCCCACGTCGAGGCGGGGCTGCGCAGCCGGGACTGGGCCATGCCGGAGGAGGTCAACCGCGTGGTCACCGACCGGGTGAGCGACTTCCTGCTCGCCCCGTCGCCGGACGCGGTGACCAACCTGCGCGGCGAGGGGTACCGGGACGACCAGATCCACCTGGTCGGCAACGTCATGGTGGACACCCTGCTGGCCAACCTCGACCGGGCCCTGGCCCGGAATACGCTGTCCGGGCTGGGGCTGCGGGCGGGTGAGTACGCCCTGGTCACCCTGCACCGGCCCGCGAACGTGGACGACCCCGGGGCGCTGGCCCCGCTGCTGACCGCGATCGGCGAGCTCGCCCGGGTCTGCCCCGTCGTGCTGCCCGCCCACCCGAGGGCGGCCGGGCAGCTGCGGGACATTTCACCGCAGGTCCAGGTCATCCCGCCTGCGGGATACCTCGACTTCATCGCCCTCCAGGCCTCGGCCCGCCTGGTCCTGACCGATTCCGGCGGGGTCCAGGAAGAGACCACGGTGCTGGGCGTGCCCTGCCTCACCCTGAGGGAGAACACGGAACGGCCCACCACCCTCACCGAGGGCACCAATCAGCTGGTGGGGCGGGATCCGGAGCGGATCGTGAAGACCGCGCTCAGCGTGCTCGCGGCCCCGCCGCCGCGGCGGGCCCCGGCGCTGTGGGACGGGCGGGCCGGGCAGCGCATCGCCGCGGTCCTGCTGGCCGATCCTGGTCCGGATGGGCAGCTACGGCCCACTGACCTGGGCTAAGCCGCTACCCGCCGGGCCGCTAGAGGCGGCCGGGCTGCTACACGGGCCGGGCTGCTACACAGGCCGGGCTGCTACAGGCCGGGACTGACGGCCCGCCGGGTACCGCGCCCGGCCCGCCCCGGCAGGCTGAGCCGGACCGGATGCCGGTCCAGGAACACGCAGACGCTGAACAGTGCGATCAGGGTGAGCAGGAACAGGCCGCCGAACACGCGCTTGGACGAGCCCGGCTGGGCTAGCGGGCCGGGGTTGCCGATCAGCTTCGCGGTGATCTGGTCCACAGCTGGCGCGCCCGCGTTCGCCTGCTGGTCGGCGAGGTAGCTGGTGAGCACGCGCATCATCGCGGTGAACGTGCGCTCCACGGCGACCAGGTCGGTGCCGGTCGCTGTGGCGGTGGCCTCCGGCGAGCTGTAGTTCGGGTACTCCTGGTTGTAGCTGTTGACCAGCTCCACGTCGTAACTAGTGCCTCCGGCGGTGCTCCCGCCCGCCGCGGCGACCGCCTGATGGCCCTGGGTGCCCATCAGGTACGTCGCGATCACTCCGCCCGCCGTGATGAGGGTGCCGCCACCCGAGAAGTACGGGTTCGGCTGGGCCTCGGAGGCGGGCTGGTTGAAGACCACGGTGCCACCCTCCATGTAGGTGACAGGGGTCTTCTTGAACGTGAACGCGAGACCCGCCGCGACGACGAGAACCGCGAGGACGGCGGCCAGGTGGCGGCGGAAGAGTGCCGCGAAGTCGCGTGTGGTCACAATTACCGACAATACAGGATTCTCAAATTCTCCGTGGCGCTCCTGATTAAAAGCGAAGCGTCCTGTCGCCCATCGGAAGGTCAAGCGGAGTTGGTGTGCCATGCGGCCGGCGGGTCCCCTCAGGCCGGCCGCTGAATCGGGGCCCGGATAATCCCGCCGGCTGGCCGAAGCGGCCGCCACGCCAAGATTAGAACGGCTAGAATGCCGCATAGATCGCATCTGCCGTGCGGGGCCTGAAAGCGGGGCATGCCGGCGGATCGCCGATGCGGATCAGGGCAGGCGCGCACCTAGTGCACGGACACGAAGGCAGCGGGTCGCGACAGTGGGGCGGATAAATGGATGCGAGTGGTTCACTGCACACACTGCGTAAGCACTGGGTGCTCACTTCTTTGCTGATTCTGCTGACATTGGTCGCAGCGGCCGGGATGTGGGTCGCGAAGCCCGGGCCTTACCAGTCCGAGTCCCAGGTCGTCTTCCTGGCCTCGCAGCAGTCATCGAAGGTGAACGGCGACAACCCGTACATGTCGTTCAACACCACCCTGACCACGACCGCGGATCTGGTCCGCCGGGAGGTGCTGGACCCGCAGGTCGCGGCCCAGCTGGGCGCCCGCGGATTCGCCGAGTCCTACAACGTGGTCAACGACCCGCTCGCCACCGGGCCGGTCCTGGACATCACCGCCGTCGGCAGCAACCAGGCCGCCGTCGAAGCCACGCAGCACGCGGTCACCGCCGAGGTGACGACGAAGCTGCAGCAGCTCCAGGCGGGCATCGCCCCCCAGAACCAGATCACCAGCCTCCTGGTCTCCAGTAACTCCACCCCCTCGCTCCTGGTCAGCAAGAAGGCGCGGCCGCTGGTCGCGGTGCTGGCCGTCGGCCTGATCCTCACTCTCGCCATCCCGCAGATCGTGGATGCGTCCGGGCGGCGGCGGCGGGACCGCCGCCAGCCGGGCCGCCAGGCCCCGATCCCGATGCCGGAGGCGGGCAGGGCGCCGGCGGCGACGGCGGAGGAAGACGCGAGCCGTTCCGCGCAGCTCACCTACACGGCCAGCCAGCGGGCCGAGCCGCGCAACCCCGAGAAGACGGAACAGCCCCCCTGGGAAGTGGCCTCCACCCACCGGTACTGAGTCCCCGGGCTTCACGGCCCGGTCCGCAGGCAGCCTGCGGACCGGGCCATTTGCCGTGCCGGGCCATGGTGGTGCCGGGCCATGGTGGTGCCGGGCCATGGTGGTGCCGGGCCACGGTGGTGCCGGGCCACGGTGGTGCCGGGCCACGGTGGTGCCGGGCCACGGTGGTGCCGGGCCACGGTGGTGCCGGGCCGCTGCCGGGCCGCAGAGACGTGGGCCGGCCGCCGGGCCAGAGACCGGGGGCGGTCCGGCAGGTACGCGACGTGCGGGAGTCCGTCGGGTAGGCGACATGCGGGGGTGCGGGTCCGGTGAGGACAGGCACCGTCATGCCGCCGGGAAGCGTGGGAAGAACATGCGCCCGGGCCGTGGCGGAGGAACTCCGCCGGCCCGCGGGTCAGGCCCGGACGACCGGTATCGGTTCCGTTGACTCGCCGGCAGACCGTCCCTCAGACCGCAGGATCCGGAGGGCCGCGCCGGCACAGCCGAGCAACATGAAGATCAGCCCGGACGCTATCGCGAAGGACAGTGCATCGAACGTCCCGAACGTCACCATCGCCACCGCCACCGACGCCGTCAGGGCCTGTCCCAGGTCGCGGTACTCAGGGTTGGTGGTGACCCGGCGGATTTTCCGCGCGGTGACCAGGCCGGTGATGAACAGCGTCAGCAGGCAGAGCACGCCCACGATGCCGAACTCGATGGTGCCCAGCAGGTACTGGTCGTCGGTGAAGAAGTAGGTGGCCGGGAGGAACGTGCCGAAGCCCCGGCCGAACCACGGGTGCTGGGCGATGTACGGGCAGGCCGAGGAGAACGCCCCCGTCCGTGACGTGGTGCTGGAGTCGGAGCTGAGCCCGCCGAACAGGCTGCGGAACGTGCTCAGCAACCCCGGGACCGTCCCGTACATGCCGACCACGCCAGCGACCAGGATCCCGTAGGCCACCCGCCGCTCCGTCTTCGGCCAGGTGGGCAGGATGACCAGGCAGATGACCACGATCGCGAGGATCGCGGTGCGGGACACGGTCATCGGCAGCGCCGCGCCGATCAGGGCGGCCTGGAGCCAGCGGTTCAGCCGCTTCCCGGGCGGCGCGAACCTGGCCCGGTTGATGGCCAGCGGCAACGCCATGGCGAGGACCGCGGCGAACTCGAGCGGGTGGGCCGCGGTCGCGGCGGGACGGTTCAGCCCGTCCCGGCTGAGCAGGTCGGTCGCGGATGACTGGGCGGTCAGGCCGGGGATGAGGATGTACTTCGTCGCGTCCAGGCCCGTGAAGAACTGCGTGATGCCGAGGATCGCCATGCAGGTGGCGCCGATCACGACCCGGCCGAGCAGCTTCTGCAGCCGGTCCATCGAGGCGATGCCGTCCGAGGCCATCACCAGGATGCCGAGCCAGCCGCAGACCAGGATGACGCCGCGGTCGGCCCCGTTGGCCTCCAGGCTGGGCATGACGTGCCGGTTGGCGGACACGTACGTCGTGATGATGGCCGCGGCGAACAGGATGCCCGCGGCGCGGACGGGCTGGCGGCCGTGGGCCGGCGCGAGGGCCGGGTGCAGCCACGTCACCAGGTAGAAGATGAGGACCAGCGCCGCGAATATCGTGGCCGGGCCGCCGACCGCGCCGAGCGGCGCCACCACCAGCGTGGACGGGATGCCCATGAGCAGGAGCGTGTAAAAACTCAGGATGGTGACCGCGTCGATGCGCCGCTTCCGGGGCACCCCCGCCCGCGTCGCGGTGTCCGGCCCGGACGCGGCCGGCCGCTCGGCTACCGCGGTCACCCTGTCACCGTCGCTGGCGCCGTAGTCGGCATAATCATCCCCACCGGTCTCAGCCCGCCCGCATGCCCGCCGCGGCCGGATCGTTTCGCGTATCCGTAATGCCGTTCATGTCAGACTACCGGGCCCTTCGCGCCGGGACAGGTGATTCTCAGTCACAGGACGAACCGTTACCGGACGGATTTTCATTGTCCACGTTCTGCCCGGTTTCGAGCACCGTGTTGCCGTGCCTGCGCCAGCCATCTGTCGGGCCGCCGTTATAAGTCCAGCCGGGGCGGTCGAACCAGACGCCGAATTGACCTACGCAGCCGGCCGCCTCGGTGCTGAACACATTGCTGGCGAACCTGATATCGGTGACCGAAAAGCCGCCCGCCGCCGCCGGGTCGCCTGGCCCGCCGTCTCCGGGGTTGTAGTCTTCGGCGTAAATGGCGAATCCGCCGCCGGTGATGAGGTTGCCATCCACCTTGATGTTATGCGAGGCGCGCAGCGAGTCCCAGATGGCCACGGCGCTGTCCGCGCCGATCGTCATCCGGTAGGTATTGTGCTGGATGAGCCCGTCGCTCGCGCCTTCGGTCTGGTAACCGTCCTCGTGGCCGTTCGAGGTCCGGGTCGTGAAATCGTGGAAATAACTGTTCTCCACCACGAAATGATCGCCCGTGGTTTTCGAATAGCTACTGTCGGCCCAGCTCCACACGCCATCATCGACGCCGTAGCAGTTCACCGCGTTCACGATCTCACGGGTGCCCTGGTCCCAGACGCAGGCATGCACCCCGTCGTCACCATTGATTTTCACCTGGTCAACGACCGCGCTGGCTCCATCCTCAATCTTTATGTCGCCGGTGCCGTTCGCCGCCTCGCCTGTCTTACCGCTGTTGGACTCGATAACGCTGTTCTTGATGGTGACATTCTGGGCCTCGATATCGAGCATGCCCTGGATGTCCTGGCACGCGATCACGGTGCCCGGCGCGGTGACCCGGATGACCCGGGTGAGGGGACCGCTGTTCGGGACCAGCCGGCCCCCCGGGCACTGGGACAGGTCGGGCCCGGTGTTGCCCGGTCCCGGCCACCCGCAGCGGGCCAGGTGCGCCCAGAGCCGGGGGCCGCCCTCGTGACAGAAGGCGGGGACCGGCCGGGTGGGGGCCGGAGGCTGACTCGGCGTGGCCGGGGCGGTGGAGGCGGCCGGGCTGCTCCTGGAGGCGGACGCGGTCGCCTGCGAGACGGGCGAGGCGCCACTGGCCGGCTGCCCGGGCCCGGAGCACGCAGTCGCGAGCGCCGCCGTGCCTGCGGCGCACGCCACCCAGGCCGCAGCCCGGGCGGCCCGGCGGCCGGGCACCCGGCGGGGGCCCGGCTGCCCGCGCACCGCACGCCCCGGGGTCGTCCCCGGCGGGCGGTGCTGGTGGGCTCCAGTGATAGGAATGCTCTCCTCGCGGGCATGCGTGACGCATGGTGCGCCCGGCTCCGGAAGGGCACTTTACCGGCAAAAAATGCGATCCGCCGGGCTTATCCGCCGGCCGGGCCCGCAGGTCAGCGCGGAAGCAGCCGGTCTGAGCAGCCGAGCTGGGCCGGGCGCAGCGACGGTCGCACCAGCGCCGCCACCGCGAACCGTGACTGGGGCCGCCCGCGGGCGGCGTGGGACAGCTCCCCGGCGATGATCACCCCGTAGTAGAGCCAGGACCCCAGGGCCCGGTTCCGCCGCCGGTACAGCCGCACCCGGTTCACCACCTGCATGGCGTGCGTGAGGTCGGTGCGGCCGGACCCGCCGCCGATGTGCACCGCCACCGCCCTCGGTTCGTAGCGGGTGACCAGGCCCGCGTCCCGGGCCCGGAGGCATACGTCGGTCTCCTCCGAGTAGAGGAAGAACGATTCGTCCCAGCCGCCCAGCAGGTCGAAGCAGGCCCGGGACATGAGCACGACCGCGCCGGTGGCCCAGTCCACGGGATGCGGCTGCGCGTAGTACGCGGTGTCGCTGACGTGGATGTGCTCGGACAGTGCGGCCGCGCCGGTTGCGGACAGGCCGACCGCGCGCAGCACCGTGGGGGTGCGGCGCAGCGAGGGCTCGACAGTGCCGCCCGGCGAGCGGAGTTGCGGCACGACGAGTCCCGTGCCCGGGCTGCGCAACGTCTCCAGCATGGGCAGCACCGAGCCGGGGGTGAGCCGGACGTCGGGATTGAGGATGAGGATCGCCTCGGCCTGCTCCGCCTCCCGCACGCCCCGGTTGATGCCGCCGGCGTAGCCGACGTTGGCCGACCGCACCACCCGGCAGTCGTCCCGGCGGGCCAGGAGTTCCACGGTGCCGTCCGCCGACCCGTTGTCCACCACCACGATGTCCGCGCTGAGGCCGCCGAGCGCACCGGGCAGGGAGTCCAGCAGGCCCCCGATCACCGGGGCGCTGTTATAGGTGACGATTACCACGTCAAGGTCAGGATGCTGCACGAAAAGATAATAGCGCCAGGGAAAGTGCGCAAGCATGCGATCTGGGCATACGGTCAGGATTCCGGTGCGGCTTACCCCGGGTCGGAGATGGACGCTTGCGTGCTATCCCATATGTTGCCGGACCAGACGTTTCCCCGGCCTCGCGGGCTGAAGGCGGCACCAGGACCGAACTGCCCGCTGTCGTGGTAAAAGAGGCGAGCGAACCGGTTATCGGTTATCTGGATGTTGTAGGTTGCCGGGCCGCCGTTGTTCTGCCCGCCGTAGATGGTGTAGGACCCGCCCGCGACCAGGTTGTCCTCGATTACCTTGTTCGCTTCCACGCCGAAATCCTCGAACAGGCTGATGGCGTCGGTCTGGGGGAAGTTGACGAAGACCGTATTGTGCTTGATGGTCATCGGGGTGGTACTGCCGTTGACCGTAATACCGTTGACGTGATCCCCGCTGGCGTACCCGACGTCATGGATGTAATTGCCCTCGATCAGGCCCTCGCCCATCTGGACCCCGGTGGCGGTGTGCCAGATGTTATTACCCAGTACCTGGGTCCCGGTAGAGTCGCCGTAGATGTCCTTGACCCCGACCATCAGGCGCCTGGAATCCGAGTACGGGCTGGAGATATCCGAGTTCTCCACCGTCACATTGCTGGTGTGCCGGAGGCTCACCCCGAAGTTGTTTCCGGAGACGGTGATCCGGACGTCTTTGATCGTGACGCCGGACGCGGTCACGTCCACGTTGTAAGGAATGGACAGGCCCTGCAGCACGGCGCCCTTGCCGCTCACCTCGACGTAGCCTCCCGCGTAATGCCATCCCGGTCCCCGGGACACCTGGCCGGGAACGGAGCGCAGGGCCATGCCCGCCGGGACGCCGGTATTCGTCGCGTCCGGGTATCCGCAGAGGTGCGGGTCGGCGGCGCAGTCCGAGGGCGTCGCGGAGGGCGTGGGCGAGCCGGACCCCGCCGAGGACGGACTCGGGGTCGCATCGTGCTTAGCCCCTGACGACAACGCCGAGGAGGCGAGCGAGGACGTGGACGAGGGGCTGCCGCCCAGGTGAGCGGCGGTCGAGTGCCCGGCCTTGTGGCTGGAGAACAGGAGCAGCCCGCCGACCACCAGGACGGCCACCACGATCGCGCCGGCCGCCCAGATCACGGCCATGGCCGAGCGGCCCCTCGCGGGCCTGGCCAGCCGGTGTCGCGTCATGTCCGGTGCCCCTTACCGGAGTGCTGACGTCAGCGCGCCGGCCACGCGGGCTTGCTGCCCGGCGGTGATCTCCGCGAAGAGCGGCAGGCTCAGCAGCTGGCCGGCGCCTTGCTCGGAGACGGGGAACGAGCCTTCCGGGTAGCCGAGTCCTGCGAACGCGGGGGTCAGGTGGATGGGTACCGGGTAGTGGATGCCGGCCCCGATCCCGGCGGCCTGGAGTTCCTTGAGCACCTGATCCCGGTTGGGCACCCGGACGACGTACAGGTGCCAGACATGCTCGTTGCCGGGGAGCGTCCGCGGCGTGATCACCTCGTCCAGCCCGGCGAGCAGATCCTGATAGCGGTCCGCGGCGGCGCGGCGGCTGGCGTTCCACTGGGCCAGCTGGCGCAGCTTCGCCGACAGCACCACGGCCTGCAGCGCGTCCATCCGGCTGTTGAACCCGAAGACCTCGTGCTGGTACTTGCGCCGGGCCCCGTGGTCGGAGATCATCCGCGCCCGCTCGGCCAGGTCCGCTGAGCCGGTCAGCACCGCCCCGGCGTCGCCGTAGGCGCCCAGGTTCTTGCCCGGGTAGAAGCTGGTGGCGGCCACGTCGGCCAGGACGGAGACGGGGGAGCCGTTGCGCCGGGCCCCCTGGGCCTGCGCGGCATCCGCCACGATCCAGCCGCCGAACGTCTCGGTGATCGGCCGCAGCCGCTCCAGCGGGGCGGCCTGGCCATAGAGGTGGACCGGGACGATCGCCCGGGTGGCGGGCGTGACGGCCGCCGCCACGGCGTCCACGTCGATCAGGTAGCTGTCGTCATCCGCGCAGTCGACCAGGACGGGGGTGGCGCCGGCCCGGGCGACCGCCTCGGCGGTCGCGATGAAGGTGTTGGCGGGCAGGATGCACTCGTCGCCCGCGCCGATGCCCAGGGCGCGGAGCGCGATCTCGATCGCGTCCGTGCCGTTCGCCACCCCGACACAATGCTGGATGCCGCTGAATTCCGCGAATTCCCGCTCGAACGCCCGCACGGGCGCCCCGCCCACGAACGCGGTCCGGTTCAGCACCTCCTGCCATCCGTCAGCGACCTCGTCGGCTACGGCCTGATGCTGAGCCAACAGGTTGACAAGCGGAATGGAACTCAAGGCTGACCCTCCCCAATGCGTGCCCCGGGGTGCTGCGCAGGAGCGGGATCCGCGGTGGCGCCCGGCGGGGAATCGGCAACAGCGTATGCGGATTCTTCATGATCCGGGGCAGCTCAGGGGTTTTTGCCTCGTGTGTAGCCGTCTGGGGGCTCTCGCGTGTCTAACCTTCGTAACCAGCATGTGCCGCCGCCCGGCGCGGGCGGCGCCATGGGTGCTGCCCGAGTTCCAGAGAGGAGTCCGATGAGGCCCATAGTCCGGCGCCGCCCCGGCCCGTCCCGGTGCGAGGATCCGCGATGACGTCGGTGAGTGTCGTCGTGCCCTGCTACAACTACGGCCGCTACGTCGGCGCGGCCGTCCGCAGCCTCCTGGGCGACCAGCCGGGTGTCGACGTGCGGGTCCTCGTCATCGACGACGCGTCCACCGACGGCAGCGAGCAGGTGGTGAAAGAGCTGGCCGCCAGCGACCCCCGGGTGGAGGCGGTGCTGCACGGCACCAACCAGGGACTCGTCGGGACGTATAACGAGGGCGTGATCGACTGGGCCGACGGCGAGTACACGGTGGTGCTGGACGCCGACGACCGGCTGGCCCCCGGCGCGCTCCGCCGCGCCGCGGACCTGATGGACGCGCACCCGAATGTCGGGCTGGTCTACGGGCATCCGGTGCACTACCCGGATGGCTCGGAGCCGCCGCCGGCCCGGACCAGGGTGCGCGGCTGGACGGTATGGCCCGGCACCCGGTGGCTCGAGGGGCGGTTCCGGGACGGCCACTCGGTCATCACCTCGCCGGAGGTCATGGTGCGCACGGCGACCCAGAAGCAGGTCGGCGGGTACTCTTCCCGGCTGGCGCACTCCAACGACACCGAGCTGTGGCTGCGGCTCGCCGCGCACGCGGACGTGGGTTACCTCCGGGGCGTGGACCAGGCCTACTACCGGGTGCACAGCGGCAGCATGTCCACCAGCCGGCCCATCCTCATCGATCTGCAGGAGCGCCGAGCCGCATACGAGCTCGCGGTCGAGAACTACGGCACCAGGCTGCCCGGTACCGGGCAGCTGTCCGACACCGTGCACCGCAGGCTCAGCTGGGAAGCCCTGTGGACGGCGGCCCGGGCCTACGACCGCGGGCGCACCGGGGAGGTCCCGGTCACGGGGCTGATCGAGTTCGCGCTCGACTGCTGGCCGGCCGCGACGTCCATGCCTATCTACCGGGCGCTCCGCCTGCGGCAGCGGATCGGGACGCGGGCCATGCCTTATCTGCAGCCACTGGTGCTGTCGGCGGTGGTGCGTAAGGCACAGAACTGGTGGTGGTGGCAGTCCTGGGCCCGCACCGGAATCGGTTAAACGGGAGCCGGCTCGCCGAAGCCGGTTAAATCGCGGCGGGATGGGCGGTATTGGCGGTCCGCAGGCCGATGGCCTCCGCGAACGCGTCAGCCCGCCGGGGCCAGGAATGCTGGTCGGCGAAGGCCCGGGCCGCCGCGGACCGGGGCGGCTCCGCGCCGGGGGCGGTGGCGCGGCGCGGGCCGGCCTGGCTTCCTGGCGCACCGGCCAGACGGCGCACCGCGGCCACGAACTCCCCGGGGTCGCTGGTCAGCGCCATGAGCTGGCCGGCCTGGGCCGCGTCGAACGCCGTCAGGCTGTCCCGCAGCCACTGGGAGCCGGGCAGGTCCGTGCTGACCACGGGCAGGCCGGCGCTGAAGTACTCGAGCGTCTTCATGGGGAACGACGCGCGGTTGAAGGCGCTGTCCGCGTACGGGATGAGCCCTACGTCGATGGAGGCGAGGTAGGACGGGACGGCCTCGGCGGCCACGCGCCCCGCGTAGCGCACGTTCGGCCGGGCGGTCAGCGCGGCGAACCCGTCCCGCTCCCAGCGGGCATCGTAGGGCCCGACCAGCAGGAGCGAGTAGCCGGCGTCGGCCACCGCGGTCAGCATGCCCAGGTCGACCCGCGGGGTGAGCTGGCCGATGAGGCCGACCACGGGCCCGGGCATGCCGCTGACCGCGGGCTCGGGAGAGGCGCCGCCGGTGTAGGCGGGCAGGCTGCCGTTCGGGATCAGCACCGGGGGGGTGCTCCCCAGGGCGGCCCAGTGCCCGGCCAGGTGAGGCGAGACCACGACCACCACGTTCGCGTGCGCGGCCGCCTGCCTCTCCTGGGCCCGGATCCGGTCCGCGGACAGCCCCATCAGCTCGGCCCCGGCCACGTGGTCGTCGGTGCTGTAGACCACGTTCACCGCGTCGCCCCAGCGGCCGAGCAGGTCCTCGAGGTAGCCGGCCACCACCGCGAAGGGCTGGATACCGCGCCGGCGCAGCACCCACTTGACCTGGGCGCGGACCAGCGGTGCGGTGGTCGTGCGGATCCCGGGCCGGGTCAGCCCGGGCAGCGTGACCGGGGTGAGCCGGGTGATGCCCTCGTCGATCTCGGTCACGGTGGGAAGCAGGCCGCCGCTGATCTCGCCGCGCAGCCGCGCCGGCGTCACGGGTGACACGGGCGGGTCCACCCACAGGACGCGCGCGTAGCGCGTCAGGGCCATGGCCAGCGGCCGGTCGGTCCCGGGGATGCCGTCCCACGAGGTGGGCGCCATCCAGACCACGTAGGGAAGGCCAGCAGTCAAGATTTCTCCTCAGGAAACTGAATCAAGGCGGTATCTCATCACGCCGCGCTCGCCTCGGGCACTTCCTCCGGCTCCGGCAGCGGCTGGCGCACCAGCCTGCGCAGCGGGTACACGACCGGCAGGTAGATGGCGAAAGCGGCGCTCCCGGCGGCGAGCAGGCCCAGCCAGCCGGGCCCGGTCAGGTGGATGACGGTCAGCGACACGGCGGCCATCAGCAGCGCGCCCAGGAACGGGCGCCAGCAGGCCCGCGCTATGGCCAGCACGCTGATGCCGGTCCGGGACAGCGCCCACAGGAAAGCTGGTCCGACCAGCAACGCGGCCACCACCAGATGGCCGCCCGCGACCCCGGTGATGCCGCGCAGCCGGGCCCCGATCAGAAGGACCGGGATCAGCGCGGCCAGCCACAGGCCCTGCACGCCCAGCAGGGCGTTCTGGCGCCGGGCCGCGGCCATGCAGGTCGTACATCAGCGAGTACGCCACCCGCATCAGCCCGAAGATGGCCAGCAGGCTCAGCGTGTGCGCGGCCGGGGTCCAGCGCTGCCCGTAAATCGCCTCGATCAGCGGGTCGGCCAGCGTGGCCAGCAGCACGCACGCGGGCACGGCCAGCGCCATCAGCAGGGACAGCGCCCGGGTGAAGGCCTCGCTGAGCACCTTGGTCGAGCCGGCCACCCGGGAGAACCCCGCGAACGACACCCGCTGGACGGCCTGCGAGATGCTGCTGACCGGCCAGCTGGAGACGTTGAACGCCAGCTGGTAGAGCCCGAGCATGGCCGGCCCGAGCGTGGCCCCGACGATGGCCGAGTCCACGTTCACCACGCCCAGCGTGAGCAGGCTGGCCCCGGCCAGCGGCAGGCCGTAGCTGAGCAGCTGACGCGCCTGGGCCGTATTCCAGCCGGGCACGACGATGTAGGGCGCCACGATGGTCGCCGCGATGAGGGCGGCGGTGCAGCCGGCCACTGAGCCCCAGGCGAAGCTGATCGCGCCTCGGCCGCCGAACGCGAGCCAGAGCGTCACCCCGGTGCTGACCACGAAGTTGAGGGTGTCGACGAGCATGCGCCGACCCTGGGCGAACTCCCGGGTGAGCAGGGCCAGGGGGACACAGGCGAAGCCGTCGATGATCACGACCAGGCACAGGATCCGGAGCATGCTGGTGGCACTGGGCGAGCCGAGCAGGCTGGCCACATAGGGGGCGGTGAAGAACAGGCACGGCGTAGATGGCTGTGCTGGACGCCACGGACAGGGTGAACACCGTCCGGGCGAAGACGCGCACGTCCCCCTCCCACCGGATCATCGCGGCGTCGATCCCGAGCTCGTTGGCGCTCAGCAGGATCGTGATGACCACCTGCGAGACCGCGTACAGGCCGAAGATCTTGGGTCCGAACACGGTCCGCGCCAGCAGGATTCCGACCATGAAGTTGCTGACCCGCACGACGATCGTGTTCAGCAGGCTCCACCGGGCCCCCGAGCGGACCTTGGCCGAGAGTTCCTGATCCTCCGCCTCCGGGGACGTCCGCAGCGCCTGCTGCCTCGACGGCGAGGCCGTAAGCGGGTATATGGGTGGCTCGAAGACGAATTCCAGCGCCGGGCCGATGGTGTCGGCCACCCGGGCCCGGGCCGCGGTGCCGGCCGCGGCCCGCCGCACCGCGACCAGGACGGTGCGCAGCCGGAAGACCAGCATTCCCATCACGAGCAGCGCGGCGGAGCTGCCGACGGCCAGGGCCAGGGCGTCGTCGTGGATCAGGCGGCGGGCCCCGTACATGATCAGCCCGACCACCGCGGAAGCCCCGAGCGGCAGGCCCAGCCGGGCGGTGGGCATGCGGGGCCAGATCGCCACCGGTTTCAGCTCGGTCAGGTACCACGGCAGCAGGAACAGGACGGCGATCACGACCTGCACCACGGCCAGGCCGATCATCCCGTGCAGCCGGATCGCGATCACCACGCACGGCAGGAGGGTGGTGAGCCAGAGCAGCTGGAAGATCAGCGCCCGGCGGGACGGCGCGAGCACCGCGAAGTAATCGTTGGCCAGCGCGTAGAACACCCGGAGTTCGGCCAGCGGCGCGAGCCAGGCCAGCACGTGCGCGGCCGGCATCCAGGCCGGGCCGTAGATGGCGTGGATTAAGGTGCCGCCCGAGGTGCTGATCAGCACGCACGGCGGCAGGGTCAGGCAGGCGAGCAGGTCGACCGAGGACATGAACGCCGAGCCGACGACCTGGGGCCCGCGGCGCAGCCGGGCGAAGGCGGCCGGCGCCATGTCGCGGATCTGCTGCGTCAGCACGGTGAGCGGCCACGTGGCCAGGCACAGGGCCAGCACGTAGAAGCCCATGTCCCGGGCGTGCAGGACGTGGCCCACCACGATCTGGTCGACGTTGGTGATGGCGAACACGAGCACGCTCGAGGCGGCGAACGGCAGGCCGATGCCCAGGACGGCCCGGGCCTTATCCCGCCGGAACCCGGGGCGCAGGGCCCGCGGCGACTGGGCGATGAAGATCGTGGCGGAGACCGCGCTGCCCGCGAGCCGCCCCCAGGCCAGGCTCATCAGGCCGTGTCCCGTGGCGAACAGCCCGATGGTCACGACGACCGCTAGCCAGTTGTCCACCTGGTCGATCAGCAGCCGCCGCCGCGGTGCCTGCCGCTCGATCATGGCCCGGGGGGCCGCCACCAGCCCGCTGATGACCACGCTGAGCGCGATGTACCGGATCACACCCGCCGCGGCCGGCGTCCCCATGGTGCCGGCGAACGCGGGAGCGCCCTCGTAGCAGGCCGCGTAGAGCGCCGCGCTGCAGGCGACCGAGATCGTCATGACCGTCGGCGCGATCTCCCCGGGAGAATCGCGCCAGCTGATGATGGCGCCGCCTACCCCGAGCTGGCCGACGCTGTGCACCCCGAGCAGCGCGATGACCACGACGCCGAACGCGCCGAACTCGGCCGGCGCCATCATCCGGGCCAGGATCAGGCCGATAACCAGGGTGCCGAACCGCGCCGAGACCGCGTCCATGAAGATCCACTGGAGCGCGCGGGAGACCGACCGCCGGAATCTGCGGCCGCTGTGCCGGGGCCGTACGTATGCCCTCGGGCCGACCGGGTCTGGCGTCCCCCGGTGACCGCCGCCGTTCGCGGCGGGGCCAGGCTGCCTCGCGGCGGACGGGACGAAGGAGGACCGCCCCGGGGGCGGCCCGCTGAGCGGGCTGCTCACGGTACGCACGTCCCCCGCGTGCCGGAGCCGGCGTCCGCGCGTCTCACGGATACCACCATCATGGTTGCGGTCCCGCTCATCTCGGGAAGGGGCCAACAGGGCCGGGCGTGCCGCGACTGGTCAGCATATTTCACCCGCGCAGCCCCGGGTGTCACTCGGTGCGTCACGGGCGGCGTTCCTGCGGCGGGCCGCCGGCACGGCCGGAGCGGCCCGCGGCGCAGGACCCAGACGGGCGGATAACGGTACCATGCAGGCAACTGTTGCCTGGTCAGCCTGGATTTCGATGGGGATGCGGATGCCTCCCTCGGCGGCGCTGCGTGAGGCCGCCTCGAGCACGGAGAGCATGCGCACGCCCGCGGACCCGTCGGTGAGCGGGGCCCGGCCTTCCATGATCGCCCCGGCGAACTCGGACATGACCGACCGCAGGGCCTCACGGCTGGGCAGCTCGGGGACGTCCACCGCGCCACTGCGGTAGGTGACTCCCGGCTGCCCGGCCACCTGGGCGCCTTCGGGAACCCGGTCGACCCCGCGGTCATACACGGTCACCGGGGCGTGGCTGTCCATGTCGTTCCACACGATCGTCCGGCGGGTGCCGCCGAACGTCATGGTGCGGATCTTGGTGGGACTCAGCCAGCTGACGTTCACGTGCACCAGCGCGCCGGTGGACAGCCACACGGACAGGTGCGCGAGGCAGGCCCGCCCGGTGCCGACCGGGTCGGCCGTCTGGGCGGCCACCGCGACCGGCCGGGTGCTGTCGGGCAGCACGTAGTCCAGGATGGACAGGTCGTGCGGGGCGAGGTCCCACAGCACGTCCACGTCCGGCTGGACCAGCCCGAGGTTGACCCGGACGGAGTCCACGAACTGGATCTCGCCCGCCTCCCCGGACCGGATGATCTCCCGGATCTGCTGGGCCGCGGGCGTGTAGCAGAACGTGTGATCGCACATCAAGGTCAGGCCGGACTGCCTGGCCAGCCAGGTCAGCTGCTCGCTCTCGGCGGCCGTCACGGTGAGCGGCTTCTCCACCAGGACGTGCTTGCCGGCCTGCAGCGCCGCGCGGGCCAGCTCGAAATGCGTGGCGGCCGGCGTCGCGATAGCCACCGCGGCGACCCCGGGATCGCCCAGCACCTCGTCGCTGCTCGTCGTGGTCCGGATCTGCATCTGCTCGCCCAGGATGGCCCGGGTCCGCTCCTGGTGATGGTCGCACAGCCACCGCAGCTGGAACTGCGGGGTAGCCAGCGCGGTGCGCACCAGCTTCGGTCCCCAGTAGCCAGCACCAATCACGCCCAAGCCGATCGACGGCATGCGGCCGCTCCCTGATGTGTCGATCCCGGTCTATGCGGGCAGCCCGGGGCGACGAGCCGCGGGCCGCAGACACGCACTAGACGTCCGGCAATCTGATCCAGATGACTGGTTTAGTCAAGTTTCCGGAAAATTGCCTGCATTCTACGGTGGGCCCGGTCTGCCCCGGGGTGCACATTGCGTGGCTCACGCTGCGGGGAATTTACCGGATCCGGCATACTTGCGCGGCATGGTGAGTGTTGTCGTCCCCGCGCACAACGAGGCCCGGGTCCTCGGGCGCCTGCTCGGCCAGCTGGCCCCGGCCGGGGCGCCGGACGACGTGGACGTGATCGTGGTCGCCAACGGCTGCACCGACGACACGGCGCAGATCGCGGGCGGCTACGGGCCGCGGGTCCGGGTGCTGTCCATCCCGGTGCCCTCCAAGCGCGAGGCCCTGCTGGCCGGTGACCAGGCCGCCGCGAGCTTCCCGCGGATCTACGTGGACGCGGACGTGGAGCTCGGGCTGGCGGACATCCGCGCCCTGGCCGGCGCCCTGGCGCGGCCGGGCGCGCTCGCGGCGGGCCCGGAGCGGATGCTGGCCCTGTGCGGGCGCGTCCTGGCTGGTCCGCTGGTACTACGACGTGTGGGCGCGGCTGCCCGAGGTACGCAGCGGGCTGTTCGGCCGCGGGGTCATCGCGCTCAGCCAGGCAGGCCACGCGCGCGTCGCCAGCCTGCCGCCGCTGCTCGCCGACGACCTCGCCGCGTCCCTGGTCTTCGGCACCGGGCGAGCGGGTCATCGTGGCCGGCGCCCGGGTCGTCGTGCACGTCCCGCGGACCGCCGGCGACCTGCTCCGCCGCCGGGTCCGCGCCGCCATGGGCGTGAACCAGGTCGAGGAGGCCGGAGGCGCTCCCGGGGCTTCGGCGCGGACCCGGCCGCGGGATCTGCTGGCCCTGGTCCGCGCGCAGCCATGGCTGGCCCCGCGGGTCGCGGTGTTCCTCGCCGTCGCCGTGGCGGCCCGGCGCCGCGCGCGCCGCGAAGTGCAGCGGAACCAGTACTCGACGTGGCTGAGGGACGAGAGCAGCCGCGCCTAGCCGCATCGCCCGGGACGCCGGCGACGAATCACCCGGAGTGCCAGCATGGTCACGAATCTGCAGCTGTCATGAAATCAGGTGGTCAGTGTTGAAGAAAGCGTCAACCTTCCGGTTTGGTTAGGCGTCTTCCGTTGTGTGCCCGGGGGGATGCGGGCGGGGGGTCAACAGGGACGGTGGGGCGCGTGTCGGGTAATGCGGCTGTCAGTGGTGCGCGGCGAACTCGCGCGCGGCTGGGCTCGCCGGACTCGGCGGCCTGGACCGGGGCCTACCTCCGCCGGGTCAGGGTGGCCGACGGTGCCTGCGCGCTCGCCGCGAGCGTGCTCGCCTACAAGATCCGCTTCGACGAGCCCAGCTACCGGCCCGACATCTACCTGCCGCTCACCGCGCTGCTCCCGCTGCTCTGGATTTTCGCGGTCGGCCTGGCCGGCGGCTACGACCCCCGCTTCATCGGCGTCGGCTCGGACGAGTTCCGCCGGGTGCTGAACGCCGCGGTGAGCCTGACCGCGACGGTGGCCATCGCCTCGTACGCGGTCAAGTTCGAGGTCGCCCGCGGGTACATGGTGATCGCGCTACCCTGCGCGACCGTCTTCGACCTGGTCGTCCGGCACCGGCTGCGCAAGCGCCTGCACCGGCTGCGCAGCCGCGGCGCGTGCATGCGCCGGGTGGTGGCGGTAGGGCACGCCGCCGCGGTCGCCGACCTGATCGGCGAGCTGCGGCGGGGCACCTACCACGGCCTGTCGGTGGTCGGGGCGTGCCTGGCCGGCGGCAGCATGCTCGGCGAGATCGCCGGTGTCCCGGTGCTCGGCGGCCTCACCAGCGTGACCACCGCCGTCGGCTACCTCGGCGCGGACACCGTCGCCGTGCTGGCCTGCCCGGAGATGAACGGCATCCGGCTCCGCGAGCTGGCCTGGGACCTGGAGAAGACCGGCACCGACATGTGCGTGGCCGCGGCGCTGCTCGACGTGGCCGGGCCCCGGACCACCATCCGCCCGGTCGCCGGGCTTCCGCTGCTGCACGTGGACCACCCGGAACTGGCCGGCGGCAAGCGGGTGCTCAAGGGCGTGTTCGACAAGGTCGTCGCGCTGACGGCGCTGATCTTCCTGGCGCCTCTGTTCGCCGCGATCATGCTGGCCGTGCGGCTGGGCGACCACGGGCCCGTCTTCTTCCGGCAGACCAGGGTGGGCAAGGACGGCCACACATTCTCGGTGTGGAAGTTCCGCACCATGGTGGTGGACGCCGAGCAGCGGAAGGCTGAGCTCATGGCGCTCAACGAGTCCGACGGGGCGCTGTTCAAGATGCGCAAGGACCCCCGGATCACCAAGGCGGGCACCTGGCTGCGCCGGTACTCCCTCGACGAGCTCCCGCAGCTGTTCAACGTGGTTCTCGGGGACATGTCCCTGGTCGGGCCGCGGCCTGCGCTGCCTGCCGAGGCGGCCAAGTACGGCGACCACATGCGGCGCCGGCTCATGGTCAAGCCCGGCATCACCGGCCTGTGGCAGGTCAACGGGCGATCCGACCTGCCGTGGGACGAAGCGGTCCGGCTCGACCTGCGCTACGTGGAGAACTGGTCGCTCGCCCTGGACCTGCAGATCTTGTGGAAAACATGGTCCGCGGTGATCTGGGGGCACGGCGCCTACTAGCCTGTGAGGCTCACCCCGCCTGAGAAGGGGCACCTGCCTGATGACCACCGACGATGACCGCCTGGCCCAGGACCTGGCCAGGGACGCTGGACGCCTGCTGCTCGCCCTGCGCGCCGAGGGCGGCGAGCCGGGTGCGCTGCGCAAGGCAGGCGACGAGATGTCCCACGAGTTTCTCGCCGCCCAGCTCAGCCAGGAACGCCCCGGGGATGCGGTGCTGTCCGAGGAGGGCCGCGACGATCTGGCCCGGCTGGACGCCAGCCGGGTCTGGATCGTGGACCCGCTGGACGGGACAAGGGAATTCGGGGAGCCCGGCCGGACGGACTGGGCCGTGCACGTGGCGCTGTGGGAACGCGGGGAGCTGACCGCGGGCGCGGTCGCCCTGCCCGCCCAGGGCACGGTGCTGAGCACCGCCGAGCCGCCTCCCGCGCCGCCCGCGCCGGCCCCCGGCCAGCCGGTCCGCGTGCTGGTCAGCCGGACCAGGCCGCCCGCCCTCCTCGACCGGCTGGCCCAGCAGGTCGAGCTGACGCTGATCCCGATGGGCTCGGCCGGGGCGAAGGCGGCTGAGGTGGTCCGCGGGACCGCCGACGCGTACGTGCACAGCGGCGGCCAGTACGAGTGGGATTCGGCGGCGCCGGTGGCGGTGGCGCAGGCGGCGGGGCTGCACGCGTCGCGGCTGGACGGCTCGAAGCTGGCCTACAACCAGGCGGATCCTTCCCTGCCCGATATTCTTATCTGCCCAGTGGGGCTTGCCCCCATGCTGCTGGATGGTCTGCGCGTAGCTGGTTGTTCAGCTACGCAGTAACGCTCCCGCGGGGAGAGTGACCTATCCCGTCCGTGCCCGACGACCGGAGTCTGTTTCATGGCCGTGCCGCGTTCTGACTATTCGCTCTCGCAGCTAGAAGTGCTCGAGGCGGAGTCCATCCACATCATGCGTGAGGTAGCCGCCGAGTTCGAGCGGCCGGTCCTGCTGTTCTCGGGCGGTAAGGACTCCATCGTCATGCTGGCCCTCGCCGAGCGGGCGTTCTGGCCGGCCAGGATCCCCTTCCCGGTCATGCACGTGGACACCGGGCAGAACTTTCCTGAGGTGATCGACTACCGGGACCGCCGGGTGGCCGAGGTCGGCGTCAAGCTGGTGGTCGCGTCGGTCCAGGACTCCATCGACGCTGGCCGCGTGGCCGAGGAAACCGGCCGCCGGGCCAGCCGGAACCGCCTGCAGACGACCACGCTGCTGGATGCCATCGAGGGGAACCGCTTCGACGCGGTCTTCGGCGGCGGCCGCCGGGACGAGGAAAAGGCCCGGGCCAAGGAGCGGGTCTTCTCCTTCCGGGACGAGTTCGGCCAGTGGGATCCGAAGAACCAGCGTCCCGAGCTGTGGAGCATCTACAACGCGCGGATCCGGATGGGGGAGCACATCCGGGTCTTCCCGCTGTCCAACTGGACCGAGCTGGATGTCTGGCAGTACATCGCCCGGGAGAAGCTGGAGATCCCGTCCATCTATTACGCGCACCAGCGCCGGGTGTTCGAGCGGGACGGCATCCTGCTCGCGGAGAGCGAGTTCACTCATCCAGCCGAGGACGAGCGCGTGTTCGAGGCGACCGTCCGCTACAGGACCGTCGGGGACATCCCAGTCACCGGTGCGGTGGAATCCACCGCGACGACGGTGTCTGACGTGATCGCCGAGGTCGCGGCCACCCGGGTCACCGAGCGTGGCCAGACCCGTGCCGATGACCGGGCCAGCGAGGCGTCCATGGAAGACCGCAAGCGAGAGGGGTACTTCTGATGACGGCCACGGCGCACGACGTCCTCTCCCCGGGAGGAAGCAGGCCGATGGATATCCTGCGGCTGGCCACGGCCGGCTCGGTCGACGACGGCAAGAGCACCCTGATCGGGCGCCTGCTGTATGACTCCAAGGCGATCTTCGAGGACCAGCTGGCGGCGGTCGAGCAGACCAGCAAGGCCCGCGGCGAGGAGTACACGAACCTGGCCCTGCTCACCGACGGCCTGCGCGCCGAGCGTGAGCAGGGCATCACCATCGACGTGGCCTACCGCTACTTCGCCACGCCGCGGCGGAAGTTCATCATCGCCGACACCCCGGGGCACATCCAGTACACCCGCAACATGGTCACCGGGGCTTCTACCGCGGACCTGGCCATCGTCCTGGTAGACGCCCGGAACGGGCTGACCGAGCAGAGCCGGCGGCACGCGTTCCTCACCACCCTGCTCCGGGTGCCCCACCTGGTGCTCGCGGTGAACAAGATGGACCTGGTCGATTACGATCAGGGCGTCTTCGAGCGGATCAGCGAGGAGTTCGCGGCGTTCGCGGCCAAGCTGGAGATCGGCGACCTGAGCTTCATCCCGATCTCCGCCCTGCACGGGGACAACGTGGTCCAGCGGTCGGAGAAGATGCCCTGGCACGACGGGACCTCGCTGCTGCATCACCTGGAGCACGTGCACATCGCTTCGGACCGCAACCTGATCGACGTGCGCTTCCCGGTTCAGTACGTGATCCGGCCGCACCAGGCCACCGACCCGGCGCTGCACGACTACCGCGGGTACGCCGGCCAGGTCGCGGGCGGGGTGCTCAAGCCCGGTGATGAGGTGATGCACCTGCCGTCCGGGCTGACCACGAACATCGCCCGGATCGACACCGCCCGGGGCCCGGTCCCGGAGGCCTACGCGCCGATGTCGGTGACCCTGGTGCTCGAGGACGATCTGGACATCTCCCGCGGCGACATGATCTGCCGCCCGCATAACCAGCCGATGGTTTCCCAGGATGTCGAGGGCATGGTCTGCTGGATGTCCGACAGCAAGCCGCTGATGGCCCGCGACCGGCTGGTGGTCAAGCACACCTCCCGGACAGTCAAGGCGATCGTCCGTGACCTGCAGTACCGGCTCGACGTGAACACCCTGCACCGGGACGAGACCGCGGACCGGCTCGGGCTGAACGAGGTGGGCCGGGTGAGCCTGCGGCTGACCCAGCCGCTGTTCTTCGACCCCTACAACCGCAACCGGCAGACCGGCGGCCTCATCCTGATCGACGAGGCCACCAACGCCACCGTCGGGGCGGTCATGATCACTGAAGGGCGCTGAATTACCGGAAGCACCGGATTACCGGAAGCACCGGATTACCGAACCTGCAGCTGGCGGCTGTTCAGCTGGCCGGATTGAAGTTCCTTTATTTCCCTAACGAGAACCACTGGGTGCTCAGCCCTGGCAACTCGCGAGTGTGGTACGAGACCGTGTTCGCGTTCCTCGCCCAGCATGTGCTCGGCGGCCCCTGGCGCCGTCCCGGCCTCCTGTGACCGGCCGCTGGTGGCCGGCGAGCCGGAGCGGATCGTGATCATCCACGACGAGCTGGATATTCCGTGGCCGTACTGCTCCATCAGGTACTTCCACGTCCAGCGGTCCCCCTCGGCGGCCCACCGACGATTCTTCCGCCGTCCAGCGCGCCAGCCTTCCGTTGCCTCATCAACTGGGACGCCGCCCCAGGGAATTGGCGGGAGAAGGCTCCTGCTGGCGCAACGCCATCAAACTACCGTTGCCGCATGAAATAGATGTTGGTTACAAATACATGGCGGTGACATGACTTCCGTCTGACCTCAAGGGGACGGCTGCCCGGGTGGCCGCATCGCGGCGGCTTCTTGACCGACCCAAGCACAGCCGGGTAAACCAGGAAGAAATCCTATATCATACCACCTGAGGGTCTGTCGGCTTAGCCTACTTTGGCTGGCCGACTGTCTGGGGGACCATGTCGTCGCAACCCGCGTGGCGTCTGTGCAGCGCCCAACTCTCCAGGACGTTCGTGGACCTGGGGGTGTCACCGCTGCGTGAGAGCTATGTGGCGCAGGAGCGCCTTGACGAGCCCGAGATCTTCTCTCCGCTGCACGTCCGGCTGCGGGATTCCTGCCTCGGTGTGCCACTGCCGGAGCCGCCGCTCGGCGGTTGTGCCAGATGGAGCGGCGCCGAAGACGCGGATTACTGCCGTCGGGTAAACGTAGGCTTACGTCCGCGCGTCTTCTGTATGTCCGGAGTAGGTCGGTTGTCCCGGGAGCGCAACAACTGGGTGGGAAACATGAGATCTGTCGCGGTCCGACCTGCTGTAGGTCATGCCTGGCTGCCCGAAGTTCTTTTCGGGGGGACGCCGACCGTGCGGTGGGCTGCGGCGGGAGGGCTCCCTGCTGGATTTGACCGGGCTGACCAGTTCGCCGTGCTCCCAGTCGGGGATGGTCGGAGCTTCTTGCTGTCGCTCGCCACCCGACGGGGCGCTTCGTCCGCGCTGACGTCCTATAACTCCCTGCGCTCGGGCCGCACCCGGCTCGCTCGGCGCGTGCTTGCGTTCGGCCTGCGCGCTGGGCTGGCGCAGCCGCTGCTGCGGAACAAGATCGATGTCGGTGTCGCACCGAGCCTGGCACCGGCGCAGGCGGAGGATCTGCTCGGTGAGCACCTGCGGCGGCTGTTCGGCCGTGACCGGATCGTGATGGCGATCAGCGGCGGCATGGGCCGTACCGCAAGCCTGTCCTGCAGATCTTCGCCGCGGACGGAGCGCCGCTCGGTTACGTCAAGGTGGGCTGGAACGACTGGACCCGCGAAGCAGTCCGGCGCGAGGCCGCTGCCTTGCAGGCCTGCGCGAAGCACCCAATGCGCTTGGGCGTGCCCGAGTTTCTGGGCCTGTCGAGCTGGCAGGGCCTGGAGCTGCTCGTCACCAGCCCGCTGCCGCGCGGCGTCCGGAGCTGGGGCCACGGGAACGGGCTGCCGGACGCCAGCGTGCTCGCTGAGATCAGCGAGCTGGCGCCGGGCTTCGCCGGCGAGCTTGCCGCCAGTCCGTGGTGGCATAGCGTGCGCTCACGGATCCAGGACGCGGTCGCCGATGCGGTGGCCCGGTCCGCTCTGGAGCTGGCCGCCGACCGCATTGAGCGAGCCCATGGCCGCGTGCCGCTGAGGTTCGGCGCCTGGCATGGCGACCTGGTGCCGTGGAACCTTGCCCGGCTCGGCTCTCGCCCGTACGCCTGGGACTGGGAAAGCAGCACGACCGACGTGCCGCTGGGCTTTGACGCAGTGCATTTTTACTATTCCATCGCATTTATCGCTCAGGAGCGCCCCCTGGCGGAGGCGGCGTCCATCGCGGCGAGCAGCGCGGGCGCTGCCCTCCGTGCACTTGGGATCCCGGAGCAGGGACATCGTCTGGTCGCCCTGCTGCACTTGGTCGAGACGGCCATCCGCCATGAACAGGCACGCCGCAGCACGGGCGACGTCGACGGCCGGTTCTACCCGGCTGTGCTGGGCGTCATCGAGCAGGCGTTGCCGGGATCCCGTCCGATGGCCAGCCCGTGATCGGGGGGAGTGGTGTGAAGGTCTTGGTTGTCTGCTCGCTTGGTGGCTGTCCGGGGCGGGCTGTGCGGCTGGGCGGGTTTGTCTCCGCGAACTAGGGGATGGGGAAACGGTTATGAAGCGGTTCTTTTTCGGCATGATGGCGGTGGTGTTCGCGACCGCGATGGGCGCGGCGGTGGTGCCGGCGGCCACGGCCGTGGCGTCGACGTCGGCGCCGCGGGTGGTGGCGTCCAGCCCGGTGGTGGGGCAGGTGGATGGGGGGGTCAGTTCGGCGGCGCTGTCCACCTGGGAGACCGACGGGATCGTGTTCGCGCTCGCGTATGGCCACGGGGTGGTGTATGCGGGCGGGACGTTCGGTAATGCGCTCCCGCCGGGGACGCCGGCTGGCAGCACGACCGGTGAGGTGGGGCGGACGTTCCTGGCGGCGTTCAATTCGACGACGGGGGCGCTGATCACCTCGTTCGACCCGACGATCAGCTACTCGGGGTCGAACGCGCATCCGGGGATCTTCGCGATGGCGCTGTCGCCCGATGGCAGCACGCTGTACGTGGGCGGGGTTTTCGACCATGTCAACGGGGTCGCGCACAGCAACCTGGCCGCGTTCAGTACCGCGACGGGGGCGCTGACCAGCTGGAATCCGAGTACCGGCGCCGAGGTGCGTGCGATTGCGGTCTCCCCCAGCGGCTCGTCTATTTATATCGGCGGCGCGTTTGGTGCCCTGGACAGCAAGACCCGCACCTTTGCCGCGGCGGTGGATACGTCAGGGAAGCTGCTGCCGTGGGCGCCGGTGCTCGACAGCAGCGTGTACGCGGTGGCGGTGGCGCCGGATGACTCCCAGGTCCTGCTGGGCGGCTACTTCCAGAACGTCAACGGGGTGGCGCAGAACTCGATCGCGGCGGTGGACCCGGTCAACGGCACCACCAACCATCCGTGGGGCCTGCCCGGCAGCTTCATCCCGCATAACTCGGGGTGCCAGTCCTCGGTCAAGGACATCGTGATCAGCGGCGGCACCGCCTACATCGCCGACGAGGGCAACGGTGGCGGCTGCTTCGACGGCGACTGGGCGCTCACCTTGGGCAGCACCGACCAGCTGCTGTGGCAAAACGACTGCCTGGGCGCGACCCAGGCATTGGCGGTCGTCAACGGGTTCTTGTTCAAGGGCTCCCACGCCCACGACTGCGCGTGGGTACCAGGCGGCTTCCCCGAAGTCAGACTGGCCAACGGTAACCGTCTCGGCTGGCACCTGCTTGACCAGTCGCTGGCCGACGGCACGATCGGGCACTGGACACCGAACACCAACACAGGCGGGTCCTGGCCGGGTGTTGCGGGTCTTGGCCCGCACGCGATGGCCACCGACGGCAGCCAGCTGTTCGTCGGCGGGGACTTCACCACCGTGAACAACAAGCCGCAGCAGGGGTTCGCCATCTTCCCCGCCGGCAAGGACCCAGCCGCTCCGGCCAACCCGGCCACCGCGCCCACGGTGAGCAGCCCGGTGGCGGGCACTGACCTGGTCAGCTTCCCCGCCACCTGGAGTAAGGACGTCGGCACGCTGTCCTACCGGATCTTCCGCGACGGTGGCTCGACGCCGATCGCTACCGTGACTGGCACGTCCTGGCCAGAGCCCGCGGACCAGCCGGTGCTGCAATACCGGGACACCGGCCTGGCTCCCGGCTCCAGCCACACCTACACCTACCAGGCCTACGACGGCAGCCACACCAGCGCGAAATCACCGGCGTCCGCGCCAGTCACCGTGGCCTCGTCGAGCCCGACGCAGACCTACCAGCAGGCTGTCGTGGCTGATAACCCGTCATTCCTGTGGCCGCTGAACGACAGCGGCGGCACCGCCGCCGACGCCTCAGGCCACGGGTTCACCGGCGTCTACGAGCCCGGCACCACCCAGGGCGCCAGCGGCCCGTTCACCGGCAGCACCGCCACCACGTTCGACGGCAGCACCGGGCTGGTGACCTCGGCGAGCCAGGTGACCGGCCCGCAGGCGTTCTCGGCCGAGCTGTGGTTCAAGACCACCACCACCGACGGCGGCAAGCTGATCGGGTTCGGCAGCAACCAGACCGGCTCCAGCTCCAACTACGACCGGCACATCTACATGATGAACGACGGCCAGCTGACGTTCGGCCTCTATAACAACCAGGCCGTCACCGTCGAGACACCCAACACCTACAACGACGGAGCCTGGCACTACGTGGTCGCGACCTACAACGGCGCCACCCTGGCGTTCTACGTCAACGGCCACCTGATCGGGACCAACACCACCAGCGCCGCGCAGGCCTACAACGGCTACTGGCGGGTCGGCGGCGACAACCTCAACGGCTGGAACCTCGACCCCTGGGGCAGCAACAGCCAGGGCACAACCCAGCCACACAGCTACTACTTCAACGGCACCATCGCCGACGCCGCGGTCTACCCGGCCGCATTGTCAGCCGCCCAGATCACCGCCCACTACGCGGCCGGGCTGCACCAGCAGTAGGAGGACAATAAATAACCAGCAACAGAGGCTGGCCAGCCTGCGCCAGGCGGCCAGCTACCCGGGGGGCGCGGCACTCCGCGTCGGCCTGAGTCCGCCCGCCAAGCCGTGGTGGCACTCTGGTCGGCGTCGCGCGCTCATCGTCGCCACCCCGGTGCTCGTCGGCCCGCTCCGGAGTCGCGAGCACCTGTGGCGCACCAAAGAGAATTTTGGGAGGTATTTTGACTGGCGAGAGACTTCATCCCAGTCGGCGCCTGCCCCGCACCCCGGGCGCTCGCTCACCGTCCCACCTCCATGCCCGGCCCCACATGAGTCGCCCGCTCAGCACTTGACGTCAGGACAGTTCAGATATGACCGCAGGAACCTTCACGGCCCCCGACGAGGCTGCTGAACCACGCTCACTCGATCTCCGCGAGTGCTGGCACATCGTCCGTCGCCGGTGGGTGCTTGTCCTTGCGGCCACGCTGGTTGGCGCCATCGCCGCGGCCGGATACGCCGTGACGTCCGGGCACAAGTACGCGGCAACGTCGCAGGTGGTGGTCTTCGGCTTCACCCTGGGACCCAGCACGGCCAGCTCGACGTCGCAGGCCAGTTCCCCGGTCAACATGAGCACCGAGCAGGCGATCGCGCAATCGCCCCCGATCGTCGCCCGGGCAGCCAAGATCCTCGGACTGCCCGCGGCCACGCTGCAGGCGGAGGCACCCAAGCGCCTGAGCATCGCGGTCCCGGCCACCACGCTCACCACCTCCAACGTCTTGCAGATCACCTGGACGGCGCCAAAGCCGCGGGCCGCCCAGGCCGGTGCAAACGCCTTCGCCACCGCGTACCTGTCCTACCGGCACGACGCCCTCGCCGCGCAGATCGCAAGGCTTAGTACCAGGGATGAACGGCAGCTCACCGGGATCCAGGACAAGATCGCGCAGTTGACCGGGAAGGTGAGCAAGACACAAAGCGGCTCGCCCGCTCGCGCGCGAGTGTACTTCCAGCTCACCCAGCTCCACCAGCAGAGCACCTCCATCAGCAACTCCCTCGCCTCACTCGATAACTACAACGTCAGCGGCGGCACCCTGATCGGCGCCGCCCTGCCCACCGCACAATCCGGCCTCAGTCATAAGATGATCGCCGCGCTCGGCGTTCTGCTCGGCCTGCTCATCGGAATCGTGCTTGCCTTCATCCGCGATGCCTTCGACGACCATGTGCGGGAGCCCGCCCAGCTGGAACGCAGCCTGGGTGCGCCCACGCTGGCGGTCCTCCCGCCGACCGGCAACGGGCGCGGTGACCGGCGGGGACCGCGCGGGACAGCGGCAGGCACCGCCGCTCGCGATGGCGGAGAGCCCGGACAGCCGCGCCGCTGATGCCGTGCGGGCGCTGCGGGCGACCCTGGCCGTGGTGGCGGCGCAGCGGAACCTGCGCACGATCCTCGTCGTCGCTGCCGATAACAACGTCTCCTCCAGCCATATCGCCGCCGACGTCGGCCTGGCGCTGGCCGAGTCGGGTCGGCGGGTGCTGCTGGTTGCCGCGGATATACGCGGCTCGGCGCTGCCGCAGATCTTTGGCTTGCAAAATAACGTCGGCTTGACCGACCTGCTCGACGGCGGCGGCGACCCGGAGATATTGATCCGGCATCCGGAACAGGGCAGCGGTGCGAAGCTGCCGGAGCCGATCACCCGGCAGTCTGGCGGTGCTCTCCAACGGGACCTTGATGCTGCACGCGCTGTCGGTGCTTGATTCCAGCGCCATGGACCGGGCTGCTGAACGCCCGTTCGCGAGGCCTACGACTTCGTGCTGCTGGATGCAGCGCCGGCCACCGTGGCCGCGGATGTCTTCGCCATGGCGGGACACGTTGACGGCGTCATCGTCGTGGCCCGGATGGCGCGCACCCGGGGCAGGACCGTACAGGAACTGCGGCGCCGGCTGAACCAGGCCCAGGCGCTCGTCATCGGAGGCGTCTTCATTGGCGTCGACCCGGGAGGCCGTCACCGGAACGGGCCGGTCCCGCCCGCTTCCGCCACCAGCCAGCCGCTCGACGGCTGGCACGACCCGACGATAGCCGTGCCGCCGCCGTTCCCGGCGAGCAAGCCAATGCCCGACGACGCAGCGTCCAGCTCGGCCCGTGGCCCCGGGAGCAGGTCGTGAGCGCTCCGCTAGTCAACGGCCAAGCCCGCAGCGGAGCGGGGCCCCCGCTGACCTTCCGGGCCCAGCCTCCGTGAGCCGCCGGGAAACGCCGCCGGCGGTCTCGGCAGAGACCGCCGACATGGCACGCGGCTCGTTGATCAACGTGGTTGCCATGGCCAGCGGGGCGGCGCTGACCCTCGCCCTGACCGTACTGGTAAGCCGCTGGCTGGAGCCAGCCAGGACCGGGGCACTGTTTGAGCTGATCGCGCTGTTCACGATCGCCTCGAACACCCTGGAACTTGGCGCCGACACCGGCCTGATGCGCTGGATATCGCGGGCGCGTGCGGTCGGCGGCCTGGACCAGGTCCGCAGGCTCATGGCGATCGCGCTGCTGCCCGTAGCGGCCGTAGGTACCGCTGCAGCTGTCGCGATCTGGGTAGCGGCGCCGGAACTGGCGCGCATCTTCCTTCATGGCCTGCCCCCCGGCCAGGCGGTGGAGGATATCCGGATCGTTGCGCCCCTGGTGCCGCTCGGCGCGCTGTCGGCCTGCCTCGTCGACGCGACGCGGGGATTTGGCAGGAAATGGCCCTTCCTGGCCATCGAAGGCCTGGGCAAGCCGGTGGCCCGGATCATCCTGGTGCTGTGCGCGCTGCTGGCCGGCCTCGGCCTGCGGGGGGCGGTCGTAGCCTGGGGCATCCCTGTCGCGGCCGGTCTGGCGGCGATTTCTATCATCTTCGCCGTGATCGTCAGATCAGAGGTCCCGGCGCGGCCCGCCCGGCGGCATCGCAGCGGGCAGCGCGGCGACTTTGCTACACCCGTGGGGCCGCGCCGCACCCAGCCGGCCCTTGCCTGGCGCGCGGCGCGGCCCGGGCAGGCACCGCAGCCCGCCTGTACCGGCGAATGAGCGCAGCCAACGGCTGGGCACAGAGTTCTGGCGGTTCACCGCTCCGCGGGCCTTCCAGGGCATCTTCCAGGTGACCATAATCTGGCTGAACATCTTGCTGGTCGGCGCGCTGATTTCGCAGCACGCGGCGGGTATCTTCGCCGCGGTGAGCAAGCTGGCGCTGGTCGGCGCGTTCGCGCTGGAGGGGACCCGGCTCGCGATCAGCCCCCAGGTCAGTGCCTCTCTGGCCCGCCATGAGCCGCGCCGGGCCGCGACGCTGTACCAGGACGCGACCCGCTGGCTGATGCTGGCCACCTGGCCGGTGTACATTATTTTCGCCGTCTTCCCGGCCGTGGTGCTTGGAATCTTCGGATCTCGTTATATACCCGGTGCAGCGGCGCTCGCCGTGCTCTCCGTCGCCATGCTTGCCAATCTGGGCACCGGCAACGTGACCGTTGTGCTGCTGATGGGCGGAAAGAGTTCCTGGGGCGCGATCAACACCGGAGCGGCGCTCATCGTCAACATCGGTCTGAACCTCCTGCTGATTCCGCATCTCGGCATCCTGGGCGCGGCGATCGCATGGGGCGCCGGCATCGTGGTAGACAATGTCGCCGCCCTGATCGAGCTACGGTGGGTGCTCGGGTTGGCGCCTGTCGGGCCCGGATACGGGCTTACCGCGGCCCTGACCATAGGCTGCTTCGGCGTCGTGGGCATCGTGGCACGCGCCGCGCTGGGCGAGACGCTGTTGGCCCTCGTCGTGACGCTGGCCATCGGCGCCGTGGCCTTCGCGGGGGCCCTGTACCGCGCCCGGGCGCCGCTGCAGCTGTCGGGCATGACCGCGGCATTTCGCCCCCGGGCCGTGGCCGCGGCGGCGAGCCGGCCCCGGGAAGCGGCCTAGAACGTATCCCATCTTGACTTCGAGGTGACAGTGTTCGCAGCGGACGAACGGGAGCAGAGACTGACATGTGAGCCCGACCAGGCGCCCGTGGCAGAGCGGGCCAATGCACAAGTGCCCGGGCACTCCGACCCCGTCAAGGTCCTCTTCATCGGCGGTTCCGGCCGGTCAGGCTCGACGGTTGTCGAACGGCTGCTCGGCGCGCTGCCGGGGGTGTGCAACGTCGGCGAGGTAGTCCTGATGTGGGAACGCGGCCTGCTCCGTGGTGAGCGCTGCGGGTGCGGAGTTCCGCTGCCGCAATGCCCATTCTGGCGCGAGGTAGGCGACGTTGCGTTCGGCGGCTGGAACGCCTTCAATGTGCCGGAGTTCCTCGCACTCAAGCAATCCGTTGACCGTCACCGTTTCATTCCGAGGCTGCTGGCAGGCGGTGGCTCCGGCCGCCGCCTGCTCCCCGAGACGGCCACCGGCCGCGCCGCCCGGGAGTACGCGGCTGTCTACGCGCAACTGTACCGAGCAATCCAGCAGGTCAGCGGCTGCGCGGTCGTGGTGGACGCGAGCAAGCACGCTTCGCTGGCGTTCTGCCTGCGCACCGAGCCGACCATCGACCTCCGGGTGATGCACCTGGTTCGCGACCCACGGGCGGTCGCCTACTCGTGGACCCGGCCACTCAAGCGGCCGGAGGCCGCAGGCGCGGCCCCCGCCAGCCCCCGGTACATACCCACGATGTCCCCCGCTAGTTCTGCCATGCGGTGGAACATCGTCAACCTGGAACTCCACCTGCTCACGGCGCAGGGCACAGCCACCCGGCTGATCAGGTACGAGGACTTCATCGTGGCGCCGGTCACGGGTATGCGAAAGCTTGCCGGGTTCGTGGGTGTGGAACCAGAACTATCCTTCATGTCCGACACTGGTGCGGATCTAGGGCGCACCCACACTGCCGGGGGGAACCCGATGCGCTTCTCCTCCGGGTGGATCGAGTTCCGGCGCGACGACCGCTGGGCTTCCCAGTTGCGTCCCGTCGCCCGCGCCCAGGTGACCGCGCTCACATTCCCGCTGCTGGCCCGCTACGGCTACCTGCGCGAGCCGAGTGGAAACCATCCACAATGTGAAGGATAGCCCGGACATGCCCGCCAGGCCCGCGCATCCACGCGAGAAGAGGGCCGCGTTTACAACGCGACTGCATAATACAGCAAATACGATAGCACCATTGAAACGCGGGGGCGCAGAATAACGGAGCATAAAGCTGCCAGCGCCGGGAGAGCGTAGCAACGAGAGCGGGAGCGTACATGACTCAGCAAGACAGGAGCCCGGCAAACCGTGCGGCCCGCAAGGCCGCCAGACAAGCGCTGGAGCGTTACGGTGTGGCGACGTCTGCGTTCCGGCGGGGGCCGGACTTTGTCATCATCGGCGCGAAACGGGGCGGCACCACCTCCCTGTACCGGTACCTGCTGGAGCACCCATCCATCCAGCCGCTTTTCCCAGGCCGCCGGCATGTCAAGGGGGTTCACTACTACGACTCGAACTACGAACGGGGGCTGCGCTGGTATCGCTCGCACTTCCCGCTGGAGGCTGGTGGCCGTCATCTCGTGCGGCCGGCCCGTCGGCCTGCCATCGCCGGCGAGGCGAGCCCCTACTATCTTTTCCACCCGCTGGCGGCCGAGCGGCTCGCTCGCGACTTCCCCGAAGTCCAGATCGTGGTGAACCTCCGTGACCCGGTGGACCGCGCCTATTCGCACTACAAGGAGGCGCTGTTTCACCACCGTGAGACGCTCACCTTTGAGGCGGCGCTGGCTGCCGAGAACGACCGGCTGCGCGGTGAAGTCGAACGCATCGCGGCAGAGCCGGGCTATCTCAGCGCGGCGCACGAGCACCTTGCTTACCTGGCCCAGAGCCGGTACCTCGAGGTGCTCCCGCGCTGGTTCGCCCTGTTCCCGCGCGACCAGTTCCACATCATGGTCAGCGAGGAGTTCTATTCAGACCCCGGGCGAGAGGTCAACGAAGTATGGCGATTCCTCGGCCTCGCACCGCGGAAGCTGCTGAGCCGAACAAGACACAATGGCCAGCCCGCCCCGGACATGCGGCCAGAGACCCGGGAGCGGCTCCAGGAAGAACTAGCTGACCACAACCGGGGCCTCGAGGAGCTGCTCGGGCGCCGCCTGCCGTGGCCCGCAAGCAAGCAGCCGGTTCGCTGATTCGGCCGGGTTCCGGGTCTGCGCTGCCAGCAGCAGATTACGGAATTACGCTAGCGACGCGAGTCTCGCTTCCGCTTCTCCTTCAGCACCATGCCGCCGAACGCCATGAGGTCCAGCGAGTAGCGTTTCCACAAGCGTCCTGGCTCCCTGGACAGCCGGTACGCCCAGCCGAGCCGCATCTTGTCCACCCAGCCGGGGTACCAGTACACGCGCTCCGCCAGATGGTCGAGGTAGGCGCCCCCCGTCATGATCACTGGCACATTGAGACGGTCAGCTACCTGCCAGACCCAGGTCTGCTGAATCGGGGTGGGGATGCACACGTGCAGGATGTCTGCGCCAGAAGCGTTTATGGTCTGAACCATCATGTCGATATCCGCGTCATCGTAATGGCCGGGGTGCCCCCGTGCCACGTCCCACTGGCCGTGCAGCGTACCGGCGATCGGCAAGCCGGGGAACGCTGCGGCCAGGTTGACCGCGGCCTGCTCAGCGATGCCCTCGGCGCCTCCGAACAGGAAGTTTGAGAAGCCGTGCTCAGCCGACAGTGCGAACACTCTCGGGCAGATGTCGTCGTTTCCCTGCCGGTCGGGTACAGGCAGGCCGAGGTAACGCCCGCCAAACACGACACCCCAGCCGTCCGGCAGGATGATGTCGAACCTGTTCATCTTCTCGATTAGCCCGGGGATCCGGTGCCCGCGAAGCACGGTGTCAGGGTTGATGAACGATACCGTCAGCCGAGACCGGCTGCGCGCTGCCTCGTGGACCGCCTCCACGAACGCCTCGTCCGGCATGCAGGTCAGGCCGATGCCCGTGAAGTCCCGCTTTTGTGCCCGGTAGCGTGCGCTGAGGCTGGCGCCGGCCAGTGCCGACTCCGGAGCGCCGGTGGTGGCTGCCTCGCTGTCGCCGTTGCTTCCCCCGGCCGCCGGTAGGTCTGCCGCACGGGCCCCGGCGGCAGGCTTCCAGGGTGCTTTCACAGCAGGCCCTCCGACTTGAGCAGCCGCAAAAGCCCCACCTGCGGATCGTGGCAGGGCTTCCACTCGGTGGCCAGTAGCCGATCCATTTGTGTTGGCTCCCCCTTGGTAGTGCCGTGCGATGCTCAATCTGCCTCTTTGTCACGGCTGCCCGACGGTGGTGTGTAGTGCCCCGTTGATCAAGATGAGACCATCGGCGAGCCAGGTGTGTCTGTGACAGAAGGTCGGCTGAGTCGTGAGCAGAATATACGCTCAAACTCGTTCAATCCAGTTGACTTCTCCGCGATCGTGTCCTGCTCGTCCATAACGCAATCAAGGCCACACGCCGACAGCCGGCCAATCGCGACCCGCACCACCTGGCCCTGCGTCGGCGTGCAGCGACGCCGAGCTGTTGACTGCGCATGGCGCGGCATCCGCTGGCCGCCGCGGCCAGGCCGCCTTCCTGCACGAGGTCCCAGCGGCGGGGGCGACCTGTTCCCGCTGCGGCTTCCGGCGAGGCCACCAGCGGATCGCTGGCCGGGGGCGCGTTCGACCAGTTGCGGGCCTCAGCGGCCCCCGCTCTGCTGGAGGCCGGGCAACCGCAGCGCGGCCTGCTGGCGGACGACGGATTCAACGGCGAGGCGTTTATTGCCTTTTGGGCCTCGCAGGGCATCGCCGTAGTGATCTCGGCCGCCAAGGCTCAACGCAAGACCATGCCAACGATCCGAGGCCACCTTCAAGGGGATCCCTGACTAAATGTAGTCGGCCCACCACAAAATGTGTGCCTTCTGGGCTGCTGCCGCACATCACCGTCCATCTCCCGGTGCGTGCCTCGCTGGCATGGACAACCTGCATAACACCTCTCACAGAAGGCTATTTTGCCCAATATCAGATGATCAGAAAACTTCTGCAAGAGTAGTTGAACAGTAGACGAACGTATACTAAAGTCAACGAAGCGGGCCCCCGCCCTCGCTGAACGAGACCCTCGTAATCCTGCCCTGCGCCCGGTATGGCTAGCGCTTAAGGAACCGGTACGGCAGGACCCGGAGAGTCCAAGCGAGGACGGACGGGAGGTAGTCGGTGACCCGCTCGGCTGATCATGACCCGGCCACGGGAATCGTGGTGCGCAACGGAGTGTCGGGTTAGCCAGTGATCTGGCCATGAGAATTCGTGTTGTGCCAGATCGATCAAAGTGGAGATTCTCAACCCATGACATTCTCGAAGACCTTCATAGAGGAGTCTGTCGCCGTTCTGACATCGATCGACACAGACGTAATCGAACGGATGGCAGAAGGTTTGGCGGCCGTCCGTGAGCGGGATGGGCGGCTATTCATTCTGGGCGTTGGTGGTTCAGCGGGTCACGCGTCTCACGCCGTCAATGATTTCCGCAAGATCTGCGGCCTCGAAGCGTACACGCCGACCGACAATGTGTCGGAACTCACTGCCCGGGCGAACGACGAGGGCTGGGACACTACATTCGCCGGGTGGCTTAAGGAGTCACGGCTTTCCGGCCGCGACGCGCTGCTCGTCTTCTCGGTCGGCGGCGGCAACGCCGCGAAGAACGTGTCGACCAACCTGATCGCTGCCCTGCAACTCGGGCACGAGCGCGGAGCCTCGACCTTCGGCATCGTAGGCCGCGACGGGGGCATGACGGCCCAGATCGCCGAAACCTGCGTGGTCATTCCGCCGCTCTACCCTGACCACATAACGCCGCATACCGAGGGTCTGTGCGCGGTGCTATGGCACCTGCTCGTGTCACACCCGGCACTGGCCCGTGCGGCGACCCGATGGGAGTCGTTGCGATGAGCCAGCGGGCCATCCGGCGGATCTGCATCGTGGGCGGCGCCGGGTTTATCGGTGGGCACTTCGTCGACCGCTTGCTTGCCAGTGACGAAACTGAAGAGCTCACGGTGTACGACAACTTCTCGTCTGGTCGCGAATGGCATCTCGCCGCACATCAGACTGACGCCCGCCTGAACGTGATCAAGGGTGATGTGCGGGATCTTGAGGATCTTGTCGCGGCAGTGAATGGGCACGACACCGTGATCCACCTTGCGTCGAATCCAGATATTGCACGCGCGCTCACCGACCCGGCGGTCGACTTCGACCAGGGAACGCTGCTGACCCACCACGTTGCCGAAGCCGCTCGCCGCTGCGGGGTGGGAATCATGCTCTATGCCTCCGGCAGCGGCGTGTACGGCGACCTCGGCGAACGCGAGGTGAGCGAGGACTACGGACCGCTGGTTCCTGTGTTGACCTACGGGGCAAGCAAGATAGCGGGCGAAGCGCTCCTGGCGTCCTACGCAGCCATGTTCGGCATCACTGTGCGGGCGTTCCGGTTCGGCAATGTCGTTGGTCCTCGCCAGACCCACGGCGTGGGTTTCGATTTCATCCGCCGTCTTCTCGACGATCCGCACCGCCTGCGCATACTTGGTAACGGGCAGCAGAGCAAGTCCTATATCTACGTTGACGACGTCCTCGAGGCCGTCCTGACCGCAGCGCAGCTGGCCACGGAAGCATTCTCGGTGTTCAACGTTGCGACCTGCGATTACGTCACAGTCACCGACATCGCCGAGCTCGCCGTGGACATTGTCGGCCTGCCAGCCGGAAGCACCCAGTTCGAGTACTCGGGAGGGGATCGCGGCTGGAAGGGCGATGTGCCTGTCGTTCGCGTGAATACAGACCGCATCCGTGCGCTGGGCTGGAGGAACGAGCGCACCGGGCCCCAGGCGTTGCGGGCATCGATGGAATCCATGCTGGTCGACGCACGCGCCGGGCGGTTCGACGCTTGATTGCGAAACGCAGCCGTCCGGCCGTCTTCCTCGATCGGGACGGAGTACTCAACGAGGCATTCCTCCGGAACGGCGTGCCAACGCCGCCTCGATCACTGGAAGAGTTCCGCCTGCTGCCAGGGGTCGTGGAGGCCTGCGCTGACCTGCGGCGGGCCGGCTTCATTCTTATCGTCGTAACCAATCAGCCAGACATCGCCCGGGGCACGCAAACACGCGTGGAGGTTGACAGGATGCACCAACGGTTGCGCAGCCTGGTGCCGCTGGACGAGATCTGCGTGTGTCCGCATGACGATTCTGACGCCTGCCATTGTCGCAAGCCTCAGCCAGGCATGCTGCTTGACGCTGCAGGGCGGCTAGATCTCGATCTACTGCGCAGCGCGAGCATCGGCGACCGATGGCGGGACGTAGAAGCCGCCCGGCGTGCCGGGGTCACAGCGATACACGTCGAATGTCGCTATGACGAGCCGACGCCCGTCGGCGCGCATGCCACCGTGGCGAATCTGCCCGAAGCCGCGGCCTGGATTCAACAGCAGAAGTGGGCATTGGAGGGGGCTCTCAGGGATGACTGATCTAGGACTCAAGACGGTGAAGGTTTTCGCGGACGGGGCCAACCTCGAAGCAATGCTCGAACTGGCCGGTCAGCCAGAGATCGCAGGGTTTACGACAAACCCGACCCTGATGCGCCAATGTGGAGTCAGCGACTATGAAGGCTTTGCGCGCAAGCTGCTCGAACATATCACCGACCGGCCGATCTCATTCGAGGTCTTCGCCGACGAGCACGGCGAAATGCTGCGCCAGGCCCGGCTGATCGCTTCGTGGGCCAGCAACGTCTACGTCAAGATACCCGTCACCGACACGCGGGGGACGAGCACAGCTGCCGTCGTGCGAGAGTTGTCCGATTCGGGCGTGCACCTGAACGTGACCGCGCTCATGACGGTGCCGCAGGTCGAGGTCATCACCTCTGCCGTGGCGGGTAGCCCCGGCGCGATCATCTCGGTGTTCGCCGGTCGCGTGGCGGACACTGGCCGGGATCCCATACCGCTGATGAAGGCAGCGCTCGAGACCATGGCGCCCTATCCAGAGCTTGAACTGCTATGGGCCAGCCCACGGGAAATCCTGAATGTGCGGCAGGCCGACGACATCGGGGTGCACATCATCACCGTGACGCACGACCTGCTAAAAAAACTGACGTTGTTCGGCAAGGACCTTGACGCCTTCTCGCTGGAGACGGTCCGCATGTTCCACGGCGACGCCGCGACCGCGGGCTTTTTCCTGTGAGCATCGCAGCCCGCGTGATCCGCGCTGGGGAATCTTCGACACGGATTCACGCACAATCGCGACAGCTTCCCGATTGGCCGGGCAGACGGCGGCAGTAGCACGAGTTCGAGAGGGGGACGAATGATCATCACCCGTGCGCCGCTCAGGATCACGCTTGGCGGCGGTGGCACCGATTTGCCTTCGTACTATGAGCAGTTCGGCGGTTTAGTGTTGTCCGCGGCCATCTCGAAGTACATCTTCATCTCGGTCAACCGGACGTTCACGCCGGACTACTTCCTGAAGTACTCGGCGCTCGAGCGCGTCGAGCGCGTCGAGCAGGTCGAGCATCCGATCATCCGCGAGGTTCTGCTGGCCCATGACATTGGCCCGTCAGTGGAATTGGTGAGCATGGCCGATATCCCGTCCGGTACCGGACTGGGCTCGTCGGGGGCATTCACCGTGGGGCTGCTGCACGCTGTGTACGCATTCCTCCGCGACCACGTGACAGCAGGTGATCTGGCCGATGAGGCCTGTGCCATCGAGATCGATCGCCTGTCCAGAGCGGTTGGCCGCCAGGACCAGTACGTGGCTGCTTTCGGTGGCGTCAAGTGCTTCGACTTCAAGCCCGATGGTCAGGTCGCCGTGTCTCCCCTGGCCATGTCCACGGACACCCTGCATGACCTCGAGGAACACCTGCTAATGTTCTTCACTGGCTACTCTCGCAGCGCCGACATGGTCCTCGTCGAGCAGAAGCTACGCTCCCAGGGCGGCGACACCCAAATGATCGACAATCTGCACTACGTGAAGGAGCTCGGCCTGCGCAGCAGGGCGGCCCTGGAGCAGGGCGATACAGAGGGCTTCGCGATGCTCATGCATGAACACTGGGAGCACAAGAAGAAGCGGTCGGCGGCGATTTCCAACAGCAGCATTGACCGCTGGTACCAGCTCGGCCGCGACAGTGGTGCGCTTGGCGGCAAGCTGGTCGGCGCCGGGGCGGGTGGCTTCCTGCTCTTTTACACTCGTGACCAGCGCGCACTCCGCCAAGCGATGGCGGCCGAGGGCCTCACCGAAGTGCGTTTCACCTTCGATCACGACGGCAGCACGGTTCTCGCTCGGAACTAGCCACTTGCCATTTCAAGATCGACAGATGTTGTCCATGCAGGCAGCGGCGATGCCTGGAACGCGGAAGAGTTCGAGCTGCGACGGCGGCGTCAGCTGGCCGAGTATGCCGTCGGGCATACGCGGGGCATCAATCGCTAGGCTGCATTGATGCAATGCGTCATCCTGGCCGGCGGCCTCGGTACCCGCATGTGGCCTGAGACCAAGACCATCCCGAAGACTCTGCTGCCCATCGCCGGGACGCCGTTCGCGACATGGCAGCTGGCGTGGCTGGCGGGGTCGGGGATTGACTCGGTCGTCTACTGCGTGGGACATCTGGGTCAGCTGATCTGCGACCATGTCGGCGACGGCTCCTCGTGGGGCCTGTCGGTTCGGTACGTCGACGAGGGCGATCAGCTCCGAGGTACGGCGGGTGCATTGCGGCTTGCCTGCGACCAGGGTGCGCTGGACGAGGACTTCCTCGTTCTCTACGGTGACTCCTGGCTGCAGATCGATCCGGCCAGCATGCTGCGGGCGGCACGGGAATGCCGCGAGCCCGCGCTGATGACGGTCTTCCGCAACGACGGGCGGTGGGATCGCAGCAACGTGGTGCTCGAGGGCAGGCGAGTGACCCGCTACGCAAAGGGGCTGACCGCCCCTCCGGCCGAGATGCGCTGGATCGACTATGGACTGCTCGCGTTCCGCCGGGGGCTCATCGGCGAACGAGTTCCAGCCGACGGGCCGCAAGACCTCGCTCCGCTCTGCGCCGGCCTGGCGGACGAGGGCCTGCTCGCGGGGCTCGAGGTCAACCGGCGCTTCTACGAGATCGGCTCGGTGGCCGGCCGCGACGAACTTGAGGCCTTGTTCACTGCCCGGCAGGGGCGTTGACGTCCAGCCGGACGACGGGTCTGCCGCTAGATCCCTCTGCCCCGGCGGTTCGCCAGGCGGACGATCGACGAGGCCGGGACGATACCGGCCGCTACCGCGAGCGCAAGATAAGGTCGGCGTTCGAGGGGGTTGCCACGCAGCGCCCGGAAACTGGCCCGCCAGGCGGCCGCCCGGTGCGCGAGGGCGGCATGGGCGAAGGCGGCCTGGCCCTCGATGCGCGCCATTCCCCGCGAGTCTGCAGCCAGCTCCGGGTGCTTGTCCACCAAGTACTCGAGGCCATCGGCGATCGTCTGCCAGTGCTGGGCGAAGAATGACTGCGGGTGCCAAAACACGTCGAACGAGCGGCTGCGGCACAGCGAGGATCGGTCCTCGCTGCGCCGCGCGCAGCAGAAAGTCATAATCCTCTCCGGAGCTGCCAGGAATTTGCTCATCCAGCAGGCCGATCTCGGCCAGCGCATCCTGCCGCAGGACGAACGTTGTGAGATGGAACTCGGCATGACGATCACGGACGAGCTGCTGCAGGTTGACCGAGCTGGGCGCCGGTCGGGCGACCACGCGATCAGCGTAGTGAATGCGTATCCCGCAGGCGATGAAGCCGATCGGAGCCACATCGAGCTGTTCGACCTGGAGTCGTAGCTTGTCGGCGTCCCAGGCGTCGTCGTCATCGCAGAAGGCGACAAGCGCGCCGTCGCTAGCAACAGCGCCGGTATTGCGAGCGCCCGCGGCGCCGCGTGTCCGGGTGTTGGTAAGCAAGCGTATTTGGCGGCCGGCCGGCAGCTCAACGTTCACCTGCGCTGGCTCGCTCTGGTCGAACACGATCACGCATTCGATCTCACCGGGATAAGACTGGCCGATTATGCTCTGCACGGCCCTGGCCAGCATGGCCGGACGGTTTCTGGTCGGCACGATTACGGTCACTGCCGGCCACGGCGCGGTTGGGCGGATCATGGGAGCTCAGCCCGTACGGCGTGTCCTGGTCTACCGTTAGCGGCCGGGGAAATAGCGCCAGCTGGCCGGGGGATCACGTCAGCTGCTCTCCCTGCTCCGGGCGCACCCGGCTCCGGCCGGGCCGCGTCCGGCCAGCAATAACGGTAGGCAAGAGCCGAAACGGCCATCACCACCTGCAACTCGACCGGCAGCCAGCCGTAGACGAAAATCTGCGGCAGGGCCACGAGCGGAGCGGCGTGCAGCCAAAGCCCCGCCATGCCGCGTGCCCGGCGGGTCTGCCACAGCACCGCGACAAGGAAGCCAACAAAAAAGATCGCTGCCGGAAAGCCGTTCGAGTACAGCACTGTCCAGAGCTGGCCCTGAGTACCGATAGGGGGCTGCTGACCCTGGCCAGTTGTCTGCGTGGGCTCGCCGTAGCCGAAAATCGGGGACTGGCGCGCTCCCGCCAGCGCCATCTGGGACGCGGAGAGGCGAGTTGTATCGCTGTGGCCGTGATTACGGCTGGTAAAACTGGCTGCGAGCGCATGCCCCAGTGGCGTCACGACCAGGATCACAGCAATCAGTGCGCCGATGCCGAGCAGCCATCCCAGTGAGGCGAACCGCCCGCGCAGGGCCAGCCGCAATGCGACGTACACCACGCCGATGCCAAGCGATATGAACATGCCCCGGTTCAGTGAGATGACCATCGGCACGATCGAGGCGATCAGCAGGCCGACGATGACCTTGCGCCGGGTGCCCCGCCCGGCAGCAACGGCCGCGGCAAAGGCCACTGTGGTCAGCACAGCTATGTTGCCGCCCCAGTAGTTGCTGTAGGTAAACGGCGCCGCTGGCCGCGGGAAATGGAGAGTGCGCAGGCTGGCCTGGGTATCGACGAACACCGGCTGGACGAGTTCCTTGACGAACGGCTGGCTGCGCAGTCCGTGTGGCAGCAGATAGTCGAACGGCGCGGTAAACGTGTGCGAGCCGACCAGTATGCCGAGATAGCCCCCAACCACGACGATCATCCAGAACACGGTCAGGATGCGAAGGATCTTCGTATCGAGCGACCTGGAGCGCGGCAGGTTATAGATATAGACGAACAGAATCCCGGCTGCGGCGTAGATAATGATCCGGTAGGAAAATGTGATGATCTTGGTGCCGCTGGTTAGCTGGAGCCCGGATAGTAGGACCCAGCTGACGAACGCCATCCACAGGATGAATGCGGCAGGAATCTTCCCCTGCCGCCGCCAGACCAGCGAGACCAGTACCGGAATCGCTACGAAGATCCAAATGAACGCGCTCACGCCGAGCGCCCACCACACTGGGAAGGCAGCGAACAGGACTATCAACGGCCAGGTGACCGGCAGTCGCGGGCGGGACGATGCCGTGCTGACGTCCGGCCCGGGAACCCCGGCCCGGCTGCCGTCCGCGAGCAGGCTGCTCACGTCTCTGCCCTGCTGGCGTTGGGTGTCATCGGCGCAATTCCTCTAAAGCTGTGGATCGGCCCAACCGGCCTGGGTCGGAAAGCTGCCAGTGGCCACCGCGTAACGCAGCGGCCACTGGCAGCTGGGATCATCTCCTTGTGTCCCTCCTACTGCTGATTGGTCCCGGCCGCGTAGTGTGCGGCGACCTGGGCGGCTGACAGTGCGCCGGGGTACACCGCGACGTCAGCGATGGCGCCGTTGAAGTAGAAGCTGGCCGGCTGGGTCGTGCCCTGGCTGTTGCTGCCCCAGGGGTCGAGGTTCCAGCCGTTGAGGTTGTCACCGCCGACCCGCCAGTAGCCACTGTAGGCCTGTGCCGAACTGGAGGTGTTGGTCCCGATCAGCTGGCCATCGACGTACAGCGCCATGTTGCCGCTCGCGTCATAGGTCGCGACGACGTAGTGCCACTGCCCATCGTTGTAGGTGTTCGGCGTCTCGATGGTTTCGGTCTGGTTGTTCCAGATCCCGAAGGTCAGCTGGCCGTCGTTCATCATGTAGATGTGCCGGTCATAGCTGCCACTGAGGCCGGTCTGGTTGCTGCCGAAACCGACCAGCTTGCCGCCGTCGATGGTGGTCGTCTTGAACCAAAGCTCCACCGAGAACGTCTGCGGCCCGGTCACCTGGTTCTGGGAAGTCACCAGCCCGGTGTTGCCGTCGAACGTGGTGGCGCTGCTGCCGGTGAACGGACCCGGCGCGCCCTCGGTGGTCCCGGGCTCGTAGGTACCGGTGAACCCGTGGCCTGAGGCGTCGGCGGCGGTGCCACCGCTGTCATTCAGCGGCCACAGGAACGACGGCGTATCGGCGAGCACGGTCTGCTGGTAGGTCTGTGACGGGCTCGTGCTGGCCACCGTCACCGACGCGGACGCCGGTGACTTCGCGCTGTAGTGGCTGCCGTCGTAGGCCTGGTAGGTGTAGGTGTGGGACGAGCCGGGGGTCAGCCCGGTATCCCGGTACTGCACCACCGGCTGGTCAGCCGGCTCCGGCCAGGACGTCGCGGTCACGGTAGCGATCGGCGACGCGCCGCCGTCACGGAAGATCCGGTAGGACAGCGTGCCGACGTCCTTACTCCAGGTGGCGGGGAAGCTGACCAGGTCAGTGCCGGCCACCGGGCTGCTCACCGTCGGCGCCGCCGTCGGGTTGGTCGGAGCGGCCGGGTCTTTGCCAGAGGGGAAGATGGCGAACCCCTGCTGCTGCTTGTTGTTGACGGTGGTGAAGTCGCCGCCCACGAACAGCTGGCTGCCGTCGGTGGCCATGGCGTGCGGCCCGAGGCCATCGGTGCCCTGCCAATCAGAGGCGAAGCCGACGTTGGTGTTGGGTGTCCAGTGCTGGATCGTGCCGTCGGCCAGCGACTGGTCCAGCAGATGCCAGCCGAGACGGGTGCCATCAGCCATTCTGACTTCCGGCCAGCCGCCTGGTGACCACGCGCAGTCGTGGGCGTGCGAGCCCTTGAACAGGTACCCGTTGACCACGGCCAGCGCCTGAGTGGCACCCAGGCAGTTGCTGAGCCACTGCAGCTGGTCGGTGCTGCCCAGGCTCAGTGCCCAGTCACCGTCGAAGCAGCCGCCACCGTTGCCCTCATCCGCGATGTAGGCGGTGCTGCCGCTGATCACGATGTCCTTGACCGAGGACTGGCACCCCGAGTTGTGCGGGATGAAGCTGCCGGGCAGGCCCCACGGATGGTTGGTGGTGCCGTTGACCGGGTCCACCGCCGCGATCGAGTTCTGCGCCACCCCGTTGACGTTCTGGAAGTAGCCGCCCAGCAGGACCTGGGAGTCATCCGGCGCCACCGCCACCGCGTACACGCTGCTGTCGAGCACCGGCGCCCACGGCAGCAGCTTGCCCGAGGTGTCCACCGCCGCGGCGAACGTGCGGGTCTTGCTGTCCATGGCGCCAAACGCGCCGCCGATGTAGATCGACGAGCCGTCCGGGGAGACCGCGATCGAACGCACCTGAGCGCTCGTACTCGGATTCCAGCTGGTCAGCGCACCGGTCGACGTGCTGAACGCGGCCAGGTCGCTGTGCGCGACCCCGTTGACATGGTCGAAAACCCCGCCCACATACAGCGTGCTGCCATCGGGCGACAGCGCCATCGCGAAGATCCCCGGATGCGCGTTCGACCCGGAGTAGCTGATCGTCGGGTCGAACGAGGTGATCAGCGCGCCCGTCGTCGAGCTGAACGCGGCCAGGTAGGTCCGCCCCACCTCACCGGTCGTGCTGCCCGACGCAGTGCCTGGCGGCAGCGCATTGGCGAACGTCCCGCCCGCATACACCACCCCGTTGCCATAGGCCAGCGAGAACACCGGCCCATCGGTCTCCCAGCTGGACAGCGCGGCCGAACTCACCCCCCCATCCACCTGCCCGGCCGGCGGCGGGCTGGCCGCCACCGCCCGCGGCGCCGACGTTGACGCCACGGCCGTGGCCGCCGGCACCACCGCCGCGCCCATGGCGGTCGCGAACACCACCGCCATCATGCCGAAAAAGAACCGCTTCATAACCGCTTCCCATCCCCCTAGTTCACGGAGGCCGACGCGCCTAGCCCCCCAGGCCAACTAGCTGGTACCCGACACTGCGCACCGCCGGGAACAGTTAGAAATCACACGCTCGCCGCACAGCAACCCAGCCCGCACATCGCCGGGGCGACTCTGGGCCGCCGCGGGCGGAACCCGCAGAGCCGACCCAGACAGCCAACGGACGAGAAGACAACTAAAACTTTCACCCCCCGTCCACGGCCGGATGCTCCTACTGAGCTGTTACGTACCGGGACTGTTCAGTCCGCTTTCGACATACAGAAGACGCTTGCGCGCAAGGGCAGGTTTACCACGACTAACACATATTCCGCATCTATGGGCGCCGCTCCCCCAAGGGGGACCGGTCAACTTAACGGCTGGGTCTGCCAACTTATCGGCTCTGTCCCACTTTTCCGTGGTGACAGCGTGTCAGGTTATGGCACGTTTAGTTAGCTGTGACGTGATCGGCTGCGTGTGACATAAGAGCACTGAAGAAGATTCGGTGGTCTCCGGATTGTCTTCCCTGGTCATCGAGGATGTGGCGGACCGGGAGTGCGTGATCGTGGTCCGGGCGGGCACGGCGGGCGGCCCCAGTTAGCGGGACGCGCCGGGGCGGGACTGCCGACGGCGCTGGGAATGCCGCTCTTGCGGCACACGTCGCTGCGGCTGTTCCTGCGGCTTCGGTGTCATCGACCACCAGCGCATCCACCGGCTGGCTGCGGCGAACCACCGCACCATGCTACGCCGGACCGCAGCGTAACCCCAGGTCGAGGAGGCGATGGACTGCTGTAGCCGCTGATGGTTTCATCCCCAGCCGCACCGCCATCGGCAGCATCGGCCTACGCTCCCCCGGTCAGCAGCCCATGCGCATACGACTGGCCGGCGCCTCTTCTTGGTGCACAGTCTGTCGGCACGGTGCCCGCGGCCATCCCCGGCAGCGAGTCATGGATGCGGCGGGAGCCAGCTATCGGCCAGACCTGCAGACGGCGCCCCGGCCCGGGACGGGCGTCACGCCGGCCTGGCCCAGAGCTGCCCCACAGCAGCCGGGCCGGCGATCAGCCGGACCGCGGCGATGAACGGGCCGAGCAGCAAGGCGCCATAGACGAGCCCGCAGACGATGTCGATGAACCAGTGCTGGCTGAGGTACTGCCGACAGTAGGCCTGACTGAAGGCGAGAGCGGCGACCGCGCCGGTTGCGCTGGCCATCCCGCGGCGGCTGCCGCTGAACTCCCGCCAGAGCAGGTACGCGATCAGGCCAGAGAACAGGACGATCCGGTCGGGGCCACCCGCCGGATATGTACCCAGCGGATTAGGTGGCGGCCCAGGCCGACGGATAGTCCTGTGCAGCCTGGTGGTGGCGAAGTGATCTGCCAGCAGCGCCGCCCCCAGCGTGGCGGGCGGCAGCCAGCGCTGCTGGCGCCAGCTCACGCCCAGGCAGGCCGCCGCCGCGCCCACAGCCCCCCAGGTGGTCCAGACATTCCCGACCGTGTTGAGCCGGCCCATGGGCGCGACCCACCAGTCCACCTGATGGTCCTCGGTCCAGCGGAAGAGGGGTTCGTCGATGGCCAGGCCATGGTTGACAACCGGCCGTCCTAGCAGCGCCATGATCTTGTACGACGCGGCCGCGCCGCCACCGCCAATCGCGACGAGCCGTACGAGGTCACGCATCCAGTCGCTGCTCACCGCTCCGAAGCCGCCGGCGCAGCCCGCCCCCCCTGGTCCGGGGCGGCCAGGGGGGGTGCGGCTGGCGCCCTCCGGGCTGCGGCTGCCGTGGCCGCCGCAATGGCCGCCAGGCCGGCGGGCCATAGCGCTACCAGGAGATATCGGCGCACGAGTGTCAAGCCTCCCTGTGTCCTGCCGTAACACGTCACATTGGTCCCGCACTATAACACCGGCCTCTGCGGCCTTGCCGGGACGAAATCAGTGCCGGTGCAGCGGCATGTAACCGCCAGCACCCGCCCTTAGCCTGGACCAGGTTAAGATACGCTTCGCCGAGTTCGCCATGGCGCTGGCCGCGCGGATCCCACACTGGGCTCACTGGCGCACACTGCGTGCGATGTGCACGAACGCCTCTAGGAGCAGTGATGAAACCGAGAACGCTGGTGGGTGCTGCCGTGGTGGCGTCGGATGCGGCTCGTCTGGCCGATATAGGGCGCCCCTCCGGCTCGACGTCCTCAGCTAACCAGCCAGATGGCTGAGAGGAGCGTCCATGCCCCGCGGTCGGCACGCGGTGCAAGATTCAGGTGAACCGGGTCAGGCACGGCAAGCCCCGACTTCATCGGGGTCGGGACGGCACAGGACAGCGGCGTTCCGTTGGAGCCTAGCTCTAGCAGCGGCCTTCTCTGTGTTGATAGTGGCGGTCGCGGTGCGTGCGATAGTTGATCGCGGAAATCCTGCGATCTTGGGCCTGGAGTGCCCGTCGACGCCGCGGCTGGCTGCCGACAGCCGCAGCTCTTCCGCTCCAGCCGGGCACACGTCGCTGGGGGTTAATGTCAGCGGTGTCAGCGGGCTTGCTGCGGCAACCGCGCAATTCGGGCATGTGCCGGTGATCCGCGCGTACTATCCGGCGGTGGTTCCCATGCCGTCCCAGTGGAGGACGGGCGTACTGGGGCTCAGCCACGCGTCGGTGGTGCTGAGCTTCCGCCCACTGCCCGGGCAGATCCTGTCTGGCGCGGATGACGCCGCCCTGAGGAGTTTCTTCGACGCTGCCCCGCGGGGGCATGCCATTTACTATTCCTACTATCATCGAGCCTGAAGCGCATATCAAGGCTGGCGAGTTCACCTTGGGGCAGTACAAGGCGGCATGGGCCCATATCGTGACGATCGCCGACAAAGCGCATAATCCGTATCTCCATGCCACGCTGATCTTGCAGCACCAGGATGCCGATCCGGGCGACCAATATAACTTTAGGGATTACTTGCCGCCGGGCAGGATAATTAGCACCCTCGGCTGGGACGCCTATCCAGAGGGCACCCAGCAGAATGACCCGCAGCCGACTCCGCCCGCCCAGTTCATGGGTCCAGCCGTAGCCGCCTCGAAAAGTGTCGACTTGCCTTTCGGCTTCGCGGAGTTTGCGCTCGGCACGCCGAGGGACCGGCCGCAATGGCTGACCGAGGTCGCCAATTACATGGACAGCCAGGGGGCGCTATTCGGTACGCTCTTCGATGCTGCCGGGTTTCCGTTGACGGTTCTCCACGACAGTGCCTCCATCAACACCTGGCGCGGTCTTGTAGCCCGGTCGGCAAACGGCGCCCCGCCGGGGGCGCTGTCCGGGAGTTCGCCGGCCCCGCACCGGCTGGCGGTCACAGGCCTCAGTATCCGGCCACGAACGCTGTCACTCACTGGTGCCCACCACGTGACGATCAGGTTCCAGCTTAGCCAGGCCGCTCGCGTGTCCATCTGCGTGTTCAACATGCGGGGAAATGTGGTGCGCAAGCTCGGCCAGTGGCATTTGCCGGCCGGGTCGCGTGCCTACCAGTACTACGGCCATGATCAGCACCAGCGACTGGTTCGCGCCGGCTGTTATCGCGTAGTAGTGATGGCCAGCAACGCTAGCGGCACCACCCGGGCACAGCGATGGCTGGCCGTGACCGGCTACCCGCCGGTGGTCGTGCACCCCTCCGGGACCCTCAGGCGCTCCGCGCCAGCTTGCCAGGTGCCACCAAGGCCACGCTAGGTACCGGCTGGGTCGTGATGCGGGACGGGTAGGGATGATGCGCCCCGCCCGTATGGCTTCCGCGGCTCATAGATCAATGCCACTTAACCTAAGCCCCGATCCGCCGCGTGAATTCAGCTGATCGCTTTGCGGGCGTGATCCGGTGAAAGCGATCTTCGGGTGCCAGTAGGCGTGGTTTTCCTGCCACTCACGTTGTTGTGGCTTGTCCGCGTGTCCTGCCGGGGTGATGGCTGGGCGTCCTGCCGGGTGGCCGCGTGGGCCGCGGGAGCGTGGTGACCGGGTCTGGGCTGGTCATGCCGCGTCGGCTGGCGGCCCGCAGGCCGCGTCCGAGCAGAGTCATTCACCCCGATCTGACGGTGCCAGTCCTGGCGCAGGTGCAGGGTGAGGTGGCTGCGGCCGTGGCGGGGGGCGCCTGGCGGCGACGTCGATGAGGTCGCGGCGCACATGATCGCCGACTAGCTCAGCGTTGCCAGGCCGTCAAGTGACAAACGGTCAGACTACTACGTCCGCTTGGTCATATTATGCGCACATATAGTAATGAACTAGCGTACGGGAATGTATCTCCTATATGTCCTGTGGGTTAACGGCAGGGAGCGGGGATTGGAGTACGCCTCGGGGGTGGAACCGTGTTCAGTAACACGGCTGTCAATGATGATCGGCGAGGTAGCCAGGCACGGCAGGACGCCACGGCGCCAGTCGTGTGGACGAGTCACTACCGGCGCGCGGCGGCGGGTGCGGACTTCGTGTCCGCCCTGGCGGCGGGGTTTCTCGCGTTCGAGGTCCGCTTCGACAGCCGGGGCTCCCAGCCGGCCGAGTACCTGGCGTTAAGCGCACTGCTGCCGGTGCTGTGGATTGCGTCGGTTGCACTGGCTGGAGGCTACGATCCGCGGTTCATCGGGCTCGGCTCGGATGAGTTCCGCAGGGTCCTCAACGCGGCGGTAAGCCTGACCGCGGGCATCGCCATCGCTTCTTACGCGGTCAGGTTCGATGTGGCCCGGGGCTACGTGGTGCTGGCCCTGCCGACCCTGGCGGCGTTCGACCTGACCGCCCGGTACCTGCTCCGCAAGGGGTTGCACCAGCGGCGACGGCGCGGCCGGTATATGCGACGGACGGTGGTGGCCGGCCATAAGCCGGCCGTGACGGACCTGGTGACCCAGCTGCGACGGGACAGTCACCATGGCCTGTCCGTGGTGGCCGTATGTTTGGCCGCGCCGCGCACCGAGGACGAAGTGGCGGGGGTCCCGGTGGCCGGCGGACTGGACAGCGTGGCCACCACGGTGGCCGAGGTCCGGGCGGACACGGTGGCCGTGCTTGCCTGCCCGGAGATGGACGGTCGCCGGCTCCGTGAGCTCGCCTGGAATCTGGAGAAAAGCAATACCGACATGTGCGTTGCCTCGGCCCTGCTCGACGTGGCCGGGCCGCGCACCACGATCCGCCCGGTGGCCGGCCTCCCACTGCTGCACGTTGACCACCCGGAACTGGCCGGAGTTAGGCAGGTGGTCAAGGGGATGTTCGACCGGGTGCTGGCCGCGCTGGTCCTCATCCTCCTCGCGCCCCTGTTCGCGGCGATCGCGCTGACGATCAAGCTGGCGGATCCCGGGCCGGTGTTCTTCCGGCAGACCCGGGTGGGCCGGGACGGGCAGACCTTCCGGGTCTGGAAGTTCCGCACCATGGTGGTGGACGCGGAAGCCCGCAAGGCGGAGCTGATGGCCCATAACGAGGCCGACGGGGCGCTATTCAAGATGCACCGGGATCCGCGGGTGACTCGGACCGGGATCCTGCTGCGCCGCTGGTCACTCGATGAGCTTCCCCAGCTGCTCAACGTGCTCCTGGGGGAGATGTCCCTGGTGGGGCCTAGGCCAGCGCTGCCGGCCGAGGCGGCGAAGTACGGGGATCACATGCGGCGCCGGCTCGCAGTCAAGCCGGGCATCACCGGGTTGTGGCAGGTGAGCGGCCGGTCCGACCTGCCCTGGGACGAGGCCGAGCGGCTGGACGTCCGCTATGTGGAGGAGTGGTCCCTGGCGCTCGACGTCCAGATTCTGTGGAAGACCCTGTCCGCCGTGCTGCGCGGTTCCGGCGCCTACTGACGGTCCCGGACCGGCGGCCGTTCTCCGTCAGTGTCACTACATCAGTTCTGAATTCGCTGTATGACGTGAAATATTCGGCCTGAGAGTCCTGTTTATGCGGCGTTGGGTGAGGGGGGTTGGGGGACCCACCCGCCATTCTTGACCCGTACAGCTGCAACCGGCAGGCCGGCGGCCTCATCCTGATCGACGAGGCGACCAACGCCACGGTCGGGGCGGTCATGATCACTGAGGGGCGCTGCCTTATCGGAAGCATCCGGGCAAGCGGGCACGCAGTGTAGCTGGCCGCTGTTTGGCTGGCGGCTGATTAGCTGGCCGCTGTTAGCTGGCTGAGCAGCAGGGGGCACGGCCCAGGGGCTCAGGCATCCGCGGAGGGCGCCGTAACCCACGCCCTGGCCAGCTGGCCGGGTCCAAGTTCCTCTACTTCCCGGACGAGAACCACTGGGTACTCGGCCCCGGCAACGCGCGGGCCTGGTACGAGACCGTGTTCGCGTTCCTCGGCCAGCATGTGCTCGGTGAGCCCTGGCGCCGCCCTGGCCTGTTGTGACGGGATCCTCTGGACTGGATGCCCGGATGGGGGAACCGCGACCAGGGAAACCGCGCCGCTGTGCCAGGCTGGGCCCATGACGCGCGCGAACCTGGACAAGCGGCCCGGCGAGGTCTCGGCGATGTTCGACCGGGTCGCTGACCGCTACGACCTGATGAATGACGTCCTCTCGCTGGGCCAGGACCGGTGGTGGCGCCGCATCGTGGCCCGGGCGGTCGGGGCCCGGCCGGGCGAGCTCGTGCTCGATCTCGCCGCGGGCACCGGGACCTCATCCCGGACCTTCGCCGCGGACGGCGCCACGTGCGTGGCCTGCGACTTCTCCCTGGGCATGCTCCAGGTCGGGGCACGCAAGCTGCGGGCCGCCCAGGAGGGCCGCCTGGCGGCCGGCCCAGCCAGTACGGCCGGTACGTCTGGCCGGGCCGGCCAGGTGCGGTTCGTGGCCGGCGACGCCCTCCAGCTGCCCTTCCGCGACCGGGCCTTCGACGCGGTGACGATCTCGTTCGGGCTGCGCAACGTGGCCGACCCCGGCGCCGCGCTCGCCGAGATGCTCCGGGTCACCCGGCCCGGCGGACGGCTGGTCGTCTGCGAATTCGGCCACCTGCCCTGGCCGCGGGTGAACAGCCTCTACGAGTCCTACCTGACCACTGCGCTGCCCGTGGTCGCGCGGCGGCTCTCCGGCAGCCCGGAAGCCTACGACTACCTCGCGGAGTCGATCAAGGACTGGCCCGCACAGCCCGAGCTCGCCCGCAGGATGGCCGCCGCCGGGTGGTCGGCAGTACGCTGGCGGAACCTGACCTTGGGCGTCGTGGCCCTGCATCACGCCCGCCGCCCGGCTGACGGCTGACCAGCCCGGCGGACCGGGCCAGGCCAGCCACCGCGGGGCGGGTTCGCGGGCGCGGCAAGTGAAGGTCTAGACTCCGGAAAGAAGTACTTGTGAAGCGGTTCACAAGATAGTCAGGACAATCTTCCGTGACCCACGAAGTCCCCCCCAGTCTCCCGCCCGCTGACACGGCCGCACCGCCGCGCGGCGCCCCGGGTAGCCCGCCCGACGCCGGGCTGGCGTACCCGGTGGCCACGTCCGCGGTACCCCCCCGGACCGGGCCCGTGGCCGCCGAGGAAGCCGACGTCATCGTGGTGGGGGCCGGGCCGGCTGGCTCGGCGGCGGCCTCCTATCTGGCCCGCGCGGGCGTGGACGTGCTGCTCCTGGAGAAGGCCCAGTTCCCGCGCGAGAAGGTCTGCGGCGACGGCCTCACCCCCCGCGCGGTCAAGGCCCTGATCAGCATGGGCGTGCCGGTCGGCGAGCAGGATGGCTGGGTCCGGAACAAGGGCCTGCGGATCATCGGCGGCGGGATCCGGCTGGAGCTGCCCTGGCCCGAACTGTCCAGCTATCCCGGCTACGGCCTGGTCCGGACCCGGCTCGATTTCGACGAGATCCTCGCCCGCACGGCGCAGAAGGCCGGCGCGCGGCTCCTTGAGGGTGTCACCGTGACGGGCCCGCTGCTCGATGACACCGGCCGGATTGTGGGCGTGAAGGCGCGGGGGCCGGGAGATCCGGGGGTAGCTCCCCGGGAGAGCGGAGCGGGGGGGCGGTCCCCCGGGTCAGCAGGGCCGGAACGCAGTTACCGCGCCCGGGTCGTCGTGGCGGCGGATGGGAATTCATCCCGGCTGTCGCTGGCCATGGGGCTGAGCAAGCGTGACGACCGGCCCATGGGGGTGGCCGTGCGCACCTACTACACCAGTCCCCGGCACGACGACGATTACCTCGAGTCATGGCTGGACTTGTGGGACGGGCCCCGGCAGCTGCCGGGCTACGGCTGGATCTTCGGCATGGGCGACGGCACCAGCAACGTGGGGCTCGGCATGCTCAACACGTCCGACTCGTTCGGCAACGTCGACTACCGGGACCTGCTGCGCCGGTGGTTGACCGGGATGCCGGCCGAATGGGGCTACGTCGAGGAGAACCGCACCCAGCCCATCCGGGGGGCCGCCCTGCCGATGGGCTTCAACCGCACCCCGCACTACACCCGGGGGCTGCTCCTCGCCGGGGACGCGGGGGGCATGGTCAACCCCTTCAACGGCGAGGGCATCCCCTACGCCCTGGAGTCCGGGGAGCTGGCCGCCCAGTTCATCACCCAGGCGCTGGCCCGGCCCGACGCCGCCGGGGCCGAGCGGGTGCTGATGGCCTACCCGGAGGCGCTCAAGGCCACCTATGGCGGCTACTACACTCTCGGGCGCCGGTTCGTTCAGGCGATCGGCAACCCGAAGGTCATGCAGTTCGCGACCAGGCACGGGATGCCGCGCCCGGCGCTGATGAGGATCACCCTGAAGTTGCTGGCCAACCTCACCGAGCCCCGAGGCGGCCATGCGACGGACCGGGTGATTCACGCACTGTCTAAGATGACGCCGGCGGCGTAGGCATTTCGTTCTGCCCCGCAGCTAGAGCGCAACATGGAGAAGGGGAAAGGAGGCGCCTCATGCTGAGCTTGTATGTTCCGGTCATTGTGCTCGGCGGGCTGGCCGCCGTCTTCGCGATCTTCTCGCTCGGCCTGGGGGCCTTCACCGGCCCGAAGCGCTGGAACCGGGCGAAACTCGAGGCTTACGAGTGCGGGATCGAGCCGACCCAGCAGCCGGGCGGCAGCCGGTTCCCGGTGAAGTACTACCTGACGGCGATGCTGTTCATCCTCTTCGACATCGAGATCGTGTTCCTCTACCCGTGGGCCGTGGCGTACGACAACCTCGGCGCCTTCGGCCTCGTCGAGATGGTGCTCTTCATCGTCACTGTTCTGGTCGCGTATGCCTACGTGTGGCGGCGCGGCGGTCTGGAGTGGGACTAGCCGATGGGTGTCGAAGAAAAGCTGCCGAGCGGGATCCTGCTCACCACGGTCGAGAAGGTGGCTGGTTACGCGCGGAAGAGTTCGGTCTGGCCGGCCACCTTCGGCCTGGCCTGCTGCGCGATCGAGCTGATGCAGACCGGCGGGCCGCGGCATGACCTGGCCCGCTTCGGCATGGAGCGGGCCTCCAACACGCCGCGCCAGGCCGACCTGATGATCGTGGCTGGGCGGGTCAGCCAGAAGATGGCGCCCGTGCTCCGGCAGATTTACGACCAGATGGCCGATCCCAAGTGGGTCATCTCGATGGGCGTGTGCGCCTCCAGCGGCGGCATGTTCAACAACTACGCGATCGTGCAGGGCGTGGACCACGTCGTGCCGGTGGACATTTACCTGCCCGGCTGCCCGCCGCGGCCGGAGATGCTGCTGGACGCGATCGTGAAGCTGCACGACAAGATCCAGAACATGAAGCTGGGCGCGAACCGTGAGCGCGAGGTGACCGAACTGGAACAGGCCCGGCTGCGCCGGCTGCCGCTGACCGCCAGCCTGGCGGCCGGCCAGTCACACAACCCGGCGGGCGGCCCCACCATGCTGGCCACCCCCGCGTCCGGTACGCCAGCACTGGGTTCGCCCACCGTGAGCGCCGAGGACCTGGGCTCGCGGGCCGCGGCCGAGCCCGAGGGGGCCATCCGCCGCGATGCACGGCCGGACGAGACGGGGAGCGGCCGGTGAGTGAGCACACGCCACCCGGCGGGGCCGAACCTGACGAGGCGGCGCTGGCGGGCCAGGGGCGCCTGAACGAGCAGGTCGTCCGGACCGGCATGTTCGGCACCCAGACCACCGGGGACACCTCCGGCTACGGCGGCCTGCAGGTCCGGCGGGCCCCGCCGCCCTTCACGCCGCGGCCCTACGGCTCGTACTTCGACGAGGTTACCGACGCGCTGGCCACCCGCCTGGAGGCGGACGGCGGCGGCTTCGAGCGAGGCCGTGGAGCGGGTGATCGTCGACCGCGGCGAGCTCACCCTGCACGTCCGCCGGGAGCACCTGGTCGCGGTGGCCCGGCTGCTGCGCGACGAGCCATCGCTCGCGTTCGAGCTGTGCGGCGGCGTGTCCGGGGTGCACTACCTCGCCGACGTGGGCCGCGAGCTGCACGCGGTTTACCACCTGGTGTCGATCACGCACAATCGCCGGCTGCGGCTCGAGGTGAGCGTGCCCGACGCCGACCCGCACGTGCCCTCCGTGGTGAGCGTCTACCCGACCTGCAACTGGCACGAGCGCGAGACCTGGGACTTCTTCGGCATCGTCTTCGACGGGCATCCCGCGCTGACCAGGATCGAGATGCCGGACGACTGGAAGGGCCACCCGCAGCGGAAGGACTACCCGCTGGGCGGGATCCCGGTCGAGTACCGCGGCGCCACCGTGCCGCCGCCGGATGAGCGGAGGTCGTACACGTGACCACCCAGGCCAGCGGGCCGGGAGGACCAGCCGCGGACGCACCCCCCGCGGACGGCACCGGCGAAGGCACCGAGGGCCGCGTTTACAACGTGGCCGGGGGGGACTGGGACGAGGTCGTCCAGGCCCTGCAGGACAGCGCCGACCAGGAGGACACCGAGCACCTCGTCGTCAACATGGGCCCCCAGCACCCGTCCACGCACGGCGTGCTGCGCCTGGTGCTGACCCTGGATGGGGAGACCGTCACCGAGCTCCGGCCGGTCATCGGGTATCTGCACACCGGCATCGAGAAGAGCATGGAGTTCCGCACCTGGACGCAGGGCGTCACGTTCTGCACCCGCGCGGATTACCTCTCACCCATCTTCAACGAAACGGTGTACTGCCTGGCGGTCGAGAAGCTGCTCGGGGTGGAGGCAGAGGTACCTGAGCGGGCCAGCATCCTGCGGGTCATGATGATGGAGCTGAACCGGATCGCCTCGCACATGACGGCGATCGGCACGTTCGGCCTGGAACTCGGGGCCACCACCGTGTTCCTCTATGCGGTGCGCGAGCGCGAGCGGATCCTCGACCTGTTCGAGCTGATCACCGGGCTGCGGATGAATCACGCCTACGTGCGCCCGGGCGGGGTGTCGCAGGACCTGCCGCGAGGTGCCCTCGACGCGATCCGCGAGTTCCTCGGCCGGATGCCGCACCAGCTGGCTGAGCTGCGCTCGCTGCTGGACGCCAACCCGCTCTACCTGGCCCGGACTAAGAACGTCGCCTACCTGGACCTGGCGGGCTGCATGGCGCTGGGCGTGACCGGCCCTCTGCTGCGCGGGACCGGGCTGCCCTGGGATCTGCGCAAGAGCCAGCCGTACTGCGGCTACGAGACGTACGACTTCGAGGTGCCCACCCAGGGCACCTGCGATGCGTACGGCCGGTACCTGGTCCGCATCGACGAGTGTGACCAGTCGCTGAGGATCATCGAGCAGGCCGCCGACCGGCTGGCCGGGCCGAGGCCGGAGCACGACCCGGTGATGATCAGTGACCCGAAGATCGGCTGGCCGGCCAAGCTGGCCCTGGGCGGTGACGGGCTTGGCAACTCGCCGGATCACATCGCGCACATCATGGGCCAGTCGATGGAAGCGCTGATCCACCACTTCAAGCTGGTCACCGAGGGTTTCCGGGTGCCCGCGGGGCAGGTGTACACGGCGGTGGAGTCGCCGCGGGGCGAACTGGGCTGCCATGCCGTCAGCGACGGCGGCACCCGGCCGTACCGGGCGCACTTCCGCGACCCGTCGTTCACCAACCTGCAGGCCGTCTCGGCCATGGCCGAGGGCGGCATGGTCGCCGACGTGATCCCGGCCGTGGCCAGCATCGACCCCGTGATGGGAGGCGTGGACCGTTGAGTCAGCATCGGCGCGAGGTCTGCATCGACGCTCTGCTAGCATGGGAGGCGTGGACCGATGAGCATACGGCGCGGGTCGGCATTGAGCTCCGCTGCCATGGGAGGCGTGGACCGGTAATGGCGCTGTCGCAGGAGGCGCGCGCCCGGCTGGAGCCGGACGCCGCACAGATCATCGGCCGCTACCCGGTGTCGCGGTCGGCGCTGCTGCCGCTGCTGCACCTGATGCAGGCCGAGGAGGGTTACCTCACCGAGGACGGCATCGAGTTCTGCGCTGAGCAACTGGGGCTGGCCAAGGCGGAGGTCACCGCGGTGGCCTCCTTCTACACCATGTACAAGCACCACCCTGTGGGTGACTACCACGTCGGGGTCTGCACCAACTCCCTGTGCGGGGTCATGGGCGGCGACGCGATCCTGGCTGACCTGGAAGACCATCTGGGCATCGGCGACGACGGGACGACGCCCGACGGCAAGGTCAGCCTGGAGCACCTGGAATGCAACGCCGCCTGCGACTACGCGCCGGTGGTGATGGTCAACTGGGAGTTCTTCGACAACCAGACCCCCCAGTCCGCGCGGAACCTGGTGGACGGGCTGCGGTCCGGCGCGGAGGGGATCTCACCCACCCGCGGCGCGCCCCGGCTGTGCACCTGGAAGCAGGCGTCCCGGATCCTGGCCGGGTTCCCCGACGATCAGGCCGCCGAGGGGAACACGGCCGGTGAGCCCTCCCTGGCGGGCCTGAAGGTGGCCAGGGAGCAGGGCTGGACGCCCGGCGAGGAGGCCGGTGCCGGGAGTTCCGGGCCATCCGGATCCGGAGGGACCCCAGATCGCGCCGCGGCACCGCGGCCCACGAGCGGGAACGGGAACGGGAAGACCACGTGACTACTCTGCTGACCCCGGAGCTCACCGCGTTCTGGGACGAGCCCGACTCGTTCACCCTCGCGGCCTACAAGCGCGACGGCGGGTACGGTGCCCTGCCCAGGGCCCTGGCCCTGCAGCCCGACGAGGTCGTGCAGACCATGAAGGACTCGGTGCTGCGCGGCCGCGGCGGGGCGGGTTTCCCCACCGGCCTGAAGTGGGGGTTCATCCCGAAGGGCGGCGACAAGCCGCACTACCTGGTGGTGAACGCCGACGAGTCCGAGCCCGGCGCCTGCAAGGACATGCCGACCCTGCTGAACAACCCGCAGGCGCTGATCGAGGGCATCGTGATCGCCTGCTACGCGATCGACGCGCACCGGGCCTTCATCTACGTGCGGGGCGAGGTGCTGCACGTCATCCGCCGGCTGCACTTCGCGGTGGCCGAGGCCTACGAGGCCGGGTACCTCGGCACCGACATCCTCGGTTCCGGGTTCGACCTCGAGGTGGTGGTGCACGCCGGTGCGGGCGCCTACATCTGCGGCGAGGAGACCGCGCTGCTCGACTCGCTGGAGGGCTACCGCGGGCAGCCCCGGCTGAAGCCGCCGTTCCCGGCGGTGGCGGGACTGTACGCCTGCCCCACGGTGGTCAACAACGTTGAGTCCATCGCCACCGTGCCCTACATCCTCGGTCACGGGGCGGCGGATTTCGCGGCCTACGGCACCGAGAAGTCCAAGGGCTTCGGCATCTTCTCCCTGTCCGGGCACATCACCCGGCCCGGCCAGTACGAGGCGCCGCTCGGCACGACCCTGCGTGAGCTGCTGGACCTGGCCGGCGGCATGCGGTCCGGGCACCGGCTGAAGTTCTGGACCCCGGGCGGCTCGTCCACCCCCCTGTTCACCGACGAGCACCTGGACGTGCCGCTGGACTACGAGTCGGTCGCCGCGGCCGGGTCCATGCTCGGCACCCGGTCGGTCCAGCTCTTCGACGAGACGACCTGCGTGGTCCGGGTCGTGCTGCGCTGGATCAAGTTCTACGAGCACGAGTCCTGCGGCAAGTGCACGCCGTGCCGGGAAGGCAGCTGGTGGGTGGTCCAGCTGCTCGAGCAGCTGGAGCGGGGCGAGGGCAGCGAGGCTGACCTGGACAAGCTCCTCGATATCTGCAGCAACATCACCGGGCGCGCGTTCTGCGCGCTGGGCGACTCGATCGAGGCCCCGGTGAAGTCGTCCATCCGCTACTTCAAGGACGAGTACCTCGAGCACCAGCGGCACGGCGGCTGCCCGTTCGACCCGGCCGCGTCAACGCTATTTGCCATGGAGTCCGCCTGATGCCCCTGCCGTCAAACCAGCCCGTGCCGGCGAACCAGTCAGTGCAGCCGAACCGGCCCGCCGAGCCGGCCGGCCCCTCCCCGGCCAGCGCCTCGGCCGCCGTGGCCAAGCCGGCGGACGGGGTCACCGTCACCATCGACGGGTTCGAGATCGCCGTGCCCAAGGGGACCCTGGTGATCCGGGCCGCGGAGCAGCTCGGCATCCAGATCCCGCGGTTCTGCGATCACCCGCTGCTCGACCCGGTCGGCGCCTGCCGGCAGTGCCTGGTGCACATCGAGGGCCAGCCCAAGCCACCGGCCTCCTGCACTACCACCTGCACCGAGGGCATGGTGGTGCACACCCAGCTCACGTCGCCCGTGGCGGAGAAGGCGCAGCGCGGCATGATGGAACTGCTGCTGGTCAACCACCCGCTCGACTGCCCCATGTGCGACAAGGGCGGCGAGTGCCCGCTGCAGAACCAGGCCATGTCCACCGGACAGGGTGAGACCCGGTTCGACGGGGTGAAGCGGACCTTCCCCAAGCCGATCGCGCTGTCCACGGAGGTGCTGCTCGACCGCGAGCGGTGCGTCCAGTGCGCCCGGTGCACCAGGTTCGCCGACCAGATCGCCGGTGACCCGCTCATCGAGCTGCTCGAGCGCGGGCCGCAGGAGCAGGTGGGCGTGGCCGAGGGCGTGCCGTTCGACTCCTACTTCTCCGGCAACACCGTGCAGATCTGCCCGGTCGGCGCGCTGACCGGTGCGGCGTACCGGTTCCGGGCCCGCCCGTTCGACCTGGTGTCGGAGCCGAGCGTGTGCGAGCACTGCGCGGCGGGCTGCCGCCAGCGCACCGACTACCGGCGCGGCGCGGTCACCCGCCGGCTGGCCGGCAGTGACCCGCAGGTCAACGAGGAATGGAACTGCGACAAGGGCCGCTGGGCGTTCACCTACGCCACCCAGCCGGACCGGCTCACCGGCCCGCTGGTGCGGGGCGCCGACGGCGTCCTGACCCCGGCCTCCTGGCCCGACGCTTTCGCGGCCGCCGCCCGCGGGCTGGCGGCGGCGCGCGGCCGGGCCGGGGTGCTGACCGGCGGGCGGCTGACCGCCGAGGATGCCTACGCCTACGCCAAGTTCGCCCGGGTGGCGCTGGGCAGCAACGACATCGACATGCGGGCCCGCCCGCACTCGGCCGAGGAAGCGGAGTTCCTCGCGGCGAACGTGGCCGGCCGCGACATCCAGGTCAGCTACGCCGACCTGGAACGGGCTCCCGTGGTCCTGCTGGCCGGGTTCGAGCCCGACGACGAGTCCCCCATCATCTTCCTGAGGCTGCGCAAGGCGGCCCGCGCGGGCACCGTGACCGTGTACTCCATCGCCCCGCTGGCCAGCCGCGGGCTGACCCGGATGTCCGGGGTCCTGCTGCCCACCGTCCCGGGGGGCGAGGCCGCCGCGCTGGGCAGCCTGATCAGCGGCACCGGGCTGGATGACGCGGGCCGTGCGGCCAAGGATGCCCTGGCGGCCGACGGCGCCATCATCCTGGTCGGGGAGCGGCTCGCGGAAGTGCCCGGGGCGCTCAGCACCGCCGACCGGCTGGCCCGGGCGACCGGGGCCCGGCTGGCCTGGATACCCCGGCGGGCGGGTGAGCGGGGCGCCATCGAGGTGGGCGCGCTGCCGAACCTGCTGCCCGGCGGCCGCCTGGCCGCCAGCTCGCAGGCGCGGGTGGAAATGGCCCGGGCCTGGGGCGTGGCGTCCCTGCCCCCGCTGCCCGGCCGGGACACCACGCAGATCCTGGCGGCCGCGGCCGACGGTGACATCGACGCGCTGGTGATCGCCGGGGTGGACCTGGATGACCTGCCTGACCCGGAGGCGGCCCGGGCCGCGCTGGAGGCCGCGCCGTTCGTGGTCAGCCTGGAACTGCGGCCGAGCACGGTCACCGACCGCGCCGACGTGGTGCTCCCGGTGGCGGCGGTCGCGGAGAAGCCCGGCACGTTCGTGAACTGGGAAGGGCGGCCTGGCACGTTCAAGGCGGTGCTGGACGTCCCGGGCGTCGAATCTGACCTGCACGTGCTGCGCCGGATCGCCGACGAGATGGATGTGCACCTGGGCCTGCCCGACGCCGCCGCGGCGCGGCGCGAGCTCGCCGCGCTGGGCGTGGTGGGCGGTTCCCCGGTGGCCGAGGCGGCCGAGACCGCGCACGGGGCGCCGCTCGCCTCGGCTCGCGACACCGGGCCGCCGGAGCCGGGCGCCGGTGAGGCTCTCCTGGTGACCTGGCACCAGCTGCTGGACGCGGGGCGGATGCAGGACGGGGAGCCGTTCCTGGCCGGTACGGCCCGGCCGGTGGTGGCCCGCGATGTCCGCGGCGACCGCGGCGCAGGCCGGGACCTCCGACGGCGGTAAGGTCACTGTGGCCACCGCGCGGGGTTCGCTGACCCTTCCGGTCGAGGTGGCCGTCATGCCGGACCGGGTGGTGTGGCTGCCGACCCGGTCGGCGGGATCCGAGATCCGGCGGGAGCTCGCGGCCGGACACGGCAGCCTGGTGACCCTGAGGAGTGCGGAATGAGCGGCCTGGCCAGCGTGGCGGACCGGGGCCTGGCGGCGGCTCCCGGCCATGCCCGGGTGCTCGCGACGGCCGACCCGACCCTGGCCAGCTTCTACCACCAGCCCTGGTGGCTGGTGGTCATCAAGGTCCTGTTCGTCTTCCTCTTCCTGATGCTCATGACGCTGTTCGCGATCTGGGCGGAGCGCCGGGTCATCGGCCGGATGCAGCAGCGGCCGGGACCGAACCGGGCCGGGCCGTTCGGCCTGCTCCAGTCGCTGCTGGACGGCATCAAGCTGCCGCTGAAGGAAGACATCATCCCGACTCACGTGGACAAGCTGCTGTTCTGGCTGGCCCCCGCGATCGCCGTGATCCCCGCGTTCGTCAGCTTCGCGATCATCCCGTTCGGCCCCGAGGTCTCGATCTTCGGCGTGCAGACCCCGCTGCAGCTCGCCGACCTGCCCGTCGCCGTCCTGCTCGTGCTGGCCATGAGCTCGATGGCGGTCTACGGGATCGTGCTGGCGGGCTGGGCGTCCGGCTCCCCGTACCCGCTGCTCGGCGGGCTGCGCGCGTCGGCCCAGGTGATCAGCTACGAGATCGCGATGGGACTGTCCTTCGTCGCGGTCTTCCTGTACTCCGGCTCGCTGTCCACCACGGCGATCGTGGCCAAGCAGTCGGGGGCCAACACCGAGTTCCACCTGTTCGGCGCGATCCTGCACTGGCCGTCCTGGTACGCGGTGCTGCTGTTCCCGTCCTTCGTGATCTACGTGATCACCATGGTCGGCGAGACCAACCGGCTGCCGTTCGACCTGCCCGAAGGCGAGGGCGAGCTGGTCGGCGGCTTCCACACCGAGTACTCCTCGCTCAAGTTCGCCCTGTTCTACCTGGGCGAGTACATCAACATGACCACGGTCGCCGGGCTGGCCAGCACCCTGTTCCTCGGCGGCTGGCGGGCCCCCTGGCCGATCAGCGTGTGGCCTGACGCGAACACCGGCTGGTACCCGCTGCTGTGGTTCCTGATCAAGGTGCTGCTCGTGCTGTTCTTCTTCGTGTGGCTGCGCGGCACGCTGCCCCGGATCCGCTACGACCAGCTGATGCGGTTCGGCTGGAAGGTGCTCATCCCGGTCTCGCTGGTCTGGATCCTGGTCATCGCGACCATCCGGGTCTGGCGTACGCACGGCGGCAGCCCGGCCGTGTACACCGTGGCGGGCCTGCTGGTCGTCGCCCTGCTCACGCTGCTGTTCCTGGGGGACGCGGCCGCGCAGCGCCGCACCCAGGCCGCCGAGGAGGCCGCCGCCCAGGCTGGCCTGCCGGTGCGCGCGGGAGTGACCGCAGGCGAGCCTGGTCCCGCCGACGGCGGCCCGGGCTTCCCGGTTCCGCCGATGGACCTGCCGCACTACCACGGGATCGGGGTGGATGTATCCGCCTCGGAGATCACCCCGGAGGAGTCCGGCGAGCCCCGGGCCACGACGAAGGAGGTGACCGGTGCCTGAGTTCCTGGGCCCCATCAAAGGATTCGGGACCACCTTCCGGACGATGTTCGAGAAGGTTGACACCGTCCAGTACCCCGAGGAGAAAAACCCGACCGCGCCCCGCTACCACGGCCGCCACCAGCTCAACCGCTGGCCGGATGGCCTGGAGAAGTGCATCGGCTGCGAGCTGTGCGCCTGGGCCTGCCCGGCGGACGCTATCTACGTGGAAGGCGGCGACAACACGCCGGAGGAGCGCTACTCCCCTGGCGAGCGGTACGGCGCCGTCTACCAGATCAACTACCTGCGCTGCATCCTGTGCGGGCTGTGCGTGGAGGCCTGCCCCACCCGGGCGCTGACCATGACCAACGAGTACGAGATCGCGGACGACAACCGGGAGACCCTGATCTGGACCAAGGAGCAGCTGCTCGCCCCGCTGCTGCCCGGCATGGAACCGCCCCCGCACGAGATGCGCCTCGGCCAGACCGAGCGGGACTACTACAACCTCCGCACGGCGGGAGTGCCCGCTGGACCCCCACCGGCCTCGGGGCCGGAAGGCGAAGCCGGCGAGCCGGTCTGGACGCTGGCCCGCGCTGGATTCTCCGAGGCCGGATCCCCTGAGTCCCGATCCCCTGAGCCGGATCGACCTGGCGGCCGGCGCCTGAGGCGCAGGCACCCGAGAGCGGGGCGCAGCAGTGATGCACGGCGGCGTACTGGCCATCAGCGACGTGGCCTCCACCACCCAGCAGATCACGTTCTGGCTGCTCGCCGTGGTCTCGGTGGCCTCGGCGCTCGGCATGATCCTGGTCCGCAAGGCCGTGTACTGCGCGGTCCTGCTGGCCGTCGTGATGCTTTCGCTGGCCGTCCTGTACGCCCTGCAGAACGCGCCGTTCCTGGCCTTCGTCCAGGTGATCGTGTACACCGGCGCGGTGCTCATGCTGTTCCTGTTCGTCCTGATGATCGTGGGGATCAGGGCCAAGGACTCCATCGTGGAGACCATCAAGGGCCAGCGGGTCGGCCGCCGGGCTGGCCGGGATCGGCCTGCTGGTGCTGCTCAGCCTGACCGTGGGGCACGCGGTCCTGGGGACCGCGCCCGAGGCCGGGCCGTCGTTCGGCGCGAACAACGTCTACGCGATCGCCAAGCTGATCTTCACCACCTACGTGTTCCCGTTCGAGGTGACCAGCGCCCTGCTGATCACCGCCGCGCTCGGGGCCATGGTGCTCGCGCACCGCGAGCGCCTCACGCCCAAGCTGACCCAGCGGGACCTGTCCCGGCTCCGGGTGGCCAGCGGCCATCCCGCGCCGCTGTCAGGTCCGGGGACGTACGCGCGGCACAACGCCGTGGACATGCCCGCCCTGCTGCCGGACGGAACCCCGGCCGAGGCCTCGGTGCCGCGCGCGATCAGGGGGGTGCCCGAGACGCCCGACCAGCGCCGCACGCTGCTGGGCAGCAGCGCCGCGGTGCGTGGCGCAGCCGTGCCCGGGGAGCCCGGCGGCGACTCCGGCCAGGAAGGTGACGCCTGATGAGCCCCGGGAACTTCGTCGCGCTCGCCGTGATCCTGTTCGTGATCGGCGCGGTGGGCGTGCTGGTGCGGCGCAACGCGATGGTGATATTCATGTGCATCGAGCTCATGCTCAACGCGGTCAACCTCGCGTTCGTGGCGTTCGCCCGCCTGCACGGCAACCTGAGCGGCCAGGTCATCGCGTTCTTCGTGATGGTGGTGGCGGCGGCCGAGGTCGTGGTGGGCCTCGCGATCCTGATGGCGATCTTCCGGACCCGCAGGTCCGCGTCGGTGGACGACGCGAGCCTGCTGAAGTACTAGCTCGGACCGGCTGACGTAGCAGGCCCGCTGACCCGATCACGGCCTGCTGAAGCACGAGGAGTAGCGCAGTGACAGGCTCACTTGCGGTTGCGCACGCGGCCGCGGCCCACGTGGAGACCACGTTGCCCGCGGTCGGCGTGCAGCGGGCAGCGTGGCTGCTGCTCGCGTTCCCGCTGTTCGGCGCGATAGTACTGCTGGTCGGCGGGAAGCGGACCGACCGCTGGGGGCATCTGCTGGGCGTGGCCATGCCGCTGGCCGCGTTCGTGTACGCGCTGATCGCCTTCGCCGCGATGCTCGGCTACCCGGGCGATCAGCGCAGCCGGGACCTGCAGCTGTACTCCTGGATCGCGGCCGGGACGTTCAAGGTGAACGTCGGCGCTGCAGCTCGACCAGCTGTCGATCTGCTTCGTGCTGCTGATCACCGGGGTCGGCTCGCTGATCCACATCTTCTCGGTCGGCTACATGGCCCACGACCCGGGGCGGCGCCGGTTCTTCGGCTACATGAACCTGTTCCTGGCCGCCATGCTGCTGCTCGTGCTGGCCGACAACTACCTGGTGCTGTACGCCGGGTGGGAGGGCGTCGGCCTGGCCTCCTACCTGCTGATCGGGTTCTGGCAGTACAAGCCGACCGCGGCCGTGGCGGCCAAGAAGGCGTTCATCGCCAACCGGGTCGGTGACGCCGGGCTGTCCCTGGCCATCATGCTGATGTTCACCACGTTCGGCACGGTGTCGTTCACCGGGGTGTTCGGCCACCCGGGCGCGGCCAGCCCGGGCGTGCTCACCGCCATGGGGCTGCTGCTCCTGCTGGGGGCGTGCGGGAAGTCGGCCCAGCTGCCGCTGCAGTCCTGGCTGCTGGACGCGATGGAGGGCCCGACCCCCGTGTCGGCGCTCATCCACGCGGCCACCATGGTCACCGCGGGCGTCTACCTGATCGTCCGGTCCGGCGCCGATCTTCGACCTGAGCGCGGACGCCCGGCTGGCCGTCATGATCGTGGGCGCGGCCACGCTGCTGTTCGGCGCGATCATCAGCTGCGCCAAGGACGACATCAAGAAGGCCCTGGCCGGATCGACCATGAGCCAGATCGGCTACATGATGCTAGCCGCCGGGATCGGGCCCGCCGGCTACCCGTTCGCCATCGCGCTGCTCCTCGCGCACGGGTTCTTCAAGGCCGGCCTGTTCCTCGACGCCGGATCGATCATGCACGGGATGAACGACGAGGTGGACATGCGCCGCTACGGCGGCCTGGCCGCGGTCATGCGGATCACCTTCCTCACCTTCGGCGCCTGCTACCTGGCCATCATCGGCTTCCCCGGGTTCTCCGGCTTCTTCGCCAAGGACACGGTGATCGACGCCGCGTTCCACGAGGGCGGCACCACCGGCTGGATCGTGGGCATCTGCGCGGTGATCGGCGCGGGCCTCACGGCGTTCTACATGACCCGGGTCATGTTCATGACGTTCGCCGGGAAGCGCCGCTGGGACGACAACGCCCACCCGCACGAGGCGCCGCCGGTGATGACCTGGCCGGTGATCCTGCTGTCCGTCGGGGCAGTGGGCGTTCGGTGCGTTCGAGATCCTCGGGGACCGGCTGGCTAAGTTCCTCGGCCCGGTGAGCGGCTACATTCCGCCCGAGCCGGCGATCTTCAGTACCTCCGGCATCGTGGCGCTGGTCCTGATCGTGCTCGCGGATCGGGCTCGCCTGGGCGCTGTACGGCCGGCGGCCCGTGCCGGGCACCGCCCCGGCCGCCCGGTTTCCGGTCACCGCCGCCCGCCGGGACCTGTACGGGGACGCGATCAACGAGTCCCTGCTCATGCGGCCCGGGCAGTGGCTGACCCGGCTGTCCGTCTACTTCGACAACCGCGGCGTAGACGGCCTGGTCAACACGGTGGCCGCGGTCATCGGCGGCACGTCGGGGCGGATGCGCCGGATCCAGACCGGCTTCGTCCGCTCCTACGCCCTGTCCATGTTCCTCGGCGGGGTGCTGCTGGTCGGCGCCCTCCTGCTGGCGAGAATCTAGGAGACCACGGCTCATGAGCACGTTTCCCTGGCTGACCGTGATCGGCGCGGTGCCGTTGGCCGGCGCGCTGGTGATCGGCGTGACGCCGGGCGTGTCCGCGCCGGGCAGCGAGGCCGACCGGGCGGCCCGGCGCCTGCTGGTCAAGCGGCTGGCCCTGGTGTTCTCGCTGATCACGCTGGGGCTGACCATCGCCATGATGGTCGCCTTCTCGCCGCACGGGAACGAGTTCCAGTTCACCCAGACCTACCAGTGGATCCCGCAGTTCGGCGTGCACTACGCGGTCGGCGTGGACGGGATCGCGCTGGTGCTCATCGCGATGACCGCGGTGCTGATGCCGGTGGTCATCCTGGCCTCGTGGAACGACGCGGACCCGCCGGCCGGTGAGGAGGCCGCGGCGCCCGGCGCTGACGCCCCCGTGACCCGGCCCCGGCGCAGCGCGAAGACCTACTTCGCGCTGCTGCTCGTGCTGGAAACCATGATGGTCGGCGTGTTCGCGGCCACCGACGTCTTCCTGTTCTACGTGTTCTTCGAGGCCATGCTGATCCCGATGTACTTCCTGATCGGCAGCTTCGGGACCGGCCAGCGCCAGTACGCCGCGGTCAAGTTCCTGCTCTACAGCCTGTTCGGCGGGCTGCTCATGCTGGTCGCGGTCATCGCGCTGTACGTGTACTCGGGCCACGGCGGCCACCCGGGCACGTTCCTGTTCCAGGATCTGACCCACGTGACGTTCAGCCCGGCCGTGCAGAAGTGGCTGTTCCTCGGCTTCTTCATCGCGTTCGCCATCAAGGCCCCGCTGTGGCCGTTCCACACCTGGCTGCCGGACGCCGCCACCGCGTCCCAGCCCGGTACCGCGGTCCTGCTCGTCGGCGTGATGGACAAGGTCGGCACGTTCGGGATGATCCGGTACTGCCTGCAGCTGTTCCCCGCCGCGTCCCGCTACTTCACGCCGCTGATCCTGGTGCTCGCGGTGATCGGGATCCTGTACGGGGCGATCGTGGCCATCGGCCAGCGGGACCTGAAACGGCTCATCGCGTACACGTCGATCTCGCACTTCGGCTTCATCGTGCTCGGCATCTTCGCGCTCACCACCGAGGCCCAGACCGGCGCCACGCTCTACATGGTGAATCACGCGTTCTCCACCGGGGCACTGTTCCTGGTCGCCGGCTTCATGATCGCCCGGCGCCGGTCGCAGCGGATCGCCGACTACGGCGGCGTGTACCAGGTGGCCCCGGTCATGGCGGGCCTGTTCCTGGTGGCCGGCCTGGCCGGGCTGTCCCTGCCCGGGCTGTCCACCTTCGTCAGCGAGTTCCTGGTCCTGGTCGGCACGTTCAGCCGGTACAAGGTGGCCGCCTCGTTCGCCACCGCGGGCATCATCCTGGCCGCGATCTACATCCTGTGGATGTACCAGCGCACGATGACCGGGCCGGTCCGCCCGGAGGTCGCGGACATGCCCGACCTGCGGCCCCGCGAGCTGTGGGCGGTGGGGCCGCTGATCGCCGTGCTCATCTTCTTCGGCGTGTACCCGAAGCCCCTGCTCGACGTCATCAACCCGGCGGTGCACGACACGCTGTCCCAGGTGCACGTGACCGACCCGCGGCCCCAGCACCCGAGCACCGCCAGCGCGAGCACGACGAGTTTCCGGTTCGGCAACCGGCTGATCCTCGTGAGCGCAGGCGGCGCGCAGATCCAGAAGGGAAACACCCCGTGACCGGGTCCCTCGCGGTGGCGACGATCACCCCGCCGCACATCCAGTACGGCCAGCTCTCGCCGTTGCTGCTGGTCTTCGGCCTGGGCGTGGCCGGCGTCCTGATCGAGGCGTTCGCGCCCCGCGAGCTCCGCCGCCCCGCCCAGCTGATCATCACGATGGGCGGGCTGGCCGCCGCCTTCGTGCTCACGATCGTGGTCGCCGCCACCTCGTCGCTGTTCGCCCACGGCGGGCACGGGAACGTCGCGGCGATGGGAGCGGTCGGGGTGGACGGGCCCACGCTCTTCATCTGGGGCACGATCCTCGTGCTCGCGTTCGTCAGCGTGCTGCTGATCGCCGACTCCTCCCGCGACGACCAGACGTTCGTGGCCCAGGCGGCCACCACTCCCGGCAGCGCCGAGGAGCGCGCCGCCCAGCTGGCCGGCGTGGTGCACACCGAGATCTACCCGCTGACCCTGTTCGCGGTCGCGGGCATGCTGCTGTTCCCGGCGTCCAACGACCTGCTCACCATGTTCGTCGCGCTGGAAGTGCTCTCCCTGCCGCTGTACCTGCTGTGCGGGCTGGCCCGGCGCCGCCGGCTGCTGTCGCAGGAAGCCTCCATGAAGTACTTCCTGCTCGGGGCGTTCTCCTCGGCGTTCTTCCTGTTCGGCGTGGCCATGCTGTACGGCTACTCCGGCTCGGTGTCGCTGGCGGCCATCGCGGCGACGGCGGCCAGCAACGTCGGCAGCCTGACCCTGCTCTACGCGGGCATGGCGCTGCTCGGCATCGGCCTGCTGTTCAAGATCGGCGCAGTCCCGTTCCAGAGCTGGAAGCCCGACGTCTACCAGGGCGCGCCGACCCCGGTGACCGCGCTGATGGCCTCGTGCACGCTGGTCTCCGCGTTCGGCGCGCTGCTGCGCGTCTTCTACGTCGCGTTCGGCCAGCTCACCTGGGACTGGCGGCCGGTCATGTGGGTCGTGGCCATCCTGACCATGGTGGTCGGCGCGATCATCGCCATCACCCAGACCGACGTCAAGCGGCTGCTCGCCTACTCGTCCATCGCGCACGGCGGCTTCGTGCTGACCGGCGTGATCGCGGCGAGCGTGGCCGGCCTGTCCAGCAGCCTCTTCTACCTGGCGGTGTACGGATTCACCACGATCGGTGCGTTCGCGGTGGTCACGCTGGTCCGTGACCAGGCGGGCGAGGCCGCGCACCTGTCCAGCTGGGCTGGCCTCGGACGGCGCTCACCACTCGTGGCTGGCGTCTTCGCGTTTTTCCTGCTGGCCTTCGCCGGTATCCCGCTGACCAGCGGCTTCACCGGGAAGTTCGCGGTGTTCCAGGCGGCCATCGCCGGCGGGGCCGTCCCGCTGGTGATCGTCGGCGTGATCGCCAGCGCTGTCGCCGCGTTCTTCTACGTCCGGGTGATCGTGCTCATGTTCTTCAGCGACCCGGCACCCGGCGGCCCCGCGGTGGTGACGGTGGCCACCCCGGGAGTGTTCACCGGCATCGGCCGTGGCCATCGGGGTGATCACCACGCTGGCGTTCGGCATCTTACCCCCAGCCTCTGCTCAACCTCGCCAACCATGCGGCCGCCCACCTGTTCGTCCGCTGACCGGCCGGGGCGCCCGCGCGTCCCCGGCGGGCCGGCGGGTGTCCGGGGACTTCCCGGGGGGCATATTTTGGGAGGGCGGTCGCGTGGGGCCGGGCGCGGATGGAGCTCGCCCGCCATCGTCATGCCCGCCCGACGGCGGATCCTGGCCGCCGCGATGACCGATGACCGGGAGCCTGAGTGATCGCCTCCGTCCCTGTTGAGCTGACCGACGCCGCCCTGGCCGCGGAGGTCGCCGACGGGCTGGCCCTGGTCGAGAAGCAGCTGGCCGACGCCACGCAGTCCGAGGAGGAACTGCTGGCCGAGGCGTCCACCCACCTGCTCGAGGCCGGGGGAAACGATTCCGGGCCACCCTGGTCCTGCTCGCCTCGCACTTCGGCAATCCCCGCGATCCGCGCGTGGTGTCGGCCGCGGCCGCGGTCGAGCTGACCCATCTGGCCACCTTGTACCACGACGACGTGATGGATGAGGCGGTCATCCGCCGGGGCCACGAGAGCGCCAACTCCCGGTGGACCAACACCATCGCGATCCTGACCGGCGATTTCCTGTTCGCCCGGGCCTCGCAGATGCTGGCCGCGCTGGGCCACGAGGCGGTCGGCATCCAGGCGGACACCTTCGCCCGGCTGGTGGGCGGCCAGATCGCGGAGACCATCGGGCCCCGGCCCGGACAGGACCCGCTGCAGCACTACCTGCACGTGGTGAAGGACAAGACCGCGTCGCTGGTGGCCACGGCCGGCCGGTTCGGGGCCATGTACTCCGGCGCCCCGGCCGAGGTGGTGGCCCGGATCGAGCCGGCCTGCGAGGCGATCGGCGTGGCCTGGCAGCTGTCCGACGACATCCTCGACGTGGCCAGCGAATCCGACCAGTCCGGTAAGACGCCCGGCACGGACCTGCGCGAAGGCGTGCGCAGCCTGCCTGTGCTGCACGCGCTCGGCTCCGGCCGCCCCGGCGATGCGCGGCTCCGTGAGCTGCTGGCCTCCGCCGACCTGACCGACCCGGCCCTGCACGCGGAAGCCCTCGGCCTGCTGCGGGCCAATCCCGCGATGCAGGAAGCCCGGGCCGACCTGCGGCACTGGGCGGCGGTGGCCCGCGAGCAGATCGCCGGCCTGCCCGACGTGCCGGCCCGCGCCGCGTTCGAGGGCCTCTGCGACTACGTCGTCGAGCGCGGACCGGCTAGCCCGGGCGCCGGGCGACCCGGCTCCGGCGCCCGCGACCGGGGCTCGCCCGTTCCGCTCGGCCAGGACCGGCTCCGCCGCGCCTCCCCTCGCCGGCGAAGCGGAGCCAGTACCCGACGGGGAACAGCCGCACGTTCAGGTGGTCGTCCACCAGCCCCCACAGCCCACGGCGGGCGAACAGGGCGATAAGGACCGCGACCAGGCCCAGGATGATCAGGTACCACGCGTTGTACGAGGCCAGGGTCTGCTGCAGCACCAGGTAGACGATGGTGCCGATGATCGGCCCCTCGATCGTGCCCAGCCCGCCGATGATGGTCGCGAACGCCATCTCCGCGGTCCACTGCACGCTGAACACCGCGCTCGGCTCCACCTGGAGCTGGCTGATCGCCAGCAGGGCGCCCGCGGCGCCGCAGCCGGCGCCCGCCACCACGAACACCAGCAGCCTGGCCAGGCCGACCCGGGCGCCGGAGCTGCGCGCGGCCACCTCGTCGTCGCGGATGGCGGTCAGCACCAGGCCCAGCCTGCCGCGCAGCAGCAGGTAGATGACGGCCAGCGTCACCACCGTGACGGCCAGCCCGGCCCAGTAGGTATAGGCGGTGAGCAGCGCCGGGCTGAACCCGCCCAGGCCGGGCAGCGGCATGCCGGTCCCGCCACCGATCGAGGAGAACTTCTCGATGACGAGCATGATGGTCGTGGCCAGCACCCAGGTGGCGATCGCGAAGTACCCGCTGCGCAGCCGGGAGACCAGCCACCACAGCGGCAGCGCCGCCACACCGCAGCCGATCGCCGCGACCGGCAGCGCGGCGAACGGCGAGGTGCCATGGATGGCGAGGATCAGCACGAAGTAGGCGCCGAGCCCCACGAACGCCTGCTGCCCCACCGACACCAGGCCGGCGTAGCCCGCCAGCAGGTTCCACATGCTCGCCATCGTGAGCACGATGAACCCCTGAACCAGGATGGCTGTGGTGCCCGAGTACACGATGTAAGGGAGCAGTCGCGAGCACCACGACGGCGATCAGTGCGCCCGCGGCGGTCCAGGCCACGTTCCTGCGGGACCGGGTGACCCGGAATTTCTCTTCCGAACGGGCGGTGGTTTCTGTGACCATGCTCACGACTGTGCCCTCCGGGTAATAAGGCCCTGCGGGCGCAGCACGAGCACGGCGAGGAAGACGATGAACCCGGCCAGGAGCTCATCGGAGATGTTGATCTGGGCGCCGATCTGCTGGGCCACGCCCAGGACCACGCCGCCGACCAGGGTGCCCCACAGGGAGCCGAGCCCGCCGATCACCACCGCCGCGAACGCGAACAGCAGGATCGTGTCAGTCCCTGTGGTCGGCGAGAGCTGGGAGTACATGCCGTAGGCGATGCCGCCCAGGGCCACGGTGCCGAACGCGAGCGCCGCCGCGATGCCGAACACGTGCCGGTAGTCCGCTCCGGCCAGTTGCGCCGCCTCCCGGTCGTCGGCGACCGCGCGGATCAGGCGCCCGTACCTGGATGAGGACAGGAAGTACTGCAGCCCGAGCAGCACCACCACGGCGACGGCGAAGACCACCACGAGCAGGTAGCCGATCTGGATCTGCGAGCCGACCTTGAAGGAGCCGCTCACCAGTGGCAGCCCGGTCCCGATCGCGCGGCTGTTGGCCGTGAAGAACTGGAGCAGGCCATTCTCGATCACTACCGACAGGCCGAAGGTGACCATCAGCGTGGTGAGCACGCTGCGGTCGAGCGCGCCCTGGATGACCGTGCGCTGCAGGATGTAGCCGAGCAGCGCCATCACCGGGACCACGATGAGGAAGGACCAGAGCACGGGGATGTGGGTGACGGCGATGACGCCGATCGCGACGTAGCCGGCGACCACCGCGAGGTCACCGTGCGCGAGGTTCACGACCTTCATGACCCCGAACATCAGCGACAGCCCGCAGGCGAACAGCGCATACAGGCCGCCCGTCAGCACCCCCTGGATGATGGCGTTTACCCAGGCCATTACGGCTCGCTCCCTTCGCCGGCCGGGCCGGGACGAGGCGGCGGGGGCCAGGCCGAAGTAGGCCGCCTCGACCTGGTCCGCGGTGACCTCGGCCGGCCTGCCTTCCAGGGTGGTCCGGCCCTCCAGCAGGCACTGGATGTGCGAGGCCACCCGCAGGGCCTGGCTCACGTCCTGCTCGACGAGCAGCACGGTGAGGCCGGTGGCCAGGATCTGCGGCAGCAGGCCGTAGATGCGCTGGACGACCACGGGGGCCAGGCCGAGCGACAGCTCGTCGAGCAGCAGCACCCGGGGATTGGCGACCAGGGCCCGGCCGATGGCGACCGTCTGCTGCTCACCGCCGGACAGCTGGGCGGTGAGCTGGTTGCGGCGCTCCCGCATCCAGCCGAACATCTCGTACACCCGCTCGATGGTCCACGGGCCCGGCCGCGCGTACGCGGCGCCGACCTGCAGATTTTCGTTGACGGACAGCGATCCGAACAGCCGCCTGCCCTCCGGCACCATGAGGATCCCCTGCCTGGCCCGGCGCTCGGGCCGCAGCCGGGTCACCTCCTGGCCGTCGAACCGGATCGAGCCGGCCGTCGGGTGGTGCAGGCCGGCGATCGTGCGCAGCAGCGTCGACTTGCCCGCGCCGTTCGCGCCGATGATCGCGTAGACCTCGCCGGGGAACACCCGCAGCGAGATCGCGTCCAGGGCCTGGAGCTGCCCGTGGTGCACGACCAGGTCGCTGACCTCCAGCAGCGGCGTGCCGTTTTCCGCCCGGTCCCCGCCCACCTCCCCATCCCCCTTCACTGCCGGCCCGGTCACGGCTGACTCCGTTCCCCGCCCGCCGCCCCGTCCCCGTCCACCGTCGAAGGTGGCTCCAGGGACCCGCCGGCCAGCGCCGCGGAGACCTCGGTGCCGAGGAAGACCTCACGGACCGCGGGGTCGGCCAGCACGGTGGCCGGCGCGCCGTCGCCGACGAACTTGCCGCCCGTCAGGCAGATCAGCCGGCTCACCACGGGGGTGAGTGCGCGCACCACGTGCTCGATCCAGATCACCGCGATGCCCTCGGCGTTGACCTCGCGGACGATCTCGACCAGCTGGGCGACCTCGGGGTCGGTGAGGCCGCCTGCCACCTCGTCGAGCAGCAGCAGCGTGGGCTGCGTGGCCAGGGCGCGGGCCAGTTCCAGCCGCTTGCGCTGCAGCAGGCCGAGCCGCTCGGCGGGCACGTTCGCCTGGCCGGACAGGCCGGTCCGCTCCAGCGCCGCGACCGCCGCCGTGTAGCTGGCCCGCCGCCGCAGCCCGCCGCCCTGCTGCGCGGCGACGAGGAGGTTCTCGAACACGGTCATGTCCCCGAATGGGCGCGGCACCTGGTACGTGCGGCCCACGCCCAGCCTGCACCGGGCGGCCGCGTCCAGCGCGGTGACCGTGCGCCCGCCGAAGCGGATCTCGCCTCCGCCAGGAGCGAGATCCCCGGAGATGAGGCCGAACAGGCTCGTCTTGCCAGCACCGTTCGGCCCCACGATCCCCACCGTGTCGCCGGTACCGACGGCCAGCGACAGGTCCTCCGCGATGACGACCCGGCCGAACCGTTTCGTCACGTGGTCGAGCTCGAGCAGCGGCTCGCTCATCCGGTCACTGGTTAGTCGGCTTCAGGTCGGCGGTGATCTTCGCGTGCGGCTGCAGCGTGTTGTCGACGACCTGCATCTCCAGCGGGTACTTGGTTCCCTTCTGCCACTGCACGCCGAGCGGCGGGGTGATCGCCACGCCCGGTGCGGGGGCGCCGGAGGCGAAGTTCAGCGGCCCGGCCAGCGCCTGGATGTTCACCTTGTGGATGGCGTCGGCGACCTCGGTCTTGTCGTGCGGGTCGCTCACCATGGTGAGGGCCGCGTGGGCGGCCTCGAAGAGGCTGTAGTTGCTGATGTTGGAGTTCCACTGCCCGTTGGTGGCGGCCTCGAACTCGTTGGCCATCTGCTGGCAGGTCTCCCCGGTGAAGGAGGACTTCCACGGCAGCGTCGGCGCCCACCAGGCGTCGGTGGCCACGTTGTACGCCAGGTTGCCGAGCGCGTAGGCGTCGGGCGGGAACAGCAGCACCTTGGCCACGGTGGCCAGCTTCGGCTTGAAGCCCTGCTGGACCGACTGCTTCCACATGGTGGCGAAGTCGGGCGGCAGCGGCACGTTGGTAAAGAAGTCGGCGTTAGCCGACTTGAACTGGGAAATCATCGAGGAGTAGTTCGTGGTCCCGTCGGGGTAGGCCGAGGACAGCACGAATTTATAGCCCGCTGCCGTGGCGATCGGCGGGAACACCGCGCGGAACGCGTTGCCGTCCGAGTCGTTCGGGAACGCGGCCGCGACTATCTTGTTGGTGTGCAGCTGGGCGTGGATCCGGTCCCACATCGGTATGAACGCCTTGACCAGGTGCTCGGCGCCCAGGAAGTACATCACCACGTACTTGGGCTTCAGCGTCGGCTTCTGCGGGTTGCCACCGAGGTTGATGTACCAGGACTCCCACGGGATGTTCGAGCAGATCAGCGGGGTGTGGAGCGATTCGGCCTGGCTGGCCACCGCGTTGACGGTCTCTGGCGTGGACGACGCCAGCAGCAGATCTACCCCGTCGCTCAGGATGGCCGTCTTGGCCAGGTCCCCCGCCCGGGTGGGGCTGGACTGGGTGTCATAGGACTTGATCGTGACCGGGTAGGTCTTTCCGCCGATCTTGAACCCGCTCTTGTACGGGGTGGTCTGCTTGATCTTGGAGATCACCCAGTTGTCCGGCGCCCCGAACCCGGCCAGGGAGCCGGTCAGCGGGTGGATCCAGCCGATCGTGATGTTCTTGGTGCCGCCCGAGCTGGCACCCTTGATGCCGGTACTGCACGCCTCCAGCAGGCCGCCACCCCCAACCACCACCGCGCCGGTGCCGGCTGCGCGCAGCAGGCCGCGCCGGCTGACGCACGCCGGCCTGGCTCGTTCTACCGGTTTGCCCAGTCTGGTGACTCATCGGTCATCGATCTCCTCGTGAGGTCGTATCGCAGAGGTTGGACCCATTCGGCCGCGGCAACCAGGCCGCAGCCGGTCCCTTCAGCAGGGGGCGTCTGGTGACCTGTTGATAGTCAGGGCCACGCCGCTTGCTTCCTGACGTGCCATTCCGTCTCCCTCGACGTCAGCGCCCGTCGTACACGGCCTCCGAGACGGCGGCGTACGTGGCCCACCCTTCCAAACCAGCGCCCAGCCCAGGGAAGACCAGTGCGGGGCTCCTAGTGTGCGCTTAGCGTACGGCTATGCGCAATACGGATTTACGTAACGGAGGAATTTCGTTTTGACCATCAAAGCGTCCACTGGCGAGTCTGGCGCGGTGAACGCTAGCACCGACGCGGCTCTGCTACCCAAGGTCCGTAGCAAGGCCATTACCGATGGTTTGCGGGGGCGCCTGAGCCCGCCGGCGGCGAATAGTGGGCCGCCTCGGGGACGTTACCGCGATAGCGGATCATGAGGAGATGAGCCAGACCGGAATCAACTCCTCCACCACGTGGTTCGTCACCGGGGCCTCCCGCGGGTTCGGCCGGGAGCTGACCGAGCAGCTGCTCGCCCGGGGTGACCGGGTGGCCGCCACGTTGCGCCGGCCCGGCCAGGTGGACGACCTGGCCGCTCACTACGGGGACCGGCTGTGGGTGCGCGCCCTCGACGTGACCGACACCGGGCAGATGCGGCGCGTCGTGCGGGAGGCGTTCACCGACCTCGGGCGGATCGATGTGGTGGTGTCCAACGCGGGTTATGGCGTGTTCGGTGCCGCCGAGGATCTCACCGACGCCCAGGTCGAGGCGGTGATCTCGACCAACCTGACCGCCTCGATCCAGCTCGCCCGGGCGGTTCTGCCGTACCTGCGGAACCAGGGCGGTGGCCTGCTGATGCAGATGTCGAGCATGGGCGGCCAGCTGGCGTTTCCCGCGTTCTCGATGTACCACGCGACCAAGTGGGGCATCGAGGGCTTCTATGAGTCACTGGCCGCCGAGGTCGAGCCCTTCGGGATCCGCACCACCCTGGTCGAACCCGGGATGATCCGCACCAGCTTCTACCAGGCCGCCACCCGGGTCCCGCCCGGCCGCGCCTACCAGGGCACCCCGGCCGACCGGGATGCCCTGCCCTTGGACGAGATGCCGGGGGACCAGGCCAAGGTGGTCGCGGCCATGATCGACGCCGCCCTCTCCCCGGATCCGCCTCGCCGGCTGCTGCTGGGATCGGACGCTTACCGCCTGGTCCATGCCGCCCTCGCGGCCCGGCTCGCCGACGCCGAAGCCCAGCAAGATCTCGCGGTCTCCACGGACGTCGACGGCTGGCTGCCCGCTACCCCCTGACCGGCCGGCTACCCCCGGTGCCGGCCCCACAGGAAGTAGGCCAGCGGCGCGACCCCGGCCGAGTTGACGACCGTCAGCACCGGGATCCACATCCACTTCGCGCCCCGGATCTCATTCGCCGGCCGGCGCTTGAGGTCCACCAGCGCGGCCGCCTTGAGGCTGGTTTCCACGGCGGCTCCGACGATGATCAGCCGCTGGGTGCGCGGGCTGAGATCGCTCCACTTTGGTCCGGCCACGACACCCTCCGTATACCTGGGCAAGGACTTGCGCTGGCCCGCACTGTACATCGGCGCTTACTGGTCGCGGTCGCGGCGGAGCCGCTCCAGCACCTCATCCGGGCTCTCGGTGGTGACCCGGATCATCGCGCGGACCGCGTCGGCCAGGGCGATGCGGGGGACGTCCAGCTCGATCGCGGCCGAGTGGGTCCACCGGGTAAGTTCCCGGTAGAGCTCGGGGCTGAGGTCGAGCGTGATCCGCACGGGTTTCGACCGGATCGCCGTCTTGCCGGCCGGGGCGGCCCCGGGTTCGGTGCGCCTGACGGCGGCGGCCGCCATCTGCTCTTTGCGGCGTTCCCGCTCCGTTGTCATGACGGCACCTTCCCGAGGGGAACGCATCGCTCGATGAGGTCGTGGGCCACGCCGCGCCATACGTCGCGGCCTATCTCGGGAATCGGCACACCGAAACTCTGCGCGTACGCCTCGCGTCTCGGCACGGCCGTCCGCAGCACGTCATAGCCTAGGCCCTCCAGCACTTCGCGGGCGCTGGCGGTGGAGTGGGCCCGGGCGATGCACCGGTTCAGGAGCACCGCGGCCCGGGCGGGCCGCTCCCGGAACGCCTCGACCTCGCTGATCTCGTCGCGCACCGGGGTGGTCCGGTTGATCTCGATGGGGCTCGGCGCGCAGGGGATCAGGATCTCGTCGACGTACCGCATCGCCGACCGGGCGATGGCGGCGTGGTCCTCCAGCTGCGGGGCGTCGATGATCACCACATCGTCTGGATGGGCGATCTCGGCGACCCGCTGATGCAGGGTGCGCGACGGCAGGGCCACCATCCGGAACGGGAAAGCCATCCGCGGCGGCAGCCCCGGGTCCATGGCGGCCAGGTCAGACCATTCCAGGGCGCTGCCGGCCGGATCCGCGTCCACGAGCAGGACGGCCCTCCCGGCCTGGGCAAAGATGTGCGCCAGCCAGACCGCCGAGGTGGTCTTGCCCGTGCCCGGCTTCAGGTTGAGCAGGGCGACGCTGAGAGCCGGCATGAACGCAGTATTGCAGTGCCTACGGCATTACGGAAGACTCTTCCGGGCAATGCGGGCTGCGGGGCGGGCAGTCCGGGCCGCCCTGTCGCGGCGGAAAGCCGACTTTTCCACAAGGTTACGGATGTTACCCCGCAGTTCGTGCCATGGGCAGGGCCTACCTACCCACAGCCTGTGCACCGGTTACGGCCCGGCCTGGACCGTTGGGTGATAGAGCCCCGGGACCTGCCCGGCCGGGACCTGCCCGGCCAAGGCCGCTGCAGTGCCGCGTCAGGGAGGCTCACGAGCAGCAATACTTACGGTCCCCCGGCCGCGCGGTGCCGCCGGCCACCCGTTCTTCCATTCGCCGCCCATCGTGCTGGTGCCGAAATCGGCGAGCCTTGTGATGAAGCACTTGGTCAGGGCGTTGTTGCACAAGGCGGGCCGCTCGATGATCCATTCGGCGGAGGCCCGCTGGCAAGTGGAGCACGCCGCGACGTTCGGGCGGACTTGCCGGTGGTGAGGTCGGAGACGGTGAGCGAGAACTGGCCGTGGGCGTAACTGACGGCCGTGTCGATGACGTCCCCGGGGTGCACGGTGAAAACGTTCACCGAGTTGGCGGGGTACATCTCGTACCAGGCCTTATAGACCGGCTTGGTGGACTGGGGGCCGCCGCAGTGCGCGAACGTGCCGTCCTGCTCCACGGTCGCATTGTTGAAGCCGTCGAGGCCGACCCAGTTCGAGGTCCACTCGTTCTTGACGCCTGGGCAGGTGATGGCCGGCTGGACGAACGTGCTGTGCACGTAGTTGAATTTCTTGGCAGATGTGGCCGCGTACCCGACCGTTCCTGGGCGTACCTGCGCTGCTTGCGCAGGGGGTCGGCGTACGAGTCGTACATGTCATCGGCGGTGCGGTCAGTCTTGCGGCTGAGCCTCCCGGTCTGGAACCTGACCAGCGTGAGGAAGGCGTAGACCACAGCGATCAGTACGACGGCCCCGATCAGTATCTGCCACCACATCGGGATCACCTCGATCCGTTCTCGCGGTTCTCTTTCACGGCTACCCGCAAACCGGCCTTTTACGCATCAGCGGCCGTCGTCCGCCGTCCGCGTTTCCTCCGCATCCAGCCGCCCGGCGGCAGACGGGCGCGTCGCCGCGCCGCAGAAGCCTTACTTTCCCTAACGGTCTTCACGGGCTGGATGCCGCGGCTGGCCCGGGCGGCCGTGGCTGGTAGAGGCCCACCAGCACCCCGTAGCGGGCCGCGCCGTCGCCGTCGCCATCGAGGCTGGCGACCAGGCGTCCCGGCCGGGTGGGCCACGATCGTTCGTTCATCTTTGCGTCATTTTGTGGTATTTTGTCGTTTAGATGACGTATTTTTGTCACTTGGAGGAGCTGGAAGCGGCCAGAGAGTGCACACGAAAGGGTCGTTGGTGGCGGAAACCCGGGCCCGGGGCTTGCCGAGCGCGCTGGATGAGGCGCCAGTCAGCCGATTTCATCTCCGGGCCGTCCTGGTCTCCGGGATGGGATTCTTCACCGACGCCTACGACCTGTTCATCATCGGGATCGCCGCCACGCTGATCAGGCAGCAGTGGCACCTGGATTCCGGTCAGCTGGCCCTGCTGAACAGCACCATGCTGGCCGCGGCCTTCCTGGGTGCGCTGGTGATCGGCAGGGTGGCCGACCTCCTCGGCCGCAAGCGCGTGTACTGGCTGGTCGCGGCGATCATGGTGCTCGGCGCGCTGGGCTCCGCGCTGGCCCCCTCGTTCTGGGTGCTGATCGTGTTCCGCTTCGTGCTCGGCTTCGGTGTGGGTGGTGACTACCCGGTCAGCGCGGTGCTGATGAGCGAGTACGCCAACCGCCGGGACCGCGGCAAGCTGGTCGGGATGGTGTTCTCCACCCAGGCCCTCGGCCTGATCGTGGGACCCCTGATCGCCCTGGCCCTGCTCGGCGGCGGCGTGAGCGACGGGCTCGCCTGGCGGATCATGCTCGGGCTCGGGGCGGTCCCGGCCGCCGCCGTGGTCTACCTGCGCCGCCGGCTGCCTGAGTCACCTCGCTACCAGGCCCAGATCCAGGGCCGCCACGATGCGGCGGTCGCCAGCCTGGCCCGGTTCAGCGGGGGACGGGTGATGGCGGTCCCTTCGCCCGCCATCACGCACCAGATGGGCCTGCGGTCGTTCCTGACCAACCGCCGGTGGCTGCTGACGCTGGCCGGCACGGCAGGCTGCTGGTTCCTGCTGGACTACGCCTACTACGGCAACACGATCTCCACGCCGCAGATCATCGGGCTCATCTCACCCCATTCGTCCGCCATGACCACGATCGCCATCCAGCTGGTCATCTTCGTGGTCGCCGCGGTGCCGGGCTACCTCCTCGGCATCGCCCGGATGGACCGGGTCGGCCACCGGCGGCTCCAGCTGATCGGTTTCGCCATGATGGCGCTGTGCTTCGCGGTCATCGGGCTGGTGCCCGGGCTGACCACCGCGGTGGCGCCGTTCCTGCTGGTCTACGGGATCAGCTACTTCTTCACCGAGTTCGGCCCGAACATGACCACGTTCGTGATGCCCAGTGAGGTGTTCCCGGTCACCATGCGGGCCACCGGGCACGGCATCTCGGCCGGGGTCGGAAAGCTGGGCGCGTTCATCGGCGTGTTCCTGTTCCCGCTGCTGCAGTCGTCACTCGGACTGCGCGGCACGCTCCTGCTCACCGCGGGCATCTCGGTCCTGGGCCTGCTGCTGACCCTGGTGCTGCCCGAGCCGGCGGGCCGGAGCCTGGATGAGGTCTCCGGCGGCGAGGCGCTGGTCGGCGGCCTGGCCGGGGGTTACCCCAGCCCCGCGGAACCGCCGTCCGCGGGATCGTTGCTGGCGGACGTCCCGTCCGACTGCAGGCCTGGCGCCCCGCCGGACCGGGCCGCCTGAGGCTGCGAGGCAGGGGCCGGCGAGGCCGGAGGCTGGGCGGTGCGGGGCTGGGCGACCCCGTTCGGCATCGTGGACGGCCCGCCCGCGGGCACGGGCAGCGCCACCAGGGAACCTTCCTGCGGCTGGCCCAGGCGGGCCCAGATCCGGTTGAGCTCGGACTGGTAGTAGAGCGCGTGCAGCGAGAAGAAGAAGCTGAGCACGAGGCCGAGCCAGCCGTTGCAGGAGCGCTCCATGCCCGCGTCTTCCTGCATCTGGGCGATCCGCTCGCCGGTCCGGTAGATGGACACGAACGGCGGGACGATGATGACCCAGCCGATCAGGACGGCCAGCAGGGACAGCGTCGGCTGGACGTCGATCTTCTCGTCGAAGTCGCGGGCCTCGCGGTTGATCTTGTAATACCAGACCAGGTGGTAGATACCGAGGGTCAGGATGGGCCAGACCAGCCAGGTCAGCCAGATGTTGCGGGTCTTGCCCGCGCGCCCGGTCATGCCCGCCGCCCCGTCTGTCCCGTCCTGCGTACCGGTCCTGCCCGGCCTGGCTGCCGCGCGCGTCGTGTCATGGCGTCCCCCCGAACGTCGAATGTCACCCGCTGCACCACGTTGACCAGCGGGGATCACTTTTCGTAATTGTACGGTTTCCGGCTGCTGTGATCTAGGGGCGGGGCCGCGGGCCAGCACGGAACCGGCCGAGAGCCTCCGCCAGCCCGGGGGCGGCCAGCGCGGACAGGCCTTGGCGGAACTCGCTGGCCATCGCCGCGTCCTCGGTGAGGGACAGGCCCTCCAGCGTGGACTCGCGGTCGCTGCGCAGGCAGGCCTGGGGCAGCGCGGCGAGTTCCCGGGCCAGCGCCTCGGCCGCGCCCCGGGCCTCCCCAGCCGGGACCACGCGGGTGACCAGGCCCATGGCCAGCGCCTCGGCGGCCGGGACAGCCCGTCCGGTGAGGATGAGGTCCAGCGCCCGGCCCAGGCCGATAATCTGCGGCAGCCGGACGGTGCCTCCGTCGATCAGCGGCACGCCCCAGCGGCGGCAGAACACCCCGAGCACGGCGTCATCCTCGGCCACCCGCAGGTCGCACCAGAGCGCAAGTTCCAGGCCGCCCGCGACCGCGTGGCCGCTGATCGCCGCGATGACCGGCTTGGACAGCCGCATCCGGGTGGGGCCCATGGGCCCGTCACCATCCGGCTCGGCCCGGTTCCCGTCGGGGCCGCCGATCGCCTTCAGGTCGGCCCCGGCGCAGAACGTGCCACCCGCGCCGAACAGCACGGCGGCGCGGGCGGTGTCGTCCGCCTCGAACTCGCGGAACGCCTCCGCCAGGGCGGCCGCGGCCGGGCCGTCCACCGCGTTGCGTGCCGCGGGCCGGTCCAGGATGACCGTGCTGACCGGACCGTCCCGCTCGACCCGGACGCTCATCGCACCTCGATTAGCTGGCGCTCGCTGCCTGCTCGGCTGCCTGCTCAGCTGGCCGGATCGGCTGACCCGCTCAGCCGATCTGCCAGGTGTCCGAGCCGGCCAGCAGTTCGGCCAGGTCACCCTCGCCCTGGCGGGCCCGGGCCGCGGAGATCTGCTCGGCCATCAGGTCGTCGTAGCTGGCCCGCGGCTGCTGCCGGAACACGCCGATCGGGGTGTGCGCGAAGTCCGCGCTGTCCAGCCGCGAGAGGGCGAACGCGTAGGAGGGGTCCGCGGCGTGCGCGTCGTGGACGATCAGGGAATCGGGGTCGGCCCCCGCCACGTCCACGGCCTCCAGCGAGCCGGTGCGGCCGAACCGCAGCCCGCGGCCGTGGTCGGCGCCGAACCTGACCGGCTCGCCATGCTCCAGCCGCATCAGCGTGTCATCCCGGGACGCCGGGTTGGTCAGCGGCACGAACGCGTCGTCGTTGAAGATCGGGCAGTTCTGGTAGATCTCCACGAACGCCGTGCCGCGGTGATCAGCGGCGGCCCGCAGCACGCTGGTCAGGTGCTTGCGGTCGGAGTCGATGGTGCGGGCCACGAAGCTGGCCTCGGCGCCGAGCGCGAGGGAGACCGGGTTGAACGGGGTGTCCAGCGACCCGAACGGCGTCGACTTCGTGATCTTGCCCTGCTCCGACGTGGGCGAGTACTGGCCCTTGGTCAGCCCGTAGATGCGGTTGTTGAACAGCAGGATTTTGATGTTCACGTTGCGCCGCAGCGCGTGGATGAGGTGGTTGCCGCCGATCGACAGCGCGTCGCCGTCCCCGGTGATCACCCACACCGACAGGTCGGGGCGGGAGGCGGCCAGCCCGGTCGCGATGGCCGGCGCGCGCCCGTGGATGGAGTGCATCCCGTAGCTGTCCACGTAGTACGGCAGCCGGGAGGAGCACCCGATACCCGAGATCATCACCAGGTTCTCCCGGGGGATCTCCAGCTCGGGCAGGAACGCCTGGAAGGCGGCCAGGATGGCGTAGTCCCCGCAGCCGGGGCACCAGCGCACCTCCTGGTCGGACTTGAAGTCCTTGGTGCCGAGCTTCTCGTCGGCCACCGGCACCAGGGTCAGCGAGGCGGGCCTGCGGCCGGCCTCCAGCGGCGCCGTCGTTGGCCCCGCCGTTGGCACGGTCAGACATTGTCGATCACATCCTGGATCACGGCGGCCAGTTCGGCGGCCCGGAACGGCAGGCCGCGCACCCGGTTATAGGAGATCACGTCGGTCAGGTAGCGCCCGCGCAGCACGAGCGAGAGCTGCCCCAGGTTGATCTCCGGGACCAGCACCTTGTCGTAGCTGGCCAGGACATCGCCGAGGTTGGCCGGGAAGGGGGACAGGTGGCGCAGGTGCGCCTGGGCCACCGAGCCGCCGGCCACCCGGACGCGGCGCACCGCGGCGCCGATGGACCCGAACGTGGATCCCCAGCCCAGCACCAGGACCTTGGCCTGGCCGTCCGGGTCGTCCACCTCGAGCGGCCCGATGTCGGCCGCGACGCCGTCGACCTTCGCCTGGCGCAGCCGGACCATCCGGTCGTGGTTCCCCGCGTCGTAGGAGATGGTCCCGGTGCCGTCCGCCTTCTCGATCCCGCCGATCCGGTGCTCCAGGCCGGGGGTGCCCGGGACGGCCCACGGCCGGGCCAGGGTGTCCGGGTTCCGCTGGTAGGGGCGGAAATCGGGCTTGCCGTCCGCGCCGCTCCACTCGCTGGGGCTGGAGAACGAGAACTCGTCGCGCAGCTTGGGCAGCCCGGCCACGCTCGGGGATGCGCCAGGGCTCCGAGCCGTTGGCCAGGTAGCCGTCGGACAGGATGATGACGGGGGTGCGGTACTTGGTGGAGATCCGCACCGCCTCCAGCGCGACGTCGAAGCAGTCCGACGGGGTCGCCGGGGCCAGCACCACGACCGGCGACTCCCCGTTCCGGCCGTACAGCGCCATCAGCAGGTCCGCCTGCTCGGTCTTGGTCGGCATGCCCGGTGGACGGCCCGGCCCGCTGGACGTCGATGACGATCAGCGGCAGCTCCAGGGAGACCGCCAGGCCGATGGTCTCCGCCTTGAGGGCCATGCCGGGCCCCGAGGTACTGGTCACCCCGAGCGCCCCGCCGAACGACGCGCCGAGCGCGGCGCCCACCCCGGAGATCTCGTCTTCCGCCTGGAAGGTGCGGACCCCGAACCGCTTGTGCTTGGACAGCTCGTGCAGGATGTCCGAGGCGGGCGTGATCGGGTAGGCGCCGAGGAACAGCGGCAGCCCGGAGCGCCGGGACGCGGCGACCAGGCCGTAGGACAGGGCGCTGTTGCCGGTGATGTTCCGGTACATGCCCGGGGCCAGCGTCGCGGGCTTGACCTCGTACTGGACCGAGAAGGCCTCGGTGGTCTCGCCGTAGTTCCAGCCCGCCTGGAAGGCGGTGATGTTCGCCTTCATGATCTCGGGCTTGTTCGCGAACTTGGACCGGAGGAACTTGAGCGTGCCCTCCGGCGGCCGGTTGTACAGCCAGGACAGCAGCCCGAGCGCGAACATGTTCTTGGCCCGCTCGGCTTCCTTGCGGGAGACGTCGATCTCCTCGAGCGCCTTGACCGTCATCGACGTGACCGGCACCGCGTGCACGTTGTAGCCGGACAGCGAGCCATCCTCCAGCGGGTTGGCCGCGTAGCCGACCCGGGCGAGGTTGCGCTTGGTGAACTCGTCGGTGTTGGCGATGATGTCCGCGCCGCGCGGCACGTCGGCCAGGTTGGCCTTGAGCGCGGCGGGGTTCATCGCGACGAGCACGTCGGGCGCATCGCCCGGGGTCAGGATGTCGTGGTCGGCGAAGTGCAGCTGGAAGCTGGACACCCCGGGGAGCGTCCCGGCGGGCGCCCGGATCTCGGCGGGGAAGTTCGGCAGGGTCGAGAGATCGTTGCCGAACGCGGCCGTTTCCTGGGTGAAACGGTCGCCGGCGAGTTGCATGCCGTCACCTGAGTCGCCCGCGAAACGGATTATGACGCGATCGAGCTGCTGGACCTGCTTGGTCACAGTCGGAGAACCTCCTCGGCGCGCCGCTGGCCGGCGCCTTGGGCGGCGCGAGGCCAGCGAACGCCGCACCCGGTACGCACCGCGTCCGGGGGCTGAGTTGGGATTGTGTCAATGTTACAGCGCGGTTGCGCTGCTCCGTGGCGCAGAGGGGTTCCGCTAACAAGTAGTGACCTATCTCACACCAATTCGGTTCACCTGGTAGCGCGGGACCCGCGGGGCGCCGTGGACGACATGGGGCTATCTCGTATGACGTCGGGGACGGGTCCCGGGTTCACCGGGGCGACGGCGTCCGGCTGGCCGGCGCCCGGGTACCCTGGGCCGGTGGCTGCCGTGGACCTGCCCTTCACCACGTGCGGGGCGCGACATCAGCGCGGCCGCCGGCATGGGCACCGCTGCCGCGGGCACCGTCGTCCTGGACACGGCCCGGGGCTATGCGCTGTGGGTCTTCGACGCCGGGCTGGCCTGCTGCGCGGTCGAGTGCGCCGCCGCCCTGAGCCGGGTGAGCGGCATGCCAGCCCCGGGTCACGCCCCGCGCCAACGTGTTCGTCGTGGCCGGCACGGTCACGGACAAGCTCGCGCCGCTGGTGGTCCGGGCCTACCAGCGGGTGCCGGAGCCCAAGTGGGTCCTCTCCTTCGGTGCGTGCTCCAACAGCGGCGGCCCGTACTGGGACTCCTACTGCGTGACCAAGGGCGTGGACCAGATCATCCCGGTCAACGTCTACGTGCCCGGCTGCCCGCCCCGGCCGGAGGCGCTGCTGCACGGCCTGGACGTGCTCGCCCGGCAGGCCCCCGCCGCCGGGCACCTGGCGGGCCGGTCGTGACCAGGCCGCCGGACCTGACCCCGGAGGCGATCACGGGCCGGCTGCAGGCCGCGCTGACGGGGATTCTGCGGCCGGGACCGGACGCCGATACCGAGATAAGCGCGGGCATGATCACCGTGACGGTGCCCCCCAGGCCTGGATCACCGCCCTGGCCTGCGCCCGCGACGAGCTGGACTGTGACTTCTTCGACTGGCTGACCGGGGTGGACGAACTGGACGCCGGGGTGGCCGTGCTGGCGCACGTGTACTCCCTGGCCGGGCGGCACCACCTGCTGCTGCGCACGCTGCTGCCCGGCGAGCCGCGCCTGGCCACGGCCACCGGCATCTACCGCGGCGCGGCCTGGCACGAGCGGGAAACGCACGAGATGTTCGGCGTGCTGTTCGAGGGGCACCCCGGTCTGGATCCGCTGCTGCTCCCCGAGGGCTTCGAACAGGCCCCGTTGCGGAAGAATTTTGTCCTCGCCGCGCGGCGCGACCGGGACTGGCCAGGCGCGAAGGAGCCGGGCGAGACCGGGGGTGCCCGCGGCCGCCGCCGGCTGCCGGCGCCCGCCATTCACGACGGGTGGCCCGCCTCGTGACCGCTGACCTGCCCGCCCGCAGCCGCGGGGTGATCGGGCTGCTCGAGGAGAACTGCACCGTGTGCATGCTGTGCGCGCGGGAGTGCCCGGACTGGTGCATCTACATCGACTCGCACAAGGAGCCGGTGCCCAGTGTTCACGAGGCCGGTGCTCAGGAGGCCGGGGTGGGGCCGGGCCGGGGGCCCGGCCGGCCGGGGCCGTCAGCGGGTGCGGAACGTGCTGGACCGCTTCGCCATCGACTTCTCGCTGTGCATGTACTGCGGGATCTGCATCGAGGTCTGCCCGTACGACGCGCTGTTCTGGGCCCCGGACTTCAGTTACGCCGAGCCGGACCTGCGCGACCTGACCCATGAGCGCGGGCGGTTGCGGGACTGGATGCAGACCGTGCCGCCGCCTCCGGCCCACGATCCGGGCGCGCCGCAGCCAAAGGAGCTGCTGGCGGCCGAGAGCGCGGACGGCCGGGGCGCGCCGGGGACCGGGGCCGGCCGGGACGCGCCGGCCTAGCGCGGACGCCGGGGGGCGCCTGCTCGGGGGGCGCCTGCCGGGCGGGGCCTGCCGGGCGGGGAGCCGGGCGCCTGCCGGGCGGGGAGCCGGGCGCTTAGCGGAAGTTGACGAACTGCAGCGCGAGGTCGAGGTCCTTGCCCTTGACCAGGGAGATCACGGCCTGAAGATCATCCTTCTTCTTGGAGGAGACGCGCAGTTCCTCACCCTGGACCTGGGCCCGCACGCCCTTCGGCCCCTCATCGCGGATGATCTTGCCGATCTTCTTGGCGTCGTCCTGGGAAATGCCCTCCTTGAGGGAGATCCCGAGCCGGTACTCCTTGCCCGAGGGCTTCGGGTCGTCCGCATCCACGATCTTCAGCGAGACCTGGCGCCGGACCAGCTTGTCCTTGAACACGTCCAGCACGGCCATGGCCCGTTCCTCGCTGTTGGCCCGGATCTCCACGCCGTGCTCCCCGGACCAGCTGATCGACGCGCCCACACCGCGGAAGTCGAACCGGGTGGAGACCTCCTTGGCCGTCTGGTTGAGGGCGTTGTTGACTTCCTGGCGGTCGATCTTGCTGACGATGTCGAAGCTGCTGTCGGCCATGCACGGCTCCCTTCCCGTCGGTGGTGCATGCGGGAGAAGACTTAGTGGAACGCGCCCCTTGGACGCGCCGGTGGAACACCGAGTCCTGAGGCTACTGCGCCGCGGGAGAGCCGGGTGCATCCGCCGCGCGCCGCCCGGCCACCGGGGCGGGTCCTGCGGGGCGGGTCCGCGGGTCCGCGAGGTCCGCGGGTCGGGCGCGGGGCCGCGGGTCGGGCGCGGGCCGCGGGTCTGGCGCGGGGCCGCTGGCCAGGCCAGGATGGCGATGGGACGAGAACCTCGCGTGTCCGCTATTCTTCACTGTGCTGTCCAAGCGACGGCGCACGGCAGGTTGCCCGAGTGGCCAAAGGGAGCGGTCTGTAAAACCGTCGGCTTAGCCTACGTTGGTTCGAACCCAACACCTGCCACCAGGGGAAACCCCAGCTCAGGGACGCTACGGCGTCCCTGATTAGTTTCCGGCCCATGCAGCCAGATGCCACCAGAAGCCGTTGCCTGCCGCTGGCCGTGGGATATGCGTGGGATGGATCCGGGCCATCTGAGCTGTATCCGGCCTGGTTGGCCAGCAGTTCGCAGGACCTGGCCCAGTCGCATGGGATGACATCAGGCATCTCGCAGAGCGGCGTCAATGCGCGTGTTGGCGATATCCTCGCCGTCATCGAGGCACTTGGCGTACACGCGAAGCAGGACTTCGACGCTGTGCCCGGCCCGCTCGGCGACCCGTGGTGCGGGCACTCCGGCAGCCAGCCAGAGGGAGACCGCCGCGTGGCGCAGGTCGTAGGGACGACCGGCAAGCGGCGAGGCCACCTGGCCAGGGATTAGGGCCAGGGTCCGGGCCTCGGCCCACACGTCGCTGATCGCGGTCGAGGCGACGGGGTGGCCACGGTCGCTGCTGAAAATCCGCCCGTCTGGAGCAACGCCGAAGGTATCGATGTGAGTGCGGAGAATGGCGACCAGCTCGGGTGGGATAGGCACGCGACGGGTCTCGTCGACGGCCCGGTGCTTAAGTCCGCGCTCATCATGGGCTGAGTCAGTATCGGTCCACCGCCGGTTGACCTCGGGACGGGACTTTTCCAGGGTGATGCGGCCCCATCCGGTCGCGGGCAGCTGGCAGTCCTGACTCCGCAGCCCGACCACCTCGGCGGGTCGAAGGGCGGCGAAGTACATGCAAGCGTAGAAAGCCATGAGCCGCTGGCCGCGTGCATACGGTCCCCGGCGCTGCTGGCCGACGTAGGTCACGGCGATCAGCAGCTCGCGAGCCTGGCGTGGGTTGACGACGACGCGGCGGTCCACGACCGGGTGGGGCCACCGCTTCGCAGATCAGCCGGAGCCGGACAAATAGAACCCATCCTGGCTGGGCTTGGCGTCTAGGTCATCACGGATGGCGTCGATGAGATCGTTGTCCTTCTGCTCCGCCTCTCCAAGCGCGGACTGCAAGGCCTTCCCCGCTGCCTCCAGTTCCTCTTGGGCGTTTGCGTCGGGCTTCTGAGCTTCCTCCGGTGAGGCGTCGGAGTCCTCGGAAGGATCGTTAAGCGCGATTTTCTTCCCAGATAGCTCCCTGCAACGGCCGAGGGCGATACGAGCAGCATCGTCGGCCTGTCGTGCTGCATCGAGCGCTGTGATTACCTTCGGTGAGGCATAGGCGAGCAGGGTTCCCTCGACCTCGAACCATCCGCGCGGATAGCGATCAAAAAATGGGCGATCCGGCAGGCTCACGTCCTGCTGCCACTGCGCGTAGTAATGCAGCCTTAGCGGGCTCTGCCTGGCGGCTGGCGGTGCGGCCAGCTCGGCCAGCTCTTGTCGGCGCTGTTGCCGTCGATACAGCAATGCGGCGACGCTCTGCTCGTAAGCCCGTGCCCGCCTGTCCCAGATACGTTCGTCGCGGGCAGCGTCTAGCGCGCGGCCGGTGTTATCGGTGGCCACCTGGGCGGCCTTGTCACTGGCTGTCTTCGTGCTCCAGAAGCCAACCACTCCGACGATGACGGTGCCGCCGACACCGATGGCGGCGGCTATCACGGTTGGGTCCATGTGGGCACCCTACTGGCACCGATAGGGCTGAGCTATGGGCATCAAGGCAAGAAGAGAGTCAGGAGCCAGCCGGAAAGGCGCAGGCGGCTCGGCGCGCGTTACCAACGCACTCTCACGCCGTATTCCGCGCTCGATGTGTCGCAGATCAACTGGCGAACGACTGTCGCGCATCTCCCGACGGAGGACACTAGTGTGGTGCAACGTCTCGATAAGTTGGCCTATATTTCTAGGGATCAGAAGGTGATTCTGAATTCGAGGAAGCCAACCGCCCGACGAGTATGCCTGCGGCCACGAGAATCAGGCCGAAATCTACTATCATCTGCACCGTTTGGAGAGCTCGTGCCGCCTCACTAGTCGCAGCTATATTTCCCGTTCCGGCCGTACTCAAGGTGCCAACCGCAAAATAAATCGCATCAAGCTTAGATAGCTCAACGTTGAAATTCAAAGTAGAACCATCGAGCCAGTAAAATAGGGAAAACAGCGTTACGATAGCACTGAAGGAGACCAAAAACCCTAGACCCAGGAGCCATACCCTGATCTTATTCCGAAAGATCACTATGTTAATTATAAGGGCTAGCATCAGTGCCACTTCAGAAAATATTGGATATGGACTCATCGATTGGCCCACATCACGTTTAAGAGATTGTGGCAATGAGATGAAGATCCCCCAAACAACTATTGCAAGAATTACTGGCAGGGCAACGAATGCTGTTTTACCTATAATCCTAGGCAGTGATTTACTCATAGTGTTTAAGGCTAGCGCACGATTGAGAAGGCAACGAGTGTTCGTGGGAAGTCGCTGATCTGAATCGCCGCACGACATCACGCATCAACGTTGGGATCCCTGGCGGGTGGCGTCAACCTTCTGTAACGCCTGCGCTGGTCAGTAGCGCGCCTCCTACCACTTCCCAAGCTGACGGTCCCGAGTTCTGAGCGCAAACTTCGCTGCATGGGATATACGTGGGATAGGACGTCGCCGTCGTTCGGTCCAACCGGCGTTGCCGCAGGCCAACGACCATGGACGGACCTGAGCTGTGGCGGTCTGTAAAACCGTCGGCTTAGCCTACGTTGGTTCGAACCCAACACCTGCCACTACCTGCGGAAACGGCCCGTGAGCTGGGGATTCCTGGTCTCGCGGGTCTTCTGTGTCTTATCCGCTGTGTTTCATGATGTGCCGCTGTGAGCCGCTGCGTAGCAGTGGTTACGGACATATGGCGGACGGACTCGGGGCGGAGCAAGCGGTTCACCGCACCGCTTGCTCCTGGATTCCGATGGGTCGCCGTCCTCGGTGAATGGCTCGCCAAGCTGCCGCAAGATCACTGGTGGGTCGCCTGTCTGACCCCGCATGGCGCACCGGGGATTCACCGGCAATCGGAGGGGAAGCTTAGGGCCGCTCGCCGTGCGTGCCGGTGTGCTCACAGGCGCGTATGAGCGACCCTGGTCCGCTCGGCGGCTGTGAGCGCGCCCAGGCGTCTGCCGGGAAGGCGAGCAGGTGATCTTGGGGCTCAGGAGCGGGCTGGCCATCGCCTGCGGTGGTCACGGGCCGCCGGGGTAGCTGTAGGTGATGGCGGCGATTTCGCCGTTGAGGTAGTAGCGGTAGTCGCTGCTGCCGGTCTTTTGGTAGTTGGGTTCGGCGGGCCAGTTGCCGCCGATGTACCCGGCGCCGAAGGCGAGGTTGGCCGGGCTGAACTGGAAGGTGGTGGCGCCGTTGATGGTTTGCTGGGTGACGCCGTCGAGGGTGAGGGTCTGGGAGTTGGTGCCGGCGGTGAGGACGGCGTGGTGCCAGGTGCCGTCATCGACGGGCGTGGTGGAGACCGCGGGAGCGGCGGAGCCGTTCCACCATTCGCCGTAAAGTTTGCCGTCAGTGCCGACGTAGAGGACGGGGTCGTACTGGCTGGGCAGGGCGGCGCCGCTGGAGAGCGGGTTTTTCTGCGTGGAGACCAGGACGCCGCCGGTGGTGCTGGTGGTCTTGAACCAGATGGAGATCTTGGGCGGGTTGGTTCCGGTGGGGATGGCGCTGGCGGACGGGTTTACGTAGCCGGTGCCGTCGAGGCGGATGTGGTTGCCGAATTGGCTGACGTCGCCGGTGATCCAGGTGGCGCCCCCGGTGAGGGTGGCGTTCTGGCCGGTGATGGTGTCGGCGGTGGTGGTGCCGTTGCCTTCGGCCAGCGGCCAGTCGTGCAGCGGCGGGCTGAAGGTGGCCGAGTGCTCACTGCTCAGTGTGGTGGCGGTCAGGGTGTAGGCGGTGATGGTGGTGCCGCTGCGGGTCCACAGTTCGGTCTGCCCGGCGCTGTTGATGTCGCCTTGCAGCAGGGCAGGCGGGGTGCTGCCCCAGGGGACGGTGATCTGCTGCCAGTTGCCGGTGCCGATGATGCTGCTGGCGGACTGAGCCGGATTGGTGGACTCATACAGCGCGCCGGTGCTGGTCTTGAGGGCGAACAGCACCGTGGCGCTGGGGTTCCCGCCGGGCTGGGCGGTGGCGAGGGTGAAGTTGTTCCAGTCCGACGGGCTGGCGCCGTCCGGGGACTGGGCCGAGAGCACCTGGGGGGTGGTGTATCCATATCCCGCTGGGCCGCCACCTGCGGTGTCGGTGAACAGATCCAGGGAGTAGCCGTTGGTGGCATCACCGGCGACGCCGATCAGGTCGGCTGTGCCGCTGCCGGCCTGGCTGGCGTTGCCGGCCGCGGTGAGGGTGGTCGGATAGTCGCCGGTGAGGGGATCGGCGAAGGTGCCGGCAGGGAGCAGGTAGGCGTTCGCGGATTGCAGGGCGGCGCCGTCTCCGGTGCCGGGGAGGATGATGGCTGTCCCCGCGCTGGCGTCGGCAGCGTAGTAGGCCATCACGTCCTGAACGTGGTTGCCGGTGAAGTCGCCGTGCAAGACGGTAGTGCCGGTCCAGTCAGCGGGGCCGCCGGCGCCGGGGCTGATCCCGGTTCCGGCGCCGCCGATGTCGGCCGCGGCACCGAGGGCGCCGGCGCCGGCACCAGGTGATAGCCACAGGCCCGGGCTGGTGCCAGTACCGACGGTGAGCAGGTCAGGCTGGCCGTCACCGTTCACGTCCCCGTCTTTGTAGGGGGTTGATGGGGCGGTTCCGGCGATCTGCTGGGTCGCGGCCTCGCTGAGGTTCCCGGCGCTGGACGTGCCGGAGACGGTCACCTGCATCGGCCCCACCCGCGGGATGGTGATGTTGCCGTTCCAGTTTCCGCTCCCGTCAGCGGTGACCCTGACCGGGGCCGAGGCACCGAGCTGGTAGGTGTAGCTGACCGGGCAGGGACTGCTGCCCGAGCCGCAGCCTGGCGTGCTGAAGCTGCCGGCGACCTGCTGACCGAGCTGGCCGGAAGCCGGAAGGGTGACGGCAGGCGCGCTCGGCCCGGTCGGGTCGTAGGTGAAGTAACACTCATCGGACGGCATGGTGTTGGTCAGGCCGAGCTGGGTGGTGGTCATGGCATACCAGTGGTAGGTGAAGGCGGTGCTGGACCCGCCGGGCTGCAGGCCCTGCATGACCGACCGGGAGAGGGTCAGCTGGGCGGTGGTGTTATTGCCGGTCCCGTCTGAGGTGTTGTGCGCATTGGAGTCGTAGACCGTGGTCCCGGCGGAGTTGAGGATGAGGAACCGGGTGGTCAGGGTGTCGTACTTGACGTCGTCGGACACCCCGGCGTAGAAGATGACGTCATCGTTGCCGATGAGGGTGGCGGTGGCGGCGCTGTACTGGCAGGACCCGCCGGGGCTGGTATCGCGGACCGGGTGGTTGGGGACGTCGTCGTAGTACACGGTCATGTGCGGGGGGTACTTGGAGCTGGCGCCGCTGGCGAACTGCTTCCAGGCCGTGCCGTCGGTTTCGTCGGCGGCCCGGATCCCCCAGGTCTGCGTGGTCTGGCTGCCGACGGCATTCTTGATGGCGCTGGTGACATCCCAGGTGACGTCGTCCTTGGAGGCAGTGCAGCTGGAAGAGTAACCGAACGCCGCGTCCTGGTAGGAGTAGCCCGAGGACCAGGTGGGCTGGTTGTTCCAGGTGGTGGAGGAGCTGATCCCGGTAGTGGTGTACAGGCGCACCGACGTCTTGGTGCAGGTCGGCGCCCACTCCTCGGTGGTGTACAGGTAAGCGGAACTGATCACCGATTTGCTGGTCAGCTGGGATGGGATGGGCAGCCGCAGGAACGACCGGGCCACCCCGAGGCTGGCGCACGCCCCGGGAGGTGACAGGGAGGCGGGGCAGAGCCCGGATTGCAGGTCGCTGGATTCTTTCCAGTAGCTGGTGGTGGGGTAGCCCTTGTTCAACCTGGGTCCACCCGGACACGGTGCTGCCCGCCGGCCACCAGGCGGGGTCGATGTAGACGGGGTAGACGGTGCTGGCGCTGCTCAGCACGGACGCGGGCGGGCTCAGGGTGATCGTGGCGCCGGACACCGATACCGGGACGGCGGCGGAATGCGCGGCCGTCCCGGGCGCGGCGGCTGAGGAGCCGGCGGGCAGCCCGGTTTGCGCGTTCACCACGGTGCCGTCCAGGGTGGTGGTGGCCATGCCCGCGGGCGGCGGCGTGGAATCCCAGGCCAGCGGGGCGCTCGCGGTGAACACGGGGACGGCTTGCGGGCTGGGTGCGGCCTGCAGGTTCCCGCCGCTGTCAGCGGTGATGGCCAGGCCTGGGGCGGTGACGGTGAGCTTGAGGGAGGCCAGCGCGGGGTTGGCCGCGGCGGCGGCGTTCCTGATGATGAAAACGTCGGAGAATGCGCCCTGGGTGGTGGCGGTGACGGCCAGGTCCACCCCCGGGAGCACGTCGGCGTAGGTGGCGGTGGCCCCGGACAGGGCAGGGGCGGGCAGCGGGCCGCCGGGCCAGGACAGCGACAGGGTCCGGGCGTCGGTGGTCATCACGGCAAGCGGGCCGCTGCCGCCTGCTGACAGGGCCAGCGCGGAGGTGGTCACCGCGGGGGTGATGGTGCCGTCGGCGGTGCGGTGCAGGGCCGCGTTCAGGTTCTGCCAGCGGCCGTCGCGCCTCGCGCGCACCGGCACCGCCGATTCGTCGAGGGCGAACCTGCCGTCGGGCCGGGCGACGGTGACTGATGTCGCGGTGGTCAGCGCCGAGGCGGTGACCGGGTGGCCGCTGGACCGTGCCTGCCTCATGGCCGCAGCGGCCGTCAGCGACCCCGCTGCGGCTGCCCGGCTGCTGGCAGGGCCCTGCGGCCCGGCGGCCCGGGCCTGCGCGGGGGCGGCAGCCAGGATTCCCGCCGCCAGGACGGCCGCGGCCAGGACGGGAATGGCGCGGCGAAAGGCCAGTCGCAGGCAGCGTCGCAGAGTCGGCACGCCAGTCACGCCCCTTTCAGGCGGCAAGCACGGGGCGGGAACCGAGCCCGGGGCTACCAGACGGTAGCCGGTTAAAGGGGCGGAAAAATACTCACCTGATAGGTGACAAAATTGTGCCTATACGTCCGGAAGTTACATGCGTTACCTTCCGGGTGCCCGTGTCCGCTGTGGCCGGGCTGGCTTCGTGAGGTGCGCATGTCAGGCTGCCTAGTTACGGGATTGGTGCGGGCACGGTGGCTGGTGGTGCTCGCGGCCGCAGCGTTAGTAGCCGGACTGGCTGGCATGCCAGCCCAGGCCGCGTCCGGGCCTCCAGGCGGGCGGAGCCGCCCGCCGCTGCCGCATGTCCGGGCCGCCCGCGGCGTGGGGGTGCTGCACGTGCGCAAGCCCCGGATCCGGAACGCGGCGGCGTCCCGGTACCGGCCGCCGGCCACCTCATGGCCGGATCCGGCGCAGGCAGCCATCTCACTGACCGGCGCCGCCCCGCCGCTCTCGGACGCCGGGCAGGCCGCTGCCGAGCGGTCTGTCGTGTCGCCGGGAATCCAGGGCCGGGGCCGGGGGGCCGGCACCCCGCTGTGGGCGCAGCCGCGGGCGCCCGGGCCGGCGCCGCGGCGGTGACGGGGGTTGATGTCCGGGTGAGCGGCCACGCCGCTGCCGTGGCCGCGGGCGTGCGCGGGGTGGTGTTCACCGCCGGTCCCGCGGCGGGCAGCCCGGCCGGGCCGGTGCGCCTGGGCATCAGCTATGCCGGGTTCGGGCAGGCCTCGGGTGGCAACTACGGCCTGGGGCTGGGCCTGGCAGAACTGCCGGCGTGCGCGCTGACCACCCCGCAGCGCCCGGCGTGCCGGGCCGAACGGCCGCTGGCGTCGGTGAATGACCCGGCGTCCCAGACCGTGTCGGCCCAGGTCACCCTCCCTGCCCGCGGCGCGGGCGCGGCGGGGGCCAGCAGCCAGGTGGTGCTGGCCGCAGCGCCGGTCAGCTATGACGGTGGCGGCCCCGCGGGCACCTACTCGGCGACGTCGCTGCGCCCGTCGGGTACCTGGAGCGCGGGCGGGTCGGCCGGCTCGTTCACCTACTCCTACCCGCTGGATGTGCCGCCTGCCGCGTCCGGCCTGGTGCCGCAGCTGGCGCTGAACTACGACTCGGGCACGGTGGACGGGCAGACCGCCTCGACCCAGGCGCAGGCCTCGTGGGTCGGGGACGGGTGGACCAGCCCGCAGTCGTTCATCGAGCAGTCGTTCATTCCCTGCGCCGACAACCCCGAAGGCAGCGCATCCCCGAAGTCCACCCAGGATCAGTGCTACAACGGGCCGGTCCTCACCTTGTCCCAGGACGGCGCGGCCAACGCGCTGGTGTGCCCGGTTCCGTTCAGCTATACCGCCACCAGCACCTGCCACGCCGCTGACGACGGCGGGGAGGTGATCACCCACCACGTGAGTTCCGGGAACGGGAGCGGCACTAAGTTCACCGATTACTGGACGATCACCGAACGGGACGGCACCACCTACTACTTCGGGCGTAACCACCTGCCCGGCTGGGCCAGCGGTGACAAGGCGACCAACTCAGTCGACTCCGTGCCGGTGTTCAGCGCCCACTCCGGGGACCCGTGCTACTCCAGCTCGGGATTCAGCTCGTCGGCATGCGTGATGGCTTACCGGTGGAATCTGGACTACGTCACCGACCTGCACGGCAACGCGATGGCTTACTACTACGACCAGGACACCAACGCCTACGCCGAGAACGGCAGCACCTCCAGCGCCACCAGTTATGTCCGCGACAGCCACCTGGACCACATCGACTACGGCTTCACCGACGGCAACGCCTACACCGGCCATGCCCCCGACCAGGTGATATTCAAGGCCGGGGACCGGTGCTTTGCCAGCAGCTGCGACCCGATCAGCTCGAACGCCTCGAACTGGCCCGATGTGCCCTACACCCAGGACCACTGCGCCTCTGGCGGTTCCTGCCAGGTGACCGGGCCGACGTTCTGGTCCACGGTCCGGCTCGTGTCGATCACGACCCAGCAGTGGAACGGGACAGCGTACGTGCCGGCCGATTCCTGGGCGCTGAAGCAGCACTTCCCCACCACCAATGACGGGAGCCAGCCCGGCGCTGTGGCTGGACTCGATCGCCCGCACCGGGTCCGACACGACCGCCGGGGGAAGCGCCGTGACCCTGCCCGTGGTCAGCTTCGGCGGGGCCGAGATGGGCAACCGGGTGAACCCGGCGAACTACCCGGCGCTGGACCGGTTCCGGATCGCCTCGGTCACCACCGAGACCGGCTCGGTGATCTCCGTGGACTACGAGCTCGCCAACTCGTGCATGTCCCCGGACTCGCCACCCTCGGATCCGTCGCAGAACACGTCCTCGTGCTTCCCGGTGTACTGGCAGGAGTTCACCCCCGCGACCGGCCCGGACTGGTTCAACAAGTGGGACGTCGCGTCCGTGTCGGTGTCCGACCCGACCGGGGGCTCACCCGGCCTGCACACCGCCTACACCTACAAGGGCGCGGCGTGGCATTACGACGACAACGAGCTGGTGATGCCCAAGTACCGCACCTACGGCCAGTGGCGCGGCTTCCAGGACGTGAAAACCTACACCGGCACCGGCGCCGACGCCCCGACCGAGACCGACACTGCCTACTACCAGGGCATGGACGGTGACACCCTGCCCGGCGGCGGCACCCGGTCAGTCACCCTGACCGATTCCCAGGGCGGCAGCCACACCGACGCCGGCCAGCTCGCCGGGAACGTGCTGGAATCCACCGGCTACAACTTCAAGGGCGGCCCGGTCGACCACTCGGCGATCGACTCCTACTGGGTGTCCGCGGCGGCGGCGACCCGCACCCGGTCCGGGCTGCCCAGCCTGACCGCCAACGCCACCGGCCTGGTCGAGACCTGGACCCGGCAGGCGATCACCGACGGCGGGACCACCAGCTGGCGGAAAACCGAGACCGACACCAGCTATGACGCCACCCCCCGATGCGTTCTTCGGCCTGCCGCTGTATGTGTTCAGCCACGGGGACCTGTCCGATCCCCCCAGCAGACCTGCACGGCCACCAGCTACGCCCCGGCGAACACGTCGGAGAACCTGGCCGGGCTGCCGGCCGAAGTGGAGACCGACGCCCAGCCGTGCGGCGGCGCTAACCCGAACGGGGCCAGCGCGCCCGGGTCCGGGCAGGTCAACGCGCTCACTGTCCCCGCGAGCCTGTCCCGGCCCGCTGACGTGATCTCTGACACCCGCACCTTCTACGACAACGCTGCCCTGGCCGGGACCTGGCCGCAGCCCGCCAGCCCCGCCTGGCCGCAGGCCACCCCTGCCCTCGGTGACGTGTCCGCGGTCAGGCAGGCCACCGGCTACAGCAGCGGTGCGTTCACCTACCAGACCCAGAGCGCCACCGTCTATGACTCCTACGGCCGCCCGGTCACCAGCTACGACGCGAACGGGAACAAGACCACCACCAGCTACACCATGACCAACGGGGTCACCACTACCGAGAAGGTCACCAACCCGCTGGACCAGGCGACCAGCACCACGCTGGACCCGCTGCGCGGCATCCCGGTGTCGGCCACCGACCCCAACAGCATCACCACCACCCTGCACTACGACGGGCTGGGCCGGCTGATCGACGTGTGGGGCAACAACCGGCCTGCCAGCTCGGCCGCCAGCGACATTTACAGCTATGCGGTGTCGGATACTGCGCCGACCGTGGTCACCACCCAGAAACTCCAGGAGGCCGGGTACGCCACCTCGACCACCTTGTACGACGCGCTGCTGCGGGTCCGCCAGACCCAGGACCCCACCCCGCAACTCGGGATCCTGGTCACCGACCACTTCTACGACTCCCGCGGCTGGGAGTGGAAGACCAACACCAACTGGTGGGACTCCGGCGCCAGCCCCGGCTCGGTGATCGTCACTGTTCCTGACAGCCAGGTCCCTGACCAGACCGAGACGGCGTTCGACGGCCTGGGCCGCCCGGTCCAGGTCACCTCCTACGACAACTCCGCGGTCAAATCCACCACCTACGACGCCTACTACGGGGACCGGGTCACCACCGTGCCCCCGGCCGGCGGCACCCCCACCTCCACCGTCACCGACGCGCTCGGCCGCACCACCGAACTGGACTCCTACACCTCCACACCGGCGGTGAACACCAGCACCGCCGGCGGGATCACCACGGTGTCCATCACCGGCGGCACCACGCAGGCCACCGACTACTCCTACAACCACCGCGGTGAGCTGTCCGACGTCAAAGACGCCGCCACCGGCGAGGACTGGTCCCGCAGCTACAACCTGCTCGGCCAGGTAACCAGCACCACCGACCCCAACTCCGGCACCACGACGATGAGCTACGACGCCGAACGGCAACCTGACCGGCACCACCGACGCGGACGGGCACGCCATCACCTACACCTACGACGCGCTGAACCGCAAAACCGGCGAGTACGACGGGCCCTCCACCTCGTCCCCGCAGCTGGCCTCCTGGGCCTACGACAACTCCAACAACGCCGTACCCGGGGTCACCGACCCGATCGGGCAGCTGACCACCGAAACCTCCTACTCCGGCGCGAACGCCTACACCATCCAGCAGAAAGGCTTCAATGTCTTCGGCGAGTCACTCGGCGAAACCGACACCCTGCCCGCCGCGGAAGGCGCGCTGGCAGGCAGCTATACCCTGACCCACACTTACACCGCCACTATCGGGCTTCCCTTCCACGACGCCTACCCGGCCTCACCCGGCGGCGGGCAGCTGCCGGCGGAGACGGTCGGCTGGACTTACGTCCCGGGGTTCGACCTGCCCAACGGGATGGGCGGCAGCATCAACACGTGGGTGCAGGACGTGACCTACACCGCGTTCTTCCAGATGGCCCGGGAAGAAATCGGCACCACGGCGGATAACGCCTACATCACCAGCACCTACGACCCGCACACCGGCAACCTCACCGACAGCCAGGTGAAGAACACCGCCGTTTCTGCCACCCCGTTCGATGACACGTCCTACACCTACAATCCGGCCGGGAACATCACCGCCCAGACCGACACCCGCAACGGCACCCAGACCGAAACGCAGTGCTTCGGCTACGACACCCTCGACCGGCTCACCCAGGCGTGGACCGCCACCGACAACTGCGCCGCCAACCCGGCCAGTAACAGCGGCGCGACCGTCGGCGACGGGATTACCGGCGGCGCGTACTGGACCAGCTGGCAGTTCGATCCCCTCGGCGACCAGACCACGCAGACCCAGCACTCGCTCACCGGCGGCAAAGACACCGCCACCAGCTACGCCTACAACGGGAACGGCACCAGCCAGCCCAACACGCTCACCTCGGCCGCCACCACCAGCCCGTCAGGCACCACCACCGCCAGCTACGCCTACGACGCCGACGGGAACACCCTCACCCGCAGCCTGCCCTCCGGCAAGCAGACCCTCACCTGGACACATGACGGGAAACTCGCCACCGACACCACCCCGGCCGGCACCACCAGCTACCTCTACGACGCCGACGGCAACATCCTGCTGCAGAAAGACCCCGGCCAGATCACCGCGTACCTGTTCGGCGGCGCCCAGCAGCTCATCCTGAACACCGGCACCAGCGCCATCACCGGCACCCGGTTCCTGGCCCTGCCCGGCGGCGGCCAGGCGGTACGCACTGGCGGCGGCACCGCCTACAGTTTCGAGATCGCTGACCAGCACGGCACCAGCCTGCTCACCCTCGACAACACCGCAGCAAACCCCGTCTGGCGCCAGTTCACCCCCTACGGCGCTCCCCGCGGCACCGCTCCCGCTTCCTGGCCCGGCGCCAACGCCTTCCTCGGCAAACCCGCCGACCCTGCCACCAGCCTGGACAGCATAGGCGCCCGCCAATACGACCCTTCCACCGGCAGATTCCTGTCCGTCAACCCCGTCCTTGACCCCTCACAGCCGCAAACGCTCGGCGGCTACGCCTACGCCGCCGATAACCCGGTCAGCCAGTCCGATCCCACCGGCCTGTGCCCGTCCACCGAGTGCGGCGGCGTGTCCCAGCCCGGCCCCCGCGGCCACCGCCGCATCCAGCAGCCATACACGCCCTGCACCTCCAACTGCTGGACCCCGCCGGCCACCGGCAGCTCCGGGGGCGCCGGTGATGGAATCCTCGGTGCGGGCGCCGCCGGCGGGATTCTCATCAGGATCACTGACCCCGTAATGTTCAAGCCGCTGCCTGGGCTCCCGCAGGCAGAACTCAACCTGTTCGGCATGGAGAACTACCTGGGAGCTCTCGACGCAACGAGGGCATACTTTGACGAGAACCCCATGGCGATGGGCGACGCTGGCCTGGTAATCGCGCGTGTCACCATGGAGGATGGCGCTACCCGGACAATTGTCTTCACGAGCAGAGATGGTCTTCCTGTTACCCTGAGAAGCGAGTTCGAGTCACTAGGAGTTTCCTCGTACCGGCTCAAAAACCTTCCGGCAGACCAGTCGCACGCAGAGAGCGCTGCGCTGGCCTACCGGGAAGCAATGGGAGATATGCCAGCCGAGCAGCAGATAGCATCGGTCCATGACGCGTACTCAACCAACCAGGTCTGCAGTCCTGACTGCGGTGGAGACCTCACGGAATTCATCGGCCGTCCAAGCGTCGAGATATCCAAAGGATCGAATGGCTACCTCGGCGGTGAGGTCGTCAGCAGGTCAACCCTTAATGAGTGGGGGTCCATCACCGGGGTCGGCGGGAGCCCCCTCGATATAGCGACTGGATTTTACCAGCAATACATGATTGACGTGACTGGTATCGCTTCAGAGGAGGACAGGTAGATGAGACTGATGGACTTCCAGATGTCTATAGTCAGGCGGTTCCGTGAGCTGCCCTACCCCGCATATCTCTGCTCGATGTCGGTCATTCTTGGTGAGCTGCGGGAATCCTATAAGCCTTTCCTTACGGATAGAGGGCTATCATTGTCCTCGCAAACGGTTGATGCGGCCCGTCTCGCCGCGACGCCAGGGGGCCCCGGCGTCGCGGAGATAGCCACCAAGCTGATGCAAGAATGGCGGCAGCTGATGGATGACCCGCAGGAGGATCGTCCGGAGGGTTACTTTTCCCTGAAGCATACCTTCCATTCGTTTGCTGGCGAGATGGCAGGTGAATGGCGGCACTATGCGGCCGTAGAATATGTAACCGACGCCGCGACAGAGCTTCCCGCCGAAGCGGTTACCGTCAGCAGGGCCGCGCAATTGGTCAAGTTCGATTATGATGAAGAGGCCGATGAAGATAGTCCCGGCGTCCAGATGCTCAGAAAGATTATTTCGGTTATACGTTTTGCGGAAGAAAAGATCGGCAACGGAATGCCCTGCGAGCCCGATGAGTTCCGGGCAGCTGTATCTGGCCAGACCGGGGGATCTTAATCTCTGGCAAGCCAAGACAGGTAATTCGGGCCGGTTGCGTGGTAATCCCCGTCGTTGCTGATCGCCTGGGCTGGACGACAACGGGTAGCTCTCGGTAACTGCTTCACAGGCCGTCACAGCATTCGTACTCGCGAGTCGGTCCCCGACCCGCGCCCGATTGCTCATGATCATCCGGATCCTACACGCAGTGTAGGATCCGCGGATCAGTGAGTAAATCCGGATGATCATGAGCACCCGATGAGCAAAATCCGGATCTCGTATCAGCGCACGACCAGAGCATCCGTCACCGAACTGGAACAGGCTCCCGCGTCGGTTACCGGCAGATTGATGGGGCGGCTAGCCCGGGCCTTTTCCGTTGACAAGGCACTGCAGTACCTTCTTGCCGAAAAACCTCCACCGGGTGACGCCTGAGCGCCTGTAGGCCCAAGGGGGCCACTCTCAACCTAGGCATCGAGCGCGTATACGAGCTAGTACCGCATCAGGCCACGTTTGCCCCGGTGCGGACTGTGGAAGGGGGTGAAGTCACTCACCGCCCCCGCCGAGGAGTTTCATGGCCGATGTATCTGTGCGCAAAGCTGGCGCTGCCGACCGCCCCATACTGGAACGTCTATGGCTGATGTTCTGGCACGACATGTCCGAGTTCAGGGACCAGCTCCCCGATCCCGACGGCACGTTCCACAGCGAACGGCTCCAGGCAGCAATTGAGGACACCCACTGGACGTCATACCTGCTGGCGTACGGTGATCGCCCCGTCGGCCTGGCCCTCGTGCACGATCTAGGCGGTCAGAAGCGCATCCTGAACAGCTTCTTCGTGATGCGCGGGGCACGCCGAGCCGGGATCGGGCTGCGTGCCGTCCAGGACGTGGTCACCAGGTACCCGGGCCACTGGGAGATCGCCTTTCAGGACGAAAACGCGGCCGCAGTCCGCTTCTGGCGCCACGTAGCCACCAAGATTGCCGGTGACGCCTGGACTGAGGACCGAAGGCCTGTGCCGGGCCAGCCCAGTCTTCCGCCTGATACCTGGATCTCGTTCGACGTGCCTGCATAGTCGGGCGGGTGCTCATATGGGTCAGGAAACCAGGATGTGACCCCAGCCGGGCGAACGTTGGATGCTACGGCACTAGGGCCTGTCCTGTCGATCATGACCGGCCCTAGCCGCAATGCCGGGCGTTAAGCGTTTCCCGCTCGGCGGTTTGGCCCTCTGCTAGCGTGCACGCGTGGCAGACCTGGGGCCCGTCGCTTGGCCGCCTGAGCCGATCAGGACCGAGCGGCTCGTGCTCCGTGAGCCCGGGGCCCGGGACCGTGCGGCGTTCATCGAACTGCTGGCCTCGCCAGAGGTGGGCACCTACCTCGGTGGCCCCCGGCCGCGTGAGGAGCTTGAGCGCGAGATGCCCGGGGTGCCCGAGCGGCGCCCCGGCCTTTTCATAGTCGATCTCGGCGGAGCCATGATCGGCCAGATCATTCTCAGGAGAGCAACGGGGCACGGTCCTCCGGCTGCTGCCGGGCAGGCCGAGCTCGGCTACCTGTTCCTGCCGGAGGCGTGGGGATTCGGGTACGCCGCCGAGGCGTGCGCAGCGGCACTCGGCTGGTTCGCCGGCGAGCTTCCCGGCGAGCCGGTGGTGCTCTTTACCCAGACCGCCAACGCCCGCTCGATGCGCCTCGCGGCCAAGCTGGGGTTCACCGAGGTAGAGCGGTTCGAGGACTACGGCGCCGAGCAGTGGTTCGGCGTGTGGGCCCCGGTTACGCCGTCCGATCGATTATGTGAGCCAGATCAGGGCTGAGATGAGGACCAGGCTGGCGCGGTAGATGGCAGCGCGTTTGGCGTAGCGGGTGGCCAGGTCGCGCCACTGTTTGAGCCTGCCGAAGGCGCGTTCAACGACGTTGCGCTGTTTGTAGTCTTCCCGGCTGAACGCGGGTGGCCGCCCGCCGCGCGATCCCCTGGCGGCGCGGCGGGCGATCTGGTCGCGCCGCTCGGGGATGTTGTGAGGGATCCCGCGGCGGCGCAGCGCGGCCCGGGTGCGGTCGTGGGCGTATCCCTTACCGGCCAGCAGGAGGTCCGGGCGCTTGCGGAGCCTCCCGCCGGCCGGCCCGCAGATGGCGATGGCGTCCAGGACCGGGAGCAGGTAGGGGTTGTCCCCGGCCTGGCCACCGCTGAGCAGCACCGCCAGCGGCCGGCCCCGCCCGTCAACGGCCAGGTGGATCTTGGTGCTCAGCCCGCCCCGGGAGCGGCCCAGCGCCTCCCCGGCCGTTACCGCAACCCCGGCCGCCGCGGCCTTCCCCGATGCCGGCCAGGCCGCAGCGCCCCCTTTTTACGGGCACCAGCGGAATGCTGATGCGCCCGCACCACGGAGGAATCCACGGCTACCACCCAGTCCACCGGCTGCCCGTCGCCGCGGACCTGGGCGCGGGCCAGGATCTTGTCCCACGTCCCATCCGCGGTCCACCGGCGCAGCCGCTCATGGCAGGTCTTCCAGGGCCCGTAGCGTTCCGGCAGGTCCCGCCAGGGCGCCCCTGTGCGCAGCTTCCACAAGATCCCGTTGATCACCTGCCGGTGATCACGCCACCGCCCCCGTGCACCACCAGCTGGCGGCAGCAGCGGCTCGATCGCCGCCCACGCCTTATCCGCTAACTCGCCACGTCCGGCCACCGCGACATAGTGGACCACAACCCACCACAAGATCGACAGGACACGCCCTAGTCCGGTGAGTGCCTCTGCGGCGACGCCGGGGTCCGGCAACGTGATCGCCTGCTGATAGAGCGGCAGGGCACCGTCGTAATCTTCAAGGACCACCCATCGGTGCTGGGCCAGGCGGATCAGGGCGCTGGTGTTCCCGGCGCCGGCGGCACGCTCGAACGCTGTCCGGGCCAGTTCCGGCTCGTCCCACCACAGCAGGTCACCGAGTTCAGCAAGGGCCTGGCCGTCACCGCAATCAAGCTGCTGCTGGTAATACCGGCCGAGCACGCCGGCCACCGCCGCCGCCAGGCCGGGATCTGCTCCCAGCAGATCCCGCATCCAGGTCTCCAGTGCGTGCTCGGCTTCCCCGCTGCCAGGGCGGTCGATCACCGCCGCCAGCGGCGCCGGGATGCCGGTAACCGTTTCTGCGCGGACCAACATCAGCCTGGCCAGTTCGCGGCCAACGGCCCGCGGCCCGGCCGCGTCTGGACTGGCGTCAGCAAGCACCTGGTCGCCGTATGCCCCGACCGCCTCCGCGACGAACCACGACGCCAGACCTACCCCGGCCACCCAGCCTCCCGCCCGCGAACCCGGCTGATCGCCACGTTCATGACCGCCACAATGACGCAGAATACGAGGCGAGTCCACCGCACCACGACGTCGCCATGGCCGGTGCCGACACAAGATCACTCAGGCCAGTTCTGGGCTGGCGATCCCTTGCGGACCCCGCGCCGTATCACGGACTCGGCATTGCCTCGTGTCCTGGCTGCGCGGCTCGTCTAATCCTGCGACGGCCGGGAGGTCGTCGGGATGGATCTGCACCGGCGCCGTAGCGTGCTGGTGCGGATGACGCCGGATGGCAGGAAGCTGGAGACCGCGCGGATCACCAGCAGCCCGGCGGAGCTGCGCCGGGCGATCACCGGGGCCGGGACGCACCCGAGGGTGGTGCTGGAGGCAACGTACGGGTGGGTGCGAAGTGAGGGTGCATGAGTTCAAGTGGGAGGCGCTGCTGGAGGTCCGGCTGAGGCCGGAGGCGCAGTACCCGGGGCAGTGCGCGTTGGCCCGTCTCCGCCCTGGCGTGCGGCGCGGGTAACTGCGGGGTGCGAAGCCCGGGGAAGAAGCCGAAGCAGCCCCTTGTCCCATCCGGGGGCGCAGGCGAGGAGAAGACCGGCGGGAAGTGGCAGCTTCCTGGTCCCGGGGCGGCATCCGGCCGTCGCGGGTGATGGGCGAACGTGAGTGAACCCCTGATGACGTCTCGTGAAGGTGACCCCGGCAGGTGGGATGTTCCAGCGGGGCCGTAGGGACTGGCCGCGGAAGAGCGGCGGGTGCCGGCCGGAGGATAATCGCCGGCCGGGAGCGCACCACCGTCCCCGGGTAAAGGGGGCGCCCTGCCCGGTCGCGTCTTGCTCATGTGCAACACGACAACCCCGTTGGGGTCCGGCGGTCAGATGGCTGCCGGCAGGCCGACCGTGAGGAAGGCTCCATTCCCCAGCGGGCGCAGGATGACCCAAGAAGCGAAGGCCGGCAGCCGAAACGGCAGCAGGAGGCATGCCAGCGGACAGTGTCAGGACCGCGCGGACCGTCCTGCCGGGCCGGTCCCGGGCTCGCCCGGGATCTTTGGCCGGGTGTGAGGGATGGCCGTGCAGATCGGATTTCCAGGGTGAGACAGTATCCGGCGCATGTCCGGCCGGGGGAGTACGGGCATCGGCTGCGACAGGCCGGATGGCTCAGCGGCGTGCCTGGCCGGGTCCAGGACGGCAGTGGGACAACGAGGTGCAGCAGGACTCAGCTGGACTTGATGAGCGGCATTGCGTCGCTACGCGATGGCTGCGCCACCCCTGATCCGGTGACCGCTCAGAGGGTTTGGCGCCTATGAGGAGGACGGGGGAGGTGCAGAACGCTGGATGAGCTGATCTTGTGATTATCCTGGGCTTGTGCCTCGCGCAGTCTCGGTCAGCGGCAGGGCCAGTCCGCCCGGCAGGCGACGGCCTTCATTCCTCGCCGCACGGGCACTGGCCATAGGGGGCCTGCGGGTCCGGGGCTGGGTCTGGTGGCTGTCGCTTCTGTGGGTGGCGATAGGAGCTAGTGGGGCTGGTTACGCCTTTGCCATGACCACGCAGGCGTGCAGCTACGAGTGCGCCAGCGGCATGCTCTGGTTCCCCCAATGGAATGGGGAGCCCGGGGTGATCATCGCGGCGGGCGCGCTGGCAGCGGTGGTATGGATGCTGCTGGCGTTCGCAGTGCTGGTCGCCGGGCTCGCCCGGTTCGGCAGGAGAGAGTCACGCGACGACATCCGGCGGTACGCGTGGATCGGTATCTGGATCGCGGGTGTGGCGCTGGTGGTTCTGGCCTATGTCGCGGCGTTCAGATGGCTTGATGCCAATGGTCCCGTCGTGCCCGCGGTGGGGACTACCTTGCCGAGCCCCGGTCCCGCTGTGGGCTGGGGAGAGCTGCCCATCTGCGCCGCGTGGCTGGCGCTCGGAGCCGTGATGACCTGGATACTGGCCGCACCCACAGCAGGAACGTGCCCGAAAACAGCGGCCGTTCGACCAGGCAAGCCAGCTCGTAATTCACCGCGCCGTCGGTAGTTCGGGACGAAGAGGCTCGTGCCCGTTGCGTGCGATCGGACGGCGAACCAAGGTATCTGGCGGTTACTCGCGGACTGGTCCGGACAGGTCGTGGCCTGGAACCGAGCATGTAGGAGCGTAGCTCCGGACGATCTCCTAAGCCACAGGATTGCCTGCAGGGACGCCCGTTCGGGGCGGAAAATGGGGGTGGCTGCTGCCCGCTGACGCCGTCCACTGCTTGATCGCTGAGGTCGTTTCTAAGCCGGGCGCCAGGAGCCAGCTCACGGGCTGTTCAGTGTTGCTTCGAGCACGAGGATTAGATTTCTCCAGATGCGCCCTTGGCTCCTGCGGGCGGCGGTCTTCCCACGATGTGAGGAGGCCAGGTGCTCACCGGAACGCAGGACAACGACGAGATCATCGAGCGGGTCGCGGCGCTGGATATCGGCAAGGCCGACCTGGTGTGCTGCATGCGGGTCCCTGATGAGGGCCGCCAGGCCGGCGCCTGCAGGAGGTGGAGACCTACCCCACGATGACCCGCTCGCTATTAGGTATGGCCGATCATCTGGCCTGCCTCGGGGTGACCCGGGTGGTGATGGAGGCCACCAGCGATTACCAGAAGCCGGTGTTCTGCCTGCTGGAGGCGGCCGGGTTCGAGACGTGGCTGGTAAACGCGAAGGACGTCAAGCATCTGCCGGGGCGGCCGAAGACCGACAAGCTGGATGCGGTCTGGCTGGCCAAGGTCGCCGAGCGGCAGATGCTCCGGCCGAGTTTCGTGCCACCGCCGCAGATCCGCCGGCTGCGGGATCTGACCCGCTACCGCGCCGACCTGGTGCGCGGCTGCACCGCGGAGAAGCAGCGGGCGGAGAAGCTGCTGGAAGACGCCCAGATCAAGCTGAGCGTGGTGGCCACCGGCATTTTCGGGGTCTCCGGCCGGGACATGATGGCCGCGCTGGTCGCTGGCGAGCGCAATCCGAAGGTGCTGGCGCAGCTGGCCCGGCGGACTCTGCGGAAGAAGATCACTCTGCTGGAAGAGGCGTTCACCGGCCACTTCACCGGCCATCACGCGTTCCTGCCCGGCAAGATGCCCGCCCGCGTCGATGCGGTCAGCGGCGACATCGCTGCGCTCGACGCCCGGATCGAGGAGCAGATCGCCCCGTTCGCGGAGACGGTGGCCAGGCTGGATGAGATCCCCGGCATCAGATCCACCGCGGCGCACGTCATCCTGGCCGAGATCGGGACCGACATGACCCGCTTCCCCACCGCGGGCCACCTTGTGTCCTGGGCCCGCCTGGCCCCCGGGGTGAAGGAATCACCGGCAAGAAGAAAGGCAAAGGCTCCACCGGCCACGGGAACGCCTACCTGGCGGCCGTGCTCGGGAACGCCGCCGCGGGCGCCGCGAAGACCGACACCTTCCCCGGCGAGCGGTACCGGCGCATCGCCCGGCGCCGCGGCTCCAAACGCGCCATCGTCGCGGTGGGCCGCTCCATCCTCGTCATCGCCTGGCACCTGCTTCCTGACCCCGAGGCCCGGTTCACCGACCTGGGACCAGGGTTTTACGCCGCTCGCATCGACCCCGAACGCCGCAAGCGCGGCCACATCCGCCAGCTCGAAGCCCTCGGCTGCAAAGTCACCATCCAGCCTGCCGCCTGACCTCCCGCAACCACGTCCCGGCTCCGCTGCGCTCCGCCGGGAGCTGGCACGCGCCCGCTAACTCTCCAATTTTCGGATTAGCAGCGGGTCGCGCGTTCGAATCCTGCCAGGCGCACCAGCCAAAACTCCGAAATGGATCAGCGGCAGCGGTGCAGTGGCACCCACGTTTGACACCTTTGCTGCCTGGGCCGCCGCCGTGGCCGAGTGCATCGCTGATCCGGCCCAGCGCCTCGCGCTGCGCCTGGCGACTCGTGATCAGGTGGTCCAGCCAGCGTCGATCTCGTCGGGGAAGGCAGTCATCCAGTAGTCGGGTAGAACGTCCCCGAGGGTCTTCCACACGACGACGGTCGGATCAATGCGATCAGCCACGGCCACGAGGACGCCCGGGCCGTAGACAGCGAGGCGCTCCCTGCACACGCCGCAGGGAATCAGGACGACGGTGCGGCCGCCCGGCTGCCGATGCAGGCAGACGGACGCGACGACTCGCTGATTCAACCGGTAGGCCCCGCAGTAGGGCTCGATCTCGTGGCATACCTCAACAGAAGCATTCACGGCATCCGGCGCTGTACAGGTGAGGATGGTCCCATCTCCGAGCAGCATCGCTGCGGCACCGTTATCCCCGTCATCGGGAAACCGCGAGTCGATCAAGTCCTTGCACGAGGCCACGGTCGCAGCCAGGGCTCTTTCATCCACACGGCTACAGTAGCCGTGCGCGATCCTGCCGCGATCCGCCCTCTGGACTATCGCGGACCTGCTGGCGGACGGCGGGAGCGCCCGTCAGGATGTGTGGCGCAAGAGGGCGTCCACGACCGCCGGCCACGTCACACGCGGCACGCCCTGGCCGATGCCGGGCAGGGTGAGCAGCGTGGCGCCCGGGATCTCCGCGGCCAGCGCCTGCCCGTTCCCGTGCGGGAAGAACGGATCCTCGTCCCCGTGCACCACCAGCGTCGGCGCGGTGATCTCGCCGAGCCGCTCGCGCCACCGCGGCTGGCAGTCGATGGCCGCGAACATGGTGCCGAGGTGACTCGCACGCTGCGCCTCGCCGTCGGTTCCGCTCGGTCGAAGACCGACCCGGCAGCCGACCGTACATCCGGCTCGTCGAATCCCCGCGACCCGGACATCAGCCGCGCAGAACCGGTCATGTAGTCGACCACGCTGTCGCGGTCAGTCCAGTCCGGCGCCGGACGCCCGAACAGCTGCCCCATCAGCTCCGGCGCGTGGTCGGGCAGGTCGGGATCGACGGGACCGGGCGCGACCGGACGGGTGGAGACCAGCGTCAGCGACGCAACCTGGCCGGGATGGTCGAGCGCGAGCAGCTGCGCGATGAACCCGCCGACGCCGATCCCGGCCACGTGCGCACGCCCCAGATCCAGCGCCACCAACAGCTCGGACGCATCGGTCACCAGGTCGCGCAGATCGTAGCCTGGCGCGTCCGGGTCGACGAACGTCGACTCGCAGGCGTCGCGCAGGTCGTAGCGCACCACATACCGTTCGGCCAGCGCCGCGCACAGCTCGTCCGGCCAGCTCAGCATGGTGACGCCGATCAGCAGCACCGGCGGATCCGCCGGGTCCCCGAAGGTCTCCACGCACAACTCGACACCGTTGACCTTGATCCGCATTTCCCGATCCTTCCGATTCATCAACTGGACGAAACCGCGCCCGGAACTCATCGCATCGGCCTGTGGTAGGCAGACCACTTTCCACCGCAGAACTCACCGGTCGGCAGCGCACGTAGGTGCCTCGACGGAGCACACGGGGGCACGCCGAGGTTCGTGGTCGGCGTGCCCAACAGGCCGGAACGTGCGCGTCAGCGCGTCCGCCGGTGGCGCGTCACTGCCGTTCGGCAGCCCGGATCCATACCGACATGTGGGCCGGTTCGAGAGCCTTCTCCACGACGGCGGCTAGGTCGTCGCGAACAGAGTCCAGGTTGACCGCGTCTTTCAGCCGGGCTGCGAACGCCGTCACGGTCTGGTCGGCGTCATACCGTGCCCGGTTGAACCGGCGGTCTACCGTCCGCTGCACCCCGTGCCGCAGCGGGTTAAACAGCGCCGCAGCGGCCAGCGTGGACACTGCCACCGCTACCGAACTGTGGAATCGCAGCACCTGGGTGGCCAGCAGCACCAGCCCGGCGTATACCCCAACCAGCACCCCGGTCACGATCGCATACGCCAGGGTCCGGCTGATGATCCGGTCGATCTCATACAGGCGGTACTTCAAGATCCCCACGCCGATGCCCACCGGCAGCGCAGCCAGCCCGATCCCGAGAATCTCTCCTACGACGCTGGTCGAGCTGGTCCCCAGCGACACGGCGATCACGGCCAGGGTAACCGCGGCGCCGGTAGCCAGCCACTTCAGCTGCTGGCGCCGCTGGCCCGTGGCGCGCCGCCAGCTAAGAACCTGGTGGGCCACGAACGACAGCACAATCACCAGGATCAAGCCCAGGACCAGTACCCCCGCCGCGGCGAGGGGCCCGCCGTGCGGCCGCCCGGTGCTGATCAGGTTGCCGGCGGCGTCGAGGCGGATGTCATGACGGGCCACGGTGGTGACCGCCGGTGCAAAGACCGCCGCCGACGCCAGCGCTCCGGCCACCGCATAGGCCCGCAGTACCCACCGCCAGCGCCGCGCCGCCAGCCTGCCGTCTGGGAACAGCAAAATCACCACCGGGAACAACAGCAGCGCCGGTGCCCACAAGGGCGTGAGCAGCGCGGCGACCGGGGCCAGCGGGAGGCCATGGTGGCCGAACCGGTAGTACAAGGCGGCATACCCGCCGGCAACGCCGCTCAGCAGGAACACCACGATGAAGGTGATCAGGATCCAGCCGATCGGATTGCCCGGCTGGCGGCGGGCCACGACGAAGCCCACCGCCGCGTAGACCACTGCGACGGGGACAATCGGCCCCGAGCCCAGGACCGACAGCTGACCGATCAGGGCGCTCAGCACCAGCGCGCCGGCCAGAAGCATCAGCACCAGGACGGCCAGGACCGTCGCCGTCCCCGAAGACGCCAGCCGGAAGCGGGTCGCGGCCGGTTCCGGCCCGCCTGCCGCCGGTACTCTCACCATGAGAGGCAACGCTACGCGCGCGGCGTTCCGGGAACGTTACGGCCTGGCCAGGTCTCCCGAGGTCAGCGCACCTAAGCTGAGACACCGCAGCCAGGGCTACTTGCGGACGCCAAACCGAAGGATGGTGACGGCTTCCGACTGTGTGCTGTCGAGCGGTTCGAGGTCTACCCGGGCGAGGCCCGGTGAGGAGAAGAAGCGGGTCCCGTCGCCGAGCAGGACCGGCAGGACATACACCAGGATCTCATCCACGAGTCCCCGCTGCAGGCACTGACCGGCTACGTCGGCGCCGAGGACTTCGAGGTTCTTGCCGCCTGCGGCGTGCAGCGCGGTGGCGACGGCTTCCCCGATATCACCGCTGAGGAACGTGACCCCCGGGTCCGGCGGGTCCGGCGGCTCATGGGTGAGGACGAACTCAGCTCCCCCGTCGTAGGCCGGGGTGACCTCGCTCGGGTTGTCAGCCATGCGCTTACCGACCTCGTAGGTCCGCCGGCCGATGAGCATGGCGCCGGTGGCCGCCATGATCTCTGGGAACTCCTCCGGGACGGCCCACGGAGCAACCGACAAGATCCAGTTCGATCCCATCACCGCCGGCAATGGCGAATCCTTTCCAGCAGCTCCGTTTGGTCATTGTCACGCTGCTGTGTCCCGTGCTCGTGCCGCTCACCATGCACCTCCGAAGGACTCTCCCGGACTGTCATCCCAGGCTGCGAATGATGACGTTACGCGGGCCCGGATCTCATCGTCTGCCCGACCACATTCCGTCCCCGGAGCATGAGCGGAAGCGTCAGCCATCAAGCCCCTACGCGTCTGCTGCCTCGGCACAGCAGCTGCCGTCCGGCAGGAAGCCTCGGCGTCGGAGCAAGGCTGACGCAGCCCGAAGCCATCCTCTGCGCCCGCAGTTGTCCAGCTGAAAGATCTTTAGCTGGTGGGGCTGCCCGCTCGTGATGGCTGGCGCGGTGAGCGTGGGTGCTTGCCGCTGAGGTCCGGGCCACCATGAGCACTTCGACCCGGAAGGGCTAGTGTCAGGATGAGCTGTCCAGGAACGCGGTCACGGCCGAGACGAACTGACCGGGATCATCGAGCCAGGGGAAATGGCCAGCGCCGGGCTGGACGACGAGGTGAGCCGCGGGGAACAGCGAGGCGAACTCGGCCACCACCCGCGGGGGCCGTTGCAGGTCGACGCCGCCGCCGAGGATCAGCACCGGCGAATCGAATCCGGCGAGCGCGGCACGGGCAGCAGCCGGGTCAAATGCCCCCTCGGCGCCGAACACCTGAGCCGCCTCCTCGTTGGTCTGGGCCTGTCCCGCCGCGTCGTGAGCCTGGGCGGCGGCGTCCCAGCGGCCGTAGAAGAACGGGGCCAGGGCTCTCCAGTCGGCCTCAGTTCCCTCCCCGGCGGCTATCCGGTCGAAGGAGCCGCCCCCTCGGTGAACCACGGCTCGCCCTGGCGAAGCCGGACGATCCCCCGCCGCATCCCGGTGTCTGGTTCCAGATCGACCGCCCGCATGCCCGGCGTGATAAGGGAGCTTGCTCACCCGCCTCGGTACCCGGCGCATACTGCACGGCGATATTGGCCCCGGCCGAGTGCCCAGCAGGTCCAAACGACCGAGACCAAGGTGATCTTGAAGGCGGAGTCGTCCCGCACCAGGCGGTCACAGCGGTACTCCTGGGTCGGCCGGGGTCGACTTGCCGGTGCCCCGCAGATCCAGCATGATCAGCTGCCGGTACCCGGCAGGCCACCGAGATCGCCCAGGTAGGCCGAGTCGCGCATCGGACCGCCAGGAATGCAGACCAGCGGGACCCCTGTCCCCGAACGTGGTAGGCGAGTTCGGTCCCGTCGGTGGCGCGGAAGGTGGGCATAGCTGTGATGCTGGCACCGGCCGCGGCCCGCCGCAACCAGGGGCCGCCGAGTGCCGCGCTTGGCCGCAATCAGCCGGCGGCGACACCGGCCCCTCGCGGGCGATCTGGTCGAGGGCGAGCTGCGGATCGCCCTCGCCGAGCCCGTCGAGTTCGCCGCTGAAGGACCAGTCCTCCGCGGCCAGCAGCGCCCTCATCGGCTTTTTCGGTTGGATCGGTTGGTCAACGTGAATACCTGGGCCGTGCCCGCAGCGGCCGCCAGCTCCGCAGCAAGATCCGGCCGATGCCCGATCGGCGGTGAGCCGGATCGACTATCAGGAGTTCGACGAAGATCGCCGGCCCGGAGGACCGGGCCGCTGCGCCGATGACGAAACCCGCCACCATCTCGTGGTCGAGGTCGAGCTGCGGCATTCCCCGCGTCCAGGGAGTGCCGGAGTACTCGTTGCTCATGGTCCCCGCTCGCCCGCCCCACGCTGATGCGGGTGCGCGAGATGGCGGGGAGGTCACCGGCGATTCCCGGCCGGAGCCGGGGCCTGAGCCTCGCCCTCCTCTCGGATGAGCTGCTCCGCACATCGAGCTCAAGCTAGCCGGCCAGGCCGGCGATCTCCGGGTACGGCCCCCGCCATGGTCCTGGTGAAGGGCACGTCCTGGTGGATGGCGTTCACCAGGAACACGCCATCCTTCCCGTCTGCCCTGGCGTCGAGCTTGCCCACCAGCCGGTCGCCGTACAGGACCGGGAGCGCGAAGTAGCCCCACTGCCGTTTCGCGGCGGGCTTGTACATCTCCAGCTGGTAGTCGAATTCGAAGAGCTCCCGGGTGCGGGCCGGGTCGTGCGCGAGCCGGTCGAACGGTGACGGCAGCGCCGCCCGGCCATGGGAATGGCTCGTCGAGGAACGACGGCTCGACCCGCCACTCGCCGCGGACACCCTCGACGACCGCGGGCTCCCCGGCCTCGCCGACAACGGCCGGCTCGACCGGGCATTCCGGGCCGCGGAGGCGGGCGATCCCGAGACCACAGTCGCCGGCGGTCCCGCTCCTGCTCGGCCTCCCGCGCCGGCAACGACCGGATCGTCCGGATAGACCCGGCTCGCAGGCCCACAGCCGGTCGCGGCCCTTGCGCCCGGCGACCGCAGCTCCCCGCGCTGCACCATGAACTCGAGCAGCTGGGTCAGGTTCCTGTTGTTGGTCCAGCCGGTGGGACCCCCACGGCTTCTCGCACGT